>NZ_JAHXZN010000001.1 GCF_019429485.1 Sphingomonas citri | reverse complement strand
AGCTGCGCGGCGCGCGGCTGGGGCGCGGCTTCCTTCAGATGCTCGGCCGCAACCCGCTGGCGCTCTACCTCTTCTCCGAGCTGCTGGTGGTGACGCTCGAGTTGATCCAGGTACGTCCCGGCATGGGGTTGTACCATTGGGTCGGGCTCGAGCTGTTCCAGCGGTTGGCGCCGGGGCCACTGGGGTCGTTGCTGTGCGCGCTGACCTACACCTCGGTCTGCTGCCTGTTCGCGCGCGCGCTCGATCGCCGCGGGATCATCCTGAAGGTGTGAGATCGACGTCCCTGTCGCCACACGTTGCTTCACCCGCTTACCCGCTTACCCGCTTACCCGCTTCGCACTCGGACCGCGGTGGCCTGCTCGGTCACCAGGGGCGCCCAGATTTGATTTGAACGGTCACAGCTCGGGTGAGGCGGCGACGCCGGCATCTCGCCGCGAGGTCGAGCGGCGCAGCCTGTCGAGCGTTCAACACCGACACGTCGTCGTTGATCCACGTCGGTTGAAACCGAGTTTCGTCATACGCCAGCGGCACGACGCCTCCACCCATGTACGTCAGCGGCATCAAGCGGGCCACGTCATCATCGGTAGGGCCAGACCAGACACGATCTCCCCGTCGCGCGTGGCGCGATCGACGATCATGGCCGTGGTCAGCATGCCATTGCGCCTGTCGTTTGAAACTGGATCTGATCGAATCTGGGATGGATCGTCAGCTAAGGGGTTGATTTGCCGCCGAGATCTGATGATCGTCTCGGGGAGCCGAGGGGCGGCGGTAAGGGGGCATGATCGTGATCGACGGTTTGAGTGCGCGCGCGCGCATGATCGCGCGAACGCTTTTCTTACTGCCATGCCACCTCATCGATCGGTTCAAAGCACGTGTGGTCCCCGCCGGCCGTTGCTGGCACTGCAAAGCTCCGATCGCAGCCGATAGGAGCAGTTGCGACGACTGTTGGAATGGGTCTCAGATCTAGCGGCGCACGATCCTCTGGAACCGTCGCATCACCTTGGGCAGGGGCGCGGCGACCAAGTGGGCGGCGGCGGTCGTCGAGCGAGAAGGCGGCCGTTGCTGATCGGCAACGCCGTCTATCTGGCGCCATGTGCCCGATCGAACGGATGATGTGCTCGGGAGCGGGCGGATGCGGCGGGCTTTCCACATGAGGAAGCATCGTCAACGCCGTGGATGACCGACTGATGGGTCCCCCACGCACGGCCAGCGCGCCGTCTACAGCGACAGGTCGGGTCAGAAGCTCTGGGCGGGTACATCACGACGAACACCGATCCAGAATGCTGGGACGTGCGTCCGCGCCGGCGCGGCGGGGGACCAAGGCGGCTCGGCTCCGTCGCTCGTAGCGTGTGCGCTCCCTCTGGTGCTGCCCCCACCAACTCAATCGTTATTTTTCCCGCGACACGCACGCCCCGCCGTCCGGGCCTATATCGCCGCGGCACATGCGCTCGGCGGGCAGCGCCACGCCCATCTCGCGCAGGCGGTTGCGCCCGTCCGCGCCGCGCTCCAGGTCGAAGCCGTCGTAGAGCGTCCCGCTCGCGGTATAGGTGCGGAAGCTCAGCCGCTGCTCCGCCACGTCGACGAGCTGGAACAGCTCGGTCGCCTCGGCGACGCGGTCGGGCTGCTTCAGTGCGCGATCGTTGAGGCCGTACATCTTCGACCCCGTCACCGAGACGAGATACACCGGCCCCTGCACCGCGCCCCCCGCATGCGCCGCGCGCGCCGCGTCGCGTCCCGCCTCGGCGGTCAGCCGGCTGTAGCAATGGTCGTGCCCCTGCAGCACCAGGTCGACGCGGCGCGCCTCGAAGATCGGCTTCCACGCCGCCTTGAGCACCTCGGTGTCCTTGGGCCGCGCGCAGGTGAAGATCGGCTGGTGGAAGAGGACGACGTTCCATTTCGCCCTGCTCGCCGCCAGCGTCGCGTCGAGCCATCTCGTCTGCGCGTCGAGCGCGCCGAGATCGAGCGCGGCGGTGCCGTCGAGCACGACGAAGCGCACGCCCTGATAGTCGACGTGGTAGCTCGTCGCCTTGACCGGATCGGCGCCGTTGCCCGGCAGCGCGAACTGGAGCGGCCAATAGGGGCCGAGCTTGCGGCTATCGCGCCCGTCGGGGAGAACAGTGTCGACATATTCGTGGTTGCCGGTCGCGGGCAGCTGCGGGGTCGAGGCATAGTTATAGCCGCCCGCCTGATTCCACTCGCCCCATTCGTCGTCGTGGTCGAGGTCGTCGCGCTGCGCGGCGAGGTCGCCGGCGTGGACCGTCAGCGCCACCTGTCCCGCCATGAAGCCCTGGCGGATCACGCGCGAGGCGTAGGTGAGGATGCCGTTCTGCGTGTCGCCGAGATAGAGGAAGCGGAACGGGCGGAAGCCGGTGGCGGCGGTGCGGAACTGGAACCACTCGCTCCAGCCCGCCGCGCCTTGCACGCGATAGGCGTAGACGCGGTCGGGCTCGAGCGCCGTGAAGCGCACCTGATGGTAGTTGGCGCTGCCGTTGGCGCTGTCGATCGCGCGCGTCGTCCCGATGACGGTGCGCGCCGCGCGCTCGAGCGTCGGCCCGTCCACCGCCAGCACGAGCTGCGCCGCCGCGCTCGCCTGCGCGCGGTCGGTGCGGAAGGCGACCGCCATCTCGCGCGACGGGTCGGCGCCGGCTGTCAGCACGATCCGGTCGGGGATCGCGCGCGGCGCATAGGGCGTGCCCGGCGTGCGCGGGATCGGCGGCGCGGGCGCCTGGGCGAGCGACGGCGCGGCGGCGAGCGCGGCGGCGCCGAGGAACAGCGCGCGCATCAGAAGTTCGCCCGCACGCCGAACTTCAGCGTATAGCCATATTCCTCGTACTGCAGCAGGCGGCGCGTCACCGGCGCGTTCTGATATGCGACGTACTTGGCGTCGTTGATGTTCACCCACTCGCCGAAGAGCTGGAGGTTGGGGGTGATGCGATAGCGCGCGCTGGCGTCGAGCTGGAAGTGCTGGCGCACGTAGCGATCCTCGTCGGCCACCGCCTGTACCTCGTCGAGGTACTTGTCGCGATAGGTGCCCGCGAGCCGGACGCTGACCGGCCCCTTCTCATAGCCGAGCACCGCGTTGAACGTGTGGCGCGACGAGGCCGGCAGCGGGATCGTGCGCAGGCCGCCGGTGTCGCCGTCGAAGGTCTCGCCGTCCGCGTCGGTGAACGTGTAGTTGAGGTTGGTCAGCAGCCCGTCGAATGGCGCGGGCAGCATCCTGAAGAGCTGCGAGAAGCCGAGCTCGACGCCGCGGATCCTGGCCTTGCCGCTGTTGAGCGGGATGTCGGCCTCGGTGAAAGCGATGCCGCGATAGCTGCCGTTATAGGGCGCGTCGTCGCCCTCGAACGTCACGGTCGTGATATAGTCCTGGATGTCCTTGTAGAAGAAGCCGGCCTGGAGCACGCTCGAGGTGTCGAAATACCATTCGGCGCCGGCGTCGAGGTTCCAGGCGCGATAGGGCTTGAGGTCGGGGTTGCCGAACGCGCCCTCCAGGTCGTCGCCGTCGCGCTCCAGCGCGAAGCGAGGCGCGAGCTGGCCGATGCTCGGGCGCACCAGGCTGCGGAACGCGCCCGCGCGCAGCACCAGCTCGGGGGTCGCCTCGTAGCGCACCACCGCGCTCGGCAGCCAGTTGGTGTAGCTGCGGCGGATGCGGTTCGCCGTGACGAGCAGCTGCTCGCCCGGGTCGCCGTCCTCGTTCAGCGTCACCGTGCTGCCGCGAATGTCATTGCGCGTATGCTCCATGCGCACGCCGCCGATCAGCCGCACCGGCCCGGCCTGGTAGCGGCCGAGCAGATAGCCCGAGTAGATGTCCTCGCCGACCGCATAATCCTCGGCGAGCGAGGCGAAGTCGGAGCCGAGCGAGTCGCGCTCGAACGCGGCCGCGTTGGCGTCGAGGAAGCCGCGCTCGCCCTTCTTCGCCACCACAGAGCCGAGATCAGCGAGCCGATAGGTCTGGCGGCCGACCACGTCGGCCAGCGTGAAGTCGCCGTCATAGCCGTCGAACGTGTCGACCTGGAGATCGTAGGTCTTCTGGCGCAGCCGCGCCTTGCCGCCGGCCTGCAGCTCGAACGTGCCCTCGGCCAGCGCGAAGCTGCGAGTCACGTCGCCCCGGAAGTTCCACTCGCGATCGACCGAGCGGCTCAGCGTGGTGCGGTCGAAACTGTCGAAGCCATATTCGGCCGCGTCGTCGAACGCCGCCGCGCTGGCGCCGCCGACCGCGAAGCGCGGGCGCAGGTAATCGCCATAGTCGAAGGCGACGCTGAGGTCGTCGCCGTCCTCGCCGTCGAAGTCGCGGCGGAAGGTGATCGGGTCGATCGAGCCGCTCTCCAGCTCGGAGGCGCGCGACCAGGCGGCGCTATAGCGCAGCCGCCACGGTCCGGTCTCGGTCTCGCCGCCGACCGAATAGCTCTGGATCACCTGCTTCTCGAACCGGTCCTTCAAGTCGCGCTCGACGCGGATGCGACCGTCGGCGCTGTCGAAGCTGGCGCCGGAGGCGGTGGAGCTGGCCGGATCGGCGTCCATCTCGAAGATCAGCCGGCGGCGATCCTCCTGGTCGGAGAAGCGGTTGTAGATGCCGCGCGCGTAGAGCCGGGTCGAGGGCGCGGGCTGCCAGTCGAGCGAGAGCGAGCCGCCGGTGCGCAGCCGGCGCACGTCATAGTCGCGATACTCGACCGCATCGGCGAAGCCGTTGCCGGCGTCGTCGGTCGTCCAGCCGTCCATCTCGATATTGTCGGTCTCGAACTTGCGCAGATAATAGGACGCGCCGCCCGAGATGCCGAGATTGTCGGCGAATTTCTTCGAGAAGTTGACGCTGCCCTTGGGCGTCACCTCGCCGGAATAATGGTTGTACGAGCCCTCGATCGAGCCCGCGAGCAAGTCCTTCTTGCGGTCGAACGCCGAGGTGGTGTTGATCTCGACCGAGGCACCGATCGTGTCGCCGTCCATGTCGGGGGTGAGCGACTTCTTGATCTCGATCGACTCGATCAGCTCGGACGCGACCACGTCGAGCGCGACCGAGCGCGTGTCGGCCTCGGGCGCGGGCACGCGCACGCCGTTGATCGAGGCGGCGTTGAGGCTGGGATCGAGCCCGCGCACCGCGACGAAGCGCCCTTCGCCCTGGTCGTTGAGCACGTTGACGCCGGGCGCGCGGCGCACCGACTCCGCGGCGTTCTGGTCGGGAAATTGGCCGATCGAGTCGCGCGTCAGCACGCTCTCGACGCCGTCGGCGCCGCGCTGGCGGCTGAGCGAGCTGGCGAGATTGGCGCGCTGGCCGGTGACGAGGATGTCACCCCCGCCGCCGACCGCGACGTCCTGCGTCACCATGCCGCTGGCATCGACCATGATCGGCGTGTCGATCGCGTCGGCGCCGGTGTAGCGCACGCGCAGCGTGTATCGGCCCGTCGGCACGTCGCTGAAGCGATACTGGCCCGCGCTGTCGGCCTCGACCGAGCGGCCGAGCTCGACGATCGACACCTGCGCCGAAGGCAGGTTGCGCGTGCCGCTCGCGTCCGACACGGTGCCGGCGACCTGGCCCGCGTGGGCGATCGCCGGGTACAGCACCAGCGCCGCCCCGACCAACAGGCGCGCGCGCGCCTTCGTGCTGAACATGATTTCCCCGATTTCTGCTTTGTTCGAGGACGGTTAGAAGGGGCGTGTGACGGTCCGGCGAAGCTTGTGTTGCATGCACATTACGACACAATCGGCGATGCGCCGGCTCGTATCGGCGAAAGGTGAGGCGGCGACGCTCCCCCCGGTCGCATCCTCACCGCGCCGTTAATCATATGGTGACCCGGTTCGCCTAGGTCCGCCCCAGGCTTTGGGGTTGAGTCACGTGAGAGAGTTGATCGGGGCGGCGATGGTGGCGGGCAGCGTCGTGGCGCCGCTGCCGCTGCAGGCGGAGTTGAACGTACCGATCGCGGTTCGGGTGGTGTCGTTCCTGCAACCGCCACCGAGCGGCGTCATGCCCGCCGCGATCGTGGTCGCGCCGGGCAATGCCGCCTCACTCGCCGACGCCGCCGCGATCGAGCGTGCGCTCGGCGGTGGCGCCACCGCCGGCAAGGCGACGCTTCGCACCAAGCGGGTGCCGGTCACCGCGCTCGATTCGCTGACCGGCTATCGCGTCGCCTTCGTCACCGCGGGGACGCGCGAGGATCAGGGCGCGATCGCTGCGGCTGCCGCGCGCAGCTCCGTGGTGACGATTACCTCGGACGACGCCTGCGTCCAGGCGGCGCGTTGCGTCGTCGGGATCGGCAGCGGCGCGCGCGTCCAGATCACCGTCAACCGCGCTGCCGCGCGCGCCGCCAACGCGCGCTTCGGCTCGGCCTTCCTCATGCTCGTCAAGGAGATCTGAGCGTGACCGCGCTCATGCTCCGCCGCGCGCTCGCGCTCGGCGCCGCGCTCGCCCCGATCGTGGCCGCGGCGCCGGCGACCGCACAGGCGGTGGACTATTCCGCGCTCGAGGCGATGATCGGCGAACCCGTCACCACCAGCGTGATTGGCAAGCCGCAGCGTGCCTCCGAGGTCGCCGCCTCCGTCACGATCATCACCGCGGATCAGATCGCGCGCTCGCCCGCGCGCGATCTGCCGGGTCTGCTCAAGGGCTATGCCGGGGTCGACGTCAACCGCTGGACCGCGGGGCAGAGCGACGTCGCGGTGCGCGGCGGCGTGCAGACCTACAATGCACGGCTGCTGGTGCTGGTCGACGGGCGGCAGGTCTATCTCGACCATTACGGCCTGACCGACTGGAACCTGCTCGGCGTGCAGCTCGAGGAGATCCAGCAGATCGAGCTGGTGCGCGGCCCCGCCGCGGCGCTGTTCGGCTTCAACGCGGCCAGCGGCGTGGTCAACATCATCACCAAGCGCGGCGGCGACTCGGCCTCGGCACGCGCCACCGCCGCGGCGGGCGACCACGGCTTCTCGCGGCTGGCGGGCACCGCGATGCTGCCGCTGGGCGGCAGCGTGCGCGCGCGCGTCAGCGCCGGGCGGCTGCGCGAGGACGAGCGCCGCCTGCCCGCCGGGCTGCTCGCGCCGACGCCGATCGTCGATGTCGCCGCCGACCAGGTCGCCGGCGAGCTGAGCGCGCGATGGGGCACCACCGAGGCGGTGCTCGGCGGCGGCTACGCCAGCAACGAGCAGATCGAATATCTGCCGAGCCAGCTGCTCTCCAACCAGCACTACCGCAGCAGCAACGTCCACGCCGGGCTGACGCACGACACGCCATGGGGCGGCGCCACGCTCAACGGCTACGTCAACTGGCTCGACGCCGACTATGGCGAGGAGGGCAGCGACGGGGTCAATCGCGTCAGCGCGCCGATCGAGAACCGGCTGGTCGCGGTGAAGGCCGCGGCGCTCTACCGGCTCGACACCGACGACACGCTGCGCGTCGGCGGCGAGTATCGCAACAGCCGGATGCGCGGCCCCGCGCAGTTCGCTCGGACCATCGCCTATGACGTCGCCTCGCTCGACGCGATGCTCGACCTCCACCCGCTCGACCGCGTCGGCGTCAGCGCCGCGGCGCGGGTCGACCGGCTGTGGCTGGGGCAGTCGGGCGTGATCGCGCAGCCGGTGCTCGACGACCCGGCCGCGTTCGACCGCGCGTTCACGCGGCTCAGCTTCAACGCCGCGCTGGTGGTGCGGACCAGCGCGAACGGTCGGCTGCGGCTGAACGGCGGTCGCGGCTACCAGCTGCCCTCGCTGGTGAGCTTCGGCTTCCGCCTGCCGCTGGCGGTGCCGACGCCGGTGCCGATCGTCATCACCGGTTCGCCGCGCATCCGCCCGGTGGCGGTATGGAGTGGCGAGCTCGGCTATACCCACGCGCTCGGCGCGACGCGGCTGGAGGCGACCGCTTTCTACACGCGCACCAACGACGCGATCGCCTCGCCGGGTGACGGGCTGGAGCCGCACCTCGACCTCTTCCTGACGCCGGCGCCGGTACTGGCGGCGCGCTTCGCGGCGGTGGGTGACTATGCCACCTACGGCACCGAGTGGCAGGCGAGCGGCCGCGTCGCCGCGCTCGACTGGCGGGTCAATTACACCTGGACCGCGACCGACGGCGATCTCGCCGGCACGACGCTGCCGATCCCCTACGCGCTCGCACCGCGCGCGACGACACCGCGGCACAAGGCCAATGCCGCGCTCGGCTACGACGGCGGCCGCTGGTACGCGAGCGCGCTGGCGCGCTACACCTCGGCGACGCGGCAGTTCGCCTTCTCGACGCTGCAGCAGCTGCGTCTGTACCGGGTCGACGATGCGGTCGCGTTCGACGCGCGCGCGGGTTATCGCCTGAGCAGCGCGTTCGAGCTGTTCGTCGCGGGCGAGAACCTGTCGCTGGGCGACGGCGCGGCAGGCTCGCCGATCCCGGCCGACCGCCGCGTGCGCGGCGGCCTGCGCGTGACGCTGTGAGCGGGCGGAAGGCGACCCCGGCGCGATGCTGAGCCTGCTCTCCGCGCTGGCGGACCGCGTCGAGCGGCGCGCGCGGCTGGCCGACCGGCCGATCACCGCCAAGGTCGCGGCGACGCCGCTGCTGATGCTGGTGCTGTTCGCGCTCATCGCCGCGCTGAGCGCCACCGCGCTGGTGGTGGCGGACCGCAGCGTCAACCGCATCGTCCAAGTCGACATGCGCGACCTGAGCCAGCTCAACGCGGTCGCGCTGCGCTTCGAGATGGCGGACTCCGAGCTCTACCGGTTGCTGATCGCCAAGGCCGCCGCTCCCGCCACCGACGTGCCGACTCGCGCCGCGGCGGTGGAGCGCGACCTCGACGGCGTGCGCGACGCGCTGCTGCGCTACCGCGCGCGCCACCCCGGCGAGCGCGCCGCGCTGGACGGCATGCTCGCCGACCTCGGCGAGTATCGCGCTACCGTCGGCGTGATCACCTCGATGCTGGAGATCGACTTTGCCAGCAGCGCCGCGATGGTGGCGCCGTTCCGCGAGAACGCACGCCGGGTGGAGCGGCGGCTCCGCGCGATGACTCGCACGGGGGTGGCGCGCGCCGACGCGGGCGCGGCCAGCGCCGTCTTCGCCACCCGCGCGACGCTGCTGGCGATCGTGCTGGTGTCGTCGCTCGCGGCGGCGCTCGGCGTGGCGATGGCCTATGTGATCAGCCGCTCGACGGTCCGCTCGATCACGAGCATCGCCGCCGTCACGGAGGCGGTGCTCGCCGGCGACACGCCGGACCTCTCCGCGCTGCGCCGCCGCGACGAGCTGGGGCAAATGGTGACCGCGCTGCAGCGCTTCGACCAGCAGCGCGGCGAGGCCGAGCGACTGGCGGCCGAGACCGCACGGCTGCACGAGGAGGCGCGTCGACAGGAGAGCCGCCGTGGCGAGGAGGTGGCGCGCGCGACCCGCGCGGCCGAGGCGCACCGCCGCGAGACGCTGCGATCGCTGGCGCAGACGTTCGAAGAGCAGGTGGCGGGCGCGATCCGCGAGGCGCAGGCGGCGATGGCACACCTCGATCGCAGCGCGCGCGATCTCACCGACTCCGCGGGCGGCAACCGCGCGCTCGCGGCCGAGCTCGACACGATCGCGCACCAGTTCAGCGAGGAGATGCGCGAGGCGAGCGAGGCGACCCGATCGCTCGCGGGCGCGTTCGAGAACATCGACCAGGAGGTGGAGGGGACCAGCCGCGCCGCGCGCTCGATTAATCGTCATGCCCAGGGCGCACAGGCCGCTGTGGCGCAATCGCAGCAGCAGGCAGCGACGATCGAGCAGATCGTCGACGTGATCGACGCGATCGCGCAGCAGACCAACCTGCTCGCGCTCAACGCGACGATCGAGGCGGCCCGCGCCGGCAGCGCCGGAACCGGCTTCGCGGTGGTGGCGGCGGAGATCAAGTCGCTGTCGAGCCGCACCGGCGCCTCTACCAGCGACGTGCGCCGCACGATCGAGGCGGTGCAGGGCACGATCGGCACGATGGTGTCGAACACCGACAGCCTCGGCGCGCTGATCGCCGGGATGGACGAGGGGGCGGGGCGGGTCGCGCTGATGTCGCGCGGCCAGACGCGCTCGATCGACCAGCTCAATGCGCGGATCGGCGAGGTGCGCGAGCGCAGCCAATCGCTGGCCGCGGCGAGCGAACGGATCGGCACCTCGGTGCAGCGCAACCTTGCCGCGGTGGAGCATTTCCGCGACGCCTCGCGCACGCTCGACCGCACGCTATCGCTGCTGGCGGGCGACGCGCAGCGCTTCACCCAGACCCTGCTGGCAGGGTAAAGGAGGGGCCGGCGCCTGACCGTGGCGGACCTCGGCGCGGCGGCCGTGATCACCGCCGCGGTAAGGGGGAGCATGCCTCGCACGCCCAAGCCTGCCGGCCGAACCGTCCCGCTGTTTCGACCCGTCGCCCGAACTCAGACGGGGCCGGTGGTGCTGAGGGACGCGCGCTTGCCGCCGTCGCCGCGGCACGCCGAGGATCAGCTGTCCGAGCGCGACGCGCCAAGGCGGAGAAGGAGCCCAATCCGCCTCGACGCTCCGCCGCCGCGCCGCTAAAGCCCTGCGCGTGTTGCCCGCGTTTCTCCTCGCATGACCGCCGAGACCGGCCTCGTCGCGCTCTGGCTCGCCGCCGCGCTCGCGCTGGCGCAGCTCGTCCTCGGCGCGCTCGCGCTCAAGCAGGGCGCCGACGCCGCGCGCGCGGCGCCGACGGTGCGCGCGGTCGCCACCGTCCAGGGCGTGCTCGCGCTGATTGCGATGGCGGCGCTGATCGCCGCCTTCCTCGCCTCGGACATGTCGGTCGCGCTGGTCGCCGCCAACAGCCACTCGATGAAGCCGACGCTCTACAAGTTCGCGGGCGCGTGGGGGAACCACGAGGGCTCGATGCTGCTGTGGGTGACCATCCTCGGCCTCGCCGGCGCGGCGGTGGCGCGGCTGGAGCATCGCCTGCGCGCGGACACGTTGGTCGCCACGCTCGCGGCGCAGGCGACGATCGCGCTCGGCTTCTACGCCTTCCTGCTGTTCGCTTCCAACCCGTTCGCGCGGCTCGACCCCGCGCCCGCGGACGGCGCCGGGCTCAACCCGCTGCTGCAGGACCCCGGGCTCGCCTTCCACCCGCCTACGCTCTACGCCGGCTATGTCGGTCTCTCGGTGGCCTTCTCCTTCGCGGTGGGCGCGCTGGTGACGCGCGACGTCGGCGCCGCCTTCGCGCGCGCGATGCGTCCGTGGGTGCTCGGCGCCTGGATCTTCCTGACGCTCGGCATCACCGCGGGCAGCTACTGGGCCTATTACGAGCTCGGCTGGGGCGGCTGGTGGTTCTGGGATCCGGTGGAGAACGCCAGCCTGATGCCGTGGCTCGCCGCCACCGCGCTGCTCCACTCGGTGAGCGTGCTGGCGACGCGCGACGGGCTGCGCGCCTGGACCGTGATGCTCGCGGTGGTGGCCTTCTCGATGAGCATGATCGGCACCTTCCTGGTGCGATCGGGCATCCTCACCAGCGTCCACGCCTTCGCGGTCGACCCGCGCCGCGGCGCCTTCATCCTGGCGCTGCTGGTGATCTACATCGGTGGCGCACTGCTGCTGTTCGGGCTGCGCATCGGCACGGTGCGGCAGGGCAAATTGTTCGAGGCGGTCAGCCGCGAGGGCTCGCTGGTCGCGAACAACCTGCTGCTCACCGTGATCCTCGGCATCGTGCTGATCGGCACCTTCTACCCGATCGTCGCCGCGGCGATGGGGGTGCAGCTCTCCGTCGGTCCGCCCTTCTTCGACTCGACAGCGGGGCCGGTGGCGCTGCTGCTCGTCGCGGTGCTCGCCGCCGGGCCGGTGATGCGCTGGCGCCGCGACGAGCCGAGCGAGGTGGCGCAGCGGCTCTTTCCCGCGATCGCCGCCACCCTGTTCGCGGGGGTTGGCGCCTTCGTGCTGGGCGGGCCGATCGCGCCGCTGCCGCTGCTCGGCATCGCGCTCGGCGTCGGCCTCGCGGTGGCCAGCGTCGCGCCGCTGGCGAAGCGCAACCTGCGCCGCGCCCCGCTCCAGCTGTGGGGCATGGTGGTGGCGCATCTCGGTGTCGCGGTGTCGCTGATCGGCATGGCGGCGAGCACCGCCTACACGCAGGAGCGGCTGGTCGCGGTCGGCACCGGCGACCCGGCGCGCGTGGCGGGCTTCACCGTGCGGCTGGAGGGCGTGCGCCCGCTGGTGGGGGATAATTGGACCGCGCTCGAGGGCCGGCTGGCGGTGACGCTCGACGATGAAGCGATCGCGGTGCTGCGCCCGCAGGTGCGCTATTTCACCACCCCGGTGACGACCACCAACGAGAGCGCGATCCTGACACGCTGGGACGGGCAGCTCTACGCCGTGCTCGGCACCTTGGGCGAGGACGGGCGCTGGCAGCTGCGGCTGTGGTGGAAGCCGATGGTGACGCTGATCTGGTTCGGCGGTTTCCTGATCGCGCTGGGCGGCGCGCTCGCGCTGGTAGGGCATCAATGGCGGCTGTGGCACCAGCGCCGCCGCGCCGACGCGCTCGCCGAGGGCGTCGCCTGGGGCGCGGCGTGAGCGCGGGCGTCGATCCGGCTGCGGGCGCGGGCCCGCGCCACGCGCGCTGGCTGCTGTGGCTGCCGCTCTGTGCCTTCGGCGTCGTGCTGGCGGTGGTGCTGTGGGGGCTGTGGCGTCCGGCCGATCGCACCGTCTACTCGGCGATGGTGGGCAAGCCGCTGCCCGCGTTCACGCTCCCCGCGATCGCGCCGGGCAAGCCGGGCGTGACCGACGCCGACTTCCGGCGCGGCGCGCCGCGGCTGCTCAACGTCTTCGCCAGCTGGTGCGTGCCCTGCGTCGCGGAGGCGCCGCAGCTGCTGACGCTCAAGGCCGCGGGCGTGCCGATCGACGCGGTGGCGATCAAGGACACGCCCGCCGACGTCACCGCCTTCCTCCAGCGCCACGGCGACCCTTATGCCAGCGTCGGCAGCGACCCGCACAGCCGACTCCAGCTCGCGCTCGGCTCGTCGGGCGTGCCCGAGACCTTCGTGGTCGACGGGCAGGGGATCATCCGGCTCCAGCACGTCGGCGATATCCGCGCCGAGGACGTGCCGGAGCTGCTCCAGGCGCTCGCCGAGGCGCGGACGCCGGGGACGGCGCGGTGAGGCGCGGCGCGGCGCTGCTGGCGCTGTGGCTGGCGGTGCCGGCGATGGCGCAGACCGCGCTGCCGCCGCTCGCTTATACCCAGCTGCGCGACCCCGAGCAGGAGCGCCAGGCGCGCGCGCTGATGGAGACGCTGCGCTGCCTCGTCTGTCAGGGCCAGTCGATCGCGGACAGCGACGCCGACATGGCGGGCGAGATGCGCGCGCTGGTGCGCCAGCGTGTCGCGGCGGGGGAGTCGCCGCGCGCGGTGCGCGACTGGCTGATCGCGCGCTACGGCGATTACGTCAGCTACGACCCGCCGGTGTCGCGCGCCACGCTGCCGCTGTGGCTGGCGCCGCTGCTGCTGCTCGCGATCGGCGTGGTGGTGGCGCGCGGCTCGTTCCGGCGGCGGGGGCGTTAAGGCAGGGCACTCGTTGCTGTCGGCGAGCCTCAACCCACCCGCGCCGCAGCGTTTCACCAGCCTCGCCATCAGCCAAATCTCGAGTGCCAGTTGAAAGTCTCTCTTAGGCGGTGATCGAGCGCCGCACCGCGGTGGGGCGGGGCGTGTCGCGCTCGCGCACATACGCCAGCCCGCGTTTCAGCCAATCCTCGGGGAACGGCTTGCCGTTCTTCTCGAAGTCCTTGAACACGCCGCGCAAGTAGCTTTCGGTGATGTCGCCGACGAGAAGGCCGAGCGATCGATCGGTCTCGATGCGGTCGGCAATCTTCATGATCATCTTAGAGACTTCGTAGGACACCGGGTTGCCATCATCGTCAACCACTGTCGTGCCACCATCGAAGGCGATGAAATTATAGCCGGTCATGGCCTTGATCGTGTCGACGTCGTCCTGCGTGTAGCCATTTGAAACTCCTTTGCCAGTTGGACGGAGCGGATGAGAAATCGATTCTTTCATCCACTTCGCCATCATCTGATCATCGGTAAGCGGCTTTGTGAAGACCGAAGGAACCTCGACGTCTAGGAAGCGTAGAAGTCGAGGCGCGTCGCGCGGTATAAGAAGGTTGCCGAGCTGCGCCGCTCGCTCTTCTACCGAAATCACCGGTGCTTGCCTCTGGGAATCGGTGTTTGCGATTATTCTTCGCGTATTGAGCACTTCTCTAATGCTGGAGGTATGGAGCGGTGCGATAGTCGGTGAAAGGCTATGAGCTTGGCTAATTTTCATAAACTCTCTCTACGCGAGCACGGGGGCGGAGCACGCCCCGCTCCCGTGCTACGAAAATTAGTGTCAGTAATATACTTCTAGACGGGTCTGCTGCCTTGAGGTGTAGTTTGATTGAAATCTCTGATAAACATCCGTTTTGATCTTGATTTTAAGATAAAAAACTGTTGTTGCTTTTCGTCCTGAAAATTGGCTCGTACTGCCTTTGTAGTCGGTGAAATCGCCCGTGCATCCGCTCGATCCTTCACCTTTCACGCACAACTCGACTGCTATTGAGTCGTTGCTAAGGCCGTAATCTCCTACCGCCCAGGTGACGTGGTCAATTGAGCCGCTATCAGGAACGCTGCTGGGTACGCTAAAATAATCGGTTTCAAAGAAGTCGTTCGAATCACCGATAGCTGGCGTCTGTGTGTCCGAACCATAGCTGGCGGAGATACTGGCCGTGGCCGGCGTCGCCGCCAGGGACAGGGCCGCTGCCATATTGATCATCATGCTGTGCTTCACGTGCGCCTCCGTTGCGAGAAGGGTGTGACATCGAGCGGGAGGGGCAATGCCTCGTCCTACTTGGTCTCATATTAGGACGGGCGCGCGGTCCAAAGTCGGCGCGCTCCTGAGAATAACTCTCAGATTGGCGCAATCGACCTAACCCTCTGGCGCCCGCGCGGCTCGAGCGCAGCCCCGCTCATTCCGCCCCCGCCGCTTCCAAACGGCGTACCCCGCCCGCCCTATCGCCGCCGCCCAACCCCAACTTGCGGAGGATCGCGCTTATTCTTGCTGGTCGCGGCGCGCGTGCCACGCCACATACAATGCCCATGACCGACATCACCGACCGTCCCGCGCTGCTCGCCGCGATCGTCGCGCTCGCCGAGGCGGGGGGCGATATCGTGTGGCGCCACTTCACCGCCGGCTGCGCGGTGATGCACAAGAGCGACGAGAGCCCCGTCACCGCCGCCGATCGCGACGCCGAGGCGGCGATCCTCGCCGGGCTCGCCGTCGTCGCCCCTACGATCCCGGTGGTGGCCGAGGAGCAGGCCGCGGCGGGCGACATCCCAGCGGTGGCCGACGCCTTCTTCCTGGTCGACCCGCTCGACGGCACCAAGGAGTTCGTCCGCCGCGGCGACGACTTCACCGTCAACATCGCGCTGGTCGAGCGCGGCGTGCCGACCATGGGCGTGGTCTATGCCCCCGCGCGCGACACGCTCTACTGGGGCGACGTGGCGCAGGACGCCGCCTGGACGGCGGCGCGCGCGCCGGGCGGCCCGCGCGGCACGGCACAGCTCATTCGCGTCCGCACGTGCGGCGGCAAACCCTGTGCGGTGGCGTCGAAGAGCCACGCCATGCCGGGGCTCGACGAATGGCTCGACGCGGGCGGGGTGAGCGAGCGCGTCGCGGTCGGCTCCAGCCTCAAGTTCGCTTTGGTGGCGTGCGGCGAGGCCGACGTCTACCCGCGCACCGGGCCGACGATGGAGTGGGACACGGCCGCGGGCGACGCGGTGCTGCGCGCCGCGGGCGGGCGCACGCTCGACGTCGACGGCGCGCCCTTCACCTACGGCAAGCCGGGCTATCGCAACGCCGGCTTCGTCGCCACCGGCGGCTACCAGCCCGCGCCGCTGCGCCCCTACCTCCGCTGAGAGCCGCCCGACGATGACGCTGACCCACCTCGACCGGCTCGAGGCCGAGAGCATCCATATCCTGCGCGAGGTGGTCGCGGTCGCGGAGCGGCCGGTGATGCTCTACTCGATCGGCAAGGACAGCGCGGTGATGCTCCACCTCGCGCGCAAGGCCTTCTATCCCGCGCCGCCGCCGTTCCCGCTGCTCCACGTCGACACGACGTGGAAGTTCCAGGCAATGTACGCGCTGCGCGACCGTGCCGCGCGCGAGGCGGGGATGGAGCTGATCGTCCACCGCAACCCCGAGGCGCTGGCGCGTGGGATCAACCCGTTCGATCACGGCGCGCTCCACACCGAATTGTGGAAGACCGAGGGGCTCAAGCAGGCGCTCGACCTGCACCGCTTCGACGCCGCGTTCGGCGGCGCGCGCCGCGACGAGGAGAAGAGCCGCGCCAAGGAGCGCATCTTCTCCTTCCGCAGCGCGACGCACCGCTGGGACCCCAAGGCGCAGCGCCCCGAACTGTGGCAGCTGTACAACGCGCGCCACGCCAAGGGCGAGAGCATGCGCGTCTTCCCGATCTCCAACTGGACCGAGCTCGACGTGTGGCAATATATCGCGCGCGAGAAGATCGAGATCGTGCCGCTCTATTTCGCCGCGCCGCGCCCGACGGTGGAGCGCGACGGGCTGCTGCTGATGGTCGACGACGAGCGCTTCCCGCTGGCGCCCGGCGAGGTGCCGGTGGAGCGCTCGATCCGCTTTCGCACGCTCGGCTGCTATCCCTTGAGCGGCGCGGTGGAGAGCGAGGCGGCGACGCTGCACGACGTGATCCGCGAGATGCTGCTCACCACCACCAGCGAGCGCCAGGGCCGCGCCATCGACCAGGACGCCGGCGCGAGCATGGAGCAGAAGAAGCAGCAGGGGTATTTCTGATGGGGGTTCGGGCGACGCGGATTGGCAACTCGGAACTCCGCGCATGACCAGCTACCAGCCCGACGCGCTGATTCGCGCCGACGTCGCCGCCTATCTCGCGCGGCACGAGGAGAAGTCGCTGCTGCGCTTCCTCACCTGCGGCTCGGTCGACGACGGCAAGTCGACGCTGATCGGGCGGCTGCTCTACGACAGCAAGCACGTCTTCGAGGACCAGCTCGCCGCGCTCGAGGATGATTCCAAGCGCGTCGGCACGCAGGGCGGCAACATCGACTTCGCGCTGCTGGTCGACGGGCTCGCCGCCGAGCGCGAGCAGGGCATCACGATCGACGTCGCCTACCGCTTCTTCGCCACCGAGACTCGCAAGTTCATCGTCGCCGACACGCCCGGCCACGAGCAGTACACGCGCAACATGGTCACCGGCGCCTCCACCGCCGATCTCGCGGTGATCCTGGTCGACGCGCGCAAAGGCGTGCTGACGCAGACGCGGCGCCACTCCTATCTCGCGCAGCTGCTCGGCATCCGCCATGTCGTGCTGGCGATCAACAAGATGGACCTTGTCCACTACGACCAGGGCGCGTTCGATCGCATCCGTCTCGCCTATCGCGCCTTCGCCAGCGAGATCGGCATCACGGACTTCCGCGCCATCCCGGTCTCCGGCCTGGGCGGCGACAATATCGCGACGCGCAGCCAGTACATGGACTGGTATGACGGCCCGACGCTGATCGAGCATCTCGAGCAGGTGCCGGTCGACGCCGACCGTGCCGCGCGCGCGCCGTTCCGCCTGCCGGTGCAATGGGTCAACCGCCCCGACCTCGACTTCCGCGGCTTCGCCGGCACGATCGCGGGCGGCGCGGTGCGCCCCGGCGACCCGGTGCGGATCGTCCCCTCGGGGCGCACCACGACGGTCAAGCGCATCGTCGCGCTCGGCGGCGACCGCGACCGCGCGGAGGCGGGCGAGGCAGTGACGCTGACGCTCGCCGACGAGGTCGACTGCTCGCGCGGCGACGTCATCGCCGCGTCGGACGATCCACCCGAGGTGGCGGACCAGTTCGAGGCGACGTTGGTGTGGATGGCGGAGGAGGCGATGCTGCCGGGGCGCAGCTACGCCTTCCAGCTCGCCACGCAGAGCGCCTCGGCGGTGCTGCGCCAGCCCAAATATCAGGTCAACGTCAACACGCTGGAGCAGACCGCGGCGCGCACGCTGGAGCTCAACGCGATCGGCGTGGCGACCTTGTCGCTCGACCGGCCGATCGTGTTCCAGCCCTATGAGCAGAGCCGCGAGCTGGGCGGCTTCATCCTGATCGACAAGGCGACCAACGCCACCGTAGCGGCGGGGATGATCCGCTTCGCGCTGCGCCGCGCCAGCAACGTCCACCGCCAGCCGACCGACGTCTCGCGTGAGAAGCGCGCGGCGCTCAAGAATCAGCGGCCCGCGGTCCTGTGGTTCACCGGCCTGTCGGGGGCGGGCAAGTCGACCATCGCCAACCTGGTCGAGAAGAAGCTGGCGCGGATGAACCGCCACACCTTCCTGCTCGACGGCGACAACGTGCGCCACGGGCTCAACCGCGACCTCGGCTTCACCGACGCCGATCGGGTAGAGAACATCCGCCGCATCGGCGAAGTGGCGCGGCTGATGACCGACGCGGGGCTGATCGTGCTGACCGCCTTCATCTCGCCGTTCCGCGCCGAGCGCGACATGGTGCGCGCGATGCTGCCCGAGGGCGAGTTCGTCGAGGTCCATGTCGACACGTCACTGGCGGCGGCGGAGGCCCGCGACGTCAAGGGCCTGTATGCGAAGGCGCGCGCCGGCCAGCTGGCGAACTTCACAGGGATCGACAGCCCCTACGAGCCGCCCGAGGCGCCCGAGCTGCGCGTCGACACCGCGGCGGAGAGCGCCGACGCGGCGGCGGAGCGAATCGTGGCGTGGCTGCTGGAGCGCGAGGAGGCGTAGACGTACCTCGATCTCACCCCGTGATGCGCAGCCCCACGCGAACAGTGCGCGGCGCGCCCGGATAGATCCACACCCGGCTGTACGAGCTGGCGGCGTAGCGCGCGTCGAACAGATTGTCCGCCTCGGCGCGCACGCTCCACCGCGGCGACAAAGCATATTCCGCCGCTGCCTTGGCCTTCACATAGGCCGGCAGCACGACATAGTCGCGCTCGATCGAGCCCGCGCGCGCGCCGACGTAGCTCACTCCCGCGCTGAGCGACGCGCCGCGTCCTCCCGCGTCAAGGAAGCGGCCGAGCGCGAACAGCCCGGCGCCGTGGTCGGGCACGTTGAGCGCGCGCTCGGTCGGGAAGCCGCTGTCG
The DNA here is from genome assembly GCF_019429485.1 of Sphingomonas citri. Classification (GTDB taxonomy): domain Bacteria; phylum Pseudomonadota; class Alphaproteobacteria; order Sphingomonadales; family Sphingomonadaceae; genus Sphingomonas; species Sphingomonas citri. Next base: position 1,768,962 of record NZ_JAHXZN010000001.1, on the reverse strand, counting down.
TCGACGCGTGCGCGCGTCCAGGCGTAATGCGCCACCAGCTGCCAGCGATCGTCGACGCGCAGCGCGGCGTCGGCCTCGATCCCGCGGCTGCGCAGCGAGCCCACCGGGGCGAGGAAGTTGGCGTCGACCGGGTCGGTGGTGAGGATGCCGCGCTTGCGGATGTCGAACCAGCTCAGCGTCAGCTCGAGCCCGCCGCGACGCACCGACGCGCCCGCCTCGTAGCCGCTGCCCTCCTCGGGCGCGAAGCCCTGACCGAACCGGTCGGTGCCCGAGTTGAGCACCATGTTCTCGCCCCAGCTCGCGTGCAGCGCGACCGTGTCGTCGAGGCGGTAGCGCGCGCCGACCCGCAGGCTCAGCGGCGTGCCGATCGCGCGACCGGTCGCGCCGGTATTGTTGTTGCGGATGCGCTGGCGATAGGCGTCGAGCCGCGCCGCGCCCGACAGCGCGAGGCGGTCGGTCGCGTCCCACAGGTCCTGGACGTAGAGCGTGCCGGCCCAGCGCTTCTCGCGATTGTTGGTGAAGGGCAGCAGCACCGGCGGCGCCTGCCCGTAGACGGGCGCGCGCACGTCGACCGCATAGGGCGCGGCGGCGCTCGGATTGCGGCGCATCCAGCGCTCGGCATAGTCGAGCACATAGCCTTTCACCCCGATCGCCGGGCGGTGGCGGCCGAGGCGGCCGCTGAGCTCCGCGCGCGCCGACCCATCGTCCACCGCGAAGTCGCGCGAGCGGCGCTGGCGCCACAGCCGCTCGCCGACCAGCCGCGCCGCGTCGGAGGAGAAGCCCTTGAGCGTCCCGGTGCGCCACGCCGCGCCCGCGGTCAGCGCCCAGCCGTCGCCCAGTGCGGCGTCGGCGGTGAGCTGGTGGCGCTGGTTGCGGAAGCGCGTGACGCCGTCGCCGGGCTCGCCGTAGAAGGCGGCCCGCGGCGCGGCGTTGGCGTCCCCGTCGATCGCCGGGACGCCGCGGTCGAACGGCGTATCGAAACGCGTGATCTCGCCGACGTACGTGAGCGCGAGCGCGCCCGGCCGCCACGTCAGCGAGGGCGCGACGGTGCGGCGGCTGAGGTCGACCCTGTCGCGCCAGCCGTCCGACTCCTCCGCCGCGACGACGATCCGCGCGGCCAGCGTCGGCGCGAGCGGCGCGGTCGCGTCCAGCTCTGCGCGACGGGTGCCGAACGAGCCCACCCCGAGGGTGGCGGAGGCGGCCGGGGAGAACGCCGGTGTCTTGCTGACGAGGTTGACGCGACCCGCGGGATCGATGTCGCCGAACAGCGCGCCGGCCGGACCCTTGAGCAGCTCGATCCGCTCGGTGGTGGCGGGATCGCGCGGCGGCGCCATGCCGCGGTTGGCGAGGAAGCCGTCGACATAATATTCCGCGCCGCCGTCGGGCGTGCCGAGGAAGCCGCGGATGGCGAAATTGTCCATGACGCCGCCGCGGTTGTTCTGCTGGCTGACGCCGCTGACCAGCTCCAGCGCGTCGGACAGGCGGTAGGTGCCCGCCGCGGTGAGCAGGTCGCGCTCGATCGCGCGGCTGGCGGGCGAGAGCCGCTCGGTCGCGGCGCCGGAGGAGAGCGCCGCGTCGGCGGGGGCGCGGCGCGTGCCGAGCACGACGATGTCGCCGGCCGGCGAATCCTCGGTGTCGTCGCGCTCGGCGTCGGTCACTGCCGGCGGCTCCATGGCAGGCTCGGCGGTGGCGGGGGTGACGACGAGCAGGGCAGAGGAGAGCAGGGCAGTAGGACGACGGGTCACAATGGATATCCGATATGTTGTATCATCTCCGTCGCGGAAGTGGTCGAGGGTGTCAACCGACCACCGCGCGACCTTGCCGCGCACGATCCCGATCAACCAATACGCCCTCGCGCCCCACTGCTTGCTCCGCTACGCCCGGCGCCCATGCGCAAGCTCCTGATCCCCGCCGCCATTCTCGCCTCCGCCCCGGCCGCGGCGCAGGACGCCCCCGCCGCCGGCCCCGAAGCGGACGTCGTCGTCACGGGCCGCGGGCTCGACGAGCGCGCGGGCGATCGCGCCTTCTCGATCGTCACGATCGATCAGGACCGACTGCGCGCCAACGCGAGCGACCGACTCGAGAGCGTGCTCGCCGACGTCGCCGGGCTGCAGCAGTTCCGCCGATCCGACTCGCGCTCGGCCAATCCGACCAGCCAGGGCATCAGCCTGCGCGGCATCGGCGGCAACGCGTCGAGCCGGGCTTTGCTGCTGCTCGACGGGGTGCCGCAGACCGACCCGTTCGGCGGCTGGGTGCCGTTCCCGGCCTATGCCACCGACCGGCTCGGCCGCGTGCGCGTGACGCGCGGCGGCGGCAGCGGCTATCTCGGCGCGGGCGCGCTGGCGGGCACGGTCGAGCTGGAGAGCGCCGACCCGCGCCAGCTCGCCCCGGTGACGGCGTCGGTCGCTTATGGTTCCCGCGACTCGGTCGACGCCAATGCCTCGGCGACGCTCACCAGCGGCCTGGGCTTCGCCACGATCTCGGGCGCGTACCAGCGCGGCGACGGCTTCACCCCCACGGTGCGCGAGGACCGCGGCCCCGCCGACCGGCCGGCGCCGTACGAGCAGGCCTCGGGCGCGGTGCGCGGGGTGATCGCGCTGGCGCCCGCGGTCGAGCTCCAGGCCAATGTCTCCGCCTTTACCGACACGCGCGAGCGCGGCACCGCCTTCACCGACAATCGCAGCGAGGGCGCCGACGCCAGCCTGCGCCTGGTCGGACGAGGCACCTGGGGCTTCACCGCTCTGGCCTACCTCCAGACGCGCGCCTTCGCGTCGCGCTTCGCCAGCGTCGACGCCGCGCGCACCCGCGCGACCGAGACGCTGAACCAGTATAACACGCCCGCGACCGGCACCGGCGCGCGGCTCGAGATCGCACCACCGGTGGGCGAGGGGCGCGAGCTGCGGCTCGGCGCGGAGTGGCGCGACGTCAGCGGGCGGACGCAGGAGCTGTACACCTTCGTCAACGCCGCGCCGACGCGCCGCCGCGTCGCCGGTGGCGACCAGCGAACGCTCGGCGCCTTCGCCGACGCCAGCGCGACGCTCGGCACGCTGACGCTCACCGCGGGTGGACGCGTCGACTGGTGGAAGATCGACAACGGTTTTCTGCGCGAGACCCCGCTGGCGGCGGGCGCGGCGCTGACCGACGCGCGCTTCGCCGACCGCAGCGGCAGCGAGGCGACCGGGCGGGTCGGAGCGGCCTGGGCGCCGGTCAACGCGGTGACGTTCCGCGCAGCGGGCTATCGCGGCTGGCGGCTGCCGACGCTCAACGAGCTCTACCGCCCGTTCCGCGTCGGCGCCGACGCCACTGCCGCCAATGCGGCGCTGTCGCCCGAGACGCTCACCGGCATCGACGGTGGCGTGACGGTGACGCCGCTCGGCGGCGTGGCGCTGACTGCCACCGTCTTCTGGAACCGGCTCGACGACGCCATCGCCAACGTCACCGCCGGCAACGGCCCGGGGACCTTCCCCTGGGTCGGCTTTGTCGCGGGAGCGTATCGCGTGCGCCAGAACCTCGACTCGATCCGCTCGCGCGGGGTCGAGCTCGACGCGCGCTGGACGCTCGGCGCGGTGACCGCCTCGGGTTCGTGGAGCCACGTCGACCCGCGCGTGTCGGCGAGCGGCGCGGCCGCTGCGCTCGACGGACTGCGCCCGGCGCAGACGCCGCTCGACCAGCTCTCCGCGACGCTCGGCTGGCGGCGCGACCGGCTGGCCGCGTCAGCCACGCTGCGCCACGTCGCGCGCCAGTTCGAGGACGACCAGAACCTGCGCGCGCTGGCGCCGGCGACCACGCTCGACGGCTATCTCGCGCTGCCGCTGACGCGGACGATCGCGGTGGAAGCGCGCGCGGAGAACCTCTTCGACGAGCGCGTCGAGGCGGGCATCAGCGGCGCCGACGTGGTGGAGCGCGCAGCGCCGCGGACCTTGTGGCTGGGGCTGCGCTTCCGGGGCGGGTGAGGCGGTTCTCCGCGGAGCAGGTGACGCTCTCCTCGCGCCGTGTCCTTGGACAGGACCCATTTTCACGCTCCCCTCCCCTTCAGGGGACGGGTTGGGGGTGGGGCCTATCCGCGGACGGTCGCTCGCGGCAACGCCCCACCCCGACCCTCCCTTGAAGGTGAGGGAGAGTCGATCACCCGGCTCAGCCTCACCCCGTCACGATCACTCCGTCGCGCACCGTCACCGGCCATGCCGCCAGCCGCGCCCCCACGCACGGCCCCGCGACGCAGATGCCGTCCTCCGCGCGGAACAGCGCGCCGTGCCACGCACAGCGCACGTGCCCGGCGGCGACATAGTCGTCTAGCCGCTGCGCCAGCGGCAATCCGGCGTGCGGGCAGCGGTCGACATAGCCGAATACCGCATCCCCGCGCCGCACCACGAAGCCGTGGAAGCGCCCCGCGCGCAGCTGGAGCACGAAGTTGCGCGCGGCGCCGTCAGCGATCGCGGTGAGCGGTGCCAGCGTCACCCCCGGCGGCGTGGCCTCCACGCGCGCGCCCGCTGGCGCTCCCTCGCTCATCCGCGCGGCGGTACCTGCGCCTTGGGGAAGTCCTTCCACACCGCGTCATAGTCGAGCTGCGCGTGGGCGAGCGCGTGCGCGGTCGGACGGTAAGGCCAGCAGCTCTCCAGCATGAACGCCATCGTGCCCTCGATCCTGTGCGGCCTGAGCTCAGCCTCCGAGGCGCCGCGCCAGCTCGCCAAGTCCGGCCCGTGCCCGGCCATCATGTTGTGGAGCGACACGCCGCCGGGGCGGAAGCCCTCGGCCTTGGCGTCATAGGCGCCGGTGATCAGCCCCATCGCCTCGCTCATCACGTTGCGGTGGAACCATGGCGGGCGAAACGTGTCCTCCGCCACCATCCAGCGCGGCGGGAAGATCACGAAGTCGGCGTTGGCACGCCCGGGCACGTCGCTCGGGCTGGTGAGGACGGTGAAGATCGACGGGTCGGGATGGTCGAAGCTGACCGTGTTGATCGTCATGAAGCGCGCTAGATCGTAGCGCCACGGCGCGAGGTTGCCGTGCCATGCCACCACGTCGAGCGGGCTGTGGTCGAGCGTGGTGGTCCACAGCGTGCCGAGGAATTTCTGCACCACCTCGGTCGGCCGGTCCTCATCCTCGTAGCGCGCCACCGGCGTCTCGAAGTCACGTGGGTTGGCGAGACCGTTGGCGCCGATCGGGCCGAGATCAGGCAGGCGGAACAGCGCGCCGTGGTTCTCCGCGACATAGCCGCTGGCCTCGCCGTCGGGCAGCGTGGCGCGGAAGCGCACGCCGCGCGGCACCAGCGCGACCTGCCCGGGCGCGACCTCGACGCGGCCGAGCTCGGTGTCGAGCCGCAGTCGGCCCGCCTGGGGCAGGAACAGCAGCTCGCCGTCCGCGTCCATGAAGACGCGGTCGGTCATGTCGCGGTTGGCGGCATAGACGTGGAGCGCGACGCCCTCAAGCTCGGCGGGATCGCGGTTGGCGAGCATCGTCACCAGGCCGTCGACTAGGTCGGTCGGCGCGTCGGGCGCGGGGAGCGGGTCCCAGCGCAGCCGGTTGGGCGCGAGTGGCGCGGCGTCGTTGGCGGGGGCGAAGCGCGCGGCGCCGTCGTAGCGGCGATATGGCGGATGCTCGGCGGTGGGATGCAGCCGGTACAGCCAGGAGCGGCGGTTCTCGTGGCGCGGCACGGTGAAGGCGGTGCCCGAGAGCTGCTCGGCGTAGAGGCCGAAGGCGGGCTTCTGCGGCGAGTTGCGCCCGATCGGCAGCGCGCCGGGCACCGCCTCGGTCGAGACATGATTGCCGAAGCCGGGGATATAGTCGCTCATGCGCCGCTCCTCTCGATGGTTGTCACGGGTCCTCCGTCATCCCGCGAAGGCGGGGATCCATAAACGCCGACGACGGTGCAAGAAGCGCGGCGCCAGCGCGTCTGGATCCCCGCCCGCGCGGGGATGACGGTGATAGAGAAGCGGTGGCGTCGATTTAGAAGACGCGCCCGCTCCTCGCCACCCGCCTTCACCCGCCGCCTCACGCATCCACGGTGATCACCCCGCGGCGGATCTGGTCGAGCTCGATCGACTCGTACAACGCCTGGAAATTGCCGTTGCCGAAGCCCTGGTTGCCCTTGCGCTGGATGATCTCGAAGAAGATCGGCCCCACCATCGTCTCGGTGAAGATCTGGAGCAGCAGCCCCTCCTCGCCGACGTTGCCGTCGATCAGGATGCGGTTCCTGCGCAGCCGCTCGAGGTCCTCGCCGTGGTTCGGCACCCGCTGATCGACCAGTTCGTAATAGGTCTCGATCGTGTCCTGCAGCTTCACGCCGCGCGCGCGCAATTTCTCCACCGTGGCGTAGATGTCATCGGTGGTGAGCGCGAGATGCTGGATGCCCTCGCCGTTGTAATCGCGGATGAACTCCTCGATCTGGCTCTTGTCGTCCTGGCTCTCGTTGAGCGGGATGCGGATCGCGCGATCGGGCGCGATCATCGCCTGGCTGAACAGCCCTGTCGCCTTGCCCTTGATGTCGAAATACTTCTGCTCCTCGAAGCCGAAGATCTGGCCGTAGAACTCGGCCCACACGCGCATCTGCCCGCGGCGGACATTGTGGGTGAGGTGGTCGAGCAGGTCGAGCCCGACGTCGTTCGCCGCCATCGCCTCGACCGCGCCGGGCACCGGATCCCAGCCGTCGTAGATCGACCCCGCCGCGCCGTGGCGGTCGACGAGGTACAGCAGCGAGCCGCCGATCCCCTCGAGCGCTGGGACGTCGTCGAGCGCCCGGCCCGCCGGCGCCGGCTTCGCCCCGCGGCCGATCGCGGCGTCATAGGCGGCGCGCGCGTCCTGGACCCGGAACGCCATCGCGCTGGCCGACGGGCCGTGCGCGGCGCGGAAGTCCGCGGCATGGCCGCTTTCCTCGCGGTTGATGAGCAGGTTGATGCGGCCCTGCTGGTAGCGGGTCAGCGCGCGCGTGGGATGAGTCGCGGTGGCGACGAAGCCGAGCGCCTCGAACTGCGCCGCCAGTGCGTCGGCGTCGGGCGCGGTGAACTCGCAGAACTCGAAACCATCGAGCCCCATCGGATTGACGTCGATATGCTGCATGGTCGGCCTCGCAATGGTATCTCGTGAGACGATATCAGCTGAGACTAGGTGCGGTCAACGCGGGGCGCGGCGATAGCATGTTCACGCGTGCCCCGGCGACGGCCGGGGATCAGCGGGGTGACGTCGATGAGCGCCACCACGGCCTTCCGCCTGAGCTCCGGCCTTCGTCGGGCCAGAGGAAGAAAGGAACCTTGGCACCGCCGCCCTCGCGAAGCGGGCGTCATCCCGGACACGCGGCAGCGAGCCCGCTTCGGCAGTCGTCCCTGTTGACAAGGGAACGCCCGCCGGTGCGCCCTCGTTACGCCCCCGGATCACCCACGCGACCCCGAGGAGCAACGATGGCCGCGCTGACCCGAACGCTGCACGCGTGGACGCGCGAGATGCCGGACTGGCTGCTCGGTCTCTCCTATGTCGTGGGTGCGGTGGCGCTGGCGGTGGTGGCGCACCGCGTGATCGTCTGGGTGGCCCGGCGCGCCACCCGCGCGCGCCCCGAGAGCACCGCGGCCGTGTTCGTCGAGCGCGTGCGCAAGTTGCTGCGCTGGCTGCTGATCGCGATCGCGCTGGCGGCGGTGCAGCCCGCGCTCGACCTGACGCGCGGCGCCGCGACCTTGTGGGCACGTGCTGCCGCGCTGCTTGTCCCCGGCCTGATGGGCTGGTGCGCCATCGTCGCGATCGGGACGGTGATCGACGTGATGATGCGCCGCGCCGACATCAGCGTGGAGGACAATCTGCGCGCGCGGCGCCGCCGCACCCGGCTCGGCATCCTGCGCCAGATCATCGTCTCGCTGATCCTGCTGGTGACGATCTGCACGATGCTGATGACGATCCCGAGCGTGCGCAGCCTCGGGGTGACGCTGGCGGCCTCGGCGGGGCTCGCCGGGCTGGCAGTGGGCGCCGCCGCGCAGCCCGCGCTGAAGAACCTGATCGCCGGCTTCCAGATGATCTTCACCGAGCCGATCCGCATCGACGACGTGGTGATCATGGACGGCGAATGGGGGCGGATCGAGGAAATCCGGCTGACCTATGTCGTCGTCAAGATCTGGGACGAGCGCCGGCTGGTGGTGCCCGTCTCCAAGTTCCTCGAGCAGAGCTTCCAGAACTGGACGCGCCAGTCGAGCGCGCTGCTGGGCAGCGTGTTCTGGTATCTCGACCCGGCGGTGGACGTCGAGCGGCTGCGCGCCAAGCTCGGCGAGATCGTCACGGGCAACCCGCGCTGGGACAAGCGCTTCTGGAACCTGCAGGTGACCGACACCAAGCCCGACGGCTCGATCGAGCTGCGCGGGCTGATGACCGCGCGCGACGCCTCCACCGCGTTCGACCTGCGCTGCGACGTGCGCGAGGCGCTGCTCGGCTTTATCCGCGCCGAGATGCCCGAGGCGCTGCTGCGGCGTCGCGTGCTGGTGGAGGGCGAGCAAGCGGCCTTACCTGAGCCGGAACGGATGCTCGGCCGCTAAGGCCGTACTGAGGCGAAAATCAACCGAGAACGAGTCGCCCAAGCGATGAGCAACGATGAGGCTAAGTCCCGCAACGTCGTAGTCTGTATGATATCGTGCGCGGCTAGCGCTATGACGCGCCGGTTCTTGATGATCTGCGTCACGATGCCGTGCGATTTTCTTCGACTTTGGAAAATAGCTGCTACACCAAGCCATTATTTGAGAGGTCAGTGAATCAGATATACGTGCATAGACCTAGATTCAGTTACATGGAATGGCGTTTGAATAAGGTGAAACTAGCGAAAGCCTGCTGTGCGCGGTGCGACCGACCTGCGGGTTCGTTTCAAGTGGCATAAATCTGATCGCAGACGGCCGCGACGCCGGATGACGAGCAAGGCGAAGCCGGCGCGCGGATGTACTCGCCAAGGCTGGGGCCGTTCACGGCCACCATAATCACCGTGCCGGGCTGAACGTCGAAGGCGCTATGAAGTCTGGGTAGGTTGTATCCGACAGGAACGTCGAATTGATGACCTAAGCTGCGCTTCGATTGAGAGCGGCGCGTGTGGCGCGCGGTGGCAGCCGTAAGTGAATCAGGGGGTACTCCGAGCCGTCCGCCGAGGTGCCATGTACACGTCGCTGACCTGCTAAGCCGCAGTTCTGCGATGTTGACCCTGCGGGTCCAAGCCGCGTCTCAGCCAGGAAGAAGCGAAGAGGCCGGCGGGCATGGCCGTGGAGCGGGTGAAGGGAATCGAACCCTCGTCGTAAGCTTGGGAAGCTTCTGCTCTACCATTGAGCTACACCCGCGTCCCGGCGCGCCGGAAGGCCCAGCGCGCCTAACCGATTCGCGAGGCGCGGGCAAGCGTCATCCCCAAAGCCACCGCAGAGCGTCGCCGCGCTGGACAGCGCCTGCTCACGCGGGCAGGCAGCGCGACATGACCGAGATCCTCGCCGGCCCCGACTGCACCAACATGGCGGAGGTGCGCGCGGGCGTCGACTCGCTCGATCGCGAGCTGGTCGCGCTGCTACGCCGCCGGTTCGATTACATGGACGCCGCGGCGCGCATCAAACCTGAGCGCGGCCACGTCCGCGACGAGGCGCGCAAGGCGCAGGTGATCGCGCAGGCGCGCGCAGCGGCGGAGGCGCAGGGGCTGCCCGGCGACGCGATCGCGGCGCTGTGGGAGCGACTGGTCGAGGCGTCGATCGAGTATGAGCTCGCCGCCTTCGACCGCCGCGGCTGACGCCTCACACCTTGGCGGCGTAGATCATCCGGCCCGGACCGAGCCGCTCGAACACCTCGGTCAGCTCGCTCTCTCCCACCGCGAAACAGCCCTGGCTGCGCCCCAGCATGCCGCGCTGGCGGATCATCTCGGGGTTGGCGTACCAGGCGGCGTGCACCACGATCGCGCGCGACAGCGCATTGTCGTTGGTGCGGTCGAGACCGATCAGCCGCTGCGACTTGCCGTGCTTGCCGACATAATAATCGGCCGCGAGGAAGGCGCCTTCGCACGACGCGTTCGAACCGTCGGTGTTGGAGAAATGCTGGAGATAACCGGTGTGCGTCGGGTCGGAGCCGCTGCCGTGCGCGACCAGCTTGGAGACGGTGCGACCGCTCTCCAGGTTGATCAGGTGGAAGCGCGGCTCGCTCGACCCCGCGCTGAAGTCGGCCACGGCGATCCGATCGCGCTGGGCGATGCGGTCGCCATGACGCTCGAGCGCGGCCATCGCGCGCTGCAGCAGCCGCGGGTTGACCCCGGGCGCCGAGATCGCCGTCGGCCGCGCCGGCGCGGCCATCACCGGGCGCGGTGCCGGGGCGTGCGGCGTCTGGAAGAAATCGTGCGGTACCAGGCTTTCAGGGTTGCCACGCGCGCGATCGCGCATCCCCGCCGACACCGCGCCCGGGATCATGAGAGCACCCGCGAACAGTCCGCCGGTCTTCAACAAAGCACGGCGCGACTGCACCCGGTCGTGCGTGTCCATCATCACTTCGGTTAATCCCCGCTGCATTGGCTGGGATATAGCATGGACCTGGTTAACGATCGTCAACGTTTGCGGCGTGCCGTGCGCTCGTTCCGATCACTTGCCGCGAAAGCGCAACGCTTCGTCGCTGGCACCAAAAGGCTGATGGCGCGTTTGTTGCAGCGAACGGGCGGGACGCGAGCGCGTGGCGGCCGACAATTCGATCGTGATGGAGGCCTTGATGCGGCGATTCGCTGCTCGTGGAATCGTGCGTTCCGTGCTGCCGCTGGTCGGCGCGTTCGTGCTGGTCGGCGCCGCGGTGCCGGCGGCGCGGGCGGAGACGATGGACGATCTGGCTATCACCGAGGCGGCGGCGGTGATGGCGCCAGGGCGTTACCTCTGGGCCGACGACGCCGCTGTCACCGGCCCGGTGAGCGTGCTGATCTCGCTGCCCGACCAACGCGCCTATGTATTTCGCGGGAGCAAGATGATCGCGGCCTCGTCGGTGTCGACCGGCTCGGACGAGAAGCCGACGCCGCTCGGCCGCTTCACGATCCTCGAGAAGAAGGCGATGCATCGCTCCAACCTCTACGACGACGCGCCGATGCCGTTCATGCAGCGGCTGACCTGGGACGGCGTGGCGCTCCACGCCGGGCGCAACCCCGGCTTCCCGGCGTCGCACGGCTGCGTGCGGTTGCCTGCCGCCTTCGCCAAGAGGCTGTTCGCCGCGACCGCGCTGGGCGCCACCGTCGAGGTGACCGACGAGGCCTATGTCGCCGGCGCGATGATGGAGCCGGGCGGCGGGCGCGAACTGGCGCGGCGATAGCCTTCCCGGCGTTACGCTCTCAGGCGCGCGCGTCGACGGGACCGTGCCGGCAGCACCTCGCGACGACGTTCAGCGGCTCGCCGCTTCCGCCTCGATCACCCACTCGTGATTCTCGAGGATCCACGCCGGCACCGCTCGTCCGGCCGCGTCACGCGAGGGGTCGTAGCGGAAGCGGCGCTGAATCAGGCGGCAGGTCGTCGCGTCGAGCGACTGGCTACCGCTCGATCGCATCACCTCGCAGTCGCGCACGCGCCCGTCGGTCCATACCAGGAACTTGACGGTGACGGTGCCCTGGAAGCCCGCCTCGCCGACCTCGGGGGGATAATCGGCGTCGGTCAGCCGGCCGCGCTTCCACACCGGCGCGCGGTCGCCGCCCCCGCCGCCGCCATCGCCGTCGCCCCAGCCGCCGCTGCCGGTACCGTCGCCCGCTCCGCCCGCGCCGGTGCCGGGGCCGACCCGCTCGGTCGCGCCCTGCGTCGGCGCGCTGCCGGCGAACGGCTTGAGCGCGACGGTGATCGGCGGGGGGGGCACCGGCACCATTACGATCGGGCGCGGCGCCGCCACCTGGGTCGCTTGGCTGCGGACGTTGGGCGGGGCGGCGCGACCCGAGCGGCGAGGGCTGGTCGCGCGCTGCGGCGCCACCTTGGTCTCGGGGCGCGGCGGCGGAGGTAGGGGCTGGAACAGGGCCAGGCCCTGGTCGACCCGCTCGCGCACCGCGCCGCCGGCGAGCCCGACCAGCAGCGCCCAGCCGAGCAGCAGCGTCAGCGCCGCCGAGGCGAGCGCCGCACCGTACCGATCCTGCCGAGCTGCCGCGTACATGAGCGCTATATGGAGCGTCCGCGATGAATTGCGCGTGAGCGGGGGAGGCGCACACGGCGATCGTCGCGGCATCGCAGGACGGCGCCGGGCACTACACGGCCATCTTAACCAGCGTCATCAGGTCGACCCCCAAGAGGTAAGGGGACAGAAGATGGTCGCTCCGACGGGGGGGGGGGGCGCGCGCGACACCTCACCGAGCGCGCGCCAGCATCACCGCCGGATCGAGAAGGTATAGGTGAGCGCGATCCCCGCCGATAACTGGTCCTGCGAGTTCACCCGCCGGATCACGGGCGAGCGTGCGGCGTCGTCGATCAGCCGCTGATACACCGCCTGCGCCTGCACGCCCCAGCGCGGCGTCAGCGCGTAGATCACGCGGCTGGTCGCGCCGAGCGACTGGATGCCGCCGCCGGGCGAATAGACTGCCAGTCCGGTCCGCGCCGCGGCCTCGGGCGAGACGCCGAACCAGGCGCGCTGGTAGCGTGAGTCGGTCACCACCACGCGGGGGCCGAGCGAGACGAGCCAGGCGTCTCGGTCGCGGCGGACATAGTCGACCCCGAGCTGGCTGATCCAGCCCTCATGCCCGCCCAGGCCCTTGCGCACCTCGCCGTGCCAGCGCCAGCGGTCGTCGGTCCAGGTCTGCGCATAGCCGCCCAGCTCGACGGTGCGACCGACCGCGGGGAGGCCGGGGACGATGTCGTCGGTGCGGCGCCGGCCCTGCAGCTCCACCGTCGGGCCGAACTCGGTGCGGCCGCGGCGGATCAGCGCGATCGTGGTGCCGTCGTCGGGCGCGCCATAGCCGAAGGGCGTGTCGCCGCGCGCGCGCGCCACGCTGATCATCGGGGTGAGCCGCAGCGCGTCGTTGCCGGGGAAGCCGGGCACCAGCTGCGGTCCGAGCCCGACGCGCACGCGCAGCGGTTCTCGTCGCTTCTCCTGCCCGGGCTCGGTCCGGATCAGCGGCTGGTCGGCGAGCACGTCGGGGGCGGCCTGCTGGGGCGCGGTACCGTCCGGCGGTCCGGCAGGCTGTTGCGCGACCGCGGGCGGCGCGGTGACCGCCGCCACGGTCGCAGCGAGAACGAGCCCGGCCAGAATGCGGTACGACATGCGACTCCCCTCCGCGCCGCGATGGACGCCGATCAACGCGCGATCGGCGCACCGGCTCCGGCGCCGGCCGCGCCTGCCTATCATAGAGGATTTCCCACGTCCGCCCGCGCGCTCTACAAGCCGGGCATGAAGCCCGTCATCTTCGGCCTGTCCGGCCTCGAGCTCAGCGCGTCCGAGCGCGACTTCTTCCGCGCCGCGCGCCCCGCGGGCTATATCCTGTTCAAGCGCAACGTGGCGGATCGTGCTCAGCTGCGCGCGCTGACCGACTCGCTGCGCGCGCTGGAGGGGCACGACGACGTGCCGATCCTGGTCGATCAGGAGGGCGGGCGCGTGGCGCGGCTGGGTCCGCCCGAGTGGCCCGCTTTCCCGGCCGGGCCGGCGTTCGACCGGCTGTACGATCTCGCCCCCATCTCCGCGATAGAGGCGGCGCGCGCCAACGCGCACGCACTGGGGCTGATGCTGGCCGAGGTGGGCATCACGGTCGACTGCCACCCGATCCTCGACGTGGCGCGCGCCGACACCACCGAGGCGATCGCGTCGCGCGCCTTCGGCGGCGAGCCGATGCGCGTCGCCGCCATGGGCCGCGCCACGCTCGAGGGGCTGGCCGCGGGCGGCGTGGTCGGCGTGGTCAAGCACATGCCGGGGCACGGCCGCGCGCTGCTCGACACGCACTACCACCTGCCGACCGTCACCGCCTCGGCGGAGGAACTGGAGGACGATCTCGCCCCCTTCCGCGCGCTGGCACACGCGCCGATGGGGATGACGAGCCACATCGTCTTCGAGGCCTGGGACCGCGAGCGGCCGGCGACGCTGTCGCCGATCGTGATCGAGCAGGTGATCCGCGGGGCGATCGGCTTCGACGGGCTGCTGATGACCGACGACATCGACATGAAGGCGCTGTCGGGCACCGCGGGCGAGAAGGCGGTTGGCGCGATCGCGGCGGGCTGCGACCTGGTGCTCGACTGCTGGGCGCGGATGCCCGAGATGGAGGAGATCGTCGCGCGGCTCGACGACATCGCGCCGGTGTCGCTGGCGCGGCTGGAGCGCGCCATGGCGACGCTGACCCCGCCCGCGGGCGCCATGGCGGCGCTGCTCGACACGCGCGACCGCTTGCTGGCGCTGGTGTAGGCGGACACTTCGCTGCTCGTTCCCCGGCGGAGGCCGGGGTCCAGGTGGGAAGGCCGTCGCGGGTCTCACCATCGTCCCCCAACTGGGCCCCGGCTTCCGCCGGGGGAACAGGAGTGTGGGGGAGGGCACAGGCCCAACAGAGCGCGCCCTCTAGCCCCGCCCCGAGTCACGTGCCACGGTGCGGCGCATGTGCCGCATCAGCGCCTTGCCCTCTCGCCCCGGCGCCACCCGGTGAGCGACGCGCCCGAGCAGCTGACACTCGATCTCGACGGCTGGGAAGGTCCGCTCGACCTGCTGCTGTCGCTCGCGCGCGCGCAGAAGGTCGACCTGCGCGAGATCTCGATCCTCGCGCTGGTCGAGCAATATCTCCGCTATGTGGAGCGCGCGCGCGTGCTCCAGCTCGAGCTCGCCGCCGATTATCTCGTGATGGCGGCGTGGCTGGCCTATCTCAAGTCGGCGCTGCTGCTGCCGCGCGACCCCGAGGTCGAGCCCGACGCCGACGAGCTGGCGATGCGGCTGCAGCTGCGGCTCGAGCGGCTCGACGCGATGCGCGACGCCGGCGCGCGGCTGATGGCGCGCGACCGGCTGGGGCGCGACGTCTTCCGCCGCGCTGCCCCCGAGGGGCTGCGCACCGTGCGCAAGGCGCAGTGGACCGCCGATCTCTACGAGCTGATGACGGCCTACGGCCGCGTCTCGGCGCGCTCGCGCCCGGTGATGCACGTCGTCCACGACCGAGAGGTGATGACGCTGGAGGCGGCGATCGCGCGCGTCGCGGCGCTGGTCGGCAGCGCGATCGACTGGCGCGTGATCGAGGCCTTCCTGCCCGAGCAGGCGAGCGTCGCGCTGCGTCGCTCGGCGCTGGCGTCGAGCTTCCTCGCCGCGCTCGAGCTGGCGCGGCAGGGGCGGGTCGAGCTGCGGCAGGAGGCGCCGTTCGCGCCGCTCTACCTGCGGCGACCGGCGGCGTGAGCCACGCGATCGAGCGCGCGGTGGAGGCGGTGCTGTTCGCCAGCGCCGAGCCGCTGTCGATCGACTCGCTGCGCGCCTATGTCGGCGACGGCGACATCCGCACCGCGATCGCCGCCGTCGCCGAGCGCTACCGCGGAGGCGGCGTCGAGCTGGTCGAGCGCGGCGGGCGCTGGCACTTCCAGACCGCGCCCGATCTCGCCCACCTGCTGCGCCGCGACCGCGAGGAGGTGCGGCGGCTCAGCCGCGCCGGGATCGAGACGCTCGCGATCATCGCCTATCACGAGCCGGTCAGCCGCGCCGAGATCGAGGCGATCCGCGGCGTCCAGGTCGCCAAGGGGACGCTCGACGTGCTGATGGAGGCGGGCTGGGTCCGTCCCGCCGGGCGGCGTGAGGTGCCGGGGCGCCCGCTCACCTACGCGACCACGCCCGAGTTCCTGTCCCATTTCGGGTTGGCGAGCCGGCGCGACCTGCCGGGGCTCGACGATCTGCGCGCCGCCGGACTGCTCGATCCGGTCGATCTCGCCTTCGAGCAACTCGCGGTGGAAAAAGACGCCGACGACGACTAGATGACACGCAATTAGGAGATTCCGTGATGGGCAGCTTCAGTCTTCCGCATATCCTCATCCTCGCGATCGTCGCGGTCCTGCTGCTCGGTGGCGGGCGCTTCTCGAACCTGATGGGGGACGTCGCCAAGGGCGTGAAGAACTTCAAGAAGGGCATGGCCGAGGAGGACGCCGAGGATCGCGCGCCCAAGCCGCGCATCGAGGCGCAGTCGAGCGCCGAGCCCGCGTTCGATCGCGACGCCGACCGAGTCCGCGAGGAGCGGCGCTGATCCCTCGCACCCGGCCGGCACGCTGAATGTTCAACATCGATTCGTCCGAGTTCCTGCTGGTCGCGCTGGTCGCGCTGGTGGTGATCGGCCCCAAGGACCTGCCCAAGGCGATGCGGGTGGTCGGCTATTGGGTCGGCCGCGCGCGCGCGGTCGGGCGCCAGTTCCGTGCCGGCTTCGACGAGATGGTGCGCGAGGCCGAGCTGGAGGAGATGGAGAAGAAGTGGAAGGCGGAGAACGAGCGGATCATGCGTGAGCACCCGATGATCCCGCCGCCCCCGTCCGAGCCCGCGTCGGGCGATCACACGCCCTCGGATGCGTCGCTGGCGCCGTCGCACGATCACGCGCAGGAGGAGCACCCGCCGGTGATGGTGGAGCAGCCGCGCGTCGTGCCGGGCGGGCCGCACGAGACTCCGCCCGCCGACAGCAAGGCGCCGTCGTGAGCGAGGTCGTGGACGAGCTGGAAGACAGCCGCGCGCCGCTGCTCGACCATCTGCTCGAGCTGCGCCGCCGCCTGCTCTACTGCATCGCCGCGGTGGTGCTGTCGTTCGCCGTTTGCTGGTATTTCGCCGAGGATATCTTCGCCTTTCTCGTCCAGCCGCTGCTGAGCGCGGGGCAGAAGACGCTGATCTACACCCAACTGTTCGAGGCCTTCTTCGTCCAGGTGAAGGTCGCCTTCTTCGCCGCGATGATGATCTCCTTCCCGGTGATCGCGATGCAGCTGTGGCAGTTCGTCGCGCCCGGCCTGTACCGCAAGGAGAAGCGCGCGCTGCTGCCGTTCCTGCTGGCCACGCCGGTGCTGTTCCTGCTCGGCGCGTCGATGGCCTATTATGTCGCGATCCCGATGGCGCTGCACTTCCTGCTCGGCTTCTCCGGCACGGTCGGCGGCGTGCACCAGCAGGCACTGCCGGCGATGGGCTATTATCTCAGCTTCGTCATGCAGTTCCTGTTCGGCTTCGGCGCGGCCTTCCTGCTGCCGGTGTTGCTGATGCTGCTGGAGCGCGCCGGGATCGTCACCCGCAAGCAGCTGATCGGCGCGCGGCGCTACGCCATCGTCGGCGCCTTCGCCATCGCCGCGGTGCTGACCCCGCCGGATGTCGGCTCGCAGCTGCTGCTCGCGATCCCGCTGGTGATTCTCTACGAGCTGGCGATCGTCGGCATCTGGTTCACCGAGCGGAAGCGCGCGCGCGAGACCGCGGCCGCGCTCGAAACGGAGTAGGGGATGGCGCTCGATCTCCCCTGCAAGGGGCAGATCTGAGCGCGCTCTCCACGCCACGCCACCCCAACCCCATAGCAAAAGGCGGGCCGCGTCGCCGCGACCCGCCTCCCGTGCGACCCCGAAGGGATCCCGTTACTTCGACTTGTCCGCCGCGGTGCTGACCGCGTCACCCGCGGAGGAGACGTCCTTGCCGACGCCACCGACCGTGTTGCACGCCGCCACCAGCATCACGCCGGCCAGTGCCGCGACCGTCATCACCTTACGCATCGAACCGCCTCCTAGAAGATCATGCCAACAATGCGCGGCCGACACGATCGTTCCGCCGCTGCAATAGCTTGCGGTGCGTGGTCGACGGTGTGGGCGAGATGATAAAGGCCCGGAAGCGTCACCGGGGGGGGGAGGGGTGGACGCTTCCGGGCCTATGTCGCGGACAGCGAGAGCGGGGGGGGGCATAAGGTCGCTGTCCGATTTGCTGAACGGACCTTCCTACGATCGGTTCCGCTGCCGCGGCATTATTTTCCAAAGCTTTCGAAGGGCCGCTCTCACTCGCTGCCGGTCACCGCGACCGCGATCTCATAGGCACCCGAGAGCGGGTCGTGTTGCAGCGACGAGCGCAGCTGACGGGTCAGCCCCTCGATCACGCGGCCGTAGCGGTGGCCGAGGCCGTCGCGCAGCACATCGCTGTCGACCAGCGCGCGCGACGACAGCCGCAGCATCGCCCTCTCCGCCGTACCCGCGACGGGCTTCAGCGAGATGCGCAGCTGCGCCTCGGGCGCGCAGGTCATCGCCAGCTCAACCAGCTCGGTCACGAGGAAGGCAACAGCCACTGCCACGTCCTGGGTGACGTAGAAGGGGTCGATGTCGAGCACGATGCCGATGCGCGTGCCCTCGGGCGCGGTCGCGCGGATGCTTGAGGCCAGCTCGCCCAGCACCGAGCGCAGACCCACGCCGCGATTCTCTTCCATCTCGGCGAAGTGATAACGGTGGACCACCGCGAGCGCGTCGACACGGCGCTGGATCGAGGCATAGGCCTGGGTCGCCTCCGCGCTGCGCGCGCCGCGCGCGTGGAAGTTGATCAGGCTCGAGATCACCTGCAGGTTGTTCTTGACGCGATGGTGCACCTCGCGCGTCAGCTTGGTCTGGCGCACCAACCCCTCGGCGAGGCCGGCCTCGTGCAGCGCGACGGTGCGGCTGAGCGCGCGGAACGTGTCGCCAAGGTCGCGGATCTCCTGCGCCGGCAGCGCGCGCAGCATCGCCGGGTCGGGCTGGTCGCCGGGAGCATAAGCCGCGATGCTGCCCCGCAACGCGCGCAGCGGCGCGATCAGCAGGCGATCGACCACGAACCAGCTGATCGCCGCCGCCAGCGCCCACATCAGCAGCGGTAGCGCCAGCGCGATCAGCAGCGGTGAGCTGATCGGTGCGCTGCGCACCTGCATCTCTAGAGCCAGCCCGGCGACGGCCAGATCGTTGCGCGCCGCCTCGCGCCGCTCGAACGCGCTCTCGCGCGCCAGCGGGTCGAGCTCCAGCCGCTGGTTGCCGAGCGTCAGCGTCGAGCCATAGTCGAGCGCGAAGCCGCTCGGCCGGCTGAGCTGCTGGAGGAAGGCGGCGGGAAAATAGGCCGCCGCGCTGATCCCGTTGGCACGACCCGCGATGCGCAGCATCAGCCCGCGCCGCCCGCCCGCCGCACCGTCGATCAGCCGCGCGCTGACCACCGCTGGATCGGACTGGCGCGCGAAGGCGGCGGCGCCGGGGAAGGGCTCGCCGCAGATCGGCCGGCCGCGACGATCGAGGATGACGAAGCTGGTGCCCGCCGCCGACTGCTGCGCGAACACGCCCTGCGCGCGTGCGCAGCTCGGCGCGTCCCCGCGATCGGCGGTGAGCGCGTCGACCGCGACGCGCAGCGCTGTCATGTCGCCGACCAGCTCGATCGCGATGGCGCGGCTCGACTCGGCGGCGGCGACGCGCAGGTGCGAGCGCAGTTCGGTGTCGGCAATCTGGGTGACGCGCAGCGTGGCGAAGATCGCGATCAGCGCCAGCGGCAGCAGCGCGATGCTGAGGATCAGAAAGAGCTTGGCGCCCGTCGGCCAGCGGCCGACGAACTCGCCCCGCCCCGCGGGCGGAAGCGGGGCGTCAGCGGCTCCGGTCGCCGCCACCTCGGTCAGTCAAGCTTGCCGAGCAGGGAAAGGAGATCGTCCGGCACGCTTTCCTCGACGGTCTTCTGATAGACGGAGCGCAACGCCGAACCCATGTCCCGATTCTTCGAGTGCGCGACGGTGCCCTTCTTCGGCTTCTCCGGCGCTTTCTTGTCCGACGTCAACGCTTACCCCCCAAGACAACCCGGCCCCAGCGACCGCTGGGCGGGTCGAGCGGAACACGATGGAACATCCATATGCTGCTGGCACGGTTGGCCGCGCTCGCCGGATGAAACCAAATAGCCCCTCGATGGTTCCCCCGCCGTGCGACGAAAATCGCCGGCCGGGGGGAACTTATTGCCACGGTTGCGCACCGTCCACGACGGGTATCACGACACGCGGCGGCGCAATCGCGCCATGCCGTGAGGGAGGGCTTTCTACACATGTCGCTCGGACAACAACTCGCGCCGCATCTTCCGTTCCTGCGCCGCTACGGCCGCGCGCTGACCGGGAGCCAGGCGCAGGGCGACCGCTACGTCCGCGCGACGCTGGAGGCGATCGTGGCGGCGCCGGATCAGTTCCCGCGCGACGTCGATCCGCGGCTCGGTCTCTACCGTACCTTCCAGGCGATCTGGAACTCGGCCAATTTCGACGAGGTCGAGAGCAGCGAGCCGGCCGAGGAGCAGGAGGCGGTGGCACGCGCGCGGCTGTCGCGGATGACGCCGCTGTCGCGCCAGGCACTGCTGCTCACCGCCATGGAGGGCTTCACGCCCGAGGACGCGGCCTACCTGATCGAGGTCGAGCCGTCCGAGGTCGACTCGCTGGTGGCCGAGGCGCTCGCCGAGATCGAGAAGCAGACGCGCGCGCGCGTGTTGATCATCGAGGACGAGCCGATCATCGCGATGGACATCGAGTCGATCGTGCGCGACCTTGGCCATGAGGTCACCGGCGTGGCGGTGACCCGCGACGAAGCGGTGGCGCTGGCGATGGAGGATCGTCCCGGCCTGGTGCTGGCCGACATCCAGCTCGCCGACGACAGCTCCGGGATCGACGCGGTGAAGGACATCCTCGCCGAGTTCAACGTGCCGGTGATCTTCATCACCGCTTTCCCCGAGCGGCTGCTCACCGGCGAGCGGCCCGAGCCGACCTTCCTGATCACCAAGCCGTTCCAGCGCTCGACGGTGAAGGCGGCGATCAGCCAGGCGCTGTTCTTCGACGAGACCACCGTCCCGGCGTGAGGGAGTGGGCGGCGGGGGCGCTGACGCGCCCTTCGCCGCGCGCGGTCTGCGCGCCGGTGGCTGCCACGACCCATCGCAAGAGTTGAGGGAGCGCCGCCTCCTCACCCACGAGACGTCATCCCTGCGGAGGCAGAGATCCAGACGCGCGACCGGCGCGACTCCATCGCTGACCTCGGCGCGTCTGGATTCCCGCCTTCGCGGCAATGACGGGGGGGTGCCGGGAGCAGCGACTCGCGATGAGTTCAAGCGCTGTCGGGCCGGCTGAATGACGACGCCGCCCCGCAGTTGCCGGTGCCGTATAGAGACGCCAACCGCCCCCGCGACTTGTTCCCATCCTTACGGACCCAAAACGGTCGAACCGCGTTGAGGCCTCATGGCAGACGACAATGATCGAGTTCATCTCGAGACCGACGAGGCCCGCGCCGGCAGCACGCCGGGCATGACTCGCTACATCCTCGCGGCGTCGCTGGTGCTGATCGTAGTGGTCTTCGCCGCCATCCTGCTGTCCTGACGCGATGCTCGAACAAGTGGTGCGTGATGGGCTGGCCAACCGGCCGGCCGATACCTATCTTCCAGCCTCGGACGAGCGCCAGGACGGCGCCGCGCCAGCACGACGGAGCGGCATGACCCAATCACCCTCGCATGGGAACGAGGCGTCGGCCCCGGCGCCGACGGAATATGTCGCGCTGTCGGATCCCGAGTTCAAGAAACAGCTCGCGCTCGTGATCCCGCATCTGCGTGCGTTCGGCCGCTCGCTCTCGGGCAACCGCGATCTCGCCGATGACCTGGTGCAGGAAACGCTGCTCAAGGCGTGGGCGGCGCGCAAGCGCTTCCAGGCGGGCACGAACATGCGCGCCTGGACCTTCATCATCCTGCGCAACCTTTTCCTCAGCCAGATGCGCCGCGCGCGCTTCAAGGGCGAATGGGACGATCTGGTCGCCGACCGCGTGCTCGCCGCGCCTGCCAGCCAGGACAAGCACGTCGAGCTCGCCGACATGCAGCGCGCACTGATGCATCTGCCGCAGCCACAGCGCGAGGCGCTGATCCTCGTCGGCGCGGGCGGCTTCGCCTATGAGGAAGCCGCTGAGATCTGCGGCGTGGCGGTCGGCACGATCAAGAGCCGCGTCGCGCGCGGTCGTGTCGCGCTCGAGGCGCTGATGACCGATGGCGCGCTCTCGTCGCGCCGCGACCATGAGGTGAGCGGCGACCGCACCACGCTGGACTCGATCATGAACGAGGTGGACGAGCTGAGCCGCGACCGCGACGCCTGAGGGTGGGTATTCGGGCGGGAAGCTGACGCTCTTGTTCAAGATGCCGTCATCCTGGGCTTGTCTCAGAATCCACTGCGCCGCGGGCGAGACAGTTCGATCTCGCCCGCCACGCGCCATCCGATACAAATTCTTCCAACCGGCGTTGGCTCGCGTCACGATCGCTAGCGGATCCTATGCCACGCCTCGCGTACGGAGAAGTAGATCCTGGAACGAGTTCAGGATGACGCCGCGATGTAGGGCGAAACGTCTCTTCCTGACCGCGCCGCCACGTCGAACGATGAAGCCTCGGTCAGTGCGCGCCGCCACCTAGCTTCGATAGCAGGTGCGCCATGTCGCTCGGCAGCGCCTTGTCGCGGCGATAGGCCGCGCGCAGCGATCCCGCCAGCACGTCCCCGGCCTGCGGCGCGCGCACGACATAATCGCCGCGGGGGCCGCTGGATGAGGAAGGAAGGTCTGCTACCATGTTGCGGCAACGTGCGACCCCGGCTTAGGTTTCGACATGATGACTCTCCGGTTCGACGAGGCGCGCCGGCGGGCGGAACGATATGCGCCGTTCCTGCACACCCTGCTCCAGCGCGAGACCGCTACCGCCGACGCACTCTCGCTCCCCGATCTGCCGCTCGCGCGGCAGCTGCGGCTCGAGCGGCGTGCGCTCGCGCTCGATGTGGCGCTGGGCGATCTCGCCGGCGCGCTCGACCTCACCGCCGTCACCGCGCGGCTCACCGACTTCGCGGACTCAGCCCTGGATCGCGCCGTCGCCGGCGCGATCGCCGAGCGCACGCCGGACGCCGCGCCGCGCGGCTTCGTCGCGATCGCGCTGGGCAAACAGGGCAGCCGCGAACTCAACTACTCGTCCGACATCGACCCGATCTTTCTCTACGATCCCGCGACCCTGCCGTGTCGCGCCCGCGAGGACGTCGCCGACGCGGCAGTGCGAGTCGGCCGGCGGGTGCTCGAGCTGCTCCAGGCGCGTGACGCCGACGGCCATGTGCTGCGCGTCGACCTGCGGCTGCGCCCCTCGCCCGAGGTCACACCGATCGCGATCCCGATCGACGCCGCGATCAGTTACTATGAGTCGCAGGCGCTGCCGTGGGAGCGCGCCGCCTTTATCCGCGCACGCGTGGCGGCGGGCGACCGCGCGCTGGGCGCCCGCTTCGTCGAGGCGATCCGTCCCTTCGTGTGGCGGCGCAGCCTCGATTTCGGCGCGGTCGGCGAGATCCTCGACATCACGCGCCGCATCCGCGACCATCACGCGCAGGGCCAGGCGTTCGGCCCCAACTTCGACCTCAAGCGCGGCCGCGGCGGCATCCGCGAGATCGAGTTCTTCGCGCAGATCCACCAGCTGATCCACGGCGGCCGCGACCCGTCGCTGCGCGCGCCGGCGACCCGCGACGCGCTCGCCGCCCTCGCCCGCGCGGGGCGGATCGACGCCGCGGACGCCGCCGCGCTGGCGGACGCCTACACGCTGCTGCGCACGATCGAGCACCGCGTCCAGATGATCGACGACCGCCAGACCCACGCGCTGCCCGCGGGCGAGTCGCTCGACCGGGTCGCGCGGCTGCACGGCCTCGACGACGGCGCGGCGCTGCTCGCGCTGCTCGCGCCACAGGTCGAGCGCGTCGCGGCGGCGTTCGACCGGCTCGCCCCCGTCTCCGCGGCGGGTCTGCCGTTCGACCCGGCGCGGCTGGGCGACACGCTGAGCGAGGCCGGTTTCGCCGATGCCGAGGACGCGGTGCGTCGCGTCGCGGCCTGGCGCGAGGGGCGTTATCCCGCGCTGCGCTCGGCGGCGGCGCAGAGCGCGCTCGAGGCGGTGCTGCCGGCGCTGGTCGGCGCGCTGGCGCAAGCGCCGGTGCCCGCGGTCGCGCTCAACCGCCTCGACCGGCTGTTCGAGCGATTGCCGAGCGCGGTGAACGTCTTCCGCCTCCTCGAGGCGCGCCCGGCACTCACCTCGCTGCTGGCCGAGTTGCTCAGCCACGCACCGACCCTCGCCGACGAGCTGGCGCGCCGCCCCGACCTGCTCGACGGCCTGATCGACGCGAGCGCCTTCGCATCCGTCGGCGAGATCGCCGCGCTGGCGGCGGAGATGCGCGCCGTGGAGGAGGGGGCGGATTATGAGGCGCTCCTCGATCACGTGCGGCGGGTCGTCGGCGACAAAAGGTTCGCGCTCGGCGCGCAGATCGTCGCCGGGGCGGCCGACCCGCTCGACGTCGCGGCCGGCTATGCGCGCGTCGCCGAGGCAGCGATCGAGACGCTGGCGAGCGCCGCCGCGGCCGAGTTCGAGCGCGCGCACGGTCGCGTACCCGGCGGCGAGCTCGTCATCCTCGCGCTCGGCCGGATGGGCGGGATGGCGCTCACCCACGCCTCCGACCTCGACCTGATCTATCTCTTCACCGGCGACTTCACCGCCGAGTCTGACGGCGCCAAGCCGCTCGGCGCGACGCTCTATTTCACGCGGCTGGCGCAGCGGGTCACCGCGGCTTTGTCGGTGCCGACCGCGGCGGGGCCGCTCTACCCGGTCGACACGCGGCTGCGGCCCTCGGGCGCGCAGGGTCCGCTGGTGGTCAGCCTCGACAGTTTCGCTCGCTACCAGCGCGAGGAAGCGTGGACCTGGGAGCATATGGCGCTGACCCGCGCGCGCGCCGTCTTCGGCTCAGATGACGCGCGCGCCGCGGTGGCGGCGATCGTCGCCGCGGTGCTGGCGGGCGAGCGGCCGGTGCGCGACGTGCCCGCCGAGGCGGCCGAGATGCGCGCCGAGATCGCGCGGCACAAGCCGCC
The DNA here is from genome assembly GCF_019429485.1 of Sphingomonas citri. GTDB lineage: Bacteria > Pseudomonadota > Alphaproteobacteria > Sphingomonadales > Sphingomonadaceae > Sphingomonas > Sphingomonas citri. Next base: position 1,744,213 of record NZ_JAHXZN010000001.1, on the reverse strand, counting down.
GCAGGGGCCGCTCGATGCCAAGCTGCTGCCGGGCGGGCTGGTCGACCTGGAGTTCGCGGTGCACGTCACCCAACTGACGCGGCGGTGCGGCTTCGACCCGCGGCTGAGCGTCGCGATCGACGCGCTGGTGGCCGAGGGCGCGCTCGCGCCGGCGATGCGCGACGCTTACGCGCTGCTCGCCCGGCTGCTGGTGACCGGACGGTTGGTCGCGCCCGACGCGCAGGAGCCCGGCGCGGCGGCGACCCGCGCGCTGATCGCGCGTGCGGTGATGCTGCCCGACTGGGAAACGCTGCTTGCCACGCTGGACCGGGTGCGCGAGAGCGTCGCCGCCCAGTGGCAGGAGAGTATCGCGTGGACACCATCCCCGACGTCACCGTGACCGGCACCGACGGCGCGCCGCTGAGGCTGCGCGACCTGCCGCGACCGCTGATCGTCTATTTCTATCCCAAGGACGACACGCCCGGCTGCACCCATGAGGCGCTCGACTTCTCCGCGCTGGCGAGCCGCTTCGCCGCCGCGGGCGCGTCGATCATCGGCATCTCGCGCGACACCGTCGCCAAGCACAACAAGTTCATTGCGCGCCACGGGCTCGGCATCCCGCTCGGCAGTGACCTCGACGGCAGCGTCACCGAGGCGTTCGGCGTGTGGGGCGAGCGGCAGATGTACGGCCGCACTTATATGGGGATCGAGCGCGCCACCTTCCTCTACGGCCCCGACGGTCGGCTGGTGCGCGCGTGGCGCAAGGTGAAGGTGCCGGGCCATGCCGAGGAGGTGCTGGAGGCGGCGCGTGCGCTGGGCTGACGCGGGCGCCCGAGCGGCCGCACGTCGCTAGAGCGATCAGGGCGCCGCTGCGCAGGGCGAAGTCGTCCATAGCCCCACCGTCATCCAGAACTTGGTTCGGGATGACGGAGGCCTATCTTGCGTCTGCCGCGTTCAATCGTCTCAGAAATCGAACTCGCTCCATCGCTCCACATCGGAGCAAACTCCTCGTCCTGTGCCAGTCACTCGCGCCGATCCGCCACCAGGAATCGCTCGCAACTCACGTAAATCACGCGAGCACTGGCTACTCGACTCGGCGAATTACAACGACTCGCCGCGTCTCTCCGTCGATCGGGCGCGCTGCCGCGCCGCTGCTCTTGCCCGATTAACCCTGCTCGGGTCACAAACCTTTGTGCCCGGGAGGCTTCGTCTCCGGGGCGGCAGTTCGAGAAAAGGGGAAGACCGCGCGGCAGCCCGCCGCCCGGTCGCAGTCTTTGATCTGGGGTTCGATGAACGACACCGCTCTTACGCCGGCCGCGCGCCCGCTCGATCGTCTGCGCGCCGCTTATGGCACGCGCCGCCTGATGGCACGCGGCGGCGCCGCGATGGTCCTCGGCCTCGCCGGCTATGGCGCGGTCGCCGCCAGCCAGCAGGTCGCGGTCGCGACCGGGCTCAAGCCGGCGCCGACCAGCGAGCGCAAGCTGGCCAAGATGGAGCAGAAGGTCACTCAGCTCCAGACGCGGGTCGCCACCATCCGCCGCACCGCCGAGCTCCACGCCAGCCGCATCGAGCAGCGCCAGGCGCTGCTCGCCGCCGCGCTGACCGGCGAGGGTGAGAGCCGCGAGCTGGCGCGCGCGACGCTGGCGATCGATCCCGACGCGACCCGCCTCGCCGCCGACACGATCAAGCCCTTCCTGCGCGTCGAGACGCGCCAGGCCGAGCTCGCCGCGGTGGCGCAGCGCGAGCTCGACCAGCGCTACGCCGCGACCGCCAAGACGGTGCGCAAGCTGGGCATCTCCACGGCGCGGCTGGCGAAGGGTGGCAGCGCGATGGGCGGCCCGCTGGTCGAGGCCAACAGCGCCGAGGCGCGCGCCGATCTCGCCGCCGACCAGCAGTTCCGCTCGCTGTTCATGAGCTGGAAGAAGCTCGACCGGCTCGAGCAGGGCGTGATCGCGATCCCCTCGGTGCAGCCGGTGCAGAAGCTGCAGTTCACCAGCAATTTCGGCATCCGCAGCGACCCGTTCCGCGGTACTGCGGCGATGCACGCCGGCGTCGACATCCCCGGTCCGAGCGGCACGCCGATCTACGCCACCGCCGACGGGGTGATCAGCCACGCCGGCCGCCAGGGCGGCTACGGCAACATGGTCGAGATCAACCACGGCAAGGGCATCGCGACGCGCTACGGCCACCTGTCGAAGATCCTCGTCTCCGACAACACGCGCGTGAAGCGCGGCCAGCTGATCGCGCTGATGGGGTCGACCGGGCGCTCGACCGGCCCGCACCTCCACTATGAGGTGCGGATCGACGGGCACGCGGTCAACCCGGTGCCGTTCCTGACCACCGCCGACTATCTGATGGCCGCGCAGGACCGCGCCGTCGGCCAGATCCCGGTGTCGACCTCGGGCCCCGCACCGCAGGACTGATCGCTTCGCTTTAGGAGGGGAGGGCCGGCGCCGCGCCGAGCGGGCCGGCCCTTTCTCGTTAGTGCCTGCTTATCCCTCCTCTGAGGAAAGGGGTAGGGGTGGGGCGCTTCCGCATGCGACTCACTCGCGGGGAGGCCCACCCCGGCCCTCCCTGAAGGAGAGGGAGCGGCAACGCCCGCCCCCTTTCCCCCGCCGCCCCCCACGCCTATCTTACCCGCATGGCCACGCTCGCACCCGCTATCGCGCTCACCCCCGCCGCCGCCGCGCGCGTCGCGGCGATCGCGGCGCGGCAGAACAAGCCCGCGATCCTGCGCCTCGCCGTCGAGGGCGGCGGCTGCTCGGGATTCCAGTACCGCTTCGGCTTCGCCGATGCGCCCGAGGCGAGCGACCTCGTGGTGGAGACCGACGGCGTGCGGCTGGTGGTCGACGACGTCAGCCTCGATCTCGTCCGCGGCGCCAGCGTCGACTATGTCGAGTCGCTCGGCGGCGCCTCCTTCAAGGTGGAGAACCCGCAGGCCGCCAGCGGCTGCGGCTGCGGCACCAGCTTCTCGGTCTAAGACGCGCGCGGGGCGAGACAAAGCCCACGCGGCGCGATAGACCGTCGCGGGTGAAGATCGTCACCTACAACGTCAACGGCATCAAGGCGCGGCTGCCGCGGCTGCTCGAGTATCTCGAGGAGGCGCAGCCCGATGTGGTGTGCCTCCAGGAGCTCAAGTCGAGCGACGAGACCTTCCCCGAGGCGGAGGTGCGCGCCGCAGGCTATGGCGCGGTGTGGCACGGGCAGAAGGGCTTCAACGGCGTCGCGGTGCTCGCGCGCGGTGCCGATCCGGTGGAGCGCCAGCGCGGGCTGGAAGGCGAGCCCGACGACGAGCACAGCCGCTACCTCGAGTGCGACGTCGCCGGGCTGACGGTGGCGTCGATCTATCTGCCCAACGGCAATCCCCAGCCCGGCCCCAAGTTCGACTATAAGCTGCGCTGGATCGAGCGGCTGCGTGCGCGCGCGGCGCAGCTTCTCGCCAGCGAAGTGCCCGCGGTGCTGGCGGGCGACTATAATGTCATTCCCAATGACGATGACGTCTTCTCCGTGCGCGCGATGGCGAGCGACGCGCTGATGCAGCCCGAGAGCCGCCAGGGCTATCGCGCGCTGGTCGCGCAGGGGTGGACCGACGCGCTGCGCGCCCGCCACCCGCGCGGCGGCGTCTGGACCTTCTGGGACTATCAGGCAGGTGCGTGGCAGCGCGACGCGGGCTTCCGCATCGATCACCTGCTGCTCAGCCCGGCGGTGGCCGACCGGCTGGTCGAGGCCGGCGTCGACAAGGAGTATCGCGGCCGGGAGAAAGCGAGCGACCACGCGCCGACCTGGGTGCGGCTGCGATGATGCGCGCCGGCCTGTTCGCCGCCGGGCTGCTGCTGGTGGCCGCGCCCGCGATCGCGCAGGACGATCCGGTCACCGAGCGGTTCTGCCCTAACCGGCCGTCACTCGGTGCGAGCGGCTGCGTCACCATGCCGGGGCAGGTGCAGGTCGAACTCTCGGGCGTGGACTGGCAGCGCGACGACAGCGGCGACTCGCGCGAAGACCTCACATTGTTCGGCGACGTCACCGCGCGGTTCGGCGTGACGCGGGACAGCGAGCTGCAGGTCGAGTTCACGCCGCTGGGCACGCTGCGCACGCGCGACAAGGTGACCGGCGCCGTCTCACGAAAGTGGGGAGTTGGCGACACGACGATCGGCTATCGCTACGCGCTGAGTCACCCTGACGGCCGCGCCCTGTCGTCCGCGATTCAGCCCTATGTCACTCTACCGACCGGCCGCAGCGGAATCGGCGACGGCGACTGGTCGGCGGGGGTGATCGCGCCGGTCTATTGGCAGATGAACGACAAGTGGAGCCTCGACTTCACCGGTCGCGCCACGGCGGCGGCCAACGAGGAGGGCGGCGGGCGGCATTTCGACGCGAGCGGCGTCGTCGGCCTCGGCTATGCGCTGACCGACAGCCTCACCGCGGTGGCGGAGTTCTCGGTCGAGCGCGACGACGATCCCGCAGGCCATGTCACGCAGACGCTCGCGGCGGGGTCGCTGGCGTGGCAGCCGACCAAGCGGACGCAGATCGACCTGCTCGCGGTCGCGGGTCTGAATCATGACTCGCCCGACGCACGGCTGGTGTTGGGCGGCGCGTTCCTGTTCTGAGCACAAGGGGCGGACCGCTCCTCCTCCTCTGGCGTCATCCTGAGCTTGTCCCAGGATCCGCTGATCCGCACACCTCGCGGCCGCTGTTGGATCGGCGCGTTGGCCCCCTAGAGCATTCAGGAAGTCGCCTTGTGAAGTGAAGCGGCGCGCTCAACCGAGGAACTGATCGGCCTGATCTGCACCCACGGTGAGCTCCGGTAAACGCCGAAGCCCAGAGTTATCAACGTAGCCACTTGCCGCTTCGGCCTCCCGCGTGCGCGGGAGCACGTTGCGGCTCCGGTGGATCGGTCGCTAGGCAGCGCCGTCCGGCTGCTGCAGCGCGATCAGATCGAGCACCTGCCGCGCGCCCTCGTCGCTCGCCGCGGCGAGCTTGAGCGGGCGAGCCCCCAGCCCGACATCGGCGTTGAGAAAGGCCATCGCGCCCGCGAGGCCGAGCCGCTCGGTCGCGGCGCGAACCACCTGGCTCTCGCGCGCCGCGCTTTCGGGTGACAGCTTGGGGACGCTGCTGGCCGGGCGGAAATAGGGGCGGCGCGGCGGGCGCGGGGCGGGTTGCGGCTCGTCGCTCACGCGCCAACCACCACGGTCGGGCGGACGACGCCGGCGAGCCACTGCACGTCGGCGATCCGCGCGGCATAGCCCTTCGCGCAGATCCGGTAAGCGTCGCGGCCGCTCGCGCTGGCGGCATCCGAGGCGCGAGCGATCGATATCTGGTGGCGTGAGTAGAGTTCGTTGAGGTCCATGTCGGTCTCCCTGCGTGCAAGCGGGAGCGCGTTCGGTCTCTCAGCTATCCAGGCTCGCGTGGTCAGATCTGGACAGTGCCTACGAGATGGGGTCGTCGCGCCCATCCACAAGGGCTCGCCATCTTCTGGCGAAATTCGCCGGATGTCGGCGGCGGCCCTGGCTGCGCAGAATGGATGAAGTCCGTAAGTCCCTCAAAATAGGGTGAAATAGTCGATTGGCACGGTGCCTGCAAAGCACTTGGCGTCCCCGATCAACGGGGCAGGGAGACACTGCCATGAACGCCACCATCGTCGCCGCGCTCACCAGCCTGGTCCTCGTCGCGCCCGCGCAGGCCGAGCCGACCAGCCCGGCGGCAGCCGCCACCACCACGAGCGCCGCCGCCGTCGCGACCCCGGCCGAGGGCGGCGTCAAGGCCCGCACCCCCAACACGCGCTATTGCTACAACACCGAGGCGACCGGCTCGCACATCATCCAACGCGTCTGCCACACGCGCGCCGAGTGGAAGGACCTGGGCGTCAAGGTTCCCGAGAAGCTGTGACGGCCGCCAGCGGGCGGACGGGAGGGAGCGGCGCCGCGCCGGCCGAGGCGCGCGGCGCCGCCGGCTCCCCCGGATCAGAGCGTCCGCTCGTAGACCTGATAGACCTTGTTGACCTGGCTCTCGATCGCGGTGGCGATCGAGTTCATCCCCTGATTGTCGTCGAGGATCCAGCCGATCTCGCCGCGCGAGGCGCCATAGTTCGCCACCGACGCCTTGCGGATCGCCTCGATCATCATGAAGGCGAGCTGGCTGGCCAGCCGCGACGATTGAAGCTCCTTGCGCACACCCATCAGCGGCACGCGCATCGTGCGGACGCGCGGCTTGCGCAGCCACAGGAGCAGCTTTGCCCAGCCGAACGGGAGCAGGCTGCCGTTTAGCGGGCGGATCGCCTCGTTGAGGTCGGGCAAGGTGATCATGAACGCGACCGGCCGGCCGTCGACCTCGGCGATGCGGATCAGGTCGTTGAACACGATCGGCTTGAGCTTGACGCCCACGTCCTTGATCTCGGGCGGGGTGAGCGGCACGAAGCCCCAGTTATCCGACCAGGCGTCGTTGAGGATCTCGAGGATGATCGCGGCTTCCTCGTCGAAGCGCTTCTTGTTCACCTCGCGCACGACGATGCTCTTGTTGTTCTCGCCCGAGCGGATGATCCGCTTCACGATCGGCGGGAATTCCTGCGTGATGTCGAGCTCGTAGGTGACCAGCTGCTTCACGGGTCGGTAGCCAGCGCGCTCGATCCACTCGCGATAGACCGGCTTGTGGTGCCCCATCATCACCGTGGGCGCCTGATCGAAGCCCTGGATCAGCAGCCCCGGCTCTTCCCAGATCGACATGCTGATCGGCCCGAGCGCGCGCACCATGCCCTGCTCGCGCAGCCACGCCTCGGCGCGCGCCAGCAGCGTGCGGAAGATGTCCTCGTCCTCCGCGTCCATCAGCCCCCACTGCCCGACACCGGGGCCAAAGCCCTGCGCCGCGGGCATCTCGAGCGCGAGCGTGTCGATATGCGCCGAGATGCGCCCGACCACGCGGCCGTCACGCCGTGCCAGGAAGAGCTGCGCCTTGGCATGGCTGAACCAGCCGTTCTTCTCCGGCGTGATCAGTCCCAGCGCCTCGCCCTTCAGCGGCGGCACCCAGTGGGGATCGTCGGCATAGAGGCGGAAGGGCAGATCGACGAACGCCTTGCGCTCGCTCTTGGTAGTGACCGGGGTGATGGAGAGATCGGACATGGCGCTCGCCCGTAAACGGAGAAACCGATCATAGCGAGCGAGCTTTTACTGGCAACGGCGAGTGCGTGCGTCCTGTAAAGGTCACGCTGTCGCCACTATGTTGGGCCAATGAACAGCGCCATGAACACGATGACCTTCGAGAGCCGGGGCGAGAACGCGGCTGCCGCACCCGTCGCCAACCGGGCGGCGATCGCGGACGACAAGGCGATGCTGCGCGCCGCCGCCGAGCTCACCCGCGACCTCGTGCAGCCGCGCCCCACGCTCTACTGGGCCGATCTGGTCGGCTCGGCGGTGGTCGGCTACGCCGCGCTCGCGGTCGCGGTGACCGTCGCCTCGACCGGCTGGGCGGTGCTCGCCGGGGTCGTCGCGGTGCTGGCTCTGTATCGCGGCATGAGCATGATCCACGAGATCAGCCACATCAAGCACGCCGCGGTGCCGGGCTTCCGCGCCGGCTGGAACGCGCTGATCGGTGTGCCGATGATGATCCCGTCGTTCATGTACGAGGGCGTCCATAACCTGCACCACGCCAAGACACGCTACGGCACGGCGGAGGACCCCGAGTATCTCCCGCTGGCGTTGATGCGGCCCTGGACCCTGCCGGTCTTCATCCTGGTGTCGGCGCTGGCGCCGATCGGGCTGCTGATCCGCTATGCGCTGCTGGCGCCGCTGTCGGCGCTGTCGCCGCGGCTGCGCGAGGCGGTGGTGGCGCGCTACTCGGCGCTGTCGATCAACCCGCACTTCCGTCGCCGTGCGCCGCAGGGCGAGGAGAAGGCGCGCTGGACGCGGTGGGAGATCGTCACCTCGCTGTGGGCGATCGCTCTGCTGGCGCTGACGGCGACGGGCGCGGTATCGCTCAAGGCGTTCGCTATCTTCCTGGCGGTCGGCTCGGGCGTAGCGCTGATCAACCAGGTGCGCACGCTGGTGGCGCATCTGTGGGAGAATGAGGGCGAGCCGATGAGCGTCACCGCCCAGTATCTCGACACGGTGAACGTGCCACCGCCCGCGCTGCTGCCGGTGCTGTGGGCGCCGGTGGGGCTGCGCTACCATGCGCTGCACCATCTGCTGCCAGGCCTGCCGTATCACGCGCTGGCGGAGGCGCACCGGCGCATCTCCAAGGTGCTCGAGCAGGACTCGCCCTATCACAAGGCGAACTACGCCGGGCTGCCGGGGCTGGTGGGCAAGCTCGCCGCCGCGACGATGCGGGGTCGCTGAGGGAGAGGCGGCAGCGCTGCCTACCGCATCCTTCCCGATCGTCCGCCTGGCGTCATCCTGAACTCGTTTCAGGATCCACCCGACCCCAGCATCACCGATCGCGGCGCCTCCGGGACAGTGGATCCTGAAGCAAGTTCAGGATGACGGCAGTGGTGAGATGACGGCCTCGCCGCCCTCGATCGTGTTCCTGCGGACGCAGGAACCCAGCGCCACGAAGGTCAACGTCCGCCGCCCCCCACTCCAGCGTGCGCAGGAGCACGGGGCAGCGACCGCGCCTCTTACTCCTCCGTCCGCAGCAGCACCGCCTCGCCGATCAGCAGGAACAGCAGAAAGGGCGCCCAGGCGGCGAGGAAGGGCGGGTAGGCGCCGAGATTGCCCATCGCCAACGCGAACTTGTCCGCCATGAAATAGGCGAAACCGAGCGCCATGCCGATCACCGCGCGGACGAACAGCGCGCCCGATCGTGCGATGCCGAACGCCGCCACCGCGCCGAGCAGCGGCATCAGCACCGAGGACAGCGGGCCGGAGAGCTTGTGCCACAGCACGCCCTCGAGCGACTTGGTCGGCCGCCCCGCCTCCTCCAGGTCGGAGATCGCGGCGCGCAGCCCGGTGAACGACAGCGCGTCGCCGTCGACGTTGGCCAGCGTGAACTGGTCGGGGGTGACGCCGCGCGCCACCACGACCGTGCCGAGCGAGGTGAGCGCGCCCGAGGCGACGTCGAAGCGCTTGGCCGGCCATACCTTCCAACCGTCGCCTTGGCGCAGGCCGTTGGGTGCGGTGATCAGTCCGCGCAGCCCGCCGTCGGGGTTGCGCTCGTACACGGTGATACCGCCGAGCCGCGCCGCCTCGCCGCGCCCGCTGATCCGGTCCGCCGAGATCAGGTTGTTGTCGGCGCGTACCCAGACGTTGGCACGGTCGCCGCGGTCGAGCGGCATCGCGCCGTAATTGACCTTCTGCCACGCGCTCAGCTCGGCGGTGGCGCGGCTGACGATGCGGTCGTTGAACGCGAAGGTGACGAGCGCGATGCCGACGCTCGCGATCACCAGCGGCGCCAGCACCTGGTGCGCCGACAGCCCCGAGGCCTTGAGCGCCACCACCTCGCTGTTGGCGTTCATCGTGATCAGCGTCAGCACGGTGCCGAGCAGCACCGAGAAGGGCAGGAAGGTGGAGATGATCTGCGGCGCGCGCAGCGAGACGTAGCGCCACACCTCGGCGTCACCGTTGCCCGCGGTGCCCAGGATCCGCCCGCTCTCGCTCAAGAGGTCGAGCGTCTGCAGCACCAGCACCAGCCCGAACAGGATGCCGAAGGTGCGCGTGAGGAACAGCCGAGCCATGTAGATGGCGACGGTGCGTGAGGGGAAGAAGGCGCTCACGCGCGCGCCTCCTTGCGCCGGCGACCCGGCAGGTAGCGCGCGATCGCCTGCCACGCCTTGCCGAAGAAGCGCTCGAGCGCGCCGATCGGCTGGCCGCCGGGGACATAGGCGAGCGTGTAATACATCCACAGGATCAGCGCGCCGAACAGCAGGAACGGCACCCACAGCGCGATCAGCGGGTCGACCGCGCCGCGCTCGCCCACCGCCGCGGCATATTGGTTGATCTTGTGATAGGTCACCACCATCACGATCGACAGGAACACGCCCAGCGCCGAGCTGGATCGCTTCGGCGGCACGCCGAGCGACACCGCGAGCAGTGGCAGCAGGAACATCATCGCCACCTCGACGACGCGGAAGTGGAACTCGGCGCGGCTGCCGTCGCGCTGCGCCTCGCTGGCGTTGCGCGCATGGCCGAGCTGGGCGAGCTGGGGCAGCGTATATTCCAGGTTCTTGCCGCCGCGCGTGCGGAAGCTCTCGAAGCGCGGCAGGTTGATCGGCAGGTCGTGCGAGCTGAAGGTCAGCACGCGCGGCGTCGGGAAATCGGGGCGATTGTGGATCAGCGTGCCGTCGGTGAGGCGAAAGATGATCACGTTGGGATCGTCGGTGGCGAGGAATTGCCCGGTCTCGGCGGTGACGCCGGCCCAGTCGTTGCGCGGCGTCAACGCGTGGAGGAAGATGCCCGAGAGCCGCCGTCCGCTGTCCTGGCTGCGCTCGATCCGCAGCGTGATGCGGTCGCCCAGATGGGTGAACTCGCCCACCTTGATCGAGGCGCCGAGCGCGCCGGTGCGCAGCTCGAAGCGCAGCTTCTCGTAATTGTAGCGCGCCAGTGGCTGGACGTAGCCGACGATCGCGATGTTCAGCGCGGCGAGGATGATCGCGTACATATAGGGCACGCGCAGCAGCCGCGAGTAGCTCATGCCGACGCCGCGCATCACGTCGAGCTCGCTCGAGGTCGCGATGCGGCGAAAGGCGAGCAGCACGCCCAGCATCAGCCCGATCGGGATGCCCAGGCCGAGATATTCGGGGAGCAGGTTGGCCAGCATCTTCCACACCACGCTGACCGGGCCACCCTGGGTGATGACGAAGTCGAACAGGCGGCCGATCCGGTCGAGGATCAGCAGCATCGAGGCGATCAGCAAGGTGGCGAACAGCGGCAGCGCGATCAGCCGGGCCATGTAGCGGTCGATCGAGGTGAACAAGGTGCGGCGCTGCCCCGTGGCGTCGGGCGGTGAAGGCCCTGGTGAGGCTGCGGCTATACGGGGCCGCGGCGCGCGCGTCAGCAGCGAAAAGCGTGGCGGTGCACGGGAATGTGGGGCGGTGATGGGCTCAGCTCCGCGCCTTCAAGGGGAGAGGTCCCGCGCCCGGAGGACGTGGTGGAGGGGGCCCTCCGCGCGGTACGTACTCCGTTCAGGCTGCTACCTCGGCGCGTCGCGTCTGCGGACCGCCCCCTCCACCAGGCTTCGGCTGGTCTCCCTCCCGTGCCGGGGAGGATTTCGCTTCCTCACGCCGCCGCGCGCGTTTCCGCCGGTGCGGCCGCGGCCTGCGCCACCGCGCGCTCCAGCCCCGCGAGCGTGAAGGGCTTGCGCAGCACCGGGCGGCCGCCGAGGTCGATCGCCTCGTCGGCGCCGCCCGCGAAGCCGGTGACGAACAGCACCGGCACGCCCGCGTGGGTCGCGGCCAGCTCGGCGACCATCTCGGGGCCGGTCAGCGTCGGCATCAGCACGTCGGAGAGTATCAGGTCGACCCGGTCCATCCCGGCCAGCAGTGCGGCGGCGCGCGTCGGGTCGTCGCACGCGCGGGGATGATGCCCCAGCTCGCTGAGCGCATCCATCGTCGCGGGCAACACGCGCGGGTCGTCCTCCACCACCAGGATGTGCAGGCCCGCCGGGTTCTGCACGGGCGCGACCGGCGCCGCGGCGACGGGCATCGGCGGCGCGGACGAAGCGGGTCGCGCGCGCTCGCGCGGCAGCAGCAGCGTCACCGTGGTGCCGAGCCCCACCACCGAATCGACCGACACGTCGCCGCCCAGCCCGCGCGCGAAGGAGAAGACCTGGCTCAGCCCCAGGCCCGTGCCCTTGCCGACCGGCTTGGTGGTGAAGAAGGGCTCGAACACGCGCTCGACCACCTCGGGCGTCATGCCGCAGCCGGTATCGCTCACCGCGAGCGCGACATAATCCTCGCCGGCAACGGTGCGGCGCAGCGCGCGGACGGTGAGCGTGCCGCGCCCCTCCATCGCGTCGCGCGCGTTGACCGCGAGGTTGACCAGCGAGTTCTCCAATTGCACCCGGTCGGCGCGCGTGCACCAGCCGTCGCTCTCGTCGCCGAAGCGAACCGTGACGCCGTCGCCCAGCGTCCGGCCGATCAGGTCGGCGAGCCCCTCGAACAGCGGCGCGGCGGCGATCGGCTCGGGGTTGATCGCGGTCTCGCGCGCGAAGGCGAGCAATTGCTGGGTCAGCGCCGCGGCACGCTGTGCGCCGTCGTGCGCGCTGGAGAGATGGCGCGCGGCCGTCTTCGGATCGATCGTCACGGCGCGCTGCGCCAGCTCGATCCCGCCCAGCACGACCGCCAGCATATTGTTGAAATCGTGCGCGATGCCGCCGGTCAGCTGGCCCACTGCCTCCATCTTCTGGATCTGGCGCAGCCGCGCCTCCTGTGCGCGCAGCTCCTCGGTGGCCTGCGCCACCGCGCTGGCGAGCTCCTCCGCACGGTCGCGCTGCGCGTCGGCCTCCGCGCGCGCCACGGCATGCTCGGACAAGGCCGACACCACCGCCCAGCCGAGCCAGATCACCCCTACTACCAGCAGCAGCCCGAAGGCGGCGAGCACCTTGGCGATGATGCTGGATCGCCGCACCGAGGCCTGAGCATGGCTGGTGCGCGCCTCGAGCAGCACGCGCTCCTCGGCCACCAGCGCATCGAGCCCCTCGTTGATCCGCGTCAGCGAGCCGGCCTTGCTGCTGTGGTAGAAGCGCGCCAGCGCCTGATTGTTCTTGCGGTAATTGGTGTTGAGCGCGGTGAGCGCGAGCTCGTCGCCGCGCTCGCGGAAGGCGTCGCGGATTCCGGCGAGATGACGTGACTGGATGGCATTGTCGTGCGTCAGCTTCTCGATCCGGTCGATCGTCTCGTCGGCGCGGCGCCAGTCCTCGAAATAGAGCCGCCCGAGCTGCTGGTCGCCCGAGATGACGTAGCGGCCCAGCGATGCCTCGGAACGCGCGATCGTGCCCTGCAGCGTGCGGACCAGGATCATCACGTCGTAGCTGTGGCGTTGCGCCGCCAGCGCGTCGTCGCGGCGGTGATTGGCCTCGCGCAATGTCAGCAGCAGCGCGGCGAGCACCGCGACACCCAGCAGGCCCATCACCCACAGGGCGATCGTCCCCCAGGTGGAGGTCGGGCCTCCGCGCTCGGCGTCCTCGTCGGTCACCGGCGGCGGTTTACCGCCGTTTACCTTACCAAAGGTTAAAGCGCCCGGCTCAGGTCGCCGCGATCGCCCCGACCTGCTGACCCGCCGCGGCGAACATCGCGACCACGCGGTCGATCTGTTCGGCGCTGTGCTCGGCGCAGATCGAGCAGCGCAGCAGGAATGTGCCCGTCGGCGTCGCGGGCGGACGCGCGACGTTGACGTACAGCCCGGCCTCGAGCAGCCCCTGCCACATCGCCACCGCCTGTTCCTGGTCCTCCAGGATCACCGCGACGATCGCGGAGTCGGGCGCGTCGGTGCCGAGCCGGAAGCCGAGCGCCTTGAGCCCGCCGTGCAGCCGCCGCGCATTGTCCCACAGCCGCGCGCGCTTCTCGTGCGCGTGCATCAGCTTGCGCACCGAGGTCGCGGCGGTCGCGACCACCGACGGCGGCAGCGAGGCGGTGAAGATATAGGGGCGGCAGGACAGGCGCAGCGCCTCGAACTTGGGATGGTTGGAGATGCAGAAGCCGCCGACGGTCCCGACCGACTTGGAGAAGGTGCCGATCACGAAATCCACGTCGTCGCCGAGCGCCAGGCCCAGCTCCTCGTAGACGCCGCGGCCGTGTTCGCCGAAGAAGCCCATCGAGTGCGCCTCGTCGACCAGCACCATGCAGCCGTGCTTGCGCGCCACCGCGACCATCTCGCGCAGCGGCGCGATGTCGCCCAGCATCGAGTAGACGCCCTCGAGCACCACCAGCTTGCCCGGCTCCTTGGGCAGGCGGCCGAGCCGCTTGTCGAGGTCCTCGACCGAGTTGTGGCGGAAGCGGACGATCTCGGCGTCGCCCATCTTGCAGCCGTCGTAGATCGAGGCGTGGCTGTCGGCGTCGAGGATGACATATTCGCCGCGCCCGGCGATCGTCGAGATCACGCCGAGATTGGCCTGATAGCCCGTGGAGAAGACCATCGCGTGCGCGGCACCGTAGAACTCGCGCAGCGCGTCCTCGGCGTCGACATGGTCGCGGAAGGTGCCGTTGAGCATGCGGCTGCCGTTGGTGCCGCTGCCGAACTGCTCCAGCGCGCGCTTACCCGCCGCGATCACGTCGGGGTCGAAGGTCATGCCCATGTAATTGTAGGTGCCGAGCAGGATCGTCTCCTGCCCGCGGATCACCGCGGTGGTGGGCGAGCGCACCTCCTCCATGACGATGCCGAAGGGGTCGCGCACGCCCGAGGACATCAGCTTGTCGCGCTCGGCGATCAGCGGGTCGAACTTGGCGAACAGGTCGCGCGCGGTCGGCGCGGGCGCGACGGTCTCGGGCAGCGCCTCGGGCTGGAGGCCGGTCTCGGTCATCGCGGTCAGCCCCGCAGCTTCTCGACCGCGTCGGCGAGCTGCCCCACGGTCTCGATCTCGGCCTGCATGTTCATCGTGATGATGATGTCGAACTCGTCCTCGATCGCGGCGACGAAGTCCATCACGGTGAGCGAGTCCCACTCGAGGTCGCCCTGGAAGGTGGTCGCCTCGGTGATCTCGATGCCCTTCTTGTTGAAGGGTTCGATCTGCGCGCGGAGCGTGTCGAGGATCGTGCTGCGGTCGGTCATAAGCTCGGCTGTGGCCTTGAAATGCGGCGGATGTCGGGCCGCGCTATAGCAGCCCCTGGGCGCGATACCATCGCGCCGTGCCGGCCAGCCCCTCCGCCGCGCCGATCCGTGCGCGCCACAGCTCGGGCGGGGGCGCCTTGGCGGGATCGGCGGTCCAGTCGGGGTGAACCATATAGGCGACGCGGTCGGCGGTGAGCTTGGCATTGGCGCCGCGGAACAGCGCGTCACCGCGCGCGGCGAGGCGGAGCAAGGCGGCGGGCAGCGGCAGCGGCAGCGCGCGGCGGCCGATCGCGGCGGCGATCGCGCGCGCGAACTCGGTGTAGCGCAGCGCGCCGTCCGGGCTGGCAGGCTCGTAGGTGGCGTGCGCACCCGTTCCCGGCTGCTCGGCGAGGGTGAGCAGCAACCGCGCGAGGTCATCGACGTGGACGATCGAGAGCCGGCCGTTGGGGGGCAAGGGCACGACGCCGCGCCGCGCCGCGCGGAACAGGTCGCGCTGTTCCATGTCGCCGGGGCCGTAGACGCCGGGCGGGCGGACGATCGTCCAGTCGAGCCCGCTCTCGTGCACGATCGCCTCGGCACCGGCCTTCGACCAGCCATAATTGGAGAGCGTCGGCTCGCGCGCGGCGAGCGAGGAGACGTGGACGAAGGGGGCGACGCCCCACACCTTGGCCGCCTCGACCACGGCGCGCGTACCCTCGATGTTGGCGGCGGCGAAACCGGCGCGGTCGGGCGCGTTCACCGCGCCGGCGACATGGACCACCGCGTCCGCGGTCGACACCAGCTCCGAGAGCGCCGCCGCGTCGTTCAGCGCGCCGCTCACCCAAGTCACGCCCTCGCGCCCGGTCTGCGCCCGCCGCGCCAGCGCGCGCACCTGATGTCCCGCGGCGAGTGCCTGCTTCATTAGCGCGCCGCCGACGAAGCCGGTCGCCCCGGTGAGTGCCAGGATCACAGCAGCGCCATATGGTTGCGGTGGACCAGCGCGGCGCGCGGGGCATAGCCGAGGATCGCCGCCTGCTCGTCGCTGCGCCTCCCGAGCAGCTTCGCCGCCTCGCCCGCGTCATATTCGGCGAGGCCGCGCGCGATCGTCCCCGCCGGCCCCTCGATGGTGACGAGATCGCCGCGCGCGAACTCCCCCTCCACCCGCGTGACTCCGGCGGCGAGCAGGCTGCGGCCCTCGGTCAGCGCGCGCGCGGCGCCGGCGTCGACGTGGAGCGCGCCGCGCGCCGTCAGCCCGCCGGCGAGCCACGCCTTGCGCGCCGGCGCGGCGCGCTCGGCGACGAAGAGCGTGTGCCGCGCCGCGGCCGACAGCGGCGCCTCGGCGCGCCCCGAGGCGATCGCCAGCGCCGCCCCGGCGGCGTTGGCGATCCGCGCCGCCGCAATCTTGGAGACCATCCCGCCCGAGCCCATCCCCGAGGCCGAGCCGCGGTCGGCCATCGCCTCGATCGCGGCGTCGATCCGCTCGACGCGTGCGATGTGCCGCGCGCCGGGCAGCGCGGGGTTGCGGTCGTACAGGCCGTCGACGTCGGAGAGCAGCACCACGCCCTGCGCCGCCGCGGCCTGCGCCACGCGCGCGGCGAGCCGGTCGTTGTCGCCGAAGCGGATCTCCTCGGTGGCGACCGAGTCGTTCTCGTTGATCACGGGCACGACGCCGAGCTGAAGCAGGCGGTTGAGCGTGGCGGCGGCGTTGAGGTAGCGACGCCGCTCCTCCAGGTCGCCGAGCGTGACGAGCATCTGCGCCGCGGTCAGCCCGCGTGCGCCGAGCACCTCGGCCCACACGCCGGCAAGTGCGATCTGCCCGGTCGCCGCGGCGGCCTGCGCGTCCTCCAGGCTGGCGCGTCCGCCCTTGGCGAGCCTGAGCCGGCGCGCGCCGAGCGCGATCGCGCCCGAGGAGACGACGGCGACCTGCTGCCCGGCGGCGACTCGCTCGGCGATGGCGGCGGCGATCGTCTCGAGCCAGGCGCGGCGCACGCCCCCGGCGTCGTCGACGAGCAGCGCCGAGCCGATCTTGACGATCAGGCGCGGGCAGGCGGCGGGCGGGAACAGAGACATGGCGCGGCGAGCGGTAGCGCGCGCGTGCGCCGGGCTCAATCGCGCGCGAAGATCTCGGCGTGGGGGAGGGTGAGGCTCAGCGCGGGCAGGGGGAGGTCGACCGGCGCGTCATGCGCGACGTCGCTCCACGCGCGCGGCCCGGTGCGCTGCAGCACGCGCAGGCGCTCGGCCGCGATGTCGACGAACACGATCGTGTCGACGCTGGGCAGGGCTTTGTACTCCTCCAGCTTGACGGTGAGATCGGTGCTGCCGGAGAGCACCTCGAAGAGGATGCGCGGGTCGGTGAAGGCCTTGGCAGCGTCGAACGCCGGATCGTTCTTGCCGCAGAAGACGGCCACGTCGGGGAAGCGGACCGACAGATCATGGGTCCGCGTCGCCATGTCCGCATTGTAGGGGGAGCAGCCGCTGCCACGGAGTCGCGAGCCGAGCGCCAGGAAGATGTTCCCGCTTACCCGGGCATGGCGCGCCGACCCGCCGGCCATCATGCGCACGACGCCGTTGTCCAGCTCCGCCTTGTCTTCCCCGAAGTCCATTTCGAGGAAGCGGTCGGCGGTCAGCTGCGGGTAGTCGGGCGTGATCTGCGTGGCCATGACTCCCTTATAGACGTCGCCTTATTCTACCCTCGCAGCGGCGACCATTCCAGCGCTTCCTCCTCGCCGTCGTCGTCGACCGGCGACCCGCTCGTCGGGATCGCCTCGAGCAACTTGTCGAGCGCCCAGTCGACGCCGACGCCGCTCGCGCCCGAGAGCGGGATCACCTCGGCGCCGCTCGCTTCCTCCAGCTCCGCCGAGAGCGCCGCGATCAGCTCGTCGTCGAGCGTGTCGATCTTGTTGAGCGCGACCACCACGGGCTTGTCCTCGAGCCCGCCGCCATAGGCCGCCAGCTCGTCGCGGACGATGCGATAGCTCTCCGCCACGTCCTCGTCGTTGGCGTCGATGAGGTGGAGCAGCACGCGGCAGCGCTCGATATGGCCGAGGAAGCGGTCGCCGATGCCCGCGCCCTCGGCGGCGCCCTCGATCAGCCCGGGGATGTCGGCGACGACGAACTCGCGCATCTTGTGGCGCACCACGCCGAGCTGCGGGCGGGTCGTGGTGAAGGCATAGGCGCCCACCTTGGCCTGGGCGTTGGTGACCTGGTTGATGAAGGTCGACTTGCCCGCGTTGGGCAAGCCCACCAGCCCCGCGTCGGCGAGCAGCTTGAGCCGCAGCCACACCCAGGCCTCCTCGCTGGGCCAGCCGGTGCCGTGCTGGTGCGGCGCGCGGTTCGTCGAGGTCTTGTAGCTGGCGTTGCCGCGCCCGCCGTCGCCGCCGCGCAGGAACACGATCCGCTCGCCCACCTTGGTGAGATCGG
Source organism: Sphingomonas citri (assembly GCF_019429485.1). Lineage (GTDB taxonomy): Bacteria > Pseudomonadota > Alphaproteobacteria > Sphingomonadales > Sphingomonadaceae > Sphingomonas > Sphingomonas citri. The sequence continues at coordinate 1,726,148 of NZ_JAHXZN010000001.1, read as the reverse complement.
CCAAGAGCGTGCGCTCCTCGTCGTCGGCGAGGATCTGCGTGCCGACGGGCACCTTGATGACGAGATCCTTGCCGCCGCCGCCGGTGCGATTGCTGCCCGAGCCGCCGGTGCCGCGCGGGGCGCGGAAATGCTGGGTGTAGCGGAAGTCGATCAGCGTATTCAGCCCGGCCACCGCCTCGAAGACGATGTCGCCGCCCTTGCCGCCGTCGCCGCCGTCGGGGCCGCCATATTCGATGAACTTCTCGCGCCGGAAGCTGACCGCGCCGGGGCCGCCCGCGCCCGAGCGCACGAAGATCTTTGCCTGATCGAGGAAATGCATGGCGCGCTCCGTACCGCGTCGCGGCGGCTAAAGCGACAGCGTCGTGGCCGCGGGTTGCCGGCCATGCCGCCGTCACCGTAGGAGCGGGCGAGGGCGCACGGGGCGTCGGTGGAGCGAGTCTTGGTCGACAGCAGCTGGAATCACGGCGGAGTGGCGGGCCAACGCCGCGAGGTCGCCACAAGCGCCGACGAGCGCGCCCGGTCGAGCGAGGCGCGCGCCGCGGCACGGGCCGAGGCGATGACCGCGCGACTCGAGTCGCGCGCGGCCGCGCGCGAGGCGCAGGCGCAGGAGCGCGAGGCGGCGCGCCGCTCGCGCCGCGAGGCCGCGGCGGCGTTGGCCGAGCGCGACCCGCATCGCGCCGCCGCCGAGCGCAAGCGCGGCTCGGGGCGACGCGACGTGGTGCGCCAGGACCGCGACGTCAGCGGCTACGCCACGCTGGTCGACGGCGAGCGGATCCGCACGCTCGCGGCGCGCGGCGCGAGCGTCGCCGGGCTCGCCGCGGTGTTCGGCCTGGGTGAGGACGAGATCGCGCGGGTGCTCGCCGCGGCCGAGGAGGAGGCGTGATGGCGGCGGCGTGGGACGGCGCGGCGGTGCGGACCTGGCTGGAGCGCCGGGTCGAGGCGGCGCGCGTCGACCAGGTCACCGCCGAACGCCACGGCCGCGACCGTCACGACGATTGCGACCAGGCCGCGGCCGAGGAGATGGTGTGCGCGGCACTGCTGCGCGGCGGCGCCAGCGATGCCCAAGATTCGCTCATCGCCGCGCTCAAGGCGTTGCAGGACAAAGACGAGTTCATCTGGCGCGGCGTTTACGACGATCGCAAGTTCGACCGTCACGCGCGCGGACAGATCCGCAAGCTGATGAAGATGGCGAAGACCAACACCGGGTTCGAGCGACTCGGCCATTACCAGTGAGGCAGCCGCCGCGCGTGACAAGACTACGGGTCCGGCACCCGAAGGTACCGGACCCGCGCCCTCCTACTCTACGCGAGGGAACTCGTGGCGGTCGGGACGGCAAGGCCGCTCGGCCACGCCCGCCCCTGTAACCGCAAGAAGTTAACGGCAGTACCGCGGGTTGTTCGACTTCTCGATCGCGTTGCCCGCCACCGCGCCGCCGACGCCGCCGAGCACCGTGCCGAGCGTGCGGTCGCCGCGCGAGTCGATCACCCGGCCGAGTAGGCCGCCCGCGATCGCACCGACCACCGTGCCGGTGGTGCCGCCCGAGCAGCGCTGGTTGTAATTGTACCGGCGCGAGTCGCCGCGGCGGTCATAGTCGCGGTAGCTGCTGCGATCGTAGCGATAGTCACGATAGTCGCGGTCATAGCGGCCGTAACGCTGCGCGTCGGCGGCGGTCGGTGCGATCGCGGCGGTACCCATCGCGAGCGCGGCGCCAGCCAGAGCGAGATTCTTGAACATCTGTCATCTCCCGTTTGCTTGTTCCGGTCGGCGGGGCTCCCCGTCGATGTTGCGGTTATGCTCGAGTCGCGTTGAGCCGACCCTGAATGCGCCCGTTATCGAAGGTTCATCCTCCTTTCCCCCGCGGCACGCCTCCCGTAGAGCGCCGCGATGCGCTGGTTCCTCTCCCTGCTCGCGGTGCTGCTGCTGGTGCCGGGCTGGGCCGGCGAGGCGCGGCTGCCGGTCCTCTCGTCCGACGCGACGGTGCGGGCGCGGTGGCTCGCGCCGTCGGGCGGGTGGCCGCGACGGATCGGTCTGCTCGAACCGGTCGGCGCGCTCTCGCTCAGCTCGGACGATCACGCCTTCGGCGGCTATTCGGCGCTGGCGCTGAGCGGTGACGAGGCGGTGCTGCTCAGCGATGGCGGCCAGTTCCTCCGCCTCAGCATCGCGGGCCGGCACCTTCGGAAGCGCGCGATCGTCACGCTGCGCGACGGGCCCGGCACCGGCTGGATGAAAGAGGATCGGGACACCGAGTCACTGGTGCTCGATCGGAGCAGCGGCGTCGTCTGGATCGGCTACGAGCGTGTGAACGCGATCTGGCGCTATGCCGCAGATCTCCAACACGCTCTGGGCTCGGTGGCGCCGCGACCGATGCGTTACTGGGGCGCCAATACCGGACCCGAATCGCTGGTACGGCTCAATGACGGCCGCTTCCTCGTCATCCAGGAAGGCTGGCGCGGCATGGTTGAGCCGCGCAACGCGTTATTGTTCGACGGCGATCCGACCGTGTCCGGCGACTATGGCAGACCGTTACACTATCGCCCGCCCGAGGGCTTCGCGCCGAGCGACGCCGCGGTGCTGCCCAACGGCGACGTGCTGGTGCTCAACCGGCGCTGGCACTTTCCACCGCTGCGATTCGAATCGGTGCTGGTGCGGATCGCGCGCGACTCGATCCGTCCCGGCGCGCTGCTCGCCGGACCGGTGGTGGCCGATCTCAGCCCGATCATGGCGCGGGAGAATGCCGAGGGTATCGCGGTGACGATGGAGCGCGGCGCGACGATGATCTGGGTGGTCACCGACAATGACATGTCACGCTGGCGCCCGACCGTGCTCGCCAAGTTCCGTTGGCTCGGCTGAGCCGCGCACGCGAAGCGGCCCACCGTCACGGGGACGGCGGGCCGCGATCGATCGGATCGGAGAAGCGGATCAGGCCGCGACGGCGGCGGCGCGCTTCTTCACGATGTCGCGCTTGAGGCGGCGCGCCTTGAGCGACAGCTTGTCGTCCGAGGTCTTGACCAGCCAGTTGTCCAGCCCGCCGTTGTGCTCGACCGAGCGCAGCCCGTGGGTCGAGACGCGCAGCGACACCGAACGCTCCAGCGCGTCCGACAGCAGCGTGACGTTCTGCAGGTTGGGCAAGAACGTACGCTTGGTCTTGTTGTTGGCGTGGGAGACGTTGTGCCCCACCTGCCGGCCCTTGCCGGTCAGCTCGCAGATGCGCGACATGTGATCGATCCTGAATATCGGTTGCCCGGAAAGTGGGGCGCGATAGCCCGCGGCGGCCGATCGGTCAAGCGATCACGCGATCGGCCAAGTCGGGCCAGCGGCAACCTCGCTCCCGGCGGCGCGTTGTAGCGGCACAAGCGTTGTTGCGCTAACGTACCGATCGGGAGGATATCACATGCGCATGCTGCTCGCTCTGGTGGGGATCGCGGCCCTCGTGCTGCTCGCCGCGATGATGCTGGGGTTCGTCAAGTTCGATCAGACGCAGACCGCGCAGCTGCCGCGGCTCGAGGGCGGGCAGGCACCCAAGTTCGAGGCGGACGTCGCCAAGGTCAGCGTCGGTACCGAGAACAAGACCGTCGAAGTGCCCAAGGTCGACATCCAGAAGCCCGGCGAGCAGCGCTGAGGCGTCGCCGCGCCGCGCCGCTCGGGCTGGCGGAGGCGCTCGCCGCGCGCTAGGCGCGCCGGCATGTTCCCGCTGCCTCCCGCGATGCGTCAGGCGCTCGACGCCGCGCGCGACGCCGCGGCGCGCGGCGAGGTGCCGGTGGGGGCCGTGGTGGTACGCGGCGACGAGGTCGTCGCCGTTGCGGCCAACGCGCCGCGCGCGCTGTGCGACCCAACGGCGCACGCCGAGGTGCTCGCGATCCGCGCCGCCGCGCGCGCGCTCGGCCGCGACCGGCTGGAGGATTGCGACCTCTGGGTCACGCTCGAACCCTGTGCCATGTGCGCCGGCGCGATCGCGCACGCGCGGATCGCGCGGCTCTATTATGGCGCGGACGACGCCAAGGGCGGCGCGGTGGAGCACGGGCCGCGCTTCTTCGCGCAGCCCACCTGTCATCATCGCCCGGAGGTCTACGCCGGCATCGGCGCGGGTGAGTCGGCGGCGCTGCTCCGGGGCTTCTTCTCGACCCGGCGCGCGAGCTGAGCGATCGCGTGCGGTCTGCCCCAACGCGGCCGCCACCTAGACGCGCGATGAATGTCACATTCCGGCACGGTTCAGCGCGACTCGTCTAACGACCGCAACAGGCTCGCATCACTCTGCGTTGGACCCATCATGCGAACCGAGTTGAGGAGGTCTTGAGATGTCGGGACTGTGGAAGAAGGCCGGGCTCGCCACCGTGCTGGCGGCGACCGCGCTCACCAGCGCCGCGCCCGCCGAGGCGCAGCGCTACTGGCGCCATCGCGATCGCGGCGGTGACACCGCTGCGGGCGCGCTGATCGGCGGCGTGATCGGGCTGGGGCTGGGCGCGGCGATCGCGTCGAGCAACAACCGTGACCGCTATTACGACCGCTATGACCGCGGCTATTACGCCGATCGAGGCTATTATGACCGCGGCTATTACCCGGCGCCGCCGCCGCGCGTCTATTACCGCGAATATGCCCCGCCGCCGCGGGCCTATTACTACGAACCGCGCGGCTATTACCGCGACTATTACCGGCCGCGCGGGTACTACGGCTACGGCTACTGACGCACCGGGCGGCGCGGGAGCGATCCCGCGCCGTTTTTTGTTGGCCTGCGCGCGCGGATTGCGGCATGGCGCCGCGCCATGACCGACACGCCTCCCGACCATCTCTCGATCGATCCGTCGAGCCCGCACTTCGACCAAGCCGCGCTCCAGCGCGGGGTCGGCATCCGATTCAAGGGCGTGGAGCGCCGCGACGTCGAGGAATACAGCATCTCCGAGGGCTGGATCCGCGTCGCGCTCGGCAAGAAGGTCGATCGCCACGGCCGGCCGCTGACGATCAAGCTCACCGGCCCGGTCGAGGCCTGGTTCGAGCGCGGCGGTGAGGCGGAGGGCGCGGAGGAAACGCGCGAGGGCGAGTGACGTACGCTTAAATCCTCCCCTACAAGGGGAGGGGACCGCGCCCGAAAGGCGTGGTGGAGGGGTGTCGCACGCGGTGAGCCGAGCGACACTCACCGGCCGCGACGCCCCTCCGTCAGCGCTGCGCGCTGCCAGCGCGGGCTTTGGCCTGCCCCCGGCAGGCCAAGATCGTCCGGGGGCACGACCTCGCCCGCGCTCCCCTTGCTGGGAAGGATCTAGCCCTCCCCTTGCAGGGAATGATCAACGCCCCCTCAGTTCGCGCTCTCCAGCGTCTCGCTCGCCTCCATCCAGCGCAGCTCGACCGTGTCGAGCACCGCCTGCACGTCGCCGCGCATCCGGCTCAGCTCGCCCATCGCCTTGCCGCGCCAGCGCGGGTCCGCGCCGCTCGGGTCCGCCATCGCGCGCTCGATGCCCGAGCGCTCCGCGGTGAGCCGCGCGATCTCCGCCTCCAGCTCGCGCACCGTCTTGCGCAGCGCGGCGTCGCGGTCGCGCCGCTCCGCCGCGGCTTTCTTGTCGGCCTTGCGCTCGGCCTTGCTCATCCCCGGCTTGGCGGGATCGCCCTTCAGCACGAAGGCGATGTAATCGTCGAGGCTGCCGTCGAACTCGCGCGCGGTGCCCTCGTCGACCAGCACCAGCCGGTCGGCGGTGAGCTCCAGCATGTGGCGATCGTGGCTGACCAGCACCACCGCGCCCGAGTAAGCGTTGAGCGCCTGCACCAAAGCCTCGCGCGCGTCGACGTCGAGGTGGTTGGTCGGCTCGTCGAGGATCAGCAGGTGCGGCGCCTCGCGCGTGATCAGCGCCAGCGCCAATCGCGCGCGCTCACCGCCGGAGAGCTTGCCGACCTTGGTGGTCGCCTTGTCGCCCGAGAAGCCGAAGCGCCCGAGCTGCGCGCGCACCGCGGCGGGCGTGGCGCCCCTCATGATGCGCGTCATATGCTCGAGCGGCGTGTCGTCGGTGTCGAGCTCCTCCACCTGATATTGCGTGAAGTAGCCGACCTTCATCTTCGGGGTCGCGTTCATCGCGCCCTCCAGCGGGGTCAGCTGCGCCGCGAGCAGCCGTGCCAGCGTGGTCTTGCCGTTGCCGTTGCGCCCGAGCAAAGCGACGCGGTCGTCGGGGTCGAGCCGCAGGTTGAGCCGCTTGAGGATGGGCGTCGCATTATAGCCGACGCTGGCGAGATCGAGCGTGATCAGCGGCGGGCGCAGCTCGCTCGGGTCGGGGAAGCCGAACGACAAGGTCGGGTCGTTCGCCATCTCCGCGATCGGCTGCATCTTGGCGAGCATCTTCTGCCGGCTCTGCGCCTGTTTGGCGGTGGAGGCGCGGGCGGAGTTCTTGGCGATATAGGCCTGCAGCTTCTCGCGCTGCGCCGCCTGGTTGGCGCGCGCCGCCTCGAGCTGCGCCATGCGCTCGGCGCGCTGGCGCTCGAACGCGTCATAGCCGCCGGGATAGAGCGTGATCTTGCCGCCCTGGAGGTGGAGGATATGGTCGACGACGTTGTTGAGGAAGTCGCGCTCGTGGCTGACCACGACGATCGTCGCGGGATAGCCCTTGAGGAAATCCTCCAGCCACATCACCGCCTCGAGGTCGAGGTGGTTCGAGGGCTCGTCGAGCAGCAGCAGGTCGGGCTGGGAGAAGAGCAGGGCGGCGAGCGCGACGCGCATCTTCCACCCGCCCGAGAAGCTGTCGAGCGGGCGCTGCTGCATTTCCTCGTCGAAGCCGAGCCCGATCAGGATCTGCGCGGCGCGGGCGGGGGCGGTGTAAGCGTCGATCGCGATCAGCCGCTCGTAGACGTCGCCGAGCCGGTCGGGATCCTCGCAGTTCTCGCTCTCGAGCATCAGCGCGGCGCGTTCGAGGTCGGCGGCGATCACCGTGTCGAAGGGGGTGGCGTCGCCCGCGGGGGCCTCCTGCGCGATATAGCCGAGCCGCGCGCCCTTGGGCATGTCGGCCGAGCCGTCGTCGGGCTCGAGCTGGCCGGCGATGACGCGCACCAACGTCGACTTGCCCGCGCCGTTGCGCCCGATCAGGCCGACGCGGCTGCCGGGCGGCAGTGCCGCGGTCGCGCCGTCGAGGATCGTGCGCCCGCCGAGGCGCACGGTGATGCCGTTGAGGTTGAGCATGCGCGCGCGTCTATCGCATCGCGGGCGGGGCGGAAAGGTGGGTTGGATGGGGCGGCGGCAGACCTCACCCTTCTCCGCACTAGTTCGATCCGGCAGGCGACCGGCCGCGCCACCCGCCGGCTAGCGTGGCGGCACCGATCGGAGCAAGCGCGAGCGCCGCGAGCATCAACGGCGCGATGGGCGAGATCATCGGCTGGCGGCTCGTCAGCCACATGACAGGCCACTGCGCGAAGGTGACGATCACTCCGGCGCTCCAGCCGCGCTGCCGCAACCAGCACCCGGCGAGCGCCGCCACCGCGACCGACGCCGGATACCAGAGCCGCCAGTAGTTCCTGCCATCCCACGGCTCCGCGACATCGTCGATGCGGCAGACGAGCAGCCAATAGGCCAGGGTGCCGATCAGCAGCGCGATCAAGCGCCATCGCCGCCGCCAACCGGAGAGACCGCCCGCCGGCATCACCCCTCGAATCGCCGCCCGACATGCGCCTCGCCGCGCGACTCGGCGAGCCGCTGCTGGCGGTGGCGCTCGGCGTAGCCGGCGCGTTGCGTGTCGTCGCGGGACGCATGGCAGGCGGGACAGCTCACCCCCTCGACGTACAGCGGCGACGCGTGATCCGCCGCGCTCACCGGCATGCGGCAGGCGTGGCACAGCAGGTGCGTCCCCGGTGCCAAGCCATGGCCGACCGCGACCCGCTGGTCGAACACGAAACATTCGCCCGACCAGCGGCTCTCAGCGGCGGGCACCTCCTCGAGATAGCGCAGGATGCCGCCGTCGAGATGGTGGACCTGCTCGACCCCCTCGCGCCGGAGCAGCGCGGTCGACTTCTCGCAGCGGATCCCGCCGGTGCAGAACATCGCCACGCGCGTCTTGCCCGCCAGCAACGTGTCGCGGTGCGCCCGGAACCAGGCGGGGAAGTCGGCGAAGCTCGCGGTGCCTGGGTCGACCGCGCCGGCGAAGCTGCCGACGCGCACCTCATAGGCGTTGCGCGTGTCGATCACGAGCGTGGCGGGATCATCGATCAGCGCGTTCCACTCGGCCGGCGCGACATGATGGCCGGCCTCGGTGAGCGGATCGACGGGCTCGCCCATCGTCACGATCTCGCGCTTCACCTTGACCTTGAGCCGGTGGAACGGCGAGGCGTCGGCCCAGCTGTGCTTGAGCGACAGCGCCCCGCCCGGCAGCGCGCGGATCGGCGCGAGCAGCCGGTCGAGCGCCTCGGGCGCGCCCGCCACCGTGCCGTTCACCCCCTCGCTCGCGAGCAGCAGCGTGCCGCGCACGCCGCCCGCGCGCGCGAGCTCCAGCAGCGGGCCACGCAGCGCGTGCGGGTCGTCGAGCCGCGCGAAGCGGTAGAGCGCGTCGACGCGGACGGGCGCGTCGCTCAATGGACGAAGCGCGCCACCACGTCGCGGTAGCTGCGGCTCACCTTCACGCTCGCGCCCGAGTCGAGCACCAGGAAGCACTCGCCGTTGGTGTGCGGCTTGACCTGCTTGACGAGGTCGAGATTGACGATGGTCGAGCGGTGGATGCGCTGGAACCGCCGCGGGTCGAGGCGCTTCTCGAGGTCCTTCATCGTCTCGCGCAGGATCAAGGTGTTGTCGCCGGTGTAGATGCACATGTAATCGCCCGCGGCGTCGATCCGCTCGATCGTGTCGACGTCGACGCGGAAGATCTGGCCGCGATCCTTGATGTTGATCATCTTCTCGAAGCGGCTGGCGTTGACCGCGTCGCCGCCACCGTCGCCCATCTCGGCGGCCGCCTGCGGCGCGTGCTCGGCGAGCACCTCCTTGAGCTTTTCCGCCTCGCCGACGCTCTGCCGCTCGGACAGCCGCTGGCGCACGCGGTCGAGCGTGTCGGCGAGGCGCGCCTCCTCCACCGGCTTCATCAGATAATCGGTCGCCTGCGCCTCGAAGGCGCGGATCGCGTGATCGGAATAGGCGGTGACGAACACGAAGAGGGGCGGCTCGACGTCCATCAGCCCCTGCACCACCGAGAATCCGTCGAAGCCCGGCATCTGGATGTCGAGAAAGACGAGATCGGGCTTGTGGGTCTTGATCGCGCTGATCGCCTCGCGCCCGTTCTGGCACTTAGCGATGATCTCGACGTCGTCGTGCGCCGCGAGGCGGAGCTCGAGCCCCTGGATCGCGAGCGGCTCGTCGTCGACGAGAATGGTACGAATGCTCATCACACCTCTCTATTCGGTACGTCGCGCTGGTACGGGATCTCGATCTCGACCCCGAACCCGCCCGTCGGCATGGCCCGCACATCGAAGCGGTGGTCAGGCCCGTAGGCCTGTGCCAGCCGCTCCCTGATATTGGCGATGCCGACGCCGGTGGAAAGGCTTGGCCGCGATTTGGTCGGCATCAAGCCCGGACCGGTGTCGGATACGCCGAGCAGCACCCTGTCGCCGACGAGCCGCGCGGTGACGCAGATTTCCGCGCCGTCCTCCTGCGGCGTGACCGCATATTTGATCGCATTCTCGACCAGCGGCTGGAGCAGCAGCGACGGCAGCCGCGCCTTCTCCACGCCCGGATCGACCTCGAATTTCGGGCGCAGCCGCTCCTCGAAGCGCATCTTCTCGATTTCGAGGTACAGCTTGAGCGTCTCGATCTCCTGCGCGACGGTGACGTGCGCGGTCGGCTCGTTGGCGAGCGTGTAGCGCAGGAACGAGCTCAGCCGCGACAGCATCGCGTTGGCGCGCTCGGTCTGCTTGAGCAGCACCAGCGTCGAGATCGAGTTGAGCGTGTTGAACAGGAAATGCGGGTTGAGCTGGTAGCGCAGCATCGCCAGCTGCGCGCTCGAGGCCTGGTTCTCGAGATGCTCCATCTGATCGATCTGGTCCTCGACGATCAGGTAGAAGTTGATGCCGAAATACAGCGCCGACCAGCCCGCCAGCACGGTGAAGTTGAGGAACAGGGTGGCGAGCAGCACCGACAGGTCGATGCCGGGCGCGGCGAGCTTGATCAGGCTGAACGAGAAAGCGTCGAGCGTGGCGTACAGGAAGGTCGCGGCCGAGAGCGTGAAGATCGACAGCATGATGCCCGTCACGCGCGGCAGCCGGCGGTAGAAGCCGTACAACGTCGAGAGCAGCAGCGTGATGCAATAGCCCACGATCGACTCGATGATCACCGGCACGATCGATTTCAGCGTGAAGCTGACCGACAGCGACGAGACCGAGCGCAGCAGCATGTAGCCGGTCCAGCCCGCCGCCTGGAGCTTCCAGAAGGCGGCGGCCTTGTCCTCGAAGAAAGGGCGCACGAACAGCTGGCGCGCCGGGGAGGCGACGCTGGTCGCGGTCGGGACGTGGGCGGTGGGCGCGGGGGGCGCGTGGGTCGCGGAGGTCGCCATCGCGGCCTCCTCTACACCCGCGAACCGCTTGGCGCAAAAGGAAGGCCGCCGCCCCGGGCTGGGGCGGCGGCCTGAGTAGGTCGATCGGGCGGCTCGTTTAGAAGGTGAAGCGGGCGCCGACGCGGATCGTGTAGAGCGACTGCGACGCATAGATCGTGTCGCTCGGCGTCGCGTTCGGCAGCGAGTAGCGATACTGGGCGCAGGTGTTGCTGCCCACCGTCACGCAGCTCACCCGCGCCGCCACCGCGGTATAGGGGAACTGATACTCGCGGATCTGACCCCAGTTCTTGTTGAGCAGGTTGGTGAAGTTCTCGATATCCGCGAACACCTCGAAGCGCGAGTTGCCCACGAAGGTCGGGATCTCCTGGCCGACGTGCAGGTCGATCCGGGTGAACCACTTGGAGTTGAACGCGTTGCGCGGCGCGATCTTGCCGCGGTACTTGGCCAGCCCCGAGTCCTCGAAGAACTGGTTGAGCGTCGCCGCGGTGGCCGGGCTGTCGTACGAGACCAGCGGATCGTCGATCCCGGTCGGCACGTACATCAGGTAGCGCGAGTTCGAACCGGTGGTGCCGAAAATCGCGCTGCGCCCGCTCGACGTGTCCTGCATCGTGTAGCTGTACGGGCGACCGATGCGGGTCTCGCCGAACAGCGACAGGCGGGTCTTGTAGTCGCCCACGAAGGCGTGATCGAACGTCACGTCATATTTGAAGTTGTGACGCACCTCGTCGTTCGACGTGCCATAGGCCGCGCCATTGGCGTCGAGGAAGGCGCCGTTGGCATAGTTCGAGCCGGCGGTCGACGAGGTCGCCGGGGTGCGATCCTTGATGTTCTGATAGGTGTAGCTCGCGCCCAGGTAGAGACCGAAGTCGAACTGCTTGTTGATTCGCGCGACGCCGACGTAGCTGCGGCCGCGACCGGTGTTGGTGAGCAGGATGTCGTTGAACGTGTCCGTCGGCGTGGTCAGCGAGGCGTAGCGGACGCGACCGTCCGGGGTACGCGCCGCGGTCGGAACCGAGCGGATGTCGGTCCAGAACACCTGGTCGCGCACGTCCGACCAGAAGAAGTCGCCGCCGAAGGTCCAGCCGCCGCCGAGGAACTGCGGCGTATAGTCGAGCGACAGCGTGCCGCGCCACTGCGACGGCAGGCGGAAGTTCGGCGCCACCGCGTTGGTCGCCGCCGCCGAGACGCCGCCGGCCAGATAGGTGTTGGCCGCGGTCGGGATCGTCCCACCGTTGACATTGCTCAGGATCGCCTGGCCGACCGCCTGCGACGGCAGGCCGGTACCTTCGTACGTGCCGTTGTTGATCTGGCGCACGTCGATCACGTTGGACGCGATGCCCGTGTTGGAGAAGCTGTTCGACGTGTAGACGTCGGGCGCGCCGCCGCCGAAGATGCCGATGCCGCCGCGAAGGCTGATCTCACGCACCGGCTTCCAGTCGAACCCGAAGCGCGGCTGGAACAGCCCGCGGCCGGACAGGAATTCCTGGTTGGTGAAGCCGTAGCGCTGGGTAAAGGTGGCGTTCAGCGGCGGTCGGCTGTGGCTGCCGTACAGGTCGTAGCGCATGCCATAGGCGAAGTTCAGCGTCGGGGTGATGCTCCAGACGTCCTGCACGCCGAAGGCATATTGCCAATAGTTGAACTGCGCCGCGGCGTTGTTCGGATCGAGCGACGGCACCGCGTTGGTGTAGCCGAAGCGCTGCGCGTTGCCCGCCTGGAAGTCCGCCAGCGAATCGAAATAGTAGGAGCCGGTGGTGCCGGCGCGCGGGTTGGATGAGCTGAGGAAGGCGTTGAACACGTCGACATGCTGGATGTCGGTGAAGATGCGCAGGTCATGGCCCTCGCGGGTCACGCGGGCCTGGAGCGTGCCGCCCCAGGTCTCGGTGCTGAGCGCGTTGAATTGACGCGATACGTCTGGACCGAACGAGACCGTGGCGTAGCCCGGCGCGCAGTTGAGCGAGGCGCCGGCGCCCGCGGCACCCGGGTTGGCGCGGTCCGACGTGGGTGCGGTGCAGACGCGCATCTCGGCGAAGCCGCGGCCCTGCAGCGGGTCCTGGATACGCGTGTACTTCTTGTAGAAGCCGCGCGCCTCCGTGGAGAAACTGTCCGACCAGTCCGAGTTCAGCTGGATCACGCCGGTGTGCAGCTTGTTGCCCTGGAGATAGGCGTTCGACGCGAGCCCGAGGCTGGGCGAGCTGGGATTGGCGCTGGTGTTGTTGGTGAGGACGATCGAGTCCTCGGCGTAGCTGTAGGTCAGCGCCAGCCGCTGCGTGTCCGAGAGGTTGGCGTCGATCCGCGCGACGAGGCGGTCGTCCTTGTCCTGGTTGCTGCTCACGACGCCGCCGGTGTCATAGCCGTAGCGTGACTGCGCGATCGCCGAGACGTTGTTGATGTCGGCGAGTGACAGGTTGGGGATGGTGGTGCCGGCGTTGGCGTCGCTGGGACCCTCGGCGATCGGGCGCGGCGCGCGCAGGCGCTCGCCCGCGACCATGAAGAACAACCGGTCCTTGATGATCGGGCCGGAGAGCTCGGCGCCGTAATTCTCATACTTGTAGTTGGGCAGGATCACCTCGCCGGAGGGCACACCCGGGCCCGCCTTGGTCTTGGTGCCGCTCAGCTCGTCCGCCGAATAGGAGTAGAAGCCGGTGCCGTGGAACTCGTTGGTGCCCGACTTCAGGATGACGTTGACGACGCCGCCCTGAAAGTTGCCCTCGCGCACGTCATAGGGCGCGACCTTGGTCTGGAACTGGCCGATCGCGTCGAGTGGGATCGGCGAGCGGCGGCTCGGTAGGCCGTCCGGGTTGAGGCCGAAATTGTCGGTGATCGGCACGCCGTCGACGGTGAAGCGGTTGAAGCGCGCGTTCTGGCCCGCGAAGCTGACCGCACGGCCGCCGCTGGGCGTGTCATCGAGGCGGGCGAGCGGGTCGCGGCGCATCAGGTCGCGGATGTCGCGGTTGACCGAGGCGATGGTGCCGATCTTCTCCGCGTTGAGAACGGTGGCCGGGCCCTGGCTGACGGTACGCGCGCTCGGGATCGAGGCCGCGGTGACGACGATGTCGGTGCCCTCGGCGGTCAGCTCAATCGGAAGGTCGAAGGTCTGCGCGACGATCGTGGTCACGTCGGTGACGGTGGTGTCGGCATAGCCAGTGGCGCGAACCGTGATCGAATAGGGGCCGCCCGGACGCAGGCCGGTGGCGTTGAAGCTGCCCTTGGAATCGGTGGTGGTGGTCGAGCGCGTGCCCGAGGGAACGTTGACGACCTCGACGGTCGCGCCGGCCACCGGGGCGCCGTCGCCCGTCACGGTGCCGCGGATCGTCGAGGTGGTTTCCTGCGCCATGGCGGCGGCGGGCGCGACGAGTGCGACCAGCGCCGCGCCTACGAGAAGGTTGTTTCGCATCGGATGATGTCCCCTATGGCGCATGGCCTGGTGCGCGACGGAATTCGTCGTCGTTGGGCGCGCCGATGACCTCCGATTATGTCTCTTACATGACAGCGGAAAGTGCTTTCGTCCGGCGCTGCAACACTGTCGCCGAGCGTTGCATAAATGCGACAGCGAGGATGCCGTATACGGTTCCCGCCGGGCCGTTTCAGCGCCGTCGCAGTAGCCGCTTCCACGCCGGCGTCGGGCTGCCCGACTGGAGCACGCCGCGACGGAACAGCCGCGCACCGACGGTGATGAAGATCGCCACCCACAAGGCCTGCCAGGCCAGCGCGGCGGCGTGCGGCCACAGCGCCGAGTCGCTCGCCGCGCGGCCGGCCATCGCGAACGGCGAGGACAGCGGGAACAGCTCGGCGATCGTCGCCACCCAGCTGCCCGGATGCGACACCGCCGCCGAGGAGAGCGCGAACATCGCCACCTGGATGATCGTGATCGGCAGCGACAGCATCTGGATCTCGCGCATCGTCGCCGCCTGCGCGCCGACGCCGAGGAAGACCGAGCCGAGCAGCAGATAGGCCATGGTGAAATAGCCGCCGAACAGCAGAGCGAACATGCCGCCGCCCACCGCGGGTGCGAGCGTGCGCAGCGAATCGCCGATGTCGCCGGGCAACAGCGCGCCGAGCTGGCTGATCACCACGCCCCAGAAGGTGACGAACAGCACCGCCACGCCGAACATGCCGACGAGCTTGCCCAGGAACACGCTCTCCAGCGGCACCGCGGCGGCGAGCACCTCGATCACCTTGTTGTTGCGCTCCTCCGCCATCGTGCCGGCGACCTGACCGGACAGGAACAGCGTGAGGAAGAAGATGCCGAAGACCGCGAAGAAGCCGGTCGCCTTGCGCACGCCCTGCGACGGCGCGCTGGTCCGCACCGCGGTGAGCGTCGCCGCCGCGGGCGCGGTGCCGGCGCGCTCGGCCAGCGCGGCGTCGCGCGCGAGGCCGGCGAGATAGCGCGCGCCGCCGCGGTTGCCCGCGGCGTAGAGCACCGCGGGGCGGTCGAGCGAACCGTAGAGCACCGCGGCGACGTCGACCGTATCGCGGCCGTGCGCGCCCGCGGCGAGCGTCGCGGCGGCCTGGCGCGCGGCGTCGGCGGCGGGGACGCGCGCCTCGATCTGTGGCTGGCGCGAGTCGCCGGCGAGCAGCGGTCGCCAGCGCGCGTCGGCGTCGAGCACGCGCCGCGCCGCCGTCGCGGGCAGCAGCACCACCAGCCGGGTGCGCGCGGCCGAACTGTCCGACGCACTCGCCGCCCCCATGCCGCCAACCGCGCCGAACGACGCCATGATCAGCGGCGCGAACAGGAACAGCAGGAAGATCGGGGTGAAGACGGTGGCGACGAAGTCGCGGCGCGCGATCGTCAGCGTCTGGCGGAGCTGGCGACGAAGCTGGGTCACGCGCGCGCCTCCTGCTCGCCGACGACCCGCACGAACGCCTCGTGCAGCCCCGGGCGCTCGATCGACAGGCCGGCGATGCCGTGCCCGGCCGCGATCAGCCGGGTGAGCACCGCCTCGATCCCGTCGGGAGGCAGCTGGAAGCGCCAGCCCTCGCCGTCGCCGCGCGCGTCGGCGGGGAGCAGCGCGGCGATCGCCGCGTCGGCGCGGTGCGGCACGTAATGGACGTGCTGCGGCAGCAAAGCGCGCGCCTCGTCGACCGTGCCCTCGAAGCGGCGCTGCCCGCGCGCGATGATCGCGAGCCGGTCGCACAGCCGCTGCGCGTGCTGCATGACATGGGTGGAGAAGAGGATGGTCGCGCCGCGCGCCTGCTCGGCGCGGATCAGCGCTTCCAGCCGCTCCTGGTTGACCGGGTCGAGCCCGGAGAAGGGTTCGTCGAGCACGAGCAGGTCAGGGCGGTGCACGACCGCGCCGAGCAGCTGGACCAGCTGCGCCATGCCCTTGGAGAGCTTGCGGATCTTGCCGTCGATCGCGTGGCCCAGCCCGGCCGCCTCGAGCAGCTCGGCGGCGCGCGCGCGGCCGGTGCGCCACTCCAACCCGCGCAGTGCGCCCATGAAGGCGATCGCCTCGCGCGCGGTCATCGAGGGATACAGCCCGCGCTCTTCGGGCAGGTAGCCGACTCGGTCGCCGACGTCGCGCGGGGCGTCGCTGCCAAGGAGGCGGCGCCGGCCTGAGTCGGGCTCGATGATGCCGAGCAGCATGCGCAGCGTCGTGGTCTTGCCCGCGCCGTTCGGGCCGAGCACGCCGTAGATCGCGCCTTCGGGTACCACCAGATCGACGCCGTCGACCACGCGCCGCGCGCCGTAGCGTTTCACCAGCGCCTCGGCACTGACCGCGATCCCGTTATCCGCCACCCGACGCCCCCTTGTCGCGGCCGAGCCTAGGCGAGCGCGCGCGCCAGGGCCAGCGGGGAAGGGATGGCTGCTCGCGCGCGTGCGTGCTCCAGACCGATCCTCCCCGCTTGGCGGGGAGGGGGGCGCCGGCCGAAGGTCGGGGGTGGAGGGGGCTCTCCCCGCAGCGCAGCGCCTGCTGAAGCCCCCCTCCACCAGCCTGCGGCTGATCCACCCCCCGTACCGGGGAGGATCTGCTTGCGCCGCAAGGGTGAGGTAAGCCCTAGCTCTCGCGCTCTACGACCGACCCGCGCTATTTCCCCCCGTCGCGTCGCGCCAGTGCCGCCACGCAACTGGCGCGGTCGATCGAGCGGCCGTCGCGCTGGCGCGAGTCGACCCAGGTCACCTTGGCCTCGCCGCTGCCCCCGCTGGGCGGGTAGAGATAGGCGTCGAGGATGCAGATCGCGCTGGAGAATTGCAGCTTGCGGGCGGTGCCCTCACGGACGTCGGCGTCGGGCGGGCCGAAGCTGCGCACCAGCGCGGTGGCGTCCTGCCCGATGACGCTCTCCAGCCCCACGCTGGGCAGCGCCGCCGCGACCGGCTGCGGCCGCGGCGCGGTGGCGGGCGCCGTCGCGGTACAACCGGCGATCGCGAGCGCGGGGAGCAGCGCGGCGACACGGCGGGACGGGATCATCGACGGGCTCCGTGGTACAGGTGCGTCGCCATCGCCGCGCCGAGCACGGGGGCGAGGACGTTGAGCAGCGGAACCACGAACAGCGTGGTGCCGGCAAGCCCCAGCACGAGGCGCCGTCCGCCGGTCGCCGCGCGCCAGTCTCGCATCGCCGCGCGCGGCAGGTGGCGCGCCGCCACCATGTCGCCGAGGTCGCGCCCGAGCAGCCACGCGTTGACCAGGAAGAACAGCGCCGCGGTGCCGATCCCGGTGACCAGCAGCGCGAGATAGACCGGCAGCAGCAGCAGGTTGACCAGGACGAAGCGCGTCGCCGAGCCGAGGCCCATCGTCAGCCCGCGTGCCAGGGGCACGTCGCGCGCTTCCGTCGCCGCCGCGGGATAGTGGCGCCGCTCGACCGCCGCGACGATGCGGTCGGCGAACAGCCCGACCACCAGGATCGCGATCGCGCGGAACAGCAGCCAGAAGGCCAGCGCTGTCACCACCGCCGCTGCCAGCCCCGCCATCGCGCCGTGATAGGCCCAACCCGCCAAGGCGGCGTCGACCAGCCACCACAGGCCGAGCGCCAGCGCCGCGAACAGCGCGAGCGTCACCGCCAGCGACTGCGCCAGCACGCGCAGCACCGGCGGGTCGCCGAGCTGACCGATCGAGAGCAGCAGCGCGCGCAGCATCGTCGCGCAGCGATGCGCCCTGCGCCGCGGTTGCGCAAGCCGCGGGCGGCGGATAGGCGGGCGCTTTCCCGGACAGCAGGATCTTCCCCTTGACCGAACCCCGTTACGACGTCGTCGCGATCGGCAACGCCATCGTCGACATCCTCTCGCCCGCGAGCGACACCTTCGTCGCCGAGAACGGCATGACCAAGGGAGCGATGGCACTGGTCTTCTCGCCCGAGGAAGCGGACTCGCTGTACGCCAAGATGGGGCCGGGGCAGGAAGTGTCGGGCGGCTCGGCGGCGAACACGATCGCAGGCATGGCGGCGCTGGGCGCGTCCTGCGCCTTCATCGGCCAGGTCGCCGACGACCAGCTCGGCGACGTCTTCGCGCACGACATCCGCGCCGCGGGCATCCGCTTCGACACCGCCGCGCGCGCCGGCGCGCCGACCACCGGCCGCTGCCTGATCTTCGTCACGCCCGACGGGCAGCGCACGATGAACACCTTCCTCGGCGCCTCGCACTATTTGCCCGAGGCGGCGCTGGACCGCGCGCTGATCGCGGACGCGCGCTACCTCTATCTCGAGGGCTATCTGTGGGATCCGGAGGAGCCGCGCGCGGCGATGCGCGCCGCGATCGACGTCGCGCGCGCGGCGGGGCGCAAGGTGGCCTTCACCCTTTCCGCCGAGTTCGTGATCGACCGCCACCGCGCCGCCTTCCACGAGCTGATCGACGCCGGGCTGATCGACCTGCTGTTCGCGAACGAGGCGGAGATCATGTCGCTGACCGAGACGGGCGACGTCGAGGCGGCGATCGCGGCGGTGAGGGAGAAGGTGCCGTTGGTCGTCGTCACGCTGAGCGAGCGCGGCGCCACCGCGATCGCGGGCGACGAGCGCGTGACGGTGCCGGCGCAGCCGATCGACAAGGTGGTCGACACCACCGGCGCGGGCGACCTTTTCGCGGCGGGCTTCCTGTTCGGCCAGGCGCGCGGCAAGTCGCTCGAGGCATCGCTGACGCTGGGCGCGATCTGCGCCGCCGAGGTGATCCAGCATTTCGGCGCGCGCCCGATCGTCGACCTGAAGGCGATCACCGCTTCGGTGTGAGGGAGGCTCAATCCTCCCCTGGAAGGGGAGGTGGCAGCGCGCATCGCTGACGGAGGGGCGTCCCCGGTAGTGACTCCAGCGACCCTCGCCGGCCGGGTCACCCCTCCGTCAGGCCTGCGGCCTGCCACCGCCCCTTGCAGGGGAGGATCTTGATGCGGCCAGCCCGCACTTTCGTACCGTCTCCAAGAGCTAGGGACGAGAGAGAGCCATTGCCCCACTCACCTCCCCCCGCATGTCATTGAACTGACCCAGTAACGTCATCGCGCCGCAAGATGACGCTCCCACAGCGCGCCACAGACGGGCGGATCAGCGCCTGCTGGGGAACGATCACATGAACCGTACCATGCTGCTCGCAGGCGCGGCCGCGCTTGCCCTTCCGGTGGCGCCTGCCGCGGCGCAGGACTCGCAGATCGTGCGCGACGGCACGGGCGTCGCGCCCGCGACCGCCGCCGCGCCCGCGGACCCGGCGCCCGGTACCGAAGCGGACCAGGCGGCGACCGACGCCGCCACCGACGTCGTCGTCACCGGCGCGGTGACCCGCTCGGTCACGCAGATCGGCAACGTCGAGATCCAGAAGATCCTGCCCGGCATCAGCCCGCTCAAGGCGCTGCAGACGCTGCCCGGCGTCACCTATCTGACCGCCGATCCGTGGGGCAACAACGAGCAGAACATCTCGCTCTTCATCCACGGCTTCAACGCGCAGCAGCTCGGCTACACGCTCGACGGCGTCCCGCTCGGCGATCAGCAATACGGCAATTACAACGGGCTGAGCCCGCAGCGCGCGATCATCTCGGAGAACGTCGGCCGCGTCACGCTGGCCTCGGGCGCGGGTGACCTCGGCACTGCCTCGACCAGCAATCTCGGCGGCACGATTGACACCTTCTCGAGCGACCCGCGCGCCGACTTCGGCCTCACCGCGGCGCAGACCGTCGGCAGCTACCAGGCGACACGCTCCTATCTCCGCCTCGACAGCGGCGACATCGGGCAGAACACGCGGCTCTATGTCTCGGGCGTGCGCCAGCGCGCGCGGGCGTGGGACTTCAACGGTTACCAGAACGGCTGGCAGGGCAATGCCAAGCTGGTGCACGACGACAGCCACGGCAAGCTGACCGCCTATTTCGCTTATTCGGACAAGACCGAGCCCAACGAAGACGCCACCGTGGTCGCGGCCAACCAGGCGTTCCAGCCCTATATCCGGCCGTTCCTCTACTCGGACCTGGCCAACACGCTGAAGTATTTCAACAATCAATATGCCTATAACGGCGCGCCCAGCTATGCCGCGGCGGGCAGCAACTACAGCAACTATTACGGCGGCGCGCTGCGCACCGACTATCTCGGCTACGCCAAATACGACTGGCGCGCCACCGACCGGGTGACCTGGTCGAACCAGGTGTATTTCCACCACAATGACGGCGTCGGCATCATCGCGGGCCCGATCACCGCCGCCGGCCTGCCGCTGCTGTTCTCTTATTATTACCCGGGCGCGGCCGGCAGCAGCCCGACCTCGCCGACCAACCTCGCGCGGCTGTCGACGATCTTCGGCAATTCAGGGCTGGCGACGCGCACCACCGAATATCGCATCGATCGCTACGGCGGCCTGTCGACGCTCAAGATCGAGCTCGGCAACCATCAGATCGAGCTGGGCGGCTGGTACGAGCGGCAGAGCTCATCGAGCTATCGCCGCTGGTACGCCTTCGACATCAACGACCCCAGCTCGGTCTACCGCCGTCCCAACAGCTACGCCGACCCGCTGATCACGCAGTACGGC
The DNA here is from genome assembly GCF_019429485.1 of Sphingomonas citri. Taxonomy (GTDB): domain Bacteria; phylum Pseudomonadota; class Alphaproteobacteria; order Sphingomonadales; family Sphingomonadaceae; genus Sphingomonas; species Sphingomonas citri. The sequence goes on along the minus strand of NZ_JAHXZN010000001.1, from coordinate 1,705,730 downwards.
AGCGAGGTGCGCGTCGAGGAGATCCAGACGCATATCCAGGACGCGTGGCAGGTCGTGCCGACATTGCTGGTGCAGGCGGGCTTCAAGAGCACCTTCCAGAAGGCGCGCCAGGCGGTGCCGGTGCAGCCGATCCCGGGCTCGTTCACCGGCTCGCGCGAACTGCCGGTCGGTCGCCTCAACACCGACGAATGGTTCCTGCCCCAGGCGGGCGTGCTCTGGGACGTCACCGCGAGCGAGCAGGTGTTCGTCAACGCGCAGAAGAACATCCGCCAGTTCCAGACGAGCGCGGCGGCGGGCCTGTCGCCCTTCGCGCTGGGCAGCCAGACGCTGTTCGAAGCGTTCAAGGATCAGACCAAGCCCGAGACGAGCTGGACCTACGAGGGCGGCGTGCGCACCCGCCGCGCGCTCGCTCTCGGCCCGATCACCGGCTTCGAGGGCCAGATCAGCTATTATCACGTCGATTTCTCGAACCGGCTGCTGGGCGTCAGCCCGACCCAGACGATCAGCGCGGTGGCGAGCGGCGCGACCATCCTCGCCAACGTCGGCAGCGTGACCACCGATGGCGTCGACGTCGCCGGCACGCTGCGCTTCGGCGACACGGTCTCGCTGTACAACGCGGTCTCGTACAACAACTCGCGCTACGACAATGATTACACCGTCGGCGCGGCGCAGACGGTGGTGCCGACCGCGGGTAAGAAGGTGCCGGGCTCGCCCGAGTGGCTCAACAAGACGGTGGCCACGCTGCGCACCGACGGCGTCGAGCTGCAGCTGATCGGCGACTATATCGGCAAGCGCTACGCCACTTATACCAACGATTTGAGCGTGAAGGGCTATTTCACGCTGTCCGGCCGCGTCGGCTTCGACATGCCGCTGTCGGGCGAGGGGCTGGCGAAGAAGCTGGGGGTGAGCCTCAACGTCACCAACATCACCGACCAGCGCGGCGCCAGCACGATCAGCATCGGCGCCGCGAGCGGGACGTACAATTTCTTCCCGGTCGCGCCGCGTCAGGTGTTCGCCACCATCACCGCGGGCTTCTGAGGGGGGCGACCGTCTCTCTCGCTCCGTCGTCCCGGACCTGTTCCGGGATCCACCGTGCCGCATACGCAAGAGGCGTCGCTCATGCGGACGAGTGGATCCCGGACCAAGTCCGGGATGACGGTGGTGGGAGAACGTGGGGCGCGATCGGCCCCTTGGAGCCGACCGAGGGAGCGGTCGATCGTCACCCCCATCGACGGCTGGCCCGGCATCGCCTAACGCCGCGCGCATGATCGCGCATCTCAAGGGGCTGGTCGCGTCGACCGGGATCGACCACGCGGTGATCGAGGTCGCGGGGGTCGGCTATCTCGTCGGCGCCTCGGCGCGGACGCTCGCGGCGCTGCCGCCCGCGGGCGAGGCCTGCCTCGTCCACACCGAGCTGCTGGTGGGCGAGGATTTCCTGCGGCTGGTCGGCTTCGCCAGCGCGGCCGAGCGCGACTGGTTCCGGCTGCTCACCGGCGTGCAGGGGGTGGGCGCGCGCGTCGCGCTGGCGATCCTCTCGGCGCTCGAGCCCAACGATCTCAGCCGCGCGGTGATGGCGCAGGACAAAGCGACGGTCGCGCGCGCCAACGGCGTCGGCCCGAAATTGGCCGAGCGGATCGTGCGCGAGCTCAAGGACAAGGTCGGCGGCGTGGCGCTCGGCCCCGCCGCGGCGGCGCAGGTGGTGCCCGCGGGGGCGAGCGCCGACGCGGTGTCGGCGCTGCTCAACCTCGGCTTCCGCCCCGCCGAGGCGAGCGCCGCGGTCGCCGCAGCGGAAGAGGAGCTGGGCGCGAGCGCCGGGCTCGACGCGCTGGTGCGGCTGGCGCTGCGCAAAGCGGCGAAATAGCGGGAGCGGGCACCTTCATGAATCCTCCCCTGCAAGGGGAGGTGGCGCGCGTAGCGCGACGGAGGGGTATCGCCGCTGGTGAGTCCGTCGACGTTCACCGGCCGGATCGCTCCTTCGTCAGGCGTTCGGCCTGCCAGTGCGGGCGAGATCGTGTCCCCCGGACACGATCTTGGCTTGCTGAGGGGCAAGCCAAAGCCCGCACTCCCCTCGCAGGGGATGATCGACTCACCTCTCAGAACGTCACTTTCGCCTCACCGGCCCGCGGGCGCTCCCGCACCGCCGCCGGCACCCCGGCCGCGGCCGCCGCGACGACGGCGGTTGCCGCCGCCGTTGCCACCCGCCGGACCGGCGCTCGCGTTGGCGTAGTTGCGGCCCTGCGGCGAACCCGCGGTCGGGCGCGGCGCATGCGTCGCCTTGGGGCGCGCCGGCGGGCGCCCGCCGCGCGGACGGTCCTCGCGCGGCGCGGGGTCCGCGCCGATCGCCTTTACGCGCTCGCTCTTGAGCTGCTCGGCGCGGCGCAGGAAGTCCTCGGGCAGCGCGGCCTGGGTGACCTTCTGGCGGGTCAGCTTCTCGATGTCCTTGAGGTAGGGCCGCTCGTCGTCCGCGCAGAAGGCGATCGCCTCGCCGCTGCGCCCGGCGCGCGCGGTGCGGCCGATGCGATGGACATACTGCTCGGGCACGTTGGGCAGCTCGAAGTTGAACACATGGCTCACCCCCGAGACGTCGATGCCGCGCGCGGCGATGTCGGTGGCGACCAGGATCGGCACCTCGCCCGCCTTGAACGCCGCCAAAGCGCGCTCGCGCTGCGGCTGCGACTTGTTGCCGTGGATCGCGTTGGCGGCGATGCCGTTGCCCGCGAGCAACTTCACGACGCGGTCGGCGCCGTGCTTGGTGCGCGTGAACACCAGCGCGCGGTCGATCTTGGTCTCGCGCAACAGGATGGTGAGCAGCGCCTGCTTCTCGGTCTGGTTGCAGAAGATCACCGACTGGTCGACGCGCTCCGCGGTGGTCGACTGCGGCACCACCGAGACGGTCGCCGGATCGGTCAGGAACTGGTCGGCGAGCTGGCGGATCGACGGCGGCATCGTCGCCGAGAAGAACAGCGACTGGCGCTTGCGCGGCAGCATGCGCACGATCTTCTTGAGCGCGTGGATGAAGCCGAGGTCGAGCATCTGGTCGGCCTCGTCGAGCACCAGGATCTCGAGCATCGACAGGTTGAGGAAGCCCTGCTCGATCACGTCGATCAGGCGACCCGGCGTGGCGACAAGGATATCGACGCCGCGCGCGACGTCGTTGCGGTTCTTGGCGATGCTGGTGCCGCCGAACACGGTCGCCACCGACATCTTGGAGAACTGGCCGTAGCCGCGCGCCGACTCGGCGATCTGGCTGGCGAGCTCGCGCGTCGGCGCCAGCACCAGCATGCGGCAGTGCGTCGGCAGCACGCGCTTGTTCGCCTCGGACAGGCGCTGGATCGACGGCAGCACGAACGCCGCGGTCTTGCCGGTGCCGGTCTGCGCGATGCCGAGCAGGTCCTTGCCCTCGAGCAGCAGCGGGATGCTGTCGCGCTGAATGGGGGTGGGCTCGCTATAGCCCTTGGCCTCGAGCGCGCGGACGAGCGGCTCGGCCAGGCCGAGATGGGAGAATGACATGTGAGAATCCTGCGAAACAGGCCCACCGCGCGCCACGGGGACGCACGGGTGGCGGGGGGAGAATGACGCCCCGCGTGACTTGGGAAGCCCTGAAACAACAACCGGGACGGAGCCTGAACCCGCGAGGGCCCGATCACGCTGCATACGTCTCGATGCGGCGCAGATGGCGCAGGTGCAGCAAAAAGTCAAGGTCGCGGCGTTGAACCCCTGGCCCATGATGGTGTTTGGACGGGGGTGACCTTCCCCGAGCAGCCTCTCTGACATGACCCAACCACCCGTATCGACGCCGCGCCCACGCGCGCCCGCCGAGGCGCCCAGCATCGGGCGCTGGGACTGGGACATCCGCGCCGATCGCGTCACCTCCGATATCGGCTTCGCCGCGCTGTACGGCGTCGCCCCCGAGCTGGCGCGCGACGGCGCGCCGATCGCCGACTTCTTCGGCGGCATCCATCCCGACGACCTGCCGCGCGTGCGTGAGGCGATCGATCACAGCATCGCCAGCGGTGCGCCGTTCGAGGCCGAGTACCGCCTCGTCGACGCGGACGGACGGACGCGCTGGGTCGCGGCGCAGGGGCGAGTCGACCGCGATGCCGAGGGCGCGCCGGTCCACTTCCCCGGCGTCAGCTTCGACATCGACCAGCGCAAGCGCGCCGAGCTGCGCCTCGCCGCGCTGGTCGAGCTGGGCGACCGGCTGCGCGAGCCCGGCGACGCCGGCGACCTCGCGCTCGCCGCCGCCAAGGTGCTGGGCCGCGCCCTCGACGTCAGCCGCGCCGGCTATGGCGTCGTCGACGCGGCGGCGGAGACGATCACCACCGAACGCGCCTTCTGCGGGCCGGGCATCGATCCGCTGCCCGCGGTACTGCACTTCCGCGACTATGGCTCGTACATCGAGGATCTGAAGCGCGGCGTCACCGTCGCGATCGAGGACGTGCGGCTCGACCCGCGTACGCGCGACACCGCGGAGGGGCTGCGCCAGCTCGCCGCCATGTCGTTCATCAACATGCCGGTGACCGAGCAGGGCGGCTTCGTCGCGCTGTTGTACCTCAACCACGCGCACCCGCGTCGATGGACCGACGAGGAACAGGCGTTCGTTCGCGAGGTGGCCGAGCGCACACGCGACGCGGTCGAGCGCCGCCGCGCCGAGCGGGAGCTGGCCGATCTCACCGCGCATCTCGAGCAGGAGGTGGAGGCGCGCACCTCCGAGCTGATGCGCGCCGAGGAGCAGCTGCGCCAGGCGCAGAAGATGGAGGCGGTGGGCCAGCTCACCGGCGGGCTGGCGCACGACTTCAACAATCTGCTCACCGGCATCTCGGGCGCGCTGGAGATGATCCAGGTGCGCGTGGCGCAGGGCCGCGTCGCCGAGCTCGATCGCTACGTCACCGCGGCGCAGGGCGCGACGCGGCGCGCGGCGGCGCTGACTCACCGGCTGCTCGCTTTCTCGCGCCGCCAGACGCTCGACCCGCGCCCGACCGACGTCAACCGGCTGGTCAGCGACATGGAGGATCTGGTCCGCCGCACCGTCGGGCCGGCGATCACGCTGGAAGTGGTCGGCGCCGCCGGGCTGTGGGACGCGCTGGTCGACCCCAACCAGCTCGAGAACGCGCTGCTCAACCTGTGCATCAACGCGCGCGACGCGATGCCCGAGGGCGGGCGGATCACGATCGAGACCGCCAACCGCTGGCTCGACGAGAGAGGGGGACGTGAGCGCGACCTGCCGCCCGGCCAGTATCTCTCGCTCTGCGTCAGCGACACCGGCACGGGCATGACGCCCGAGGTGCAGGCGCGCGCCTTCGACCCCTTCTACACCACCAAGCCGCTGGGCGAGGGCACCGGGCTGGGCCTGTCGATGATCTACGGCTTCGCGCGCCAGTCGGGCGGGCAGGCGCGGATCTACAGCGAGGTCGGGCAGGGGACGACCCTGTGCATCTATCTGCCGCGGTATTACGGCGACGCCGGCGGCGAGGAGGAGGCGGCGCTGCCGCTCGACCAGGCGCCGGCGGCGCAGGGCACGCCGGTGGTGCTGGTGGTCGACGACGAGCCGACGATCCGCATGCTGGTGGTCGAGGTGCTTGCCGGGCTGGGCTATGCCACGCTGGAGGCGGGCGACGGCGCCGCGGCGCTGCGGCTGCTCGGCGCGGGCGCGCGGCCCGACCTGCTGGTGACCGACGTCGGCCTGCCCGGCCAGATGAACGGCCGCCAGGTCGCCGACGCCGCGCTGGCGCTGATGCCCGCGCTGAAGGTGCTGTTCATCACCGGCTACGCCGAGAATGCGGTGATCGGCGGCGGGCAGCTCGCGCCCAACATGGGGCTGCTCACCAAGCCGTTCGCGATGGAGGCACTGGCGGGCAAGGTGCGCGCGCTGCTGGCGGGGTGATCGGCGCGGGCGCGAGGGTGGCGCGCCGCGCGCTTCCGCGATACGCCTGATGCGGAGAGGAGCAGCGCATGAAACTCGCCAGCCTGAAAGAGGGGCGCGACGGTCGCCTCGTCGTGGTCTCGGACGACCTCGCCTGGTACGCCGACGCGGCGCACCTCTGTCCCACGCTCCAGGCCGCGCTCGACGACTGGGAGCGCGTCGCCCCCACGCTCGAGCTGCTCGCCACCGACTTGCGCAACGAGGCGATCCCGCGCGCGCGCTTCCACGAGCATGACGCCGCCGCGCCGCTGCCGCGCGCCTACCAATGGGCCGACGGTTCGGCCTATGTGAACCATGTCGCGCTGGTGCGGCAGGCGCGCAGCGCCGAGCTGCCCGAGAGCTACTGGCACGATCCCCTGCTCTATCAGGGCGGGTCGGACTCCTTCCTCGGCGCACGCGACCCGATCGCGCTCGCCGACGAGAGCTGGGACGCCGACTTCGAGGCCGAAGTCGTCGTCGTCACCGGCGACGTGCCGCAGGGCACGACACGCGACGCCGCACTCGGGCTGATCCGGCTGGTGGGGCTGACCAACGACGTGTCGCTGCGCGGGCTGATTGCGGACGAGGTGGCGAAGGGCTTCGGCTTCTTCCAGTCCAAGCCCGCCTCGTCCTTCTCGCCGGTGTTCGTGACCCCCGAGTCGCTCGGCGCGTGGTGGCAGGGCGGCAAGCTCCACCGCCGGCTGATGGTGGAGCGCAACGGCCAGCCGTTCGGCCGTGCCGAGGCGGGTGAGGACATGACCTTCGACTTCGGCGCGCTGATCGCACACGCGGCGCGGACCCGCCGGCTCGGCGCGGGCACGATCATCGGCTCGGGCACCGTCTCCAACCGCGACGCCGAGGGCGGCCCCGGTCGCCCGATCGGCGAGGGCGGGGTGGGCTATTCCTGCATCGCCGAGCAGCGCGCAGTGGAGACGCTGCGCGGCGGCGGGGCGACCACGCCGTTCCTGCGCCGCGGCGACACGGTGCGGATCTGGGCCGAGGACGATCGCCACCACACCATCTTCGGCGCGATCGAGCAGGTGGTGGAGTGAGCGGTCGGGACGTTGGCGGGTCGGCGGCGCGCGGTTGCCGCAGGAGCGCCGACGTTCCCCTCTCCCGCGCCGTGCTCCTGCGAAGGCAGGAGCCCAGCGCCAAGCGATACCTCGGGCCGCGACGTGCGGATCGCCCGCGCTCCCGCGTGCGCGAGAGCACCATGGTGGCCGCCGGGCTGGCGCTCGCGCTGTTGTCCGCCGTCGCTGCTGCCCAGACGACGGCCGCGATCTCCGCGCCCGCCGCTCCTGCCGCGACGGCTCGCGCCTATCCCGCCTCGCCGGCCGAGCTGTTCGGCGCGCTGTTCGACCAGGTGCAGCGCCGCCGGCTCTTCCCCGACGGCAAGACCTTCGCCGACGCCACGCCGAAGCGCAGCCCCGCCGCGATCATGGCCGATTATGCCAGCGCCGGTGCTCTCGACGATGCCGGGCTGCGCGCCTTCGTGCTCGCCAACTTCGACGTGCCCGAGCCGGGCCGCACCCCGCTTCCCAGCGCGGCACGGCCGCCGCTGGCCGAGCACATTCGCGCGCTGTGGCCGCAGCTCACAAGGCCGCCGCTGAGCCCGCCGCCGGGTTCCTCCGCGCTCGCGCTGCCGCACCGGTATGTCGTGCCGGGCGGGCGCTTCCGCGAGATGTATTACTGGGACAGCTATTTCACGATGCTCGGCCTGGAGGCCGACGGCCAGCAGCCACTCACCCGCGACATGATCGAGAACTTCGTCTCGCTCGTCGAGCGCTACGGCCACGTCCCCAACGGCACGCGGACCTATTACGTCAGCCGCTCGCAGCCGCCGTTCCTCTATCTGATGATGGGCCTGGTGCGCGACGTCGACCGCGCCACCCAGACGCGCTGGCTCGACGCCTTGCTCGCCGAGCATCGTTTCTGGATCGAGCAGCGCTCCGCGACCATGCCCGACGGCGCACGCCTCCAACACTACGGCGACGGCAAGTCGACTCCGCGCGACGAGAGCTACCGCGAGGATGTCGCGACCGGTAGGGGCGACCCGCGCGTCTACCAGGACCTGCGCGCCGGCGCGGAGAGCGGCTGGGACTATAGCTCGCGCTGGTTCGCCGACGGGCGGACGCTGCCGACGATCGACACCACCCGGATCGTTCCGGCCGATCTCAACAGCCTGCTCTACGGCATGGAGCGCGCGATCGCCGCCCGCTGTCGGGCGCTGGCGCGACCCTGCGCGGCGACGTTCGAGCGCGCCGCGACGACGCGCCAGCGGGCGATCGAGCGCTGGCTGTGGAGCGAGCGCGACGGCCGCTACGGCGACTATGACCTCGCCGCCGCGCGGCTGCGCGCCGGCGTCACCGCGGCGACCGTCTATCCCCTGTTCACCGAGGTGGCGTCGCGCTCGCGCGGCGCACGAGTCGCGCAGACGATCGAGCGCGACCTGCTCGCCGCCAACGGGCTGCGCACCACCGCCGCGGGGACCGGGCAGCAGTGGGACAAGCCGAACGGCTGGGCGCCGCTGCAATGGATCGCGGTGGAGGGGCTGCGTCGCTACGGCGCCGAGCGCGTGGCGCGGCAGATCGGCACGCGCTTTCTCGCCACGGTCGAGCGCGAGTATCGCGCCTCGGGCAAGCTGCTCGAGAAATATGACGTCGAGGAGAGCCGCGCCGGCGGCGGCGGCGAGTATCCGACGCAGGACGGCTTCGGCTGGACCAACGGCGTCACCCGTGCGCTGCAACAGCGCTACGGGCGGGAAGGGCGATAGTCGTCTGCGTCAGCCCGCGGTCCCGCAGGGCCATTCGACCAGGACACGGCCGTTCGGAAAGGTGGTGATGCAGCCGCACTCGCTGCAGTCGCAGATCAGCTCGACCGTCTGGAGCCGGCGCTCGCCGCGCTTCACCGTCTTGGCCTCGAACTTGAGCGCGCCCTCGGGGAGTTCGCCGAGCCCGACGGCGCCGCGGAAGATCGTGGCCAATTCGTCGAGCCGCTCCTTGATCTCGCTCGACAGACGCGTGACGCGCGCCGATTCGGACTCGTCGAGCTCGTGTTGACGCTGTTCTGTCATGATCGCCTCCAGTGTTGACGCTGGAACGAGCAAGACGCTGCGCTTTCGCATTGACTAAGTCAATCGGACGAGTCGACCCGAGGCGAGGGTAAATCTTACATTATACTGCGCCACCCCGGTTAAGCGCCGCACTTCTCTACAGAGGTGCCGCGACGAGATCGGTGCGCCCCGTCGCCGCCGCGAGCGCGGCGAGCATCTCGGCGCGAAGGGCGGCGCGCATACGGCGGCGGCGCCGTGTGCGCGAGCGGTGCTTGCCCGAGACCTCGCCCTCCTCCGGTTCCTCGCGGCGCGGGTCGACCAGGAAGAAGTCGGCGGCGGTGCGCTCGCCGTCGAGCTTGGCCCAGAGCTCGTCATAGTCGAGCGAGCTCGATCGTCCGTCCACGACATAGCCTGCCGCCACCTGGGTCCGGTTCGACGGGCCCGCCAGCAGCGCCGCGCCGAGCGCCTCTGCCAGCGTCGCCGCGGCGAGCAGCAGCAGCGTCGGCGCGGCGATCTCGCCGTTCGCGCGCGCGGCGTAGCGCAGCTCCTCGCGCACCTGATAGCCGCCCTGCAGCCCGCCGACGAGCAGCACGGGCACGTCCGCGGCGCCGATCAGCGCGCCGCTCACCAGCGCGAAGGTCAGCGTGAACAGCCGCTGCCCGTCGAGCAGGAAGGCGAGCTCCACCTCACCCTCCATCGGCGCCAGCCGCGCGGGGGTTAGCAGCAGCGCATGGTGGCGACCCTCCTCGTCGTGTCGCTCCCACAGAGTGAACGGCGCCCGCCACAGCGTATCGCCGTGCGCCGCGGCGTGGCGCGCGACGAAGTCATGATGGTGGATCAGCGCGGCGAGCCGCTGGCGGCGGCTGAGCGGGGCGGCGAGATAGGCGCCGACATATTTGAACGACCCATGACGCGCGCCGGCGCCCTTGGACGCGGCGACGCCGACGCGACGCGCGCGCGACATGGCGCGTCGCAGCCGCACCTGCTCGACCGGGTGTCGCAGCAGGCCGAGCAGCTGCCGCGCGCGACGCGATGGCTTAAGCGCCGGCATGCGTGCCTCGACGATCGGAGCCCGTGCTCATCCGTTCTGTTACCCTGCGTCCCGGCTGCGATCGCGTCCGCGGCGGCCAGGGGCCGGGGTCGCGCCGCCGGGCGATGTTGCAAAGCACCGGAAAGTTCAAGCTAATTTGCTGTGGGTTGGGACGGTCGCCGGGACGCGGCACGGTCCGCCGTCTCAGCGCGGGACAAAGCCGCGGCGGCGCTCCCCGCGCCCGATCACCGCGAAGCCGATGAAGGCGGCGAGCAGGCCGGGGTCGTCAACCCCCGCGAGCGCGCGCTTGACCGTCGTGAGAAAGTCGGCCGCGGCGGGGATGTCGTCGACGCGACGATAGTCCATCCCCCAGTCGCCGAACTGGCGCGCGGCAACGGGACTGTCGCTGACAAAGCCGATCGCGTGGTGGCGCGGGTCACGCGTGATCCGTGCCATCAGCGCGCGCAGCGCGGCCTCGTCGCCCTCGATCGCCTGGATGAAGCGCGCGCCGTCGTGGAGCAGCAGGCCGGTGATGCCGGCGCCGCGGTTGCGCTCGGCCGCGGCACGGCACAGCGTCGCCGCCGCGTCGTCGGAGAGCGGCGCGGTGGCGCGGCTGATATAGACGATCTGGTGCAGGGTAGCGGCCAAGGGCGGGTCGTCCGAGGGAGAGGGCGGCGCGCGTCGGCCATCGGCACGATGACGCTAAATGCTTGTCGAAGATTGTAGATAGTTGCAGTCAGTGAAAGTCGTGGCTGGCGATCGGGATCATGTCGTCGCGCCGCTCGCGGAAGTGATAGTCGGAGCGCGGGCGCGGCTGCCATTCCTTGTCGCCGCGGTCGGGCGCGCCGGGATAGGTAGCGCCGTCGCCGCGCGCCACCAGCCGCGGCAGGTCGACGTCGCCGACCGAGCGAAGCATCGCGGTGAGGTCGGTGACTCGCTCGACGATGACGTGGATCACCGCGCCTTCCTGCTGCACGCGCCCCTTCAGGCTGACCATCGCCGACGACATCACGGTGCGGCGCTGCGCCTCGAAGCGATCGGGCCAGAGGATGCCGTTGGCGACCCCGGTCTCGTCCTCGATCGTGATGAACAGCACGCCCTTGGCCGAGCCGGGGCGCTGGCGCACCAGGATGATGCCGGCGACCTCGACCATCTTGCCATGCTTGCCGGCGAGATCGCCGCAGCGCGTGACGCGCGCGTCGTCGAGTCGCGGGCGCAGGAACTCGACCGGGTGCGCGCGCAGCGACATCTGCGTGGCGCGATAATCCTCCACTACCTCGCGGCCCTGGGTGAGCCGGGCGAGCGTCACCGGCTCCTCGCGCCGCTCGATCCCGGCGAGCAGCGGCAGCGGCGTCTCGCCCAGCCCGCGGATAGACCACAGCGCCTGGCGGCGGTCGAGCCCGAGCGCGTGGAACGCGTCGGCGCGCGCCAGTTTCTCGAGCGTCGCGAGCGGCACGCCCGAGCGGCGCCACAGGTCCTCGACCGAGCGGAACGGCTCGTGCGCGCGCGCGGTGAGGATCCGCCCGGCGTCCTCGCCCGACAGGCCGTGGATCACGCGCAGGCCGAGCCGCAGCGGGGCGAGCGGGAGGGAAGGTGAGGAGGGTTCAACCTCACCTGCGTCGCTAGCCTCAGCCCCACGCCGCGCGCTCACCCCGGACGCCGCGGGCACATCTCTCTCCACCAGCGCCGTGTCCCACTCGCTCTCCAGCACGCAGGGCGGGCGCACCTCCACGCCGTGCGCGCGCGCGTCGCGGACGATCTGCGCGGGGGCGTAGAAGCCCATCGGCTGCGCGTTGAGCAGCGCCGCGCAGAACACGTCGGGGTGGTGGCATTTCATCCACGACGAGGCGTAGGCGATCTTGGCGAAGCTGGCGGCATGGCTCTCGGGGAAGCCGTAGCTGCCGAAGCCCTCGATCTGCGCCACCAGCCGCTCGGCGAAGGCCTCGCTGATGCCGTTGCCGCGCATTCCCGCGATCAGCCGCTCGCGGAAGCGCCCGACCCCGCCGGTCAGCTTGAAGGTCGCCATCGCGCGGCGCAGCTCGTCCGCCTCGCCCGGCGTGAAGCCGCCGCCGATGATCGCCACCTGCATCGCCTGCTCCTGGAACAAGGGCACGCCCAGCGTCTTCTCCAGCACCGCGCGCAGCGCCTCGTTGGGATATTCCACCGTCTCGCGCCCCTCGCGGCGCTTGAGATAGGGGTGAACCATGTTGCCCTGGATCGGGCCCGGCCGCACGATCGCGACCTGGATGGCGATGTCGTAGAAGGTCCTGGGCTTCATCCGCGGCAGCATGCTCATCTGCGCGCGGCTCTCGATCTGGAACACGCCGAGCGTGTCGGCCTGCTGGATCATCCGGTAGGTCGCCGGGTCGTCGCCCTGCAGCGGCGGGCTGGCGAGGTCCATGTCGACGTTCTTGTGCGCGGCGAGCAGGTCGAAGGCGCGGCGCATGCAGCCCAGCATGCCGAGCCCGAGGATGTCGACCTTCATGAAGCCGAGTTCCTCGATATCGGCCTTCTCCCACTCGATCACGCGGCGGTCGACCATCGCGGCGGGCTCGATCGGGACGAGCTGGTGGAGCGGGTCGCGCGTCAGCACGAAGCCGCCGGGGTGCTGCGACAGGTGGCGCGGCGTGCCGATCAGCTGCTTGGCGAGATCGAGCGCGAGCGCCAGCCGCGGCTCGGCGGCGTCGAGGTGGAGCGCCTCGACATGCTCGGTCGGCACGCCCTCGTTCGACCAGCCCCATACCTGGCTGGCGAGCGCGCCGGTCATGTCCTCGGGCAGGCCGAGCACCTTGCCCACCTCGCGGATCGCACCGCGGGTGCGGAAGCGGCTGACCACCGCAGTGAGCGCGGCATGGTCGTGGCCGTAGCTCTCGTAGATCCACTGGATCACTTCCTCGCGCCGCTCGTGCTCGAAATCGATGTCGATGTCGGGCGGCTCGCTGCGCTCCTCCGAGATGAAGCGTTCGAACAGCAACTGGTGCTTGATCGGGTCGATCGAGGTGATGCCGAGCACGAAACAGATGATCGAATTGGCCGCGCTGCCGCGCCCCTGGCACAGGATCTGCTGCCCGCGCGCGAAGCTGACGATCGAGTTGACCGTGAGGAAATAGGGCGCATAGCCCATCCGCTCGACCAGCGTCAGCTCGTGTTCCAGCTGCTCGGCGTAGCGCGGCGGCGGCGCGGCGTCGAACAGCCGCGTCAGGGCGTCGCGCGAGAGGCGGGCGAGCGCTTCCTGCGCGCTGCGCCCGCTCATCACCAGCTCGTCGGGATATTGATATTGCAGCTCGCGCAGCGAGAAGGTGCAGCGCTCGACGATCGCCGCCGCCGCGGCGAGCGCCTCGGGCCGGTCGCGGAACAGCCGCGCCATCGCGGCCGGCGGCTTGAGGTGACGGTCGGCGCTGCGCTCGCGGCGCAGGCCGAGTTCGTCGATCGTGCACTTCTCGCGGATCGCGGTGACGACGTCCTGGAGCATGCGCTGCTCGGGCGCATGGTACAGCACGTCGCCGGTGGCGAGCGGGGTCAACCCGTGCGCGCGCGCCGCCTCGCTCAGCCGGTGCAGCCGCAATTGCTCGCCGGGGCGGCGATAGTGAGTAAGGCAGACGTGGCCGGCGTCGCCGAACAGGTCGGCCATCCAGCGCATCGGCTCTGGGTCGGGCGTGTGGCCCGGGACCAGCGCGGCGACCAGGCCCTGCGCGTGCGCGGCGACGTCCTCCCAGTGGAGGAAGCAGCGCCCCTTCTCGCCGCGCTGTGCGTCGGCGCGCGCCTTGCCGCGGCTGAGCAGTTCGGTCAGCCGCGACCAGCCGGCGCGGTCCTCGGGCCAGACCAGCAGAGAGGCGCCGTCGACCAGGTCGAGCCGGCAGCCCGGGATCGAGCGCACCTCTAGCCCGCTGTCGCGGCGCACCTGGTCGCAGGCATAGAGCGCGCGCACCACGCCCGCGACCGAGTTGCGGTCGACGATCCCGAGCGCGGGCATCCCCATCGCTGCCGCGGTGGCGACGAGCTGCTCGCACGACGAGGCGCCGCGCAGGAACGAGAAATGCGTGGTGACCTGGAGCTCGCTGTACGTCACGGGACGAACCGACTATATGAAATGGTCAGTTGGAGGCGCGGATGGGCAGGATCGTCGGCATCACCGAGTTCAAGGCGCGCTGCCTCGCGCTGCTCGGCGAGATGGAGCGCAGCGGCGAGCCGCTGACGATCACGCGGCGCGGTCGCCCCGCGCTGACGCTCACCGCGCGCGAGCTGCGCGCCGACCAGGCCGGGCCGTTCGGCGCGATGCGGGGCACGGTGGCGGTTCACGGCGACATCGTCGCGCCGCTCGAACCGGACGACGGCGCCCGCGACGCGGCGTGGGACTCGCTCGGCTTCCCGGCGCGCGACGACACGCCGCGGTGATCCTGCTCGACACGCATGTCGTGATCTGGGCGGTCGACGACTCGCCGCGGCTCGGCGCGCGCGCCCGCGCGTCGATCGCGGGGGACGACGACCGTCGCGTCTCGGCGATGGTGGCGTGGGAGATCGCGATGTTGGTCGATCGCGGCCGGCTGGTGCTCGGCCTGCCGCTCGCCACATGGGTCGAGCGTAGCCTCGCGAGCCTCGCGGCGCGTGACGTGCCCGTGTCGCGCGCGATCGCGCTGGAGGCGGGGCGGCTCGGCAACGGCCTCCACGGCGACCCATGCGACCGGCTGATGGTGGCGACCGCGCGCGCGCTCGACTGCGCGCTGGTCACCGCGGACGAGCAGATCCTGCGCTATGCCGCGGCGGGGCACTTCCGTGCGATCGACGCGCGGGGGTGAGGGGGTAGGGGTGACGTTGTCGGGGAGTCGTTGAGAGTCGTAGCAGTGCCAGGCGTTGCCGCCCGGTGCAGCAGTGATGGAAGCGATACGGCGACCACACCCGCTACCGTCACCCCGGCGGAAGCCGGGGCCCAGGTGGGGGACGCCGTTGAGTCTCACGAAAGCCTTCCCAACTGGGCCCCGGCCTCCGCCGGGGCGACGCGAGAGGAGGGCGGCGGCGCGTAGGTCGCCGATGTAATCGAGTCGAGGGGGCAGGGTGGGATCGTCTCCCACCATCATGCTCTTGTGCCGGCAGGAACACAGACCCGCGCGGCGCATCGTCCGCCACGCGCGAGCCCACCCGCCGGTACCTTCCGCCGTGTTCCCGCGTACGCGGGAACCCAGGGCCAAGCGGCAGGCCGTCCACCAACTGCGGGCACAGACGTCGGCGCTCGATACCCTAGGCTCCTGCGTGTGCAGGAGCACCGCGGCGAAGAGTCGGCCGCCGACGCCGTCGTACCGCGGCCTACCCCGCACCGTCGCGAGGCAACCCCTGCTCACCCGCCCACTCACCCGAACGTCCCGTGCATGTACCAGCTGAGGTCGCCGGTCGCGCCGCGCTCGCCGTCGCCGCGGCGGAACAGCCAGTAGCGCCGGCCCGCCTCGTCCTCGACCTGGTAATAGTCGCGCACCGCGTCGCGCTCGCCGCGGCGGCGCCACCACTCGCCCGCGATTCGCTCGGGCCCGTCGCCGCGCACCACCACATGCGACTCGCCGCGCCAGGTGAAGCGCTTGGGTGGCTGGTCGGGGAGCTCGGCCAGGACATGGTCGAGCGGCTCCGGGTGGCGCAGCAGCCGCGTCGGGCGCGGCCAGCGCGGGTGCCACGGGTGGTCCGCGTCGCGCGTGTCGAGCCGGCGCACGTCGTCGCGCCGCAGCGCGGGCGCGGCGCGCTCGGGCGGGTCGAGCGGGGCGGCGCCCGCCACCGAGCGTTCGGGCACGTCGCTCTCCACCGCGCGCGCGCGCCACAGCCGCGCCGCGCCGATGCGGTTGACGATCGCGTCTACGAGGGGCGCGAGGTCGGGGCGCTCGCCTTCGGCGAGATCACCGTCGAGATACTCGGGCGCGAGCGGGTCGGCACGCTGGACGTGGAGCGTCAGCGCCTCGATCCCGAAGCCGGGGTCGATCCGCTCGACGCGGCGCACCAGCAGCCGGCGCAGGTGATCGCGCGCGCGCGTCGGCCGCGCGAAGCCGACCCGCAGCGTCTGCACCGCGGCGTCGACCCGCGTCGCGGCGAGCAGCAGCTGGCGCGCGCCGCGCCCCGCGCGCGCCAGCTCGGCGGCGAGCCGGTCGACCAATTGCCCGATCCAGTGCGCGATCGGCTCGGCGGTGAGCAGCGGCTCGGCGAAGCGCTGCTCCACCGTGATCGCCACCGGCGGCACCACCGGCGCGAGCGGCTCGGGCGCGCGCCCGCTCGCCTGGTCGAGCCGCTGCGCCAGCGCGGTGCCGAAGCGGCGCGCCAGCGGCGCGCGCGGCAGCGCGGCGAGCTGGCCGACGGTGTCGACGCCGAGCCGGCGCAGCAGCTCGAGCGCGCGTTCGTCGACGCGGAGCGACGCCACCGGCAGCGGCGCGAGCGCGTCCAGCGTCGCGCCCGGCGGCAGGATGGTCACGCCGCCGCGCTCGGGCTCGGCATGGTGCGCGCAGGCCCAGGCCGCGCCGGCGGTGTCCGCGATCGCGACGCGCGCGGTGATGCCGAGCCGCGCGAGCAGCCGCACCAGCCGCCGCGCCAGCCGCGCCTCGCCGCCGTGGAGATGCGCCACGCCGGTGAGGTCGAGCAGCAGCGACTGCGAATCCTCGATCGCCACCACCGGGGTCCAGCGCCGGGCCAGCGCGACCGCGAGGCGGTGCAGCGCGCGCTGGTCGCCCTCCGGGTCGGCGTCGCGCACGACGATCTCGGGGGTGGCGGCGCGCACCTGGGTCAACGCCATGCCGGGCTCGACCCCGATCGCGCGCGCCGCTGGCGAGGCGGCGGCGATCTCGACCCGGCTGCCCACCTTCTGCACGGTGACGAGTGGCGGCGCGGTGTTGGCTGCCGGGCCGGGAGGGACGGCCGCGGCGGGGTCGCGGCAGACGCGCGCGACCGTGCCCGCGGTGGTGCGGCCGGTGTCGAAGAAGGCGGCTACCTCCTTGACCGCAGCGCCAGGGTCGTTCGAGCCGGGTCGGCGCTCCTTGGCGGCGGTCTTGTCCGGGTGCGGCCCGTCGCCGGGATAGCGGATCGCGGGCATCGCGTTCCACGCGCCGCTCAGCGCGGGGGAGACGTGGGGGACGCGGCGGTGCTCGGACACGGCGGCGGGGTCCGAGGTTGAGGCGGAGGGAGTGCCGGCTGCGGCAGCACCGTTCGCGCCGAGCCGGGGTGGCGCGGCGCGCGCGGCCTCCTGCCCCCTCCCGCCATCGCGGACGTGTTCCGGGATCCACGGTCCCGCGTGCTCAGCGGTCGAGGCGCGCGCGGAAGGCTGGATCCCGGAACACGTCCGGGATGACGGAGGAGCGGGGGGCGAGGGGCGCGCCTCCTCCCCCCGGCCTCGCGGCTCAAGCCCGCGCGCGCCCCGCTCGCGCTGGCGCGATCCCGGCCGTACGCCCTCGCCGCCGATGCGCACCGGCGCCATCGCCGCGCTCGAACCGCGGGCGTGCTCCTGCACACGCAGGAGCCCAGAGCGACGAGCGTCATCCTCGCGGCACGGGGCTCCGGCGTTCGGCGGTGCACGGTTCGGCTCGGGCATGCGGCAGGATAGCGCGGGGCTATCATCGTCACCCCGGGCTTCGTGCGTCCGCCGGTGCACGGCGGACTCGGGCCAGCCGGTGGACTTGCCTCCATCGTCCCCGGGCAGCCGCTTGAACGGGTGCTCCGCCGCCTCGCTGCGGCGGCCCATCTCGCGCATCGGCGGACGCTGGTGCGGCGCGATCGCGGCGACGCGGCGCGCGACGTCGGCGCGGGTCTCGCCCGCCCAGCACGCGCCCGCGCCGCCGGTCGCCTCATCGACGCCGCGCAGCGGGCCGGGCAGATAGCCGCCGTCGTCGCGCGCCCAGCGCGCGCCCGGGCGCCAGCCCGTGTTGCGCGGCGCGTCGCACTGCTTGCCGCCCTGTTCGGCGTCGCCCGCCGCCTTCAGCGCGGCGAGGTCGAGCGCCACGCGCTCAGGCGGCGGCGCGAGCGCCGGCTCTGCCCGCCGCAGCCGGTCGATCGACCAGTCGGGCAGGTAGAGCGATGCGACCCGTCTCATCGCATGCCTCCACGATTGTCTGAAAAGGTTCGCCGTTGCGTTGCCGCACCAGCGCGAGATCCCAGCGCGCGCGCCCCACGCCCGCCACCGGCAGCGGCGCCGAGGGGGCGGAGCCGATGCGCCACCGCGTCACCGCCGCGGAGGGGACCGCCAGCGGGTCGGCGCCCTCGCGCGCGTGGCGCTTGAGCAGCAGGGCGATGGTGCGCCCGCCCTCGGCGGCGAGCTGGAGCCGGCGCGTCGAGGCCATGGCCGCGCGGCGCGTCTCGCCGATCACCGCGCCGAGCGCGCGGTGGCGAAGGCCTTCCTCCATCAGCGCGAGCACCTCGGCATCGTCGCTCGCCTCGGCGTAGAGCACGCGATCGGGCGCGAGCCCCGACTGGTAGAGGCCGGGCGCGAACAGGTCGCGCCGCCGCACCACCCACAGCACCGGCCCCCAGGCGCGCGCGGCGACCCCGGCGAGGAAGAGCGTGGCCGAGGCGTCGTCGCCCATCGCGGAGGTGGCGGCGGCGACCTCGTGCAGCGCGTCGAGCCGCAGACCGCCGTTGGCGAGCCGCTCGTCGACCGCGGGCACGCCGAACGGCAGCACCGGGCGACGGCGATGGCCGTCACCCTCGATCGCGCTGAGCGTATCGCGCAGGGACTGGAGGACGCTCGACTCGGACACAGATAACGACTCGCTGGTGGAGCGTCGTTCTTACTTTGTTCTAGAGGGAGGAGTCGAGTCGGTCTGTTCGGACGATGCGTCTGCTTGAGCTTCAATAGCGCCGATCATCCATCGCGACCTATAGCCGCAGAGCTATCGAAGGGCGACGCAGGCGGTCGCTTCCCACCTTCGCCATCCTGAACTCGGTTTCAGGATCCACGGTGCCGCATAGCCAGCGGCCGGATGTTCGCGGACGGGTAAATCCTGAACGAGTTCAGGATGACGCCAGATGGGTGCGGCGCATCGCCTTCATCGTGCGGCCGCCTCGTCCTCACCCGTCGCGCGCCGCTATCATCATCCTCCGTCTCCATCAGGGGGCTTCCGCTTCGCTTGAAATATAATTACAAGCCGCCCCGAAGCCTCCCGGACCTAATCGGGCGGCGAGGAGAGTGACCTTGGGCGACGCCCGCAACCTGAAGCCGCTGACGCTGCACGTGCCCGAGCCGCGCTTCCGCCCCGGCGACGCGGCCGACTTCGGCGACCTGGAGGTGCCCCCCGCGGGCGCCGCGCCGCGCCCCGACACCGCCGCGCACCCGCGCGACTTCACCGACCTCGCCTACACGATGGTGCGCGTGCTCGACGAGCAGCACCAGGCAGTCGGCGCGTGGAACCCGCGGCTCAGCCCCGACACGCTGCGCCGCATGCTGCGCCACATGGCGACGGTGCGCGCCTTCGACGAGCGCATGTTCCGCGCGCAGCGTCAGGGCAAGACCAGCTTCTACATGAAGTCGCTCGGCGAGGAGGCCGTCGCTGTCGCCGCGGCGCACGCGCTCGACGCCGAGGACATGTGCTTCCCGTCCTATCGCCAGCAGGGGCTGCTGATCGCGCGCGGCTGCCCGCTGGTCGACATGATGAACCAGATCTACTCGAACACCGGCGACAAGCTGCAGGGCAAGCAGCTGCCGATCATGTATTCGGAGAAGCGCTTCGGCTTCTTCTCGATCTCGGGCAACCTCACCACGCAATATCCCCAGGCGGTGGGCTGGGCGATGGCGTCCGCCTCCAAGGGCGACACGCGCATCGCCGCGACCTGGTGCGGCGAGGGCTCCACCGCGGAGGGCGACTTCCACTCCGCGCTGACCTTCGCCACCGTCTATCGCGCGCCGGTGATCTTCAACGTCGTCAACAATCAATGGGCGATCTCGAGCTTCTCGGGCTTCGCCGGGGCGGAGGCGACCACCTTCGCGGCGCGCGCGATCGGCTATGGCATCGCGGGGCTGCGGGTGGACGGCAACGACCCGCTCGCGGTCTATGCCGCGACGCTGTGGGCGGCGGAGCGTGCGCGCACCAACGTCGGGCCGACGCTGATCGAGCATTTCACCTATCGCGCCGAGGGCCACTCCACCTCCGACGACCCGTCGCAATATCGCTCCACCGGCGAGCCGACCGCCTGGCCGCTGGGCGACCCGATCCGCCGGCTCAAGGACCATCTGGTGGCGATCGGCGAATGGGACGACGCGCGGCAGGAGGCGATGGACCGCGAAGTGGCCGAGGAAGTCCGCGCCGCGCAGAAGGCGGCGGAGGCCAACGGCATCCTCGGCCACGGCCTGGCGCAGCCGCTCGACTCGCTGTTCGACGGCGTGTTCGAGGAGATGCCCTGGCACCTGCGCGAGCAGCGCCAGATGATGATCGACGAGGAAGCGGCGAGCGGCCGGCCGTGGGCGCGGAAGTGACGAGGGTGCCTCACCGCGCCACGCCCGCCGCCGTCATCCCCGCGAAGGCGGGCATCCAGACGCGCAGGTTCTCGCAAGTGTCGCCACGTCAGAGGTTGTGGATTCCCGCCTGCGCGGGAATGACGGAGTGGGTTGGGTGAACGACACGATAGAGAACGCCGTTGAGGCCCCCTCCACCCGCATGAACATGATCCAGGCGATCAATGCGGCGATGGACGAGATGATGGCGCGCGACCCCGACGTGATCGTGATGGGGGAGGACGTCGGCTATTTCGGCGGCGTCTTCCGCGCCACCGCGGGGCTGCAGAAGAAATACGGCAAGACCCGCGTGTTCGACACGCCGATCACTGAGATCGGCATCGTCGGCGTCGCCATCGGCATGGGTGCCTATGGCCTGCGCCCGGTGCCCGAGATCCAGTTCGCCGATTACATCTATCCCGCGCTCGACCAGCTCGTCTCCGAGGCGGCGCGGCTGCGCTATCGCTCGGCCGGCGACTTCACCGCGCCGATCACGGTGCGCTCGCCCTATGGCGGCGGCATCTTCGGCGGGCAGACCCACTCGCAGTCGCCCGAGGGCATCTTCACGCACGTCTCCGGGATCAAGACGGTGATCCCCTCGACGCCCTATGACGCCAAGGGCCTGCTGATCGCCGCGATCGAGGACAATGACCCGGTGCTCTTCCTCGAGCCCAAGCGGATCTACAACGGCCCGTTCAACGGCCATTGGGACCGTCCGGCGGAGAACTGGTCGAAGCACCCCGGCGGCGAGGTGCCGACCGGATACTACACCGTGCCGCTCGGCCAGGCGAATGTGGTGCGCGCGGGCGAGGCGGTGACGATGCTCGCCTACGGCACGATGGTCCATGTCTGCGCGCAGGTGGTGGCGGACACCGGCGTCGACGCCGAGATCATCGACCTGCGCACGCTCGTCCCGCTCGATATCGAGGCGATCGAGCGCTCGGTGAAGAAGACCGGCCGCTGCATGGTGGTGCACGAGGCGACGCGCACCGGCGGCTTCGGCGCCGAGCTCGCCGCATTGGTGCAGGAGCGCTGCTTCTACCACCTCGAGGCGCCGGTCGAGCGGGTCACCGGCTTCGACACGCCGTATCCGCACAGCCTGGAATGGGCCTATTTCCCCGGACCGGTGCGGATCGGCCAGGCGCTCAAGAAGATTCTCAAGGACTAAACGCACATGGCGCGCTTCACCTTCAAGCTGCCCGACATCGGCGAGGGCATTTCCGAGGCCGAGATCGTCGCCTGGCACGTCCAGGTCGGCGACCGCGTCGAGGAGGACCAGCAGCTCGCCGACATGATGACCGACAAGGCCACGGTCGAGATGGAGAGCCCGGTCGCGGGCGTGGTGGTCGAGCGCGCGGGCGAGGTCGGCGACCAGGTCTCGATCGGCGCCCCGCTGGTGGTGATCGAGACCGAGGGGGAGGGGGTGGCCGCCGCTGACGCTGACGTGCCGCCCGCGATGAAGGAGGATACGCTCGAGGCGGAGAATCCGGGAGTGGAGGAAATCGCGATCCTCCCCGACGCGGCCGGTGGTGGAGAGGGCGCGCCGCAAGGGCCGACCTCGGCAGAAGCCACGTCAACGACCGCTGCGCCCGCGGAAGCCCCCCTCCACCCCTCGCCTGCGGCGAGCGGTCTCCATACCGGCGAGGAGTCGCGGATCCTCGCCTCACCCGCGGTTCGCGCGCGCGCGCGCGACCTCGGCGTCGACCTCGCGCAGGTCCGCGTCGCCGAGGGCGACCGCGTCCGCCACGCCGACCTCGACGCCTTCCTCCGCTACGGAGCCGGCGACGGCTATCGTGCCCCCCACGCCAGCCGCGCCCGCGACGACGAGCAGGTCCGCGTCATCGGCATGCGCCGGCGCATCGCCGAGAACATGGCGGCGGCGAAGCGCCACATCCCGCATTTCACCTATGTCGAGGAGATCGAGGTCACCGCGCTGGAGGCGCTGCGCGCGCAGCTCAACGCGCGCCGTGCCAAGCGGCCCAAGCTGACCCTGCTCCCGCTGCTGATCGTCGCGCTGTGCCGCACCTTGCCCGACTTCCCGATGCTCAACGCGCGTTACGACGACGAGGCCGGCGTGGTGACGCGCCACGGCCGCGTCCATCTCGGCATGGCGGCGCAGACCGACGCCGGCCTGACCGTGCCGGTGATCCGCGACGCGCAGGACCGCAACGTCTGGCAACTCGCCACCGAGATCGCGCGCCTCGCCGCGGCGGCGCGCGCGGGCAAATTGCGCCCCGACGAGCTCGGCAACGGCACGATCACGCTCACCTCGCTCGGTCCGCTCGGCGGCATCGCGACGACGCCGGTGATCAATCGACCCGAGGTGGCGATCATCGGCCCGAACAAGATCGTCGAGCGCCCCGTCTTCGTCGCCCCCGAGGAGGCCGGGCGCGGCGATGCCATCCGTCGGGCCAAGCTGATGAATCTGTCGATCAGCTGCGATCACCGCGTGGTTGACGGGCATGACGCGGCCAGCTTCGTGCAGGCGCTGAAGGGGCTGATCGAGGCGCCGGCGCTGCTCTTCGTCGACTGAGCCGTGCGGGGCGGCTAGGGGCCGCCCATGCACCTCGACCTGCTCCAGTCGCTCAGCCTGTGCGGCGATCTCGCCACGCCCAACGACGACCGCGCCGGCGCGAGCGCGCGCTGCGCCTGGGTGATCGACGGCGCCACCGACCTCGCCCCGCCCGGCTTGCTCGGCGATCGCGGCGGCGCGGCCTGGCTCGCGGCGACCGTCGACGCCGCCTTCGGGCTCGGCGAGGCCGCCGACCTGCGCGCCACCTGCGCGTCGGTGTATGAGACGGTGGCGGCGCGCTACGCGGCCGAGCGGCGGCGTGAGCCAGCGGGCGCGTGGGAGCTGCCGAGCGCCTCGTTCGCCGCGGTCCAACTCGTCGGCGGCTCGCTCGAGGTGGCTTGGGCGGGCGACTGCGCGATCCTGCGCGCGCGCGCCGACGGGGCGGTCGACTGGCTCACCCCCGCGCCCGATCGCGCGGCGGAGAGCGTCGAGGCGGCGGCGCTGGGTGACGCGCTCGGCGGGGTGCGAACGCCCGCGGTGATCGCGGATCGTCGCGCCGCGCGTGAGCGGCCCGGGCGGCGCGTGCTCGGCGTCGAGGCGGCAGCATCGTCGGCCTCGACCGACCACGCCAGCGTCACGGCGGCGCTGGGCGACACGCTGCTACTGATGAGCGACGGCTTCGCCACGCTGGTCGACAGCTACGACGCCTATGACGCGCCAGGGCTGATGGCGGCGGTCCGCGAGCGCGGCGTGGCGGCGCTGGCCGAGGAGCTGCGCGCGATCGAGCGAGACGATCCCGATTGCCGACGCTTCCCGCGATTCAAGCGAAGTGACGATGCCACGGCGCTATGGGTTCGGGTAGGGCCTCGTCCTCGCCTTCGAGAAGAAGCGGTCGCCTGAGCGGAGCTGTGCGTCCGATGACCGTTGTACCGGCCTTGAGCCGGGGACCCATGCTTCGCGCGGGCGACGACTGGGAGGCGCGAGGAAGGATGGATCCCGGGTTCAAGCCCGAGGTGATAAGCGACCGTTGTGGGGAATACGCCCTGCCTAGACGCGTCGACCGCTGAACAGCTGCACCAGCCCGACGATGATCGCGATCACCAGCAGGATGTGGATCAGGCCGCCAGCGACGTGCAGGCTGAAGCCGAGCAGCCAGAGCACCAGGAGAATAACGGCGATCGTCCAGAGCATCGAGGTAACCTCCTGAGTGGGAAGAGGAAAACTCCCGCCGCCCGTCCGCTGTTCCGCGCTCTGGCAACAATTCGTTACAGGCACACGCGCGCGCTGCTCAGCGTCGCCCGGTGAACAGCTGCACCAAGCCGACGATCAGCGCGATCGCCAGCAGCAGGTGGATCAACCCGTGGGTGAGATGGAAGCTGAAGCCCAGCAGCCACAGCACCACCAGGATGACGACGATCGTCCACAGCATCACTCACTCCGCACTCCGCCCGCGCTCATCATAGCGCGAGCGGAGCGGAGACGGGATCAGCGCGCGCCGGTGACTCGCCAGATCGCGTTGCCGACATCGTCGGCCACCAGCAGCGCGCCGGTGCGATCGGTGATCACGCCGACGGGCCGGCCGTGCGCGTCGCCGTCCGGGGTGACGAAGCCGGTCAGCACGTCGGCCGGCTTGGCGCCCTTCACCGGCCAGCCCGCCGCGTCGAACGGCACGAACACCACCTTGTAGCCCGACAGAGGCTTGCGGTTCCACGAACCGTGCTCGCCGACGAAGGCGCCCCGCGTGAACTGCCCGCCCAGCTTGGCGTCGCCCGCGAAGCTCAGCCCGAGCGCGGCGACGTGCGGGCCCAGCGCATAGTCGGGGCGCTTCACATATTGCTGCAGCTCCGGGTTCTTCGGCTCGACACGTGTGTCAATGTATCCGCCCCAATAATACCAGGGCCAGCCGAAGTTGTCGCCCAGCTCCACCGCGGTGAGATAGTCGGGGACGAGATCGGAGCCGAGCATGTCGCGCTCGTTCACCACGGTCCACAACCGGTTGGTGCCGGGGACCAGTGCCATGCCGTTGGGGTTGCGCAGCCCGGTGGCGAAGACGCGGAAGGTCTTCTCCTTGGGATAGACCTGAAGGATCGCGGCGCGGAACTTCTCGCGCGCGAACCCGCCCTCGGCGACGTTGGAGGCCGAGCCGACCGAGACGTACAGGGTGCGCCCGTCCTCCGCCGGGATCACGTTGCGCGCCCAGTGATTGCCGCCACCGGGCAGCTTGACCACCAACTCGGGCTTGGCGGTGACGCTGGTCGCGCCCTCGGTATAGGGCACGCGCACGAGCGAGTCGGTGTTGGCGACGTAGAGCTGGCCGTCGAACAGTGCCATGCCGGTGGGCGAGGTGAGCCCGGTCATGAACACGGTGCGGATCTCGGCGCGGCCGTCGCCGTCGGCGTCGCGTAGCAGCGTGATGCGATTGGCCGAGGCGCCGCCCGCGCCGACCTTGCCGAGCAGGTGGCGCATCACCCAGCCCTGGATGCCGCCGCCCTCGCGCGGCGGCGAGTTGGTCTCGGCCACCAGCACGTCGCCGTTGGGCAGGCGGTAGAGCCAGCGCGGATGGTCGAGCCCGGTGGCGAAGGCGGCGACGCGCAGCCCCGCCGCGGGCGTCGGCGCCTCGCCCGCCTTCCAGCCGATCGGATCGGCGGTCTTGACCGTGGGCAGCATCTGTTCGCGCGGCGGCGTGATCGTCGGCCGCGCGCCGCTCACCGCGGCGACGTCGAGCCGCGCGGCGTCGGGCCAGGCGAGATAGGCGAAGACGCCGATCGCGGCGAGGACGAGGAGGCCGAGCACGGCGAGGATGTGTCTGCGCATACCCGCAGATGTAGGGCCAAGCCGCGGCCCGCGCCACCGTCGCGTGCGTTGCCGCCGACCCCCGCACCGGTGTAGCGTCGTGCGATCGGGGAGGAGTGCGATGCACGGTGGATCGGTCAGCGCCGTCACGCTCGGGGCAGCGGCGGCGGACGCGCTCGCGGCGCGCCCGTCGCGCGCGCCCGACCATGCCACCGAGGCGGCGATCCTCTCGGCGCTCGCGAATGACCTGGCCGACCATCCCGCCGAACTCCTCCAGCGGCTGACGGATCAGATCGTCGCGCACGGGATGGCCGGCTCGGCCGGGGTCAGCCTGCGCGAGCCGCAGGGCTTCCGCTGGGACGCGCTGTCCGGCGCCTGGGCGCGCTATCGCGGCGGCGGCATGCCGCTCGACGCCAGCCCGTGCGGGGTCGCGATCGCGCGCGACGCCGCGCTGCTGTTCGAGCGGCCGGATGAGCTGTTCGCCGGACCCGCGCTCGACCCGCCGGTGCGCGAGCTGCTGCTGGTCCCGTTCCACCGCGACGGTCGTGCCGCCGGCACTCTGTGGCTGGTCGCGCACGAGGACGACCGCACCTTTGACCGGGAGGACGCGCGCTTGCTCGCCAGTCTCGCCCAGTTCGCCGCGAGCGCGCTGGTGCTGCGCCAGCGCACCGCCGAGCTGGCGCACGGGCGCGACCTGCTGCAGGCCACGATGGACGCCTCCACCGACATGATTCAGGTGTTCGAGGCGGTGCGCGACGAGAGCGGCGCGATCGTCGACTTCCGCTGGCTGCTCAACAACCACACCTCCGAGAGTAAATATGGCGAGGTGCGCGGGCAGAGCCTGCTCGAGCGCAATCCGGGCGTGGTGGAGGAAGGGATCTTCGCCACCTTCAAGCACGTGACCGAGACGGGCGAGCCGCGCCAGGACGAGCGCCACTATGTCCACGAGCAGTTCGACAGCTGGTTCCTCCAGACCGTGGTCAAGCTCGACGACGGTGTCGCCACCACCACCAAGGACATCGGCGCCTGGAAGAACGCGCAGGAGGAGCTGCTGCGGCTGCGCGATGCCGCCGCGCAGGACAAGGTGCGCCAGAGCGAGGAGCGCTTGCGCCAGTTCGGCGAGGCCTCGCACGACGTGCTGTGGATCCGCGACGCGGCGACGCTGCGCTGGGAATATCTCACCCCGGCGTTCGAGACCGTCTACGGGCTGAGCCCCGACCGCGCGATCGCGGGCGACGCGGCGCCAAGCTGGCTCGATCTCGTCCACCCCGAGGACCACGCCCTGGCCGAGGCGGCGATGGCGCGCGTGCGCGGCGGCGAGCATGTCAGCTTCGACTATCGCCTCCACCGCCCGGTCGACGGCGCGACGCGCTGGATCCGCGACACCGCCTTCCCGATCCGCGACGGCGGCACGGTGACGCTGATCGGCGGCATCGGCGAGGACATCACCGAGGCGCGCCAGGCCGCCGAGGCGGTGCGGCGCAGCGAGGAGCGGCTGCGCAGCGCGATCGAGGTCGGTCGGCTCGGGCTGTGGGACTGGGATGTCCGCACCGGCGAGGTGCACTGGTCCGACGAGCATTTCCGCATGCAGGGCTACGCGGTCGGCGAGATCCAGCCGAGCTACGAGGCTTGGCGCGATCGGCTGCACCCGGAGGATCGCCCCGGCGTCGAGGCGGCGCTCCGCGCGGCGATGGAGGGCCACAGCGAATATAGCCGCGAGTTCCGCATCGTCCGGCGCGACGGCACGGTGCGCTGGCACGACGCGCGCGGTCGCTTCTTCTACGACGCCGACGGCGCGACCCGGATGGTGGGCGCGATGGTCGACGTCACCGACCGGCGCGAGTGGGAGGAGCGCCAGGCGGTGCTGATCGCCGAGCTCCAGCATCGCACGCGCAACCTGATGGGGGTGGTGCGTTCGATCGCGGACAACATGGCGCGGACCAGCACCGACCTCGTCGACTTCCGCGCGCGCTTCACCGATCGGCTCGACGCGCTGGCGCGCGTGCAGGCGTTGCTGTCGCGGCTCAACGAGGTCGACCGGGTGACCTTCGACGACCTGCTGCGAAGCGAGCTGACCGCGATGGGCGGGATCGAGCGGGCCACGCTCGACGGACCCACCGGCGTCCGGCTGCGCTCCTCGACGGTACAGACCCTGGCGTTGGCGCTGCACGAGCTCGCCACCAACGCGGTGAAATATGGCGCGCTCGGGCAGCCCGGCGGGCAATTGACCGTGAGGTGGCGGATAGAGCCGGCCGGGCCGGGCCTGCGGCCGTGGCTCCACATCGACTGGCGCGAGCGCGGCGTGGACATGCCGGCGGCGGGTGGCGCGACGAGCGGTGGCGGGCAGGGGCGCGAGCTCATCGAGCAGGCGCTGCCCTATCAGCTCGGCGCGCACGCGGCGCTGACGCTGGAGCCCGACGGCGCGCACTGCACGATCGCCCTGCCGGTCTCGGCGAGCTCGGCCGAGGGATGAGCCGGCGCGCGTCGCGGCTGGTCTAAGCCGCGCGCGCGCGCTAACCGCCGGCGCCGTGGCCACGCCCCGATTCCTCCTGCCGCCCGAGGGCAAGATCGCACCCCGGCTCACCGCGCTGCTGGTGCCCGGGTTCCTCGCGCTGCTCGCCGCGGGCGGCGGCGCTGCCTGGGTGACGCGGCAGAACCAGGTGCACACCCGCGCCGTGGTCCATACCTACGAGGTCGAGAAGGCGGTGCTGGAAGTGCGCCGCGTGATCGAGGAGGCCGAGGCGACGCGGCGCGGGGCATTGCTCGCGCCCGCCACCGCGGCCTACCGCCAGGGTTATCACCGCGCCGCCGCCGAGCTGCCGCAGCGGCTGGTGACGCTGGCGCGACTCACTGCCGACAATCCGCGCCAGCGCGACAATCTCGCCGGGCTCCAGCTCCAGCTCGGCGCGCTGGCGCAGCGTCGCGCCGAGACGATGGCGCTGATCGAGCGCGGCGACCAACGCGCCGCCCTCGCCGCCTTCCGCGCCGACACCGAGGCGAACAGCATGCGCGCGGTGCGTTTTCTGATGAACCGCATGGCGCGCGAGGAACGTCGCCTGCTCGCCATCCGCGACCAGGAGCTGCGCGTCACCGAGCGCGCCTTCTACGCGGTGCTGGTGCTCGCCGCGGTGCTGCTCGCCGCGCTCGCGGTGGTCGCGCTGCTCACCGTGCTGGCCTATACGCGCGACCTGGCGCGCTCGCGCGATGCCACCCAGTCGCTGGCGGACAGCCTGGAGGAGATGGTGGCCGAGCGCACCGAGGATCTCACCCGCGCCAACGAGGAGATCCAGCGCTTCGCCTATATCGTCAGCCACGACCTGCGCTCGCCGCTGGTCAACGTGATGGGCTTCACCGCCGAGCTGGAAGCGGCAACGGGCCAGCTCGGCGCGCTGGTCGATTCGGTCGAGGCCGAGGCGCCGCAGCTGCTCAGCGAGGAGGCGCGGCTGTCCGCGCGCGAGGACCTGCCCGAGGCGATCGGCTTCATCCGCGCCTCGACGCAGAAGATGGACCGGCTGATCAACGCCATCCTCCAGCTCTCGCGGCAGGGCCGGCGCCAGCTCGCGCCCGAGCGGATCGACGTCGGCCAGCTGATCGGGCAGATCCGCGACACGCTCGCCCACCGGCTCGCCGACGCCGACGCCACGCTGGAGGTGACGGGGATGCTGCCCGAGGTGATCAGCGACCGCTTCTCGCTCGACCAGGTGTTCTCCAACCTTATCGAGAATGCGGTCAAATACCTGCGCCCCGGCGTGCCCGGACGGATCACGGTGAGCGGGCGGCGCGAGCCGCAGCGCGTGATCTATGCCGTCGTCGACAACGGCCGCGGTATCGACCCGCGCGACCACGCGCGCGTGTTCGACCTCTTCCGCCGCTCGGGCGCGCAGGACAAGCCGGGCGAAGGGATCGGGCTCGCCACGGTGCGCGCGCTGGTGTTTCGACTGGGCGGCACGATCAGCGTCGACTCCAACCTGGGACAGGGCGCGACCTTCACGCTATCACTACCACTGACGCTGGAATCGCAACGTCCTGAAGGACAGGGAAAAAACGAATGAACGCGCATCAGTCGGTCGGCATCGTCATGATCGAGGACGACGAGGGCCACGCGCGCCTCATCGAGAAGAACATCCGACGCGCCGGCATCCTCAACGAGATCCGTCACTTCACCGACGGGACGAGCGCGCTCGATTACATCTTCAACGATCCGGTCGGCCCCGCGCTCAGCGGCCCGGCGCTGATCCTGCTCGACCTCAACCTGCCCGACATGAGCGGCACCGACATCCTGACGCGAATCAAGAACAGCGACGGTCCGGTCAAGCGCACCCCCGTGGTGGTGCTGACCACCACCGACGATTCGCGCGAGATCCAGCGCTGCTACGATCTCGGCGCCAACGTCTACATCACCAAGCCGGTGAACTACGAGAGCTTCGCCCAGGCGATCCGCCAGCTCGGGCTGTTCCTGTCGGTGATCCAGGTGCCCGACCTCGACGGGGCGAACTGAGCGACCCGTGACCATCGCCGCCGGCACCCGCATCCTCTACATCGACGACGATGCCGGCATCCGCCGGCTGGTGAGCCGCGCGCTGGAGCGGCGCGGCTATCAGGTCGCCACCGCCGACGGCGGCGAGGCGGGCGTGGCGGCGGCCGCGGCCGAGCATTTCGACCTCGTCGCGGTGGATCATTACATGCCGGGGATCGACGGGCTGGAGACGCTCGAGCGGCTCCACGCGCTGCCCACGCCCCCGGCGGTGGTCTATGTCAGCGGGTCGGAGGAGACGCGGGTCGCGGTGGCGGCATTGCGCGCGGGCGCCGCCGATTATGTGGTGAAGACGCCGGGCGACGACTTCTTCGACCTGCTCGACGCCACCTTCCGCCAGGTGCTCGCACGCACCGAGGTCGAGGCGCTCAAGACCCGCGCCGAGGCCGAACTGCGCGCCAGCAACGCGCGGCTGGAGGCGCTGCTGGCGGAGGTGAACCACCGCGTCGCCAACTCGCTCCAGCTCGTCTCCGCGATGGTGCGGATGCAGTCGAGCGCGCTGGAGGATCCGGGCGCACGCGCCGCCCTGGAGGACACGCAGCGCCGCATCAGCGCGATCGCGCAGGTCCACCGCCGGCTCTACACCGGGGACGACGTCGAGCATGTCGAGATGCGCGACTATCTCGCGCAGCTCATCGAGGAGCTGGGCGCGACCTGGTCGACCAGCGAGGCGCCGCGGCGGCTGAGCCTCGCCGCCGAGCCGCTGCGGCTGCCGACCGACCGGGCGGTGTCGCTCGGCGTGATCGTCACCGAACTGGTGAGCAACGCGTGCAAATACGCGTATCCCGGCGGCGACGGCGAGGTGCGCATCGCACTGGCGCGCGACGGCGAGCTGCGCTTCCGCCTGGTGGTGGAGGACGATGGCATTGGCATCGGCGACGACGGGCCCAAGGGCACCGGCGTGGGATCGCGGCTGATCCGCGCCATGGCGCAGAGCCTCGACGCCGCGCTCGACTATGACGCCGCGCACCCCGGCACGCGCGCGGTGCTGGCGGCGGCGATCCGGTAAAGGGCAGGCGCTGTCCAACGAGCGGGGAGGACGTTGCCCGTCCCACCCGCCGCAATTGTCAAATGACTGCAACAACAGCCTGTTCTAGGAAGCCCCACGCGCCGCGCGCAGAGGTGGCGCCGTCAGGGAGATCACCGAATGTCGCGTCTCATCAACTTGGTCGCGGGTGTCGCCGCGATGCTCGCGCTGCCCGCCGCCGCGGTCGCCGCGCCCGCCGCCAATCCGGCGTCGTCGCTCTCGGTCGCGCATTCGGCGCGCGCCGCCAGCGGCAGCGCCAACGCCAGCCGGATCGGCGCCGAGGTGCCGACCACCACGCTCATCAGCATCGGCATCCTCGCCGCGCTGACCGGCATCGTGCTGCTCGTCGCCGACAATGGCGACGACAACAACGACAATAGCGACAGCAACTGATCGAAGGTCGGTCGGCGCGGCGCCCCCCCGGGTACCGCGCCGACCCGTCTACGGCGCGGCTCAGCGCGCCAACTGCAACACCATCTCGGCCGCCACCGCGACCGTGGCCCAGCTCGCCGCGGTCAGCACCGCGAGCACCGAGTAACGCCGACGCGTCGACATCATGCCGTTCATCATCATCCCCTCCCGATGTTGTTCGAGCAGATTACGCAAACGGCCGCGCCGCTAAAAGCGAGTCGCACTGACGCATTTTTCATATTTTCCCGCTTTGGTTCAGTGCCTTCGCCGCCGGTCAGCGAAGCAGCGTGAGCGCCAGCGCGATCGACCCGGCGAGCACCGCCCAGCTCGCCGCGACCAGCACGATCAGCAGCGCCGCGCGCCGTCGCCGCGGCCATCTCTCGTCCGGCATCGTCATTCCCTCGCTCGCCCGCCCACTGCCCCTTCTCGTAGCGGGAGCGCGCCGATCGGCGCGGTGAAGACCCGGGAAAATCGGGGGAACACCTCCCGGCTTCGCCCCATCGCGGCGCGAGTGATTGCCGTCGCCGCGCGCTGTGATTAGGGCAGGGCATGACCGACACGCTCGCTCCCGCCACCGACGCTCCCGCCACCGACGCCGCGAGCGGCGCCGCGCGCCTCGCCCGCCGCATGGCGCGCGGCGCCGCTTTCCTCGGCAGCGAGGTGGCGATCATGGCGGGGGCGATGTCCTGGGTGAGCGAGCGCCATCTCGTCGCGGCGATGTCCAACGCCGGTGGCTTCGGCGTGATCGCCTGCGGCGCGATGACGCCCGAGCTGCTCGACGCCGAGATCGCCGGCACCAAGTCGTTCACCGACAGGCCGTTCGGCGTCAATCTGATCACGATGCACCCGGCGCTCGAGGAGCTGATCGCGGTGTGCGGGCGCCACGGCGTCGGCCATGTCGTGCTCGCGGGCGGGCTGCCGCCCAAGGGCTCGCTCGAGGCGATCAAGGCGGGCGGCGCCAAGGTGATCTGCTTCGCGCCGACGCTGGCGCTGGCCAAGAAGCTGATCCGCTCGGGCGTCGACGCGCTGGTGATCGAGGGGATGGAGGCGGGCGGCCATATCGGGCCGGTCTCGACCAGCGTGCTGGCGCAGGAGATGCTGCCCGAGATCGCGAGCCAGGTGCCGGTGTTCGTCGCGGGCGGGATCGGGCGCGGCGAGGCGATCGCGGGCTATCTCGACATGGGCGCGGCCGGGGTCCAGCTCGGCACGCGCTTCGTCTGCGCCACCGAGTCGATCGCGCATCCGAGATTCAAGCAGGCGTTCATCCGCGCCAGCGCACGCGACGCGATCGCCAGCGTCCAGATCGATCCGCGCCTGCCGGTGATCCCGGTCCGCGCGCTCAAGAACGCGGGTGGCGAGCTGTTCACCGCCAAGCAGCGCGAGGTCGCCTCGTCGCTCGACGAGGGGCGCGTGGCGATGGCCGAGGCACAGCTCCAGATCGAACATTATTGGGCGGGCGCGCTGCGCCGTGCGGTGATCGACGGCGACGTCGAGCACGGCAGCGTGATGGCGGGCCAGTCGGTCGGCATGGTCACCAAGGAAGAGCCGATCGCCGACATCATCGCCGCGCTGATGGCCGAGGCGGCGCACGCGCTGGAGCGCCGCGCCGGCTGAGGCGCGCGAAGCGTCCGTCGCCTGATGCAACGTCGGCGCGCGTCGCTGGTTGGGGCGGGCGAGGAGACCCACGATCTTCCATCTGATCTTCGCGACGCCCTGCCTCTACGTCGTCGTTCGCACGCTCTGGCCGCTGGCGCTGCCGCTCTGGGCCAAGGGCGGCATCGCAGTGCTGCTGCTCGCCGCGTCGCAGTTTCATTACTGGAGCAAGCTGTCGTCGGGCTCGGTGTTCGCGCCCGAGTTCCCGCGCGCGATGGTGGTGCTGTTCAACTGGGCGTTCGGTGCCATCGTGCTGCTGTTCGCGCTTCAGCTGCTGCTCGATCTCGGCCTGCTGGTGGCGCAGCTGGTCCGCCGCGGCGCGACGCTGCCCGACGGGGCGCGCTACGCCGCCGCGGCGATGGCGGCGGTGCTCGCCGCGGTCGGTGTCGCCAACGCGCTGCGCCAGCCGCCGCTGCGTGATATCACGGTGGAGGTCGCCGGACTGCCGCCGCGCTTCGACGGCTACCGGCTGCTTCAGCTCAGCGACCTGCATCTCAGCAAGCTGTTCCCGGCGCGCTGGGCCGAGGCGATGGTGGCGCGCGCCAACGCCGCGGGCGCCGACCTGATCGTCGTCACCGGCGACTTCATCGACGGCTCGGTCGCGATGCGCCGCGACGACGTGACACCGCTCGCCGGGCTGCGCGCCCCCGACGGGATCTGGGCGGTGCCGGGTAACCACGAGTATTTCTTCGATTACGACGCCTGGATGCGGCACCTGGCCGGTCTTGGCGTAGGGCTGCTGCCGAACGCGCACGCCGTGCTGGAGCGCGGCGGCGAGCGGCTGGTGCTCGCCGGCGTGACCGACGCCTCCGCGGCGGGGACCGGCCACCCCGCGCCCGACCTCGCCGCCGCGCTGGCGGGCGCGCCGGCGGGCGTGCCGGTGGTGCTGCTCGACCACCAGCCGCGCAACGCCCGCGCGGCGGCGGCGCGCGGCGTGGCGCTCCAGCTCTCGGGGCACACGCACGGCGGCATGATCGTCGGGCTCGACCGGCTGGTGGCGCGCGGCAATGACGGCTTCGTGTCGCGCCGCTACCAGGTCGGCACGATGACGCTCTACGTCAGCAACGGCACTGCGCTGTGGCCCGGCTTCGCGCTGCGGCTGGGACGCCCGTCCGAGATGACGCGGATCACGCTGCGGCGCGCGGGTTAGGAGGACCGCGTTCGTTTCCCGGCGTGCGCCGCGGCACGGGTCGACCGCCCGGATCAGGTGCTAACCGTTGAAATGTAGCCTCGTCAGCCGCTTGTGCACTGCGGCGCGGAGGACGATAGGGCAGGCATGACGTCCCTTTCCGCCCCGCACCCGCACCCCGCGCCGCGGGGCATGCACCCGCGCGAGTTCGTCGCCTTCATCGCGGCGCTGATGGGGGTGAACGCGCTCGGCGTCGATCTCATGCTGCCCGCACTCGCCGACATCGGCCACGACCTGGCGGTGAGCGCGGCCAACCACCGCCAGTGGATCGTCACCGTCTACATGATGGGCTTCGGCCTGGGACAGCTGCTCTACGGCCCGCTCGCCGACCGCTACGGCCGCCGCCCGGTGCTGATTGTGACGCTGGCGGGCTTCGTCGGCGCCAGCGTCTTCGCGGCGAGCGCCGCCACCTTCCCCGCACTGCTCGGCGCGCGCCTGCTGCAGGGGCTGATGTCGGCCTCGACCCGCGTGCTGGCGGTGGCGATCGTGCGTGACACCGCCTCCGGGCGGCAGATGGCGCGCACCATGTCGATCGCGCAGATGATCTTCTTCATCGTGCCGATCATGGCGCCGACGCTGGGGCAGGGGCTGCTCGCCTTCGGGCCGTGGCGCTTCATCTTCTACGCGCTCGGCGGGTTCGCCGCCTTCGTGCTGAGCTGGACGCTGCTGCGCGTGCCCGAGACGCTGGCGGCCGAGCGGCGCGTCACCATCTCGCTCGCCAACCTGCGCGCCAACTATCGCCAGACACTGACCAACCGCTATTCCGCCGGCTATGCCGTGGCGGCCTCGCTGACGTTCGGCGGGATCATCGCCTTCGTCTCGTCGGCGCAGCAGATCTTCGTCGACGAGTTCGGCGCGGGCGACCGCTTCACCCTGCTGTTCGCGCTGTGCGCGGGCGCGATGGGGTGCGCTTCGTTCGCCAACAGCCGGCTGGTCGAGCGGCTCGGCACGCGACTGATCTCGCAGGCGGCGGTGCTGGCGCTGATCGCGCTGTCGGTGCTGCACCTGCTGGTGATCACCGCGGGATGGGAGACACTGGTGAGCTACATCGTCTTCCAGGCGCTGAGCATGACCTGCATCGGCCTGTGCGGCTCGAACTTCGGCGCCATGGCGATGGAGCCGGTCGGGCATATCGCGGGCACCGCCTCCTCGGTGCAGGGCTTCATCACCAGCATAGGTGCGGTGCTGGTGGGCAGCGCGATCGGCCAGTCCTACGCGGGGACGACGCTGCCGCTGGCGCTGGGATATCTCGCGATCGGGGTCGCGGTCCTGGCGCTGGTGTGGGTGATCGAGGGCGGCCAGCTCTTCCGCGCCCGAATGGGGTGAGGGGCAAGATCCTCCCCGCGATGCGGGGAGGATCTGGTACCTAGAACCCCGACCAGTCGTCGCTCACCGCCGTCGCGCGCGCGCCGGCGAGGCGGCGGACCCCGGCAGCGGCGCGCTGCTGCAACTGGTGGACCGGGCTCGCCGGGCGCGGGGTAGCGCCGACGCGGAAGCGCGCCACCTGCTGCGCCAGTGAGTCGGCCTCCACCGCCAGGCTGCGTGCCGCGGCGGTGGCCTCCTCCACCATCGCGGCGTTCTGCTGGGTGACATTGTCCATCTCGGCCACGGCCGTGTTGACCTGCTGGAGGCCGGTTGCCTGCTGCTCGGCGGCGGTGGCGATGGTGCGCACCAGCCCGCTGAGCTCGCCGACGCGCGCGCTGATCCGCGCCAGCGCGTCGCCCGCGGCGTTGACGAGCGTGACCCCGGCGTCGACCTGACCGGTCGCGGCGGTGATCTTGCCCTTCACGTCGCGCGCCGCCTCGGCGGAGCGTTGCGCCAGCGCGCGGACCTCGGAGGCGACCACCGCGAAGCCCTTGCCCGCGTCGCCCGCGCGCGCCGCCTCGACCCCGGCGTTGAGCGCGAGCAGGTTGGTCTGGAAGGCGATGGCGTCGATCACGCCGATGATCTCGCCGATCTCGCTCGAGGCGCGCTCGATCCCGCCCATCGCGGCGACCGCGCGTTCGACCACCTCGGCCGACTGCTCGGCCTCGACCCGCGCCGCCTCGACCGTCTGGTTGGCCTGCGCCGCGCTCGCCGCCGTCTCCTTCACGGTGGAGGTGATCTCCTCCATCGCCGCGGCGGTCTCCTCCAGGCTGGCGGCCTGCTGCTCCGTGCGCTGCGAGAGATCGTCGGAGGCGGCACGGATGTCGGCGGCGCCGTCGTTGATGCCGTTGGTGGCGCTGGTCACCGCGCCCATCACCTGCGCCATCGCGTCCATCGCGGCGTTGAAGTCCTGCTCCAGCTTGGCATAGGCCGGCGGAAAGTCGCTGAAGCGTGCGGCGAGATCGGCGTCGGCGAGCCGCGCGAGGCCATCGCCCACCTCGGCGAACACCGCCTGGCGCTCCTGCTCGTCGCGCGCCTTCTCCACCGCGGCGTCGCGGAACACCGCCACCGCGCGCGCCATCGTGCCGATCTCGTCGCGGCGATCGGCGCTGGGCAGCGCCACCTGGTGGCGCCCCGCGGCCAGCTCCTCCATCACCGAGGCGATCGCCACCACCGGCCGCGCGATCGAGCGTGACAGCAGCATGCCCATCGCGCCCGCCAGCGCCACCGCGATCGCGCCGCCGAGCGCGAGCGCCAGCGTCACCATCGTCTCGGCGTGGCGCTGCGCGGCGTCCTGCTGATCGACCCAGGCCTGCTGCGCCGCCTGTATCTCCTTGATCGAGTCGCGCATCGCGCCGAGTTGCTTGGAGCCGGCGAGCTCGCGCGCCTGCTCGCGCGTCGCCGGGTCGGCGAAGGCGGCGAGCGTCGGCTCCACCTTGGTGCGCTGCCACGTCTCCACCGCGGCGAGGAAGCGGCGCACGCGCTCGCCCTGATCGGGCCGCGCGGCGTGGCGATTGAACTCGGCCGCGGCGGCGGTGATCGCGGCGGCATTCTCCTTGTAGGTGTCGAGGAAGGCCGGCTTGCCGAGCAGCACGTAACCGCGCACCGCGCTCTGCCCCTCGACCACGCCGTTGAGCATGTCGTCGGCATGGTCGGAGGCGAGCTTCGCCTCGTCGCGCGTCACCGCTACCTGGTGGAGCGTGCGCACGTTGGCGAAGACCACGAGGCTGACGATCGAGAAGGTCGCGATCAACACCGCGAAGGCGAGCGCGAGCTTGCGCGGGATGGCGATATTACGAATGGTCACGAACCTCTCCTGGCGATCGTGACGTGGTAGCCGCGCGGAGTTAAGGGCCGACTAACTTTGCGACCAAAGACGTGTCATCATGCGTAATTTACGCCTTCGTCCAAGTGTCCGGCGTTAACTACATCGCAAGCGGGCGCGCTTACCGGGAGGGCCATGGTTCACCTGTCACCGCTGACCCGCCGCCTCGCCGCGGCCACCCTCGTCGCGCTTCCCGCGCTGTCGCTCGAAGCCGCTCCCGCGCTCGCCGACCCGATCAAACTCACCCCGACCGAGGACGTGCGGCTGCGCTACGAGCGCGTCGAGCAGGACGGTATCGCGCGCGCGGCGGACGCGGTGACGATCCGCGTGCGCAGCGGCGTGGCGGCGAGCAGCGGGCCGTGGTCGGCGCTGGTCGAGGCGCAGGGCAATCTGGCCATCGTCGACCATTATGACGACAGCGTCGGCCATGGTGCTGGCTATCCCGTCGTCGGCGATCCGGAGAATATCGCGCTGTACCGGGCGCAGCTGCAATATAAGTCGGCACCGTTCACGCTCATCGGCGGGCGCCAGAAGATCGGGCTGGAGGACGAGCGCTTCGTCGGCGCCGCGGCGATCCGGCAGAATTCGCGCTCGTTCGACGCGGTACGCGGCCAGCTCAGCCTGACCAAGCACCTGCGCGCCGACCTCACCTATGCGTGGAGCGTACGGACGCCGAGCGGGATCAACGGCCGCGGCGCCAAGCCGACCGCGATCGGCGGCGACAACGTCTTCGCGCTGCTGGCGCAGGACACGCCGCTCGGCACGCTGACCGGCTTCGCCTATCTGATCGACCAGGACGAGGCCGCGGTGCAGGGCTATCGCCTGTCCAGCCAGAGCTACGGCGCGCGGCTGGTCGGATCGCGCGCGGTCGCGCCCAAGGTGAAGGCGTCGTGGCAGCTGAGCTATGCCACCCAGTCGGACTATCATCGCAACCCCAACGATTATCGCGCCGATTATTACCTCGTCGACGGCGCGCTGGACGTGCACGCGCTGCACGTCGGCGCGGGCTATGAGGTGCTCGGCGCGGGCAACGGCACCGCGCTCACCTCGTTCCAGACGCCGCTGGCCTCGATCTTCAAGTTCCAGGGCTGGGCGGACAAGCTCACCACCACCCCGCCCGACGGCGTGCGCGACCTGTACGGCAGCCTGGGATGGGGCTGGCCCAAGCTGGGCGCGTTCAAGGCGGTGGGCGTGCAGGCGGTGTACCACCGCTTCGACGCCGAGCGAGTCGACCGCCGCTACGGCGACGAGGTCGACCTGCTCGCCTCGGCCAAGCTGGCGCGTTACGGCATCTCGGCGCGCTACGCCACGTACCGCGCGGACGGCTTCGCCACCGACACGCAGAAACTGTGGCTGGAGCTGACCTGGGCCTTGTGAGGCGGCAAGGGCGCGCGCGTCAGCCGCGCGTGCCCGGCTTGTTTGCTGCCCGAGGGCAAGGTAGCGCCGCGCT
The DNA here is from genome assembly GCF_019429485.1 of Sphingomonas citri. Classification (GTDB taxonomy): domain Bacteria; phylum Pseudomonadota; class Alphaproteobacteria; order Sphingomonadales; family Sphingomonadaceae; genus Sphingomonas; species Sphingomonas citri. The sequence continues at coordinate 1,666,543 of NZ_JAHXZN010000001.1, read as the reverse complement.
CAGATCGGGTCTCCCCGGCCCGGCTCTTCCCGATACGGCAACAGCAACCGGTCCTTCACGGATGAGCGCGGCACCGGGACCGTCGCTTAAGCTGTTGAACTACGCCAGTTTCATTGTGTTTCGGCGTAGCGTCGCGACGGGATCGGGAAACATCACGGCAATGTCGGCTGCCGGGCGTGAGCGGGCGGGTTGCGACGCTCGCCGAGGGCTGGCGCGCTGCCCATGCGTCTGTGCCAAGCCGCGAGCGACGCGTCGACCCGCGACGCCCCCCCGACTCGAGCATGTTCCGGAGCAAAGCCACGACGTCGTTCTAGCCCAGCAGCCACCGCGTCAGCATCGTCATCGCACAGCAGTTCGCGACATAGACCGCGAACGTGCTCCAGCCGCAGGCTGGCGGGCGGAAGAGCTTGCCGGCGCGAACCGAGCGGCGCCTCACACGCATACGGCGCTGTTCGACAGTGGATGCGCCGCCGCAGCGGAGCTCCTCACCGCCTCTCCGATCAGCAGCATCGCTGGTTCGCGCGCGCCGACCGCCTCGACCAGGAAGGCGAGGGCGTCGAGCCGGCCATGAACCACGCGTTCCTGCGGCAGCGAGGCGTTCACCACCACGAGCACCGGCGTGTCGGCGCGGCGCCCCGCCGCGATCAGCTGCCGAGCGATCGAGCCGGCCGCGGCGCGTCCCATGTAGATCGCGAGCGTCGCGCCCGCATCCGCCAGCACCGCTGCGTCGAACGCGGCCGGCGCGCCCGTGTCGAGGTGCGCGGTGACGAACACGAGCCGGCGCGCGACGCCCCGCGACGTGAGCGCGCTTCCGGCCGCCGCGGCCGCCGCGCTGGCGGCGGTCACGCCGGGGCAGATCCGTGCCGGCACGCCGGCCGCCCGACACGCCGCCATCTCCTCCGCGGTGCGGCCGAAGATGGCGGGGTCGCCGCCCTTCAGCCTGACGACCCGCGCCCCCTCCCGCGCGGCGGCGACGATCAATCCGTCGATGGTGCCCTGCGCGACCGAGTGACGCCCCGACCGCTTGCCGACGCTGATACGGCGCGCGTCCGGCGCGACGAGATCGAGCACGCCCGCGCCCACCAGCGCATCGTGAAACACCACGTCCGCCGCGCCGATCAGCCGCGCGGCCTTGCGCGTGAGCAAGTCCGGGTCACCCGGGCCGGCGCCGACCAGCCACACCATGCCCGGCGGGAAATCGTCATGCGGCATCGTTCGTCTCCGTGGCGAGAAGGCGCGCCAGCGCCGGGCGGCACGAGCCGCAGTTGGTGCCAGCGCCGAGCGCAGCGCCGATCGCGGCGACGTCGGCGAGCGAGCGGTCGCGAATCGCGGCAGTGATCGTGCGCAGCCCGACGTCGAAGCAGGCGCAGATGATCGCGCCGCGATCCACCGCGCCGCCGGGCGGGCGTCCGGCGAGCAAGGTCGGCGCGGCGGGTGCGTTCAGCTGGGCGATCAGCCAGTCGCGCGGCGGCAACTCGCCGGTCGCGGTGACGAACAGCGCGGCGCGAAGCCGGCCCTCTGCCAACACTGCCACCCGCCGCGTGCCGCGCGCGCGATCGGCGGCCTCGATCCGCTCGCCCGCCGGGAGGCAGGCCTCGATCGCGGCGAGCGCACCGTCGCCGGCGAGTTCCCACAGGCTGCCGGTGGCGAGGCTCACCCGCGTGGCCCACAGGCAATCGGGGCGATGCGCGGGCTCGCCGGAGACGAGCAGGAACCCGCGCCAGGCGGTGGTTACCGCGTCAACCGCCGCAGGGCAGGACTTGAAGCCGGGCTGCCCGCTGAACGGGTCGACCTGCGCGCGTGTCAGCCGGCCGGTGCGCCCGCCGCTCGCGATCTGGGCGGTCCAGTGGATCGGCACGAACAATTCGCCCCGCCGCTGCGCGTCGGTGACCCGCGCGCGATACAGTGTCTCGCCCTGCGGCGTCGTCACGCGGGCGAGCCCACCATCGGCCACGCCAGCGGCCGCGGCATCGTCGGGGTGCAGCTCGACCAACGGCTCCTCACGATGACGCGCGAGCCTCGGTGCCAGGCCGGTGCGGGTCATGCTGTGCCACTGGTCGCGGTAACGCCCGGTGTTGAGCAGCAGCGGCCAGTCGCGCAGGGGCGCGGCGAGCGGCTTCTGCGCGACGGCAACCAGCCGCGCGCGCCCGTCCGCGGTGGGGAAACGCCCGTCCGCGAAGGGCGTGCCGCCCCAGCGGAACGGCGCCAGCGCGTCATAGCCGGCGTTGCCGCCGGCGGCGTGGCCGGCGAGGGAGAACAGCCGCTCACCCGCGTTGCCGTAGGTCGAGAGGCGGACGTGCTCGCGCCAGATCTCCGCCGGCCGGTCATAGGCGAAGGGGGTCCGCCACCCCATACGACGCGCCACTTGCGCGACGATCCACCAGTCCGGTCGCGCCTCGCCGGGGAGCGGGAAGATCGCGCGCTGGCGGCTGACGGTGCGGTCCGAGTTGGTGACGGTGCCGTCCTTCTCGCCCCAGGCCGCGGCGGGCAGCCGGACATGCGCGAGGCGGACGGTGTCGGTCTCCTCGACAACATCGCTCACGACGACGAAGGGGCAGCGCGCGAGCGCGTCGCGGACTCGCCCGGCGTCGGGCATCGACACCGCCGGATTGGTCGCCATCACCCACAGCGCCTTGATTCGACCTTCCTCCACCGCGCGGAACAGGTCGACCGCCTTGAGCCCGGGCTTGGCCGCGACCGTGGGTGAACCCCAGAAGCGCTGCACCAGCGCGCGCGACGGTGGCGAGAAATCGAGATGCGCCGCCAATGTGGTGGCGAGCCCGCCGACCTCGCGCCCGCCCATCGCGTTGGGCTGACCCGTGACCGAGAAGGGCTGCGCGCCGGGCTTGCCGATCCTCCCGGTGGCGAGGTGCACGTTCAGGATCGCGTTGACCTGGTCGGTGCCGGTCACCGACTGGTTCACGCCCTGGCTAAACAGCGTGACGGTGCGCGGCGTCGCGACGAACAGCTCGTAGAAGCGGCGCAGCTCGGCCGGCGCGAGATCGCACGCGCGCGCCACTGACCAGAGATCGCTCCCGTCGGCCAGCTGCTGCCAGAACCCGTCCGGCACGGCGACATGGTCGCGCAGGAAGTCGCGGTCGAGCGCGTCATGGTCGCGGCACCAGGCGAGCAGCCCGTTCATCAGCGCGACGTCGCTGCCCGGCCGAAGGCGCAGGTGGAGGTCGGCCTCCTCGGCGGTCTCGGTCCGGCGCGGGTCGATCACCACCATCCGCGCGCCGGCGGCGCAGCGCGCGCGTACCCGCTGGTACAGCACCGGATGGCACCAGGCGGTGTTCGAACCGACCAGCACGATGAGGTCGGCGCCGTCCACGTCGTCGTAGCTGGCGGGCACCACGTCCTCGCCGAAGGCGCGCAGGTGCCCGGCCACCGCGCTCGACATGCACAGCCGCGAGTTGGTGTCGATGTTGGCCGAGCCGATGAAGCCCTTCATCAGCTTGTTGGCGACGTAATAATCCTCGGTCAGCAGCTGGCCCGAGACGTAGAAGGCGACGCTGTCGGGGCCGTGCTCGGCGACCGCGGCGCGGAAGCGGCGCGCGACGAGGTCGAGCGCCTTGTCCCAGCCGGCGCGGCGCTGGCCGATCATCGGGTGGAGCAGGCGGCCGTCGAGCCCGACCGTCTCGCCCAGATGCGTGCCCTTGGAGCAGAGCCGGCCGCGATTGGCGGGATGGTCGGCGTCGCCCGCGATCTCGACCGAGCGCTCACCAGTAAGGGTGGCGACGATGCCGCAGCCGACGCCGCAATAAGCGCAGGTCGTGCGGACGCTCACGCCGCCGCCCGCAGCGTGCTGGCGCGGCACAGCAGCACGCGCCCGCCGCTCAGCTTGACCGGCACCGTCGGCGTACAGCCGCGATCCTCGCCCTGCGCCTCGCCGCTCGCCAGCGCGATCCGCCAATTGTGCAGCGGGCAGGTCACCGTCGCGCCATGGACGATGCCCTGGCTCAGGCGGCCGTGCTGGTGCGGACAGCGGTCGCGCAGCGCGAACACCTGCCCGTCACCGGTGCGGAACAGCGCGATATCGTCGCCGCCGTCGACCTGCACGACGCGGCTGCCCCGCAGCGGGATCTCGTCGATCCAGCCGATGTCGAGCCACTCACCCGTCATGCCATCTCCTCCTGCGGCTGGAAGCGCGCCATCGGCGCGTGATGCTCGCGCTCGGCCCCGGCGGCACGCGCCGCCCAGGGATCGTCCTGCGTGAACTGCTGCGAGAACCAGAAGCGCTGCGCCAGCTCGGCGCGCGCGTCCGCGTCGGGCAGCAGCCGCGACTGGACGTAGGCGAGGCCGACGCGCTCGATCCAGGGCGCGGTGCGCTCGAGGTAGCGCGCCTCCTCGCGATAGAGCTGGATGAAGGCGGCGCACATCTCGATCGCCTCGCGCTCGGTGGCGACCTTGCACAGCAGGTCGGTGGCGCGCACCTTGATCCCGCCGTTGCCGCCGACGTGGAGCTCGTAGCCCGAGTCGACGCACACCATGCCGAAGTCCTTGATCGTCGCCTCGGCGCAGTTGCGCGGGCAGCCGCTGACCGCGATCTTGAACTTGTGCGGCATCCAGCTTCCCCAGGTGGCACGCTCGATCCTCACGCCCAGCCCGGTCGAGTCCTGCGTGCCGAAGCGGCACCACTCGCTGCCGACGCAGGTCTTCACCGTGCGCAGCGCCTTGCCATAGGCATGGCCCGAGACCATGCCCGCGGCGTTGAGATCGGCCCAGACCGCGGGCAGGTCCTCCTTGCGGATCCCGAAGATGTCGAGCCGCTGGCCGCCGGTCACCTTGACCATCGGCGCGTCATACTTCTCCACCACGTCGGCGATCGCGCGCAGCTCGCGCGGGCTGGTGATCCCGCCCCACATCCGCGGCACCACCGAATAGGTCCCGTCCTTCTGGATGTTCGCGTGGAGTCGTTCGTTGACGAAGCGGCTCTGCTGGTCGTCGACATAGTCGCCCGGCAGCGCGCACAGCAGGTAATAGTTGAGCGCTGGCCGGCACGAGGCACAGCCGTCCGGCGTCGACCAGTGCAGCCGCTGCATCACCTCGGGGATCGAGCGCATGCCCTGCGCGACGATCTCGCGGCGCACGTCGTCGTGACCGAAGCTGGTGCAGCGGCACAGCGTCTTCGGCCCGGTCTCGACCGCGCCGTCGAGCCGCCACGCGAGCAGCGCCTCGACCGTGCCGGTGCACGCCCCGCAGCTCGCCGACGCCTTGCACCCGGCGCGCACCGCGTCGAGCCCGTGCGCGCCGCCGTCGATACAGGCCAGCACCTTGCCCTTGCTGACGCCGTTGCAGCCGCAGATCTCCGCCCCGTCGGAGAGCGCCGCAACGGCCGCTCTAGGGTCCGCCGGGGCGCTCTCCGCGGCGAAGGCCTGGCCGAAGATCAGCGCGTCGCGGAACGGCGCCACGCTCTCGCCGCGCTTGAGCAGGTCGAAATACCAGTTGCCGTCCGCCGTATCGCCGTACAGAACCGCGCCGACCACGCGATCGTCGCGGACGACGACGCGCTTGTAGATGCCGCGGCTGGCGTCGCGCAGCACGATGTCCTCGGCGCCGTCGCCGACCGCGAAATCGCCCGCGGAGAAGACGTCGAGCCCGGCGACCTTGAGCTTCGTCGCGGTCGGCGCGGGGCGGTAGCCGCTCGGCGTGCCGACCAGCCCGTCCGCGAGCGCGCGGCACATGTCCCACAGCGGCGCGACGAGCCCGTAGACCTGGCCCTCGTGCTCGACGCACTCGCCTACGGCGAGCACCGCCGGGTCGCTCGTCACCATATGGTCGTCGACGCGGATTCCGCGACCGACGTCGAGCCCGGCGGCGCGCGCCAGCGCCACCGCGGGGCGGATGCCGACCGCCATCACCACCAGGTCCGCCGCGATCTCGGTGCCGTCCTTGAGTCGCACCGCCTCGACGCGGCCGTCGCCGAGGATCGCGGCGGTGTCGGCGCCGGTCAGCACCGTCTGACCGCGCGCCTCCAGCGCGGACTTGAGCAGCCACGCCGCCGCCTCGTCGAGCTGGCGCTCCATCAGCGTTGGCATCAAGTGGAGCACCGTCACGCGCATGCCGCGCAAGCTGAGCCCGTGCGCCGCTTCCAGCCCGAGCAGCCCGCCGCCGATCACCACCGCGCTGCCGCCGCGCGCCGCCGCGGCGAGCATCGCCTCGACGTCGCGCATGTCGCGGAAGCTGACGACGCCCGGCAGATCGTGGCCCGGCACCGGGATGACGAAAGGGTCCGAGCCGGTGGCGATCAGCAGCCGGTCGTAGGCGAGCGTAAGGCCCGAGCGCGTGGTCACGGTGCGCGCGGCGCGGTCGATCGCAGCGACCGGGTCGCCGCTCAGCAGCGTGATGCCGTTGTCGGCATACCAGCCGGCATCGTTGATCACGATGTCCTCGAAGCTCTTCTCGCCCGCCAGCACGGGGGAGAGCATGATCCGGTTGTAGTTCACCAGCGGCTCGGCGCCGATGATCGTGACGCGATAGCGCGCGGGGTCGCGGGCCAGCAGCTCCTCGACCGCGCGGCAGCCGGCCATGCCGTTGCCGATCACGATCAGATGCTCGCGCGCATCGGCGGCGGGCGGTTCGATGGGGTCGTGTTTCACGGTAGTTCCCGTCTGAATCGAGGGTGTCGGGTGAGGTCAGATCCGGACGTCGCCGCCGGCGCTCCAGCGGCGGCGCCAGTCCGCCTTGACGAGGGTCAGGCCGAGCAGCGCGAGCCCGGCGAGCGCGGCGAAGACGAGGAAGCCGGGCGCGAAGCTGCCGGTCCATTGCTTGGCGACGCCGAGCGAAGAGGCGAGATAGAAGCCGCCCACGCCCCCGGCCATGCCGACCAGTCCGGTCATCACGCCGATCTCCGCGGCGAAGCGCTGCGGCACGAGCTGGAACACCGCGCCGTTGCCGACGCCGAGCGCCAGCATGGCGAGCGCGAACAAGGCCAACGCGCCCACCATCGTGCCCGCCGCGCTCACCCCCACCAGCGCCAGTGCGGCGAGCGCCAGCGCGGCGGACAGCGCGCTGCTACCGCCGATCCGATCCGCTAGCGCGCCGCCGATCGGGCGCACCAGCGAGCCGGCGAAGACGCAGAGCGCGGTGGCATAGCCCGCCGCAACCGTGCTCAGCCCGAAGCGGTCGGTGAAGTAGATCGGCAGGCTGGCCGCCAGCCCGACGAAGCCGCCGAACGTCACCGCGTAGAAGCCCATCAGCGACCAGGCGTCGCGCTGGCGCAACGGACTGAGATAGGCCGCGAAGGAGCGCGGTGCCGGCGGGTTGGGCGCGTCCTTGGCCAGCGCCATATAGACCATCAGCACCGCGGTGAGCGGCAGGCAGGCGAGCCCCAGCACCGCGTTCCAACCAAAAGCCTTGGCGAGGGCCGGCGCGAACAGCGCCGCCAGCACCGTGCCGGAATTGCCCATGCCGGCGAGTCCCATCGCCTTGCCCTGATGCTCGGGCGGATACCAGCGGCTCGCCAGCGGCAGCGCGATCGCGAAGGACGCGCCCGCGAAGCCGAGGATCACTCCCAGCGCCAGCGTGCCGGCGAGACTGTTCACGCCGAGCAGCCAAGCGCTGGCGAGCCCGGCGATGACGATCATCTGGCTAATCGCGCCCGCGCGCTTGGGCCCGATCCGGTCGACGACGAGGCCGTTGACGACGCGCAGCACCGCGCCGGCGAGCGTCGGCGTCGCCACCATCAGCCCCTTCTCCGCCGGGGTGAGGCCGAGCGTCAGCGCGATCTCGGGCGCGAGCGGGCCGAGCAATACCCACACCATGAAGGCGAGGTCGAAATAGAGGAAGGCCGCGACCAGCGTCGGCGTGTGGCCGCTGCGCCAGAAGTCGCCGGTCTTGCCCGCGGTTCGATCCCAATATGCCGTCGCCATCGCTGCTCCTTCGCGGAACCAGAAACGAAAAAAGCCGCCAGGACGGCGGCCCATGGCGGGCGCATCCTGGCGGCTTCGTTGCCTCGTCGGACGGGGCGCGGGGCCCTTGGTCCGTCAGCGTCTTCACCCCGGCGCTGGAGTGGGAGACGCTGCTATCTCGTGCCCGACGCCATTGCCGGGCAGCCCTGAAGCTGCCTGATTCGCGGCGCGCGCACAAGCCCCTTCTCGCAGGTGCAGCACCGCTGCGCCGTCAGGGCAGGCCGGCAAGATACCCTGGTATGTCGTCGGGATCGAAGGCGCGGCCGTCGAAGAAGCGGTCGGTGCCGAGCACCAGCCGCCCCTGCGTCGAGCCCGCGCCGATCGGCGCGTCGAGTGCGCCCTCCAGCTTGGAGCTGGCGCCGGGCAGCGGAGCGCCCGTGCCGGCGAGCGCGGCGCGGTAGAGGTCCGGGCGGAACGTGGCGGCCGCGACCGCCGCCTCGGCGGCCTCGAAGGCGCGCCCGTCCCAGCGCGTCATCTGCGCGTACAGCCACGCGGCCTGGCTGCGCCACGGGAAGTTGGCGGCCTCGCGGTACTGGAACATGAAGTCGGCATAATGGACCGGCGTGCCGCCGGCGACGAGCCGCACCCGGTCGGTGATCGCGCGCCGGATCGCCTCGGCGGGGGCGTCGAGATAGGACGGGCGCGCGAGGATCTCGGCGCTCTCCTCGGCGCTCTCGGGCAGGCTGAAGTGCGCCGCGGCGGCGTGGAGCGCACGCACCAGCCGTGCGGTGGCGTCGGCACGCTCGGCCGCCACCTCGGCGCGCATCGCCAGCACCTTCTCGACCCCGCGCCGCCAGATCTGCGCGGTCGCCAGCGCGATCCGGCCGACGCCGCGATCGACCGCGATCGAGTTCCACGGCTCGCCGACGCACAGTCCGTCGACCTCGCCGGCGGCGAGCGCGTCCGCCGCGAAGGTCGGGCTGGTGACGACGATCTCGACATCGTGGTCGGGGCGGATGCCGACAGCGGCGAGCCAGTAGCGCAACATGTAATTGTGGCTGGAATAGCGGTGCACCACGCCGAAGCGCAGGCGATGCCCGTCGGCACGGCGCGCCGCCGCCACCTCCCGCAGCGCCGCGCCGACCTGCGCCGGGTCGCCGAGCGAGTCGCCGAGCCCGCAGGCGGCGCCCAGCGCGGTGGAGAAGGTGATCGCGTTGCCGTTCAGCCCGAGCACGAACGGCACCGCGATCGGCACCGCCGGCCGGTCGCGCCCGAGCGCCGTGGCGAGCGCGAGCGGCGCGACCATGTGCGCGGCGTCGGTGTGGCCGTACAGCAGGCGATCGCGCACCGTCGCCCAGGTGACGTCGCGGACGAGCTGCAGCGCCAGCCCCTCCCGCTCGGCGAAGCCGAGTTCATGCGCGAGGATCGGCAGCGCGGCGTCGACCAGCGGCAGGAATCCGATCCGCAGCGTCTCGTTGCTCACGGCAGGTCTCCCATCAGCGCGTCGCTGGTGACGATCGCCTCCGCCACCTCGGCGATGCGCCGGTTCGATCGCATCGCATGGCCGCGCAGCAGCGCATAAGCCGCGGGCTCGTCGATGCCGCGACGGCGCATCAGGATCGCCTTGGCGCGATCGATCGTCTGGCGGTCCGCCAGCGCGGAGCGCGCCTCGGCCAGCTCGGTCTGCAGCCGCGAGAAGGCCTGGAAGCGCCGGACCGCGACGTCGAGCACCGGCTTGATGCGCTGCTTGGCGAGACCGTCGACGACATACGCCGAGACGCCCGCGTCGACCGCGGCGAGCGCCGCCTCGGCGTCCGACTGGTCGACGAACATGGCGATCGGCCGGTCGAGCGCGCGCGACATGGCGAAGAAGTCCTCGAGCAGGTCGCGGCTGGGATTCTCGAGATTGATCAGCACGACCTCGGGCGCACACGCCTCGATCTGCGCCACCAGCGGCCCGGCGGGATCGATCACCACCTGATCGTCGAGCCCGGCCTCACGCAGCCCGTCGGCGATGATGGCCGCGCGCGTTGTGCTGGTGTCGATGATCGCGATCCTCACGCTCACTCCCTAGCCGAACGGGTGATCGTGCCGCCAGCCTGCCGTTGCCCTCGATGCCGTTGAAGGCCGCTGCGGGGTTGCACCCCTGCGGGGAAGCGCCGCCGGGAATTTCGCCGAACGACAGGGGCCGAAAACAACCCGCCACGGCACGGGAACGTCGCCCAGAGTGGCGGCGACTGAGACCAGGTGAGATTGGGTTTTGGTGGAAGGGGCTGGATTCGAACCAGCGTACACTTGCGTGGGCAGATTTACAGTCTGCTGCCTTTAACCACTCGGCCACCCTTCCACGAGCGGCGCTGTCGAAAGCGAGGGCGCCCAATGCCCGCGCCGCACCGCGCTGTCAACGCCTTCCGTCCTGCCTTTTCGCGAGCGCCGCGGCGGTTGCGTCGCGGCCCGCGGGCGCATAGCGTCCGCCGCACTTCCTCCTACCGCCGGAAAGCTCCTTCCCATGTCGCGTCGTCCGCTCGCTCCTCTCACCGCCCGCCGGAACCGCGGCTGATGGCACGGCGCGGACATCGACCGAGCCAGCAGCAGGGCAACCGCACGCGGCTGTGGGGGCGCCATCCGGTGCTCGCCGCGCTCGCCAACCCGCAGCGGACGGTGCGCAAGGTCTGGGGCACGCGCGAGGCGCTGGCCCCGCTCGATCTGCCGCCGGTGCTGCCGATCGTCTTCGCCGAGGCGCCCGACCTCGGCCGGCTGGTGCCCGCCGACGCGCCGCACCAGGGGCTGGTCGCGGAGGTCGATCCGCTCGAGGACGTGTGGCTCGGCGACTTGCTCGAGGAGGGCCGCGAGGACCAGCGCCCGCTGGTCGTGCTCGACCAGGTGACCGACCCCCACAATGTCGGCGCGATCCTGCGCTCCGCCGCCGCCTTCGACGCGCTCGGCATCGTCACGCAGGACCGCCACGCGCCGCCCGAATCGGGCGCACTGGCGCGCGCCGCCTCGGGCGCGCTCGAGACGGTGCCGTGGGTGCGCGTCGTCAACCTCGCGCGCGCGCTCGACGAGATCGGCGAGGCCGGCTTCTGGCGCATCGGGCTGACCGGTCATGCGACGCAGACGCTGGCGCAGGCGATGGGGGCTCAGCGGGTCGCGATCGTGCTCGGCGCCGAGGGCGAGGGCATGCGCCACAACACTGAAGTGCATTGCGACGAGCTGGCGCGGCTGCCGATCTCGGCCAAGGTGGAGAGCCTCAACGTCTCCAACGCTGCCGCGATCGCGCTCTATGCCGCCGCGGCGCGGGTCGGCTGAGGGGCGTCCGCGCTAAGGCGCGGGGGCGCAGGGCGGGAGCCCTCGGCTGTGTCCTCTCGCGATCGCGCGCCTAGGCGGCGAGCGCCGGTACGCGGTTCAGCCCCGCGTCTTTCAACGAATTCATACGAGCGATCGCAGGACCGCCTCAGTCGTCCGCGCCGACGCGTACGCGCAGGCCGTCGAGCGCCGGGCCGAACTCGATCTGGCACGACAACCGTGAGGTCGAGTCGCGGTCGCTCGCCGCGTCGAGCAGGTCGTCCTCATCCTGGCCCAACGGCGGCAGCAGCGCGACAAAGGCGGGGTCGACGTGGACGTGGCAGGTGGCGCAGCTGCAGCAGCCGCCGCACAGCGCCAGGATCTCGTCGATCCCGGCCTCGCGGATGACCTCCATCACCGACAGTCCGGCGGCGCCGTCGATCTCGCGTTCTTCCCCCGCGCGCGTCTCGACGATAAGCTTGGGCATGCTGGTCTCCACCGAAAATCGCCCGATCCATGCCGCTTGCGTGCGGGCCGCGCAATGGGGCTGAGCGCCGCGGCACTCACCGCTGGGCTCGACGCGCTGGCCGCGATCGAGCCCGCCTTCGCCGCCGCGATCGAGCGGGTCGGCTATCCCGCGCCGCGCATCCGCGCGACGGGCTACGCCACGCTGCTGCGCACGATCGTCGGCCAGCAGGTGAGCGTGCGCGCGGCCGATTCAGTGTGGCGCAAGCTCGCCGAGCGCGGCGATCCCGGCGACCCCGCGCTGGTCACCGCGCTCGGCGACGAGGAACTGCGCGCGTGCGGCTTCTCGCGGCAGAAGACGAGCTATGCGCGCAGCCTCGCCGGGCTGGTGACGAGCGGCGCGCTCGATCTCGCCGCGCTGCCCGCGGACGACGAGGAAGCGATCGCGCAGCTCGTCGCCGTGAAGGGCATCGGGCGCTGGTCGGCCGAGGTGTACCTGCTGTTCGCCGAGGGGCGCCCCGACATCTGGCCCGCGGGCGACCTGGCGGTGCAGATCGAGACCGGCCGCATCCTCGGCCATGCCGAGCGGCCGAGCGAGAAGCTCACCCGCGCGCTGGCCGAGCCGTGGCGCCCGCATCGCGGCGCAGCGGCGATCTTCACCTGGCACCATTATGGCGCGGGGGCCGACGCCGCGCCGGTGTGAGGTCGCTAGGCCAGGCCGAGCCGCGGCCGCGCGCGCGGCGGGACGCGCAGCCAGCCCTCGGCGAGCGCGCCCGCCGCGGCCAGCGCGCCGAGCGTGAACAGCAGCGCCGCGGGCACCGCGAGCAACGCGCGCGCCGCACTCTCCCACGCCGCGCCCGCGCCGACCGTGTCGAACGCCACCGCCTGAAGCGCGAGCGAGCCCGCGGTCGCGAGGAACGCTCCGCCGTCGCGCCGTCCGCGCCATAGCGCCAGCGCGCCGCCGATCGACGCCAGCATCGCCATCTGGAACGACAGCGCGAAGCCGCTGTGCCCCGCCACGTCCCAGTCGAAGAAGCCGGGGATGGCGGGGAACAGCCGTCCCACGATCGGCGGCAGCACCAGCAGGGCGGTCGCCAGCATCGCCGCGGCATGGGCGCGCACCTGGCGCCGTGCGAGCAGCGCCTGGCGTACCAGCGCGACGAAGGTGACCAGCGCGAGCAGGTCGACGAGCCCGAGCCGCGCGCCGAAGCTGGAATGGAAGGGGTCGCTGCGCGCCGCGAATAGCGCGATGCCGCCCTGCATCGCGGCGAGGCTGGCGCCCGCGAACAGCGGCACCAGCGCGAACAGCGCCAGCCCGGCGGCGCGGTGGAGCGCGACGCGGCGGTCGTGGATCGACCAGAGCTGGAGCGCGAGCAGCATCAGCCAGGCGGTGGCGCTCAGCCCGTGCGCGTGGAGCGCGAGCGGCGCGGCGCGCAGTGCGCCGAAATAGCCGGGCCAGAACGCCAACAGGATCAGCGGCAACAGCAGCAGCACTGCCCGATGGCCATGACGATAAGGCATCACCGTCCCTTTCCCTCCCGCGCCGCTGATCCTGCCGATGGCGCACTCGCCGTTCTCCCCCGGCACGGCCATGATACCGCCTTCCGCCGGCGTTCGATTGGACGGACTCAGCCGCGCCCGCGGCGATCCTTACAAGCGACGGGGGGTGAGGCCCCGCCCGCTACGACGCCGCCGCATGATCGGCAGGTCCGTACCCGTCGACCCATCCCGGCGCGCTGCCGCCGATCTGCAACCAAAGCTCAGCGTAGCTGACACACGGGCCTGCCAAGGCGGGGCAGGGACGCGGCGGCGGAGGCGCAGATGGGGCGGCAGGCGATCGGGCAGCGGACGATCAGTCGGCGGGTGGCACGGGCGGCGGTCACCGCGGCGCTGCTGCTGCTATCCGGGCTGTCGGTCGCGGGTGCGTCGGAGCGGTTCGACGGCGCGGTAGAGGACGCGCGGATGCTGGGTGCGCTGTCGCTCGACGGCGAGCTGTACCATGTCCAGGGCGTCGAGGTCGGCGCGCACCGCATCTGGGTCACCTCGGTCGACGGTGCGGCACGACGCGGCTACCTCCACGAGTTCGATCGCGCCATCGGTCGCTTCCTGCGCCGGGTCGAGCTTACCGACGGCGTGCGCTACCATCCCGGCGGACTCTCCTTCCACGACGGCAGCCTGTGGGTGCCGGTCGCCGAGATGCGGCCCGACAGCTCGGCGGTGCTGATCGAGCTGGACGCCGCGACGCTGCACGTGCGGCGCCGCCTGCGCGTCGCCGATCATCTCGGCTGCGTCGCGGTCGCGCCCGACGGGCGACTGGTCGCGGGCAATTGGGACAGCCGGCTGCTCTACGTGATCGATACCGCCGACGGCGCGCCGGTGCGCACCGTCGCGAACCCCTCTGCGACGCACTATCAGGACATGAAGTTCGTCGACGGCGTGCTGGTCGCCGGGGGCAACCTCGACCTGTGGAACGGGACCATCGATTTTCTCGGTTGGCCCTCGCTCGCGCTGCGCCGCACGCTGCGCGCCGGGGCGATCGGTCCGGTGCGACCAATCGGACGCGGCGGCCCCTATACCGGTGAGGGAATGGCGATCGAGGGGCGCGACCTCTACCTGCTGCCCGAGGACGGGCCGAGCCGGCTGTTCCACTTCCGCCTCGCCGCCTGAGCGCGGCTTGCCAAGCAGCTGGCGCGGCGCGACGATCGCCGCGCGAGAGGAGGCGGCGCATGGCGACGGTCGCGGCGGACGCTGGGCAGGGACAAGCGGCGCGGCCGGCACGCGCGCTGCGCTGGAGCGCGCGGCTGCTGGTGGCGTGCTGCTGGGGCAGCGGCGCGATCTTCGGCGCCTATATCATCGCCTTCTTCGGTGGCGCGGCGCTGCGCGGCGAGGCGGCGCGCTGGAACGAGTCGCTCGCCAACCTGCACGATCCCGCCGCGCCGCTGGCGACGCTGGCGATGGGCGCGCACTTCGCCACCGGCGGCGTGCTGCTGCTGCTCGGCCCGCTCCAGCTGATCGGCCGGCTGCGACGGCGTCACCCCGCGCTGCACCGCTGGCTGGGACGGCTGTACGTGTTGTGCGCGGGCGTGGCGGGGCTGGGCGGGCTCGGCTTCATCCTGTCGCGCGGCACGATCGGCGGCGCGGTAATGAGCGCCGGGTTCGCGCTATACGGCGCGCTGATGGCGAGCGCCGCGACGCTGACCTATGCCGCGGCGCGCGCCGGGCGTACCGAGGCCCACCGCGCCTGGGCGATCCGGCTGTTCGCGCTCACGGTCGGCTCGTGGCTGTACCGGATGGAATATGGCGCTTGGTTCCTCGCGGTGGGGCGCGACGGCCACACCGCCGACTTCCGCGGCGGCTTCGACCAGGCGATGGCCTTCCTCTTCTACCTGCCGAACCTCGCGGTGGCGGAACTGTTCGTGCGGGTGCGCCGTCGCCCGCCCGGCGCGGTGGCCATCGTCGGCGCGACGGCCGTGCTGCTCGCCGCCACCGCCTTCGTGGCGGCGGCGACCTGGTTCTTCACGCTGCGATCCTGGGGACCGGGGATCGCCGCGGGGTTGCTCGGCTGAAGGGGCGCGTGCAGCCTAGAACAGGCGATTGCCGTTGATGCGGCGGACCCGCTTACGAATGTACGCGACCTGCTTGTCGGTGAGCTCGCCGTCGTTCGCCGCCAGCATGTCGCGCACCTCGGCGCGCAGCTGGTCGGCGAGATGCACCCGCTGGCGCCACATCGTCGGCGTGTCGCGCCCGCCGCCGAGCAGGAAATTGCTCGAGACGATCGGTGCGGTGATCGGCGGCGACGTATCGACGAAGCCGGCCCATTGCGCCGACGCCGGTGCGGCGCCGAGCGGCAGGATCATCGCGACGGCGGCGATCAGGATGGAACGCATGTCTCTCTCCTTGCGGCTCCCCAACGCAGCCTAGCCCGGAGAGATGCCGCTAAGCACGCGAAATCGCGTTCATTTTGCCGGCTTCCACACCTGCGTCTGACAGAAGAAGGCGATGCAGCCCTTGACGTTGAGCGTGCCATCGGCGTTGCGCGCGACGATCGACTTGTAGGTCTTGCCATTGCGCGGATCGTAGATCTTGCCGCGCCAGTCCTTGCCCTCGTCGGTGAAGCCCGACAGGATCGGCAGGCCCAGGATCGGGCGGGAGCGCAGCGCCGCGTCGGAGTTGTTGACGTCGGTGTCGGGCGCGCCGGGACGCTTCTTGAGAATGGTGGTGAGCCGGCCGCAGACGCTGCCGTCGCACGGCCCGACCGTTACCACGCCCGCGCCGTCCTCGGTGAGATAGCGTCCTGCGATCGGGGTCGCGGCGTCGGCGATGGAAGGGGCGGTCAGCGCGACCGGGACGAGCAGCGCGAGCGCGGCGAAGAGGGTGGAACGCATGGTCCGGACTATCGAGGAGCAGAGATGAACGCGCAATGGACGATCGGGATCATCGGCGGCTCGGGCCTGTACGCGATCGACGGTCTGGAAGAGGCCGAGTGGCGCGAGGTCGCGACGCCCTGGGGGGCGCCGAGCGACCAGCTCCTGTTCGGCCGGCTCGGCGGCGTCCCGGTGCGGTTCCTGCCGCGTCACGGCCGCGGCCACCGGCTCGCGCCCGGCGACATCCCCGCGCGCGCCAATATCGACGCGCTCAAGCGCGCCGGCTGCACCGACGTGATCGCGCTCTCCTCGGTCGGGTCGCTGCGCGACGAGCTGGCGCCGGGCAGTTTCGTGCTCGTCGACCAGTTCGTCGACCGCACCGTCGCGCGCGCCGCCTCCTTCTTCGGCAGCGGGTTGGTGGCGCATGTCAGCTTCGCCGACCCGTTGTGCCAGCGACTCTCCGCGCTGGCGGCGGCGGCGGTCACCGCGGCGGGCGGGCGCGTGGCCGAGCGCGCCACCTACCTGGCGATGGAAGGGCCGATGTTCTCGACGCGCGCCGAGAGCCGGCTGTACCGCGACTGGGGCTGCGACGTGATCGGCATGACCGCGCTGCCCGAGGCGCGGCTCGCGCGCGAGGCCGAGCTGCCCTACGCGCTGGTCGGCATGGTCACCGACTATGACTCGTGGCGCGACGAGGGGCCCGCGGTCGATCTCGCAGCCGTGGTGGCGCAGGCCGCGGCGAACGGGCGGGTGGCACGCGCGGCCGTGACGGCGCTGGCGTCACTGTTGCCGTCCGAGCGATCCGCCGTGCCCGCCGACACCGCGCTCGACGGCGCGATCTTCACCGCGGCAGCGGCGCGCGACCCCGCGCTGCTCGAGCGCAACGCGGCGATCCTGGCGCGTGTGCTCGGCTGAGCTTGCCTCGGCGCGGCTCAGAACAGCTTGCGCACGCCCAGGCGGATCGAGCGGCCCACCGGGTCGATCAGCCCCGGCTGGAACCGCAGCGGCGTCGCGCCCAGCCCGTCGCGCACCGCGATCCGATCGTCGAACAGGTTCTCGATCGTGAACGACAGCGACAGCCGCTTCGCCCAGGGCCGTGCCACCAGCTTCTCGGCGTCGAGGTTGCCGTACAGCACCAGCCAGTCGCGCCCGGAGAAGCGCAGGTCGGCCGCTGGCAACAGGTCGCGCACCCGCGTCGCGCCTTGCAGTCGCGCGTAGACGCCGAGCGATGCGGGCCCGTAGCTGATCCCCGTATTGCCCTCGACCTCCCAGCGCGGTCGGCCGCCGTTGCCGTCGAGCGTGGCGCCGTCGAGCAGGTCGAGCGCTGGCTGGCCCGGCAGCAGGGTCAGCCGATCCGAGAGCCGCCAGGTCGCGCTGCCCATCACGTACACGCTCGGCCGCGGCTTGGGCGGCGCGGGTGGCGGCGCCTTGGGGTCGGACGTGGCGGGCGGCGCGGGCGGCTTGGGCCCGAGCTCGGTGAAGAGGTTGAGCGTGAACCGCAGCCTGCGCTCGTCCTCCGCCGCCACCGCCGCCGGGCGCAGGTCGAGCCGCACCAGCCGCCCCGCGGCGTCGCGCACGAAGCGGTCGGGGAAGGCGGCCTCGAAGGCGGACGAGCCGCTCACCGGGGTGATGGTGCGGTCACGCGCCTGCGTCACGAGATAGTCGAGCCGCAGGTCGACGCTGCGCTCGGCGAACGGCCGCAGCGCGACCCCGAGCGTGGTGAGGCGGGTGCGCTCGGGTGGCAGCGCGGGGTTGCCGCCGTAGACGGCGTCGACGAAGGCGCTGTCGCCGGTGGCATAATCGAAGACGGGGAGGTTGGGCACGGCCACCAGCGCGCCGGTCAGCGAGGTGATCGGCGGCGCGGTCTGGGAGAGGTTGACCGTGGCGGTCAGCTCCACCGCGCGCGCCGGCTGCCAGGTCGCGCCATAGCTGAGGCTGGTCAGCCGCTCGAACCCGGTTACCCGGTTCACCCCCAGCGTGGCGGTGGCGGCGAGTCGGCCGAGCGGCGCCAGCACGCCCTCGCTCGCCGCCGCGATCGGCAGCACCGCGCCCACGCTCGCGCCCGCGCTGGTGCGCCGCAGCCGCGGCACCGGCGTCGCGAGCAGCGGGAGGTCGGCGGCGGCGCTACCGTCGCTCGTGGCGCGCGCGAGGTCGGCGCTGGTGGTGACTTGCAGCTCGCCCGCGGGCAGGCGCAGCAGCGGGCCGCTCGCGGTCAGCCGGGTGCTGGCAGTGGCGGTGAGCGAGCGCCCGCGGGAGGCGAGCACGCGCGCGCGATCGTCGAGCGCGCGCGCCTGCTCCGCCGTGACGGCCCCGCGGATCCGCTCGTACCCGCCCGTCGCGTCCCAGATCCACCGCCCCGCGCTGCCGTGCAGCCCGGCGCTGCCGCGCAGCGTCAGCGCGGTGTCGCGCTGGCGCAGCGACGTGCCGGGGAGATAGCGGCCGGGCACCGGCTCGTCCTCGCCGAGCAGCGGGGCGAGGCCGTTGCGACGCAGGTTGCGGGCCGCCTCCATCGTCAGGTTGAGGTCGGCGTCGAGCTTAGCCGCGATCGGCCGCGCGGCGGTGGCGTCGACCTTCACCGTGTCGGTCAGCGGCTGGAGCGTACGCCCGGCGCCGACGTCGACGCTGCCGCCGCCGAGCAGCGGGACCGGCTCGGGCGCGATCGCGCGCTGCGACTGGCGCACCGGCAGCTGGCGGAAGTGCGAGACCTGAAGCGTCGCGCGGCGCGACTGGTCGATCCGCGTCGCGGTGGCCTCGGCATATTGCGTCGCGCCGCCGCCGCGCGTGGTGGGCCCGGCGAGCTGCTGCACCACGGTGGAGCGGAAATGCTTGGCGGTGATCAGGTTCAGCACGCGGGCGGTGGGTGGGTAGCCGAAGCGCGCGGCGTCCTGCTCGGGCAGGATCTCGGCCTTCTCGATCGCCTCGGGCGGGATCGACTGGATCTGCGCGACGCCGTTGATCCGCCGGCCGTTGAGCAGGATCACCGGCTCGGCGCCGCCGACTCCGGCGGTGAGCGGGCGGAGCCGATCGAGCACTTCCTTGAGCCCGGTAACCCCGAGCGAGCGCAGCGCGCGCTGGTCGAGCACCGCGATGGGCTCGTTGCTGCCGATCGCCGAGCCGGGCGGCCGCCGCGCCGCGACGACGACGTCGGGCTCGGCCGTCACGGGCGGCGCGTCCGCGCGTTCCTGCGCCATCGCGGGGGTTGGGAGTGCGGCCGCGCCCAGCATCAGCATCGTCATCCGCTCGCCCGGCATCCGCGTCGCTCCGTTCGCCCGCGCGCAGCCAAGCCGCCAAAGCGCGCCGGATCGCAGCCGGAGCGTGGCGGAAACAAGGCTTCCGCCAGAATGGGGGAGATTGGGGGGGGTGGGCAGCTTCTCGCCGGAACCGATAGGATCTCACGCCCAACCGCGGATACGCCTACGATCAAAGCGATGTTTGAGGGAGAGCCAAGAGGCCGTGGCGATGGACCGCCCCGCGACGGTGCGATCGGATGACCCCACCCGCATACAGCGTCGGTTCAGTGGCATGCGGGCAGGAACGGCGCCATGACTGACCCAGACCGTATCGCTGGCCGCGACGTGGCCAAGGACATGGCCGCGCTGTTCGGGCCGGGGGTCCGACCCGCACCCGCGTCCCCACCGCGGCCGTTGCCGGTGCGATCGACGCGGCGCGTTCGCTCGCTCGCGCTCGGCGCGGCCGGGCTGGCGGTGGCGGTGACCGCGGGGGTGCTCGCCGGGACCAGCGCGGTCGGGCCGGTGGTCCCGCCGCCTGGCGCCACCGCGCCGGTGCACGCCGGCGCGCGCGTCGCTCCGACGACGGGGGCGTCGGCCGCGACGCTGCCGGTCGCCCCGCCCGCGACCGCGCTCGCCGCCGCGCCCGAGCCGGCGCCGTTCGTCACCGACCCCGCGCGCCCTGCAGAACCGGCTCCCATGGCCGATGCCGACGCGCCGACCGTGGCGCGCGCCAGCGCCGCGCCCGTCGCACCGCGCTACACGGCATCGCCGCGGTCCGCCGCGCCGACGCGCTTCGCCGCGGCGCCGCGCGTGCCCGCCGCGCCGAGCGCGCGACCCGCGGCGCTGCGCGGCGAGCGCTGCCTCGACGACCCCTATTGCGCGGCCGAGCGGCTCTACGAGGCCGACGGCGACGTCGCCGGCGCTTATGCCGAGGCGACCCAGGCGGGGGTGAGCGCGCGGCTGCTGCGCGACTATCGCGGCGAGTGGCTGCGCGCGCGTCGCGTCGGGCGCGACCGGCCGCGCGAGGCGCTGCGCGTCTACGGCATGATCGCCGCCGACCTCCACATGCTCGCCAGCGACCCGGGCGAGGATACGCGCGGGGACGAGCGGAGCACGTGGCGCTGATCACGCTGCGCCACGAGCGCCACGCCGCTCCAGCGGGCGCGCGCGCCGGCGACCGGCCGCTCTACGCGATCGGCGACGTCCACGGCTGCTACGACCATCTCCACGCCCTGCTCGCCTGGGTCGCGCGCGACGCGGGCGAGCGCTCGCCCGGTCTCGCCCCGGTGCTGGTGCTGCTGGGCGACTATGTCGACCGCGGCCCCGACTCGGCCAAGGTGCTCGCCGCGCTGGCGTGGCTGGCGCGCTCCAGCGCGATCACCGCGCGGCTGCTCGAGGGCAACCACGAGGCGATGTTCCGCCTGTTCATGGAGCGGCCCGCGGCGCACGGCCAGTGGCTGCGCTACGGCGGCTCGGAGACGCTGCGCTCCTACGGCGTCGAGCCCCCGGCGGAGGAGGAGCCCGGCGCCGCCGCGCTCACCGCGCTGCGCGACCGCCTGTTCGACGTCATGCCGGTGGCGCACTTCCGCCTGCTCGAGCGGCTCGAGCCGATGGTGCGCGTCGGCGACTATACCTTTGTCCATGCCGGGGTGCGGCCGGGCGTGTCGCTGCGCGCGCAGCAGCGCGACGACCTGCTGTGGATCCGCGACGATTTCCTCGAGCATCCGCGCCCCGCCGAGACGATCGTGGTGCACGGCCATACCTGGGCGAGCGAGCGGCCGGTGCTGCTGCCGCACCGGATCGGGCTCGACACCGGCGCCTATGAGACCGGCGTGCTCACCGCGCTGCGGATCGACCGAGAGGGGCTGGCGGTCGTCCAGGCGGTCGCCGCCGGCTAGACAGGGTCGACCGCGAACGCCTCATGCCCCGGCGCCTGCCGGAGCATGCTGCCTCTACGATGACGCGGGGTGAAGCTCTAAGCCCCTGGCGCGCCCGGACGCTTTGCCTTGACGCGCCGCGACCCCGCGGGGCATCAGCCGGCATGGATTCCGCCACCCCCGCCGACCCGCACCATATGAAGCGCCGCGGCGTGCTGTTCGTCCTCTCCTCGCCCTCGGGCGCGGGCAAGTCGACGATCGCGCGGATGCTGCTGGCGAGCGAGCCCGAGCTGTCGCTGTCGGTCTCCGCCACCACGCGCGCGATGCGGCGCGGCGAGGAGGACGGGCGCGACTATCATTTCGTCTCGCTCGACCGCTTCCGCGAGATGGCGTCCAACCACGAGTTCCTGGAATGGGCGCACGTGTTCGACCAGCGCTACGGCACGCCGCGCGCGCCGGTGGAGGCGATGCTGGCGGCGGGCAAGGACGTGCTGTTCGACATCGACTGGCAGGGCGCGCAGCAGCTCCACCAGATCGCGGGCGGCGACGTGGTGCGCGTCTTCATCCTGCCGCCATCGATGGAGGAACTGCGCCGCCGGCTCGAGGGCCGCGCCACCGACGCGCAGGAGATCATCGACCGCCGCATGGCGCGCGCCGACGCCGAGATCAGTCACTGGGACGGCTATGACTATGTCCTGGTCAACGACGAGGTCGAGAGCTGCTTCGCCAAGGTGAAGACGATCCTGGCGGCGGAGCGGCTCAAGCGCTCGCGCCAGACCGGGCTGATCGGCTTCATCCGCAAGCTGCGCACGCCGGCGGGGTGAGGGGCGCGGGCGGGCGCGTTGTAGCGTATCCGCCGTCCGAGGGCTCGTGCTCCTGCGCACGCAGGAGCCGAGGGTCGCGTGCGTGACCTCGTGGTCCTGGCTTCGGCGTTCGCCGGAGCACGATCACTCGTCGGCCGACTGCGTCTACAGCGCCGCGAGGAACGCCACCCCCGCGTCATAATCGCGCCGACGCGCCTCGGTCGCCGCCACCGCGAGCGGGTCCTCGCCCCAATGCTCCGCCTGCCAGCGCTCGTCGAGCGTGGCGGCGTCCCACAGCGCGTCCGCACTCACCGCGCCCTCGGCGAGTGCGAGCGCGCCCACCAACGTGCCCGTCACCGTCACGATCGGTGACAGCCCGGCGAGCGCGAAGGGGTCGCGGCTCGTCACCGCCTCGCTCAGCCGCGCCACCGTCGCCGCCGGTTGCGCGCGGTGCATCACGCCGGTGATCAGTTCAAAGTGGACGTCGTAACGCTCGCGCGCCCAGGCGAGCAGCGGGTCCCAAGCGGCGGCCTGGCGCGCGATCAAGGCGGCGGGAGCGTCGGCGCGATAGCAGAGCAGGTCGCTCTCGGCATAGCGCGCCAGGCCCGCGGCGAAGCCTTCGCGCGCGGGCGCGATCCGGTCGATCGCGGCGTTGGCGAGCCCGGTCAGCGGCATCGCGCGCGGGTCGAGCGTCTCCCCCACCGCGCGCCACTCGTCCGCGATCAGCGCGGCGAGCGCGGCGCTCGGCAGCGCCAGCGCCACGCGGCCCGGGGTGCGCACCGGCCGATCGTCGAGCCGCACGACGCGCTCGGCGTCGACCGCCACCTCGCGCCAGAAGCGCCTCACCGCTCGCTCCGCCAGCGTGCCGCGAGCGAGCGCGGCACCGTCGCCATCACCCATAGGGCCGAGAGCACGATCGCGACGCCGAGCAGCCGCGTCGGCAGAGTCTCGGCGCGGCCGAGCAGCACCACGCCGAGGATCGCGCCGAAGCTCGTCGCCAGCCGTACCCCCGCGATGGCGAACCAGCGCGCGAAGGCGGGGTCGCGCGGCGCGCTCACGCGCAGCACCCGGCGAGTTCGTCGCAGCGCCGCGCCACCGCGACGGCGCCCGCCGCCCACAGCGCCTCCTCGCGGTGATAGCCCCAGGTCACGCCGATCGCGCGCACGCCCGCGGCGCGTGCCATCGCCATGTCGAAGCTGGTGTCGCCGATCATCACCGTCATATGGGGCGCCGCCCCGGCCTGCGCCATCGCTTCGTGGAGCATCGACGGGTGCGGCTTGGACGGGTGGCGGTCGGCGGTCTGCAGCGTGACGAAGCGCTCGGTCAGCCCGTGATGCGCGAGCAGCAGCGCGAGCCCGCGATCGGACTTGCCGGTGGCGACGCCGAGCCGCCAGCCCGCGGCCGCGAACGTGTCGAGCGCCTCGACCAGCCCGTCGTACAGCGGCTCGGGGTCGAGCGCCGCTTCGGCGCGCATGCGCTGGAAGGCGGCCTTGTAGTCGGCGGCGAGCGCGGCATGCCGGTCCGCGCCGGCGGCGGGCGCGAGTACCGCCATCGCCTCGATCAGGCTGAGCCCGACGATGCCGCGGATCGACTCGCGCGCGGGCGCGGGGAGGCCGTTGCCGGCGAAGGCCGCCTCCATCGCGCGGCAGATATTGGCCTGGCTGTCGACGAGCGTGCCGTCGCAGTCGAACACGGCGAGACGTGGGGACATGAGCGCGCGCTTAGGACGATGGACCGGCCAGCGCCAGCCTGGTTCATGCTGCGGCGCAGCGGCGAGGCGTGCGTGTCGCGCGGCGGGGTGCGCGTTAACCCCTTCGTAGGAGGGAACGAATATGGTTAAGCCGGCGCGGGCGTCGGGGGGCGGCCGCGTGGATGAGCGATCACGAGGGTGTTGGGGAATGCTGGAAGCCGTTGCACTGACCTATGGCATGCTGCTGAGCTTCGTGCTCTCGGGCGCGTCGCACAATCGCCGGCTGGCGCGGCCGAACCCGGCGGTGCTGACCTACGTGGGCTATGTCCTGTTCGGCGCGACCTGCGCGCTGACTGCCGCGTTGTCGCTCTATGCCGCCTGGGGACTGGCGACCGGGCAGACGCTCTCGGTCTGACCGGGGCCCGGCGGGTCGCGCTCCGACGCTCGCGCGAGCGGGGTTGAAGCCCGGGACTATCGCAGTGGCGGGAAGATGTTCTTCTCGTAGAGGTCGAGTGGCGACTGCCCGCCCGTTCAGGTGAGCGGGCGGGGGTGAGGGGCGTCCGCGAGCGCGGCGCTCCCGGTTACGCCCCGCCCCAACCTCTCCCTTAAAGGAGGGCTGCACCTCGCGTGCTAGCAAGACTTGTGTTGCGGCGCGTAGCAGAGATGACCCGGAACGGAGAATAAATCTCGTAACGGGTTGCTATGTACAAGTAATCGCGAGGCTTCGCTAAGTTCTCGCGGGCGTCACAGAAAATCTATCTTCGATCATCTCGCGCCGTTCTTATCATCGGTGCGGGAGAGGGCGTTCAGTCCCTGTCGGCGATCCTCGTCGCGCGCGAGCGATCGTCCGCGAGATCGAGGAGTCGCTGCGATGTCTTTCTACCCTTCTCTCGGTATCGCTCAAGCCGGGTTCCGGCGGCGCTGGCTGGCGCTGCTGCTCGCCGGCGTGGCGCCGCTGCTGCCCCTGCCCGTCGCGGCTCAGGAAGCCGAGGCGCTGCGCCTGCGCAACGCGGCGCTCCAGGACGAGGTGGCGCAATTGCGGGCGGCGCTCGCGCGGTCCGGCGTCACGGCACCGGACTCGTCAGCAGTCGCCGCCGTCAGTCCCGCACCCGCCGCCACGCCAAGCGACGCCCGCGGCGACCGCGGGCTGGACGACGCGATCACCGTCACCGCGGTGCGGCTAAAGGACGCACCGCGCTCCACCTCGGCGATCACGGGGGAGGAGCTGGAGAAGTTCCAGGTCAACAACTTCCGCGACATCGTCAATCGCATCGGCAACGTGCGCACGTCGTGGAACAACCCCAATACCGCGTCGATCTTCATCCGCGGCGTCGGCTGGGCCGCGGGCGCGGGCGTGCTCGAACCCAGCGTCGGCGTTGCGGTGGACGACGTCAGCCACGGCATCAGCGCGATCTCGGCGCTGAGCAACTACCTCGACGTCGAGACGGTCGAAGTGGTGCGCGGGCCGACCGGCAGCGACGGGCTGCGCGCGACCGATGCGGGGCGGGTGGTGATCCGCACGCGCAAGCCGAGCTTCACGCCCGAGGCGGAGGCCGCGGTCACCGTCGGCCAGCGCAACACTCTGGTCGCGACCGCGGTCCTCGGCGGACCGATCGTGGACGACCTGCTGGCCTATCGCGTCTCGATAAATCGCGAGCAGGCGGACGGCCCCTACAAGAACCGCAACGACACGCATTTCACGTGGCGCAACACCGATCGCACCAGCGTGCGCGCGCAGCTGCTGGTGACGCCCGCGCCCGCGATCGAGGCGCGGCTGATCGCGGACGTCACCCCCACCAACCGCGAGATCTGCGAGAATTGCTTCGCCTTCAACCTGGTGTCGCCGCCGACCTATGACTGGATCGATCCCGCCACGGGCCGACCGGCGGCGGTGAACTACGCCAACGAGGACACCGGCCATCTCGAGCGACGCTGGTTCCGCCAGCGCGGCGACTATTCGGTGCGCGACTTCACCGCCAAGGCGATCAACACCATCGGCGAATATCCCAACACCTATGCCACCAAGGGCGCCTCCGGCGACATCCGGCTGACGCTCGCACCCGACACGGTGCTGCGCTCGATCACGGCGTGGCGCAACTATTCCTTCTCGCAGGGCGCCGGCTCGCACACGCAGTTCGAATGGCTGCGCGCACCGCGCGGCACGCAGACGTCTTTCGAGCAGTGGAGCCAGGAGCTGCGGCTCGACGCCCGCCCGCTCAAGGAGCTGAGCTACCGCGGCGGCCTGTTCGCCTATCGCGGGCTGTTTCCGAACTACAGCCAGACCGAACGCTACGGCTCCGACGCCGGCGCCTGGTACGCCAGCCCCGCGCAATATGCGCTGCTCGACCCGGTCGACCCCGCGCTGCCCGACGCGGTCGACCCGGCCGGGCGCGGGCTGCTGCTCAACGCCGCCGACGCGCTGATCACTAAGCGGCAGGAGCGCTACCTCAACCGCACGCTCGCGGCCTATTCGCACCTCAGCTGGGACGCGACGGCGCGGCTCACGCTCGACGCCGGCGCGCGGGTGTCGCGCGAGACGCGGCACAGCCGCGCGCGCAGCTTCATCCAGTCCGAGGGGTTCGCCGCCGAGCTCGACCCCGCGCGGGTCAACGACGTGGTGCTCGGCGGCTTCGACAGCGACGAGAACGGCGCGCTGACCGCGAACAATGACGCCGCGCAGCACGCGCTGGCCGACCGCACCGCGCAGAAATACTTCCACGTCGCCCGCTATGCCGATCTGACCGACGCGCAGCGCGCGCAGCTCGGTGCCGCAAAAGGGGTACGCGCCGCGCGACTGGGCGCGCTCTACCGGCGGAGCGAGGCCGAGCCGTATCGCGGCACGCTCGTCACGGGCGATCTCGCGGCGAGCTACAAGCTGACGTCCGAGCACACGATCGTGGCCTCCTATCGCCACGGCGCGAAGCCGGGCGTGGCGCAGATCGTCGGCGCGACGGTGGCGGGCGGTACCTCGCTGCCGGTGGCGGCCGAGCGGGTCGACGCCTATGAGCTAGGCGTGCGCACGATCGCGCTGGCGCACAAGCTCCAGGCGAGCGTCACCGGCTTCCGCGAGGACTTCGCCGACTATATCCAGCCGACCTTCGTCTACGACCCGGTGCAGAGCGCGCTCAACGGCGACGGCCACCCGGCCTATCGCGCCGCGCTGGGCAACGTGCCGCGCGTGCGCAGCCAGGGGGTCGAGCTGGACCTGGCGCTGTTCGCCATCCCCTATACGACGCTGCGGTTCGCCGGGGCCTATACCGACGCGCGCTACCGCTCGTTCCCGCGCGCGCCCAACCCGGGCGAGCTGGGCGGGGACAATCCCGCCGGCCCCTATCACGACGCCAGCGGCAGCGCCTTGCCGGGCGCGCCGCGGTGGAGCGGCAACCTGTTCGGCGACTGGTCCTATCCGGTCGCGCCGGGGCGCGTGCTCCACGTCGACGTGAACCATAACGTCCAGAGCGGCTATCTCGCCGACACGACCTTGTCGCGCTACACGAGGACGCACGCCTGGGGGATCACCGACGTCTCGGCCGGGCTGGGCCTGGGCGACGGGCGCTTCGACGTCGCGCTGCTGGTGCGCAACCTGTTCGACGTCGACAACAGCCTGCAACCGTCGTGGAACCAGTACAAGCCCGGCATCCCGCGCTGGGTCGGGGTGCAGCTGCGCGGGTCGCTGTGAGCGGGCGATGCGCCGATCCCCTGTTGACACCGGCCGCCGCGCGGCCGTTCCTCGCGCGGTAAGGCGAGGTGCGCGATCGGAGGCGGGATGGACGAGCGGGTGACGATCGCGCTGGAGGACGGCGTCGCCGACGTGCGGCTCGCGCGCGCCGACAAGATGAACGCGCTCGACCCGGCGATGTTCGCCGCGCTGGCGGCGGCGATCGACCGGCTCGCGGGCGAACCGGGCTTGCGCGCGGTGGTGCTCTCGGGCGAGGGGCGCGGCTTCTGCGCCGGGCTCGACATGGCGGCGATGGCGGCGGGCGGCTCGGGGCTCGCGCTGGGCGAGCGCACGCGCGGCGCGAGCAACGACGTGCAATATGTCTGCACCGGCTGGCGCGCGCTGCCGGTGCCGGTGATCGCCGCCGCGCACGGCGTCGCCTTCGGCGGCGGCTGCCAGCTGCTCGCCGGCGCCGACGTGCGGGTCGCGCATCCCGACACGCGGCTGGCGATCCGCGAGGTGCACTGGGGGCTGGTGCCCGACATGGGGGGCTATGCCCTGTGGCGCGGCAGCGTGCGCGAGGACGTGCTGCGCGAGTTGGTCTATACCGCGCGCGAGCTCGACGCCGCCGAGGCGCAGGCGTGCGGGCTGGTCACCTATCTCGATCCGGAACCGCGCGAGCGCGCGCTGGCGATCGCGCGCGCCATCGCGGCGCGCAGCCCCGACGCGGTGCGCGCCGCCAAGCGGCTGTTCGCGCTCGCCGCCGACGCCGACGCGCCCGCGATCCTCGCCGCCGAGAGCGCGGCGCAGCTGGCATTGCTGCGCTCGCCCAACCAGGCCGAGGCGGTGCGCGCCAACGTGGAGAAACGCGCGCCGCGGTTCAGCGATGAGGGATGAGGAGTCTGCGCTCCCCTTCCTGCCGTCATGCTGAACTCGTCTCAGGATCCAGGATGCCCGTACCCAGAAGCCGCCGCGCCTGCCGGACAGTGAGTCCTGAAACGAGTTCAAAATGACGGTGGAGTGTGGGGGGGCGGCTTGATCCCTATTTCGTCCGGCCCCGGCCCCGGCCCCGCCTTCCGTCGCCCCGCTTTCGCCGCCCCGCCGCGGGACGCGTGCAACACCATGAACGCCACGTTGTTCCCGGTTCATGCAACCGCGCTAGAAGCGACACGTTACGTCGCCAACACGAATTTCGAACGGGAGAATGAAGTCATGCGTAAGCTGATGCTGGCCTTCGGTGCCGCTGCGATGGTCGCGCCGACGCTCGTCGCCACCACCGTCGATGCCGACGCGCAGCGCCGGTACAAGTATCGCGAGTGGCGCGGCAACGACGGTCGCCTGCGCTGCCGCAAGCCCGACGGCACCACCGGCCTGGTGGTCGGCGCGGTGGCGGGCGGTCTGCTCGGCCGCACCATCGATTCGCGCGGCGACCGCACGCTCGGCACCGTGCTGGGCGGCGTCGGCGGCGCGCTCGCCGGCCGCGAGATCGAGCGCAGCGGCAAGCGCCAGTGCCGCTGAGACCACGCCACGGTTGAGCCTTTCGGCTTGACCAACGTTGGAGGAGGCGCGGTCCGCGAGTGCGGGCCGCGCCTTTCTTTTTACGGCCCCCAACGGGAGAGTGACTCATGCCTACGCGCGGTGGTTCGGCACGCTACGAAGGTCTCGGCAAGGAGGGGAAGGGCTGGACCTCGACCCAGTCCAAGGCGCTCGACGAGCAGCCCTATGGCTTCGGCACGCGCTTCGGCGACGAGCCCGGCACCAATCCCGAGGAGCTGATCGCGGCGGCGCACGCCAGCTGCTTCACCATGGCGCTGAGCTTCGCGCTCGCCGGTGCGGGCTACAGCGACGGCACGCTCGAGACGAGCGCGCGGGTGACCGTCGACAAGGACGGAGACGGCTTCACCATCACCTCCTCCAAGCTCGACCTCACCGCCAAGGTCCCCGGCATCGCGCCCGACGAGTTCGAGCGCATCGCCGAGGACGCCAAAGCAAATTGCCCTGTTTCCAAAGTGTTGAACGCAGAAGTGACGCTCACGCACAAGTTGGAGTCGTAAGTGTCTCTGAAGTGAACAAGAGGTAGTTTCCCGTTCACGCAACCGGGGCGCGGCGGCGCCGTTCATGCGACATCACTCTGTAGGGAGATCAGTGATGCGTATCATCCTCGCCGCCGCGCTCGCCGCCACCACCTTGGCCAGCGTCCCCGCCGCGGCCGCGCCGCAGGACCCGCGCCGCGCCAACCGCGAGTATCGCGACGATATCCGCGACGCGCGCCAGGAATATCGCGAGGACCTTCGCGACGCCGACTCGCGCCGCGACGTGCGCGACGCGCGCCGGGAGTATCGTGACAACGTCCGCGACGCGCGACGCGACCGCAACGATCGGGTGCGCGACTGGCGCCGCTCGGCGCGCTACGATTACAACCGGTTCGAGCCGGGGCAGCGCGCCTATTACGCCGACCGCTATTATCGCGACGGGCGCTATTATCGCGCCCGCGCGCTCGGCCGCAACGACCGCATCTATCGCGGCTCGGACAATCGCTATTACTGCCGCCGCAACGATGGCACGACCGGGCTGATCGTCGGCGGCCTCGCCGGCGGTGCGCTGGGCAACATCATCGCAGGCGGCGGGTCGCGCCTGCTCGGCACCGTGATCGGCGCGGGCGGCGGCGCGCTGCTCGGCCAGCAGGTCGATCGCGGCCAGGTGGTCTGCCGCTGAGGCTTCTCGCGTTCAGTGATGCGTACGGGCGGGCCCCGGCAGCGATGCCGGGGCCCGTATCGCGTCAGATGATCCCGCCGCCGAGCATCAGCCGCAGCCCGAAGATCAGGATCAGCACGAGGTTGAGGTTGCGCCCGGTGTTGCGCGACGACAGCGCGCCGACCGCGGCGCCGACCACCGCGATCGGGATGACGAACCAATAGCCCCAAGCGAGGAACGGCAGGAACGGCACGATGCCGAGCAGCAGCGCGACGAGGCCGATCAGGATCGAGAACAGGTTGAGCATTTCCGCAAGATGGCGAGAGCAGAGGTGTATTGCAAGGGTGAGACGGTGACGGGCGTACCCGGGGTGGCGCGAGGCGACGGGTCGGGCGATTGTCCCGCTGCCCGATGACTGGCGTCGCACCCCGAAGTCACACCGTCATCGCTGTGAAGGCAGGGATCAAGACGCGCGGACGTCGCGCATACGTCGCTGCCGTCAGCGCGTCTGGATTCCCGCCTTCGCAGGGATGACGGTGTGGGTGGGGCGGGTCAGGCGACCTCGGCGTCGGCTAGTCGCGGATGCCAGCGACTCGTCCCCGTTCTTCGCGCATCATCGTCATTCCACACCCACCACGTTCATTCCCGAACCATCACCGTCATCCCTGCGGAGGCGGCCATCTAGACGCGCGAACGTGCGGCTATAGCGCGGGCGTCAGCGCGTCTGGAGGCTTCGCAGGGATGACGGCGTGGTCGGCGCGGGTCGGGTGGATCTCGGCCTGGGTTCTTCGCTGAGGGCAACGAGCCACCACCGTCCTCCACCCAGCGCCCGCCGATTTCCTTCGGCGGCGAAAGCGACTAGGGCGGCGCGATGAACTCCCTCTTCCTCGTCATGGCGGGCGGCGCGGTCGGTACGGCCGGGCGCTACCTGACCGGGCGCGCCATGACCGCGGCGCTCGGACCCGACTGGCCCTGGGGCACGCTCACCGTCAACCTGGTCGGCGGGCTGCTGATGGGGCTGCTCGTCGGCGCGCTCGCGCGCAGCGGCGGCAGCGAGAATTGGCGGCTGCTGCTCGGCGTCGGATTGCTCGGCGGCTTCACCACCTTCTCCGCCTTCGCGCTCGACGCCGCGACGATGATCGAGCGCGGCGCCGCGCTCGGCGCGCTCGGCTATGCGCTCGTCTCGGTGGTCGGCGCGATCGCGGCGGTGTTCGCCGGGCTCGCGCTCGTGCGGGTGGCGGCATGAGCACCGAGGGCGTCCGCCAGTTCACCGTCGCGCTCGACGACGACGGGATCCGCGTCGACCGCTGGTGCAAGCGCCACCTCGACGGCACGAGCTTCACCACCGTCGCCAAGTGGGCGCGCACCGGGCAGCTGCGGCTGGACGGCGCGCGCGTGGGTCCGGGCGACCGCGTCCAGGCCGGTCAGGTGCTGCGCGTTCCCCCGCCCGAGCCCGTCCGCAGCGACGCCAGACCCGAGCGCCAGCGCGCCCCGCTCAGCGACGACGAGATCGCCTTCGCGCGCGAGCTGGTGATCCACCGCGACGCGCAGGCGCTGGTGCTCAACAAACCCCCCGGGCTCGCCACCCAAGGCGGCACCAAGACCACCGCGCACGTCGACGGGCTGCTCGACGCCCTGCAGGACGAGTCGCAGGGCCGACCCAAGCTGGTCCACCGGCTCGACAAGGACACCTCGGGGGCGCTGCTGGTGGCGCGCACCCCGCGCGCGGCCGGCTTCTTCGCCAAGGCCTTCTCGGGCCGCACCGCGAAGAAGGTCTATTGGGCGCTGATCGTCGGCGTGCCCTCGATCGACGACGGCACGATCGAGCTGCCGATCGCCAAACAGCCCGGCACCGGCGGCGAGAAGATGCACGTCGACGAGGCCGAGGGCCAGCCGGCGCGGACCCGCTACCGCGTGATCGAGCGCGCCGGCAACCGCACCGCTTGGGTCGAGCTGCAGCCGTTCACCGGGCGCACGCACCAGCTGCGCGTCCATATGGCGGCGATCGGCCACCCGATCGTGGGCGACGGCAAGTACGGCGGCCCGGCGGCGTTCCTCACCGGCGGGATCAGCCGCAAGATGCACCTCCACGCGCGCCGAATCCGCGTCGACCATCCCGACGGGGGCGAGATCGACGTCACCGCCGAGCTGCCGTCGCACTTCGCCGAGAGCCTCGCCTCGCTCGGCTTCGAGGCGATGGCGGGCGACATGATGCCGCTCGACGAGCGCGCGCCGCCGACGCGCGAGGAGAAGAAGGCGCGCGCGCGGGCGCATGCCAAGACGGTGCGCAAGGAGCGCCGCGGCGAGCGGCGCTCCCGCGCGGGCGGTGAGGGTAGGGGCGGCCGGCGCGGCTGACGCGCGCGGCGCGGGTGACGTCGCTCTCTTCCTCGTCCGGCGTTGCCCACGGCCTCTTCGGTTCTCAACCCGAACCGATGGTGTCGCCAGATGCCCGGTCGAGTGTGCGCCGCGCGACATATCGGGTCGAGTTGGCGATGATGGGAGGTCGTGACACGGCTGCCGAGCGGACCGGCGAGCGTCAGATCCCGCCCGCCACCACCTCATGCCCCGCCGCCGCCAGCGCCGCGCGCAGGTCTTCGAGGCAGCGCTCCACCAGCGCCGCGTCGGGCGAGCGCACGACGAAATTTGCGCCGGTGCGCCCCTCGCGGAAGAAGGGATAGCTGCCGATCGAGACGCCCTCGTGCGCCTTCTCCGTCGCGCGGAGCAGGTCGGCGACCTCGCTCTCCGCCACCCAGCAGCCGACAGTCCCGCTCACCACCGGGCGCCCGCCCTCGAGCGTGCCGGTGAGCGAGCCGAGCATCCCCGCGGTGATGTGCGGCACGCCCGCCATGATGAAGATGTTGCCGACGCGGATCCCGGGCGCACCCGAGACGCGGTTCTCGATCAGCGTCGCGCCCTCCGGCACCCGCGCCATGCGCAGCCGCGCCGGAGTGATGCCGCCGCGGGTGGCATAATAATGCTCCAGCACCGCCACCGCGTCGGGGTGGTGGACCACGCCGACGCCCAGAGCCGCTGCGATCGAGTCGACCGTGATGTCGTCGTGCGTCGGGCCGATGCCACCGGTGGTGAAGAGATAGTCGTTGCGCGCCCGCAGCTGGTTGACCGCCTCGACGATCGCGTCCTCGCGGTCCGGCACCACGCGCACCTCTGCGAGGCGGATGCCCTGGACGTTGAGCCAGCTCGCCAGCTGGGCGATGTTCTTGTCCTGGGTGCGGCCGGAGAGGATCTCGTCGCCGATGACGACGAGCGCCGCGGTCCAGATGCGTTCGGTCTCCATAGCGGGCGGGCATAGCCTCGCAATCGCCCCCTAGCCACGCTATATCGCCGCGATGACCGATTATGTCACCGTCACCAGCGACGCGCCGCACGGGCGCACCGGCGCGATCAAGTTGCACGGCCGCGACGCCTTCGACGGCATGCACAAGGCGGGCCGGCTCGCCGCCGAGACGCTCGACATGCTGGTGCCGCACATGGTGCCCGGCGTCACTACCGCGGCGCTCGACCGGCTTATCTACGATTTCATCCTGGCGGGCGGCGGCGTGCCCGCGACGCTCGGCTATCGCGGCTATGCCCACAGCACCTGCATCTCGATCAACCATGTCGTCTGCCACGGCATCCCCGCCGACAAGCCGCTCAAGTCGGGGGACATCGTCAACGTCGACGTGACCCCGATCGTCGACGGCTGGCACGGCGACTCCAGTCGCATGTACCTGATCGGCGACGTGCCGCTGAAGGCGAAGCGGCTGGTCGAGGTGACGTACGAGTGCCTCATGCTGGGGATCGAGCAGGCGCGCCCCGGCAATCACATGGGCGACGTGGCGCACGCGATCCAGCGCCACGCGGAGTCGAACCGCTACGGCGTGGTGCGCGACTTCTGCGGCCACGGCCTCGGCCGGCTGTTCCACGACGCGCCCGAGGTGGTGCATGTGGGGCGGCCGGGGACGGGGGTGGAGCTGCGCCCCGGCATGATCTTCACGATCGAGCCGATGATCAACATCGGCCGCCCCGACGTGAAGCTGCTGGAGGACGGCTGGACCGCGGTGACGCGCGACCGCTCGCTCTCGGCGCAGTTCGAACATTCGATCGGCATCACCGAGGACGGGTGCGAGATCTTCACCTGCTCGCCCGCGGGGCTGGACAAGCCGCCGTACTGAGGCGCTTACCCGACGTTCCAGGGCGCTACGGCGATCAGGGGCAAGCAGGCTGGAGAAGGGCCTGAGTAGGTTGATCCGGGTTGCCGGTATCGCTGGCCACACCGTCGGCGTCGCGCTTACTCTTCGGCTACGCGCTGGCGATCCCGCGTGACACCGCCTTCTGCCGCGCTAGGGCGAGGTCGCGTCCGGCGGACACGATCTCGCCCGCGGGCGTCACGCGGGGAGGGCGGTGAGTCCCGCGATCCCCGCCGATCCGGCTTACGCCGTCACCGCCCCTTCGCCTTGCCCCATTCGCGCGCCACGGTGTAGCCGAGATACCCCGTGGCGAAGAGCGTGTAGAGCGGCTCGGGCAGCCCGGCGAGATAGGCGTTCATGCCGCGCGCGATCGCGCTCGCCATCTCGGGCCGGGTCGCCGCGATCAGCCCCATCGGGATGCTCCACAGCAGCAGCGCGTACATCACGTACAGGAAGCTCGGCCGCGCGCGACTGGTCCAGGGGTCGGCCGACTGCGCCTCGGTGACCACCGCGGCGAGCTGCGCCTTGATCTGCTCCAGCTCCTGCGAACCCTGCAGCCGCAGCAGCTCCAGCTTGGCCGCCTCGCGCGCGCGCGGATCGGGGATCAGTTTGTCGAGCAGGCCGGCGACCGGCGCGACCAGTCCGTCGAGAAGTGCCATGTCGCCCTCCCTCAGCCGACACGCTGGGCGAGCCAGCCGTACAGGAACACCTCGTCGGCGGGGCGCTGCTCGGCGAGCGAGAGGTAGCGCTCGCCCTGGAGCGAGTCGATCGCCTTGATCAGCACCGCCTGAGCCGCCGCGCCGCGCGTGGCGAGGAAGCGATCGAGCGCGGCGAGCGTCGCCGGGCCGACGCGCCCGTCGAGCGGCACGTCGGGATAGTCGCTCGCGCCCCGGTTGAGCGCGTTGAGCGCGCGCTGGAGGAAGGTCACCGCGGTCGCCGGCCCCATGTTGACACCGGTGTCGAACAGCTCGGCGGCGAGCTGGGGGGCGCGCGTCGCGACCCGGTCGAGCCCGGGCTGCTGCCAGTAGGCGCGGCGGTAGATCGCCACCGCGGCGGGGCGCGCGAACTGGCGCATGTCGCCGACAAAGCCGTTGGCGCGCGCGACTGCCTCGGTGATGCCGTAGCGGGTCGCGCCGCCGCGGTCGGCGGGGTGGCGGACATAGCCGCCCTCGCGGTCGATCACCGCGTCGATGAGCTCGTCGATCATGCGTCCTCCTGGGTTGGTGGAGGACGGAACATAGCGGGAACATTGGCATGTAGGACAGGGCTTCTTCGATCCCCCCTTTCCGGGAAGCATTTGATCCTCAACCCACTGACCTTAAATCCAAATCAGCCACTTTACCTGCCCCGGGCCGCAACGCCTCCCGCCTCCCGCCGTTGAACGCCCACCCTTCCGCAGCAGCGAGCGAGACGATGGCGCTACCCCTCACCACCACGCGCTGGAGCGCCGCCGTCGTGCTGGCGCTGGCCGGCGGGGCGTTCCTCACCGCGCGCGCCTGGCGGATCGCGCGGCCCGCGATCGACGAGCGCACCCGCCGCCGCCTCGCGCCGCACGCGCGCGCCGTCGCGCACCCCAGCGCGGCCGAGATCGAGGTCGCCTGATGCGTATCCATCACCTCAACTGCGGCACCTGCTGCCCCGCCGGCGGCGCGCTGTTCGACGGCAGCAGCGCGGGCGCTCGCGCGCACCTCGTCTGCCACTGCCTGCTGATCGAGAGCGCGGCGGGGCTGGTGCTGGTCGATACCGGCTACGGCACGCGCGACGTGGCGCGGCCGCGGCAGCGCCTCGCCGAGTTCTTCATCGAATTGTGCAACCCGCAGCTCCGCGGCGAGGAGACCGCGCGCGCGCAAGTGATAGCGCGCGGCTTCGATCCCGCCGACGTGCGGCATATCGTGCTGACCCACCTCGACTTCGACCATGCGGGGGGGATCGAGGACTTTCCTAACGCCGCGGTCCACCTGCTGTCGCGCGAGCGCGAGGTGGCGGACGCGCGCGCGGGCGGCGCCTTCGTCGGGCGGCGGCGCTATCGCCCGCAGCAGTGGGACGAGGCGGAGAATTGGCGGCTCTACCCCGCGGGCGGCGGCGAGCCATGGTTCGGATTCGACGCGGTGCGCCAGCTCGAAGGGCTGCCGCCCGAGCTGCTGCTGGTACCGCTGGCGGGCCACAGCTGGGGCCATGCCGGCGTCGCGATCCAGGAAGACGACGGGCAGTGGCTGCTGCACGCCGGCGACGCCTATTTCTTCCGCGGCGAGGTCGGCAGCGAGGCCTATCACTGCCCGCCGGGGCTGCGCGGCTACCAGAAGCTGATGGAGGTCGACCGCAGCGCGCGGCTCGCCAACCAGCGCCGGTTGCGGCGGCTGTCGCTCGATCACGCCGGTGAGGTGCGCATGTTCTGCGCGCACGACGCGGTCGAGTTCGAGCTGCTGGCGGGGCAGGACGGGCCGGTGTTCTGAGGCGCTCGAGAGCGTCAAGTCGCTCAGAGGTCCTCCCCTCCCAGGGAGGATCGAAGGTCCGCTTTCGCGGTGTCAGTCGCGGATAATGGATGAAAGAAGCGGCCCCGCCGCTCAGCGCCCGCGCACGATCTCGCAGCCGACGCGCGCGTCCGGGTACACATCCGCCTTGACCGAGCGGACGCGCACCCGCCGCACGCGCGCGTCCGCCAGGCACAGGGCGGCGACTCGCTCGACCAGCGTCTCCTGCAGCGCGAAGCCCTCGTCGGCCAGCGCGCGGATCCCGTCATGGACGCGGTCATAGTCGAGCACCGCCTCGATCGTGTCGGCCGGCACGCCGGGGTAGTCGACCGTCAGCCACACCGACAGCAGCACGCGCTGCGGCGCCGCCTCGTGCGGGTGGATGCCGAGCCGCATCGCCACCGCCATGTCCTCGATCAGCGTGGTGAACTCAGCCATGCTGGCGCGCGCCCCCCGGGTCGCCGCCCGTGAACATGACGTCGCGGTCGCTACGGCAGAAGCGCTGGCCCGCGTCGACGTAGAGCGTCTGCCCGGTGACGCTCTCCGCCTCGAGCAGGTAGACCACCGCGGCGGCGACGTTCTCGGCGCCGACCGGGCGGCGCAGCAGGTTGGCGCGCGCGACCGCGTCGAACGCGGCGTCGCTCTGGTCGCCGCTCGGCAATGTCAGCCCGGGCGCGACGGCGTTGACCCGGACGCGCGGCGCGAACGCCTGCGCCATCAGCTCGGTCGCGCTCGCCAGCGCCGCCTTGGAGAGCGTGTAGCTGAAGAAGTCGGGGTTGGGGTTGGCGAGCTTCTGGTCGAGCAGGTTGACCACCGCGCGCGCGTCGTCGCGCTCCGCCAGCGCGGCGGCGAGCACCGCGGGCGCTACCGCGTTGACCGCGTGAAGCCGCGCCGCCAGTGCCGGGTCGATCGCCGCGGGCGAGTCATAGTCGAACTGCGACGCGCTGTTGACGAGCGAGTCGACGTCGCCGGCGCGTTCGAGCAGGTCGCGCAGCGCCTCGGTGTCGGCGAGATCGCCCTGTACCGCCGCGCCGCCCAGCTCGGCGGCGAGCGCCTCGGCCTCGTCGCGCGAGCGGCCGTAGTGGATCACCGGCACGTGCCCGGCCGCCGCGACCGCGCGCGCGATCGCGGCGCCGAGCCGCCTGGCGCCGCCGGTCACCAGCACGCGTCGCGCGGTCACGACAGGCCCATCAGCGCCAGCACTTCCTTGCGGCTGCGGTCGTCGTCGCGGAACACGCCCATCATCCGGCTCGTCACCATCGCCACGCCGGGGGTACGCACGCCGCGCGCGGTCATGCAGGCGTGGCTCGCCTCGATTACCACCGCCACGCCCTGCGGGCGCAAATTGTGCCAGATACAGTCCGCCACCTCGGCGGTGAGCCGCTCCTGCACCTGGAGTCGCCGGGCGAAGCCGTGCAGCACGCGCGCCAGCTTGGAGATGCCGACGACATGGTCGCGCGGCAGATAGGCGATGTGCGCCTTGCCGATGATCGGCGCCATGTGATGCTCGCAGTGCGACTGGAACGGGATGTCCTTGAGCAGCACGATCTCGTCGTAGCCACCGACTTCCTCGAACACGCGCGCGAGATGCACCTCGGGATGCTCGGCATAGCCGGCGCAATATTCCTTCCAGGCGCGCGCGACGCGCTGCGGCGTATCGCGCAGCCCCTCGCGCGTCGGGTCGTCGCCGGCCCAGCGCAGCAGCGTGCGCACCGCCTCGGCCACCTCCTCGGGGACGGGGATCTTGCCCGTCGCCGCCACCAGGTCGCCGTCGTCGGGCGTGTGTCGCGTATCGTCGCTCATGCTTTTTCCCCTAGACGGCGCGGCGACGGCGATCCAGTGCGCGGCGTACCGTTACGCTCGCGCATCATCGGTGCGCGGGCAACGGCGCGGGCCGGCGCACCAGCGCCGCCGCGTCGTGGCGGCGACAGCTCGCAGGACCGGCCGGCTCGGCCGGCACGAACAGGAAGGAAGAACATGGCGACCACCACCACCAGCGGCGGCAAGACCGGCGGCATCCACGCGCCCGTCCAGCCCTCGGCCGAGCTCGGCGCGATCGTCGGCAACGAGAAGCTGCCGCGCAGCCAGGTGATCAGCAAGGTGTGGGACTATATCAAGTCGAACAACCTGCAGAACCCGGAGAACAAGCGCGAGATCGTCGCCGACGAGAAGCTCAAGAAGGTGTTCGGCCGCGACAAGGTGACGATGTTCGAGATGAACAAGTACATCTCGCAGCACGTCAAGGCCTGACCCGGCGCGGCGGCGCGACCCGAACAGGCGAGCGCGCGCCGTCCACGACCCGCGGCGCGGCTAGGATGGAGGATGATGCTCCACCCCGCCGCGCCGCCCTCCGACCTCTCTCCCGCACTGGTGCCGCTCGTCCCGGGCGAAGGCGACGGCGGCCGGCCGCGTCGCTGCCGGGCCTACGCCGCCGGCGCGGCCGCGGCGTCGCTGCTGGCGCTGTCGCGCGGCCTCGCGCTCGCCGCGGCCGTTCTGGCGGTGTTCGCCGGGGCCTGTCTCTATCTCGCGCGTCGGCTCGACCGTCACCGGGCCGACGCATTGGCCGAACGGCTCGCTGCGATCAGCGGGACGGCGCTCCCGCATCGATGGTGCCTCGCGGGACCCGGCGCGGTCGCGGTCGCGGACGGGAAGTCCTTATGGCTGGTCGATCGCTCCACCGCCTATCAGACGGTGCGGCTCGACCCCGAACAGATCGCGGGCGTGCTGCCGCGGCGTGGCCGGCGCGCGTGGCGCGTGGCGCTGCTGTATCGCCTGGACCCGCACGAGGGGGCGCGGCGCTCGCTGATCTGCTTCGGCCGCGACCGCGCCGCCGCCGATGCCTTCGTCGCGCATCTCACCCGTCGGTAGCGGACGCGCGGGCAGCAACTTCCCCGGCACGGCGCGGCGCGGTACAGCGCGGCAATGGCGCAACGACGCTCCCGTACTCCCGCCCGGCGGCGACCGGCGCGTCGGCGCGGCCGGCGCGGCGTGCGCTCGTGGCTGACCTGGCCGCTGATCGTCGCCGCCTTCGCGCTGGCGGCGGTGACGCTCGGCTGGCTCGACAGCTGGCACCCGCGCGCGCCGCGCTCCGCGACAGCGCGAATGAGCGCCGAGGCCGCGCGCGCCTCCAATCAGGCCTTCCCGCTCCACGCCGAGCGCCGCCGCACCGCGCCGCGCTACCGTTTCCGCGGCGGCGAGGCGGAGCGCGCGCAGGCGGTCGAGTGCCTCGCCACCGCGGCGCTGTACGAGGCGGGTGATGACCGACGCGGCCAGCGCGCGGTGATCCAAGTCGTGCTCAACCGCGTGCGCGCGCCGGGCTATCCCAAGACGGTGTGTGGCGTGGTCTATCAGGGCGCCACGCGCGACAGCGGCTGCCAATTCTCCTTCACCTGCGACGGATCGGTCGGGCGCCGCCCCGTCCGCACGGGCTGGATCGGTGCGCGGCGGATGGCGCGGCGTGCGCTGGCGGGCGAGGTCGACGCCGAGGTGGGCCACGCGACGCATTACCACACCGACTGGATGGTGCCTTATTGGCGCAACTCGCTGGTGAAGGTCGCGCGGGTGGGGACGCACCTGTTCTACGTCCGGTCGTGAGCTGGGGCGGCGTACAGGGTCGGTTGTTCGGCGACGGCCCGGCTCCGGGTTAGGTCACGTCCGCGATGAGTCTCGACGGGCGCTTGATCTCACCATCAGTACGGGTCGGACTCTTACCTCATCGCGGCCGGCATCTTCCGCTGAAACCGGCCGCGACGTGAAGATCCTCCCCGCTAGGAGGGGAGGATTCTTTCACCCGTGGCGTGCCATCCGCTGCGGGTCGGGCGGCAGGCGCATGTGCGCGCCGTGCGCCGCCTCGAGATACTGTGTCGCCATCTCATAATGCGCCTGGCAGACCGCGTGATCCTTCGCTTCGGCGGCCAGCTTGAGTTCGGCTTCGGCGCGGCTCTGGAAATACAGCCGGTCCCTGTCGGTAATCATCGCTACTCACTCTCCGGCACCCGCTATGCCGCGGTCCGGGCCGTCTCGCCACAGCGTCGATCAAGGATCCCGTCCTTTCCGGGTACACTTGCCGAGACCCCGGCACGGTCCCCATATCGCACGGCATGAGCGGGAACGATCCACACGCCGCGCCGGTCTGGCACGGCACCACCATCCTATCGGTTCGACGCGGCGGCAAGGTCGTCGTGGTCGGCGACGGCCAGGTCTCCATGGGCCAGACCGTGATGAAGCCCAACGCGCGCAAGGTGCGCACGCTCGGAGACGGCAAGGTGATCGGCGGCTTCGCCGGCGCCACCGCCGATGCCTTCACCCTGTTCGAGCGGCTCGAGGCCAAGCTGGAGCGCCACGGCGGCCATCTGATGCGCGCCGCGGTCGAGCTGGCCAAAGACTGGCGCACCGACAAATACCTGCGCAACCTGGAGGCGATGATGATCGTCGCTGACAAGGACGTGACGCTGATCCTCACCGGCAACGGCGACGTGCTCGAGCCCGAGGCGGGGATCGCGGCGATCGGCTCGGGCGGCAATTACGCGCTCGCCGCGGCGCGCGCGTTGGTCGATTACGAGCAGGACGCCGAGACGATCTGCCGCCGCGCCATGGCGATCGCCGCGGAGGTGTGCGTCTACACCAACGACCGGCTGACGATCGAGACGTTGGACAGCGCGAACTGAGCCGCGCGCGGTACCGCGCCGCGGCTCAACTTACTCAACATTCGCCGACGAAGGCTCTGATTCCGCATGAACGATAATCTCACCCCCAAGGCGATCGTCGCCGCGCTCGACGCGCACATCATCGGCCAGAAGGAGGCCAAGCGCGCGGTCGCGGTGGCGCTGCGCAACCGCTGGCGGCGGCAAAAACTGTCGCCCGACCTGCGCGACGAGGTGACGCCCAAGAACATCCTGATGATCGGGCCGACCGGCTGCGGCAAGACCGAGATCAGCCGCCGCCTCGCCAAGCTGGCCGACGCGCCCTTCGTCAAGGTCGAGGCGACCAAGTTCACCGAGGTCGGCTACGTCGGCCGCGACGTCGAGCAGATCGCGCGCGA
Organism: Sphingomonas citri; assembly: GCF_019429485.1. Lineage (GTDB taxonomy): Bacteria > Pseudomonadota > Alphaproteobacteria > Sphingomonadales > Sphingomonadaceae > Sphingomonas > Sphingomonas citri. The sequence continues at coordinate 1,624,928 of NZ_JAHXZN010000001.1, read as the reverse complement.
CCTCGTCGAGGAAGCGGTGCGGCTCGAGAAGGAGCGCCGCCGGCTCGCGGTGAAGGACAAGGCCGAGGCCGCCGCGATGGACCGGCTGCTCGACGCTTTGGTCGGCAAGGACTCGAGCCAGGCGACGCGAGAGAGCTTCAAGCAGCGCTTCCGCGACGGCCATCTGTCCGAGACCGAGATCGAGCTGGAGCTGCAGCAGGCGCCGCAGATGCCGTTCGAGCTGCCCGGCGGGCAGGGCTCGGTCGGCATGATCAACCTGTCCGAGATGATGGGGAAGGCGTTCGGCGGCGGGCCGAAGCAGCGGCGCAAGCTGCTGGTGCCCGCGGCGTGGGAGAAGCTCGTTGAGGAGGAGGCGGACAAGCGCCTCGACCAGGACGAGGTCAGCCGCGTCGCGCTGGCCGATGCCGAGGCCAACGGCATCGTCTTCCTCGACGAGATCGACAAGATCGCGGTGAGCGACGTGCGCGGCGGCTCGGTCAGCCGCGAGGGCGTGCAGCGCGATCTGCTGCCGCTGATCGAGGGTACGACGGTGTCGACCAAATACGGCCCGATGAAGACCGACCACATCCTCTTCATCGCCAGCGGCGCCTTCCACGTCGCCAAGCCGAGCGACCTGCTGCCCGAGCTGCAAGGCCGCCTGCCGATCCGCGTCGAGCTCAAGGGGCTGACGGAAGACGATTTCGTCGCGATCCTGTCCGACACCAAGGCGTCTCTGCCGGCGCAATATCGCGCGCTGATCGCGACCGAGGGGGTCGACGTGAGCTTCACCGATGACGGCATCCGCGCGGTGGCGCGGATCGCCGCCGAGGTGAACGGCGAGATCGAGAATATCGGCGCGCGCCGGCTCCAGACCGTGATGGAGAAACTGCTGGAGGAGGTGAGCTTCGACGCCGAGGACCGCTCGGGCGAGGCGCTGGTGGTCGACGCGGCCTATGTCGACAAGCAGCTGGCGAGCGTGGCGCGCAACTCGGACCTCAGCCGCTTCGTGCTGTGAGGCGCGGTGGGGCGGGGGCGGCGGGTGCGGGGGCGCGGAAGGTGCCCTACCCCAAGCACCACCCCGGCGAACACCGGGGTCCAGTTGGGAAGGTCGAAGTGAGCTTCGCTGACGTCTCCCACCTGGACCCCGGCGTTCGCCGGGGTGGTGCGGGAGAGAGGATGTGCCTCTGAAAGTGCCAGCGCCTTAGCCGACCGCGATGATCGCGATCTGGCGGCCGTAGCCCGGCTCGCCGCGGTGGGTCGAGCGGCGATAGCTGAAGAAGCGTCGCTCGTCGGCGTAGGTGTCGAGCCCCAGCGTCTCGACCCGCACCACGCCCGCCGCGGCGAGCCGGTGCGCGACATAGCCCTCCAGGTCGAAGCGCGCATGCCCGGCGCGACCGTCGGCGAAGAAGCGCTCGTTGGCCGCGTCGTCGTCGAGGAAGCGCGCGCGGAAGCCAGCGTCCACCTCGTAGCTGGCGCGCGCGATGCACGGGCCGACCGCGGCGACGATCCGCTCGCGCGCCGCGCCCAGCGCGTCCATCGCCGCGACGGTGGCGTCGGTCACCCCCGCCAGCGCACCCTTCCACCCGGCGTGTGCGGCGCCGACCACGCCCGCGACCGGATCGGCGAGCAGCACCGGGGCGCAGTCGGCGGTAACGACCCCCAGCGCCAGCCCCGGCGTCGCGGTGGCGAGCGCGTCCGCGCGCGGCCGCTCGGCGAAGGGCGCGTCGAGCGTGACGCAGTCCGCGGAGTGGACCTGATAGGGCGTCAGCAGGCACGCCCCCGGCGCCACCGCCGCCAGCGCGGCGTCGCGATTGGCGGCGACCTTGGCGGCATCGTCGTCCGAGCCGATCCCGCAGTTGAGCCCGGCGTACAGTCCAGTTGACACGCCCCCCGCGCGCCCGAGGAAGCCGTGCGGCACCGCGCCGAGCAGCCGCGCGCGGAAGGGCTCGGGCGCGGTCACAGTGTGCGGCGCATCACGACGTCCTCGTCGGCGTGGTCGCCGACCATGAACTGGTACGGGCCGACGTCCTCGAAGCCGTATTTGGCGTAGAAGCGCCGCGCGCGGTAATTGTCGGTGAACACCGAGAGGTAGATCGCCTGGTGGCCGCGCGCGCGCGCCTCGGCCAGCGCCCATTCCATCATCTCGGGCCCGAGCCCCGAGCCCTGCCACGGCTGGAGCAGGTAGAATTGCCGCAGCTCGATCGCGCCCTCGGGCGGCGTGAAGGGCAACTTGGGCGGGCCGAGCTTGATGTAGCCGACCGCGACATGCCCCATCTCGACGATCTGCACCGCATAGCCCGGGTCGGCGACCTCGCGCGCCCAGTCCTCGGGCGTGTGCTGCTCGAGGAAGGTGGCGAGGTCGGCGGCCGAGTAGAGCGTGCCGAACGTCTCGGTGAAGGTCGCGCGCGCCACGCCGGCCAGGCTGGCGGCATCGTCGACCGTTGCGGGACGGAGCGTCGGGCGCGGCATCATGCGAAGCCCGCCGGGCGCGGCCATTGGTCGTGGGTCACGGCGATCACCTTGAACAATTCCCCCATCTGCTCGACCAATCGGTCGCGATCCTGTGTCACCCGTTCGCCGAGGGCCGCGGCGCGCTGGTCGATCCCGAGCGCGCGCAGGAAGGCGCCCTGGCCGACCGGCCCCTCGCACCGCGCGCCCGAGGCGGTGGCGACCAGCCCCAAGGTCGCCAGGTCGACGTGCGCGGTGAGGTCCTGTTCACCCGGCGCCTCGAACGGATTGGCGAAGGCGTGCGCGCGCACCGCCTGGAGCGTGTCGCCGATCGCCGGCCCCTCATAGCCATAGTCGACCACCAGCGCGGCACCGCCCTGCGCGACGATCCGTGCGGCGAGGTCGGCCATCACCGCGACGCCTGCGGGCGAGGTCTCGATCACCGCGCCGGGCGCGGCGTCGCGCAATGCCGGCGGCACGATCGTGTCGGGCACCGTGGCACCCGCGATCGGCACGAACAGCGTGTCCTGGCACGCCACCAGCCGCTCGTGCCACGCGTCGGCGCGGCGGACGAGCTGGCGGATCGGCAGCGCGTCGAAGAACTCGTTGGCCACGACGAGCAGCGGCACGTCCTCAGGGAGCGTGTTGAGCGAATCGTGCCAGGTCGCGCCGGGCAGCCGCTCGGCCTGGGCGGCGCGCAGCGTCGCGCTGGTCTCGACGAGGTGGACCGGCGGCGTCAGGTCGGCGCGCGCCATCACGCGCAGCGCGTCGGCGCTGAGCGTGCCGCGCCCGGGGCCGAGCTCGACCCAGGCGACCGCGGGGCGACCGGCGCGGTCCCACTGGTCGGCAGCCCAGGCGCCGATCAGCTCGCCGAACATCTGGCTGATCTCGGGCGCGGTGGTGAAGTCGCCCGCGGCGCCGAGCGGGTCCCGCGTCGCGTAATAATGCGCGTTGGCGGCGGCCATGAACTGGCTGACCGGGATCGGCCCGCCCAGCGTGATCGCGCGCGCCAGCCGCTCGGCGAGCAGCGGCTCGCTCACGCCACGCTGTCCAGCCCGACGGTGGGCTCGACGCGCTGGCGGCGGCGCGGCGCGGTGACGATCAGTGCGAGCCCCGCGAGGATCATCGGCACGCACAGCCACTGGCCCATGTGCAGCCCGGTGTGCTCGGCGAAGGCGCGCAGCTGCGCGTCGGGCTCGCGGAAGAACTCGACGGTGAAGCGCGCCAGGCCGTAGCCGGCGAGGAACAGGCCGACCAGCTTGCCCGGCTGGTAGCGCGCGTCGGTGCGCCAGAAGAAGAACCACAGCAGCAGGAACAAGGCGATGCCCTCCAGCCCCGCCTCGTAGAGCTGGCTGGGGTGGCGCGCCGGCTCGGGCACGCCGTAGGGGACGGTGCGCTCGAACACGATTGCCCAGGGGACGCTGGCTGGCTTGCCCCACAGCTCGCCGTTGACGAAGTTGGCGAGCCGCCCGAAGAACAGGCCGAAGGGCACCGCGCAGGCGACGTAATCGTGGACGCGCAGCCAGTTGAGCCCGTTCTTCCGAGCGAACCAGATGAGCCCGAGCGAGGTGCCGATCACGCCGCCGTGGAACGACATGCCGCCGTCCCACAGCCGCAGGATCGACAGCGGCCGGGTCAGCATCTCGGGCGCGTAGAACAGCACATAGCCGATCCGGCCGCCGAGGATGATGCCGAGCGTGGCGTAGAAGACGAGGTCGTCGGCGTGGCGCCGCGCCATCGGGGCGCCGGGCTGGGCCAGCAATTTGAGCAGATACCACCAGCCGACGACGATGCCTGCGATATAAGCCAGACTGTACCAGCGCAGCGTGAAGACGCCGATCGAGAAGACGTCGGGATGCAGCCCGAGGTCGGCGAAACGGACGTGGCCGGTGGCGGCGCCGGCACCCGGGATGGCGGCGGCGAGGGCGGACAGGATCAAGGCTTTCCCCTTCTCAATGGCGCCTGCATAAGGGGAGGAAAGCATAGAACCAAGCGGAGAGAGTGATGGCTTCCGAGCTCGACCGGCGGATGGACGCGGTGATGGCGGCGCTGACCGGTGACGGCGGTCAGCTACCCCTCGGGCAGGTCGAGCGTTTCGGCCGGACGCTGCCGATCATCGCGGCCGCGCCGCCGACACTGCCCGCCTATTTCGCGCATTTCTGCCAGCAGCACCGCGACGGCGAGTTCCTGGTCGCGGGTGACGAGCGGCTGAGCTTCGGCACGGTCCACGACCTCGCGACTCGTACCGCGCGCGCGCTGGTGGCGGGCTATGGCGTGCGCCGGGGTGACCGGGTGGCGATCGCGGCGCGCAACTCGCCCTCTTGGATCGTGCTCTACATGGCGATCATCATGGCCGGCGGCGTGGCGACGCTGCTCAACGGCTGGTGGCAGGCCGAGGAAATGGCCGCCGCGCTCGACGAGGTCGAGGTCGCGCTGGTCTTCGCCGACGCGCCGCGCGCGCGCCGGCTCGCGGCGATTCCTGGCGGGGCGGCGGTGCGCGTCGAGGTGTTCGACGATCTCCAGCCGATCGAGACCGCGCTCGCCGAGGTGCTGGCGCACGCCGAGGATGATCTCGGCAACGGCGCGGGCGCGGTGCTGCCTGCCCTGAACGGGGACGATCATGCCACGATCCTGTTCACCTCGGGCTCGACCGGGCGCTCGAAGGGGGCGCTGTCGACCCACCGTCAGGTGTTGCAGGGAACCTTCAACTTCCTCGCCTCGGCGCTGATGATGATGGGGATCGCGGCGCAGGACGGGGCGCTGACGGGGCTGCAACCCGCGACGTTGCTCAACCTGCCGCTGTTCCACGTCACCGCGATGGTGCCGACGTTGCTCCAGAGCTTCGCGATGGGGCGCAAGCTGGTGCTCATGCCCAAATGGGACGCCGAGGAGGCGATGCGGCTGATCGAGCGCGAGAAGGTGACCTATTTCGTCGGCGTGCCGCTGATGAGCTACGAGATGGTCAATCATCCCGAGCGCGCGCGCTACGATCTGTCGACCGTCACCGACTTCGCCGCGGGCGGGGCGCCGCGCCCGGTCGAGCATGTCCGCCGGCTCGACGCCGAGCTGACCGGCGCGCCGCTGATCGGCTACGGCCTCACCGAAACCAACGCGATCGGCACGGGCAACTGGCGCAGCAACTACATCGCCAAGCCCGACAGCGCCGGGCGCGCCTCGGCGCCGCTGGTCGAGCTGGCGATCCTGGCCGACGACGGCACCGCGCTGGCGCCGGGCGCGACCGGTGAGATCGGCATCCGCTCCGCCGCCAACTTCCAGGAATATTGGGGCCGGCCGGACGACACCGCGGCGGCCTTCACCGCCGACGGTTTCTTCCGCACCGGCGACCTCGGCTATCTCGACGAAGACGGTTATCTCTTCATCGTCGACCGCAAGAAGGACATCATCATCCGCGGCGGTGAGAACATCAGCTGCCAGGAGGTCGAGGCGGCGCTCTACGCGCATCCGCTGGTCGCCGAGGCGGCGGTGTTCGGGCTCCCGGACGCGCGCTACGGCGAGGTGCCGGGCGCGGTGGTGCATCTCAGCGTGGCGGGCGGTGTGGCGTGCGAGGACCTGCTCGCCTTCCTCGCGCAGCATGTCGCCGCCTTCAAGGTGCCCGCGCGGCTGTGGATCGAGGATGCGCCGCTGCCGCGGCTGGGGACGGAGAAGATCGACAAGATCACACTGCGCAGCCGCTTCCGTACGGTCGCCGAGACCGAGGCGGCCGCCGCGGCTTGAAGTAAATCGTTCCTCCCCTTGCCGGGGAGGATTTCGGACACCGTCACGCCCCCAGCGCGCGCTCGGTATCCAGCCCGGCCTGCGCGATCAGCCGCTCGGTCACGCCGCGCGCTGCCCCCGCGTCCCCGTTGGCGATCGCCTCGAACAATTCGCGGTGCAGCGGGATCGGGTCGCGATACTGGAGCGGCACGCGATATTTGAAGAAGGTGGTCCAGCGTACCGCCGCGGCGATGCTGCTCGACAGGCTCACCAGCAGCTCGTTGCCCGTCGCCTCCAGGATCGCGGCGTGGAAGCGCTGGTCGGCGGTCTGCCCGTCCTGCGTGCGCAGACCCTGCTGCGCCATCACCTCGACGGCATGCCCCATGCGCGACAACTGCGCCGCGCTGCGCTGGACCGCGGCGAGCTCGGCCGCGGCGGGCTCGACGATCATGCGTAGCTGGAACAGGCTGCGCACGAAGCCGAGCGATGGCGCGCCCTCGAACATCCAGGCGAGCAGCTCGGGGTCGAGCAGGTTCCACTGCGCGCGCTCGCGCACGCGCGTGCCGGCCTTGGGCCGACTCTCGACCAGGCCCTTGGCGCTCAGCATACGAAGGGACTCGCGGATGACGCTGCGCGACACGCCGAACTGGCCGGCCAGCTCGAGCTCGCCCGGCAACACCGTGCCGCTGGGATAGTCGCCGGTGACGATCGCGATCCCGAGCGTGCGCGCGAGCGTGACATGCGCAGGTCCTCGACGCTCTCCGTTCGCCACTGCTCGTCTCCCTCCCGGAGCGACAGTCTAGGCGGTCGCGAACGGGCGGCAAGCTAATTGTCTAACAATTTCGGCGGTCGCTGCGGGCCGCGGGCGCTGCCGTATGCCCCTAGATCATCCCGGACTTGTTCCGGGAGCTACCGTTGCGCTCAGGACGACGCCCAAGACTGCGCGGATCGGTGGACCTTGAGAATACGTCCGGGATGGCGGCGAGAGCGGGGGTGAGCCGTGACGCATCAAGCCGGCACGAGCGCGGCCTCGGTCTCGGCGATCCAGCCGCCGCCCAGCACGCGGTCGCCGTCGTACAGTACCGCCGCCTGGCCCGGCGCGACACCATATTCGGGCGAGTCGAACACCAGCCGGTCCCGCTCGAGCCGCGCCGGCACCGGCTTGGCCATCGAGCGCACCTTGGCGGTGAGCGCGCCCTGCAAGGGGCCGAGCACGTTCATCCGCTCGAGCCGCGCCGCAGCGACCGCGAGTGCCGCGCGCGGCCCGACCACGACGCGCTGCGCCGCCGGCTCGAGCCGCACGACGTAGAGCGGTTCGGCGCTGCCGCCGATCTCGAGCCGGCGGCGCTGGCCGACGGTGTAATGGACCAGCCCGCGATGCTCGCCCAGCTTGCGCCCGGCGAGGTCGACGATGTCGCCCCCGGTCGCCGCCGCTGGGCGTAACTTCTTGACGAGGCCGGCATAGTCGCCGTCGGGGACGAAGCAGATGTCCTGGCTGTCGGGCTTGTCCGCGACGAGCAGCCCCATCTCGGCCGCGATCGCGCGCACCCGGGCCTTGGGAAGAGCGCCGAGCGGGAAGCGCAGATAGTCGAGCTGCGCCTGCGTCGTGGCGAACAGGAAGTAGCTCTGGTCGCGCGCAGGGTCGGCGGCACGGTGCAGCTCCGCGCCGCCCGTACCGACGAGGCGGCGGACATAATGGCCGGTGGCGAGGCAGTCCGCACCGAGATCACGCGCGAGCGCGAGCAGGTCGGTGAACTTCGGCCCCATGTTGCACTGGACGCACGGGATCGGCGTGCGGCCGGCGAGGTAGTCGTCGGCGAACTGGTCGATCACGCCGGCGCGGAAGCTGCTCTCATGATCGAAGACGTAGTGCGCGATGCCGAGCCGGTCGGCGACCGCGCGCGCGTCGCGGATGTCGCGCCCGGCGCAGCAGGCACCCGCGCGCTTCGTCGCCTCGCCGTGGTCGTAAAGCTGGAGCGTCACGCCGATCACCTCGGCGCCGGTGCGCGCGGCGAGCGCGGCGACGACCGAGCTGTCGACCCCGCCCGACATCGCCACGACGATGCGTCGCGCGCCGGGCGCGAGCTGGAAATCCACGCTGTCCATGATGCGCCAGCGGATACTCCTTCCGGGCGTGCCGCGTAAACCGAAATGAACGAAGCGTTGCGCCGCACTTTACGCGACCTTCAGACCATCGGCGCTACAGCAGCCGGCATGTCACTCGAACCGACCCACAACGACCCGCCGCTGCTCACCGCGCTGCGCCAGCGCCAGCTCGCCTCGCGCACCGCCCAGGTCGCTCGCGCGCTCGACACGGCGCAGGGCGAGCGCGGCGCCAGCGGTACGTTCAACGCCACCGCGGCAGCCGTTCTGAGTGATTGGAGTAGGCGTGAATAGCTCGTTTACCGGTCCACTTTAGAGCGTGTTCAACCAGCGTCCGTTACGGAAGAGACACAACAAGGGTCCAACGTGGCGAGGGGGAATACCCCCGGAACCGAGGTAAGGAATGATCGAGAACCAGAAAATCCGTCCGGCCAAGGTGATCGGCCCGCTCGGCGAGCCGCTCACGCTTGATTCGCTGCCGCCGGCGGACACCACCCGCTGGGTGGTGCGGCGCAAGGCGGAGGTGGTCGCCGCAGTCAACGGGGGGTTGCTGTCCGTCGACGAGGTCTGCCAGCGCTACGGCCTGACGGTGGAGGAGTTCGCCGGCTGGCAGCGCGCGATCGATCGATCGGGCATGCCGGGGCTGCGCGTGACGCGGATCCAGCACTATAAGACGCTTTACGAGCGGCAGCAGAACTTCTAACGCCGACGTCCCATTTTCAGAATTACGGGGCCGGAACAATGCGCCGGCCTCGTGAGTATTCCCCGCAGAGCCCGTCACCGTGTGGGCGCATCGCAGGGGAGTATTATCATGGGTATCATCATCTGGCTCGTCATCGGCGGTGTGATCGGCTGGCTCGCCAGCATCATCATGCGCACGGACGCGCAGCAGGGCATCTTCCTGAACATCGTGGTCGGCGTTGTCGGTGCCTTCCTCGGCGGCCTGCTGTTCACCGGCGGCTCGATCAACAACGCCCCGCTCACGATCTACTCGTTCCTGGTCTCGCTGGTCGGCGCGATCGTGCTGCTCGCGATCGTCAATCTGGTCCGTCGCGGCCGGGTGCGCTGAGCGCCTGAGCGCTGAGCCGGCGCCGCACCTGCGGCGCGCGCTGAGCTGACCGAGGCGGTCGCCCTTCGCGGGGCGGCCGCCTTTTTTCGCTGGGAGCAAGCGCTAGAGATCCTCCCCGGTACGGGGATGATCTATGGCTCCCGCAGTTGGCCCCACCCCCTCACTTCAGCAGGAAGCGCACGTTGAGCGTCGCGCTCAGCTCGCTCTCGCCGGGCAGGACCGCGCTATCGGCGGCCGCAGGAGCCGCCGCCATGCGCATCTGCGCGAACGGGCGTGGCGGTTCCCCGTCGCTCTCGCCGGCCTCGCCGATCGACACGATCCGCTCCACCGTCAGCCCCGCTGCCTTGGCATAGAGCGTCGCCCGCGCCCGCGCGCGCGCCACCGCGTCGGCGCGCGCCTCGTCGAGCGCGCCCGCGGCATCGGCGAGCGACAGCGTCGGTCCGTCGATCTGGTTGGCACCGGCGCGCACCAGCGCGTCGAGCACCGGTCCCGCCTTGGCGACGTCGCGGAAGCGCACGGTCACCGCGTTGCTCGCCTGATAACCGGTGATCGCGGGCGGCTGGTTCTCGGCGTAGCGATATTGCGGCGAGAGCGCGACGCGGCTGGTGGCGATGTCGCGCGGCGCGATCCCGGCTTTCGTAAGCGCGGCGACCACGGCGGCCATACGGTCGGCGTTCTGCTGCATCGCGGTCGCGGCGACCGCGTCCTGCGTCACCACGCCCGCGCGCACGGTGGCGAGATCGGGCACGCGCGACACCTTGCCGACCGCGGTGACGTCGAGGATCGTGCCCTCGGGCACCACCGTCGCCATCGGCAGCGGCGCCTGGGCGCTCGCCATCACGGGTAGCGTAGCGAGCGATAGCGCCAAGCCAGCCAATGCCCGATTCATCTTTTCAGTCTCCCGTGGTTCAACAACTTGCGCTGTGTTGGACCGCGATGAAACGCAAGCTGAACGCGATAACTTACGTTGTCGCTTGCACAAAATGTCGCGCTCGGGCAGCGCCGGACTTGTACGCGGTGATGTATGCGGGTAATACACACCGGCCGGAGGGGGATGGATGACGTACGAGGCTGGTACTCTGCAGGGCGAGCAGCTGATGATCGAGGACGGCACGCCGCGGCGTCGGCGTCGCTGGATCCTGATCGCGGGCATCGCGCTGCTCGTCGCCGCGCTCGCCGGCTATTTGCTTACCCGCCACAAGGACGCGCCGCACGCCGCGCCGGCCGACCAGGCGCCCACCGTCACCGTGCTGGTGCCCGGCGCAGCGGCGGTGGCGCGCCAGGTCAGCGCGACCGGCTCGCTCGCGGCCAAGCGCGAGATGCCGGTCGGCGTCGCGGGCGAGGGCGGGATGGTCAGCCGCGTGCTGGTCGAGCCCGGCCAGTGGGTCCGCGCCGGCCAGGTGCTCGCCACGATCGATCGCTCGGTGCAGGTGCAGACCGCCGAGTCGCTCGCGTCGCAGATCGCGGTGGCGCGCTCCGACCTGGTGCTGGCGCAGGCCGAGCTGGAGCGCGCGCAGAGCCTCGTCGACCGCGGCTTCATCTCCAAGGCCGACGTGCAGCGGCGCATCGCCACGCGCGACGCTGCCGCGGCGCGGCTCAAGGTGGCGGGCGCGACCTATTCGGAGCAGCGCGCGCGCAACGCCCGGCTCGACATCCGCGCCCCCGCGGCGGGGTTGATCCTCACGCGCGGGGTCGAGCCGGGGCAGATCGTCAGCTCGGCCTCGGGCACGTTGTTCCGCATGGCGCGCGACGGCGAGATGGAGATGCGCGCGCAGCTCGCCGAGAACGACCTCCAGGGCGTGCGCGTCGGCTCGGCGGCGAAGGTGACGCCGGTCGGCGACACGCGCTCCTTCGCCGGGCGGGTGTGGCAGATCGCGCCGGTGATCGACACGCAGACGCGCCAGGGCATCGCGCGCATCCAGCTCAGCTACGACCCGGCGCTGCGCCCGGGCGGCTTCGCCTCGGCGACGATCACCGCCGGGGCAGAGAGCGAGCCCTCGCTGCCGCAATCCGCTTTGCTGAGCGACGACCGCGGCAATTACGTGTACATCGTCGACGCCGAGGATCGCGCGCAGCGTCGCGACGTGAAGCTCGGCACGGTGACCGAGGATCGGGTCGCGATCGCCAGCGGGCTCAACGGTGACGAGCGCGTGGTGCAGTCGGCTGGCGCGTTCCTCAACCCGGGCCAGAAGGTCAAACCGGTGCGGGCGCGAGTCGCGGGCCAGTAAAGCGGGATCAGAACCATGGGCTTTCGCAACATCTCCGCCTGGTCGATCCGCAACCCGGTGCCGGCGATCGTCCTCTTCGTGATGCTGACGGTCGCGGGGATCGTCAGCTTCATCCGCATGGACATCAACGACTCGCCGGACATCGACTTCCCGGCGGTGTCGATCACCATCACCCAGCCGGGCGCCGCCCCGAGCGAGCTCGAGACACAGGTGACGCAGCGGATCGAGGCCGCGGTGCGCACGCTCGAGGGCGTCGACGAGATCCAGTCGTTCGTGTCTGAGGGCAATTCCACCACGATCGTGCAGATGGCGATCGGCCAGTCGGTGGACCGCGCCGTCAACGAGGCGCGTGACGCGGTCACCCAGATCCGCGGCAACCTGCCCGAGGGGATCCTCGAGCCCCAGGTCAGCCGCGTGAAGATCAACGACAATGATCTCGGCAGCTACAGCGCGATCGCCACCGACATGACGATCGAACAGCTCAGCTGGTACATCGACAATACGGTGACCAAGGAGCTGCTCTCCGTCCCGGGCATGGGCGGGGTGGAGCGCAACGGTGGTGTCAGCCGCGAGATCCGCGTGATCCTCGATCCCGCGCGGCTGGCGGCGCAGGGGCTCACCGCGAGCCAGATCAACAACCAGCTGCGACAGGTCAACCTCGATGCGCCGGGCGGCCGCGCCGAGATCGCGGGCGCCGAACAGTCGGTCCGCGTGCTCGGCAACGCGCGCACCGCCTACGACCTCGGCCAGACGCAGATCAACGTCGGCGACGGCCGCACCATCCGCCTCGCCGACGTCGCCACGGTGCGCGACCTCTACGCCGAGCAGCGCTCCGCCGCGGCGGTCGACGGCAAACCGGTGCTCAGCTTCGACTTCAAGCGCGCCAAGGGCTCGTCCGATGTCACCGTCTTCCGCGAGGGCAAGAAGAAGCTGGAGGAGCTCGAGAAGCGCAATCCGAAGGTCAAGTTCCGGCTCCGCGTCGATGGCTCCAAATACCCGCTGGAACAGTATAAGTCGGCCATCCACGCGATGCTGGAGGGCGCGATCCTCGCGGTCGTCGTCGTGTTCCTGTTCCTGCGCGACTGGCGCGCCACGGTGATCTCGGCGCTGGCGATCCCGCTCTCGGCGATCCCGACCTTCTGGTTCATGGAGCTGATGGGCTTCACGCTGAACGAGATGACGATGCTCGCGCTGAGCCTGGTGGCGGGCGTGCTGGTCGACGACGCGATCGTCGAGATCGAGAACATCGTCCGCCACATGCGCATGGGCAAGACGGCCTATCAGGCGGCGATCGACGCCGCCGACGAGATCGGTCTCGCGGTGCTGGCGACGACGATGGCGATCGTCGCGGTGTTCCTGCCGGTCGGCCTCATGCCGGGCATCTCCGGCCAGTTCTTCAAGAACTTCGGGCTCACCGTGGTGGTGGCGGTGCTGATGAGCCTGGCCGTCGCACGGCTGATCACGCCGATGATCGCGGCCTATTTCCTGCGTGCCGGCGGCCATGTCGAGCACGGCGGCGGGCCGGTGATGAACTTCTATCAGCGCGTGCTCGCCTGGACCCTCGACGAGGGGGGTGCGCCCGGGGCCCGCGCCAAGGGCGGGGTGCATCGCGCGCTCGGCTATTGGCGTGATCATCGTCTGTGGACCGTGATGATGGGGGTGGGGGCGTTCCTCCTCACGCTTTTCCTGTTCACGCAGATCCCGATGTCGTTCCAGCCCGCGTCGGACCAGCCGCGCAGCACGGTGACGATCACCATGCCGCCGGGCAGCACGCTGGAGACGACGCAGGGCGTGGTCGACCAGGTCTATGAGCTGATCCGCAAGCAGCCCGAGGTGGAGAGCGTCTACACCCGCACCTTGGTGGGCTCGGGCCGCGTGACCGCGCAGCTGCGCGAGAAGCGCGACAAGACCTCGACCGAGTTCGAACGTGGCCTGGCGCCGCAGCTCGCCAAGATCGCGGACGCGCGCGTCAACTTCCAGTCGCAGTTCGGCTTCGGCGACAACAACCGCGACATCTCGGTGACGCTCGGCGGTGACGACCCCGTCGTGCTGCGCCAGGCCGCCGACCGCATCGTGCAGGATATGGCGAAGATGCCGGGGCTGATCGCGCCACGCATCGCGGGCGACCTCAACCGGCCGGAGATCATCATTAAGCCGCGCTCCGACCTCGCCGCCAATCTGGGGGTGACCACCGCGGCCTTGTCCAACGCGATCCGCATCGCGACGATCGGCGACATCGACCAGAACAGCGCGCGCTTCTCGCTGAGCGACCGGCAGATCCCGATCCGTGTCGCGCTCGAACAGAGCTCGCGCTCGCGGCTGGCGACGATCCAGAACCTGCCGGTGCAGACGCAGAGCGGCGGCTCGGTGCCGCTCAGCCTCGTCGCCGACATCGGCTTCGGCTCGGGCCCGACGCGCATCCAGCGGATCAACCAGCAGCGCCAGCTTACCATCGGCGCTGATCTCCAGCCCGGCGTGGCGACGAGCGTCGCGTTGCCCAAGATCAAGCAGCTGCCGGCGATGAAGTCGCTGCCGGTGGGGGTGCAGGAGCTCAACGTCGGCCAGGCCAAGTGGCAGCTCGAGATGCTGATGAACTTCGTCACCGCGGTGGTGTCGGGCGTGTTCCTCGTCTTCTCGGTGCTCGTGCTGCTGTACCGCCGGCTGCTGCCGCCGCTGGTCAACATGGGCTCACTGCTGCTGGCGCCACTTGGCGGTCTGCTCGCGCTGCTGATCTCGGGCGACGCGCTGTCGATGCCGGTGTTCATCGGGCTGCTGATGCTGCTCGGTATCGTCGCCAAGAACTCGATCCTGCTGATCGACTTCGCGCTGGAGGAGATGACCGCCGGCGTGGCGCCCTATGCCGCGATCGTCGACGCCGGGCGCAAGCGCGCGCAGCCGATCGTGATGACGACCGTGGCGATGGTCGCGGGCATGGTGCCGACCGCTTTGTCGCTATCGGGCGACGGGGCGTGGCGCGCGCCGATGGGGATCGTCGTGATCGGCGGGCTGACCGTCTCGACCATGCTGACGCTGCTGATCGTGCCCGCGGCCTTCTCGCTGGCGATCGGGATCGAGCGCCGTGTCGGCCCGTGGCTCGGGCGTCGCCTGCTCACCTATCGCCCCGGCGACGAGGGGACGCTGATCGAGCACGCGCCGCACCCCGCGATACCGGCGCCGCCGGGGCGGATCGGCTTCCACGAGGACGGCACCAGCCCGGCGGAGTGAGGGGGCGCGAGGCGGAATGCTCTTGCCTTCCCGTTCCCCGGCGAAAGCCGGGGCCCAGTTGGGGGACGTTGGTGAGACCCACGACGGCCTTCCCATCTGGGCCCCGGCCTTCGCCGGGGAACGAGAGGCACGGAGTGAGCGGGGTGTCGGATCGGGCGACCGGTGCGAAGGTGGGTGAGCCGATCTCCCCTCCACGTCCCACCCCGGCGCACGCCGGGTCCAGTTGGGTGACCTCCGTGGCGCTCACGACGGCCTTCCCGCCTGGACCCCGGCGTGCGCCGGGTGGGAGTGACGTGAGGCGAGAAAGCTCCGCCGGGGCGTCATCGCGAGGAAGGCGTCGGCGTGCCCCTCATCACGAACGACCTTGAACATTCGCGCTATTCACGGATTGTCCCGGTGATGCCAGCGCTCGCCCGATCCACCGCGCCGCCGCCCGCTCTGGTGCGGATGCGGCTGGTCGCGACCGGGCTGCTCGTCCTGATGGCGGGCGTGTTCCTCGCCTCGCGCGCGCTCGAGCCGCAGCACGCCGCCTGGGGCTTCGTCCGCGCCTTCGCCGAGGCGGCGATGGTCGGCGGGCTCGCCGACTGGTTCGCGGTGACCGCGCTGTTCCGACACCCGCTCGCACTGCCGATCCCGCACACCGCGATCATCCCGCGCAACAAGGACCGGATCGGCGACCAGCTCGCCCAGTTCCTGCGCGAATATTTCCTCGTGCCCGCGGTGGTGGCGCGGCGGATGGGGCGGGTCGACGTCGCCGGGGCCGCGGGGCGCTGGCTCGCCGACCCTCCCGCCGCGGGCAGCCGGCTGACGCGCGGCGTGTCGCGTCTGTCGGTCGAGGTCCTCCAATCGCTCGACCAGGAGCGGCTCGGCGGGATGGTCCGCGCGATGTTGGTAGCACGCGTGCGCGAGGCGCGGCTCGCGCCGATGCTAGGCCGCGCGCTCGCCGCCGCGCTGGCGGAGGGGCGTCACCTGGCGGTGATCGACAACCTGATCCTCTGGGCGCGCGACGCGCTCGCCAGCAACGAGCACCTCGTCCGCGCGATGGTGCACGACCGTGCCGGCTCGATCCTGCGCTGGACCGGGCTGGACGAGACGCTCGCGAACAAGATCATCGACGGGCTCGACAAGATGGTCGCGGAGATGGCGGAGAACCGCGAGCACCCGCTGCGGCTCAAGGCCGAGGAGGGGCTGGCGCAGCTCGCCGAGCGGCTCCAGCACGATCCGGCGATGCACGCGCGGGTCGAGACGCTCAAGCTCGAGCTGCTCGAGAACCCCGCGATGCAGGACTGGATCAACGGCCTGTGGGAGCAGGCGCGCGCGGCCATGCTGCGCGCCGCGCGCGACCCTGAAGCGATCCTCTGCGGCGGGCTGGGCGACGCGCTGCGCCAGCTCGGCGCGACGCTGCGTGACGAGCCGCGACTGGGGCGAACGATCAACCGCTTCGTGCGCCGCGCCGCGGTCGGGGCGGCGGCGGACTATGGCGACTCGATCGTTCGGCTGGTGTCGGAGACGGTGCGCGGCTGGGACTCGCGCACGATCACCGCGCGGCTGGAGCATGCGGTGGGCAAGGACCTGCAGTTCATCCGCGTGAACGGTACGCTGGTGGGCGGTCTGGTGGGCGTGCTGATCCACGCGGTCGACGTGATGTTGTGAGGCGGAAGGAGGGGCGCCTCCTTCTCTCTTCCACCCCGGCGGACGCCGGGATCGAGGTGGGAAGGCTGTTGTGGGACTCGGTAGCGTCCCCCACCTGGGCCTCGGGGTCCGCCGGGGCGGTGGCTGCGGGGACGCACCTTCACCTTCGCCGAGAGATACGCCCGCGGAACGAACTGCGCGCCGGAACGCTTGTGGCGGCATGAGCTTTGCCGCATGGGATAACAGATGACCGCGGCAGCTGATTTCAGCGAGGAGAGAGACGGCCAGGCGCCGGTGTTGCGCTTCACCGGCGACCTCTCGCTGGCGCGGCTCGGTAACCTGCCCGATCGGCTCGGCAAGGTGCAGGGCGAGGTCGCCACCGTCGACCTCTCCGACGTCGACCGGATCGACACGATCGGCGCCTGGGTGATCCACCGCTTCGCGCGCCAGCATGACGCCGAGATCAGGGGGCTGGACGAGGACGCGCGCCACCTGTTCGAGCAGGTCGAGGCCGCCGACCAGCCGGTGCAGATGCGGCCGCAATCGGGCTCGTCGTTCCGCCGCGTGCTCGGCGAGATCGGTGAGGCAACCAGCAACGCCGCGCGCACCTCGCTCGGGCTGCTCGGCTTCATGGGGGCGACGATTGCGGCGTTCGGCGGCGTGATCCGCCATCCCAGCCGCTTCCGCTTCAACGCAACGGTTCAGCGCTTCGAGGTGGTGGGTGTGTCGGCGCTCGGCATCGTCGGGCTGATGAGTTTCCTGATCGGCATCGTCATCGCGCAGCAGGGCGCGGTGCAGCTGCGCCAGTTCGGTGCCGAGGCCTTCACGATCAACCTCGTCGGCCGCATCACGCTGCGCGAGCTCGGCGTGCTGATGACTGCGATCATGGTCGCGGGCCGCTCGGGCTCGGCCTTCGCGGCGCAGCTTGGCACGATGCAGCTGACCGAGGAGATCGACGCGATGCGCACGATCGGCGTCTCGCCGATGGAGGCGCTGGTGCTGCCGCGCACGCTCGCCGCGATCGTGCTGATGCCGCTGCTCGGCTTCTATTCCTCGGTGATCGCGATCATCGGCGGCGGCCTGCTGTGCTGGTTCGCGCTCGATATACCGCCGGTGGCGTATGTGGCGCGGATCCGCGAGGTGGTGCCGATCACCGACCTCTTCGTCGGCCTGATCAAGGCGCCGGTGTTCGGTGCGATCATCGCCATCGCGGGCTGTTTCCAGGGGATGCAGGTGAAAGGCGACGCCGAACAGGTCGGCCTCAAGACCACCTCGGCGGTGGTGCAGGCCATCTTCATGGTGATCGTGGTGGACGCCTTCTTCGCCGTCTTCTTCGAACAGATTGGCTGGATCTGATGGCGCGGCGTGACACCCGCCGGCGCGACGAGCCGATCATCCGCGTCAAGGGGCTGCGCAACAGCTTCGGTGACGCGGTGATCCACGACAACCTCGACCTCGAGGTCCGCCGCGGCGAGATCCTCGGCGTGGTCGGTGGATCGGGAACGGGCAAGTCGGTGCTGATGCGCTCGATCATCGGGCTGCAATCGCCCGATCACGGCGAGGTCGAGGTGTTCGGCGAGCCGACGCTCGGCCGTTCCGAGCATGAGACGGTGGAGATCCGCAAGCGCTGGGGCGTGCTGTTCCAGGGCGGCGCGCTCTTCTCGACGCTGACGGTCGCCGAGAACGTGCAGGTGCCGCTGCGCGAATTCTATCCCGAACTCGACCTCGCGCTGCTCGACGAGATCGCCTCGTACAAGGTAGTGATGACGGGCCTGCCTGCCGACGCTGGCCCGAAATATCCGGCCGAGCTGTCGGGCGGAATGAAGAAGCGCGCCGGCCTCGCGCGCGCGCTCGCGCTCGATCCCGAGCTGCTGTTCCTCGACGAGCCCACCGCCGGGCTCGACCCGATCGGCGCCGCCGGCTTCGACGAGCTGACGCGTGCGTTGCAGAAGACGCTGGGGCTCACCGTCTTCCTGATCACGCACGACCTCGATACCTTGTACGCGATCTGCGACCGGGTGGCGGTGCTCGCCGACAAGAAGGTGATCGCGGTGGGCACGATCGACGAGCTGCTCGCGCTCGATCACCCCTGGATCCAGGAATATTTCAACGGGCCGCGCGGGCGCGCCGCGGTCGCCTCCCAGAGCGCGGCGGCGGAGCGGGTCGACGCCGCCGACGTCGACGCGCGCGCGCACCCGACCGACGTGAGCGAGCGAGTCACCGGGCAGCACAGCCAGGGCGGCCTCGCCGACAACAGGGCCCGCGGGGCCGCAGGGGCAGAGTGATGGAAACGCGATCGAACCACGTCCTCGTCGGCGCCGTCGTGCTGATCCTGCTGGCGATGGTCGCCATCTTCACGGTGTGGATCGCGCGCATCGGCGGCACCGAGGAGCGCGAATATGACATCTTCTTCCGCCAGGCGGTCGACGGCCTCGCCAAGGGCTCGTCGGTCACCTTCTCGGGCGTGCCCTCGGGTCAGGTGAAGTCGATCTCGCTGTGGCAGCCCGATCCGCAGTTCGTCCGCGTGCGCATCAGCGTCAACGGCGACACGCCGATCCTGCGCGGCACCACCGCGACGATCCAGGGCAGCTTCACCGGCACCAGCACGGTCAGCCTCGACGGCGCGATCAAGGGTGCGCCGCCGATCGCCTGCCCGGAGAATGACGCCGGCAACGTCTGCCCGCTGGGCAAGCCGGTGATCCCGACCAAGACCGGCGGCATCGGCGCGATCCTCAACTCCGCCCCGCAGCTGCTGGAGCGACTGTCGACGCTGACCGAACGGCTCACCGGCATGCTGAGCGACCGCAACCAGGCCTCGATCGCGGGCATCCTCGACAACACCAACCGGCTGACAGACGCGCTCGCCGACCGCGGCCCCGAGATCGCCGCCACGCTGGCGCAGACCCGCGTCGCGATCGCGCAGGCGGGCAACGCGGCGCAGCAGATCGGCGAGCTCGCGCAGACCACCAACGGCGTGCTCGCCAACGACGTGCAGCCCGCTATGGCGAACCTGAACAAGGCGATCACCTCGGCGCAGGCGAGCGCGGACACGCTCAACTCCGCCATCGGCGACGCGCGACCGGGGCTGACCACCTTCAGCAAGCAGACGATCCCGCAGATCAACCAGCTGGTGCGCGACCTGCGCGTCACCACCGCGTCGCTGTCGGCGATCTCCGAACGAGTCGAGCAGGGCGGCGCCGGCTCCCTGATCGGGCAACAGAAGCTGCCGGACTACAAGGGGAAATGATCGTGCGATCGGTGGCCAAGACTCTCCTCGTGGCGGCGGTGCCGGTGCTGCTGGCGGGCTGCGTGCGGTTCGGCGCCGAGCCGCCGCCCTCGCTGCTGACGATCGCGGCGCAGTCGCAGCCCCAGCCCGGGGCGGCGCAGAACTCGGCCAATGCGCGCTCGATCGTGGTGCAGGTGCCCGCGGTGCCGACCGCGATCGCGACCACGCGCGTGCCGGTGCAGGAGACCGACACGACCATCGCCTATGTCAAGGACGCGCAATGGGCCGAGCCGCCTGCGCGCCTCTTCGCGCGGCTGCTCGCCGATACGGTGACCGCGCGCGCCAACATGGTGGTGCTGTCGCCGGCGCAGTCGTTCAGCGATCCCAGCGCCAATCTGGCGGGCGAGCTGCGCTGGTTCGGGCTCGACGCGACGCAGCGCCAGGCGCTGGTGGTGTATGACGCCGCGCTGACTCCGGCGGGTGCGACCAACGTGGAGAAGCGGCGCTTCGAGGCGCGCGTGCCGGTGGCGGCGATCGACGCGCCCTCGGCCGGCGCCGCGCTGAGCCAGGCGGCCAACCAGGTGGCGCAGCAGGTCGCCGACTGGGTCGCGGGGCAGCGCTGACACGCTCGCCCGTGCGCGAGGCGGCTTGCGCGCGGGCGCGCGAGCCTCTAGGCGGGCGGGCTTCCGGGTATGCGGAGCGGTGGCCGAGTGGTCGAAGGCGCTCGCCTGGAAAGTGAGTATACGCCAAAAGCGTATCGAGGGTTCGAATCCCTCCCGCTCCGCCACCCAGTCTCCTCCCTGTAGAGGAGCGCCGGGTCCTCCACGATCGGCACTGCGAAAACCGCGCGTTTCTGCGCCATTCAGGCGCATGATCCTCCGGATGCCCGTACCGCAGAGACGGTAGCGGAGCGCTCCGAGCGCCATCAATCTCGCGCGTTTCTCCGGTCACATGAGCCGCAGTACGGTTGCGCGTCACGCCTGTGCCGGCGGAAGCGCCTGGCGCCAAATACAGGGCGAAACAGGGTCAACCGGGCCCATCGGACGTGCCGGCGATCCGAGGAAGCGCTGCCTCCCCATCGTGAGAAGCGGCTTGGCGCTGGTGACGCCGTTCACCGGAACAGGGCGGCGCAAACGCCTTTTCAGCAAAGTATCTGTCAGAACGCCATTGAAACCACAAAGTCCCTGCCTAGCTTTGTGGCATCTGAGGTAACGATGGTGAGCCTATGCGGTGAGGGGTGCGGGGCCTGGATCGGGTCCATGTCCATAAACGTCTGTCACATGCGATCAATTTGCAGTGAGGGGCACCCACTTACCGCCACCGACGTAAGATAAGACAGGTCTACTACTTTCTACGTCAACCGGGAATATCACCATGACTTCGCATTCGCCTGAGGCGAAGGCGGCGCAGCACGACGTGCTGGCCGGCCTTTCGCGCCAAATTCGCTTAGTTTCACCGTCATCGCTGAGCGCCGTCGGCCGCAAGGCACGTACGCACTCGCGCGACCAGATCAGCAAGATTGCCAAAAGCATCACCGCCTTCGGCTTCTCGGTGCCGGTGCTCGTCGACGAGAACGACAAGATCATCGCCGGCAACGCACGGGTCGAGGCTGCCATCCAGCTTGGCCTTGCCGAGGTGCCCGTCATTACGCTCTCGCACCTCGATGCGGCACAGAAGCGAGCCTTTGTGCTGGCGGAAAACAAGCTTGCGACGCTCAGCGGCTTCGACCGTGATGTACTCAAGCTCGAGTTCAGCGAGCTTCTGGAGCTCGACCTCGACTTCAGCCTGGAGCTGACCGGCTTCGTTGAGCCGGAGATCGACGCCATCGTTTTCTCGTCTGCCGTCAGCGATAAGCCAGTTCCCGTCGTTGCGGGGGCGCCGACCAGCCGTCGCGGTGACCTGTGGTTGCTAGGTCAGCATCGTTTGCTGTGCGATGATGCAACCAATGCTGAAGCAGTATCAAGGCTGATGGACGGTAAGAAAGCTAGGACAGCTTTCGAGGATGCGCCATACAACGTTAAAATCGGCGGTCATGTCAGTGGTTCGGGGAAGCACGGCGAGTTCGTCATGGCCTCAGGTGAAATGTCGGATGACGAGTTCACCGAATTCCTGACGCGAACCATGCTGAGAACGGCTGAAAGCCTAATGTGCGGCGGGCTTGTATACTTTTGCATGGACTTTCGCCACATGCGTCACGTCCTTGGTGCTGCGGAAAAAAGCAAGCTTAAATTGCTCAATCTCATTGTTTGGGATAAGCAATCGGGAGGTCTCGGGAGCTTCTACCGCTCACGGCACGAGCTCATCTTCCTGCTCGCCAAAACAGGTAGTGCGCACCTGAACCAGGTTCAACTGGGTAAGCACGGGCGCGACCGACATAACGTCTGGTGTTATCCGGGCATGCACGGCGCAGGCGAAGATCGCGTACGCGCTCGCGAGCTGCACCCAACGGTAAAGCCCCTGGCGCTGGTGCGCGATGCCATCCTCGACTCGACCAGGCGAGGGGAGATCGTGCTCGACCTCTTCTCCGGTAGCGGGACGACCATCGTCGCTGCCCACGACAGCGGTCGGATCGGCTACGCGACCGAGCTTGACCCCGTGTACGCCGACACGGGCATCATGCGGTGGCAGGACTTCGCGGGTGAGGAGGCGCGGCTTGAAGCCACGGGGCAGACCTTCCGCGAGGTCCGCGCCGAGCGCAACGGTGTGCCGTCGGCTGCACCTGCTCTTCCGGTCGCGCGTGCTCGCACGCGTCGCGCGGCGTGAGGAGGGTGGCATGTCAGAGCTACAGCATGGCGGGCACAGCCTAGAGCCCACACCTCATCAGCCGATGCGTGGCGATCCGCCGCGCGAACACCGCTTCAGGCCCGGTGAGTCGGGCAATCCGGCCGGACGCCCGAGAGGCTCCAAGAACTTCTCGACGCTGGTGCGGCGCGAGCTCGACCGGAAGATCAAGGGCACGATCGAAGGCCGCGCGGTGACGATGACCAAGCGTGAGGCCATGGCGGCTCGCCTGGTGAACGAGGCCGTCAAAGGAGACCTGAAATTCATCGAGGCGACGCTGCGTTACAGCGGCGAGCGGGACAGCGTGCCCGAGGTGCTCCCGCCGATGGATGCGGAGCACAGCCGTGACCGCGAGATCCTGGCGGCCTTTACCCAGCGCATGGCCGAAGGAGGCGGGTATGCAGGCACCGCCTGACATCGCGAGCGCGGTCACCGCGCTGTGTCGGACCGACCTTCAAGTGTTCATCGAGCGTGTGTTCGCCACGCTCGACCCGGCCGCGACTCTGGAGCGCAGCGACTATTTGACCATCCTCAGCGACTATCTCGAGCGCGTCGAGCGCGGCGAGTGTCGCCGCCTGCTAATCACCATTCCGCCGCGGCACCTCAAGTCCATCGCCACCACCATCGCGCTGCCGGCGTGGATGCTGGGGCGTAACCCGTCGCGCCGGATCATGGCGGTGAGCTACGCCGAGGACCTCACCCGCGAGCACTCGCGCAACTTTCAGAAGATCGTGCGGTCGGGCTGGTATGCCCACGTCTTCCCCGAGACGGCGCGCAGCATCGAGCGCAACACGGTTGCCGAGGTGCGCACACGCCAGAATGGCTTCAGGCGCGGGGCCTCGCGGGGCGGCTCGCTGACCGGCTTCGGCGCGGACACCATCATCGTCGACGACCTGATGAAGGCCGACGACGCGCGCTCGCCGCTGCTGCGCGAGAAGGTGCACACCTTCTACGGCAACACGCTGGTGAACCGCCTCAACGACAAGTCCGTGGGCACCATCATCGCGGTGCAGCAGCGCCTCCACGAGGACGACCTTGCTGCGCGCATGATCGACATGGGCTTCGAGCATCTGAACCTGCCCGCCATCGCGGAGACGTCGCAGGTGTTCGCGCTGTCGAACGGGCAGGTGATCACGCGCGAGCCCGGCGACCTGCTCAAGCCGCGCACGGAGCCTCGGCCAATCTTGGACGAGTTCCGGCTCGCGATGGGCGGGCCGGACTTCGAGGCGCAGTACCAGCAGAACCCGACGCCGCCGGAGAGCGCGCTACTCGAGTGGAACCGCATCGCGACCTACCGAGACGCGCCGCCGCGCGAGCGGCTGCTCCACGTCGTGCAGAGCTGGGATACAGCGCTTCACGACGGACCGCGCTCGGATTGGTCGGTGGGCACGACCTGGGGCTTTCACAACGACAGCTGGTTGCTCCTCGAGGTGGTTCGAGAGCGCCTCAGCTACCCGGACCTGCTCGCCCGCGTGCGCCACCAGCGCGAGCGGTGGAGGACGGACACGATCATCATCGAGCACGCTGGCACCGGGATCGCCCTCCAGCACGAGCTGGTGCGCGACTGGCGTTGTCTGGGCGCGCCGGAGCATCACGCCGCCACGTGTGAGGTCCACGGCTACACGCCCAAGATCGGCAAGCAGGAGCGGCTCACCACGAGCTCGGAACGGCTTTATTCAGGCCAGGTGCGTTTCCCGGAGGCAGCGCCGTGGCTGGAGGTGCTTCGGCGGGAGATGATGGGCTTCCCCAATCTGGTTCACGACGATCAGGTCGATAGCGTCACACAGTTCGTCCACTGGGTCGCCGGGCGCCGCGGCCGCAGCGCTGCCAACAACGAACGCAATCGCCGCCCCACGGGTGGGCCGCGGAGGCGCTGAGGCCAGGCTGACGATCGAAGAGGTGAGGCGAGTAGCGCGGCCGGGCCGCCCTATAAGCCTCACCCCCTTCGAGGCTCTGTCACGAGGTTGTGAGGCTGCCCGGCGGCGTTGCGCTAGAGGCCTCGTTAGCACACCGCATCACCGCCTGGTACTGGAGGATGTGGGTACCGAGCTTGTTGTCGGCCCGCCTGGTCGTGAGCGAAGCGAACTCAAGATCGTGCGGGCAGCGCATGCGCTCGGTGAGGCGGCGGCGCACCTCGTCCTCGCTGTCGGTCTTCATGAACCCGGTCATCGACACGCCCTGCTTGTCGCCGATCATGGTGGGGACCGGAAAGTCCCACGGTGTTGCGGCACAGCCGCTCAGGAGCGCGCCAAGCGCGAGCGCGGCAGCTCGATGCAGCCTCATGCCGTCACCTCCGTGTCGCTGCGGCGTAGATGGCGTACGAACGCCGTCACACCGATGATGAGCGCCAGGAGCACGGCGCTGCCAACCAGCCCCAGGCCGATGCAGAGCGGCACGAGCAGCAGGACCGCCACGACGGTGGCGAACTGCTTGCGCAGCTGACCGGGCTTGTACGACTGGATGGCGGCCACCTGCCGGCGCAGCACCGGGTACTGGCGCTGGTGTACTACGCCCTTGCGGGTCGTCCCGTCGCGCAGCACGAGCTCAAACACGACCTTGGGCCCCTTGCCGAGCAACACGCCCGCGGCCGCGCCGACAGGGCCCAGCAGGAGGAAGCCGCCGGCTGCGCGCTTGCCCGCGCCGCCCTCGGCCGTCACCTCGAGCGGCCGGACCTCGACCGGCACGAACTGGATCGCCTTCCACTCGTACAGAGCGGTCACGTCGCGGCGGGTGACCCGCGCCTTGGTGAACTCGGCGCCGACGTCGTCGATAAACAGGATGAACTGGGTCATGACACTCCCTGCTGCCGCCGACCTTTGTGTCGACGATCAGTGACCGACGTCATGCTCGACGTGGCGGTCAAATCAACTCGAATGTCTCTCATCGTCTGTAGATCGTTCGTCGACATCGCGCTCTTCAGCACGTCGTGGACGTTCGCCAGCGCCTCTCCGCCAATCTGCGCCGCCTGCGGCTCGAACAGGGCTGGAGTCAGGAGGATTATGCCGACCGTGCGGGTGTCCACCGCACCTATGTGAGCGATATCGAGCGCGGCTCGCGCAATCCGACGATCACGGTGGTCGAGAAGCTCGCTGCGCCCTTCGCGCTCACGGCGAGCGATCTGCTCGCCTGATCGCCGCGGCCGAAAGCTGCGGCTCGACTTCCGCGTGCACCCACGGCTCTGTCGCCAGGCAGGAGGCGTGCGTGAACGACGATCTGATCCGCAGCTATATGACGGCGGCCGGCATGCTGATGGAGGACGTGTCGGCCAAGGTCGTCTCGACTCACTGGCGCCGGAGCGCGTCGGCGAGCTGGGTCGCCTCGTTATAGAACTCACGACCATCGCCCATGTTGTCGACGCGATCAGGCGAAGTGTAGGTTAACACTTGCACCTGATTGATACGCCGCTGTGCCGGTCTTGCAAAGTTGTCCGTCGACGGATCAGCGGAGCGCGTGCTACGACGAAGGATTGATGATGAGTTGGGGCGGTGAGATGAGCGGCGAAGAACAGAATGACACCCTCGGCCTAGCCACCGCGGTGACGATGGCATGGCTCGCCAACCCGCACACGCGCGCGAGCGCCAGCGACGTGCCGGCTATTCTACAGTCGATGCATGAGGCAGTCCTGTCGCTGACGGCGCCGACATCTGAGCAGGACCCGCCCGCGGCGGCGGAGCACACGCCCGCGGTGTCGGTGCGCAAGTCGCTCGCCAACCGCGACCGCATCATCAGCATGATCGATGGCAAACCCTACGCGAGTCTCAAGCGGCATCTCGCCAGTCACGGGCTCACGCCCGCGGAGTATCGCGCGCGCTTCGGCCTCAAGCCCGACTACCCGATGGTGGCGCCGGGCTACAGCGAGGGTCGCCGCGCACTCGCCAAGCAGCTCGGCCTCGGTCGTAAGGCGGTGGCCGCTGTCGAGGAGGCCGGCGCTGCCATCGAGCAGGCAGCGGAGGAGGTCGTCGGCAAGGCGGCGAAGCGCGGCAAGGCCGCGGTGGCGTCGGCGCGCAAGACGCTCGGCATCCGCTCCTAGGCTCGCCGCAGGCCGGCGCCTGCGGGCGTCGGCAGCAGCCGCGCCTCCTGCGTTCGCCAGCTCGCATCCACGCCGCCGGTCGCGGTCAGCGTCGCCGCGCTGACGCCAGCACGTAGCCGCCCGGCGAGGATCGCCTGGGTGATGCTCGGCGCCAGGAAGGCGAGCCGCAGCACCCTCGTGACATAGGAGGCGGTCAGGCCTTCACGCGTGGCCAGCCGCGTGATGTCGATCTCGCCGCCGCGCAGCTCCTTCCACCAGCCGCGCGCGAGTAGCAGCTGGCGTGTCAGCGATGCGTCGACCTGCGCGGCGCTGGCGCTGCCGTCGCGCTGCACCAGCCGCATCGCGGTGCCCGAGCGGGTGAGGCGTACCTCGGCGGTCAGAGTGAGCAGGGCAGGAGCATCCTCATGCTGCGCACAGGCGAGTAGCGTGGCGACCGCGTCCGCGTGACAGTCGACGTGCACGCGCGCATCCGCGATGCGAACCTGCGCGATCAGCGCCGCGACGCTGCTCGGGCACAGCCGGCGCAGCCTGGCGGCGATGTCACCGCAGCGCTCGTGCAGGCTCGCGAAGCAGTCGGCTGGTACATCGAGCCAGGCTGCCGCGGTGAGCGCGAGTGGATCGTCGAACTGTGACGCTAGCCGATCAGCGACGACGCGCTCGATCTCGCGCGCGGGGACGCGAAGGCCGGTGCTGCTGGCGCCAGTGTGGAGCGCTCGGCTGACGTAATAGCGGTAGCGTGCCTTTCCCTTGGTCGCGTGCGACGCCACCAGCGGCTCGCCACCGTCGTCCACGATCTTGCCGGCGAGCAGGCTGGGGTTGCTGGCGCGCGGCGCGGTGCGGGAGCCCTGCACGTGCTCGGAGAGCATGGCCTGCACGCGCTGGAAGGTGTCAGAGGGAATAATCGCAGGGTGGGTGCCTGGATAGCTCTTGTCGCCGTGCGCGATGCGACCGTCGTAGGTGACCCGTCGCAGCATCAGGTACAGCACGCCGCGCGAGAACCAGCCGCCACCAAGCGGCTTACCGCCGGCGGTCGCGCGCTCGGGCACGCGAACGCCGTGCTGCTTCAGCTCGGCCTCGAGCAGCCGCACGGTGCCGAGTGCAAGATAGCGCGCGAAGATGTGGCGCACGAGCGCGGCATGTTCTTCGACCACAGCGAGGCTGCGGCCGTCGGGGCGGTAGCCGAGCGGGGGCGTGCCGCCCATCCACATGCCGCGCGCCTTGCTGGCCGCGATCTTATCGCGGATGCGCTCGGCGGTGACCTCGCGCTCGAACTGGGCGAACGACAGCAGCATGTTGAGCGTGAGCCGGCCCATGCTCGTGGTCGTGTTGAACGACTGCGTCACCGACACGAAGCTGGTGTCAGCCTTGTCGAACGCCTCCACGAGCTTGGCGAAGTCCAGCAGCGAGCGGGTGAGCCGGTCGACCTTGTAGACCACGATGATGTCAATGCGACCCGCTGCCACGTCGGCGAGCAGCCGCTGCAGCGCAGGGCGCTCGAGCGTGCCGCCGGAGAGCCCGCCGTCATCGTAGCGGGTCGCCACCTCGCACCAGCCGTGCGAGGCCTGTGAGAGGATATAGGCGGAGCACGCCTCATGCTGCGCATCGAGGCTGTTGAAGCTCTGCTCGAGCCCCTCGTCACTCGACTTGCGGGTGTAGATGGCACAGCGCAGCGTCGTCATGCCGCCACCTTCTTCTTGAGCCCGAAGAACGCCGGTCCCGACCAGCGCGTGCCCGTGATCGCGCGCGCGACCTCGCTGAGTGAACGCCACTCGCGATTGTCCCAGCGCACCACCTGATCCTCGCCGACGGTGACGACGTGGAGGCGGCCCTGCCACTCGCGAGCCAGCCGCATGCCCGCAGACGGCCGGGCCGTTTTGGTGTTCCCGCGGCTGCGCTGATCGAGCTCGCGTGTGGTCTCGCGCGAGAGGCCGCCATGTGCTCGCGCCTGCAGCTCCCAGGCGAGCGCCAGGCGCAGCAGCTTGGGGCTGACCTGCGGCACCACGCTGCCGGTCACCTCGGTCCAGCGCTGGCGCAGTTCGCTGGAGGACAGTGCCTCCAGCGCCGCGATCTGATCGTCCGTCACCGTTAGGCGCTCCGCACGATGCGGTAGCAGGTAAGCTCGTCGCGGCGGGTGCGCTCGATGACGTGCCCCTTCTTGCGCAAGCCCGTCAGCGCGGCACGGGTGGTGTGCGGCAGCCAGCCCGTCGCTGCGATGAGGTCCGGCAAGGTCGCGCCCTCGTCGCGCTCGAGCAGCGCCACCACCGTCGACACCTTGGTGGTGCGCGGCGCAGCGGCATCGGCGTCACTGGTAGGTTCGCTAGCCACGGAAGATCCGCCGGCGTTGATGGCGGCCAGCCCTGCCGGCGTGATGAAGACGCCGAGGCGGCGGTCGTCATCCTGTCGCGCGATCTCGGCCGCGACGCGCGTCTCCTGCTCGGCCACGAAACCCTGGCGCAGCAGCGACGCGATCGCTTTGATTGTGCGTGCCGTGCCGGCGAGCGCCTCCGGGAGGGGGAACAGGCTGCCGCTGTCACGCTGTGCGGCGTGGGCGAGCAGGAGTGTGTGGCTGTCGGTAAGCTTGGGCATGGTGGGTCCTCGTTCTCGAGGAGAGCGGCGCCAGTGCCGCTCCCACCACCCGCAGCCCCGTCGATCGTGTCGGCGGGGCAGCGACCCGGCCGCACCAGTGCCTAAGTCGAGCTGTGCTGTCGCTCTGGGTGGGCCCGAAGTCCAGCGGCTTGGACGTAGTGGGTGGATAGCTGCCTGTCCGCTTTCGGGCGGACGGCCGAGAAAACCGGCCGCTCGTTCAGGCGCCGGGGAAGGGGCTCGATCGCCGGTCGAGGGTGGATAGCTGCCCGTCCGCTATCGGGCGGTTGGCCGCGAAAACCGGCCGTCCGTTCAGGAGACGGGGGAGGGGGCTCGCGCGCCTGCCACTTGGTTTTGCGCCATCACCGCTAATCGCTCTGCTCCCGCTCTTCGGGGCAGTAGCCAACGCGTTCCAGGCCATGCGGGCGCCCAGCCTGGACAGGTAGGTTCCGCTGCGGGTCCAACGACTGGTGCGTCCCGATCTGTTACATTGCGGTATCTGCCTATTTCATGGATCGCTCCCGTATTGGAAGTGACAATGCGACGGCTGTCGATCTTTTCCATGCGAAGACATACGGTAGTTCAAAATCACGTGCGACGGAGAAACCCTTGGCGACGACGTTCGGACTGAAGATGCTGCCGGCGCTGGACGGCGACTGCATGATACTGACCTGGGGTGACGGTGGCGCGCTTCACCACATGATCGTCGATGGAGGCAGGAAGAGCGCCTACCTCCACCTTTTCGATGAACTGTCGACGATTAAGAATGCTGGAGAGAGGGTCGATCTCTACGTGCTCTCGCACGTGGACGCCGACCACATCGAAGGAGCGCTCGCCTACCTCGACGACGTGAACCGCCCGCTGCTGCCTGAACAGGTCTGGTATAACGGATTCGAGGAAATGGGCCGCGCGGGCCCGCGCACCGGCGTGCGCAGCATGCGCCAAGGCGACGACTGGTCGAAGGCGATCTCCCGACTGCGGCTACCCCTCAATTCGCCGTTCAAGGAAGGCGTAGCGTCGATCGAGAAAGCGCCCTCGGTTCTGGAGGTCAAAGGCCTGAAGATCACCATGCTGTCGCCTGCCGCAAGCCATCTCGCGGCCATGCGCGTGAAATGGGACGCCTACCGGGAGACCACGGCCAGTGCGAGAGCTGGCACCCGCGGCCCAGGAAAAATCGCGCGCAAGCCCGTGGCGACACCTATCTCGATCGAGGACTACATTGCCGATGGGGAGAGCGATTCAGAGCTTCCCAACGGGACGAGCATCGCCCTCGTCGCCGAGTGGCAGGGACGGCGCGTGCTGCTCGCCGGCGACGCCCATCCCGACCTGCTGGCGTCGTCGCTCGCTCCCCTAGCGGAAAAGGAGGGGGGGCGCTTCCGACTGGACCTGCTCAAGGCCTCACACCACGGCAGCAAGAAGAACACGTCGCGGCAGCTGATAGAGGCGATCAGCTGCAGGCAGCTCGCGATCTCGACTAATGGGTCTCTGCACCAGCATCCCGATCCGGAGGCGATCGCGCGCTTTCTTCACTTCGGGGTCGAAGGACCGAAGGACATTTGGTTCAACTATGCATCGGAATGGGCGCTCCCTTGGGACGATCCGGCGACCAAGGAGAAGTATGGCTATCGCGCCCACTTCCCGACTGGGCTGCAGGGCTTGATTGAGATCGACGTTATGATGGACCGGGAATCCTAGCGAGGCGCCTGTTCCTAAATTGAGGCGTCACATTGGTCCGGAGGGTCGGCCCGCGAAGTTCGAAATGGCGATCTGCGACGCTTGCCGAAAGAGATATGGGGGATGATGGACTACACCTGGACGAGCGTCGACGAGATCAAGTTCAAACTCGAACTGGTCCTGTCGGAAAGGCATCTTGGCGAGGTTCGGCGGGATGAGATCCCCTGCAGCGCCATAGCCCGATCGTAGCTGTTGTTCGCGATGGAGGCAGCGACGAATGCCGGATGCTCGCCGCGCCTTCTGACCGCGCATCAGTCCGCGACAGTCTCGCGGTCGCTTGCGTAGCGGATGCTTCTCGGCTGGAAGGTCATGATGGGGAGAGTGGGGACCTGCGCGCCGGCCTGGCCCACGAGGGAGGCGACGAGCGCTCGAAAGTAGGGGTACGCCGCGAGCTTGCCGACGCGGTCCATGAAGAGCTCTGCCATCGCCTGATCGCAGCCGCCCTCGACCCGGTAGCTGACGAAGTACTTGGCGGCCACGTTGATCACCCGCTTCCGCTTGCGTCGCGACACCGCTTCGAAGCGGACGAAGCCGTAGACAACGCCTTCGTCCTCCAGCGTCACCTCGACGTCGTGGGTCCGCAGCGAGTGGCTAAGCGGCGCGTCGTCGGGATCAAGCACCTGGGGGCTCATGTCGAAGCGCGACTCAGTCATCCAGATGCCCCGCAGGGTCGCGTGGCCGATAAGGGCGTTGTAGACCTTGGTGTCGACGGTCGCGGCGTTTCCGGCCATGGGCGCTCAGGCCCTCCGTCCTAGAAGCTGGTTCTCGGCCGCCATCCACTCGCGCGATCGCGACGGGCGCCAGTCGGCGGTCACGTCCCCTTCCGTCACCACCTTGGCGCGCACGACGTCGAACGGCCCCACTTCGTCGGCTAGCATCGTCCAACCGGCGACGTTCTCGAGGCAGCCGTCCCGGCCGGCCGTCACCCGCTCCAAGTCCCGAACGGACAGGATGACCGGAGTCTCGCCTAGCTGCCGGAAGATGCGGGCCACCGTGCGTATTGTGAGGTTCGAGGCCTCGTCCCCGAACATGTGGCTCACCCGCGCCTCGCTCACGCCCAGCCGCTTCGCGAGGTCACGGTATTTCAGCTGCTTCTTGTTCAGGAGGCGCTGCAGCATCACCTGTGTGGCGAGCAGGAACGACTCCTCGAACAGCTTGTCGACCTCGTCGAGCCGATCCCTCTGATCCGTCTCAGCCATCGCCTTCTTCCTTTGCTGTCAGCAGCGCCAGCGCAAGCTGCCGCTCCCCACCACCTTCAAGCCTGCGCCGACGGCGGGCCGGCGGAGCCGAGACCGTCGGATCGACGGCGATCTTAGTCACGAAGAACACGCGATCGGTCGCGTGTCCTCGCAGCACGGTTCCTCTCGCCTCGAAGGCGCCCTCGCGCGCGGCGCCCCTTGGCCGACCCGACGCCGTCAGCCAACGGAACGCGCCGCGGGGAAGATCCCGTTCGCCATGGTCGCAGAAGTGCTCCATCACGGCGGTAAGACGCAGACGGGCGGCCGCGCAGATCCCCGTGCCGAAACGCTCCCACTCCGCGTCCCGCATCGCCACGGCCCAGCGCCGCCCAGTCACGCGGGCGGCCGCAATCTGCATCTCGCTCCTGATGCCTCGAAGCGCCATCGCCCGAACCTCTCGCGCTTAACGTAGGCGTTAAGTCGTAAACGGTCCATCGGTTTCGGCTTATCCACAGGAAAGAAGGGCGACAGCCTTGAAGCTGTCGTTCTGCTTAACATATACGTTAAAACGGGAGCGACAGGCGGCGGGGCGCGAATTTTGAGAAAGGGATGACGAATGACGTGGAGCAGGTCGCGCGCCGAGGCGCGCATTCGAGGGTTCATGGCGTCGGCGCCGGTCGTGAAGGTCGAGCGCTACGCGGACGAGTACCTGCCGAGGCTCGCGCGGATGCGCGAGGCCGCGCGTGCGGCGGGCCGGGCGCCGCTGGCCGACCGCCCGCTGTTCGACCTGCCGAACGGAGCGGCGGTGCTCGTAGACACCGTCCAAGTCTATGTGCAGCTGCTCAACTACGACGACGTCAGGCTCGAGCACGGCGTCGAGACGCCGACGAGCCACGCACGCGGGCTGGCGCTGCTTTCGACCCTCTACTCGGCCGCCGACCGGGTGGTCGAGGGCGCCGGCGCCCAGCGCGTCGACTATCACGGAGCTCGCCTGCACGCGGTGGTGATCGAGCCGCGCGGCGAGGCGTCGACGGCCGAGCGCGTGGCGGCGGCGCTCGACCTAGCCGAGGAGATGACCGCACTGGCGCGCCTGGGCGGAGACCGCTTCCTCTCGGAGCTCGGCGTGCAGCTGCGCTTCCGCGTCGGGATCGATCTCGGGCCCTGCGTCGCGATCAACAGCGGCAGGAGCGACGAGCGCGAGCCGATGTTCGTGGGGCCTTCGGCGAATCACGCGGCTAAGCTCGCCATGGGTGACGAGGAGGGTGTGTTCCTCTCCGACCGTGTGCGCGCGGCGTTGACGTTCCGACGCGCGACGACGCTGTTCGAGGAGCGCGCGATGCCAGCCTCCCTGTTCGAGCTGGAGGCTTTGCGGGCGAGATCGGCAACCCGCGACCGCGGCGCCGTCGTCACGGCGCGCCTCGACGAGTGGACCGGGGAGGTGCGCGAGGGACGCGCTAGGCCTCCCGCGCCCTCGGACTTCCGGTTTCATCAGCACACCCCGCCGTTGCGCACCATCGACTACGCGGCGCTCTCGCCCAGTCGGTCGGTCAGGATGCCGCTGGCGGCGATCTTCGCCGACCTCGACGGCTACACGGCATACATCGACCGCTGCATGGCCGAAGGCGGCCTCAGCGACGCGGTGCGGCTTCTGCACGTGCTGCGCTCCGAGCTCAACGCCGTCGTGCAAAGCGACTTCGACGGCCGCAAGGTTCGCTTCATCGGTGACTGCATCCTCGCGATCATGGCCGAGGGCTCGTCGCAGGAGGTGGACCTGCGCTCGACGGTGGACCAGGCGGCGCTGTGCGCCGGCGCGCTCCGCTCATCTTTCGATCTCTGCGGTGAACTGATGCCCGAGACGCGCAAGCTGGGCCTCGCGATCGGACTCGAGACCGGACCCACGCCGGTGTCGCGGGTGGGCATACGCGGCGACCGGGCGGTGCGGGTGGCGTCGAGCCTCGCCATTCGCGAGTCGGAGTCCTGCCAGCGCGAATGCAAGGGGCATCAGACCCGCATCGGCCCAAGCGCCTACGCCGCGGCCTCGGTCGGCGTGAAGGCGCTGTTCGGGCCTGGTCGCACGGCCGGCAACCTCGACTATGACGACGTGGCTACGCAGATCGGTTCTGGGCGGGTCTCCGCGACGGTCGCAAGCTTGCCGACCCGCAGCCCCGCGATCCTCTCCTCGGCTGCCGCAGCCGCGGCGGCCGCGCCGCCGGCCCGCGCCTACCTCGACCGGTGACGCTCGGGGACGCCCTCTCCGCGTCCGCCCCGCCGTGGGCGGCGCCGCTCGGCGCCGGCCGCTGCGAGTGGATCGTCGCGCCGCCGCTGCCGAGCGGCGCCGTCGTTCCGGCTACCCTGGTCAGGATGTGGACGGAGGACGGGTTCGTGCGCGTTGGCGAGCGCAGCCCGGGCACGCGGCTGCCGAGGCGCTGCCCGGAGCTGCACGTCAACGGCGACTCCTCGTTCTGCCTCGGCAGGCGGGGCTACCGCGTCGAGGATGCGGGCGAGCTCGCCGTATTCTGGCAGGATCTCGGCGAGTGGCTCGTGAATGAGCAGCGCGCGGAGCGGCGCGGCCGTTGGCCCGCGGGCCGGTGGCTGTCACACGGGCCCACCGCGGCCGATCGGCAGGCCGATGCCGAGGCCGGCGCCGCAGCCATCGGCATGACCGACGAGTACGCCCGGTGCATCGAGGTCGACGACGGCTGGTTTGCCGAGCGCCTGAAGGAGGGAGGACGACGCGTGCGGCGGGGCGCGGCGTGTCCACGCGGCTGCCTCGATGCGTCGGGGTCGCCGGTACGCTTCGACGCTTGCCGCCATCGCGCCTCGGTCGAGCGCGTGCTTGCCGCCGAGCGGGCGCGGCGGCAGGCCGAGGCGGACTACTTCGCGGCCGCGAGGCGCGGCGGTTATAGGTGCTGCGGCCGCATGCCCGGGTGCCCGCTGATCGACAGGAGGATGGTGGCGTGACGGGACAGATCGACCGCTTCAAGGATCGGGACGATCAGATCGAGGCGATGCTGAGCCAGAAGACGGTCCGAGGAAACCGGAGCGTTGCCGAAGCGCTCGTCGACGCCGGCGAGCTCGTCGCGTTTGCGCCGGGCGAGGATCTCATGCACCAGGGGGCGAATGACGACCACTGCTGGTTCATACTGGCGGGATCCGTCGACTTGATCGTCAACGGCGAGAGGCTGCCTTACGGACGAGGCGCCGGCGATGTGGTCGGAGAGTTCGCCGCCATCAACCCGCGGCTTTGCCGCACGGCCACGGTGACGGCGCGCGAGCCCGTGGTGGCGCTGCGCTGCGGATCGGCGGCGCTGAAGGGCGCGGGACGGGGCGAACCCGAGCTGTGGCGTCTGCTCGCGGTCGAGCTCACCCACAAGATCGAACAGCGCAACCAGCTCATCGCCTCCGTCAACGAGCGGCCGCGCATCTTCATGATCGCATCGGAGAGCCGCAGGGAGATCGCCCAGCAGATCAGGCTCGCGCTTCTGAGGAACCACGACGTCGAGCTGTGGAACGTCGACGACCTCGTTCCCCCCGGAGAGCATCAGGTCGACGTCCTGCACGAGCAGGCGAGGGCGGCCGACTTCGGCGTGGTGCTGGCCGACCCCGACGACCTGTGCGATCCGCCAGAGCGGGCGAGCGGCGATCAGTGGCAGACCGTGCGCTTCGAGCTAGGCTACGTCATGTCGGAGCTGTCGCGCCACCGCACGCTCGTGATGGTGCCCGAGTGGGCGGCGGGCGCGGCCCCGCGGCTGTTCAAGGGCATGCAGCCGATGACCTACTCCCTGCCGGACGAGGGCGTGCCGACGCGCGTCGCGCTTGCGCGTGCCATCGAGGCCATCACGGAGTTCGTCGCCGAACGGAAGGCGAGGTCGAGGCTGCGGTCTACTTCTTGAGGGTGAGCGCCACGACCGGGCACGGTCCGAAGGTGGTCGAAGACGGCGGATGAGGAGGGTGTCCGATGCGGGTGATGTATGTGGCCAGCAACCCGAAGGGTCATGACGACCTGGACCTGCCCGGCGAGATCAACGACCTGCAGGAGCTGCTTGAGCGTGGCGCCGGCGCCGACCCCATCGAGTTCCGCATATACAGCGACCTGAGGTTGAACGCCCTGACCGCGACCATCGGGCGCTTCCGGCCCGACGTGCTGCACTTCGCGGCGCACGGCGACGGTCGCTCGCTGCTGCTCTCGAAAGGGGACGGTAGCGAGGTCGAGCTGGACGGCAGAGCTCTTGCGGCGCTGCTGAAGGGCTTGTCCGCCAGGCCCAGGCTCGTCGTCCTCAACGCCTGCTCGTCCGAAAGCGTTGCAGCTGAACTCGTCGCGCACGGCGGCGCGGACTGGGCTATCGGCACTGACGCGACGATCACCAACGATGCGGCTCGCTCGCTGACGGCCGCGCTGTACCAGCGGCTCGCGGACGGCTCGTCGATCGGCGACGCCTTCGCGATCGCCACGACCCATGTCGAGGTGGCGGATCACGGAGCCGTCGGCGCCACCCTGCATCCGACCGGGCGGTGGGAGGAGGCGGGCGGCGTTCGCCTCGTCGACCCGCTGCGGATCGTCGCTTGTCTGCCCGTGTTGGATGGGTGGCTCGACGAGGGGCTGACCGAGCCGGCGGGAGACTTCCGGCCCGAGAACCCCCAGGTGCAGTTCTGCGTCGCCGGTGCGCCCGCGGCGGCGCGCCAGACGGTGTTCTTCACCGACGACGAGTCGGTAAGGCCTGGAAAAGGTGAGAGCCTGGAGGAGGCGCGCAGCTGGATTTTCGAATCCCAGCCGGTCGCAGGGGAGATCTGGATCGCGGACGCCCACGAGTACTGGGGCGACATGGCTTGGTACGTGGCCGTCACCACGACGGACCGACGCGTCGTGAGCGCCTCGGCCATGATGAGCGAAGCGCTTCGGCGCCACTATTTGGACGAGCGGTGGCGCGGCGAGCTGCCGCCCAGCCTCAAGGAGCTCGTCGAGAGGACGATAGCGCATCTCGAGCGCGAGGGCGGCAGCCGGCGCGGCCGACGTCCCGCGCCTCGTGCGCCGTCGTCGCCGTGAACGAAGCTCTGCCGCCCCGTCGGTCGCGCGAGGTCCGGATCGCGGAAGGAACGGACCACAGATAGCTGGGTGAGTTGGCTGAAAGTACCAGGCTCGCGATCCCGTCACGCATAACCTCCGTGAGATCCCGTAGCGACGGGTTGGGGCAGAGCGAAGATAGCAGGTCGCCGTCGTTGCCGCTGGTTGATGCGATCAGCGTGGCGCTCACATCGTCATCGACACGCACGTCATGATCCAGCGGCGCACTGACATAGGTGAGGACGTCGGGAAGGTGATCCACAAAGCCCCGGTCCAAGGTCTCCCACGTGGCCCAGCAATCGCGACCGAACGTCGGTGTGATCGGCCGTGGCGATACGGCGCTGGGTTGGTTGGGTTCCGGCGAAGGAGTGGGGCGGCGTGCGTCCTTGCGGCACGCACGGCGGCGTGAATGAGACGATGCCGTCCAATGAAAGTGGAAGCCTCTTGTCATAACCTTCGGGTCGAACTCGGCGAAAGGCTGTTGTCCGATGCGTAAATGCGGTATCCGCTTACCCATTCTAGGGCGCGCAATTTCATCACTGGGCGGGAGGTCTGACATGGCGGATACAGAATTCGATCGCGACTTTCTGGCGGCTGTCGGACGAGATCAACATAAGATGAAGAAACTTGCCGATCGATCGATGGTGCTCTTCATTTTACTGCGCCTTGGGCTGGTAGTCGGAAGCGCGTCGCTGCCCGCACTGAGCGCTTTCGCCGAACGATCCTGGTCAACCGTTTTTGCCATAGCTGTCGCAGTTCTCGCCGGTCTGGACACGCAGTTCCGCTGGGGCGAGGAATGGCGCCATTTCCGCTCTGCCGAAATGACCTTGGGTCGTTTGCGCCAAGACTATGACCATGGGATCGCCTCATTGAAAGCCGGACGCGCGGCCAGCGAGTTGAAGTCGCCTGCCGACGTATTCGAGCGCTTCTATGAAGACGTTGTAAAATTTCAACAAAGTGAGGCCGATAACTTTTTTAAATTTCGGATCGTGGAATGGAAGCGGAACGCGTAAGCGGCCTACACCAGGATGTTTGGACCCAGCTCCCGAGCGCCATTCCGGAAGCTTTGAGTGCTTCTTCCCGCGGCAAGTCGATTCTTGCTGCGGGCACAGGGGCCCGCATCGGAACACGGAATGGTCGCATCGTCGATGATGCCGCCGCTTCAAGCGTTGGCCGTTCGTATCGAACCTGTGCGTGAGCCCGTCTCCTCATCTAGGGGTGGCGCGATTTGGCACGGGCTAAAGGCTTCCGCCCGAGGGTCGCTGGGTATGCCGCTTAAGTCTGATGCCGCTCAACCAGCGTCGGCTGCGCGCCCTTCCTGTGCAGCTCGCTGATCTTAATCCGCGCCGTCGAACAGTCCCGATCGAGCCGTCGGGTGCAGGCGGTTACGCGCAGCTCTTCGATATAGCGCCTCAGTAGGCGTCGTGAGGTCGCACCACGCGCCGTCCGATTTGACGCAGCGTGCATTTGGGCCGTATATACCGATAGTCGATGCGACTCCGGGGGGAGGTGCAGACATGAAGCGGATCGCGCTATTTCTCGACGGGACCTGGAACAAGGTCGAGACGCATACCAACGTTGAGCGGCTTTGCAGCTTCGTCGCGCAAGTCGACGGCGTCATCGCGCAATGCGCCTATTACGAGCCTGGGGTCGGCACCAAGCGTTTCGAATGGCTGCGAGGCGGGGCGCTGGGCTATGGTCTTAGCGAGAACGTTTTAGCTGCCTACGAATGGCTGGTGAGCAAGTACGACGAAGGCGACGAAATCTACATCTTCGGGTTCAGCCGCGGCGCGTTTACCGCGCGCAGCCTCGCCGGGCTGATCGCCAAATGCGGCCTTCTACACCGCGGCTCAGCACTCAGCGCTGTTGCGCTTTACAAGCGCTATCAGCTCGATGCCGAGGTCCGCCCGCGCTGGAAGCTCGATTACGTCGCGAGCCAAGGAGGCCCGCTGAGCGATGACGAGAAGGCGCTGCTCACCGCGTCGAAGCGCGTGCCGATCAAGATGATCGGTGTGTGGGACACCGTGGGCGCGCTGGGCATTCCCTTTGGCAACATCCCGGGGCTCAGCCGCCGGCGGTTCTTGTTCCACCACACCCGGCTCAGCACGATCTACGAGAACGCTTTCCATGCGTTGGCGATCGACGAACACCGCGAGGCGTTCCGCCCGGCGCTCTGGACGCGGTTCGTGCCGCAGGTACCCGATGCGCGGCTGCCCGGCGGTGAGCGCGAGCCCAAGGTCGAGCAGCGCTGGTTCGTCGGTGCGCACGCCGACGTCGGCGGGGGCAACCCGACGACGTTGCCCGAGCTGCCGATGCGCTGGCTCGCCATGCACGCGCACGAGCTGGGTCTGCGGCTGACCAGGTTCCCTGAGCAGGCGCCGGACGCGATCTCCGGTCCCATCACGGACAGCTACGGGGCCTTCGCATTTGGGCTCTACAAATTCGTCTCGGGGCCATTCGTCCGCACGATCGGCAGCAGACGCGTCGCCACGACGACTCACGCCGACAAGAAGCCGGGCTGGAGCGAGACCGTCAACGAGACGATCGACGGCAGCGT
Organism: Sphingomonas citri; assembly: GCF_019429485.1. GTDB lineage: Bacteria > Pseudomonadota > Alphaproteobacteria > Sphingomonadales > Sphingomonadaceae > Sphingomonas > Sphingomonas citri. The sequence goes on along the minus strand of NZ_JAHXZN010000001.1, from coordinate 1,585,379 downwards.
GTTCGACCGCTGGCGTGCCGATCTGACGTACCGCCCCGGCGCGGTGGTCGAGTGGGCGGGGCGCCTTGGTTGCGACCCGGCGGGGATCTTTGGTCCGACCGATGCGATCAGCGGTAAGCCGCTCGATTCCGCTAAGTTCGCACTCGGGAAGGCTGCACAGGCGGCGCCATGACCGACTCGCCGCAACCCACCGCGCACCGCTCGGCGCCGCTGCCGCAGCCGACGGGGCGCCGACTGCGGGTCTACGCATTTGATCCCAGCGCGGCGATCGAGCGCCAATCGGCGACGTTCAGCCAAGCGATCATAACGCTGGCCTGGAACGACCCGACCGAGGATCCGCTTCAGCCCGGCCCTATCAACGACTATCTCGAAGTCGTCGACATCGATCCGGTCAGCCAGCAGTTCTACGAGCCGATCGACCTCAATCACCCCGACGTTCTCGCGCAGGACGGCTTGCCGCCCTCCGAAGGCGATCCGCGATTCCACCAGCAGATGGTTTTCGCGGTGGCGATGAAGACGATCAAGCAGTTCGAGCGCGCGCTCGGTCGCAAGGTCACCTGGCGTCCTGCGTGGGATGAGAACCACGAGACCTATCGCTCGACCGATCGGCTGCGCGTCTACCCGCACGCGCTGCGCGAGGCCAATGCCTATTACAGCCGCGAGAAGCGCGCGCTGCTGTTCGGCTACTTCAAGGCCTCGCAGCGCAAGGCCGGGGCGAGCTGGATTTTCACCGCGCTGTCGCACGACATCATCGTCCACGAAACCACCCACGCGATTCTGGACGGGCTGCACCCCCGCTATTCGGACGCGACCAGCATCGACAGCCTCGCCTTCCACGAAGCATTCGCTGACATATCGGCGCTGTTCTCGCACTTCCAGATGACCGAGGCGGTCAGCGAGCACATCGCGCGGCAGGGCGGGAAGCTCGACCAGCAGAGCAATCTGCTCTCCGGCTTGGCGCAGCAGTTCGCCTCGGGCACCTCGGACCGCAAGGCGCTGCGCGACTACATCGACAAGGCGCCCGACCCGGACGCGCTCGCCGGCACCGCCGAGCCGCACGAGCGCGGTGCGATCCTCGTCGCCGCCGTGTTTGACGCGTTCCTCACGATCTACGCCGCACGCAGCACGGACCTGATGCGCATCGGCGGTGTCCAGCCCGGTCAGCCGCAGCGATTGCATCCCGATCTCGTCGCGCGGCTCGCGTCCGAAGCACGCAAGAGCGCCGATCACGTGCTGCGGATGTGCATCCGCGCGCTAGATTACCTACCGCCCGTCGACGTCCGCTTCGGCGAGTTCCTGCGCGCGATCGTCACCGCAGACGCCGACCTGATCCCCGACGATACGCTCAACTATCGCCTTGCGTTCATCGAGGCATTCCGGCGGCGCGGCATATTTCCCGACAACTGCCTGTCACTCTCGCCCGACAACCTCTTGTGGAGCGCGGCGCCGATCGGCCCCGATGGCCAGCCGCTAAGCGTCGACGACGTCGAAAGCGGAGGGCTCGATCTGGTGCCGCGCTTCAAGCGCGTCGAGGTACTCGAGAACGCGGAAGCCAATCGGCGGCGGATCTGGTACTGGCTAGTCCAGCCCGAGCTCGAGTACGTGCCCGAACACGGCGCCGCTAGCAAATCTGACAAGGATCGTCTCGCAAAGCTACTTGCGAGGTTGCGCGAGGATCTTGCCAATGGCGCGGCCGAGAGCCTGATCGACGCTGTCGAAGCCGACCTGTTGTGGATCGGGCTCGCCGATGATGACTTGTCAAAGCTCAAGGGTGATCTCGCGCGCAAGAACACGCATTTTCGGCGCTGGCTCGCGATCATCGATCTGATCGCGAGCGGAAGGGCCGAGAGAGTCCGTCGCAGGCGTGATGTCGATAGGGCCTGGGAGAGGTCGCTTGGAGTCTATTTTGAGCGCCCGGACGGCCCGAAGCTCTACACGTTAGGAACTACGCGCGGAAATCCATCGGTTGAGGTCTCGAGCGTTCGCTCGACCCGGCGTGCCGGGCCGGACGGGCAGGACGCGCGGCAGCTGATCATTGAGGTGACCCAGCGGCGTCGGGGCTATCTCGATGCCGACGACCAGCGTGCGGAAGACGCTCGTGTGCCAGACCCAGACGAGGAGGAGCGGCCGTACGACTTCCATCTGCGCGGCGGCGCGACCTTGATTATCGACTTGCGCACCCGTGCGCTGCGCTACGTAATCAGCAAGAGCATCAGCGACGATGCCCGGCTCGCCAACCAACGGGAATTTCTGCTCCGCCCCGCAGGAATGGGCATCGTCTACGACCGGCACGGCCAGCGCGCCGAACCATTCGCGCTGCTGCACCGATATTGAAGGGAGCGAGGCATGGCGCAGGCACCCATTCAATCTTTGCTCGCCGCGGCCGAAGATCAGCGGGAGACGATATCGGTGCGGATGTACCGTGGCCTGCTCGGCGACTGTTTCCTGCTCACTCACACCTTAGGCGGCGAGGTATACCGCGCGCTGATCGATTGCGGCGTGCTGCAGTGCATCGGCAGTACCAAGGTTGCGACCAAAGCTGCGGTCGGTCACATGCAAGCGGTCGTGAACGACCTTGCCGAAGCCACCGCGCGCACGCTTGACCTGGTGATTGCCACACACGAGCATTATGATCACCTCAGCGGGTTTATCCTCCACCACGACGTGTTCGAGACGTTCACGATCAAGGCGGTGTGGCTCGCGTGGACCGAGAACGACAAGGACGACCTCGCTACTGCCATCCGTAACAAGCATTCGAAGGGACTCTCCGCGCTTCACGCGCTCGTCGCCGAAGCCACGGCGGGCGCGGCCGGCAGCCGCTTCGGCCTGCGGCTCGACAGCGATGCGGCGCAGGACCGCATCGCCCGCATCAGTGACTTGCTGCAGTTTTACGGCGAGATCGACGACGTGCCTTCCCCCACCAGTTCGTTCGCTGCAAGCCGAGAAACGGCCAAGCCGCGCGCGCCCAAGCTCCCACCGCGCAGCTGCGCCGACGTGTTCTACTGGCTTAAGCAGAAGGCCGGCGACGCGGGGGTGAAGTACCTCGAACCCGGTCAGCAGATTGACTTCGGCATAAAGGACCGCCTGCGCGCGATCACTCTAGGGCCGCCGCGAACGCGAACCCGGCTGCTCCAGCTCGATCCCGACGCCAACGCGAGCGAGGTCTATCTCGCACCCGCAGACGTCGACGAGTACCTGCCGCTCGCCGCTGACGTCTCCTCGCTACTCGCAGCGGACAGAGGTCCCTCGAAGCCCGCCCCCGCTGCCACCAGCGCGTGCCAGCCGCTGGAGCGAGGGCCCGAGAGGCGGCGGCCCGAGCTCAACTTGCCTTTCGCTGACCTGTTCGATCGCTGGCAGGAGCCGCCGACTAGCGGCGGCCCGCGCGGCGAGCAGCCGATGCAAGATGGAGTCGAGCGCTGGCAAGCCCCGATCTCCGAACCGCTCGATCATCTCGCGGAGCGCTACTACGATCACGATCCCGTGTCGGAGGCGCGGCGTATTGATGGCGAATGGCTGGGATCGGCCGAGACGCTGGCGCTCAAGATCGACGGTGACGTCAACAACACCTCGCTTGCGCTCGCGATCGAGGTTACCGGCGGCCGCGTCCTTCTGTTTCCGGCGGATGCGCAAGTCGGCAACTGGCTCTCGTGGCACGATCAGAAGTACCCCTCGGCGGCTGGCAAACCAGACGCAGATGGTCGTGTTGGTCCGAGTACGCCCGGCGAGAACGCGGTCAGCGCGACCGACATCCTTTCGCGCGTGGTGTTCTATAAAGTTGGCCATCACGGTAGCCACAATGCAACGGTGCGGGATCAGGGTTTGGAATTGATGACCAGCCCGAGTCTTGTCGCCATGATCCCGGTGGTCGAAGCGGTTGCGCGCGAGCAGAAGACGAGGAGTAACCCTAATGGCTGGGCGATGCCCTACGACAAGCTTCACACGCGGTTGAAGATCAAAACATCAAACCGCATCATCAGCGGGGATGGCAAAATCGCGGAGGAGAAGGCTGCCTTTTCGGGCAGCATCTTCGAGCTCGACTACGCTCAGGGCGACGATCCGTTGTGGGTGCGACTTACGCTGGGCGTCGGAGCGTAGCGGCGTGCCTAAAGCATTTTAGTTTCTTCAACACTTACTCCCGCCATGCGCGTCGAAGCTTCGGCTTGTCGAACTCTGCGTCGATTGTTGAAGCCAAATGCATCGCGATCGAACGCTAGCATGTGATTTCACTGAGCGCGAAGTAAATGCCGGCAGCGGCAGCGGCAGCGGCAGCGGCAGCGGCAGCGGCGGCGATGGCTCAGGCTCCGGCTGAACGGACGACCGCTTTCCGAGGAGCGCAGATGCTGCGTCGAAAGTTCGAGGCTGGGTCTTGGCTCAGGGCGCGGAGCGTCGGCATCGGGCGGGTAAACGGCTGGTCTGATCGGTGCTACCAAGCGCGAGGAACACCACCGACCCTTCTATAGCGCTCTCACGGCTCGGCACGAGCGTTGTTGTCCACTCTGCACAGTCTTCGCGTTCAACGCGATATGGACTGACCATTCTGCACCAACTGAATCAGATCACTACACTTAAATTAGGACCACCAGATCGCCGGGGCGCGCCTGCTGGTGTCCGCAGTTCTCAGGTGGCGGTCCTGAAACAGCGGGCTGATAGCAATAGCAAATGAGATCCGGACCAAAGTCAAAATCGTCCTTTGCTCCCGGCTGCATCGTTATGTTCCGCCGGCGCGGCTTGTCGACGCACAGTCCGTCGGTTGCACCATAAAAGACCAAAATCGCAACGTCTAAGCTGGTGTCGTTGCGAAATGTTACTTTGTCAGCAGGCATATCGGTCTCCCTAACTCAGCGGAAAGTGTTCTCGATGGTTCCTTGATGAGAGGGCAAGGGTCAGCAGATCACGGAGATCATGGCAAAATGGGCGTCCCATTGAAATCTGGCGGATCACCGTCATCGACGTCCTCGTCTGTGATCCCTGCCGGGCCTGCAGAGCCGACTTGCACAGTTACACCGCCGGGAAAGAGAAAAGCGTTGTCGCGCATCGCCTGGATCAACGCCGCAAGGTCGGGCTCCAGAATGCGGATGCAGCCGTTGGTCGGTCGCAGATGCCCCGGGAGTGGCGTGGGCGTCGCTACCTGCCGACCGGCGTGAATTAGGAGGCCAGTCCGACCATTGTCTTGCGCGACCTCAGCATCCCCGCTTACGGGATCGAGCACTATGACGCCTACCGAGCCGTAAACGTCGGCGGGGTGGGTCGTGCCAGCGCCGCTGCGAAGCACTTGTGGGATGCGATATCCCCCAAGGGGGGTGTCACCAAAGGGCTGTGTGGAGACACCGTTCGGATTGCCGTGCGCCGCCGACATGTTTCGCGCACCGCGTCCTAGCGCCGGAACCGGTCCGAAGAACCTGAGACCCGTAGCTGGATCGACGAGTTCCAGGGTGCCCGTATTCCGTCGGTCCGCTGGAAGGCTCACACGGATTTCAAGTGGCATAAGCGCCTCCTCTGTTGGCGACCGGATCGATGCATTTACGTCAGAAGTTTGATTTCAGCTCGTCCATTCCCGCCTATCCACCCGGCTTCACGTCGGGCTTGGCAAGCAATTTCATGCCCAGATAGCCACCGTGGCTGAGCGCTAAGAGACCGATGAAAGTCTCATTGAGCGTCGGATAGCTTTTGGTTTTGGCCCAAATATCCCAGTCCTGCCCGGCTCGGAGTGACCACAATTCGGTGCCGATTAGGCCAATGAATACCATGAGCAAGATGATGGTGATCACAAAATACTGAAACCGCGAAATATCAATCTCGTCGCGGTTTGAGACCTCTTCTCCCCGGAAAAGGTCTAGAAAACTCCATCCGTTCGGATCGAGGTTAACCTCCACCCGGCCGACATTGGTCGCATCTGGGTCGTCACGGATTGACCGTTCCGCGTTTGGCTGAGGCGCCTGACCGCTTTTGCTGACGAGAATGAGGCCGCTTAGCGGTGGTGTCCCGATCGTAATGCCGAGCAAAGCCCAGATTTCCCAAGGATATTGAGGTAAGCTGACCGCCCCTTCGCTCGCGCCAATAAGGAATGGGCTTGTGATACCGAAAAGGCTTAGCACGACGATCGTCCACGCCATCAACTGCAGGCGGGAGAGGCTGAGCCGGTTACGGGAGTCGATCAACGCACCTAACACACTGCCCCAGAAGCCCATGCCGACGACTCCCGCGATCACAACCAACGAGCCAATCGCGAAGAGCCACGGGCCACCAAGGCTGACCACTGGCCGGATTGCAATCGGATCATCACGAAATGCATGATCGACTGCATCACCCGCTCGCTTCTTCATGTCATCGAGCACCCCGGCACCCAAATTTGTGGGCGCAAGGGCTTCAACTAGACTCACGGTCGATGCCTTGGCAGCAGCCGCCTTGGTATCGATCTCTGCGGCGGTAGCCGCTGTTCTCGCAGGGATACCCGTGCTTGCTTTGACACTCTGCCACCAAGCAGCCTGGTCGACAGGTACCGATTTTGCTTCGCTGACGACGTCCTCGGCAATTCTTCGGGCCTCATCCGAGAGGCGTGGATCGACATCCGCGATGACTCTGGTCAATCTCTGCGCCAGGCCGCTGGGCCGGATCGCTGTCGCCGTTGCACTCACGCCGCGGCAATATGCGTCGTAGGCGACGCCGCTTAGGAGGGCCACGCAGAAGAGGATGGCCAACGCTGCCGGCCAGGCGTGGCGGAACCGACTCGACCCGCCAAGTCCCGTGACCGGAGCACTGCGCGGCGGAAAGAGGCCGGGTCCCACGCCCTCGACCCCGTCGAAGACATAAACGCTGTATGCTCCGCCGCCGGTCGCGAACCGAAACGGGCCATGGGCGCTGGCCGGCGTCGCACCATTGAGCTTGGGTGCCGCCTTTAAGTAAGCAGCATTGTCCTGTGGCGGAAGCTGGCTGACCACATATCCCAGATCCGCTTTTTCCGACTCGGCCGGCGCCCAAGCTTCTGCGGTCGCTGAAAAACAGTCTTGCCAAATCGCGAAGGTCGTGGGGTTTCCAAGTTCGGCAAAGGTTGGCTCATCTCCAGGCGCGAAACCCTTGCCATCACTTGCTCGAATCGCTCTCGCCAGCACACGTCTAGCGATCCGTACTTGCTCGGGTTCGGACGGATCCTCCCGCCAATTACGAGTCTCGGCGAACAAGACCTTGGCAGCGTCATCATTGCTCATGGCGTATCCCCCGGCGCCTCGAACAGAATGGCCTTAGATCATAGACGCTCATCTGCGATTCGACAATGTTCACTACAGTAGTAATCGAAAATATCTCCTGCTGAATTACTGCTTGCGCCTGCTCTCAATAGATCGGACACTCCGCTCGGGGGAGAGATTCGCCCGATCGCTCGTGGGGGACGCGATGCCGAGCCAAACCCGTCAAACCGCTATTGCGATTGTCGCCACGCGCAAAGAATCGTTAGGCGAGCCCAGACACATCGTGGTCGGCTCCCGGCTAGTCGGGGGCGACTGCCAGCAGTTCATCGGTTTCTTCGACGCAGATGGACTCGATCAGTGGTTCGCCAACGGGGGACAGATCACTCCGGACGATGCTCTCAACTGCGTTTTCCAGTCCTTTCGCAAGGACGGTACGGCGGATCGCTTCTATGTCCCTTGGGATTTCCCGCAGGGACGGCTTTCGCAGGCAGGCCTGTTCGAGACGTTCGGAACCCAGAACCGTCGAACGATTCGCATACCGGGCATCGAGCGCATTGCGTATTTCGTAGATGGAACCGGCGAGCGCTTACAGCCCCTTGGCCAGCGAATGGATCAACCGCTCGGCATCGCCTGGAAAACTGCGATCCCGCGCCTCGTGCTCGACCTCGCCAACCCCGACGACCCAGCGGAAGCGCTCGGCAGCAGCATCCTCGTTCTTCTACCGAGCCCCCAAGCAGTGCGACAGCGCCCGGATTACATCGTTGTCGACCACCGCCTGCGCCATCCGCTGAATGCCCATGCAGAAGGTGATGCCATTGGGAAACCGACCTGTGCTGCCGCCGCCCTCCAGACGTGGCACTCCAATGTGTCCGATCCATGGATGCGTCATGGCAACCTTCGTTACCCGGCCCTCGCTTTCTGGGCAGCCGGTGTCTCTGAGCTAAATCAGGAAACTCTTGGCCACCTCGACCGGTCTTGGAAGTGGACCAATGCGGTCCCCGAACTCGATCCAGTGAGCGGCCTGTCACATTACACGTCCACTTCGCTGTATGCGCTCTCTGGAGTCGATGCCGAGGTGCTCGGACCATTGGCAGAAGGTCTGCAAGTAACCCAATGGCGGAAGGCCCGCGCCGATGGACGGGGAATGCCTCTACTAGAGAAGAAGGGTCTGCGCACAAATTTCGATCGTGCACCCATCCGCGGGTTCGGGTTGCGACGGCGCTCAACAACCACGCCCGCTGATCCGAACACTCCAGAGCGCATTACTCCCGTTCTCTTTGGTAATTTCCCGATCGAGACCCAGCTAGAAAGCCCCGGTCGCAGGGCACTTCTCTTACCATCTGGATTTACCATCTCTGCGACTAACGCGCTCGATAACCGTCGACGTTTACGCGCCGAATTAGATTTGCCTCCGATCGGAGACGGCGCCTCGGCGGAGTGGCTTGTTCCCGCGAGAACAATTCAATGGCGGGTCTCAGTTGCCATACCGGCTGACGAGCTTGATCCCCTGCCCTCCGGGGTCGGCACTAAACGCCCCCTTGCGGCACTGCGGGACATGCTCGCAGAGCGCGCCGAGGCGCGAGCAGTCGCACGCGGCATGCCGCCAATCAGCTTTGCGCCTCAGTTTGGCGCTGCGCCAGGGCTTGATGGCGAATTCCATCTCGAAGGAACGCTTACTGACAACGAGCCTTGGCGGCGCGCCATCGATCTAGCCCGCCTTGAGGTTGCGTTGCAGGCAACGATCCGAGTGTCCGCCGCGCCGGGCACTGCGACGTGGCCAGCAGTGCTCACCCATGAGGGGAATGCCTACGCTGGCGGCAAATTTTACCCTTCGCTTGATCCCACGCCCGACGAGGAAACTCAACTCGGGGAGGACCTTGGTGCAGCTGATGCTGATGAGGCTGGCCGGTTTCGCGCGCAACGGGTGCTTTTGCGGCTCGCTGCGGAGGTCGACATCGTTGCCGGCGAGCGTCTCCGTATCGGCGCGCTTGATTTGCGTATGCGGCAATTGCGCGCTGGAGGTTCGGCACCGAACGCCCAAACCGATGCCGTAAGGCTCACGATTGTCCCGGCCGTGGCGAGAATAGGCAATCAATCAGGCCTGCGTCTCCGCCTGATCGCTGCCTTTCCGATATTCAGCGCCCGACCCGGTGCTTCCGACCGACCTCCGGCGGACCGCGATCTTCCAGTTCAGGCCGTTCAGTTGGAGAATGCGCCGGACTATCCCTTGCTCTTGCCGCTCGACAGTGAAGACGTTGGCGGCGTCACTGGCGTGCTTCGCGTGACCGAGTCTTTCGGTTGGGGACTCGATCCCCAGCTCGGCATGTCGTTGTCGCTGCAAAAGCCGCTCAACGCTCTCTCGCCCCCCGAGCGCTGGCTGGTTGTCGGTCGCTTGCCCATGCAGGTCGTTCGGCTCGAAATGCCCGTCCTTGCGCGGCGCGCCGACGCGTCTGACAGCCAAGTCGCGGTTTGGTCATCTGGTGCCGAGACTAGCGGAAGCTGGCGTCTACGCGATCCGGACGAGACGGCGACGCTCGTCTTCGGTCCGCAGGGCATCGGCGAGGCGATGGAGAAAGGCACCTCTGCCGAAGGCTACCTCGACATCGAACCTGACGCGCGAGCGGACTTCCGTTTGACACCGCCAGCAGTAGTCGAGATCGACCCCTCTCCTCTTGATTCCGGCTTTGTCGAGCCCGCGTGGAATATCGACCGCATATTTGGTCGGCCGGGAGTCTTCGAGCCAGGTGCCCGCATGCGCCGCGCGGCTTACGAACTGCTCTACGGCATGGCGGGCGCCGTAAGCGATCGCAGTCTCAAGAACGCCCAATTGCGCCTCTCCGATGTCTCTGCGCGTTACGGTGTCCCTCCTAATCGCCTGACCCGTTCTCGTGCCGGAAGCAACCCCGGCCTCAGCGAGTGGATAGATGACTGGAACAGCCTGCGTCGCGCCGCGCTAACCCGACCGCTCGCATTGTCGGTAACTCGAACCGACCAAGCCGAGCGGTTCGAACTCGAGGGCTCAGGCGTTGATTTCCGGCTGCGCACAAGCGCACGCCTCAAATACCCAATTCCGAATGTCCCTCCGCCCGACCATGGACCGTGGACCCATCCGGATGATAGCCAACCACCCCAGCAATCGGCCGAGGGACATCTTGCCGGCGGCGCTGGCTGGGCTTTCGAATCTCGAAATATCGTTGAGTCCGTCTATGCGCAACCGCGCTCAAATGCAGGCCGGGTCCGCGATCTGACGATCACGCCGCTCGGCGGTTACGGCAACGTGCGCGGCCTCTTCGATAACCGCCGCACTGCGATCGAAGCAACGGTTGCTCTCGGGCGAACACATTTCTTTGCCTTGGAACGCATTGGGCGCATCGGCGCACTTTGGAATAAGGCCAAACATGTAATCATATATCGCCGTGAGGTGGTTCCGGCAGGTCAGTTCTACAACGAGCCGCCGATTGGAAAGCAGCAGGATGCGCATGCCGGGCGGGTGGTCCTCCGCAAGTGGGAAGAATATGTTGAGATAGTTCAACCTGAGCGTCGCTACCCCGATCTACCCGATGCCGCCGAACGAGCGGGTTTTCTCCTTGCAAGTCGGTTTCACTCCCAGCGAATTCGCGTCGATTCTCGATGGGGTGCGGACGTTCCTGGCGCAGGCTGGATGGTCCCGCTGTGGCGTTCGGTGTTCCGTACGCTCAAGGTTTCAACCGAAGACTCTCCGGCCGCCATCTATCCCATTCCCCATATCGCTCTGGTGTGTGCCGGCCGTGATGGGCAGGAGCATGAGCAGGAGGTTCGATACCCGGAAAACCTCGTGTTCTTCGCCTCGACCCGCCCGGGCGAGACGGACGATACCGACGCTTGGGCGGTCACTGAAGGTATCGACTGGGCGGACGAACTTTGGCCCGAGGTTCCGCTTGAGCATGGATCTGGTTCGCAACCGTTCGATGCCAAGCTGGCCAAACCGGTCGTTTCTCCGGCTGAACAGGGTCGCTTTGCGATAGAGTTGATCCGCGGCGAGCCCGTCGCCGTGGCCCACACGTTCGACGCGGACCCACCGCTCGCTGCGATCGATTCGGTTACGATCGCCCGTGCGGCGCCGAAGTCGCCGCCATCTTCGGCGGCAGCACCCCTGGCTCTATCCGGTATCGACGAATTGCGCATGGTCGCCGGCGATGCGCGGGCCATCGTACAGAACCTCGCGCGGCAGGTGCGCGAGGCCCCCCTCAGCGATCCGGCGTTCAAAGCGCGAGACGAACTGGCTCGCCGAAGCGCAGAAGCGAAGCGCGCCCTCGGCGGTATAGCCGAAGCGGCAAAGCAACTTGGCGCGGCCGGAGAGGTAGGCAAAGCGCGGGACACGATCGCAGGTCTCAATCCGGAAATATTGGTGCAGGACGGCTGCGCCGAACTCAAGCGCCTGTTGCAATCGGCCGTCGACACCCGGATCGCGTCGGCGAAGGAAGAGACAGCCCGGTTCGCGTCGCAGATCGATGGCGTCCTTCAAGACATCGACAGCCGCATCAACGTAGCGGGTAGTAACTTTGCGGACCAACTCGCACAGGCAGGTTCGGACATAGATGGCGTCTTTGCCCTCGCGTTCCAGACGCTCGACCGGATCCAGTTCGCCGGCCTCGAAGCCGGGGCACAGACGGGCGCCGAGATCGCCCGGGTGCGCGACGAAGTCGTGCGCATGTTCGGCATCTTCGAAGTTTGGCGCGATGCGCAGACCCACGCACGTCAGGATCTCGACACACTTCTGGCCCATGCAGGGGCAATGGGCCGAGCCGAAGCCAGAGTATTCGCCCGCGAATGCCGGGCACTCGCAGCGTCTGCTGATCAGATTCGCGGCGATGCGGCTAAGCTGGCTCAGGGACTGGACAGCGCGATCAAGACCGCAAAGGCGCGTCGATCCGATGTTCCGAACAACCCGCTGTCAGTGCTTGCCGCGTTCGATGCAGCGATCACCAGTCTGTCCGCGTTCAGGGACGCGATCAATTCTGCCCTTGTCCAGGATGCCCTCGCCGGGCAGCCGCAACCGCTCCTCCAATGGATCCGAGAAAACGCGCTTGTCTGGGCGCAACTGGCGGACCCGTCAATCAAGGCGGTCCAGGACGAAATTGCCGCACGGATCGCTGACCTCGACCAATCGGTTACCGATCTTGAAGCCGATCTGGAGGAGAGGCTCGGCGATCTCGCTCGCGAAGCCGCACAGGTCCTCGACGCGGCATCCGCGCCGGTGCAAACCCTGGTGGAAGCATTTGCGCAGCAGTGGCCGAAGGCGATCGCCAAGGTACGCCGCCCTCTCGAAGCGTGGCGCAACCGCTTTTACGCCGGCCTTGATCGCTGCGTCCGGCTGGAATCCGGAGGTCTTGAGGCTGCACACGACGTAGTCTTGGCGGCGCGCGGGTCGGTTGGAGAATGGAAGGGTAAGGCGGACGCGGCCCTAACCAAAGGTGGCACTTTCCTGTCAGCGGGAGCGGACGCTCTTGCGGACAAAGTCTGCGACGGCTTGAAGGACGAACTCGCCAACTGGAAAAATCAACTCGTCCAGTTCATCGACAATCCCGCCTTCGACCGTATTGGCGAAGCGATCGATGAAATCGCTAGCGGGATCCAGGACGTCACGGCGGACATGGAAACCAAAGTCGCGGACCTCGAGCAGGCCGTGTGGGACGCCATCGACAAAGTCGCGGCGGTTGCCGAGGAAAAGCGTGCTGAACTCGGCCGCCTAATCGGCGCCGCCGATCGCGCCGCCGCTCAGGTCGATTCGGTTCTGCAAAAAGGCGACCGAGCATTGGCGCTAATGCGCGCGGTAGGTGATCCGCCCAAGGTCGAGATGCTCGACTTCAACCGGCCCGGCGTTGCGTACGTGTTCAACGCGCTCGACCAGCACGGGGTCAGGCTGTCTCCAGTTGTTGCTGAGGTCAACCGAGCAGCCAGCACCGTCGCGGCCGCCGGTCAGGCGGCTGAAGCGCTGAATGAGTTGCTCAGCGAGTTCGGTCTCCGCATTCCGTTCCGCGAGCTTGGCAATAGCCTCACGCCTGACGCACTGAAGAACTTCGAAATATCGCGCATCGTCCCACAAATCGGTGGGCTGGACCTTGCTAATCTCTTCGTCGGAGAGAAATTTCCGTCGTTGGGCGGCAAATACGCAGACGCCGTCCAGATCTCGCATGGCTTCAAGCCAGAGGAGGGACGCGCCTGGCTTACCTGCAAAGTCAACGCGCCGCTCGAGGAGGCCTCGGGAAAGCCTCGTCGCATCTTTGCGCTCGGTCCGGTACAACTCGACATTCTAAAAGGTCATTTTGGTGCCGATGCGCGCTTCGAGGCCCGCCTGGACGGTGGAGCCTCCAAAAAGATCGCTGGCGCCATCACGGGTGATTGGCAACTCACCGTCTTCGGCACGCGACTGGTGACATTCGTCGAGACCGGTTTGCGCTTCGACGACAGCGGCAAATTCGATTTCGACGTGCAGGCGGACCGTATCCGTCTCGCCGACGCGCTCCAGTATCTGGTTCAGTTACTCAAGTCATTTGGCGGCGAGACCCTCACCAAGGTCCGACCGATCGAATCCGATGGCCGCATCGTCGGCATGACCGCCCCATTCTCGCTCTCGATCGGCGACATAGAACTCGGCGCCTTTTCGATCTCGGGCATACAGCTCAATTGTGAATTCACCGTGATTGTCTCACCGAGCTTCCTCATTGAGGTCCGGGCCGACGTCAATTCGAAGATGTCACCCTTCACGATGTGTGTGGGCACGATGATCGGCGGCGGGTATCTGACCTCTAACGCGCGCGTTGTACCCAGCCGTGGCGAGGTTAGTCAGCGGATGTCGATCGCGGTCATGGCCGGCATTGGCAGAACACTTAATGTCGCCGGGATCGCAAAAGGCCACGGCTATCTTCAGTTTGGCGTCGAGATCGAACTCTACTTTTCGACGCGCGGCGGCGGCGCGGGCGGCGCCCTTATTGCCTTCATTATCGCCAGCGGAAATCTCGTAATCCTCGGGATTGTCAACTGCAGCATCACCTTACGACTGGAGACCCGCTACGACACCGCCGGTGGCGCCAGTGCGAGCGGTCAACTCTCCGTCCGCATTAAGATCTCGTTCTTTTACACACTCGAGGTCGACCGTGCCGTGAACTACCGCCTCTCGGGCGGTGGTGGCGGCAGCTATAGCGACAGCTTCGCCTGAGGAACACCGATGCCAGACATCATCCTGCGCTGTCAGATCCGCGCCGGCAAGGCGCCCGATGCCGACCCTAAAGCGCTCTACGTCGCCCGGCTTACTTGCGCCGCGGAGCGGGTGAGCGACCTAGCCCCCGCAGATCCCCTATGGCCTTTCCTCCAGCCCTGGCGTTGGGACACGCTCGATTGGCACCTTGCCAAGCCCGACATGACCTTCGATCCAGCCCCGATTGATTCCGCGCACCCGCATGTCCCGCTGGCAGGACCGATCGCGCTGACGATCGAGCAGCGCCTCGGCCAAGTCCCCGCTCCAGCGCCCGGCCTGCCTGCTGGTGCAAGCGCCGTGACTGTCTCGCGGACCGCCGGAGGCGCTGATCCCGATATCGTTGCCCTGAGTCCGCTTCCGGTGCACGGGCCGAGGACGTGGCTCAATGCGCTTGAAGGGCTAGGCACAGGGCCCGGTGCCCTTGCTCGCAAACTTGGTCTCGCCTCGCTCCTGCGCCCCGACGTCGCCGCCCTTGCCGAATGCCTCCCCAATCGCACTGCCTTTGCGCCAGCTTTCCGACTGGCGGGTCAGGACTATCTCCCCGATCGCTGGGAACGAGTGCGCGTGCCCGAGACCTTGGAACTCGGAAACGATAACCGCGAAGCCCTGCTCGTTACCTACACCCCTGCAGTGGCCGGCTCGGAGATCCGCGCCCTGGTCTTGCCCTCGCTTCATCATGCTGGCGGCGCCCCGCTCAGCTACGTCGATTCGACGACGCTCGACGTTTCGCTTTCCGGCGCGATGGGACAAACCTCCCAGTTCGACAATGACTGGCCAGCACAATTTGTGCGCCGTGTGTCGGAGGCCTTCGATCTCACGGCGCGCCTCGCCGATCCCGAGATCGCGAGAGCCATCTACCATCCACCGGCTCCGGTCCCACCCGTGCCACCCAATCCCGCCCAGAACGATGGCGCCGATTGGGACGCATTCCTTCGCCGCGTCTCGGTGGCGGCAGCTCGCGATGCCTCGGGTACCGGGATCATGGCAACGGCTGGGCGCGCTTTTCCCGTTGCACGCCTATTGAACGCGCTCGCGCAGGCCAGCGGAGACAATCAGAGCCCGCTTCCTCCCGGCGCACGAGACGCCGTGCTGAGTGCCCTTGCCGCCTACGAGACGCGGTATGCCGCCGCGGGTTGGCCCGGTCTGTTCGCGGCCTTTATCGACTCCGAAGATCGAGGCGGGTCGGCGGCAGCCCGGACCGCAACGGCGGAGCTTGCGGCTCGCGGCGCCTTGTTGACGCGCCAGGACGTCACGGCGACGTTGCTCCTGCGTCAATGGCGCCAGGCTTTGGCTGGTCCCGACGGAACTGGATACGCACTCGCGGCGAACGACATCCTACCGATCGCCCAAGCCTACGTCTCAGAGGCGCTAACCGGGAAGCCGACCGGATGGGTAACCCTCATCCCCACATTTACAGGGGGAGTGGATCCGGGTCAGCCTAGCCTTTCAACCCAACCCTTTGAGCTCGACTTTACGGTCTCTTTGCCAGGCGGGGCTGCCGGCGATCTCCTCACTCTTCGCCTGGCGGCCGATCCCGTCGGACTAAGCGCCGGCGGCCAGGCAGATTTGGTGCTCACGCTAAGCGCCGCGGGCGCACAGTGGATGCTCGCAGGAGCCGCGTTCGGCGCTCCGATCCCTGTCGGTGCCGACCAAACGTGTCGTCTCGTCGGCATGATTACCATCGACGACGGCCATGCACCGGTGAAGCTGGCTCTGTCCGATGCAACGGCCGAACTTCCCCAGCTCGGATCCCGCCCACCAACCGTTGAGGTCCTCGCGATCCAAGCCTTCAACCTTCGCTTCGGCAGCGTTGGGCTCCCTGACCTCATAGGCCGGGCGGCCCAGGCCGACCCCTCGGGCGTGCAGCCGCTCTTCATCAGCGCTTTCACCGAGCGACTCGCAAAGCTCGATCCGCAGGGCTGGCTGGTTCAGGCACCACCAACGCTCGCAGGCGCGCTCGCTAGTGGTGCCGCCGCTACTCCCGTCGTCGGGCTTGCCATTCGCGAGCGTATGCTCGCCATGGTCAGCGATGCCTTTTCCGCTTGGATAACGGCCCGGTTCGATCCCGCGCTGCACCCTCCCCTGTTGCCGCTCTCGCAGGATGCCGCCGACGTGGACCGTCTCGCTCACCTGCGGACGGTCCTCATTGATCGTTTCACCGCCACCTATGGAAAAGCCGAGGCGCGAGAGTCGACCCTACTTGTTCCGCTCGACAGTGGGACGGCCGTCGATCTGCCGATTCCTGACGCTCATCCCATCGTAGTTCCCTATGATCTTGGCGACGCGATCGCGACCGACGATCTCGTCGGCGAAACCACCGGCGTGGCCGTCCTCGTCCAAGCAGACGGCCGCGCCTTCGCCCCTGACGCGGCTTCAACCGCTGCCTTTGCCGACACTTTCACGCTCAACGCCGCACGCGTCCAGTATCCCTGGAATGAGGCTGACCAGGAGCTTGCGGTGGGATCTCGGCCGACCGCCCGCGAGGGTGCCGATATCCGCACTTTTGCGTTTCAGGCGCGGCCACTCGTCGCTCCCTTGACGGTAGAGCAAAGCGACGCGGACCCGGACGAGCTATATGCGTTGCAGCCGTTCGATGGCGTCGATGCTGACGTCGCTTGGGGTAGAACCATTCCTCAAATGCGCTTTGGCTGGATGTACAGCTTCCGCAGCTTTCTTGTCGCCCAAGGCGGCGCGCTTCCTCCCAGCCTTTGGCGCGCGGGCGACCCCGCCGCGCTGCGCCGGCCGTTGGTGGACGAACCGGGTTTCTCCGCCCCAGTTCACTACCTTTGCCGCACGCCGATCGCCGCGCCGCGCTGGGATCAGCGTCAATCTGGGAGCCAAGCGAAGCGCGTGCCGGAAGGCGCGCGGCCGCTCGCTGCTGAACTTCCGGACCTGCCGCCCCCTATCGACATCCCCGAGGGCGAGACTGCGAATTTCTATCTCTCCGAACAGGACGGTTCGGGCATTTTACCTTTCGCCCCGTCCAGTAAACTCGACATCAAGATCTACGGCCTGTCGCTCGGTCAAGGCGGCGAAGCGGTCCTTGCACTTCGCCAAGGAAGGTTGGGAGCAGCGCGTGAAGCCCTCGTAATCCGCATTCGCGGCGGCGCCCTACAGCAGGTCGCTGAGGCGGCCGGTGAAATCCTCGTCGTCCTTCCCGAAGCCAAGCGCGATACGTTGAGCGCCGCCGATACCGGCGAGTGGCATTTGCAGTTCATCATCTCGTGGGAACCTGGCACCATCTCCGTAGCCGCGAATCTCCTCATGGAAGCGGACGCCGCTGGAAATGTCGCGACCCTCGAACCCGATCTCGTCCACGTTTCAGAGCCCCTTGGCGATGCCACCCTTGCGGCCGCAGTCACGGCGAACGACATCCACATCGCCATCGGTGCCGTCGTGGGTGCCGCTCGGATCGTTCCGCCACGAGTCTGGATCGGATCGCATCGGCAAGTTTGCCCGGAGACGGCCGGCCAGCAGGCCGAGATCGCAGCACTCGACAGCCGGACTAGCGATGCCGTCTTTCGCGCACGTCCCCCGGCGGTCCCACTCTCAACTTGGGTCCGTCACGTGCTGTCCGCGACACCGCTCGGCAGCACCGAGCATAATCGCAGGATCAATTCGGCTTACACTGCGGCTCAGCAGCCAGCGATAATTGGCAACGACACCACGCTCGACCACCCGCGGGTCACCGCCCTCTTTCTTGAAGTCGTCCCGCTGTTCCCGCGCACGCGAACCAGCGGTGCGCTTCTTGAAATCCCGCTTCGTCAGGATACCAGCAAAGATCCGCATGGAGATCGCAAGCTCGGCCTAGAACTCAAGCTCCGGCGCGGGCCGCCGGCCAACTTCGACCCCGACGCCGCCGATATCGATGTCGTGTTAGCAGGAAGCCAGGCAACGGTGACGATCCCCGCCGGTAGAACGGTCGAAGTGCGCGTCTACGCGGCCGTCGATATCGACGATTTCGAAGGACCAAAAGCGCGTTTTTCGGCCGCCTTAGCACGAGGCCGTCGGCGGGTAGACCGCCATGTCCTTGGGGCGCCACTAAGGCTTCGCGCCGAGGCCTCAGCCGACCAAAAGATCATACAGGACGCCCTAGGCAGCGACCCTTGGCGCAATCGGTTCACAAATCGCACCGGCAATGTCTTCGTAGACTGGGGCAAGGTTCTCGCTGACGGCACGGGGCGGCTGCAACGCGTCGAGGCTCGCCCGACCCTTGCAGCGCCGCAAACTCGTGCAGCCGCGCGCGTCATGCGTCTGTTCGCGGATGTGACGGTACTCGACCAGCGCTGGACCTGGCGCGGACGGACTGGGGGCGAAGCTCCGCCCGCAGACGACGCAGGGTTCAAGGCTTATGGCGCTTGGGCGCAACGGCTGTTCACCGGACGCGAGGACACCGACGCCGAACGTGAGGGACCCGTCGCACTCACTCCTTATCACATCCGCCGTCGAGATCGTCTGGATGAGCGCCCGGAAACACCGCTCGTCATGCGCGACATGACTTACCGTGGCAACCCCACCCTCTGGCGCTTCGCACTCGAATTCCAAGGTCGTTATCCTAGCGAACCTGGCTTCAACCGCCGAACGCTCGAGGGTCCGAACGAGGATCTTGAGGACCTGCGACATGCCCGCTGGGCTCACGTCCTCGCGCGGGGTGCGATCGCACCTTCGGCCGGTGTCTCCGCGGAACCTCCCGAGCCTCGCCGGCCAGGACTCGAACTGTGGCTGCCTCTCGCCGAACAACTGCGTGAGGCTTCAGCGGCCGCGCCGGTCATGCTTCTTTTCAACGAGCCGTGGCACGCCTTGGGCAATCTCGGCGACCGGTTGCAGCTGGTCAGCCTCCTGACGCGACATCCGCTCCCGGAAGCTTTCGTGGGCCATGCGAATGAGCCCGGTTGGCGGCAGAATGAGCTGCGATCGTTGTTCGGCAACGACAATGCCATCGAGCAGGCGCTGCAATATCCCACATTTTGGCAAAGCTGGGGTCCCGATCCCATCCTCACCGGCAAGGCCGCGCCTTTCGCTAGCACCAGCCTGTCGTTGTCCGGTCCGCTCGGCTGGACCCAGAGCGAAGGTGCAAGCAGCGACTTCAGGCGCAGCAGCTTCATAGTCGAACCGCAGGTTGAGCCGTCAGCCGATACGACACTAACCGAGCGGTTGGCGGCGAGGCCGCTGTTTCAACTCCTTTACCGGCGGCTCGCCGACCCCGAGCTCATCGAACGTCCAGCCGGATTGCTAAGCGGCCTTGCGCTTTGGCAGTGGGCGGAGGCACTCGGCACCATAACTGAGCCAAGGCGTCGGCTCGCATGGCGTTTTAGTCCACCGAAAACAGCCGCGCCGGTTCCCGTCCCACCTGTGCCAGCCGCCCCGAATTGCCCGTATATTAATCACCCTCTAGGGTTCCAGGGATTACGCCTCGACTGGACACTGCCGATTATCGATGGCGACGCGCCGATCGCGGTGAAGATCGAGGACGATGTCCCACCCCACGTGATTCCTCGACGGCTGGCGATTACAATTGAGCGCCAAGGAGACGACGTTCGTCTTCGCGCCGCGATGTCCGAACCCCTAATGGACCCCGACCATCCGGGATGGCGTATCAATCATTTGCCGCCGATTGAATTTCCGGCCTTAGACAACGGCTCGGTCCAGCTACGTATCGACATTTCCCCAACCGCACCGGTCGATCCGAACGCCGCCGAGGAGGCCCCAGACACCTTCGACGTCATCGTTTGGGCTCGGCCGGGCGCCGCATCGACGGCAAGCGAGCGGCAGTGGCGGGGTGGCATGCTTGCGCGTCTCAAAACTCCCGAAGGAAAGGGTACACTGCGCATCGATCTGCCAGGCACGCCCGAAATTCTCAAAGATGCCCAACTGCAGCCATTCTCCGTGAGCGCTTTCTCCAGCCCGTTCTGGGTTCAGTTTTTCGGCGACTCCTCACGCTTCCGGTGCCGCCCGGCCAGCCTTGGGCCCGCAGTATCATCCATCCGGAGGGTCGAGGACCTGGCGTTTAAAATCTCCGGTGGACGGGCTATGCTCATTGCGGGAGGCGCGGCGACCGCGGTCCACCCTTTACCCAATGACGAACAGGGCACCCCGCAAGCTCCTGCTCCCGGCCACAGGCTAATCGCTGTCGTCACGCGATGGATCACCAATGCCGAAGGCCGCCTGTCCGAGATGCCGGTATTCGCCGCACCGCTGAACACGAGTGACGCGGCTGGATCTTCGATCGGCTTCCCGAGTGGATTTTGGCCCACCGCCGGGCGTGTCCGCCTGCTGACCGTGCTGGCAACCAAGGAGGCTCGTTCCTTCGGTACCGAAGACGAGCCGCTCGCGACATCGCCGTTCCGTATCCTCGATGCCGTGTTGAAAGCCGCCCCCGTTACGCCTGCGACGCCTCCAAACGTCCAGGCGTCACCATTTGATCTGGACACCGTCGACTCCGAACTGCGCGAGGCTCAAATGATGGTGATTGGGGTGTCGCGACCAATTGAGCTGGGATGAAAGCTCATATGACTAGACCATGAGGATCTGCGACCGTGTCTCGAGCGGGTCGCCGAGCAGGGCGAGGATCAGAATCCAGATCGCATTCAGGCCGGACAGGCCGACGTCGTGCAGGGGCTCTGTCAAAGCTAATGCACCTACAGCGACGGGCGGGGTAGGGGAGAAGCATGCCTCGCCCGCGCAAGCCAGCCTCGCCCTTCCGCTACTTCAACTCGTCACTGGAGGTGATCCGGCTTGTGGTGCTCATGTACGTGCGCTTCCCGCTGTCATTGCGGAACGTGGAGGACCTGCTGTTCGAGCGCGGGATCGACATCTGCCACGAGACGGTCAGGCTGTGGTGGAACAGGTTCGGTCCGCTGTTCGCCGGCGAGGTGCGGCGCCAGCGGGTGAGCCGAATGCGCGGCTTTCGTCATTGGCGCTGGCATTTGGACGAGATGTACGTGAAACTGAATGGCGAAATGGTCTACCTGTGGCGGGCGGTGGATCACGAGGGCGAGATCCTTGAGAGCTACGTTACTAAAAGCCGTGACAAGAAGGCAGCGCTCGCGTTCATGAAGAAGGCGCTCAAGCGCCACGGCTCACCTGAGGCGATCGCCACCGATGGTCTGCGCTCCTACGCTGCTGCTCTAGCGGAGCTCGGCAACCGCGAGAAGCAGGAGGTGGGTCGCTGGGCCAACAACCGGGTGGAGAACTCACATCTGCCCTTCAGGCGACGAGAGCGGGCGATGCTGCGGTTCCGGCAGATGCGCACCTTACAGAAGTTCGCCTCGGTCCACGCCAACGTCCACAACCACTTCAACCACGAACGTCACCTCGTCGACAGGCAGACCTACAAGCAGCGCCGCTCCGCGGCGCTGGCCGAGTGGCAGGCGCTCGCCAGCTAACCCGCCGCCTACGAAGGTTGAGGTGCATCGGGTAGAGGCGGGTTCGCATTAGATCGACAGCACCCCGAATTCTAGGCGGAACGATCGTCGGCCGAGGAACCCCAAGGTCAGACGTCTACAAGCTTCTCGGACCACCACTCGCACGTCTCATCGAAGGTGAGCGCCAGCAGCCGCTTCACGGAAGGGCGGCCAGCGGCGCCGCGATCGCTCCCACAGCTCAAGCGGTCCCGCGAGCACTGCCTCGGCCGCCGCGGCGACCGCTTGGTCCCCTTCCACCGATGGCGCGTCTTATCTTTTCACGTTCCTTCTTGTCGCCCGGAACGGACCGCAGAGCACATCGTGCAGTTCGCGAAAGTGACAAATAAGCTCGGACCTTACCAGCATGAGGGTTGACGAGAGCCTCGGTCGTCAACGCGACCGGAGCATTGTCATATATACCCCGCCGATAACGAGCAGGCCTGCGGCGTCATCGATCGCGCTGCCCTTGCTACAGGCTACAAGATCGGGTGCCGCTTGGAATCAGAGCTTCAAAGGCATCGACTGCCAAGATTAACGAGCGTCCGAAGCTGGAAGGCGGGGAAGGCGCCCTGAGTGACCGCTTCTGGGTCCTCGGCCCGAGAGGGCGAGGGGGCCGCAAGCGCCCATTGAGGCCGCGCTGTTCTACTGATCCAGCTGAGAGGCGGGACGCGTAGCCCCTCGGGACCGCATAGCCTCGTCGGCGGCTCTGCGACGAGTTTCATAGACACGCTCCCACTCGCCTCGGCGATGGCAAATCCGCCTCGACAGAATGCTGCCCGTGCTGTCCTCCCGCCGGCAGATCTTCCTGTCAGATGCAGTCGGCGGGCCGGACGAAGGCAACCCGCCGAGCGGAACCAGAGCGAAGATTAACGCAGCAACGGCGACTGTCATCCGGCCTTCCTCATTTTGGAACGGTCGAGGGTGGCGGAGGCGGAGGCGGCGGCACACCGCCCTCGCTCGTGCAAAACGGCGGATTGCAGACGGCTTCGCGACCCTCGGGAGCTCGGTCGACGATCGTATCGAACGTAACCGCGACGCTGATGAGGCGCCCGCGCACCCCCGCAAAGGGAGCCTTGGCGATCCGTATTCGCGAAAGCGCATCATGATACACCCTTGTCATGCCCTCGGACGAGGGCGCAAGATCATGAAGGCGGCAGTCCGTGAGCCGTCTATCATCCCTGACTGAACAGATCGCCCCACCGCCGCCACGTCGCCGCATGTCCGGGGCGAGGACGAGCGAGAACGCCGGCGACCTCTCGACCGCCAGCGTCCTGATGCCGTCCACGCTCGGATCCTCGTCCTTGAGCACCGCCTCGACCTTGAACTTCGCCTGCACCGGGCTGACTTCCGGCGCGGAGACGCCGACGGCGACAATGGCGAGGAGAACGACTGCGCTCGTAGGAACGGATGTGCCTCAAGCGCACTGCCTCGCGCAAGCATGTGGCCCGCGTAGAGGTCGACCTGCTCCTGCGGTTCGATCACCGCAACCTCCGAGGAACTCGGGTCTTCAGCGATGTCGAGGGTCGACGCCGATCGAAACCCCCATCCGCCAGCTTTTCTCGATAAAGTGTATAGAGCGCTGTCGCGCGCAACGAGGGGAACATAGTCTGCGTCGCCGGTGGCGGTGAACAAGCGGCCGCTCTCAGGAGGGGTCGATATGGCGCTGAACGGCCGATTGTGGGTCTTCACTTCATGCACGCCGTAATCAGGAGATAACAAAAGCCCGCATACCAGCTGATGTCGCGATTGCTCAACGGTGACTGTGCGAGCGGGCCACTCAAGGGCGCTGGGATAATCAAGCCCAACGCGCTGTCTCACGTGATCATCTTCAAACTAGCTTTTTTGGTTAACTACGTGTTAATCGCAGAGATTGACTACGACCTAGGTCTAAGTGTCTATCCATTAACCCATTTGATTTCTGCTTGTTAACCAGCGAACGCGATCCCGTCCTCATCGCTCAGACGGGGATTGAGATGGCTGTTCAAACTCGTGCCGCAAGTCGCGCCGTTCGTTTCCGGTTGCGTCAGTCGACCTGCTTGACGCTACTTGCCGGCGCTGTGGCCTTGCAGCCGACGGCATCGTCCGCGCAGCTCCTCACGCTTCAGGGCCTCAATGACAATCTGAATGCGCTGAGCACAACCGTCACTGCGCAGGGCACCCAGCTTACCGCGACGACCAGCCTCGCCAACTCGCTCAACACCAGTGTCAACACGCTGAACACGACGGTCGCTAACCAGACCACGACGTTGCAGACGGTGCAGGCGGCGAACACAGCGAACACCAGCAATCTCGCGACGGTGACCGCTTCGGTGAACCAGCAGCAGACTCAGCTCACCGCCAACACCAGCCTGCTCAACACCGTCAGCTCAGGGCTCGGCACGCTCGGCTCGACCGTGGCGGCGCAGGGGACGACGCTTCAGGGACTGCAGACCACCGTCACCGGCAACGTAGCCAATCTCGCCACGCTGTCGACCACTGTGGGCCAGCAGGGCGCGCAGCTCACCGCAAACACCAATCTGCTCGGGACGGTGAATGCGGGGCTTGGCACGCTTGGTGCGACCGTGTCGACCCAGACGACCGCGCTGCAGGGTCTACAGGCGACGGTCTCGGGCAACGTCGCCGACGTCGCTACGCTGACGGCGTCGGTGAACCAGCAGGGCGCCCAGGTCACCGCCAACGCCGACCTGCTCGGCACGGTGAACGCGGCGGTCGGCGCGCTGGGGACGACCGTTGCAAGCCAGACGACCGAGCTTCAGGGGCTCCAGGCGACGGTCTCGGGCAACGTCGCCGACCTCGCGACACTGTCGGCGTCGGTAAACCAGCAGGGCGCGCAGATCAGCGCAAACTTGGGGATGCTTGCCACGCTGACAGACGGGATGACGGCGCTCACCGGCAGCGTCGCGGGGCAGGGACAGGTACTGCAGGGGCTTCAGGGCAGTGTCGGCACGCTCGCGACCGACGTCGCGACCGCGGGAGCGACGATCGCGCGCCAGTCGACCGACATCGGCGCGCTCCAGGCCAGCGTTGGCGCCAACGTGGCCGATGTAGCGACGCTGCGCGCCACGCTTGGCAGCACCGGCAGCGCCGTCACCGACCTGCAGACCCAGGTGTCCGACCATGAGGTGCGGATCACCGCCAACACCGCGCAGCTCGGCACGCTCGGCGCCACCGTCGGTACTCAGGGTGCGACACTGACTCAGCAGGGCAGCGACCTCGCCACCGCTGCCGCCAACATCGCCAGCCTTCAGGGCTTGGTGACCGCGCAGGCGGGCACGCTGGGCACGCTCGGCAGCACGGTCGCAGCGCAGGGCACGCTGCTCGGTGATCAGGACGCGCGGATCACCGCCAACGCCGACGCAATTCTGTCACTGCGCAACATGAGCGTGAGCGGCAACGTCAGCCCGGTGCAATATGTGAACCCGGGCGCGCCGACGGTGGCCACCACCACCGCCACCAACGACGTGGCGGTGCTGGGAGCCCAACCCGGCCCAGTTCGGGTCCACAACGTCGCGGAGGGTCAAGTAGCGGCGGGGTCGACCGACGCGGTCAACGGCGGTCAGCTTTACGACGTCAGCCAGCAAATCAGTGGTCTGGCCTCCGTCTCGGTTCAGTATGATGACCTTACCCGCGCCCGTATCACCCTCGGCGGCGCCAACGCGGCGCCGGTGATACTCGCCAATGTGGCGCCTGGCAGCATCGCGCCGGGATCGACTGAGGCGGTGAACGGCGGGCAGCTCGCCGACACAAACGCTTCGGTGACGGCGCTGCGTAATGACGTCACGAGCCAGGCTAGCGATCTCGCGACCGTGAGCACCGGGCTTGCTGCGGTTGGCACGACGGTGACCGCGCAGAGCGTGCTGCTAGGCAACAACGCGAACGCGATCGCTGCATTGCGTAGCGACACCGAGCGTGCCGCGATCGGCCCGGTGCGCTACACCGACCCGGCGAACCCGACCGTTCCGAACGGCGGCACCGTATCGCAGGACCTCACGCTGGTCGGTCGCGATCCAGAGCCGGTGGCGCTGCACAATGTCGCGGAGGCGCGGCTGTCGAGCGGCTCGACCGACGCCGTCAACGGTGGCCAGCTGTTCGCGCTGGCGCAGAGCTACCAAGGCCTAAGCGACCTCGCGCTCCGCTACGACGACGCTGGCCACGGCTCGGCAACCTTGGGAATGGCAGGTGTGCCCGTCGCGCTGCGCAACGTCGCGGCCGGGACGCTGGCGGCGGGTTCAAGCGATGCAGCCACCTCAGGCCAGCTTTTCGACACCAATCAGACGGTCAGCACGCTGACCAATGTTGCTGCGCTCCAGGCGGGGCTGCTCGGCGCGCTCGACTCACGTGTTGGCGGGCTCACGCAGGATCTTGGCCAGCTAGGCAGCGCGCTCGACACTGGCGCGCGTGGGCCGGTGCGCTACGCCGATGCGGCGGCGCCGACCGTACCAAACGGCGGGCGCGTCTCGCAGGACCTCACGCTCATCGGCGCCGACAGCGGCCCGGTCCGGCTGCATGGCGTCGCTGACGGCATGATCGGGGGGGGCTCCTTCGACGCGGTCAACGGCAACCAGCTCTTCTCGATGGGCAACGCCGTGGCGAGTGCGCTCGGTAGCGGCTTCCGCTACGATCCCGCGGGCGGCTTCTCCGGCAACTTCACCTTCAAAGGCCAGTCCTACGGCTCGGTGCAGTCCGTATTTGGCGCCATCGAGACGTCGCTCGGCACCGCGCCGGGCGCAGGTTCGGGCGGCGGCACGGGAACGGGGGGTGGCACGGGCAGCCCTGACGCTGTGGGAGCCAAGTACTTCCACGCAAACTCGACGATGGCGGACAGCGCTGCCTCAGGTTTCGACTCGACGGCGATCGGCCCTGCGTCGGCATCGTCGGGCGAGGCGGCGATCGCCGTCGGGCGTAACGCGGTGGCTGGCGGCATCAGCTCGGTCGCGATCGGCGACGGCGCGAAGGCGATGGACGGCAAGGCGGTGTCGATCGGCCTCGGCAACGTCGCCTCAGGCGACGGCGCGGTGGCGATCGGCGACCCGAACTATGCGACCGGCGCCGGCGCGACCGCGCTTGGCAAGGACAACAACGCGACGGGCGTCGGCGCAATAGCCCTCGGCAACGTCAACGTCGCGAACGGCGACGGCAGCACCGCGATCGGCTCGACCAACCAAGCGAGCGGCCTCGGTGCGGCCGCGCTCGGCTTCACCAACGTGGCATCGGGCAACGGCGCGATCGCAATTGGCACGAACAACAGCGCCACCGGAGATGGGGCGCTCGCGATCGGCGCGAACGTGGTGACCAACGCCACCGACACGCTAGCGATCGGCAACACTGCTATTGCGCAGGGCACGCGCGCGGTTGCAATCGGCAACATGGCTGCCGCGACGGCGACGTATGCCGCCGCATTCGGCTACGCCGCAGAGGCGCGCGACTCCTACTCGACTGCCCTTGGTACAGTCGCGCGGGCCGAAGGGTTTGGCTCCACGGCCGTGGGTACGCTCTCTAGCGCGAGTGGCTTCGCGACGAGCGCCTTCGGTTCCGGCGCAATCGCCGACAAGGAAGGCAGCGTCGCGCTCGGGTCGGCGTCGCAGACGACGCGCGGCGCGGTCGGCGGCTACACTGCCTTCGGTCTGACCGGCGCTCAGGAGTCGCTCGGTGAGGTCGCGATCGCACGCAACATCGCCTACCTCAACCCGGCCACCAACACCTACTCGCCGATCGGCAACCGCCAGATCACCGGCGTCGCCGCAGGCGGCGCAGACACCGACGCCGTCAACGTGTCGCAGCTGCGCGGGGTGTCGGGTGCGATGGGCGCGGCCTTCGTCGCGGGCTTCGGCGGGGGTGCGAGCTACGACGGCGCGACCGGAGCGCTGGCGGCGCCGAGCTACACATTGAACGGTGTCACCTACTCGAGCGTGGGCGACGCGCTGCAGGCGATCAACGCTCGGCTGAGTGGCACCACGGCGGGTGCGCCGGGTGCTCCGTCGAGCGGAGCTTCGGGAGGCAACCCCTCCGTCACCAACACCAATGACGGCACCGCCTCGGCGCCGGTCGTGGCAGGCGACGCCGGCGCCGGCACGAGCACCCAGCTCGCGGCGGCCACGACGCGAGTCGCCGCCGTCGAGACCCGGGTCAGTTCGGTTGAGACCAAGGCGGACGCGGCGCTCGCCGCCAGCAGCCGCTCGATCCAGTATGACGGCGATGGAAGCGATTCCGTCACGCTTGGCGGCGAGAAGGCGGTCGCGCTGCACAATCTCGCGCCGGGCACGTCGGACGGCGATGCGGTCAACGTCGCGCAGCTTAATAGTGCGATGGGCGCCGCGGTCGACGCCGCCAACAGCTACACCGACCAGCGCGTCGCGGCGCTCTCGTTCGATCTCGGCCGCGTCAACCGCGACGTCAGCGCGGGCGTCGCCGGGGCCCTGGCCATGGCGGGTATGCCGCAGCCCTACGAGGAGGGCAAGAGCATGTTCTCGCTCGGCGCCGGCACTTTCCAGGGCCAGTCGGCGGTGGCGATGGGCGTGTCGCGGATCATGGAGGACGGTCACACGATCGTGAAGCTCGGCGCGACCTACAACAGTCGCAAACGCGTCGGCGCCAACATCGGGATCGGCTATCAGTTCTGATCGGCGCCGTGGAAGGCAGGGCGGGGGCCGGTCGGCTCCCGCCCGTCAGTCCTGCGAGATCGCGCCCGCCTTAGGCGAGCGGTAGCCGGGCAGCATGCCGGCGAACGACTGGGCAAAGGCGTGATGGCGCTCAACCGGGACCGAGGCGACCATCGCGTCCGCGATCGCTTTGATCTCGTCCTGCGTCAGCGCGCCTCGGTTGTGCAGCGTCTGCAGCAGCGCGACCACGCCGATGTACGCGGTGTCGGCCTGGTGCATCACCGCCTCGATCGCGCCCGCGATCTTGTGAACATCGGCTACCGCCACGATCAGGCCCTCGTTCCGTTGATCCGAAGCGCACAATGGTTCTCGGGCGCCGCGCCCGCAAGATGGTTCGCGTAGCCGTTGGGATGCCGCCGCTCCCTCTCGATGCGTCGTGGCAACGACAAAACGGCCGTGATTCTTATACCTTGGTCTAAGCGCGTTGGAAGCCTTCCGGCTTGTTAAGGGCGTTCATCTACCCAGTTCCTCGACCACTTCCTTCGCCACCGTGCGTAATTTCGGGGGACATTGTCATGGTGCATGTTGTTTCGGCACGTCGTCGGGCGGCCAAGAGCAGGATTTTTGCCGCAGCCGCGCTGTTCGCCTCTGTCGCGGGCGCCGTGCCGGCGGGTGCGTCGACCCAGGGCAGCCTAGGCGCGACCTCGACCGGGTCGGTGACGATCACCGCCAGCGTCGCCAACCGCGCGCAGATCACCGGGCTAACCGACGTCGCCTTCACCAACGTCGATCCCGCGAGCGCTGCGACCGCGTCGCAGAGCAACTGCGTGTGGAGCAACACCGCCACGAAGGGTTACAGCATCACCGCCACTGGCAGCGGCACCAGCGGCGCCTTCACGCTCGCCAACGGCAGCCTCAGCGTGCCCTATTCGGTGCAGTGGAGCGCCAGCGCCGGGCAGAACAGCGGTACGGCCTTGACCGCCGGCACCGCGCTGGCGGGGATGACGAGCACCGCGGCCAACCCGACGTGCAGCACCGGCGCGGCGACCACGTCGAGCCTGATCATCTCGATCGCCGCCTCGAACCTGCAGGGCATGACCTCGGCGACGAGCTACACCGGCTCGCTGACGCTGCTCGTCACCCCGCAGTAGCCGGCGACGCGGGGCTGGCGGTGTCGGCTATGCGACGCCTCGCGAGAGCGGCGGCCCTGGCGCTTGCCGCCCAGACGATTCCCGCCGCGGCGCAGACCGTCCAGGTCAGCGGGCTGAGCGATGTTGCCTTCGGCACGATCACGGGCTTCGGCGCCGATCTCGTCCGCAGCCAGTCGATCTGCGCCTTCAGCGGACTGACGGGCGGCCGCTATACCGTCACGGCCTCGGGCTCGGGCGCTGGCGGCGCCTTCACGCTGGCCAACGGCACCAGGACGCTCCCCTACGAGGTGCAGTGGAACACCGCGGCGGGGCAGAGCTCGGGCACCGGACTCACCGCGAACGTCCCACTCACCGGACAGACCATGCTGCTGAGCTGCCCGGTGCTCCAGGCCACTAACACCAGCTTGGTCGTGATCCTGCGCGCCGCGAGTCTCAGCACCGCCACCGCCGGCAACTTCAGCGGCACGCTGACCATCCTTCTGTCGGCCAACTGACATGAAGGCGCGCGCGGACCGACGCGGCCGGCCTGTGGCGCACGGGCTCCGGCGCCACGCGGCGCTGCTGCTCGCCTTGCTGGGCGCCGTGCTGCCCGCGGGCGCCGCGCACGCCGCCGACGCGGCACCGCCGCAGGTCACCGCGGCGATGCCGGCCGAGTTCGCCACGCTCGCGGCGACCCAGCGGATCGTGGTCGACGTCTATGTCGCCGACCGGCGGATCGGCCAATATGCCGCCGAGGTCGGTCTCGCGGAGGCGCGCCTGCTCGATCCCGCCGCCGTTGCGGCGGCGATCCCAGACCTGCTCGACCGCACCTTCGTCGTCGCGGCGCTGACGCCGCCGCTGGCAATTGGCGCGCACCCAAGCTGCACCGACACCTCCGGCTGCGTGGCCGCGTCGCGCCCCCGCGTGACCGCGTCCTACGATCCCGCCGCCTTCCGGCTAACGCTGGCGCTCGACCCACGTCTGCTGGCGGTGCGTGGGGAGGAGGCGCGCTACCTCGAGGATGCCGACGCCGCGCCCTCGGCGGTCGACACGGTCGGCGTGGCGCTGGCCGGCGGCGGCGGGCTCCGCGCCAATTATGCCATCCGCAACCGGCTGGTGGCCGGGCGCGGCGCGGTGCACCTGCTGTCCGACGCCTCGCTCTCCTCATGGGACGGCGGCCGGCTCGATACGCTGGCCGCCGAGGTCGACCGCCGCGACCTGCGGCTGCGCGGCGGGCTGTTCTACGCGCCCGGCGTGGACCTGGTCGGACGCCGGCGCATAATCGGCGTTGGCGTCGCCACGCAGTTTGACACGCGCGCCGACCGGGTGGCACTGAGCGGCACGCCGCTGATCGTCTTCCTGCCGCAGCGCTCGCGCGTCGACGTCTACGTTCAGGGCCGGCTCGTCAGCTCGCAGAGCTATGAGAGCGGCAACCAGGCGCTCGACACCAGCGGCCTCGCCGACGGCTCCTACCCAATTGAGCTGCGCATCCAGGAAGCGGGCGGCGGGACGCGAGTGGAGCAGCGATTCTTCACCAAGAGCGCCGCGCTCGCCCCCGCCGGGCGGGTCGTGTTCGACGCGCATCTCGGGGTTCTCACCCGCGACCGGCAGGATCGCGCCTGCGAGCGGGTCGCAATCGCGACCGGTGGCGCGCGCGGCCGATTCGGCACGCACCTCGCCTGGGACGCTGCGGCAATGGTGACGCGCGCCAATGCGGTGGCGGAGGGCGGGCTCTCGCTGCTCACCGCGCTGGCGCAGGCGCGGGTCGCACTGCTCGGGTCGCGCCGCGGCGATCGCGGCGTGGCGGCGCAGCTGAGCTCGAGCGGCAGCAGCGCGCTCAGCTACAGCCTCGATGTCCGGCACGTGCGCAGCGCCGACGGCACCGCGCTGATCGCGGCCGACGATGCGGCGGGCGTCATCGCACCGCTGATGAGGGTCCGCGACGACCGCGCCGGATCAAGCTATACCCAGATGCTGGGCAGCCTTTCCTACACGCTGCCGCACGCGCAACTCGGGCTGTCGGGCTATCTGTTCCGATCCGCGGAGCGCTCGACGAACTACTCGGTCGGTCCCAGCGCGCGATGGTCGGTGCTGCAGCGCGACCGGCTCCAGCTCTCGCTCATCGGCCAATACGCGCGCACGCAGCGCGGTGATGCGATGGCGTTCGGTATCCAGCTGCAGCTGCTCGGGCCGCGCGCGGCGCTCAGCACCGCGCTGGGAGTACAACGCAGCGCGAACGGCGACGATCGCAGCCTCTCGCCCGCGTTCGAGACAGCCGCCTCGCTGCATCGCGATGACGCGCGCGGCGGCGCGATCGATGCCGGGGCGCTGGTGCAGCGCGGTGCGGCCGGCACGATCGTCCAGCTCAGTAGCGAGCGCCGTAGTGCGCTCGGCCTCGCCGCGCTGAACCTCACCGGTCGCACCGGCGCGATGGGCAGCGGACTGCAATACGGCCTGACGGGGCAGACCTCGTTCGCAGTGACGCGGCGCGGCCTCGGGCTCGGCGCGGCTGGGCAGAACGACAGCCTGATCGCGGTGACGGTCGGCGGAGACCCGCGCGCCTCCTTCGAGCTGCTGGTCGACGAGGCGGTGCGCGGCACGCTGCGCGGAGGGCAGCGGCTGACGCTCGCGGTGCAGCCCTATCGTCGCTACAAGGTGCGGCTGCGCGCGATCGCCACCGGGCTGATAGCGTTCGACACTGGCCCGCGCACGGTCGACGTTTTCCCCGGCAGCGTGGTCGCGCTCGACTGGGAGGTTCGCTCGGTTCGCGCGATGTTCGGGCGGCTGGTCGACCGCGCCGGCGCGCCGATCGCGGACGCCGATCTCACCGCCGACGACGCGATCGCCGCGACCGACTCGAACGGCTTCTTCCAAATTCAGGCGGCGGCCGACGCGCGCCTCGCCGCGCGCACCGGCGCCGGCCTCGCCTGCACCGCCCGCCTTGCCGCCGCGAGCGCTACCACCACCTATACCCGCCTCGGAGACGTCACATGCCTGCCCTGACCGCCCGCCTCGCAGCCGCTCGCCTGGCCGCCGTATCGCTCACCGCGATCGCGATCGCCCCGCCCGCGCACGCCAATATCGTGCTCAGCCAGGTGGTGGTCGACTTCGCCGCCGGCAGCGATCTGGCGCAGGACATCGAGGTCGCCAATGATGGCAAGGAGGTTGCCTATGTGGCGGTGGCGCCGTTTGAGATCACCGCGCCGGGCACACCCGAGGAGGGCCGGACCGCGATCGTCGACCCTGAGGCGGGCGGGCTGTTGGTGTCGCCGCAGCGGCTCATCCTCCAGCCGGGCGAGCGCAAGCCGATCCGCATCGCCGCGATCCGCCCGCGCGCCGAGGCGGATCGCGTTTACCGCGTCACCGTCAAGCCGGTGGCAGGCCCGGTCTCGGCCGCGGTGACCGCGCTCAAGCTGCTGATCGGCTACGACGTTCTCGTGATCCAGCGACCCGCCGCCCCGGCCGGCCGCGTGGTGGGAAGGCGCGACGGGGAAACGCTGCTGCTGCGCAACGAGGGCAACACCAACACCGAGCTGTACGACGGCAAGCTCTGCGCCGACGCCATCCCGGCGAACTGCCGCGCGCTGCCATCGCGGCGGCTCTATTCCGGGGCGACGTGGTCGCAGCCGCTTCCGGGGCCAGGCAGGGTGAGCTACCAGGTCGCGGTCGGCGCGGCGAGTCACGAGGAGCGCTATTGATCGGGTGATCCACGGCGGAACAATGGTTCGCCCGCGGCCTCAGCACTGCGGAGGTCGCATCTGCACGCTATGCTGTCGGCTGGCGTGGTGGCTGACAGGAGAGAGTTCGCACACCGCTGCGGTCGCCATGCCGTTGTTCGAATGACGAGCTTGGATATTCAACGCTTCAGCGGCTTTCCAACGCGCGGCTTCACTCGCGCGCAATCAGCTCCCACCGGATGAGGCGCGGGAGGCGGATTGTTGATGAGCCCGATCGATCCAGATCGCGCGACCTCGTATCTTTTTATCATTCAATGGCCACCACGTGCTTTAGACGTCTGCAATAATCAAATGCCCGTTCTACCTAGGTCGTAGGACCGCTCACGCAGCAGTCACATTAAACGGTTCGCTAATCGCTCAATCGAAGACGATTTCAGGCGTATGATGAGGAGCGCGTTAGTGACGTCCGTCCATCTGCAGGAGCATAGGGACATGCTCAGGCTTGCTGAAGAAATCCTTGTCTCCGCGGCCGGTAGACCGGTGCCATGCATGCAGGAGGTTGCGCGGCTGCGACTGCTTTTCGCACGCGTGGTCAACCGCCACTGTAACGATGAGGAAGTGGCGATCGAAACGGCCGTGCGCTCGGGAGCTGTTAGCTCCGCGCTGGCGACCGCGGTTCGGCCCGACGTGACGAACTGGCGGACGAACTTGGCGATCTGTAACGGGGACTGGCCGGCGGAACGCATCGCGCGGGATGCGTGCGGGTTCGCTTCGGGATTTGGCGTGCTGATCGACGCGCTGCGCCGCCACGTCCTTCAGGAGGGAGACCCTAGTGCTGGTGCATATCAAACGGCATTAATGCTTGCGCCCGCAATTGGGACGACGGGACGACGTTGACATATATGTGGTGCGCGCCCCCGATCATGTGGAGTCTGGCGAGGAGGCGTACCATCGCTTTGAGGTAGGTGATGGTCAACGCGATCGCGGAACAGCCCCAAAATTTAGCCGCGCTCAGCTTTTGCCAGATTAGGATTGGCATACCGTCCAAATTAGACTCAACAACAATACTATGGTCTAAGTAGGGGCGATGGCGCAATCAGGCCTATAAAGGAGAGTGGCCGCTGGTCGTTTGCCTGAACATGCAAGACGCTGTCGAAGGGTGGCTTGACGTTGTTCGGGAGGTAGGCTGATGACCATGATCAACTCGAATACCTCGGCGCTGCGCGCCACCACCGCCTCGAACAGCGCGAACAAGGCGCTGTCGGTTTCGATGGAGCGCCTGTCGACCGGCAAGCGCATCAACTCGGCGAAGGACGACGCGGCCGGCCTCGCGATAAGCAAGTCGATGACCTCGCAGATCCGCGGCATGAGCCAGGGCATCCGCAACGCCAACGACGGCATCTCAATGGCGCAGACCGCGGAAGGCGCGCTGGGCGAGGTCTCAAACATGCTGCAGCGCATGCGCGAGCTGACGGTGCAGGCGAGCAGCGGCACCTATGCCGCCTCGGACGTGTCCTCGATCCGTGCCGAGCAGTCGGCGCTCAAGGACCAGATCAGCTCGATCGTCACCAACACCTCGTTCAACGGCAAGAAGCTGTTCGACTCGGCCGCGGCGACCGGCTTCACGATCCAGACCGGTGCGAACAGCGGTGACACGGTCAAGTTGAAGTCGGTCGACTTCTCGACGAGCGGCGGCTCGGACCTGGCGGTGGTCACCGCGCTCGCCTTCGACGCCGCCGGCACCAGCGCGACGCTGGCCAATTATGACGACGCGATCGCCGAGGTCTCGGGTGCCCGCGCCGCGCTGGGTTCGTCGCAGAACCGCCTCGAATTGGCGGTGAACAACGCCACCGTCAACGTCACTAACCTGACCGACGCGCGCAGCCGCATCGGGGACGCCGACTTCTCGACCGAGACGACCACAGTCGCCAAGCTTCAGATCCTAACTCGGACCTCGACCGCGATGCTGGCGCAGGCCAATCAGACGCAGCAAGGTGTGCTTGAGCTGCTAAACTGACGCCAAACGCCACCTTGCGTACGTACCTAAAGCTGGCTTGAAGATTAGGGCTGCCCACCGCGTCGGTCCCAGGACACGAGAAGCCGTACTCGCCAAATGCCTTCGCCGACAACTCAGGCGATTGAAGACGCAGACGCCGTAAGCACGTCAATGACCGTTTGCCAGCGCTCCTGAACGATGCCGTTCGCCAGATCGCGC
This sequence comes from Sphingomonas citri, assembly GCF_019429485.1. Taxonomy (GTDB): domain Bacteria; phylum Pseudomonadota; class Alphaproteobacteria; order Sphingomonadales; family Sphingomonadaceae; genus Sphingomonas; species Sphingomonas citri. The sequence goes on along the minus strand of NZ_JAHXZN010000001.1, from coordinate 1,549,934 downwards.
TGGCCCTCTGCGACCTCGATGGCTCGGTTGCCGAAGGTCAGGTGGAAAGCTGAGCTGAACGCTTCAATAAGGTCCCGCCGGTCGGTCATCAAGCAGCCTTCCATTCTGAACAGCAGCGAGCGCTAGCACGCGGTGATGAAAGAAACTCCTACTCGCCTGCTCATGAACTGATGCAACGACTTAGCCTAAGGTCGAACGCAGAAGCGCTCGGATCTGTGCGGCCAAGCTCATCGGATCAAAGGACTTTGCGCTTTTGCCGATCGCTGCCACGGCTTCTCCGCTCTCGCTCCCCCACCGCGCGAAAACAGCGTGGTTGAATTTTGGGCCTCTCAAGGCGTCGCCTCTTGTACGTAGGTGGTCGGGTAGCGAGGCCGTAACCGTTTTTTCACGCAGCGCTGCACTCACTGCTAGACGTCCGCGTTTGTGCCCGATCAAACCAATCCAATAGCTCCGCAGAATGCCGATGCGGGCTGAATGCCGCGATGAATGGACGTCCGAAATTGAGCGGCCGGCATGTGGCCCTGAGTGACCGGTATTGGGTCGTCGCTTGCTGCCGCCTATCCCCGTAGCGAGTTCACATCAGCTAAACGAGGATCAAGCATCCAGGTCCGACCGGAGCGATCAGCGCGGTGTGTCGGCTTCCTCGACATAGATCGTGTCCGTGGGTCCCACACCTGTAATGATCACTGCAGCTGTCTGATCCTTGGTGTGCGCGAAGTGCGCGGCCCCGGCAGGTTCGGTGTAGAAGCTGCCGGGTAGCAATGGCGATGCCGCGGCGTCGGTAGCGGTGGGCCCGTACCCGATGTACCATCGCCCGGAGACCACGACGGCCGTCCGATCGTCGCGATGAGTGTGCGAGGCGATGCGCGTGTGGGCCGGAACCTGGATCTCGATCGTGTAGAGGCCGGCCTGCGTCGGATCGCCGGCGAGCACTACGCTGCGGATGCCGGTCACGCCAGACGTTCCCGCACCTGAGCCCATGGCCGGCAGGGCCGCGATCTCGTGTGGTGTCAGTCGCTTCGCCTGCATCTGCGCGTCGATGGGAGCGGCGACGAGCAAGGAGGCGGTGACGCCGGCGAGGAGCAGGCGGGCGCTCACTTGCCCTTGTCCAGAAAGGCTCGAACGACGGCGACCGTCGCCTGTGGCTGCTCCTCCATCAGCCAGTGACCGGCGTCCGGGATGACGGCTTCCTCAACGTCGGTAGCAGCGAACCGCATCACCGCCGCCATGGTGGAACCGAACGAAGCCGACCCGCCGACAGCCAGGACGGGCATGGCAAGCTTCCCCTCCGCGAGGAAGGCGCGATCGTCGATCGCATCCTGATCGAAGGCGGCGAACTGTGCGAAGCCGGCGTGCATGGCCCCAGGCATGGCGTAGAGCGCGGCGTAATGTTGCCGCGACGCTTCGGTGAACCGGTCCGGCTTGGCGGAGAACTCGTTCCAGAAGCGATCGAGGTAGATGCGCTCGCGCCCCGCGACCAGCCGCTCCATGTCCGGGCCACCGAAGCGGAAATGCCACAGCAGCGGGTTCTTGAGGATCTCTTCCCAAGGGCCCACGCCGGGGATGGGCGCGTCCATCAGGACGAAGCGTCTAACCCGGTCGCGGTGCTCGGCCGCGAAGGCGAAGCCCACCATGTTGCCGATGTCGTGGGTGACCAGATCAGCCTTACGGACCTTCAGCGCATCAAGGACGCCGGCGACATCCTCTCCCTGCGTCTTCTTGTCGTACCCGCCAGCGGGCCTAGCGGACAGGCCGAGGCCGCGGAGGTCCGGCACGATCACCAGATGGTCGCGTACCAGGTTGGCGGCGAGCGGCTCCCACATGTCTCCGGTCTCGCCGTATCCATGGAGAAGCACGACGGCTGGCCCGCTTCCACCGACCCGTACGTGGATCGTGGTCCCGTTCGCCTTGACGTCCTGCTTGTGGAATGTCGGTGGAAAGGGCCTTACCTGCGCCTGCGAACTGGTGGCAGCTACGACGAGGATGGCTGCCGCAAAGAGAGATCGGATCATCGTGACCCTCCCGGGCCGACCTCCAATGGTTGGCCTCTCGACAGCAAGTTGCGTCAAGGCCAGTCTGCTGACTAGCCGGTCGATCCCGAACACGGCGTCCGGAAATGCCGAACGATGATGAAGCTGGACGGGTTGGAAGCACTTGTCGCGGTCGCCGAAGCGGGCTCGATCAGCGCAGCGGCTCGGCGCCTAGGGCTCGCCAAATCCGTCGTCAGCGATCGGCTGGCGGAACTCGAGCGCACCGTCGGCGCGCGGCTGGTGCAGCGAACGACGCGAGCCCTCGCGTTGACGGCCGACGGCGACGCGCTGATCGTCCGAGCTCGATCGATCCTGCGCGAGGTGTCGGACGCGCAAGCGGAGGTCGTCGAGCGCCGCGGCTCGCTTGCTGGGCCTCTACGTCTGGCGGGGCCGATAAGCTTCGGTGCGCTTCACCTTGGCCCAGCTATCTACCGCTTCCTCGCTTTGCATCCTGAGATCCAGCTCACGCTCGACCTCGACGACCGCTTCGTCGATGCCGCCGGCGACGGCTACGATGCCGTCATTCGGCACGGTCCGATCACGGACGAGCGTCTGATCGTTCGGCACCTCGCCTCCAGCCGTCGCCTTCTTGTTGCCTCCCCCGCTTACCTGGAGCAGCGAGGCTGGCCGCGGACCCTGGCCGAGCTCGATCGGATCAGTGCGATCCTGTACACCAACCGCGACGCCGACTGGCGCTTTCCCGACGCATCGGGCACCATGATTGTAAGGCCGTCGGCTTGCTTGCGGGTCAACAACGGCTTGGTCATGCGGGACGCGGCACTCGCTGGCCTCGGCGTCACCCTTTTGCCTACCTTCTTCATCCATCGCGACCTAGCCGATGGATCGCTGGTGCACGTTGACGTGGGCGTTGAAGCTGAGGGCGCCACGATCCACGTTGCCTATCCAGCCAATCGAAGCCCGTCAGCCAAGCTGGCCGCGCTGGTCGCCTGGCTTCGAACCGAGTTCGGCACTCCGGCTTACTGGGATGTCGATTTATCCTAGCCGGCTTTGCGCAGGTGTTAGTCGCGGTGCCGACGTTAACAGAGGTCCACCTACGGGATGCTCGCTCTGATCGCTAAACATTTGTTTATGGGTCGCTACTCACCAGCAGCGCGCTTTCAATAGCGACACCGGCAGCCGCTTTTTATGTTGGCAACTTAAGCTCGCCTATCCGGACGACCTTCGTCAGCGATAAAAAATAGCCCGGCGTGGGGACACTGCCGGGCCAAGTCGGGAGGATGCAGCTCCAAGCTGCGGCTGTGCCCGTCTACCCCGTCAAAGGTAGACAGGCTAACTAATCACGCGTCGTTGATGTCGCGATTGAACTCCTTGACCTTATCTCTGCGGCAGAACGTTATCTGTCTGCCCGTTTAGATTGCCCCAGCCCGCACCTGTTTGACGGCATAATCGGCGGCTCGCGCGCTCATCGCCATGAACGTGAGGGACGGATTGACGCACGACGACGACGCCATCTGCGCTCCGTCCGTCACGAAGAGATTGGAAGCATCGTGTGCCTGGCTCCAGCCGTTCAGGACGGAAGCTCGTGGATCAGCCCCCATCCGCGCCCCTCCCATCTCGTGGATGCCGTCGCCCGGAACGTGCTCCAGTCGCTCGCTTTTGACGTTCAGGACGCCGGCAGCGCGCAGCATGGCCTCACCCTGCTCGCGTGCGTCGGTCATCATCTTCATCTCGTTGTCGCGGAAGGTGACGTTGAACTTCATGAGGGGAACGCCGAACCGATCGACCCTGTCCGGATGCAGCGATGCCCTGTTGTCCTCGTACGGCAGACACTCGCCGTAGCCGCTCAGCCCGAAACGCCAGCCGTCGTACTGCCGCATCCCCTGCTTCATCGACGCGCCGAAGCCGACCGGCTTCGCCGGGCTGCGGGAGGCCCGCCCCTGATAGGCATAGCCTCTGCGGAACGGGACGTCGTCATCGCTCGCGATGTTCCGGAAGCGTGGTACGTAGACGCCCCCCGGCCGGCGCCCGTACTCGATGTACTCAGTCATGCCGGGGACATCGCCGCTGATGTTGACCCGGAAGATGTGATCCATGACGTACCGCCCAAGCGTCCCGCTCCGGTCGAAATGGCTTCTGCCATCGGCTGCCCGGCTGTTGAGCAGGATCTGGACCGAGGCCATGGCCGACGCGCAGAGGAACACGAGCCGCGCCGAAATCACCTCGGCCGCCCCCGTCCTGGTGTCGACCACCCGCACACCGGTGACGCGCTTCGCGGCGGGATCGTACTCGAGGTTCGTGACCACCGCATCTGACCGAAGGGTGAAGCGGCCTGTCGCCTGTGCTGCGGGGAGCGTCACCGCCTGACTGGAGAAGTAGGCTCCGAACGAGCAGCCCCGGGCGCATTGCCATCTGTACTGGCACTTGCTCCGGTTCTGATCGGGCTTGTCCTCGGTTATGTTGCTCATGCGCGAGTGGATCAGCTTGCGGCCGGGGAAGGCTGCCTCGAGCCGCGGCTTCACCCACTCCTCCGCGATGTTCATCGGTAGCGGTGGCATGAACTCGCTGTCGGGCAGCTCACGCAGGTTCTCGCGGGAGCCCGACACGCCAATGTACCGCTCGACATAGCTGTACCATGGCGCAACGTCGTCGTAGCGGATCGGCCAGTCGATGCCGTGACCGTCACGCTTGTTCGCCTCGAAATCGTGCGGCGCCCAGCGGAACGTCCAGCGTCCCCAAATCAGCGACTTGCCGCCGACCGCGCCGGGTCGGATCCAGTAGAATTTGTCGCCTTCCTCATAGGCATAGGGGTTCAGCCGATCGTTGTTGTGGAGGTGCTGATTGGCAGGCGAAACGTAGCCGTGCGTGGCGATAAAATAGTCGCTCGCGACGAGCGGCGCGGGCATACGATCGCGCGCCGGGATCTCGAACGGCGGCTTGCCGTCGTAGGTATAGTCGGTGCCATGCTCCACCATGCGACCGCGATCGAGCATGAGGACGCGCAGGCCCTTCTCGGTCAGCTCCTTCGCGGCCCAGCCACCGCTGACACCGGATCCGACGACGATGGCGTCGAAGCGATCTGTCACCGCCACGTCAGGCTCCGGCCTGCCGCAGCAGCCGTCGAACGTTGCCGTAGCTTGTCGTGACGTCAGGCAGGAAAGGGGCAGGGCTGCGGTCATTTTCGACGTAGAAGTGCCGGACGCCGGCCGCTCGATTGAGCTTGAACAGCTTGGCATAGTCGAGGTTGCCGAGACCTACGCTGGTCATCGCGCCAGCGGCGGTCATGTCTTTGACGTGATATGCGTAGATGCGTCCAGGCACGCGGCGGACGATGGCCTCCGGTTCGCGCCCCGCCTTAATCGCCCAGAAGACGTCGAGCTCCAGCTTGACGAGCGACGGGTCGCCGTTCGCGACGAGGTAGTCGAACAGCGGCATGCCCCCCGATCGGTCGGTGAACTCCCAATCGTGGTTGTGGTAGGCGAAGCTCAGCCCCTGCGCCTGCAGCTCCCTGGCACGGCGGTTCATGAGTTCGACCGCCTTCTTCCATCCCTCGTCGGTTCGCGAGGCAAAGTCGACGCTGGCAAGGATCAGCGTGTCGGCGCCGAGCGCACGCGCCATCGTCACCGAGGCGGCGAAGTTCTCCCGAATGCCCTCGATACCGACGTGGATCGATGGCGCGCGCAGACCCAGCCTGTCCATGGTCCGCCGAAGCATGGCGTGGTCCATGCGGTCGTACCCGCCGCCGCCATACTCGACCTCGCGGTAGCCGATCCGCGCAACCTTCTCGAGCGTACCGACGGGGTTAGGCTCGAAGAGGGTCCGCAGAGTGTAGAGCTGCAGGCCGACCGCATGTTCGGCCTTCCGTGCGGCTGCCGGCGCCGCCGCAAGGGCGGCCGTGGCGCCGATGAAGGTACGTCTGTCCATCATAGGTCGATCGTCCTCGCAGTCGATGTTGGAAGGGGCCGGCATGCGGCCATGGTTGCTCCCCCAGCAGACGCATCAGAAGCGAGCCCTGACACCCGCCGTGAAGCGGCGCTCGTAGATGTTCTGGTACATCGCCTGGTCCGGGAAGGTCAGATAGTAGCGCTCGGTCTCGCCGCTGAGGTTCGAGGCCTGGCCGTACAGCGTGATGTTGGGTAACACGTCGTAGGAGACGGACGCGTCGAGGTACTGAGTGGGGCGCTGGTATAGCGCCAGGCCGACGATGCCGTTGTAGTCGGACGAGACGAGGCGCTTCGAGCGGTAGTTGTAAGCGATACGCGCCTGGAAACCGTACTTCTCGTACCAGAGCGCCGCGTTGATCTGATGCTTCGAGTTGTCCTGAAACGGCTGGTCGTCACCCGCGAGATCGACCCGGCCGGTCCTTCCGAGCGACAGCGTGTAGTTGGCGTCGAGGCCGAAGCCGCCGAGCGGTCCGTCCACGCCATAGTCGCCCAGCGACTGGCGCGCGGACAGCTCGATGCCCTTCAGCGTTCCGCCCGCACCCTGGACGACCGTGTTCACCGGGACCGTGCGGCGGATCACGCCGTCGTTGTCGGGCAGGTCGTCGCGGTTGATGGTGGCGTTCGCGATGAAGCTATCCACGCTGATGTAGAAGGCGCCGGCGGCGACAAGGCTGGAACGGCCCGTATAGTATTCGAGACTGGCCTCGACATTGTCGGCGCGCCACGGGTCGAGCTGCGGATTCCCCCGCGAGGTAGCGCCGTTCGCCGCGAAGATCGGCGGGTTGAAGGTCGTATCGATCGCGTAGTTGACGTTGAGCCCGCCACCCCACTGCGAGAAGTCGAGCAGCGTCATGGTCTTCGCGAACGCTGCGCGAGCTCGGAGTTTGTCCGTGACGTCCAGCGCGATGTTGAACGCGGGCAGGATGTCTGTGAAGTCACGGTCCGTGAAGATGTCGCCCGCGTCCACGCCGGAGACGCCATAGGGCTGCGGCGCGCCGACGATATTCTGCCGAACCTTGAAGCGCGTGTTGACGACGCGGATGCCGCCGTTTGCCCGGAATGGCAGGCCGGCGAGCTCGCCCTCGCCGACTACCTCGACGTACCCGGAGATCTGCCGCAGATCGATCGAGAACGAGTCCGCGGGGTTCACGTTCTCGCGGCTCCCGGGGTAGAGCGCCTCGTGGAAGGCCGCTGCGTCGTCCATCGCTTTGGGGTCAAGCACCCACACCGTGGGGGTGCCCTTGGCCGGCAGCTTCACCTGCTTAAGGTTGTCCCGGAACGCGGGATCGTTCAGCTGCCGCGTCAGGCCGGCCGTGTAGGCGTTGCCCTGCGCGTCGAGCACCCGACATGCCGGGTTGTTCATGTTGACGTCGAACGCCTTCCACTTGATCAGACAGCCCGCGGCAGGGTTCTGCGGATTGTCGGTGTTCCCGGCGTAGCGGGGTGACATCCGCTCGAACGAGAACTGGTCGACGCTGCGCTCTCCGTAGCGGCCGCCGGCCTTGATCCGCAGTTCGTTGCTGGGCTCCCACTCGAGATCACCGCGGAGTGCCCACAGGTCGCCGTTCTGGCGAAGGTTATTCTGCGAGGTGAGCGTCTTCAGACCGTAGCGGGAGGCGTCCTGCGTCTGGTCGAGGAAAGTCTGCGGGAAGGTGTAGACCGGCAGCCCGCTGGTGTAGTCGATCGTCGCCTTCTGGCTGTAGACCCGGTAGCCGGTCGGGTTGAAGCGCCGGTCGCCACCGTCTGACGCCGGGTAGTTGCCGACCCCCTGATACGCCCACTGAAAGCCGTCCGTCAGGCTGAACTGCGCGTAGGATTGATCGAGCCGACGGGTCGCCTTGCCGTAGATGGCGCGCGCGGTGGCCTTGATGCCGTCACCCTGCCAGTCGAGCTGGAGATTGTAATTCTGCGATTCCGTCTTGATGCGGAACGTTTCGGAGTAGCTGTCGAAGTTGGGCTGGTCGTAGAGGTAGCTCTGGATCGTGTTGAGGTTGAACAGCCGCCGCTCGGTCTGGCCTCCGCCCAGGTTGACCACCTGCGAGACCTGCGCGCCGGTGTCGCGCGAAGCGGTCGGCACGAAGGGAGCGGTCTGCGAGTCCACCGGCTCGAACAGCGTGCCCGAGGTGCGATCATACTGTAGCTGCCGCGTGTAGAAGCCGTCGGCGGTCAGCCGGAGCGAGTCGTTGAACTGGAACTGGAACGACGCATTGGCGCCGAACCGCTGGCGGCTGGTGATGCGCGTCCAGGACGCGTGCGATCCGGGCGTCAGGTAGGTGTCGTTGGCGTCGCCATCGCCGTTCAGGTCGTAGCCGAGCAGCGCTCCGGTGGCGTCGCGGACCGGAGTGCCCCGATTGACGCCGTTGTTTCCCACGGCGAAGTCGCCGGGAAGAGCGGGCGAGCCGTTGGCCGGCCCCCTCCCGAACTCATTGCGTATGTTGACGCCCGCATCGCGGATGCCCTGCAGGCTGTTCGACAGATCCAGGTCGCTGTACGCCGCCGATGCGAGGAAGCCGAAGCGGCCGCTGTTGTACGACACCAGCCCGTTAAAGGATGGGTTCCAGCGCTCGGTCCGGTCACCGTACTGACCCTCCGCGGCTGCGGCCACGGTCAGGCCCTTCTTCAGGTCGAACGGGCGTCGCGTCAGCAGGTCGACCGTGCCGGACAGACCGGCCTGCTGAAGTGAGGCGGTCGGCGACTTGAAGACAGTCGCGCCTGAGAAAAGCTGCGACGGGATGTCGGTGAAGTTCGGCTGCACCGTGGTGACCGACGCTGCGCCGAGGAACTGCTCGCCGTTCAGCAGCGTCGTGACCTGCGGAAGCCCGCGGATGTTCACCGAGGCGCCCTCGCCGGCGTCGCGCCTGATCTGGACCCCCGGCACGCGCTGGAGAGAGTCGGAGATCGTGACGTCCGGCAGCTTGCCGATGTCCTGCGCGCTGATCGCCTCGACGACGCTGTCGGCATTCCGCTTCACTTCGATCGATCGCGCCTGCGACGCGCGGATGCCGGTGACAACGATGTCGGCGACGGGCTCGTCCTCCACGACGCTACCAACCTGCTCCGCAGGCGCCGCAATCGGTGATGCGGGTGCGGGAGTCGCCGCGGCAGGCACCTGCTGGCTGATGCGCATGGCGACGGTGCGCCGCGGCGCGCCGCGAATGACGAAGGTGTTATGCCCCGCCGCCGTGGCGGTCAGCCCGCTTCCGGCAAGTACTCGTTCAAGCGCCTCGACAGGAGCAGCAGGCGAGGCCGGCAGCCGTGCCATCTTGCCGGCGACATCGTCGTCGGCGAACAGGATCTGTAGGCCATTCTGCCGTGCCAACTGCTTCAGGATGCTGCCCAGTGGGGCAAGTGACTGAGCCGTGGTACCCGCCGTCTGTGCGGACACGGTGTTCGTCCCGGCTATGACGATCGCCGAAGCGGTTACGAGCAACCGCACTGCATTGCGCCTCATGATCTCTCCCCTCCCACAGGCCTTCCGCGGTTGCGGATCGACCATGCCGTGCGCCGTTGCGCCTGACTTGTTTGACGGACGACGTGAGCCGACCCGTAATCGCTGCAACAAAAATAATTGATCTTACGATATCCGTTGACAGCGGCCTGATCCCTATGGTCCGTCCGCGAAAACACAACGAGAGAGGACGTCTGTGGCGAAGGCGCCGACAGCACGCGAAATGGCGACGGCGTCGTTCGAGGAGCGCGGCCTGTACAAGCGCCTGCTCGCGTCCGTTCGCCGAAGGATGGGCGCGCAGGAGGCAGAGGACGTCGTCCAGGACGCGTACGTGCGGCTGGCCAGCGCGAGCGAACGTGCACCGATCCGCGACGAGGGCGCCTTCCTGCACACCGTCGCGACGAACCTCGTGCGCGATCGCGGGCGTGCCGCCGTCACGAGGGCCATCTACGCCGGCGACATGGACGAGAACGTGGCCGCCGACGAGCCCGACGCATGGCAGGTGCTCTCGTCGCGTCAGCAGCTTGCCGTCCTGGAGAATGCGCTGAAGGAGCTGCCCGAGAAGCGACGGGCCGCACTGGTCCTCTTTCGCTTCGATGGCCGATCGCATGCGGAGATTGCGGAAATGCTCGGCCTGTCCGTCTCTATGGTTGAGAAGCACGTCCGGGCCGCTCTGGAGCACTGCCGCCGACGGATGCGCGAAGCGAATGGCGGCGACCGATGAGCACAGGACCTGTGGACGACGATCCGATCTGGCAAGCGCTCGAAGGCCTGCGCGGAAGCGCGGTCGTCCGCGAAGCACGCGAGTACGCCGCTGCGGAGCAGATTAGGCTGCGCCGTGCAGCAAGGTGGCGACACGCTGCCGTGAACCGATGGTCACTGGGCGGCGCGCTGGCCGCAGCGGCTGCCGTGGCGGTCCTCGTAATGCATCCGAGCACCGAGTTGTACGAGACCCAAGTGGGCCAGATGCGTCAGGTGGCACTCGCCGACGGTAGCGTGGTTCGGATGAATACCGGTACTGCGGTGCGCGTCAGGCTTGGTTGGTTCGGACGCGAGCTGGACCTGGTCAGGGGCGAGGCGCAGTTCAGCGTGGCGCATGACGCGTCCAAACCGTTCCGGGTCAAGGCGCGCGGGATGAGCGTGACTGCGCTCGGCACCGCGTTCGACGTGGTGGCCCTGCCTGGCCGAACGGCCGTGACGCTGATGCACGGCAAGGTGCTCGTCGAAGCCGCGGATGACCGTCGCGAGCAGGACAGGCAACTTACGGCTCCTGGAGAGCAGGTAAGGCTCTCAGGAGGGTCGCTGAGCAGGCCGGTCCGCGTGCGCCTGGATGCCGCGCTGGCGTGGCAGCGCCGGCTCGTCGACCTGAGCGGGCTGACGCTCTTCGACGCGCTTGCTGAGGTCAATCGCTACTCGGCCACCAAGATCGTCGTGGCAGAGCCCGAGCTGCAGCACGCTCAGATCAGCGGCGTCTTCCGCGCCGGAGACGTCGACGCCGTGAGCGCGGCGCTGAGCACCTACTTTGATCTGCAGGTGCTCAGGCGCGACGCGAGCCAGGTGGTTCTTGGTCGACGCTCTGCCGCCGTTCCCGGCGGCAAGCTAATCGCGAGCTGACGCTGCGCTGGGCAGGTTCAACTAGAAGGGAGCGGGCATGACTTTGACGGGAGACGGGCTAGGGCGCCGATCGGTCTTGACCGCGCTGGCCTCGCTTCCACTGCTGGCCTCGCCACGCGTTCTCGCCGCAGAGTCACGAGGGACCGCGGGTATCGGCCCCAACTTCAAGCGCGTCGCTCGGGCTCAGCCGATCCTCCGTCCCGACCCGTCGGCTGTGTTCCACTGTCCAATGCGCGACGCCCCGATACGATGGCGAGCGCTGCACACCTTCAACCCTGCCGCCATCGTGATGGATGATGCGGTGTACGTTATGTTCCGGGCGGAAGACGACACAGGGATCATGAAGGTCGGAGGGCACACCTCAAGGTTGGGTCTCGCGCGAAGCGTGGACGGCCTGACGTTCGAGTCGCTGCCGAGCCCGGTGCTTTTTCCAGCCAAGGACGACCAGCGCGAAGCCGAATGGGATGGCGGGTGCGAGGATCCGCGGCTGGCAGCACGTGACAACGGCACCTTCGTCTGCACCTACACCCAATTCAACCGTCGAACGACGCGCATCGGCGTCGCGACGTCGCGCGATCTCATGTTTTGGCACAAACATGGGTCTGCCTTCGCGGGCACGGGTTACGAGGACTTCCGAACCAAGTCGGCCGCCGTCGTTCACGAGGTTCGGGACGGCCGCATGGTCGCTGTGCGTCTCAACGGCCGATATTGGATGCTGTTCGGCGAGGGCGCGATCCACGCCGCCCATTCCGACGATCTCGTCCGCTGGACTCCGCTCGAGGCGTCGCCGGGCGTACTGAAGGTCGTCATGGCGCCACGCAAGGGACGGTTCGACAGTTCGTTGGCCGAGGTAGGGCCGCCACCCATCCTCACCGAGGCTGGCGTCGTCGTGCTCTATAACGGTAGGAACGCTAACGAAGGCGGCGATCGGTCCCGCTCGCCCTTCGAGTACGCCGGAGGCATGGCGGTGCTTGATCCCGCCGATCTGACACACGTGCTGTCGCGGTCGGACGAGCCGTTCTTTAGTCCCGCTCTGCCTTGGGAGCGCACCGGGCAGTATCAGGCAGGCACCACCTTCATTGAGGGTCTGGTGCCGTTCAGAGGCGAGTGGTTCCTCTACTACGGCTCGGCGGACTCTCTGGTGGGGGTTGCACAAGCACGAGCGATTTGATCAGCCGCGTTGCCTTATGGCGCCGACGCCAGCTGGTCCTGAAGCCTCAAGATGAACAAGTGTCCGAAGATGGGAGGGCGCCAGGTGGCCCTGAGTGACCGATTCTGGGTCATGCCCGAGGAAGGCGAGATGCCCTCTTATAGTTAGCTCGATCGCATGATTGAGAGGAGCTCCAGCGCCGCCGCGTTGTGCTCCAAGCTGCTTCTGCTGCCCGCCGGAGCAAGCGGCCTTACAACCTGATCAAGATCAACGTAACGCGTCCGCGATGCCGCTAATTCAGGTAAGTGAGCGAGATCAATCCTACGTCTGCGTCGCGTGCAAAGGCGCTTCCGCTCGCCATCTGCGTGCCCGTCCGGAACGAAGCTGCCGTGCTCCCCCAACTTTTTGTCGCTTTAGAGCGGCTGGAGCGAGTGGGCATTGCTCCTAGGCTTTGCGTGTTGCTCGATAGCTGCGATGACGCAAGCCTCGCCTTGGTGCGCGACTATGCGGCCAACGCCTCGATGCCGGTGATCGTCGAGGAGGTGGCAGCACCCGACGCAAACGCGGGCCGCGCACGGCACCGTGCCATGATGCTGGGCGACCGCAGCCTGGACGGTGGGGGCGTACTGCTCACGACGGACGCGGATAGCATCCCTTCGCGCGACTGGCTGCAGACGATAGCGGCCGGCTTGCGCCAGGCTGATGTAGTGGCTGGAAAGGTGGTGCGGACCGTCACTCGGTCGAACCCGTTGCTGGACCGCCTGGAGGCCTATTACGACGCGCTTCACGCGCTGCGACGCTCACTCGATCCGGTTGATTGGGAGGGAAAGCCAACGCATCATTACGCAAGCGGCGCGAACCTCGGGCTGCGTGTCGCCAGCTACCGCAGCCTCGGCGGCTTCGAGCCGCTGGCGAACGGAGAGGATGGACGACTGGTCGACGACGCGGCGCGCGCGGGCCTGCGCGTGCGCCGCGATGCGACGTGTGTGGTGCACACCTCCGATCGCCGCCTTGGCCGCGTCGCGCATGGATTAGCCGGCACGCTTCGCACGCTCGATCGCGATGGAGAGGCGATCGACGTAGCCGATCCTCGCGACGCCGCTTGGCAGTACCGCGGTCACGGGATCGCACGCCTGGCCTTTGCTACGGCCGACTTCGCTAGCCTGGCAGTCGCCGTCGGATTGACAATCGACCATCTCGTCGGCGTCGCCCGCGACTGTCCCAACGCAGAGGCCTTCGCCATGCGGGTCGTACCGACCCCGCCGGGTGGGATGCGGCGGGTGTCGTTGGCGATCGCCGAGGCCAAGCTGGCAGCGATCACCGCCGGGCGACGCGCGGCGTGAGCGACCTGCGCCGCGCTCTGGCTGCGCGATCGACGCTCCTGCCCGGCCTCGCGGATCCCGCGGATGCCGATACGCTGCTGCGCTTGCTTCGCCTTCTCTATGCCGTCGGCCGTGCCGACCTGCCGCTCGGGCGACTGCTGGAGGGGCACGTCGACGCGTTGCAGATCATCCACCGCTACGGCGACGCGACACAGCGTGCCCGCGCGACCGCGGCGGTCGCGAGCGGTGCTGCCTTCGGCGTCTGGAACGCGGATTTGCCGGGCGAACCTCTGCGACTTGATGGTGGGCGGCTGACCGGAGGCAAGAGCTTCGCCAGCGGTGCCGGCCTGCTGTCCCATGCCTTGGTCAGTGTTGATGTCGAGGGCGGGCGGCAGTTGCTCCTCCTCGATCTCGAGCGCACCCCGCCGGCGATCGATCGATCTTTCTGGCGAGTGGCAGGCATGCAGCGGTCGGAAACGCATTCGGTTCGATGGGACGCCGCGAAGGTCGCGTCGGACGACCTGATCGGCGCACCGGGCGACTACATACGCGAGCCGTGGTTCAGCGGCGGCGCGTTGCGCTTCGCGGCGGTTCAGGCAGGCGGCATCGCGGCGCTGCTCGACCATAGCGCCGAACATCTCGCCGCCGCAGACCGAGCGGGCGATCCGCACCAAGCGGGACGCCTCGCCGCCCTATACGGTCTGGCCGAGACGGCGACGGGCGCGATCCGGACCGCCGCGGCCGGCTGGTTCGCCGAAGAGGCGAAGCGCCTTCCGCTGGTCGCGGCTGCGCGTGCCGCCGTCTACGCCGCTGGCGGCCCGGCGATCGAACTCGCCCAACAGGCGGTGGGGGTACAATCGCTCTTCGCCGATCACCCGCTGGCAGCAGCGATCACCGATTTGGCGATGTACCTGCGCCAGCCCGCGCCGGACGCGCAGCGGATGATCGTTGGCGCCGCAGTGGCGGCGGGGACGCTGACGCCATGCCTGTGAGGCTCCGGATCGGCGGGCCCCGGCGTTTGCTGGTCATCGCTCCCCATCCCGACGATGAGGCGATCGGCGCCCATGCGCTGATGTCCCGACTGCGCCGACACGGTGCGTCGGTGCGGGTGGTCGTGGTGACCGACGGGGCTGCATCGCACCCGAATAGCCTCAGGTGGCCGCGTCGGCGGCTGGTGGCGGAGCGGCAGCGGGAGAGCCGTCATGCCATGCGCCGCATCGGCGTGGCTGCGGGGGCCGTGACGTTCCTCGATCTTCCCGACGGTCGCCTCCACACGCGCATTGTCGCGGCCCGCCGCGGCCTCGCGCGCGCGTTGGGCCATGTCGGCCCGGCGTTGATCGCAGCGCCGGCGGCGAGTGACGATCATCCCGACCATCGCACGGTCGCGGCGTGCGTGGCGGCGCTGCGCCGGCCGAAGCTGCGCCGCCTGGCTTATCCCGTGTGGCCGGCGGGCCGGCAGCCAGCCGGCGCTCGCTGCCTCTTCCTGACGGCGCAAGAGCGGCTCGCGAAACGACATGCGGTGCGCAGCTATCGCACCCAGGCCGGCCGCATCATGGATGATCCTGCGGGCTTTGCGATGACCCGCCGCCAGATCGCGGCCTTCACGCGCCAGCAGGAAGTGTTCGTGGAAGTCCGGCAATGAGACCGATCTCGCTGACCGGCTTCGATCGCAAGTTCGTCGATGACGATGATCCCTGGTCCACGTTCACGAACCGGGACGAGGCGGTGAAGCGTCGTGCCATCCTGCACGCCATGGGGGCAGGCCCCTTGGGCCGAGTACTCGAACTGGCGGCGGGAAACGGCTCCAACAGCGCGGCGATCGCTGCACGCGCCCTGCGGCTGGACGCGACCGAGGGCACCGAGAGCGGCACGACTCTCGTGGCGAGGGCGCTGAAGGGGCGGCGGCGAGCGCGTGCGCTGAAGCTGATCGTTCCCGCGGTTTTGCCACGCCTGCGCTACGACATCGCCGTGGTGGCGGAAGTCATCTACTATCTGTCCGCACGCGACATGGCGCGCACCGCACGGGACGTCGCCACCGCGCTCCGGGCTGGCGGCATTCTGGTCCTGGCGCACCACCGCGTCGACTATCCCGATTTCGCCCAGCATGCCCCGCATCTGCAGCGTGCCTTCCTCCGAGCGACGGGGCGCCGCTGGCAGGTGCGCATCGTGCGTCGAACCGGACGCTGGGTCGTGCTGGCCTGCAGCCTCAGTGAGCGGCATTGTTCCGGGGCGGGATCATCAGGCGACTAAGGCTTGTTCCCGTTCGCGGACGACTTCAAATCGACGTCGTGTCAGCGTAAAAAGCTCAGGTATCCAGGCCTGTCCTGAGCTTAAGATAACCGTCCATCTTAAGTGTCCGGTGACGGCGATGGAATCGTGAGTGCATCACTCGTGTCCCGCATGCTCCCGGAATCGACATCGATTTTGCAGGGCCTTCAGGTCATCTGAAATGCCAGCCCGAGACTTGCGTTCGCCTCTGCGCCTTAGGCCGTTGTGGAGGCCTGCATGAGATTTTTAGCGAACCGACGAGCCTCAAGCTCCTGGTTGAAGAGGAGGTCCAGCCAGCGGTCCTCATCAGGCAGGTAGAGGCCCCACGTCATCTTTGGGTGAGCGGACCGGAGCTTGGCGATGATGGTTGGGCCGTTGGGCATGTGACCTGCGTACTGATGAGGTGTTGAGAATAGGCGAACACTTACCCGTCGAACCTCAGGAGCGCGGGGCTGCGACGATTGCGTGTTGTCAACGCGCACTCAAGGCCGGCTAGAACACGTCGACTCGATGGACCCGACCGGCCGTGAGGGCCAGCCGGGCCTCGGGACAGCCTCTCGCTTCAAGGGGTCGAGGCCACCCGCAGGTATAGCGCACAGCCCGCACCGCCTCACGGGTGCAAAGGAGTAGGCAACACACTACCAGCGAACGATCTTAAATCGGGGTGCCTGCTAAGCCGAGTGGCCGCCTGCGCCAGGTAAGCGGAAGGGCAGCTGACCTCCCAATAAGGCTAGCCGGGCAGCTGCGCGGAGCACTTAAAGGGCGTCGGACGCCAAGATGAATGAGCGACCGGAGGTGGGAGGCGGGCAAGACGCTTGGAACGACCGCTAATGGGTCTTAGCTAGGCTCAAGGCCGTTCGCCCATGCCGGCAGCACCACTCGCGACTGGGCGGCAGGTGGTTCAACCAACAGCGCGACCAAACGGCCCGCTCGCAGGATGGCATCGACGCGGGTGCCGTGCGGCGCGTGAAGGCGAAAGTCGACGTCCCACTCGCGCGGCCAGGCGGGGAAGAGGTGGATCGAGTCGCCAGGCGTCTGCATCAGCATTTCCTGAAGACCGATCATCCCCGACCCGCCCCAGTTATGATCCGGCGCCCAGTCGTGACCGGGACCCCAGAAGGTCGGATAGCGGCGGCTGGAATCGTCCATTTTGCGCGCGGTGAGCTTGGCGGCCTCGTCGGTCAGGCCAAGGCGGGCGCAGAAGATCGCGTCCTGGTGCCAGCTCTTGATGTCCTTCTGCGCAGGCGTGTCGATCCCGTGATGCCAGGTGTCGACCGCGAGTTGAAGGTCGGGGAGGCCGACGCCGAAGCGATGGTAAGGAAAAATCGCGTACAGCTGCGGGATCTCGACGTTCTGGATACGGTCCCATAGCGCGGCGGGCGCGATCACCTCACGGCCGCCCATGCGGCGGGTCGGGAGCTTCGGCAAGGTCGCGCGCAGGGCAGCGTAGCGCGCGCGAAGCGCCGTGCCGAGCATCCGCTCGGGCAGGGCGAGCAGGGCGGCCAGAACCGCATCCAGGCCGGCGATGGTGACGGTCGAGTTCAGCGTGTTCTTGTAGGTCTCGCACGCGGTGCCCGGGAAGAGGACCAGTTTGCCGTCGGGGCCGAGCTCGGAACCGGTCACGCGCGCGTGCTCTCGCCGGTAATGCTCGTCGAAGAAGGTGAGGCAGCTGTCGACGAACGCGAGGTCGCCCGACACATCGGCGCCGGTGAAACTACCGACCTCGAGCATCATGAGGCAGAATTCGAGGACGGTGTCCCAGAGATAATCGACAAAGGCGCTGTCCTCGACCCCGGGCATGCGCGTGGCGGGCTTGTTCCAGGTCCGCTGCCAGCCCCACTCCTGCCCGCAGCAGAGGCCGAAATTCTCGATCTGCTCGACGAAGCATGCGCCCTTGTGCCCCCAGTAACGCTGCGTCCGCAGCTCCGCCGTGCGACGGAGCCGGCGGTAGAAGTCGAGTTGCGGTCGCATGAGGTCGGCGTCGCCGCTCTTCAGCATCGGCCAATGGACCAGCCGCTGGTTCTGCGCAGTGAACTCGCCGCCGCCCCAGGCGCGATAATCGGGTGAGAGGCGCAGTTCGGGCTGGGTAAACTCAGGATCGACCGTGAAATTGCCACCATTGAACTTGGTCGGCCAGGCGCCGCGCGCATTGGTACCAAGCTGGTGGCGGAAAAGCTGGTAGTTGCGCCCAATGCGCCATGGCTGGCTGTTCGGCCGAGCGCCGCCGGGCTCGACCACGATCCAGCTGCGCTCCCAGAAGGATCGCCACCATCGTCGGCTGCGCAGGCGAGACACTGCCGCGCCCGGATCCGACATAGCCAGCCGGCGCAGGCCCGCGATCCACTCATCGCGCGTCGGCGCCTGGGCGACGTGACAGAAGAGGCGGAGCTCGTGCCGGCGCCGCGGGCGGCGGCTGCCGAGCGTCCATCCGATGAAAGCGGTGCTGGCATATCGTCCCTCGGCCGTCCCGACAGGAACGAACCCGTCGCCGCGCAACAAGGCGCCGAAGCCAAGCCCGGCGAGCGGGTTCCACAGCTGATCCTTCACCTCATCCAGCCCCTGCTGCTCGACGAGCAGGTCGAAGACGCTGTCGTCTCGATTGTGGTGGAGGCTGAGCACACCACCCTCTGCGAAGCCGACCTCATCGGCATATTGGCGCGGCGTGACGGGCGCGCCATCATAGGCGCGGTGCATCGACATCTCGGCCGGCAGATAGTCGCGGTCGTGCGTTCGCCAGCTTTCCCAGGTCGCCGTCATCGCGACAGCGGCGGTGCTCTCGACCGCAACGCGGACGATCGGTGCCGCGACGTCCGCCCACAGCGTGACGACGAGGTTGCCGCAGGTCACCACCATCTCGCCCGTCACGAGGCTGAGGCGCTGCTCGAAGGAAGCGCCGCGGCCGAATGGCGACGGATCGAAGCGGAGCCGCGTCCGGCCGAGCTTCAGATAGCTGTTGGTCTCGTCGAACGCCCCGCTGCGAGCGACGTAGAACAGTACGTCGTCGCCCTCGACCCACACGTTCAACCCGATATCGCCGGCCCCGCAGGGCATTGACTCGCCGGCGTCGCGGCTGGCGCTGCGCCACACGGGATCATAGTCGGCCATGCGTCGATCGAGCGGATCGACAACGGCTTGCCGCCGCTCGGCGCCTGCACCGGGCAGCGCCGGAGCGACCACGGCCGTCGCCGTCAGGCCCGCGAGTGTCGCGCGTTTCGCCTTATCCATGGCGCAGTGTCGCGGCTGTTCAGCGGCGAGGCAAGGACTGACGCCACGGCATATTCTCCGGCAACTTAGTGGAGGGTGCGGCCTGTCCAAATTGGGTCGGAACGGTGGGAGGCACTCATCAGCTCTTACTTGCGTTTCGCGGCTCCAAGCTGACCGACACGTTCACGCAGCCAGGTGGTGGCGTGCTGCCCGCCGCGTTCATCCTGGTAAAGGCGCACCCTATTGCGCAGAATACCTGAAGGGCTCGAGTGCCGGGATGAACGGACGGCGGGAGTTAGGCGGCGAGCAGATGGTTCTGAATGACCGCAAGTGGGTCGTCGGCGCGAGAGGGAACGGCCGCAAGCGCATTGGCCGATTTACGCGGCGCCCTTGATTGGCTCCCGCTTGCCCGTTCGAGTCGAGCTGGGCTGCTGACCACGAACCCTATCGATGCGGGAGGCCGGTCTGTTCGCAGGCGGCGTCCGACTTGGAAACCGATCGATGGAACTCTGAAGTGAAGCCTCTCCGGCGAGCTGACGATCTCCACCTCGTCGCAAAATGGCTGGATGCGGAGCCATAACGCTCCTCAAACTATCTACTCGGGTGGCGGGCAGCCACAATCTGCGACGCCCGCTCTATCTTTTTCGGCGCTGCGCTCCTATAGAGGAACGGCTAAACGTCGCCTGTGACGGATATTGAGCCGCAGCGGCTCGTCTTGTCCTTTTTTAGCCTCACGAAGCCGGGATGTGCCGCTGTTGGCATATGCCCGACCACGCTTGGGACAAAGGAACCTCATATGATCACCGGTACCGTAAAATTCTTCAACGCCGACAAGGGCTATGGCTTCATCGCGCCGGAGGACGGCGGCGAGGACGCCTTCGTTCACATTTCGGCGGTGGAGCGCGCTGGCATGCGCACGCTCGATAGGGAGCAGCGCGTCTCATACGAGCTTGAGACAGATGGTCGCGGTAAGACGTCGGCGGTGAATTTGCAGGCAGCCTGAGCAAGGCCGATCGGCGGGGATCATAACGGTCTCTGCCGAGCCGTCCTTATGCGCAGGAGCTGTCATGTCCTTACAATTCTACCGAGACGAGGCCGCTCGACAGCGGTCGGCGGGCGACGCGTCGCCCCTTCAGAACGTGCGCGAGCGATGCGAGCTTGCCGCGCTTGCCTTGGATGCACTGGCCATCCGCAGCGAACGGGCAGACGCAGCGCGCGTCAAAGCGGCTTCAGAGAAGTTGCGGGCCGAATCGAGCGCAAGCCCGGACCCTGGGCCTGCGTCGCCCGTCCGGCGCGATAGCTGACGTTGGCGATGATCGAAGCCGCTGTCAGCGGCGGTGGCGGACACGCAGAAGGCGTGCTCATCGACACGGGGGAGATACCCGGGGGCGGTGAACTGCGCCTCCTTCGTCATGGCCGCCACTTCGAGATCATGTTCGGCAGCGAGCAGCTGATGGCAAGCTGGTCCTATCGATCGGAGCGGGCATTGGCGACGCTAGCCCTGCGCGGCATGAGCGAACA
Source organism: Sphingomonas citri (assembly GCF_019429485.1). Taxonomy (GTDB): domain Bacteria; phylum Pseudomonadota; class Alphaproteobacteria; order Sphingomonadales; family Sphingomonadaceae; genus Sphingomonas; species Sphingomonas citri. The sequence goes on along the minus strand of NZ_JAHXZN010000001.1, from coordinate 1,529,475 downwards.
GGCGCAGGTTCTGATCGGTGGCCTAGGCATGGGCTTTACCCTTGCTGCGGCGCGGACGGCGCTGCCGGTCAACGCCAGCATCGTCGTCGCCGAGCTGGTGCCCAAGATCGTGACATGGGCTGCCGGCCCCTTGCGTCACCTGTTCGACGAGTCTCTCGATGACGCACGGGTGTCGGTTGAGGTGACGGACGTACACGATCTCATCGTCCAGCAGCCTGCGCTCTTCGATGCGATCCTTTTGGACGTCGACAATGGACCAGATGGATTGATCAGCCTCGCCAATGAACGCCTCTACTCCAACTGGGGTTTGCGCGCTGCGCGGCTGGCGTTGCGGCCGGGCGGGGTACTGGCCATCTGGTCGGCCTATCCGGATCACAGCTTCACCTATCGACTGCGCGCCGCTGGCTTCGAGGTGGAAGAGGTCCGCGTCGACACAGAAGGCAGCGAGGACAACCCGTTTCATACGATCTGGCTCGCCACCGCGGGCCGATCAGGCCGCGTCTTGGATGATGAAGGCGCCGCCGAGGCACGCATATATATTGCCGCATGACACGTCCACCCGTGGGTGGCTTCAGCTCGCCCATTGGCGCTCCGCTGGAACGATGTTGATCGGGCCGAACCGTCAACCTCGGGCTGTAGGTGCTTGATCCCGGCGTGAGACATGCCCGCCTTTTATTTCACACATAGATCAGCGGCTTAATCGGGACTGATATGCGCGTCGGCCTGTTTCGACGCGCTCATGGGAAGGTGGCGCGTTATGAAGGTGCGAGTGATGACCAAGGATAGGGAGGTCTGCCTTAGCATCGCCAACCACGCCGGCGATCCGTTGACACTCAATTGCGCGGAGGCAATCGATCTTGCCTCGGAGCTGATCGGCGCGGCGACCGCCGCCTCTCCTCCAGCGCGCGGTACGGGGCCGGCAAACAAAGGCAGGAGCCTGTGACGTCAGCTGCCATAACTATTTGCTCGTAATCTGACGAAGCGTCCCCACATAGAGGTCATCGCCGGCTTCCAGATGTAAGCGTCGGCGGCTGTGAGACCCATGCGCTCCCGCTTACAAGCAGGAGACCGCTATGGACCTCAATTATCTTCTCGCTCGCCATCAGACCTCGCTTGCGCGCGTCGCGAGTGCGACATGCCCGTCGAGCCGAACCTCGCATCAGGGTCTTGCCGATCTTTACGCCGCACAGGTAAACGCGATGTATCGGCTCGCGGGCGCGTCGGCGCGTCTGGCTACTCAGGTGGCAGCATGATCGAGCTTACCGCGCAGGACGGATCCAAGCTTGCCGTCAATCCTTCCGCGGTTTGGCATGTCCGATCCGCTAATCAGGAGCAAACCGCCATCTACGCCGCGAACGGCGCTGCTCTCTTTGTCATGGAGACCTGCGACGAGGTCATTCGGCGCTTCAGCGAGGAGAAAGCGTCACATGCACGATAGTGGATTATACGCTGCCAACGCCGCGCGTTGCCGGGATGAAGCAGCTGTGGCGACTCTGGACAATGTTCGGGAGCGATGCCTGCGGGCCGAAGCGGCGTAGACGACCTTGGGAGCGAGGAACGATCGGACCCAAGGCTCACGCGCGGCTCGAAAGAAGCAAACACCGCCGCCCGCCTTCCTCGCCTTCATCTCGGCGGCGTTGAAGGTTCTATCGAGTTTGTCGCGACGTCGCCTTGACAGCAACTCTGCGGGCGTCCCGCGTCCTGTCGCAGCGGCGAGGGAATGGCATTGTTCTGCTTCATGGAGGCGAAGCTGTCCTGACCGCAGCGGCTTTAAGCTTATACCGCCCGAAAGCTACATCCCGATTAACGATCAATCGGGCCAGCAAATTGCTTCCCGGAATGCTCGGATGGCTTGAGCACCTACATGAACAAATGTCAGGAACTGGATGGCTGGCAGGTGATCCTAGGTGACCGGCATTGGGTCCTCCGCTCGATAGGTCGGAGGCCGCAACGTCCAAACGATTACCTCACCGCAGGGTTAGGGCACAACTCGGCCGGCTGCGCGGTATGCACGGCGATCGATCGTGAGGGGCTGGTCGAGCGGCTCGCCGAGGAGCCGTGGGAAAACCAGCGGGACGACACACAGTGGACGCGCAGATGGGCTGACGCAGGCGAACTCTGGCACATCCGCTTTCGGGAACTCGCGCGGACAGCGATCGGCTTTCTTAGCGATGAACCGCTGGGCTAAAACCGCCTTCCGCGGGAGGATTTTTCAGTGCGACGCTCGCGCTAGGCCTGAAACGCTCGCCGCCCGGGCAGCGACTGTATACGTGTACGAAGTTCGGTCGATTTGATCGTCGCAGCTTTAAGGGTCTGAGCCATGGATAAGAGTGAACGTACGTTCCTCAAAGCACGGCTGGACGCGGCCAATCGGGAGTACGAAGCTCAATCGCACGACAAGCGGGTTGAGCATGGTTTGGTACGAAGCGACACAGAGGGTCAGAACACGGTGGCCGACGTCCGGAACGATGAGGGGCGGCGCCAGCCTAACCCGGCTTTCAAGAGGAGCACCGGCAGCTGAGTAGGGGCAGAGGAGGCACTTTCAGACACTTCTACGCCTATGGCGGGCCCGCAAACGGTGAGATGATCGGCGTCAGACCCGGTGTAACGAGGTGCGACAGGGCAGACCCGACACACGTGCAAGGCGTTCGCTTCAGCTACGTTCTCGTTGATGGGCCTGGCGGACGGAAGGTGTTCGTGCCTGAGGACGACCGGTGCCTTCGCGTAGCATTCCTGCATACCTTGGGGGAGCCTGGCGATGAGGAGAGCGATGCTCTGGCGGCTGAGATCCAGCGACGCGGTTTGGCGCTCTGAGAGCACGCGCTTCTAATTAGACCAACTTATATTAGCGGCAGCATCTAAGTGGGCATGACCGCATTTAGCTCCCATGCCGAACTTTCATTTCACAATCAGCGACGACTCCGGGGAGTTGGGCAACAAGGTTGTCGACCTTCCAGATCTATCGGCTGCCAGGGCTCAAGCTGTCGAGGAAGCCAGTCGCGCATTGGCGCTCGTCGACGGCTCATTCTGGAGCGAAGGCTATTTGCAGATCGATGTGACGGACGAAAGTGGCCTCACTCTCGCCGCTTTATCGATCAACGGGTACGACGCCCCGGCGAGTGGCAAGCGCTTCGACAGCTAAGTCGGCGTGAGGCTAGGCGAGATAACGGTGGTTTCTCGTAGACCCGTCGAGGGATAGGGAGACGTGAAATGGCCGACGTAGAGGCGAGTGACGGCAAGGTCCTTGTCGACGTGGAAAAGCCCGTTCCTTGCTGCATGACCCTGGAAGCCGGCGAGGCGATCGACCTGGCTCAACAACTCATAGCAGCGGCTGTTGAGGTGACGCCGAGCGCTGGAGAGCGTCAGCAGCCTCCGGCCGCCCCGGAGACACGCTGAAAAGGGGCTGCGCCGGCATCTTATCGCGAGGTCCGCCGGCGCAGCCTGTCGGGAGTTCAACACCGACGAGCTCTTGTACGATCGATTGCTGAAGAAACCGTTCGCAGTTGGACCCGGCCAGCCTGAAAGGCCAGCGGGGTCGCGGGACGGCCTCGCTAAGGGGCCGAGGCCGATACGGGGATAGCGCACGACTTTGTGCGCCTCGCCCGCGCTGGGGGAGGAGTGTCATACCTCTCTCGCGAGTCTCAACCGAAGTAGGCGCAGTATGGCCCTACTTACCAATCGACATCACAGCCGCAGTTGATGGCGCCAATGAGTCGAGCATGCGAGCTTCAACTCATGGCTATGCTACCCTGCCTTCCGCGATCAGCGGCCGAGTACCGGGACGAGGCTGCTCGATGTCGTCGTCTGGCGAATGGTTTAAGCGAGCGGGACTCAGAGTTGATGCTCTCGCTGGGTCGCATCAACGACGAACGCGCGCATCAAGCCGCAGCCTCAGAACGCCTACGAGCCGTGCTCAACCAAACATAGGTAGGTTTAACAATATTTGGCAGCGAGAATAATAACCCGTCATCATGCGACGAATGGTTACGAGGAGGAAAATTAGTGCCCGGAGCGGCTACGTTCATCTTATTGGTTGAGGATGACCCAGACATAAGCGCCATAGCATTAATGGCCTTGCACCTTGATCCAAATCTTACAGTGACGCCTATGCGAACTGGCGCTGACGCGCTCCACCACCTTCGGCATGCGCCCAAACCGGACCTGATACTGGCTGACAACAACCTTCCTGACATGGAGGGTGTCGCGCTGGTGAGGGCGATCAGGCGAGACATGAGCGAGCCTCCCCCGATTGCATTCTTCACGGCATCGGTGCGCTCCGCTGACATCGAGCGCTACACAGCCGCCGGAGCTGTCGGGACCATCGCCAAGCCCTTCGATCCGATCGGTTTGGCCGCTCAGGTTCACAGGCTACTCCGTTCCAGTTTTGTCTAGGCCGCTACAGAAAATTCCATTGAAGTCGTAGGAGCTTCGCTAAGCGGTGATTGGTAATAGCTCCCGCTCGGACGGCGAAGGGCTCCGAGATGTCCGACCAGCGGGACCTAGATGAATTAATTAACGCTGCCTTCCACGGGGCGTTACGCGGTCGAGCGATCGAGGTCGCGGAGAGCCAGCGCGATGAGGCTGACAGCAGTCGTTCGAGAGCGCTAGCGGCAGGTGACCGATGCTATCACGGCCTACGCTGCTTCCAGCTTAGACCGCGAGCTTGCGTTCCCAACGAGAGCCTAAGCATACAGGTTTATGTGGTTGCTCACCCACACCCCGAAGTCATTCTCTGTCATGCCGAGAGTGGAGCGGTGCGTGATCGCCTGAGCTTAATTTCGGCCCTCACCTGCCATCATCAGCCGCTTGTATCCGGCACGCTTCTCCTTCACAAGCGACCATTGCCGCGAAGGCAATTGCGCGGCGATGCCATCGCGGCTCGCAGCAGATACTAGCGATGGCGCCGCCGGTACCCGCCCAGTACCCGCGCCTGCGTCAGCTAAGCGCCCATTCTCAGCCAAAACGAACGGCTCCGCAGAAAGCCCGCAAGCCTCGAAATGGGAGATGAACGAGCGGCGGGAGTTGGGAAGCGGGTAGGGGCTCCTAAGCGACTGCTTGTGGGTCGCCGAGGCGCCGTGACGCAATCAGCCTCAGGAGTATCTAACTTGCGGTTGCTCGTGAAGGGCTCGAGGATGGCGGAGCTTCATACGAGTCGAAGGGTGACGTCGATGGCAAGTGAACCGGTGAAGGGACCCGCGTCCTACTTTCCGTCGATCGAAAAAAAGTACGGCAAGCCGATCGCCGAATGGCAGCAGATCGTCCGAGACCGTCTTCCCGCCAAGCACATGGAGTTGGTGGCCATGCTGAAGGATGAGCACGGTATGGGACACGGGCATGCCAATGCGGTCGTGGCACACGCCCTGTCTGAGAAGGGCTAGCCTGCTCACCGGACAGCTGCGCGGAACGCCCGAAAGGGTCGAGCGGAGAGGTGAACGAGCGACCGGAGTTGGGAAGCGCGGAGGAGCGGCTGAGTGACCGATTGTGGGTCCTCGGCACGAGAGGGCAGGCGGCCGCAAGCGCCCAACTTGCGATATTCAGCGTGTCCGATCCGTCAGCTTCCTCAGGGTGATCCAGATATAAAGGCCTAGCATCGCCCCGCTGCCTATAAGCACTGCCCATTTGCCGGTGGAGCGTTCGGTGGCACTGGCGCTGCCAAGAAAAGTCGCTCCGCTAAAAAAGAGTGCGGAAATGACAAAGCGCCAGCTTAGCGCGCTCCTTGCATCCCTGCGTGCCTCTGCTGCCTTCCTAGGAGGAGTGACTGGTAGTCGATTTTTCACTAGGCGTCGGGGTGTGTTGCTGACCCAAAGTATCCAAGTGGACAGGGTTACTACTATGCCCGCTATGAGGGTCGTCTCTAACCATTTTGGAGGGGCGACTAATTCAGACAGCAACGTCCAGAGAGATATGACAGCGACGGTGGCGCCTATAATTTTCCATCGGCCTGATCGTCCAGCAACTCGCTCCCAAGCTCCGACAAGGTGCTCATACTCCTCTTCGGTAACGAGCTTCCCCCCGACCTTCTGCGAAGGGTAGATGAGATAGCCGCCTTCTACGCGCGTGAACTGCTTCTTGAACGCTCCAATCGTGTCAAACATCCGGTCACCTCCCGAGGAGCATGTTGCCGCGCTTTACGTCCGCTTTCCACTAAACAAACATGTCGCGGCGACGCTTCGGAAGAAGCCGCAAAGCTGCAGCGTCCTCTCGAATGTGAGCCGTTAACCTCCCCATCAGGCCAGCCAGATCGCTGCGCGGGATGCCCGGAGGGCTCCAGCGGCGAGATGAACAAGCGCCCGAAATTCGGCGTGCGCCAGGTGATCCTGGGTGACCGGATCTGGGTCCTCGGGTCGACGCCGAGACTAAGTCGGGCTAGCGTCAGCCACATGCTCGAACCCCTCTGCCGCTCCGCTGACCTCACCCTCAACGATGACGGAGCGCAACTGTTCGCACAAGCTTTGAACGAAGCTGCGTGCGGTTGCCTAGAGACTGCCCTTTCCGCGCTGCCGGCAAGCAAGCCGGGTGTGCGGATTGCGGAAGGGCGGCAGGCGCAGTCCTTCCTTGATCGCGCGGGACCCATCGGCGCGATCGCGGCATCCGTGCTCGGAGATCAGGCTCGCCCCGTTCGTGCGATCCTGTTCGATAAGAGTGCGGAGCGGAACTGGGCGCTCGGCTGGCACCAGGATCGTACAATCGTGGTCAAGGAACGAGTGGACACCGACGGGTACGGGCCGTGGACCGTCAAGTCCGGGCTGATCCAGGTGGAGCCGCCCTTCGAGATCCTCGAGAGCATGGTGACGTTGCGCGTGCACCTGGATGCGGTCGACGAGCGTAACGCACCGCTGCGCATCGTGCCCGGCTCGCACAGGCTGGGCCGACTGCCCGAAGCCGAGATCGAGCGCGTCGTGGCGACGTTTGGCGAGCGGCTATGTCTCGCCGAACGCGGTGACGTGTGGCTATACGCCACGCCGATCATCCACGCCTCGTTCGCCGCTGATCCGCCGCGCCGGCGCCGCGTGCTCCAGGTCGACTTCTCGGCCGTTTCCGCGCCAGGTCCACTCGCCTGGCGCGGCCTGTAGAGGCTAGGGTTGAAGCGCCCCCGCGTACAGACGGTGCTGTTCGTGTGCAGCCAGAACAAGCTCCGCAGCCCTACGGCCGAGCAGGTGTTCTCGCGCCGGCAGGACCTGGAGGTGGACTCCGCCGGCACCAATCACGATGCCGAGAATCCGCTTACGGCCGAGCTGGTTGCGTGGGCCGATGTGATTTTCGTCATGGAAAAGGCACACCGGAGCAAGCTTCAAAGGCGCTTCCGGGCGGCAGTTGGGGGCAGGCGGGTGGTCTGCCTAGACATACCAGACGACTACGCCTTCATGCAGCCCGAACTGATCCGGCTACTGGAGACCAAGGTGAGCCGCCACCTGCCTGCATTGCCACCGACGTACGAGCCAGCCGCGTGATCGGCGGGCTCGACATCGCGAGTGAGCTGCCTCGATCCTCTCCTGAACGAATGTCCGATGTGAGCGGCCGGGAAGGGCAGGCTGAACGGTCGAAAGTGGGTCCTCGGCTCGGGAGCGTAGGTGGCCGCAACCGCCCAAAGCTGGTCACCACCGTGTCGCTTCTGCTCTCAACGAAGTTCCGGCTGGTAGCTGAGATCGCGAGCTGTCTAAAGGCCACTCGGCTTGCGCTTCACATGATCACGCGGGTATCGATCAGCTTGATCAATCAAGAAAGCGACGAGACGATCGCAGCACGGTTGGTGGGAGAGAGCCTGCGATGCGACGCAATCCCAGTATGACCAGCCTGCGGCTCTTCATGCACGTCGCCCATCTTCGCAGTTTCAGCGAGACCGGCCGCGTGGCTAACGTATCGCAGCCAGCGCTCAGTCGCACGATCCGTCTTCTCGAGGAACAGCTCGGCACCCGGTTGTTCGATCGAAATTCGCGCAACGTCTCTCTCACGAGCGCCGGAGAGGCTCTACTGCCGATCGTCGAGCGGCTGACGGCAGATTTCGATCATGCCTTCTCAGAACTGGCACAGACCTTTGCGGGAGAGCGCGGTCGCGTTGTGATCGGTGCCTTACCTTCGATCGCGGCCGGACTGCTGCCGACGGCGATCGCCACCTTCCAGGCGCAGCATCCGATGGTGGAGATCGTGATGCGCGACCATCTCTCGGGTGCATTGTACCAGCAGATGGAGGAACGCTCGGTGGATCTCGCCGTGACGACCCCGCCCGAAGCCGACAAGTTCGCCTTCACACCGCTGCTGCAGGACGCGATGGTGCTTGTTGTTCGTGCTGGTAGCGCGCTTGACGACGGCACAGCGGCGTCCTGGACGATCTTCGCCGATCATCCGTTCATAGCCATGGCACCAAGCAGCAGCGTCCGCGAACTCACCGATGCCGCGATGATCCGCGCTGGCGTGAGTGCGCGGGCGCTCTACGGCTGTACCCAGCTCGCCACTGTGGGGGGCCTCATCGACGCCAATCTCGGCATCACCGCGCTGCCGCAATCTACGGTGAGGATGCTGCCGAGCGCGACGATCGCTCAACGCCCGCTCGTCGACCCAGTGATCGAGAGGACCATCGGAGTGGCCCATCTCGCCGCGCGCACGCTGCCTCCCGCGGCGCGCGCCTTTCTCGATCACTTCGTGAAGACGGCGCGTGCCGCGTAGGCGTCCGTCAGAAACGCGCGCTCGCGCGTACGTAGGTCTGTCGTCCGTACGGGTCCGCGACCGAGGATAGGTAGCCCGTGTAGATCGCCGTGGGCGGTTCCTTGTCAAAGATGTTGGTCATGCCGACGCCGAGCTCGAATCGGCCGCCGTCACCGAAGCGGAAGTTGTACTGAGCATCAAACACCGACCAGGCACCGATGCGCGCGACCTCGGGCGCGCCCAGCACCTGTTGGTAATCGTCCCGAACACTCGACACGTACCGCCAGTCGAGGCTGAACGCGTGATCTTCAAGAGAGAAGTCGACACCGGCGACGTTGCGGTACCGAGGGGCGGCCGCGGCAGTGAGCGGTGAAGTCTGATAGTTATTGCGTGTGCCGACGCCGTCATAGACCGTCGTGCCGGTGTCCACGTCATAGGTGAGGAGGACGCTGAGATTGTCGCGCAAGCCGACACGCAGCGCTCCGAACTCGACATCGTAGCGGCCGGCGACGTCGATGCCCGCGGTCGCGGTACCGCTGGGCGCGTTGTACGACGTCACGATCACCGACTGCGCGACGCCGTTGGCATCGCGGATCACTGCTGGGCCGTTCGGGTCGGCGTTGATGACCGCTTGGCCGTTCTGCAGCTGGATCTGGCTCTTGTACTTGTAATGCCAGTAATCGATCGAGAGGCTGGCACCAGGGACCGGCAGCAGCGTCGCGCCGACGTTGAACACGTCCGCCTTCTGCGGCTGCAGGCCCGGGTTGCCATACTGCTGCAGCGAGCGGAACACGAGCGAGCCGTCGAGCGGGTCGATGATGTTGGCGACGTTGGTGCTGATCAGCGCGTCGCTGGAATTGGCAATGGCCGGGGCCTGGAACGCCTTGCTCGCCGAGGCCCGCACCGCCAGCTGCGGTACGATGCGCCAGTTGGCTGAGATCTTCGGCGCGATCGTGTCGAAGTTGCCGTAATCCTCGTAGCGCGCCGCCGCGTTGATGTTGAGCGAATCCACCGGCGCGATATTCGCCTCGGCGAACAGGCTCTTCACCTCGCGGCGTAGGTCGGTGTCGCGGAAGGGGCCGTTGAAGGCGCCGAAGCCGTTCTGATACAGGTCGGAGTAGCGTCCGATTTGGCGCTCTTGGCGGTATTGCGCGCCCACGGCAAGATCGAGCGGACGCCCGCCGAGTTCGATCAGCGTGCCGTTGACCACGGCCTCACCAATCAGGAACTCGCGGATCGTGGTAGCCGTCTCCGCCGTTTGAATATTGAAGATGAGCGATGGGTCCTGGGTTAGGTTGTCCTTGGCGAAGGGGCTGAGGAACAGGCAGTTGCCTGTGCCCGCCGCGGCACCGCTGCCCGGTCCATTGAAGCGGTTGTTGCAGTTCGGGCCGCCGAAGCCGTTGAGCGCGGCCTGGAACAGCCGCATGTCGGTGTCCTTATCGATCGAGTTCACCTCGCCGCGCGACCAGGTGAAGTTGGTGGTGTAGCGCCACGTGCCCGCCACCTTGCCCTCGGCGCCGACGACCACGTGGCGTTGATCGACCTGGTCGCGCTGGACCTTGTACTCGATCCCGGCGAAGCCCTGCGACCCGATCGCGCGGCCGACGAAACCGACGTCGACGCCGAACGGGTTGAGCGGATTGGCTGCAGGCACGATCGGCGGACGCGGACCGTTACGGTTTTGCGCGAACGACGGCACGCCGTAACGCTGCGAGTCCTGATGGTAGAGCGCGATCTCCGCGAACAGGGTATGGCCGGGGGCTATATCGACGCGGGTGTCGTTGTGAACCAGCACCGACTGCGATGCCGGGCGGATCGGGTTCTGCGCCTGGAAACTGAATTGGCAGGCGCCCAGCCCGAAGCCCGGGCTGTTCGCCGCAGGAACGTAGCGGCTCTGCGTCGCGGCCGAGCCGCAGTCGGGGTCGACGACGCTGAGTTGGCCAGCTGCATTGCGGAAGCTGTCGTACAAGGTCGAGTAATTGTTGCCGTTGATGATGACGTCACCGCCGTCGGCGGCGCGCGGGCGGGCGTAGAGCACGAACGAGCCGGGGTTGGCTCCCGAGCCCGACGAGGGGTTGAAGAAGTTCGTCACGCGCCGATCGCCGTTCTGCAGCCGGTCTATGTTGCGATAGGCAACCGACGTGACGCTATGGATGGTATCATTTCCTACACCGACCATCGCCTGGACGTTGAAGGCGGGGGTGTCCGCGATATGCGTGTACTGGCCGTTGACCTTCACACCCTTGAAGCGTGTGTCGGTGATGACGTTGAAGACACCCGCAACCGCGTCGGCGCCGTACGTGGACGAGGCGCCGTCCAGGACAGTCTCAACGCGCGCGATCGCAATCTCGGGGGTCAGGCTGTTGAGGTTGACGAAACCGTCGATCGGCACGACGCGACGCCCGTTGAGCAAAACAAGCGTCGCTCCGGCGCCGAGCCCGCGCAGGTTGGCCGAACGCGTATCGCGCGAGTCAGCGCCGCCGCCTTTCGCGAGATCCTGGATGCCGCCGGCGCTGCCGACGTTCTGCGGTATGTATCTTGTGATATCCGCGAGAGAGTTGACGCCTGTGCGCGCGATATCGTCCGCGGTGACGGAGAGGATGGGAGAGGCACGGTCCTCCTGGCGCACGTTGCGCAGATACGATCCGGTGACGACCACCTCCGTGCCGGTCTCTGGGTTGTCCGTCGCCGCCGCCGCGGGCATGTCGGCTGGATCGCTCGTCTGGGCCTCGGCCCTACCCGCCATGGCTGCAACGAGCGCGGCGAGTGAGAGGCCGGCGGCACGGCGGCGCATGCGGACGCTGAAAGACATAGAACCCCTCCTGAACAGCACCTTCGCCGGCGCTTTGATCGGCGACATCGACCGTCGAGGGGGCGCAGTCAGTCGCGCCGTGATCCTCCCCGAACTTGGCCGTGTCCCCAGCCTCGCGCCAGAATGAGGCACAGCGTCCCTGCTAGAAAATAGAATTTTGAGATGGAACAATAACATTAGTGGAAGGACGGCGAGTCAGGCCCATCGATCGCGTTCCGCTATCGATCGATCAAATAATTGTCATTGCTGCATCGTGGTCGAGTTCACATGATGCTCGTCCGCGGTTGAGCGGAGGGGAGGACATGCTGGCGATCATCGGCGCACTGGCGGTGCTGGCACTGCTCGCGCTCATCCTGACGAACCGCATGTCGCCGCTAGCGGCGCTCGTGCTGGTTCCGGTGTTGGCAGCGATCGTGATCGGTGCGGGTGCGGCGATCCCGGCGCACGTGCTGGCGGGCATCGCGCGGATCGCACCGGTGGCGGGCATGTTCGTCTTCGCGATCCTCTTCTTCGGCATAATGGCCGACGCGGGCCTGCTCGCGCCGCTCGTCAATCTCGTGCTCCGGCTCGTCGGCGAACATCCGCCAAGGATCGCGCTGGGGACCGCGGCTCTGGCGCTGCTGATCCATCTCGACGGCTCGGGCGCGGTGTGCTTCCTGATCACTATTCCGGCGTTGCGGCCGCTGTATGATCGGCTCGGCATGGACCGGCGGGTGTTAGCCTGCACCGCCTCGCTGGCCGCGGGCGTCAATTTCCTGCCCTGGACTGGGCCTACCCTGCGCGCCGCGGCGGCGCTGAAGACGCCGGTAGCGACGATCTTCACGCCGATGATCGCGGTTCAGCTCGCGGGCCTCGGCTTCGTCTTCGCCGCTGCATGGTGGCTGGGCATCCGCGAGGAGCGTCGATTGCGTCACAGCCGCGTCGCGGGACCACTCAGCGACGCTTTAACGACCGTGGCGCCGCTAGCCGGTGACGTCATCGCGCTACAGCGGCCGCGGTTGCTGCTTCTCAATCTGGTGATCACGCTTGTCGTCGTCGGCACGATGGTGAGCGGCGCGGTCGAACCCGTCGTCGTCTTCATGATCGGCACCGCCGTGGCGCTGATCGTCAACTACCCGAGCGCGGCGGCGCAGCGTGCGCGCATCGACGCGCATGCTCCGGCCGCGCTGCTGATGGCCGGTGTGCTGTTCGCCGCGGGCGCCTTCACGGGGATCATGAATGGCACCGGCATGATCGCCGCTATGGCTGACGGCGCCGCACGCCATGTGCCTTCGGGTGTCGGGGCGCACCTGCCCGTCCTGATCGGTGTGGCGGCTATGCCGCTCAGCCTCGTGTTCGATCCCGACTCCTTCTATTTCGGCGTTCTACCCGTACTCGCGGGCGTAGCCGAGCGGTTTGGCACCGAGCCGGTGACGATCGCGCGCGCCGCGCTGCTCGGCCAGATGACCACCGGCTTTCCGGTGAGCCCGCTCACCCCGGCCACCTTCCTCGTCGCAGGGCTGAGCGGCATTGAGCTGGGCGCCCATCAGCGCTTCTCGATCCCATGGTTGTTCGCCGCGAGCCTGGTCATGGTCGTAGCAGCGCTGCTGATCGGAGTGCTGCCGCTGTGATCGCGCCCCGCAGCATTCGCATAGGCGCCGGCGCGGGCTTCGCGGGCGACCGAATCGAACCCGCGGTCGAGCTCGTCGAGAGTGGCGCGCTTGACTATCTCGTCTTCGAGTGCCTCGCCGAGCGCACCATTGCCGCCGCGCAGCAGGCGCGGCGCGGCGACCCCGCGGGCGGCTTCGACCCCCTTCTGTTGGAGCGGATGCGCCGCGTGCTGCCGGGTGCGCGCGCCCGCGGCGTCCGTATCGTTACCAACGCCGGGGCGGCTAATCCGGTGGGGGCGGCGCACGCCGTCGCCGATCTGGCGCGTGCGCAAGGTCTCGCCCCGCTCCGCGTCGCCGCGGTCCTCGGCGATGACGTGCTCGACCTCATCACGGCGACGCCGCGGGCGTTGATCGATCGCCCGGGTGCAACCTCCGATCTCGAGCGGATCGTCTCCGCCAACGCTTACCTCGGCGCGGGCCCGATCGCGCGCGCTCTCGCGCAAGGGGCTGACGTGGTCATCACCGGCCGGGTCGGCGACCCAGCGCTCTTCGTAGGACCGATGATTCATGCCTTCGGCTGGTCGCTTGACGATGCGCCGCTGCTCGGACGAGGCACCGTGATCGGACACCTGCTCGAGTGCGCGGGCCAGCTGACCGGCGGTTATTTCGCGGACATGCGGCGCAAGCGCGTGCAAGGCCTGGCACGGCTCGGCTTCCCGTACGCCGACGTCACCGCCGACGGAAGCGCGGTGCTTGGCAAGGTCGCCGGTTCGGGAGGGCACCTGTCGCTCGCGACGTGCAAGGAGCAGCTGCTCTACGAGATCCTTGACCCGGCCGCCTATTACCAGGCCGATGTGATCGCCGATTTCACCTCGGTGAAGTTCGCGGAACTCGGCGACGATCGCGTCGCGGTGAGCGGTGGGGGAGGCGCGGCAAGGCCTGACACGCTCAAAGTGTCGATCGGCTACGACGACGGCTTCATCGGCGAGGGACAGATCTCCTACGCCGGTGCCGACGCGGTGGAACGCGCCCATCTAGCGGCCGCCATCGTGCGCGAGCGATTGATGATCGTGGGTGCCGCGGTTGAGGAGCTCCGGTGCGACCTGATCGGGATAGACTCGGTGGATCGCAGCGGCCGCGGCGGATCAGTGACGCCGCGCGAGGTGCGACTGCGTGTCGCCGGGCGGGCTGCGGACGCGGCGTCGGCGACCGCGATCGGGGCAGAGATCGAGGCGCTCTACACCAACGGGCCGTTCGGCGGCGGTGGGGTGACTCGGCTGCTACGTCCGGTGCTGGCGGTCGCCTCGACCCTGCTTCCCGCCGCACTAGTGCGGCCGACGATCGAGATGGTGGAGGTTTGAATGCTGCTGGGCGATGTCGCGCACCTGCGCACGGGCGATAAGGGCGATATTTCGCAGATATCGGTGATCGCGTATGACCCTGCCGACTACCCGCTGATCGAGCGAGCGCTCACCTTCGAGCGCGTGCTCAGCCACCTGCCGCAGATCCGCGCGCGCGTGGTGCACCGCTACGAGCTGCCAGCACTGGGCGCGCTGAACTTCGTCGTCGAGGGGGCGCTCAGCGGGGGCGTCACTCGGTCACTCGCACTCGACGCTCACGGCAAGTCGCTCGGTGCTCAGCTCCTCGATCTCGATCTCGGCACGGGGGAGGCGGCGCGATGAGGCGGCCGCTCTCATTGCTTGCCGGCCCAGCGCTGCTCGCGGTCACGCCCGCCGAGGCGCGGCTCACCCGCATCGTGGTCGAGCAGACGCAGGAGCTCGCCGCAAGTGGCACGGCTCCCGCCTATCGCGTGCTGCGCGGGCACTATGAGGGGGAAGTGGACCCTCGGTCCGCGCGCGACCGCCTCATCACCGACATCGCGCACGCGAGGCGCCAGAGCAACGGTCGAGTAGGCTACCGGGCGACGTTCGCGATCGCGCTCCCGCTCGATCGCTCGCGCGACAGCGGCGTGCTGCTGTACGATGTGCCCAATCGCGGCAACGGCGACGTCGCCGCGGATGCCGGCGGCGCGATCCGTGTGGTCAGCGGATGGCAGGGCGATATCGCCGAACAGCCGGGCATTCAGACGCTAGACGTGCCGACCGCGCCGGGTCTGACCGGCTGGGTGCTGGAGCGCTTCACCGACGTGCCGTCGAGGAGCCGCGACATCGCGATCACCGGCGGCATCGGCCGCCCCACACTTCGGCCGCTGCCCGTCACGCTCGATACCGCGCGTGCGCAACTGTTCTACCAAATTGGAGACACGGCGCCGCGCGCGGCGGTGGCACCGCGTGACTGGCGCTTCGCCGATTGCCAGCGCGTTCCGTTTCCGGGTACGCCAGACCCGCGCCGGCTCTGCCTGCGCGACGGGTTCGAGGCTTCCCGCGCCTATACGCTGGTGTACCGGGGCAAGGACCCGAAAGTGCTGGGCATAGGCTTCGCCGCCGTGCGAGACCTCAACGCCTTCCTTCGCTACGCCACCGCTGACGACGTCGGTGCCCCCAACCCGATCCACGGCCGAGTCCGCTGGTCGATCATCACCGGCACCTCACAATCAGGCAATTTCGTCCGCAGCCTGATCGCACTCGGCTTCAACGCGGCCGAGAACGGGCGCCGTGTTTTCGACGGCGCCAACCCTAACATCGCGGCGCGCCAGGTGCCGCTGAATATCCGCTTCGGCGTCCCCGGAGGCGCAGCGCGAGCTTATGAACCCGGTAGCGAAGGATCGCTCTGGTGGAGCCGCTACGACGATCGCGCGCGCGGCCGCGGCGTGTCGAGCCTGCTCGATCGCTGCAATGCCGATCGCACCTGTCCCAAAATCATCGAGACCTTCGGCTCGGCCGAATTCTGGGGGCTACGCATGTCGCCGGGACTGATCGGCACCGACGCGCGAGCTGACGTGCCGTTGCCCGCGAATGTCCGCCGCTACTACTTCCCGGGCGTGACGCACGGCGGATCCTACGTGGGCGGCTTTCCACCCTTGGGCGAGCGGCCCTACCCGGGCGCGCCCGCCTGCGTGATGGCGTTCAACCCCAATCCCTCCAACGACACGCGGCGTGCGCTGCTCGCCGCGCTCGCCGCCTGGGTCAAGACCGACACGCCTCCGCCACCCAGTCGATACCCGACACTCGCTCGCGGCGAGCTGGTGCCGGCGGACGCGAGCGCGATGGGATGGCCGGCGATCCCGCACGCGCCGACGCCGACCGGCAAGCTCAACGTCATGCCCGATTATGACTTCGGCGCTTCGTTCGACTATGTCGACCTCAGCGGCGTGCTGGAAAAACAGCCGCCGACGACTCGCGGCATCATCCCTCAGCGCGTCCCCCAAGTCGACAGCGACGGCAACGAAACTGCGGGCGTGCCCTCGGTGCAGCTTCTCGTACCCGTTGGTACATACACCGGGTGGAACGAGCTTGCCGCCGGCTACGGCAAGGGCGGCGGGTGCGGCTTTGTCGGCGGCTTCATCCCGTTTGCGCGCACAGAGGCGGAGCGACGCGCCGCCGGGGATCCGCGTCCGTCGCTGCAATCGCGCTACGGCGATCACGCGGGCTTCGTCGCACGCATCCGTGCCGCAGTGGCCGAGCAGGTGGCCCGGCGATGGCTGCTGCCACTAGACGGAGAGCGCCTCATCCGCGAGGCCGAGGCCAGTGATGTCCTGCGTTAAGGCAGCGATCCTGCTGGGCTTAGCACTTACGGCGGCGCCGGCGATCGCGCGAGGACCGGCAGCCCCAGAGCAATGCGCGGCGTTGACGGGCGGCGATGCGCAGGCCGAATGGATGGTCGAGAAGGGGGCCGTGCCGGCACACTGTCGTGTCCAGCGGATACTGCGGCCTGCTGCCGGATCGCGGGTCGGCGTGACTGTTCTACTCCCAGCACCAAGTCGCTGGACAGGTAGGCTGCAGATGCTCGGCAACGGCGGCTATTCCTCCGCGCTGCCGGAGCGAGCGATGGAGGCGGCGCTGGCGCGGGGTAGCACCGTGGTGGCGACCGACACCGGGCACGAGGGTGATGAGCCGACCTTCGCGCAGGGCAGGCCTCAGGCGATCGTCGATTGGGGCTGGCGCGCGGTGCACGTCTCCGTCGTCGCAGCCAAGATGACCGTCGTGCGCTACTACGGGCGCGAAGCTAGTCACTCCTATTTTGCGGGCTGCTCGACCGGCGGCCATCAGGCGATGTCTGAGGCGCAGCGATTCCCCGCAGACTTCGACGGCATTGTCGCGGGTGCGCCAGGCAGCAACAGGGTACGGCTGAATGCTGCCTTCCTGTGGCAGTTCATCAGCAATCACCGCCGAACGGCGCCGTTCACGGCAATCCTTGATAGCCGCGATCTAGCGCTGTTGCACCAGAACGCGCTCGCCCGATGCTCTGCGACAGGGACGGGCGCCGGGCGCTGGCTGGAGGACCCGCTCTCCTGTCGCCCCCAGCCCGAGGCGCTGCTCTGCCGGCCGAATGTGACTGCCTCGTGTCTCACGCCCGAGAAGGTCGAAGCGGCGCGCGCGATGTACAACGGCGCCCGCGACCCGCGTAACGGCTCGCGTGTTACGTTCCCGTGGCTGCCTGGGAGCGAGCTCGGCTGGGACGCCTACTGGGCGGACCCGCGTCAACCAACGCAACCTGCGCGGGCCGACTTTTGGCGGCTATGGGCGGCTCGAGGCCAGACGTGGGACTGGCGACACTTCGCCTTTCCGCGGGACCTGACGAGCGCGCAGCAGCGTCTCTCCCGCACTATCGACGCGACGGATCCCAACCTCATCGCCTTTCGGCGACGCGGCGGCAAGCTCATCCAATATCACGGGCTCGCCGATCCGGTCGTCTCGCCGCTCGACACGCTTTCATACCGATCGACTATGCTGCGCCGAACGGGATATGCCGCATCGTGGTACCGGCTGTTCCTTGCGCCCGGCATGGGCCACTGTGTGGGTGGGCCAGGTCTCGCCCGCTTCGATCCGCAGCCTGCCATCGAGGCCTGGGTGGAGCGCGACAAAGCGCCAATGAGCCTCATCGCGACCGACAGCACCGGCGCGCAGCGCCCTTTGTGCGACGTTTCGGCGCGCTCAGTGTTTGTTGCGGGCGACCCACGCTCAGCGGCGAGTTACAAGTGCGAAGCTGGCGCTAAAACATCTACGCTGCAGGGCGCTCGCGCCCAGACCCAACATGAACGAGAGTCCGAAGTTCGGAGGCTGGGAAAGCGCGCTGAGTGACCGCAAATGGGTCCTCGGCGCGAGAGGGGAGGGGCCGCTAGCGCCCAAAAGCGGACATAGCCCTTTCTGCACGGCTGGCGTTTAGCGCTTGCTCGTAGGTACCCAATCTGCGGGTAATTGATGGCACGGTTGATCGGATCGCTGAGCTATTTCCTCTTTGATCCGCCGTTCCCGCCAAATCGGGCCACCAACATGCCAACTGGCCTCTTCCGTGCCGAAGTCGGCAGTCAGCCGGGCCGGGATGTGCTCGACGGCGTCCCAGACCGCCATCAGCTCCATGTCTTGGATCGCGGGGTCTTCCACACGCGTGTCGTGATCCGGACCGTCCCCCACCCAAACTGTCACAGTGAGGGTGCCGACCGGCCACTGAACCGAGGGCAGTGGCGCACAAAGCTCGTCCGCCAAACGAAAGCGGCCCAGCTTACGCCAGCAGCCCGCTCGCAAAGCCCGCGTGATCGACGGATATGCGACGCTAGTCACCGTCATTATCGGTCCGGTGAGCACTAATTCGGCCGCAACTGTCTCTCGATCGCGCCGATGGAAGAAGCCGACCTTCTTCTCAGATGTGACCTGGCCATAGTAAGTCCATCCACCCTCACCGGTGACTGCATAGAGCGCCCCGGCCGTCATATCGGCGCGAGCTGTCGGCTTCGGTTCGAACATCGGCTGATCGTGCTGGGCAATCCAGACCACGTCAACGTCCGCTTTCCGCCCCTACTCAGCCAGCCGAGGGGCTCTGCGGAGTGCTCGGAAGCCTTGAAGTGGAGATGAGCGACCGGCCGGAGTTGGGAAGAAGGTAGGGGCTTCTGAGTGACTGGTATCGGGTCAGCCGCGCGACGGCGGAGAACGATGATTTCTCGTCCCCATGAAGGCAGCGCGAGACGCCTCATTTAATCACGGCGTTACACTGCATTGATTATCAATGGCGTTTCGACGCCTCTTCATCAAGCGTGATAGTACGACCCTCAACCTTCCAAATTTTCTTGTCCGGAGTAGTGACAAACACCGGAGAGTGCATGCTGTAGGAGGCAAACACGTGGACCTCAGTTGGTGTCGGGTCGAGAAGGTGGCTAACGATGAAGCCGACCGGTTTCGCACCAGCCGGTAGATGAGGTCGCGACACGTTGAGGCATCGAACGCTATACGGACGAGAAGCTAACACGGTGCCGTTGGGGGCAACGATCACCCGGTAGTTGCCGCCCATCGGCCACGAGTCAGCCTTCTGCTGAGCCGAAAGCAAGTAGACCGCTATCGGACCATTGTCGCGCGAAGGCAATACAACCGTGTTGAAGGGTGCCTTCGTGCAAGGTTTGTAGTTGCGCTCTCTAGCGCGCTTGACGGCGATCTCGCGCGCTCGTGCGAGCCTTGCTTGAGCGGGGAGCAGCCGCACAGGGTGGGTGAGGAGCTCGCTGCGGACAACCTTACCGTCTCGAACATCTACCACGAACATGACGTCGGCGGTCGCGGCTGCGCCTCGATAATAGGTTACGCGCAGAACGCCAGCCTCGGCGATCTCGACGATATATCCGGCAAGACCCGTCAGGCGATCTTGCGGGACCTGCGCGGTGAGTGCGTCGCTACTGACCCAAGCGGCGCGGTCAAAAGCGTAGAGCAGGCTACCGACACTGGAGGCTTGCGCGACACGCTCGGCGACGTCCGCGCCATCGGCAGGGGTGGGCGCAGCCGGTTGCGCTTGCGCCATCGTTGCCGCAGCCATTGCTACCATGATGATCAAGCAGCCTTCTCCTTACCGACACCTGCGCAGTCCATCAGCAGATCGAAGCTTCGTCGGATCATGCTAAGCGGCTCGCTGGCCCACTGGATAGGCCTACTCTGTCTTGCGCAAAATTTTACGAGGAGGCACAGCCCCTTAAGGTTTGCAGCGCCAGGTTCGGTGAGCTGCGATCGCGGCAGTCGCATACCTTTGCCTTCCTCGCATCCTTTCGTTCCCAGATCGCTTTGTCTTGTCACCGGCCACGCCGCTGCGGCGAGGGGCCCATAGGATGAGGGTGTACCCATATGCCTGACCCTGCCGAGCCCGTCTCCGTCAGCACAGAGGCTGGCAAGATCCTGGTAGATATCAATGCCCAGGGTGGAACCTGGGCGCTCACGCTCACGATGGGCGAAGCCCTTATGCTCGCGGATAAGCTGTGCGCCGCGGTGCGGGATGTCTCTCGAGAAGCGCGGGACGCAGAAGAACGGGACCCTCAACCGCGGTGAGCGTGCTTCTGCTCGTCTGCCTGCTTGCAGTAGCAGCGGGAGGAGCCGCCCCCTTAGTTTGGCGCCGCCGGCCCCACGTGGCATCTTTGCCGCAGCCATGGTTCCAATTGTGATCATCACCATCTGGTATGAGGCCGTGGCGGCAGAGAGCGACTGGGAGGGTCATGGAGCCCTGGCGCTCGCCGTAGTCGCCTTCGTATGGATGATCTTAGCAGTGATCGCCGGCCTGCTGTCGCGCTGGATCGCGAGGAGCTAACGGCTGAAGCTCTTCACCTCGTCCTTGGTGAGAAGGCCGTCCGAGTTCTTGTCCATTCCGCGAAAGCCAGGGGCGATCATACCCTCGCGCATCTTGGCTCGATCCGCCGGTTTGATCTTCCTCTGCGCCTCGACATCGCCTGCGATCATCGCATCGATGCGGCGGTCAAACTCGGCGGTGAACTCGTTGAGGTCGAGCGCTCCGTCGTGGTTTGTGTCCGCGGCCGCCAGAAAGGCCGCATCAAGCTGAACGTCCATCTTGATCTCTCGGCCGAAGCGCGACTCGGGATTGGCCGCCTGAGTCGCTGCGGCTTGCAGCAACACGAGTAGCAGCACAGCGCTCAGCATGCTCACTCTCCTCGGCCTTGATCGGCCTATGCTCGGCACCTTCTCAATCGGTCAGTGAACCTGCCATTAAGGGGCGTGTGGCGTTGTTCGTGTCAGTGGTGTTCGCTTGGCCTTGCCGCAGCGCCATTAACGCCGCAGAGTCAGCGAGATGCTCGGTACGACGGTCCTGCTCGCAGCGCGTTCGATCCGGCGACATGCGCTCCGGTCTTTCCTGACTGTGCTCGGCATCGTTATCGGCGTCGCGGCGGTCGTGACGATGGTCACGCTCGGCGATGCGACGTCGGCTTCCGTGCAGAAGCAGATCGCCAATCTCGGCACGAACCTGCTGCACGTTCATCCGGGGCAAGCGACCCGACGCGGCGGCGGTGGGCCACCTCCAGCCAGCTTCGATCCCAGCGATGTGGTCGCCATCGAGCGGCAAGTCAGTGGCGTCACCGGCGTGGCACCTCAGGCTCAGGCCACCTCGGCGGTCTTCTACGAGGGCAACAATTGGTCGACGAGCATCTTCGGCATGGATGCGACCTACTTCGTCATCCAGCCCTGGCCGCTACAGGCGGGGCGGGTGTTCACGCCGGCGGAGGAGAGCGCGGGCAAGGCCGTGTGCGTGATCGGCAGCACCGTCAGCAGGAACCTGTTCAAGGAGCTGGATCCGATCGGCCGACGCTTCCGCGCAGGACCGGTCAGCTGCGAGGTCATCGGGCTGTTCACCACCATGGGGCAGGGGCAGTTCGGCGATCAGGACGATCTGGTGATTATGCCGATCAAGACCGTGGCCCGCCGCTTTCTCGGCACGAGGGACATCAAGGCGCTGCTGGTTGGTGTGGATCCGGCCTACGACACCGAGCAGATCAAGGCGTCGCTCACCGGCCTGCTGCGCGAACGCCGGCATGTGGAAGCGGGCGAGGACGACGACTTCCTCATCATCGACACGCGCCAGATCTCCGAGACGCTTTCCGGCACCACCGCAGCCCTCACCCGCATCGTCGCTGCGGTCGCGGCGATCAGCCTGGTGGTGGGTGGCATCGGGATCATGAACGTCATGCTGGTCGCCGTTACCGAGCGTACGCGCGAGATCGGCATCCGGCTCGCGATCGGCGCCGTCGCTCGCGAGGTGCTGCTGCAATTCCTTGTCGAGGCGGTGACGCTCTCATGCCTCGGGGGTCTCGCTGGGCTGTTGCTCGCGCAGGTGGCCATAGCCGGGCTTTCCCGGCTCATGTCACTGGATTGGTCGTTCAACCCGGCGATCAACGCGCTCGCTTTCGGCTTCTCGGCCATCATCGGGATCGTCTTCGGCTTCGTGCCTGCCCGTCGGGCGGCGGGGCTGGACCCTATCGATGCACTTCGC
This sequence comes from Sphingomonas citri, assembly GCF_019429485.1. Lineage (GTDB taxonomy): Bacteria > Pseudomonadota > Alphaproteobacteria > Sphingomonadales > Sphingomonadaceae > Sphingomonas > Sphingomonas citri. Next base: position 1,507,062 of record NZ_JAHXZN010000001.1, on the reverse strand, counting down.
CACGAGTAGCGCAGGCAAGCCGAGTGTACCAACGGCCTCAATCAGGCGGCGCTTTCAAGGGCGTGAGTGTCCGCTGTTGGGTCCTTGAGACGAGAGGGCAAGAGCGGTGGGTTTAGTTCTCAATCAGGGTTTTAGGTGGCGAAATAAGCGATAGCTACAGGTGAAGAAAGGCTTGGCCATGCTGATAACGTCCCTTCGCTTTGAGAAAGAAGGCTATTTGGGATGGCTGTTTGTATTCGCCAACCGCGCTCAATCTGCCTTCTTGATTGTAGGAACGTTGTTGATCGGCGTGGTTTTTTACTTTTTAAGCGAAGGGTATCCTTTGTGCATGTTTACCGCCTTTCTTGGCGGCTGGTCAGCTCTCCGACTTCAGGATAAGGCGTGGGTGCGGACCGACGCAGAAGGCTGCGCTTTAATCACGTCTCGCTTAGAAGCGAGCGGCTTTCTTAAGGATCGAGATCAAAATAATTGGCGCCCTCCACTGTCGAGTTGGATGCAGTGGCAAAATACGACTGTTATCATACACGATACCTGTGAAGAAGGAACCCTAACTTACCGACTAAGCGCTCCTTACGTATTGCTTCAACGTCTCATACGTGGACTGCCCCAAATTAACGGAATCGCTACCACACTTGAATAAGAGGCAGATTAAAGCTCTTTGTTTCAGCGCGCACAGCAAGTATCTGAAAACAAACCGGTGGTCGAACAGACGATGGCGCAAGAGCTAAAAAGAAGCCCGTTAATCCTTTAGGAGGTGAACTCCGTTGCCTGGAGGCTTAACCTGGATGATGGCGATCATATAGGCGGCGACGAACATTGCTGTGCGGCTAGGCCGGGAGCCGGTACGTGCAAAATACAATGGTCGTGCTCGTATGCGCGTACGGCGACCACGATCTCGGCGACAACACGCGCTCAAGCCGGGGCTGCGCTCTGCCAGCGGCGTCACCTGAGCCGCACGCGGCGAAGAACGGCCAACACATCGGTCAAGCAACCAAATTAGAAAAGCAAAGCTCACGGTCCGGCGCAGCAAAACCTTATTGCTACTCTATCGTTTTATTGGGAAACTTTCACAGTCTTGAAAGGTACCGATACAGCGTGGGCACCGACAACTCAGCTTTCTTCGCAGCTTCAGCTACGGGAAGTCCAGCCTTAACTAATCTTTTCGCTGTCTCAACCTTACTGCTGTCAACTCTTGGCCGTCCAGTAGGCTTGCCGGTCTCCGCTGCAATTTGCATTCCCAGCTTGATGAGGTCCACGTGTCTCCGGGTTTGGAAGTGCACCACGGCCTCGATGGTTTTGTACACTATCTCACTTGAACCTTCAAATGTATTAATCTCTTCGAGGATGCAGTTTAGGTGAAGGCCGGCATTTCTGAAGAGAAGAACTGTTTCCTTAAGCTCAGGGAGCGATCTTCCGAGGTCATTGAGCGACGGGACGCAAACTAAATCTCCGGCCTCAGCTGATTGTAATAACCGAGACAACATCGGTCGCTGCGGTGCTCCAGCTCCGACTCTTTCCACGTAGACGTCAGCGCACCCTATATGGTGCAGTGAGGCCCGATCGGCCCGCAGAGTCCTTCCGATCTGCCCGAGCCTCATGTAACCGCGCGTCAAAACCATAAACGGCGCCTCTGACTTGCTCTAAGAGGCTATGGCTATGACGGCCAAAGGCCTCCTCAGAGCAGCTGACGGAGTACTTGCAGTGGGCGGCGGGGAGTAACCCCGCCGCTACGTGAGCGTCGGTTAGAAGGTCGCGCGCAGACCAGTGTAATAGGTCCGCCCAAGCACATCGTAGATCGCGCTATCAGCCGTTGTGCCAGTAGCGCCAAGCGGAGGCTTCACGTTACCCACGTTGTCGACGCCGAAAAACCATTCCACACCCTTGCGCGTTTCTGAGGTCGCTCCCACCTGAAGCGAGAAGCGCACGTTCTGGTAGACCACGCTAGGATAGGTAAGGCGATCACGCGCATCCTCGTTAAGCGGCGGATTGCCATTGATTGGGAAAATGTTGGCGTAAGGCGTAGTATACATCGGGCCGATGTAATGAGCACCATATCCAATCGTGAACTTGTCCAGTGTCAGATCTGCGTTAAAGGTGAATTCATCCTTCGGATCGCCAAGCTGCATCCGCTTGCGCGTTTCGAAGTTCGGGTCAGTGGGGTTTGTGTAATCGCTGTTCTTCAACGAATGTGTGTAGAAGGAGCGGATGTTTAGGCTCGCATTCTCACCCACGCTGTGATTGTAATTCAGCTGCACGTCGATGCCGCGACGCTTCAACGAAGCGAAGTTGAGGCTGGACTGTAACAGGGAGCCCTGCAAGATCTGCCCTGGGACCTCGCCGCCAGGCCCGGTGCCCGTCCCGTCATAACGCCGGAATAGGTCGCAGAACTGACCACGGTCGTAGCAAAGATCGACGATCTGCTGCGCCGTGGCGGCCGTAATGACGTTACTGACGTCGATGTCCCAATAATCAATCGTCAGGTCGAAGCCCGGAAGGAAGCGCGGCGTCATGACTGCGCCGATTGACAGTGACTTCGAAGACTCCGCCCGGAGATTAGGGTTGGGACCGTTGACCAACTCTAAAGAATACTGCAAGTTTGTCAGATTTTGAAAGTCTGTGTTGTTAAGGTTGGCGCCGAGTGCCGCCTGGCAGTTGCCAACACGCTCTGGCGTGCCCGCACCGATCCGACCCGCATTGCACGGATCGAGGAAACTGGCGAAGTCCTGATTCGCTGGTGTCGCCGTATCGGTGTAGTTGGGCGCGCGCACGGCTTTGCCGTAGTTGGCGCGGAAACGCAAATCCCGGATAGGAGCCCACTCGCCGCCAAAGTTCCAAGCCCATACGCCACCGGTCGAGCCATATGCGCGGTTGTAGTGGGAGTAACGTGCCGCACCACTAACCGTCAGGCTTTCAAAGAAGGGCATGTCTTTCAAAATAGGTATGTTCAGCTCGCCGAAACCCTCGACCACTTCCAGACTCGGCGGGGTGAACGTCTGTAGCGAATTCAGGAAGGTGAGCCCGTCGCGAACGTCGGGGTCGGCGACGAAGCTCGCCTTCTCCTTGCGATATTCGCCACCGAGAACCACAGCTACCGCACCACCGGGCAGATTAAAGAAGCCACCGGAGTCCGCATTGACGAACGCCGTAGCATTGTACTGCTCAAGCCTGCCGCGGCTGCCGTCGTTGCTCACGATGTAATTGCGCGCTGCCGAGTTATCGAGTCCGCCGAAGGCATTGTACGGCACGCAGGCGGCGATATCGCTGGCAAGGCGATCAGCCGCGATCGAGTTGCCCTCCAGATCGGCGACCAGATCGCGAGCCGTTGGGTCAAACTTCGAGCGGCACTGGATACCTGCGCCAGGATTATTCGGGTCTACGCCGGCATCCTGCGCCAGCAACAGGCGCTGCAGGTTCACGTTGCCCAAAATACGGATGCGCTGATCGGCGCGACCGTAGTTGCCGGAAACCTCGTAGTTGACGTGATCGGTAACGTCTCCGCGCACGCCAAGCACGATACGATACACTTCTCGAACTGTGTCCTCGTCACGGATGCCCAGATCGGTAAAGTTGCGCGCGACGGTGAAACGGTAGCTGCCATCCGCAATTGCCGCACGATCCGCCGCCGTCAGGGCGCCACCACCACCGGTCAGGCTCGTATTGCTGCCCGACGCTAGGATTGCGTTGGTCAGGAGAGTGCGCGCCTGTGAACCTAGGAATGGATTATCCAGCCGGTAATTTGCCCGGTAGTCCGAATAAGTTTGATTGAAACCTTGGTTGAAAGCGGGGCCGGAGTTGGAGCCGACGGTGTGGGCACGCGCGTACTTTGCCTCTACGAAGAAGTCGGCCGCGTCGCTGGCCTTGAAATGCGCGAGCACATTGGCCGTGAAACGCTCATTTTGCGGTAGGACCGAGAATTGGCGATCCTCTCGACCGTTGTCTCCATTACCCCCTAGGAAAGTACCGGTGGGACCGGTACTTACCCGATTGCCTGTCTGTAGTGACAGATTACCGAACGAGTCAAAGATGTAGTTGCAATTGTAATTGGTGCGAGCGCCCGTGCCGCTAGGTATACCCGTGCCGCACGGCGCAGCGCTGTTCCGAGTCTGGACGACGGGAACCAAGCCGTACCGCGCGATCGTCGTTGACCGGATGTTCCGGCCGAAGACCGTGTCGGGAATGCCGTCACTACCGTTCGTCAGACCGGCACCGTCGACATCATTGGTGATAAAGCCGTTGTTCTGTCGCAGATATGGAATGTCGGAAGCGAACAGGCGATCTTGATTTGAATACTCGAGCGCCAGCGTGACGTTGCCTCGACCGTCCGCGAAATTTTTGCCAGCGATGCCGCTGACGTAGCGGTTGCTGCCCGCCCCGTATTCGGGAACACCCGCGCCGGCCCGAAGCTGGAGTCCTTCGAAGTTGCTTTTCAGAACGAAGTTGACGACACCGCCGATGGCATCCGAGCCATAGACTGCCGAGTTGCCGCCCGTCACGATGTCGATACGTTCAATCAGGTCGGTAGGTATTGTGTTGATATCCACGGCCGCGGCGGTGTTCTGAATATCGGACGGCACGTGGCGCCGACCGTTAACCATGACGAGGGTGCGTTGAACTCCAAGCCCTCGCAGATCGAGCAGGTTGAGGCCTGCCACACCGATGCCCAGACCCGGGTTCTGCTGCGAGTAGGTGCTGCGCAGTTGCGGCAGATCATTGAGCGCTTCGCCAACGTTCGGGTCGCCGCGACTGTATATGTCCTGCGTGCGGATGCTGGCGATCGGGACCGTTGATTCGAGGTTTGGCCGCCGGATGCGCGAACCGGTCACTACCACGTCGGCAACGCCGCCGCCTGGGCTGGTGTCGACCGCCGAAGTAGCATCGCCGCCGATGGGAGAACTCTGATTCTGCGTATCGTCTTGCTGGTCCGTCGGAGCCGGTGATCCGGCGTTCTGCGCTGTAGCACTTACGGGCAAAACGCTCATCGAGCTGACGAGGGCGGTAGCGGCCAAGAGTCGGAACATGATCGATTTTCTCCCTGGTCGTGCGCGCGTCTAAGGCGCTTATGGCAGGAAGGTTGGCCGTTTCGGCCGCACTGGTAAACCGCCGGCCTGCCGGATGTCGAATTTTTACAGCGGTGTGACAATCCCGCAACATGAACAATACCTGACTGTTGCAGCATGCCGGTTCGAGCGGCCGCCCTCCCCGACGAGCGAGAACCCTGTAGGGCAACTCTCATGACGAGATCGGCCTTCCGGCGAACGCTCACGTGTGCTCTCTGGGCGGGAGCAGTGTCGTGCTCTGAAGCAGTCGTTCCAGAAATAAGACCCTTCAAGCGGCATGTCACAGCTGACTGAACTTCAGGTCAATAGTGGCTGCAGCGAGATCGGTAACGTGTCCGCCTAGCCTGCGACGCTCTTTGTCAAAGCAGTGCTGCCTCGGTGTACGCTCATCCTTTGAGCTCAGAGCCTGACGAAGCGCAAGCAGGTCGGCCTGAGTAAGCGGATAGGTCGAGGGCCGCGCCGGGAAACTAGACGCTTCGCCCTGCGGTGGCGAGATTCAGGTGACTGATTTGGCGGTCGTAGCATCGGCGACGATGGCTGTGCAAACCAGAAGAGCAGTTCGGATTAAAGCCACGCCGTACCTCACCAAGTCGACGTACCGTTATCCGCGGTTCTTACCAAGGCATCCAGAGCTAAAAGACCCTAAACGGATCGTTGTCGAAGATGGAACGTCATCGCTGCGGCAAATAACGCGGGTCGCCTTCCCGAAACCCGACTAGCCGCTTTCCTGCCAATCAGGCCAGCCCGATAGCTGCGCGGAACGCCCGAGAGGTTCAACCGGCGAGATGAACGAGCGTTCGCAGTGGGAAACGGGGAGGGACGTCTGAGTGACCGGCGTTGGGTCGAGGCACTATAGACCACGGCGAACGATGGCCCTGAAGAGCTTGGCATCCGCCAACGAATAGTAGAGCCAAATCGCACCGTCGACGATGGTCACAGAGGCTGCGAAGGCGATGTCGGTCGCGGTACGCTCGAGCGCAGGCGGCGGGGTGATGAGCGGTTCGATGCAGCGATCGAGGACGCGCGTGTACTCGGCGTCGAACGCGATCCAGCCGATCCGCCACCGCGCGTCGCGGGTCGCGCCGTTGTAGAACATGATCGGCACGTTCTTGTCGTCGGTCAGCAGCGGACCGGTGGAGAGATGCCAGCTGTCCCATCCATCCGGCCTGGGTGCGAACGGCTGCACCTGATGATCCCACGGTCCCGCGATCGTCTGGCCGATCGCCAGCCCGACCAACGACGCCTCGGCATGGGCATATTCGTAGAACATGCGCCATTCGCCGGACTTCGTACGATCGACGGTCGCTTCCTTGATGTTGCCCTCACTCTGCGAGTTGAGCATAGCGACGCCCTGTTTCGTCAGCTGGTGGAGCGAAGGGCCGGTCGCGTAGAGCAGTTCCGCATGGGCGCGGCTTTCGTCGACGCCGGTGTAGTAGACGACCAGACTGTCGTCCGGCTGCACGACGGGGGTGGGATCCTCGCATCCGCCGATGTCATCAAGGCCGGGGCCGGGCGTCAGCACCGGGCCGCCCTCGACGGTGAACGACAGGCCGTCGTCGGACAGCGCGTGCCAGATCGTGCCGGTGTCGCTCGCCGCGCCGTGATCGTAGTCGCCGCGCGGGACGGCCCGGACCAGCATGGCAAACTTCCCGTCCGGCCGTCGCCAGACATAGGGGCTCATCAAGTCGCGCTGGGCCACCGCGGGTGGCCCCGAGATGATGATTGCGTCGATCTGCTCGACATTGAGGTCGACAAGGGCCGGCATTGCTCAGGCGCCTTGCGCGACGGTGAGCGACAGTGCGCCGTCGATCGTCACGGTGGTGCCGGTGATATAGTCGGCGGCAGATGACAGCAGGAAGTTGACCAGCGTCGCGACCTCGTCGGGGCGCCCCGCGCGGCCCCAAGGGATCGCTGCCTCTTTGGCTTTCAATTCTCGCGGGTCGTCGAGCGCCGATTGGTTCATGGGCGTCAGGATCATGCCGGGCGCGACGCCGTTGACCGCAATGCCCTTGGGCGCGAGTTCCAGCGCTAGCGTCGCGGTAAGCTGCGACAGGCCGCCCTTTGCCGCATCATAGTCGACCCCGCCGGGGCGCGGCGCCCTCTCGTGGATCGAGGAAATGTTGACCACGCGGCCCTTCAGGCCCTTTTCTTCTAGCGCGCGAACCATGCGGCGGCAGGTGAGGAAGGGCCCGTAGAGGTCGGATCGCATCACCCGGTCGAACTGCGCCAGCTCCATGTCGACCAGGTTCACACCGGTCATGTTGAGCCCGGCGGAGTTGACCAGCAGAGTAACGGTGCCGAAGGTCTGCTCGGCGGTCGAGAAAAGGGCCTCGACCTGCGCCTCATCGCCGACGTTGGTCTGCACCGCGATAGCCCGCGCCGGGGCGCCAATCGAGGCGCACACGGCGTCCGCCGCCTCCTTGTCACGGAAGTAGGTGATGACGACGCTCGCGCCGGCGTCGCCCAGCGCCTTCGCGCAGGCGGCTCCGATCCCGGACTCGCCCCCCGTCACGATCGCGACCTTACCCTCCACCATAGCCTCTCCCTTCGCGGCATCATCAACGATCAACGACAACGATTGTCACATGGCTTCGCACAATGGTCCGATCAGCCGGTCTGACAGGATGCGGCCGGCGCGACCTTCGTGAAATCCTATCGGGCGAACGACGACGCGCCGAGAACATCCGCTTCTAAGGCCTCGCCACTTAAGGGAGGAGGCGGCAACGCCTAATCAGGCCAGCCGGACAGCGGCGCGCACGTCTAGAAGTCCCGATCGGCGAGATGAACAGGCGTCCGAAGATGGGAGGGCGCCAGGTGGCCCTGAGTGACCGGAGTTGGGTCGTCCGCTCGAGTGGGCAGGGGGCCGCAAGCGCCCAGTAGCCGACAGTGGCAAAGATGCTATGCTCTCAGCCTGATTGCGTCGCGGGTGCACCTATGTTTGAGGTAAGGCTTAGATTTCCTCACGATACCTGGAAGACCGTGGTATTTGGGGCAGGCCTGCTCTGGCTAATCTACAGCATAGCCACAATGCCATATACGATTGGTCGAAGTGATCATGAAAACGAGTGGAACTTTCCAATTTGAGCTTGTTGGCTTCAATGGTCGGTCGTTTGCCTTTGGACCGGCATATTCGTGCTTCCATTGCGAGGATGGACTAAATCCGCCGTCGCACTCTGGATTTTGACAGCCACGGTCTGGGGCTTCTTGTGGCTCGGGACGATCGGCTAACGGCTTATCGGTGCAGCCATGAACGGCGGCTATCCTGCCAAATACGGCCAGCCGCACAGCTGCGGACCACCTGAAAGGCTCGAGCGGCGAGGTGAACGAGCGGCCGGAGTTGGGAAGCGGGGAGGGGCGTCTGAGTGACCGATGCTGGGTCCTCGCCACGAAAGGGGAGGGGGCCGCAAGCGCCCAAGCTGGGTCATAGCGCGGGCGACGCCTCGTGAGCAGCGGGTCTGCTAATCCGCGGTTGCCCAAATCCGGCAGCGAACCGCCTTATTTGAAGGTGTTGCTGTCGAGCGTTACCTGCTTGCCCTTCGCCATCCCAACCGGTCGCTGCTTGGCGACCGCTTCATACACCTGCCGCGGTGCCGGAAGGCCGGCGAAGGAAGGGAAGGTAAGCGAGCGTCCGTCGACGTCGGCGAGGGTCACCGTGTAGTTGATCTTCGCCTTCTTCGCGCCGCCGGCTGGCTCCCCATCCAGTTGCGACATCAGGCTTGGATTGACCCACACGACACGACCCGCGTCTTGCATCGCCAGCGTGTAGCCGCTGGCGTCGCCGGTCTGGTCATCTGCCCGATAAGCCGCAAAGCCGTCGCCGGGATCGCCCTCGCGGCACCAATGACGCCGGGGAGGGGCTGGCTGATCCTTCGTTTCGCGCGCCGCCGCGCCACTGATCAACGAGACCAGCAGATCCGTGGGTTCTGGTTTCACCATCTTCGCTTTCGTGAAATGAAGGGGCGTGGCGCACGCGACGACCGGCGTTGCAATCGTCGCAGACGGATCGGCCGGTAGGCGAAGCGCAGAGATGAAGTCGCTCATCTGCCGGTCCAGAGTGGCGGCCTTCTCTTTCGCCGACATCCGCACGACGACCAACCATTCACCGAGCGGCATCACTGCCAGAGCGGTGCTGCGGAAAGGACCGTCGACCATCGCGTAGGTTTGCCGCAGCGACGACGCGACGGTACCAGAGGCGGCAAAGGCGACCGGCGCCTCGCTCGCCGGCGCGGCGTGGCGGAAAAGATCGCGCTGCTCGAGCGCGAGGCGCGATCGATCGAACCAGACAGTGGGCTCGGGTAGTGCAGAGTGGAACAGATAGAGAGTGGCGCTGATCGAGTGGTCCGCCTTTTCGAACTGCGCGGCGATATCATGCTCCGTCGCGGTCGAGTCGCTCAGCCCTGTGCGAGCGAGGCCTGCCATTTGCGCGCGCAGGATCAGCTTCGTCTGCGCGTGCATCCAGCCCTTGTCCGCGGGTACCGGGAGAGTTCGATAAGCCGCAGGTGCGGCGGAGAACGCTATGGTCCCGCACAACGCCGTTGCCGTCAGCCATACCTTCCGCATCGCGACAGTCTCCCCGTCTAAGTCGGGTGCGAGCCTAACCCAGAGGATCGGGAGGTGTCATCGCTGTCGATCCGGATCGGAGTGACACAATGGGCATGTCGTGTCGGTCATAGGCGCATGAGCTCCGCTAAACTCGCGTCGGCCTGCGCACGCCGCGCGGTGAGAGGCGACCGCGGCACCGACGAGCGCGAACACGAGGAGCAAAAGAGACCATGTCGCCCATTCAGGGACGGCAGCGACCTTCGAGCCGGCCGCACAGCTGCTCCCGATCGACCCGTAGCAACGTCACGGGTGACGTACTCGGAAGCCGAACTGAACGAGCGTCCGCAGTTGGGGGACCGGCAGGCGGCCCTGAGTGACCGGTTGTGGGTCCAGGTAGCTGGCGGTGAACGAGCGGTTATGGGTCAGCGTGGCAATGGTGCCGCCCTATCGATCAGACCTGCGTCGCGCAGCTCACGCCAGAAATCTACAGGGATCGGCTCCTTCAGGGCCGCCGTGTCCTCCGCAATGCGTTGCGGCCGGCTGGCGCCGGGGATCACCGCTGCGACCGCGGGATTGGCGAGCGAGAACTGCAACCCCGCGGCCTTCATGCTGACGCCGTGGTGATCGGCGACCGCCTTGATGGCGGCGACTTTGGCAAGGATCTCGGGGGAGGCGGGAGCATATTCGAAGTTCGGGCCGCCGACGAGCGCACCTGAGCTGTACGGGCCGCCGACGACGATGCCCAGGCCACGGTCGGCGACCTTCGGCATTAGTCGCTCGAGCGCGCGGTCATGGTCGAGCAAGGTGTAGCGATCTGCGAGCAGTGAGCCGTCGGGTCGTGGGCCATCGAGATCGAGCAGCAGTTCCACCGCCTCGACGCGGTTCACGCCGAGCCCCCAGGCCTTGATCGTGCCGTCGTCACGCAGCCGGTCGAGCGCCTTGAAAGCACCGGTGCGCGCCTCCTCAAATTTCCCGATCCAGGCGTCGCCGTAGAAATCCTGCGCCAGGTCGTGGACCCAGACGATGTCGATACGGTCAGTCTGCAGGCGCTTCAGGCTGTCCTCGATCGAGCGCAGCGTCGCGTCGTGCGAATAGTCGTTCATGACTTTGTTCGGCCGGCCGTTGGCGAACACATCACCCTTCTCGCCATTGTCGCGCGGCGTCCCTTCGACCTCGTCGAGTACGATGCGGCCGACCTTAGTGCTTATGACGTACTGGTCGCGCGGCTTGTCTTTTAGCGCCTCGCCCATGCGGATCTCGGCAAGGCCCGCGCCGTAGAAGGGAGCATTGTCGAAGTAGCGGATGCCGTCGTCCCAGGCCGCTGCCACGGTCGCGAGCGCCTCGTCCTCGGGGATGGCGCGGAACATGTTGCCGAGCGGTGCGGCGCCGAAGCCGAGCTTCGAGGGCAGGAGATCCTTGAGTGCCATGACAGGGGTCCTTGGGCCTGAATGCGTGTCAACCGATTGCCAGCGGATCGAGCGTGAACGCGCTGCGATCCGCAAGGTTGTTGACCGACGCGAGATAGGTGAAAATGCGCGCCCGCACTATGCGCAGCGAGCGCGTTGACGACCGCACGGCGCGCGTTGATGCTCACTGCACACTCGCGCTTCGAACATGAATGAACGTCGATAATCGGGAAGCGACGAAGGTGGCGCGAATGACCGACTCGAGATGATGGGTCAAGCTGCTAAATCTCGGTGCGTTCTGAGAGCTCCAACGCGTCCTCAACGTCAACGCCAAGGTACCGGACCGTACTTTCGATCTTGGCGTGACCTAGCAAGATCTGCACGGCGCGTAGATTGCCCGTTGCTTTGTAAATAATCGACGCCTTTGTGCGCCTAAGTGAGTGAGTTCCATACTCCTCTGCCTGAAGGCCGATGCCCACGATCCACTCACGAACAAGTCTGGCGTATTGCCTGGTACTCATGTGGTCCATGTAGTCGTTTCGGCTTGGGAATACGAAGTCGTTCAGGGTGCCGCCGCGATGCTGCAGCCAGTCATGGAGTGTCCGGCGCGCGGGCTCAACAAGCTCAAATTGTACCGGTCGCTTGGTCTTCTGTTGTACGACAATCGCGCGATCACGTATACGCCCGCCGACAACAATGTCGCCGATGCGGACCTTCACTACGTCACAACCGCGCAATTTGCTGTCGATAGCGAAATCGAACAGGGCGCGATCTCGGAGCCGTCGGTGCTGATCGAGAAAGAAGCGGATGGCCCAGACCTGCTGTGGTTTAAGGGCACGCTTGGGGCCGCTAACTCGACCGTCATTCCACGGCCGTAGTTCATGAAAGGCAGGGTCAATCGACGAGTGACCCATCGCTCATCTCCAAAGGTCCGAGTCGGCCTTGATGCTACGCTTTATGACGCTCCACGTGAAGTGACTCCGAGCGCGGTCGACGCGCTTTACTGGTCTTTTGCGGGGCGACCAGAGTTTGCAAGGCGAGTCGCTTTGGTCGAGCCGCTCGAGCATCGTTCCCTGAGCAGCTCAGGCGAGCCCGGCAATCCCGAAACCGAGACGCTCGCGGTGAAGATTGGATGGCGAGGGTCGGAGATCTGATCGGAAGAAAGGCTGCGCCGGTACAAGGGTTCTTAAACCGGCGCAGCCCGTCGGGCTTGGGATCCAAGCATTGATATCTGCCGATCATAGGTAGAGGATCGATCGGCAGTTTTGGCGACTAGGCTTGTGATCTAATATCGACCGAGCCAGCCTTTCCGCACAAGAGGGTACATGCGCCTGTTCGCAGATCCACGGAGCCATGGCTGAACATGCGACGCAAAGCAGCATTGGCGTTCACCCGCTCACGTGAGGTCGAGAGGCCGGTCTCGCCGGCGGCCAGCAAGGTCGAGCAATCGTTCAACAGGTAACGACGCCCACGTGATGTGACCATGTAATCTGCCAAGCTCGGTGCTTGCCCGTATCTGCCGGGAAAACGTTGAGCTAGCTCGCTGCTTAGTCGATCGTGGTGCCAGGAGAGCGCCTCGTTGCCAAGGAGCCGATAAGGAGCGCCGCGAGAATTCCGGCACCCGCCGGGGTCAGCTTTTCTGATCCAGAGAATTCCCTCGGCTGACCAAGGGCCCAGGTGGGCCAGCATTGCGCTTTCCAATGCAGCATAGGAGTACTCGGGAGCGCTACATCGGTGCGCGATGCTAGCCCCTGCGCAGACGAGAACACCTTTTCCTTCCTCGCCAATCGGCTTGTGTCGGACGTCCGCACCGCAGTCTGCGCATCGTAGCAGATTTGCGAAAACGTTGCGTTTCGCGGCGCTCCCTCCACGGCGACGATTGCTGCAAATGGACCAGACCCGAAGAAACGTTTCGGGCTCTATGATCCTTGGGAAGTAGCCGCCGACTACGCCAATCGGCAATCGGTGCTGCACGTTGCGCTTGTAAACGAACTCGTGGAGCGGCAGCGCACCGGTCACGCGACGATTATTGATCAAAGCGGCGATCGTGGTGCGTTCCCATGGTCCGTCGATCCTCCAACGTGGCACCTGCTCCTTGTTGAGCGTCTCAGCGATCTGCTGTGGCGGCTGACCCTCCTCTGCGTTGTCGAAAATGCGCTTCAGCAGCTCAGCTCGCGCGGCAATCGGAACTATACGTCCGTTCTCGAAAGTTAGCCAATCAGGAAGCTTGCTGCTTAGAATCTTGGAGGGGACAGCTGCACGTTTGCGTGTCCATGCCTGGCGCGCGCGCATGGACTTGGTCGCGCTCTCCTCGTTTGCCCTTATGAAGACAATGAGGGCATAAATGAGACCTAGTGGATCGTCCGATAGACTCTCCTCGGAGTAGAGGCGGTTGTCCGCCAGCGAGACCACGTTCACGCCCGACACGACAAGGTTGGTGAGGATGGCTTGCGCTCGAAGGATGTTGTCGCGGCTGAGCCGATCCAGGCTTTCAATGAGGAGAAAGCTACCCTCGGGTATCTGTCCCGTCCGAACGGCCTCAAGGAAGCAGGCCAGTTCGCCATGAGCGGCGTTTTTTCCGCGAAAGCCGGAGACCCCCAAGTCGCGGTAGGTCAACTCATCGTCGAGGTGCAGGCCGTGCTGCTCGGCGTACGCCTTTGCCAACGCAGTCTGTCGGGCAAGGCTGTCACCGTTCGCTTGCGAGGGACTGCTAAATCGTTGGTACGAGTATGCCTTGACCTTTGCTTGTGCGACCTGACTCCCCAACCTCATTCTCCGCAGCTGATAGCCGCTTAGATGCAGGTTAACCGCCCTCGTTTGGCAATCCCCTTTATGCCACCTTCGCTCCTAGCGGCTAGAACGCGCCGGCTGATTATGACTGGGCTGACCCATGCTGATTGACGATCCCCTTTGTCTCCGGCGCGAGGCTGAACGCTGCCGCCGGATCGCGGATATGATCGGGCGCGGCCCGGACGCAGACCGGCTTAGGCTTGAGGCGCTAGAGCACGAGATGCGAGCTGACCGGATCGTACGGCATCGGAGCAATGCGAAGATTGCCACGCAGCGCTTGCGCGCGACCCGCGGCGTTCGGCCTGTCGTCAGCGTCGTGGGTTTTCCTGAAATAGCCCAGGGCTGAATGCGCAGCGGCCTTCGCCTTGCAGAAGGGCCTGTCTCCTCGCGCCCTAATCCCTCAGCCGTGGGGCTGCGGTATGACGGGCGCGTTTGAGCTGAATGGATGGCCGGAGTTGGGCGGCGGACGAGTAGCCTTAGGTGACCGGTATTGGGTCTCCGCGAGAGGCAGGGCGCTGCATACGCCCTCTCTCCTGAACATGCCCGGCTAGATCCCCAACGACACCCGCAGTCCGATCGTCCGCGGCGGACCGACGAGATACGAGAAGTAGCTCGTTGCGGTAGTGTTGCCGGGCGACGTGGTGAATTCCTGGCCGAACACCGGGATCGCATCGAACAGGTTGGTGACGAAGAGGTCGACGCCAATACCGGCACTGGTCCTAACGCCCGCGGTCGCGTCGACGAGGGTGTAGGCCGGGCGCGGCAGCACCTCACCCTCGCCGAAGCCGCTGTTCGAGCCACCCACGTGGCGCGCCGCCGCGAACAGGGTTCCACGCAGGGCACCAGTGACCGCGAAGTCGTAGCTGCCGCGCCCGTTCCAGGCCCAGCGTGGCACGTCCAGCACTCGGGATCCCGCGGCGAGCAGCAGGTTGGGTACGGCGTTGCGGTAGGTGGCATCGGTAAACGAGCCGCCGGCATGAAGCTCCAAACCGGCGAGCGGCGTCGCGGTTACCTCGAGTTCGCCCCCGCGGCTGCGGACGCGGCCGGCGTTGACCGTGAAGGAGATGGTCGTCGCGTTGTTCACGCCGCAGGCGCCCTGAAAGGCCTGCTGATAATCCTTCCAGTCGATCGCGAACGCGGCGCCGTCGATCCGCAGGCGCCCGCCGAGGAAGCTCGTCTTGGCGCCGAGTTCGAGATTGTCGGTCCGGTCGCTGCCGTATGGCGGGGGCACGTCTGGGATGCCCGCGGCGCGCCGTTCCGCGGGCAAGCAGATATCGTCGGTGATCGGCGCGTTGACGCCGCCGGTGCGAAAGCCCTGCGCGAAGCTGGCGTACACCGTCGCGGCTTCGCCCGGCGCGTAGCTCACGGAGAAGCGGGGCGTGACGCCGGTCTCGCGATTGCGCTCCGCGTAATCGTAGGCGAGGTCACCGCCTGCCGGCCCACCCAGACCATACCGCCTGCTCGCCTCGCGCTGGCGGTAACCGAAGACGCGTGCGCCCGCTGCGATCTTGAGCGTTGACGTGACCGCGTAGGTCAGCTCCGCGAAGCCGGCGAGTTCGCTCTCGCTGAAGTCCACGGCGGTGTCCTGGATCACAGGCGGTGCGCTCGCGCCGAGCGGCCCCGGCGCCAAATTTCCGAACAGGTCGGAGACGGTGATCGTGCGGCCGGAGCGCTGGTGCAGGTCGCGGTAGACGCCTCCCATGACGTATTGGAGCGGCCCGGTACCGTCCGATACCAGGCGGATTTCCTGCGTGAACTGCGCTGTGGCGCCCCTGTCGCGCAGAGGGGTGGGGAACAGCCGTCCACCTGGACCCGATCCGACGATGTCCTCGACGATCGGGGAGTCAAACGCGGTGACGTCGAAGGAGAGCCGCGATCGGCGATCCATGTAGGAGCTGTTGGCGGTAAGGTCCGCGCCGCCGAGCGCGTCGACGTGCTGCTCGATCAGAAGCGAGGCAATCACGAAGCGGTCGCGGGCGAACGTGTCCTCGTACCTGGCCTTCACGCGCGCGCGGCGGCCGAACGTCACGTCGCTGTGCGGCCGGTCGGCGTTGCTGAAGGCACTCTGCCAGACGAGGCTGGGGGTGATCGCCAGATCGGGGGTGGGGGTCCAGCGGAGCGCGGCGCGGATTGTGCCGGTCCGCGCCCAGTTCACGTCCTTCTTCACTCGGTCGGTGCCCTGGTTTTCCGTCAGGTTACCCGTGGTCGGACGAAGATCGTCGATCCACCCTCCCTGCCGCACGACACCCCCGCTCACGCGGAGCGCGAGCGTGTCGGCGACCAGCGGCAGGTTCAGCATGCCCTTGGCGTCCCAGCTGGTCTCCCCGTCGCGCACCGCCGAGACACTGGCGGTCGCTCGCCCCGCCGCGGCGGACGCGTCGGGCTGGTTCGTCACGATCCGAACAAGACCGCCCATGGATGACGACCCGAACAGCACGCCCTGTGGACCACGCAGGACTTCGACGCGGGTCATGTCGAAGAGCTGTGGATCCGGTTGCGAGAAGCCGCGCAGCGCGCGCGTCTGCAGCGGCGTCTCGTCGAGGTAGACGCCTGTCGTGGGCGACTGGACGAAGCCGACCGCGCCGATCCCGCGGATGATGTACTGCGAATTGCCGGGCCCGGTGGTCGCGAACGCCAGGCTCGGGACGGCGTCGGCAACGCGGGAGAAGTCGCTCGCGTTCAGCCGCCGCAACGTCTCGTCGGACAGGATGCTGACGCTCGCCGGCACGTCGCGGACGTCCTGCTCCCGCTTCTGGGCGGTGACGATGACCTCTTCGCTGCCATCGCTCCAGAGAACATCGCCGGGTGTAGCAATGCCGCCACGCGCTAGGGCGGGCGCGGCGAGCAGCAGGCACGACGCCGCGGTGCTCGCAAGCTGAAAGGTTTTTAACATGGGGGTACCTCTGACCCGCCCGACCTGATCCGTCGGGCGCACGATGGGTGAGCGCCGTTCCGAACGGCACTGAGTGGCAGGTCAGAGGTAGGCTGGTGGTCCGCGTAGCGGCGGTCTTAGGCGCGCCACGGCTCGCGGTCTGTCGGGCGCACGCCAGAGCATCCCGCCGGCGACCACGAAGGCGATCAGCGCGGCGAGCTGGAGCGGATCGGTCGACGCGAGCGCCGCGCCGGTCATGCCCGCGAAGGCGCAGGGCATCTCCGCTTTGCCGTGACCCGATCCGCGATCATGGTCGGCCATGTCGCCGTGCATCGCCGACATCTCGGTCGCGGCCGCGGGCGGCGGCGCGACGCCCGAACAGACGATGAGCGACAGCCGCCCGTCATCGGCAGCGAGCATATAGCCCATGGGGATCAGCAGCTTCAGCAGCAACGTCAGCGTGCAGAGGAACACGGCGGAGCGGCGATGCGCGAGGAGGTGCCGTATCGCATCCACGAGCTGTGAATACCTCGGGTTGCCAACCATGTCACTGAAGAAGGACCATAGCAGGTGCGCGACGCGCCGCCCCAAGCGCCGCTGTCCGGCAGCTCATATAAAGATATCTTTATATGAGCTTGACGCGCCGCCCTGGCTCGCCGATGCGATGCGGGTCAAGGTTCTCCGGTCGGCTCGCCGCGCCGGAGCTAAGACGGGAAGCCGGTGCGATGCCGGCGCTGCCCCCGCAACTGTAAGCGGCGAGCAGGTGGTCGCTCCGTGTCACTGGTCGCGCTCGCGCGGCCGGGAAGGCCAGACCATCCGCACCGACCCGCGAGCCAGGAGACCTGCCTCGACGCCATAACGTCCACCGGCGGGGTGCCCGGTCTGGTCGCTCGCATGCCGCGGCCGGGCTCCCGTCCGCGCGCGCCGGTGTCTGGTCCGCGTGCCCCGTCCTTCATCGGGGTTTATGAAGATGATCGCCACTTATTGTCCGGCGACGCACGTCGCCGCGCTGCTGCTCGTCACCTGTTCCTCCAGCGCGCTGGCGCGGGACGACGATCGCGTACCGCCGCGTGACGACATTCTCGTGGTCGGCCGCGGCGACGGCGCGCTCTACCGGCCGAGCGCGACCGGCAGCCGCCTCGGCCTCACGCCGCTCGAACTACCCGCCAGCGTGGCCACCGTCGAGGGCGACGCGATCCGCGCGCGCGGCGATCTCACCGTGGTCGAGGCGGTGTCGCGCGCGCCCGGCATCACCGCCGCGGCCAATGCCGGGAACGGCAACACCGCGCTCGCCGCGCGCGGCTTCGTCGGCCAGGGTTCGGTGCTGCAACTGGTCGACGGCATCCGGCTTTTCCCGGTTGCCGGCACGGTCACCTTCCCGACCGATCCCTGGAACGTCGAGCGGATCGAGGTGCTGACCGGCCCCGCCTCGGTGCTCTACGGCCAGGGCGCGCTAGGCGGCGCGGTCAACGTGCTCTCGCGCGCGCCGAGCGACACCGCACGCTACGACGCGGAGCTGAGCTACGGTGCGCAGGACACATGGCATGTCGCGGCGGGCGCGGGCGGTCCGCTCGGCGAGCAGCTCGGCTACCGCCTGGACGCGAGCTACCGTCGTTCAGACGGTTGGGTCGACCGCAGCGACAACCACAGCCTGGCGCTGTCGGGCGCGCTGCGGTTCGCGCCGACCGAGCGGCTCACCCTCACGCTGCGCGGCGACTATGGCGACGTCTCACCAATGCGCTACTGGGGCACGCCGCTGATCGACGGCCGGCTCGACCCGCGCAACCGGCGCCGCAACTACAACGTCGCCGACGCCGACATCCGCTTCCGCGACGATCGCCAGACGCTCGTCGCCGAGTGGGAACTCAGCGACGCGGTGACGCTCACCAACGCCGCCTATCGGCTCGCCAGCAAACGCAGCTGGTACGACCTCGAGAGCTACGCCTGGACGCCGGCGGCCGGTCGGCCGAACGGCGTGATCGAGCGATCGGACAACCTCGGGATCGTTCAGGACATCGCCCAGTACGGCGACCAGGCGAGCGTAAAGCTGAGCGCACCGCTGGGAGGCGGCTTGGCCAACGACCTGGTGCTCGGCGCCGAGGTCAACCGCGTGGCCCTGCGCTACTCGAACAACTTCGCCGTCGCAAATCAGGCTGATGCGGTCGATCCCTTCGACTTTGCTCCCGGCATGCTGGAGGACCGCGCGGCGACGCTGCCGCGCTATCGCACCACCACGACCGAGTGGAGCATCTTCGGTGAGGACCGGCTGCGGCTGTCGCGTCGGCTCTCACTGGTCGGCGGTTTCCGCTACGAGGAGGACGCGGTGCGCCGCCGCAACATCCTCTACGACGCGTCCGGCGCCCCGGCGGGCGAGGCGAACGCCTTCCCGGGCGGCGCGCGCGAGAAGAGGTTCCGCGACGCGACCTGGCGCGTCGGCACCGTCTACCAGCCCACCCGCAACGTCTCGCTCTACGCGCAATATGCCACAGGCGTGGATCCGGTCGGCACGCTGACCACCTTCACCACCAGCGCGACGCAGTTCGCCTTCACCAATGCCAAGGGCGACCAGGTCGAGGCGGGCGCCAAGGCAGCGCTCCTCGGCGGACGCCTAAACGTGACACTCGCCGGCTATCGCATCGTTAAGAACGACCTGGTCGCGCAGCGCGTCGCCAATGGCCCGCTCGAGCAGATCGGGCGGCAGTCGTCGACGGGGATCGAGGCGGCGCTGTCACTCGCGCTGGTAGGCGGTTTCTCGGTTGAGGCGAATGGGACGTTGCTCGACGCACGCTTCGACGACTTTCTCAGCGGCATGGCGGATCTTTCCGGCAACACGCCGCCGAACGTGCCCGAGCGCGCCGGCAACCTGTGGCTTATCTGGGAGAGCCGCGGCGTGCGCGCGCAGGCGGGGTTGCGCCACGTCGGTGCGCGTTTCGTTGACTCGGCCAACAGCGCGCGGGTGCCCGCCTACACCGTCGCCGATGGCGGCCTCTCGTTCGCTGTCACGCCGGCGCTCGCGGCCGACGTGCGCGTCTACAACCTCTTCGACACGCGCTACGTGACCTCGACCTACGGCACGGCGCAGTGGCTGCTCGGCCGGCCGCGCTCGCTCGATGTCGCGCTGCGCGCGCGGCTGTGAGATGGCGCGCTCGTTCCCGCCGCCAGCGGCCAGGCGCTGGCTGTACCTGATCCACCGTTGGATCGGCGTGGCCAGCTGCCTGCTCTTTCTCTTGTGGTTCCTGTCCGGGCTGGTGATGCTCTACGTCCCGTACCCGGCGCTCACCGATCGCGAGGCGTTGGCGGGTCAGCCGCCGATCGACTGGCCCAAGGTGCACCTACCCCCACGAGAAGCCGAGCAGCTCGCTAACCTGCCAGAGCAGCCGCGCGCGATGCGGCTTGAGATGATGGCCGGTCGTCCAGTGTGGCGCGTGACAGGTCGGGGAGGCGAGCTCGTGACGATCGACGCCGATACCGCGACGCCGGTCCGTCATGTAGGCCGCGTCGAGGCGGTGCGTATTGCGTCCGCCTTCGGTCGCGCACAGGTGGCTGCCATCGAGGCCCTGGAGCGCGACCAGTGGACTGTCGCCGGCCGCTATGACCCGCATCGACCGCTCTGGCGCGCGACGCTGGAGGGACCAGGCGGTCGTGCAATCTACATATCGAGCCGCACTGGAGCAGTTATGCTCGACACCGACGCGCACGAGCGCTTCTGGAACTGGCTCGGCGCGGTGCCGCACTGGATCTACCCTACAGCGCTGCGCCAGCATCCGGAGGGCTGGCGGCAGGTGGTAATCTGGGTGGCGGGACCGTGCGTGCTCGCCGCGATCACGGGCATGTGGATTGGGCTGCTGCGCGTTCGGCTCGGCCGACGCCGCTTCAAGGACGGCCGCGTGACGCCGTACCGAGGCTGGATGCTATGGCACCATGTCGCAGGCCTCACAGGTGGCGTGATGCTGACCTTCTGGATCGTGAGCGGGTGGCTGTCGGTCGATCCGGGACACTTCTTCCGGAGCGAAGGCCCGGGCGAAGGCGCCATCCTGCGCTATGAGCGGGCGAAGCTGCCGCCGATCGACGTTCCAGGATTGGACGCGGTGGCACCCCGCCAGGCAGTTCGTCTGGACGTCGTGCGCGCGGCCGGGTTAGTCTTGCTCGAGTGGCGAAGCTCCGACAGGCGCCTCGTCGTCGCTGCTGAGGGCGGGCGTACCTTACCGAACGTCAGCCGCCTTTCGAAGGCGGCGCGGGTACTGGTTCCTGACGGCGCCGCTGCGCGGGTGAGCAGCCTGACCGCGCCCGACTTCTACTGGTATGACGTCGGCAGCGAGCCGCACTTGCCGGTCCTGCGGCTTCGCTTCCAGGATCCGAGCGGGACTTGGCTGTACCTGGATCCGGCCACTGGCGCGGTACTCAGCAGGATCGATCGGCGGGGGCGCGTGTACCGGGTCGCCTACGATCTGCTGCATCGCTGGGATGCTATCCCGTTGGTGATCAATCCACCTGCACGCCGAGCCTGGATCTGGCTCTTCTCGATCGCCGGGGTAGTCACCTCCGTAAGTGGCGTCTTGCTCGGATGGCGACGCGCGTCGCGCACCATAATCCTGCTAAGGCTCAGCGTGCCGCCCCCTTCATCCTAGACCTTAAGGAGATCCGCAGAGCCGGCGTACGAGCCTCGTGCTGCGAGATGAACGAACGGCAAAAGTCGGGGAGCGACTGGGACCTACTAAATGACCGGTTTTGGGTCCTCGGCACGAACGGGCAGGTAGCCGCAAGCGCCCAAAATCGACCAAGCAGCCGATGATTCGGCTGCTGAACACCAGACATACCTTCGTAGCAGCTTTATAAGGCCGTCTCACATGGCAACCGGCCAGGAGCGCGAGATGAAAGTGGTGCACGCCGTTGTCGTTACCGTTTGGGCTTTTTTGGTTCCGGCCTCTTCCATGTCTCAGGGATATGATGCGACCTCGGTGGCGGTGAGGCAGGCGAGTGCAGTTGTGAAGGGGTCGCGGAGCTGCCCGCTTCCCGCCGGCTGGGATACGATCGTCATGCGTAAGCCGCGCTACGTTATCTTTGGTGAGATACATGGAACGCAGCAGGCGCCTGCCTTCGTTGGCAATCTGGCTTGCGCTTTGGCTTCGCGCGGCGAACGTGTCTTAGTCGCGGTGGAGCACTCATCAACGGAAAACACCGCATTTCAGAAGGCATGGCGCCTGCCCCAAGCGCGTTTCGCCTCGCAGCTGGAAAGGGCCGGATGGGCCAGCCGCGATGACGGGGTCGGAAGTGAGGCAATGCTGAGCTTGCTGGTGCATCTGCACCAACTGGCAAGACGCGGCCAGGCGATCGACATCGTAGCGTTCAACGGCGCCAAGGACGACGCTCAGGCCCGCCGATTTTCTCACCTAGCCGGCCAAGGGGCACATGAAGCGGCTCAAGCAGAGAACATCTCAATGGCGGCCTTTGCCAAGCCCTATGATCACGTGCTCGTCCTAGTTGGCAATATCCACGCCAGAAAGCGCGTAGTGGATCATGGCGTTGAAGAATTTAAGCCCATGGCGATGCAACTCGGTGCGAGTGCTACTGTCGTGACACTCGACATGAAAACCGCGGGAGGCACTGCTTGGAGCTGTCAGCAAAATCCCAGTGTTGAGCAAGGAAAAGAACCAGGTAAGCACCTCTCTGCTGATGCAATCGTCTGTGGCAGGTTCCCGGTTGTCGGCAGCAGAGACCTCGACAAGGCGCCGTTCATACAATTGGGAAATTTGCCTGAGGGTGGCTCGGATGCAGATTACGACGGCTTCTTCTGGTTGGGACAGATCAGTTCTTCCCCGCCAGCGGTGTCGGTGGGTCAGCGATGATGGACAGCGAGGACTCACAACGGAACCTGCAGTCCTAAACCAGACTGGCAACTTTCCTCGTACCTCGAGCCGTTTCAAGTAGTTGACCGAAGCCGCCAAACCGGTCGATCGGCCTACATGAATGAGCGACTGCTTTCAGGAAGAGAATGAGCTACCGGGAACGTCCGTAAATGGGTCACCGGTACGAGAGGGCTGCGGATCGCAAGCGATCGATGGCTAAAGCGTACTTCTGATTGCTTGGAATGCGGCTATTCTGCTCGGGTCGGCTTGTCGGCATACGCTTGGGTCGCTATTCTTTGTGGAGGTCTGGGGTTCCTTGTTGTGAAACTGTTGCGCCGAGGTTTTCTTACTGGCATAGCTGCCCTGGCTAGCTCGCGCGGCGTTCTCGCATCGGATATGCGGATCGACGGCGCCGTCGTCGTGACTTGTACAAGTAAGGGCATTTCTGGGATCATCTCGGAAGGGGAAGGCGGCGCCCTACTCGATCCGAGCTTCCGCTGGCACATCGGCTCGAACACGAAGGCGATGACCGCTGCGCTATACGCACGGATGGTCGACCGGGGAGTCTGTCGGTGGGGCACAAGCGTAGGCGATCTTTTCCCGGCGATGCCCTGTCACGCCGCCTGGAACACCATTCGAGTTGAGCATCTATTGAGCCACGCCTCCGGGCTGACCGACAGCGTGGTTGATGGTCCATGGCTCGACCGGTGGCGTGTTGATCGTCGACCCGTGCGTGAGCAGCGCCGCGCCGTCGTCGAGCACATTTTAAGCAGCCCGCCAGCGGAGCAGCCCGGCACATACAGGTACGGCAACCTGAACTATGTGCTGATCGGAGCTGCTGTAGAGGAGGCGGCCAAGGCGCCCTGGGAAGAGGTGCTGCGCGCCGAGATCTTCGCGCCCGCCCGGATGACGGAAGCCGGCTTTGGCGCTCCTCCGCGGATGGGTCCGTGGGGGCGGGAGCTGGTCGATGGAGCCCTGCAGCACGTCGATCCGGTCGGCGTCGCGGACAACCCCGCCGTTCTTTGGCCCTCTGGCGGCGTCAATGTCAGCGCGTCAGCTTATGCCGAGTTTCTGTCGGTCTTCCTGCGCGACGGAGCACCCCTCCTTGAGCCGAACACCCTCTCGCGGCTGCTGACCCCCGTAGCGCCTGAATTGCGATATGCGGGGGGCTGGAGTCTCGACGGACCAACCGGTTCGCCCGCGCGCGTACTGTCGCACAATGGCTCAAACACCCTATGGTTTGCGAGTGCGTTGATCGACCGCCAGCGGGGCCGCGGTTATGCCGCAGTGACGAACTGCGGTGGCGAAAAAGGAGCCGCCTTGACGGCCAGGCTGCTCGAGCATGTGTCGCGTCCCTAGGTTTGGAGCGTTGCCGGTAGCGAGGCTCTCAGGCGGTGGTAAGAGCCAAACACTGAGACATCGAAGTAAGCTGAACGAGCGGCCGGAGCTGGGGAGGGTGAAGTGGGCCGTGAATGTCTGCAGCTTGGTTTCGGCGCGAGAGGGCAGGGGGCAAAATCGCCCAATCTCAGCCATACAGAGCAACGTCGCTCTGACCTAAAAGCTGCCGTTCGTTCAGCTTGAGCCCTGCGGCGCCGTGGCGATGCTCGACAGGTCGGTTGTCGCGTCGATCGGCACGCCGGCATCCTTCCTTTCCGAGTATCGGTCGACCAGCTGGGCGGTGTGGGGGCGCAGCAGGACCGTGAAGCGGACCAGCTCCTCCATCACGTCGACGATGCGGTCGTAGTAGCTGGACGGCTTCATGCGGCCGGTGTCGTCGAACTCATTGAACGCCTTGGCGACGCTGGACTGGTTCGGGATCGTGACCATCCGCATCCATCGGCCAAGGACGCGCAGGGTGTTCACGCTGTTGAACGACTGCGATCCGGCTGACACCTGCATGACGGCGAGGGTGCGGCCCTGCGTCGGGCGCATCCCGCCCATCGACAGCGGCAAGTGGTCGACCTGCAGCTTCATGATGCCGGTGATCTGGCCGTGCCGTTCCGGGCTGCACCACACCTGTCCCTCCGACCACATCGACAACTCGCGTAGCTCGTGGACGGCGGGATGATCGTCGCCGGCCACCTGATCCGGTAACGGCAGGGTGGACGGGTCAAAGATGCGCGTCTCGGCGCCGAAGAAACGCAGCAGGCGTGCCGCCTCCTCGACGCACAGCCGGGAGTAGGACCGCTCGCGCAGGGATCCGTAGAGCAGCAGGAACCGCGGGGGCGGATCGTTCACACCTAGCCCCACGGCAGGCCTGTCGAGCGCGTAGCGGCGGTCGAGCGCCGGCAGGTAGTCTGGGTCAGTGAGGGTGCGGAGGGGCATCAGAAGGGGTTTCCGGTGGGGTTCAGAGGGTTTCCGCAGCTCATCCGGCGTTAATCCGGATCGCCAGTGCGGCGAGCGCGACCAGCAGCACGGGGACGGTCAGCGTGGCGCCGACGCGGAAGTAGTAGCCCCAGCCGATGCGGATGCCCTTCTGTCCCAGGACGTGCAGCCACAGGAGGGTGGCGAGCGACCCGATCGGCGTGATCTTGGGGCCGAGGTCGCAGCCGATCACGTTGGCGTATACCATCGCCTCGCGGACGGCGCCCGTGGCATGGGTCGCGTCGATCGACAGGGCGCCGACCAGGACCGTCGGCATGTTGTTCATGACCGACGACAGCAGCGCGGCGATGATGCCGGTGCCGAACGCCGCACCCCAGACGCCGCCTTGGGCGGAGCGGTCGAGGAGACCGGCGAGATGGTTGGTTAGACCGGCGTTCCGCAGGCCGTAGACGACCAGGTACATGCCGAGCGAGAAGATCACGACCTGCCACGGTGCGCCGCGCAGGACCCTGCGGGTCTCGATGACGTGACCGCGCCCGGCGATGGCGAGCAGCAGGACCGCGCCGGCAGCGGCGACGGCGCTGACCGGAACGCCGATGGGTTCGAGCAGGAAGAAGCCGGCCAGGAGGGCGGCGAGGACCGCCCAGCCCGCCTTGAACGTGCCGGGATCCCGGATCGCGTCGGCCGGGGTGCGGAGCTGCGCGACGTCGTAGCCGGTTGGCACGTCGCGGCGGAAGAACAGCAGCAGTGCGACCAGCGTCGCGGCGATCGACGCGAGATTCACCTGCACCATCACCGAGGCGTAGTCGGCGAAGCCGATGCGGAAGAAGTCGGCCGACACGATGTTGACCAGGTTGGACACGATCAGCGGCAGGCTGGCCGTGTCGGCCACGAAGCCCGCCGCCATCACGAACGCCAGCGTCGCCTTGTCGCGGTAGCCCAGCGCCCGCAGCATCGCGATGACGATCGGGGTCAGGATCAGCGCCGCGCCGTCATTGGCGAACAGCGCCGACACGGCTGCGCCGAGGAGGACGATCAGGACGAACAGTCGTCGACCGTGCCCGCCGCCCCATCGGGCGACGTGCAGCGCCGCCCATTCGAAGAAGCCGGCCTCGTCCAGCAGCAGGCTAACGATGATGATCGCGACGAACGTCGCGGTCGCATTCCAGACGATGCCCCACACCACCGGCACGTCGGAGAGCGAGACCACTCCGGCGAGCAGCGCCACGGCCGCGCCGCCCATCGCGCTCCATCCGATGCCTAGGTCTCGGGGCTGCCATATGACCAGCACGATCGTGACGACGAAGATGGCGAGCGCGACGAGCATCAGGCGACGCGGTGCCCGGAAGCGTCCACGACCTGATCGCCATCCTCCTTCGCGAACGCGCCCCGCTGCGGCTCGGGCAGCAGGTCGAGGACGGCCTCCGACGGGCGGCAGAGCTTCACGCCGA
This sequence comes from Sphingomonas citri, assembly GCF_019429485.1. GTDB lineage: Bacteria > Pseudomonadota > Alphaproteobacteria > Sphingomonadales > Sphingomonadaceae > Sphingomonas > Sphingomonas citri. Next base: position 1,480,773 of record NZ_JAHXZN010000001.1, on the reverse strand, counting down.
GCGGCGAGACGACCAGCGGCCGGTTGATGAGGATCGGGTGCGCGATCATGGCGTCGACCAGGGCGTCGTCGGTCAGCGAGGTGTCGCCGAGACCGAGCTCGGCATAGGGCGTGTCCTTCTCGCGCAGCAGATCACGGGGCTTGATGTCGGCGCGGTCAATCAGCTCGACGAGCAGCGCGCGGGCCGGCGGTGTCTTCAAATACTCCACGACATGCGGCTCGATGCCGGCGTTGCGGATCATCGCCAGCGTGTTGCGCGACGTGCCGCAGGCGGGATTGTGGTAGATCACGACGTCGACGGCCATGGCGCGTCCTTTCAGCAGCAGGGGGTGAGTTCGGCGAGGAGCGGCGCGTACAGCTCGGGCGAGCCGGCGCAGCAGTCCTTGACCAGGAACAGCGTCAGCGCCCGCAGGCCGTCCAGGTCGGCGTGGTAGATAATGGAGCGGCTGTGCCGCTCGGATCGGACGATGCCGGCCCGCGCGAGGATCCCGAGGTGCGCCGACATGGTGTTCTGCGGCACGTCGAGCTGGCGAGCGATCTCGCCAGCCGCCACGCCGGTCGGCTCGTTCCGGATCAGGAGGCGGAACACGTCAAGGCGGGTGCCTTGAGCGAGAGCCGCCAACGCCGCGATGGCTGATTCGCTATCCATGTATCGAGATTAGCGGATACTAGGACGGCTGCTAGTCATAAATTCGGCACGACGGCGATGTACAATTGCGTGCCGGAAGGCGGACCGGCAGCTAACCTGCCAAAGAGCCGACGTCGCGGGGGAAGAGGCCCACGCTTCGCTGACGCAAGGGCACAGCGGGTTCATGCGAACAACCGATTGGTAGCCGTACAGTACCCGCTCGCTGCCATTGGCTACTGTTAGCCCTGATCAGGAAAAGGCGAGTAAAGCGACGCCTCAAGCTCGATAGCCAATGCCTCGAGCGCTTGTGCAGCTTGCTCAAGCGCTTGCCCCATTGTGTCGCCTCCCAGCTCTGAAGCAAGGGAGCGGTATGCCGCAGCTTCAGCTCTAAGGGCGGCTGGATCACGAACCATGTAAACTTGCTAGCGTTCAACATTTACAGGCACAATGATCAATAAGAGGTCCTCGCGCGTGAGCCATCGCGGAGGAGGCCTCCGCTCGAAGGTATTCTGCGGCTGGCTTAGAGCTGCTGTTTGATCCAGCTGTACCCGCACGATACCAGGTATCGACGTCCGCTTTAAACGCCCAGTAGCGGACAATTTCAGGGAAGGCGTGACTGCGGGTCACGTCCCGGGTAGGGGAGATCGCTAAGGGCGATCGGATTTCGATCAGCCTTCAGGAGAGTATGCGTGCTTTTCCACACCATGATCGGATCGAACGACATTGAACGGTCCAAGCGCTTCTACGACACGGTGCTCGGCACCTTGGGTGCAGGGGAAGGGACGCGGAACATCGCCGACAGCGGCCATACACGTCTGATCTATAATGATGGCGCCGGGACCAACTTCATCGTCAGCGAGCCGATCAACGATGAGCCGGCAAGCGTCGCCAACGGCAGCACCGTCGCCTTTTCCTGCGACTCGCCCGGGCAGGTGAAGCTGCTTCACGATACCGCCGTAGCCGCTGGCGGAACGTCGATCGAAGCTCCGCCCGGACCGCGTGAAACTGCCTCCATGGGCACCATCGAATTGGCCTATTTTCGTGACCCCGACGGCAACAAATTATGCGGAATTCATTTCCCTGCCTAATCCGTTCCGCACGGGTTCGCCTCTGACCCTGGCGAACCTTGTTCCCGCAATCCGGACAGGCCGCTACCCGTTAGAGTCTGGCCTCCATTGGGAACCGCTGTACCCGCTGTACTCGTTGTACCCGCTGTACTCGCCGTACCCGCCATACGGCGCTTTATACTGCGGCGACGCTTGCCGGCCCTCTTCAGGTTCTCGACAGCCTTGAGGGGGCGTCGACACGATGCCCGCTGACCGCGAGCAGCGAGGTAGTCGTCTGCGGCCGAGCCGATCAGGAGCAGTTTCGCCTGCGTCCCCTGGCGGACCACCCGAGACCGAGAGCATCCTGAGCACGCCGCTTCGCCTACACCTCGCGCTAGGAGTCACCTTGGGTGCTGTTGAGGGCGGAGGAGTGGCCGTGCGGGTCGAGTTCGGGCTCGGAAAGAAAAGCGGAAGCCACTAGCCGAAATGTCCTAAGCAGGCCAGCCGGACAGCTGCCACAACGCTCGGAGGGCGCAAGCGCCGAGATTAACAAACGTCCGGAGCTGGGGCGGCGCCAGGTCGCCCTGAGTGACTGGTATTGGGTCAGTACTAAGTGATATTCCGGCCGCTACACCTCTCGCTGAGTCCTGGATCGCCTTTAAAGGTGTGGGCGACAGTGACGGCGAACGGCTGCCAGCTCAAGTGCGGCGCTAACCTGCGGATATGATTTAGAGCAAGGGCGTTGTCGGCTCCGAACCCCAGGTGCGGATCGTGCCGGTCATCCGACCACGGGGCTTCCCACGAAGAAGCGAGAGGCGGCATGGCGGAGACCATAGTGGTGACAGGCGGCAGCGCAGGCATAGGCCTCGCGATCGCCGAGCGGTTCGCGCGCGATGGCTGGCAGGTCGCCATCGTAGCACGGCAGGAGGCACGGCTGCAGCAGGCCAGCGGATTGCTGACGGCCGCTGGCGCACTCAAGGTGCTGGCGATCAGTGCCGACGTCGCGGACGTGACCGCGATCGATGCTGCAGTGGCGCGCGTTGAGGTCGAACTCGGCCCGGTAGCCGCCTGGGTCAACAACGCGATGTCGACCGTCGTCGCCCCAGCGGACCGGATCACCGCCGCGGAATATGAGCGTGTCACCGCCACGACCTATCTGAGCCAGGTCTACGGCACGCTGGCGGCGCTCCGCTACATGAAGCCGAGGGGCAAGGGCGCGATCGTCCAGATCTCGTCGGGCCTGGCGGAGCGACCGGCACCGCTCCAAGCGGCATATTGCGCCGCCAAGGCGGCGGTGACGGGCTTCACCGATTCGCTGCGTGCCGAGTTGATCGCCGACGAGAGCGCGGTCTCGCTGTCGGTCATCTACCTGCCGGCGGTGAACACACCGCAGCCGACCTGGGCGCGCAATCGTAGCGGGCGCGAGCAGATCCTCCCCAATCCGTTGTTCGACCCGCGGCTCTGCGCAGAGGCCGTCCGCGAAGCCGTGGAGCGGCCGCAGCGCGAGTTCTGGGTCGGGCGGTCGACCGCGATGATGGCGATCGCGCAGTCACTCGCGCCGGCGTTCGCGGACCGCCAGGCCGCCAAGCAGATCGAGGCGATGAGCGGCGCACCCGCGCCGGATCGGCAGGGCAATCTCGACAGGCCATACGAGGGTCCTGCCGCCATCGACGGGCCGTCGACTGATCGGGTGCAAGCCGGCCAGTTTCAGATCTTCTCGAGCCGGCAGCGCGACCTGCTCAAGCTCGGCGCGGCGGGTGGTTTGCTCGGCGTTGGCGCCGCAGCCGCCTTTGGTCTGGCACGTATTCCGCCGCGCCAGCGTTCATGAGCGGGCTGCTCGACGCGCTTCGCGGCACGCTCACCGCACCGGCACCTGGCGGCGTTCGGCTAGACGGCTATCTGGCGCTCGAAGACTATGGCGCCCTCGGCGATGGTCGTTCGGTCGCGTTGTCGGGCGCGGACGGCTCGATCGACTGGTGGTGCGTGCCCAATCTCGACTCGCCGCCGCTGTTCGATCGCCTGCTCGATCCCGAGGAGGGCGGCCGCTTCGTCGTCACGCCGACCGACAGCTTCACGGTCGAGCGGCGCTACCGTCCCGACAGCAACGTGCTCGAGACCGTCTTCACCACGGCAACGGGAAGCGCCAAGCTGACCGAGTCGATGAACAGCGGTACCGCCGGCCGTCTTCCCTGGGCCGAGCTGGGGCGGCGGATCGAGGGGCTGAGCGGGTCGATGTGCTTCCGGATGGAGATGCGCCCCGGCCGGCGCGCCGACGGCGCCAGTCCCTACCATTCGACCATCGGCAAGCACGCCGTCTTCCACGTCGGGAGCGTGCTCGGGCTGTTGCTCCACAGCGACGGGATAGCGGTCGCGCGCACCGACGAGGCGGTCACGGCCGAGTTCACCGTGGCGAACGGCCAGCGCGAGGTCGTCGCGATCGTCGCCGGCGAGGACGAACCGCTGGTGGTCCCGACGATTGACCGGATCGACGAGCGCATCGACACGTCCGACGCCGAGTGGCGGGCCTGGTCCGATCGGGTCGAACATAACGGCCCGCATCGCGCCGCGTTCATTCGCAGCGTCCTCGCGCTCAAGCTCCTGCTGTTCTCGCCCTCGGGCGCGATCGCCGCGGCCGCCACGACGTCTCTGCCGGAGGGTGTCGGCGGTCACAAGAACTACGACTATCGCTACGCCTGGATCCGCGACGCGGGCTATACCATCAAAGCCTTCCTCGCGGCAGGTGCGCAGGCCGAGGCCAAGGCGGCGTTCAGCTGGCTGCTCAAGCGACTGGCCGAGCATGGCGCGCGTGTCTGCTACACGCTCGACGGCGCCGTCGTGCCCGGGCTGCGCGAGATCGAGGTGCCGGGCTACCGCCGCTCGACGCCCGTGCAGGTCGGCAACGCCGCGACCGATCAGCACCAGCACGGCATCTATGGCGACATCTTCGAAACCGCGGCGCGCTTCGTCGCCTGCGGCAACATTCTCGACGCGTCCAGCGCCGAGCTGCTCTCGCACCTCGCCGACCAGTGCGCCGACGCGTGGCGCAAGAAGGACGCCGGCATCTGGGAGCTGGAGGAGCCGCAGCATTACACCATGTCGAAGGTCAGCTGCTGGCAGGCGCTCGCGCGCGCGGTCGAGCTGGCGGACGAGGGACAGTTACCCACCACCTGCCGCGAGCGCTGGTCACGCGAACGGGACCGGATCGCGGGCTGGATCGATGAGCATTGCTGGTCTGAGCCGAAGCAGGCCTTCGTCTTCTATCCCGGAAGCGACAGGCTCGACGCCTCGCTCGCGCTCATGGTGCGCTTCGGCTTCGACGGTCGTGAACGGCTCGAGAAGACCCTCGACGCGATCGACGCCGAGCTCGGTGCCGGCCCCTATCACTACCGCTACAGCGACGTCGCCGCCGAGGAAGGCTGCTTCCTCGCCTGCACCTTCTGGATGGTGGAGGCGCGCGCCTTGCTCGGACAGCGCGACCGCGCCGAACAGTCCTTGGTGGCGATCACGCGGGCAATCGACCGCGGCGTCGGCGTCATGAGCGAGATGGCCGATCCGCGCTCCGGCGCGTTCCTCGGCAACCTGCCACAAGGCCTGTCGCACCTCGCGCACGTCATGGCGCTCGATGTGCTCGCCGCCGAGGACGACTGCTGACGCCCATCCGCTTCATTTTCCTTGGTCCCCCACACAAGCTGGAGCATCTTCATGACCGATCGCCTGACCATGCAGGATCCGCGCACGCAATATCCGCAGCCGCCATTCCCCCGCCAGCCACAGCCCGTCCCCGGTCTCGCCGCCGAGATGGATCCCAAGCCCGATCACGGCGAGACAAGCTATGTCGGCGCGGGCAAGCTCAAAGGGCGCAAGGCGCTGATCACCGGCGGTGACAGCGGCGTCGGTCGCGCCGCCGCGATCGCCTACGCGCGCGAGGGTGCAGACGTTGCGATCTCCTATCTCGCCACCGAACAGTCCGATGCCGACGAGGTCGTCAAACTCATCGAGGCTGAGGGGCGAACGGCAGTCGCGCTGCCCGGCGACATCACCGACGAGTCATGGTGCCGCGAACTGGTCAGCCAGGCCAGAGCGGCGCTGGGCGGGCTCGACATCCTCGTCATCAACGCCGGTCGACAGCAGAACCGCGAGGACATCTCGAAGGTAACGTCGGACGACTTCGACAAGACGATGAAGACCAACCTTTACGCCATGCACTGGATCACGCAGGCGGCGGTGCCGCACCTGCCAGCGGGCGCGAGCGTCATCACCACCGCCTCGATCCAGGCGTACGAGCCGTCGGCGATCCTGCTCGACTATGCCACGACCAAGGCCGGAATCGTCGCTTACACGAAGGCGCTGGCCAAGCAGCTGCTAGACAAGGGCATTCGCGCCAACGTGGTGGCCCCGGGTCCGTTCTGGACGGCGCTGCAGGCGTCGGGCGGCCAGCCTCCCGAGGCGGTGGAGAAGTTCGGTTCGGAGAGCCAGTACGGTCGTCCCGGCCAACCGGTCGAGCTGTCGGCGGTATACGTGCTGCTCGCCAGTCAGGAGGCCAGCTTCATCAACGGCGAGGTCTACGGCGTCACGGGCGGCGCCGGTGTAGCCTAAAACCTCTGCGGCAGCACCGCTGGTGCTGCCGTCACAACGCTGAGAGATCCGCGGTGCACGCCGCGTGTCGTCAGTATACGGGTTCACGATATCAGCGAAATCGCGACGACGAGCTCGGTATGCCGGAACGGATCCGCATGCCGACACTTGATGGGGATCACTGATCAACATCAATAGGTAAGCGCGTGGCACAGCTCTATTTCTTACACGCGCTTGGCGCGAGTGCGCGCGAGTGGGATGAGGTAATTACCGGACTGGGCGATCTCGGGGACTGCGTCGCGCTCGACCTTCCCGGCTTCGGCGACAGCGCGGATGCCGATCTCGACGTCGTGGGACTGGTCGACTGGTTCGCGGCACAGGTATCGGCTCGGGAACGGCAGAGCTGGGCGGTGATCGGCCACAGCATGGGCGGCAAGATCGCGACGCTCGCCGCCGCCCGCGCGCGCGACGGCGACCCGGATTTCGCAGGTCTCGCCGCGGTGGTGCTGCTCGCCGCCTCGCCGCCCGCGCCCGAGCCGATGGCGGAGGAGCGTCGCGCCGACATGATCGGCTGGTTCGCCGATGGCCGGATCGGTGCGGACGAGGCGGCGTCGTTCGTCGATGCCAACACCGCCCACCGCCTGCCTGAGCCGCTGCGCGCGCAGGCGATTGCCGACGTGGAGCGTTCCGGTCGCCGCGCCTGGACCGGCTGGCTGGAGCGCGACAGCCGCGAGGATTGGCAGGCGGCGGCGGGGACGCTTTCGGTACCGGCGCTGATCGTCGTCGGCGGCGAGGACGGCGATCTGGGCGAGGACGCGCAGCGGCGGCTCAACCTGCCGCACTATCGAGACGCGCGCGTTGAGGTGGTGGCCGGTGCCGCGCATCTCTTGCCCTATGAACAGCCCGCTGCGGTCGCGGCCCTGATCCGGGACCATGTCACGCCGGCCTTCGCCCGAGCCTTGCCCGCCCCGTTCTTGGCGCTGCTCGCGTCCGATCGCGTCAGCCGCCGGACACGCGCGGTGATGACTGAGCGGCACGCCGCACCGCCGGCGGGCAAGATGCTGTCGTCGCAGCAGCGCGCGGTGCTCGCCGCCCTGGTCGAGACGGTGTTGCCGGGCGCCGCCGATCCGGTCGACCTCGCCGCCCGGATCGACGCGATGCTGTCCAGCGGCGTCGGCGATGGCTGGCGCTCCGCCGATCTGCCGGCCGACGCCGAGGCCTGGGCGTCGGGGCTCGACACCCTCGATCGTCTCGCCGACGGCTTCGCCGAGCGTACGCCCGCGGATCGTGACCAGTTCCTGCGCGTGATCGATGACGGCTCGTGTCGCCCCGATGGCGCGGCATCCGACACTGGCCAGATGCGACTGTGGTTCGCCGAGGCGCGCGCGGAGATCGCGCGGCAGTGGATGGCGCTACCGGCGACCATGGCACGGATCGGCTATGACGGTTTCGCCGTCGGCGGTGATGGACCGCACAAGCAAGGGTATCGGCTCACCGCGGCCGACACGATCGAGGACTGGCAGCGGCTGGAGGCGCGCGCATGAGCGCCGCGGCGGACACAGCCGACGTCGTCATCGTCGGGAGCGGGGCGGGCGGCGCGCCGCTCGCTGCGCGGCTGGCGGAGGCGGGCGTCTCGGTGGTCGTGCTGGAGGCGGGCCGCGCCTTCCGGCCCGACGACCATGTCGCGGACGAGCTCGCCGCCGATATCTACTGGATGGAGGAGCGGCTGAGCGGCGGCGCCGACCCCACCGCCTTCGGCGCCAACAATTCGGGCATGGGCGTCGGCGGTTCGACCTTGCACTGGGGCGCGTTCTGCCCGCGGCCCGACGCGCGCGACCTGCGGCTGCGCAGCGAGAGCGGGCAGGGCGAGGACTGGCCGATCGCGCATGACGAACTGATCGGCTATGTCGACGCGGTCGAGCGCTTCATCGGCGTGTCCGGCCCGGCGCGTTACCCGTGGGACGCGGGGCGGCGCTACGAATTGCCGCCGGTCGCGCGCAATGCGCCCGCCGACGCGATGGCCCGCGGCTGCGCGGCGCTGGGCATCGCGGCCACCGACGCCCCCGCCGCTTTGGTCTCCCGCGACCGGGCGCAGCCGCACTGGGGCGAGCGCCAAGCGTGCATCAACTGCGGGACCTGCCACCAGGGCTGCCGCACCGCCGCCAAGGCAACGACCGACACGAGCTGGCTGCCGCTGGCGGTCGCACATGGCGCCGAGGTGCGCGCGGAGTGCCGCGTCGTCGACATCGAACGCGGCGGCAGCGGCCGGGTGAGCGGCGTCGTCTATGTCCGCCGCGGCGAGCGTCGACGCCTGGCCTGCCGCGCGCTGTTCCTGTGCGCCGGCGGGGTCGAGACGCCGCGGCTGCTGCTGAACCTCGATCTCGCCAATTCGAGCGGTCAGGTGGGTCGGAACTTCATGGCGCATGTCGCGACGCAGGTGTGGGGCCGGTTCGACGCCGACATGCGGATGAACCGCGGCTATCCCTCGTCGCTGATCACCGAGGACATGATGCGGGCCGCCGACGCCGACCATGCCGGCGGCTACCTGATCCAGAGCCTGGGCGTGATGCCGGTGACGCTCGCCACCAATCTGGCGCGCGGGACCGGGCTGTGGGGGCAGGCGCTGGTCGACCTCCTCGACGATTACAACCGGTTGGGTGGGATCGGCATTAACGGCGACTGCCTGCCGTCCGACGACAACCGGCTGACTTTGGCGGACGAGACCGACGCCTATGGATTGCGCAAGGCGCGGATCGACTTCAGCTACGGGCCGAACGAGCGCGCGATCGATGCCCATGCGCGAAAGACGATGACCGCGATCTGGGAGGCGGCGGGCGCACGCGACATCTTCGCGGTCGATCGCTCCGCCCATACAATCGGTACGTGCCGCATGGGGAGCGACGGCGACCGCGCCGTGGTCGACGCTGATGGGCGCAGCTTCGATATCGATAATTTGTTCATCTGCGACAATTCGGTGTTCCCGAGCGCGCTCGCCGCCAATCCGGCGCTGACGATCATGGCGCTGTCGCTGCGCACCGCCGACCGACTCCTCGCGACGCGAGGCTGAAGGAGAGAGACATGGATCTGGGAATCAAGGGACGCGTCGCGCTGATCAGCGGGGCGGACTCGGGCATGGGCAAGGAGACCGCGCGGCTGCTGCTCGAGGCGGGCGTGCGCGTCGCGATCACCGACAAGCCGGACGGCACGCTGGACCAGGCAGTCAGCGAGCTCTCGCCGCTCGGGGAGATCGTCGCGGTGACCGGCGACGTCACCAAGCGCGACGAGGTCGAAGCGATCTGGCGGCAGATCCGCGAGAAGCTGGGCGCACCCGACATCTACGTGAACGCCGCCGGCGTCACGGGCGCGACCGGTGACTTCCTCGACGTCGACGATGCTGGCTGGCTCGAGACGCTCGACATCAACCTGATGGGGGCGGTGCGCATGTGCCGCGAGGCGATCCCGGCGATGCGCGAGAAGGGCTGGGGCCGGATCGTGCTGTTCGCGTCCGAGGATGCGGTGCAGCCCTATGTCGACGAACTCGCCTATTGCGCGTCGAAGGCCGGCATCCTCAGCCTCGCGAAGGGCCTGTCCAAGGCCTATGGCTGCGACAACGTGCTGGTCAACACCGTCTCGCCGGCGTTCATCGCGACGCCCATGACGGACGCGATGATGCGCAAGCGCGCCGAGGAGAAGGGAACCTCGTTCGACGAGGCGATCGCCAACTTCCTTGAAGAAGAACGGCCCGGCATGGTGCTGAAGCGGCGCGGCAAGCCGGAAGAGGTGGCTGCGGCCGTCGTCTTCCTCGTCTCCGAGCACGCGAGCTTCATCAACGGCGCCGGCATCCGCGTCGATTCCGGCTCGGTCTCCACGATCGCCGGCTGACGGGGCGGAACCGTTAACCCCTCAGGATCGCTACGCTCTCTCACTTAGATCAATGATCGGAGTCACCCGGTGGCCGCCACGGACGAAGCTCAGCCCCAGTACAAAATCGATTATCGCGAGATCCAGCCGTTCGGCACGCTCAAAGAGCTCCCGCTCGGCCTGTCGGACAACGCGCGCAAGCAGAGCGTGTCGATCCTCAACCAGGTGCTCGCCGACACGATGATGCTGCGCGACCTCTACAAGAAGCATCACTGGCAGATGTCCGGCGCGACCTTCTACCAGCTGCACCTGCTGCTCGACACGCATTATGACAAGCAGGCCGAGCTGGTCGACATGGTGGCGGAGCGGATCCAGGCGCTCGGGGGGATCAGCATCGCCACGCCGCACGACGTCGCCGAGATGACGCGGATCCAGCGCCCTCCCAAAGGTCGCGAAGACGTGCCGACGATGCTCGCGCGGCTGCTCGAGGCGCATCGCGTCGTGCTGGAGCAGGCGCACGAGGGCGCGAAGGCGGCTGATGAGTCGGGTGATGACGGCACCAACGACCTGCTGGTGAGCGACATCATCCGCTCGAACGAGCCGCAGGTGTGGTTCATCGGCGAGCATCTCGCCGCGACCGCTCTGCAGCGCGCCGACTGACCTCAGCGGAGCGACGCGGCCATGGCACAGCGCGATCTTGCGGAGGGCGTGCCCGCGTCCGACATCGGTGACGATTCGATCGTCGCGGGCAAGGTCGAAGGCGAGGACGTCCTCCTCGTGCGTAGCCGGGGTCGGCTCTGCGCCCTGGCCGGCACCTGTCCGCACGCCGGCGCACCGCTCGAGGAGGGCATCGTCGCCGACGGCACGCTACGCTGCCCATGGCATCATGCACGCTTCGATGCTGCTACTGGCGAGGCGGTGAGCGCGCCCGCCTTCGGTCGGCTCGATCGCTATGAGGTGATCGAAGAGGCCGGGATCGTTCGGGTCGGCGCGAAGCTGCCTGCAACAGAGATCGCGCGACCGGGAGCGGCCGAGCGGCTCGGCCGTGTGGTGATCGTCGGCGGCGGTGCCGCCGGACATGCCTGCGCCGAGATGCTGGCGCGACATGGCGCAGGCGGCGCGGTCACGCTGCTCAGTGACGAGCGGGACGCACCCTACGACCGCACTGCCTGCTCCAAACAATATCTGGCGGGCGAGGTCGAGCGCGACGCATTGCCTCTGCCGGCGCCGGCGGGAGCAACCGTCCAGCTCGGCGCACGCGTCATACGGATCGATCGGGAAGCGCGGCATGTCGAGCTCGAGGGCGGTGAGGTCGTCGCCTACGATCGACTCGTTCTCGCGACCGGGGCTGCGCCACAGATTCCTTCCTTCGCGGGGAACGACCGTGCCGACGTGCATGTCGTCCGCACGCTTGCCAACGCCGACGCGCTGATAGCGGCAGCGGGAGGGGCCGACCGGGCGATCGTCATCGGATCGAGCTACATCGGGATGGAGGTGGCCGCGTCGCTCATCTCGCGCGGACTGGCAGTGACGGTCGTGTCCGACGCCGACGTGCCGCTCGAGAAGACCGCCGGCGCGGAAGTCGGTGCGATGATCCGCCGATTACACGAGAGCAAGGGGGTCACCTTCCGCGCCGGTCGCGCGGTCGCGCGCTGGGACGGGCAGGAGGCGACGCTGGACGACGGCAGTCGCATCGAAAGCGATCTGCTCGTGGCCGGCACCGGAGTCCGGCCGCGCACCGAATTGGCCGGGGCGGCGGGATTGAAACTGGTGAACGAGATGGCTGGTGGCGGCATCGCCGTCGACACTGACCTGCGCACCTCGGACGAGGTGATCTACGCAATCGGCGACATCGCGAGCGCGCCTGACCCGCGGCTGGGTCATCCGATCCGGGTCGAACATTGGCTGGTGGCGCAGCATATGGGTCAGTGGCTGGCGCGCCACCTGCTCGGGCTTGTCGACGGCGGCTACGACGATGTGCCGTTCTTCTGGTCGGGCCATTACGACGTCAGCCTGCGCTACGTCGGCCACGTTGAGGCGCCGGATGACCGATCGCTGGATGGCGACGCGGCAGCGCAGGACGTCGCAGTGACCTATGCCGAAGAGGGGGAGCGGCAGGCGCTGCTCACCTGCGGGCGCGATTGTGCCGCGCTGGCCTTCGAGCGGGAACTCGAGCGACGCGGGTCAAACTTGCTGCCTGCTCGTGAGTAAAACCAAAGGAAGAAACCTTTTTGGCTTGCAGTTGCTGTGGGACGACCGCGCATACAAACGGGGCGCCGCAGCGATTGCCGATTATGCTGCACTGAACGCGGAAAACGTCGATGCGAGTGCGACCTTCAACACGCGCGTGATGAAGATCACGGATTTGCCCAAGCAGTTCACCTGTTCGACGGATGTGACAACGTCGCATGCCGAAGCACATTGATCCCTCCGCGCCTGCACAGGCGATCTGGCGAAGAGCATCGCCTACTTGGACATGAACGGATCCTCTAGATCTGATTACGCCGATTCGCCAAGGATAGTGCAGGCCCCTTCCATTACGTGTAGAAAGTGCTTACTTGATATGCCCATTTTCTGGATGGATCTTAGCAATCAAATGGTGAGAGCCGAAGCGGCGAAGCTTTATTTTATCTTGCGGAGGACATTCTGACCGTTCTGCGGCACACTTAGGCAGCGCGGGCACTGATATGAACGAGCGGCCGGAGTTGGGGGATGGGCGGAAGCCCCTGAGTGGCTGCTGATGGGTCAGAGGCGTCCGGCGGAAAAGTCGCGCGCAAGCGCAATGAAAGCTGTAAAGGCGGCCGCCGAATTGCGTCTGTTGGAATAGTAGAGGCACAAAGGGGGGAGCGGTGGCGTCCAATCCTCCAGAATACGCACGAGCCGGCCCGCTGCGACATCATCGCGGACGTCGGGCTCCATGAAGTAGCCGATCCCCACGCCGTTCAGCACCGCGATCCGGGCGAGGGATGCCTCGTCGAGCGTGATCGGGCCGTCGACGTCGAGCAGCAGTTCCTCGCCGTCTTTGGCGAAGCGCCATCGCAGCGGGGCACCATTGGGAAGCCGCCCGCGGATACATGGGTGGGAAAGCAGCTCCTGCGGCACGCTGGGAACGGCTCTGCCCTGGAGAAAATTCGGCGACGCCACGACTGCGATGCGTCGCTCGCGACCCAGCGGGATCGCGATTGCATCACTCGGCACCAAATCCTTGGCGCGCACGCCCAGATCGAAGCCCGCCGCGACGACATCGACCAGCCGCCCCTCGGTGACGATGTCGATATGCACCTGCGGATAGTATTCGAGGTAGGTCAGGATGAGCGGCGCCATGATCTCGCGCGCTGCCGTCGCGAAGGCGTTGATCCGCAGGGTTCCTGACGGCGCCTCCTGCTGCGACCGCGCCGTGTCCATCGCCTTCTGAATGCCCTCGAACGCTGGCTTGATCTGCGCGACGAAGATGCGCCCGGCATAGGTGAGCGAGACGCTACGCGTCGTGCGGTTGAAAAGGCGTACGGCAAGCTCCCGCTCGAGCTTCTGAACGGCGTTGCTGATCGCCGTCGTCGACATGCCGAGATCGAGCGCCGCTGCGCGAAACGAGCCGCAGCGAACGATCGCCAGCACAGCCTCCAATTCCACCAGGGAATGCCGCGCCATTATCCCGCCTTCCGTAACATGCCATTCCGTTTTGTCTCGATTATCGGGTGCGCACGCAATCGCTAAAATCGTCCTCGTCACAACCGAGGAGACGACCATGTCACTGAACCTGCCAGCACCGGTCGCGGCTTATATCGAGGCCAACCGGCACCTCGATCTGGACGGCATGATGAAGCATTTCTCGCCGGATGCGGTCTTCACCGACAACGGCAAGGACTTCGTCGGCAAGGCCGCGATCGCCAGGATGCTGAAGGACGAGGCGATCGCGGTGAAGGCGATCTTCGAGCCCGATGCGGCGCGCGAGGAGGACGGCGTTATCGTGCTCGAAGGGCCGGCGCACGGCGAATTCCCGGGCAGCCCGCTCCGCTTCACCTATCGCTTCACAATGACCGGCGAGGCCATCAAGACGCTGGAGACGACGGTATGCGCATGACCGCGAACCCGCGCGAGTTCGCCGGCAAGCGCGTTCTCGTCAGCGGCGGCACCAAGGGGCTCGGCCGCGCCACCGTCCAACGATTCCTGGCCGGCGGCGCGCGCGTCATAACCGCCGCCCGCAGGATCAAGGACAGGATCGAGGGCGTTGACTATGTCGAGGCGGACCTGACGAGCGCGGCGGGCGGCGAGGCGCTGGCCGAGGCGGCGATCGAGCGGCTGGGCGCCATCGACATCCTCGCCCATGTCGTCGGCGGCTCGTCCTCGCCCGGCGGCGGGTTCGCCGCGCTGACCGACGAGCACTGGCTGGCCGAGCTCAACCTCAACCTGCTGGCGACCGTCCGGCTTGACCGGCTGCTGATCCCGCAGATGATCGAACGGGGCACGGGCACCGTCGTCCACGTGACCTCGATCCAGTCGATCCTGCCGCTGCCCGACTCAACCACCGGTTATGCCGCTGCCAAGGCGGCGCTCCGGACGTACAGCAAGTCGATCTCGAAGGAGATCGGGCCCAAGGGCGTGCGGGTCAATTCGGTTTCGCCAGGCTGGATTATGACCGAGGCTACCAGCGATTTTCTCGAGATCCTTCGAAAAGCCAACGGCGGCACGATCGAGGACGCACGCCAGTCGGTGCTCGATGCGCTGGGTGGCATCCCGATCGGTCGCGGCGCCGAGCCCCACGAGGTCGCCGACCTCATCGCCTATCTCGCGTCTGATCGCGCCGCAGCGATCCACGGCGCCGAATTCGTGATCGACGGTGGAACCGTGCGTACCGTGTGACGTGATGGGAGATGGAACGATGACGACGGTAGACAGCTCATCCGTCGCCCGCTGCAGCTGGGCCGAGGGCGACCCACTGATACGCGCCTATCACGATACCGAATGGGGCGTGCCGCAGCGTGACAACAGGATGTTATGGGAAATGCTGATGTTGGAGGGCTTCCAGGCGGGGCTCTCCTGGATCACGATCCTGCGCAAGCGCGACGCGTTCCGCGCCGCCTTTGCGGGGTTCGATCCGGCGCAGGTCGCGGCATTTGGTGCGCACGATGTCGCGCGGCTGATGGCCGATCCCGGCATCGTTCGCGCGCGGGCCAAGATCGAGGCGACCATCAAGGGCGCGCAAATCTACTGCGACATGCAAGCGCGCGGAAAGGACTTCGCGGCCTTCTGCTGGTCGTTCACCGAGGGCCAGCCGATCCTCGGTGACGGCAAGAGCTGGCTCGCGAGCACGGCCTTGTCGGAGACCATCTCCAAAGAACTGAAGCGACGCGGCTTCAAGTTCGTCGGGCCGACCATAGCCTACGCATGGATGCAGGCCGTCGGCATCGTCAACGATCACGCGCTCGACTGCTTCCGACGCCACGAAGCTTCCTGAACGTCGCGCAAAAACGGCGCGCGCCCCGCGCACGCAAATCCGAACTCAACCTTCGGAAAGGAGGAACCATGTTCGCCGTCTACGCCAAGGAACCCAATCCGACCGACCCGATGGCCTCGCTCGTCCTGGGCGAGATGCCGGAGCCGGTCATCGAGGAAGGCTGGCTGCGCGTGAAAATCACCCACGCCAGCCTCAACCGTCACGATGTCTTCACCCTGCGCGGACTCGTCGACGAGAAGCCCGTGCCCTATCCCATGATCCTGGGCAATGACGGTGCCGGCCTGCTCGACGATGGCACGCCGGTGGTGATCTATCCGGTCATGGGATCGGATGACTGGAAGGCCGACGAGACGATCGCCCCCAACTGGCACATCTTCAGCGAGCTCGTGCCGGGCACGATGGCCGATTATGTCGCCGTCCCGAAGCGCAACGCGCTGCCGATCCCTGAAGGCCTCTCGACGCTCCACGCCTCGCTGCTCGGCACGGCCTGGCTGACCGCCTACCGCTCGCTCTTCACCAAGGCGCGGCTGATGCCGGGCCAGACCGTGCTGGTGCAGGGCGCCTCGGGCGGCCTATCGACCGCGATGATCCAGCTGGCGCGCGCTGCCGGCATCCAGGTGTGGGTCACGACTCGCAACGACAAGGGGGCGAAAATCGCTGAGAAACTCGGCGTGAACCGGATCTTCCGGCATGGCGAGGCTCTGCCGGGCCGCGTCGATGCGGTGGTCGACAACGTCGGCACGGCGACGTGGGAGCACAGCTTGAAATCCGCAAAGCGCGGGGGCGTGGTCGTCGTGAACGGCATCGTATCGGGCCACATGGCCGAGACCAATCTGGTGCCGATCTTCGTCGAGCAGCTCGACGTCCGCGGCACCGTCATGGGCACGCTCGACGAGATGCACGACATGATGCGCTTCATCATCGCCAACGACATCACGCCCGAAGTCGGATCGGTGGTGCCGATGACCGAGGCTCGCGGGGCGTTCCGCGACATGATTGAAGGCCGGACTCATGGGAAGACCGTCTTCACGCGATGACGATGGCCTGGCGGATCTCCTCTTCAATCATTCGGCTGCCGTTAACTGGCAAGGCTCGTCTCCGAAAGGACCTCAACCGCGACATGAACGAAAGTCCGTTCTCGGGAGCAGAGAGGTGGCCCGTGAATGACCGATTGTGGGTCCAGACCCGACCACGGCAACGGCCTTGCGGCCCCTCACGCTTTTCGGCCGCGGAGATGAATGGGCGTCCGATATTCGGAGCCGGGCAGGGCGCCGGGAGTGACCGTTTCTGGGTCTCCCTGATCTCAGCTCGAACCAATCCAATCGAGCACATTAGCTTCTATGGTGTCGTTGCGGGGCCGGCAGGTCCAGAGAGCTAACGGCAGCCGGCGTTGACATCGATCAAGGCCTGCAACACCACGCCAACGTGATGATGGCATGATGCGTCTGCGGCATATCGAGGTGTTCCACGCGGTCTACTCGGCCGGGTCGGTCAGCGCGGCGGCGCGCGCGCTGCACGTGTCGCAGCCGTCCGTCACCAAGGTGCTGCAACACGCCGAGCAGGTACTCGGCTTCCCGCTGTTCGAGCGGATCAAGGGCAAGATGGTGCCCACTGCCGACGCGCACGCGCTGTTCGACGACGCTGCCGCGATTCAGGACGGCGTCCATCTTATGCAGCAACGCGCGCGCAACCTGCGACGCGGCCGCGAAACTACGCTGCGATTGTCGACCCTGCCCTCGCTAGGGCTGGGCGCGATCCCGCGAGCGGTGGCGCGCTTCCTCGAGCGCCATCGCGAGGTGCGCTTCGAGCTCCACACCATCCACACTGCCGATATCGCGCGCAACCTGCTCGAGGGGGAGAGCGATATCGTGATCAGCTATCACCGCCCGCGCGGTGCGGCGTTGCAGAGCCTGCGCGTCGGCCGCGGCGAGATGGTGCTCCTCTACCGCGCCGGGGCGTTGCGCGAACCGCCCGCGCGCGTGCCGCTCGACCGGCTCAGCGGCCTGCCCTTCGTCTCGACTGTTGACAGCGGGCCGCAGGGACAGCTGCTGCTCGCAGCCCTGGAGCAGCATGACGTGCAGCTCGACGAGGTTGCCGCGGCGCGCACCTTCTTCGTCGCCGCCGCGCTGGTCGAGGCAGGCGTAGGCGTAACCGTGGTAGATAGCTACACGGCGGGCACCGCGGTGGCGCAGGGACTGGAGAGCCGTCCGCTCGATCCACCGATCGCGTTCGATGTCTACGCCCTTTATCCCGAGAACCGCCCGCCCGGGGCGTTGGCGGCCAACTTCCTTGACCATCTGGTCGCCAGCCTCGCGACAGACCTGAGCCTATAGCGCGCGGCTATGGCGTGCCATCAGGAAAACATCGGGCAATAGTCTTTCCCTTTCGCCCCGGTCGACGCAAGAACGTGTCACACAGATCGGGAGCGGTGACAGATACGCTCGCCCGAGCATCTCGCGATGCGGTCGGGCGCGCCGTCACCATGCCCGGCCGCGCGCCGCCAAGCGGCCGCACCGCCCGCCACCGGGCTTTCCGCAGGGAGAACGACGACGCGCCGCGCGAGCGGCCACGCGAAGGGGTTTGTTGATGTTGTACGTAAATCTGTTCCGCCGCGCGCTCGCGGCGGGTGGCAGCGCGTTCGCGCTGTCCGCCACGCTCGCCGTGCCAGCGCTCGCGCAGTCGGCCGTTCCGACGGCGACCGCCGGCGATGCCGGCATTGATCCGGCCGTCACCTCGGCCACCGCCACGCCCGACCAGGCGAGCGCGCTCGACCAGCGCGACGCCGCCGGGCAGGACGTGGTCGTCACCGGGTCGCGCATCGATCGCGCCGGCTTTGACGCGCCCACGCCCACGCTGAGGGTCACCGCGACCGACCTGAGCGTCGGCGGCCGGCCCAACGTCGCCGCGGCGCTCAACGACCTGCCGCAGTTCCGCGCCACCACCTCGGCGCAGACCACCGGCACCAACACCGGCGCGGGCACCGCGCCGGTCGACCTGCGCGGCCTCGGCACCAGCCGCACCCTGGTGCTGCTCGACGGGCGCCGCTTCGCCAGCGACAACGACCTCAACACGATCCCGACGGTGCTGATCAAGAGCGTCGACGTGGTCACCGGCGGCGCCTCGGCTGCCTGGGGCTCTGGCGCGGTCGCGGGCGTGGTCAACGTCAGCATCGACGACCGGTTCAACGGGCTGCGGCTCGGCGCGCAGGCGGGCATCTCCTCCTTCGGCGACGCCGCCGAGCGCCGCTTCGAGGGCGCGTTCGGCGCCGAATTCGCAGGCGGGCGCGGCCACGTGCTGGTCGGCGGAGAGTATCTCGACAATGACGGCGTGGTGCCCAAGGTCAGCCGGCCGCGGATCGGCCGCTGGGCCACCGTGGCCGACGGCGCCGGACGCTTCGTGCTCGCGCCCGACGTCGGCTTCTCCAACGCGGCCTATGGCGGGCTGATCATGTCGGGCGTGCTCGCTGGCAACGCCTTCAACTCCGACGGCACGCTGCGCCGCTTCGACGGCGGCACCGTGCGCGGCACCAACTCGATCGGCGGCGAGGGACCGTCCAACGACGACCTCAGCCCGCTGGTGACGCCACAGCGTCGCTACAATGGCCTGGCGCGTGTCAGCTACGAGCTATCGGACGCGGTGAAGGCCACCGCCGAGGTGCGCCACTCGCGCATGTACAACGACTATATCTGGTTCGGCGATCACAACCGCAGCAGTGCCACCAGTGGGCTGCGGATCGGCAGCGACAACGCCTTTCTCCCGGCGGCGGTGCGCGAGCAGATGGCCGCGGCGGGGCAGACGAGCTTCTTCCTCGGTCGCTTCAACAACGACTTCGCTTACTCGACGATCGACTTCGAACGCGAGACCACGCAGGCGACGCTGGCGCTGGACGGCACAATCGGCACCCGGCTGCGCTGGAGCGCCTACTACACCCACGGCGCGTTCCAGAACAACATCGACACGCCGGGCTTCATCCTTACGCAGAACTATGCTCAGGCGGTCGACTCGATCGTCAGCCCGACCACGGGCCAGCCGATCTGCCGCGTTGCGCTGACCGACCCGGGCACCGCCTGCGTGCCGATCAACCTGTTCGGCGAGGGCGCGCCGTCCGCCGCGGCGGCGGCCTATGTCACCGGCACACCGATGTCTCGCTCGACCACCAAGCTCGACGTCACCGGTTTCTCGCTGCGCGGCGAGCCGTTCGCGCTGCCCGCGGGCGACGTCTCGTTCGCCGCCGGGTTCGAGGCGCGCAAGGAGCAGATCGACACGCGTGTCGGCGCGCTCGACCTGGCGCGCGCCTTCACCTCGTTCAGCTTCTCGCCGCTCGCGGGCGCTTTCACGGTGAAGGAGGCGTTCGGCGAGTTGCTGGTGCCGGTGATCCACGACACGCCGCTGCTGCGCCGGCTCGAGCTCAACGGCGCGGTGCGCGTCAGCGACTATAGCACCACCGGCTCGATCTGGTCGTACAAGCTGGGCGGCACCAACGAGTTCTTTCCCGGGCTGCGCGGCCGCGCGACCTACTCGCGCGACATCCGCTCGGCCAGCCTGTCCGAGCTCTTCACCCAGTCGACGATCGGCTACAACAACCTGACCGACCCGCAGACCGGGCAGAGCGTCTACGTCCAGAACATCGGTGGCGGGAACGTCGCGCTGCGCCCGGAGGTGGCAAATACCTTCACCGGCGGCGTGACCTGGTCGCCCGGGTCAGTCGCCGGGCTCAACCTGACGGTCGACTATTACGATATTCGCATCGACGACGTGATCACCACGATCGCGCCACAGGACTTGGTGACGCGCTGCTTCGCCGGCAACCTCGACCTGTGCTCGCGGATCGACCGCGACGCCGCGGGCACGTTGGTCCGCACTCGCTCCACCTTCGTCAACCTGTCGCAGTACAAGACCAACGGGATCGACGCCGAGCTGTCGTACCTGCTGCCGCTCAGCCGGCTAGGGGTCGACAGCGGCGGGCGGCTGCGCTTCCGCCTGCTCGGCACCTGGGTCGACGGGCTCAGCACCGACGACGGTGTCAGCCAGATCGAGTATGTCCGCTCGCAGGGCTATTCGTTCGGGCTGGGCGTGCCGAAATGGCGGGTCAACGGCGCGATCGGCTATGACGACAAAACCTATTCGGCCGAGCTGCGCGCGCGCTACATCTCGCCGGGCGAGTATAACCTGACACAGGACATTACCAACGGCCATATCGGCGCCTACACCTATGTCGACCTGCAGCTCGCCGCGCGCATACCGGTGACGAGCGGGCCGTCGCTCGAGGTCTACGCCAATGCGAGCAACCTGTTCGACAAGGCACCGCCGGTGGGCTCGCTCTACTCGCCTTACTATGACGTGATCGGCCGCTACGTCACGGTCGGCGCTCGCGTCCGCTTCTGATCCCCTGACCGTCGCCGTCCTCGGCGGCGACGGTCCTCTTCCCGGAGACCTGCCATGCGGCCGCTGCGCCCAGTCCTGTTCGCCACCTCGCTCCTCCTCCCGCTCGCAGCCGCCGCGCAGGCGGGCGATCCCGGCGCGATCCCCGCCGCCACTCTGGCCAAGCCGGCGGCGATCGTCGCGGACGGTGTCCCGGCCATCCCGGTTGCGCTCGCCGACGCAACCCGCCCCTATCTCCAGTCGCGCCGCGCGCAGTTCCTCGGCTGGAACGACGCCGACCGCTCGATGCTGATCCGCACCCGCTTTGGTAGCACCGATCAGGTGCACCGCGTCGCCGCGCCGCTAGCGTCGCGGCACCAGCTGAGCTTCGAGGATGAGCCGGTTCTCGCCGCCACGCTGGCGCCAGGCCGCGCCGACGCGCTGGTTGTGCAGAAGGACGTCGGCGGGGGAGAGTTCTACCAGCTCTACCGCCTCGCCGACGGCCGGCTCGAGCTACTGACCGACGGCAAGAGCCGCAACTGGTTCGGTGCGTGGAGTCGCGACGGCGCGCTGGTCGGCTATTCCTCGACGCGGCGCAACGGCGCCGACAGCGACCTCTACGTCATCGACCCACGCGACCGCGCCAGCGACCGCCGCGTCGCGCAGGTGCGCGGCGGCGGCTGGAACATCGCCGATTTCTCGAGCGACGGGCGCCGCGCGCTGGTGCTCAACCGCCAGTCGATCAACAAGGCCGATCTGTACGAGCTCGACCTCGCCTCGGGCGCCCTCCGCGCGCTCACCGACGTCAAGGCGCAGGTGTCGTACGAGCATCCGCGCTACGGCGCGAACGGCACCATCTGGGTCGTGTCCGATGCCGGCGGTGCCGACTTCCTGCGGCTCGGCCGGCTCGACGCGCGCGGCCGCTTCACAGCGGTGTCGCGCGAGCCGCGCTGGGACGTGAGCGACTATGCGCTGTCCCCCGACGGCGCGACGATCGCCTACGCCGTCAACGAGGCGGGGATCAGCCGGCTGCGCGTGCTCGACGTTGCCGGCGGGACGGTGCGGCCGGTGACCGACCTGCCCGAGGGCGTCATCCCGTACAGCATCGGCCCGGCGCTAGAGATCTCCCCCTGGGGCGTGATCGGGCTGAGCATCGGCGCGGCGCGCGTGCCCGGCGACGCTTTCGCGGTGGACGCGCGCACCCTGGCGGTGACGCGCTGGACCGACAGCGAGGCGGGCGGGCTGGATCCGGCCGGCAACGCGGCGCCGCAGCTGGTCGAGGTGAAGAGCTTCGACGGCGAGACCGTGTCGGGCTTCCTCTACCGCCCCGACGCGCGCCGCTTCCCGGGCAAGCGCCCGCTGGTAGTGGACATCCACGGCGGCCCCGAGGGCCAGACCCGCCCCGACTTCCTCGGCGCGGATAATTACCTGCTCAACGAGCTCGGCGTGGCGCTGTTCTACCCTAACGTGCGCGGCTCGTCGGGCTTCGGCAAGCGCTTCGTCAACCTCGACAACGGCCCGGACCTGCGCGAGAATTCCGTGCGCGACATCGGCGCGTTCCTCGACGCGCTGGAGCGTGACCCGGCGCTGGACGCGACGCGCTTCGCGGTGACCGGCGTCTCCTACGGCGGCTATATGTGCTACGCCAGCGCGATCCGCTACGCGGCGCGGTTCAAGGGCGCGAACTGCTATGTCGCGATCTCGAACTTCGTCACCTTTCTCGAGAATACGCAAAGCTATCGCCGCGACCTGCGCCGGGTCGAATATGGCGACGAGCGCGAACCGCGCCAGCGCGCCAAGCTCACCGCGATCTCGCCGCTCACCAGCGTCGACAAGATCACCATGCCGCTGCTGGTGGCGACCGGCGGCAACGACCCGCGCGTGCCCAAGTCGGAGGCCGATCAGATGATCGCGGCGGTGCGCGGCCGCGGCGGCACGGCCTGGCATCTGATCGCGCAGAACGAGGGCCACGGCTTCCGCAAGAAGGAGAACAGCGACTATTATTTCAACGCATCGATGCTGTTCTGGCAGACCACCTTACTTGCAGGGTCTGCCGATCTGACACGTTGAGATGCACCTGCGCGATAACGCCTGACTGTCTGACCGCCCTTCCGGGTCTCAGGCATGAAGGCGAGAGTGCAGAGACCGACCAAAGTATCTCAGGGCGCGAGCGTGAACTCCTTTTCCAGCATCACGCTTCACACGAACACGGAGGAGACAGCCGTGGCACTTTGCCGACCGGCAAAGTGCCACGAGTGGTCAAACGGCGTCGGATCGAAGAAGGGGATTCACTCGCGAGTCCGACTGTGCTTGTAATGTTCCATGTTCCAGCACGACCTGTTCCCGTCCGAGCGGTGCGACGAGCAAGCCAAGCGTAGCGCCTCCCGCCCGCCGCTTGACCTACCCGCAATCCTCGAGCGATTGACCGCGTCTTGCGAGCGACCGCGCTACAGCTTTATGGTTCTGAACCTTATCGCTCAGGCCGGGGCGGGCACCGGCTCGGCGGGACCGCACATCCGCGAAGGCGATACGATTATCCCGATCCGTGACTGGCTTTGCGACGCCTTGTTGCCAGTCGCGCAGCGCGATCCTCGGCGGCTCGCTCTCTCCCAGAAGGTGCGTCGCGAGCTTGAGGCCGAGCG
Source organism: Sphingomonas citri (assembly GCF_019429485.1). Classification (GTDB taxonomy): domain Bacteria; phylum Pseudomonadota; class Alphaproteobacteria; order Sphingomonadales; family Sphingomonadaceae; genus Sphingomonas; species Sphingomonas citri. The sequence goes on along the minus strand of NZ_JAHXZN010000001.1, from coordinate 1,457,206 downwards.
CGTTCTCCCGGCCGACCTGGAGCTTGCGCAACGCCTCGTGGACGAGAAAGTGGGCGAACGTCTCCGTCGGTCGGGCCGTACCAACGTCAGTCGCGCCGTCTCAGAGCTCGTCCGCGCCGGCCTCATCACGCGGCACTATCAGGGCTACCGTGTCGATCATCGAAACCGCGGCGCTAAGCGGCAGGCGGTCTACACGGTCGTTCCAGAGGCACGGCGCGCGCTCGGATCTGGCAAGTGATCGAGCAGCGCTCGATTGGCCGGAAGACTCGGCGTCCGCTTTCCTTGTTGTTTTAGCGCCAGAGGGTGGCCAGTCACGCCGAAGCACGACTGTTGCGAGCCGGCTGAACGAATGGCGGGATTTGGGAGCCGGGTAAATGGCGCTGAGTGACCGATATTGGGTCCTCGCTCAAGAGAGACGGGGGTAGCAAGCGCACACTGGCAGACGCTCGTTTTCAAAGGCATCCTGACGGTATGAAAACCTACGTTCTAACGGCGTTGGGATGCGCGTTCTGGCTCGTGCCCTTGATCTCCGCTATATCGTTTTTCTGGCACTCCGGCCTCTACGATAATCGTGGCACCTACAATCATGACACCATACCTCTTCTAGGTATTCCCCTGCTGATGATCGTGCTCACGTTGACCCTCGCTCGGCTTGCGAGGGGTCATCCTCTTCCTGGCGCGTTGATAGTCGGGGTCTCATCGCTAGCGTTCATCGCAGCTTACGTTTGGCTGGGTTTTGCATTCCAAGGCGTCTAGACCTTCAGCAGGCACACTGCGGCGAAGTCGCCCTCCGCCGCGATGCCGTTCGTGCCCCCCCCCCCCTGCAGATGCCCCCGAGCGCGCTCCTGTACCCGCGCGATACCCGCTTGCGACGACCGTTAGCGCTCATTGATTCCGGCCATTGTCAGCGGCGTTCGAGAGTAGGTAGGGTCAAGGAATGTCCTTGCTCGGAGGAAGCGGACTGACCGCTAACCTGCCAGACTAAGCCAGCCAGACAGCTACGTAAAAATCCCCGGATGCCTGAATTACCGACGTGAATGAGCGACCGGAGTTGGGAAGCGGGCAGGGCACCGGGAACGGCGGCTTCTGGGTCCTCGTACGAGCGGGCAGTGCGACGCTTTTGGGTCTCAGCACGGTTTAGGAGGGTACGGCGTGCCCTCATTGAGGCCATTCCGTAGTCAGGGAGTCTTGCGATGCGAGTAGCTGAAGACGCGCGCCAGGCGCCAGCCGTCTGGCGCGCGCTGCCATAGCTGGACGAAGTGTGCCGTTCCGACCTTCCGCTTTGGGCGGTCCCCTTTGCCTTCGTAGAAGTCGTGGTCGCCTTCCTCGATGGCTCCAAAGCCTGGCACGGCCTCGACGCGCAGGGAGGATAACACCAGCTCACGCTGATGACGCCAGCCATCTGGCTTGGCAGCTTCGGTACAAGATTTCATGTAATCGTCCAGGAACACCGCTGCCCCTCCGGCCAGCTTGCCGCCTTTATCGTGGTACATCTCGAAGTCGGGCGTGAGATAGGCGGCCACGACCTGACGATCGCAGCGCTCGAAGAATGCGGCGAAAAAAGCAGCGTCGCGCGTCCTGATCTCGGCAGTAAGCGCGGGACCGGTCGGCGGCACGACGATTGCGGCTGCGGCAGCGCCTTGCGCGAGGGCATGCAGGACGGACACGGCTGAGCTCCCTGTGTGTGTTGCGGCACTAACACGCCGGTCAAGCTTCTCCTAGGTCTGCACGTAAAATATGGGACACGGCTGTGGAAAGCTGATAACTGTTGATAGCAGGGTGATGGAGGGTGCCAGGTGATCAGTGCGGAGCTTGGGCAGCAGTTAGAGGCTTTCGTTGCCAGCCTCGTGGAGACGGGCCGCTACAACTCGAAGAGTGAAGTACTGCGCGAAGGCGTCCGGCTCGTGCAGGACCGCGAGGCGCGTCTGGCGACGCTCGATGCCGCGATCAATCGGGGGCTTAGAGACGCGGATCGTGGCCAGACACAGGATGCCGCGGCGGTGTTCGACCGGCTGGAGGAGCGGTTCGCAAAGGCGGTCAACGGACAGCGATGAAGGTCCGGCTGACGGGTGAGGCGGAGCGGGCTCTCGAGGGCATTGGCGTGACCATCGCCGAGCGCAATCCAGCACGCGCGCTCAGCTTCGTCCGCGAAATCCGAGATCGGTGCATGAGCCTCGCCTCCTTCCCGAACCGCTTTCCGCTCGTACCGCGCTTTGAGAGCCAGGGCGTCCGCCACCTTGTTCATGGCAACTACCTCGTCTTCTACCGTGTCGAGCCGGACGCTGTGGTCATCCTGACGATCCTCCACGGCGCGATGGATTACGCCGAGCATCTGGATCTGCTGTGACTGACAGGGTGCGCTGCGGTCCGCGTTGATGCGGCGACAAGCACGACATTCAGGCGGGGAGAGCTCCCCCCGATTAGGGTACCAGAGCGGTACCAGGCCAGCCGAGTTGGTACTTTTGCCTGAGGCTCTACCATGGCTCGTATGACGATGAACGAAATTGACGACAGCATGCGAGCCGCGATCCTGCGCCTGACGCCAGGCGAACGAGAGTGCCTGAAGCGGTGCCTGGATCACCAGACTGCGAAGGAGATGGCGCTCGATTTGGGCGTCTCCCCCCACGCGGTCGAGAAACGGCTGAAGATGGCTCGGGCGAAGCTGGGGTTGTCGTCGTCGCTGGAGGCAGCGAAGCTGGTGGCGGCAGCGGACGAGTCCCAGCAGCTAGGACCCCAAGCGTCCGACCTTTCCGGGAGTGCGGCCACAGTCAAGAAGGATCCCGTCGCCATCTCGCCCCCTTCGATCGTGCGAGCTGAGCGTCGCCCCACCCTCTACGTAGTCTCTGGAGCGATCCTTATGAGCTTACTCGTGGCAGCAGCCTTTATAACCTGGCTACAGGCATCCGCGCCCATTGGGTCGCAGGCTGTCTCTCAAGCCGCCGCTCAGTCCGTTTCGAGCGGGTCCTCCAGCGCGACGCCAAGACCCGGGACAGAAGCTGTTCTGCGACAGCTCGTCGCGGGCCTCGCTAGCGGCTCGCCCGATTATCGCCAGCTAACGCCCGCGTTTGCCGAGGTCGTGCGCCGCGACCTGCCGGGGACACACCCTATGTTTAAAGCCTTGGGCGAGCTCAAAAGCGTGACGTTCAGCTCGCGTGGGCCAATGCGGGACGACATCTACAACCTCGTCTTCGCCAACGGTGAAGTCCTGATGTCGGCCGCAATCGACAGCGAGGGCAGGATGACCGGAGGCATGCTACGACCGGGCAATCGCAGCCCTGTCTCGGTAACGCCGTCGCCTGGTACGGAAGCCGCTGTACGGCGCCTTGTCGCTGGCCTGGCTAGCGGATCGCCCGATTACGATAAGCTCGCTCCGGAATTCGGTGCTCTGGTGCGACGAGACATGCCGATGTCTCAGCCCATGTTCGCATCCATGGGAGAGCTGAAGTCGGTCACCTATCGTGGCAAGGGCAGGATGAACGACGACGTCTACAATCTGGTTTTCGCCAATGGGGGTGTCTTGATGTCGGCTGTCCTTGATGGGCAAGGACGCATGGCTGGAGGGATCATCGCCCCACCAGGCACGCCTATACCCTGAGCCTACCGCGACGCGGCAGTCCCGCGGCTTCGTGCGCGCAGGGGGATGATGCACCGCATAGCTCTCGCTGCGCTCAGTGAGCATGGCCTGCATCGAGCTGATCTGCAGAGAGCCGGTTGATCGATAGAACGTCACTGCAGAACACCAGGCGAAAGCGGCCAGGCCGCTACTCACCCGATCTACTTGCCTCCGATTGGCCCGATCCAGTCTGGTGAACCACCTTTGATCGGACTGGCGGCCGCATCGATCTGCTGCCATTCAGCCTTTGTGTGGCAGACACGGCGTTGCATGCGCGAGCCACTCCGTCCCTCGCTTCGGCAGATCGGCCGTTCCTTGATCAAAGGATCTGCGGCTTTGTCCTGCGCGCCGCCTTGATCGGCTTGCAGAGCAAGCGCCAAAGCGGAGAGGAGCAGCGTACCTACGGTCATCGAATTTTCCTCTGCCTTTTCGGTCACATCGCTCCTGTTTGGAGACGAAGGCAAGCGAACTTGCAACCATACTGGACCGAGGATCTGAATGATGCAGTGTCTGACCTATGTGCGGTCAGTCCCCCTCCGGCACTCGCAGCCGAGCGGCAACTGCCGCCGCTGAGCGCACTGCAGCGGTCCGGCTGTGATTTTCCGAATATGCCCTCGCGCATCTTGGCTCAATCCGCCGATCTGATTTTCCTCTACGCCTCGGCATCGCCACTGGCACAGCTCTCCTTATTACGCCCAGACGGGTCGGCGAATGCGCGCGCTTCTTAAGTGGCAGCTTTCGCCACGCGTCCGACCGTAAGCTGCCCTTCCGCTTCCCTGCTCAGTTATCCCATGAGCGTCGCCAGCGGTGCGCTGTTTGGAGGGCCACACGCTGGCCACGCTGCCACAAGGCGTGTCGCACTTCGGCTTGAAACCGCAGCGCTAAGTACAAATGACGTGCTAAGTCGCAACCCGATCGGGGCCGATGAGGCCGATAAAGTTACCGGCCCTGTCGAGGGTAATTGCAACGACGAAGGAACGATCGGGATAAATAAGCTCGAATACATCATTCCCGAATGCGTCAGGCTTTCGGAAGCGGATGGCCTTTGGTGTGCCGAGCGGCTTTAAACGCCGGTGTGTTTCCGCGAGTGCCTCTCGGCCGGCGTCCGGGATGTCTGACGGCAGCAATGTGTAATCAGGTTCAGGCGCGTTAAGGTTGGCAAGAAGGCGACGTAGCATCGCTTCCGAGCCCACTAGCGGCATGGTCCGCCGCGAGAAGACTGATACAGGTGATGCCGCTTCGACTGTCGCGGGAGCGGGCGTTTGGCCGAGGCGACGCATCGTCACTGCGAGCGCATCCGCAGCGGTCGCCTTCAGGTCGGGTTGTACTCCGCGCTTTTCCCAATTGGATCTAGTAATGGGGCTTTCCTGGCGACCGGTCGGGATGAATGCCGTTACACCTTCCCCGACTGTTATTTGCTCGCCTGGGTTTGCGCCGCCACCAGTCACCTCGCCGACCACTGTACCTAGCTTCAACGTCTTCATGTCGTAGGCGAGCTCTTCGCCACCTGAAAAGGTGTGGCCGCTGGTAAGGATATAAGTAGGCGTACCAGCAAAGCTGGTTGGCGTGGGTTCGCTAAAGAATGATTTTCTCCTTACTGAGGCGGTCCCCTTCTTACGCGCTACGATGCTGCTAACTTCAATACGCTTGCTAGCGGGCAAAAAGTAGCTTACTAAGTAGCTTACAGCGGCCGGATCACCGCCACCATTGCCGCGCACGTCAAGGATCAAGGCGCGGCTACCTTTCAGTCCTGCCATTGCGCGATCAAGCGCGGGCTTGAAGGCCCAAGGATTGGAGAATCCAAACATTTCTAAGTAGCCGATGCCGCCTGTCAGCCGGTCAGCGCGGACGATCCCGGCCTCGCCTGGCAGCCCAGTTTCGACGGGAAAAGGCGGCCGGCTAGTTGAGTCGAATACCACCAGATGCGCATCGTCCATGACGCGGCGTAGGTCAGCAGTCAGCCGTGTGGTGAACGCCGGCATGTCCACGATCCGATCGTACGCTCCTGATGCTGCAGCGGCGGTGATCGCGGCAGCACCCCGCTCTCCGACGTCTGGGTACACGTATCGGCTTCGCAACTCGGCCGCCAATCGCGTTGCGATCGCGGTGCGACTGGCAGCGTCGAGCGGCGAGGACGCAACCCGAGAAGCGCCCAGCGTAGTGGTTTGCGCGGGCGTGCGTGCGGCCAAGGCCGCGAAAAGCACGGACGCTAAAAACGCGACAGGCCGGAATTTCATGGTGCTGTCCCCGCCGAAGGGCAAAACTCGTGCAGCCAGGGTGCCCGACGTAGTATGCTCGCTCAAGGGCCTCTGATCGGCCGGGGAGCATGCAATCTGTCATCGAGGCCGGCGTTGCGCCCGTAATCGGCCGGTCCGTAAACCTGCCATTAGGTCAGGCGGACAGCGGCGCGGAACGACCGGAAGGCTCGAGCGGTGAGATGAACAAGCGGCCGGAGTTGGGAAACGGTCAGGGGCGGCTGGATGACCGCTCTTGGGCCTGGACGCGAGGGGGCAGGGGGGCTGGAACCGCCCCATTGCAGACATGGGCCGGATCGCTCATCCTTAATGCCCGACAAGCTACAAGGCGGTCAGACATGAGCTATCAAACGGATCGTCGAAGCCGGGCGCGAGCCATAGGCACGTACGGAGTCCTACTTCTCGTCGGCGCGGCGCTTGGCGTGCTCGTCAGGTTCGGTGTGATTACTGATCATCTTCTCTGGTAGCGGCAGCTGACGGCCGTTCGCACGGCTGATTACCTGCCAATTAGGTCAGACGAACAGTTGCGGAGGGATCGGAAGGCTTAAGCCGCGAGATGAATGGGCGTCCGAAGTTCGGCGGCCGGCAGGCCGACCTGATTGACCGGAGTTGGGTCAAGTAGTGCCGTCAAGCCTCAGTTGCGTCGTATAGCCTATCGCGCGCCAACCCAGCAGGCCATACATCGTGAGCGTCAGTTCAGCGGGCGCTCTCGCTCGTGACTGCTCGAAGCACTCGTGATACCTCGTCCGCGGAATACGGCTTGTGGACGAGAGTGAAGCCATGGCTTCCCTCCTGCGCGATCACGTGACTGTAGCCGCTGGCGAGAACCACCGGCAGTTCAGGCATGTCGCGCGACAGCCTCTTGGCAAGTTCAAGCCCGCCGATACCCGGCATGACGACGTCGGAGAAGACGACATCAAAGCCGGCCTTTCCTCCTTCCAGAACGCTTAACGCCTCTTCCGCCGTAGCAACCCAGCGCGTCTCATAACCCAGCTCCTCTAACGCCTGCGTTGAGAAACGCCCTACCTCCTCGTTGTCCTCGACCACGAGAACGCACAGACCCGCACCTTCTCCGCTGCTGGTTCCTGCCGGCCTCTCATCGATCGCTTCCGGGCCATTCTCCGCCTCGGGCAGGTAGAGCGTGAACGTGGCACCGGCGCCTGCCTCGCTCGTCACCTCGATGTCACCGCCGGACTGCTTGGCGAAGCCGAACGCCTGACTCAGACCAAGCCCCGTGCCCTTGCCTACATCCTTGGTCGTGAAAAACGGTTCAAAGATGCGTTGCAGGTCTCCAGAGGTGATGCCGGTACCGGTGTCGGTCAGCGATACAGCGACGAACTTGCCCGGTGAGCCGGCGTGTCCACGCAGCGGCGGGAGCGACGCGCCGCAGCGAACCTCGATCGTCAGCGTACCAGCACCATCCATGGCGTCCCGTGCGTTGACCGCCATGTTGACCAGTGCGGTCTCGAACTGGCTAAGGTCGGCGCGCACATAGCAGGGGGTCGTCGGCAGTCGGAGCCGGACGGCGACACGCGCGCCCGTGATGGTGTCGATCATGTCCGCCACGTTGTTCGCCCGGGCTACCGCGTCGAACACCTCGGGTTTAAGCGCCTGGCGGCGCGCAAAGGCCAGAAGCTGGCCTGTCAGCTTCGTCGCTCTCGCCGCAGTGTCAGCAATCGCGTCAATGTAGCGAGCGTGCTTCTCGGGCGCGAGATTGCCGCGGCGTAGCAGGTCGACTGAACCGCGGATCACCGTCAGCAGATTGTTGAAGTCGTGCGCAACGCCCCCGGTGAGCTGGCCGATCGCTTCCATCTTCTGCGAATGCCGCAGCGTTTCCTCGGCCTTGAGGAGCTCTCGAGTGCGTTCGTCGACCCGGACCTCGAGTTGATGGGCCAGGTTGCGCAAAGTCCCCTCGTTCTCCAGCCGCTCCCGCCCGACCGCCAGGAACCGAGCGAGGGTCGAGAAGAAGGTCAGTGCTTCAGGGTCGAACTGGTTACAGTGGAACGATGCAAAGGAGATGACACCGAATAGGTCGGCCCGGCCGCGAAGGGGGTACCCGGCGTACGCGGTGATGCCCTCATTGTAGGCGACCTCGTAGCGCGAACTCGAACTCAGCTGCGCCTTGTTCAGGATGAGCGGTTCACGCTGCTCCGCCACGATGCCACAGAGCGGCAATGTGAAGGGAGCATGCCGGAGCTGTTCCTGCTGCTCCTGCGGCACGTTCACCGAGTAGATGAGGCGAAGGTGCCGCCCGTCCTCGCTGAGGGCGTAGGTGAAGCTCTGGTCGAAACCGAGCGATCGAATGCCGCTCTCAAGAACCGCCTGGTTCACCGCGTCGGGGTCGGATCCGGACAGAAGGCCATCGGAGGCTTTAACAAGCAGGCTTAGACGCTCCTCGCGAAGTCGCTCGGTAGTACGATCCCGCAGCACCTTCACGTATCCCCCCAGCACGCCGTCGGCTGATCGCAGTGGCGTCATCTCTCCCTGAGCCCAGAAGCGGTTTCCATCCTCGCGCAAGTGCCAACGTTCGTCGTTCGCTCTCCCTGTCTCGCGTGCGAGACGCATCTCCGTTAGTGCTCGATCGATGGCGCGATCTTCCGGCGTGAAGATGCGCTCGAGCGGTTCGCCAAGCATCTCGGCCTCCGTCCACCCAAGCACCTTCTCGGCGCCGGGGTTCCACCGTGTGACGTGGCCATCTACGTCGGTGGCAATCATGGCGAAGTCGGTGGCGCTATCCACGATAAGCCGGTCGAGGTCTCGTCCGCTCATCTCACGCCGCCACGGCACGCCAACCTTATCGTCCATTCGGCTTGATCGCCTATGCAACGCTCCACGCGTAACTCCTACTCGGTCCGGCGCATTCAACCATCAGCGTGGGTCTACGCTCCAACGCGCGTCGACAAACGGCAAAATCGATGGAGCTTGCGCTTTTGAGTGGCGTCGACGGACGGGGCAGTAGCGCCTCGCTTTGCAGCGGGCGGACCGGTACCCGGATCGGCAGTCCGCATTGCCCAGCACGGCCTGAAAGCACCGCAGCGCGACGCGCTAAAGGGCTCTACCGCGAGGTGAACGAGCGGCCGGAGTGGGGAGGCGGGCAGAAGCCTCTGAGTGACCGTTTATTGGGTCTCTACGTGATAGAACCTGGATATACCTGACTTTCAGACCGCGCGATGACCCATCGGTTTGCCCAGAAGCACCGATAGGACGGCACAGGTACGATCGACAAAGATCTCCGCGCGCAGGTCGCAGCGTGCCGTTTGTCAGCGCTGCAAAGCGCTTAGCCCAGGTGGTGCTTGAGCCCGTAGCTTGCACGACTCACCTGCCGATGCAAGCATCGCCTCGCCAGCGATTTGCTGAAGCAGGAGGTGCTATGTTCAGCCGAGCTTACCTCATCTCGTTTGTCGCTTCTGCCACGCTGACCGGAGCAGCGATGGCTCAATCGTCTACGCCGCAGCCGCTCCCGCCGCTCCCCTCCACGTCCTCAGGGTCGTACGAGCCGAACCCGTGGAGCTATGCTGGCCTGGCAAGCAAGCCCCGCTTCCTACCGGCCTCGCAAGCGACAGCCTCCGACATCGTGGTAGGCGCTACGGTCAACAGCATCTACGGACCTCCGATCGGCACAGTCACCTATGTGACCGACAGCGAGGCGGTCGTGAGGACCGCGCACAGCGAGGCGCGTGTGCCGCTCAAGGCCTTCGGCAAGAGCCAGCGAGGTCTCCTACTTGAGATCAGCCCTTGGAAGCTCGATCAGCTCGCGGCGTCAGCGCAGCGTGGTGGCAGCTAGGCGAGGCGGAGCTACAGCTGCTCGGAAGGTCCGGAAGGCCCGAGCGGTGAAATGAACAGGCGTCCAGAATGGGGTTCCGGGAAGCGGCCCTGAGTGACCGAAATTGGGTCCAAACGTCCGGTGGTCGCCAAGCCGAGATCCTCAGGCTAGAACGAATTTGAGATCAGGGCGAAAAGGGCACCACTGTCATAATCGAGCATGTTCCCCCTGACGCCTACGGCCTCCTCGTTCTAGCACCTGAGATCGCCCTCGGTAGTGGATGGCTTGGAGGTGACAGGGTCGTTGGTCGCGCCGCCATCCGTGATCTGCTGATCAAGGCGGCTCGTTTCAACGAACAGGAGCGGCAGAGGCTAACCATCCATCTGCCTAGCAGGGCGATCACACTTCGGTTGGACGAAATTGAACGGCACTATGGAGATTGAAATCGCCCGCACGGGCCGATGAACGAATGTCGGCTTTCGGATGGTGCTCCTAGGTCCCTGAACGACCGCTACTGGGTCACCAAGGCAACCTCTGGTTGAAGCGGTCGACGTAGCGCAGCCCCGGCGTTCCACGGTTCGCCCCGATCATGTTCACGACCAACGGGATGCTTTCCTCGATCGACAACGCCGCGTCGCTGCCACCCATGTCGGTACGGACCCAGCCGGGAGCGACCAGCAGCAGCGTGTGCCCGTCGCCGGCGTTCTTGGCGGCATAGCCCTTCATCAGCATGTTGAGCGCGGCCTTGCTCGACGAATAGAGCTGCCAACCGCCGTTCGCGTTCGCGATGCTGCCGAGTTCGGAGGTCATGATCGCAATCGTTCCACCCGCAGGCACGAGGTCGCGCAGGATCTCGGCCGCGCGCACGGGCGAGAAAGCGTTGGTGAGCATCATGTCGAGGAAGTCGCGCTCGCTCGCCGTCGCGGGGCTCGCCTTGATGGCGCGGGCGATGCCGGCGTTGATGAAGAGGACGTCGAGGCGCCGGCCGTCCAACCCATCGCGCAAGGCCCGCACACCATCCGCGTCATTGATATCGACGTTCTCGATCTCGAGCTTGCCGGGATTACGCTTAGCGAGGGCGTTCAACTCGTCCGATGAGCCGCGTGCGGTCGCGATGACGTTCCAGCCGCGGCCGAGCCACTCCTCGGCGAGCGCAAAGCCCAGTCCGCGCGATGCGCCAAGGACGAGGACAGTCTGATCGGTCATGTTGTTTTCTCCCTATTGTATATCGCAATTAGAACGCGGCTCTGCCGATCGAGGCGCCGCCATCGACTTGGATGGTCTGGCCGGTGACGAAGCCCGCGTCCTCGGACAGGAGGAAGGCGATCGCGGCGGCGATCTCGTCGGGCTGTCCGAAGCGGCCCATCGGCACGCCCGCCAGGTAGCGGCGCTCGCCCTCGCTGCCAGGCGCGTTGTTGGCGCGGAACAGCTCGGTCTCGGTCGGGCCTGGTGAGACAGCGTTGACGGTGATCCCTGTCGTTGCGAGCTCCAGCGCCCAGCTTCGCGTGAAGCTGACCAACGCAGCCTTGGCGGCGGCATAAGCGGTGCGCTCGACCGCGCCGAGGACGGTGAGGCTGGTGATGTTGACGACGCGGCCCCAGCCGCGCGCCGTCATGCCGGGCAGCAGCGCCTGCACGGACTGGAGCGCGGGATGGAGGTTGACGCGCATCACCTCCTCGAGCGCCGGGATCTCCACCGCGCCGAGACGCTGCGGCCGGACGATCCCGACATTGTTGACGACGCCATCGAAGTCGAACCGCGCAACTAGATCTGCGAGCGCCTCGTCCGTCATACGGCCATCGGCCAGATCAACCTTAGCCAGCGTGCCCGGAAAGCGCGGAGCCTCGCCACGGGCGAGACCCACGACCTGATGCCCGCTGCGTGTCAGGCGATGCGCAAGCGCGAGGCCGATGCCCTTGCTAGCGCCGGTGATGAGGAAGGTGCGTGGCATACAAGTCCCCGTGGCTGGCGGCCGGCCACGTGACGCGGCCGGGCATGACGTTCAGGCGGCGACGGTGGCGGCGCGGCGGAGCGCCGGCAGCATGGCCTCGGGCTCGGGGCGGCGCGTATAGTCCGGGTTCACCTCGGCGTAGAGGATCGTGCCGTCCTGACCGATGACGAAGCGGCCGGGCATCGGCAGCGTCCAGCTGGGATCGCCGTTGAACGCCGGCAGGTCGTTTTTGAGGCCCTTGTAGAGATCGATCAGGTAATCGGGCAGCTCGAAACGCAGGCCGAAGGCGGCCGCGACGTCATTGTGCGTGTCCGACAGGATCGGAAAGCCGAGCTCGTTCTGGCGCACCGACTTGCGACTGTTCACCGCCGTCTGCGGCGAGATCGCCACCAGGCTGGCGCCAAGCTCCTCGAAGGCGGGCAGCGCGGCCTGGAGCGCCTGCAGCTCCATGTTGCAATAGGGGCACCAGACGCCGCGATAGAAGCTGACGACCAGAGGCCCGTTGGCGAGCAGGTCAGCGGACAAAACGGGCTGGCCTTCGGGATTCTTGAGCGTGAAGGCGGGTGCCTTGTCACCCGCCTTGAGCGCGCGGGCTGCGGCGCCGCTCGCGATCAGCTCGGCGGTCGCCCGGTGCATCGTCTCGATGACGGAAGGCGGCACGTTGTAGGGCGGCTTGCCCGCCTCGAAATCGGCTTTGAACGCATCGAGCTTGGCTTGCAGGGTCATGGGTCTTCTCCTCGGGGCGGCGGCATCGCCGGACAGGGAGGAGATGCACTGTCGCTCCTCGACAGGGCAGCCGGGTCGGAGCGATAACGCTCATTCCGAGGAGGAATGACGTGGACCGATATCAGGCGATGACGACGTTCGTGCGCGTGGTGGAGACGGGCTCCTTCTCCGCCGCCGCGCGCCAGCTCAATGTCGGCCAGCCCGCCGTGTCGAAGACGGTCGCGCAGCTCGAGGGGCGGCTTCAAGTTAGCCTGCTGACCCGCTCGACGCATCGTCTCACGCCGACCGAGGCGGGGATGCGCTTCTACGAGCGCGCCAAGACCGCCATTCGCGAGGCGGACGAAGCCGAGCTGGCCGCGCGCGGCGCGGGCGCGGGTCTCTCGGGGTGCCTGCGTGTCTCGGCGGCGACCACCTTCGCGCGCCTCTACATCCTGCCGCTGCTGCCGCGCTTTCTCGACGCACATCCCGAGCTCGAGATCGACGTCATCCTCGACGACCGCGCGATCGACCTGATCGCCGAGGGCATAGACGTGTCGCTGCGAATGGGGGCGCTGCCAGATTCTTCGGCCGTCGCGCGCAAGCTGGCGACAGGCGGCCGCTCGGTGTTCGCGACGCCGGCCTATCTCGCGCGCGCCGGCGAGCCGCGAAGCCCCGCCGACCTCGCGGCGCATGAGACGATCATCTACACCCAGCTGACTGACGCGTGGTCGTTCACGCGTGCGGGAACGGAAGCATCGGTGACAGTGCGTGGCCGGGTGCGCGTGAACGCCGCGGAAGGGCTGCGCGCGGCGGTGCTCGCCGACATGGGGCTGACGATCGGATCGGATTGGATGTTCGGACCGGAGCTCGCGAGCGGCGCGGTCGTGCGCGTGCTGCAGGGCTGGTCGCTGCCGCCGATCGACCTTTGGGCGGTCTTTCCGGGCGGTCGTATGGCCAGCGCCAAGGCGCGGGCCTTCGCGAGCTTCGTCGAGGCGGCGCTCGACGGCGTCTATTCCGCGGCGGCATAAGCCTTATTGCCTCGCGCCATCGTCCGCGCTGCCGCGAACCCGCCTAGCTGATCCCACGCCGGCGCTTCCGACCGGCACGAGATCAAGGATCAGCACCATGGCCAAGTTCGACACCTATCGTGACGCTTTCCCCAATGCCCGCCTGACCCGCAAGGACAATGGCGTGCTCGAGGTCGCGCTCCACACCGGTGGCGGCAAGCTCGTTTTCAACGGCCACACGCACGAGCAGTTCGTCGAGCTGTTTCATCAGATCGGCGAGGATCGCGACACTCGAGCGGTGATCCTGACCGGCACTGGCGATGCCTTCATGGATACGATCGATCCGGACGGCTTCGACTTCTTCAGCCCCCAGGGCTACGACAAGATCCTGCGCGAGGGCCGCAAGGTGCTGTCGAACATCCTCGACATCGAGGTGCCGATGATCACCGCGCTCAACGGCCCGGTGCTGCTCCACAGCGAATATGCGCTGCTGACCGACATCATCCTCGCGACGCCGGAAACAGTGTTCCAGGACAAGCCGCATTTCGAGTTTGGGATTGTGCCCGGGGACGGCGTGCACCTGCTCTGGCCGCACGTGATCGGCTCGATCCGCGGCCGCTACTTCCTGCTGACCCGGCAGCTGCTCGATGCCGAAACGGCCAAGGATTACGGCGTGGTCAACGAGATCGTGCCCGCCGACCGCTTGCTCGCCCGTGCGCACGAGATCGCCGACGGCATCGCGGCACTCCCGCCGCTCACCGGCCGCTACACCCGCATCGCGCTCACCCAGCAGCTCCGCCGCCTGATCGATGAGGGCGCCAGTTACGGGCTTGCGCTCGAGGGCATCAGCGCTGCCGATGTCGCTCGCACAATGGCCGCGCAGGGCTGACCAGGCTCAGCCGTCCGGCAGCGATGCCGGGCGGTGTCGCCCGTCGATCGAGAAGCAAGTCCAGGTTGATCTCGTGATCGCCACATGAACGTATGACCGGTTCCGGGAAGCGCCGGATAGGCCCTGAATGGCTGGAAGTGGGTCCTCGGCGCGAGAGGGCAGGAGGGTCGCCACGCCGACTAGCGGGCTTCCGCTGCCCTCTTTGCCACGACGTTCGCATGCCGCGCGAACCAGCGCCATCTGCCGCCCTCCCGGCGGTACACGTTGGTGTAGCGGCGATCGAGCGGAACCGCGCCGTAGGTGCGGCCGAGCTCGCTTTGCGGGGTGGGCGTGAAGACCTCGCGTCCCATCACAACGCCGACGTCGCCGTCGACGGTGACGCTCTCGATCGTGCGCTCGAAATCCTCCGCGCCGATGCGGCCGTCGCGCATCATCGCAAGGAACTGCGCACGGGTGAGGACGCGACCGGTGGGGGCGTTGATCGTCAGTCCGGGCGCGGACAAAGCGTCCAGCGCGCCGACGTCGGCGCGGGCAACCATTCCCTTCTGCTCCATGTCGAGAGCGGCCAGCGCGGCTTCCGCCCCCTTCAAGGGCTGAGTTTGGGCGAGAGACGGTGACGACAGTACGAGGACGAGGCCGACGGTGGACGCAGGCACGAGGCGCATGTCGAGTCTCCGATAGGCGTTGACGACGAGACTGACAGATACCTCAGCGAAGCGCCACCGAGAGCTGACGTCCCGCTTCGCCCACAAGCGGACATCGTCGATCGGCTCTGGTATGCTCGTACCATGAACGAACAGGCAGCCTTCGACGCCATGATGCATGAGGTCTGCGTGGAGAAGGGTTGGTGCGGTTCGGTGGTCGGAGGTGAGCCGCGCCACGTCACCGACTATCTGCCAGCGAGCGGAGAGGTGACGGCAGACCAGTTCGTCATGTGGCTGTTCGCCGCTGATGGCATCGACCTGAGCGACGACCCGGCGAAGTGGCAGGCCCACTATGACGATCTGCGGGAGTCGTTCGTTCGCCACATGGGAGGCGACAAAGCCCAAGTAGAGCGGTTCAAATGGAACGGCAGCTAACGCCTAACTTGTGGGCGTGAACCGTCTGAGGCATGCTCTTGCGATGATCCTTATTGGCTTGATCGCGGCTGCAAGCGCGGTCCTTCCACCAGATGTTCGCGTGGTGGTCGGCGCGTTGGACGGAAAATGCGCCTACTGGCAGAGCCCCGACAGCTACTATGAAGCGGCAACGGGCCTTCGTAGGTATCTAAGACAAAGCTGGAAGTGGGGCGGACGGGAGGTCATCATTTCAGTCCGTGAGGGGACACCAAGGAAGTGTGTAGACAGAGCTAAGGTGGCGGCGGCGCAAGCTGGCTTTTCAGCCGTGAGCGTCCGCCCACTTTCGACCGAATAATGCATCAGCGGCTGCGCGTTCGCCGCAAGCTCGATGTCCGCTTTCCTGCCAAATCAGACTAGCCGGACAGCTGCGCGAAACGCCCGAAAGGCTCGAGCGGCGAGGTGAACGAGCGACCGGAGTTGGGAAGCGGGCAGGAGCGCCTGAGTGACCGGTTTTGGGTCCTTGCCACGAGAGGGAAGGGGCCGGAAGCGCATCAAACCTTCCCACCGGCTACGCAATCCAGCCGCCTTAAGGCGGTCGTTCGTTCACAAACGCCCTTTCAGCGGCGTGTCACAGCTGACTGCACTTCAGGTCAGTAGCGGCTGCAGCGAGATCGGAAACGTGCCCACCCAGCATGCGCCGCTCTTTGTCCAAACAGCGCTGCCTCGGTGTCCGCTCATCCTTTGGCCTCAGAGCCTGACGAAGCACAAGCAGGTCAGCCTGAGTAAGCGGATAGGTCGAGGGACGTGCCGGGGGACCGGACGCTTCGCCCTGCAATGGCGAGATTGAGGTGACTGATTGGGCGATCGAAGCATCAGAGAGGGCAGCTGTGCAAACCAGAACAGCAGCTCGGATCATAGCCACGCCACACCTCACCAAATTGACGTACCATTATCCGCGGTTCTTACCAAGGCATCTAGACCAGAAGGATCCTAAACGGACCGTTCTCGAGAAAGGAACGTCGATCGCCGCGGCAGCTATCCCCGGCCGCCTCCCCGAAACCCGACCAGCCGCTTTCACCGCGGCGTAGAACCAAGGCCGTGCTTCCGGCCTAGCCTCTCGCACTTCCAAGGATGGTGGGATCGACGCCCACGCCGTACCCGCCGCGAAGGCAAGAACCCATTTGCGGGCGTTGTGCAGCTGGCTTAGATGCTTTGGAACGCTGCTGAGGAATACAGCCGCGGCTGAAAAGGGGGTGATCCGTGACAGGAGCAAGGGCGCAGCTTCTTTCGGGAGAGCAGATAATCTGGGAGGGGCGTCCGTTCGCCGGCATACTCTTCCGCTCGGTCGACGTTTTCCTGGTCCCTTTTAGCTTCCTATGGGGCGGCTTTGCGCTATTCTGGAATGCCTCCGTGTGGGTAACTGATGCGGAACTATCATTCAAGATATTTGGCCTGCCATTTCTACTTATCGGTCTCTATTTTATCATCGGTCGTTTTCTCGCCGAAATGATAATCCGTAGATCGACCTCAATTTTCATAACGAACAGACGCGTCTTGATTGCAAGAGGTTCGAAGCTAAAGTCGTTGGACATAAAACGTCTACCCACGATCGAACTCGACGAGCGATCGGATGGCTCGGGATCAATACGGTTTGGTGTGTCCGGCGGGCTTTTCAGCGGTCAGAATAGTTTCGGCATTTGGCAGCCTACTTTCGATTCCACGCCACAGCTTATCCGCGTGCCAGATGCGCGGCGCGTCTACGAGTTGCTGCAAAAAGAGGCGAACAGCTGACACGGAGTGGCAAACGTGGCGGCGTAGGAACCCTCCGGCAGAGTAGCCCAAAGCGCTCAACGGCGAAGTTCCGCTCTCCTGCCAATCAAGCCGGCCGGACAGCTACGCCGATCGCTCGGAACGCTCCAATCGCGAGATGAACGAGTGACCGGAGCTGGGAGGACGGCAGGTGGCTTCGAGTGACCGAAAGTGGGTCCTCGGTACGAGAGGGCAGGGGGCGCAAGCGCCCATAAAAGGGCATCCGAGGAGGCGCAGAGCGATCTCGATCGTGGACGTTCATTCAGCAACGCCAATCAGGAGCTTACGTTTTCTGCGGGACTGATCGAACCGCGCCACGATCGAGGCGTGGGTTTACCTATGGGTGTACCTGACGGCGCTCAGGCCCTCTCGCCGCCCCCCGGCGCCCTAGGGACCATCGGGGCCACTGACAGGAAGCCGTCGAGGCACGTTCCGGCCGCAAATTCCCTCAGCCACTCCTGCCGCTCCTGCGCCATGAGGTCGGAACGATAGGGGCAATCCTCTATCGATCCTTGCCGCCTCAATGCGACGAGCCGTCCCTCATTATAGGCGTTCATAGGCATGCGTAGCACTGCCCCCTCCCTGATCTCCTAGGCCGCTGATGCTTGGAGCCAGCATGAGGAAGATGTTCAGGGTGAACATCGTTAGCCCGGTATCATCAGTGACAGTCATTACCCAATCGTGACGATCAAGCTCATCGCTGTCGACTTCCCTGAGCAGCGCGCCTGCGTACTGCACGGCGACTCGTCGGGCAGCCTTGAGGTTTGGAAGCTCCGTTCCTTCCTCATCTCTAATGTCGACGCCGTCAGTCACATGGAAGAAAAAGCGAGGCATACGGCCTCCTTGAAGTTAGGCGCGCAACTGCGCCTCATAGCGAATACGCGCTACCGCTTGCCCTTAAGCCACACATGAAGGACCAGGTCGGCCCGATTACTGGCGCCGCGACTTGTCCGTTCCATATACAATCTACGCTCACATCTGACGGCGACAACTGATGTGGATCAGAAAAGCTTGATCTCGCTCAACTTTCTCTCACCCTTTCGTCGGAACTAGACCCACTTCCTTACATGTTCCTCGTATGTTCTCATACGCGAACCATGTATACCGGCAGCGCTGCGCATAGACTCTCGCTTCGCTAGTAATTCGCTGTTCCAAGCATACCCCTCTACGGGCGCGTTTGTCGGCTTACGCCGTCGCCGCTCTCATATCGGCCGGACGGCAATCCTGCCAATCGAGCCGGCCGGACAGCTACGCGGATCGCTCGGAAGGCTCCACCCGCGAGATGAACGAGTGACCGGAGTTGGGAGGCGGGCAGGGGCTCCTGAGTGACCGCTACTGGGTCCTCGGCACGAGGGGGCAGGCTGTCGCAAGCGCCCACCTGCGGACATCCAAAGGGTTTGGCAGGAACCCCCGATGCGGACGTTCGCGAGATTGGCAACAGGCGATATGTAGTATGCTGGCGGTGCTGCTGCTTGCCTCCCCCGTCCTGCTTACGGTAAACATCATTTATTGCGGCCGGCACATGGTGTCCGACCGTAGGTCGGGCCGACGGCATGATGCCACGCTAGGGGTTCTCGCCCTATTGGGCGCCGCTATCGCTCTGCTGGGAGCCATCGGCATTTTCGCCGTGCAGTGACGAGCAATGATCAGTTCCATGGTATGCGCGCGGCGCGGCCCGGTCCACGACGCCCAAAAAGCGCCAGTCAGCGCCGTCAAGCTTATTGCTCGTGAGCGGCCGTTCGGTCAGCCTGTCGGGATGATCGATCGTGCCTTGATCCGCACCTCGTTGTGCATCGTCTGCTCGCTTCTGGTGTTATTGGCCGGATGCCAGGCAGCGGCGCCTTCTACGAAAGCGAGCGCTCTCAAACCGGATAAAACGCAAACAGCGTTTTTCACGCGACCTGCCGCGCTTGCTGCTGCTCGCGGGTCACCGACCCCATTTCCGCTAATCGTGCTGCTATCGAAAGATCCGTGGCTTATGGTGGTCGGATCCGACTCACCGACTTTCGCGCTCTACAGCGATGGAACTGTGCTGTTTCGAAGAGCGAATGATTTCGGTGTCGCTAGGTTTAATCCGAATGGTCTTAAGAAATTCACTGAAGAATTCGCCGGATCGGAGCTAGCTCAGCTTTCAGGCCAATACGAAGCTGCAGATTCAACGGACCAACCGATCAACAACCTACTACTATTCATTGGGAAAAGCCCGGTTGTAATTTCAATATATGGATCCTTAGAGGACGGAAATGTTAGGAGCAGGATCCCAGATCCGGTACTTGCGGCGCTTGATCGCGTTCGCAAATTCTATGTTCAGAGCGCCCGACCTTGGCTCCCTCGTGAAATTGAGATCATGATTTGGCCTTACGAATACGCTCCTGATCGGTCGATTATTTGGCCCAAGCAGTGGCCCTCTCTCGAGAGTTCGACAACACGTAAACGCGGCGAATCCTACAGTCTGTTTATGCCGTCCTCGGAGTTGCCGGCTGTGCGTTCTTTCCTTGCCACTCGAAAGGAAAAAGGAGCTGTCCAGATCGATGGCAAAAAGTGGGCTGCAAGCATTCGGCTGCCGTTTTCTCATGAGGATCTTTGGATGGGACCTAATAAGGAAGCAAGCCTGGCAAAGTAGCGAATATCAGTTGGGCATCATGATACCCGAACGCTGCGGTGGCCGCCTCAAGTAGCGATTCTGATATCATTCTGCAATCCATGCCCACGCTTCATCCTTGATACCGAAGCGTCTAAGGTCACAGCCGCGTCTGAACAGTACCCGGCAAACTCAAGAGCAGGGCGGCTCGCCCTTTCGACGAAGGCCCTCGAACCTTGTGATCGCCAAGTGAGCAAGCGTCCGCAACTCGCCGTTTCCGTCCGATAAGGTGACAGGCCGCTTTCCTCGCACCGTGCCCGTTTGAGGGCCTTGCGGACCGTCGAAAAGATTCGAGACCGAGGTGAACGGACGGCCGAAATTGGGAGTTGGGAGGGCGCCGGGAGCGTCGGATTTGGGTCTCATGTCAGCGACGGAAGGCAGTGAAATGCAATTGCCCGGACGAAATGGTCCGTGCTGAGACCTCCCGCTCAAGCCGCGTCGGCGGACGCCTCTGCAAAAATTGTCTCGACCACACAGCGTACGCCGCCCGGCAGAAAGATCAGCTCGACCGGCGCCTCGAGCTCGGCCGCGAGTGCCCGCTCGATCAGACGGGAGCCGAAGCCGCGCGCCGACGGTGCGCTGACCGGCGGGCCGCCGCTCTCCTGCCAGATCAATCGCAGCCGGCCGGGCGCCTCGCCGACGATCGACCAGCTCACTGCGACCCGGCCGGAGTCGTTTGATAGGGCGCCATATTTCACCGCGTTGGTGCATAGCTCGTGCAGCGCAAGCGCGAGCGAGACCGAGGTGCGCGGCGGGAGCATGACGTCGGGGCCGGCGATGTCGAACCGGTCGAAGGTCGTGCCACACCCTGGGCCTACCACATCGCCGACGAGCACGCCGATGGAGGCAGCACGCCAATCCTGTCGCACGAGTTGGTGATGCGCCGCAGCTACGGCAGCAAGCCGTGCGTCGAAGGCGCGCCGCGCCGCGGGCGTCGCCTGATCGCCACGAAACGTTTGCAGAGCCAGGCTTTGCACCACCGCGAGCGTGTTCTTCACACGATGATTGAGCTCGAGCAGTAACAGCTGCTGCTGCGCTTCGGCGCGTTTGCGCTCCGTGATGTCGAGTGCCGCGGTGGTGAAGCGCGGCGCGTCGACCGGGCTGCCTGCGATGGGGCTGATCGTCTCGATGAACCACCGCACTCCGTTGCTCGCCTCGATCGATCGCTCGAGGCTGGTGGGTAGGCCGCTCGCCTGCGCTTGCTTCACGCGTTGGAGAAAGGCACTTGCGTCATCGGGCGGCTGGACCTCCCGCACGGCAAGACCGCTGACGTCCTCACGGCCGTACAGCCGCGAGAGTGCGCGGTTCGCGCTTAAATAGCGTGCGTCGCCCCCACGCACCTCGACGATGGAGGCGAGCAGTCCTTCCGTCTCGAAGAACGCGCGCAGGGTTGCCTCGCTCTCGCGCAAAGTCTCGGTGACCCGGCGAACGCTCACCAGCTTGTCCAGCTGCCTGGAACCCCATAGCGCCAGCGTGACAAGCAGGATGACGGTCAGCGCCGTCGTGAAGGCCAGTCGGAAGTCGTTCGGGAACACGCCGGCGGCCGAGCCGCGCGCAGCAAGCCAGGCAACGACCGTCGGCACGATCACGACGCCGGGCACCAGCCACCGAGCGGCAGTGGCCGCCACACTCTCACCGACCAGCAGGCCGAGCCAGCCTTCGCTTGGACGAAGCGCCAGCACACCGATCGCGCTAGCTCCCAGCGCCAAGGCGGTAGGAACCGCGACCTGGGTGAAGCCGAGGATCCCGGTCAGCGGGGCGACGACGAAGAGATGGCTCGCCAGTGCGATGGTCACCAGCATCAGCACGATCGTGGTGCAGGCGGTGAGCAGCAGGCTCGAGCGGCGCCCGTGGCGGGCAGCGAGCAACTGCGCCACCGCGATGAGCAGGAACGATACCGCGGTCGGCTCCGCCATCCTCCCTGGAAACGAGTAAAATGCCGGTTGGGCCGCGACCGCTCGCGGAAACAACAATTTGTCGGTACCCAAGTCGACGGCGAAAGCGTGTTGTACCAACGTCTGAATAGCTATGATCGTAACGCACAGCGCGAGCGCCGAGGCGATCCCGATCGCTCGCCTCGAAGCGCTCAGAACGCTCGCACCCGTTAGAACGGCGCATACGGCGGTGACCGGCTGCATCGCGCTGCGACCCATAAAGAACTGGGTCAACGTAATCGCGTCGAGCGTCCAGCCGACAATCACGATAGCGCCGATGATCACGCTGGTGAGCGCGCTACACGCCGCCAGGAGATGGAGACGGCTCCACGAATGCTCGTTGTCGATCGAAGAACGTGAACCAATTGTCTGCGGTGACCTGTGTTCTTCGACCAACTGATGCCTCCAAGGATCCAAGGCCATTGATCAAAATCAATGTGCCGCAGCTTTTCTCGACCTCCTCCGAAACGCTTTAGGCAACGCGAAAGTCTCGCCCAGCGCATAGCACCTTGCGGCTGCCGAAACGCTTCGGCCGCACGCGTGCGTCTTGCTCACGTGCGCCGAGTGGCCGAACGCCTCGGTCGCCGACATGAACGAATGACCGGAGTTCGGAGGCGGGCAGGATGTCGGGAATGGCCGCTTCTGGGTCGTCGGCACGAGGGGGAAGGGCCGCAAGCGCCCAATGTCAGACGCTCAAGGTAGGTCCGATCGGGAGCGGTGGCGATCGCCGTGAGAAGGGTTAGCTGTCACCACGACGCAGCGTCTTCTCGATGAGCCAGAAGTGAAGGCGCTGAACCATGAGGAAAAGAAGGCCGGTGCCGATGAGCCCCGGCAGCACCATACCCTCCTGGCCCGGCCGGGGCTGCAGGTTCATCGCTAGCGCAGCATTGATCGCCAGAACGCCGATCGCCAACGCCGGGATGAATGCGAGAGCCAGGACCCGAGGAACAGACCACGTCACGTCTCCAGTCAGCCACCATTGCATCGGGAGTCGATCCTCACGGCGGAAGCGCGAATTCGCACGGATCGCTAATCCGCAGAGTAGCAGACCAAAGAAAAGTGCGATGCCGAACATGGCCATACGACTACCCTCCGACGCGAGGATAGCGGCTCAAGCAGCGGCTGCAATGAGGCGTTGGAGGCCGTTCATCGCGTGACCGAGCCCGCTGCTGTCGCAGCGGGTCCAACATCCGCTTTCCTGCCAATCAGGCCAGCCGGACAGCGGCGCACGTCCAGAAGGCCCGATCGGCGAGGTGAACAAGCGCCCGAAGATGGGAGGGCGTCAGGTGGCCCTGAGTGACCGATCCTGGGTCTCAGTGGAAGCGTTCACCTCGACTGAGCTGCTGAAGTATCTGCTGCATTCTGCGCGCGCGTGTCTCCGGCCGTTTGGCCGTCTGCAGGCGGTAGTAGATCGGGTACAGGTTCTTGCGGTCAAGCGTCCGGAAGAACGCTTCGGCCTCGGGCAGGGACGCTAACGCGTCCAGAAAGTCCTGCGGAATGACCATGGTGGCCGAGCCGTCATAGGCGGCATCCCAACGTCCATCAGCGCGCGCGGCCTCGACATGGGCGAGCCCGGCGGGGGTGATGCGCCCTTCAGCGATCAGCCGATCGGCATGTTCACGGTTTTTGGTTGACCAACTCGACCCCGCCCGACGCGGCGTTAGACGCTGGAGGTAGGAGCGCTCGTCGCCGGACTGCTTCAAGCCGTCGATCCAGCCGAAGCGGATCGCCTCTACGACGCAATCAGCCCATGTGACCGAGCGCTGGCCCGATCCCGCTTTGTAGATGCGGACCCAAAGCTCCGCACTGTCCGCGTGGTGCTCAGCGAGCCAGCAGGCCAGATCCTTCGGGCTCTCGAACGCGAGAGCATCGGCTTGAGGATTGGTCATCACCAGAAGCTAACGTAAGCGTACGCCGCTGAGAAGCCGCATGACACCTCCCCCGATGTCGCCGTCAAATGGTTGACGGAGGCGATCGTCGCATGAACAAACGGCGGCTCTGGGGAAGCATGCAGCCGGCGCTAAATGGCCGCTTTTGGGTCCTCGGAACGAGAGGGCAGAGGGCCGAAAGCGCCCATGGTTGGCCCTTCGGGCTCACCTACGGCCTTCCTGATAGGCGACAATCGTTCACAGTGTTATCGATGGCTGAAGGAGGGCGTCGTGAAAGCGCTTAGGTCTCTAATCGATTGGATAGACAAGGATTGGGAGAGGCTCCGCTTCAATCCGGTGTCTCTCTTTGCCCAAAAGCTGCTCTGGTGCGTCCCAATCCTGGTGGTTGGAATCGTTGGATACATAGCGGGCACCGCACCCGGCGACGTACTATACGATTGGGGCTTGCCGATAGGTATCGTCCTCAGCCTGCTACTTTTTGGTCTGTCGATGTACCGAGGCCTCCGGGGGTATAGCCGAACTGATTGGCAAGAGGCGCAAGCAAGGAGGCGGCGGGGCGAATAATAACTGCTTCTTCGGCCTTCGTCGCTCGAAAGCGGCCAGTCTCAAAGCCGCCAATCAGGCCAGCGGACAGCTGTGCGGAACGCCCTAGACGGTTCGAGCGGCACGATGAACAAGCGTCCGAAGGTGGGAGGGGGCCAGGTAGCCCTGAGTGGCGGCTTATGGGTCCCACCCGGTACTGGGAGGTTGTCTCCTCAGAATCGTTTGCGAAGCGAGACGGTCACGGTCCTGCCGAGCGGGTCGATGGAGTCGGTTTGGTACCGGCTGGGGGTAGCCCCACTGCCGTTCCGCACCTGCTGACGGGAGTCGAGGAGGTTGGCACCTTCCAGCCGTAGTTGCAGGTGTTGCGCCCAGTCTCGGTCGGGGAGGAGGCCGGAGACCGGCACATAGGCGGAGAGGGCGACCTGGAAGATGGAGGCGAAACGCAGGTCATTGAGCCGATCATCGCCGCGGATGAGGCGTTCGCCGCCGTAGTAGAGGCCAAGCGTCCCGCCGTAGCCGCGCTTGTTCGCCCCGGCATAAGCATAGCCCGAGACGCGCGGCGCGTAGCTCCCGATCGTGTCACCATTCAGCAGGTCCAGGAAGAAGGCACCCTCGCGGAGCCGCAACCGGTCTTCGAAGGCGTAGGTCGGGATCAGCCCGAGATAATAGCTCGGCCGCTCGTCGCCGGGCGAAGCCTCGCCTTTGCTCGACGCTAGCGGAGACCTGCCGATCCGGCCGCTCGAGGTCAGCGTCAGTTGCAGCTTGCGCTGACGCTCGAGATCGAAGTTAATTGGGCGAAAGGTCACCGAGCGAAGGCGTCCACCGGCATCGCGGACGAACAGCTCTGGTACCAGCGCCTCGGCCCGCGGCGTGAGCGTCACCAGGACGCCGGTCTGGTCGCGGATCTGCGTCACCTCGTACGACGCTGCCAGTCTCAGCTCGCTGTTCTGCCACGGCTTCCAGGTGAGGGACAGCGATCGCATTGTGCGACGGTCGGCCAGGAGGGCGGGGTTGCCGCTCCGCGACAGCGTCACGACCGTGGTGCGTCCGCTGGCGAGATCGAACAGCGGCACGTTCTCGAGCGTACGCGGCGGGGCCGACAGCTGGATCAGATCGGGCGCCGCTCGGCTGCGGCGCAGCGAGCCGATCAGTTGCAGTCCTCGGAAGGGAGTCCAGGCGAGCCCGATGGTGTTGTCGGACAGGGTACCGAAGCGCTCGATCTGGCGAACGTTCACCGACGCGCTCGCCGACACGTCTCCGATCGCCCCCAACACGTTGTTGGCGCGCGAGGCGAGCGGCAGGTTGAGCGCCAGACCGACCTCGGCTTGGTTCCGCCTCAGCCGCAGGTCGAAGGTGTCGACGCCGCGCAGCGAGGAGGCTGCGGACAATCGCGTTGCCTCCAACGTGGCGGTGACAGTCGCGCGGCCGGCGGGCAGGAGGAAGGGATCGTCGCTGGCGACGAGCTTGGCCGCGAGCGTGCGGGTACGCTGCCACGTTCGATCGGTCAGCCGCTTCGCGAGCAGGGCGGAGCTTAGCGGCACAAAAGGGTCGGCTCCGCCGACGAGCGCGGCCTGCGCGCCGAATAGGTCGATCGCTCGCTCGGTGACACCGCTCTGGACGGTCTGGTTCAGCGCGACAGTCGCGTCCCACTGCCAGCCTGCGAGAGCGCCGCGCAGCGTCGCGCCGACCGCGAGCGTGGTGCGCCCCTCGGACACATGGAGCGGAGTCGCTTCGGTGAGGAAGCGGTTCAGCATCACCGGCCCAGCAAAGGGCGAGTAGCGGTCGCTCGGCGGAACGATCAGCGAGGCGGAAGCCGGTCCTGCCAGTGAGCGATCGCGGCTGTGCTCAAGCGACAGCGACAGCGATGCGCCGAGTGTCGCGCCGACACGAGCGCCCAAAACCGCCTCGCCTTTGATCGTGTCATTGGCGGGCGCGAGCGTGAGGGTGCGTCCATAATCAAACAGGCGCGGCCGATTGGCCGCCGCAGCATAGCCCACAAGCGTTTCGCGCGCCCCGGCGTCGGCCGGAACCGGCGCGATCATGACGGTGCCCCCCGCTAGCGTGGACAGGGCCGGGTCGATCGCACCCCCGGCAAGACCGGTGACGTTCCCCAGCGCGTCGAACGGAACGTCGGGATCGGGCTGAAGCCTGCGGTCGGACCAGTAGAGCGGATCGGAGCGGGCATAGTCCAGATTGGCGGTGAGCCGCGCGTCGTCGCGCAGGTGGGTGTAGCCCGAGCGAGCATTGATCGTCCCGCGCCCGGTCGGCAGCGTCGATCCGAGCGCCGTGCGCGCTTCCACCTGGGTGAAGCGGCGCTTCGTGATGTAGTTCACCACGCGTCGCGACGGTGGAAAGCCGTACCGCAGCGCTGCCGGCTCAGGCAGGATCTCGATCTTCTCGATTGCCTCGGGCGGGAGCGACTGGATCTCCTGATAGCCCGAAACGCGTTGCGCGTTGAGCAGAAGGATCGGCGCTGATCCGTCGGCGGCGCGAGTCTGGCCCTGGATGGCGCGGTTCACCTCGTCCAGGCTCTGCGCGCCGAGCGCGGCGATAGCGTCTGCGTCCAGCTCCGCGAGCGGGGCAATGTCGGTGACGGCCGAGCCGCGGCGGCCCACGACGACGATGTCCGGTGCTGCGTCGATGGTGGCGGCCGGCCGCCCGGAAGGTACCTCCTGCGCGCAGGCATCGGTCACGTGAGACCCGACCCAGCTCACCGCCAGCAGGGAAGCCGTACGGTACCGCCTCACATACCCTCCCTCGACGATGGTACGTTCGCCGTGGCCCGGCTCGGCGCGGCCGCGATGCCGGTCAGGCAGCGCCGCATAAAGCGGAGCATGGGCACCTCGATCCAGGCGCGAAAGGCCAACGACACGCCGATGGTGATCGCCAGCAGAAGGGTGAAGACGGCGAAGCGCCGGGCGTATGATCCGGGCGCAACGGGCAGTACGAAGGAGAAAACAATCGGGTGAAGCAGATACACAGCATAGGAAGCTGCACCCAGCGCGAGGACGGGTCGGCTTCGCAGCGCGAACCCTGCGCGCTCGAGCTGCACCAGCCCCAGCACGACCGCCGCGGCAGGCAAGCCGAGCGCCGCCACCCGGATCTGGTCGGCAGCGCCGCCGTCCCGCCCGTGTAGGCCGAGTTCCAATAGGTAGAGAAGCGCAGCCGCTACGAGCACCAGCGCCAGAGCCGCGCCAGGCGGAAAAGGCGTACGTCGCCGGTCGACCCACAGAAAGATCGCCAGACCGAAGGCGAACTCGATCAGCAATGGCCAGTCACGCGGAGCAAGGCCGATCAGCCGTCCACCATAAGCCAGCACAGGCAATGCTGCGATGGCGAGGAACGGCGCGCGGCGTGGCCCAGCGCGCAGCGCGCCAGCGTACAGTAGATAGAAGACTAGCTCATAGACCAGCGTCCAGCCGACGAAGAGGAGGGGTGGCCGGCCGTCCGTGCCGTGCAGGAACAGCAGCGATCGGCCGATCCAGCCGAGCGCGGCCTCAGTAGGCATGGCGATGAGCACGATCACGCCAAACAGGCCGGTCGCGATCCAGTAGGCCGGAAGGACCCTGATCGCGCGGTGCATCAGAAAGCCGTGGTGCCCAGCCCTGGTGCTCCACGCGATGATGAAGCCGCTGAGCACGAAGAACAGGTCGACGCCGAAGCTGCCGTAGGGCCACGGCACTGATGCCGCCGGGATCAGCGCGAAGTGGAAGGTGGCGACGCTGACCGCCGCATAGCCTCGTAGGGCCTGCAGGTTATAGAAGAGGTCGGGAGGCGTGGAAGCATGGCACGTCGCTGCGGGAGTAGGTGAAGGTGGCAGCCGGAGCAGACCTTCACCTCGCCGCATCACGTCGTTTGGCCCACCGAGTGATCCTGTTCCGCCGCGATGTACAAGCGACGCAGCAGGGCAACGGCGAGCACGTCGAGCACCAAGGTGAGGGCGGGCAGCAAGGCGCAGGTCGCGTCGAGCAGGACCAAGCCAGCCGACGTAGCCAGCGTGAGGGTCGTCGCCGCGCCGAACCGCTGTGCGGCAGCCGTTCGCGTCCAGTCCCGCTCCGCCGCGAACCATGCGGCCAGCACGTCGCTGGCGATACGCAGCAACACGATCAGCGTGAGTGCCGGCATTGCGGCGGCGTTGCCGGCGTTCAGCCAAGGCATGAGCATCTGACTTCCCGCGAACGAGCTCGTAGCTTGGGTGCCGTAGGCAAGGAGATAAGGGTAGCCGGCGAACACGCCGGCCAGCAGCAGCGCCGCCGCGGGTAGGATCAAACCCAGCACCAAGGTGTAGCTGGCCAAGACAAGCCGCCCTTCCACGTGGGCCGGCAGCTCGCGCCACGCCGTCAACAGACAACCGGTAGCGAAGGGCAGGCCTTGGCCTTCCGCCATCACCTCTTCGAGCTCGGCTTCCATCGCCAGCTTCCAGCCGTAGCGATGCGGACCGAGGCTCGCGATCGCCACCGCCATCACCATACGCGACAGCGAGGCGCTCATGCCGGGAGAGCCGGAAGACGAGGGAGCGGGAGATCGTTCGTCGCGCCGCGCGCCAGCGCCAACCCCTGTGCGGTCAGTCGGTAGGCGTGACGTGGCGGCCGTCCCATCACGATCGGCTCGCGCCATTCCGCCTCGACCAAGCCCTGGTCGGTCATCCGCATCAGGAGCGGGTAGAGCGAGCCTGATTTCAGTCCCGTGACCTTCATCAGCTCATAACCGTGCGTCCATCCCGGTGCCTCCTCAGACAGCGCCAGGAGGAGTGCGATCATCTGAGGTGAGGGACGACGAGACCGGACCATTTAATTTTTTATACATATGTAGAGTTACACCTGCAAGCCCGCTGACCTCACCAGCGGTCGGCGTTAGACGTCGGCAAGTTCATGCGCCACCCAGCGCCCTCGCTCGCCGTATGAAGGAATGTCCGTTCTCTAAAAGCAAGGAGGACAGGCCTGGGTCCTCAGCTTAGGAAACGTGAGGGCCGCTAGCGCTCACTCGTGGACATCACTCCCCTAAGATGCAGGTCCCAGAAGCCGACACTCTGCTCCTAGCGAGATGACAAAGTCGCGGATCAGCCGGGTGGGTCAGGTTCGCCCTTCGGCCAAGGCACGCTTCATAGTCCGAGATGCCGACGTCGAACTTCTCACGTTCTCTCGGCGACTCGCGGAGGTGCTTACAGGCCTGCCGAGCGGATCTGATTGCGGCAGGCTCGCTTTCCTCCGAGGCATCGCGGACCGCGTCCCGCTTGCTGGGTTCGTCTGAACTTAACGAGCAAGCGGTCAGCGCCACTGGTAAGCAAAGGAGCGTGAGGGAGTGCATGGCGAGAGGCTCTGCCCGAACGGCTGTTTCTGCAAGACGCTCGTCGACAGCAGCCATTCTGCTTTCCTGCCATCAGGCCAGCCGGACCGCTGCGCGGAGCGCCCAGAAGGCGCAAGCGGCTAGATGAACGAGCGGCTGGAGTTGGGGAGCGTGAAGGGGCGCCTGAGTGACCGGTTCTGGGTCCTTGGCTCAGGGAGCGGAGAGCCGGTATCGGGCGGGTAAACGGCTGGTCTGATCGGTGCTACCAAGCGCGAGGAACACCACCAACCCTTTTAGCAGCTGCCGCTTCCACCTCGTTTAGCTCCGCCTGGGTTAAGACGCCGGCCGCGAGTACCTTGCGCATCAGCTCGTCTAGCAGCGCGGCAAGGAAGTGGACCTCCGCGCGCTCGGACTCAGTGTCCTCGCCCTCAGCGTTTACGTGCATGCCGCGCCTCCATCGATTGCTGAACGCGATACAGGCATGATCACGGCAGCGAGAGGAGAGCGCAAGGGGCAATCACATATATGCGGAGTGATATCGCATCGCGACCACTCCAGCGACGTAAGTGCCCGCGAGGAATCCGTACGCCCCAAACTGAACCGAAGAATTGACCCAAGCTGGGGAGGCTAAAACGAGCCGCGAATATCTGCAATTGGGTCCTCAATGCGATAGGGACAGGGTGCCCCAGACATCGAACAAACCTCATAAGGTAATCTGTAGGCCGCTTATAGGCCGCTCACCAACAGCACGTCCCTGAATGCAAGCGAAGTTCGCTTACCGGTGGCCGGCTCCTCAACTTCGATATGACAGCTGAGACAAAGGTGGCCGTCATGCACTTCGTGAGCCATGATCGATAAAGCGTCTCTTCTCGCCGCTTCTAATGCGGAGGTGAGATTTGGTAGCTCGCGGCCGCTGTCATCAAGCGTGTTGACGCCGCATTCGTGTAGGTGAAACAGGAAGCGCGGCATCACGAGTATCCTTGCTGGCGGGTGGCTAACGCTCACCCGGTCGCCAGGCTCCCCGTTCTTACTGCAGCTCCAACTCGATATGCAGGCCGCTACGCGAATCGAGGTCGTTTAAATGCAGGTATCCAGGGTCGAAGCCGCCCTGCCGACGGAGAAGATCCCAGTCTCGGATCGTGACGTGGCCAGCCTCTGCTATCACGCTGCCACTCTCTCGTAGCGCACGAATCATTCGATTTACATGTACGGCGGTGAGCCCGACAGCATCGCCGATATGCGCCTGTGTGAGAAGGAGCGGGAAGCGATCGCGCTCGCCGGACATGACGCCGTATCGGCAGGCAAGCTCGCACAAGAGGTGCGCGATGCGCGAGAGTGCTGATCCGCGACCGATAGACACAAGCCACTCAGCGCCGATCTGGCTTTCTGTCACGCAATCACACCAAAACGCCTTTGCCAGGGAAGGTGATTGAGCGGCCGCGGTGCGGATGATCTCACGATCGATCTGGTAGAGGACCGTGGGACATGTGGATTGCAGAGGGGAACTCACGACAGGCATTACCGCTGCGTGCAAATCGGCCATGTCGCCGCGGATGAAGAAGGCGGTGAATTGCCGGTTCCCGTCAGCCGTCTGACCAAAGCGCGCAACAATGCCGTCTACCACGAGCGAGACGTGGCTGGTCCTCTCCCCCAACCGAACGATGTCACGTGTACCGTCGACCTTTCGTATGACCCCTGGAAAGGACCTGACGATGTCCTGATCCTGTTGGCTGAGCGGTGAGCGGAGCATGAGCCGCTGCAGCCAAAGGGCGAGTACCTCACCCCCTTCAACCAGCGTCATCGTTGTGCTCCCTCGGCTCTGCAAGATCAAATGCCGGTCATGATCATAAGGGGGGGATTTAGCAATCCTGACCCTAATCGAGCTGTAAGCGGGCGGTGGCAGGCAGAACGATGGCTACGCGTGAGCGGACCTAGGCTCACGCTGGCCTAACGCCGACCAGACCTGCGGGTTGCCTAGGGTCCCATCCCGCCAATGGACGAGTGGCTGAAGTTGGGAGGCTGACCTGGAACTCTGAACGACTGCTCTTGGGTCACTCGCTGAAGCAGGATATGGCGGCAGCTGTCGACCAGGCTTAAGACATCCAGCGTCGTTGATGTGAGCGGCGGCTCTTGCTTCAACCCGTTATTCGGATCACGCTGACCGGCCGATCGGCTTCGCGCCCGAGAACTGGTCGCTGGCCCTGACCCGCTCGGCCTGCGCTACGCCCTCGCGAGTTCCTCTACGAACTGGTCGGACGAGGATCTCAGGCTAGCGAGAGAGGCATCAAGCTGCTGGGACATAGCCTCCAGCACATCGGCATCGTGCCTGCTCTCTACGACTAGGTCTCGCGACTGCTGAACCGACAGGGTGAGAGCCTGGCTCCCGGCAACGATCGAATCCACGCTCTCGCGAATGATAGTGGCGCCGAGACGCTGCCGTTCGACGGCGTGCGTGATGGCGTCTGACGCGCGCTCCGACCTCGCGAGCGCGTCCGAGACTTTCGATATCGATGCCGCGGCGACGCCGGCGCTCGTACGCACGCCCGCGACCTTCTCAGCCACCGAGCGCGTCAAATCCGCTGCTTCCAGCGCCAGCGTCTTGACCTCGGCGGCGACCACGGAGAAGCCTGCGCCCGCCCCTCCCGACCGAGCAGCCTCGATTTTGGCGTTCAGCGCAAGGAAGTCGGTCTGCCGCGCAATCGCGTCGATCGAGCCGACGACCGCATCGATGCTGTCAAGCGCCTCGGCAAGGCCTATCAGGGAGGCACTCGCGTCGTCTCCGTGCGCGGTGCCAGCCCGGGCGAGGTCAAGGCCCACTACGGCCTCCTCGGCGATGGCGCCTGCCGAGGTGTCGAAGGCGGCCGTCTCGGGCGATACTGCAGCGCTTCGTCGGGCTGCATCCTCCGCCAGCCGGCTTGTGGCGTCCATGCTGTCCAAGAGGCCGATCACGCGTGCGCGGACCGACTCCGCCGCTGAGGTCATAGCATCCGCGTTGGTGCGAATGGCCGCGAGTTCCGGCGCGATGCGGACCTGGAACGCCCTACCGGCCTCTTGAAGGGCCGCGCTCCTGCTCGCCTCCGCCTGCCGGTTCAGCTTGATATTCTCCGTCCTCACCTCCGACACCGTGCGCTCAAGCGTCAGCCGCGCCTCACGTTCCTGTGCCGCCACGCGCTCTCGAGCCTCCAGCGCCTCGCGCGTCGCCGCATCCGCGCCGGCAGTTGCCGCGTTTGCGTCGGCAATGGCCGTCCGCGCCCGGGCGAGCAGTCGCCTGCCAGCAAGGGCCAGCCCGAGGCAGACCATCAGCATGATGGGAACAGCCTGCCGCCGCAGTGCCGAGCCCGGCCGCCTCGGAGACCAGCGGAGCCCGCCGACCGCCTGACCCTGCAACGTCCTCAGCACCAGATCGGCAGGCTGGCCCGTGGGGACCAGCCGGAGATCGGCAAGCTGATGGTTGACACCAATGCTCCGAGCGTCTCGTGCGGTCAGATCGTCGACCAGGATTAGGAACGACGGTCCTCCAGGCGGCTGCGCAACTAGTCCCTTGTCGGGGGTGATTGGTGCGACAGCGAAGGCAGCGACGCTCCCTCTCGCCGTTAGCGTGAGGCCCGACATCTGCCGGTGGGATGCCGCCGAGGCGGTCTTCAGCGTGTTGATCGCCAGGCTTACCGGCAGTCCCAGGTAGCTCGTTGCATCCAGTCTGACGAGGCGATCGCCGTATGAGGCGTAAGTAGTATGGCCCGCGCTGTCCACGACGAAGCTGCTCTCGTAATCCTGCGACTTGAAGAGGTAGGGCCCAATGTTCTCGTTCGCCCAACCAATGTCGAGTTTCACCACGAGGTTCTGCAGCGCCACGTCCCAGGCGGCGCAGTCCTTCAGATACCGCTGCATGTCGGCCAGGTGCATGTCGATAGCCGTCCTGGCGGCATTCCGCTCAGTCTCCATTTCGCGTTTGTCCGCCTGTACGGAAAGCCAAAGCAGCAGCGCTGCGACCGATGCGACCGCCAGGCCGATCATACGCACGAGCGGCGCCACGAAGTCGCGCCGATAATCTAAAGCGTGATCGAGCATCGACCTGCGGTCATCCTGCTCCACGTGAACCTTGCCGTGCATGGCGTCACCATACCCCGCTACAATCACCAAGTTCTTCACGTGCGAGAGCCGACGAACGAGCGCGTTAGGCGGCGACAGGCGCGGCTCGGTAGCACGGCACCAGGCCTGGCATCCTCGACCTACCTAGACCAATCACGCCGGTCTCGTCGTAGCTGAAGATGCAATTATTCGGGCGCCCTCCTTGGACGCCCGTAGCAAGCCAAGGGTCGCTTCGACCTGCTGCCTAAGCTCGGCCAGATCCAGCAGCAGGCACTCTGCCTGTGCAGACAGCAGGATAGCTTCGGCGACAACCACGGAAGAAGCGGCTTCTTGGCGTCGGTCCATCATCAATCTCCTAGAAGGAAGACCAATCATCCTGCGGTGACGCCGCTGCTGCGCCGGTGCGCCGCGCACGCGCGGTGCCAGCCAATCGAGCACCAACCTGCGCGGCGCGTGCCTGGAGCTGGTGGACCGGCGAGGTCGGTACCGCGGCCTCGCCTAAATTAAAGCGCCTGACCTGACGCGACATGTTCTCGGTCTCCTCGGCGAGGCTGCGCGCCGCGGCGGTGGCTTCCTCGACCATCGCGGCGTTCTGCTGAGTGACGCCGTCCATCTCGCTGACCGCGGTGTTGACCTGCTGGAGCCCGGTCGCCTGCTGCTCGGCCGCAGCGGCGATATCCGACACGAGCGTGCTGATCTCGCCAATCTGCCCGGTGATCCGAGTAAGCGCCTCACCCGCCTGCGCCACCAGCTCGACCCCGGCGTCGACCTGATGGGTCGAGGCGGTGATCTTGCTCTTTACGTCCTTGGCGGCGTCGGCGGAGCGTTGGGCGAGCGCGCGCACCTCGGAGGCGACCACCGCGAAGCCCTTGCCGGCGTCGCCGGCGCGTGCCGCCTCGACGCCCGCGTTGAGCGCGAGCAGGTTGGTCTGGAACGCGATCCCGTCGATCACCGCGATGATGTCGCTGATCTCGGTCGAGGAGCGCTCGATCCCGTTCATCGCCTCGACCGCGCGGCGCACCACGTCACCCGATTGCTCAGCGTCGCGGCGGGTGTTGATGACCACGCCGTTGGCCTTGGTGGCGTTGGCGGCGGTCTCGCGCACCGTGATGGTGATCTGGTGCATCGCCGCCGCGGTCTCCTCGAGGCTGGCGGCCTGCTGCTCGGTGCGACGCGACAGATCGTCCGACGCCTGGCGGATGTCACTGACGCCGTTGGTGATCCCCTCGGCGCTGGCATTGACCGCGGTGAGCGTGCCCGCGACTGAATCCATCGCGTTGTTGAAGTCGTCCTTGAGCTTGGCGAAGGGGCCGGTGAGATCGGCCTCGATACGTGCGGTCAGGTCGCCGCGCGCGAGCGAGTCGAGCCCGCTGCCGACGCTGTCGACGATCAGCCGGGTCTGCTCCTGCTTGGCGCGCTCGGCGGCGACGAGCTGATCGCGGAACGCCACCATCGAGCCCGCGAGCTCGCCCACCTCGTCGCGCCGCGGGTCGACCGCGACCTCGGCGTTGAGGTCACCCGCGCCGAGCCGGCGCATCGTCGCGGTCATCGCCGTCAGCGGGGTCGCGATGCCGCGGATCAGCGACAACAGCATGACGACGGTGAGCGCAAGCACCGCGACGGCGATCCCGATCGAGACACTGCGCGAGGTCGTGTAGGTCGCGTTAGCCGCGGCCATGTCGCCGTCCATCAGGCTGATCTGGATCGCCTTCAGCTTGCCGGCATCATCGCTGGCTTGATCGTAGATCGCCTTGCTGCGCCGGAAGCTGGCGAGCGCCGCATCGTTCTGATTGTCATGCGATAGCGTCAGTGTGGTCTTCGACTGCGCCAGGTAAGTGCGCCAATCCGCCTCAAACCGCTCGAACATGGATCGAGCGGCAGGGTTCTTAAGCGCCTCGTCCAAGAACCCGACGTTCTTGCCGACCTCTGCCGCCTGAGCCGCCGCGTCGGTTTCGGCAGCGGCGATGTCGGCAGGCGCCTCGGATAGGATGCTGTTCGCCTCGGCGTTTCGGTAGTCCGACGTCGCCGTGTCGAGCGCGGCAACGGCGACCAGCTTGTCCCGTCGGTCGTGCCCGAGCAGCTCGGCTGCGCCGTTCAAGGTGCGCTGGCTGGTGATGGACGCGGCTGCCATGAGCAGGAGGGAGCCGAGTAGGATGCCGAAGGCAACGAGCAGCTTCGAGCTGATCTTCAGGTTCTTCACGTTTGCGACACTCTCAAGAGGTGTCAGCAACGTAGAGCAACATATGTTAACGAGCTGCCACTGTCTGGCGCTTTAGACGGCCACCAAATCCGCCTGCGTGGGCGCTGCTGCCAGCGAGCTTCGACGCATCCGGTACGAAGTGCTATCTGGGTAAGCGAGGCTTGCAGCGGTCAACCGGCGAGGGGCCGGGCTCAAGATGAACAAATGTCTGAAGTTGGGACGAGGTCAGGGCGCTTGGAATGACCGATACTGGGTCCTCGGCACGAGAGGGCAGGGGGCCGGAACCGCCCACT
This sequence comes from Sphingomonas citri, assembly GCF_019429485.1. GTDB lineage: Bacteria > Pseudomonadota > Alphaproteobacteria > Sphingomonadales > Sphingomonadaceae > Sphingomonas > Sphingomonas citri. The sequence goes on along the minus strand of NZ_JAHXZN010000001.1, from coordinate 1,421,281 downwards.
TTCGGACTTAAGGCCGCTCTGGCATGCCTGGATAATAATGAAGCGATCGGTCGGTGGGACGAACCGACACTCAAGCCTGCTCAGCGGCTTCTGAGGCTATTGTTTAGCTCGCGTCGGCTCACTCAATCGAAGAGGCTTTTGCAGTGAAATCGCTTGCAGATCGTTTCAGGAACGGTGAGGATACGGCCGAAGATAGAGCCTTTGTTGAGAGCCTTATCAAGGCCTGTGACGTTAGTCGGCTTGAAGACGTTATCACCCCATACCTGAAGTACGCGAGAGATGTTGACGGCGACGCGATCGTCAATTGTGCTAGGATGCAGTCAGATTGGTCGTTTAAGGCAGCCGTTATCACCGGAGTTGGTCGCCTGTATCGCGATGCCGATGGCTATGACAAACTGGTCTGCGAATGCCTTCGCGGAAACGACAACGACTTTATGGATATGGCGCGGCTTGCGGCCCTCAATAATATCGGACCCGACGTAGTTCCGATGAGCGCAAGAGTGGCGGCTATCTTGTCTGATAGCATTAAAGAAAGAAGTAGACCACTCCGAGATGCGGCATTAGTCGCTGTTCAGGCATATCTAGGTCTGAAAAGCCGAGATATCGAATGGTCATTCGATGATAGGCGTACCGCCGACCTTGAGGAGAGGGCTGATGCATTCCTCTCCAAATGGCTTCCAAACTAAATTGACTTTAGTCAATCTGAGCTTGCCTGCATCCGGGTTGCTGATCAAGGCGACAGAGCCCTCACCCTGCCACCCCTCGCGAGCGCCCGCTTTCCTGCCAATGTCCGCCACTCGTCCTGGTCACCCGCCGTATGCATCATGAACGTCTCAGTTTAAGTCTGTGCGCATGCGGGCTAGTGGCGTTGCTGGCGATCCGCCGGCTTCGGTATTGGCACAAGCCAGCGGGGTTGGTAGCGGCGAAACGGTGACAAAGCGTTTAGCTTTGTCGGCGTATGGCGACTAAATGAGTGAAGCTCTGAAGACTGCCGATGAAGCGGAGGCGTCGAGGCTTACGAGCCTCCTGAGCCTGAACCTCCTCGACACGCCGGCCGAGGGGAGCTTCGACGCCGTCACACGGCTCGCGGCCCTCGCGTGCGGCACGGCCAGCGCCGCGGTCACGCTGGTGGACGCGGACCGTGTTTGGTTCAAGTCACGCGTCTGCGTAGAAGTCCCGGAGATGCAGCGCGAGCACGCTTTCTGCAGCCTTGAGATTACGCGCGGGGATCTGCTGGTCATCCCCGACACGCAGCTCGATCCACGCTGCGCTAACAACCCGTTGATCGCGGGTGACGGCGCGATCCGCTTCTACGCCGGTGCGCCACTGATCGTATCTCCGACAGGAGCATGTGTCGGACGTTTGTGCGTCTTCGACACTGCGCCGCGCGACCGTCTGACCGCGGCTCAGGAGGACGCTCTGCTGAGTCTCGCCGGCATGATCGTCGAACGAATGGAAAGCGCGCGCTTTCGACAGATTGGCCGCATGGCCGCCAAGGTGGCCGACGTCACCTCCGACGCGATCCTGTGCGCCGACGCGAGCGGGCGGATTACCTATTGGAACGCCGCTGCTGAGTGCATGTTTGGGCATGCGGCCGAAGTCGCGATCGGGTCGCCGCTGAGTATCATCATGCCCGAGGGCTTCCGCGGCGCGCACGCGCGCGGCTTCGCGCGTGCCGCGGCGGGCGGCGCGATGACGCTCCAGGGCAAGCCGGTCGAGCTGATCGGGCTGCGCGCGGACGGCGAGACGTTCCCGATCGAGCTGTCGCTGGGGCGCTGGCACGACGGGGCGACCGTCGCCTTCGCCGCGATCGTGCGCGATATCTCATCGCGCAAACTGCTCGAGCACGAGCGCGAGCAGGCGCGCGTGTTCCTCGACACGGTGATCGAGAACCTGCCCGCCATGCTTTTCGTCAAGAACGCGGAGGATCAGCGCTATTTGCTGATGAACAAGGCTGGCGCCGAACTTGCCGGTCGGCCGCAGAGCGACTTCGTCGGGCGTACCGATAGCGAGCTCTTTCCCGGCAGAGGCGAGGCCTACGAGGCTCGCGACCGAGCCGCCGAGGCGCGCCCTGGCGTTCACGTATTCGAGGGCAATTACGTGCGCGCTGATGGGCGGCGTTTCACCCTAAGGACTAAGCGGCTCGTGATTGACCCGGCTCCCGGCGGCAAGCGTCTGCTGCTCGGAATAACCGAGGACATGACCGAGGCGCGGCGCGCGCAGGCCGAGGTCAGACGGCTGGCCGAATATGATTCGCTGACCGGCCTGCGGAACCGCGCCGGTTTCGTCGAGCGGATCGACACGCTCGTCGCCGCGACGACGCCCTTCACCGTGCTCAGCATCGATCTCGATCGGTTCAAGTCGGTCAACGATCAGTTCGGCCACTTGGCCGGCGACGAGGTGCTCGGCGAGGTCGGTGTCAGGCTGGGCCGTGTCGTCAGCGCGGGCGACGTCGTCGCCCGTGTCGGCGGCGACGAGTTCGCGCTGATCCTGGTCGGCGATGACGCGGGCGCGCGCGCGCGCGCGCTGGCGCCCATCATCGTCGCCGCGCTGGAGGTGCCGATCACCACCAATCGTGCGCTCGCCTACATCGGGTGCAGCATCGGCGGCGCAGCCTTTCCGACCGACGGCGGCACGCCGATAGAGGTGCGACAGGCCGCCGACCTGGCGCTGTATCGCGCCAAGGAGAACGGGCGCGGTTCGACCTGCTTCTACGACGCTGCGCTCGACGCCGCGCTGCGCGAGCACCGTCGCCTGGAGCAGGCGCTGCGGCTCGCGCTCGAGCAAGACTTGATCGACGTCGCCTTCCAGCCCGTCCTCTCGACGGAGACGCGCCTGGTCACCAGCTTCGAGGCATTGGCGCGCTGGCACCATCCCGCCAAGGGCCCGATCCCGCCCTCCGAGTTCATCGCGCTGGCCGAGGAGTGCGGTCTGGTCGAGGCGCTCGGCACCAACGTGCTGCGCCGCGCGTGCGACGCCGCACGCTCCTGGCCGGACGATGTGTCGGTGGCCGTCAACCTGTCGCCGCTTCAGTTCCAGACGGGCCGCCTGTGCGAGACCGTGCGCAGCGTGCTGGCGGCGAGCGGCCTGCGGGCCGGTCGGCTGCAGCTGGAGGTGACCGAAGGGCTGCTGATCCGGGACGTGGAGCGCACCTTCCAGCAGCTCGAGGAGCTGCGCGCGATCGGCATCCAGATCCTGATGGACGACTTCGGGGTGGGCTATTCCTCGCTCAGCTACTTCCAGCGATTCCGGTTCGACAAGGTCAAGATCGACCGCTCCTTCGTCGAGACGGCGCCGACCGCGCTGGCCGCTCAAGCGATCATCCAAGCCGTGACACAGGTCGGTCAGACGCTCGGCATGGGCGTCGTCGCGGAGGGGGTGGAGACCGAGGAGCAGATGCAGATGCTCGTTTCACTGGGCTGCACTCACGTGCAAGGCTATCTGCTTGGACGTCCCCTCGTCGAGAGCATGGTACGCGACTTTCTACACGCGAACCGCGGTATGGCGAAGAGGCTGGCAGCTCCTACCGCGAGGCATGACGATGACGTTGCCTTATATAGCTCGGCCTCATCGTCGATCGCTCTACCGTGAGCAAGAGGCTTTAGCCTGCGACAAAAGATGGGCCGGGAGAAGGGCGCCGCATTGGCTGCAAGCATACGGCTGCCCTTTTCTCATAAAGGGCTTTGGATGGCGCCCAATAAGGAAGCAGGTTCGGGGCAGCAGGGAAGCGGGGCGTCAATGAACCAGACTGCTTCGTAAGCTCCCTTAAGCAATGCTTGTATTCTCTTCGTTGCAATCCATTCTCACGCTCCATCGTCGATACTGGAGCGGTCGCGGTCGCGGTCACATGTCGTACAGTACCCGGCAAACTCTAGGGCAAGACGGCTCAACTCTCGGCGAAGGCCATCAAGCCTCGTGATCGCCAGCTGAGCAAGCGTCCGCATTTCGCCGTATTCGTCCGAAAGGTGACAGGCCGCTTTCCTGCCAAGAGCGAACAACGCGGTGGAGGAGCCCTTCGCCGAGGTGGTGCGGTCGGGCTTGACGTGAGCGGTGATCGGGCGCCCCTGTACCCGCGCGATACCCGCGGTTGAACGCTCGCCACGCGCCTGGGCCTAAGTGACAATTTCCGCCTCCTAGGCAGGTCACTTGTTTAAGAACGGGAGAACGTTCGCCCACCAGCCCTGCACACCTCCAGAAAGGCGCTCGGCTGCGGCTGCTCGGACAAGGTCGATCGCCAAGCTATTTGAAATTCCGCGGCCGTTCCGCTCGATCGCGGCGACGAGCGTCGCCGCTGCTAGCTGGACAGCTTCGGCGACGGAGGAGGACGCTAGCAGCGCAGGCGCTCTGTAAGGATCAGCCTCAACGGCAGCCCATAACGCTTCCCCGAAGGCATTCGCTGGGGCGAGCTCGTCATCGAAGAGCCAGGCGTTCCTGCCCTGCAGCGGGTCGTCGTAAAGTTCGATGTGGATCAGCACCGTGTTTGTTGCCCACTGGATCCAATCACCATCGCGCTCTCCTCCCGCGAAGATGCGCGCGGCTAGGTACAGGTCGTGACGCTCGGGGTGCAGCCAGGTGAAATCGCTCATGAGGTAACCTGCAACGCGCCCTGGTGCGTGGCAACCGGATGCGGCACCATTGCGGCGGAGACGCCCTCAGCCGCGATTTCGTTCTCGCCCCCTGCAAATTCCGAGGAGCGCGGCTGCTATACCCGCACAATACCCCCTCGCGACGGCCGCTAGCGCCCAATTGCCGACATCTCGTCCGTATGACACGTTTGCTCGATGGGATCCGCACTCTTCCGTCCCGCAACGGCCCTGCTCATGCTGGCTATCCTCGGGATCGGCAGTTGCAGCCGGCCGCTCAAGCGCTTGAATGCGTCGGAGAGCCGGAGCTGCGTCTTGCAAGGCGGATACGAAAGTCGTGGCCCTTTCGGCTACCCGTTCTGTCAGTTCCGGTATTCCGACGGAGGCAAGATCTGCTCAGGCAAATCTGATTGCCGAGGCCAATGCATTCTAGAGATCGCGGGCCCACCTGGGTTTGACCCTGAACCTGGAGCACCCGCTCTCGGCGTCTGCGAGGCAGAACGGTCTACGTTTGGCTGCTATGCGAAGGTCGAGGATGGCAAGGTCTCACCCGAAGGGGGCGTTTGCGTCGACTAGCCGCAACGTCCGCTTTCCTGCCAAGACCGGACCAGGTCACCGGCGTTGCGGCGCGTCACCCGTGTCGACCGCAGAGATGAATGGGCGTCCGAACTTGGGAGCTGGGCAGTGCGCCGTGAGTGACCGGTTATGGGTCCCTTGCCACGAGACGGGAGGCGGCCGCAAGCGCCCATTATGGTGCCTCAGGGGCGTCACGGGGAGGTGTTTGGGCGGTCGTGAACTCAACCCTTTGCATGCGGACGACCGGCCACGGCTTGTCGGCCTTGTCTTTGGCCGGAGCGAAACGATATAGCTTTCTCATGGTAGCGCAGGCGCTCGCGTCGAACGCCTGAAAGCCGCTTGACTGCAAGACGGAACAGCGTTCGATCGCGCCCTGCTCGTTGACGAGGTATGTCAGAGCGATTTGGACAGACTTTCGCGCTTCGGGCAGCTTAGCAACCTCAAACACGATGTCGGGAGGGGACTGGGGCTTACCAGACGGCCCATCGAAGACGTTGGTCAATATCCATCGAACGCGTAGTCGGAGAATGCCATACATAGGCCGCTTATTTTCGTCTGCTGCCGGCGTGTACTTGCCCCGGAGCACCGCCGCTGCGCAGGCCTTTAAATCGAGGTCCTTGGACCCGCTGGAGGAGGCTACGCCGCACGTTTGCGGCTTTCCTGTCTGATCGACGAGAACCTCGACGACTGTCAAACCACTCTTCTCAAGGCCTGCGGCACGCGTGACATAGTCCTCGGGCGACAGCAATTCACTCTGATTGATAACCGTCGCAGGCGTCAATGCTGCTTGGGTCTCCTCAAGCATGAGCATAGCCAGCCAGATCATTTTCTACCTTTCCCCACTATGTGGCTGATGCTCTGTCGCAGCACCTCTCCCAGACGCCCGCCTAGGTCAGTTGATCACGCCACCATCCCCAGCTTCGAAGCGTAGTTTGCACCGCAGAGTACGTGCAAGGGGTATACGCGTCGGACAAAAGGCATTCTGACCATATCGAGCGTTCCCGACGCTCTGTAGCGCACTTCGCGGCGGAGGACCCCACGGCCGAGATGTCGACGGTGCTCAATACAAGCGCTGTCGGTCCTGCCTTTTTGCGGACGCAACGGCACGGCCCGTCCGGCGTGCTGTCGCGCGCGATGAGGTGAACAAGCGTCCGAAATTGGGCGGCCGACAGGCGGCCCTGAGTGACCGAAATTGGGTCTAGCTAGGCTCAAGGCCGTTCGCCCATGCCGGCAGCACCACCCGCGACTGGGCGGCAGGGGGTTCAACCAACAGCGCGACCAACCGGCCCGCTTGCAGGGTGGCATCGACGCGGGTGCCGTGCGGCGCGTGAAGGCGAAAGTCGACGTCCCAATCGCGTGGCCAGGCGGGGAAGAGGTGGATCGAGTTGCCGGGCGTCTGCATCAGCATCTCCTGTAGACCGATCATCCCCGACCCGCCCCAGTTATGATCCGGCGCCCAGTCGTGACCGGGACCCCAGAAGGTCGGATAGCGGCGGCCCGAATCGTCCAACTTGTGCGCGGTGAGCTTGGCAGCCTCGTCGGTCAGGCCAAGGCGGGCGCAGAAGATCGCATCCTGGTGCCAGCTCTTGATGTCCTTCTGCGCAGCCGTGTCGATCCCGTGGTGCCAGGTGTCGACCGCGAGTTGAAGGTCGGGGAGGCCGACGCCGAAGCGATGGTATGGAAAAACCGGGTACAGCTGCGGGATCTCGACGTTCTGGATACGGTCCCATAGCGCGGCGGGCGCGATCACCTCACGGTCGCCCATGCGGCGGGTCGGGAGCGTCGGCAAGGTCGCGCGCAGGGCAGCGTAGCGCGCGCGAAGCGCCGTGCCGAGCATCCGTTCGGGCAGGGCGAGCAGGGCGGCCAGAACTGCGTCCAGGCCGGCGATGGTGACGGTCGAGTTCAGCGTGTTCTTGTAGGTCTCGCACGCGGTGCCCGGGAAGAGGACCAGTTTGCCGTCGGCGCCCAGCTCGGATCCGGTGATGCGCGCGTGCTCCCGCCGGTAATGCTCGTCGAAGAAGGTGAGGCAGCTGTCGACGAACGCGAGGTCGCCCGACACGTCGGCACCGGTGAAACGACCGACCTCAAGCATCATGAGGCAGAATTCGAGGACGGTGTCCCAGAGATAATCGACGAAGGCGCTGTCCTCCACCCCAGGCATGCGTGTGGCGGGCTTGTTCCAGGTCCGCTGCCAGCCCCACTCCTGCCCGCAGCAGAGGCCGAAATTCTCGATCTGCTCGACGAAACATGCGCCCTTGTGCCCCCAATAACGCTGCGTCCGCAGCTCCGCCGTGCGGCGGAGCCGACGGTAGAAGTCGAGTTGCGGTCGCATGAGGTCGGCGTCGCCGCTCTTCAGCATCGGCCAATGGACCAGCCGCTGGTTCTGCGCGGTGAACTCGCCGCCGCCCCAGGCGCGATAATCGGGTGAGAGGCGCAGCTCGGGCTGGGTAAACTCGGGGTCGACCGTGAAATTGCCACCATTGAACTTGGTCGGCCAGGCGCCGCGTGCGTTGGTGCCAAGCTGGTGGCGGAAGAGCTGGTAGTTGCGCCCGATGCGCCACGGCTGGCTGTTCGGCCGAGCGCCGCCGGGCTCGACCACGATCCAGCTGCGCTCCCAGAAGGACCGCCACCATCGTCGGCTGCGCCGGCGAGACACTGCCGCGCCCGGATCCGACATAGCCAGCCGGCGCAGGCCCGCGATCCACTCATCGCGCGTCGGCACCTGGGCGATGTGGCAGAAGAGGCGGAGCGCGTGCCGGCGCCGCGGGCGGCGGCTGCCGAGCGTCCAGCCGATGAAGGCGGTGCTGGCATATCGTCCCTCGGCCGTACCGGCAGGAACGAACCCGTCACCGCGCAACAAGGCGCCGAAGCCCAGCCCGGCGAGCGGGTTGCACAGCTGAGCCTTTACCTTATCCAGCCCCTGCTGCTCGACGAGCAGGTCGAAGACGCTGTCGTCTCGATTGTGGTGAAGGCTGAGCACACCACCCTCTGCGAAGCCGACCTCATCGGCATATTGGTGCGGTGTGACGGGCGCGCCATCATAGGCGCGGTGCATCGACATCTCGGCCAGCAGATAGTCGCGGTCGTGCGTTCGCCAGCTTTCCCAGGTCGCCGTCATCGCGACAGCGGCGGTGCTCTCAACCGCGACGCGGACGATCGGTGCCGCGACGTCCGCCCACAGCGTGACGACGATATCGCCGCAGGTCACCACCATCTCGCCCGTCACGAGGTTGAGGCGCTGCTCGAAGGAGGCGCCGCGGCCGAACGGCGACGGATCGAAGCGGAGCCGCGCGCGGCCGAGCTTTAGATAGCTGTTGGTCTCGTCGAACGCGCCGCTGCGGGCGACGTAGAACAGCACGTCGTCGCCCTCGACCCACACGTTCAGCCCGATATCGCCCGCCCCGCAGGGCATTGACTCGCCCGCGTTGCGGCTGGCGCTGCGCCACACGGGATCATAGCCGGCCATGCGTCGATCGAGCGGATCGACACCGTCTTGCCGCCACTCGGCGCCGGCACCAGGGCTCGCCGAGGCGACCACGGCCGTCGCCGTCAGACCCGCCAGCGTCGCGCGTTTCGCCTCATCCATGGTGCAGTGTCGCGGCTGATGAGCGGCGAGGCAAGGATTGGTGCACAAAGGTGCCTAGTTGGCGGACAAATCTGCGCCTATCTCTCGCGATCGCAAGATGGACCACGCCTAGAGAGCTGATGGCCAGATGGTGCCTTCTCCTGGTGCTGACGCGATTGACCTTGAGGTGGCTGGGAACGGCGCTCGATGCGGCTCTGTCAAAGCTAATGCACTCCCGGAGCTCGCCGGGGTAGGAGAGGGGCATGCCCCGCCCGCGCAAGCCAGCCAGTCCGTTTCGCTACTTCAACTCGTCGCCCGAGGTGATCCGCCTGGTGGTGCTGATGTATGTGCGCTTCCCGCTGTCGCTGCGGAACGTGGAAGACCTGCTGTTCGAGCGCGGGATCGACATCTGCCACGAGACGGTGAGGCTGTGGTGGAACAGGTTCGGTCCGCTGTTCGCGGGCGAGGTGCGGCGGCAGCGGGTGAGCCGCATGCGCGGCTTCCGGCACTGGCGCTGGCACCTCGATGAAATGTACGTGAAGTTGAATGGCGAGATGGTCTACCTGTGGCGAGCGGTGGATCACGAGGGCGAAATCCTCGAGAGCTACGTTACCAGGACACGCGACAAGAAGGCAGCGCTCTCCTTCATGAAGAAGGCGCTCAAGCGCCACGGCTCACCTGAGGCGATCATCACCGATGGTCTGCGCTCCTACGGTGCCGCGTTGACCGAGCTTGGCAACCGCGAGAAGCAGGAGGTGGGTCGCTGGGCTAACAACCGGGTGGAGAACTCGCACCTGCCCTTCAGGCGACGAGAGCGAGCGATGCTGCGCTTCCGACAGATGCGAACGTTACAGAAGTTCGCCTCGGTCCACGCCAACGTCCACAATCACTTCAACCACGAACGTCACCTCGTCGACCGTCAGACCTACAAGCAACGCCGCTCCGCGGCGCTGGCTCAGTGGCAGGCGCTCGCCAGCTGATCCGTTGCCCACAAAGCTCGAGGTGCATCGTGCAGAGACGAGTTCGCGTTAGACTGACAGCACCTGTCGCCGCCTTGCAGAGCGAGTATTCTATTTGGGAGCGGAACCTCGATGACGAGATCCTGCCGCTGCTCGCAGAGCTGGGCATCGGCCTCGTTCCTTTCAGCCCTCTCGGTCGGGGGTTCCTGACGGGTACGGCCAAGCGCGCGGAGGACTATCCTGCCGGAGATTTCCGCTCAACGGGCGATCCCCGTTTGCAGGGTGCGAACTTCGACGCCAATCAACGTATCGCCGACTTGGTACGCGAGATCGCGGCACCATACGGCGCGACGCCGGGGCAAGTGGCGCTCGCCTGGTTGCTTCAGAAGGGGAATGGCATCGTCCCGATCCCGGGGACGAAGCGACGAAGCTATCTGGAGGAGAACCTCGCCGCTGACGACTTGATGCTTTCGCAGGACGACGTAGCGCGTCTGGACGGCGCCGTGGCGACGCTCGGCGTATCAGGCGAGCGCTACGGTGAGAAGGCGCTGACGATGGTGGATCGCTGAAGCCGGCGGGGTCGCACAGACTGGCATGCTTATCGTCGCAGACTTCTATAAAGTTTTTACTGCGACCGCGATCATTGCAGTTCCTCTTCTGGCGATATCAGACCGGTCCGCGGAGCCAATTAGCATGCGGAACGTACGCGATCGCGGATCCCTCCCGGCTGGTCGTCGCCGAGCGCCCTGGAACTCGTTCGTCGGTGAGCGGCGGCGCCATAAGATCGGCTCAGGGCGGACAAAAAGGAGCGTCCAAGGGTCACACAACTCCTCGGGAGGGGGGCTCGACCGTCGCTATCCTTGGGTTACAAAGGCTTGCGGCGAAACCTCGAGGGAGGCTCCCTGATCGGAGCGGACGCGATCGCCACCCTTCGTGAGCAGCGCGGCAGATGCGGTAGTCTGGTCGCCTCGCTCGGTGATTGCGCTGCTGCCCCTCTCTGCCAGATACGCTGCGTAAGCGAGCTGAAAAGCACTCAGCCCGCCGCGTCGATTCTCGGCGAAGACACTGGCGGGCTGAACGACCCATTGCTTCTGAATGACGGGAAAGGAGTTTGGCCTCGCGTGCTGTTCGACGGTCGGATCATCTCCGGAATAACCGTGTTCGTCGCCGTTGCGCGTGCCGAAAGCTATGGGCGCGCGGCCGAACAGATAGGATTGTCGCGGTCGGGCGTCGGCAAGGCGATTGGGCGGCTCGAGGAACGGACAGGGATGCGGCTGTTCGACCGCACCAGCCGGCACCTCAAACTCACCGATGAAGGACGTGCGTTGCTGGAGGAAGTCACTCCGCTACTCGCCGAGCTCGGCCGCATCGCGACGCCTTCTCGGCCCGACAAGGTGAAGGGCCGGATCAGGATTACCACCGACGGGGCGTTCGGACCGTATCTGCTCATCCCACTGCTCCCGCGCTTTCTAGCCGAATACCCGAAAGTGAAGGTCGATGTGCTCGTGCGTGACCGTGTTGATAATCTCCTGGCGGAGGGCGTCGATCTCGCCCTTCGCTTCGGCGAGCCGGAAGCGCGTGATCTCAACAAGCAGCTGCTGCTGCAAAGTCGCGTGGTAACCTGCGCCAGTGCAGAGTATATCGCCAGGCATGGCACGCCGGCTGCGCCGCATGACCTGCTGAGCGGGCATACCTGTGTGCGTATGTTCGATGACACAACGGGCAGGCCCCACCTCTGGCACTTCGTCAACGCAGCGGGTGAGCAGCACGTCGTGGCGCCCGACTGCGGCTTGACGTTGAATGATGCGCCTTCGCTCGTCGCCGCCGCACTCAACGATTTCGGGATCGTCCGGCTCCTCGACGTCGTAGCGTCAGAACACCTCCGTACCGGTCGTTTGGTGGAGGTGCTGCCGGAGTGGAACCACCTGCAATGGCCGGGGTACCTTTATACGCCGGCACAAGCGCATCAATCGCACGCGATTGAGGCCTTCAAAGATTTTATCCGCCGCTATGGGGAGAAATGTGAGGGAACGGTCGCCTGCTCATCCTGGACGTGACTGACGGTCCGTCTACGCGAGACGTTTAGGCGACAGACGCTCGCTGGGCCTGCGTGTTAACGCCTCAACTGCGCATCGTTGCGCGTGGGAGGCTGTCGCAGATGACACCGGTAATTGTGTCGCCCCTGGCTTCGCTGGCTCTCATCGGCATCGGGTCTGCGCCAGCGCTTGCACAGGAGAGACCGGCCGTGACGGCGTCAACAACGGAGGGCAGTCGTGCCTTCATCGCCGAGGCGTTCGCTAAATGGGCGAGAGGCGAAGGCGATGTTTTCAGCCTGCTCGCCGATGACGTGGTATGGCACATCACCGGCAACGATCCGGCGGTCTCGCAAACCCACCGTTCGCGCCAGGCGCTTCTCGACGCTGCGGCAGGGCCGCTGCGCGAGCGACTGGCGGCGCCCTTGAGGCCGGAGGTCAAGCGCATCTGGGCCGACGGCGACGATGTGATCGTGCAATGGGACGGAACTGCTCCGTTCCCCGACGGCACGCGATACCGCAACACCTATCTCTGGATCTTGACGGTGCGCGGGTCCCGGATCGTGGAGGTCACGGCCTTCCTCGACATTCCGACGTTCAAGGCGGCGCTCGCGCGCCCCAGGCCGTGACGGGGCGGCGATGGATTGGATCGACGCCGAGGTCGAAGCCCCGCTCACATTGCGGGTCAACGGCGTACCACATTCGGTGCGGATCGACACCCGCACTACGCTGCTCGATGCCCTGCGCGAGCGCTTCGGACTGACCGGGACCAAGAAAGGGTGCGATCATGGCCAATGCGGCGCCTGCACCGTGCTGGTGAACGGCCGACGGATCAACAGCTGCCTTTCGCTGGCAATGATGCACGCCGACGACGAGATCACCACGATCGAGGGTGTGGGGGCACCCGGCGCGTTGCACCCGTTGCAGACCGCGTTCATCGACGCGGACGGGTTCCAATGCGGCTACTGCACGTCCGGGCAGATCTGCTCGGCCCTCGGCATGCTGGAGGAAGTCGCTGCCGGCTGGCCGAGCCATGTCAGTGGTGACCTGATGCCCGCGCCGCCACTCGATCTCGGCGAGATCTGCGAGCGGATGAGCGGTAATCTCTGCCGGTGCGCAGCCTACCCGCGGATCGTGGCGGCGATCCAATCCTATGCTGCCAGCAGGGAGGGGGAGGGGGCATGATCGCCTTCGACTATCTGCGCGCGGCAGACCGCGATCAGGCCCTCTCCGCCGCTCAGTCGCGCGACGGCGCGCGCTTCATCGCCGGCGGCACCAACCTGCTCGACCTGATGAAGTTGCAGGTCGAGGCGCCGCGCCGACTGGTGGACATCGGCGCACTGGATCTGCGCCAGATCGAGCGGACCGACGAAGGTGGGCTGCGCATTGGCGCCCTGGTGTCGAACGCGGATCTCGCGGCGCACCCGCTCGTCCGGGCACGTTATCCCGTCCTGTCGCGCGCGATTCTGGCCGGCGCGTCAGCCCAGCTTCGCAACAAGGCGACCACTGCGGGAAACCTGCTCCAGCGGACGCGCTGCTACTTCTTCTACGACCCGGCCGTGCCGTGCAACAAGCGCACGCCTGGATCGGGCTGCTCGGCGATCGGCGGGTTCAACCGGATCATGGCGGTCCTGGGCACGTCCGAGCAGTGCATCGCGTCTCACCCGTCGGACATGGCGGTGGCGATGCGCGTCCTCGATGCGCGCGTCGAGACGGTGCTGCCATCAGGTGAGCGCCGCGCGCTGAGCCTGGACGAGCTCTACCGGCTGCCCGGCGACACGCCGCAGATAGAGACGCACTTGCAGCCGGGCGAACTGATCACCGCGGTGCTGCTGCCCTCTCCCCCCACCGGCCGGCAAACGTATCGCAAGGTGCGCGATCGTGCTTCCTACGCCTTCGCGCTGGTGTCGGTCGCCGGCATCGTCTCGATGGAGCAGGATCGGATAAGCGGGGCCGCGCTGGCCTTCGGCGGCGTCGGCACCATGCCTTGGCGCGATCGTGCCGCCGAAGACCTTCTGGTCGGCCAGCAGCCGAGCCGCGCCTTGTTCGATCAGGCGGCGGACACTGTGCTCGCAGCGGCGATCGGGCACGGCGAGAACGACTTCAAGATACCCCTGCTGCGCCGCACGCTGGCTGCGGTGCTGGGTAAGCTGACGGAGACGGTCGCATGAGCGAGGCGAGCATCACCATGGACGCGCCGTTCGAGCGCTCGTTGCTGGACACCGCGCCCGCGCCGCTCGTGGGCACTTCGGTTAGCCGCGTCGACGGGCCGTTCAAGGTGACCGGGCAGGCGCGCTATGCCGCCGAGCACGGTTCCGGCGATCTGGCGTACGGTATGTTGGTGCGCGCTCCAGTCGGTAGCGGGCGTATCGATCGGCTGGACACTGCGGCTGCAGAGGCGATGCCGGGCGTGCTTGCCGTCATCACCGACGCTCGACTGATCCGCAACGGCGGAGACTTCGCCGGGGCTGCGGCGCCGCCGCACGGCTCGCGCGACGTGGTGTATTTCGGCCAGCCGATCGCTCTGGTCGTGGCGGACAGCTTCGAGCGGGCGCGCGCAGCCGCGTCTGCGGTGCGGCTCTCGTATGAGCGAAAGCCCGGCGTTTTCGACCTGGCAGAGGTGCTGGACTCGGCAGAACCGCCGACCAACGACATCTTCGGCCTGTTCCTGATCCATACCGAACAGGGCGATGTCGCGGGCGCGCTGAAGCAGGCAGCCGTCGTCGTCGATGAGGTATGGACCACGCCCAGTCAGAGCCATGCCCCGATGGAGCCGCATGCCACGGTGGCGCAGTGGGACGGCAGGCGCCTGACATTGCACGGCAGTTATCAGTCACCGGTGACGACGCGCGACCAGCTGGCGACGCTGCTGGGACTTGAGACCGCACAGGTGCGGGTGCTGGCGCCGTTCGTGGGCGGTGGCTTCGGCAGCAAGCTCGGCCTCATGCCCGAAGCGGCGGCTGCGGCGATCGCCGCGCAACGGCTCGGCCGGCCAGTCAAGGTGGCGTTGCCACGCCAGCATGTCTTCGAGATGACCGGCCGACGTCCGGCCACGCACCAGCGCCTGCGCTTAGGCGCCGACGCAGACGGCAAGCTCACCACGATCGCGCACGAGACGATCACCGATCAGCTGGAAGGTGAGATGTTTTTCGAGCCAGCCGGCATCGCGACGCATCTACTGTACGCCGCCCCCAATCGTCTGGTCGATCACAAGGTCGCGCGGGTGAACAAATTGCTGGGCGTCTCCATGCGCGCGCCCGGCGAAGGGGTGGGGCAGCTGTCGCTTGAGTGCGCGATGGACGAGCTGGCGGAGAAGCTCGATCTGGATCCCGTCGAATTGCGCCTGCGCAACGAGCCCGAGGTGCATCCTGAGACCGGCCAGGCGTTCAGCAGCCGTTCGCTCGCCGAATGCCTGCGCGTCGGTGCCGAGCGGTTCGGCTGGACGGCGCGCAACCGCGCTCCCGGGCGATGCCGGGACGGCGAGTGGCTGATCGGGCACGGCATGGCCGCGTCGGCGCGCGGCAACCTGTTCGGACCGGCCAAAGTGCGCGTGCGGATCGACGCGGACGGACTGGCGGCGGTTGAAACCGAGATGACCGATATCGGTACCGGCACCTACACGATCCTGTCACAGATCGTTGCCGACCTGCTGGGAGTGGCGCTCGATCGGGTCGAGGTGCGGCTGGGCGATACCGACGCTCCGACCAGCGCCGGATCGGGTGGTAGCTGGGGCGCGACCACCGCCGGCTCTGCCGTCTACGCCGCCTGCGAGAAATTGCGCGTCATGCTGGCAGAGGCGGCCGGCGTGACAAGCGGGAATGCGGTCTTCGCCGACGGCATGATCGTGGCCGGCGAGGTTCGGCGGCCGCTCTCCGAGCTGGTCGGCAACGGCATGGTGGTTGATGGTGCCACAGCTCCCGGGACGAGCAATGCCCATTTCAGCCAGTCGTCCTATGGCGCCCATTTCTGCGAGATGCGCGTGAATGCCGTCACAGGAGAGATGCGCGTCGCGCGTTGGAACAGCGTGTTCGCTGCCGGCCGCATTCTCAACACCAAGACAGCGACTTCCCAGGCGATCGGCGGCATCGTGTTCGGGATCGGCGGCGCTCTGACCGAGGAGCTCGTTCACGATGTCCGCACGGGCAAGGTCGTGAACCGCGACCTCGGCGAATACCACGTGCCGGTGCATGCCGACATCCCGGACATCGACGTGCTCTACCTCGAGGAGCGGGATCGTCTGGCCAACCCGCTGCTGGCCAAGGGTATCGGAGAGCTAGGCGTGTGCGGTTCGGGTGCGGCGGTCGCCAACGCGATCTATAACGCGACCGGTGTACGGGTTCGGGACTTTCCCATTACCCTCGACAAGCTGTTTCCCGGAATCACGCCGTGAGCGCTTGTCTGACCTGGGCAGTGCGGGAGAGCATCCGCAGCGATGTCGATCGCCGAACAGCTTACGCGACGAGTGATGATCGGCGGCGCCGCCGCCGCGATCGTCGCGGGCGCGAAGTCGGCTCTCGCGGGGAGGTTAGATCCACTGGCGTCTACGCATGACCAGCAGGTGGAGGTGATGAAGCCAAAGCAGATCGGCATCGTCCTGTTCGATGACTTCGAGACGCTGGACGTGTTCGGCCCGGTACAGATGTGGGGTCGTTTGGCGGACCATGGACTGACGTTCGTTTCGGCGGACGGACGCCCGGTGCAGTCATCGCATGGTGTTCGGATTACACCGGACCATTCGTTCGCCTCCGCCCCGCCGCTCGACGTGCTGATGGTGCCCGGCGGGGCGGGCACCCGCCGCCTCGTCGATGACGCGGCGCTGCTCGCATTCGTTCGCCGGCAGGACGAGGGCAGCTCGTGGACCACGTCGGTTTGTACAGGCGCGGCGATCCTGGCGAGGGCGGGCGTCCTCGATGGCCGGGCGGCGACCACCAACAAACTCGCTTTCGAATGGGTCAGATCCCAGTCGGACGCGGTGATCTGGCGTTCCCGGGCGCGCTGGGTCGTTGATGGCAAGTACGTCACCTCCTCCGGCGTGTCGGCGGGAACCGACATGGCGCTGGCGCTGGTGGAGCGTCTGTATGACCGCACGGCGGCTAGAGCGGCAGCCGCCGTCGCCGAGTACCATTGGAACGACGACCCCGAAAGCGATCCCTTCGCGGTCCGACCTTTGAAGGGCGGGTAGGTGACCTTCGACGACCGTTTCTAAGTCACCGCGTGCCTGCGAGCGAGGTTCCTTCAACGGCGGTCAACGCACCGACGACCCCTCGATCGACGATCGAAAGAAAGACGCTCTTGGCGGCCTGCGCGTCACCCGTCCGGCTCAGTTCATCGTGCGCCCGCAGGAATGCCGTGCTCCATGCCGAGGTGATCAGCCCCGCTGCCAGAAAGGCAAAGTTCTCGTCGTCTTCGTCGGACAGCTCCTGCCGGAAGAGTAACGCCAGATCCTTGACGAAATCGTCGCGCATCTGCCGCGCGCGCGCCTTCAGCGTCTCGCTCGCCTGTGCCGTCTCGACGAACACCCGCGTAGCTTCGAACAAGGGAAAGGCCTCCGACGGCTGCTCGATCATGCGGTGCGCGAGGGTCCCCAAGGCTTCGATCGGCGAGCTACCCGGCGTGCGTGACCGAACCGTCTCGAACGCCAGCGCGCGTGCCTCCTCCTCACGGTCGAAGAACATGTCCTCCTTGCGGGGAAAATGGTTGAAGACCGTCATGCGGCCAACGTCAGCGGCGTTCGCGATCTCGTCGATGGTCACCTGATCGAACCCGCGCTCCATGAACAGGCGCGTCGCGACGTCAGAGATCGCCTGGCGAGTGGCCATGCGCTTGCGGGTACGCCTGTCTGGCCGCAGGTCATTGTTCGTATTGCGCATTAACATGTACTCGGTATATGTCCGTAGCTCGTCCAGATTGAGGATGTTTTTATGGTGTCGTCAACCTTCAACGAGCGTGGGGCAGACGTAGGTCGCCGCGCGGCCCTCATCAGCGGTGCCAGCTTCGCCGGCCTAGCGACCGCCTACGGCCTGAACCGGCTCGGCTATCAGGTCACCGTCGTGGAGGCGGCTGCGGGATTGCGGCGCGGTGGAACGCCTGTGGATATCGAGGGCGAGACGATCGCGATCCTCGAACAAATGGGGCTCGTCGAGCTCGTTCGTGCCAAGGCACTGCCGTCGCGCCGCTTCGAGTTCAAGAACGCGGACAACACGACACTGGGGTCGATCGGGGTCAGCGGCGATCAAGCCTCCGAGGTACGATACGAGATCCATCGCGACGATCTGCTCGACATCCTGTTCGGCGCGGTGGCCAACGACGTCGAGGTGCTGTTTGGCCGATCCATCTCGAGCCTCGACGAACAGGCCGAAAGCGTGTCCGTGACCTTGAACGATGGCAAGCGCCGCGACGTCGCCTTAATGGTGGGGTGCGATGGCAACCGGTCGAACACGCGGCGACTTGTATTCGGGAACGGAGACCAATTCACCTATTTTCTGGGTGGGTATTTCTTCCTGAAGGTCGTGCCAGAGACGGGGTTGGTGGCCGCCGACACGAGCGAGGTTTTCCGCGCGCCCGGGCGGATGGCCATGCTCAACGGCTACGATGATCGGACCGACATCGGCTTCGGTTTCCGCACCGACGCCGAGATCGCCTATGACTATCGCGACCGCGCGCAGCAGCGGCGACTGATCCAGCAGCGGTGCGGCGACCTGGGCTGGAAGGTGCCCGACATGCTGGCCTCCGTCGCGGGCGACGATGACTTCTACTTCGACAGGATCAATCAGATCCGGATGCCATGTTGGTCTCGTGGGCGGGTCGTTCTGGTGGGCGACGCGGGCTACTGCGTCTCTCCGCTCGCTGGTCTCGGCGGCTCGATGGCGATCATCGGTGCCGGTCGCCTGGCGGCCGCTTTGGAGCGATTTCCTGACGATCATGCTTCAGCGTTCCGTCATTATGAGGACGAGTTGCGGCCGTTCGTTGAGCAGATCCAGCAGCGGGCGGCGGACGAAGGCATGTCGACGATGTGTCCGGCCGACGAGGCGGAGCTCGCCGCTCGCGATCGAGAGATCGCCGCGGGTCACATGGGCTGGTGACCCCTCCCATACAGCTTCGAGGAGCGTCACGAGCGTTGCCCGCCGGATCAACGACTGGCCGAGATAGAGAGCGGACAAGGGCGCCTGCAGTGATCGTTTCCGGGTCAGGTCACGCGCGAAGCGCATCGATCAGCGCGCGCAATGCCGGAGAGACCCGACGATCGGGGTAGTAGAGACGGCAGCCGGGGTAGGGCGGGCACCAGGGCGCCAGCACCTGGACCAGCCGACCATCGGCGATCTCGTCGGCGACGTCGTGCTCCATCATGTAGCCCAGGCCCACGCCGGCGCGCACCGCCGCGCCTGCCAGCACCTCGTCGTTGACGATCAGCTGCCCCGGCACCTTGAGCCTCACGTCACGCCCTGCGTCCTCGAACTCCCACGGCAGGAGGCCACCCCCGCCGAGCAGGCGATAGTTGACGCAGACATGCCGATCGAGCTCGGCGAGGGTTGCAGGCGGCGGGTGCCGCGCGAAGTAAGCGGGGGTCCCGACCACGACGGTGCGCAGGTCTGGGCCCACCGGCACGGCGACCATGTCCTTCTCAACCGCCTCGCTGAGCCGGATGCCGGCATCGAAGCCGCCGGCGACGAGGTCGATCAGCCGATCCTCGACGATCACTTCCACCGAAACGTCCGGATGGTCGAGCAGGAACTGCGGCAATCGCGGCGCCAGGATCGTCCGCGCGGCATAGCCGAAGGTCGCGAGCCGAACGGTGCCGGACGGAGCGCCGCGCCAGTCCGCGAGCGATGCCACGCCGTCCCGCACCTGCGCCAGCGCTGGATCGAGCGATTGAAGTAGCTGCTGTCCGGCGGCGGTGGGCGCGACGGAGCGCGTCGTGCGGGCGAGCAGCCGCACGCCGAGCCGTCGCTCTAGCGCCGCCATCGCGTGGCTCAGCGCGGACGGGGATAGCCCCAGCTCAGCCGCCGCGCGCGTGAAGCTGCGTGTCCGCGCGACGCTGGCGAAGGCTGCGAGATCGTCGAGGTCACCGCGCCGCATTGATGCATCCTGCTCACAAGCCCTTGCGATCGGCAACGGCTAATCCTGACAATGCTCGGGGCGTACCTGTGTTCGGGAACGAGGAGTGCTGCACCATGGACCTGACATCTTATCGCACGCTGGGCCGCTCGGGCCTGGCGGTGAGTCCGCTGGCGCTCGGCACGATGACCTTCGGCGCGGGCAGATGGGGCGCCGAGGAAGACGGAGCGCGAGCAATCTTCGACGCCTATGTCGACGCGGGTGGAAATCTCATCGATACCGCCGACGTCTACTCGGGCGGCGAGAGCGAGGCCATGATCGGTCGCTTTCTCCGGGAGCGCGGCGGTCGCGACCGACTGGTGATCGCCACCAAGTCGGGCTTCCCGCGCTGCCCGGGCAACCCGCTCGCGGGCGGCAACTCGGCGCGCAACATCCGGGATGGTCTCGAGGGATCGCTGCGGCGGCTCGGCTGCGGCCATATCGACATGTACTGGACGCATGTGTGGGACCGCACGACGCCGCCGGAGGAGGTGCTGCGCGCGCTGACCGATGCGGTGCGCCGCGGCGATATCCTCTACTACGGCTTCTCCAACGCCCCCGCTTGGTATGCCGCGCAGGTGGCCACCCTGGCCCGTGCCCACGGACTGCCGCAACCGGTCGGGCTGCAGTACAGCTACTCGCTTCTTGATCGAGGCGTCGAGCTGGACCTGATCCCAGCAGGCCGAGCACTGGGCCTGGGGCTGGTGGCCTGGAGCCCGCTCGCCTTCGGCATGCTGACGGGCAAGTACGGGCGCGACAAGCTCGCAGCATTTGGGCCGGCGGGCGGTGTTCCTAACAAGCGGGGAAAGCCGGGTGGCGGCAGCGATGGCCGGCTGAACGGCGACAATCCTTATGGCGGAATGCTGTTCACAGAGGCGAACTTCAGCATCGTCGACGAGCTGCGCGCGGTGGCGGAGGAGGTTGGTCGGACGATGGCGCAAGTCGCGCTCGCGTGGGTGATGAACCGGCCGGGCGTCTCTTCCGTGTTGCTCGGCGCGAGCCGACCCGAGCAGGTCCGGGAGAACGTCGCGTCGCTCGACATCGTGCTGTCCTCATCGCAGCAGCAGCGTCTCGACGCGGCGGGAGCGCTGCCGCCGCTCAACCCCTATTTCATCTTTGATTTGCCGTTAACGAGCATCTTCGGCGGCACCGCCGTCCGACGCTGGGGTGAGGCTACCGGCAGATCTTACGACCATACGGGCTTGGTCGCTTGATAAGTAGGCCGGGCACGTGGACGTTTGTTCCCGTCGATGAACAAGCGTCTCTTCGTGACGGCGGCAGCGAACCGCGCTAGCGGCGGATTGTTGAGTCCTCTCTGAGGAGTGGCTCGCGGTGCGCTTGGGCCCATAAGGAGCGATCGAATGTGGGCATGGGGTAAGGGAAGCTAGAGCGTTCACCCGACCCTTGCGGGCGCCGAGGCCGTCACTCGTGCGGCACCTGGTACCGGAGGAGGTTTTCTCGTCAGGCTGCTGCCGCTCACGATTTGGCAGATCGCCATTCCAGGGCTGCCTCGCGAAGATCATCGAGAAGCCGCCTGACCCGGATCGGCGTGTGCCGACGGTCGAGCCGGACGGCATGGACCGCTGTTTCCGGGCCGCGCCAGTCTCCAAGCAGTTCGACGATGCGCCCATCGCTCAAATCGCGCAGCCCGACCCACTCGGGTAACCAGGCGAGGCCAAGCCCCATGCGCATCATCGACCAGATCGCACTCATGTCCTCTACGACAATACGTGGCCGGGGCAGGTGCCGGATTGTCGTTCCGGTCTCTGGGTCGGTGAACTGCCACGCGAGCAGTCGGCCGCTGGCGGGATCGCGGAAGCCGATCTGTTTGTGCGCGTCGAGGTCGGCCGGAGAGTGTGGCGCGCCGATCAGTTCGACGTAGCGCGTCGTCGCGCACAGCACCCACGGGAACCTACCGAGTGGCGTGGCGACGATGCCGGGCTGACCTTCCAGTGGGCCGAGCCTGATCGCGATGTCGATCCCCTCGGCGGCAAGGTCGAGCGTGCCGTCGTCGGCCTTGAGCTCGAGCTCTATGCCCGGGTTCGCGCGCAGCAGCCTTGGCATCTGCCGCGCCAGCCGCGCGCGGATCAGCGACGCCGGTGCGCTCAGACGAATACGCCCGCCCGCGCCGCTGGCGGAGGCGCGGTCAAGCACCGCCTCGAGCCGTTCCGCCTCACGCAGAAGATCGCGCGTGCCCTCCAGCAGCCGCTCGCCCTCGGGCGTCAGCGAGATGGCATGGGTGGTGCGGTGGAGCAGGCGGACGCCGTGCGCCTGCTCGAACCGCGAGACAGCCTTCGAGAGCGCAGAGGTCGTCGTGCCCGCGCGGTGGGCGGCCTCGGCGAAGGATCCGGCGTCCACCACGCGAGCGAAGTGCAGCAGGTTGATGAGGCGCTGGAACGAGGGCGGTGTGGACACGGCGGCAACTCCGTCCTGCTTCGACCAGCTCTACACAAGAGCGCCGCACGTGGCGATGGTCTCTCGATCAACAAGGAGCGCTACGATGAACCCGAACATGGATCTCAAGGACCCTGAGTTGGATGAGGCCGCACGCGCGATCGGCGACGGACCCGTCGTCATGGTCAACCTGCTCCGCTTTCGCGCGACGCCCGACTACCCCCTCGGCTTCGAGGGCGCGCACGCGGACTCGCGGAGCGGATATTACCATGGGTATGTCGGCGGCTTCCGGCTGGCTGCCGAGGAACTCGGCATCGCGCCGGAGCTCGTCTATGCTGGCGCTCAGCTCGCCGGTCTTCTGGTCGGCCAAGACGACCTGTGGGACGAGATCGCGATCGTGCGTTACGCCGACTTCGCCGACCTGCGGCGCATCCTGGCCAGCGACACCTACGTCCGGCACGCCAAGCCGCACCGCTTCGCTGTGCTCGCCGACTGGCGCTTCATCGCTACCAAGGAGCGCTGACATGACGGCCGATCGGTTCCGCAGCGGTGCCTGTGAGACGCCGCGCCATCGCACTGTCTGGATCGAGGCGGGACCCGCCGAGGGGCCGTTGATGATCTTCGTCCACGGGTGGCCCGAGCTCGGCATCATCTGGGAGCATCAGCTGCGCCATTTCGCCGCCGCGGGTTGTCGATGCGTGGCGCCGGACATGCGCGGCTACGGCGCCTCCTCGGTCCCGACGCGGGTGACGGATTACTCGGTCCGCGAGATCACTGCCGACTTGATCGAACTGCACGACGCGCTCGGCGCGGCGCCGGCTGTCTGGGTCGGGCACGACTGGGGGTGCGCACCGGTCTGGTCGATAGCGGCGCACCATCCCGAACGATGTCGAGCGGTCGCGGCGCTGTGCGTGCCGTATTTTGCCCGCGGCGCGACCGCCGAGAACATGATCGCGACGGTGAACCGCGGGCTCTACCCGATGGAGGCTCATCCGGCCGGACAGTTCGACTACTGGCTCTACCACCGCGAGCATGCCGGCCCTGCCGCGGGCGCGCTCGCGGCGGACGTCCGCGCCACCTTCGCGGCCATGTATCGTCGCACGTCGCCCGATGTCATTGGCAGGCCGTCAAAATACTCGGACGTGCGATCGCGCGGCGGCTTTTTCGGACCTGACCAGCGCGCGCCCGTGATGGCGAGGGACGAGACGATGCTCAGCGCTGACACCTTCGAAGCCTTTGTAACCGCGTTCGAGCGGACAGGCTTTCGAGGAGCAAACGCCTGGTATCTCAACGACGCGGACAATGCGATCTTCGCGCGGGAGGCGCCCGCGTTCGGCCGGATCGATCTGCCCGCGCTGTTCGTCCACGCCGCTTGGGACACCGTCTGCGACACGGTGCACAGCGATCTCGCCGTGCCGATGCGGGAGGATTGCACCACGCTCACGGAGGCCGTCGTCGAGACCGGTCACATGCTGATGCTGGAAGCGCCTGACGCCGTGAACGACGCGCTCGGACGATGGCTCGATACTGTCAAAGAGCGGTCCTGAAGCTCGTGCGAGGAACATCGCTGCAGCGTTGGGGAGAATGAGCCGGTCCTCCAAGTTGCAGCGCCTCAACCGCGCATCTTCCACGCGACCGCTTCAGAATGGAGGTATGAACGAATGGCCGGTTTTCGATCAACCGAATCGTGCAGCTGAATGGCCGTTTATGATGGGGTGGACGCCACTCGACGGTATCGATGTGCCAGAGCGGAGGTGTTGAAGCACCACCGAGGGAGGCGCCCATGTTAGAGGCTACCACGATCGGGTTGGATTTCGCCAAGCAAGTTTTCCACGCGCACGGAGCTGATGCTGCTGGTCGAGCGGTGTCCAGTCGCCGGCTCACGCGAGGCAAGCTGCTCGACTTTTTCGCTGCCCACCCGCGGTGCCTGGTGGCGCTGGAGGCGTGTGGTGGTGCGCATCACTAGGCGCGAGAACTTGAGGCTATAGGTCACGAAGTTCGGCTCATTCCGCCAGCGTACGTGAAGCCCTATGTAAATCGGCACAAGAACGATGCGGTCGATGCGAAAGCGATCTGCGAAGCGGCGCAGCGGACGAGCATGCGGTTCGTGGCGGTAAAGACTGAGCAGCAACAGGCGGCCGCGCTGGAGTTCCGCACGCGCGACCTTGCCGTGAAGCAGCGCACCCAGCTCGGCAATGCGATCCGCGGGCACCTGGCCGAGTATGGCTGGGTCGCGCCCAAGGGCACAGCTCACCTCGCAATGCTGGCCGATCTGCTAGAGGGTGGCGAGATCGGGAAACGCTGCCCGAGGCGGCACGTCCGATGTTCGCGATGGTGGTCGACATGCTGGCCGGGCTCGACGAGCGGATCGCGGCACTGGAAAAGGAGATCGTGCGTCGCGCCCGCGAGGACGAGGTGGCGCGCCGGCTGATGACGATCCCCGGCATCGGTCCGATCACCGCAACCGCCATTGCGGCGATGCGCGTGGCGGGCTTGTTCCAGGTCCGCTGCCAGCCCCACTCCTGCCCGCAGCAGAGGCCGAAATTCTCGATCTGCTCGACGAAGCACGCGCCCTAGTGCCCCCAATAATGCTGCGTCCGCAGCTCCGCCGTGCGGCGGAGCCGACGGTAGAAGTCGAGTTGCGGTCGCATGAGGTCGGAGTCGCCGCTCTTCAGCATCGGCCAATGGACCAGCCGCTGGTTCTGCGCGGTGAACTCGCCGCCGCCCCAGGCGCGATAATCGGGTGAGAGGCGCAGCTCGGGCTGGGTAAACTCGGGATCGACCGTGAAATTGCCACCATTGAACTTGGTCGGCCAGGCGCCGCGCGCATTGGTGCCAAGCTGGTGGCGGAAGAGCTCGTAGTTGCGCCCAATGCGCCATGCAAAGAAGTCTGAGTGATTGCTTGGTTCCTGCCGCCAAGGAGACAGCGCGAAGTGGGCGCTTGTGGTGCGGTCCACACCGCGTCGAGGCGGTCGAAACCGTTCCCGCCTGTTCGACGGGCTTGTCTCGGAAGTGACATGCCTTTGCCCTAACCGACCCGCAAGCAATTGAAGTACGCCACGGGTGGAAATGATGAGAGCCAGAGTTTTCGCGTCGCTGTGTGCCGGTGCTGCTTGTCTCGCGGCTACATCGGGATCGGCGCAGACCGGACCGGCGCCCGCGGGCGGCGCGCCGGCCGCTTCAGAGGGCGACGAGATCGTGGTCACGGGTCGCGCCGGCAGCGGCGAGCGCACCAAGCTGGAGACCAGCTACTCGGTCACCACGCTTGACGACGCCGCGATCCGCTCGCGCGCGCCGTCGAGCGTGACCGAGACGCTCAAGTCGGTCCCCGGCTTCTGGGTCGAGGCTTCGGGCGGCGAGGGCAGCGGCAACGTGCGTGCGCGCGGCATCCCGGTCGACGGCTTCGGCTCGATCAATCTGCTCGAGGACGGCCTCCCGGTGCAGCACGATCCCGCGCTCGGTTACCTCAACGCCGACCAGGCCTATCGCATCGACGAGTCGGTCCAGCGCATCGAGGTGGTGCGAGGCGGCCCATCCTCGATCTTCTACTCCAACGCGCCCGGCGGCGTGGTCAATTACATCACGCGCAAACCCGGCGACGCGCTCAGCGCCAACGCGCGCGTGCTCTACGGACCCACCGCCGAGCTGTTCCGCTTCGACGGCTGGGTCGGCACGCCGCTGGCTGACGGCTGGACGCTCGGCGTCGGCGGTTTCTACCGCAGCGAACAGGGCGTGCGCGATCCCGGCTATACCGGCAACAAGGGCGGGCAGGTGCGCGCCGACCTCGCCAAGGATTTCGGCGACGCGCAGCTGACGCTCAGCTACAAGCACCTCGACGACAACGCGATCTTCTACACCGGCATCCCGCTGACCAAGAACCGCGACGGCAAGGTCACCGGCATACCGGGATTCGACCCGCATTACGGCACCACCGCCAGTCGCGCCTCGGCCTATCGCACGCTGCGCAGCGCGAACGGTCCGGTCAACTTCGACAATACCGACGGCACCAGCATCCGGCTCGACCAGTTCTCGGTGCTCGCCGCCTGGGACATGGGTGACGGGTTCAAGCTGACCAACAACGCGCGCTATCGCTCGTCGAACACGGTGCGCAACGGCGTCTATCCCGCCTCGATCGCGACCGCGGCGAGCTATGTCGCGTCGCGCCGCGCCGCGCTGCTCGCGGCGTACCCGGGCGCGAGCGACGTGCGGCTGCGCTACACCGACACGGGCGAGGCGTTCGACCTTGCCGCGCAGAACGGCAACGGGCTGGTGTTCGAGAACAGCGCGCGCCCGGTGACGGTGATCGAGAGCGAGTTCCTCGACGACCTGCGGCTGAGCCGCCGCTTCGAGCTGTTCGGCCAGAGCCACGACGTCGCGATCGGCGGCTATCTCGCGCGCGTGAAGGAGACCTTCCGGCGCTACTCGGCGACGACGCTGCAGGACGTCTCCGACAATTCGCGCCTGCTCGACTTCGTCGCGGTGAACGCGGCGGGGCAGGTGGTCGGCGCGGCGACGCAGAACGGCGTGTCGCGCTACGGCTCCGAGTTCGCCGACGGCAGCGGGCAGCAGACGACCTGGGCGGTCTATGCCTCGGACGAGTGGCAGCTGCTGCCGAGCGTGCGGGTGGACGGCGGGCTGCGCTACGAGCATGTCCAGACCGATGGGGCGCAGGAGGGGTCGACCAGCGTCAACCTCGGCGACCCCGCGACGCTGGCGGACAACAACGTGCTCACCGGCAACGGCCAGTTCGTCGGCTTCGATCGCACCTTCGACCGGGTCGGCGCGACCATCGGCGTCGACTGGCAGTTCGCCGACGTGGCGGGTGTCTTCGCGCGTTACACCTCGGCCTTCCGCCTGCCGAGCGTCGGCAGCTTCATCACCAGCGCCACCGCGCAGCCGCGGACCCAGGGCATCCGGATGTACGAGGCCGGCTTGAAATATGCGGACCCGCTGCTGAGCGCCTATGCCACCGCCTTCCTGACCGACTTCGACGCTTACTCGATCGGCAACTTCCAGTTCGACGCCGCGACCGGCGGTTACACACAGCAGACGATTTACACCAACACGCGTGCCTATGGCCTAGAGTTCGAAGCGACGGTGCGGCCGGTGCGCTGGTTCGACTTCACGCTCAACGCCACCGCGCAGGATCCGACCTTCCGCGACCTGCGCTACAACGAGCTGGCGGGTACGACGCTGACGCCGCGCGATTACTCGGGCAACCAGCTGCTGCGCGTGCCCAAGCTCGCGCTGCGCGCCACGCCGGCGGTGACGCTGCTGGGCGATCGGCTGCGCGTGCAGGGCGACGTCGAGCATTACACCAAGCGCTACGCCGACGCGGCCAATACCTCCGAGCTGCCGGCCTATACCGTGCTCAACGCGAGCGCGCGGTTCACTCTGACCGATCGCGTGTCGCTCTGGGCCTATGGCGACAATCTCACCAACGCGCTCGGGCTGACCGAGGGCAACCCGCGCGCGGGCGAGCTGACCAGCGGCCAAGCGACCGACTCGCTGTTCATCGGCCGCCCGATCCTCGGGCGCAACGTGCGCTTCGCGGTGGACGTGCGGTTCTGAGCGGGAGCGTGGCGCCTTGCCGTCTCTCACGTCGCGGGCCGCTCCGGGCGTCGTCGCCCTCGCTCGGGAAGAAGAAGGGCGATGCGTGGCGCTTGCTCCTGACCTTCCTCGCGTTTTTTCTTCTCGACCCGCAGGTCGCGCGCGCTCAGGATATCACCCTCACGGGCGAGCTCACCCGCGCCGACCACGAGACCTATCGCGCCGTTCCCGTCACCGTCCCTGCGGGCGTCGAGCGGATCACGCTCGCGCTCAGCTACGACAAGGCGGACCACACGGTGCTCGACCTCGGGTTGTGGGATCCGACGCGTTTCCGCGGCTGGAGCGGCGGCGCGCGCGACCGCGTGACGGTGGCCACCACCGACGCGACGCCGGGCTATCTCGCCGGCCCGCTTCCCGCTGGCACATGGCAGGTGATGCTCGGCGTGCCGAACATCCGCGCCGGCACGCACAGCCGCTACCGCGTCCAGCTCTGGTTCGATCGTGCCGGTGGGCGCGCCGCCACGGTCCAGGCCGAGGGCGCGCCGCTGCGTAGCGGCCGCGCCTGGTACCGCGGCGACCTCCACCTCCACGACGCCAACAGTGACGGCTCCTGCGCCACCCGCGCTACCGCCGCCGCGGCGGTTCCCGCGCGCGTGCCGTGTCCGCTGTTCCGCACCGTTCTCGCCGCCGCGGCGGCGGGGCTCGATTTCGTCGCGGTGACCGACCACAACACCGTCGCGCATTTCGCCGCGTTGCGCGAGCTTCAGCCCTGGGTCGCGCCGCTGCTGCTGATCCCCGGCGTCGAGCTCACCACCTTCCACGGCCACGCCAACATCTTCGCGCCGTCTCGCTTCGTCGACTTCCGGCTCGCGGGGCGCGAGGGCATGGCGGCGTTGCAGCGTGACGCGCATGCCGCCGGCGCGCTGTTCTCGCTCAACCACCCGGAACTACCGTCGGGCGAGCGCTGCATGGGGTGCGGCTGGACATGGCCCGACACCGACTGGCGCCGGGTCGACGCGATCGAGGTGATCAACGCCGCGGTGACCACCGGCCCCATGACGGGGCTGACGCGATGGCGTGAGCGGCTCGACGCCGGAGATCGTGTCACGGCGATCGCGGGAAGCGACAGTCACGATCCTGACGGTGTGACCGGTCCGTCGCGTGTCGGGCGTCCGACCACGGTGATCGAGGCGAACGAGCTGTCGACGCCGGCTATCCTCGACGGCATCCGCGCCGGCCGGGTGTTCGTCGACGTCGCCGGCACGAGGGAACGCCTACTCGATTTCACCGCGACCGCGGGCGGGGTGAGGGCGGCGATGGGGGGAAGCCTGCCGCTGTGCGGCTCCGTCTACGTCAGTACGCACGTGATCGGTGGTATGGGCGCCACAGTCAGATTGCTCGGCGACCGCGGCGAGATAAATGCGACCGCGATCAGCGAGGCTGACTCAACGGTCCGGACCACCTTGGGCAAAGGCGCGGCGACGAAGTGGGTGGCGGCGGTCGTCGAGCGGGACGGCGCGCCATTGCTGATCGGCAACGCCATCTATCTAGCCCCGTGCGGCCGAACGATAGAATGATCGCACGGCGGCGAGGCGGGGCAATGGGCTACCTCCACTGACAAGGTTCCGCCTGGAAGCTGACGCTTCCTATCCACGTCCGATCCTGAACAGATGACTGCTTCCGGGACGCTTCTCCCGCGCGGATAACGACCGTCTCTGGTCGTCGACGCGAGAGGGAGGGGGCGCGGTGCGCCCAATAGCGGACGATCAAGTAACCCAGCGACGCACGACAGCTTTCGACCCGAAGACTGAAGCCGCGCGAGACGCTGGCCAACCGCTCGCCGCTATGCGACGTTCGCACTGATGACGATCCCGCGCCTGTTCCTCGCTGCCGGCATCGCGGGTGCGGCGATGTCGGGCGCCGCGGCCTCGGTGCCGCGCGAAGCGGTGCCCCCGCCGGTGCCCCAGCCGCCCGATCGGGCGCGCCTCTTCGTCCTGACCGACATCGGCAATGAGCCGGACGACCAGATGTCGCTCGTCCGCCTGCTGCTCTATGCGCAGTCGGTCGACATCGAGGGGCTCGCCGCGGTCACGTCCACCTGGCTGCGTAACACGACGAACGCGCCCACGCTGCGCGCGATCGTCGCGGACTATGGCGCCGTGCGCCCGCGGTTGATGCGACACGCCCGCGGATGGCCGACCGCGACCGAGTTGCTCGGCCGCGTCGTGGAGGGACTCCCAGTCTATGGCATGGCGGGGGTGGGCGAGGGGCGCGCCTCCGCGGCCTCCCGCGCGATCATCGCCGCGGCCGACCGCGCCGACGTGCGGCCGTTGTGGATCAGCGCCTGGGGCGGCACCAACGCGCTGGCGCAAGCGCTCTACGATGTGCGGCGGACGCGATCGCCCGAGGCACTGCGCGCGTTCGTGTCGCGGCTGCGGGTCTACGCCATCTCCGACCAGGACGACTCGGGCGCGTGGGTCCGGCGCGAGTTTCCCGACCTATTCTTCATCGTCTCGCCTTCATCGCAGGACAGCGGTGATTACGCGGCGGCGACCTGGACCGGGATCAGCGGCGATGCCTTCTATCGCAACGGCGCGGGGGGCGACCCTCGCACCGTGACCAATGACTGGCTCGACCGCCATATTCGCGGCGACCGTCCGCTCGCCCGGCATTACCTGCGCTATGCCTATATTATGGAAGGTGACACGCCTGCCTTTCTCGGGTTGATCCCGAACGGGCTCAACCGCCAAGACCAGCCCGACTGGGGCGGCTGGGGCGGGCGGTACGTGCTTCGCCGCCCTGCCGGCGAGACCCGCGCGATCTGGACGCAGGGCAGCGACGACACGCTGCGGCTGAGCTCGCGCGACACGGTGATCGGCCGCGACGGCCAGTCTCTTGTCTCGGATCAGGCGACGATCTGGCGCTGGCGCACCGCCTTCCAGCATGATTTCGCGGCGCGAATGGCCTGGACTCATCGTCCTTGGGGCGGCGCCAACCATGCCCCGCTCGCCGCCATCGACGGCGACACCGGCACTGCATGGGTGCGACGCGACGTCCGGCTAGGGCAGGCGATGCGGCTCGACGCGAGCGCCAGCGCGGATCCCGACCGCGATCGGCTGCACTATCGCTGGTACGCCTATCCCGAGGCAGGGCAGCCCGCGGGGCAGCGCTCCGCGGTGGTGACGATCGCGGGCACGGACCGCGCGGTCGCCGCGATCACGCCGACGCGGCTCTGCGACACGCCGTGGCCGACGCGCTCGGTACGGTGCGATCGCGGCACAGTCCACGTCGTGCTGGAGGTGACCGACGACGGCGTCCCGAGCCTGACGAGCTACCGCCGGATCATCCTGTCGGTGAGCCGCTGAGGGTAGAAGGCATACCGGTCGCATCCATAATCTCCTGCGAAATCGAGGACGCTGTGCCTGCCGCATGGGCATAGCCCTGGCTTTTGCGACGTCCACGTCGCGTAGTCTGATCGTTCGGTCCGCTAGAGGCAGGCCTGGAGCGCACCGCTGAAAGAAAGACCATTGTCGCGGATCACAACTGTCCAAGAGGCAAGAGCCGGCCCCGCGTCCCAAACGGATCATTGCGCTTCCACCCAGAGCGGGTCTCACCGGGCTGGTCAGCGCGTCCTGCCTTCCGACGAACATCCATGCTGGCCGCGACATCTTTATCAATCCACCAGTATGAGCGTCGCTCATAGCGCTGCGCGAAACCTCGTTTGTCGTGCGCGTCATGGTGGAGAAAGGTGCGGCTCGGAGACGCCCGACATGCCCCTGCCTACCCACGCCCGTTCGACCTTGCGCCGCGATCCGCTCCAAAGCCGCTGGCTGTCGCCGTTGCTGCTGCTGCTCGTCTGGGAGGGTCTCTGCCGGCTCGGGGTCATTCCGGCTCACACCCTGGCCGCGCCCTCGTCGGTGGGGAGTACGCTGGCGCAGATGATCGGCTCGGGTGATCTGCCGATCAACCTCGCGGTGTCGCTGCGGCGCGCGATCCTGGGCCTCATCATCGGCGCCACCGTCGGGGTCGCGTTGGCGCTCGCCGCGGGGCTCGCCCGACGCGGCGATGCCTGGATCGACCCGCTGGTGCAGGTGAAGCGCACCATCCCGGTGGTCGCGCTCACGCCGCTGTTCATCATCTGGTTCGGCATCGGCGAGACGACCAAGATCGCGCTGATCGCCTTCGCGGCGATGCTGCCGGTCTACATCAATCTTCACGCCGGCATCCGCGGCGTCGACGTGCGGCTGATGGACGCGGCGCGCAGCTTCGGCTTGGGGCGCGCGGCGCTGATCCGCGAGGTCGTGCTGCCCGGTGCGCTTCCCGCGCTGCTGACCGGCCTGCGCTACGCCCTGTCGATCTCGGTGCTGATGCTGGTCTTCGCCGAGCAGATCAATGCCTCGGCCGGGCTGGGTTACCTTATCAACAACGCCCGCGACGCGATGCGCACCGACATCATCGTGGTTTGCCTGCTGGTCTATGCGCTGCTGGGGTTGACGGGGGACGCGCTGGTGCGTGCGATCGAGACGCGGACCTTGGCGTGGTGCCCCGCGCTGGTGGAGGCCTGAGACGATGACCGAGGCGCTCCGCTCGCCGCTGCAGATCGTGCCCGATCCGCTGCCACCCGAACCTGTCGTGCGGCTCCGCGACGTGTCGCGCGCCTTCGGTGCCACCGTCGTGCTCGACTCGTTGAACCTGTCGATCGCACCGGGCGAGTTCGTCGCTCTGCTCGGCCGGTCCGGCTCGGGCAAGACCACGCTGTTGCGGACGCTCGCCGCGCTCGACCCGCCGCAGGCGCAGGACATCCGCCTGCCCGGATCGCGCGCCACCGTCTTCCAGGATGCGCGGCTGCTGCCGTGGAAGCGCGTGTGGCAGAATGTCGCGCTCGGGCTGCGCGGGCGCGACGCGCGGCCGCGCGCACTCGCCGCCCTCGAGGAGGTAGGGCTGGCGCACCGCGTGGACGCCTGGCCGCTGACGCTCTCGGGGGGTGAGGCGCAGCGCGCCGCGATCGCGCGGGCGCTGGTGCGCGAGCCCGAGCTGCTGCTGCTCGACGAACCCTTCGCCGCGCTGGACGCGCTGACGCGGATGAAGATGCACGCGCTGGTGCTGGCGCTGTGGCAGCGCCATCGCCCGGCGTTGCTGCTGGTCACCCACGATGTCGAGGAGGCCATGGCGCTGGCCGACCGAGTCCTGGTGCTCGACCGCGGGCGCATCGTCGCGGAGGAGCGGCTGCTCGCCCCGCGCGGCAGCCGCGGCGCGATCGTCCGTGACCTGCGCGCCACGCTGCTGCGTCACCTCGGCATCGACGTCGGCGGCGCCGCCTACGCCGACCTGCTGGAACGGCACGCGTGAGCGGATCGCTCGCGCCGCTCCATCGCTTCGTCGCCGCCTTCTCGGCACTGCTCGATACCGGCCCGGACGAGACCGCGACGCTCGCGCGCGGCGGCGCGTTGCTGCGCGACCTGCTCGCCGCCGACGACTGGCTGCCCGACACGCACGCGATGCCCGATCCCGAGCGCTACCGCCAATATCTGCTCCACCGCGACCTCGGCGGCCGCTTCTCGGTCGTCAGCTTCGTCTGGGGGCCGGGGCAGTCGACGCCGATCCACGATCATCGCGTCTGGGGACTGGTGGGGGTGCTGCGCGGCGCCGAGATCGCGGAGAGCTACGTTCGCGACGCGGCGGGGCTGCGCCGTACCGAGGTCACGCGGCTGGAGCGCGGCGCGATCGACGCGGTGTCGCCGACGCTCGGCGACCTGCACAAGGTGAGCAACGGGCTCGCCGACGCGCCGTCGGTCAGCATCCACGTCTATGGCGCGGACATCGGCGCCGTCCGGCGCTTCACCTACGATGCGTCGGGTGACGCCAAACCGTTCGTCTCGGGCTACTCGCCCGCGCCCGCGCTGTCGCTCTGAGGGATCATGACATGATGACGATCGAACGCACCGCGGCGGAGGTGCGCCGCGCGCTGCTGCTGCGCCACGAGATCGCGCTGCTCGACCTGCGCAGCGAGGCCGCCTTCGCCACCGGACACCCGCTGTTCGCCGCCCATCTGGCGCTCGATCGGATCGCGATCGAGGCGCACGCGCGGCTGCCCCGGCGGGACGTGCCGATCGTGCTCTACGACGATGGCGAGGGCCTGGTGGACGAGGCGGCGCGCCGTCTGGCCGCGCTCGGCTATGGCGAGGTGGCGCGGCTGGCTGGCGGGCTGGCGGGCTGGCGCGCCGCCGGCTTTGAGATCTTCGAGGACGTGAATTCCTATTCCAAGGCGTTCGGCGAGCTGGTCGAGGCGCGGCGGCACACGCCCTCACTCGCGGCCGAGGACGTCGCCGCCCTCATCGACGCGCGCGCCGATATCGCCATCCTCGATGCGCGCCGAC
Source organism: Sphingomonas citri (assembly GCF_019429485.1). Classification (GTDB taxonomy): domain Bacteria; phylum Pseudomonadota; class Alphaproteobacteria; order Sphingomonadales; family Sphingomonadaceae; genus Sphingomonas; species Sphingomonas citri. The sequence continues at coordinate 1,387,150 of NZ_JAHXZN010000001.1, read as the reverse complement.
CGGTGGAATATGCCACGATGAACATCCCGGGCTCGCTCAGCGTGCCCGGGGCCGAGCTGGTGCTGCGCGCTGGCACGGCCGCGCCCGATCCGGGCACGACCATCATCGTCAATTGCGCTGGCCGCACGCGCTCGATCATCGGCGCGCAGTCGCTCCGCAACGCCGGCGTGCGCAACCGCGTCGTGGCGCTGCGCAACGGCACGATCGGCTGGACGCTGGCGGGGCAGGCGCTCGAGCACGGCGCGTCGCGCGACGCCGCGGCGGGCGACGTCGCGGCGGCGCGCGTCGCGGCGCGCGCGGTGGCGTATCGCGCGGGCGTCCGCCACCTGTCGGCCGAGGACGCGGCCACGCTGGCGATCGACCCGACGCGGACCTTGTACCGCTTCGACGTTCGCGGTGCGGCCGACTATGCCGCGGGGCATCTTCCCGGCTTCCGCCACTATCCCGGCGGCCAGTTGGTGCAGGAGACCGACATGGCGGCGCCGGTGCGCGGCGCGCGACTGCTGCTGGCGGACGATCTCGGATCGCGCGCGGACATGACCGCCTCCTGGCTCGCGCAGATGGGCTGGGAGGTCTATGTGCTCGAGGGCGGCTTCGGGCCGGATCTGGAGACCGGCGCGCCCGAGGTCTGGCCCGCGCTGGCGGCCGACCAGCGCTACAAGCGGCCGTACGAGGGCACCGACAATCAGCACGCCGCCATGCAGGCCTATCTCGACTGGGAATATGGCCTGGTCGCCCAGCTCGAGCGCGATGCCACGCACGGCTTCTACGTTATCTGAGCCGGGGCGCCGGTCGAACCGGCGCCCGCTATGTCTCACTCCGCGGCGATCTCCAGCTCCTGCGGCGGCGCGGTGCGGCGGTTGAACGGGATCGGCAGCCCGAGATGGCCGCGCAGCGTGGTCGCCGTATAATCGCGGCGGAACGTGCCGCGCTCCTGCAGGATCGGCACCACCTCCTCGGTGAAGCGGCGGAACTGGCTGGGATGGCCGGCGTGGATGTTGAGCCCGTCGAGCGCGCGCGCCTCGAACCAGCGCTCGATCTCGGCAGCCACCGTCGCGGCGGAGCCGACGAACGGGCTGGAGCGGCCCGACCGCTGCGTCTCCACCGCCTGGCGCAGCGTCAGCCCGCGTGCCACCGCCAGATCGGTGATCTTCTTGGCCTGGGTAAAGAAGCTCGTCTTGGCATGGTCCAGCGCGCCGACCGGGAAGGGCGCGTCGAGCTCATATTGGCGGAAATCGTGCCAGCCGAAGGCGCGGCCGAACTCGCCCAGCGCCTGTTCGAAGCTGTGATCGTGCGCGCGCCAGTGCCGCTCGATCTCGCGCGCGTCCGCGTCGGTATCGCCGACATAGACGGTGAAGCCGGGCATGACGACGACCTGATCCGGGTCGCGGCCGAGCCGTGACGCGCGTCCCTTCAGGTCGGCATAGAAGGCCTGGCCCTGTTCGAGGCTCTGCGCGTGCGTGAAGATGCCGTCGGCGATCGCGGCGCCGAGGTCGCGCCCCTGCTCGCTGTCGCCGGCCTGGAAGATCACCGGCTCGCCCTGCGGCGAGCGCTGGATGTTGAGCGGCCCGACGACCGAGAAGAAGCGCCCCTTGTGGTCGAGCGTGTGGAGCTTGGCGGGATCGAGGAACTGCCCGGTCGTCCGGTCGCGCACCAGCGCGTCATCCTCGTAGGAGCGCCACAGGCCGCGCGTCACGTCGAGATACTCGTGCGCGCGGGCGTAGCGCGTGTCATAGTCGAAATGCTCGTCGCGGTTGTAATTGCCCGCGGTGCCGGCGTCGCCGCTGGTGACCACGTTCCAGCCAGCGCGCCCCTTGCTGATGAGATCGAGCGAGGCGAGCCGCCGCGCGACGTTATAGGGATCGTTGTAGGAGGTGGTGAGCGTGCCGATCAGCCCGATATGGCGGGTCGCCACCGCCAGCGCGGACAGCAGCGTCAGCGGCTCGAGCCGGTTGAGATAGTGCGGCGGCGAGTCGGGCGTGATGAACTGGCTGTCGACGATGAAGACGAGGTCGAACTTGGCCGCCTCGGCGTGGCGCACGACGTCGATGTACCAGTCGATGCTGACGCTGGCGTCGACCGGGATCTCGGGGTCGAGCCAGCGATTATATTCGCCCGGACCACCGACTCCGGTGGGGACGAGGCCGAGCTTGAGCTGTCGCTTGGTCATGATGGTCACTCCTCAGGATCGGGGATGCGGCGTCACAGCCGGCCGCGCAGCGTAATGCCGTAGGTGCGCGGCTCGCCCAGCGCGGCGAAGACGAGGCCGTAGGTGTTGTTCACCGCCTTGGTGTTGTAGAAGTCGGTGCCGGTGAGGTTGCGGACCCAGGCCGACAGGTCCCAATGGCCCTCGGCGTCGCGCACCCCGGCGTGCAGCCCGGCCAGCGCATAGCCCGGCACCCAGGAATAGGGATCGAGGTTGACCGCGGCGTAGAAGCCCGAGCGATAGCTCGCGTCACCCCCTACGTAGAGGTCGTGTGCCCCGGCATGATGGACATATTCGGTGGCGCCCGTCAGCGCCCATTTCGGCGCACTCGAGGCGGTGCGGCCGGACAGGTCGATCAGCCCGAGATAGCTGTTGAGATATTGCGCCGGCGCGGCGCGATAGGTGACGTAGCGCGCGTCATTGTAGGTGCCCGCGGCCGTCAGCGTCAGCCCGTCGAGCGGCGCGACGCGCGCGTCCAGCTCGACCCCGCGCGACCGCAGCTTGCCGACGTTGGTGATATAGGCGACCACCGGGGTGACGGTGTTGTTGACGAAATTGGCCTGATAGTCGCTGTCGTCGGTCCAGAAGAGCGCGAGGTTGAGCTCGGCGCGCTGTCCCCAGAAGCGGCTCTTGAGCCCCAGCTCATAGGCGTCCACCTTCTCCGGCCGGACGAAGATGTCGACGCCGTTGCTGCGATTGATCAGGTTGATCCCGGGCGACTTGTAGCCGCGCGAATAGGTCGCATAGCCGTGTACGTCGGCGGACAGGTCGTAGGCGGCGGTGACGATGCCGGACAGGTTCCGCGTGTCGCGCGACGCGGTGTAGGAGCCGGTCGGCGTCAGCGCCGCGCGCCGCGCCGCGATCGCTGGCTGCAGCGCGGCGGCGAAGCTCGACAGCGGCGCCGCGGTGCCGCCCGCATAGGCATCGTAGAGCCCGGTCTTGTGCTCCCACGTATAGCGCAGCCCGGCGGTCAGCCGGAACACGGGCGAGGCGTTCCACGTCGCCTGACCATAGCCGGCGTAGCTGTACGTCTGCGGCACCACGCGCGCGATCGCGAGCAGTCCGTCGAGCGCGGCGCTGGGCAGGGTGCTCACCGGCGCGGTCGGCGTGTTGGCGGTGGTGAGCCACGCCGCCGCGTCTCGGCCATAGCCGGTGACCGACAGATCGTCGGCCTCCTGCCAGAAGAAATAGAGGCCGCCGCTATAATCGATCGTCTGGTGGCCGGGCGAGGCGAGGCGCAACTCCTGGCTCACCTGGCGCTGATCGGTCTTGACGATCGACTGGGTGGAGACGTTGGCGCCGAACTGGTCGCCGTCGTAATTGGGGATCCACTGCCAGCGGCGGAACGCGCTGAGCGAGGTGAGCGTCAGCCCGCCCGGGCTGGTCCAGTCGCCGCGCAGCGAGACACCCCAGCTCGGCATCTCGTCATATTGCGAGCTGTCGACGTCGACGCGGCGCGCGAACGGGTCGATCGCGATCGGCGCATAGCCGACGTCCGCCGCGCGGCGATAGAAACCGCGCACCTGCGTGCCGTTGCCGAGCGTGGTCGGCAGCACCGCGGCGACGCTCTGGAAGCCGACGTCGCCCACCTGCAGACTATAATCCGCGATGAGCCGCAGCTTGAGATCGTCGCGCGGCTTCCACACCAGGTCGAAGCGCGCGGCGTGATTGTCCAGTCCGTCCCAGCGTTCGCGATAGGTGGTGTTGTAGATCAGCCCGTCGCGCTGCGTGCGCAGATAGCTGACCCGCACCGCGAGATCGTCGGTCAGCGGTGCTCCTACGGCGAGATAACCGCGCAGATAATCGTAATTGCCGTAGCTGATCTCGGCGCGCCCCTCCGGGCCGTCGAAGCTCGGCTCGCGGGTGCGGATGTCGATCGCGCCGGCCACGGTGTTCTTGCCGAACAAGGTGCCCTGCGGCCCGCGCAGCAACTGGATGCTCTCCACGTCGATCAGGTCGGTGATCACCGAGCCGGTCCGCGGGCGATAGATGCCGTCGACGTAGAGCCCGACCCCTTGCTCCAGCCCGTCATTGGTGCCGCCGGCGTTGGTGCCGATGCCGCGGACGGTGATCGTCTGGTTGCGCCCGCTGATGCCCTGAATGTTGAGGCTGGGGAGCTGCTGCACCACCTGTTTGAGGTTGAAGGCCCCCTGTCGCTCGAGCGTGTCGCCGGCGAGCGCGGTGATCGCGATCGGCACGTCCTGCGCGCTCTCGCGCCGGTAGCGTGCCGTCACGGTAATGTCGGCGCCGCCCGGCTGATCGGCGACATCGTCTTCTGGCTTAGGTTCATCCGCGAACACGGGCGCCATCGGCGTGGATGCTTCAAGTGCAAGCGCCGGCATGTCGTGGAAAGACAAAATAGAGGCCGTCGCAAGAAAAGCTTTTCTGATCGTATTCCTGCCGGCTGGCGTCATCGGAAACCCCCATCATTGCCTGGGTCTCCTACATCCTTTTACCTATCATTTCAGTAGGTGATTAGATGCTATGAGAACATTTCAACGGCTATGATCGCGGCTCAGGCGAAGCTGGCGTCGAAACCGGTGGCGACATCGACCGGCCGGTCGATCAGACCGGCGCGGCGATAGCGGTCGGCGGTGCGCTGCTGATCGGCGATCAGGGTTGCGTCGATCGGCGCCGCCAGCCGCCGCGTGCGGCGGGTCACCGACTGCCACGCCGCGACGTCGACGCCGGTCTCCCGCGCCAGCAGCCGCGCATAATCGTCGCCGTGCGCCGCCGCCCACGCCCAGCCGCGTCGCAGTCGCGCCTGATAATCGGCGAGCAGCGGGCGCTTGTCGGCGATCGCGCCGTCGCGTCCGAAGACGAGCGCGTAGGACGGCACCAGCCCGTCCAGACCGCCCACCACGCGCGCGCCGCCGCGCACTGCCAGCTCGGCATAAGGATCCCAGATCGCCCAGCCATCGACCGAGCCCCCCTGCATCGCCGCTTGCCCGTCCTGCGGCGACAGAAAGGCGAAGTTGACCGCGTCGAGCGGGCGCCCCTGCGCCTCCAGCGCGGCGAGGATCAGATTGTGCGAGATCGACCCGCGCGGCGTCGCGATCCGTTTGCCCGCGATCTGCTCGACCGTGCGGATCGGCGAGTCGCCGCGGACGATCAGCACCGGCCCCGGCCCCTCGTAGCGTTGTGCGCCGATCGCCTTGATCTTGGCGCCGCTGCCGATCGCGAAGATGAAGGCGGCGTCACCGCCGATGCCGGTGTCGATCGCGCCCGCGTTGAGCGCCTCCAGCAGCGGTGCCGCATTGGGAAAGGACGACCATTCGATGTGATAGGGCAGGGCGGCAAGGGCGCCGATCGCGTCGAGCACCACCTTCGATCCGCCGCGCTGGTCACCGACGAGCAGCACGTCGTCCCGCGCGCCACCGCGCGCGCAGGCGGCGAGCAGGCCCAGACCCGCATCGGCGAGGAGGGAGCGGCGGTGCAGCCTCATGCCGCGTCCGCCCGTGCCGGCGCGGCCAGTGCCGCCAGCACGTCCTCGGCCTCGACGCGATCGAGCCAGTCGGGGCTGATCGCGACGTAGCGGGCGGTCAGCTCGCCGTCGACGATCAGCACGCTCGTCCGCGGCAGCTTCCACGTGCCCGTGCCGGTGACCTCGCCGATCCAGCCGGCGGGGGGCGGCTCGGGCGTGTCGATCGGCGTGAAGTTGAGCCCGAGCTGCTCGGCCAGCGCGCCGCCGGGATCGCTGACGACGCGCAGTTGCAGTGCGTGCGCGACGCGGATCGCGTCGAGCCGCTCGGGCAGCTGCGGGCTCAGCGCCACGACGGGCACGCCCGCCGCGGCGAAGGCGCGGTCATAATGCGGCAGGGCCAAGGCGTCCGCCGGACAGGTGGCGAAGCGGAAGAAGATCAGGATCGCCGGCCCCGCGCCCACCGCCTGCGCGAGCGTCAGCGCGCCGCCGCGGCTGTCGAGCAGCGGCGCGTCCGGCAGCCGGTCGCCGCGCGTCACCATTCGTCCCGGATCGCTGGCATCCAGCAGCGCCCGGCGCTCGGCGCGATTGTGTTCGAGCCGCGCGCGAGGCCAGTCGCGCTCGCGCGCTTCCTCCAGCGCGCGGAAACGTGCCCTCAACGTCGTCATCACCGCCTTCCTCCGTCTCGCCGCGCCGCGCCGCCGCGGCGCGCGCCCCGGCGGGTCTAGGAAGCGGGCGGATGCGCCTCCAACGACTTCGCCGCGGTGTGGATGACCTCTGCTCATAAGGCGGGCTGGAGCTGCGCCATCACGTCGCGGCTGAGGTCGCGCAGCCGCAGCGTGGCGACATCGGCGCGCTCCCCGGCGCGGATGATCGTCGTGACCGGCGGCATCGACGGCAGCACGCCCGGCGGCAGCGGCACCTCGTCGGGCAGGAAGAGTGCGGTGCGCGCGGTCACGCCCAGGCCCGCCTCGACCGCGGCGCGCAGCGTGGAGAGATTGGGTGTCTCCACCGCGATGCGCCACGGTCGCGCGCTGGCGTCGAGCGCGGTGATCGCGGCCTCACGGAAGCGGCACGGGCGCTCCAGCACCGCCAGTGGCAGCACCTCGCGCGCGAGCAGGTCGGGCTTGCCGAACCAGGCGGTGGGCGCGCGCAGGATCGCGTCCTCTTCGTGCGCGCCGGCATAGCCGATCGCGATGTCGAGCTGGTCGCGTGCGAGCAGGCTCAGCAGCTCGGCGGTGCCGGCGACTCGCGCGAACACCTGCGACTCGGGATGGAGCCGGGCGAAATGGGCCAGCACGCCGCCGAGCAGCGCCTCCGCGAAATCCTGCACCATGCCGATGCGGATCGGACCGGCGAACTGACCCGAGCCGACCGCCTGCACCGCCTCGTCGTGGAGCGCGAGCACGCGGCGCGCATAGTCGAGCATCAACGTGCCCGCGGGCGTGAGCGTGAGCTTGCGCCCGTCGCGCGTGAACAGGCTCTGCTGCAGCATGTCCTCCAGTCGCTTGATCTGGAGGCTCAGCGCGGATTGCGTGACGAACACCTGATCGGCGGCGCTCAGCATCGATCCGGAGTCCACGATCGCGACGAAGCTGCGCAGGACGTTGGTTGGCAAGTTCACCGGCACAGTCAGGCCTCATTCGATACCCTACTAATCCGGTATGATATCACTATCGTCGAGGCGCCGTCCAGCGCGGATCGGCTTGTTCCGATAGGTCGTCATGGGCTAGTCTGCGGAGGCCTCATCGCAGACGAATTGGTAATCGGCCGCTTCGGATCCGCCAGTCGCGGCGCGCGACCCAGCCACGTCGCCCATCTTGCTACCTCGGTCCTTGCGCAAATATCCGGTGACCTGATCGCCGAATGGAACCGAGGTCTCAAATCCCGTCGGCGAAGACGTGCGCGGTTCGATCCTTCGCCGAGCGGTAGGGAGGACTGCCCGGTCCGCTTGAGATATAGTCAAGCAGCACCCCGATTACGGTCAGTTTGCTCCCCATCAGGTCAGCTGGGCAGCCGCGCGGGTCGAGCGGCGAGATGAACAAGCGTCCGAAGTTGGAAGGGCGCCATGCGGGCCTGAGTGGCCGAGAGTGGACCGCCTCCATCCGCTCTTAGATAACAACGGCAACAATTGATGAGAGGGCGTGGTCTGGAGAGGGCGAGGGTAGTCACAGCCTGATCGGCTTTCAAAGCGTTATTTGCCTCGTCACGGATCTACTCGGTCGATGTCATAAGAACCTCGTCGATCACAGCTCGCATGTTCTCGGCGGCGCTGGCGCCGTCACCCGCGCTGATCGCCCGGTACACGGCGTCATGCTCGTCGACGCGCGCGGTGTGACCCGCGATCTTGTTGGTCAAACGTATTGAGACGCGCAGGGCGGTGGCAACGACGTCCCGGAACTGGATGAAAAACGGGTTGTCGGTGGCCCGTAGAACCGCCTCGTGGAAGGCGAGATCGGAGTCTAGCGGATCATCCTGGTCGCGCTCGGCCGCTCGCATCCGCTCCAATCCGCGCCGGATCGCCTCGCGCTGCTGCTGGTCGGCGCGATGCGCCGCGAGTGCGGCAGCCTGAGGCTCGATCCCGGCTCGCAGCTCGTTGAAGCGCCGCAGCAGCGCAAATCGACGGGGGACGCTCGAGCATCCAGCTCAGCACGTCGGTGTCGAACAGGTTCCAATGCTCCTGCGGCATCACAAAGGTTCCCGATTTCGGGCGTGTGCCTATCAGGCCCTTGGCTGCGAGCATCTTCAACGCTTCGCGCGTGACAGAGCGGCTGACACCGTGACGCGTCGCCAGCTCCTTTTCGTTCGGGAACGAAGGGCCTTCATAATCGCCTGCCACGATCGCGCGTCCGAGCAGATCCAGCAGCCCGAATGTCAGGTTGCGCCCAAGATCCAGCCTGCCGATCGGCGCCCTGTCCGAGCCGCCGCTAGCGGATGTCACCCTAAAGGCCATGGCGGGGTGTTGCTGGGCGAGCCGAAGGGCTTGGCACACGGGTCATAGCACGCCTCGCCGAGCAGGCAGCTGGTCGGACAAACGGTATGTACGGGCGCGGCGGCTCGCGCGTACGGCCATTCGCCTCCGGGCGCGGACCGGCTTGTCACACAAAGGGATCGGCTCCATCGGGTACGTCCCAATCGTATCGCCTCGTCATCGGGGGCGATGTGAACCGCCACTCTTCTGGGGTCGGGGAGGTGGATCCGGCGATCGGATGTCCCTGAGGCTCGCCGACGGCGATGGCGAAGGCGGCGCGCACGGCAGCCCTGGCCTCGTCGGTCATGGCGTCGGGTGCCGGGGCGATGAACAGGGTCGTCCCGCTGCGTGCCACGACGTCGAGCCACTGCGCGGTGAGCCGCCAGGGGATGATGCGGGTGACCGCGACGATGTCGGGATCGGCGTGGAAGAAGGTACGATGCTGGGGGAGGCGGTAGGCCAGCGCGTTAACGCCGAAGCGCCGGGTCCGCTCCCACTCGCGACCGCTGGTATCATCCGAGATACGCTGCGTCTCGAAGATGCCCGCGGCGAGGTGACCGAAGGTGTTACAGCCCAGGATGGTGCAGCTCGACCCCGCCGCCGAGCGGATCGATCGGTACAGGTCGAGCACGATCTCCGCCGTCGTGCGCGTCGGGTCGGCGAAGCGCCAGCCGCGCCGCCCGGGTTGCGCGCCCATGTCGCGGCCCCACTGCCCGAAGATCTCGAAGGTGGTGAAGTCGTGCTTGATGAACTCGAAGCCCTGCGCGCGCGCGTCGCGTACTGAGCGCAGGATGGCGTCCATGCCGTCCGACACCGAGGGATCGTAGGCCGCGATCTCCGCCGCAGCGGCGTCCCCGAAGCGTTTGGGCGATAACCGCGTCGCGCGAACCTGCTCCTCGGCGCGGAGCGGACGGATCCAGATACCGGGCCGCGCGCCGCTCTGTCTCATCTGCGCCGCGAGCACGCTCAGGTCGGGAAAGCGGGCCTTGTCCTGCCAGCCGTCATCGATGACGACGAACGGTCGGTGGCCCGGCGGGGATAGCTCCACCATCAGCTTGGCATCGCGCAGGATTCCCGCCGCGGTATTGCGGCCATAGGCGTAATTCCAGTCGTTGCTGCCGACGATCGGTCCGGCCGGCAGCAGCGGCTTCTGGCACATCCGCGTGCAGAAGGCGCGCAGGCGGTCGTAGCTGTCTGCCCCGCCGCTCCACTGCGACGAGAGCACCCGGCATAGTGCGAGGTGACGGCCGGTGAGGTTCGCGGGCTCGCCGCCATTCCGCAGGTCGATCCACAGCGACAGACCATCGGGGTCGCACTGCCAGAAGCAGAAAGCGTTGGGCTGGGTCTTTACGCCGAAGGCGGCGACGTCCTCGCCCTGTTGCAGCACGAAATACCAGGGGAGCGCTCGCTCGGGAGCAAGGCCGCGCCAGCCGAGCTCGCCATAGGCGCGCTCCCACGTGTCCGCGAGCACACGCGCGTCGGGTGCGATCCGCCGGCGCCAGCGCAAGCGTACGAAGGTGACGTCGGTACCGCCGCTCTCCAGCGCGACAGTCAAGCCGTGCCCGTTCGCCTGCCGGTCACCGTCGACGCTGAGCTTCAGTCCGCGCGTGCTCCAGGTCGTGCCCTGCTGGGTGAGCGCGGCGACCGTGCCGTCCGCAGTGCGAGCCGCGACCGCATCAGGGGCGCCGAGGGCGTCGGGTGCGGCGCCCCCACGGGCTGCCGCATCGCCCGCGCTCGCGAGGAGCGGCGATGAGAGGCCGAGCGCACCTGCCCGCGTGACGAGATCACGACGATTGATCAGCATTCTTCGTGTTCTCCGTTGAAGCGAAGAGCCGCGGTCGCGCAAAGTTTCGCCCACGACCGCGCTCATCGACGAAGGTCCGCTCAGAACTTGACGCGCGCCCCGAAATTGTAGCGGGCGCCGGTCTCCTGCAGCAGCAGGAACCGCTCCTCGATCGCCGACCATTCGTCAATCCGCTGATTGGTCACGTTGACTCCCTGCACGTAGATCTGGACGTTGGGCGTGACGTCGTAGCCCACGTTGAAGTCCAGCTGCCCGTAGCTCGAGCGATTGCGCGGACGGCTCTGATCGGAGCGGCACGAGCGGAGATAGTCCGAGCGCCAATTGTACGAGCCACGTGCGGACAGACCATACTTCTCATAGAAGATGCTGCCGTTGGCCGAGTGCGGCGACAGGCCGTTGTAGCCGCAGTCATAGTCGGCCAGCGAAGCGTCGCGCTCAGCCTTGCTCTTTACATAGGTGTAGTTGCCCGCCACGCCCAACCCGGACAGCACGCTGGGCAGCCAGTCGAACGTATATTGCCCGCCGACCTCGACTCCGCGGATATAGCCGCTCTGACCATTTCGCGTACGGGTGTCCTGGTAGGTCCGGCCGAAGCGCTCTACCGGCACGGTCTGCAGTTCGAGGAAGTTGCTCAGGTCCTTGTAGAAGCCGCCGACGCTGACATAGCTGATCGAGTTGAGATAATATTCGATCGACAGATCATAGTTGGTCGACTTGAACGGCTCGAGCGTCGGATTGCCGCCACTCGATAGCGGGACGGAGATGCGCCCGCCGAACGAATTGTCGACGCCCAGATCCGTCAGCGTCGGTCGCGTCACCGTCTGCGAGAAAGCGGCGCGCGCGATCAGCTTCTCTGTGACGTTGAACTTGATGTTCGCCGAGGGCAGCGCGTTGACGTAGCTGTTGCGCACCGAGATGGGCGTGGATGGCCCGTAGGTGTAGATCAGCGTGTCGTCACCGCGAGCGTTCGAGACGTCGACCACCGGCTGGCTAAATCCACGAGAGATCGTCTGGGTCCGCACCACACGGATGCCCGCGTTGGCGCTCCAGTTCTCGCCGCCGAACGACATCGCGACATAACCGGCGAGCAGTCGCTCGTTCACGTTGGCGTTGCTGCCAGGATTTTCTCGCAGGCCGAAAGGGCCGCCGGGCAGCGCCAGCAGACGTGCGGCCTCCGCGGCCTGCTCCGCCGCGGTGCGACCCTGACGCGGTAAGGCGAGCGTCCTCGGATCGGAGAGGAAGGCGATGATCGCGTTGGGATCGTAGGTGAAGAACTGCTGCGGCGCGCTCTCGCTGCCGGACACGCCGGGCAGGAAGTTGTCGAGCTTATAGGTCGACAGTAGTGACGGATCGATCGGGATCTCATAGCCGGTGTAGGCGCTGTTCCCGTCGCGGTTGCTGAAGGAGCGGCGATCCTTCGTCCGATCCGAATAGGCCACGCCGATCCGGACCGAGCGCAGGATGCTGTCATGGATCTTATAGTCGGTGTCGAGGTGGAACTCGGAGCTGGTGTCGCGGACGCGGTCCGCGTCGACGCCCGTGTAGTGGGCGCGCATCAGCGAAGGATCGGTGATGTTGCCGAAGTTCGACGCGATCGGCAGGTCGCCGTCCTTGTTGAGGTCGAAGCGCGGGCTGGTCTGCGCGAGCGAGCCGACCACGACGAACTGGTTGGGCGCGCGCTGCGTCGCCTGGGTGGTCGAGGCGTCGAGGCGCACCTCGACGTCCTCGGCAGGGTTCCACTTCAGGTTGCCGCCGATCTGGTAGGTCTGCGTCTGGCGGACGTTCTTGCTGACGATGTTGTCGTTCTGCGACAGCGACACGAGGCCGTTGAGGGCAGGATTGGCGGCGAGGAACTGCTGGCCCGGCCGGTTGAAGCCAATCGCCGAGGCGGTGTCATCGAGCTGCAATCCGATATACGGGCTCGAGTAGAAGTTGGCGAAGCTGTTGGTGTCCGCGAAGACGTCGAACTTGGAGTAAATGCCGTCGACGGTGAGCAGCAGCTGGTCGCTGACCTGGGCCTGCACTGCACCCGCCACGTTGATCCGGCGCCGACGATCGAGTTCGCGACGGTAGTTGACGCTCTGCGGCACGTTCACGGTCGCACCGGTGCTGGTGATCGCACCCGGCTGGAGGCCCGCGGAGTCACCGGTGCCGTTCACGACGTTCTGCGGGCCGTAGAGCCATCCGCCGACATCGACGAAGTCGAGCTGGCTGCGCCGATCGGTGTAGGAGCCCGAAAGCACGAGGCCCAGCGTTTTGGCCTCGTTGGTCACCGAGGTCACCGCCGAGAAGTCGGGGCTGAGCTTCTCGCGCAAGGTGTCGTAGATGCCGCCCGCGGAGGCGGCGAGATGGAAGCCGCTGCGGCCGTCGAGCGGGCGCGCGGTGATGATGTTGACCGTCGCGCCGATGCCGCCCTCTTGGAGCTCGGGCACGCTCGACTTGAAGACATCGGTACGTTGGATCATGTTCGACGATAGCACGTCGAACGAGAACTCGCGGCCCGGATTGTCGGTCGCCATCACTCGGCCGTTGACCAGCACCGTGTTGAACTCGGGCCCGAGCCCCCGGACGGTGATGAACTGACCCTCGCCGCCCGATCGATCGATCGCGACGCCCGTGATGCGTTGGAGCGACTCCGCGATGTTGGCGTCGGGGAACTTGCCGACGTCCTCGGCCGAGATGGAGTCGACGATCTGCTGCGCGTCGCGCTTGATCCTGGCGGACGAGGCGAGGCTGCTGCGGATACCCGTCACGACGATGTCGTCGGTGGTGTCGATCACGCCTGGACCGACCTGGGCGGCGGCAGGGGTCGGCTCCTGTACGGTGCCGCCGGGACTTGTCTGCGGCGCGCCTGCGGCCGGCTGGGCAGCGTCCTGCGCGGCGGCAGGAGCCGCAAGCAAGGCGGCGCCGACCAAGAGCGTGAACTTCATCTTAGAAGCCATGACAACCCCTCCCAGGTGCAGTTGGACATGTGACTAAGTCAGCGGGCGCCCGACCTGTTGGTGGTGACGCTGCTTAACGAAATGTTCGATAGAAGACCGGTATTGATCCGCTTCGACGATCTGAAGCCGCGAAGCGCTCCATCACGGCGCCTCTCGTCTGCGGCCTGTACCTCAACCTTTACCGCGTTGTGATCGGCCGCACGGCGGCTTGCCGCCCGATCCTAATCACCAACTAGGTGGGTTTAATTAGATATAAGAAGTTTCGCCAGTAGGTTTTTAAGCCATTTCGCTTTATTTCGCAGAGAACGTTCTCTTCCGTGTTGGCGCATGGTCGCCAAGCCGAACGAACCCGCAATTCCCCAAAGCACCTGCCGTCCAGGCGACGAGAGCGGGCGATGCTGCGTTTTCGACGAATGCGAACGCTAAAGAAGTTCGCCTTGGTTCACCCAAACGTCCACAACCGCTTAAACCACGAACGCCACCTCGTCGACAGGCAGACCTACAAGCAGCGCCGCTCCGCGGCGCTGGCTGAGTGGCAGGCGCTCGCCGGCTGATCAGTCACCTGCAAGGGCCGGAGTGCATCGTGCAGAGACGAGTTCGCATCAGGCTGACAGCACCAACAAGCGGTTTGTTGTCCAACTATGACAATGCTACGCTGAAGTCTCGAGCGCGCGCGCATCGCTGGGCTCATCGCAGAACGGCCCGCAGTCGGCCATCAACGACACGCTCACCCATGTGACCCACCTCACGGCAGCGCGCAGTCGCGTCGAGGTCGCCGACTTCTCGACTGAGACCACCGCGCTTGCGAAATTGCAGATCCTGACCCGGACCCCGATCGCCATGCTCGCTCAGGCCAATCAATCCAGCCAGGGTGTGTTGAAGCTGCTCAGCTGACAGTGCCCACTAGCGAATAGATACATCAAAGCAGATGCTGCCGGTCGACAGCCGGCCCAGCGCCGTTTACGCCTCAACGGCGTTCTGCAGCAACATCTCCGACTTCGGTCTTACATGCTAGGTCGGTTAAGCAATCGCTAGCTCCGGCTTGTCATGACGTCTCTCAGGAGGTTGCCTTGACCCTTTCCCATCGATCAATCGGCATCTTCAAACGCGGCTTGATGTTAACGGCGAGTCTCGCGATCGCAGCTTGCGGGGGCGGAGGTGGGGAAGCGTCAACATCTGCGCCCGCCCCAGCGCAGGCGTCGGTACCTGCGTCGCCCATCGCGACGCCGACGCCAGCTCCGATCCCAAACGCGCTCAGCTTCACGACGGTGGAGGTTGGCGTCGACACCGACGCGTCGGGCGTGCTGCAGATGTCGATCCCCGCGGAAAGCTCCTCGCCGATCATCGTGTCGGATCCGCACGCACCGGCAGCTACACGTTTCGAAGACTTCCGCCTCGATGGCAACGAAACGATCAGAGCCAGCGGTTTTGGCTCGCACAGCGGCATCAGCATCTCGGCATCGCCAGCGACCTATCAGGCGTCCTCCGTTTTGCGGTTCACACAGATGGGGACGCTTCCGCGACAAATGCCAGTGTTGCTGTGGACATCGCCGAGTGACTCCGAGCCGCTCGCTATGCCGCTCGCGGAAATCGTCGAGAAGCTCCCGGGCACCAGCAGCACAACCGGCATGCTGCCCAAGCACGCACGCCTGTTGGAGGTTGGGAGCCCCAACTTCCGCGGCATACGCGTCTTCGGTTCGAACACGCTGACGAGCTCTGTCCCGGAGAAGGGAAGCTCGCGTTACGTTGGCGAGCTTTTCGGAACGGTTTACCCGACCGGCGAGGCGCCGAGCCGGCTGGTGGGTGACTGCGTCCTCAACGTCTATTTCGATGGCGCGCAGTCACACGTGACCGGGCTGATCAAGTTTTCGCAATATGAGCGCACCGATAATCGTGGAACCGCGCTGACGATTGACTTCGTTGCGGACATCGTCCGCGGCAAGTTGGTCACGCGCTCGATCCAGGTGACTGGCACCGGAAACATGGTGCAGTACGGGGCGGTGGCCGGCAGCTTCTATGGCGACGATGCGAGCGAGCTCGGCTTCACGATCTCGGCTCGAGGTCCGAGCGGCATCCTCATCGGAGGTGCGATCCTGGGGTCGGGCCACTGAACCGATCTGGGGTGGGGCCCGGAGACGCCCGCATCAATGGGCATCTCGGCAGAAAGGCGACTAACAACTGATTATAGGTTGATGTGCGAGCGCTTCCCACGACCGCAGCCCGCCCTCGTCAATCGGCCCGGCCGAGAGCATGAACCAGATTAACGGCTTAGGCGCACGCCTCGAGCCCTTGGCGCCGAACCGACGAGGCACATACGGCACGACTAAGCTTGTGACGCCGAAGCGCCGCATCCGCTTCCTCAAGCAGGGACTTCATCTCGCCGGCTCGGCTGGACGGTCGGCTCGAGCCGATACTGGCGCCGACGCTGACGACCTGCCCGTTGATCTGGTAGGGTGCGCTCAATCGCTGCACGATCTCGTGGGCCCGCTCGGTGACCACCCTCGTCGAAGAAGCATCGACTTGCATGACGACGAACTCGTCTCCACCGAGACGCGCGACAGCGTCACGGCTTCGTGCCGCTGCGGTCAATCGCTCGCCTACGGCACAGAGGAGCGCGTCACCCGCAGCATGGCCGAGTTGATCGTTGATCTGCTTGAAGCCGTCGAGATCGAGGTAGTGAAGTGCATAGCTGCTTGCGGAAGCACCGGCGGGATTGAAGCCCGCGATCGCCTCTGCGAGGGCGAAGCGGTTCATCAAGCCGGTCAGGTGGTCGCGGCGCGCGAGCGCTGCGAAGGCGGAACTTGTGGCGGACTGCCGCTCCTGTGCAAGGTGACGCTTGGTAAGGCTGCGAAGCCCGCCCGTCAGCAGCGCGACGAGGCATAACGCTGCGACCGCATGGTCGGGCTCTGCTCGCGCGGCCAACACCAGGACGGACGGCAGGACCGCCAGAAGGACGCTTCCCCCGGCGATCAGCGGTCGTAAGGCCGTGGTGGCTACGGCGCCTGCGGCATAGCCCACGACGAGGATCGCGACCGGCAGGTGAAGCGATGAGATGGGCAGCACCAACGCGCGCGCCGCAAAGCAGCCGAACAGCACGGCGAAGGCGAGGTAAGACACGCCGAACCGTCGCTCAAGCTCATGCGCGTCATCCCTCGAGAGGGCCGCTGCAGCGCAGCGTGCTCGGCCGCGATAGAGGATCCATAGCCGCCAGCCGCTGACTGCTACGCCGATGCCTAGAAGCAGCGACGCAGCGCCATCGCGCGAGCGCAACGACACAAGCGTGGCCACCAGCAGGAAAAGCGCGCTCATGATGGTCGCGGGCATTCTTGTCGCGACCAGGCTAGCGACCCGCTCGGCATAAGGATCCTCGTGCTGAGGCGCGTGGTCTAGGGGCGGTAAAGGCATCTCG
The DNA here is from genome assembly GCF_019429485.1 of Sphingomonas citri. Classification (GTDB taxonomy): domain Bacteria; phylum Pseudomonadota; class Alphaproteobacteria; order Sphingomonadales; family Sphingomonadaceae; genus Sphingomonas; species Sphingomonas citri. Next base: position 1,370,397 of record NZ_JAHXZN010000001.1, on the reverse strand, counting down.
CCCTCGACCCTGACGGTGACAGATTAAGATCATGAGAAGCCGCGTTACCGCAGAACGGTGCGATCATGCACGCCCCGGCCGAACAGCGCGCAATGCGCGTTGCGGTTCTACAAAGGTCGTATCGCCAGCAGTCGTGCTCGCAGGCGACAAGGCGCGTTAACGCCTTGCGCCCAATCCAACGATCTTGTCGGTCACCCAGGCGGATAAGTACATGAAGGCTATCCACGTGGCGGAGCACCGCCAGATGCTCGATCTCGCTGCCGCGATCCTCGCTGAGACGTCAGCGCAGCAACCATGCCGGCGTGACAGTCTCGGCCGACTAAGGCTGAGCTTCTCTCGACTCGTGAATACACACTGCGAGGCGGAAGGCAGAAGCATCCGAGCGGCCGTTAACGCCGGCCTATTATGCCCGCGCGTCGCTGCCACCTTTCATCGCGAACTGCAACAATGGCGTGCTGCTCTGGTCTGTCTCAATGGTGCTTGGTCGAGTGCTCGCATCGAGCACGACCAGAGCGGTTTCGCCTCCGCGTTCCGCCCGCTGGCTGAAGACCTCCGCAGCTACATCGAGCGCGAGGAAACTCAGGTCCTCGACAAGCTCCAGCTGGCTTCCTGATCGCCCGTAGTTCTGGGTCAGCGCGATGAGAGTGGAGGTGGCCGCCTGAGCCACCAAGCGTAAATTGTGGCGAACAGGGTCTAGGGTGAGGCGACGCTCACATCCGAGTGGAAGATGCCCATGACATGTCTGTTGGCTCGAGCCGGGGGTTTGCCTCGTCCCCGGTTTTTGAAGCCATCAACGCGGTGATCTCGGTCACGCCGATCGGTTTGCTGAAGTAGTAGCCTTGAATATGGCTGCAACCTTGCGCGCGAAGGATATCCAGCTGACCGGCATTCTCAACTCCTTCGGCCGTCGTCTCCATCCCAAGCGCTTCTGCGAGCGTCGTGATCGATTTGATGATGGCGGTAGCTCCGTCGCTGTTCAGCAGATCGATGATAAAGCTGCGATCAATCTTGATTTTGTCGAACGGAAAGGAGCGCAGGTAGCTGAGGGAGGAATAGCCCGTACCGAAATCGTCCAATGCCACCCGCACGCCGAGGTTCCGTAAGCTATGCAACGACGCCAGCGTCGTCTGAGGATTGTCGATGAACAGGCTCTCGGTGATCTCGAGCTCCAGCCTTTCAGGCGCGAGCCCGCTTTCCGCAAGCGCCTGAAGTATCACCGCGCTCAGCCCCGGATTGCGAAATTGTACCGGTGAGACGTTTACCGCGATACGGACGTGATCTGGCCAGTCGCAAGCGATCCTGCACGCCTCGCGAATCACCCATGCACCGATCGGGACGATCAAACCGGTGTCTTCAGCGAGCGGGATGAAGTCGGCCGGCGGGATCGTGCCACGTTCGGGATGTTGCCAGCGCAGCAGCGCCTCGAACGCGGAGATACGCCCCTCGGACAGGTTGAAGAGAGGCTGGAACATCAGGAATAAGTGACCGTGCTCGATCGCATCGTGGAGATCGAGCTCCATCTGTCGGCGTCGCTGTGCCTCCGCGTCCATCGCGGCCTCGAAAAAGCGAAAGCCCCCGCGCCCCTCGTGCTTGGCGCGGTAGAGCGCGAGGTCCGCGTTTTTCGCCAACGTCATCGCATCTCCACCGTCCGGTCCGAAGATGGCAATCCCCACGCTGGTACCCGGCACGATTCGGTGCCCATTGACGACGCAGGGTGCAGACACGGCACGGATGAGCTCGTGCGCGAATCGAGCGTGAGAGAAGCGCAGGTCGTCGACGACCAGGGCGAACTCATCGCCACCGAGCCGCGCGACGAAGCCGTCACCCGCAACGTCGCAGAGGCGCCGAGCGATCTCGCAGAGCAACGCGTCGCCCGTCGGATGGCCCAGCGTATCGTTGACAACCTTGAAGTTGTCGAGATCGAGGCAGAAGAGCGCATGCTGCCGACCGACTGTGGGACGGAGCGACAGTGCACTAAGGCGTTCTCCCAGCAATGCTCGGTTGGCTAGCCCGGTCAAGCCGTCGTGCAGCGCCATATGAGTGATTTGACGTTCGCGCTGGCCGATGTCATCGACCATGCGGTTGAAGCTTTCAGCCAAAGTGCCGAGCTCGTCTCGCGTGGTAACGGGCACTTGGGCGTATTCACCCTGAGCCACTCGGCGTGCCGCAGCGTCGAGCGTCGCGATCGGTCGAGTGATCCGCTTCGCGAGAAGCCAGCTGCCAAGCGCGGCCAAGGCAGTTCCGGCGACGCCGCAGGCGAACAGCAACCAAAGGATTGGAGCGTAATCACCCATCGCGCGGGTGACGCTATACTGCAACACCAGCATTTGCGGTCGGCCGCGCCCGAAGGTGGCGAGCGGCGTAGCCTGCAGCAGCATGTCTTGGCCGCTCACCCGCCTCTCCACAACGGCGCCGGAGCGCTCGCTCGGCGAGAGGTTGACGGCAGGCACAACCCGCGGCGACAGGTTTATGGCGGACAACCGCGAAAGGCGGGCGATCTCGCGTGTATCCAGCGCGTTGGCGAAGACGACCCAGCCTATCGTGACTGGCGCTCGGATTTCCGCGGCAGTGGCGTTGAAGTGCCGGTCCCCGATGGTCAGAATACCGCTGGTGCTGCCATCCTCCAGTGCGTCGCGCAGCGCCGTGGCTTCCCGTTGTGCCAACTTGCTGCGAAAGCCTATCACCCGCCCGGCGGTCGAGACGTAGACGGCCTCATCAAGCCGCAAGCGGGCACGCAGCGAGTCAAGCGCGGAGGCGATCGTCGGAGCGTCGCCAGTCGCTGCGGCCGTGCGAAAGCCAAAGTCTGCGGCGAGCACGCGGCCCGCATCGCCCAGCTGCGCGTATCGCATGGTGATGACGCGGTCGAACACAGCCGCGCCGCTCACCATCTCGCTTCGGATCATGCGCTCGGCATAGCCGCTGATACCTGCCTTCGCCGTGCCGAGCGTCGTCACGACGATGACGGCGATCAGCGTCGCGTAGAACAGCGTCAGCTTCGTCGATAGCGAGCCGACGATGCGTCGCCGCACCGCGCGCACGATCTGGGGAACGATAAACACAGCGATCAGCGCAGACTAAGCCGCAGCTGGCGCGACACGTCGCCGATCGCTGAGACGGGCAGCGCGAAGCTAGCTTCGTTGTCCTTAGCCTTTAAGCGCGGATGCCACACGGTGAGCGTCGCTGCGCCCGCCGTCACCGACGGGATGCTGACGTTGCCTGCGGCATCCGTCTTGCCGGCGAACGGCGTGTCAACGACCTTGATGAAGCCGCTCATCGTGTCGTGAATGTTGCACCCGAGCGCGACTGCCCCCGGTCTGGTGAAGGTGTAGCTGCGCGTCTCATCTCGGCCGAAGAGCTTCAGCTCGAAGCGGGCCGGCTTGGAGAAGCTGTAGACGTGATGGCGAACCTTGTCTTGGTTCGGAAAAGCGACGGTGGCGCCCACCGGCACTATCAGAACATGCGGGTTGAAAGTGATGTCCTTCTGCACCATCGCCATGCGCCAGGCGAAGCGGATCGGCTGGGTTGGTGGTCCTGCGGGCGGTCTTATGGTGACGACGGCATCCGAAACCGGCTGTCCGCCAGCATCGACGACGTGGACTGAGACGGTCGCCGCTTGGGCCTGCGCTGCCGTACAGGCGCTGGCACACGCGATCAGGGCAAATCTGCTCATGAGCGCCTTATGACAGCCAGTCGTCAAACATCGGTGAACGGCCATTCCGCAGCGCGACTGCTAGATCCGTGTAAGTGAGTACTTAACCACAATCTGCGATGCGGAACCTATGGTACCGCGCTCCATCTACTTCGTGCTTTTGGCATCGGTCGCCGCGGCAAGTCCGGCGGCCGCGCAGCAGGGGGGAGGGGCTGGCAAGCTCCTTCTGACGAACGGGATCTCGACCGTGGAGGGCAGCTCCGGAGGCGGGCTTGCACCTTGGGCGGTGATTTCCGGGAACGAGACACGCGACGGCTTTGGCGCACAGGCAGCGGTCACCGTTGTCACGCTGCCCGACTACGACCTCAAGGCATTCTCGGTGGCAGTTGGCCTTCGGGATCGCCTGGAGCTTAGCTACGCGCGTCAGTCGTTCGACACAAACAAAGTTGGCGGAGCTCTTGGGCTCGGAGATAACTTCTCCTTCGACCAGGATGTGTGGGGGGCCAAGGTCAAGCTGGCAGGTGATGCGGTCTTCGGTCCGACCTGGATGCCCGCCATCGCCCTTGGCGTTCAGTACAAGAAAAGTCTTGACCCGCTCGTGGCTCGAGCAGTCGGGGCGCACGAGCGCTCGGGTGCCGACCTCTATGTGACCGCCACGAAGCTTATTTTGAACTACTCGCTGCTAGTGAACACCACCATCCGGGCGACGAAGGCGAATCAGCTTGGGTTGCTCGGTTTCGGCGGGCCGAACGGGACACAAAGGCGTGTCGTTCCTGAGGCTTCGATTGGTTATCAGTTCAGCCGCCGCCTTGTTGTCGGCGCTGAATACCGGAGGAAGCCCAACAATCTCGCGTTTGCTCGCGAGGACGACGCGTGGGACATCTTTGCCGCCTACGGTATCGGCGGGCACCTTACTGCAACCATGGCCTTTGCCGATCTCGGCTCAATCGCCACAGTCGATGGTCAGCGCGGGTTGCTAGTCCAGCTTCAAGGTAGCTTCTGACGCTGTCTGTTCAATAGGAGACATCCCGATGATGGTCTTGCTGTCGATCCTTCTCGCAACTGCGCAGGTTGCAGCGCCGGCTCCGCAGGGCGAAGAGGCGGTCGCACCATATCGCGTCGACCCAGCCAACGCCGGAGCCAAGCCATTCTCGGGCGACCGTATGGCGCGGCAATTTGGTGGTCAGCCCGGCATCCGTCGTATCGTCGACAGCTTTGTCACTTCGAACTTTGCTGACCCCCACATCGGCGAGATCTTCAAGAACCAGGATGCGGTAAGACTGCGTCGCGTGATTTTCGAGCAGTTCTGTTATATTCTAAATGCCGGTTGCACTTACACCGGAAGGGACATGCGGACGGCGCACACCAACATGGGCGTGCAGCAAGCCGACATGAATCGCCTTGTCGAGAACCTGCAACGAGCCATGGCCACCGAGCGAGTGCCTTTCGCTGCGCAAAACCGGTTCTTGGCGAAGCTCGCTCCCATGCGAAGCGCAGTTGTGCAGCGGTGATTTGGCAGTCATGTTTTTAGCTGGTGCGTTTAGCGCGTGGAAGCGAGCTAGGCTTGCCGTTGCGCGAGCGGATGGCAGGCTCTTTACAGAGGCGTCGACGATTAAGTCTTAGCCAGACATGCCGCGAGCCGAGGTCAGCCTCTTGGTGTGCAGCACCAATCATCGGTGCTACGATGCAAGGGCTTGACCGAGATAAAGGCAGGGTTTTCTAATCGCGATTAAAGTCGGCTCGCGAACCGAGTGCGCTATGAACGACGAGAACTCGCTAGACTACTACCGCCGGAGGGAAGCAACGCATCGCAAGCGTGCGGCCGAGGCGCGCGATCCGAACATCGCGAAAATGCACTCGGAACTTGCTGAGCGTTACGCTTCCGTGGTTGAGTCGCAGCAAGCGGTGGAGCGTCGGAGGGCTCCGCCGGTGCCGCGTGCATCGCTTCGCGACGGCGATCCAACGAAGACGGGCAAATAGTGGCATGTAGGAGCCGAGCTCAGCATAGATTTTGCGATCATCGTTGATAGCACGCTAGTGGGCGTCGCCGCTCTTTGAAGCCGTTGTGAGCAACGCTTCTGCCGCTCTGGCGGGCATCGGCCGGCCGAACAGATAGCCCTGTGCATGGCCACAGTTCTGCGCGAGCAGATAGGCCGCCTGCTCCGACGTCTCCACGCCTTCGGCGACCACCGCGATCCCGAGTTGGTTCGCCAAGCTCAGCACGGCGTTGACGATGGCAGCGTCGCCTGGATCCGTCAGGAGATCTGCGACGAAGCTGCGATCGATCTTGATGACGTCGACCGGAAATTCCCGCAGGTGCTTGAGCGAGGCGTAGCCCGTGCCGAAGTCGTCGAGCGCGACGGTGACGCCGGCATCGTGGAACGCGGCCAGAGTGTCGCCCGCGGTGTCGGCTCCGCGCCCGAGGAACACCGTTTCAGTAACCTCAAGCTCTAAAAGCTCGGCGGGCAAGTCATAGCGGCCAAGCTGCGCCATGATGCGGTCGAACAGATCGTCACGGCGAAACTCGGCAGGCGACAGGTTCAGCGCCACGCGCGTGAGCGGCAGGCCCGTGTCGCGCCAGCGCGCGAGATCGGCGCAGACCTGCTCGAGCATCCGCTCACCCAGCGAGATCGCCGCGGTGAGATCGTCGAACGCGGCCGCGATCGTTTCGGGCCCCTGAATGCCCAACGTGTCATGCCGCCAACGCAGGAGCGCCTCGAACCCCGACAGCGTGCCGTCGCTCAGTCTCACCTTGGGTTGGTAGAACGGTACAACGCGATCGTCGCGCGCGACCATCCGCGCTACCGAGAGCATCGACGTTCGGCGCTGCATGCTCGACCGCATCTCGGGTCGAAAGCGCGAGAGTTCTCCTCGCGCGCTCGCCTTGCCGGAATAAAGTGCGAGATCGGCCGTCTTGAGCAGATCACGCGCGCCGCGCCCATCCTGCGGGTAGAAGGCCAGTCCCGCCGTCGCCTGGCAGTCGAGCGTTATCGAGTCGGTCGCCACGGGCGCGCGCAGCGCGCGCAATGCGGCTTGCAGGCGTTCAACCGCAAGCTCCTGTGAGGCTGCCTCGAAGATCGCCGCGAACTCATCGCCGCCAAGGCGCGCGATCACAGCGTCATCCCCAATGGCGGCGACGAGTCGCTCCGCGACGGTCCTGAGCAACAGGTCGCCGGCGTCGTGCCCGACGGTATCGTTGGTCTCCTTGAGATGGTCGACGTCGAACAGCGCGAGCGTGAGCACTGCCTTGGCCGATCGATCCGCGCGAGCGATGGCTCCATCGAGAAGGCCGTTGAAAGCGGCTCGATTGACCAGCCCGGTCAGCGGATCGTGCTCGGCCGCCCAACGCACTCGCTGCTCGGCGGTGAGTTGCTCGGTGACGTCGCGGACGGTGACGAGGACGCGCTCCATGCGACCATTCGCCGACTTCACTCGCCAACCACTGGTCTGCATCCAGCGCAGCGCACCGTCGTTGGCGCGGTGAATTCGGACCGTCAGCTCGAAGCGAGGGTGAGCGTCGCCGTGGCTGATCGAGTCGACGAGCTGCTGCAGGATGGGCCGGTCTTCTGGAACGACCAGGGCGAGGGCGGTGGCAGGCTCCGCCGGCACCTCGGGAGCAAGACCGAGCATGGCACGGAATACGTCCGACCATAAACGTTTGCCGAGCAGGACGTCATAGTCCCAGATGCCAACGCCCGCCGCCTCCGCGGCCAAGCGGAAGCGTTCCTCGCTCGCTTGCAGGGCCGTCTCGGCCCGCTTCCGATCGTCAATGTCTTCGAGCGTGCCGAACCAGCCGAGCACCGCGCCCGAGCAATCCATTCGTGGTGAGGCACATGACCGGAACCAGCGATGGCCGCCGGGCGTGCGTAGACGGTAGTCGACGTCGACCGGCGAGCTGGTCTCGAGCGCCACACGCCAGGCGTGTCGCGTCCGCTCGATGTCGTCAGGATGAAGGGCGTCAAGCCAGCCGCTGTCCAGAGCTTCCGCGAGATCGATACCGGTGACTTCTGTCCATCGGGCGCTGGCAGTCCGAATGGCGCCGCTCGCGTCCGCGCTCCAGCTGATGTGCCGGGCCATCTCCACGCTGGTGCGGTAGTGATCTGCGTCACGCTGAGCGGCGGCAAGCGCGTCCAGCAAAGATCGAGGGGTTGAAGGCGGCCTTGAGTCGACGTCGTGCTTCACAGATGACCGCTGCATCGAACCAGCTTTCCAGCCCGCCTTGCCCCAACCGAGCCCGTCAGCAATCGCTGCGTAGCGTTGAAGAAAACTATACCCAGCAACGCTTTAAGGCTGGTTAGCGCAAGCCGACCGAGCGAAAGATATAGAGGAGATCGTTAGACATAGGTCTAACGTGAGCTGAACCCGAGTGCCACTCACCGCAGGCATTCTACCGTGTTCAGCGCCGCGAGCGTCCACATGTTCGCGCAAGCTCGGGCGTCAGGGTCGGCGGGAAGCAGACCGGCATGCCGCTCCGCGATGTAAAGGACGATCGGGCCGGTCTCGAACAGGACGAGACTGCCGTCTTCATAGGCCGGATTCGGCCGAACGGATGCAGCGCAAGATGCGCTGGCTTCTTCGTTGCTTCGAAGGACACGAGGCGGACGTCATGAGGCTGGCCGACTTCCTCAAGCGCCCAGCGCACACGGGTGTCGCGTGCCAACCCTCTGCCGCCGTCCGGCGAGCTGATGACGGCAGCGGACGAGTCCCAGCAGCTAGCACCCCAAGCGTCCGACCTTTCCGGGAGTGTGGCCACGGTCAAGAAGGATCCCGTCGCCATCTAGCCCTCCTTCGATCGTGCGAGCTGAGCGGCGCCCCACCATCTACGCGGTTCCCGGAGCGTTCCTTGTGAGCTTACTCGTGGCAGCCGCCTTCATGACCTGGCTACGGGCATCCGCGCCCCGCACCGTCGCCGATGACTGCGTCGACCGCCATCACGCGGTCGGCAGCAAGACGCCGGCGGCCAAGTCGATCCCGGTGACGATTTATAGCGACGGCGACACGGTGCTGGAGCCGCAGATGGAATATGCCACGGGGTAAGCGCGAAGGCGCCGGTGTGGCGGCGGCGGCGCCTGCCTCTACGCTTCATCGCAGGCGCGCCCACGCTTGATCCAGCACAATGCGCCCCGCCGTCCGGCCGTCTAACATTTTGTTTCTGCGTAGTGACGGCAAGGGAGAGCGATGGCGATCGGGCGCGGTGGGGCGACGACGGCGGTGCTGGCAGCGCTGCTGCTGGCCGCCTGCGGTCGCGAGGCGCGCGACATCGGCCCGTCGCTCGGCGAGACCCCGCCGCGCGGCGGCTCCGACCCGCGCATCCCTTACTATCAGGACAATGTATACCAGGTGGCGCAGGGCGGCCGTTACTTCGGCTGGTACGGCTGCGTCGCCTGCCACGTCGAAGGCGCAGTCGGCGTGCGCGACCTCGGCGACGGTCGCTGGCAGCATGGCGGCGGGTTCGACCAAGTCTATGCCGCGATCGCGCGGCGCCATGGCGCGCTCAACTATGCTGCGCGCATCCCGGCCGAGCCGCTGTGGCAGCTCACCGCTTATGTTCGCGACCTACCGCAGCACACGCCCGAGAAGCGCCGGCGCCTCGCGATCGATCAGGTCGGCGAGCCGCACGGGCGCAGCTGGTCGGGGCCGGTGCGGTGAGGCGCGGCTTGCCCACCGCCGGCCTGCTGCTCGCCGGATGCGCGGGGCCGCAGAGCGCGCTCGATCCCGGCGGCGATCAGGCACACGCGCTGTTCTCGTTGTTCGGGCTGATGCTGTGGGTAAGCGGCGCGATCTACGCCGTCGTGCTGGCGGGGCTGGGGTGGGCGCTGTGGCGCGCGTGGCGTCGACGCGGCACCGACGCGCGCAGGGACGCGACGTTGGTCGGCGGCGTCGACGCCCGCCTGGACCGTACGCTGCCCGTCGTCGCCGGTGCCATCGTCCTCGGGCTCACCGTGCTGATCACCGGCAGCTTCTTCGCGGATCGCGCGCTGTTCGCGACGCGCGCCGCCCCGGCGCTCGAGGTGCGCGTCACCGGTCACCAATGGTGGTGGCGGGTCCAGTATCGCGACCGCGTGAGCGACGGCTGGATCGAGACCGCCAACGAGCTTCATCTGCCGCAGGGCGTTACGGTGCGGCTGGTGCTGAACTCTGCGGACGTGATCCACAGCTTCTGGGTGCCCAACGTGGCGGGCAAGCTCGACATGGTCCCGGGGCGAACCAACCGGCTCGACGTCACCGCGCGCCGCCCCGGCTGGTATCGCGGGCAATGCGCCGAATTCTGCGGCACACAGCACGCGCACATGGCGTTCGCGGTGAAGGTCGAGCCGCCCGCGGCGTTTCGCGCCTGGCTGGCCGCACAGGCGGCGCCTGCCGCTCCCGCCGAAGGCCGCGGCGCCGCGGCGTTCCAGGCGACCTGCGCCGCCTGCCACGCGATCCGCGGCGCCGGAGCGGCAGGGCGCGCCGGCCCCGACCTCACCCATGTCGCCGCGCGCCGCACCCTCGCCGCGGGCGCGCTGACGATGACGCGCGGCAATCTCCAGGGCTGGATCGCGCAGCCGAAGGCGATCAAGCCCGGCACGTCGATGCCCGCCATCCCGCTCACCCCCGCCGACGCCGACGCGGTGGCGACCTATCTGGCGACGCTACGATGATCCCCGACCTCGACCGCCGCGACCGGCTCTCGCTCACCTGGCGCGATCCGCCGGGCTGGTGGGGTTTCCTCACCACCGTGGATCACAAGCGGATCGCGGCGCGCTACATCGTCACTGCGCTGCTGCTGCTGTTCCTCGCCGGCCTGCTCGCCCTCGACATGCGCTGGCAGCTGTCCTGGGCCGAGAACGATCGGATGGGGCCGCAGCTCTACAACGAGAGCTTCTCGCTCCACGGCTCGACCATGCTGTTCCTGGTGTCGGTGCCGGCGATGGAGGCGATGGCGCTGTGGCTGGTGCCGCTGATGCTGGGGCAGCGCAACATGGCCTTCCCACGGCTCGGTGCCTTCAGCTACTGGCTGTATCTCGGCGGCGTGCTGACCTTGTGGGTGGCGCACGCGCTCGACGTCACACCGGACCTCGGCTGGTTCGAATATCCACCGCTATCGGGGCCGAACTACGCGCCCGGGCATCGCGCCGACATCTGGGCGCAGATGATCACCTTCACCGAGGTGGCGGCGCTGTGCGCCTCGGTCAACGTCGCCGCCACCATCCTGAAGATGCGGCCGCCGGGCATGACGCTGGCGCGCATGCCGGTGTTCCTCTGGGCGATGCTGGTGGCGTCGCTGATGACGATCCTGTCGATGCCCGCGATCATGCTGGTGACGAGCATGCTGATCGCCGATCGGCTCGTCTCGACGCACTTCTTCGCGCCTGCCGCCAACGGCGACGTGCTGCTGTTCCAGCACCTGTTCTGGTTCTTCGGCCATCCCGAGGTGTACATCATCTTCATCCCCGCGACCGGCTTCGTCTCGTCGATCGTCGAGACCTTTGCGCGACGGCGCCTCTTCGGCCACCACGTGCTGGTGCTCGCGATCCTGGCGATCGGCTGCCTCGCCTTCGGGCTATGGGTGCACCACATGTTCGCGGTCGGACTGCCACGGCTCGGCAACGACTTCTACACCGCGGCGAGCATGGCGATCGCGGTGCCCGCGGGGCTGCAGATCTTCTGCTGGATCGCGACGATGGCGACCGGGCGGACGTGGCTGGCGACGCCGATGCTGTGGGTGCTCGGCTTCGTCGCCACCTTCGTGCTCGGCGGGCTCTCCGGCGTGATGACCGCCTCGGCCGCGCTCGACCTCCAGCTGACCGACAGCTATTTCGTCGTCGCGCACTTCCACTACGTGCTGGTCGGCGGGGCGATGTTCCCGCTCTTCGGTGCCTTCTGCTACTGGTACCCCAAGGCGACCGGGCGGATGATGTCGGAGCGCTGGGGGCGGGTCGCGTTCGCGCTGATCGTCGGCGGGTTCAATCTCGGTTTCGCGCCGATGCACCTGCTCGGGCTGATGGGGATGCCGCGGCGCGTCTATACCTATCCCGCCGGGATGGGTTGGGAGGGCCTCAACCAGATCGCGACGCTGGGCAGCGCCATCGCGGTGGCGGGCGGACTGGTGTTCGTCGCCAACGCGCTGCTGAGCTACTGGCGCGGCGCGCCGGCGGGGGCCGATCCGTGGGGAGCGTCGACGCTCGAATGGGCGGGGGAGTCGCCGTCGCCGCCGTGGAACCTCGCCTACACGCCTGTAGTCGATAGCCTCACCCCGCTCTGGGACTCGCCGGTGTTGCGGGTGATGGACGGCGTCGCGATCGAGCGGCGCGAGGTGATCGTCACCTCCGTGGTCGATGCCGCGCCGCTGTACCGCCAGAAGAGCGCGGCACCGTCGATCTGGCCCGTCGTCGCAGCGCTGGCGGTGACGGCGATGTTCCTCGGCAGCATCTTCACGCCCTGGGCGATCGCGGCGGGCGCGCTGCCGATCGCGGCGGCGCTGACCGGCTGGTTCTGGCCGCAGCGCGGACGCGCCACGACCGGCCCGTTGCGGGTGCGATCATGAGCGTCGTGGCGCCGCGCGACGTGCAGGTCGTCGGCGATCTCTCCGGCCTGCCGGCGAGCGCGAGCGGCGTGCGCCACCTCGTCTGGTGGGGCAACATCGGCTTCATGCTGATCGAGGGCACCGGCTTCGCGCTCGCTGCCGCGGCCTATCTGTACCTGATGACTCAGCAGGCCCCCGCCTGGCCGCCGCCCGGCGCACGCCCCCCGGATCTGAGCTGGGGCCTGGTCTTCACGCTCGGACTGCTGCTGAGCGAGCTCCCCAACCTGTGGGTGCGCCGTCGCGCGCTCGCCAAGGACGCGCGGGGGGTGCGGGTCGGCGTGGCGGCGATGGCCGTGCTCGGCCTGCTGCTGCTGATCCCGCGCGGCTATGAGCTGGCGCATCTCAACACGCGCTGGGACAGCGACGCCTACGGCTCGGTGGTGTGGATGCTGATGGTGTTGCACACCAGCCATGTCGTCACCGACTGGGGTGACACCGCAGTGCAGGCGGCGTGGCTGTTCACCCACGAGATCGGCGACGACCAGTTCGCCGATGTCGAGGACAATGCCAATTACTGGACCTTCGTCGTGCTCACCTGGTTGCCGATCGGCGCAATCGTCTACGGGCTGGCGCGGCTATGGTAAGCGTGCGTGCGCGCGGCTGGACGGCGCTGGCAGTGCCGCCGCTCGCCTGGTTCGGCTTCGAGCAGGGCCTGTCCGCGCTGCTGCACGCGCGCTGCGACCTCGCCGGCTGGGGACTCGCCTGGGGCACGGTGAGCCTCGCCGTCTGTGCGCTCGCGGCGTCGCTCGCGCGGCCGCTGGCGCGACGCGGTGGCGACCTGCTCGCCGGCGCGTGGCTGGCGCGGCTGGCGCTGGTGCTCGCCGGCATCTTCGCGCTGGCGATCGCCTTTCAGACGCTCGCGATCCTGCTGTTGCCGGCATGCGTCGGCTGATCGGCCTGCTCCCGCTCGCGGCGCTGCTGCGCGCCGTGCCCGCCGCGGCCCATGCGACCGGCGCGCGCGACCATCACGCGCCGCCGGGCTGGACGCTCGACCCGTGGATCGTCGTGCCGCTGCTGCTCGCCGCGTGGCTGTTCGCGCGCGGGTGGCGCCGGCTGCACGCGCGCTCGGCGCAGGGCAGCGGCGCACTGCGTCGCCGCGGCCTGCTCTATGCCGCGGGGATGGGGGTGCTCGCCGCGGCGCTGGTGTCGCCGCTCCACGAGGCCGGGGAGCGCTCGTTCGCGGCGCATATGTTCGAGCATGAGCTGTTGATGCTGGTCGGTGCACCGCTGCTGGTACTGGCCGAGCCGATGGCGGTAATGCTCTGGGCCTTCCTGCCGGCGGGCCGGCGCGCCATCGCTTCGGGGGTGCCGATGATCGCCGCGCCCTGGCGGCGGCTCACCGGCGCGGTGACCGCGACGGCGCTCCAGGCCGCCGCTCTGTGGCTGTGGCACGCTCCCGTCCTGTTCGATCGCGCGCTGGCGAGCGAGGGTTGGCACGTGGCGCAGCATCTCTCCTTCCTCGTCACGGCGCTGCTGTTCTGGACCGCGATGCTGCACCGGCGCACACCGGCCGGCATGGCGGCGCTGTGTCTCGTCGCCACCGCGATCGTGTCGGGCGCGCTCGGCGCGCTGATGGCCTTCGCCACCAGCCCCTGGTACGCCGGCTATGCCAGCCTCGGCCTGGCGCCATTCGGTCTGACCCCGGCGGAGGACCAGCAGCTCGCGGGGCTGCTGATGTGGGTGCCGGGCGGGCTGGTCCATGCCGGCGCCGCGCTGGTGCTGATGCGGCGGCTGCTCGTCGGTGCGGGGACGGGAGCGCATCATGCCGGCTAGCCTCAAGTGGCTCGCCTTGCTGCTCGCGGCCAGCTTCCTGGCGGCGATGACGGCCGGCGCGGCGATGTACGCCGAGACGCGCGCGCGTACCCGCGTGATGGCGGAGCAGGTGAGCGGCGGCGGGACGGTCGCGGCGGGCCGCGCCGCGATCGCGCGCTATGGCTGCGGCAGCTGTCACGTCATTTCCGGCATCGCGGGCGCGAGCGGCTCGGTCGGCCCGTCACTGGCGAAGGTGGCGGTGCGGGTGACGATCGCCGGGCGCCTGCCGAACGACGCGGAGGCGATGATGCTGTGGCTACGCCATCCGCAGGCCGTCGCGCCGGGAAATGGCATGCCTGAGCAGGGCGTCACGAGAGGCGACGCGCGCGACATCACCGCCTACCTTTACACACTGAAGTGACTGGGTCTTGGTACCCGCTGGTTGGGCAGAGGGAGCGCTTAGACCGAGGATGAATGGCGCAGCTCATGAGGTGAGCAAGCGTTCCGGCCCACCTGACTGAGGTCGTTCAATAAGCGACCGCAAATGGATGAGGTGACGTGATCTTAGCGGGAAAGCACAGCGATGATCCCGAAACTTTTGGCCTCGGCGACGTCGCTCGGCGCTATGACGGCGAGGAGTTCGCGATCATCGCGCCTCGTGCGATAGCAGCGGCGCTGCTGCTTTGGACCGGCTTCACGCCGCGCTGACTTCTTTGCGGCCGCGTCAGGGCGCGCGTGCGTTGGGACCGATCAGCCTCTCGTTCGGTGTGGCGGAGTGTGGCGAAGCCCTGGGCCGGGACAACCCATCGCTGATCGCGAGTGCCGACGCGGCGCTCTACCGTGCGAGAGGTGAAGCGCGTGACCGAGCGATCGTGGCCGAGCGGCGGGTCGCTGACTTGCATCGGATCGTCGACCGTAGAGATCCATCGGACATTGCGACGAGCAAGGCAGATCGCGAGCTCGGCGCGACCGACTGGATCGCGGCATCCGTGAGTCACCGCACACGATTATGAAGCGCCCGCGGCGTCCCTGCCGCAAGTTTAAGCGATCGCAACGTGTGTTAAGCGCGGCCCATGCATCTTGGCAAAAACGGAGTCACCGGGCTGCGGTCAATCTGACGTGGGCGGCACGTTCGAGCGCGGCCAGCGTGCGTGCTCAGCAAGCTCGGCGTAGATGGCGGCACGCTCTAGCTGGTGACGCCTCTCTTCGTCCGTTCCAGCGTTCCTAGCAGCCGCAAGGGCTGCTTCGGCGAGCACTTCCCAGTCGTCATCGGACGTTCCGTCGACCATGTTTCGTTCCAACGCCGCTGTCGGACCAGAACGGCTCAACCTCGTTTACTGCGGTGCGGTACGTTAGCTGAAGGGCAGCCATACGTTTGGAGGAAGATTGCTCCGAAGCGGTGAAATGGTTCGCCTTAACGAACCTTGGCCACGCCTATCGGTCATCAAGTCACACGCGCGTCGGGTTGATCCACATCAATCTAATGTATCTCGGTTGATCCATAAGCCTTTCTAGCAGCTGTTCCGCATGGTTGCGTTCCTTATGACCCGGCAGCGGGTCGAGCACCAATCCTCTGGTTTCGTGAGGAAGCACGTGAACCGGAGAGCTCTGACCATCGGTTTGAAACGGGCCGCGCCGGATCTGCTTCAGCCGTTTAGACGCAATCGATGCTCTACAACGCGCAACATGCCAGACACACTCGAGCTATGCCATCGGGCCGCAAAGTTTTCGGTGAGCTGACAGCTTTCCCGCGACGTCGTCGACAGGGCAGGCGATAACAACGGGGACCGCTCGTGAACGCTCGTCCGGACCTCAAGCCCGAGACGTCGCGCAGCTTCACCGCGGGCATCGTGGTCGAGCCGGTGCACTGATTCAGCTTCACGGTCGACTTCTACATCGTGAGGAAGAAGGACGTGAACGTCGCGGGTCCGAACGCGGGCGCGGCGCGCGCCGCGAACTTTGCCGGACAGCCGCTGCCGGCGGGCTACACCGCCGCGATCGTCGACGCGCCGGATCCGCTGTTCCCGAACGCCCTGCCACGCGTGCTGGTCATCAACGGACCCTACGTGAACTCCGGCTACTTCAAGACCCAGGGCCTGGACTTCTCGGCGACGGTGCGGGCGCCGATCACGGGCGACATCCGCTTCTTCAGCCGTCTGGACGCCAACTACATCGACAAGTTCAACGTCGACTTCGGCAATGGCGTGGTGCGCCGGTACGTCGGTACGCTGGGACCGTACGAGTTGTCCTCGGGCGCAGGCACGCCGCGCTGGCGCGGCAACTGGCAGAACACGCTCGAGTTCGGCGCGTTCTCGGTGACGGCCACGGCGTACTACGTCTCGCGCATCAAGTCGGTCGCGGCGGACGAGGTCGACCCCGACGATGCCGGCAACATCGACCTGTCATGCGACCAGAACCTGTACGGCACCGGCGACGACGCCTGCTACATCAAGCGCTTCATCTACGCGGATCTGAACGCATCGGTGAAGGTCAACGACAGCTACACGTTCTTCGTCAACGTCAACAACGTTACCAATGCAAGGGCGCCGATTGCGCCCGCTTCCTACTTCGGAACCAACTACCAGCCGACCTGGCACTACGCAGGTGTGATCGGACGCGTTTTCAGAGCGGGCGCGAGCTTTGATTTCTAAGCGGCCGAGAGAGGATCGGTCGGCCAGTTGGGGAAGGCGAGGCCTTCATCGGGGTCTCCGGCCTTCCGAGCCTGGGCCGGTCAGATCCTATTGTAACTATCACGCGATCGACGCAGAAGCGATCTGCATGCTTTCGGAGTGCCTCCATGCCGCTTCCCGTCGATCCGCGAACCGCCGCTGGTCTGCGTGCGGGTTGCACCGCCGTCGCCTTGGCGCTCGTCAGCGTTCCAATATCTGCAGTCGGGCAGGCCGCGCCGATACGCCAGTTCGCCGCCGTGCAAATGGCGCCGAACGGCGACCGGGTCGTTGCGGTCGAGAACGTACGCAACGATCACTCCGCGGTGGTGGTCCGACGGGTGGAGGGTGGCGGCGTCGTCCGCATGATCGATCCATGTGCCGCGTGCACGTACGCTTCGCCGACCTTCTCGGCTGACGGACGGCTCGCCTTCCTTGCGCGCGACAAGGGAAGGGTGACGGTGGTGCTCGCCGATGGCGCGGGCGAACGGCAGGTGGCGGTCATCGACGGCATAGCCCAGACCTTACGCTTCTCTCCGGACGGTAAGCGGCTGGCCATGCTCGCCACCTACGGCGCGGCCAAGGAAGCTGGCGCGACGCAGGCGGGCATCCGTCAGGTCGGCGAGATCGGAGAGAAGAGCGACGAGCAGCGGATCGTGGTGGTCGATCTCGCCACCGGCGCGGTCCGCCCGCTGTCACCGGCCGAGCGCTACGTGTACGAGTATGACTGGGCGCCAGACGGCCGCACGTTGGTGGCAACCACAGCGATCGGCAATGGCGACAACAATTGGTGGGTAGCGACGCTCGACGCTGTCGATGCGGAGACCGGGACGGTGCGGCCCATCGCCAAGCCGAAGACGCAGATCAATATGCCTCGTGTCTCACCCGATGGACGCACCGTCGCCTACATCGGCGGACTGATGAGCGATTTTGGCCCGGTCGGCGGCGATGTGTGGACGGTGCCGCTCGCGGGCGGCGAGCCAACAAATCTGACAGCGGGTGCGAAGACCACCGTGACTTCGCTTCACTGGCCATCGTCGGGGCTGCTCGCAGCGCGTCTCACGGGCGACGCGGCGGAGGTCGCCACTGTCGCCGCCGACGGTAAGATGCGTGTTCGGTGGAGCCTCCCGGCGTCCTTCGTCGCGGGCGACGGTCGCGTCGCGGTCAGCGCCGACGGCCGGACGATTGCCACGTCGGTGCAGGATTTCGCCACAGCACCCGCGCTCTGGGCAGGGCCGATCTCGCGACCGAAGCGGATAACCCGAGACAATGACGAGGCGCCCGCCAACGTGGTCGCGCGCAGCGTCACCTGGAAAAATGAGGGCTTCGACGTTCAAGGCTGGTTGCTCGCGCCAACCAACGCCGGAAAGGCGGCGAAGGCGCCCATGGTGACGATCGTTCACGGCGGTCCCTCTGCGGCCTCTACCCCTAGCTACGTCACGCGCGAGAGCGGCCCAGGGGCTCTGCTCGCCGGCGGTTACTGGGTGTTCCTGCCCAATCCGCGCGGCAGTTACGGGCAGGGCGAGGCGTTCACCGCCGCCAATCGTCGTGATTTCGGCGGGGGCGACCTGCGCGATATCCTTGCGGGGATCGACGCCGTGGAAAAAATCGCCCCGATCGACGACGCGCGATTGGGGCTGACCGGTGGCAGCTACGGCGGCTTCATGTCGATGTGGGCGAACACGCAGACGAACCGCTTCAAGGCTATCGTCGCGGGGGCTGGGCTGTCCAACTGGATCAGCTACTACGGCACCAACGGCATCGATCAGTGGATGCTGCCGTTCTTCGGCGCGTCGATGTACGACGATCCCGCGGCGTACGCCCGCGTGTCCGCGATCACGGTCATCAAGCAGGCGAGGACGCCCACCTTCATCTACGTGGGCGAACGAGACATCGAGGTGCCGCCGACCCAGTCGATCGAGTACTGGCATGCGTTGAAGGACCTGGGCGTGTCGACCAGCCTCGTCATCTACCCCGACGAAGGACATGGTATTCGCGATCCCAAGAACGCTGCAGACGTACGCCAGCGATCAGTGGCTTGGTTTGATCGGTATCTAAGATAGGCCAGCGAGCCTGATACTGAGTGGTGGCGCAATTTTGTTTTCGGGATAAACGAATGCCCGGACTCGGTGCTGCCTAGATCGGTGTCGAACAATCGCGAATGGGTCCTCGCCACGAGCGCGGAGCGGGCCGAGCTCACCCAGTGTCGGCCATTGGCCAACCTGCGCTACCACAAAGTTGGGCACTTCTAGAATGTAGAAGCTGCTGAACAGCTAGTGCCAAACCGCAAGCGCGATAGCGAAGATCAAGTGTCACGCTTGCCCATTGATCACGCATGTTGCGGTCATGAAATACGTGCGTAAGGTGGGTCACTCTCCTCGTCTCGTGCAGGTGACACATGCTTCCGATCGCTCTTGCAATGTCGCTTGTCGCTTCCGATCCGAGCTCGCCGTCATCGTACGCCTTTAGGTGCCAACGGGCACCTGCAACGACTGCGTCAAAGTCTCGCCCAGCGAGTGCGGTAGTCAGCTTAGCTGAGCAATGGTTTAGAGCCATAAACATGGCGAGTGATGCCGAGTACATCCGCTTCATCAAAGAGCGAGGTCCCATCCTGCGAGATGGTGCGAGGCAGTGGCTTGAACTACGAAGCAATCTTCGAGAAATTCAGTTTTGTGGATTTAAATCCCTAGATCAGAAACATGTAGATCTTTGGATCTTCGATCCCGAATACGACTCCTTCGGCGTTGCAAGGTTCAAATTAGGAGAAAAGTATGGGGACAAGATAGAATTCATCTTCACACGGCTAAGCGACGAGCATCCAGCCGGTACCCCGCAGCCGCCGAGGCTAAGTCAATCAATGCTGGTCAAGGCTGTTCGGCAGCGTGCGGCGGACAGGGCTGCGAAGGATCGGTTCTCCGGCGCTATCCTGCTTGCGCGCAACGGGCGGCTGCTTTTTCAAGAAGCGTATGGCCTCGCGGATCGTGCGGCTGGCACCCCAAACCGCCTCGATACACAATTTCGTTTCGGCTCGATGGGTAAGATGCTCACGGCTGTAGGCGTCATGCAGCTGGTCGAGGCAGGTAGGGTCGACTTGGCCGCACCCATCGGAACATACCTGACCGATTACCCGAACCTAGATACGGCAACGAAGGTCACTGTCGCGCAGCTTCTTTCTCACACCGGAGGAACTGGCGATATCTTCGGGCCTGAATTCGAGGCGAACAAAGCCTCTTTGCGCGACACTTCGGATTACGTCAGTTTGTATGGATCACGTGCCCCGGAATTTTCTCCTGGTAGTCGGTCGTCTTACAGTAACTACGGCTTCATTCTGCTCGGTCGCATCATAGAGAAGGTGTCCGGGTTGAGCTACAATGAGTATATCCAACGTAGCATACTCCGCCCTGTAGGTATGACCTCTA
Source organism: Sphingomonas citri (assembly GCF_019429485.1). GTDB lineage: Bacteria > Pseudomonadota > Alphaproteobacteria > Sphingomonadales > Sphingomonadaceae > Sphingomonas > Sphingomonas citri. The sequence continues at coordinate 1,350,345 of NZ_JAHXZN010000001.1, read as the reverse complement.
CTGGTAATCAGCCAGAGAGCATCGTTCTTCCTCGGCGAGCCGTCAGTTATATGGGATCTGGCGCACGCCTTAAGCGAGCAGACGAGACACTGCCGCTCGGGGGCACGTCCGCGGGTGGCGATTATTCCACAGTGGGTGACTTCCAACGCTTCGTGGCAGGCCTTACGTCCAATCGTCTACTGCGGCGTGAGACCCTCGCAAAGCTCGTCGAGGGCGGGGTGCAAACGGAGGACGGACAGCTCGCGCGCTTCGACTTTGGCGGATCGATGCCCGGCGCTGGTCGGTACATCGGACATGGCGGCGGAGCGCCGGGCATGAGCGGCCTGCTGCTTCATTCTCTAGATAACGGCTATACCGTCATTGTTTTGGCAAACCGAGATCCTGGCACCGCTGAAAGCATCGCGCTGTTCGCAGCCCATAGACTTCCTGCTCGCTAAAAGGTCGCCTTTTTACCGCTTCTGGTTCTTAGCTAGGCACAAGGCCGTCCGCCCATGCCGGCAGCACCACTCGCGACTGGGCCGCAGGGGTGGCTGGAAAAGCGCTCGATGCCATCGCGCTGCCCGGACAGCGTCCGATCATGGTCGTCACCACCGAGGTCGGGAGCCGCTGACACTCCGGTCAGTCAAAGGTAAACATGTTCAAGGTGCCTGCTGACGAGAGCCTGCTCGTCAGCCATCTGCTGCTCCATCATGCGCCAGATCGCGGCGGCTGCGGCCCGGTAGCCCGACCAGTCAGCAGCAATGGTCACATCTGTCCATTTGGCTACGTGCTGATCCGACACCAAGCGATTGGCAGCAAATGAGTTCTGTAGGGCCAGCATATCTCGCGCAGAGGCATAGTTCGCCCCCACCAACAGCCGAGGAACAACCACCTGGTTGATAAAGCGGCTGCGTTCGATGCTGACTTGTCCGAGCGCGGCCCGTGCGCGGGGCAACACGATGGTATCCGGAGCATCGTCCCGGCACAAACGTCTAATCTCGTCGAGCCCCATCGCGATCCGACGATGATAGCCGCTCAACGTCCGCAGCATGTTGCCATATAATCCCCTCCCTGCCGAACTGACCTAGATCAGCATGCCGGCACTCGGCAAGCTGCAGACGGTGACAACGTCATCGTCAGTGGCGTTAGAAGCGGCATGCCAGGCGTCGGAACGAAGGCGGGGATGGCTGAGCTCACGCGCTTGAGCCAGCGCTTGATCTTAACGTGTCAGAAACCATGGCCGCCCTACCGCCCCCAACGTAGCAACTTGATTTGGATCATTCGCCGTGCTCCCCTCGTTGATCTCGCGCGTGACCGTTCTTGGAGTCATCGTCGGTGCCGCTTTAGCCGGTCTTATCGCGCTGCTGCTGCAATCGTCGCTCGAGACGCGCGAGAGCTTCGCATGGGTCACTCATTCCCAACAGGTGATCGTCGGCCTCGACGAAGCGCTCGCCGAGCTGCGCGAGGCGGAATCAGGCCAGCGCGGCTTCTTGTTGACGCAGGACGTCCGCTTCGTCGCGACGGTCGACCAGCGGCTCGCAGACGCCGCCCGCCAGTTCGGCCGGCTCGAACGGCTCACCGCGGATAATCCACTCCAGCACGAGCGCGCCGTCGCGCTTAAAGACGCGGTCGCGCGGCGGATCACTGTGCTGCGCACGCCCTTGCTGCTGGGCCGCCGGGGTGATTTTACAGCAGCAACGCGGATCGTCGCCGCAGGACAAGGGCGCGAGCTGATGGCCGAGGTCGATCGGCGCGCAAGTCTCCTGCTACAGCCCGAGCGTGACCTGCTGGCACAACGCGCTGCGGACGCTGAGGCGCGCCTCGGCGGCACCAAGCGCGCCGTGATAGTTGGTGGACCGCTCGTCGCGGTGCTGCTCGCCCTTCTGGTCGGCACCGTGGCATTCGGCGTGCGGCGGCCCCTCCGTCGTGTTCTTGATGCCATGGAGGCGCTGGGCGAAGGGGAGGGGGACAGCAGGCTCGATACGCGCACCGGTTCGCTCGAGTTCGATCGCCTTGCCGCCGGTTATAACCGCATGGCGGAGCGGCTCAGCGAGGCACTTTGCGAGCAACGTGCCACCGATTTACGACTGCAGGCGGCCAACGCCGACCTGCTCGCGCAGCGTGGCGCTCTGGAGACACGTGGACACGTGATCGCGAAACTCGGTGACATGGCGCATCGGCTTCAGGCGGCGCGCACCGATGCCGAGTTGGCGCAAATCATCGACTGTTTCGTGCCGCAGGTGCTGCCAGGAGTGGCGGGCGCGCTTTACGCTCACAACAACTCCCGCAATCTGTTGGTACGGCTTGCCGGCTGGGGTGAGGGCGAGATGCTGCCAGAGAGCTTCGGTCCGGACGAGTGCTGGGCGCTTCGTCTCGGTCAGGGTCATGTCGTGCTCGGCGACAGTGAGGAGGTGGGCTGTCGTCACGCTGCGGACGATGCCGGCGCCTACCGCTGCGAGCCGCTGCTCGCCGGTGGCGAGGTCATCGGGTTGCTCTATCTCCAGGGTGTCGTCGGCGTCGAGGAAGCGTTCCGGCTCAACGCGCTCGGCGAAAACATCGCCTCCGCTCTCGTCAATCATCGGCTTCAGCGCGATCTCAGGGAGCAGACCGTCCGCGACGCGCTCACCGGATTGAACAACCGCCGCTACATGGAGGAAGCCCTTCAGCTTGAGATCGCGCGCGCGGCCCGCGCCGGGACGCCGCTCGCCTTTGTCATGTGCGACGTCGATCACTTCAAGCGCTTCAACGATGAGTTCGGCCACGACGCCGGCGACGCCGTGCTAAAGCTTGTCGGCGCCGCGTTGCGGGAGCATTTTCGCGACGGCGACGTCGCTTGCCGCTACGGCGGCGAAGAGTTCGCGATCATCGCGCCTGGCGCGACGGCAGCGGCGCTGCTGCCTAGGATCGACCGGCTTCGCGCCGCGCTGACTTCTTTGCGGCCGCGTCAGGGCGCGCGTGCGTTGGGACCCATCAGCCTCTCGTTCGGTGTGGCGGAGTGGGGCGAAGCCTTGGGCCGGGACAACCCACCGCTGATCGCGAGTGCCGACGCGGCGCTCTATCGCGCGAAGCGGGAAGGGCGTGACCGAGCGATCGTGGCCGAGCGTCTCGCCGCCTGAGACGTACCGGATCGTCGCCGGTAACAGATCCATAGAACTTTCCTGAGGCCAGGCAGATCGCCATCAAGCCCGCGCGAGTGCCTCGATCGCAGACCTGAAAAGCCGATCGAAGATGGAGGCAATTGGGACATCATCAGGGGCCGCTGTTGGGTCAGGCAGCGCGGAGTATCTCTGTGACGCGGTTAAGCGCGCTTACGCGATTGTACGCCGTGTTACCTCCTTTTGGGCGTGCTACGTAGTGCGCTCAGTCTCTTGCGACGCAGGCGCCATAAGCGCGTCGATGACCTGCTGCCATCGCTCTCGAACGATGCCATCTGCCTGATCGCGCTGGCTTTCCGCCACTTCGATCGCTCGGGAGCCGAACGTATCAAGAAACGCAGCACTGAACGCTTCCACTAGGTTCGGCTTGTCGGTCATGTGATTGGCCTTCGTCGCTTGGGCATCAGCGCCGAGTAGCATCCATCTTCTGACAAAAGCGCTACCTGCTTGCGCCGAAATCGACGCAGCGACTTAGCCGAGCGTCGAAGGGAGCAGTGCCCGAACCTGCGCAGCCAGGCTAATCGGGTCGAACGGCTTCGCGATGGTGCCCACCGCGCCTGCCGCCGTATACCGCTCGACATCGGAGGATCGCACCGCCGCTGTGAGAAACGCGATTGGAGGTGCATCCTCCATATTAACCTTAATAGATTGCAAGAGAGCCACTCCCTCCATGTCAGGGAGGTTGTTGTCGATCAGTATAATATCCGGTCTCGGTGAATGTTCGAGGTGTTGAAGAGCGTCCGAGCCGGTCCGCATGGCTGTGACTGTAAAGTTTGGATCTAGGTGCAATGCCATGATCGCTATGGCGCTTATGTCAGGATCATCCTCAATCAGCAGGATGAACGCAGCTTCGCCAGCCACGGGCGCTTCTCCTTGTGACTTATGATGCACATCAAGGCCGAGATTGGGGTTCGAGGTCAAAGAAAAATGCCTTCACCTATGTTGGGTGCAGCGGCGCGCAATCGTTCACACGCCTCAGCCTGCACAACGCGAAGATCGTTGACGCGAGCGAGCGACCGCATCAGCTCTGCGTCGTGGTCTGCGACGCCTTCAGCGAGGCGACGACATCGCTCAGCATCCTGGCGGTATCCAGCCGCCGAGCAAGGTAGGCAGGGAAGCATGGCCATCCCGCCAAGCTAGCGCGTCTCGGTTCGAGCCGCCTTCAACTGTGATTTTGACCTCGATCGACATGTCTGGTCACACCCCTCGGCCTGGCCAAAGGTACGAGGCGTCAGCATCGACTTGCTTATCTGCCAAACCAGGGCAGCGCTCGCACGTATGAAGAAGGCGCTCAAACGCCATGGCTCGCCTGAGGCGATCACCACCGATGGTCTGCGCTCCAACGGTGCGCCGCTGAAGGAGCTTAGCAGCCGCGAGAAGCAGGAGGTGGGTCGCTGGGCGAACAACCGCGTCGAGAACTCGCACCTGCCGTTCCGACGACGAGAACGAGCGATGCTGCGGTTTCGACGAATGCGAACGCCACAGAAGTTCGCCTCGGTTCACGCCACCGTCCATGCCCCCTTCCACCACGAACGCCATCTCGTCGACAGGCAGGCCTACAAGAAGGGCCGCTCCGAGGCGCTGGCCGAGTGGAAGGCGCTCGTCAGCTGATCCGACGTGGGCCGAAGGCGACCTATATCGTGTAGAGACGATGTCGCATAAAATTGACAGCACCCTCAGATACGCCCTGCAGATCCAGCCGCAAAGGAGCTCAATGGTCGCGACCGAGATTGGGCATGACATGCTGTGCGAGAAGCGCAGCCTCCGTCTCACATCCCTGCGGCTGCGGACCGCTCGCGCGCAATGCGGCGAGCTCGGCACGCGCTGCGGACAGGTCGGCCTGATAGGCCGTCTTGGTGGCCACGAGCGCCATCGTGGCCGAGGCGGACAGCATGCCGCCCTCGACCGCGCTCTCGTTGTGTGCGCCGCAGATGAAGCGACTGTCGCCATAAGCACGCCCGCGCTCCAGGATCTGCTGCGCCCGATCGGGTGCCAGCGCGGCGAGCACCAGCGCATGGGTCCACCCGTAGGTCGTATGCCCCGATGGATAGTCGTAGCTGACCCGGTGCGCCTTCTCGTCGTACAGCTCGGCCGGCGCCTGGCAGATGCGTCCCTTGTCGATCGTGTATGGTCGATTGCGCTGGTAGAACTCCTTCGCGCGCGATGTCTGCGCCCCAGTGTCCCGCGCGGCGCGTGCGATCACGTTCGCGACGTGAGGGGCGCTCTCCGGGGTCAACACCACGCCGACGGAGCAGCTGAAATCACGCAGGAGCGCGCGCGCGTTGATCTCGGCGTCGTTGGTGGCGAGCTGCCACCGCGGCGTGCCCACCAGCGCGCGCGTCGCCTTGAAGATCTTGCGATCGGTCTCGTAGCGAGGATCGCCCTTCCGGGGCGCCGGCTCGATCACGTGAGTGACATCGAACTCGCCTGGCGCCAAGTACCCGGACGGCCGATCGGCGCCGAAGGCGACCGCCCCGACGCCAAGCGCCAGCGCGGACAGACACGATGCTTTGAGCCAAAGGCGCATGCTGATCTCCCGGTGCAGGCTGCCTTGTGTCGGCGCTGCGATGATGGGTCAACCTTGTTGACCTTGCACCGGAACGCAGCGGGGCCTCGACGCTTTACGCTGATGTGATCTCGCATGTGGGTATCGCTATACGGTTGTTGGCAGAAGCAGCGCTGGGAAGCTTCGTCGGCTTCGAGCGCGAGCCTCTGCTCTGGTCGGCTGGCATACGGACGCACATGTTGGTCGCCCTGGGGCGGCACGGCTCATGATCGTCTCGGCTCACGGGTTCGAGGTTGCCAAGCGGATGGCCCACCTGATGCTTGGTCCCTCACGGATCGCTGCGCAGGTCGTCTCAGGCGTGGGGTTCCTCGGTGCCGGGTCGATCCTGCATCGCGGCAACACCGTGCGAGGCATGATCACGGCCGCCAGCATCTGGGCGGTAGCCGCGCTTGGCCTCGCCGCAGGAGCCGGCCTCTACGCTGCTGCCGCGATAGCCACCGTCATCATCCTCGTCATCCTTGCCGGCCTCAAGCCGCTCGAGGAAGTTTATCGAGCGCGTGTCCAAAGCTGCGTGATCCGCGCCGTCGCCGAGCGCGGCGCGCTGTCCGAGAAGCAGATCAGGAAGCTGTTGCGCGTGAGAGGCGGGCAGGTCCGCAGGATGCTGGTCACGCCGGTCCAAACTGATCAGGCAGCGTGGACGCTGCACCTGACGCGAGTGTCTCAGGCGGACCTACGCGTTGGGGGGGGCGCCTGCGGATGGTTCCAGGTGTCCAGTCCCTTGAGGTAAGCCGCAAAGGACGATCGAGTGATGAAGAGGCGAACGGCTCGAGCGTCGACGGCTGAGACGGCGCTCCCAGCCTCATAGACCGTCGCCATCGCACCGGAGCGAGAGTATGTCGAATGCTGCGGCCTATGGGAGCGTTCGATCTCGAACGGACGCGCCGCTCCCCTTGGTAAGGGGAGCGGTCAGCCGATGATCAGAGCGTGGTAAGCACAACACCAACCACCAGCGCTTGCGCCGCGATCGCCAGCGCGGTGCTGGCGGCGGTCTCAAACATACGCATGGGTAGTCTCCGTGGCCGACATACCGGCCGAGCGCCCATTTAGGAATGTTTCCCAGATGCGCAACAATCTGTCTCTGCAATCATGATTGCACAAGGTGCAACGATGCGGTTTGAGAGGGTCAAGAGCGGCCGCTCTCAAGGGCCCGTGACACTCGCTGATACATCTGTCTAAGATATCCCGCCTCGCCATCTCTGTGTGGCACGATCCGCGAGCCTGCGCCGCGGCCACGCGGAAGAGGTCCATCTCGAGTCGTGTTCGGCCGACCCCGATCAGCTCCAGATCGCGGGTTTGGTCCAGCACGCCATGGGGGCCGAGAATGAACTGCGCCGCGGTCGCGCCTGAACGGCTGCTTAGGGGTCTTTGGCATCATATTGATGGTTGCCGCTTACTCTCCGCCGTGCAGCCCGGCGACGAACGCCGCGACATTGTCTCCCAGCGCGGCAGTGGCATAGCCGCCTTCCATCACCGTCACGATCGCCAGTCCGCTCGCCGCGAGCCGTGCGGCCAGTGCGGTGAAATCGTCGCGCGCGAAGGTGAAGTAGGAGATCGGGTCGCCCGCGTAGAGATCCGCGCCCAGCGACAGCACCAGCAGCCGAGTGCCGTAGCGTGCGATCGCCTCGAGGGCGCGGTCCAGCGCGGGTTCGTAGCTCGTCCAGCCGGTGCCACGCGGCAGCGGCAGGTTGAGCGTCGCACCGCGGCCCGCGCCCGCGCCGATCTCGTCGGCATGGCCCCAGTAGAAGGGATAGTCGGTCACTGGATCGGCGTGGATCGAGACGAACAGCATCTCGCCGTCGGCGTAGAAGATGTCCTGCGTGCCGTTGCCGTGGTGATAGTCGACGTCGAGGATCGCGACCGGGCCGAGCCCGCGGCGCCGCGCCTCGGCCGCCACGATCGCGGCGTTGTTGAGGTAGCAATAGCCGCCGAGATAGTCGCGCCCGGCATGGTGACCGGGCGGGCGGCACAGCGCGAAGGCCCGCCGCGTCGCCCCCGCGGCGACCTCGTCGAGCGCGGTCAGCGCGGTCTGCGCCGACCAATAGGCCGCCTCCCACGTGCCTGCCGCGATCGGCGTCCCCGCGTCGTAGCTGTAGCGCCCGAGACGCGCGTCGATCCGCGTCAGGTCGAGCGCGCGCCGTCCGACCACTGGCCAAGTATAGCCGATCGCGTCGCCCTGCCGCCCCGCGGCGATCCAGTCGCTGTGCGCGACGCGGAGGAAGGCGAGATAATCGGGGTCGTGCACCGCCGCGAGCGGCGTCATGCCGAGGTCGCGCGCACACGTCGTGGCGCCGAGCGCCGCCACGATCGACTCCGCGCGCGCGGGGCATTCGTTGTAGGCGATCCAGTCGCCGTTGTGCAGCTCGCGCACGGGGGCGTGCGCCAGCTGGCGCGGGTCGAACACGATCGTCACGCGAAGCTCCCGTCGACGCAGCCCTGCGCGAAGGCGTAGAGCCGCGCCATCTTGTGGTTGACCGAGTCACGCCCGGCGCTGCCCTGGTGGCCCGCGGCAAGGTCGGTGAGCAGCAGCGCGGGCGCGCGCGCGGTCGAGGCGGCGCGGACAGCGGCGACCAGCTTGGCCGGCTCCCAGTAACCGACGCGATCGTCCTTGAGCCCGGCGGTGGTGAACAGCGGCGGGTAGGGCGCCGGCCGTACATTCTCATAGGGCGAGGTGCCCAGCATGTAGTCATAGTCGGCCGCGTTCGACAGCGGATCGCCCCAGTCCGGGCGGAACAGCGGCACCAGCGGATGATCCGCGTCGCTCATCGTGTTGAGCATGTCGACGAAGGGCACGGTCGCGATCACCCCCGCCCAGAGCGCCGGCGCCAGGTTCATCGCGCCCCCCACCAGCAGCCCGCCCGCGGACAGGCCGTAGGACACGATCCGGTCGCGCGCCGCATGGCCGGTCGCGGCGAGATGCTGCGCGCAGGCGATGAAGTCGGTGAAGCTGTTGCGCTTGTGGTGGCGACGCCCGTCGAGGAACCAGCGCCGGCCCTTCTCGGCGCCGCCGCGCACGTGCGCGATCGCGTAGGTCCAGCCCTGCTCCACCAGGACGGTGGGCGCGACGTCGAACAGCGCCTCGCTCGACACGCCGTAGGCGCCATAGCCGTAGAGCAGCAGCGGGGAACGCCCATCCGCGCGCGCGCCGCGGCGAGTCAGCACGGTGATCGGCACGCGGTCGCCGTCAGGCGCGGTGGCGTAGAGCCGGCGCACGGTGAAGCGTGCCGGGTCGTAGCCGGCGAACCGCTGCGTCGCGATCGTCGTCACGCGCGCGCTCGCGAGATCGACCGCGACCCAGCGCGGCGGCGCGGCGGGGGTCTCGATCGTGGCGCGACAGGTCGGTGCGGCATAATCCTGCTCGCCCGGCACTGTCAGCGCATAGGCGTCGCCGGCGAAGGCGACCTCGCGCGCGGTGCCGCCGGGGGCGAGCAGCATCAGCCGCGGCAAGGTGTCGCGGCGCTCGACCCAGGCCAGCGTGCGCCGGAACGGCACCAGCTGGAGGATCTGCGTGCCGGCGCGGTGCGGCACCAGCGTTTTCGTCTCGGCGAAGCTGCGGCGATCCAGCCGGGCGACGCGTCCGTCGATCGCCTGCTCGTCCTCGATCAGCGCGATCAGCGCGCCGTCCCATTCATCGATCGTGTAGCGACGCCCGGGCGCGCGCGGGCGGACCAGCGCGGGGGCGCGCTCCTCCGCCTCGGCGGCGACGAGCCGCACCTCGCTCGTGTCCGGGCCCGAGAGCGTGATCGCGACGAAACCGTCCGCCGCGGTGCGCGCGATCGCCATGAAGATCGCGGGGTCGTGCTCCTCGTAGACCAGCACGCGCTCGCCGCCGGTCACCGGCGTGCGATACACCCGCGTCGGCCGGTTGCGCGCGTCGCGCCAGATCCAGAACAGCCACCGCGACGAGGGCGAGAACACCAGCCCGCCATAGCCATAAGCGTCGGTGTCGACGACGACGCGCACCGCGCCGCTGGCGAGGTCGCGCACGCACAGCCGATGCCGGTCGTTGCCGCCGACGTCCTCCGCCCAGGCGTATAGGCGCCCGTCCGGGCTGACCTGCTGCCCGGTGGTGCGGTAATAGGCTTGGCCGTGCGCGCGCTCGTTCTCGTCGAGCAGCAGCTCGATGTTCCCGGTGTCGGTGCGGCGGCGGGTGTAGCGCGGGTGCGCGCCCGCGGCCTCGTCGACGCTGTAGGTCCAGCCGCCGCGCGTCACGTCGGGCGCGCCGCCGCCCAGCGGCGCGCGCGCGTCGAGCGCGGCGAGGAAGCGGCGCTCCGCGGTGGCGACGCGGTCGAGCACGGCGCCGGCATAAGCGTTCTCGGCGAGCAGATGATCGCGGATCGCGGACGGCATCGTCGCGATGTCGCGCTGCCCTTGAGGCGGGACGTATTTGAGCCAGGCATAGGGATCGTCGCGCGTCCGCCCGAGCTGGTGACGCAGCAGCGGTACGCGCGGCGTGACCGGCGGCGTCGGCAGAGCGGCGCCCGCGCGCGCCGGCCCCTCCGTCGCGACGAGCAACGCCGTCGCACCCGCGCCGACGAGGAAGCGCCGGCGCGCGCGATCGGTCAGGGGGGAGGGCATGACGGTCAAGGGTCCTCGCGCTGCGTCGTCGCCGACGCTAGGGCCAGGCCGGCGCGTGCCGCAATCGCGCCCGCGCAAATGGCCCGATCGCGACGGCGATCGGCCCTGTCCGCGCGGCCACGCCGCAAGAAACGGCGTCAACTATGATCTTCGACAGCAATGTTGAGAAGAACGGGGGCGGCGATGCGCACGATCGTTTCACAACTCGCGGGGGCGAGTATCCTGGCAGCGGCGGCGATGACGCTCGCGAGCACCACCGCGGCGGCGCAGGCAGCGCCCACTGCGGCGAGCGCGGACGCCGACGCGGGCAGCGAGCGCGAGATCGTGGTCACCGCGACCAAGCGCGACGAGGCCGCGAGCGACGTCGCCGGCTCGGTCTCGGCGGTGACCCAGGAGAATCTGCAACGGCTCAACGCGCAGAGCCTGTCGGATTATATCACGCGCGTGCCGGGCGTGGTCTTCAACGACTATCAGCCGGGCGTCTCCGAGGTGGTGATCCGCGGCGTCGCCTCGACCACCTATCACGAGGCCAACCAGGCGACGACGGGTTATTACATCAATCAGATCCCGCTGGTCGAGCCGGGTTTCCCGCTCGTCATCCCCGATATCGACGCGTTCGACGTGAAGCAGGTTGAGGTGCTGCGCGGGCCGCAGGGCACGCTGTTCGGCTCCTCCTCGCTGGGCGGCGCGGTCAATTATGTCGTCAACGAGGCCGACCCCACCCGGCTCGACGCCGGCGCCGAGGGGATCGTATCGAGCACGCGGCGCGCAGGCGAGGCGAGCTACGCCGCCAAGGCGATGGTCAACGTCCCGCTGGTCGACGACAAATTGGCGGTGCGGCTGGTGGCGTTGCAGCGCTACGACGCGGGCTATCTCGACAACGTCGGCACCGGCGAGAAGGGCAGCAACGACCTGCGCGTGCGCGGGCTGCGCGGCTCGGTGATATGGCAGCCGGGCGCGACCACCAAGCTCGCCGCACTCGCGATGTACCAGGAATATGACCTCGACGACCAGACCTACGTGCTGTTCGGCGACAACCCGAAGACGTTCGAGCGGAACACCAACGTCGACGAATACCAGGACACCGAGATCCAGCTGTACAGCCTGCGGCTCGACCAGGAGCTCGGCTTCGCCAACTTCACCGCGATCGGCAGCTACACGCAGAAGAAGGCGGATCTGGCGTTCGACGATTCCATCTTCCTCGGCATCGACGCGCGCACCGGCACGCCGCAGCTCTCCAGCTCGACCGGCAAGTCCACTAACTATTATGGCGAGATGCGGCTGGCTTCGAGCGGCACCGGGCCGTTCACCTGGCTGATCGGCGCCAATTACACCAAGCTGCGGTCCGACTCGACCGACGGCGCGCGGCTCGACGGCATCGCCGATTATATCGACGCCAACCCTGCCGACTTCGACGGCCAGCCCAGCAGCGTGATCGCGCCGGGAGACCTGCTGCGGCGCACCGTCAGCACCAACCGCGTGCGCGAGATCGCCGCCTTCGGCGAACTGGCCTACACCTTCTTCGACCAGGTGACACTGACGCTCGGCGGCCGCGTCTTCCAATATGAGTCGCGGCCGCGCTTGCAGTTCCTGCCGAACGCAGCGCTGATCGCGCCGTTCGACTATCAGCCCGGCTCGCAGAAACAGTCGGGCTTCGTCCCCAAGGTGTCGCTCGCCTACAAGCCGAGTGACCGCTTCACGCTCTACGGCCTGTATTCCGAGGGTTTCCGCATCGGCGGCGTCAACGTCTACAGCGCCGCCTCGGGCACGCCGCTGACGTTCGGCAGCGACAGCACGCAGAACTACGAGGTCGGCGCCAAGTTCGAGCTGGTGCCGGGCGCGATGTCGTTCGACATCGCCGCCTTCCACATCAAGTGGAACGACATCCAGTCGCGGCTGTTCACGCCCGTCACCTTCGATGCCTATACCGTCAACGGCGGCGGGGCCAAGATCGACGGCGTCGAGCTGTCGCTGGTCTTCCGTCCGACCGCCAACCTGACCTACAGCGCCAACGTCACCTACAATGACGCGCGGCTGTCCGGGCTGCTGCCCGACAGCAATGCGGCGGGCGGCGGCTATGCCGCGGGCACGCAGCTGCCCGGCGCGTCGGACTGGATCATCGCCAACCAGCTCGACTGGGAGCTGCGGAGCTCGCCGCTGCGGCCGCGCATCGGCATTGCGCACCGCTATCTATCGGCGGCCCCGGTCGCCTTCGGCGCGACGCTGCAGAAGGGGGACTATAGCCTGGTCGACCTCAACGCCGCGATCCGGCTCGGCGACGGCATCGAGGCCGGCGTGTTCGCCAAGAACCTGTTCGACACCTATGGCATCCTCAACGCCCCCTTCTCCTTCGCCGGCAGCGTGACGCGGCCCCGGACAATTGGCGCCAACCTGCGCTTCGCGCTGCGGTGAGGGGCGGAGTGGCCGCCATCGCCGCGGGCCCGCGCCGCGGCCTTGTCCCGCCGCGGCGCGCGTGGCAGCTTCGCGACGATGGACCACACAGCATCGTGACCGGGCCGAACGGCCGTGCGGCGTTGCCGGTGCGCGGGCTCACCGACGAATATGGCGTCGGCTTCGTCGACCCGATGCACGCGCACGACTGGATCCAGGTGCTGTACGCCTGCTCGGGCGTGATGTCGGTGGAGACGCCGTCGACCAGCTTCGTCGTGCCGCCGCAGCGTGCCTTGTGGCTACCGGCGGGGCAGCGCCACGAGGTGTCGTGCCGCGGCCCGGTGTCGTTGCGCACGCTCTACGTCGACCCGGCGCTCTACCCCGATCCGCCGCCGTGCCGCGTGATCGAGGTGAGCGACTTTCTCAAGGCGCTGATTCTCAAGGTCGTGTCCTTCGGCGCCGACTATGACGCGGACGGCCATGCCGGGCGCATCGTCGCGGTGCTGCTCGACGAGATCGCCGCCATGCCGCTGGCGCCCTATGGCGCGGTGATGCCCGCCGACGCGCGCCTGCTGCGCGTCTGCCGCGCGATCCTCGCCCAGCCGGCGGACGACCGCGACGTCGACGACTGGGCGCGTGTCGCTGGCATGGGGCGGCGCACCTTCACGCGCGCGTTCAAGCGCGAGACCGGGATGGGACTGGCGGTGTGGCGGCAGCAGGTTCGGCTGATGGAGGCGCTGTCGCTGATGGCGGCGGGGCGCTCGGTCACGACGATCGCGTTCGACGTCGGCTATGACAGCCCCAGCGCCTTCACCGCGATGTTCCGCCGCGCCTATGGCGTACCGCCCAGCCTCTACGCGCTGCCGTGACGCGGCCCGCGCGCGCGCATGATCGGCCCGCGCGGATAGGGGCGGGACGGGTGAAGCCGTGCGAGAGCGGCGCGCGGGAACACGACAGCGCGACGGGCCGTCAGCGCCCGCGCGAGGAGCAGGACGCATGACTTCCACCCAAGAGGCGCACGACGACGTCGACCCCGACATTCGCCGCTTCGTCGTGGCGCTGAACCACGGCTACGGGCAATTCTCAGACTTCGCCGCGCTGCCGCTGCCCGAGCGCCGCGCCGCCGCGGAGGTGGTGCGCGCGCCGTGGCGTGCCGGCGGGCCGGCGATGGCCGAGACGCGCGACGGCACGCTCGCCGGCTGCCGCGCGCGGTTCCATTACCCGGGCACGAGCCGGACGCCGCGGTCGGCGCTGCTGTACGTGCACGGCGGCGGCTGGACGATGTTCAGCATCGACACGCATGATCGTCTGATGCGCGAATATGCCGCGCGCGCCGGCGTCGTGGTCGTCGGGATCGACTACAGCCTGTCGCCCGAGGCGCGCTTCCCGGTCGCGCTCGACGAGGTCGTCGCGGCCTATCGCCAGCTGCGGGGCGAAGCGGCCGCGCACGGCATCGCCGCGGAGCGGATCGCGGTGGGCGGCGACTCCGCCGGCGCCAATCTCGCGGTGGCGATGAGCCTGCGGCTGCGCGCGCTGGGCGAGCCGCTGCCCGCCGCGCTGCTGCTCAATTACGGCGCCTTCGATCCGGCACCGACGCCGAGCTACGCGCGCTACGACGGCCCCGCCTATATGCTGACGATCGCGGAGATGGACCAGTTCTGGCGCGACTATGCCGGCGAGCCCGCGACGCTCGACGACCCTTTGGTGGTCCCCGCGCGCGCCGACCTGACCGGCCTGCCGCCCGCCTTCGTGACGATCCCCGAGTGCGACATCCTCGCCGACGCCAACCGCGCCATGGCGGAGCGGCTCCATGCCGCCGGCGTCGCGGTCGAGGCGTGCATCTATCCCGGCGCGACGCACAGCTTCCTCGAGGCGGTGTCGGTCTCGCCGCTGTCCGACGCGGCGTTCGAGGACGCCGCGCGCTGGCTCGCGGCGGTGCTGGGGCACGCGCCGGCGTGAGCTTCGTCCCGCTCTCGCCGGCCGAGATCGGCGCGCTGATCCGCGACCACCCGCTCGCCTGGGTGGTGTCGGGCGATCGCGACGCCACGCTGCTCCCGCTCATCGCCGAGTGCAGCGCGGACGGCACGCCGGTGGCGCTGGTCGGCCATTATCCCCGTCGCAACCCGCAGCTCGCCGCATTCGAGCGCGACCCGCAGGCGCTCATCCTTTTCCGCGGGCCCGAGGGCTATGTCTCGCCGCGACTGGTGTCGAACCCGACCTGGGGCGCGACCTGGAACTATGCCGCACTGCGGATCACCGCCACGCTCGCCTTCGTGCCGGAGGAGACCGAGGACGCGCTGCGCCGCCTCGCCGCGCAGCTCGAGCCCGCCGGAGGGTGGCGACCCGAGCAGATGGGCGCGCGCTTCGACGAGCTCGCGCGCCACGTCGTCGCCTTCCGCGCGCGGATCGTCTCGTGCGAGCCGCAGTTCAAGCTGGGCCAGGACGAGCGCGCGGCGACCTTCGCCGAGATCGTCGCCGGGCACGGTGACGCGGTGCTGGTCGCGGCCATGCGGAGGAACCGACCCGACGATGCGAACTGACCGCGCTCTTGCCCCGTCGAACGCGACCGCGCCGACGTGCTGAGCGGCCCCTCGGCACGAATCCTCGCCGGGCTGGTGCTGGGGCTGGTCGCGGGTGCGCTGCTGGCGGGCAGCGCGGCGGCGCCCGTCGTCGCCGGTGTGGCCAAGCCGGTCGGCGGCTTGTGGCTCGACTCGCTCACGATGACGGTGGTGCCGCTGGTCTTCTCGCTGCTCGTCACCGGGGTGATGCGCGCCGCCGAGCAGGCCGCGGGCGGGCGGCTCGCCGCGCGCGCGCTCGGCTGGTTCGCGGTGTTGCTGCTCGTCGCGGCCTCGGTCGGCGCCGCGGCCACCGCGCTGCTGCTCCAGCTCGCGCCACTGCCCGCGGCCGCGGCGGCGCTGCCCGCGGCGGTGAGCGGCCCCGGCCCGGCGGTACCCGCCGCGTCCGACTGGCTCGGCAGCATCGTGCCGACCAACCCTGTGCGCGCCGCGGCCGAGAGCGCGATGGTGCCGCTGGTCGTCTTCGCGCTGCTGTTCGGCCTCGCCGCCAACGGGATCGAACCAGGGCCCCGCGCCGCGCTAGTGCAAGTGTTCACCGGCGTGGCACAGACGATGCTGCGGATCGTCGGCTGGGTGCTGTGGGTGGCGCCGCTCGGCGTCTTCGCCCTCGCGATCGGGGTCGGGCTGGTGCTCGGCGGGGGCGCGGCGGGCGTGCTGGCGCATTATGTCGCGGTGATCGTCGGCGCCGCGCTCGCCTCGATCGCGCTCGCCTATGTCGCGGCGGCGCTGCTCGGCCGGATCAGCCCGCTCGCCTTCGCGCGCGCCGCACTGCCGGCCCAGGTGATCGCGGTGAGCACGCAGTCCTCGCTCGCCTCGCTGCCCGCGATGGTGGCGGCGGCGCCCGCGCTGCGCGTGCGCGACGAGGCCGCGGGCGTGGTGCTGCCGCTCGCGGTGTCGCTGTTCCGCGCCACCACCGCGGCGGCCAATGTCGCGGTGGCGACCAATCTCGCCGCGGTGCACGGCGTCGCGCTCGGCCCGGCGACGCTGGGGCTGGGCGCGGTGGTCGCGGCGACGGTGAGCGTGGCCGCTGTGGGGCTACCTGCGCAGGTGTCGTTCTTCGCGGTGATCGCGCCGGTCTGCCTCGCCATGGGCGTGCCCGTGACGCTGCTGCCGCTGCTGCTGGCGATCGAGACGGTGCCCGACATCTTCCGTACGCTCGGCAACGTCACCGCCGACCTGGCCGTGCTGCGCATCGCTGGCGCGCGCCACCCCGGCCGGGATCGCCGCACGAGACCATCGCCCGAAGTCTGAGAGCGATAGGATACTAGCCACGCCAGCCACCTCGATCCTAGTGCACCTCGAGCGACGCAAATGAGCGGGTGGGGCGATGTCAAACCTACAAGTAGCGCCGTTCAGCGGTGCTGGCCGAGTGGCAGGCAGTCGCCAGCTGACTCGCCGCGCATGAAGGCCGGAGTGCCTGGCGTCGGGACGAGTTCGCGTCAGACTGGCAGCGCCCGGATGAGCTATCGACGTCCGCCCTCGTCTGGCGATGGCTGCGGTGCAGCTAGGGAAGCTCCAGTTGTCGGCGCTCATAGGCCTGCCGCCAGTCGCTGAGATCCGCCAGCATCGTCGCGGCGGCTCCTTCGACAAGGTCGACGACGCGCGGCAGGTCGTCGCCATTGGCTTCGAGCGCGTCGACGTAGCGCGCCAGATCGGCCGCGGTAGCACTGGAGCGCGCCGCGCTGGCGCCGAAATCGCCCTGCACGCGGATGCCGAAGATCGCAGCGCCCAGTGCCGGCAGCCCGGCCGAGAGGGCGACGAACACGCCCGCGTTCGCGCGCACCCACGCGTGCGCCGCGACATAGCCGACCAGGAACACCAGGCAGCTCAGCAGCGAGGCGAGGAACAGCCACATGCCGATCCGATGTAGCCGATGGTCGAGCAGGTGGAGCTGGTGCGCCGCGGCGCGGTGATAGGCGAGCTGCGGGCACAGCTCCTCCTCGGCGATGAAGGCGGCCACCGCGCGCCGGTCGCTGAGGCAGCCGCTCGCGCACCCGCTCGCGCGCCACACCGCGGCGGCGTACCAGTCAAGCCAGCGCGGCTCGCGCTCGGCGCCGGGGCGCACCGCGGGGCGACCGACGCCGAGCAGCTTGAGACTGCGCATCGGCCGCAATCGCTCGGCGAGCTGGCGATAATCGAGCCATCGCCGATGCCACTCGCGCGCGATGCCGACGCGCGTGTTGAGCACGAACCCCGCCACCGCGGCGAGCTCGCACAGCGCCAGCCAAAACTTCAGTTCCTTGAACAGCAGCCCGGAGAGCGCCAGCAGCACCGCCGCGGCGCCGAGCAGGAAGTTGAGCACGTGCCCGCTGCGATAGCTCTGTGCGAAATGCTGCGCGAGCCGGTCGCTCCAGCCATAGGCCGCCTCGATCGAGTCCAGTCGCGGCCGCACGCCGTGCGCGCCGTCGCGGCAGAAGGTGCGGAAGCGCTCCCACTCGCGCCGCGTGTCGGCATCATAGGGTCCGCTGCGGAAGGTGGCGCGGCGCAGGCGCTTGATTCCCAGCACCGCGAGAAGCGCCGGATATTCGACGCGCGCGCGCACCCGCCGCTCGGTCTCGCCGAGGAACCGGTCTAGGCAGGCGCGCTCGACCGGTGCGGCGGGCGGCGCGAGCAGCTGCACCACCAGCGCGTCGGCCGCGGCGGGATCGAACGTGCGCGCGGGCATCTGATCGAAGGAATCGGGGTTGGCGAGCGGGTCGTAACCGGCCCAGCGGATCACCGTCGCACCGCCGTCGAGCGGCACGTGGATCACCGGAAGCCCCTGGCGCAGCGCACGCGCGACGAGGTCGGCGGTGCCGCCGATGCCGCGCCCGGGCGCGCCGTCCCACAGCGCCACCAGCACGTCGCTGTGCGCCAGCACCGCGCGCCCCGCCAGCGCATAGCTCGCCGGCCGCCCCGCGGGCAGTGCGGGCAACTCGAGCGCGCATCCCGCGCGATCCAGCAGTGCGTCGAACGCATTGTCGCTGGCGTTGTCGGTGAAGTCGCGGCGATAGTCGTCGCGCGGCAGTGGCAGCACCGCCTCGACGCGATAGCCCGCCGCGAGCGCGAGCTCCGCGGCGAGCTGGTCGGCGCCCTCCGCCAGCGGGGTGACGAAGCGGAGCGACGGTGGCGCGTCGGCGAAATAGCGCGCCTCGGCGGCATGGATCCGCGCCGCCGCCTCGGCCAGCGCCACCAGCGCCTCGCGCAGACGAGGCGCGGCGCGCTCGGCCGCGGCAGCGTCCAGCAGCGGCGGGCGGTGCCCGGTGATCCCGACCGCCAATCCGAAGCCGGGGCGCGGCGGGTGACTCACGACTGAACCTCGCCCACTGACATCTGATCTCGGCCCCCCGACCGCGCGTCTCGCACCTCCTGCTACGAGGCTTCGGGGCGCCGGGGCAAGCGCCTTGCGACGATCCCGTTAACCATCGCATTGCCAGCCCTCGCGCGCTCTGCCACGCTCGCCCGTGCGGGAGAGGACCGGGCGCGGGGCGCGGCGGCATCGGGCACCCCCCGCTATCCGATCGAGCTACGGCGTGGGGGGCCGATGCGTCAGTACGCCGCGTTCATCAGTTACAGCCACGCCGACACCGCGACGGTGCGCTGGCTGCACCACCGGATCGAAACCTATCGCCTGCCGCGCGCACTGGTCGGCACCGACTCGACGTTCGGCCCGGTGCCGCGGCGATTGCCACCTGTGTTCCGGGACCGCGACGAGCTGCCCGCGAGCGGCGACCTCGGCCAGGAGCTGCGCGCCGCGCTGGTCGCCGCGCGCTGCCTGATCGTAGTGTGCAGCCCGCACGCGGCGCGGTCGCGCTGGGTCAACGAGGAAGTTCTCAGCTTCAAGCGGCTCCACGGCGAGGGCCGCGTTCTGGCACTGATCGTCGCCGGCGAGCCCGGCGATCCGGACGACGAATGCTTTCCGCCGGCGCTGCGCTGGCGGATCGGCGCCGACGGCGAACTCGGCGACGTACCCGCCGAGCCGATCGCGGCGGACGTCCGCCCGGGCAAGGACGGCCGCCGGCTCGCCGCGCTAAAGCTGATCGCCGCGCTCGCGGACGTTCGGCTCGACTCGCTGGTGCGTCGCGACGTCTCCCGGCGCCAGCGCCGGCTGATGTGGATCACCGCCGCCTCGGTGGCGGTGGCGCTCGTCACCGTCGGGCTGGCGGTCTATGCCGAGGGCCAGCGACGCGTCGCCGAGCGTCAGCGTCGTCTCGCCGACCGCAGCCTCGAGTTCCTCATCGGCACCTTCAACATCGCCAACCCGGCGACCGAGAACCCGCGCACGATCACCGCGCTGACGGTGCTGACCCGCGCGAGCCGCAGCGCGCGCGCCGAGCTGGCCGACGAGCCCGCTGTCGGCGCGCGGCTGCTGCGCGCCACCGGCGAGATCTACGCCAATCTCGGCCTGCCACGCGAGGCGGAGCGCGATCTGCGCGCGGCGCTGGCGCGGCTGCCGGCGCGCGGCGAGCAGCGCGCGCTCGTCGAGCTCGGCCTCTCGCGCGTCGCTTATGAGCGTGGCGACGCCCGGGGCGCGCGTCGCGCGCTCGACGCCGCGGCGGCGGCGGTGGATCGACGCGCGCGCTACGCCCCCAGCGTCGAGGCGGCAGCGGCGGGGGCGCGCGGGCAGGCCAAGGTGCTGGGCGGCGACTATGCCGGCGCGGAGCGGGACCTTGCCGAGGCGGCGCGGCGGCGCGGCACGCTCGACGGTGACCAGCGCGAGGCGCTCGGCGGCGTGTGGATGAACCAGGCTATCGCGTTGGTGCGGCTGCACCGCTACGCCGAGGCGGATCCGCTCTTCTCGCGCGCGGTCGCGACTTATGCCGCCAAGTTCGGCGTTGCCCATGTGCTTACGGCGCGCGCGTTGCAGAACCGCGCCTTCGCCGACTTCGAGAGCGGCCGGGTCGCGGTGGCGGAGCGCCGCATGGCGCAGGTGCTGCGGATATACGACCGCGTGCTCGAGCGCGACCATCCAGCGGTCGCCGACGCGCTGGTGCTGATGGGCCGCATCCGTATCGCGGAACGCGACGGACCGGGGGCGCTGACTGTGCTCGATCGCGCCGCGGCAATCTACACCCGTCTCTATGGTCCGACTGCATCTTCAGTCGGCGATGCGCACTTCTACGCCGCCGAAGCCGAGGCCGCGGCGGGCGATATCGATGCCGCGCTGCGCCACGTCGCCGCGACCCAGTCGATCTACGACGCGACCTATGCCGCGACCGATCCCGATCAGGTCGAGGTGCGCCTGCTGCGCGCGCGCGTGCTCGCGGCGGGTCGGCGCGCTGCCATGGCCGCGGCCGCCTGCGACGACGCGCTCGCGTTGCAGCGTCGCATCGATCCTACCGGCGCGGCCCTCGCGACCGTGCGCGCCGGCTGCGCCGCGAACAAATAAATCCACGAAACAGCAAGTTTTTACCTATCGGCGGCGCGCGAGCCCCTTAACGTCTTAACCATCAAACGCGGGGGGTGTCGCGATGAACAGGGGAAGAGTGTTCGCGGTCGCCGCGGCGGCGGGGCTGTTGGCAACGGCGCTGCCGGCGCGGGCGGCGCTGATCGAGACGGTCACGGTAAGCAACGGCCTCGGCTACGCCTTCGGCCTGGACGGGTCGCTGCCGGGGCGCAATCCTGGCGGCACGCGCGAGCAGATCTTCACCGGCCAGCGTTCGCCGACCCAGTCCGACCTCGGCGTCGACCTCGTGGGCGAGGCGGGCTCTGGCAGCTTCTTCTTCCTGCACAACGATTATTGTGTCGGCGGCTGCTCGATCGCGTCGAGCACGGTGATCACCTTCAGCGTCACCAACACCGGGCCAAACGCGGTCGACCTGCGCTTCGACTCGCTGATCACGCCGGGGCATCTCGCTATTGTCGACGGCGCGCCGGCGCGTGGCGGCTTCGAGTTCAGCGTGATCCAGCGCACGCGCGGGCAGCAGGACAACGTGCTGTACTCGGCCTATGGCAACGTCAACGATGAGGAACTGAGGGTCGGCGACGACAAATTCAACAGCGATCCCTTCCTTGGCCAGACCTTCACCGACTTCGGTTACGGCCGCGTGCTCGACTGGAGCACCACGCCGCTCAACCTCGAGCTCGGCTCGCTCGCCGCGGGCGCGACAACCGAGGTGGAATATAACGCCTCCTACTTCGTGACTGCCTTCGGCGAGTGCGGCGACATCAACAGCTGCAACGGGTTGCAGGTCGTGTTCGGTGACCCGCGGCGCAACGGCAGCGTGTCGAGCCTCGCGCGCGGGCTCGCGAGCGATGATGCGGTGACGCTGATCAACCGCGAGTATGACGCGGTGGAGGTGCCCTATGCCTTCAACCTCTCGGGCAGCCCTTACCCCAAGCTGCCGCCGGCGCAGGGGCCGGTGACGTATGACGGCGGCTATGATCCGCTGAAGCTCGGCGCGGTGCCCGAGCCGGGAACGTGGATGAGCCTGATCGTGGGTATGGGGCTCATCGGCATGATGCTGCGCCGCGCGCGTGCGGCGTCGACGCTCAGGCGATCCGGTGCGACAGCTTAAATGCCTGTCTCTCCACGATAAATCAAATTGCCGAAGTTGAGAGCGGGTAAGATCGCCCGGGCGTCCGCTACTGGGTCGAGAGACACCTCGCGCGTACCTGTTGGATCAACCATCGTGCGCGTCCAGCAGCACGCGCAGTCGTTCGGCATCTTCGGGTGACGCGGGATTATAGATGATCATCACCAGCTCCGGCCTGCCTTCGACAGCGAAAGAGGAGAACTCCATCGCGAGCGGCCCTGCATCGGGGTGGTAAATCCGCTTAACGCCTTCCCCGTGAGCGATCACGTCGTTGTCCTGCCACAGGGCTGCAAACTCGGGGCTGATCCCGCATAGCTCACCCACCAGCTTCGTGACCTCCGCGCTGGCACTCGCGCCGGCCCGCGCCACGTCGGCGCGAAAGGCGCCGACGACGAAGCGAGCGATGCGTTCCCAGTCTTCATTCCGCCTGCGAACATGGTCGCTGCCGAACATCAGGCGGAGAATGTTGCGCCCCTCACGCGGCAGCTTCGCGTAATCGGTCAGCAGCACCGCCGCCGCACGATTCCAGCCCACGACATCCCACATCGCCGTTTTGATGATGGCCGGGCTCGACACCATTCCGTCCAGCACGCGCTGCAGCCGGGGAGTGATGCCGTCAACCGCCTGATAGCGCGCTTCGGGCAGTCGCCCGAGGCCCAGCATGTACAGGTGCTCGCGCTCCGGCTCCGTCAGCATCAGCCCCTTGGCGATGCGGTCGAGCACGTCCGCCGACGGCGCGCCGCCGCGGCCCTGTTCCAGCCACGTGTACCACGTCGGGCTGATATTGGCTCGGCTCGCCACCTCCTCACGCCGGAGGCCAGGCGTGCGGCGCCGACCGCCGCCGAACCCGAGAGCCGCCGGATCGAGACGGGTGCGACGATCGCGCAGATACGTACCGAGCTGGTTGGGTGCCTCACTGGCCACGGTCGATCCTGTTGAAGCTTATACCCCGATAAGCTCACTACTTTAACAGGTTTCGGCTGGCCGCGATATGCCGTTCTGACAAGACGGAGACCCATCATGCGTGTGTTCCTGACCGGTGCGACCGGCTTCATCGGCTCGCACATCATTCCCGAACTGCTCTCCCGCGGCCATCGGGTGCTCGGCCTGACGCGTTCCGACGCGGGCGCCCGTCAGCTTGAAGCGGCCGGTGTCGACGTCCACCGCGGCGACCTCGACGCGCCCGCGACGCTCGTAAGTGGCGCGCAGGCGAGCGATGCGGTGATCCACTGCGCGTTCGACCACAACTTCGAGCGGTTCTTCGAGAACACCAAGAAGGATGAGCGCAACATCGCCGCCATGGGTGAGGCGTTGGCCGGCACGCAGAAGCCCATCCTGATCACCTCGGGCGTCGGTATCGGCACTCCGCTCCACGGAGGTCCGGCGACCGAGGACGTGCTCAACCCTCGCCACGCCAATCCGCGCATTGCGACCGAGCTCGCTGGCGCGGCGTTGATCGCGCAGCGCATCGACGTACGCACCATCCGCTTGCCGCAGGTGCACGACACCACCAAGGCCGGGCTGATCACGCCGTTGATCGCCGAGGCGCGCCGCGCCGGCGCAATTGCGTATCTCGGCGAAGGACAGTCGCGCTGGTCGGCGGCGCACGTCAGCGATGTGGCGAAGCTCTACGCCCTGGCACTGGAGAAGGGCGAGCCAGGTGCGCGTTACCATGCATCGGCGGAGGAGGGCGTCACCGCCCGCGCCATCGCCGAGGCGATCGGTACGGGCACCGGGCTGCCGGTCCGATCGGTCGGGGCAGATGAAGTGGAACACTATTTCGGCTGGATGGCGCCCTTCGCCGGCCTCGACATGACCGCGTCGAACGCATGGACCTGCGCGCGGCTTGGGTGGGAGCCGAGCGGCCCCGATCTCCTAACGGACCTCGCCGGAATGGATCATGCGGCGATCACCGCCGGCTGATCGATCGCCGTTGCTCGCTGGCTGATCGGATCGTGAGGTCGGCCAGCAACGGCGCCGGACGCGTGAAGCCGCGTCCCGACCCGCTCCCAGATGAACAGGCGGCTATCCCGGAAGACGCGATAGACACCCCTCGCACCTCCGAGCGACCTGCACCGATCGCAGGATCGAACACGTGACTGACATCTATATGGAGTGATGGCAGAAAACTGTCAGGCCAGAGCTCTTCACCGGCTTGACGACCTCAGCTTCTCGGCCTACCAATTCGATGATAGCGCTAACGGCGCTGCGCAGCCCGCCGGATCGAAGCGGGCGTCACAACATCGGAGGAGAGGCCTGGTGTCCGTACGACGTCGCCACAACAATCGCTTGGCACTGCTGGTCGCTGCCGCTGGAATTGCCCTTATCGCTGCCGAGGCGCAGGCGCAGGACGCCGGAGCATCGGGACCTGGCGGTCAGCAGCCTTCTCCGGCGACCCAGGTGGATACCGCCGCCAACCCGGACGCGCAGGTGCCGCAGGGTGCGGTGCAGAGCGTCGAGCAGACCACCGAGACGGGCCAACCGAGCGCCGACATCGTCGTCACCGGGATCCGCGCCTCTTTGCAAAGCGCGACGAACGCCAAACGCAACTCGGTCGCATTCGGCGACTCGATCTTCGCCGAGGACATCGGCAAGCTTCCCGCCACCAATCTCGCCGAGACGCTCAACCGCATACCAGGCGTGCGCCTCAACCGCGACATCAGCGGCGAGGGCACGCAGGTCTCGATCCGCGGTCTCGGTCCCAGCTTCTCCAAGGTGCTGCTCAACGGCACTCAGTTCGCCGTGGCGTCGGACGGCGGCACCAATGGCTCCGGCGGCGGCAACCGCGAGGTGGACCTCGACTTCTTCCCTTCCGAGCTGTTCACCCGGCTCGACGTCGCCAAGACGCCGACCGCCTCGACCCTGGAGGGCGGCATCGCCGGCACGGTCAACCTGCGCAACGCGCGGCCGTTCGACAAGCCGGGCACGCATATCACCGTGGTCGCGCAGGGTGCCTATACCGACAGCAACGACAAGGTCGGGCCGCGCGGCGCGCTGGTCGCCAGCCACACCTTCGGCGACACGTTCGGCGTGCTGCTCGGCGTCGCGGGCGTCCGCCAGAAGACCCGTGTCGACGGTTACGACACGGTAGGCTTCACCGACGCGAACCTCGCCTGCGGCACCGGGTGCAACGTCTCGCCGCCCGAGAGCAACGGCTTCAGCTTCGCCTCGATCACACCCGCCAACGTCGGCCATGGGTTGGTCGCTGGCACGCCGGTGGACCTCGCGGCGACTTCGGGGCTGTCGCTGTCGCAGCTCTCCAAGGCGATCATCCCGCGGCTCGGCCGGCCGGTGCTGACCGAGGGCACCCGCGAGCGCATCTCGGTGGTCGGCGCGGTCGAGTGGCGCCCCTCGGACGCGCTGCACTTCGCACTCGACGGGATCTGGGCGCGGTCGAAGCGCGATTACCTGCGCTCGAACATGAACTGGCAGGTCCGCAACTCGGGGCCGGGCACGTCGCCGCAGTCGACCGGCGGCATGGTGCCGTTCGACATCGAGGTCGATTCGAACAACGTGGTCACCTCGGGCGTGTTCGCCAACTCGTCTTTCTTCTCCGAGAACAGCATCTTCAACCAGGACACCAAGTTCTGGAACGTGACGCCGAGCGCGTCGTGGAAGCCGAGCGAGACGGTGAAGGTCGACCTGTCGGCCAACTTCGGCAAGAGCACCTTCTTCCGGGAGCAGCCGACCTTCGCGTTCCAGACCGCGCCCAACTCTGGCGTCGAGGTGACTTACGACAACACCAACGGCAACCCACAGCCGACAATCGCCGCCAACGTCGACCTGGGCGACCCGAACCTCGGCTGGCAATGGTATCGCGTCAACGTCCAGAACGTGCGTCGCGAGACCGAGACGCGCGGCGCACACCTGGACGTCTATGTCGGCGACGACGCGCTCAACGTGAAGTTCGGCGCGGCC
The DNA here is from genome assembly GCF_019429485.1 of Sphingomonas citri. GTDB lineage: Bacteria > Pseudomonadota > Alphaproteobacteria > Sphingomonadales > Sphingomonadaceae > Sphingomonas > Sphingomonas citri. Next base: position 1,324,670 of record NZ_JAHXZN010000001.1, on the reverse strand, counting down.
TATGACCAGGCCAAGCGCAGCGTCCGCGCCTATGACAACACCAACCCGTTCCAGCTGTCCGTGTGCGGCAGCCCGTGCACCGGCAACACCGGCAGCGTCCCCACCAGCGCGATCCCGCAATATCTGATGCGCACCTCGGCGACGAACTTCGGCCATCTGTCGCGCGGCACGTTCGGCGTCACGAGCTTCATCGTCCCCGACCTCGATCGCCTGAAGGAGGTGACCAACTATGCGCAGTTCCGCGATACCGCGCCGGAGACCCGCGGAGCGGTGACCGGCGGATCGACGGGTGACATCGACGAGAAGGTCTACGGCGGCTACGCCGAGATCAACGGCACGTCCGAGTTGTTCGGCCGCGAGCTTCGCGCGAACGCGGGCTTCCGCTACACCTACACCAAGCAGCACGTCGTCGGTCCCAGCCAGATCGGCACCGCCATCGTCGATATCGTCGCGGACTCGGATTACGAGGAAGTGCTGCCGTCGGCGAATCTCAGCTACGACGTGCTCGACAATCTAAAGTTGCGCTTCGCCGTGTCCAAGTCGCTGACGCGGCCTGACGCGGGCTCGATCCTTCCCGGCGTCACCTTCTCCGACCCGAGCGCGCAGATCGCCACGGCGGGCAACCCCGCGCTCCAGCCCTACACGTCCGACAACATCGATGTCGGTGGCGAGTTCTACACGGGCGGCGCCGGCTACATCGGCGTGGCGCTCTTCCGTAAGAGCATCAACGGCTTCACCGCCACCATCCAGCAGGCGACTCCCTTCTCCGAGCTCAACATCCCGGTGGACGCACTGCAGGCGACGCAGCGCCAGGCGCTGCTCGACCGTGCCGCCGCCTCGGGCGTGGCGGTTTCCGCGGTGCCGATCACGGTCAACCTGCCGGTCAACCTCAACAACCTCGTGATCAAGGGTATTGAGGGGACGTGGAATCAGCCGCTCGACTTCCTGTTCAAGGGGCTCGGCTTCCAGGCGAACGGCACGCACATCACGCAGAAGTCCGACAGCGGGCTCGTCGCCGCGGGCGTCCCGCGCTGGCAGTACAATCTGCAGGGCTATTACGAGAACTATGGCCTTTCACTGAGCCTCAACTACGTCTGGCAGGGCGGAGTGATCGCGGCCAACGCGCCGCAGAACAACCTCCCGCTTGGCCTGCTGGCGGACGCGCGCGGCCAGCTCGACCTGTCGGCCGGCTATCAGTTGCCCTTCATGAACAAGGCAGTGCGGCTCACACTCGACATGCTGAACCTCACCAATGCGCCGATCCGGACGACCTTCGGCTACGACAATGCCACGTACAACGTCTACTATCCGGGGCGGCAAGTCCTGTTCGGCCTGCGCGCCAGCTTCTGATCGACTCCGGCACGTCTCGACTCCTTCTCCGAGATGTGTCGATGCTAGGTCGGTCTCCTACGAGGGACCGACCCTTTTCTCACGCTACAAGCCTCAAGGAGCTGCGATGTCCAGCCTCTTAGCCGCTACCCGTCTGTTCTCGGCTGGGATCGTCCTGCTCGCCAGCACGGCCGCACAGGCGCAGTCCGCGGGCGCACCGCACCTTGAGCGGCGCGGTGAGGCGACGCAGCTGATCGTCGATGGCAATCCGTTCCTCGTGCTGGGCGGCGAACTCCATAACTCCAGCAGTAGCGACCTCGCCTATATGGCGCCGATCTGGCCAAAGCTGAAGGGAATGAACCTCAATACGGTGCTCGCCCCGATCGCGTGGGAGACGATCGAGCCGCAGGAAGGCCGCTTCGACTTCAGCAATGTCGATGGCTTGCTGAAGGGCGCGCGCGCCCAGAACCTCCGGCTGGTGCTTCTCTGGTTCGGGGCGTGGAAGAACACCTATTCCAGCTACGTGCCCGCGTGGGTGAAGCGCGATCAGACGCGGTTCCCGCGCGCTGAGACCAGCGACGGTCGGGGAACCGAACGGCTGTCGCCATTCTCGACCAGCACGCGCGACGCGGATGCGCGCGCCTTCACCGCGCTGATGCGACACCTGCGCGCGGTGGACGAGGTGCAGCACACGATATTGATGGTGCAGGTCGAGAACGAGGTCGGCGTCATACCGGAATCGCGCGATCATTCGGCGCCCGCTGACGCTGCGCTGGCCGCGCCGGTGCCCGAGCCGCTGCTACGCTACCTTGCCGCGAACCGTTCCACGCTTCACCCGACGCTGCGCACCGCCTGGGAGGCCGCCGGAGCGCGCACCGCGGGGACGTGGCGCGAGGTGTTCGGTGATGCGGCGATGACGGACTCGCTGTTCATGTCATGGGCCTATGCAACCTATATCGAGGGCGTCACCGCAGCGGGGAAGGCGCAGTACCGGCTCCCCATGTTCACCAATGCGGCGCTGATCCGGCCCAATTACGAGCCCGGCCAATATAACTCGGGCGGCCCGCTCCCGTACGCCATCGATATCTACAAGGCGGGCGCGCCGTCGCTCGACTTTCTCGCGCCCGACATCTATTTCGAGGACTACGCCAACTGGGCGTCGCAGTACGCGCGCTCTGACAATCCGTTGTTCGTGCCGGAGGCGCGCGGCGGCCCGGTCGGGGCGGCCAACGCGCTCTACAGCCTCGGTACGCTCCGCGCCGTCGGTTTCTCGCCCTTCGGCATCGACGGTGAGGGCGTGGTGCTGCAGGGGGACGCGAGTATCGGGCTCAGTGCAGCAGGCGAGGGCGATCCGGCGATGACAGCGCTCTACGGCCAGCTTGCCCCTCTCGCTCCTCTGATCCTGCAGAAGCAGGTAGAAGGTGGGCTCACGACCGTGCTGATGGAAGGCGGCGCGCAGCGCGCCGGACGCGGACGCATCGGCGACTATGTGGTCAACATGACGCGCGCCGGCGGACCGAAGGGTGATGTCGACCAGACCAGTCGCGTCGCGGCGATGTTCCTGCAGACCACCTCGGATGAGTTCCTGGTCGTCGGCAGCGGCGATGCGCAGCTCAGTTTCACCACAGATCGCCCCGGCGAGCCGATCGTCGGCATCGAGAGCATCGATGAGCAATACCTTCGCGACGGCGGGATGGTCGCCGGGCGGCGACTGAACGGGGACGAGACGGGGCAAGGGCAATCACTGCGGTTGTTCTCGAAGGACGCCGGCGACAGGAAGATCTACCGAGTCCGGCTCTACCGCTACCGCTAGCACCTGGACGAGCCGCGCGGGGCGTCGCCAGCGTCAGATCAGCGCGGACCGACGGATCGTTGACAAGGCGGAACGTCGCGCCGTCACTCGGCGGGCTCGGACACTCCTGCGCGCCGCGCGAAGACGTGCCGCCGCTCGTCCATCTTGAGCCTCGTGCGCTCGCGTGCGTCGTGCTCCGTTGCTCGATAGAGGCTCTCGGTGACGCGCGTCAGGTGAGCCCGCATCGCCTGGCGAGCCCCTTCCGGGTCTCGGGCCTGTAGTGCGGCGAGGATTCGCCGATGATCCTCGACCGGCGGCTGGATGCCGATCTGTTTGGCAAGCGAGAAGAGGTAGGCGCAAAGCGGGGAGCTGTACCTCTTGTCCCAGAGAGTCTGCACGACGCTCACGATCGCTTCATTGCGGGTTGCGCGAGCCAGCGTCAGGTGAAAATCCCGGTCTGCGCGTTCCCGGATCGATTGATCTAATTCATCCTCTGCCATCTGCGATAGCAAGTCCTCGAGTTCGGTCAGCTCGGCTTGCTCGATTGTCCCAGCCGCCAAAGCCGCGGCCTCCCCTTCGAAGAGCCGCCGTGCCTCGGTGACCTCGAAAGGGCCGACGTTGTCCGCCAGATTGGATTCAACTTCTTCGGGCTCGGTGGCGATGACGTAAACGCCCGCTCTGTGGCGCATCTCAACCAGGCCTCGTAACTCAAGAACAATAGTGGCCTCGCGGATCGTTGGTCGACTGACCCCATATGCATCCGCGATCTCACGCTCAGACGGCAGCCGACTGTTCACCGGATAGTGCCCCAGTCTGATCGACTGCTGCAGACGCCTTGCTACATGCATGTAGAGTCTCTCGGGTGCATCCTTGGACCGATCAGTCATCAGCGTCGTTTCGTCCTATCCACTGCGCGGCGTGGGTCACGGTCCGAACACCACTCGCACCATCATCGTTAGATTGCATGCTCTACCATGGTGTCAGACATTCCCAAACGCGATCGAGCTCGAAGGCTCGCTAGGTCGCGCGAGGAGCGGAGACGTCCCTGCCACCGAGCAAGGAAGCGCGGCCGTCGCGAGCGCCTCTCGCACCATGCTGCCGGCCGGCGAAGGTAAAAGGTCGAGATCATGTGCGGGAAGCACCTGCCGATGCCGGCACCCTCTTGTCACCAAGATAGGAGCAGCAGCTCCTGCCAATCTAGTCGATCAGACACCACTGCAAACCCTCAGGCGCTGTGAGCACGGGATGAAGGAACGATCGAAGTTGGGAGCTGGGGAGGGCGCGTTGGACGACCGGTTGTTGGGCAAAGGTATGAGCGCGCAGGTGCAGACGGCAAACCCTTAGGACTTCAGTGGCCTTACTCTGAGGGTCCAGCCAGAAGATGAATGTCAGACGGACCTGCTTTGTCGCGCATCCGACACAGCTTCGTCGCTGTTGGATGTCGTTGTCAGGGAAACCACGATCAGAAGGCGGTCTCGCCGAGGATATCGGCGCCGATCAAACGAGTCCGATGCGGGCTAAGCTCGACATCACGGCTACAACCGTGTCTTTCTCATCGACGCGTAGGCGATGCTCAACGAACCCCTGGCGGATACATACGGTCGGTCGTGCACCGGCGGTCGCCGGCAGGCAGCACCGATAGTGTCAGCTATATGCCGACTATACGGTCTTGCTCATTATCGATCTCGAATTGCTACGATCGGTGCGCCTAATCGGCGATCCTTGAAGGCACCGTCACGTGATGGTGCCCCTTCGAGGGGTAACAAGAATGAAGTTCGTCTTCGCGGCCTCGCTCGCTGCCGTTCTCGGCATGCCGATCGCCGCGCATGCGCAGTCGACGGTCGAGGACAAGATCGAGTCGACCGAGACTGCCGCTCCTGCGTCACCGGTCACGGTCAGCGGTTCTGCCGCCATCGCGTCCGACTATCGCTTCCGCGGCGTGTCGCAGTCCGATCAGGAGATGGCGGTGCAGGGCGGCATCACCGTCTCGCACGAGAGCGGACTTTATGTCGGCACCTGGGCGTCGAACCTGGCGGGCTGGGGCACGTTCGGCGGCGCCAACATGGAGCTGGACCTGATCGGCGGCTACAAGGCAAAGCTGGCGGACAACGCCACGCTCGACGTCGGGCTGACCTGGTACATGTACCCCGGCGGCGCCGACAAGACCGACTTCGCCGAGCCCTATGCCAAGCTGAGCGGCACCGCCGGCGCGGCGACGCTGACCGCCGGCGCGGCCTATGCGCCCAAGCAGCAGGCGATCGGGCGCTGGTACCGCACCGGCGCCGACGCCGCGGCGGGCGTCTACACCGCCCCCGGCGCCAAGGACGACAACCTCTACCTGTGGGGCGACGGCGCGCTGGCGCTCGCGGGCACGCCGCTCACCGCCAAAGCGCATATCGGCCATAGCTGGGGTCAGGACGGTCTCGGCCCCAACGCCACCGCGGTGGCGCCGACCGGGGCGTACTGGGACTGGTCGCTCGGCGCCGACGCCACGTACAAGAATGTGCTCTTCAACGTGAGCTACATCGATACCGACATCTCGGATCGTGCGGCGAGCTACCTTCGGCCGAGCTTCAGCAAGGGCCAGGACGGCACCGGCAACATCGCCGGCAGCACCGTCGTGGTCTCGCTGACCGCCGCCTTCTGACGCGGAGTTGATGTGATGCAGGACCTGCTCTGGGTCGCGATCATGGTCGGGCTGGTGGCGCTAACGCTCGCCTATGTCCGCCTGTGCGACAACGCCTGAGGAGACGCGACATGACGCTCGACCTCTGGCTGGCCGCGCCCACCGCGCTCGGCCTCCTCGTCTACCTGGTGGCGGTGCTCATCCGCCCCGAACGCTTCTGAAGGAGGCGGTCCCATGACACTCCAGGGCTGGTTCCTGATCCTCCTGTTCGTCGGCATCCTGCTGGCGCTCACCAAGCCGATCGGCATGTGGATGTTCGCGCTCTACGAGGGGCGGCGCACGCCGCTGCACGTCGTGCTCGGCCCGGTCGAGCGCGGCTTCTATGCGCTCGCGGGCATTGACCCGAAGGAGGAGCAGGGATGGCGGCGCTACGCGCTCCACATGCTGCTCTTCAACGTCGCGCTGATGCTGTTCACCTATGCCGTGCTGCGCTTACAGGCGGTGCTGCCGCTCAACCCGCAAGGGCTGGGCGCGGTGAGCGAGCATCTGTCGTTCAACACCGCGATCAGCTTCACCGCCAACACCAACTGGCAGAGCTACGGCGGCGAGAGCACCATGTCGAACCTCAGCCAGATGCTGGGGCTGACGATCCATAACTTTCTCTCCGCGGCGACGGGCATCGCGCTCGCCTTCGCCTTGTTCCGCGGCTTCGCGCGACGCGAGACCAAGACGATCGGCAACTTCTGGGCCGATGTCACCCGCATCACGCTCTACCTGCTGCTGCCGCTCTGCGTCGCGCTCGCGCTCTTCTACATCGCCAGCGGCGTGCCGCAGACGCTCGCCGGCGTCGTCGACGTGCAGACGCTGGAGGGCGCGCGCCAATCGATCCTGCTCGGCCCGGTGGCCAGCCAGGAAGCGATCAAGATGCTCGGTACCAACGGCGGCGGCTTCTTCAACGCCAATTCGGCGCACCCGTTCGAGAACCCGACCGCGCTGACCAACTTCGTGCAGATGCTGTCGATCTTCCTGCTCGGCATCGGGCTGACTTGGACTTTCGGCAGGGCGGTGGGCAACACGCGCCAGGGCTGGGCGATCCTGGCGGCGATGTTGATCCTGTTCCTCGCCGGCGTGAGCGTGACCTATGCCGCCGAGGCTGCGGGTAACCCCGTGCTGCACCAGCTCGGCGTCGGGGGCGGCAACATGGAGGGCAAGGAGGCGCGCTTCGGCATCGCCGCCTCGGCGCTGTTCTCGGTGGTGACCACCGCGGCCTCGTGCGGCGCGGTCAACGCCATGCACGACAGCTTCACCGCGCTGGGTGGGATGATCCCGCTGTTCAACATGCAGCTCGGCGAAGTCGTCGTCGGCGGCGTCGGCGCCGGCATCTACGGCTTCCTGCTGTTCGCGATCCTGGCGGTGTTCGTCGCCGGGCTGATGGTCGGGCGCACACCCGAGTACGTCGGCAAGAAGATCGAGAGCCGCGAGGTGAAGCTCGCGGTGCTGGCGATCGCGGTGCTGCCGCTCGTCATCCTCGGGCTCACGGCTTTGTCGTCGGTGCTGCAGCAAGGGCTGGCGGGGCCGCTCAACAAGGGGCCGCACGGCTTCTCCGAGATCCTCTACGCCTTCACCAGTGCGGTGGCGAACAACGGCTCCGCCTTCGCCGGTCTCACCGCCAATACCCCCTACTACAACGGGTTGTTGGGGGTAGCGATGTGGGTCGGCCGCTTCTTCATCATCGTGCCGATGCTCGCCATCGCGGGCAGCCTCGCCGCCAAGAAGTACACGCCGGAGAGCGCGGGCTCTTTCCCGACTACCGGCGCGCTGTGGGTCGGGCTGCTCGTCGGCATCATCCTGATCCTGGGCGGCCTCACCTTCCTGCCGAGCCTCGCGCTCGGTCCGATCGCCGATCATCTCGCGATGATCCGCGGCCAGCTGTTCTAACGGGGGCCAATATGGCGAAAACCCAGACCAAGAGCCTGTTCACGGCCGACCTCGTCGTAGCCGCGATCAAGGCAAGCTTCCTCAAGCTCAATCCCAAGGAGCTGGTCCGCAACCCGGTCATGTTCGTGACCGCGTGTGTGGCGGCGCTGCTGACGATCACGATCAACATGGGCGGCGACGGGCTGACGCTCGCCTTCAAGGCGCAGCTCGTCGTGTGGCTGTGGCTGACGGTGCTGTTCGGCACCTTCGCCGAGGCACTGGCGGAGGGGCGCGGCAAGGCGCAGGCGGCGAGCCTCCGCGCCACCAAGGCCGAGCTCACCGCCAAGCGGCTGAAAGGTGACGGTCGCCAGTATGAGAGCGTCGCCGCCAGCCAGCTCAAGGTCGGCGACATCGTGCTGGTCGAGACGGGCGACCTGATCCCCTCGGACGGCGACGTCGTCTCCGGCGTCGCCTCGGTCAACGAGGCCGCGATCACGGGCGAGAGCGCGCCGGTGATCCGCGAGGCGGGCGGCGACCGCTCGGCGGTGACCGCTGGCACGCGCGTCATCTCCGACGAGATCCGCGTCAAGGTCACGGTGGAGCCGGGCAAAGGCTTCCTCGATCGCATGATCGCTTTGGTCGAGGGGGCCGAGCGGCAGAAGACCCCCAATGAGGTGGCGCTCACCGTGCTGCTCGTCGGGCTGACGATCATCTTCCTGATCGCGGTCGCGACGATCCCGGGCTTCGCCGCTTATACCGGCGGCAGCATCCCGGTGGCGATCCTCGCCGCGCTGCTCATCACGCTGATCCCGACCACGATCGCGGCGCTGCTGTCGGCGATCGGCATCGCTGGCATGGACCGGCTCGTACGCTTCAACGTGCTAGCCAAGTCGGGCCGGGCGGTCGAGGCGGCGGGCGACATCGACGTGCTGCTGCTCGACAAGACCGGCACGATCACGATCGGCGACCGCCAGGCAAGCGAGTTCCGCTCAGTCGGCGGCGTGAGTGATGCCGAGCTCGCCGAAGCAGCGCTGCTCGCAAGCCTCGCCGACGAGACCCCCGAGGGCCGCTCGATTGTGGTGCTCGCGCGCGACAAGTTCGACTCGCGGCGACCGATGCCGCAGGGCGCCGAGATCATCCCCTTCACCGCGCAGACGCGCGTCTCCGGCATCAAGACCGGTGACACGCTGATCCAGAAGGGTGCGGTCGACTCGATCCTCAAGGCGAATGCCGGAGCAGGCGAGACCGCCGCGGCGACCGAGCTGCGCCGCATCACCGATGAAATCTCGCGGGCTGGCGGTACGCCGCTTGCAGTCGCCAAGAACGGCCGCCTGCTCGGCGCGATATTCCTCAAGGACGTGGTCAAGGCCGGCATCCGCGAGCGCTTCGGCGAGCTGCGTACCATGGGCATTCGCACCGTGATGATCACCGGCGACAACCCGCTCACCGCCGCGGCGATCGCGGCCGAGGCGGGGGTGGACGACTTCCTCGCCCAGGCGACGCCCGAGGACAAATTGGCGCTGATCCGCCAGGAGCAGACCGGCGGCAAGCTCGTGGCGATGTGCGGTGACGGCACCAACGATGCGCCCGCACTGGCGCAGGCCGACGTCGGGGTGGCGATGAACACCGGCACGCAGGCGGCGCGCGAGGCGGGCAACATGGTCGACCTCGACAGCGATCCGACCAAGCTGATCGAGGTCGTCGGGCTCGGCAAGCAATTGCTGATGACGCGCGGCGCGCTCACCACCTTCTCGGTGGCGAACGACGTGGCGAAATATTTCGCGATCATCCCGGCGATGTTCGTCGCGCTCTATCCGGGCCTCGGCGTGCTCAACGTGATGGGGCTCGCGACCCCGCAGTCGGCGATCCTCAGCGCGATCATCTTCAACGCGCTGATCATCCCGCTGCTGGTGCCGCTGGCGCTCAGGGGCGTGACGTACAAGCCGATGGCGGCCGGCCCGCTGCTGGCGCGCAACCTTGCGGTCTATGGCCTCGGCGGCCTGCTCGCCCCGTTCGTCGGCATCAAGCTCATCGACCTCGTCGTCGGTGGCCTCGGCCTCGCCTAAGGAGATAGAAGATGGGCAAGGACTTCTCTTCCGCACTGCGCCCGGCGATCGTCATGACCGTCCTGTTCGCAGCCCTCCTTGGTATCGCCTATCCGCTCGCCATGACGGGCATCGGACAAGCGATCTTCCCGAGCCAGGCCAACGGCAGCCTCGTGCGGGACACGCGCGGCATCGTGATCGGCTCGACCGTCGTGGGTCAGGCGTTCACGACCGAGCGCTACTTCCAGACCCGCCCGTCGGCTGCCGGCAAGGGCTATGACGGGTTGTCGTCCTCCGGCTCCAACCTCGGACCGGCGAGCCAGGCGCTCGTCGACCGGGTCAAGGCTGACGTCGCGAGGCGGCAGGGGGAGGGTGTCTCGGGCCCGCTCCCGGGCGATCTGGTCACCGCAAGCGGCTCGGGGCTCGATCCTGATCTGTCACCGGCGAGCGCGCTGGCGCAGGCGCCACGGATCGCGCGCGTGCGAGGTGTGTCGGTTGATCGGGTGCGCAATCTGGTCGTCAAGCTGTCCGAGGGCTCCGTTCTCGGCGAGGAGCATGTCAACGTCCTCGCGCTCAACCAGGCACTCGACGCGCTGCCGCGCACCGCGGCAGCGGACACGCCGTTGCGCTGATGTTGGCCGGGGCTGGCGAGTGACCGGATCCCGCCGCCCTCCTGCGCCAGGCAGCGCAGGAGGGAAGGGGACGGCTCCCGATTACTCGCGGCGTCGCGCCCGGCGTCACCGGTTCGGGAGCAGGAAAAGCACGGATTGCTGCTGACCTGAGCAGGCCAGCGCGCCTTCCGGTCGGAAGGTGCTGCTGAAGCGAGCGACGCGTATGATGCCATTCGCGGCTTCGTCGAAAATGAAGGGCGGGTAGGCGATTACGGCTCGCGGCGCGATCGTACGTCCGTCCGGAGTGATGTCGAAGGAGGTGCGTACCCAGCCCTCGAAGCCAAGCCGCTGTGCCTCCTGGGGAAAGTCGCTGGCGCTGCCACTCATGCGCTGTACCGCGGGCTGAAGGCCAACGGTCGCACATTGCTCGGCAGTGAGCCCGGTGCGATCGAACACGGCACGAGCGCCCGCGACATCGCCCTTCGCCGCAAGGACGTTGGCTTCCTCGAGCAAGGCCGCGATCTTCAACGGATGACGTGGTGGCAGCGCCGGGTCGCCGCTCACCGCTGCCACGAGAACGGCCGCGTCCGCAGGCGGTCCCTTGCGGTACGCGGGTTGGGCGATCAGCAGTCGCAGCGTTGCCGCCGACAGTGGATCGCCAGATACGTCAGGCCGCGCCAGAATGGCGCGCATCCGCGTCCGCCACGACTCGCTATCTTCGTCCACCTTCTCGGGCGCGACCATCTCGACATAGGTGCGCACCGCGACCGGCGGCGAGAGCGATGCCACAGCCGTTCGCACGATGGCGTGAAGGGCGGGGCGCTCCTGTCCGTCCAGCACCGGATTGTCGCTCAGAGCCAGTGCGGCCTGCGCCTGGGCTACGGCATCGTTCTTGGTGTTGGCCGCGGCGAGCGCCGTGCGTTGCGTGGCGAGCGCCACCGCGGCGGGTTGCTCGGCCCATTTTGGGGTTGGCGCACCTTTCTCGACCAGCCATGCCTCGAACGCATCCTTGAGGGGGCGTGTCACGCCAGGCGCACCGTCCGCCCTGACGCAGCGCAACTCGACCCGGGTGGTGTAGCGGAACAGCGCCGGAATCTTGGCGACGTCCTCCGCACGCCACGACCAGTCCGTCACGGCGCGAGCGAATGCCAGTGCCTTTGCGCGATCGCCGTTGGTGTAGACTGGGGCGACACCGGCGACGTGCCCGTCGCGCTCCAGCGAGAACTCGACGATCGCTTCATCCTCCGGGACCAGCCCACCTTCGCCGCACGCCGGCGGATCCATCGAGGCGGCTCTGGTGAACGGTGTGTCCCGCATCCGCCCAGCACCGGTATAGGCGAGGTAGAGTCGCGCATTGTCACGATCGTTGTTCTTCAGCGCCGCGATCGCCAGGTCCGAACGTGTCGCAATATCGTCGGCGCTGACACGGCTGGTCAGTCCGCCCTGCTTGCTCAGGCTGTTCTTGAGCTCGGCATAAGCCTCCCTCGCGCGTCCCTCGTTCAGCAGGACGCGTGCGTGCACGGTCTGCACCGCCGCCAGGTCCTTTTTGCTGAGAGCCGGCTCGGCGAGCACCAGTGTGCGGGCCTCTTCGGCCGCGGCCAGCGCGCGGCCGTCGTGATCGAACATCGTCACCAATGCCAGGCGCAACAATGCCGGGACCCGCGCTCCCCCCTTCAGCGGATCAGCCGCGGCGCGATATTCCTTAGCTGCCTCATCATAGTCGAAGGTGCGCTCGGCCAGGCGTGCGAGCGTCATGTGCGCCTCGTAGACGTCACCGGAAAACTCGACGCCCTTGCCAGCAAGCACAGGCAGCCCCCGCGCGATCGCTGCCTTGCCATCCTCCACCTGCCCGAGATCAACCAGGCAGCGCCCGTTGCGCACGTCAATCGTGGCAGCGAGTAGAGGATTGCGGCTTTTCGCCATCGTAGCGAACATCTTGACGGCCTCCGCGCAGCGGCCCTCCGCCACAGCCTGGCTCGCTGCGTCGAAGCGCGCCTGTGCGCTCTGATGCGCAGGCGGAGACGCAGGCGCGGGCGCTTGCGCGGCTGCTGCCGCTTGACCCGCCAACGCCAGCGCGAGCAATGATACGGACATGACCCCTCCCTTGTTTGCGGCAGAGACATCACGGCACGACGGCGCTGTCGAGGGAAGAAGCGCACGTTGGCGTGCGATGGGACGTGGAGTCATCACCGTTCTGACATGCTTCGGCGCGCCGGCCTTCGCCGCCGAACAGCCCGTCCGCTACCCGGCGGGCAGCGTGCTGTTGCTCGTCGCTCCCTGGTGCGCCCCTTGTCACGCTGAGATCTCGCGGCTCGATGCGATCGCGCAGGCGGCCAAACCTCGGGCGGTGCGTGTGTTCATGGTAGAGGACGGACCTCGTGCCCAGGCGATGTGGCGCGGTGTTCCGGCGGTCTACCGCTGGACGCCGCCGGCGAATGAAGAACGTCGCTATCGTAGCGATGCCATGTCACGGGCGGCGGGCCTGCCGTTCGGGCTTGTGACTGATGCAAGTGGCCGGGTGTGTGCTGCGAAAGGCGGCGGCATGGATGCTGAGCGCGTCGGCCTTCTCATTGCCGATTGTGGGAAGTCCTAGCCTCGCTCGATCGGGCAGAGCTGCGCTTCGGATGTATCTCCTCGCTTCAAGAGGGATGGCGCCCTAAGCACCTGGGCTTGCGGTCGCGCGTGCGCTCACACGAGAGGAGCGGTGGAGACTGGAATTGATGTCCCGCTTCCCGATCGGGGTTGCTCGCCGACCTTCATTCCAGTGCACCGTGCAAGATCGGGCTGCATCTAACCCGATCGCTATCTCAATTCGTCGCGCCGGGTGACGTCGGTAAAGCCACCGTCCGCCCGGTCGCGGCGGAGCGCCGCGCAGCATCGAGGATTCGCGCCACAACCAGCGCGTTGTCGAGCGAGGTCGGGTCTGTCTCGGCCACGTCGGTGCGCCCGCGGACGACCGCGGCCAGAAAGGCGAACGGGTCGGTGAACGTGGGTGCGGGCGTCGCGAGCGTCCGGACCGTCGACTCGCCGCGGCGCCGCAGCACCAGCGTCTTCCCGTCGGGCGTCGACAGCACGCCCGTCTCGCCGAACAGCTCGATGTCCTTGCGGTGGTCGGGCCAGTTCCACGACGCCTGCAGGACGGCGGTGGCGTTCGGATAGGTCAGCACGATCGTCGCCTCGTCGTCGACTCGCGCGTAGACCGGGTCGCGCTTGAGCCGCTGCGTCACCGCGGTGACACTGGTCGGCGCCTTGCCCTGCATCAGCCAGGTCATCAGGTTGGCGCCATAGCAGCCGAAATCGACGATCGCGCCGCCGCCGTTGGCGCTCGGATCGACCAACCAGGAGAGGAACTCGGGCTGTACGCCGATCTCCTTCGGGCCGTAATGACCGTCGCGGAATACCACCTTGCGGATCGCCCCAACGTTGCCTGCCGCGAGCGCCCGACCCAGCGCCGTTCGGCTCGGATACCAACTGGTCTCGTAATTGGTGAGCAGCTGGACATGGTGCCGTCGCGCCAGGGCCGCCATGGCGCTGGCCTCCGCCGCGTCGAAGCTGAGCGGCTTCTCGACCATGACATGGATCCGCCGCGGCGCCGCCGCCTCGACCACGGCGCGGTGCTCCGCGACCGCACCGAAGGCCAGCACCGCCTCAGGTCGTACCTGGTCCAGCATCGGCGCGAGCCGGTCGTGCACGAGCGCGGAATCGAGGTGGTAATCGCGGACGTAGCGCGCGGCGACGGCGCGATCGGGCTCGTAGATGCCGACGATCTCGACATCGCCGATCGCGCGCCGACCGAGAAGTCCGCCGACATGGCCGTGGGTCAGGCGCGCGATCGCGACGCGAACCGGTCGATCCGGCCGCTGCGGCGCGGTCGCCGCCGTCGCGGCGAACATGATCATCAGAAGAGCGATCAGCCGGTACATCTCACCTCCAGCGAACCGCGCGGGAGGCGGCCCATTCACCTCAGGTCCGACGCGCTGCGGGGGCGAGGCGCAGGATCAGATCACCACCTGGCCGCATCCGAGCCGCTGCCGCGCCCCTCTTACCGCGCCGCGCCGCCGAGCGTGACGCGGGATCGACGCCGTCAAGGATCGAGCGATGCCAGATAGGCCGCGAGATTGACGATGTCCGCGTCGGAGAGCCGCGCGACCACCGGCTTCATCGCCACCGCGTTCTTGCCGTCGCGCGTGCCGCTCTTGAAATCATACAGCTGGCGCGCCATAGCGGTCGGCGATCGGCCGGCGATCCCAGGGAATTCGGCGCCCGATCCCCTCATGTCGTCACCATGGCACGAGGCGCAGGGCAAGGTCCTGCCCCCTCCGCCGCTCGTCGCCAGTGCCTTGCCCTTCTTGATGCTGCCCGCCGGTACATAGGCGATGAAGCCGGACGACGGATCGCGCAACGAGGTGCGCTCGAAGTTCTGCGGCACTTCGATGATCCGGGTTCCGATCGGCTCGGTGGCGCCGCTCGGGTCAACCTTCTGTATCGCGTGCGCCGCCGGGTGGGTGACGGGCACGACATCGCCCTCGATCAGACGGAGTCTCTTCACAGGCTTGATCGAGTGGAAATATTCGGAGGCTTGTCGCGCATCGTCGAGCGGCAGTGCCTTCGCGATCTCGATCATCTTGGCGAGCGGCGCACCGTTGATCGACGCGTGCCGATGGTCGTCCCTCATGTCGGCCAGCTGTTGCAGCATGTAGTCGACGGGCAGACCGCGCAGATCGCTCGTGTCCGGCTTACCGCCGCCGTCGATGAGATGACATTGTCCGCAGGCGTTATAGGCACCCTCTCTTCCGCTGATCACGGGCGGTGGCGGCGTCGGATGACGCTCCGGGAACCAGTCGATCGTCGCCCGCTGTCCGTTGATCTGGGTGAAGGTGAAGGCCTGCTTGCTCCCGGGGACGTGGAACAACTTGCCCTCTTCCTTCTCGTCGTCCGGGATGCCGCGCGGGTACGGCCAAGCGGGGAAGTCCGTTCGCGCCAGCGCCGGCGGAGGATCGAACGTCGCTTTCTCGGCGGCGAACGCCTGGTAGGCGCGACAGGCGACGAAGCCGGAGGCGAGAACCGCCACGACCGCACCGTTCAGCAGAGCGGATCTGAACGACAACATGGTGCTTCGCCTTCGCTGTGTCAGCGCCCGTCGAGCGCTGGAGCCGTGGGATCGCGGCCCGATACCGCAGACTAGCGCTCTGGTCCGGGCGCGCCTAGCCCGCCGCGTCCAGTCTCACATCTCCGTCGCGGATCTCAGTCGGCAAGTGACGATCGCGACCGGTCAGCGTGGTTCAATCGCCCATCCTGGTGTCGGAGGCTCACGAGATCGTCCGCTCCGCGCGCCAGCCAGCCGCCATCCACGGCGAGCACGTGTCCCTGCACATAGGCGGCCGCGTCCGAGGCGAGGAAGACGGCGCCTCCGCCGATGTCGCCTGGCTCACCCCAGCGTCCCGCCGGAATGCGACCGAGGATCGCGCGCGCTCCACGTCGGCGCGTAGCGCCGCGTCGTTGTTGGTGGCGATGTAGCCGGGCGCGATCGCGTTGACGGTGATCTCCAGCGGTGCCCACTCGTTCGCCAGCGACCTGAACAACGCGGCGGAAATCCGGATCGTGCCGGGCGATCACGTGTCGGCCCGCGCGCGATCCATCGCCTGCTTGGCCACGGTCCGATAGTGATGCAGCAGCGGCTCGGTATAGCCGTTCGGCTGGCGCGCGCCGTCCAAGATCATAGCGCGTGCGGCGTCCATGGCGAGGCTACCGGGAGCCAGCAGGGGCCGGTAATGCGGCTCGCCCGCGTTCTGCTGGTCCACCCGCGCCGCCATGCGCGCCAGCGCGTCCTCGATGTCCGCGCGCGAGCAGACCCCGTGGTGCAGCCAGTTCGCCATATGCTGCGACGAGATACGCAGCGTGGCGCGATCTTCCATCAGCCCTACGTCGGTCAGGTCGGGCACCTTGGAGCAGCCGATCCCCTGGTCGATCCAGCGCACCACATAGCCGAGCAGGCCCTGCGCGTTGTTGTCCAGCTCGGCACGCACATCGTGCGGCAGCCACGTCGGCGTGGCGAGCGGGATGGAGAGCAGGGCCGCCAGTGGCGGCACCGGTTGGCCGGCGATCGCGCGCTGGCGCGCGCCGACGTCGACCTGATGATAGTGGATCGCGTGGAGCGTCGCCGCGGTCGGGCTGGGTACCCACGCGGTGCTCGCCCCGGCGAGCGGGTGCGCGCTTTTCTGCGCCAGCATGTCGGCCATGCGATCCGGCGCCGCCCACATGCCTTTGCCGATCTGCGCCCGACCGCCGAGGCCGCACGCCAGCCCGATGCGGACGTTGCGATCCTCGTAGGCGGCGATCCACGTGCTGTCCCTCATCGCCGCTTTGGGCACCATCGGCCCGGCCTCGAAGCTGGTGTGGATCTCGTCCCCGGTGCGGTCGAGGAAGCCGGTGTTGATGAAGCAGATGCGATGCCGCACCGCGTGGATGCAGGCGGCGAGGTTGGCCGAGGTGCGGCGTTCCTCGTCCATCACGCCGACCTTGATGGTGTGGCGCGCCAGCCCGAGCAGATCCTCCACCGCATCGAACAGGCGATCGGTAAAGGCGCATTCTTCGGGGCCGTGCATCTTCGGCTTGACCACGTAGATCGCCCCGGCCGCGCTGTTGCCGGCGGCGCGATCGCCGCGCACGTCGTGCGTGCCGATCAGGCCGACGACGAGCGCGTCGACGATACCTTCTGGCGCCTCGGTGCCGTCCGGCAGGAGCAGGGCCGGTGTGGTCATCAGGTGGCCGACGGTGCGGACGAACAGCAGCGATCGTCCCGGCAGCACGAGAGTGCCGCCGTCTTCCGCGGTGTAGCGGCGATCGGGCGCGGGCGTCCGCGTCACGCTCCGCCCGTCCTTGGCGAAGGTGGCGGTCAGATCGCCGCGGAGCAGGCCCAGCCAGTTCGCATAAGCGGCGACCTTGTCGGCGGCGTCGACCGCCGCGATCGAGTCTTCCAGATCGACGATCGTCGTCAGCGCCGACTCGAGCACGACGTCGGCGATCCCGGCAGGATCGTCGCGGCCGATCGCATGCCCGGGATCGATCGCCACCTCGATGTGCAGGCCGTGATGGCGCAGCAGCAGGCTGTCGCCGCGGCGCCCGACCAGCTGCGCGGGATCGGCGAGCGGGGGCGTCCCGCCGCGCCAGTCGGCCCAGCTGATCCCGGCGAGCGGCACCGTCGCATCGAGGAAGGTCTTGGCAAAGGCGACCACCGCCGCGCCGCGCGCGGGATCATAGCCACCGGACGGAGCGGGATCGCCGAGTGCATCGGTGCCGTAGAGCGCGTCGTACAGGCTTCCCCAGCGCGCGTTGGCGGCGTTGAGCAGGAAGCGCGCGTTCAGCGCGGGGACGACGAGCTGCGGCCCCGCGCGCGTCGCCACCTCCGCGTCGACGCCGTGCGTGGTGATCGCGAAGGGCGCGGGCTCCGCCACGAGATAGCCGATTTCCTCGAGGAAGGCGCGATAGGAGTCGGCGTCGATCGGCGCGCCGCGGCGCTCACGATGCCACGCATCGATCGAGGCCTGAAGCCGGTCGCGCGTCGCCAGCAGCGCGCGGTTCTCCGGCGCGAACCGCGTGACGATGGCCGCTGCGCCTGCCCAGAAGGCGTCGGCCGACACGCCGGTGCCGGTCAAGGCCTCGTCCTCGACGAAGGCGGCGAGTTCGGCGGCTACCGACAGGCCGGCGCGCGTCACATAGGCAACCACGGTCGTCAGCCCAGCCGCCCGTGACGACGAGCGGCGCGGCGTTCCCCCACCCGCTCCGGTATCGCTGCCGGCAGGAGGGCGGCGTCATCACCCGTGTCACCGACGCGGGCGCGACCCGGCTGGTGGTCGGTCGTCGTCATGCTGTCGTTCGACAAGGCGGTCACTCTTCCTCGTGGTGGTTGGTCTGCGGCGGCAGAACGCCCCGCCGCCCGGGGCACTCGGTCCGGCACGATCCCGCGAATGCCCGACGCCTTCGCTGCTCCACCCCCGACCTGAGATCGCCCCGGCAGCGCTCGCGCGCGCGCCCGCAGTCCAAAGAAAACGCGGCGAAAGACCATTATCTGTCCATAACCGAGAGTCTCCCCGACGGTAAACATCCGCGCGCCTTTCGTGACGAAACATGGCTGTACGGTATGGCATATTAACCACTGGACAGAGTGGTAATATATTCTATCCATAGCTTAGAAGACGCGAGAGATGGTACAACCATCTGATGGAGGGGATATGAGCAGCATCCTGGGCGCGCGCGCGCTCGCACTCGGCGTGTCGACGCTCGTGCTGGTTCAGGCCGGCGCGGCCGCAGCCCAAGCGGTCGCGCCTGTCGACGCCGCCGCTTCGGCCGCTACGCCGCAGGTGTACTCCGACCCGGGCCAGGAGCAGGCCACCGATCCGGCGACGCAGGCGCTCGACGACGTGGTGGTGACCGGCAGCCGTATCGCGCGCTCCACCTTCCAGACGCCGACGCCGATCACCACGATCACCGAGCAGCAGCTCGAGCAGAAAGCGGCGACCAACGTCGTCGACCTGCTGCGCGACATCCCGGCGCTCCGCCCCAATCGCAACAACGGCAGCGGGCGCAACCTCGGTCTCGCCACCTTCAACATGCGCGCGCTCGGTTCGACGCGGACGCTGCTGCTGATCGACGGGCAGCGCGTGCTCGACAGCAGCCCGATCGCCAACGGCTTCGACATCAACATCATCCCTGCGCCGCTGGTGGCGCGGCTCGACATCGTCACCGCCGGCGCCTCGTCCGTCTACGGGTCGGACGCGGTGACGGGCGTGGTCAACCTCATCCTGGCGGACAACGTCCAGGGCGGGAAGATCGACGCGCAGTACAACGTCTCCACCCACGGCGATCTCGGCCAGGTGTCGGCCAGCGCGATCTATGGCGGCAAGTTCGGCGACGGACGCGGGCGCTTCGTCGCCGCCGCTTCCTACTTCGACCAGCCCGACGTGATCTACCAGGGCGCGCGCGAGTGGGGGCGCCGCGGCGTCACCTTCATCCCCAACGCGGCCTACACGCCGACCAACGGCGAGTTCCGCCAGCTGATCGTGCCCGACGCGCGCTACTCGCAGATGACCGCCGGCGGCGTCATCACCACGCCGGGGCCGCTGCGCAACATCCAGTTCGGGCAGGGCGGCGCGCAGTCGCGCTTCCAGCAGGGCAGCAACGTCGGCACGGTCTGGATGGAGGGGGGCGAGGGGCTGATGCCGCAGCCCAACTTCGCCCCGCTGCAGGTGGCATCGCGGCAGATCAGCGGCTTCGCGCGGCTGAGCTACGAGGTATCGCAGAGCCTGTCGGCGAGGCTCGACGTTCTCGCCGCCAACACGCTGGCGCGCAGCACCGGCAATTACAACACCAACAACGGCGACATCACGGTCCGCCGAGACAACGCCTTTCTGCCCGCCAACATCCGCGACGCGATGATCGCGAACAATCTCACGACGATCCGCGTCGGCCGCTACAATCCCGAGCAGGGGCGGAACCTCAACTCGACAGAGAACAGCTATTACCGCGTCAGCGGTGGCCTCAGCGGCCAGCTCAGCGAGACGTGGAAGTGGCAGCTGGGCGGCAGCTATACCTTTGCGCGCTCGCTGATCCTCGGCCGCAACAATCGCGACCAGGCGAAATGGGCGCTGGCGCTCGACCCGGTGGTCGGTCCGTCGGGCCAGGTGGTGTGCCGATCGACGCTGACCAGTCCCGGCAACGGCTGCGTGCCCGCCAACATCTTCGGCATCGACGCGCTCACGCCGGAGGTGAACGCCTACGTGCTCGGCACCTCGCGGCAGGACTCGCGCTCGCAGAGCGCGATCGCGAACGCGAACGTCTCCGGCGACCTGTTTGACACCTGGGCCGGCCCGGTGAAGGTCGCGCTGGGCGCGGAATATCGCCGGGACTCGGTCGACAACCGCTCGGACCCGGTCTCCGACGTCAACGGCTGGCGCCAGGGCACGTTCGGTTCCTACTACGGCAAGCTCGAGGTGAAGGAGGGCTATGGCGAGATCTCGATCCCGCTCGCGCGCGAGACCGGCTTCGCGCGCAACCTCGACCTCGACCTCGCCGGCCGTTTCGTCGACTACAGCACCGTCGGGTCGACCGGGGTGTGGAAGGTCGGCCTCAACTACGCGATCAACGACAGCGTCCGCTTGCGCGGCACCTACTCGCGCGACTTTCGCGCGCCGCGGATCAACGACCTGTTCGCGCAAGCCAATATCCGCATCGGCACGGTCACGGACTTTCTCACCAACCGCACCGCCAACGTCAATTTCCTGATCGGCGGAAACCCCAAGCTGGGGCCGGAGACGGCGTACACCCTTACCGGCGGCATCGTGCTCCAGCCCGCCTTCATCCCGCGGCTCCAGCTCTCCGCCGACTTCTACGACATCGACCTGCGCGACGCGATCATCACGCCGGGACAGCAGGAGGTGGTGGACCGCTGCGGCCGCGGTGACCCGATCTTCTGCCAGGGCGTGATCCGCGACGAGAGCGGCGCGATCACCCAGGTCAACGCCAATTCGTTCAACGCACAGACGCTGAAGACGCGCGGCATCGACTTCGAGGCGAGCTACAATTTCCCGCTGTTCGCCGGGCGATTCACCGCTCGCGCGCTGGCCACCTATGTCGACCGGCTGATCTCCTCGACCGCGACCGGTCAGGTCGACACCGCCGGGCAGCTGCAGGGCGGCTTCGCCACGCCCAAGTGGCGCGGGTCGACCACCTTCCTGTACGATCAGGGGCCGCTGAACCTGCGCGTGCTGTTCAACTATATCGGGCCGGGCACGTTCGACAATGCGTTCGGCCCGCTCGATCTCAACCGCAACCATTATCCGGCGTTCCTCTACACCGACATGTCGGTGCAGTATGACGTGACCGACCGGTTGCAGCTCTACGCCAAGGTCGAGAACCTCACCGACACCGCTCCGCCGCTGCTGGCGGAATCGAGCATCACGGTCGCGCTGGCGACGCTGTCGCAATATCACGACCTGCGCGGGCGGGTGGTCGGCGTCGGCGCGCGGCTGCGCTTCTGATCATGCCCGCCTAAGAAGGAGAGAGACGATGCGGATCGGGTTCATCGGCACCGGGATCATGGGACGGCCGATGGCCGGGCACCTTCAGGCGGCGGGGCATCAGCTCTGGCTGGCGCCGCATCGCTCCCCGGCGCCGGAGGAACTTGTCGCAGGTGGCGCGACGGTGTGCGCCAGCGCGCGCGCGCTCGCCGCGGCGGTCGAGGCCGTCATCCTGATGCTGCCCGACACGCCCGACGTCGAACGCGCGCTCTTCGGCGCCGATGGCGTCGTCGCCGGGCTGCGACCAGGCACGCTGGTGATCGACATGAGCTCGATCGATCCGATCGCCACGCGTGACTTCGCCGCGCGCGTCGCGGAAGCGGGAGGCGAGTATGTCGACGCCCCGGTGTCGGGTGGCGAGGTCGGTGCCAAGGCAGCCTCGCTCACCATCATGTGCGGCGGCAGCGCGGCGGCGTTCGCGCGCGCGAAGCCGCTGTTCGGCGCGATGGGCAAGAACATCACCCTGGTGGGCGAGGTCGGCGCCGGGCAGGTGGCGAAGGTGGCCAACCAGATCGTCGTCGCGCTCAACATCGCCGCGGTCGGCGAGGCGCTGCTGTTCGCCGCCAAGGCCGGGGTCGATCCCGGCAAGGTGCGCGAGGCGCTGCTCGGCGGCTTCGCCGCCTCCCGCGTGCTTGAGGTACACGGCCAGCGCATGATCGACCGCACCTTCGCGCCGGGCTTCCGCATCGCGCTGCATCAGAAGGACCTCAACCTGGCGCTCGGCAGCGCGCGCGCGCTCGGCCTGGCACTGCCGGGGACCGCGGGGGCGCAACAGCTGTTCAGCGCCTGTGTCGCGCGCGGTGGCGCCGACTGGGACCATTCGGCGCTGGTGCGCGCGCTCGAGGCGCTGGCCGATCACGAGATCGCGCGAGCGGCGCCGTGAGCGCGCCGGCCGATCGCTGGTCGCGGCGCGGCGTGATCCAGGCGCTGTCGCTCGCCGGGCTGGGTGTCGCCGGCGCGGCGGACGCGGCGCCCGGCGCCGTGGCGCGCGTCCCGACCTTCGATCCGCGGCGCTGGTGGGAGGGCGATTATCGGATCGTGCAGACCAACCTGCGCGAGGTCGACGCGCGCGAGGATCCGCGCACGATCGCGCGCGCGGTGCGTGCGTTCGGCGGCAACACGATCGTCTCGAACATCGGCGGCATCGTCGCTTTTTACCCGACCGTGCTGCGCTACCAGCGGCGCAACCCCTATCTGCGCGGCGACTTCGTCCGCGCGATGATCGACGCCGCCCGCGCCGAGGGGCTCGCCTATGTCGGCCGCTTCGATCTCTCCAAGGCGATGAAGCCCGCCTATGATGCCAATCCCGGCTGGTTCATGCGCAACCGCGACGGCACGCCGCGTACCTTCGCGGGGACCTATCAGGCGTGCCCCAACGGCGGCTGGGCGCGCGATTATGGGTTGCAGCTGCTCAGCGAGGGGCTGACGCGCTACCGGCCCGATGGCCTGTTCTTCAACATGACGGGCTATCCGCGCACCGATTACGCCAACGTCGATCACGGCATCTGCGTCTGCGAAAATTGCGCCTCGGCCTTCCGCGCGATGTACGGCCGCGCCCTGCCGGCACGCGAGGGCTTCGCCGACCCGGCGTGGCCTGACTATCTCGACTTCCAGGCGCGCACCTCGGAGGACCTGCGCCAGCGCATCGTGGCGCATGTCGCCCGGCTCGCGCCCGGTATCCCGATCGCGCAGCACGACAGCGTCGAGCAGGTCGGGCGCGGCGAGGTGCAGCGCCGCGTCGATCGCGCCGCGCCCGAGTGGGCGCACCAGTCGGGCGAACAATGCCGCGCCGCGCTGGCGCGCGCGCCCGGCACACCCTGGTCGTCGACCTCGACCGCGCACGTCGACTATCCCTGGCGGCAGGTGACCGAGAGCGCGGCCTATCACGCCAACCGCCTCGCTCAGGCGATGGGGGCGGGGGCCAAGCTCGACCTGTACCTGATGGGCACGCTCGCGGACCAGGACGACCCCGGCTACCTGCCGCCGGTCTCCGCGCTGTTCCACTGGCGCGCCGCCCACGCCGCGCATTATGCCGGCATGGCGGCGGACGCGCGCGTCGGCCTCTACCAGTCGGGCGCGACGGCGCGGCGCGCCGGCATGACGCCGCACGCGGCGCGGCAGACCAGCGAGTTCCGCGGCCTGTACAGCGCGCTGGTCGATGCGCGCGTGCCGTTCCGCCTGATCAGCGACGCGCGCGTCGCCGACGGCGGCGACGATCTCGCCGGCTATGACGTGATCCTCTGCCCCAACGTCATGCTGCTGTCCGACGCCGAGGCGCGCGCGCTCGACGGCTTCGTCGCACGCGGCGGCACGCTGATCGCGACCGGGCTGCTGGGCGGCTACGACGAGCGCGGCCGCGCGCGCGCGACGGTGCCGCTCGCCGCCTTCCCGCTGGCGCGCTACGCAGCGCCGCGCGCGGCGGAGGGCTGGACGCTCGATCCGAAGCTGGGGACGATCCGTGTCGCCGGCCGCGTGCCCCTCGACGGCGACTATGTCGGCGGGACGTCGCGCCCTGGCGCGGCGGCGCTGATGCGCTTCGCGCCCGACCAGCGCTACGGCCCGCCCGAGTTCAGCTATGCCGTGCCGGGCGATCCGGCGCGACGCGACCCCGGCGTCGCCGCGTTGGCGCACGGTCGTGGCGAGGCGATCCACGTGCCGTGGTGGATCGGCTGGCACTATCACCGCGACGGGCTCGCCGCGCATCGCGAGCTGATCGCCGCGCTGGTGGCGCGAGGCCAGCCGGCGCCGCGCTACGTGCTCGCGGGGGACGGGCCGGTCGAGCTGATGACGCTGGCGCGCGACGACGGCGCGGCGCTGATCACCGTCGTGAACTATGCCGGCCAGCGCGACACGCGCTACGTCGACCCGCCCGCCTTGCACGGCCTGCGCCTCGGCGTACGCGGCACGCCGCGCGGCGCGCGCGCGCTGGTGGCGGGGCAGGCGATCACCGGCGAGCGCCGCGGCGGCTTCTCGTGGTTCGCGCTCCCGCCGGTGCGCGCCTTCGAGGCGGTGCTGCTCACCGCCTGAGCCTTCGTCCTTCCGGCACGCCTCGCGCGGCGCTATATTCCTGCCATGCTGCCAGGCTCTTCCCGATGAACGCGCCCTCGCTCCGCCCCGCCAAGCTGGCCGACGCGATCGCCGAGCATGTCCAGCAGATGATCCTGGAAGGGGCGTTGCGCCCGGGCGAGCGGCTGCTGTCGGAGCGCGAGCTCTCCGCCAAGCTGGACGTATCGCGCCCCTCGCTGCGCGAGGCGCTGGACAAGCTGATCGCCGCCGGCCTGCTCACCACCAACGCGCAGGGCGTCGCATACGTCAGCGACCAGATCGGCAAGAGCCTGCGCGACCCGCTGATCCAGCTGATGGACACGCCCGAGGCGCGGCTCGACTGTCTCGAGCTGCGCGCCGAGATGGAGGCCGCTGCCGCCGCCTTCGCGGCCGAGCGCGCCTCCCCGGTCGACCGCGAGGCGATCACGCGCTGCTTCGCCGCGATGGTGGCGGCGCACGAGGCGCAGGACGTCGACGAGATCGCGCGCACCGACGCCGAGTTCCACTTCGCCATCTACGAAGCGAGCCACAATCTGATGATGCTGCACTTCATGCGCAGCATCGAGGGCATCCTGCGCTCGAACGTCTATCTCAACCGCAAGAACCTCTACGAGCATCGGCGCGAGAAGGACTCGCAGCTGCGCGAGCATCAGGCGATCTACGACGCGATCATGGCGGGCGAGATCGAGGCGGCGCGCGCCGCGGCGCGGCTTCACATGACCACCGCGATGCGGACCCAGCGCGAGATCCAGGAGGCGGAACGCCGGCTGGAAGCGAGCATCCGGCGGCTCGCCCGCGGCGACATCGTCGCGCCGCGGCGGCGCGGCGCGGCGGAGGTCTAGCGCCGAAGCGGTGCGCCGCCGATCCGCGGCACCGCCGTGCCGTCAGCCCGGGATCAAGCCCGGCAGCAGGTGCTGCTGCACCATCACGATCACGCCGAGCAGCAGCGTCAGCGCCACGCTGTGCTTGAAGGTGCGCGCCAGGATCGTCCCCTCGTGGCCGCGGCAGTCGGTGGTGCTGGTGCCGGTGGCGATGTTCTGCGGCGAGATCATCTTGCCGAGCACGCCGCCCGAGGCGTTGGTCGCCGCCATCAGCACCGGATCGAGATCGAGCTGGCGCGCCGCCACCACCTGCAGGTTCCCGAACAGCGCGTTGCCCGACGTGTCGCTGCCCGACAGGAACACCGCGAGCCAGCCGAGGAAGGCCGACAGCAGCGGGAACAGCGGCCCCACCGAGGCGACGCCGACCCCCAGCGTATAGGCCATGCCCGAATAGTTCATCAGATAGGCCAGCCCCACGATCGTCATCGTGGTGGCCAGCGGCAGCCGGATCTGCCGCAGCGTCTGGCGCGCCGCCGCGGCGAGCTGCGCGCGCGTCAGCCGCACCAGTAGCGCGGTGATGATCGTGGCCACCAGGATGGCGGTGCCGGTGGCGAGCGGCTGGAACGACCAAACCGCGGCATAGGCCTTGCCATAGGTGGTGATGAAGATCGCCTCGTGCAGCCCCGGCCAGTCGAGCTTGAACTCGCCCAGCGCGCTCACCTTCAGGTGCACCCACAGGATCACCGTCACCGAGAGCACGATCCACGGCAGCCAGCCCTTCAGCCCGGCACCGGCGGCGGCGGGCAGGTCCTCGGCCGGACGCAGCGCGAAGGCGGGATCGGGCGCGAACCGCCACAGCTTGACGAACACCAGCGTGCAGATCAGCGAGGCGAGCGACGACAGCACGTCGGTCAACGCGTAGCCGAGGAAGTTCGACGAGACGAACTGCATCGTCGCGAACGACCCGCCCGCGACCAGCAGCACCGGCCATACGCCGCGCACCGCGCGCACGCCGCCGTAGACCGCGATGACGTAGAAGGGCAGCAGCAGCGCGATGAGCGGTAGCTGGCGCCCGACCATCGCCCCCAGCGCGACGTCGTGCAGCTGGGTCACCGCGCCGAGCGTGATGATCGGCGATCCCAGCGCGCCGAACGCGACCGGCGCGGTGTTGAACATCAGGGTGAAGACGATCGCCTCCACCGCGGGGAAGCCGAGCGTGACCAGCAGCGCGCTGGTGATCGCGATCGGCGTGCCGAAGCCGGCGACGCCCTCGAGCAGGCAGCCGAAGGAGAAGCCGATGACGATCAGCGCCACGCGACGGTCGTTGGGCAGGTGCCGCACCATCCAGGCGCTGAACGCCGCGAAGCTGCCCGAGGCGACCGCGACATTGTAGAGCAGCAGCGCGTTGAGCACGATCCACATCACCGGCCAGGCGGCGAAGGTGGCGCCGGCGGCGACGCTGTTGAGCGCGAGGCCGGTGGGCAATCGCCACACCATCACCGCGAGCAGCAGCGCGACCGCGAGGCCGGCGAGCGACGCCTGCCACGCCGGGCGTCGCAGCACGCCGAGCAGCAGGAGCACGGTGGCGATCGGCAGCGCGGCGACGAGGAAGGACGGCAGCAGCGCACCCGCCACGGGCGTCACCTGTTGGTGGAACATGTCCTTCTCCCCTCGCTGACCCCGCGCCTGTGGGCGTCGGGCCGATTGGATAGGACAGTGCCACAAGCTGATCAATTGGATAGTTGAGTTAGCCAAAATCATTTACATGATGCGCTTTGTTCGACCCGGCTCCGGTCGCACGAATGTAGCGACGTGCAACATTCTACCCGGCGATTCTTCACCCTTGCGGGCCATGGTAAGAAAGATTAGCCACTATTCCAGATGGGGAGAGGAACATGGACGAGAGCGAAGCCCGGGGTCCGGTGCTGGACCGCCGTGCGGTGATCGGCGGTGCCGCCGCGCTCGGGGTGGCGGCGGCCCCGGCGGCACCCGGGGAGGCGCAGGCTCCCGGCGCCGGGTGGGAATGGGAGCCGATGCGCTGGGTGCAGATCTGCGCGACCGAGGATGATCCCGGCCGCTACGACAAGGCGTTCTGGCTCGACTTCCTGCGCCGCACGCGCACGCAGGGCGTGTGCCTCAGCGCCGGCGGCGTCACCGCTTTCTACCCGACCGAGGTGCCGCACCATTATCGCAGCCCCTTCCTCGGCGGCGGCGACATGTTCGGCGAGCTGGTGCAGGAGGCGAAGGCGATGGACATCCGCGTGCTGGCGCGTGTCGATCCGCACGCGATGCGCGCCGACGTGCTCGCCGCGCAACCCGGCTGGGTCGCGCGCGACGCGAGCGGCCAGCCCAAGCGCCACCCGGCCGACCCGGAACTGTACCTCACCTGCCCCAACGGGCCGGTGACGTTCGAGTGGATGCCGCAGGTGCTGCGCGAGATCGTCTCGCGTTACCCGGTGGACGGGGTGTTCGGCAATCGCTGGGCGGGCAGCGCGGGGATCTGTCACTGCGACGTCTGCACCACGAAGTTCCGCGCCGCGAGCGGTCGCGCCATCCCGGCCGCGCTCACCGACGTCGCCGATCCCGCGGTGCGCGCCTATCTCGTGTGGGACGACGAGGTCCGCTACGCGCAGCTCGACGCCTGGAACAAGACGGTCACCGCCGCCAACCCGCGCGCCTTCTTCACGCCGGGCACCTGGGGTCGGCTCGATCCGCGTCGGCTCCGCCGCACCGCGCGCGCGCTGTTCGCCGATCGCCAGGCGCGCAGCGGCAACGCGCCCGCCTGGCTCAACGGTCGCAGCGCCAAGGAGACCGCCTGCCTGATGCCCGACCGCCCGGTCAGCGGCATCTTCGCGGTGGGTGAGACCGCGACCCCCTATCGCTTCATGGATTCGGTGCAGGCGCCCACCGAGATTCGCGCCTATCTGCACGACGGCCTGGCGCACGGCTTTCGCCCATGGATGACCAAGTTCAAGGCCGAGGTGTTCGACAAGCGCTGGGTGCCCGCGGTCGCCGATTCCTACGCGTGGCACGCGCGCCACGAGGCCTATTTTCGCAACACCGAGAATCTCGCGCGCGTGGCGATGCTGCATTCCGCGCAGACCTCGACCTATTATGTAGCCGAGCCGGTCGGCGGCGGCGCGGGCGGGCCGCAGGACGCTCAGTCGCTCCGCGGCGGATCGGACGACGCGGTCAATGGATTCTACCAGGCGCTGGTCGAGGCGCGCGTGCCCTTCGCTTTCGTCGACGAGCGGCTGCTCGAGCCGGCCGCGATCGACCGCTACCAGGCGATCGTGCTGCCCAACATCGCCGCTCTGTCCGACGCGCAATGCGCCGCGCTGCGCGGCTATGTCGAGCGCGGCGGCGCGCTGGTGGCGACGCACGAGACCTCGCTGTACGACGAATGGGGCAAGCGGCGCGCGAACTTCGGCCTCGCCGACCTGTTCGGCTGCGACTTCGCCGGTCGCGTCGACCAGCGCGTGCCCAACAGCTACCTCAGCGTGCGCGGGCCGCACCCGCTCACCGCGGGTCTGGACGATACGCCGCGCATCATGGGGGGCACCCGGCGGGTCCACGTTCGCGCGCGCGCCGGCGCCGCGCCCGCGCCGTTCACGCTGGTGCCGAGCTACCCCGACCTGCCAATGGAGAAGGTCTATACCGCGACGCGCCAGACCGACACGCCGATGGTGTTCGCGGGCCGATTTGGGAGAGGCCGCGTGGTCTATTTCCCGTTCGATCTCGACCGCACCTTCTGGGAGAATTCGACCGGCGATCACCTCACCCTGCTCGCCAATGCGGTGCGCTGGGCGAGCGACTCTGCGCCGCCGCTGGAGGTGAGCGGGCCCGGACTGCTCGACATCGCCTACTGGCGTCAGCGACGCTCGCTCGCGGCGCATCTCGTCAACCTCACCAACCCGATGGCGATGCGCGGCTATATGCGCGAGGTGCTGCCCGCCGGGCCATATCAGGTGACGCTCCGACTGCCGCCGAGCGCGACGCCCGCGCGGGTGCGGCTGCTCGAGGCCGAGCAGGACGCGCGCTTCCGCCGCGACCGCGACCGTCTGATCGTCGAGGTGCCCCGGGTCGCGCTCCACGAGGTCGTCGCGGTGGACCTGGCGTGAGCGCGGCGTCGCTGCCGCTCGACCGCGGCTGGGACGATGCCGCCGCGCGCGCCGCGCTGCGCCGGCTGTTCGACGTCGCGGTGGCGAGCGCCGATCCCGCGCGGGTGCTGCCACGCCATCTCCCGGCGCCGCCGCTCGGGCGCTGCGTCGTCGTCGGCGCGGGCAAGGCGGCGGCGGCGATGGCCGCGGCGGTCGACGCGGCGTGGGGCGACGTCGATCTCTCGGGCGTGGTCGTCGTACCCTATGGCTATGCGATGCCGGCGGGCCGGATCGCGGTGCGCGAGGCGGCGCATCCGGTCCCCGACGCCGCGAGCGAGGCGGCGGCGCGCGCGGTGCTCGCCGCGGTGGAGGGGCTCGGCGCGGAGGACCTCGCCCTGGTGCTGATCTCCGGCGGCGGCTCGTCGGTGCTGGCGCTGCCCGCGCCGGGTATCACCCTCGCCGACAAGCAGGAAGTGAGCCGCCTGCTGCTCGCCTCGGGGCTCGACATTCGGACGATGAACACGGTGCGGCGTCGACTTTCCGCGATCAAGGGGGGCAAGCTGCTCGCGGCGGCGAGGCCCGCCCGCGTCGTCACCATCGCGATCAGCGACATTCCCGGCGACGACGTCGCCGCCATCGCCTCGGGGCCGTCGGTCCCCGATTCGACCGCGCAGATCGATCTCACCCCGGTGATCGCGCTGCTCGGCGAGCGGTTGCCGCCCGCGGTGGCGGCGCGGCTCGGCTGCGTTCTCCCCGCGCCGCCCGCGACCGAGCCGCCCGACGTGCGGCTGGCGAGCACGCCAGCGGGGATGCTCGCGGCGGCGGCGGCGGCGGCGCGCGACCTCGGGATCGAGCCGGTCGTGCTCGGCGACGATCTGGAGGGCGAGAGCCACGCGCTCGGGCGCGAGATGGCGCGGCTGGCGGCGCGCGCGGTGGCGATCCCGACCGTGCTGCTGTCCGGGGGGGAGACCACCGTGACGCTCAACGGCGGCGATCACGGCCGCGGCGGGCGCAACACCGAGTTCGCGCTCGCGCTCGCCTGCGCGCTCGACGGTGATGCGCGCGTGTGGGCGATCGCGGCGGACACCGACGGCGAGGACGGCGCCAGCCGCGCCGCCGGCGCGCTGGTCGCGCCCGATACGATCGCGCGCGCGGCCACCATGGGGCATGATGCCGCGGCCCGGCTCGCCGGGCATGACAGCGCGACGCTGTTCGATTCGATCGGCGACCTGCTCGTCACCGGCCCGACACGTACCAACGTCAACGATTTCAGGGCAGTGCTGGTGCTGCCGGGAGAGAGTGCATGATCCGTCTCGCCGCCAACCTCTCGATGTTGTTCACCGACCTGCCGTTCCTCGATCGCTTCGCCGCCGCGGCGGATGCGGGCTTCGCGGCGGTGGAGTTCGTCTCGCCCTATGGCGAGAGCGCGGACGACGTCGCCTCGGCGGCAGAGCAGAACGGGCTCGCCGTCGCGCTGTTCAATCTGCCCGCGGGCGACTGGGCCGCGGGCGAGCGCGGCTTCGCCGCCGACCCCGCACGCGCCGACGAGTTCTCGCGCGGCGTGACGCTCGCGCTCGATTATGCGCGCGCGACCGGGTGCACCACGCTCCACGCCATGGCGGGCAAGATCCCCGCCGACGCCGACCGCGCCGAATGGACGCGCGCGCTCGTCGCCGGGCTGAGGGACGCGGCCGATCGCGCCGCCGAGGCGGGGGTGACGCTGGTGCTGGAGCCGATCAACACGCGCGTCGACGTGCCCGGCTATTTCTACGATCGCTCGGACGCGGTGCTAACGGTGATCGACGCCGTCGCGCGCGACAACGTCAAGCTGCTGTTCGATGTCTACCACCTGCAGATCTCGGAGGGTGACGTGGCGCGCTCGATCGAGCGCTTGCTGCCGCGGATCGGCCACATCCAGATCGCCGGCAACCCGGGACGACACGAGCCCGGCACGGGCGAAATCGACTATGTCTGGCTGCTGCCGCACATCGACTCGCTCGGTTACGGCGGCTGGATCGGCTGCGAATATGTCCCCGCGGCGGGCACGCTCGCCGGTCTGGGCTGGGCGCGACCCTATCTAAGGACGGCGAGAACGGCGCCGACAGTGTAGTTGAAGTGCGGCTCGACCGGTAAGCCGAGCGGGGCGGTTGCGCCATCATCGTGTCAGGTGCGAACAACCTGCCGCAATGTCGGAGAAGACGAAGCGTCGCGCGGGCTGGACGTCGAGGATCACGCCTCGTCGGGCATCGTTGCACCTGAGCGTGGCCGGCGATCGGGCGATGCGCCCGCGTCGCCACGTGAGCGACGGCTGAACCGTGGTACGGCCGGCCGCACCGCCGTGACCCTTCCCGCTCGATTCACGCGACGAAAGACCGGCGCAACGCCGGGGTCACGTGATCGATGAAAGCGCGCAGCGCGCCTCGCCGCGCGCGCTCGGGGTGGAAGACGAGCTGTACCGGCGTTGGCGCCGGCTCCGCCTCGGGAAGCAGGCGGACGAGGTGGCCGCGGGCAAGGTGTTCGCCCACCTGGTACGAGCGAACGCGCACGATCCCCTGGCCGCGCAGCGCGGCGTCGATCGCGGCACCGGCGTTGTTGACGCTGAGGCGAGTTCGTACGCTGACCGAGCGGGCCCGGCCGGCCGGCGTCGCGAACGACCATAGCTCCCGATCACCGTCGGCGTTCAGCCCGATGCACGCGTGAGACTCCAGGTCGGCCGGCGTGGCGGGAGCGCCGCGGCGTCCTAGATAGTCAGGGGCGGCGCAGAGCAGCGTTCGTACCTCGCCCAGTCGGACCGCGTGCAACGTCGAATCCGATAGCGGCGCCAGTCGCACCGCGACGTCGACGCCCTCGCCGATCAGGTCTACCAGCCGATTCAACAGCAGCACGCGCGCCGAGACGCCCGGATGTTCGGTCAGGAAGGTCTCGACCACGGGCATCACCTTCAGTCGCCCGAACAATTCGGGGGCGGTGAGCACGATCCGGCCGCTCAGGCCATCGCCGGTCTGGTCCGAGGCGATGCCGCGCAGCTGGGCGAGGACGTCGCGCCATACGGCGAGTTGGCGCTCACCCGATGGAGTGACGTGGAGCCGGCGCGTCGAGCGCAGCAGCAGCGGCTCGCCCGCGAGGCGCTCCAGCATCGCGACCGCGCGGGTTACCGCGGCCGGCGAGCGACCGCAGCGGCGCGCCCCGCCCGCGAGCGAGCCTTCCTCCACTGCTGCCACGCACAAGGCCATCGCATCGAGCCGGTCCATCGTTTCAGATCCTGCAATCGAGATGGTCAAGGATCAAGCATTCCGCTGATCGGCGCAGGTAATATGTTCGGACCGACCGATCAGGAGAGTTCGATGTCGACTGTCTTCTACCGCACCCGACAGGTCGGGGATGTGACCATGTTCTACCGCGAGGCGGGGGCCGCAGATGCGCCCGTCTTGCTGCTGCTCCACGGGTTCCCGACCTCGAGCCACATGTTCCGCGACCTGATCCCGCTGCTGGCGGCGCGCTACCGCGTGATCGCGCCCGACCTGCCCGGCTTCGGGCTGACGCAGGCGCCGGCGCGCGGAGGATATCCTTACAGCTTCGACGCGCTGGCGGAGACCCTCGGGGGCTTCGTCGAGGCGCTCGGGCTTGAGCGCTATGCCCTCTACGTGTTCGACTATGGTGCGCCGATCGGGTTTCGCCTCGCCGTGCGCCATCCGGAGCGCGTCACCGCCATCGTCACCCAGAACGGCAATGCCTATGAGGAGGGGTTCAGCGGCGAATGGGAGCCGTGGCAGGCTTACTGGCGAGATCCGAGTGCGGCGAACCGGGAGGCGTGCCGGGCGTCGCTCGCGGCATCGGCGATCCGCTTCCAGCACGAGCATGGCGCGCCCGACGGCACGGTGGCGCCGGACCATTGGCTGCTCGACGAACATTTCCTGGAGCGGCCGGACGCGATCGAGATCCAGCTCGATCTGATCCTCGATTACCGCTCGAACGTCGCTCGTTACCCTGATTTTCAGGCGTATCTGCGCCGGCATCGACCGCCGCTGCTGGCGACGTGGGGGCGGCATGACGCCTTCTTTCTGCCTGCCGGTGCCGAGGCCTACGCGCGCGACGTGCCGGACGCTGAGATCCACCTGCTCGATGCCGGCCATTTCGCGCTGCACACGCGATGTGCCGAGATCGCAGCACTGATCGACGACTTCCTCGAACGTCGGCTCGGGCCGCAGCGATAGCTGCTGCACGCCATGCCTGAGCGGCCGCTCACGTGCCGCCGAAGCGCTGGTGGGACTCGCCTCGACCGAGCGAGCGGAATGTGCCCCGCTCGGCATAATCCTTGGGAGAGGGGGCCGGTCCTTAGTCGATGCGACCGGCGCACACGGGGTGATGACATGGCGTGGCGCCTCCGCCTACGCTGGATGCACGGTGACGCGTCGCCGAGAAGGGGCCGACAAGGGGAGCGACGATGCGGGCGGGCGGGCGAGGGAGAGCGACGGTTGTGCTCGCGGGCGCGCTGTTTCTGGGGAGCGGGGCGCCGCCGCCGCGCGACGACGCGCCGGCGCCGGCCGCCGCGGACTGGCCCTATTACCACGGCGATCCCGCCGCCACGCATTATTCCGCGCTGGACCAGATCACCGCGCGCAACGTCGCTCGCCTGACGAAGGCGTGGGAATATGACAGCGGCGACGCGTTCGGCGAGGGCGGCTCGCAATCCGACATGCAGGCCAACCCGCTCGTCGTCGACGGCCGCATGTACATCGTCACGCCCAAGGGACGGCTCGTGGCGCTGAACGCCGCGACCGGGCGCGAGCTCTGGGCCTTCGACCCGGCGCCCGCGCCGGTCGCGACACGCCAGCGCCTGCGGGGCGTCTCCTATTGGCGGGACGGCGAGGAACGCCGCATCCTCTTCACCTTCGGTCAGGAGCTGATCTCGGTCGACGTGCTGACCGGGCGCCCCGACGCGCGCTTCGGCCGCGGCGGCCGCGTCGACCTGCGCGAGGGCTTCGGGCGGCCATACGCGCAGCTGACCGTCAACAATGTCACGCCCGGGGCGGTGTTCGAGGACCTGATCATCATGGGCTCGACCGGCCATACGCCGGGCGACGTCCGCGCCTTCGACGTGCGCACCGGCGCGATCCGCTGGACCTTCCACACCATCCCGCACAGCGGCGAGCCCGGCGCCGAGACCTGGCCGCGCGACGCCTGGAAGACCGAGATTGGCGCCAACGCCTGGGCCGGGCTCACCGTCGACGTCGCGCGCGGCCTGGTGTTCCTGCCCGTGGCCTCGAGCGGGATGGGCGACCGCGACTTCTACGGGCCGACGCGCGCGGGCGCCAATCTCTACGCCAACAGCCTGGTCGCGCTCGACGCGCGCACCGGCCGACGGCGCTGGCACTTTCAGAGCGTCCATCACGACCTGTGGGACCGCGACTTCCCGGCGCAGCCGACGCTGGTGACGGTGCGCGGCGTGCCCGCGATCGCGCAGACCACCAAGTCGGGGCTGGTCTATGTGTTCGATCGGCGCGACGGCCGTCCGCTCTATCCGATCGAGGAGCGACCGGTGCCCGCCAGCGACATGCCCGGCGAGCAGGCGTGGCCGACCCAGCCGATGCCGACCGGGATCGCGCCGTTCGCGCGTCAGCGGCTCACACCCGACATCGTGACGCGACGGACGCCGGCAGCGCATGCCGCGGTGACGGCGCAACTCGCCGGGTTGCGTAATCGCGGCCCGTTCGATCCGCCCAGCCTGCAGGGCACGGTGCTGCTGCCCGGCATGGACGGTGGCGCGGAGTGGGGCGGGGCGGCCTATGATCCCGACAGCGGTCTGCTCTACGTCAACGCCAACGAGATGGCCTGGACATTGCGACTGAAGCCGCGCCCGGCGCGCGCGGCGGGCAGCTCGGGTGCGGCGCTGTATGCCAACCATTGCGCGGCCTGTCACGGCGCCGATCGCGCGGGCGATCCGCCGCAGGTGCCCGGCTTGCGCGACGTCGGCGCACGGCTGAGCGCGGCGCAGCTCGGGCGTCAGATCACGCAGGGCGGCGGGCGCATGCCCGGCTTCGCCGGCACGCTGTCGCCGGCGCAGGTGGCGACGCTGGTGCGCGACCTGAGGGGTGATCGGGAGGGTACGGCGCCGCGCGGCAACGAGAGCGACGCCACGCCCGCGGCAGCGCCGGTCTTCGACGAGCCCTATGTGTTCGACGGCTACCATCGCCTGCTCGACCCCGACGGTTATCCCGCGCTGACGCCGCCCTGGGGCACCTTGTCCGCGCTGGACGTCAACACCGGTCGATGGGTGTGGCGCGTGCCCTTCGGCCGCTATCCCGAGCTCGGACCGGCAGAGACGGGGAGCGAGAATTACGGCGGCGCGGTCGTCACGCGCGGCGGGTTGCTGTTCATCGCCGCGACCGTCTACGACCGTCGTTTCCGCGCCTATGACAAGCGCAACGGCCGGTTATTGTGGTCGACCGAGCTGCCCGCCGCGGGGCTCGCGACGCCCGCCACCTATGCGGTCGACGGCCGGCAATATGTCGCGATCGCGGCGGGCGGCGGCAAGGATCGCGGGCGGCGGCCGGGCGGCTCGGTGATCGCCTTCACGCTGCCGCGGCGACGGTGACGCGAGCCTCGGTGCGGCAATAGCGGGAGCGGGCCGCCTGATGACGAGGGCATCTGGTTGGTCGATCCGGTCACTGGCGTGGCGCGCGCGCCTCACCCGCGATGCGCGCGTCACCGCCGTGCGAGCGGCCCGGCCGCCGTCACGCCAGAGCCTCCCATGTCAATGCCGCGCCGACGACGATCATCAGCACGTAGATGGCCGTGAAGAAGCGCTCCGGCGCGATGCGGCGAACCAATGCTACGCCGGCGACCGTGGCAGCGAGCGCTACGGGAAGCAGCAGGAACGACGTCAGGAGGTTGGCCCGCGTGAACTGGCCGAGCGCGAGATAGGCCGGCACCTTGATCCAGTTCACCGCGGCGAAGAAGATCGCGGTCGTGCCCACCAGGCGCTCGCGCGGCAGATCACGGGGAAGCACCCAGAGTTGGAAGGGCGGCTGGCCCGCGTGCGCGATCTGGCTGGTGAAGCCCGAGGCCACGCCGAATAGGGTCCCGAGCCACTCGGGCCAACGCGCGATCTCGCGGGGACGCGGGCGGCGCGCCATCCAGAGCCGGTAGAGGCCGAAGAGGATCGAGATCACGCCGACCGCGGCCATCACCGCCTTGGGCGACACGCTCGCGGCGAAGCCATATCCCAGCGCGATGCCGATCATCGCGCCGGGCAGCATCCAGCCGATGAGGCGCCAGTCGACGCTGCGCCGGAACGCCCACACGCCCACGATGTCCTGCGCGATGAGAAGCGGCAGCGTGATCGCCGCGGCTCGAACCGGATCGATCACCAGCACGAGCAGCGGGAGCGACAACGCCCCCATGCCCGCGAAGCCGCCCTTGGCGAGTCCCAGCAGGATGATGGCGGGTATGGCCAGGGCATAGAAGTGCCAGTCGGTGATCATGGCGTGCCGTTATCCGGTCCGGCGGGTCTAGCCCACAGGCAAGCTCGATAAGGTGAGCGCCGCCGAGGCGCTTGCTCGGCGATCCACCGCCTCCGATGCTCTCTTCCGATGCAACCGCGCGTCCGGTCCGCCCCATCCTCCTATCGCGCCATCGGGTTGTCCGCGCTGTCCCGTCCTGCCGCGATGACCCTCGATGGCATCTTACTTGATGCGCGAGAGCTTCATCGGCGGCGCACCCTCGATCATGGTGCAGCTCTGGAAATCACGGTCGAACTCGACCGTGACACCGAGTGAGTCCGAGCGGAAGCGTGACGGCGAGAGGGCGATCAGCCGCTCGGCCTGCACGCCGCCGACGAGGCGCGCGAACAGGCCGTCCGGTCGAGCCTCGAGATCGACCTTCAGGTCGCCGCCTTCGAAGCGACCGGCGACCCGGGAGAGCTCGGCCGGCGACAACCTCCTCTCCTCGGCCGCCGGCGCGGCGATCTCCGGCCAGCCATAGTCTGTGGCGACCGCGCGGACGATCTCGCCGATCAGGCGATGCCCGTCACCACCGTTGGTCAAAACGACGATGCCGTCGCCGCCCCCCGCATAGGCGATCATGAATGACTCATAGCCCTCGTTGACGCCGTCATGCATGAACCTCGCGCGCGCGCCCCCGTACAGAGCCAGGCCAAGGCCCCAATTGTCCTTGATCGGCGTCATCATCTGCCGTGTCATGGCCGGTGAGAGGCGGTGCCCTCGCCGTCCGGACGCGGAGGCTTGAAGGTCGACGATGACGCGGGCGAGGTCACCGGCACTCGTCCACAGGCCCGCCGGCGCGAGTTCGGGGTAGAGCTTGAAGCCGCCGGGCAGGGGCTTTCCCCCGACCGAGCCGGATGCCATGTCGGCGCGGATCGCGTCGGATGGGGGCATGGCGAACGCACTGCGGCTCATCCCGAGCGGGCCGAGCACCTCCCGGCGCGCCAGTTCCGCGAAGGGCAGGCCGCTCGCGTCCGACAGCGCGAGCTGCGCCACGACATAACCGCCGCCAGAATAGCTGAACTGGCCTCCGGCTGGCAGGACGCTGCGCACCGCCGGCGTGTTGGCGGGCGCAGTGCCGTCGACGATCTCGACGGGCGTGGGCAGCGGCGCGCCGCGTGCGTAGCCGGCGAAGCCATGCACGCCCAGGCCGGCGGTGTGGCTGAGTAGCTGGCGGAGCGTCACCCCGCCGGGCGCGAGCCGCGGATCATGCGGCAGTCGCCAGGATCGCAGCGTATCGTCCACGTCCCGGTCGAGGTCGATCCGGCCCTGCTCGGCCAGGCGGAGCGCGACCATCGCGGTCACCACCTTGCTGATCGACGCTGCCTGGAAGGCGGTCTCGGGCGTGACCGGCGCGCAGCTGACGAGGTCACGCACGCCCCAGCCGCGCGCCCAGGCGATGCGACCGCGGCGGATCACGGCGACGCTGACCCCGGGCACGTCATACTGGCGCAGGCGGTCGGCGATCGTGAACGGTCGGTCGCCGCGCCTGATCACCGGTGGCCGCAGATGACGTTCGACGTAAAGGCTGTGCGCATTGCTCGCGCCGCCCGACGCGCGCGCTGGCATCGCGCATCCCGCCACCTGAGCGCCGGCCGTGCGGGGCAGCGCCAACGCTGCCGGGAGACATAGGCAGGCGCAGATATTCCCCCATCGCGTCGCGTCTCTCCTGTCGTGGTGCGGGATGGCGCCAGAAAGCCAATCGGCCGCGATCGCCGTATTCGTGTCCGTGCTCCGCGGAGCGGGCTGCTTCAGGGCAGACGCCTGTAGTGAAAGCGCCGGATCATCGGGGCGCCGTTCGTCGTGACCGAAGCGGCGCTCTCGGTCATCTCGCCGCCATCGTCGGACACGGTGTAGACGCGGACCGAGCCGGGTCGCCGTTCCTTGGCCAGGTTCATGATCAGCACCCGCGGCGACGGGGAGATAAACGCGGCTTCATCGGCCTCGCTCGTGTCTCCCCCGCCGC
Organism: Sphingomonas citri; assembly: GCF_019429485.1. Classification (GTDB taxonomy): domain Bacteria; phylum Pseudomonadota; class Alphaproteobacteria; order Sphingomonadales; family Sphingomonadaceae; genus Sphingomonas; species Sphingomonas citri. The sequence goes on along the minus strand of NZ_JAHXZN010000001.1, from coordinate 1,285,841 downwards.
GAACCGCCGTGCCATCGCGTCGAAAGTCGACGACCATGTGGCGGACACGGTCATCAGGGTCGGTCACGTCGATCGTGCTGCGCCATTTGCCTGCGCCGATGTCCGCGAACCCGTAGGTGACCCGCTTGGGCGCGGCGCCGTAATCGTCCGGCAGGCGACGCAGGTCGAGCTCCCAACGCCCGAGGAACGGTGACGACGAGTCGTCCGCCGGGGAAGCACTTCCTGCCTGCGCGCAGGCAGGACTGGTCGCGATCCCCAACGGGATCGCCACCAGCAAGATCGCCGCGCGGCGACCGGGACGAGAAGACATCGTAGCTCTCCTGTTCGACGTTGAGGGGATCCGATGCGGCGGCGGGGATCGGGCGCGCCGGGTCGCCCTCGGGCCGCTCGCCCGAGCAAGTGACTTCAAAAGATCCCGGCGCCCGCCAGGTCGGATATCAGCCGGTCCGTTCGACGTCGCTTGTCGGCCAGAGCGATCGGTGGCGCCGCGCGACGATAACGATGAGGGCGAGTTCGATCCCGACCACCAGGCCTTGCAGCAGCACTTGGCGACTATCGAGGAAGAGGACGCCCATGAAGACGATGAGCGCGATCGTCGCGGCCAGCGTACGGAGCGCCCAATCCAGCGCGGCGGACCAGTCCTGCTCCACCAGCACCCAGGCGAGCCTGAGATGCGCGAGCCCCGTCATGAGCTGCAACAGCACGAGCGAAGGGACGGCGCTGAGATAGATGCCGCTCAGCAAGGCCTCATGTGCATCGCCGACCAGCATGGCGCCGGCGAGGCCGCGCTGGCCGGGATAGAGGTACGGTAGTCCGAGCACCGCACAGCCGATCTGCAACGCCGCCATCGGCAGCATGAGGAGCAAGGCCAAAGCATAGAGACCAGGCACGAAGCGACCGCGTGCATGCGACAGGCGATCCCGCCAGGCCGCGACCAGGCAACCCGACGCGAAGGACAGCGCGCCGCCCTCCACTGCTGCGACGTCGAACTCCGCCCGCATCGCCAGCGCCCAGCTGCGGCGCTCCGCGCTGACAATCGCCAGCGCGAGCGCCATGACTGCGTGCGGGAAGGTCTTCGTCATGCCAGTGCCTCCCTGCCTGACAGCACGTCGCTGGATCCGGCGAGCTGCAATGCCAACGCGATCCCTGATGCCGTCAGCCGATAGGCGTGCCGCGGCGGGCGCCCGACCTTCGCGGGCTCGCGCCACTCCGCCTCGACCAGCCCGCCGTCGGTCATGCGCATCAGGAGCGGGTAGAGCGTCCCCGAAGACAGCCCGGTCTGCTTGAGCAGATCGTAGCCATGTCGCCACTCGAGGCGTTGTTCGAGCAGCACGGCGAGAACGAGACGCATCTGTCGAGAGGGTTGCCTGTTCCGCGCCATGACCCATAGCAACATATGTAGACTTAAGAGTCAACGGGGTGCTGTGCGGCCTCGATCGGGTTTTCTGTCCCGGTTAGCCTGCGAAAGTCGGAGCATCGTGCACGGGACGCAGTCGCGCCGTCCGACAGCACCCATTAGCACGATCAAGACGTGAGGCGGCGCGATCGCGCGTTGTTGATACCGTTCTGCGAGGCAACGCTGGGTCACAGAGGTGGGGCGACCTCGGCCCTCTCAGACAAACTTTGTCACCCCTGAGCTAATCGTGAGCCGTACGTCGGATATAGATGTTCGATCGCGTCGAAACCCCGTGTGCGCTGAGGGAGAGAAGCTGATGACGGTACGAGGGCTCTCTGTGTGGGTCGCGGTGGCGGGCGGCCTCCTGGCGATCCTCGTCGCGGTCGAACGACCGCATTGGTTCGGGCTTGAGGCGGCGGCGTCGGGCATCGACGGTCGCTCATCGCGGACAGCGACCGGTGAGACTGGCCGGACCGCACCGTGGAAAATAGACCGGCAGCGTTCGTTGGAGCATTGAAGCGCGCATCGTCCATCAGGTGTGAGCGACGCATGTCGATGCCAGCGCGCGCCACCTGTGCTCGGGCCGCTCGTTCCGTCTAAGCGGCTATTCTGATCCGCCTCCGTCAGTCGCTGCAGTAAGGTTCGTGTAAGCGCGCGCCGTCAGAAAGGTCTCGACCACCGCGCCGGCCCCGCCGCGCCCCGGACCCGACCGCCGAGAGCGGCACGTCGGTACGCGGCGTGAGACGCCGAGACAGAGTTCACGTGATTCGTCCCTTGATCGTGGCGGCCCTGACGGTCGCAGTGCTGGCCGTCGCTGGCCTCGCACTGCGCGAGATCCTCGCGGGCACCGATTGGGACGAGGTGCGGGCGGCGCTGCACGCGATGCCCACGCCGGCGCTCGCCGCGGCGCTGGCGTTGAGCGCGGCCAGCTATGTCGTGCTAACCGGCTATGACGTGCTGTCGCTGCGCCTGCTCGGCCGGTGCGTTCCCTATCCGATCGCCGCGATCGCATCCTTCACCAGCTACATTTTCAGCCACAATCTCGGCTTCGCGGTGCTGACCGGCGGGAGTGCACGCTATCGCATCTATCGACGACACGGACTCTCCGCCGCAGAGGTCGGGCAGATCATGGTCACCGCGGGCGTCACCTTCTGGCTCGGCGCACTCCTGCTGCTCGGTGCCATGCTACTGATCGTGCCGACGGTGCCGGCGGTCGCTGGCTGGGTCCCGTCTCCCGCGTTACAGAGCCTGGCGGCGGTGCTGATCCTCGCGCTGCTCGGCGGCTATGTCCTGCTGCTCGCGCGGCGCGATGGCGCTCCGCTGCGGCTGTTCGGCTGGCGGCTCCCGCTACCCGGCTGGCGCGTGGCGCTGCTCCAGCTCGCGCTCGGCGTGACGGACCTGCTGATCGCGTCGGGCGCGCTCTTCGTGCTGCTGCCCGCCCCGGGCATGGAGCTCTACCAGTCGGTGCTGGTGAGCTATCTGGTCGCGATCATCGCCAGCCTGGTCGTACACGCGCCCGGTGGGCTGGGCGTGTTCGAGGCGATCATGTTGGTGGCGCTGCCGCAGGTCGATCGGGCCGCGCTGCTCGCCGCGCTGCTGATCTTCCGCCTCGTCTATTATCTCATCCCGCTCGCGATCGGCCTGCTGCTCTTCCTCAGCCTAGAGGCCGCGGCGCTGCGCCGCCCGCGCGCGCATCGATCCTGCGATCGGGGAAGGACCGATCGCGCATGATCACCACCGACGGCGCGCGCTGGTTGGAGGCCGCCTTTCTCGGCCTGGTGCAGGGACTGACCGAGTTCCTGCCGGTCTCGTCCAGCGCGCACGTGCGCATCGCCGGCGCGCTGCTCCCCTCGGGCGGTGACCCCGGCGCGGCCTTCACCGCGATCACGCAGATCGGGACCGAGGCCGCGGTGCTGCTCTACTTCCGCCGCGACATCTGGCGGATCGCGGTGGCGTGGTGCGGCGCGCTGGCACGACCGCGCGCGGCATCGTCGCCCGACGCGCGGCTCGGCTGGCTGATCCTGCTCGGCACGCTGCCGATCGCGCTGCTCGGGCTCGCGCTCAAGCATCAGATCGAGGGCAATCTGCGCGACCTGCACGTGACCGCGACCATGCTCATCGGCTTCGGACTGGTGCTCGGACTGGCCGACCGCTTGGGCGCGCGCCGCCGGTCGCTCGAGCGGCTCGGCTGGCGCCACGGTCTGTTGCTCGGCCTCGCCCAGGCGCTCGCGCTGGTGCCCGGCGTGTCGCGCTCGGGCGGCACCATCAGCGCGGCGCTGCTGCTCGGCTACACGCGCGAGGCGGCGGCGCGCTATTCCTTCCTGCTCGCGATCCCGGCGGTGCTCGCCTCGGGCGTGTTCGAGCTGGCCGACAGCTGGGGCAAGGCGAACCCGATCGACGCCGGGCCGACGCTGCTCGCGACCGTTATCGCGTTCATCGTCGGCTATGGCGTGATCGTCGCCTTCCTCCGCCTGCTTCGGACCCGCAGCTTCCTGCCGTTCGTCGTGTACCGGCTCGCCGTCGGCGCGACCGTGCTGGCGCTGCTGGCGAGCGGCACTATCGCGGCGCGCTGAGGCGGGTGGGGCCCGGTCGTCATCGATCGCGATCTAGGTTAAAGCGCCGGGATGACAGCCCGCCATATCAATCCCCGCGTCTTCTGGGGCGCGTCCGCGATCATCGCCGCGCTGCTCCTCACCACCATCGCGGTGCCGGGCAGTGCCGATCACGCCTTCAAGGCCGCGCAGGCCTGGGCGATCGATACGTTCGGCTGGTTCTACATCGCCGCGGTGGCGTTCTTCCTCGTCGTCGTCGTCCTGCTCGGTTTCGGTCCCGCGGGCAGGCTGAAGCTCGGCCCCGACGACGCCGAGCCCGATTTCCCCTATGTGTCCTGGCTGGCGATGCTGTTCGCCGCGGGCATGGGCATCGGCCTGATGTATTTCGCGGTCGCCGAGCCGATCCAGCATTACATCTCGCCGCCGGAGGCCGAGAGCGGGACGATCGGCGCCGCGCGCGAGGCGATGGCGATCACCTTCCACCATTACGGCGTCCACGCCTGGGCGATCTACGCGCTGGTCGGTCTCAGCCTGGCCTATTTCTCTTACCGCAAGGACTTGCCGCTGACGCTCCGGTCGGGGCTGTCGCCGCTACTGGGCAGGCGCATCGACGGGCCGCTAGGCGACGCGATCGACATCTTCGCGGTGTGCGGCACGGTGTTCGGCATCGCCACCTCGCTCGGCTTCGGTGTCTCGCAGATGACCGCCGGGCTGGCTTATAACTACGGCGTGGCCGACGGCGTGAGCACCAAGATCGCGATCATCGTCGTGGTCATGGGCGCGGCGACGCTGTCGGTGCTGAGCGGCGCGGACCGCGGCATCCGCCGTCTGTCCGAGCTGAACCTGGCCATGGCCGTGCTGCTGATGCTGTTCGTTCTGGCGCTCGGGCCGACGCTGTTCCTGCTGCGCGCGCTGGTGCAGAACTTCGGCCTCTACCTCGACCATCTCGTGATGCGCACCTTCACGCTCTACGCCTATGAGCCGCGCGCGTGGATGGCGGACTGGACGCTGTTCTACTGGGCGTGGTGGATCGCCTGGTCGCCGTTCGTCGGCATGTTCATCGCGCGCATCTCGCGCGGACGCACGATCCGCGAGTTCGTCATCGGCGTGCTGTTCGTGCCGACCGCCTTCACCTTCCTGTGGATGACAGTCTTCGGCAACACCGCGATCGCGCTCGACCTCGGCGTCGCACACGGCGGCATCGCGCGCGCGGTCCAGGCCGATCTCTCGACCGCGCTGTTCAAATTCCTGGAGTATCTGCCCGCGGCGGGGTTCACCTCGACGCTGGCGATCGCGCTGGTGGCGGTCTTCTTCGTCACCTCGGCGGACTCGGGGGCGCTGGTGATCGATACGCTCGCCTCGGGCGGCGCGGAAGACACGCCGCGGTGGCAGCGGATCTACTGGTGCGTGCTGCTGGGCGTGACCGCGGCGCTTCTGCTGATCGCCGGCGGCCTCGGCGCGCTCCAGGCGGCGACGCTGCTCGCGGCGCTGCCGTTCTGCTTCATCATGCTGATGCTGGCGATCGGGCTGATCCGGCAGACCAACGCCGATCTCGCCGGCATCACGCTCTCCGACGCGGCGCCGGCGGTCGGCGAGCGGCTCAGGCGACTGCTGGTGCCGGCCCGCCGCGACGACATCCTGCGACAGCTGCGCGACACCGGCGAACCCGCGCTCCGATCGGTGTACGAGGCGCTGCGGGAGGAAGGCTGGACCGATAGCGAGCTCGTGCTGACCGAGGACGCGATCGCCTTGTCAGTCGGCGCCGATACCCAGCGCGCCTTCAGTTATCGCCTTACGCCCCGGTCACGGCCGCTCGCCGCCTACACCGCGCTGGAGGCGTCGGAGGCGCGCCGCAGCGTGGCGTGGTTCCTCGCCGCGCAGAGCAGCGTGGGCACGCGTGCGCGCGACCTCACCGATCTCACCGTCGAACAGGTGAAGGCGGACGTCGTCGCTCAGCTCGAACGCTGGCGGCTCGGCTAGTCGGGGCCTCAGCGCGTGCGCGGATCCCGCACGTCACAGGGAGCGGACGAGGCGGATGCCCGCGCGCGGGCGCCAGGCATCGCCCGTCTCGCGCCGGGCCCCCAGCCCGGCCTGCACCTCGAGCCGCGGCGACAGCGCCTGGTGCAGCTGCGGCATGATCAGCGTCGATCGCTCGCGACCCGCGCGCACGTTGATCTCGATTCCAACCGTGGTGTCATCCCCCGCGGCGTAGAAGCTGGTGTGATTGACCAGGAGAGCCCGCTCGGCTGCTCCCGCCGCGCCGACGTCGCCGATCCCGACCATGCTGAGCGTGCTCACGCGTGCGCCGAAGCGATAGCCGATCACGTAGAGCAGCGAGCTCTCCCAGCGGCGATGTTCGCGGTTCCACAGGCCGAGGTACTGGACGCCGTGGATGCCACGGCCGCCGTCGAGCAGGCCGAACGTGCCCTGGACGCCCAGCTTCAGGTCGGTGAGGCGCCGGTTCTCGAACGGCAGCTCCAGCTCCAACGCGAAGCCGTCGGCGACCGCCAGTTCCACCTCGGGCGCCCATCCCACGACCGGCGACGGACCGGAGAGGTCGCGCTGCGCCAGCGTGTTGACCTCGAGCTCGCCGCGTCTGGCGCCGAGCGGGCGGACGAGATCGAACACCATCGGCTCGGCGATATCGGGTGCCTCCTGCGCCGCTGCCGGAGCGCAGGCGAGCAGCGGCACGACGAGCGCGACGGCGCGCCTCATCGGCCATCCCCGCGCTCGGCGAGCAGCTCGTGATAGGTGTCCCAGACCATCGCGCTGGCGCGTTCCCAGCTCCAGCCGGCGCTCGCGACGCGGACGCGGCGGCCGAGCAGACGCCGGCGATCGGGAAACATCGTCAGCCGCGCCAGCGCCTCGGTCGCGCCGGCGAGATCGCCGCGGCGATAGTAGAGACCGTCGTCGCCGAGCAGCGCGCGCGCGCTCGCCACGTCGACGCTGACGATCGGCAGCCCGGCCGCCATCGCCTCCAGCGTGACGTTGCCGAACGCCTCGGTGACGCTGGGATTGAAGAAGATGTCGGCGCTCGCCACCGCGCGGCCGAGTTCGGCGCCGGCCAGGTGACCAGTCGTCACCGCCTGCGGCAGGCGGCGGCGCAGGGCAGCCAACTCGGGTCCGTCGCCGACCACGAGCGGCCGCACCGCGACTCCGGCGGTCGCCAGCGCCTCGATCACCTGAGCGTAATCGGCGACGCCTTTCTCGCGCACCAGCCGCCCGAAGAAGAGTATCGCGCAGGCATCGTCGGCGATGCCGTGCGCGCGGCGCCAGCCCAGATCACGGCGCGCCGGATCGAACTGCGCGCGATCGACGCCGCGGCTCCACAGCCGCGCGCGCGCGCCCGCACCGGCGGCGACGAACTCCTCCAGGATCGGCAGCGTGGGCACCAGCACCCGGTCGCAGCGCGCGTAGAAGCGCTCGAGATGGCGCTCGAGCAGCGGCCGGATCAGACCGGCGCCGTAGAAAGCGGCATAGGTCTCGAAGCGGGTGTGCAGGCTGGCGACCAGCGGCAGGCGCTCGGCCTGCGCGAAGCGCTGCGCGGCGGCGCCAGTCCAATCGGGAGCGGAGACGTGGATAAGATCGGGCGCGAAGCGGCGCAGGTCGGCGCGGACGCCGCGCGGCAGGCCGAGGCCGAGCCGATATTCCCCCCGTCCCGGCAGGCTCACCGAGGGGACGGAGACGAGCGTTCCGGCCGCAGCGAAGGCGGGTTCGCGCGCGGTAGGGGAATAGACCCGCACGTGCGCACCGCGTTGCTCCAGGTCGCCGACCAGGCGATTGAGCGCGCGGTTGGCGCCGTCGCGAACATAATTGTAATTGCCCGAGAACAGCGCGATCCGTGGCGGACGCGTCGAGGCAGGCGCGGGGACAGGAGCGGGAGCGCGGTCGCGCACCCGGGTGACGATGGTGGCCATGGTTGATCTCTTCGGTCGCGGCGCGGGGGCTGCGTCGCTCCGGCGCGGGCTAGGCCGGGCGGCTTACGCCAGCCTTACGGCGGATCGGTGGGGGCGCGCGTGCGGCTGCTGATCGTCGAGGATCATAACGAGCTGGTCGCGCTGCTGCGCCGGCTGCTGGCGGAGGCGGGGTTCGCGAGCGACCATGCCGGCACCGCCGAGGACGCACTGCTGATGCTGGAGCTCGGCAGCTATGCCGGGGTGGTGCTCGACGTCGGCCTGCCCGACGGCGACGGCCGCGAGGTGGCGCGGCAGCTGCGCGCGCGCGGCGACACCATTCCCGTGATCCTGCTCACCGCGCGCGGCAGCGTCGAGGATCGCGTCGCCGGGCTGGCAGCGGGAGGCGACGACTATCTGGTGAAGCCGTTCGCGCCGGAGGAGCTGGTCGCGCGCGTCCAGGCGCTGCTGCGGCGCAGCGGACTGGTGGCCGATCGTCCGATCGCGTGCGGCAATCTGCGCTTCGATCCCGCCACCCGGGAGGTGCGCGTCGCCGGGCGTCCGGCGGTCCTGTTCGCGCGTGAGCTCGCGCTGTTTGAGCTGCTGATCCAGCGGCGCGAGCGCGTCGTCGCCAAGGCGCAGATCGAGGCGCAGCTGTTCGGCATGGAGGAGACGCTCGGCTCGAACGCGCTGGAGGTCTGCGTCCATCGGCTGCGCCGCCGCCTCGCCGAGGCGGGCGCCAGCGCGCAGATCGTGACCGTGCGCGGCGTCGGCTACATGTTGGCCGAGACGGGGGCGTGAGACGCCCGCGGCGCTCGCTGCTCGCGCGCATCCTGTGGTGGCACGCGGCGGCGGTGCTGCTCACCGCGCTGGCGGCATCGGCGAGCGTCTACCTGTTCCTCAACGCCACCGCCGACCGCTTCGAGCGGCAGACGCTGCGGTCGGAGGCGCTGGCTGTGCGCGACCAGGTCGCGGCACGCGCGGCAGGCGCGTCGGCCCCGGCGAGCCCGGGGGACCGTACGCGGCTGGAGGCGGCGGGTCTGGGCTATGCGGTGGTCGATGCGCGCGGCACGGTGGTGCTGGACCGGCTGCCCGCGGCGCTGCGCCCCGCGCTCCGGATCGCGCGCGGGGACGGCGAACGCTATCTGACGCGGCGCTCCCGGCGTGCCTTCTACGCCGCGCTGAGCGTGCCGGTGACGCTCGGCGGCGAGCGCCACTGGATCGTCGCGGTGCAGAACCTCGACCATCCCGCCAACGTCGTCGACGACGTGATCCAGCAGTTCCTCGCTCACGCCGCGCTGGTGGTGCTGCCACTGCTGGTGCTGCTGCTCGGCGTGGACGCGCTGATCGTGCGACGTGCGCTCCGCCCGGTCCGTCGCGCCTCGGCACTGGTGCGCACGGTCGGTCCGGCGCGACCCGACGTGCGGCTCGCCGCGGCCGATCTGCCCGCCGAGGTGCGCCCGCTCGCCGAGGCGGTCAACGACGCGCTCGACCGCTTGACGGAGAGCCTGGACACGCAGCGCGCCTTCACCGCCGACGCCGCGCACGAGCTGCGGACCCCCATCACGCTCGCGCGTATTCGCGCCGAGCAGGTGAGCGATCCCGCGCTCGGCGCCGCGCTCAAGCGCGACCTCGACGCTCTGGGGCAGATCGTCGCGCAGCTATTGGAGATCGCGGAGCTCGACTCGCTCGCGCGCGTGCCAAACGCACCGGTCGACCTCGCCGCTTTGGCCGAGCAGACGGTCGCGGCGATCGCGCCGCTGGCGTACCGGCGCGGTCACGCGATCGCGCTCGACCGGCCGGCAGCTCCCGTCATGGTCTCCGGGCATGCCAGCTTCCTGGCGCGCGCGCTGGGCGCGCTCGTGGAGAATGCGGTTCAGCACACGCCGTCGGGCACGAGCGTCACGGTCGAGGTAAGCTCGGCGGGTGACGTCAGCGTCACCGATGATGGCCCCGGGATCGCGCCGCATCAGCAGGACGCCGTCTTCCAGCGCTTCTGGCGGCGCGAGCGCGGGGCGGGAGGTGGTGCCGGGCTCGGCCTCGCCATCGTGGCGCGGGTCGCGAGCATCCATGGCGGCCACGTCGAGCTGGTGTCCCGCCCCGGGCAGACGCGCTTCCGCTTCGCGATGCCCGAGCCGAACGATTCTCGGTAGAAGGAGCGGGGTGAGTGAGTCAGAACGACGGCGCTCCCCGGTAGATGTCGAGTCGACGGCCGTCGCCGCGTAAGGTTCAGGTAAGCTGGTCTTCGTAGACCGCATCGCGGCAAGCGCCGGATCGCAGCGACCTGGTCGCCCGCCGATGGTTCGATCAGGTAGCGCGGGTGAGCCAGCGCGGGGAACGGATCGCTACTGTCTCGCGGGCCATCGAGGAGCGGTGAAGCGGGATGCGCGCCGGCAGATGAGAAGACGCGATCGGGGGGATAATCGATGCCGAGTTACAGACTGGAGCACAGGGTCAACGATCGCGTCATGGCCTCGGTCCGCTTCGCGCGGGCGAGTGATGACGGCGCACGTCTCGCCGTGATCCTTGCTGCCAGCCGCATCGGTCTGTTCGCGGATCAGGCAACCGATCAGGCGCTGACCTTGTCGAGCGAGGGCGGTGCGGAGGTTTTCGCCATGACCAGCGAGTCGATGACGCCAGGCCTGCTGCAACATCACGGATGACGGCCCGCGCTCGCGTGGTCCGCTGTCGCGAGCCCGGGAACCGACCGGCTGACGTGGCGACGAGGTGAATAGGCGACACGCGCGCCCGAAAGGTGCGGCGCCGCGGCTGGTCCCGCGGGACAGGACCAGCCGCGGCGTCGATCACGCCAGCGTCCGGACGCTGGGCTCCCGATCCCAGTAGCGCTTCTTCGCCGCCTCGACGAAGCCGGCCAGGTCGGTGACACCGTCGTCAGGCTCGACGCCCGCCTTGTCGAGCAGCGGCTTGGCAGCGGCGTTGTAGCCGATCGCTTTCAGGTGACCGAACGCGTCCATCACCCATTGTACCGCCGCCCCCTCCTTGAGCAGCTTGGCACAGGCAGCCTCGGCCAGGATCACCGCGCAGGCGTCCACCGTCACGGAAGGCTGGCCGAACAGTTGCGCGTCCGCGGTGATGGCGGAGCCGTCGGCGAGCGGCACCTTCCCGACTTTGGGCGCGATCGTCATCGGCGTGCCGCCGGCCTGCTTCACCGCGGTCTTCACCGCGTCGAGCTCGCCGGCGTCGGTGCCGTCCGCGATCAGGATGCCGACGGTGCGACCCTCCAGCGTGTGCTTCTCGAGCGGACCGCGAATGATGCGGAGCGCCGGTGAGGGATCCATGTCGAGCACCGGCGCGGCCGTCTTCGACGCGGGGGGCAGGTCCATCGCGAGTCCGTCGGCGACGCGGCTGGCGAGACTCTCGTCGACGTTGCGAAGATTGGCCATCACCGCCACGCGGATATGCTCGATGCTGACCTTGCTCAGCTCGAACACCAGCGCCGAGGCGATATGCGCCTGCTCGGCCGGATCCATCGAGCGGAAGAACAAGCGCGCCTGGCTGTAATGGTCGGCGAAGCTCTCCGGGCGGACGCGCAGCTTCGGGCCTTCTTCCTGCGACGGGAAGGTGGTGTAACCCGCGGTCGGATCCTCGCGCGCGCCGGCTTCTTCGCCCGCTCGGGCCAGGCTGTTGGGCTCGTAGTTGGCGCGGCCTTTCGGCACCGCCATCTGCATGTGGCCGTCGCGCTGCTGGTTCATGAAGGGGCAGCCCGCCGCCGCCGCGCGGCCCTTGGCAGCGTTGATCGGCAGCTGGTGGAAGTTGACCGAGCCGAGCCGCGAAAGCTGCGTGTCGGTGTAGCTGAAGAGCCTGCCCTGCAACAGTGGATCGTTGGAGAAGCCGATGCCGGGGACGACATGGCTCGGGACGAACGCGGCCTGCTCGGTCTCGGCGAAGAAATTGTCGGGGTAGCGATCGAGCACCATCTTGCCTACGATCGTGACGGGCAGGACCTCTTCCGGGATGATCTTGGTCGCGTCGAGCACGTCGTACGGCTGGCTGTCGGCGAACTCCTCGTCGAACAGCTGCACGCCCAGCTCCCAGGTCGGGAAGTCACCGCGATCGATGCTCTCGAACAGGTTGCGGCGCTGGAAGTCGGGATCGGCGCCGGCGATCTTCACCGTCTCATCCCAGATCGTCGAGGCGAGACCCGCCTTGGGCTTCCAGTGGAACTTGACGAAGGTGCTTTTCCCTTCCTTGTTGATGAAACGGAAGGTGTGAACGCCGAACCCCTCCATGTTGGCGAAGGTCCGCGGCAGCGTTCGGTCCGACATCGCCCACATGATCATGTGGGTCGATTCAGGCATCAGGCTGATGAAGTCCCAGAAGGTGTCGTGCGCGGTCGCCGCCTGGGGATAGCCGCGATCGGCTTCCATCTTCGCGGCGTGGATCAGGTCGGGGAACTTGATCGCGTCCTGGATGAAGAAGACGGGGATGTTGTTGCCGACGAGGTCCCAATTGCCCTGGCGAGTGTAGAACTTCACCGCGAAGCCCCGCACGTCGCGCGGCGTATCGACCGACCCCGCGCCGCCGGCGACGGTGGAGAAGCGCGTGAACACCTCGGTGCGCTGGCCCTCCTTCTGGAACAGGTCGGCGACGGTGATGTCGGCCAGGCTCTTCGTGCACTCGAAATAGCCGTGGGCGGCAGAACCGCGCGCGTGGACGATGCGCTCGGGGATGCGCTCGTGGTCGAAATGATTGATCTTCTCGCGATATATCTCGTCCTCCAGCAGCACCGGCCCGCGCGGGCCGGCCTTCAGCTGGTTCTGGTTGTCCGCGATCGGCGTCCCGTGATTGGTGGTGAGGACAGGATGCGCATCGTCGGCGACCTGATGCGTTTCGCCACCTGCGCCGGCGCTGCGTGAGAATGACTCGGCCATGTTAGCTCCTTGGGAATCAAGCGAGCGAACGGATCAGCGCGGGTCTCGGGTACATGTATAATCTAAATCAGCACGATCGGCCGGCGAGACGCGAGGGCGGCGGGCGCGGCAAGCCGCTGCAACGCCTCGAACAGCTGCGGCCGGCGCGTCTTCCGCCCCTGCGCCGTGGCTCAGACGGCGATCTCGCCTTCATCGCCGCCGTCCCAATAGCGGATCCGGTCCGCTCGGACGACGATCATGACGATGCCCGGTGTGTCGATGCCCTCCGGGAAATAGCGGTCGAGGTCCTTGGTCCAATGCGCCTCGAACTGCGCCTGGTCCTCGATCAGCAAGGCCCGTCCCTCGACCGCGACGAACAGCGGCGGGCCGCCGAGCATCCCGACGGCGCCGGTGTAGCTCAGCGTCACCGCGGGGTCGGCGCGGATGTCGGAGATCTTGCGCGAGTCGTCGATGGCGAAGAAATAGCTGTCGCCCCGGTATTCGACGTCGCCGTTGTTGCTCATCGGCCGCGCGGTGAGCGCGCCCGCGGCGGATCGCGTGGCCAGCATCGCGAAATCGAGCTTCGCCATCTTTCGTGACAGCTCGTGCAACGTCAGTTCGGCCATGTGCCCTCACGATCGGCGACATACACGTCGGCGACCGCCGCCAACTCACTGATCCGCCTTGACCTTCTCAACGATGCGCGGGCGCGCTGGTTCATCGGTCTCGGCTGTTCGCCTGATCGTGCGACCGCTTCTCGCCGATCGACGTGCCGGCACTTGTCCCAGCGCGGGACCACAGCGCCTCTATCATCGCCGCCGCGGTGAGCTAAGCGGGCAATGTGTCTGAACATGTCCGCTACCTCGCCGCGCGTCGCCCTTCCGTGGACGGCGAAGAGCAATGGGGCCTTTATCTGCCGACCGAGGATCGCTGGATCGATATCGTTTTCCGTTCCAAGCGCGAGGCGGAGCGGCTGATCGACGAGATGCGCCAGTAAGGGAGCTCATTCGCGCCTCTGATCGCCGAGGCCAGCCACGGCGACGGAACGACGCGAGCCACGCGCCGTTCGGCGGAGATGACGATAACCCATATCAGGCGACCCGATTGAACGGCGTCGTCCCGTCGCAACGCCGAGGAGCGCTCAGCGCCGCCCGCGACGCCAAGATGGCCCGATCCGCCCACGCCTATGTTCGCGGCAACACCGCGCGCTTCTACGAGTGGCTGGCGGCCGCACCGGTCCGCCTGCCCGAGGGGCCACCGGTGTGGATCTGCGGCGACTGCCATCTCGGCAACCTCGGCGCGATCTCCGACGGCGGTGAGGGACTGGACGTCCATATCCGTGATCTGGATCAGGCGGTCATCGGCAATCCGACGCACGACCTGATCCGGCTCGGCCTGTCGCTCGCCACCGCCGCGCGCGGTTCGGACCTGCCCGGCCTGGCCACGATGCAGATCCTTGATGCGATGCTCGCCGGTTATGTCGCCGGCATCGTCGATCCGGTCGCGGGTCAGGCCGGGGTGGAGCCCGATGCGGTGAAGAGCGTGCGCCGCCGCGCCGCGCGGCGACGCTGGAAACATCTCGCGCGCGAACGCCTGGAAGGCGGCGAGCCGCGCCTGCCGCTCGGGGACAAGTTCTGGCCGCTCACCGACCGCGAGCGCGGGGCGCTCGACGAGCTCTTCTCCCGTTCCGACGTGTGCGACATGGTACTCTCGCTCGATCCGAGCAATCGCCGGCGCCGCGTCCGGCTCGTCGACGCGGCCTATTGGATGAAGGGGTGCAGTTCGCTCGGGCTGCGACGCTATGCGGTGCTCGTGGCGCTCGATCGCACGCGGCGGCGCTCGCGCTACGCCTTGGTCGACATCAAGGAAGCGGTGGCGTCGGTCGCGCCGACCACCCACGCCGCCGCGATGCCCGCCGATCCGGCCGAGCGCGTGCGTCGCGCCGCCTGCGCGCTGTCTCCCTTCCTGGGCTCGCGCATGCTGCCGGTGACCATGATCGACGGCTCCTTCTTCATCCGCGAGCTCGCGCCGCAGGACCTCAAGATCGAGGTGGAGCAATTCTCCCGCGACGAGGCCGTGCGGGCGGCGCGCTATCTCGCCTTCGTCGTCGGCGTGGCGCACAGCCGGCAGATGGACGCGAGCAGTCGCGCGATGTGGGGTGAGCGGCTGCTCGCCGACACGACCGACGACAATGGCACGCCGACGTGGCTGTGGCGCAGCGTCGTGGCGCTCGCCGGCCAGCATGAGAGCGGCTATCTCGACCATTGCCGCACGGTCGCGCTGCGCCGGCTGGCAGCGTAGCACGACCGTCGAGGTGGACTGCCGCGCGGCCGTCGGGTCTCGCGAGGGGCGATGCGTGTCTCGCGAGAGGTCGGCGACGCGAGCCTCGCGTCGGCAGCTTTCGGTTGGAAGCGCCGAACCGCTTGGCTACAGGCTGGCGACCGCGGTGGAGGCGGATCGAGCGATGGCCAGACGTTCCAAACATGATCCGTACGATCATCTTCCGCAGGAGGAGGAGGTCGCGTCCGCGCCGGTGCCGTGCTGGCTCTGCGGGCGGCCGACCGGCAAGACGATCGTGTGGCATCATCCTGTGCCGAAGAGTCGTGGCGGCCGCGACGTCGTGCCGATGCATCCGATCTGCCAGCAGACCCTGATCGCGAACTTCACGAACTCCGAACTGCAGCGTCACGGCATGGACGTGAGCGGTCTGCTCGATCATCCGAACGTACGCAAATTCGTCGACTGGGTGGCGAAGAAGGATCCGGATTTCACCGCGACCATCACGAAGAAGCAGCGCTGACAGCTCGACACCCGGCCCGCGATACGCGGGGCGCTGCTCGTCCTGGCGACCGCGCGCCGCGGTCGCGCGCGGGCACTACCGCCTGTCGACGACGCCGACGGGCGCACGGGTCAGCCGGTGTTGTCCAGCAGGCGGACGAGCGCCGCCGCGACCGCGGCATGTCCCGCCGCGGTCGGGTGCCACGACGCTCCCGTGTCAGAGCGCCCGACGGCATAGGGCTCGGCCGAGCAGGAATCGTGGCCGCGCGAGAGCGCGCCGGCGCGCAGCAGCGTCGCGCGCTCGCGCCGCGCCACCGCCGCGGTGACGCGCGCGAGCTGGCGGACGGTCGCGCGCGCCCGCGCCAGCCTCGCCGCGTCATAGGGGATGGAGGCGCAGGGCCGCACCGGCAGCATGTCGAGATAGTCGACGAAGACGAGCCGGGCGCGCGGCGCGCGGCGGCGCACCTCGCGCGCGACCTCGGTAAGGTTGCGCTCCAGTCGCGTCCATTCCGCCGCGCTCGGGGCGGGCGGCGGGCCGCAGCGCGGAGGCGCACCGTCGCGCGCGGGCGTGCACTCGGCGCGGGCGAGATCGCCCACGAGGTGCACGTCATTGCCCCCGATCGTCACCGTCACCAGCCGGGTCGCGGGGGTGAGATGGTCGAGCTGCGCGGGCAGCTCGTCCCAGGCGCGGAGCAGATGCTCGGTGGTGGCGCCGCCGCAGCTCGCGTCGACGAGGTCGAGGTGCAGCCGTGCCGCGACCAGCCGCGGGTAGTTGTTGACGGTCTGGCCGCAGCGCACCGGCGTGGCGGGCGCCGGCGCGCCGATCCGCGCACCCGCCGCATAGGAGCTGCCGAGCGCGACATAGGTCGAGCCGGGCGGGGGCGCGGCAGCGGACGCCGGCGCCGCGGCGAGCGCGAGCGCGAAAAGCGCGACGGCGCCGCGCATCAGTACAGCAGCGCCCAGTCGGCCGGTCGCCACGCCGACACTGCCTCCACCTGCACCAGCGCCGCGGTGTCGATCAGCTCGGCGCGGCGACCGGCGAACTGGACGAGCCCGGCGGCATTGCGCCGGCGCCGCCACATGCGATCGGCGTAGCCGCGCATCGCATCTAGGTCGCCGCGCTCGCGCGTCGCGTCGGCGAGCAGCAGCAGGTTCTTGAAATAGATCGCGTTGAAGGGCGGCGGCTGATCGTCGACCTGGCCGCCCGCGACGAGCTGGTCGCGGCTCGCGGCGGCGATCCTACGCGCCTCGGCGAGGTAGCGCCCCTCGCCGGTGGCGCGCCACAGCAGCACGTTGACGCCGACCGGGACGCCCTGGTTGTAGCTCCACACGCGCGGCTCGATCGTGCCGTCGCGCTTGATATGGTCGGCGTAGAGGCCATCGCGCCGCTGCAAGGTCGCGTTGGTCCAGCGATAGTAACGCAGCGCGTCGTCGAGATAGGCGCGCTCGCGCGTGATCAGGTACAGCCGCACGCCGAGCTCGGCCGCGGGCATGTTCGACACGGTGTTCCGGTCGCCGTTGTCGCTCTTCTGCGTCCATACCACCCCGCCGGGCGAAGGCAGCCCCTTCTCCTCGGACCAGCCCGAGCGGATCAGCGCGAAGATTGCGCGCGCGCGGCGCAGCGACTCGGCGTCGCGGCGGAAAAGGTGGTGCTGCACCTCGGCGAGCCCGACCCACATATTGTCGTCGTAGTAGAGATCGTCGCCGCGGCCGAGCGGTGCCACCACCTTGGCGAGATGGCCCGCGACGCCGGTGGTCGAGGTCGTCGACCAGTAGCGCTGCTGCGCCGCGCGCACCTGGGCGAGCGCGGGCGCGAAGCGGCGACCGGCGGCGCCCGGCATCATCGCGAGGTCCAGCAGCGCCACATGCGCCTGCGAGAAGGGCCATTCGGTCGAGTAACGCTCGTCCCCCGCGCGCGGCGGGTGATACTCGCGGTAGAGCCCGGTGCCGTCGCCCACCGCGAACGCCTTCTCGAGCGCCGCGTGCCAGGCGAGCGCGCGCGCGCCGGGCGCGGGGGCGGTCCCCGCCGTCCCCCGCGAGCCGGCGAGCGCGAGCGCGCCGCCGACGAAGGCGCGTCGCGTCGGAAGCGCCGCCATCAGAAGCGGAACCGCGCGCCGAGCGCGAAGACGCGGCTCTCGTACCGCACGTCGCGCGGGTAGCTCGCGTTGGCCAGCCCGGGCACCGCGCGCAGCGCGCGATAGGGCGAGCCGGTGATGTTGCTGACGTCGAAGGTCAGCGTCACCGCCTCGATCGCGGCGACCGACAGCGAGAAGTCGAGCCGCTCGATCGGCCGGTTGAACTCGGCGCCGATCAGCTGCCCGGCGTTGTCGGTGGCGAAGAAGTTGGTCACGCGCGAGCGCCAGTTATACGCCAGCCGCGCCGACACCGGTCCCTTCTCGTAGATGCCCACCGCGTTGTAGCTCCACTTCGACACGCCGGGGATGTCGCTGTCCTGCCCGGCCTCGCCGAGCGCGATCGGGAGCGCCTGCGACGCGTCGATATAGGTGGCGTTGAGCTGGGTACCGAAGCCGCTCAGCACGCCGGGCAGGAAGTCGAAGAAGGTCTGGAACGCCACCTCGGCGCCCTGCAGCCGGCCCTTGCCGCCGTTCTCCGGCCGGTTGACCGTCACCAGTGTGGGATAGCCGAGGTCGACCTGGCTGTTGAGATTGGTGATGAAGCCCTGCACGTCGCGCCGGAAGATCGCCCCGGTCAGCGAGCCGGTCTTGGAGAAATACCATTCCAGCGACGCGTCATAGTTGGTCGACAGGATCGGTTGCAGGTTGATGTTGCCGCTGTTGCCGGTGATCGGCGTCACGCCGGGGCTGCCGATCGTCACCGCCGGGTTGAGCTGGTTGTACTCGGGTCGCGTGCGCGTCTCGGTGGCGGAGAGGCGGAGCTGGAGCTGGTCGGTGAACTTGGCGCGGAATGAGGCGCTGGGCAGCACGTCGACATAGTTCTGCCGCGAGGTGGTGGTCTGAAGCTCCCCGCCGACCAGCGCGTTGCCGGTCAGCTGTGCCTTGGTGTTGACGATGCGCGCCCCGACCACGCCGTCGACCGGCACGCCGCCGACGTCGAAGCCGTAGTGGAACTGGCCGTAGAAGGCGTAGGATTTCTCCAGCGCGTCGAGCCGCTCGTTCTGCACATAGGCGGGGATGTCGGAGTTCCACAGCGCGCGCTCGGCCTGCGCGTTGGCGGTCCCGATCTGGTCGAGGCCGCTCCGCGCGAGATCGCGCAGCGCCTCGATATTGTCGACGATCCCCGCCCGCGTCGGCGCGTACCACTGGCTCAGCCCGGGGGCCTGGCCGCCGCGGAAGCCGCGGTCGATCGGCGTGCCGGTATCCCCGCCGGGGATGTCGGAGAGGCGCAGGCCGAGCGGGCGCAGCGTGGCGTAGCGGCCGCCGCTCTGCAGCCGTGCGTCGCGATCGGTCAGGCGGAAGCCGACGTCGAGCTGGGTGATCACGGGCAGCTCGGTGTCGAGCTTGAGGTCGACGCGCCACTGGATGCCCTTGCCGGTCGCCAGCGAGCGGCGGTCGTAGATGCCGCGCAGGATGTAGCTGTTGGGATCGTTGGCGGCAAAGCCGGGCAGGCCGAACTGGGCACCACCGTCCTGCCCGCCGATGTCGAAGACGAGGTTGGCGGACTGCGCGGTCGCCGGTGCGAAGTCGACGTTATAGTCGGTATATTCGGCCTTGGAGTCGGTATAGGCGAAGTCGGTCGTCAGCGTCGCGCGCCCGGTCTTCCACGATCCGCCGATTGCGCCCTGATAGGCGTTGGTGCGCCCCGCGCGCGTGCTGCGCGAGAAGTCGATGCCGCGGCCGTTGGCGAAATCGGGCGTGACGGTGACGCTCTCGAGCGTGCCGGGCTCGGCGGCGTTGCGGACGATGTTGCTCAGCGCCGGGTTGTTGTTGACGAGGTCGAAGCCCGCGAAATCATTGGCGACGTCGGTGCGCGCGCCCTGAAACAGCCCGTCGACGTAGAATTCGAGGTTGGGGGCGGGGCGCCACTGGATCGTGCCGTTGACCGACGGCCGCCAGCGCTTGCCGCGGTCGTAATAGACGCCGGCGCTCTCGGGCAGCACGAAGTCGCGCGGGCCGTCGACCGGCTGGTTCGCGCCCGGGCTGACGATGTTGCCGTTGATGTAGCGCGACGAGGTCAGGTAGTGGAGCTGGGTGTAGGACACGTTGACCAGCGCGCCCAGCTCGCCGATCGCGGTGTCCCAGCGATCGGTCACCAGCACGTTGAAGTTGGGATCGTATTTGCGTGCCTGGTCGCCGTAGGTGCCCCGCACCGCGCCCGCGATCTGGAAACCGTCGAAGTCGAACGGGCGGCGCGAGCGCACGTTGATCAGGCCGGCGATGCCGCCCTCGATCAGGTCGGCACTGGTGGTCTTGTACACCTCCAGCCCGGCGAGCGCGCCCGCGGGGAAGTCCTGCAGCGCGACGTTGCGCAGCTCGGCGGTGAACATCTCGCGGCCGTTGTAGGTGGTGGTGAGGTTGGGCAGGCCGCGCACTTGCACGCCGCCGGCCTCGTCGCTGCTGCGGTTGACCTGCACGCCGGTGATCCGCGCCAGCGCCTCGGAAGCGTTGTTGTCGGGCAGCTTGCCGATGTCCTCGGCCACCACCGCGTCGACGATCTGGTCGGAGTCACGCTTGAGCGCCTGTGCGGTCTGGAGGCTGCGGCGCAGCCCGGTGACGACGATGTCGTCCGAGCCGGGCGCCGCGGCGACCGCGCCGTCCGCCGCGGCCGGCGGCCCGGCCTCGGCGGGTGCCTGGCCTTCCGGCGCGGCGGGTGGCGCGTCCTGCGCCATGGCAGCGCTGGGCCACAGCGAGGCCGCGGCGAGCGCGAGCGCGGAGGTCCGCGCGAGCTGGTTCAACTGGATCATGGTCACTCTCCCCTGCGTTCTTGTCGTTGCTGTCATGTCACTGGCCAGTCGGTCGCACCCAGGCGCGCATCACCGCGCAAGTCGCGCCGGGCGGCGCGAGCGAACGCAGGCGGTAGCGGCCGAGCGCCGCCGGGATCACGAAGGTCTCGGCATAATGGACCTCGAAGGGGGCGAAGGCGTCGCTCGGGCTCTCCACCACCGCCGCGGTGCCGGCGACGAGGTTGAGGACGTTGAGCGTGCCCGCGGTGTCGAGCTCGACGCTCGTCTCGAACCAAGCGCGCTCGGTCTCGATGAACTCGAGCGGGTGCAGCCCGGTGCGCTCGCGGCGCCAGTTGCTGCCGCTCGCGACCGGCGTGACCTGGTTGACTAGCTCGGTGCGCGTCACCGTCTCGCGGCGGGTCCAGTCGATGTTGGCGAGGCCATGCTCGAGGTGGATCGGGCGAGGGCGACCGTCGAGCCCGACCCGGCCCCAGTCCCATAGCTTGAAGGTGAAGATATACGGCGTGGCGCTGATCTCGAGCACCATCGCGTCGCGCCCGGAACAATGGATCGTGCCCGCGGGGATGAGAAAGTGATCGTGCGCGCGCGCGGGGAGGCGGTTGACCAGCGCGTCGACGTCGGGCGTGGGCCCGCCCGCCTGTGCCGCGGTGAGCGCCTCGGTGACGGCGTCGGGCTCGGCCGCGTCGGTGAGCCCGAGATAGACGCAGGCGTCCGCGCCGGCGTCGAGCAGGTAATAGCTCTCGTCCTGGGTGTAGGGCAGGCCGAAAGCGGTGCACGCATAGTCGGCGCGCGGGTGGACCTGGAGCGAGAGGTTGCCGCCCTCCATCGTGTCGAGCAGGTCGAAGCGGATCGGGAACTCGGCGCCGAAACGCGCGACGATGTCGCCGCCGAGCAGCGCGTCGGGGCGGAGCCGCACGAGGTCGAGCGCGGGGAGCTCGAAGGCCTCCTCGCCGAAGCCGAGCAGCAGGCTGTTCTCCTCGGGCACGCAGTCGAAGCACCAGGCGTAATTGGGCGGGCCGTCGGGCAGGTCGAAGTTGTGCCGCATCCACTGCCCGCCCCACGGCCCGGCGTCGAAGAAAGGCACGACGCGGAACGGGCGCGCCGCCACCGCGTCGAGCGAACGATGATAGGTGTCGCCAGCGATCATCCGCGGCACCGGCCCGTTCGCCTCCATGACGAAGTCGGCGTCGGGCAGCAGCGCATATTTGACCGCGTCGCCGACGCGCCAGTCGACGAAGAAGGCGCGGCGGTAGAGCGCCGCAGCGCGCGCGGAGCGTTCGCTCCCGCCAAGGCTGGCGATCTCGCCGCGGCGCTGGCGCTGCTGGAGCTCCCAGCGCGCCATCGCGACATAGACCAGCCGGTCGCGCGCGGGCAGCACGGTGGCGGCGCCCGGACCGACGACGACCGTGCGACGACCCGGCGCGCGCTCCGCGCGCCACGCCGCGACCTTGGCCTCGTCCAGGAAGTCGGCGATGCCGATCGCGGGGAAGCGCGCGAACACCGGGTCGTCGCCGAGCATCTCGTCGATCTCGGCGTCGAGCACCGCGGGATCGCGGAACAGCGCGGCGGTGTCGACCACCTCCGCCTCGGGCCAGGCCTCGCGCAGCACCGCGACGATCGCCGCGACCGGCGCGCCGGGGTAGCATTCGACGCAGAGGTCACACGCCGCGGCGAGCCGCGGCAGGATCGCGCCCCACCCGACCAGGCAGACGTCCGCCGCGTCGTCGACGCGGACGACGGGCCGCTTGTCATAGTTGGTCACGATGGCTCTCCCACAGCGGCGTGGCGGCGAGCAGCGCGGCGTCGGCGCCGAGCGTGCCGCGCAGCACCAGCGGCGGCTCGCCCAGGCACCAGGCGTGGCGGCGCACATGCGCCTGGATGAAGGGCACCACCTCCGCCGCCGCGGCGACCCCGCCGGTGACCAGCACGCGCGTCGCGTCATAGGCATGGACCAGGTTGAGCGCGGCAGTGGCCCAGGCGGCGAGGCAGGCGGTGCGCAAAGTCGCGGCGCCGTCGTCGCCGTCGCGCGCGAGGTCGAACACCGCCTTGAGGTCGGGCGCGGCGAGATCGTGGAGCGCGCCGCGCCGCGGCAGCGCCGCGATCAGCCGCGGCAGCGCCCAGCTCGACGCCAGCGCCTCGGCGCAGCCCAGGTTGCCGCACAGGCACGCGGGCCCGTCGATCGCGACGGTGAGATGGCCGCCGAGCACCGAGGCATGCCCGCTACGCCCGCGCACCACCGCTCCCTGCATCAGCGCGGCCGAGCCGATCCCGGTGCCGAGGCTGAGAAGCACCGCGTCGTCGGCGTCGCGCAGCGCGCCGTAGCGATGCTCGCCGAGCAGCGCCATGCGCCCGTCAACCTCGAGCATCAGTGGTAGGCCGAGCCGCTCGCTCGCCCAGCCAGCGAAGTCGAAGCCGACCGCATCCTCGAACTTGCCCGCCGGGGTCGAGACCACGCGACCCGAGCGGGGGTCGACCAGACCGGGGAAAGCGATCGACACGCCGGCGGCGGGTTCGCTGCCGCGCAGCGCCACCAGATGCGCCTCTAGCGCCGGCAGCACCGCCGCGAGCGAGGACGGCGCGGTCACCTTTAGCTCTCGCCGCCCCTCCACCGTGCCGCCGCGGACACGCGCGCAGGCGATGTGCGAGCCGCCGACGTCGACCGCGAGATAGGCGGTCATCGCGCCGGCTCCGGCGCGCCGCGCATCTGCCGCTCGATCTGCTCGAGCGACGCTGCGCGCGTCTCGGGGAACCAGCGGAACACCAGCACGCACTGCGCCGCCATGCACGCGGCGAAGAACAGGAACGGCGCGGCGGGCGAGGCGGCGGCGGCGACGGGGAAGATCGCCGCGACCAACGCGTCGAACAGCCAGATCGTGCCCGCGCCCAGCGCCTGGCCCGCGGCGCGCGCGTGCGCGGGGAAGATCTCGCTGAGATAGACCCAGATCACCGCGCCCTGCGAGGTGGCGAAGGCGGCGATGAAGCCGACCAGCACCGCCAGCATCAGCGCGCGCGGCAGGAGGCCGAGCATGACCGCGGTCGCGGCGAGCAGCAGCACCGCCATCGCCGCGCCGCCGGCGAGGAGGAGCGGGCGGCGGCCGAGCCGGTCGATCAGCGCCATGCCGACGAGCGTGAAGACGAGATTGGCCGCGCCTACCGCGATCGACTGCAGGTCGGCGGAGATCTGGCGGAACCCGGCCGCGGCGAAGATGTCGTTGAGATAGTAGAGGATGGCGTTGATGCCGGTGAGCTGGTTGAGCGCGCCCAGCACGATCGCCAGCATCATCGGCCGCGGCGCCTCGCGCCACAGCGACGCCAGCGATGCCGCGCGCGCCGGCGGGGCAGGGGGCACGTCGACCGCGGGATCGCCGTGGAGCAGCAGCGCCGCCGCCGCGGCCTCGTCGCGCCGGCCGCGCAGCATCAGCCAGCGTGGGCTGTCGGGCACCGCGACGAGCAGCAGCTGGAACAGCGCGGCGGGCAACGCGGTCAGCCCGAGCTTCCACCGCCACGCCGCCGCCGCGTCCGCCAGCAGCGCGCCGACCGCAGCATTGCTGGCGTAGGCGAGCAGGATGCCGGTGACGATGCTGATCTGGAAGCTGCCGACGATCGCCCCGCGGCGCGCGGGCGGCGCCACTTCGGCGAGATAGACCGGCGCGAGCACCGAGGAGGCGCCGATCGCGACGCCGGCCATGACGCGGAACAAGATCAGCGCGCCCCAGTCCCACGCCAGCGCGCAGCCGAGGCCAGAGACGAGGTAGAGCGCGGCGGCGAGCCGCAGGCCGGCACGTGCGCCGCGGCGGTCGCCGTACACGCCCGCTACCGCGGCGCCGACCATGGTCCCAAGCAGCGCGGACGAGACCGTCACGCCCAGGGCGGCGGGCGACAGGCCGAACTGTGCGCGCAACGCGCCGGTCACGCCCGCGATCACCGCGGTGTCGAAGCCGAAGAGCAGGCCGGAGAGCGACACCGCGAAGGCGGTGAACAACAGGCGCGCGCGCGGTGCTGCACTGCCCATGGCACGCTCCTCCCGACCGGAGGCGACGCGATGCGATCGCGCCACCCTCTCCCTCCTGCCTCACCGGGTCGCGCTCTGTGTCACGCCCTTGGGAGGCGCGCCGCGATCGGGGCAGTCGCCGTCCTTTCCCGCGATCCGGCGAGCGCGTCAATTTAAAAAAGAAAGTAGGTGTAAGTTTGATGCAGAGCAGCAGTTGTACCTGAGGCTCGCGGCGTTTACCTGTGAAAGGCCGCTTCTCGGCAACCGCTTCGGAGACCCTTTTTGCCCCTGCCACCACATGCGACGGGAGCGAGCGGGACGGGCCAGCGGACGCTGCACGGCACCAACCCGGCGCGCGCGGGCGAGCGCAACGAGCGGCTCGTACTCGAGGCAATCCTGCGCGCCGGTGAGTCGACGCGACTCCAGCTCGCGGAGCAGACCGGCCTGTCGCCCGCGGCGATCGCGAACATCACCCAGCGGCTGACCGACCGCGGCTTCGTGTTCGAGAAGGGCCGGCGCACCGGCGTGCGCGGCATGCCCGCGATCCGCTTCGCGGTGAACCCCGACGGCTGCTTCAGCTACGGCGTCAACATCGACCGTGACCATATCACGTTGGTGGCGCTCGATCTCACCGGCGCGGTGCGCGCGCGCTACACGCAGGAGATCGACTTCGCCGCGCCGCGCGCGGTCACTGCCTTCATCGGCGACGCCCTCGCCACGTTACTCGACGGGGGCCTGGTCGAGCGCGACCGCGTGCTCGGCATGGGCGTCGCGCTGCCGGGCGGGCTGGGGCACGTCGACCTGCCCGGCCTGCCGCGCGCCTATGCCGAGTGGGACAGCATCGACCTGCCCGCTTTGCTCGCGCCGCTCGGCGCGTGGCCGGTGATCACCGAGAATGACGCGGCCGCGGCGGCCATCGGTGAGGCGCGCTTCGGCAGCGGGCTGGCGCACCGCAGTTTCTTCTACGTCCTGCTCTCCGCCGGTCTGGGCGGCGGGCTGGTCGTCGCCGGCAACTATCACCATGGCGCGACCGGCCGCGCCGGGCGGATCGGCTTCCTGACCGATCGCGCCGGCGCGCCGCTCCAGTCGATCGTCTCGCTCTCGGCGCTCAAGGCCGATCTCACCGCGCACGGCGTCGCGCCGATCGCGCCCGCCGAGCTGGCGAGCGCCGACGCCGCCGCGGCCGCGGTGATCCGCGGCTGGATCGAGCGCGCCGCCGCCGCGCTGGCGGGGCCGATCGCGACGATCAGTTGCCTGATCGATCCCGGCGCCATCGTGATCGGCGGGCGGCTGCCGGTGTCGCTTATCGACGAACTCACCGCCGCGATCGAGCGGCACCGCGACGCAGTGGACGATCCGGTGGTGCCCGCCGCACCCGTGCTGACCGCGCAGCTCGCCGCCGACGCGCCCGCGATCGGCGCCGCGATCCTGCCCTTCAACGACCTCGTCTTCCTGTCGCCCGCCGACTAAGCCGCGTGCGCCTCAGAGGCGCTCGGCGAGCAGCCGCGGGTAGCGCGCGGCGACCGCGCCGATCATCTGCCCGAACATGCCGTTGACCCAGGCGAACCAGGCGCGGGTGAAGCGCGCCGGATCGTCCTTGTGGAACGACTCGTGCATGAAGCCGGTGCCCGCGTGCGTCGCCTTGAGCGTGCGCAGGCAGTCGCGCACCACCCCCTCGTCACGCGTCACCATCGCGCGCGCGATGAGCGCCATCGGCCACACCTTGTCGAGCCCCATGTGCGGACTGCCGATGCCGCTCGCGGCGCTGCCCTGAACGAAGAAGGGGTTGCGCGGGCTCCACGCCAGCGCGGCGGTGCGCTGGTAGAGCGGGTCGTCGACCGACGCCGCCTCGATCAGCGGCAGGCCGTACAGGCTCGGGATCCCGGCGTCGTCGGCGAACAGCCAGTTGCCGAAGCCGTCCACCTCATAGGCCCAGACCTGCCCGCCGCGCCCGTCGGGCACGATCGCGTGCGCGCGCACCGCCGCCTCGACCTCGTTCGCCAGTGCCTCCGCTTCGCGCGCCGCAGCGGCGTCGCCGCGCGCCTCGCGGTGGACGCGCGCGACCTGACGCAGGCTCGACACCGCGAACAGATTGGCGGGGACGAGGAAGGGGTAGACGCAGGCGTCGTCCGAGGGGCGAAAGGCCGAGTGGATCAGGCCGACCTTGTTCGAGGGCGGGCCATGGCCGTCGAGCATCAGACTGTCGGTCGGGATCTTGGTCAGCCGCTGGTAGCGGTATGGCCCCGGCGCCTCCTTGCGCTGCTGCACGCGCAGCGTCTCGACGATCAGCGCGGCCGAGCGGCGCCACAGGTCGTCGAAGGGCGCGCGGTCGCGCGTGATCGCCCAGTAATCGTGCGCCAGCCGCATCGGGTAGCACAGCGAGTCGATCTCCCATTTGCGCTGCGCCACGCCCGGCCGCATCTCGGTGTCGTCGAGCGTCGCCGAGTCGAGGTTGGAGCGCGCGCCGGGGTCGCGGACGAAGGCGTTGGCATAAGGGTCGATCAGGATGCAGCGCGCCTGGCGCTGGATCAGCCCGTGCAGCATCTCGCGCAGGGGCCGGTCGTCCCGGGCGAGAGGTAGATAGGGTTCGACCTGCACCGCGCTGTCGCGCAGCCACATCGCGTCGATGTCGCCGGTGATCACGAACGTGTCGGGCTTGCCGTCGATCGTGCCGGTGAAGACGGTGGTGTCGAGCGTGTTGGGATAGCAATTCTCGAACATCCACGCGAGTTCGGGGTCGGCGATGCGGGCCTTGAGGCGGCCGAGCTCGCGCTCCACCGCGGCGCTGACGAAGCGGCGTTTCGCCACCGGTGGGCGCTGGCTGACGAAGCCGGCCGGGGCGGCGCCAGCGGCGGGGGCGCCGATCGTCAGCGCGGCGGCGGCGCCCATGACGGCGCGTCGCGTCGGGTGCATGTCTCTCTCCTGGTCTGCCCCGGTGCGGCCGGTGATCGAGCGCGATGTGACACGGGGATGGAGGCACAGCAATCAAAAAGAAAGTAGGTGGAAGATTATGCCGCGACTATGCTAGCCAGGCGGATGAGAGGCGGGCGCCGATGTAGCGCCAGCCGGCAGACGAGGAGGTTGAGCATGGACGGTCGACACGGCGCCGGAACGGGTGCGACGCTCGGCCTCGACCGACGCACTGTGCTGGCCGCACCGGTCGCGTTCGCCGCCGCCCGGCCGGCCCGGGCCGCCACGGCGGCACGACCGTCGAAGCGTCCGCCGCTATCCGAGCGCCGCTTCCACAGCGCCGCGGTGGAGCGCGAGATCGTGCGCTTGAAGCGGCGGATCGCCGACCCGAAGCTCGCGTGGATGTTCGAGAATTGCTACCCGAACACGCTCGACACGACGGTGTTGTCGGTCACCGACGACGACGCCTTCGTCATCACCGGCGACATCCCGTGCCTGTGGCTGCGCGATTCCTCGGCACAGTTGCGCCCCTATCTTCACCTCGCCGCGGGCGACCCGGCGCTGACGAGGCTGTTCCGCGGGCTGATCGCGCGGCAGGCGCGCTGCGTGCTGATCGATCCCTATGCCAACGCCTTCCTGCAGGATCCGGGCGGGCGCACCGACCTCGACTCGTCGCAGCACGACCAGACGGAGATGAAGCCCGGTGTGGCGGAGCGGAAGTGGGAGGTGGACTCGCTCTGCTACGTCCTCCGGCTCGCGTCGAGCTACTGGCGCGCGACCAGGGATCGCGCGGCCTTCACCGCGGAATGGGCGGAGTCGGCGCGCGCGATCGTCCGCACCTTCCGCGAACAGCAGCGCCGCGACGATCTCGGCCCGTACCGCTTCCAGCGCAGCAGCGTGCAGCCGACCGAGACGCAATTGTGGAGCGTCGGCAATCCGACGCGCAAGGTCGGCCTGATCCACTCGAGCTTCCGCCCGTCCGACGACGCGACGATCCTGCCGTTCCTCATCCCCGCCAACATCTTTGCCGCGCGAACGCTGCGTGAACTCGCCGCGGTCGCAACCGAGGCGCGCGGCGACACCGCGCTCGCCACCGACGCTGCCGCACTGGCGGCGGAGATCGAGGCCGCGCTCGCCGCGCACGGCCGCATGCGGCTGGCGGACGGGAGCGAGGTCTGGGCGTTCGAGGTCGACGGCTTCGGCAACGCGCTGTTCATGGACGATTGCTGCGAGCTCTCGCTCTCCGGCCTGGCGTTCCTCGGCTGTGCATCGCTCGACGATCCGCTCTGGCGCCGCACCGAGGCGGCGGCGTGGAGCGAGCGTAATCCCTGGTTCGTCCGCGGTCGCGCCGGGGCGGGGCTGGGCGGGCCGCACGCCGGCTTCGACCTGATCTGGCCGATGGCGACGCTGGTGCGCGCTGCCTCGAGCCGCGACGACGCGCTGATCCGCGCGTGCCTCAGGTCGATCCGCGACACCGATGCCGACACTGGCTTCGTCCATGAG
Organism: Sphingomonas citri; assembly: GCF_019429485.1. Taxonomy (GTDB): domain Bacteria; phylum Pseudomonadota; class Alphaproteobacteria; order Sphingomonadales; family Sphingomonadaceae; genus Sphingomonas; species Sphingomonas citri. The sequence continues at coordinate 1,257,065 of NZ_JAHXZN010000001.1, read as the reverse complement.
ACCTTCCACAAGGACGATCCCGCACGCTTCACCCGGCCGTGGTTCGCCTGGGCGAACGGGTTGCTGGGCGAACTGATCGTGACCCTGGCACGCGACAGGCCGCAGACGCTGCGCCAGCGTCTGTGACACCCTGCGGGGATGCCGCCGACCACCGGCAGCATCGCCGTTCCGCGTGCCGTCGCTGCGTGAGCGGCGAGCGGGTCGAGCCGCGCTCGCGTCAGTCGATCGCTGGGGTGATCAGCATGGCCAACGACCCGCTAGCATGCGGGCCGATCGCTGAGCGCGACTCACTCCTTCAACCAATCCGCCGTGAGCTCGCCCCGATGCCCTTCTGGCGCCAGTGCGGCGCGAAGAGCGTCCAGCAAAGGCGCCAACGCCTGCGTGAAGGCATAGGGTGGATTGATGATGAACAGGCCGGCGCCGTTGTAGATGCCGGGCGCATCGGCATCGTACAACCAATGCTCGATCGACAGGAACTTCGCGATGTCGAGCCGCCGCAGCGCGTCCTTCCATCGCTGATGCGTCACGCGATCTTTCAAGGGATACCAGATCACCGTCACGCCATGCGCCCACTTGCGGTGCGCCGCGGCCAAAGTGGCGGTGATGCGGGCGCGTTCGTCGGTCTGCTCATACGGTGGATCGACCACCACCACCCCGCGACCGGTGCGGGTCGGCAGCAGTGCCAGCCACAGCTCATAGGCGTCGCGCTCATGCACGGCAGCGGGCGTGCCGCGCATCGCGGCGCGCAGGGCTCGCGCGTCCTCGGGATGCTTCTCGTTGACGATCAACACGTCCTGCGGGCGCAGCAACTGCGCCAGGACCTGCGGTGAGCCGGGATAGAGACGCGGCTCCGCTCCGACGTTCACTGCCTGTACGGCGGCGCGGTAGCTGTCCAACAAAGGGTTCGCGTCGGCGAAGGCCCGCAGCACGCCACCTGCGGCCTCGCCCGTTCGCTGGGCCTGTTCGCCGCCGAGGTCGTAGAGCGCGCAGCCGGCGTGCGTGTCGATCAGGGTCAGCGCACCGTCTTTCTGCTGCAAGGCCCGAACGAGCTCGATCAGCAGGCTGTGCTTGACGACATCGGCGCTGTTGCCGGCATGGAAGGAGTGGCGATAGTTCATCTTCTATCTGAGCCCCGCTGACCTGCCCTTGTATGGGCCTCCGTTCTCCTGGCGCGCACCGTCATGACTCGGTCCGGCCGTTGGCGAGCGCGCTCGGTCCCGAGAACACCTCGAACTCACCCGGCGCGATCCCGGCGAGCGACCAGTCGCCGATCGACCAGCGGACCAGCCTCAGCGTGGGCAACCCGACCGCCGCGGTCATGCGGCGTACCTGCCGGTTACGCCCTTCACGGATGGTGAGCCTCAGCCAGCTGTCGGGGATGGTCGCGCGCCGGCGGATCGGCGGATCGCGCGGCCACAGCTCCGGCGCATCGATGCGATCGACCTCGGCGGGAAGGGTCATGCCATCCTTGAGCCTGACGCCCTGCCGCAGGCGCGCCAGGTCCGGCTCCCGCGGATCGCCTTCGACCTGGACGAGATAGGTCTTGGGCATCTTGAAGCGTGGATCGGCGATGCGCGCCTGTAGCCGGCCGTCGTCGCATAGCAGCAGCAGGCCCTCACTGTCGCGATCGAGCCGCCCGGCGGGATAGACCCCCTTCGCGTCGATGAAGTCCGAGAGCGTCGACCGAGCCGTCGGCGATCCGCGGTCGGTGAACTGGGACAGGACCCCGAAGGGTTTGTTGAACAGCAACAGCCGGCTCATCCGGCGCCCTTATCGCTCGGCCGGGGCGATGTCTCCTGGCGCGTGCACGGGCGCGGCGAGCCCGACCGACCAGGCAAGCCGATGCGGCCGACCGATATCCGTCCCGATGCGCGCCCGCCTGTCGTGTCACGCGATTACAACCGGCCGCGCACTCCGAAGAAGAAGGCCCGACCCGAATATTCGTAGAAGTTGGGCACGTTGCGTAGGTCGTTGAAGCGCTTCACCGCTTGGCCGAGCAGGTTCGAGCCCTGCGCGTAGACAGTGAGGTGGCTGCTCAGGTCATAGGACAGGGTCGCCGAGACCTCGTGGTACGGATCCTCCTTCACCGGCAGATAGGCGAGGTTGCCCGACTGCGCGTAGGTGAAGCGCGACTGGAAGCTGTACGACACCTGTGCGCCGATCCCGTGGTTCTCATAGAACAATTTGCCGTTGGCCGAGAAGGGGATCGCGCCGGGCAGGTCGGTGGTGACGTCGCCGGATGTCGCGCGCGAGCGATTGTAGGTGAGGTTCGCCTGCACGCCGAAGCCGTTGTCGAGGAAATACTGCCCGCCGACCTCGACGCCGTAGACGTCGGCGCTGTCGCCGTTGCGCACCTGATACTCGACGAAGTCGAAATTCTGTTGCTGGTTGGCAGGCTGCGCGGTCGGCGTGACCACCACATCGACCGGCACGGTCGAGACGAAGTTGGTGATATGCTTGTAGAAGGCCGCGGCGGTCAGCGCGAGGCGATTGGACGGGTAATATTCGAGCGACAGGTCGAGCTGGTTGGCCTCGGTCGGCTTTAGGTTCGGGTTGCCCGCGTCGTAGATGATATAGGTGCCCGACTGCGCCGAGGTGGCGTCCTTGGCCGGGGACAGCTCGGCGAAGGTCGGGCGCGAGATCGCCTGCGACGCCGCGAGTCGCACGCGCAGCCCGTCCGCGAGATCATAGGCGAAGTTCGCCGCGGGCAGCAGCCGCAGATAGTCGCCGCCGCCCGTGATCGGCTCGACCTCGTTGAAGGCGACCGCATTGTCCTGCGTGCCGGCGCGCGGGATGATCGTCGCGATCGAGGCGCCATAGCCCACCGACGACACCTTGGTGGCGACCAGTCGCCCGCCGATGTCGGCGCGCCAGCGCTCGCCGGCGAGGTTGAACTGGACGTAGCCCGCCCAGGTGCGCTCGCGGATGCGGTAGGAGGCGGGCAGGTCGTCCTGGATGATCTGGGTCGAGTAGCCCGCGGGATAGGGCGACAGCGCGCATCCCTCGATCGTCGCGCCGCTCGCATCGAGGCAGCTGTTGGGGTTGAGCACCGCCGGGTTGTTGTCGGCCCTGGGCAGCGCGGCGAGATAGGTGTCGATGTCGAAGGTCGGGAAGTTGCGCGGGAAGTTGCCCGGCAGCTTGTCGAGAATGTTGGCCTGCCCGGGGCGCACCACGTCGGCGCCGATCTGCCCGAAGGTGAAGGGATAGCCGCAATAGTTGCATGACGTCGTGTACTGGTTGTCGACGGTGGTGACGTTCTTGCGGCGGTCGGTCCAGGCGGCGCCGAAGCTGATCGCCTTGAATGCGCCGTTGTTGATGCGATACTCGCCGTCGACCTTGGCGCTCTTGATCTCGTCCGAGACGTCCTGGCCCTGGATGCCGATATAGTGCGCGCGATAGTCGTCGTTGGTGGCCTGATCGATCGTCCGACCGCCGGGTAGCGTGATCGCGAGATCGGGCAGGCCGTTGTCGCGCGTCGCGAAGGTCGCGGCGGCGCCGGGGACGCCCGCGACAACGAAGCGGTTGCGACCGCCGGTATTGTTGGTGGCCTTGCCGTAATAGCCGTCGAAGGCGAGCTTGAGCTGGTCGACCGGACGCCAGTCGATCCGGCCGCCGATCTGATAGGTCTGGCTCTGCCGCGGCTCGTCGGTGGTCAGCACCTCGGAGACGAGGTCGTTGATGGCGAAGCCGGTGACCACGTTGTTGCGGTCGACCGAGATGGACGCCGTGTCCCAGCGCGGCGAGCCGTCGTCACCGAGCGGGTTGAGGTAGTTGGACGAGCGGTAATTGTGCTGGGTGACGTCGAAATGGCTGTAGACGCCGTCGATGGTCAGCTCGACGCGGCTCGACGGCTTCCACTGGAACGCGCCCGCCGCGCCGATCCGCTCGCGCTCGCCGGTGACATAGCCGACGCTGTAGTAATCCGGCCAGATATAGGCCGGCCCGGCGGCGTTCGGATCGACCTTCCCGTCGCGGTTGAAGTCGATGCCATAGCCCGCCTCGGTCCCGTCGGTGATCGAATATTCGCCGAGATTGTCGGTACGGAACTTATACTTGTTGTAGCTGGCGCCGACCAGCAACCCCATCGTGTCGTCGGCGAAGGTGGTGCTGACGACGCCGCTGGCCTTGTAGCCGCCCTTGTCGACAAGGTCGTTATACTGGCCCTCCAGCGCGGCGGAGGCGTGGAAGCCGGGTCGGTCGAGCGGTCGCGCGGTGCGCAGGTCGACGTTGCCGCCGATGCTGCCTTCGAGCTCGGACGCGCGCACCGCTTTCTTCACCTCGGCGCCCGAGATGATCTCGGACGGCAGCACGTCGAACTGGAACGAGCGGTCGGTGCCGTCGGTCGGCAGGATGCGGCCGTTGAGCGTGGTGATCGCGAAGTTGGAGCCGAGCCCGCGCACGGTGATGTCGCGGCCTTCGCCGCGGCCGTCGCGCCCCACCGTCACGCCCGGGATGTTGGCGAGTGCCTCGGCGACGTTGCGGTTGGGAAACTTGCCGAGCTCCTCGGAGGAGATGGCGTCGACGATCGTGTCGGCGTTGCGCTTGGCCTGGATCGAGCGGAGCAGGCTGCCGCGGACGCCGCGCACGACGATGTCGCCGCCGGTGGTAACGGGGCCGTCGGGCTGCCCGGTCTCACCGGGCTGCTGCGAGGGGTCGGACAGCACCGCCTGCGGGTCGGGCGAGGCGGTCGAGGACTGCTGCGTGCCGTCGACGGGGGCAGTGGCGTCCTGCGCCGCGGCCTGGCCGGCGACGAGCAGGGCGGCCAGGCTCGCGCCGGCCAGGATCTTGCCGCGCCCGTGCTGCAGCTGCGTCATCGCCACTCTCCCTCTTCCCCGCACCCGGTGCGAAACGTTGCGACTTGCTATCGTGAGCGTAGCAATACTGTCAAATAGAAAAGAAACGAAACCTAGTGGGAGCATTGTAGCCGTCGGTCACGGCTGGTAAGCCGGTGCGCGAACGGGAGGATGCGATGTCCACGGTACGGGACACGAGCGGCAGACGGCAGCAGATCAGCGCGATGGTGCGCGAGCGCGGCAGCGTGCAGGTCGCACCGCTCGCAGAGCGCTTCGGCGTGTCGATGCAGACGATCCGCAAGGACCTGCACTTCCTCGCCAAACGCGGCGTGGCCGAGCGTTCCTATGGCGGTGCGATCGTGGCGGACGCGGTGAACGTGATCGCCGAGCCGGCGGTGGAAGCGAAACGCGCGGCGCACGTCGACGAGAAGGCGCGGATCGGCGCGCTGGCGGCGGCGATGGTGCGGCCGGGCGAGTCGGTGGTGCTCGATTCGGGCACGACGACGCTCCAGATCGCGCACCATCTGCCCGACGACGAGGAGATTACCGTCCTCACCAACGACCTCGACATCCTCTGCGCGCTGGCGCGCAAGGAGCGGATCCGCGTGGTGATGCTGGGCGGCGCGCTGCGCCGGCGCAACCGCGCCTTCTACGGCGCGCAGACCGAGGCCGCGCTCGACGACCTGCACGTCGACAAGCTGTTCCTCGGCGTCGACGGTTTCGATCTCGAGCGCGGCATCACAACGCACTACGAGCCCGAGGCGATGCTCAACCGCAAGATGGTGCGCGCCGCGCAACAGGTGATCGCGGTGACCGACCAGTCCAAGTTCGGCCGCGTGTGTCTGCACCGCATCCTCAACGTCGCCGAGATCGACGACCTCGTCACCGACGCCAGCGCGTCCGAGGGATTGCAGGCCGCGGCCGAGCGGCTGGGGTTCCGCCTGCACGTGGCGTGATGGGGGCCGTCTCCGCGGATGCGGAGACGGCGGTGGTGAGCGCGCCCGTGTTCCTGCGCACGCAGGAACACGGGGCCACACGGGTCGTCGCCCGAGACTCTGGGCTCCTGCGTGCGCAGGAGCGTGAGGGTTTGAAGCGAGCCGCTCCCTTTCCCTTCCCTCCGTCATCCCGGACTTGTTCCGGGATCCACGGTGCCGCTTGTTCCACCTGCGTTGCTCTCGCGGTGGCCTGGATCCCGGAACAGGTCCGGGATGACGGGCTAAGCGTGTGGGGGAGGCTGAAGCACGTGCCTCCGCCCCAACACCTCACCCCGCCAGGTGGAAGAACCGCCGCGCGTTGCCCCAGTAGATCTTGTCGATCACCGCGCGCGGCAGGTTGAGCCCCTTGGCGTCGGCGCCGATGGCGTCGACGCGCTGCGGCAGCGGCGTCGCGAGATAGCGCCAGTCGGCGCGCCAGACGCGGTCGGCCTCCTTGGGGAAGTCGCTGGTCGCAGGGGGGTTCTGCGCGCGCGCCGCGGGGTCGGGCGGGCTGTCGGTGAGGTCTGTGCCGTAGAGGATGCGGTCCTGGTACTTGATGAAGAAGGCGCGCACCTTCGCGAGATCGGCGTTCGACTGGACCTGCAGGTTGGACAGGCGCGCGGCAAGGTCGACCACGGTATTGGGGTAACGGTCGAAGAAGCGCGCCAGCTCGTCGACGCTCCACTCGAGGCTGGCCATGTGCGCGCCGTCGAACGCCAGCTTCGGGTGCCGCGCGACGAAGCGATCGCGCGCCGCCATCAACGCCTCGTAGCTCGGCTCCTCGGGGTGGAGGTACATGTAATATTCCGGGTGCGCCTTGAAATATTCGCGGTCGTTGTCGGTGGTCATCTGGTCGAGCGGGAGCCAGCAGTTCTTGGGCTCGGCCTGGTGCGCGATCAGCGGGATGCCGCGCTGCTCGAGATGCGTCATCACGCCGTCGAGCCGCGGGTCGTCGAGGAAGACGCGCTTGCCGCTCGCGTCCTTGGCGACCATCCCGATGTTCTTCCACACCTTCACCGCGATCGCGCCGCGCGCGAAGGCCTGGTCGAGCTGCGCGATCGTGCGCTCGGTCCAGCCCGGTGTGCCGAAGCCCGCCATCGAGAAGGTGGTGGCGTAGCGGAAGTGCGCCGGGTCGGCGGCGCGCATCGTGCGCGCGATCGCGGCCTGGCGCGCGAGCGGGGGAAAGTCGGGATAGTCGACGTTGATCGACAGCACCTCGAAGCGATCGCGCTTGGCCAAAGCGAGGAAGCGCGGGTCCTCGACGTTGGCGTGGAAGTGCGAGTCGAACTTGGCGACGCGCGCGAAATCGGCCTCGGTGTAATGCGCCGAGGGCGTCGCCGCGCTCGCCATCAGCAGGGCCGCGATCAGGCTCATCGTCTCTCTCCCACTCGCGCGTAACGAAAGAAAACGCGCGTTGATGTTGCGGTTTTCGTTTGCGCGCCCGTCCGCGTTGGTGCAAGCTCTTTCTCACTGGCCTGCGAGCCGCACAGGAGAGAGTCAGCGATGCCGTTCACCGCCACGCGCCGATCGATGCTCGCCCGCCTGCTCGTCGGCGGCGCGGCGGTGGCGCTCCCCGAGCTCGGCGGCGCGGTGTGGGCGGCCGCGCCCGCGGGCGTGCGGCTGAGCGACGGCACGCTGACGATCGACTATGACCGCGCGATGCGCGCCACGGTCGCGCATCGCGGCCAGGTGATCACGCCGCGTGCGCAGCCCGAGGCATTGTTCCTGGCGGGCGCGGCGCCGCTCGGCAGCTTCCTGCTGCTCGACCATCGCGAGGAGTCCGCCGCCGGGCCGCACGGCAGGGGGCGGCGCCACGTGCTGCGCGCCACTGCGGGCGGGCGGGTCGAGCAGATGGTGGCGGTGACCTTCCTCGACGCCTTCCCCGGCCTCGCACTCTATGAGGTGAGCTATCGCAACACCGGCGCAATGCCGCTGGCGATCGCCGGCTGGCGCGTCGCCACGCACGATCTCACCGCGCACGCCGACGGCGTCTGGACCTTCGCGGGTGCCTCCTATCCCGACCGGCGCGACTGGGTGCAGAAGGTCGCGCCCGGGTTCGAGCAGCGCAACTTCATGGGGATGAACGCCTCGGACTATGGCGGCGGGACGCCCGTGGCGGTGGTGTGGCGGCGCGACGTCGGGCTGGCGGTGGGCCACCTCGAGACCAGCCCGCGCCAGGTCGCGCTGCCGGTCGCGGCGCAGCCCGGCGCCACCCGGATCGGGCTGAGCGGCGACCAGCCCGCGCTGCTCGCGCCCGGCGCGACGCTGACGCTGCCGACCGCTTTCCTGATGGCGCACACCGGCGATCATTTCCGCCCGCTCGACGCCTATCGCCGGCTGATGGCCGAGCGCGGCGTCGCGGCGCCCGCGATCCCCGAGTCGAGCTACGGGCCGATCTGGTGCGCCTGGGGCTATGAGCGCGACTTCACGCTCGACCAGGTCTACGGCACCTTGCCCAAGGCCAAGGCGCTCGGCTTCGAATGGGCCGTGCTCGACGACGGCTGGCAGACCGCGGAGGGCGACTGGAAGCTCAACCCCGCCAAATTCCCGCGCGGCGACGCCGACATGCGCGCCTTCACCGATCGCATCAAGGCGGACGGCATGCGCCCGCGGCTGTGGCTGGCGCCGCTCGCGGTCGATCCCGGCACCGACCTGCTGCGCGACCATCCCGACATGCTGCTGCTCGACCGCGACGGCTCGGCGCAGAACGTCAGCTTCTGGAACGCCTTCACGCTCTGCCCGGCATATCAGCCGACGGTCGACTATTTCCGCGCGCTGGTGCGCCGGATCGTCACCGACTGGGGTTATGACGGGCTCAAGCTCGACGGCCAGCATCTCAACGGTGTCGCGCCCTGCTACAATCCCGCCCACCGCCACGCGCGCCCTGAGGAATCGAGCGAGAAGCTGCAGGATTTCTGGAAGGCGATCCACGACGAAGCGGTCGCCGCCAACCCGCAGGCCGTGGTCGAGCTGTGCCCGTGCGGCGACAGCTTCGCCTTCCACAACCTGCCCGCCACCAACAACACGCCCGCCTCCGACCCGCTGTCGTCCTGGCAGATCCGGCTGAAGGGCAAGACGTTCAAGGCGCTGATGGGCCCGTCCGCGCCCTATTCGGGCGACCATGTCGAGCTGAGCGACGGCGGTGACGACTTCGCCTCCGCTTACGGCATCGGCGCGATCCCCTCGACCAAGTTCACCTGGCCGCGCGACACGCCCAAGCCGATGGAGAAGCTGCCGCCGGGCGGGTTCGTCCTCACCCCCGCCAAGGAGGCGCTGTGGGGCAAGTGGGTGGCGCTGTACCGCGAGCACATGCTGCCCAAGGGGCAGTATCTCGGCGGGCTGTACGACATCGGCTTCGACAAGCCCGAGGCGCACGCGATCGCCAAGGACAATGTGCTTCACTACGCCTTCTACGCCGATAGCTGGTCCGGCCCGATCGCATTGCGCGGGCTGGGCGAGGGGAGCTACGCGCTGGTGGACGGCTTCACCGGCCGCTCGCTCGGCACCGCCTCGCGCACCCGGCCGACGCTGACGGCGACGTTCGAGCGCGCGCTGCTGGTGCGCGCCACCCCGGTCGCGCGGGGCGCGGCATGAGCGGCGGTATCAGCACGGGGGCGCCGGCGGGACGCGGCTGGCTCGTCAACGCGCTCGTCACCGTGGTGCTATGGGGCGTGTGGGGCGCCTTCTCGGGCCTGTCGCCGCAGCGCGGCTTCCCCGAGACATTGGTCTATGTCGTCTGGGCGCTGACGATGGTGCCGCCGGCGCTGGTGGTGCTGAAACAGGCGGGCTGGCAGCTCGACCGCTCGCCGCGCGCGATCGGCTACGGGCTGGCGGTGGGGCTGCTCGGCGCGGGCGGGCAGATGCTGCTGTTCTATGCGGTGGCGCGCGGACCGGCCTATCTGATCTTCCCGATCATCTCGCTGTCGCCGGTGGTGACGATCGCGCTGTCGTTCCTGCTGATGGGCGAGCGCACCGGCAGGCTGGGCGCGCTCGGCATCGTGCTCGCGCTCCTCGCGCTGCCCACCTTCGACTTCGCGCCCGGCGCGGGCGGGGCGGGGGCCTCGGCGGCGTGGCTGCTGCCCGCGGTAGCGGTGATGCTGTGCTGGGGCGTGCAGGCCTATTTCATGAAGGCGGCCAACCACGTCACTTCGGCGGAGAGCATCTTCGTCTACATGACCTTGTCGGGGCTCGCGCTCGCCCCCGTGGCCTGGGCGATGACCGACACCAGCCGCGCGATCAACTGGGGGCTCGACGGGCCGGGGCTGGCCGCGGCGATCCAGCTGCTCAACGCGATCGGTGCGCTGACGCTGGTGTTCGCCTTTCGCTACGGCAAGGCGATCATCGTCGCGCCGCTCGCCAATGCGGGGGCACCGCTCGCCACCGCGCTGATCTCGCTCGCGGTGCTCCATGTCGTGCCGGGGCCGCTCAAGACGCTGGGGATCGTGCTCGCGCTCACCGCCTCGCTGCTGCTCGCGATCGAGCCCGACGCGACCGATCCCGAGAGCGAGGCCGAACCCGCACCCGCCACTATTTAGTTTCGCTAAGTTTCGCTTTCTTGTGTTCTGCTGCGGCCGGCGCTATGCCGGCCGCGTATAGGGAGACGCACGTGCACTTACTTCTCGACCTGGTGAACCGGCATAAGGCGGGAGAGCGCGTCGGCGTGACCTCGGTCTGCTCGGCGCACCCGCTGGTGATCGAGGCGGCGCTGCGCCACGCGCTGGCGCACGACACGCCCTTCGCGTTGGTGGAGGCGACCTCCAACCAGGTGAACCAGGACGGCGGCTATACCGGCATGGTCCCGGCCGATTTCTGCGCCTTCGTCGAGCGCATCGCGGCGCGCGTCGCCTATCCGCCCGAGCGGCTGGTGCTCGGCGGTGACCATCTCGGCCCCAACGCCTGGACCGCGCTGCCCGCGGCCGAGGCGATGGCCAAGGCCGAGGTGATGGTCGCCGATTACGTCCGCGCCGGCTTCGCCAAAATCCACCTCGACTGTTCGATGAGCTGCGCCGACGATCCCGTGCCGCTGCCCGAGCGGGCGATCGCCGAGCGCGCCGCGCGTCTGTGCCGCGCCGCGGAGGACGCCTTCGCGGGCGATCCCGCGGCGGCCCCGGTCTATGTCATCGGCACCGAGGTGCCCGTGCCCGGCGGCGCCGCCGAGGATCTCGACGAGCTGGCGGTGACCGGTCCCGAAGCGGCGATCGCCACCGTCGACATGCACCGCGAGCTGTTCCGCGCCGCGGGCCTGGCCGACGCGTGGGAACGCGTGATCGCCACCGTGGTGCAGCCCGGCGTCGAGTTCGACCATGACAAGGTGGTCGACTATCGCCCCGAGCGCGCGGTCGCGCTGAGCCGCGCGATCGAGCCGGTGCCGCACCTGGTCTATGAGGCGCACTCGACCGACTATCAGACGCCGCAGGCGCTCGCCGCGCTGGTGCGCGACCATTTCGCCATCCTCAAGGTCGGCCCCGGTGTCACCTTCGCGCTGCGCGAGGCGCTATGGGCGCTCGACGCGATCGAGCGCGAGACGGTCGCGGAGGGCGAACGCGCGAACCTGCGCGCGGTCACGCTCGAGCGGCTGCGCGCCGAGCCGAAGAACTGGGCGAGATATTACCACGCCACCGGCGCGGCGCTCGACCTGCAGCTGCAATACAGCCTGTCGGACCGGATCCGCTATTACTGGCCCGACGCGACGATCGCGGCGGCGCAGGAGCGGCTGTTCGCCAATTTGCGCGAGACCCCGCCGCCGTTGCCGCTGCTCAGCCAGTATCTGCCCGCGTCCTATGCCGCGGTGCGCGCCGGCCGCGCCGGCCTCGATCCCGCCGAGCTCGTGATGGCGCAGGTCGGCGCCACGCTCGACGCCTATAACGGAGCCTGCTTTCCCCATGACTGACACGCTGATCGCCGCCCCCGCCGCGGAGCCCGGCGACTCTTCCTGGACGCGCCGCGAGATCGCGCAGCAGCCCGCGACGCTGCGCGCCACCCAGAAGCTGCTGAGCGACGCGCGCGGCGAGATCGACGCGTTCCTCGCGCCGCTGCTCGCGCGCCCCGAGCTGCGCGTCGTGCTGACCGGCGCGGGCACCTCGGCGTTCATCGGCGAGTGTTTGGCGCCGTGGCTGTCGCGCGCGCTCGGCCGCTCGGTCGAGGCGATCGCCACCACCGACATCGTCGGCGCGCCCGACCTGCACCTGCGCGCCGCCGCGCCGACGCTGCTGGTCTCGTTCGGCCGCTCGGGCAGCAGTCCCGAGAGCGTCGCCGCGGTCGAGCTGGTCGACCGCCGCGTCGCCGAGGCGCATCATCTGATCGTGACCTGCAACGCAGAGGGTGAACTGGCGCGCCGCGGCGGTCCGCGCGCGCACGTGATCGTGCTGCCCGAGGCGACGCACGACCGCAGCTTCGCGATGACGTCGAGCTTCACCGCGATGACGCTGGCGGCGTTGTCCGCGCTCGGCGGCATTGCCGCGATGGACGCGCGGATCGAGGCGATCGCGGCGGGCGTGCAGGACATGCTGGCGCGCGCCGAGCCGGTCGCCGCGACGCTGGCCGCGCGCGGGTTCGACCGCGTCGTCTATCTCGGCAGCGGCGTGTTCAGCGGGCTGGCGCGCGAGGCCGCGCTCAAGCTGATGGAGCTGAGCGACGGCGGGGTCGTCACCGCCTTCGACAGCGCGCTGGGCTTCCGCCACGGGCCGAAGACGATCATCACCGACCGTACGCTGGCGGTGGTGTTCGTCGCCAACGACCCGCTGACTCGTCGTTACGACCTCGACATCATCGCCGAGCTGCGCGCCGACGCGCGTGCGGGCGAGGTGGCGGTGATCTCGGCGGGGGCGGACGAGGGCGCCACGATCGCACTCGCCGGGATGGCCGACTCGCCCGACGCCGACCTGCTCTTCCCGTACATCGTGCCGGCGCAATTGTTCGCGCTCCACGTTTCGCTCGCGCTCGGACTCACGCCCGACCAGCCCAACGCGAGCGGCACCGTCAACCGCGTGGTGCAGGGCGTGCGGATCCACGCCGACGAGGCATGAGCGCGCGCTTCTATCTCGGCGTCGACGGCGGCGGGACCAAGACCGAGTTCGTCTGCATCGACGCCGCGGGCGCGGTGACCGCGCGCGCGGTGACGGGCACGACCTACCATCTCGAGGTCGGCGAGGCGGAAGCGGTGCGGCGCATCGCCGAGGGGGTGAGCGCGATCTGCACCCAGATCGACGCCGCGCCCGCGCAGCTCGACCACGTCTTCCTCGGGCTGCCTGCTTACGGCGAGGACAGCGAGGTCGACCCGCGGCTCGACGCCGCGGTGCGCGACCTGCTCGGCCACGCGCGCTATCGCTGCGACAATGACATGGTGTGCGGCTGGGCGGGGTCGCTTGCGTGCGCCGACGGGATCAACGTCGTCGCGGGCACCGGCTCGATCGCCTATGGCGAGCGCGGCGGCCGCGGCGCGCGCGCGGGCGGCTGGGGCGAGGTGTTCGGCGACGAGGGCTCGGCCTATGGGATCGCACGCGCCGGGCTCGCCGCTTTCTCGCGGATGAGCGACGGGCGCGTACCGGTCGGCCCGCTGCACGCGCTGCTGCGTGAGGCGCTCGCGCTCGACCACGACCTCGCGCTGTGCGAGCGCGTGATGGGCGCGCGCGGCATGGCGCGCGGCGAGATCGCGGCGCTGGCGACGATCGTGTCGCGCGCCGCCGACGCGAGCGACGCCGCGGCGCGCGCGATCCTGGCGGAGGCGGCGGCCGAGCTGGTGCTGCTCGCGACCGCGGTGCGCGACCGGCTTGGCTTCGATCCCGACGAGCGCGTGGCGGTGTCCTGGTCGGGCGGGGTGCTCGCCAACGTTTCCGTGGTGCGCGACGCTTTCACGAGGGGACTGGAGGCGGCGGGCTGCACGCCGGTCGAGCCGCTCCACGCGCCCGGCTATGGTGCGGCGCTCTACGCGCGGCACCTGGCGCAGCAGTAGCGCTTTGGTCCCCGCCTGATCCGCCGCTGTGCTCCAGCGTGCGCGGGAGCACGGCGGAGCGAGCAGGTATCATCTCCGGCTCTCTCCCGCGCCGAAGTGAAATCAAATATGTGGCGAACAGCGAGGTCCCGTCCGATGCGCCTGCCGACCCTCTCCCTCGCCACGCTCGCGCTCGTGCTCGCCGGCCCCGCCGCGGCGGCGCCCGACCCGCTCGCCCCGACCGGTCGCTGGTCGGCGCCCGAGCATGCTGCCGCGCGCACCCCACCGATGGGGTGGAGCTCGTGGAACGCCTTCCGCACCGAGGTGGACGAGGAGAAAGTGCTCGGCGCCGCGCAGAAGCTGGTCGACAGCGGGCTGGCCAAGCTCGGCTATCGCTACGTTAACGTCGACGACGGCTGGTGGCTCAAGCGCCGCACCGCCGACGGGCGGCTGATGATCCGCACGCGCATCTTCCCCTCCGCCGCGATCGCCGGGGGCGACAGCAGCTTCCGCCCCTTCACCGACCGGCTCCACGCGATGGGGCTCAAGGCCGGGCTGTACAGCGACATCGGGCGCAACGCCTGCTCGCAGGCCTATGACCTGCACTCGCCCAACCTGCCCGAGGGCACGACGGCGGAGCGCGAGGTCGGCCTGTACGGCCATGTCGACCAGGACGTGGCACTCTACTTCCGCGACTGGGGCTTCGACTATCTCAAGGTCGACGCCTGCGGGATCAACGTCTACGCACCCGGCGCGCCGGTGGTGGTGCAGAACGGCTACCGCGCTTTCTCGCCGCTGATCGACCAGGCCTCGATCAACCGCACCGACGTGGCCCAGGTGCGCTCGCTCTATGCCGCGGTCGCCGCGGCGATCGCGCGCTATCGGCCGGACGGCGACTCGATCCTCGCGCTGTGCACCTGGGGCAGCGCCGACGTGCGCCGCTGGGGCAAGGAGGTGGGCCAGATGTGGCGTACCAGCCAGGACATCACGCCGCACTGGACGCGCATGCTCCACTCGTTCGACAGCGCGTCGACCCGCGCGCTCTACGCCAAGCCCGGCGCCTGGAACGACCCGGACATGCTGTTCATCGGCCAAGGCGATTTCGACGCGCAGCACCTCACCGAGGCGCGCACGCATTTCGCGCTCTGGGCGATCATCAACGCGCCCTTGTTCATCGGTTACGACCTGCGGCAGGCGCCCGACAGCCTGATGAGGATCTGGGGCAATGCCGACATCGTGCGGGTCAACCAGGACCCCACCGGCCACCAGGGCGTGATCGCCTACGCTTCGGACGACGTGCAGACGATCGTGAAGACATTGAGCAACGGCCACAAGGCGGTCGTGCTGCTCAACCGCGGGCTGGCGCCGGCGGAGATGAACCTCACCGCGGCGCAGCTCAAGCTCGTGCCCGACGCGCCGATAACCCTGCGCGACCTGTGGAGCGGTCGAACCCTCGTGCCCTTCACCGGCGAGACCACGTTCACGCTGGCGCCGCGCGAGAGCCGCGTCTTCGAGGTGAGCGGCGTGCGACGGCTGCCCGACGGCATGTACCTCTCGGAGGTGCCCGGCGACGTGAACGTCGCGGTCGACGGCGTGGTCGCGCCCGAGCCCGATCCGGTGGTGCACCGCATGATGGGGCAGTGGAGCGGCACGCGCGACACCGGCGAGCGCCCGACCTACGCCGGCTGGGGCGGCGCGCAGGCGGACGCCACGCCCTTCGACCAGACGCTGCAGGTCGCCGGGCGTAGCTACGATACCGGCATCGGCGTGCTGGCGCAGTCGCGGCTCGAGGTGCGGACGCGAGATGCCGCGCGGTTCGAGGCGCTCGTCGGCGTCGACGATTCCACCCGCGACACGCGCGACGCCGCGGAGTTCCTGGTCTACGGCGACGGTCGGCTGCTCGCGCGTTCGGGTGCGATGCGCCTCGGCGAGGCTGCGCGCCCGCTGCGCGCCGAGCTGCGCGGCGTGCGGGTGGTCGAGTTGGTCACGCGCAAGGTCGGGCACGCCACCGATTTGCCGCTCGTCACGACATGGGCCGAAGCGGCATTGCGCGGCGGCGGAGCGGGGCTCGCGTCACGGTAGGAGCGACGCCGTTCCGATCGGAGCCGCCGCTGGGCTGCCGCCCTTCCCGTGTACCGGACCGATCGATAAACCGGGTACCGCACGTTTGTTGCGCGACCGTCTAAGCTGACGTTGCGTTTCATCTATATTCGCGTTCTTTCACTTCTTTTCGTATTGACGGCTATGTTGCGCTGACGATACCACAGCGAAAGAAAGCGCGTCGAAGCTGCTGATCGGCTCAATGAAGCGGAGGGCCGGGGTGCTCCAGCGGCATCGCCCGACATGTAGTCGATCGAGATGCGCGACTGCCGCGCCAGCGGGCGACGCCGGCCACCGCCGCAGGTGCAGCGAGCAGCGGCATTGACGTGATGAACAACGATGCAAAACGAAACAGGGGGCTAACATGAAGAGCTGTGCGTATCGCCGACTGCGTCGAACCCTCCTCGTCGGAACTGCGATCCTCTCGGCCAGCGTCAGCGCGCAGGCGCAGACGATCGGCGCGAACGCCCCTACCGACGGCGCCGAGATTGCTTCGTCGGACGCCGAGGGAACCGACGTCGTCGTCACCGGTCTGCGCGCCGGCATCGAGCGTTCGCTCTCCGACAAGCGCCGCTCCATCTCGGTCGTCGACGTGATCTCGGCGCAGGACATCGGCAAGTTCCCCGACAACAACCTGGCGGAGTCGCTTCAGCGCGTGCCGGGCATCACGATCGACCGCTCGGTGAACGGCGAGGGGCAGACGATCAACCTGCGCGGCCTCGGCCCGCAGTTCACGCGCAGCGAGATCAACGGCGGCACCGCGCTCAACGGTTTTGACTTCAGCGTGCTCGCCCCCGAGCTGTTCGCCAAGGTGACGGTCGAAAAGTCGCCCACCGCCAGCACCGTCGAGGGCGGGCTCGCCGGCACGATCCTGCAGGAAACGCCCAAGCCTTTCGACATCCCCGGCTTCCGCGCCACCGCCACCGGCGGCGTCACGATCGGTCAGAAGGGCAAGGCGGTGCCGCGCGTGTTCGGGCTCGTCAGCCAGAACTGGGACGACCGTTACGGCATCACCGTCGCCGCGGCCTATTCGAAAACCGACTTCCGCACGAACGAGGTCGACTTCGGGCCCTGGGTCGCGTTCCGCAACATCGCCTCGGCCGACGTGCTCGCCGCCGCGCCGGCTACACTGCTCGATGCCGCGACGCCGCGCACAACCGCTTTCTACAGCTACCAGCAGAAGCGCGAGAATCTCGGCGTCACGGTCGCCGGGCAGGCGCGCCCGACCGAGCGGCTCGAGCTGACCGCCGACTTCCTCTACGCGCGGCGCAAGGGAACGCAGATCGACGATCGCCCCGACGCGCCGATCGAGGGGACCAGCTTCTTCGCCGACGGCACCAGCTCACCGGGCAACCAGGCGCCGACCGACTATGTCATCGAGAACGGTGCGGTCACCCAGGCGACCTTCCGCAACATCCAGAACCGCGTCGGCTACAGCTACCAGCCGCAGGAGAACAAGGTCTATCAGGGCACGCTGCGCGCCAAATGGGAGGCGGCCGACCATCTGACGATCACGCCCGGCTTCAGCTACGCGCACCAGCGCTCGAGCAACGAGCTCGACCTCTACTCCTTCGCCGCCTACGGTGCCGACGTGACCTATCGCGTCGACGGTGACGTGCCGCAATTCTCCTCCACCGCGACGGACTTCAGCAGCAACCCCGATCGCTTCGGCTACAACGTCTTCATCTTCAACCGCGCGGTGAACACGATCGACGAATATGTCGGTCGCGTCGACGCGACCCGCGAGTTCGAGGGCGTGCCCGGCCTCACCAGCATCCAGGCCGGCGCGCGCTACACCCACCGCACCTCGCGCCAGCAGGCGCGCAACGTCGGGCTGTACAATGGTGCCGAGCTGCTCGGCGCTAGCCCGCTCGGCCTCGGTGCGTTCGCCGATACGCTGCCGTTCAGCGTGCGCAACGCGACCACGCCCGATCGCATCCTCTCGGTCGATCGCGCGAAGCTGATCCAGACGATCTACCCGGGGCTAGACCCGTTCACCTCGGACCAGTTCGCGACCGATCCCCAGGGCGACCAGCTCAACTCCTTCCAGGTGGTGGAGCAGACCTACGGCGGTTACCTCCAGGGCAATTTCACGATGGGCGCGCTGTCGGTCAACGCCGGGCTGCGCGTGATCGTGACGGATACGTCATCTGACGGTTTCGGCCTGATCGGCACCGAGCTGACGCCGAGCAACGTCGACGCGCGCTACACGAACTTCCTGCCCGCCATCAACGCGCGCTGGGAGGTCGCGCCCAACATGCTGATCCGCGGCACCTACTCGCGCGCGATGACGCGCCCGACGCTCGATCAGCTGAGCCCCGCGACGACGATCAACTCGGGGCCGCGCACCGGCAATCGCGGCAATCCCAATCTCCGACCCTATCTCGCCGACCAGGAAGATCTCGGCTTCGAGTGGTATTTCCACCCGGGCGCGCTGCTGACGATCAACGGCTTCGCCAAGCAGATCGGCTCGCTTATCTCGCAGACGACCGTCTCGGAGCTGGCCAGCTTCCCCGACCAGGAGACCGGCCTGCCGACCAGCGGCATCATCGCCTTCACCCAGCCGACCAACGGCGACAGCGCGACGATCCACGGGCTCGAGGCCGGGCTCCAGTCGCCCTTCTTCTTCCTGCCCGGCGCGCTGAGCTACTTTGGCACGATCCTCAACTTCACCTATGCCGACAGCAAGGCCAGCGTGCGCAGCGCCGACGGCGTGTCGCGCACCACGCCGCTGCCGGGCCTGTCGAAGAAGAGCGCCAATGCGGTGCTCTATTATGATCATGCCGGGATCGACGCGCGGCTCGCTTATGCCTGGCGCAGCGCCTATCTGCGCGACGACAACGTGGGGCGGCAGTTCGGCGCCGAGCGCTACGTCCGCGACTACGGGCAGCTCGACCTGTCGGTGAACGCCTTCGTCACGCGCAACGTCCAGCTCGGCTTCAACGTCAACAACCTGCTGGATACGCAGCGCAAGGAGTACATCCTGATCGGCAGCGGTGCGGAGCTGCCCGCCAGCTTCCTCGAACAGGAGCGCCGCTTCGTCCTGACCGCCCGCCTGATCATGTGAGCGCGACGACGGGCCGGCGCGGTTTCGCGCGCACCGGCCCGTCGGGCGTGAACCACGTTGCGTCCCGCCGACCCGGTCACTGCCGCGACGTGAGCTCCGCCTTGACCCGCTCGGCCCCTTCCATCACGCGCAGCACGTTGCCGCCTGCCAGCTTGGCGACGTCCGCGTCGGACCAGCCGCGGCGCATCATCTCGGCGAGCAGCGCGGGATAGGTCGACACGTCGCCGAGTCCCTTCGGCAAGGTCGCGCCGACGCCGTCGAAGTCGGACCCCAGCCCGACGTGGTCGACCCCCGCCACCTTGGCCACATGGTCGATATGATCCGCCACCTGCGCCAGCGTCACCGTCGGGGCAGGGTGCGCGCGGAGCCAGGTAGCGTAGTCGGCCGCGGCCTTGTCCGGCTGGCCGATGTCCAGGCCATTGTACGGCGGCGAGTTGAGCCGCGCCTTCTCGGCCAGCGAGTCGGCGGACCAGCGGCGGTAGGCGTCGGCGACATAGCCGGGCGCATAGTCGACCATCACCACACCGCCGTTGCGCGCGACCAGCCGCAGCACATCGTCCGACACGTTGCGCGGGTGGTCGTTGATCGCGCGCGCGCCCGAATGCGAGAAGATCACCGGCGCGCGCGTCACCGCCAGCGCGTCGCGCATCACCTTCTCGCTGACATGCGACAGGTCGACCAGCATGCCGAGTCGGTTGAGCTCGAGCACCACCTTGCGTCCGAAGTCGGTGAGGCCGTCATGGCGCGGATCGTCGGTGGCGGAGTCGGCCCAGTCGATCGTACGAGAGTGGGTGAGGGTGAGATAGCCCGCACCCAGCGCGGCATAGGCGCGCAGCACCGAGAGGTTGCCGTCGATCTGTCCGCCGCCTTCCACGCCGATGAGGCAGGCGATCCGCCCCGCGGCGTGCGCGCGCCGCACGTCGTCGGCGGTGCGCGCCAGCGCGAACGTGTCAGGGTAGCGTTCGGCGAGCGAGCGCACGAGGTCGATCTGTTCGAGCGTCTGCTCCACCTGCTCCTTGCCGGCCAGGTCGGGCGAGACCCACACCGACCAGAACTGGCCGCCGACCAGCCCGCGCCGCAGCCGGGCGATATCGGTGTTGTAGGCAGGGTCGCTCGCGCCAAGGTCGCGCAGATCCATGGTCCAGCGCTTCTCGCCCTCGCGCTCGCGCAGCGCCTCGGGCCAGTCGTTGTGGCCGTCGATCAGCGGCGTGGCCTTGAGCACGCGCGCGACGCGGGCGGCATAGTCCTGCGCAGCGGCGGGCGTGGCGGCGAGCAACGTCGCGGCGGCGAGCAGAGCGGCCCTCATCGGGCGCCTCCGCGACGGCGCGGCGACGCGGGCGCGTCGTTCTCATTCTCGGCGCCGGCGCCGCGCTGGCCGTGGTGGAGCGTCAGCAATGATTCCATCAGTTCCTCCTCGGCGCTCGACATCACCGCCAGCACTTCGGCCTCCTCGCAACCCGTCGCGGCGAGATAGGCGTGGCCCATGCTCGAGTCGATGTAGATTGCCTGTCCCGGCTCGAGCGAGACCGGATCGTAGAATTCGGTCTGCACTTCCACCCGCCCGCTCAGCACGTAGAGGAACTCCTCGCCGGAGTGGCGCACCAGCTCGCCGAACTGCTCGGCCGAGCGCGCGCGGATCTTGGTGACGACCGGGATCATGCGTTTTCGCCGCAGCTCGGTGCAGAGGTAATAATAGTCGTAGTTGGGCGTCTCTACCCGCACGGAATGCGCCACGTCGCCGAGGCTGCGTCGCGCGGTGACTGGCTGCGCCGCCTCCTCGCTCTCCTCGGCGAACAGGTCGGTCATGCGCATGCCGAGCCGCCGGGCGAGGGCCTGCAACTTGTCATAGGTCAGCGTCAGCCGGTCGTGCTCGATCTTGGAGAGGGTCGATACCGGGATGCCGGACTTGGCGCTCATCTCCTTGAGCGTCCAGCCCTCGCGCGCGCGGAGCCCCTTGAGGAGCGCGCCCAGGGTCGGGGGCGATGTCGGCAAAACGCGTCCTCCATGAGGCCATTGACGAAGCGCCTAAACAGGATAACCTTGTCCTGATCAGGATGTTACCTGAGGATAACGACAAGCGGAGACGGCGGCAATGGGGACGGGACGGATGCTCGCGTGGCTGTCGGCGGCGATCGGCGCGGCGGCGATCGCCGCGCTCGCGCCAGCACAGGCGCCGGTGAAGCCAGGCGCACCGACGGTGGCGCAGCCGGCTGCGCCCACCGCCTCCGCTTCGCCCATGAGCGGTCGCGCGCTCACCGGCGAGGACGTGACTGCCTGGCTCGACGGCTACATGCCATACGCGCTTCACAGCGGCGACATCGCGGGCGCGGTGGTGACGGTGGTGCGCGACGGCCAGGTGATCGCGGCGCGCGGCTACGGCTATGCCGACGTGGCGAAGCGCCGCCCGGTCGACCCGAACCTGACCCTGTTCCGCCCCGGTTCGGTGTCGAAGCTGGTCACCTGGACCGCGGTGATGCAGCAGGTCGAGGCGGGCAGGCTCGACCTCGACGCCGACGTCAACCGCTACCTCGATTTCAGCATCCCCGCCTATCGCGGCCAGCCGATCACGCTGCGCCAGATCATGACCCACACCGCCGGGTTCGAGGAGGCGAACAAGAAGCTGATCACCTATGACGCGCGCGACGTCGAGCCGATCGGCGCCTACCTCAAGCGGCACGTCCCCGCGCGCGTCTACGCGCCGGGCACGACCCCAGCCTATTCGAACTGGGCGACGACGCTGGCGGGCTATATCGTCGAGCGCGTCAGCGGCATGCCGTTCGACGATTATGTCGAGCAGCGCATCTTTCGGCCGCTCGACATGCGCACGGCGAGCTTTCGCCAGCCGCTGCCGCCGCGGCTGCGCGGACTGATGGCGCAGGGCTATCCGCTGGGCTCGGGCGATCCCAAGCCGTTCGAGATCGTCGTGCCCGGCCCCGCGGGGTCGCTCTCCGCCTCGGGGCTCGACATGGCCAAGTTCATGATCGCGCACCTCGACGGCGGGCGCGGCGTGCTGAGTCCAGAGACCGCGGCGCTGATGCACGACAGCCCGCCCGGCAAGGTGAACCCGCGCTCGCTGATCCCGCCGCTCAACCGCATGGAGCTGGGTTTCTTCGAGACCAACATCAACGGCCGCCGCGTGATCGCGCACCTGGGCGACACCAACCAGATGCACACCTCGCTCCACCTGTTCCTGGCGGAGCGCACCGGGCTGTACGTCTCGTTCAACTCCGCCGGGCGCGACGGTGCGGCGCATGTCGCCCGCGGGCAGCTGTTCCAGGACTTCGCCGACCGCTATTTCCCCGGCGCGACGCTGCCGGCCGGCCGGGTCGACGCGGCCACCGCGCGCCGGCATGCCGCGGCGCTCGCCGGCCACTGGCAGGTGAGCCGCTCGTCCTTCACCAATTTCGTCGATATCGCCAACCTCTTCGGCCAGGCCGAGGTCGGCGCCGACGCGCAGGGGCGGCTGATCATCCCTTCGCTGAAGGGCGCCAACGGCGTGCCGGTCACCTGGGTCGAGGTGGCGCCCTATGTCTGGCGTGATCCCGCCGGGCACGACCGGCTCGCGGCGCAGCTGGTCGACGGGCAGCCGGTGCGGTGGAGCTTCGACCTGGTCTCGCCTTTCATGGTGTGGGATCGCGTGCCGGCCTACCGCGACGCCGCCTGGCTGCTGCCCGCGCTCTACGCCAGCCTCGCGGTGCTGCTGCTGACCACGCTGTTCTGGCCCGCGAACTGGTACCTGCGGCGGCGCTATCAGGCCGTCGCGCCGCTCGCCGGCGTGCCGCTGCGCGCGGCGCGCGCGACGCGCGTGATGGCGCTGGCGGTGCTGCTGGTGCTGGGCGGCTGGTTCTGGCTGATCTCGGTGCTGTTCGGCGACAGCGCGCCGAGCGACGCCTCGCTCACGCTGCTGCAGCTCGCGAGCATCGTCGTGTTCGTCGGAGCGGTCGGAATCGCGGGCTGGAATGCGGTGGTGACCCTCCGCGGCGACCGGCCGTGGACGCGCAAGCTGTGGGCGGTGCTGCTGCTGCTCGCTACCTTGGTGGTGCTGTGGGTCGCCGTGGTGTTCCACCTGCTCGCGCTCACGGTGCATTACTGATGCTGCGGCTCTCCACCGAGACCGCGACGCTGCGGCTGGCGCAGCCTTTCCGCATCTCGGGCTATGTCTTCGAGACCGCCGAGGTGCTGGTCGTCACGCTCGACGACGGTACCCACCGGGGACGCGGTGAGGGCGCCGGCGCCTATTACCTCGGCGACGATCTCGCCAAGATGCTGGCGGACGTCGAGACGGCCCGCACGGCAGTCGAGGCGGGGCCGACACGCGAGCAGCTGCGCGCGCTGATGCCGGCTGGCGGCGCGCGCAACGCTGTCGACGCGGCCCTGTGGGAGCTGGAGGCGCGGCGCAGCGGCACGCCGGTGTGGCGGCTCGCCGGGCTCAGCGAGCCGCCGCGCCCGATCGTCACCACCTTCACCGTCAGCGCCGACACGCCCGATGCGATGGCGGCGGTGGCGCGCGGCTATGCACGGGCGCGCTCGATCAAGGTGAAGCTGACCGGCGAGCTGGCGCTGGATCTCGCGAGGGTCGCCGCGATCCGGGAAGCACGCCCCGACGTGTGGCTCGGCGTGGACGGCAACCAGGGCTTTGCACGCAAAGAGCTCGACGCGCTGGTCGAGGGGCTGCTGCCGCACCGCGTGTCGCTGCTCGAGCAGCCACTCGCGCGCGGCGCCGAGGCTGCGCTCGACGGCTACCGCTCCGCCATCGCGATCGCCGGGGACGAGAGCCTGCTGACGCTCGATGACGTGGCCGGCGCGGTCGGGCGCTTCGACGTGGTCAACATCAAGCTCGACAAGTGCGGCGGGCTCACCGAGGGGCTGCTGATGGCCGCCGAGGCGCGCCGGCGCGGGCTGGGCGTGATGGTGGGGACGATGATCGGCACCAGCCTCGCCACCGCGCCAGGCTTCGTGCTGGGCCAGCTCGCCGACCTGGTCGACCTCGACGGCCCCACCTTCCTCGCCGAGGACCGCGCGCCGGGCGTGCGCTACGACGACGGCCTGCTCTACGCCGGCGCGGAGGTATGGGGCGGGTGAGCGCCGCGCCGCCCGCGCCGACCTGGTTCGGTCAGCCGCGCGGGCTGACGGTGCTGTTCCTCACCAACATGTGGGAGCAATTCTCCTACTACGGGATGCGCGCGCTGCTGGTCTATTACATGACCAAGCAGCTGATGATGGGGCAGGCACAGGCCTCGCTGATCTACGGCGCCTATACCGCCTGCGCCTATTTCACCCCAATCCTCGGCGGCGTGATCGCGGACCGGCTGCTCGGCAAGCGGCGCGCGATCGTGCTGGGCGGATCGATCATGGCGCTGGGCCATTTCATGATGGCGTTCGAGCCGCTCTTCTACGTCGCCTTGGTGACGATCGCGCTGGGCAACGGGCTGTTCCTGCCGAGCCTGCCGAGCCAGATCGACGACCTCTACACGCCCGGCGACCCGCGCGTCGGCTGGGCGTACAACGTCTATTACGTCGGCGTGAACATCGGCGGCTTCCTCGCGCCGCTGCTGTGCGGAACTTTGGGCGAGCTGTACGGCTGGCATTACGGCTTCGGCGCGGCCGGGGTCGGCATGGTGGCGGGGCTGGGCATCTACCTGTGGGGTCAGCGCTACCTGCCCGCCTCCGCGCGCGCCGCGCCGGCGCGCCACGCCGCGCCGCGCGGCCGCTTCACGCGCGAGGCGGCGCTGCTGCTCGTCGCGGTGGCGCTGTGCGTCACCGTCTTCCGCGCCGCCTATGAGCAGGTCGGCAACACCGTGGCGCTGTGGGCCGACAGCGGGGTCGATCGGCGCGCCGGCGATGCGATCGTACCGATGACCTGGTTTCAGTCACTCAACCCGCTGTTCGTGATGGCGATGACCCCGCCGCTGCTGGCGCGCTGGCGGCGCCGCGCCGAGCGCGGCGGCGCGGAGCGGCCGGTGCGGCGCATGGCGGTGGGCGCGCTGATCGTCGCGGGCGCCTATCTCCTGCTCGCCGCGCTGGCGGCGCGCGGCGGCGCCTCGCACTGGCTGTGGCTCGCGCTGTTCTTCGCTTTGCTAACGGTGGGAGAGCTGCACATCCTGCCGACCGGTCTGGGGCTGTTCGCGCGGCTCGCGCCCGCGGGGATGGGCGCCACCACCGTGGCGGCCTGGTACCTCGCCACCTTCGCGGGCAGCCTAGCCGCCGGGCTGGTCGGCACCGCCTGGACCGCGCTGGGGCACGGCGCCTTCTTCCTGCTGCTCGCCGGGCTGGCCGCGCTCGCCGCGGCGCTGCTGGCGGCGATCGATCCGGCGTCTATCGCGGTGATCAGGGTCGGCGAACGGCGCTGATTTCCGGTTGACTATTCTCCAATCAGGACACTAGCATCCTGATTGGCAACATCGAGGGGGAAGCGATGAGGAACATTCGTCGTAGCGCGTCGGTCGCGAGCGCGCTGGCGCTCTTCCTCGGCGGGGCGGCGGCGGCGCAGCAGGCGTCACCAGAAGCCGCGCCGCCCGAGCGCGAGGCCGTGCAGGTCGGCGACATCATCGTCACCGCGCAGAAGCGCGAGCAGCTCCTGTCCGACGTGCCGCAGTCGATGTCGGTGCTGGGAAGCGAGGCGCTGGAGCAGCGCCAGGCACGTACCATCGCCGACTATGCCGCGCTGGTCCCCGGCCTGTCGTTCGAGTCGGGCAATCCCGGCCAGACCCGCGTCGTGCTGCGCGGCATCAACGCCGGTGGCGCCAGCCCGACCGTCGCGGTCTATCTCGACGACACCCCGTTCGGCTCGAGCACCGGCCAGACCAACGGCGCCACGCTGGCCGGCGACTTCGACACGTTCGACATCGAGCGGCTGGAGGTGCTGCGCGGGCCGCAGGGCACGCTCTATGGCGCCAACTCACTGGGCGGCGTGGTCAAATATGTCACCGTCGCGCCCAAGCTGGGCGAGTGGGAGGCGCGCGGGCAGGGCGGCGTCGAGACGGTGCGCGACGGCGGCACCGGCTATTACGGCAACGCGCTGGTCAACGTGCCGCTCGGCGACGCGGTGGCACTGCGCGCGAGCGGCTTCTACCGCCGCACCGCGGGCTATATCGACGCGATCGGCATCGCCGACGAGGACGTCAACCGCGCGCGCAGCTATGGCGGCCGCGCCTCGCTGCTGCTTAAGCCGAGCGACCGGCTGTCGCTGCGGCTCACCGCGGTGCTGCAGAACATCGAGGTCGACTCACGCAACGCCTTCGACGCCGACGCAGCGACGCTGCGCCCCATCACCGCCGACCCGTTCACCGGCGCGAGCACCGGCGGGCGCGAGGTGCGCTACCAGCTCTTCCCCGACCGCAACGAGGTGAGCTACCGTCTGTACACCGGCACGCTCGACTATGACCTCGGCTTCGCCAGCTTCACCTCGGTCACCAGCTACAGCCGCCAGGTCGCTACCGACCGCAGCGACGTGTCGTACAGCGATCTCGGCGGGATCACCCTGGCGCAATATGCGTCCTCCGCAATCTACGGTCTCGCGCCCGACGCCTACGGCATTTATTATCCAAACCGCTCGACGCAGAAGAAATTTACGCAGGAGCTGCGGTTGGCCTCCAACGGCTCCGCCACGTTCGAGTGGCTGGTCGGCGGCTATTACACGCGCGAGCCGGGGCAGCTGTACCAGCGCTATTACCCCTTCGACACCGCGACCGGCCGCCCGGTCACGCCGGTGCCGGAGATCCCCGGCTTCAACGGGCTGGTGCTGGCGCAGCTCGACTCGACCTACAAGGAGTTCGCCGGCTTCGGCAGCGCGACGCTGCACTTCAGCGACACATTCGACCTCACCGCGGGCGGCCGCTACAGCCACAACGACCAGCGCACCACGCAGACGCTCGACGGCGCGCTGTTCAACGGTCCGTCGCAGAACCGCGCGACCTCGAAGGAGGGCGTGTTCACCTGGTCGGTGTCACCGCGCTACGAGTTCGCGCGGCACAGCGAGGTCTACGCGCGCGTCGCCAAGGGCTATCGCCCGGGTGGCCCCAACGTGGTGCCGCCCGGCGCCGGTCCCGACTATCCGCTGCAGACCGACGCCGACACGCTGATGAGCTACGAGGCCGGCATCCGCGCCGAGACCGCCGACCGGACCTTCGGCATCGACCTGTCGGGCTATTACCTCGACTGGGACAAGACGCTGATCGTCGCGACCTTCCAGACCGACGCCGGCCCGATCTCGGCCGACGCCAACGGACGCGGCGCGCGCAGCTACGGCGTCGAGGCGACCGCTACGCTGCGCCCGACGCGCGGCTTCACCGTCACCACCACGGTCGCCTACAACAACACGCGGCTGCGTGGCGACACCTCGAACGGCGGGCGCGACGGCGACCAACTGCCGTTCGCCCCGACCTGGAACGCCAACGTGTCGGCCGAATATAGCTGGGACTGGGACGGCGCGCGGCCCTATGTCGGCGCCGACGTGTCGACGGTGAGCGACCGGCTCGGCAATTTCGACGCGGCCTATCGCGACCTGTTCGGTCGTCGCATCACCTTCGACGGCTATACCACAGCCAGCCTGCGCGCCGGCGTGTCGCTGGGGCGGTTCGACCTGTCGGTCTATGCGCGCAACATCGGCGATTCGCGCGGGCTGATCTCTGCCGGGACCTATCCGACCCGCCCCAATGGCGCGATCGAGGTGAGCCCGATCCAGCCGCGCACGATCGGCGCGACGCTGGGCGTCGGGTTTTGATCGTGCGCGAGGCTTCCGCTTCTCCCCCGCGCGCGGTGCACGCGCTGGCGGCGCCCTACCTGCTGTTCCTCGGCGACGCGACCGAGCCGGGCTTCGCCAAGACGGCGCTCGGGCTGCGCGATTGGGCGGCGGACAAGTGCCTCGCCGAGCACGCGCTGCCCGCCGCGACCGTCTCCACCGGGCTGCCCCGGATGACGCCAGCAAACGCGGCGGCGGCGGGCGCGCGTGCGATGGTGATCGGCGTCGCCAACCAGGGCGGCGTGATCCCGGCGGCGTGGATGCCCGAGCTGCTCGCCGCGGTGGAGGCGGGGCTCGACCTCGTCGCCGGGCTCCACACCCGGCTCGGCGACATCGCCGCGCTGCGCGAGGCGGTCGCGCGCGCGGGCACGCGGCTGGTCGACGTGCGCGAGCCGCCGCCCGCGCTGCCGATCGCGACCGGTGCCAAGCGTACCGGGCGGCGGCTGCTAACCGTCGGCACCGACTGCGCGCTTGGCAAGAAATACACCGCGCTGGCGATCGCGCGCGGGCTCCGGGCGCGCGGGCACGACGCGACCTTCCGGGCCAGCGGGCAGACCGGCATCATGATCGCGGGCGAGGGCATAGCGATCGACGCGGTGGTCGCCGACTTCGCCGCCGGCGCCGCCGAGCTGCTCAGCCCCGCCAACGCGCCGACGCACCTCGACGTGATCGAGGGACAGGGATCGCTGTTCCACCCCTCCTACGCCGCGGTGTCGCTGGCGCTGCTCCACGGCAGTCAGCCCGATCTGTTCGTCGTCTGCCACCAGCCAACACGCGCGCAGATCCTCGGCACTCCGGGCTATGGCGTGCCCTCGATCGAGGCGGTGATCGAGCAGACGATCGCGGTGGGGCGGCTGACCAACCCCGCGATCCGCTGCGCCGGCGTCAGCCTCAACACCGCTGGCATGGCCGCGGAGGAGGCGGCGGCGGAGATCGCGCACACGGCCGAACGGCTCGGCCTGCAAACGGCCGACCCGATCCGCGGCGGCGACGCCTTCGAGCGACTGCTCGACGCATGCGCCGCCTGAGCCCCGCCGCGGCCGACCGCTTCCGGCGGTTCGTGCTGCCCGGGCTCGCGTTCAAGGCGGTGGTGATCGGGGGCGGTTATGCCACCGGGCGCGAGCTCGCCGAGTTCTTCCTGCCCGCGGGTGCCTGGGGCGGGGTGCTGGCGATGGCGCTGGCGACGCTGATCTGGGGCGTCGTCGCCGCGGCCACCTTCCGGCTCGCGCACGCGGTCGGCGCGCGCGACTATCGCACCTTCTTCCAGGCGCTGCTGGGGCGCTATTGGGTGCTGTTCGAGGCCGCTTATGCACTGTTCATCGTCGTCGTGCTCGCGGTGTTCGGCGCCGCGGCGGGGGAGATCGGCGCGGCGACGCTGGGACTGCCCCCGCTGGCGGGGACGCTGGCGCTACTCGCCGGCATCACCGCCTGCGTCGCATGGGGCAACGCGGGCGTCGAACGCGTCTTCCTCTGGGTCTCGGTGCTGCTCTACGCCACCTATGCGCTGTTCCTGCTGCTCGCACTGACGAGCGTGGGCGGGCGGATCGCCGACGCCTTCGCCGCTGCCGGGCCGCCCGCGCCGGGCTGGACGCTCGGCGGGCTGACCTACGCGGGCTACAATATCGTCGGCGCGGTGATCGTGCTGCCGGTGACGCGCCACTTTCGCTCGGGCCGCGACGCCGTGATCGCGGGCGCGCTTGCGGCGCCGCTGGCGATGCTGCCCGCGCTGCTGTTCTTCGTCACCATGGCGGCGTTCCTGCCCGAGATCGCGAACGCGGTACTGCCGTCCGACTATATTCTCACGCGGCTCGGTCACCCACTGTTCCACCTCGGCTTCCAGCTGATGATCTTCGCCGCGCTGCTGGAGAGCGGCACCGGTGCGGTCCACGCCGTCAACGAGCGGGTCGCGCGCGCGCGCGGGCGGGACGCGCTGTCGCCCGCGACGCGCGCGCTGCTCGCGCTGGCGCTGCTGGCGCCGTGCATGCTGCTGGCCGAGCGCGTCGGGCTGGTCGGGCTGATCGCGGGCGGCTACCGGCTGCTCGCGGCCTTGCTGATCCTGATTTACGTCGTGCCGCTGCTGCTGCTCACCATCGTGGGGCGCGGCAGGTCGGCCCAGCCGGAGCCGAGCGCATGAGATACGCCGCGACCGTTCTGCTCGCCGCTTTCGTCGCCGCGCCCGCGTTCGCTGCGCCGCCCAAGGGCTTCGATGCGCGGGTGGAGCAGGTGATGCGCGCCTCGGGCACGCCCGGCATGGCGGTGGCGATCGTCGAGGACGGCAAGGTGACGCTCGTCAAAGGCTATGGTGTACGGCGGCAAGGCGCGCCCGAGCGGGTCGACGCGAACACCGCCTTCCTGATCGGCTCCACCGCCAAGGCGATGACCGCGGCGGCGATCGCGACCCTGGTCGATGCGGGCACGCTCGGCTGGGACGACCGCGTCGTCGACCATCTGCCCGGCTTCCAGATGTACGACGCCTGGGTGACGCGCGAGATGACGGTGCGTGACCTGCTGGTGCATCGCAGCGGTCTCGGGCTCGGCGCGGGTGACCTGCTGTACGTGCCGCGCGGCAGCTATTCGCGCGCGGAGATCGTGCGGCGGCTGCGCTACATCGCGCCCGCGACCAGCTTCCGCAGCGGCTATGCCTATGACAATGTCCTCTACACCGTCGCCGGCCAGCTGATCGAGGCGGTGAGCGGGCAACGTTGGGAGGATTACGTCCGCGCGCACGTGCTCGCCCCCGCCGGCATGGTGGGCGCGACCGGGGAGCTGGCGACCTTCTGGGCATTGCCCAACCGCGCCTTGCCGCACGCGCGCTTCGGCGGCGTGGTGCGCGGCACCGGTACGATGCGCGGGCTCGATGAGCGCGACCAGCTTCCCCAGGCCGCCGCCCCCGCCGGTCTGATCGCGGCGAGCGCCACCGACATGGCGCGCTGGCTGCAAGTGCAATTGAGCGGCGGGGTCGCGGCGGACGGCACGCGCGTCTTCTCCGCCGCGGCGGGGCGCGAGATGTGGGCGCCGGTGACGCCAATCCCGATCGCCCCGCTGCCCGAGCCCGTCGCGGCGACCACGCCGACCTTCGACGCCTACGCGCTCGGCTGGGAGGTGCGCGATTATCGCGGCGAGCGGATCGTGTGGCACGCCGGCGGGCTGTTCGGCATGACCTCGGTGGTGTTGCTGATCCCGGCGCGCCACGTCGGCTTCGCGATCGAGCTCAACAGCGAGGAAGCCGCGCCGCGGCACGGGCTGATGTGGGAGCTAATCGACCATTATCTCGGAGCGAAACGGCAGGACTGGCCGACGCGCTTCACGCGCTATCGCGCGCAGCGGATCGCCGCGGCCGAGGCCGCGGTGCGCGCCGAGGCGGCGACGCCCGCCAAGATCGGGCCGTCGCTGCCGCTGGCGCGCTACGCCGGGCGCTACGTCGATCGTTGGTACGGCCCGATCGAGGTCGGCGGCGATGCGGCCGGGTTGACGGTGCGCTTCGTGCCGACGCCGCGCATGGCGGGGCGGCTCGAACATTATCAGTACGACACGTTCGTGGCCCGCTTCGACGATCCCGCGATCGAGCCGGCCTATCTCACCTTCGCGCTCGACGCCGCGGGCAAGGTGGCGCGCATCACCGCGCGACCGGTGTCGCCGATCGCCGACTTCAGCTTCGACTATGCCGACCTGCTGTTCGAGCCCGAGCCCGTGAGGTGAAAGGATGACGATGAAGACGCTCCTGCTGGCGCTCCTCCCAGCGCTGCTCGTCGCCGCGACGCCGCCCCAACGCCCGCCGGTCGCACCACCTGCTGCGCCGGGCGATGCCGCGCCGCCGGCGCCGGCCACGCCCGCGACGACGCCGCAGCTCACCGCCGCCGACGTCGGTGCCTGGCTCGACGGCTACATGCCCGCCGCGCTCCAGGCCGGGAAGATCGCGGGCGCGCAGGTCGCGGTGGTCAAGGACGGCGCGGTCCTGTTCGAGAAGGGCTACGGCTACGCCGACGTCGCCGCCAAGACG
This sequence comes from Sphingomonas citri, assembly GCF_019429485.1. Classification (GTDB taxonomy): domain Bacteria; phylum Pseudomonadota; class Alphaproteobacteria; order Sphingomonadales; family Sphingomonadaceae; genus Sphingomonas; species Sphingomonas citri. The sequence goes on along the minus strand of NZ_JAHXZN010000001.1, from coordinate 1,225,461 downwards.
CCGATGGACCCGCGCCGCTCGCTGATGCGGATCGGTTCGACCTCCAAGCTGCTGACCTGGACCGCGGTGATGCAGCTGGTGGAGGCAGGCAGGATCGACCTCGACGCCGACGTCAACCGCTACCTCGACTTCCGCATCACCCCGCTGGGGCGCGCGGTGACGATCAACGACCTGATGCAGCACCGCGGCGGCTTCGAGGAGGGGCTCAAGGACCTGCTCGCCAGCGACCCCAAGCTGCTCAAGACGACCGAGCGCTACCTCAAGGAGAACACGCGCCCGTTCCTGTTCAAGCCAGGTGAGGCGCCGGCCTATTCCAACTATGGCGTCGCGCTCGCCGGCTATATCGTCCAGCGCGTCTCGGGCGAGCCCTTCGAGGCCTATGTCGCGCGCCACATCACCGGCCCGCTGGGCATGGCGCACACCACCTTCGTCCAGCCGCTGCCGCCCGCGCTCGCGCCGCTCGCCGCCAAGGGCTATGCCACCAGCGACGGGCCGCCGCACGCCTATGAGCTGGTCGGCACCGCGCCGGCGGGCAGCGTCGCCTCCACCGCGGACGACATGGCGCGCTTCATGCTCGCGCACCTCGGCGGCGGCAGCTACCGCGGCGCGCAGATCCTGCGCCCCGAGACGGTCGCGTTCATGCACCGCCCGCCGACCCCGCCCGCCGCGGGCTTCGACACAATGGCGCACGGCTTCTTCTGGATGCAACGCAACGGCACGACCGTGATCGGCCACGGCGGCGACACGATCGTCTTCCACACCGACCTGGCGCTGCTGCCCGAGAAGAACGTCGGCCTGTTCATGAGCTTCAGCAGCCGCGGCGAGCGCGACGCAGTCTACGGCGTGCGCGAGCGGCTGTTCGACCTGTTCATGGACCGCTACTTTCCGGCAACTCCCGCACCGCTGCCGCCCGCGATCGCGAGCGCCGCGACGGACGCGCGCGCGCTGGCGGGCCATTACGAGAGCTCGCGCCGCGTCGAAACCGGCTTCATCAGCCTGTTCTACCTGCTCCAGCAGGACGTGGTCAGCGCCAACGACGACGGCACGATCAGCGTCTCCTCGATCGAGGGCAAGCGCTTCCGCGAGATCGCGCCGGGGCTGTGGCGCGCGGTCGACGGCACGCGGCTGCTGCGCGTGACCGAGCTGCGCGGACGCCGCACCATCGTCGACAGCCAGAACCCGGTGGGCGTGCTCCAGGCGGTGCCGGCGGCGCGGGACTCGACGATGTTCCAGACGGCCGCCGGCCTGTCGCTGCTGGTGCTGCTGCTCACCGCCATCGCCTGGCCTGTGGGCTGGTGGATCCGCCGCCGCTACGCCGCGTCGCCGGTGGTGACCGGGCGCGCCGCGCGCGCGCGGCTGCTGGTGCGCGTCGCCGCGGTCGTCGATCTCGCCTATGTCGCGGGCTGGTACACCGTCGTCGCGCCGATCCTGAGCCAGCAGGTCGACGCCTACAATGCCACGCTGGACGGCCTGATCCGGCTGCTCCAGGTGGCCGCGGTGATCCCGATCGCGGCCGCGCTGATCGGGGTGTGGAACCTGGTGGAGGCGTTCCGCGGCGCGTTCGGCTGGGGCGTGCGGCTGCGCGCCGCTCTGGTCGCGCTGGCGTTCCTGGGGCTGCTATGGGTCGCCGCGATGGCGCATCTGATCGGCTGGAGCCTCAACTACTGAGCGTGGCACTCTCCACCAGCACCAGCGCGCGCATCTTGGCGAGGAGCAACTCGGCGACGCCGTCCTCGAGCCCGCTCACCGCGACGCCGATGCGATACGTGTCGCCGTCGCGCTGGACCGACGCCGCGTCGAACGCGATCGAGCGGAGCGCGAGCAGGTTGAGCACGCGCAGCGGCAGGTCGGGCGAGGCCTCACCGGCGACGAGGAAGCGGACGGTCATGCGGTATAGCCTCGGTCGGATCGTTGGCGCTCAGGATGGCAGCGGCGCGGCGGAAAAGGTCTCCTCATCCGCGCCGTTGCCGCTACGCTGGGGCATGTTCATCCCGCAACGGCCCGGATCGCGGCACGAATGACCCAGCTCGACGATTATGAGCGCCGCATCCTGCGCGAGTTGCAGCGCGACGGGCAGCAGACCGTCGCCGAGATCGCCGCCAAGGTCGGCCTGTCCGCCTCGCCGTGCTGGCGCCGCATCGACCGGCTCGAGCGCGAGGGCGTGATCCGCGGCCGCGTCGCGCTGGTGGACCGCCGCAAGGTCGGGCTCAGCGCGCACATCTTCGCGCAGGTGCGGCTCAACGCGCACGGCCGCGCCAACCTCGACGAGTTCGCCGAGGCGATCCGCGGCTTCCCCGAGGTGCTCGACGCCTATGTGTTGATGGGCACGACCGACTTCATGCTGCGCATCGTCGCGCGCGACATCGACGCCTACGAGCGCTTCTTCTTCGACAAGCTCAGCCGTCTGCCCGGCGTGCAGGAGATCACCTCCACCGTGGCTCTGTCCGAGATCAAGTCCACGTCCGAGCTGCCGATCTGACCCGATTTCGCCGAGGAGCCGCCATGAAGCGCCTGGTATCGCTCGCTGCCCTGTTGCTCGCCCCGCTGCCGCTCGCGGGCGCGACGTCGCCGCCGCGCTACGACGTCGTGATCCGCGGCGGCACGATCTACGACGGGTCGGGGGGCGTGCCCTTCGTCGGCGACGTCGCCATCGCGGGGGACCGGATCGCGCTCGTCGCGGCGCACGTCGCGGGGCGCGGCGCGACGGAGCTGGACGCGCGCGGCAAGGCGGTCTCGCCCGGCTTCGTCAACATGCTCGCGCACCCGGAGGAGAGCCTGCTGGTCGACGGCCGCGCGCTGTCCGACCTGGCGCAGGGCGTCACGCTGGAGGTGATGGGCGAGTTCTCGATGGGGCCGCTCAGCCCGGCGATGCGGCGCGACATGGTCAAGGAGCAGGGCGACGTCCGCTATCCCGTGACCTGGACGACGCTCGGCGGCTATCTCGACGTGCTGTCGCGCCGCGCGATCGCGCCCAACGTCGCCTCCTTCGTCGGCGCGGGCACGGTGCGCGAGGCGGTGCTGGGCGCCGACGACGTCCAGCCGACACCGGCGCAGCTCGAGCGGATGCGCGGGCTGGTGCGAGCGGCGATGGAGCAGGGCGCGCTCGGGCTGACCGACATGCTGATCTACACGCCCGCGACCTTCGCGAAGACGCCCGAGCTGATCGCGCTGGCTGAGGTGTCGGCGGCGTGCGGCGGGATCTACACCGTCCACATGCGCAGCGAGGGCGACCGGCTGGACGAAGGCGTCGCCGAGACGATCGCGATCGCCGAAGCCTCGCGCGTGCCCGCCGAGATCTACCATTTCAAGCAGGCCGGTCGCGACAATTGGGGCAAGATCGACCGCGTCATCGCCGCGATCGAGGCGGCGCGCGCCCGCGGCGTGCGCGTCTCCGCCAACATGTACACCTACACCGCCGGCGCGACCGGGCTCGACGCGGCGATGCCTCCCTGGGTGCAGGCGGGCGGGCTCGACGCGTGGATCGCGCGGCTGAAGGACCCGACGACGCGCGCCAAGGTCGCCGCCGCGATGCGCGACCCGCACCCGAGAGACTGGGAGAACCTGCTCGCCGGCGCGGGAGCGGAGGGCACCTTGCTGCTCGGCTTCAAGAACCCCAAGCTCAAGCCGCTCGCGGGCAAGACGCTGGCGGCGGTGGCGCGCGAGCGCGGTCGCTCGCCCGAGGAGACCGCGATGGACCTGGTGGTCGAGGACGGCTCGCGCGTCGGCATCGCCTATTTCCTGATGAGCGAGGACAATGTCCGCAAGGCGATCCGCCAGCCGTGGATGAGCTTCGGCTCGGACGAGGCCGCGCCCGCGCCCGAGGGCGTTTTCCTGCGCACCAGGGATCATCCGCGTGCCTACGGCAATTTCGCCCGACTGCTCGGCCATTACGTCCGCGACACGCATGACCTGACGCTCGCCGAGGCGGTGCGGCGGCTGACCAGTCTACCCGCCGACCATCTCGCGATCGCCGACCGCGGCCGGCTGCGCGCCGGGCTCTTCGCCGACGTGGTGGTGTTCGACCCGGCGACGATCGCCGATCGCGCCACGTACGAGCAGCCGGCGCGATTGGCGACGGGTGTCAGCACCGTCCTGGTCAACGGTCGCTTCGCGCTGCGCGATGGTCGACCGACGGGCGCCCACACCGGGCGCGTGGTGCGAGGCCGCGCCTATCGCAGCGGGGCGGGCGGGGGGTGCCGCGCCGCGGCAGCGGACTGGCGGTGGTATTGAGTCCGCGTCGGCGCGATGTGTCCAGGACGCGAATGGCGCTCGGCGCCGCTCCGACCGGGATCATCGACGTTCCTGGCGACGCATAGGCATCGCGTCGATCGTCTCCTCTAGAACCGCCGCGGATATCGGGCGTGTCTGGCGAAGCTTGGTGCCACCGTCCTTGCCGATCAGGAGGGCCGCGAAGCCGTCTGCCGGAAGGCGAAAGCGCTTTCTCAGGGTTGCAGCTGAGTCGCTCGCGCCTGTCACCCTGTCGCCCGTGATCTCGACCACGGCGAGATCGCGCTCCGCTGCGGCGTCTCTCCATCGTGCGATGATCCGTCGCTGCTGCTCAAGCTTCGGATCCTGTTCTTCGGACGCGGCGACGAGCAGCACGCGCTTCTCCCACCTCATCGCCGCGATGCTGGAGGGAGCCGCTGCCGCCAACGACAAGGCGATGAGCAGGTTGTTCGCCATCATGTGACCGCAACGCGCTGCCGCTGAGGACGTTTCGCCGGGCCGGCGATGACCGCGCCGGTCGCGTTCTGCGCGTTCCGGGGTGCGGCTACGACTTCTTCGACTTGCCGCCCTTCTTGCCCAGCTCCGCCTGTGCAGCGGATGATTTGCGCGGGTTCTTCTCGCCTTCCTTCGCCGCCTTGGCGTTGGCCTTCTGCGCCGTCGCGCTGCCCTTGCCCTTCTTCTCCGTCATGATCGCGCTCCGCTATGGCCGACCTCAAACGGGACTGACGGGGGTTCGTTGCGCCGGGTCGCGGTGGCGTCACCCGGCACGCGCACGCTCGGCCAGCATGACGCGTCGCCGCCTGACCAGCTCCGCCAGTTCGCCCTCGACGAAGCTGCACGGGCGGCATGGGCGATTGGGCAGGGATATGCGGATGTCGCGGGGATTGAGTCGGGCATCCACGATTCGATCGACGACGCGGTCGAGCCGCCCCTCGTCGACGATGACCCTGAAGCCGTCGCTGCCCATGATCGACGCGACCGCATGCTCGTCCCAGATCGTGCTCAACGAACGTCCCTCATGGCCGATGCGTCCCCATGCCGCGCTCCCGTCCCCAGACGACCGCCCCGCTGCGGCGGGTGGCGCCGGTCTTCTCGTAAATCCGGGCGACATGGTTGCGCACCGTGTTGCGCGTGATCGCCAGCCGCTCGGCGATGGCGGCGTCATCCAGATCGTCGCAGATCAGGTCGAGCACCTGGCGCTCGCGCGCGGTCAGGTCGGCGGGCGCCAGCTGCGCGGTCGGTCGGCGCAGCGTGGCGAGCTTGTCGAGGATCGATCGGCTGAGCCAGCGCGTGTCCTTGAGCACCTCGTCGATCGCGCCGGCGAGCTCGGCCTCGCTGCGGCGCCGCTCGGTGACGTCCTGATATACCCAGATCACCCGCGTCGTGTCGTCGCCGTCGATCCGCTCCGCCGCGACGCTGCACCGCAGCTCACTGCCGTCGCGCGCGACGAAGCCGGCCTCCCCGGCGTGCACAGCGCCGTGCTCCGCGACCTCGCGCTCCATCGCCGAGCGCGCCTCGTCGTCCTGCCACCAGCCGAGCGCGTCGACCGGCACGTTGGCGCCCGCTTCGACCGTGATGCCCGACAGCGCGTGAAAGGCCGCGTTGACGCGGAGCACGCGATGCGCCGCGTCGGCGATCACCATCGCGACCGGTGCCATGTCGAAGACGGCCTCGAGGTTGCGCTCGCTCACCGCGCGCGACCGCTCGGCCTCGCGGCGCGGCTGAAGGTCGGCGAAGGTGAGCAGCAGCACGTCCTCGTCAGTCACGTCGATCGGCTGCCCGGCGAAGATGACGAGGCGGCGGCTGCCGTCGTCGCAGAGCAGCTCGGCCTCGGTCTGCGGGATCACCTGGCCCGCGTCGATCAGGCCGCGCACCTCGGCGCGGCTCGGCAGGCCGCCGAGCAGCCCGAGCCCGAACAGCGAGCGCTCGACCAGTTGCTCGCGGGTGAAGCCGGTCAGCGCGAGGAAGCCGGGATTGACGTTGGCGATCCTCAAGTCGCGCTGCCGTACGATCAATGCCGGCGCGGGGTTGGCGCGGAACATGGCGCGAAAGCGCGCCTCGGCATCGAAGCGCTTCGACACGTCGCACAGCACGATCGCGAGATAGTCGGGCTCGCCGCCGTCGACGTCCATGACAACGTCGCGCACCTGGTGGACCCAGCGCGCCTCCTCGCATCCCGCCGGCGCGACCTCGACGATCAGATCGGGCATCGGCTCGCCGGCCAGCACGCGGAAAAGCGGATATTGGCGATGCTTGAGCTGCCGGTGCTCGGCGTCCCACATGGTAAAGCGTCGCGCATAATCGTCCGCGGTGGCGCCCAGCTCGCCCACCTCGGTCACGCCGTGCATGGCCAACGCGGCGGCATTGGCGGTGAGCACCGTCCCGCTCGGGTCGAGCAGGATCACGCCGTCGAGCAGCTGAGCGATCAGCTGCTCGAGGTGACGGAGCGTCGGCGAGGCGGAGAGAGGAGCGGCGCTCGGCATCCGCCATCAACCGTGTCACCCCCGTACCGTTCCCGGTGCGACACCAGCCGGCCTAGTGCAGCCGCACTAGTGCGTCGGCCGGCAGGCGCCGCGCTCGCTGAACTTGTCGTCCGCGCCTCCCGTTGATGCGGCACCAACCCTCAATCGGAGTCATCGTCATGGGCCTCATCATACTTCTCGTCGTCGGCGGCGTGATCGGCTGGCTGGCCAGCGTGATCATGCGGACCGACGGACAGCAGGGCATCTTCCTCAACGTCGTGGTCGGCATCGTCGGCGCGGTGCTCGCCGGCTTCATCGTCACCCCGCTGATCGGCGGCGCACCGATCACCAGCGGCGTGCTCAGCATCCAGTCGGTGCTGGTCTCGCTGCTCGGTGCGATCGTGCTGCTCGGCATCGTCAACCTCTTTCGCCGCGGCTCGGTGCGCTGACTCGGGCGGCGGAGACGATGCCGCGCATCGCTTCCGCGATCTTCGACGCGCAGGCGGACGCGCATCACGCCGTGTCCGACCTGCGTGGCGTCGGCGTTCGCGACCGCGAGCTGTCGCTGATGTTGCGGCGCGTCACGCTAGAGAACGGAGGTCGCTCGGGCGCAAGCGCCGGCGATGACGGTGCCGGCGTATTGCGCGCGATCCTCGGCGGTGACGCCGCCGGCGCCGGCGTCGGGGTCGCGACGCTCGCGATCCCCGGTGCCGGCCCGCTGGTGGCCGCCGGTGCGATCGCCGCCTCCGCAGTACCGGGCGCGATAGCGCTCGGCGCCGCGGCTGGCGCGCCGGCGACGACGCTTTCGGAGCTGCTGGCGCCGTACGGTGTCACCGCGGAGGAGGCCGCCTACTACGATCGTCACCTGGGGCGCGGCGGCGTTCTGCTCTGGGTCGGCAGCGACGCGGCGATCCCGGTCGAGACGATCGTCGACATCCTGTACCGCAATGGAGGCCATGACGCCCGGCGGCCGGGGAACGCGCTGCTGGAGTGATCGTCCGACGTCCCCGCGCGAGCGTGATGCGGTGAACAGCCGCGCGACGAGCCAAGCAAGGACCATCTTGACGATGAAGGAATGCCAGATCGAGGGCACGATGGCGTTCGCGCAGCGCTCGGCCGTGGAAGCCGCGCTGCGCGACAATCGCTGCAATCTCTCACACGCCGCGCGCCAGCTGCGCGTGGGGCGGACCACTCTGTACCGGCTGATCAAGCGCTTTGAGATAGAGGTGGAGATCATGCCGCGTCCGCCGCTCCCGCGACCCCGAGCGAACGCCGCGAGTCAGGCGCCGACGAGCGTGCGGCTGGTGGACGGCGTCTGGTATCTCGTGCGCGCGGACGGCAGTCGTGCCTAGCGCCGCAGCCACTCGCGCAGCAGCATCGTGACCGCGCCGGGCCGCTCCATCGGCGCGAGATGGCCGCAGTGGCGGATCGTATGGAATTGTGCGCCGGTTACCTGTCGGGCGAGCGCGCGCGCGTCCTCGGGCAGGCAGATCCGATCGCGGTCGCCCGCCACCACCAGCGCTGGCACGCGCACCGCGGCGATCGCGGGCGCGATGTCCGGACGGGCGAGCAGTGCGCGCTGCTGGCGCTGGAAGATCACCGCACCCACTCGCTCGGCCATCGCCTGAACCGGGCCGCTGACGATCGGCGTGCGGCGCGGTGGCGAGCAGGTTCGGCTCCCACACGCTGCGCCGCCGCATCTGCATCGAGGCGCGCGTGCCGAACAGCGCGAGCCGCTCGACGCGCGCGGGCGCCTAACGAATCATCTCCAGCGCGACATAGCCGCCGGGGCTGACCCCGGCGACGGCCATCGGCGGTGGTGCGTTCGCGAGCACGCGCGCCGCCATCGCCTCGAGCGTGTCGTGGACCGTCAGATCACCGAGTTTGGGATGCGCGAGGTCGGCGAGATCGGTCACCTGGCGCGCCCAGAGCTGGCCGTCGCATCCCATCGCCGGCAGGAGGCCGAGCGGGAACGGCTTGGCGGTCATGATCGGTTCCCCGAATGCGGGACGACGAACGGGAGCGCTCAGCCGACCAGCGGGAAGGCGAGCGCCAGCATGCCGACGATCGTCATCAGCGCGCAGACCGCGGCGGCCGGGACGAGCGTGAAGGGCTGGTGGTCGGCGAGATCGACTCCGGCCAGGCTCACCAGCAGATAGGTAGACGGAACCAGCGGGCTCAGCAGGTGGACCGGCTGGCCCATCAGCGAGGCGCGAGCGATCGCCATCGGCTCGACGCCGTAGTGCGCGCCCGCCTCGGCCAGGATCGGCAGCATGCCGAAGTAGAAGGCGTCGTTCGAGATGAAGAAGGTGAAGGGCAGGCTGAGCGCGGCGGTGATCGGCGCCATGTACGGCCCGAGCGCGGGCGGCACCACGCCGACCACCTCCTTGCTCATCGCCTCGACCATGCCGGTGCCCGACAGGATGCCGGTGAAGATGCCCGCCGCGAAGATCAAAGACACCACCGACAGCACGTTGCCCGCGTGCGCGGCGATGCGCTCCTTCTGCTCGGCCACCTGCGGGTAGTTGACGATCATCGCCACCGCGAAGGCCAGCATCATCAGCGCCGACAGCGGCAGCACGCCCGAGACGAGGCCGGCGAGCAGCGCCACCGTCAGCGCGGCGTTGAACCAGCGCAGCCGCGGCCGGCGCGCCTCGGGGAACTGCGACACCGCCATGCCGGTGAAGCTCGTCGGCGCCGTGGCGTGCAGCTGCCCGATGCGATGGCGTTCCTCGCGGCCGAAATAGACCGCGAGCGCGACGAGACCGACGAGGCCCGCGATCATGCCCGGAATCAGCGGCAGGAACAGCGTCGCGGGATCGAGCTTGAGCGCGCTCGCCGCACGCGCGGTCGGGCCGCCCCACGGCGTCAGGTTCATGATGCCGCTGGTCGTCATCAGCAAGCAGCACAGGTATAGCCGGTTCATGTCGTAGCGCTTGTACAACGGCAGCAGCGCGGCGATCGTGATGATGTAGGTGATCGAGCCGTCGCCATCGAGGCTCACCATCGCGCACAGCGCGACCGTGCCGACCAGGATCTTGAGCGGATCGCCGTGCACCAGCCGCAGCAGCCGGTTGACCAGGGGATCGAACAGGCCGGTGTCGGTCATGGTCGAGAAGAACAGGATCGCGAACAGCAGCATCACGCCGGTCGGCGCGAGATTCTTGATGCCGTCGATCATCATCTCGCCCAGTCCCGCGGCGAAGCCGGCGAGCAGTGCGAAGGCGGTGGGGACGACGATCAGCGCGACCAGCGGGGTCATGCGCTTGGTCATGATCAGCGTCATGAACGTGGCCACCATCAGGAAGCCGAGCAGGGCGAGGTTCATCGCGGGAGATCCTGTGTGCGGAGGCGATCAGAAGGTGACGGCGACGCGCGCGCTGACGGTCTCGCCGTCGTCGGCGCCGGTGACCGCGCCGGCGCGGTTGTCGGTGTCCCAGTGGATCGCGTTGACCTGGATGCGGGTGAAGCTGTTGAGGTACCAATTGGCGCCCAGCGTCGCGGCCCATCTGCGGCCGCCGGTCGCCAGATCCTTATAGTCGAGATTTTCGTAGCGAGCGGTCAGCTCGATCGCGCCGGCAACGTGGTGATCGCGATCGATCGCGATGCGGTCGGTGTCGCACGGTGGTGGCCGATGACGGCCCCGGCCTGTCGGACGCCGACATCGCGCGGGCGGGAGTGCGGTTCACGCGCTCGACGACCAGCGCGGGCCAGGATGGCAGCGGACTCGGTCTCGCGATCGTGCGGTCGGCGGCGCAGCGGCTCGGCGCATCGGTCGAGATCGGGGATACGCGTCCTTGCCTTCGCGTGACGCTGCGCTTTCCCGACGCGGCGCCTGATCCGACACGCCGCGATAGCCGGGGCTGACCCCCGGCCACCAGGTCACGACTCGGGCCGCTCGCCGAACGAGAGCGCCTCGGCCGAGCCGACCTTGGCTTCGCCCGCGAAGAGCTGGTCGAGCCGATCGCGCACCTCGCGGCGATAGTCCTGCTGACCGCGACGGCGCGGCCCCGCGACCGAGACCTCGTCGGCGATCGCGTCCTTGATGCGGGTGAGCGCGGCCTCGGGCAGCACGCCGGCGGCGCGCAGCTCGACGCAGAGCTGCACCAGCCCCACCGCCGTCGCCTGCGCGCGCAGGCCGACGTTGACCACGTCGAAGTGCAGCCGCTTCTGCTTGTCGATCGATGACATACGATCTCTCCTCTCCGTGAAGTTGAACGCGCGAGGAGCCGCCTCCGCTGCGTGCACCCGCCCCGAAGGCGAGGGCGGAGGAGCCCTGGCCCCTTTCGCGCGCTGCCGCGTTGGCGGCGCGAAGGAGAATGGCGCGTGTCGAGCAAGGTCCTGATCACCGGCGCGAGCGTCGCTGGCAACACGCTCGCCTGGTGGCTCGGGCGCGCGGGGTTCGATGTCACCGTGGTCGAGCGCGCGCCGGCGTTCCGCGACGGCGGCCAGAACGTCGACTTCCGCGGTGTGGGTCGGGCGGTGATGCGGCAGATGGGACTGGAAGAGAGCGCCCTCGCGCAGGGCACCGGCGAGGAGGGGACCGCCTGGGTCGAGGCTGACGGCCGGATCGCGGCACAATTCCTCGCTGACGAACTGGAGCGCGACGGGCCGACCGCGGAGATGGAGATCCTGCGCGGCGACCTCTCCCGCCTGCTCTACGACGGCGCGCGCGAGCGGGCGCGCTATCGCTTCGGCGACCATGTCGTCGCGATCGACCAGAGTGGGGAGTCGGCGGACGTCAGCTTCGCAAGCGGCACGAGCGAGCGCTACGACGCGGTGATCGTCGCGGAGGGTGTCGGCTCGGCGACACGCGAGCTGGTCTTCGCGGGCGAGAACCGGCCGCGCTGGATGGACATGACCATCGCCTACTTCACGATCCCGCGCACCGCCGACGACGACCGGCGGTGGCGCTGGTATCATGCGCCGGGCGGGCGCAGCGTGTCGCTCCGCCCCGACCGCCACGGCACGACGCGCGCGATGCTGACGGTGCAGAAGCCGCCGGAGGGCGAGGAGGAATGGGGCGGCGATCGGCAGAAAGCGTGGCTGGCCGAGACCTTCGCCGATGCCGGCTGGCAGGCGCCGCGCGTGCTCGCGGGGATGCGGGACACGCCCGATTTCTATCTCGACGTGCTGCGTCAGGTGCGGATGGAGCGTTGGTCGGCGGGCCGAGTGGCCTTGTGCGGCGACTCGGCCTGGTGCGTGACCCCGCTCGGAGGGGTTGGCACCACCCTCGCGGTCACGGGTGCGCGCGTGCTGGCGGGAGAGCTGACGCGCGCGCGCGACGTTCCCGCCGCCTTCGCCGCCTATGAGCAGGCGATGCGGCCGATGGTTGAGAAGGCGCAGGGCGTGCCCAAGCTCGTCCCGCGGCTCGCCAACCCGCAGAGCCGCGCCGGCATCCGCCTACTGCACGCGGCGCTGGCGCTGGCCAGTCAACCCGCGGTCACCGCGGTGACGGGCCGGTTGTTCGGCGGCGGCGACGCGGCCGAGCCCGATCTCTCGCACTACCCCGCGCCCGGTGCCACAGACGCACCGCCCGCGTCGGAAACGATCGACGCCAAGGCGGCAGACCCGGGAGGCTGGTCGTCCGTCGCCGCGCTCGGGCTGGTCGGGCTGGTGCTCGGCGCGAGCGCGGTGCTGGGGCGCCGCAACGCGCCCGACCGGACGCATCCCAACATCCGGCGCTGGTATCAGAAGCTCGACAAGCCCGACATCACGCCGCCGGACGCGGTGTTCGGCGCGGTTTGGCCGGCGCTCGAGGCGGCACTTGCGGTCGGCGGCTATCGGCTGCTGCGCCGGCCGTCGAGCGGTCGGCGCGACGCCGCCGTCGCGCTGTGGCTCGCCAACAGCGCGATGATCGGCGGTTGGAGCGAGCTGTTCTTTCGCCGCCAGCGGCTCGGCGCCAGCGCCGCCGCCTCGGGCGCGATGCTCGCCTCGGGCGCGGCGCTCGTCGTCACCGCGGCGCGGGCCGACCGGACCGCCGCGGCCACCGCGGTGCCCTATGTCGGCTGGCTCGGCTTCGCCACGCTGCTGGCCGAGCGAATCCGTCGCGCCAATTCGGCGCGCGGTCGATGAGCAGGGTCACCGTCTGGCACGACGGTGCGTGCCCTCTGTGTCGGCGCGAGATCGCGCTGATGCGCCGGCTCGACCGTCGCGGACGGATCGACTTCGTCGACGCCACGGCGGCGACCTGCCCGCTCGATCGCGCCGCGATGCTCGCGCGCTCCCACGCGCGCGAGGAGGACGGGCCGATCGTCTCGGGTGCGGCGGCGTTCGCGGCGATGTGGAGCGCGATCCCGCTGCTGCGCCCGCTCGGGGTGGCGGCACGAAGCCCGGCTGTGCTGGCGCTGCTGGAGCAGCTCTATCTTCGCTTCCTGCGGGTGCGCCCGCGGCTGCAGCGCTGGGCCGGGCGGGGCACCGCATGAGGCCGGTGCGCGAACCGGTGGGGCCGGGGCAGGAAAGCGTGTGGGACTACCCGCGCCCCGCGGTGGCGGAGCGGAGCGGTCGTCATGTCCGGATCGTCCACCGCGGCGAGAAGGTCGCCGATACGCGCGCCGCGATCCGCACGCTGGAGACCAGCCACCCGCCGAGCTGGTACCTGCCGCCCGACGACGTCGCGCGCGAGCTGCTGCGGTCATCAACGCGACGCTCCTTCTGCGAGTGGAAGGGCGAGGCGGTCTACTGGCATCTCGCGGTTGGCGAGACGCTGGTGCACGATGTGGCATGGAGCTACCCCGACCCGACGCGCGGCTTCGCGCCGCTGCGCGATCATCTCGCCTTCTACGCCGCACCGCTGGACCGGTGCACCGTTGACGGCGATATCGTGTTGCCGCAGCCGGGCGGCTTCTACGGCGGCTGGATCACACCCGACGTAGTCGGCCCATTCAAGGGCGTGCCCGGCAGCATGGGCTGGTAGCGGCGCGGGGCCCTGCCGCCGGGCGCGCGATCAGGAGCCGCCGGCGGCGCGCTGCTGCGCGGCACGCTCGGTGAGCGTTTTCAACGTCTCATCGAAACGGCCCTCGCGCTCGGCCTGACGGAGAAACTGCACCTCGTCGACCAGGATCTCGCGCGGCGTCGGCTGCTGCGCGAACTGCGCGGCGACCGCGTCGGCGAACGCCTCCAGCGGCATATAGCCCGGGCGGTTGGCCTGGCCCGGCGTCAGGTCGGTCTGCACCCCCGGAGGCGCCAGCTCGATCACCTCGACCTTGCCCGCGAGCTGCGTGCGCAGCGAGACCGTATAGGAGTGGATCGCCGCCTTGGTCGCCGAATAGGTCGGCGCCGCCACCAGCGGGACGTACGCGAGCCCCGAAGTGACGGTGACGATCGCGGCGTCGGGCTGCGCGCTGAGGTGATCGATGAGCGCGTCGGTCAGGCGGATCGGACCGAGCAGGTTGATCGCGACCGTCGCCTCGGCGTCGGCGAGGTCGCGGCGCCCGGTCAGATCCTCGAACTTCATGATACCGGCGTTGTTGAACAGCACGTTGAGCGCTGGGAAGTCGTCGACGATCTGGCGCGCGAAGGCGTCGATCGCGGCGGCGTCCTCGACGTCGAGCGTGACGGTGTGGATCCGCTCGCGACCCGCCGCGGCCTGTTCCAGCGCCTCGCGCCGGCGCCCGGCGATGATGACGGTGTCGCCGCGGTCATGGAAACGATGCGCGAGCGCCTCGCCGATGCCGCTGCCGCCGCCGGTCATCAGGATCGTGTTGCCGCTGGTCTTCATGGTCGATTCGCTCCGGATCGCAGAAGGGAGAACCGCCGCTCAATGATCGGCGCGGCGGATCGTTCACCGCTGCTCCACCCGCTCACCGCGCCCCCGGCCGATCGCGCCAGATCCAGCGCAGCGCTTCGGGCAGCAGCGCGCCGCCGTCCGCGTCCGAATGGCCGCCCGCGGTCCACTGGTATCGCACGTCGTAGCGCGGACCGGGCCGGTGCTGCTCGTCGGCATGCGCGTTGGCCCAGGCGAGCGCCTTGACCATCTGCTGGTTGGCGAGAAACCAGTTGCCGTGCTCGTTGTCGAGGTCGGCGCTGCCGTCCTGGAAGAAGACGCGGATCGGGCGGATCGGCGACTTGCGGATCAGCCCTGGATAGACGTCGCCGCCGAGCGCCACCGGCGCGCCGTCGCTGCCGAGCCGCAGGCCGATCGAGGTGTAGCTGCCGATGAAGCTGAGGACGTTGCCGAACGCCTCCGGGTGTCGCCACGCCACCGTCCAGGAGGCGATCGCCCCGCTCGACGTGCCGCCGATCGCACGGCGACGCGGATCATCGGCGAACCGCCAGCGCCGCGCCACCGCCGGCAGCAGCTCGTCGAGCGTCATGCGCGCGTAATCGTCCGAGAGCGAGTCGTACTCCTCAACGCGATGGTCGGGGTTCTGCATGCCGAGATCGGTCGGATAGGCCGCGGCGCGATGTCCCGGCGTGACGAAGATGCCGAGCGTCGGCGGCAGCGTGCTGTCGCGGATCAAGGCGTCAAGCACCGCCGGCACCCTGAGCGAGCCGGTCGGGTTGGTCGCGCGTTGGCCGTCCTGGAAGAGCAGCAGGTTTGGGGGCTTTCCGCGATCGTAACGCGGTGGGACATAGACCCAATATCGCCGCACCGTGCCCGGGTAGACGCGCGAGTGAAGCTCAAACGGGCCTTCCAGCCGGAACGGTGTTGCCGCGGATCGGGGATCGGCGGCGGGTTGAGCGCCCGCGCTCCCGACGCTCGCGAGTGCCAGTGTCGCCGTGAACAGGATCGCGCGCATCTCTCTCCCTCTTTGGCGCTAGCCTAGCAGCGCGAGCGACGGAGGAAAGCGATCCGCCGTGTCAGAGCGCGATCTCGCGCCGCTCCGCCGCGCTTCGCAGCCCGGCGTCGAGCACCTCCATCACCCCGAGCGCCTCATGCGGCGGCACGGGGTTCGGCCCTTCGCCGCGGATCGCCGCCGTCAGCGCCGACCAGAACAGGCGATAGTCGCCGCGCCGGTTGGGCACGCGCGTCGTCGCAGCGCCCGGTTCGCCGGGCGTGAGCAAGCCGTCGCGCGGGTCATGGCCCCAGTCGGCGCCGCCCGGCCGCTGACCGGCGACCGTGGCCGCTTCCTGTGGGTCGAGCCCATGCTTGACCCAGCTGCCGCGCGTGCCGTGGACCGTGAAGCGCAGGCCGTGGTCAGCGGCGAGCTTGCTCGAGTGCAGCGTCACGCGCTTGTCCGGATAGCGCAGCGTCGCTTGGAAATAGTCCGGGGCGGGCGCGTCGCGGCGCAGCGTCGCCATGTCGGCGGTGATCGCGCTCGGGCGGCCGAACAGCAGCAGCGCCTGGTCGACCAGATGGGGCCCGAGATCGAGCCACGAGCCGCCCGCACGCGCCTCCTTCCAGGTCGGCGCGGGCTCCGGCCGCCAGCGATCGAAGCGGCTCTCGTAGTTCACCACCTCGCCCAGCGCCCCATCCGCGATCAGCCCGCGCAGCGTCAGGAAGTCGGCATCCCAGCGTCGGTTGTGGAAGACGGTGAGCAGCCGCCCGGCGTGCTCGGACGCCGCGATCAGCGCGCGCGCCTCGCCTAGCGATGTGGCGAACGGCTTGTCGACCAGCACGTGCTTGCCCGCCGCCAGCGCCGCCTCGGCATGCGCGGCGTGGAGATGGTCCGGGCTGGAAACGACGACCAGCGCGGTCGACTCGTCGGCGAGCAGCGCCGCCACGTCGGGGAGCACCAGCGCTCTGGGCCAGTCGGCATGGACCTTGGCGGCATCGCGCGAGACGATCGCGCGCAGCGCCAGCCCCGGCGTCGTCGTGAGATAGGGTGCGTGGAAGGCGCGGCCGCCGAGGCCGTAGCCGATCAGTCCGACTCCAATCCTGTCCGTCATGTGCGTCGCTCCCCGCGATGACGGTAGGCCTCCGTCGCGGCGCTGATCAAGCCGGCCGGGCGCGAAGGAGCGCGAGGCCGAAGCCGATGAAGATCGTGCCGGTGAGCCGGTCGAACCCGCGGCGGATCGCCGGACGGGTCAGGTACCGCGCCAGCGATCGCCCGCCGAGCGCATAGGCCGCGTACCAGCCCGCCTCGACCATCGCGAAGCTGAGCACCAGCAGGAGGAATTGCGGCGGCTTGGCGCGCGCCGGATCGATGAATTGCGGCAGGAACGCCGCGGCGAACAGGATGAGCTTGGGATTGCTGATGCCGATCGCGAAGCCGCCGCGGAACAGCGCCGCACGCGATGCCCGCGCCACCAACTCGCCCGCGCCGACATCGATCGGCGCCGCTTCGGCGCGCCACGCCCTGATCCCGAGATAGACGAGGTAGGCGGCGCCGGCGTAGCGCAGCACCGCGAACGCGCCAGGCACCGCCAGGAGCAGCGTGGAGAGACCCGCGGCCGACGCCGCGAGCACCGACACGACCGCGGCGAGGCACCCCGCCATCGCCGCGACGCTGCGCCGCAGGCCCAGCTGCACCGAGCGGGACATGACGTGGAGCATGTTGGGTCCCGGCGTTCCCGAGAGCAGGAGCACAGCCCCTACGAACAGCCACCAGGTGTGAAGCGCCATCCCTCGCCATGCCCCATCGCGCGATCGGCGCCGCTCCTAGTGCGCGATCGAGCTCGGGTCGAGCCGCGTCAGACTAACTTCAAGTCAATCGCCGGCGGAACTGCGAGACGACCGAGCTTCGCGAGCGGGAAGGTCCGTCGAGCTGCGACGAGCAGACCATCGCGGATCCAGCGGCGACATGACCGCCGGCCTTTATCCCTCAGGCGTGGCCGATCGTCGCGCCGGCGTCGATCGCGTTCGGCTGCCGCTGGCTCGCGATCGCCGCGGCGCGATGCGCCTGCGAGGCGGAGAGGCCGCCGCGCTCCATCTTCAGCCGCACGTCGCTCTCGATCTCACCCGAGAGGAAGAAGGGGTAGAGCGAGCGCTCGCTGACGCCGCCGGCCGCGCGCGTATAGTCGGCGACCTGCGCACGAATCTGCGCCACTTCCAGGTGCATCAGCTGCGACGGCGCGCCGACCCCTTCATTCTCCTTCAGCCCGCCGACGCGGTCGAAACCGAGCATCGCCTCGTAGAAGCGGCGATGACGCGGGTTCACCTCGATGAACAGGTCGGTGCAGTCGTAGCGGCACTCGCCGTAGATGAAGATGAAGTGGAAGAAAGCGGCGAGGATTGCCTTAGACTGCACCGACGTCTCGAACGCGAACTTGGTCAGCTCACACAGCTGCGCGCCGGGCACGCGGCGATAGGTGTTGAGCTCGTTGCGGAAGGTGTGATCGATCTCCATTCCGGCGGACGAGTCCACCCCGAGCGTGAGCGTGCCGACCAGCTCGCCGTCGATGAAGGCGGTGAAGGTCGAGTGGGTCGCGCTGGTCGGGATGCTGTGCGACTCACCGTAGCCGCGCCAGCCGTAGCGCTTGTTGAGCAGCGATCGTGCTGCGGCGCGGTCGGCCTCACCGGCGGCGACCTTGATCACCAGCGCGTGATTCTGTCCGTCGTTGCCCGCGATCATGGTCGAGAAGTGGAACGCCTGGCGGAGTGGAGCCAACGTGCTCTCAAGCAGATTAGCAGATGAGCCGTCGATGTGTCGGCCCAGGTCAAGGGAGCGTGGAGGCATACATCACCTTTGGATCGAGGAACCGGTTGGGCAGTTGAATATTGGACATGCGCTCTCATCGCCGCGGACGCGATGGTCGCCGCAGACACACTATCCCGCTCGATATCCAGCAGCGATTGCCAGATGCCGTACGTACATCACTAACAGGCTAATCCTCTCAGCCACCGCCAGGACAGGCGCACGACTGATCCGCATCAGAACTAGATTGGACCCCTGGTTTTATCGTTCGTGTTTCATCGGCACGTTGAGCGAGTTCGTTACGGCGTTCTCGCTAGAGCAGATTTAGTTAACAGGTCCTAGTCGGTCCGAGGCGGCGAAAGGTGAGTCGTGCGATTTCTCGGATGGACGCTCGGGCCGGCCACGCGGAAGTTCCGCAACGCAACGTTTTTTTGTTGCAACGCAAATGCCCCGAATGGGAGCAGCTATCGTTAATTTTTTGTTCATCCTTCCGGAGCGGCTGTGTCATATCGCGGCCAGGCAGATGAAATCAGGCCGACTCGAATCAAAGGGAGTTCCTATGAAAAGCCTCGTTGCCATCACCATGGCGGCCGCCGCTGCGCTGGGCGCCGTTTCGGCCGAAGCCGCCACCTATCCGGTCGGCTCGCCCAACTTCCAGGCGACCGCCGGCCCGAACGGCACCTTCTCGGGCGCGTTCCGCGTCGAGGGCCTCAAGGCGGGTACCTTCACCGACACCTTCACCTTCACCCTGCCGACCAACGGTCTGGGCAGCGGCACGGTGACCACCAGCGTGACCGACCTTTTCTCGGCCAACGATCTCGACTTCACCTCGGTGACGATCAATGACATCGCGGCGACCATCACCAAGACCGCGGGCGGCGCGTTCGAGGTTGCCTTCATCAACAACGTGCCGATCGTGGCCGGCCAGCTGAACAAGCTCGTCGTCACCGGCCTGTCGCGCGGCAACGGCGCGTACGGCGGCCAGGCCACCTTCACCCCGGTCAACTCGGCGGTGCCCGAGCCGGCGACCTGGGCGATGATGATCATGGGCTTCGGCGTGGTCGGCTATGCGATGCGTCGCCGCCGCACCGCGGTGCGCTTCAGCCAGGCGATCTGATCCACGTCGGCGGCACCGCCGCCGATCCTGGAGCAAGGGAGGACGGCGCCCCGCGGCGCCGTCCTCCTTCTCGTTTGAGGACCAGTCAGCGCGTGACGCTGCCCGCCTCGACCAAGTCGCCGAGCGCGGACGAGGTGCCGAGCCGCAGCATGTAGCGGCCGCGCGGCGTCACCCAGGTGTGCTGGGCCTTGCTCCACACGCTCATCGGATGATGGCTCGCCGCAGGGTCGACAGTGACCGTCACGCGCCGCGACTCGCCGGGCGCGAGCGTGACCCGCTCGAACCCCACCAACCGACGCGGCGGCTGGCGCGCGCCCACCGCGTCGGCGCTGGGCGGCAGCGACAGATAGGCCTGCACCACCTCGGTCCCGGGCCGCGCGCCGGTGTTGCGTACCGTGACGCTCGCGCGCAGTACCTTGTCCTCGCCAATAGGCTCGAGCCGCGGCGCCTCGCTGGCGAAGCGCGTGTACGACAGGCCGTAGCCGAACGGGAAAGCGACGCACGGCGTCGAGGCGCAGTGCGAGTCATACCAGCGGTAGCCGATCTCCAGCCCCTCGCTGTAGGTCACCGTCTGAGTCTTGCCGTCGCCCGCGGGGATGCCGGGGAATTGCGCGGGCGCGATCGAGTCGAGGAAGCCGTGTCCGGCGATCGGGAACGTGACCGGCAGGCGCCCGGTCGGTTCGGCGCGGCCGAGCAGCAGGTCGGCGACGATACCGCCGTCTTCCTGGCCGGGGAACCAGACCTCGAGGATCGACGGGCCGGTCGCGCCGAGGAGCGCCGGATCCAGCGCGACGCTGGCATTGTCCTTGAGCACCAGCACGGTCTTGGCCGGCATCGTCGCCGCGGTGGTCGAGCGCGCCGCCAGGATCGCGGCGAGCATCGCCACCGTCCCGCTCGAGGCGGCGGGGTTCGCGGGCTCGCCATCGGCGGTGGCAATCGCGCTCGGCTTGGCGACGTACCAGTCGAGCGACAGGCCGGCCGCGGCGGGCTGGGCGAGTTCGTGCCCGTCCTTGCGCGTGAAGCTGGCGCGGTCGGCGCCTTCTTCGGCGTTGGTGCCCGCCATCACCACCACCGCGTCGGCCGCGGCGATCCGCGCGAGCGCGGCGTCGAACGCCACCGCCTCGCCATCGATCGTGGCGGCGCGGTTGGCGTCGTCGACCAGGATCAGGCTGACCGCCGCGTCGGCGCGGCCGGCCGCGCGCAGTCCGGCGCGCAGGCCGTCGATCGGCGTGACCGTGTAGGCGGGTACCACGTCCGAGCTGCCGCCGCCCGCGCCCATCGGCTTGCCTAGGATCGCGCCGCCCGCGATGGCCTGCTGCGCATAGGGTTGGCTCGCCTTGCCGACCAGCGCGATCGTGCGCGCGGTCCGCGGCAGCGGAAGCGCGCCGTTGTTCTGGAGCAGCACCGCGGCGCGCGCGCCGATCGAGCGTGCGGCTCGTCCGCCGGCGGCATAGTCGATCGGCGACTGGCGCAGCGCGCGGTCAAACACGCCGGCCTTGAACATCTGCGTGTAGCGGCGCTCCAGCGCGCGATCGATCTGCGCCGGCGCGATCGCGTTCTCGGCGAGCGCGGCAGTGAGCTTGTCGGGCGCCCAGTGGATCGGCGTCGGCATCTCGTGGTCAAGCCCCGCGTCCAGCGCGGGCGCGGTGCTTTTCTGCGCGAAGAAGTCGGTCTGGACGTAGCCGGTGAAGCCCCAATCGTCGCGAAGGACCCCCATCAGCATCGGCTTGTTGGCGCATGCCTGCAGACCGTTGAGGAAATTGTACGAGCACATGACCGCGGCTACCTTGGCGTCCTTGACGCTCATCTCGAACGGGATCAGGTACAGCTCGCGCAGAACCTGCTCATCGACGTTCTCCTGGATCGTCATGCGGTTCGTCTCCTGTTCGTTGGCGACGAAATGCTTGGCCATGGCGATGATGTTGCCGGCCTGGACCGCACGGATCTCGGCCACTGCCATGGTGCCGGCGAGAAAGGGGTCTTCGCCGAAATACTCGAAGTTGCGCCCCAGGATCGGCAACCGCGCCAGATTCATCCCCGGCGCCTCGAAGACGTGAAGCGCGAGGTCGTTCATCTCGCGTGCGATCACCGCGCCGAAATCGGCGGCGACGCGCGGGTCGAACGAGGCGGCGACCGCCATGCCGGAGGGCAGCGCCGTCGCCTTGGCCGAGCTGGGATCGCTGTAGGCGCGGAACATCGAGCGCCGGTCCGAGCTCATCGAGTCGCGCACCGCGAGCGAGACGCAGTCGTTCTGGCCGACGCCGACCGGGCCGTTGGTGATGCGGAAGGTGGGGATCGCCAGCGCGGCGATGCCGTCGACGTGCCGCGCCCCGAAGCAGGTGGGCAACTCGGGCAGGACCGAAGGCTTGCTGCCGGTGAGCTGCTGCATCTTCTGCGGCAGCGTCATCGCGCCGACCAGCGCGCGCGCGCGCTCGCGCGCGACCGCCTCGCGCGCATCGTCCGATCGCGCGGTCCGCTGCTGCTCGACCAGGGTGGGCGCCATCCAGGCGAGCGGCGCCGGCGCCTGTGCCGCGAGCGGCCCCGCCAGCGTGGACGAGACCAGCAGCGCCCATGCGCCGCGACGAGACCATGCCGCCATCCTCACCCTCCCTGTCCTAGCCGGCTATGCCGGTCGGGATTGGCCTTACCAGATGTCAGGGAAGTTGCCCAGCGATCGTTGCGCTTCGGCGCTCACAGGCTAAAGCGCATTGTTCCACCGATCGTCCGCGGATCGCTCGGGCTGCCGAGGATCAGGCCGGAGTTGCCCGCCTGGATCGTCAGGTTCTGGATGTAGTCGGCGTCGAGCAGGTTGCGCGCCCAGACGATCAACTCCAGCCCGTCGGCGAAGCGATAGCCGATGTTGGCGTTGGTCAGATTGTAGCCGCGGATATAGGTGAAGCGCGAGAGGCCGGGATCGCCATTGTAGCCGCTGCGCGACGCGGTATCGACGTGGAGCGTCAGCGCGCCGCCGCCGACCGGGCGGACATAGTCGAGCCCGGCGGTGATGGCGAAGCGCGGCAGCGAGGCGAGCCGGCGGCCGGTGAGGCTGCACTGCGCGGTCGCCGCGGTCTGCACCTCGAGCGGGCAGGGGCCGGCGGGATAGTCGCTGTAAGCGCCCTCGGAATAGGCCGCGCTGGTGCGCGCGCTCAGCCCCGGCAGGATCAGCGCGGTGACGTCGGCCTCGACGCCCTTCACCGTCACCTCGGGGATGTTCGAGAGATAGCCGCGCAGCTGCACCGTCTGCGTCAGCGAGTTCTCGACCACGGTCGCCTGGAAGTCGTGCACCTTGGTGTAGAAGGCGTCGACGTTGAGGATCAGCCGGCGGTCGAACAGCGTGTTCTTGACCCCGACCTCGTAGGTCTCGTTGCGCTCGGGCCGCACCACCGCGGTGGCGAGCACCGGCCGGTTGTTGTTGTCGAGCGGCAGGCCGGACATGTTGATCCCGCCCGACTTGAAGCCGCGCGCGTAGCTCGCATAGGCCATGGTCTGCTCGGTCACCTGCCAGGCGAGATTGCCGCGGCCCGAGAGGCTGCCGTCGCTGTCGTGTGCCTCGTAGCGCTGCGGTCGCAGCACGCCGAGCCGCGCGTTGATCAGCGCGGTGCTCGTGGTCGCGGGACCGCCCGAGACGGTGGTGGTGTAATAGCCATCCTTGTCTTCCTGCGTGTAGCGCAGCCCGAGCGTGGCGGTGACCGTAGGGATAATGCGGTAATTGACCTCGCCGAAGGCGGCGTAGCTGAGGCTGCGGAAGTCGGTGCGCCCGTCCTGGCCGTAGCCGTCGAGCAGGTTGGACGGCACCGGCGTGTTGTTGGCGCCGGTGGTCGTGCCGATCAGGTAGCGCGCCGCGGCTGGGCCGTAGATGCTGATGGGGCGTCCGGTGAGCCGCTGGCGAAAGCCGTAGAGGCCGACGACATAGGACAGCGGTCCGGCGCCATTCGAGGCGAGCCGCAGCTCCTGGCTGTACTGGTCCTGCCGCGAGGGGATGTGCTGCGACAGCTGCACCGGAAGGCCGGTGTAGTCGCGGTCGTTCTCCGCGTCCCAATTCCAGAAGCGCCAGGCGGTGACGGAGGTCAGCGTGGCGAAGCCGAGGTTCCAGTCCGTGATCGCACTGACGCCGCCCTCGTTGGTGTCGACGCCGAGCGGCCCGTCGATGTCGGTCTTGCGATCATAAGGATTGGTGCTGGCGGGCGCATAGCCGAACTGTGCGGCGAGGCCGTTGGGGCCGCCGAACTGGCGGTTCGCGGCGCGCAGGCTCGTGCCCGTGCGCAGATAGACCTGCCCGCAGCAATAGGCCTGGAAGTTGGTGAAGTCGGCGATCACGCGCATCTGGATGGTGTCGTCGGGCTTGAACAGCAGCTGCCCGCGCACCGCCTGCGTGCCGAGCGTGTTGGTGTCGCGTCCGGTGCGCACGTTGTCGATCACGCCGTCGCGCCGGGTCGACACGCCCGAGATCCGGTAGGCGATGCTGTCGGTGATCGGCCCGGACACCCAGCCCTTCGCCTGGGCGAAGTTGTACTCGCCGTAGGACAGCTCGGCGAAACCCTCCTGGGTGAAGCTCGGCGCGCGCGTGGTGATGTTGAGCGCGCCCGCGGTGGTGTTCTTGCCGAACAGCGTCCCCTGCGGCCCGCGCAGCTCCTCGACCTGCTCGATGTCGGCGAAGTCGAACGCCGCGGTGGCGGGGCGCGCGTGATAGACCTGGTCGACGTAGAAGCCGACGCCGGGCTCCAGCCCGTCGTTGGCCTGGCTCACCGCGACGACGCTGGAGCCGAGCCCGCGGATCGTGAAGGCAGTGTTACGCGGGTTGGCCGAGGAATAGTTGAGGCTGGGGATCAGTGTCGTCAGCCCCTGTGTGTTCACCGTGTAGCTCTGGTCAAGCAGCGCGCCGCCCACCACCGACAGCGCCGCCGGCACGCGCTGCGCGTTCTCGGCGCGCCGCCGTGCGGTGACGGTCACGTCGGCCAGGCCGTCCGTCGCGTCATCCTCCTCGCCCTGCGTGGTGGCGCCGGGGGCGGGCAGCGACTGGCCGACGGCGGGAAGCGCGACGAGCGGCGCCGCCGCGGTAAGCAGCAGGGCAGAGAGACGGATCGACATGCAGCGGAACCCCTTCGGCGGCGGGTTCGGCCCCGTCCGCGACACGTCGCGCCATAACGACGCTATATACGGCCGTATATAGAGCACGTTGCGAAGAATTCGCGGCCGGTCCGGGTCGCGCGGCGCGCCGTGCCCGCTTGACCCGGGTCGCGCGCGATGATCGAAGGCGAGGCATGAGCGAGCTGCCACCGAACCGGAACGATGACGCCGGCACCCGCGCCGAGAAGCGCGCGGTCGAGGCGGCGGCGATCCGACGCCGCTGGATCACCTTGGGCGAGGTGCTCGCGCTGGCGGCGGTGCTGATCTCGGCGCTGACCCTGTGGAGCAATTGGAGCGACCGGCGCGACGACAAGGTCGCCAAGGCCGAGGAATCGACGCGCGCCTCCTCGCGCGCGGCCACGCTGACGCTGGTGGCATCGGCGGCGTCGAAGGACCGACTCACGCTGCGACCGGCCGCGGAGGCGCAGTCAGTGCAGAGCCAGACCCTGCTGTTCCCTTCCGCGCTCGGGCTCGACCCGGTCGAGACCACGGGCGAGCCGCGGATCGAGGGGGACTGGTTCGAGGGTGCGCTGAAGAAGGCGCGCGCCGGGGCCCACCGCCCCGACGACAGCCGCGGCGACGAGCAGATGCCGGTGGCGATCGTCACGCGCTACCTCGTCGACGGTGCACCGCACGAGGATGTCGCGCTCTATGACATCGGCTATTCGATCAGCGGCCATCTGTTCAGCGGCCACAGCATCAGCCTGCGCGGGCTCTCGCTCGTGACGCGCGTGCCGCGTACCAGCGCGCAGGCGCGGCTCGACGCGCGCTGGACCAAGCTGCTGTCGCCGCGCTGATCGGGCGCGCGCGCCGCCGGGGGGGGGCCGTGCTCCTGCGCAGACAGGGGCCCAGGGTCGCGGGTGCACCGGCGCGGCCGCACCGGCCGCGCCTCGCCGCCGCCACCTCAGCGCGGCGGCACGTCATTCTGCGAGATCGGCACCACCTTGATCTCTACGCGCCGGTTCGCGGCGCGGCCCTGCTCGGTGTCGTTGGTTTCGATCGGCTGGGTCTCGCCGAAGCCGCGCGTCGCGATTCGCGCCGCCTGCACGCCGTGGCTCGACAGATAGTCCGCCACCGAGGTCGCGCGCCGCTCCGACAGGTCCTGGTTGTACGAATCGCTGCCGGTCGAGTCGGTGTGGCCGTACACGTCGATATAGGTCTGCGGGTAATCCGCCAGCACGCTCGCTACCTTGTCGAGCGTGCCGCGAAACTGCGGCTGCACGTTCGCCGAGTTATACGCGAAGTTGATCCCCGACGGAATGTTGAGCAGCAGATCGTCGCCCTGGCGCGTCACCTGCACGTCGGTGCCGCGGGTGCGCTCGCGCATCTCGCGCTCCTGCTTGTCCATGTACGCGCCCACGCCCGCGCCCGCGATCCCGCCGAGGCCCGCGCCGATGATCTTCTCGGTCCGGTCGCGCCGCCCGCCGACGAGGTCACCGAGCAGATAGCCGCCGAGCGCGCCACCCAGCCCGCCGATCGCGGTCTTCGACATGCGTCGCTCGCCCGTCTCCGGATCGGTGGTGCACGCCGCGACCGAGACCAGCGACAGCGCGGAGACGGCGGCGACCAGCTTCGACGAGAGCTTCATGCGTTTCCCTTTCCCCAGATCAATGCCGGACAACCCGACGCGCGCGACCATTGTTCCTGCCACGCTGAATGCGCGATGACGGAGCGAACCGCCACTTTGCGGATTGTCGCGCGCACGCTTTACCGCCAAGAGGGCGCCACGAACATGCTACCGCCGTTCCCCTGGATCGACGTCGTCATCATCCTGGCGCTGGTCGCGCTCAACGGCGTGTTCGCGATGAGCGAGCTGGCGATCGTGTCCGCGCGCCGGGCGCGGCTGGAGGCGATGGCGCGCAGCGGCCGGCGCGGCGCCGCCACGGCGATCGAGCTGGCCGCGGATCCCGGCAAGTTCCTCTCCACTGTCCAGATCGGCATCACGCTGATCGGCATCGTCGCGGGCGCCTATTCCGGCGCGAGCCTCGGCACGCCCACCGCGGCACGGCTCGAGGCGCTCGGGCTGGGTCATGCAGCGGCCGAGCGGCTCGGCTATATCCTCGTGATCGGGCTCACCACCTATGCCTCGCTGATCGTCGGCGAACTCGTCCCCAAGCAGTTCGCGCTGCGCAAACCGGAGACCGTGGCGGCGCTGATCGCGCTGCCGATGGCCTATCTGGCGCGCTTCACCAAGCCGATCGTGTGGCTGCTCGACTCGACCAGTGCGCTGGCCTTCCGCCTGCTCGGGCTGACGCGCGAGAACGAGGATCAGGTCACCGCGGAGGAGCTGCACCTGATCGTCGCCGAGGCGAGCAAGTCTGGCGTGATCGAGGAGCATGAGCGCTCCATCATCTCGGGCGTGGTGCGGCTCGCCGATCGGCCGGTGCGCGAGGTGATGACGCCGCGCACCGAGGTGGAGTGGATCGACGTCTCGCTCGACGACGCCGCGATTCGCGCCAAGCTGCTCGACGTCGCGCACAGCCGGCTGCCGGTCGCGGAGGGCTCGATCGATTCGGTCATCGGCGTGGTGCAGGCGCGCGACGTGGCGATGGCGCTGTTCCGCGGCGAGACGCTCGACGTGGCGCGGCTGATGCGGCGCGCGCCGGTGGTGGTCGACCAGATCGATGCGATGGACGCGCTCGACGCGCTACGCCGCGCCGAGGTGCCGATGGCGCTGATCCACGACGAATACGGGCATTTCGAAGGGATCGTGACCCCGGCCGATCTGCTCGCCGCGATCGCGGGCGAGTTCGTCTCCGACGCCGATCCCGATGAGGCGCCCAACGTGGTCGAGCGCGACGACGGCTCGCTGCTGGTCGCGGGGACGATGGCGGCCGACGCGCTGGCGGAGCGGCTCGGCATCGATCTGCCCGAGGACCGCGACTATGCCACCGTCGCCGGGCTGGCGCTGGCGGCGTTCCGCAAGCTGCCTGCCGAGGGCGAGAGCTTCGAGGAGCAGGGTTGGAAGTTCGAGGTGGTCGACCTCGACGGACGCCGGATCGACAAGCTGCTCGTCAGCGAGGCGTGAGCGCGGTGGCCGGAGCGTGGATCGACCCTAACTCGCGGTTCGACTTCGTCTTCTTGCCGCCGCCACAGCATCATCCATGGCGTCATTCTGAACTTGTTTCTGGATCCACGCGTCGGCGAGCGCCGCGGCCGCCGAGTGCGCCGCGCGGTGGATCCTGAGACGAGTTCAGGATAACGGGGGGAGTGGCGAGCGCGACCATTCGCCGGACGCACCGTGCGGCATGGCAGCGAACCCCTGCCGACCGCTCAGAAGCGGTAGCGCGCGCTCGCCAAGACGGTTCGCCCCTGATCGCGGTAGCAGAAGCCCGCCGCGCAGGTGACCGGCTCCGCGCCCAGCAGGTTGGTGGCGTTGAGTTGGAACCGCAGTGGCGCGCGCGACGGCACGTCATAATGGATCACCGCGTCGGCGAACGTGCGCGCGTGGTTCTGGATCGCATTGGCGTCATCGCCCCAACTCGGCCCGAGGTAGCGCATCCCCGCACCGAGCCCGAAACCCCGGCCCGCCGGCGCATAGTCCGCCCAGAGCGAGCCGCTGTGGCGCGGTGTCGCCGACAGGTGATTGCCGATCGTACCCGCCGCGCCGCGCCGGATGCGCATGTCGGTGAGCGCATAGGCCGCGGTGAGGTCGAGCCCGGCCGCGATGCGGGCGGAGGCTTCCAGCTCCGCACCTCGTGAGCGAAGATCGAGCTGGACCTGGCGGTTGATCCCGGTCGAGGCGTCGAACACGACGCCGTCGCGCTGGCGGATGTCGAACGCGGCAGCGCTGAGCAGCACGCCGCTCCTCGGGTTCCATTTGACGCCACCCTCATATTGCCGCGCGCCGGTCGGCCGCGCCGGCGTGCCGTCGAGAAGCAGGCCGACGTTCGGCTCGAACGAGGTCGACCAGTTCAGATAGGGTGTTACGCCCTTCGCCACGCGCAGCGTCGCGCCGACGCGGCCGCTCAGTCGACGGTCGTCGCGCTCGATGGTCGGCGCGGCGGGCACATCGGTGCGCGCGTCGAGCCAATCGTGGCGGACGCCGGCGGTAAGCCCGAGCGCGCCCGCCTCGACTTCGTCCTGCGCGTAGACGCCGATCTGGGAAAAGCGCTGGCGCGTCGTCGGCACCAGCGGCGGACGCGCCAGGTTGGTGTCGGTAAGCGGGGCGGTGCCGAAGCCCTCGGCGCTGCGGTAGCGAACGTCATTAAAGTCGAGCCCGATCAGCAGCCGGTGGTGTACCGCGCCGGTGGTCAGCTCGGCGCGCAGCTGGTCGTCCAGGTTGACGCTCTTGGTCCAGTCCGCCGCGCGCGCGCCGAGGCGGGTGATCGGCGCGGTCGGGTCAGTGACGTAGGAATAGGCCATGTCGACGGTGACGTCCTGCACGCGCAGGTTCTGGTGGAACGACACCGCGTCGCCGAAGCGGTGCTCCAGCGCGTAGCCCGCGCGCCACTGGCGATGGGTCAGGTCGTTGAAGCGCGGGTCGCTCAGCGGGATCCGGGTCACGCCGCCGGCGTCGTTGTAGAAAGCCGCGCTCGCCCCCGTGCGCGACCGCATATACTCGCCCAACACGGTGAGATCGGTAGCATCGCCCAGCCGCGCGGTGGCGGCGGGCGCGAGGAAGTAGCGGTCGTCGTCGAAGCCCGCGAGCGAGGTGCCGCTGTCGCGGGCCACGCCGGTGAGCCGCAGCGCGACATCGTCGCTTATCGGCGCGGAGACGTCGGCGTTGAGCTGATACCGGTCGTAGCTGCCGACCATGCCCTGCACCTCGGCAAAGCGCTCGGCGCGCGGCCGCTTGCTGGTGACGTCGACCAGCCCGCCCGCGCCGCTCGCGCCGTACAGCACCGAGGCGGGGCCGCGTACGACCGCCAGTCGCTCGATGCCAAAGGGTTCGTTGCGCCACAGCCCGAGCGGACTGTTGAGCTGACGCAGCCCGTCGCGGAACACGCCGGTGTAGGTCGCCTGAAAGCCGCGGACGAAGAAAGCGTCGAAGCGCGGGTCGAAACCGTAGCTGCCGGTGTTCACGCCGGGAACATAGGCGAGCGCCTCGTTGAGCGTGCGCGACGCGCGATCGTCGAGCCGTCGGCGGTCCAGCAGCGTTACTGACTGCGGTATGTCGACGAGCGGCGTGGCGGTCTTGGTCGCGGTGGCGGTCGTACCCGTGACGATGACGTCGTCGGCCGCCAAGTCCTGCGCGTGCGCGGTGAGCGGCGCGAGCGCGACACCGGCGATGAAGGCGGCGAAAAGTTGTTGGTTCATGCGCGATCCCCCTCTGGGGACGCCCTAGACAAAGGTGCGAATGCGACGCAACAGCGTTCGGCTAAGTTACTCTACGTGCGTTATCTCGGAGCATCTGCTCAACGGTCAGCCGACGTTCAGCACCTCGATCGCTTCCTCGCGGCCGTTGAAGGCGACCGACTCGCCTTCGCTCGCACCGAGCAGCGCACGCGCGAGCGGTGCCGACAGGGCGAGCAGCCCGCTGGCGGGATCGGCCTCATCGTCGCCGACGATCGTCACCCGCCGCTCGCGCCCGTCGAGCGTGAAGGTCACGCAGGTGCCGAACCCCACCACGCCGTCGGCGCGTGCGGCGGTCTCGATCGCGGTGGCGCGCCGAGTTTTCCAGTAACGCAAATCGCGCGCCACTGCCTTGCGTGCTTCCTCTCCCTCGGCCGCGGCCAGCGCGCTCTCCAGATCGGCGATCCGCTCGTCGATCAGCGCGCGACCGCGCGTTGTTACGAGATTGGGTCCAGGGGGGATCGGCAGCTCGAACCGCGGCTCGAGATGCTCGTCGTCGCTCTCGCGGCGGAAGGCGACGCTCATCCCAGCTTCCCGAATTGCGCCTCGTAGCCGGCGCGATCGCCCTGGGCGAGCAGACGCGCCTGGTCGCGCCAGCGGTCACGCTCCATCCGCCCGGCAAAGACACCGAGCTGCGCGTCGAGCTGCGCCGCCTCCGCGTCGTCGAGCCAGGCGAGCTGGTCGACGCGCGTGATGCCGAGCTCGCCCAGCCGCATCGCGATCTTGGGGCCGAGGCCCTTGAGCAGCGTGATCGGCTGCGCTCCCGGGCCTTCGTCCGCCACCGTCGCCGGCGCGTCTGCCGCCGTGCTGGCGGGCGAGGCGTCGAGCGGCGCTGCGGCGACGATCGGTTCGTCGGCGAGCGATCGCTCGGGCGGTGCCTCGTCGAGCGACGTCTCTCGGGTCGCCGTGGGAGGCGGTACCGGGCGTGTTTCCTGCTCCACGGCGCGACGCTCGCCACGCGCGTCGTCGTCCCCGCGCATGATCGGCGGCACACCGTCGGCGGTGTTGGTCACCTCAACGCCGTCGGCGCGTAGCTCCTCGATCCGCTGCTGCTCCTCCGCCTCGGCGGCGCGGCGCCGGGCCTTGAGTCGCGCGCCCCAGATCATACCTATGACGGTAAGCACCGCCAGCAGGGCGACCAACGCGAGCGCGACGGTGACGAGCACCTGATCCTGCGAGATCGGTTCCAGGGCGAAGCTGGAAGAGTTCATCGGCGGGTCCTAACGTCGGGCAGCATCTGCGGGTCAACCATCGGCGCGCGCCTTCGCTCCGATGTCGCGGCGGAAGAAGCCGGTAGGGAAGTCGATCGCGTCCACCGCGCGATAGGCCGCATCGCGCGCGGCGGCGACGTCGGCGCCGGTCGCGGTCACCGCGAGCACGCGGCCGCCGCTCGCCACCAAAGTGTCGCCGTCCTGCCGCGTGCCCGCCTGGAATACGGTCGCGCCGGTCGCCTCGGCGGCGTCGATCCCGCCGATCGCGCCACCGGTGCGCGGTACGCCGGGATAGCCTTCGGCCGCCATCACCACCGTCAGCGCGGCGTCGTCGGCGAAGGCGGGGGCAGGGAGATCGGCGAGTCTGCCCTCGGCCACTGCGAGCAGCACCTCGACGAGATCGCCGGCGAAGCGCGTCATCAGCACCTGGCACTCGGGATCGCCGAAGCGGACGTTATATTCGATCAGCTTGGGGCCATCCGCGGTCAGCATCAGCCCGGCGTAGAGCACGCCGACGTAAGGTGTGCCCGCGGCGGCGAGCGCGTCGATCGTCGGGCGCACGATCTCGCCCAGTGCCTGCTCCTCCAGCTCGGGGGTGAGCACCAGCGCGGGGCTGTAGGCGCCCATCCCGCCGGTATTGGGTCCGGTGTCGCCCTCGCCGACGCGCTTATGGTCCTGCGCCGAGCCGAAGGACGCGGTGGAGGTGCCGTCACTCAGCACGAACAGGCTCGCCTCCGGCCCCTCCAGCCGCTCCTCGATCACCGCCTCGACCGGCCCCTGCGCGTAGAGGTCGCGGATCGCCGCCTCCGCCTCGGCGCGCGACATCGCGACCACCACGCCCTTGCCCGCGGCGAGCCCGTCGGCCTTGATCACGCAGGTCTCGCCGAAATCGTCGAGGCAGGCGAGCGCGCCGTCGCGCGTCGTCACCTTGAAATAGCGCGCCGTCGGGATGCCGACGCGCGCGCACAGATCCTTGGTGAAGCCCTTCGATCCTTCCAGCTTCGCGGCCTCGCGCCCGGGGCCGAAGACGGGCACGCCGATCGCGCGGATGTTGTCGGCGAGCCCGCGCACCAGCGGCACCTCCGGCCCGACGACGACCAGTCCGATCTGGTGGCGGCGGACGAAGTCGATCACCGCGCGGTGATCGTCGACGTCCAGCTCCGCGATCGTGGCGTGCTGCGCGATGCCGGGGTTGCCCGGCGCCGCGAAGAGCGTATCGAGACGGGGAGATTGCGCCAGTTTCCACGCGAGTGCGTGCTCGCGTCCCCCCGATCCCACCAGCAGGATGTTCATGGCCGACCCCCTCTACGATACTCAGGCGGGCCGGCTGGTAGCCGAGGCCACGCCCGGCGACAATGCGATGGCGGTCAGCGTCAGCGAGCTGTCGGGACGGCTAAAGCGCATGGTTGAGGGCGAGTTCGGCCATGTCCGGCTGCGCGGCGAGATCTCGGGCTACAAGCGCGCGACCTCGGGGCACGCCTATCTGTGCCTCAAGGACGATGCCGCGGTGATCGACGGCGTGATGTGGAAGGGCAGCGCCGCCGGGCTCGCCTTCCGCCCCGAGGACGGGATCGAGGTGGTCGCGACCGGGCGGCTGACGACCTATCCGGGCCGCTCGAAATATCAGATCGTGATCGAGCGGATGGAGCTGGCCGGCGCGGGCGCGCTGATGGCGCTGCTGGAGAAGCTGCGGCTCAAGCTGGCGGGCGAGGGGCTGTTCGACCGCGAGCGCAAGCAGGCGCTGCCCTTCATGCCGCGCACGATCGGCGTCGTCACCTCCCCGACCGGCGCGGTGATCCGCGACATCCTCCACCGGCTCGAGGACCGCTGCCCCACGCACGTCATCGTCTGGCCGGTCAAGGTGCAGGGCGCCGGCGCCGCGGAGGAAGTGGCGGCGGCGGTACGCGGGTTCGACGCGCTCCCGACGGAAGGCCCGGTGCGCCGCCCCGACCTGGTGATCGTCGCGCGCGGCGGCGGCTCGGTCGAGGACCTGTGGGCCTTCAACGAGGAGGTCGTGGTGCGCGCCGTCGCTGCCTGCTCGATCCCGATCATCTCCGCGGTTGGGCACGAGACCGACACGACTTTGTGCGACCATGCCGCCGACCTGCGCGCGCCCACCCCCACGGCAGCGGCGGAGATCGCGGTGCCCGTGCTCGCCGAGCTGCGGCTGTCGCTCGACGCGATGCGTCAGCGGACCGAGCGCTGCGCGCGCCGCTACGTCGAGCGCGGGCGCGAGCGGCTTGACGCGCTCGCGCGGGTGATGCCGACGCGCGATCGATTGCTCGGCCCGCAGCGCCAGCGGCTCGACGAGCTGGGCGCGCGGCTGGACCGCGGGCTGGAGCGGCGCGTGACTCGCGCGCGCGGCGAGCTCGACCGTACCGCGGGCGCGATCCGTTCCGCCGCGCTGGAGCGGCGGTTGGAGGCGGGGCGGGCGCGTCTCGCCGATCTGGGCCGGCTGGTCGAGAGCCTCAACCCGGACAAGCTGCTGGAACGCGGCTATGTACGCGTAGAGGCCGTGGCGGGCGGCACGGTGACCAGCGCGGAGGCGGCGTGCGCCGCAGGGGCGCTGCTGCTCCACTTCCGCGACGGTGCGGTGCCGGCGCAGGTGGGGGAGGGGGCGCCGCGCGAGCCACGCCCCGCCAAGGTTGAGCCGAAGCCGCCGCGGGCCTATCCTGAGAAGCCCGATCAGCCGCGCCTGTTCTGAGAGTTGCCCCCATGCTGATGAGCCACACCGACCGACCCGCCAAGCTCCACTATCTTGCCAACGGCTTTCGCGTGCTGGTGCCGGGCGACCATGTCGTGTGCGCGGTGTCGGGCGCGCGCATCGCGCTGGAGGACCTGCGCTACTGGGACGCGGCGACGCAGCGCCCCTTCGCCAGCGCGGCGATCGCGACCGAGGCGCTGGCGCCGCGGTGAGCGGACAACCGATGGCGGTGATGCTGGCGAGCGCGGCGGCGCTGGCCGGCTGTGTGCCGTCGCCCACGGCCGCGCCGCTCGCTGCCCCGCCCGAGCCGGTGACGGCCCCGCGTGACGAACCGGCGCTCCGGCCGACGCTGCCGCCACCGCCCGAGCTGGTCTCGCCCGTCCGGCTCGGGCTTCCGCCGGCGATCGCGCAGGGCGGCGTCGCGCTCGGCACTGCGCCGTCGGGGACGGTGCGCCTGACGCTCGACGGCGCGCCGGTGCCGCTCGCGCCGGACGGCCGGTTCCTGGTGGCCGCCGACCGCGATGCCACCGGTGCGCTGACGCTGACCGCGGCGCTGCCCGGCGCGCGGACGCTCACCGCGACGCTGCCGCTCACGCAGCGCGCGTGGCGGCTCGAGCGGCTCGACCGCGTCGCCAAGGTGCCCGTGCCAGACGCCGATTTCGCGCGCCGCCGCCCCGCCGAGCTGCGCCAGATCGCCGCCGCACGCGCCGTCGGTGCGGATTCAGTGGGCTGGCGCCAGCGCTTCCGCTGGCCGGTGACGGGGCGGATCTCGGGGCTGTTCGGCGCGCAACGGATCTATCGCGGCGAGCCCGGTAGCTATCACGGCGGGGTCGACGTCGCGCGCGGCGAGGGCACGCCGGTGGTCGCCCCGGCCGACGGCGTGGTCACGCTCGCCGCCGACCCGCCGTTCACGCTGGAGGGGCGGCTGCTGATCCTCGACCATGGCGCCGGGCTGACCAGCGCCTTCCTCCACCTGTCGCGGATCGACGTTAAAGTGGGGCAGCATGTGCGCCAAGGCGATCCCATCGGGTTGGTGGGCCGCACCGGTCGTGCCTCCGGGCCGCACCTGCACTGGGCGATGACGTGGCGCGGCGCGCGGATCGATCCGCAGCCGGTCGCGGGGGCGATGCCCGCCGGCTAGCTCAGCGCAGCCGCAGCGCGCGATAGCTGCGGCCGTCGACGTTGAGGAAGAAGGCGCCCATCGTGCCCTTGCGGATCCGCACCTTGGCGCCCGCCTTGGGCGGGAAGGGCATGGCGTCCGTCGTCTGCCACACCGGATTGCCCTCATCCGCGAGCGTGATCTCGCCGCGGCCGTTGGCGCCGGGGCGCGCGCTGCGGACCGTGGTGTTGATCTCGCTGAACGTCTCGCGCTGATCGGTCTCGCCGCGGTCGGCGCCGCCGCCCAGCAGACCGAGATCGGGAAGATTGAGTCCGAACACGGAGCGTCGCGCGCGCCGAACGTCCGCGCGATCGACGATCCGCACGTCGTTCTGCTTGACCGCCTGCTCGAGCGCGGCACTCGCCTTGTCATAACAGGCGAGCCGCTCGCCCGCGTCAGTGATCGCACGGCAGGTCGCGAAGTCGCCGAGCACGCGCTGCGCGCCGCCGCCAGACTGCGCGCTGACCGGCGCCGTCGCGAGGACCGCCATGCTGGCGGTAGCCGTCCAAAGTGGCCGCATCGTCACACTCCTCCCCTGGTCACCGACCCGCCAGCGCCGGTAGCACACCATTCTTTATCTGTGTCATTGAAGTTACACTCTTTCAAAAACGCCATCGAACAGGCGCGCCATGTTGCTGTGCAGCGTGGCTTCACGGTAGCCAACGCCATCCCGGGCGGCTGCGCCGGCCCGGAGCACATTCTGTGAATGCCGGAAAACCGGCCACAAAAGGGGACTGAACTCTATGCTGAACGCCTATCGTTCGCGCCTGCTCACCTCGACGCTGCTGGTCGGCGCCGCGGTCATCGCCGCCCCGGCGACCGCGCAGACCGCCGATCCCGCCAGCCAGCCCAAGACGGGCGTGCAGAGCACCGATCCCAACGCGCCGGCCGCCGGCATCTCGAGCCAGGACTCGGCCCCGCCCGCCGGCGAGACCAGCTCGGGTGACATCGTCGTCACCGGCACGCTGATTCGCAACCCGAACCTGGTCGCGTCCAGCCCCGTCGCGGTGATCGGGCAGGAAGAGATTCAGCTGCGTCAGCGTAATACCGCGGAAGAGCTGCTGCGTGACCTGCCGGGCGTGGCGCCGTCGATCGGTTCGGCGGTGAACAACGGCAACGGCGGCTCGGCCTTCGTCGACCTTCGCGGCCTCGGCAACTTCCGCAACGTCGTGCTGCTGGACGGCAAGCGCATCGCGCCGTCGAGCACCGTCGGTCGCGTCGACCTCAACAACATCCCGCTCTCGCTGGTCGAGCGCGTCGACACGCTGACCGGCGGCGCGGCCACCACCTACGGTGCCGACGCGGTGTCGGGCGTGGTGAACTTCATCACCCGCTCGGACTTCTCGGGCATGGAGCTGAACGTCTCGGAGGGCATCACCGAGCGCGGCGACGGCGAGCAGACTCGCGTCGACCTGACCGTCGGTGCCAACTTCGACGACGGTCGCGGTAACGCGGTGCTGTCGATCGGTTACCAGAATTCCGACCCCGTCTACATGGACGCGCGTCGTTTCTCGCAGAACAGCTACACCTCGACCAGCGGCTCGCCGGGCGGTTCGGGCACCACGGTGCCGTCGCGCTTCAACCTCGCCGGCCTCGCCGGCCGCGGCAACGCCGGCTTCCAGTCGGGCAACTTCCAGATCAACCCGACCTCGGGCGGGCTGCAGCAGCCGGTGCAGCCGTTCAACTTCAACCCCTACAACGTCTTCCAGGTCCCGTTCCAGCGCTACAACATCTACGCCGCGGGCCACTACGACGTCTCTGACAGCGTGCAGGTCTACAGCCGCGGTCTGTTCTCGAAGAACACGGTGAGCACCGTGATCGCGCCGTCGGGCATCTTCGGCTCGTCGCTCGCGATCCCGTTCTCGAACCCGTATCTGCCGGCGGCGGCGCGCGCGCAGTTCTGCGCCAACAACCCGACCTTCAACGCGCAGAACCAGCAGGTGGCGCAGCTTACCGCGGCGCAGTGCGCGGCGGCGGCGGTGGCGACCGATCCTAGCGACCCCAACTTCCGCTATTTCACCACCACGACCAACCGTCGTACCACCGAGACCGGGTCGCGTATCTCGGACTACGTCACGACGATCTTCGACTATAACGCCGGCGTGAAGATCGGCATCACCGATCGCATCAACCTCGATCTCGGCGGGTCGTACGGTGAGTCCGAGAACACGCAGACGATCCGCAACTACGCGCTGACGTCGCGCTTCCGCTCGGCGGCGTTCGCCACCAACACCACGACCTGCCTCGCTGGCGCGCCGGGTGGCGCGGACATCACGGCGGGCACGGGCTGCGTCCCGGTCAACCTGTTCGGCCCGGCGGGCTCGATCTCGTCGGATCAGGTGTCGTATCTCACCGCGGACAGCACCTCGTCGAACCGCACCTCGCTGGCGCAGGTCCGCGCGCTGCTGACCGGCGACGTCGGCTTCTCCTCGCCCTTCGCCAACGAGCCGATCGGCTTCGCGCTCGGCGGCGAGTATCGCAAGTACACCGCCAGCCAGAACTCGGACACGCTGTCGCAGACCGCGGGCGAGCTCGGCGGTGCGGGCGGCG
The DNA here is from genome assembly GCF_019429485.1 of Sphingomonas citri. Classification (GTDB taxonomy): domain Bacteria; phylum Pseudomonadota; class Alphaproteobacteria; order Sphingomonadales; family Sphingomonadaceae; genus Sphingomonas; species Sphingomonas citri. Next base: position 1,188,090 of record NZ_JAHXZN010000001.1, on the reverse strand, counting down.
CGGCGCCGACCTTCGCGGGCGGCTACAACGTCTGGGAAGCGTACAGCGAGGTCATCGTCCCGCTCGTCGAGGACAAGCCCTTCTTCAACAGCCTGACGGTCGAGGGCGGCGTGCGCTACTCGGCGTACAAGGTGGATGCGGTCGGCAGCCCCAGCTACGATACCTGGACCTACAAGGGCGCGGGCACGTGGGAGCCGTTCGGCGGCCTGAAGATCCGCGGCAACTACCAGCGTGCGGTGCGTGCGCCGAACATCGGCGAATTGTTCAACCCGGTGAGCACCGCGCTGACCAACCTGTCGTATGACGCGTGCGCCGGCGCCGCGCCGGTGAACAACGCGACGCTCGCCGCGGTGTGTATCGCGCAGGGTGCCCCGGCCTCGACGATCGGCAGCATCGAGACGCCGACCGCGGCGCAGGCCAACTTCACCGCGGGTGGCAACCTCAGCCTGCGTCCGGAGAAGGCGAACAGCTTCACCGTGGGCGTGGTGCTGCAGCCCGACTTCGTGCCGGGCCTCTCGATCTCGGTCGATTACTACAACATCAAGATCCGGGACGCGATCTCGCAGCTCACCGCGGGCAGCGCCTACAACCTGTGCTTCGGCGATCAGGCTGGCAGCGGCATCACCTCGGCCAGCGCGACGAGCGCGGCGTGCCTCAACATCGTCCGCAACCCCGTCACGGGCGCGCTGGACGGTGATCCGGCGACGACGCGCGGTCTGATCATCACGCCGAGCAACGCCGGTACGATCCTGACCGACGGCATCGACCTGAACGTCGGGTACCGCCGTGATCTGGGCGTCGCCAAGCTGAACCTGAGCTTCCAGGGCAACTGGACGTCGCGCTCGCAGTTCCAGGCGGCGCCGGGCTCGGACGTGCTGCGCTGCGTCGGTCTGTACGGCCAGAACTGCGGTTCGCCGGGTTCGGCCGGTCCGAGCTCGTCGGCGGGTTCGCTCCAGCCGGAGCTCACCTGGAACCAGCGCACCACGGTGTCGATCGGTTCGGCCGACATCTCGCTGCTGTGGCGTCACCTCGACAAGATGCGCGTCGAGCCGGGCGTGACGACCTTCAGCGGCACGATCGAGTCGGGCCCGCTGGCGGGCCGTCAGGTCAATTTCGGCCGCATCCCGGCCTACAACTACCTCGACCTGGCCACCCGTTTCGGCGTCACCGACAATTTCGACCTGACGCTGACGGTCACCAACCTGCTCGACAAGGATCCGCCGCTGGTCGGTGGCACCGTCGGGTCGACCTCGTTCAACAGCGGCAACACCTATCCGTCGACCTACGACGCTCTGGGCCGCCGCTTCGTGGTGGGCGCGCGCATCAAGTTCTGATCGCGTCTTACCGACGAGACGTTCGGGGGGTGGGCTTCGGCCCGCCCCCTTCTCGTATCTGGTCGCGGCGCCCTTGCGCGGCGACCTGCCGCCGCGCACATCGCGGCGCATGGATCCGGTGGTCACCCGCTTCGCGCCCTCGCCGACCGGGCGGCTGCATGTCGGCCACGCTTACTCGGCAATCCGGGCACACGATCATGCACGGTCGCGCGGCGGACGCTTGCTGCTGCGCATCGAGGACATCGACGGCACCCGCAGCCGCCCCGAGCATGTTGCCGCGATCCTCCTCGACCTCGCCTGGCTCGGGCTGACGTGGGACGGGGAGGTGATCCACCAGTCGCGGCGGCTGGATCGCTACGCCGCCGCGCTGGAGCGGCTGCGCGCGATGGGGCTGCTGTATCCCTGTTTCTGCACCCGTGCCGAGATCGCCGAGGCGATGAGCGCACCCCACGGCGCCGCGCCGCTCTATCCGGGCACCTGCCGCGCCATCGTTGAACCCGACCTGTCGCGCCCGCATGCCTGGCGGCTCGACATGGCCGCGGCGGTCGCACGCACCGGTGCGCTGGAGTGGAGCGACGCAGGCCGTATCGTCCCGGGCGATCCGCTCGCGCTGGGGGACGTGGTGCTCGCGCGCAAGGACGCGCCCGCCAGCTACCATCTCGCGGTCACCGTCGACGATGCGGCGCAGGGTGTCACCGACGTCGTGCGCGGCGTCGACCTGTTCGCGGCGACGCACGTCCACCGTCTGCTCCAGGCGCTGCTCGGTCTGCCGGTGCCGCGCTGGCACCATCACGCGCTGCTCACCGGCGCGGACGGCGAGCGGCTCGCCAAGCGCCACGGGGCGCCCGCCCTGGCGGTGCTGCGCGAACGCGGCGAGGACGGGCGCGCGCTGGCCGAGCGGCTGCGCGCGGGCGACTTCCCAAAGGCCGCCGTAGTCCCTACCTTCACCTCATGAACACCTTCCTCGTGATCCTGCTGGTGGCGGCGATGATCGCCACCGTGGTCGCTCTGGTGCGCGGCATCGTCTCCTTCCTCCAGGAAGCGTCCGCCGACGCGCGCGGCGAGGGCGGCGGCCCGACGGCGGCGCAGCTCAAGAGCAACCGCATGATGCAGCAGCGGATCCTATTCCAGGCGCTGGCGGTGCTGGTCGTCGTCGTGCTGCTGTTCGCCGCCGGTCGCACCTGACTCGGTAAGGTGGTTAAGCTCAACCGCATCTACACCCGCACCGGCGATGCGGGGACGACTGGGCTGGTCGACGGCAGCCGCGTGCGCAAGGACGACGCGCGCATGGCCGCGATCGGCGACGTCGACGAGGCCAACAGCGCGATCGGCGTCGCGGCCGAGACGGTGTCCGACGCCGGGCACGTGGCGGCGCTGCGTCGCGTGCAGAACGATCTGTTCGATCTTGGCGCCGATCTCGCCACGCCGGGCGACGACTTTACGCCGTCCGAGATGGTGCTGCGGGTGGTGCCGGCGCAGGTCGAGCGGCTCGAGCATGAGATCGACTCGCTCAACGCCGATCTGCCGCCGCTGACGAGCTTCGTGCTCCCGGGCGGCGCGGCCGCGTCGCTCCATCTCGCGCGCGCGATCGTGCGCCGGGCCGAGCGCAGTGCCGTCGCGGTACTGCCGCACGCGAACCCCGCCGCTGTCATGTATTTGAACCGCTTGTCCGATTTCCTGTTCGTCCTGTGCCGCACGGTGAACAAAACGGCGGGTGGCGACGTTCTGTGGATCGCGGGGGCCAATCGTTAACTTAGGATAAGGCGCCCGCGAGCGTCGCGCTGGCGTGGGGTCGGGCGCGGCGGATGGGAGACGATCCGATGGCAGCGCTGCCCGAGCCGAAGACCGGCGATCCGTCGCTGGGCGAGCGCTATCGTCATGTCCGTGGGTTGAGCGAGGCGCTGGTGGCGCCGCTCTCCGACGCCGACGCGACCGTCCAGTCGATGGACGATGCGAGCCCGGCTAAATGGCACCTCGCGCATACCACTTGGTTCTTCGAGACGTTCGTGCTGCGCGACCATGTCGCCGGCTATCAGCGCCACGACGAACGCTTCCCCTTTCTGTTCAACAGCTATTACGAGGCCGAGGGGCGCCGCCACGCGCGCGCACGTCGCGGCATGATCACGCGCCCGACGCTCGACGAGGTGCATGGCTATCGCGCCGCGGTCGACGCCGCTTTGCTCGACGCGCTCCCCAAACTACCGGAGGCGGCGCGCGAGCTGGTCGCGCTCGGCTGCCACCATGAGGAGCAGCACCAGGAACTGCTCGTCACCGACATGCTCCATCTCTTCGGCGAGAACCCGCTCGAGCCAGCGATCTGGCCGGCAGCGCGCAAGGTGCCGGTGGCGATGCCCGGGCCGATCGGCTGGAACGAGCGCGGCGAGAGCGTGGTCGAGGTCGGCCATGCCGGCGAGGGGTTCGCCTTCGACTGCGAAGGACCTCGGCATCGCGCGCTGCTCGCGCCGCACGCGCTCGCCGATCGTACCGTGACGAACGGCGAATGGGCGGCCTTCATCGCCGACGGCGGCTATGCGACGCCGCGCTGGTGGCTCGCCGATGGCTGGGCCTGGGTGCAGCGCGAGGGCGTCGGTGCGCCGCTCTACTGGGAGCATCGCGACGGCCTATGGACCCGCTTCGGCCTCGACGGCCGCCGCGCGATCGATCCCGCCGCGCCGGTCACGCACGTCAGCTTCTACGAGGCCGACGCTTACGCCAGCTGGGCGGGGGCGCGGCTGCCGACCGAGTTCGAGTGGGAGGCCGCGGCGGCGAGCCATGATCCCGTCGGCGGCAACCAGCTCGATCGCGCCGGCGCGGTCGAGCCGCGCCCCGCGAGCGAAGGTCCCGCCTTCTTCGGCGACGTGTGGGAGTGGACCGGCTCGGCCTTTCGTCCCTACCCCGGCTTCCGCCCGGTCGAGGGGGCGGTGGGCGAGTATAACGGCAAGTTCATGAGCGGGCAGTTCGTGCTGCGCGGCGGCAGCTGCGCGACGCCACGCGGCCATGCGCGCGCCAGCTACCGCAACTTCTTCTACCCCCATCAGCGCTGGCAGTTCACCGGCGTTCGTCTCGCGAAGGACCTCTGACATGCTCAAGCCCGAGATCGACGACGGCCAGGCCAGCCTCGCCGATCCCCAGTTCCGCGCCGACGTGCTCGCCGGGCTGACGCGTCGCCCTCGCGCGATCCCGGCGCGCTGGTTCTACGACCACCGCGGCTCGCAGCTGTTCGAGCAGATCACGGAGCTGCCCGAATATTACCCGACCCGCACCGAGACCGCGCTGTTGCACGACCTCTGCCCGGAACTGCGCCGGCTCGCCGGACCGGGGCGCGCAGTGGTCGAGTTCGGCTCGGGTTCCTCGACCAAGACACCCACGCTGCTGCGCTGCGTCGAACCCGCCGCTTATGTGCCGATCGACATTTCGGGCGACTTCCTGCGCGAGTCGGCACAGGCGCTTTCACAGGCCTTCCCCGGCCTGCCGGTGCTGCCGTTCGAGGGCGATTTCACGCGGCCGTTGACGCTGCCCGGGCAGGTCGCCGATCTGCCCAAGCTCGGCTTCTTCCCGGGCTCGACCATCGGCAATCTGATCCCGCTCGCCGCGGTCGACCTGCTGCGCGCCATGCGCGCATCGCTGGGTGAGGGGGCGATGCTGCTGATCGGCATGGACCGGATCAAGCGGCCTGACGTTCTGCTGCCCGCCTATGACGACGCGCAGGGCGTCACCGCAGCGTTCAACCTCAACCTGCTCGAGCGGATCAACCGCGAGCTGGACGGGACGATCCCGCTCGACGCCTTCCGCCATTGCGCGGTATGGAACGATGATCGCGCCCGCGTGGAGATGCACCTGGAGGCACGGCGCGACGTGTCGTTCGAGGTCGACGGACGCGCGTTCGACATCGCCGAGGGCGAGACGATCCACACCGAGAACAGCCACAAATACGGCGAGCGCGACGCGCGGATCCTGCTGCGCAGCGGCGGCTGGACCCCTGTGCGCGAGTGGACCGACGACAAGGGCCTATTCGCGGTGATCCTGGCCGAGGCGCAGCCCGAACGGCCGGCGCCGTGACGCAGAGCATCGCGCGCCGCTGATACGAGAACGGCCCCGGCATCGCTGCCGGGGCCGTCCGCATTGGTACGGTAGCTTTCGCGGCCTCCGAGGAGGCCGTGCTCCTGCGTCCGCAGGAGCACGGCGCTTACTCAGTCGCGGTCGCCGGTCAGGAAGGCCGGGGCGAACGCGGGCGCATCGCCCTCGTCGCCGCCTTCCTTGGCGCCACCCTCGCTGCGCTCGCGGCGCGGGCCGCGACCCTCGCGGCGCGGACCGCGGTCACCGCCGCGATCGCCGCCCCGGTCACCACCGCGGCCGCCATCGCGCCCACCGTCACGGCGCGGGCCGCGGTCGCTGCGCTCGCCGCGCGGCTCGCGCGCGGGACGGGTGTCCTCCAGCTCGGCGCCGGTCTCCTGGTCGACGACGCGCATCGACAGGCGGACCTTGCCGCGCGGATCGATCTCGAGGACCTTGACCTTCACTTCCTGGCCCTCGGTGACGACGTCACTCGGCTTCTCGACGCGCTCGTTCTTCATCTCGGAGACGTGGACGAGACCGTCCTTGCCGCCCATGAAGTTCACGAAGGCGCCGAAGTCGACGATATTGACGACCTTGCCGTTGTAGATCTTGCCGACCTCGGCTTCCTCGACGATGCCCTTGATCCAGTTCATCGCCGCCTCGATCTGCGCGCCGTCCGACGAGCTGATCTTGATCACGCCCTCGTCGTCGATGTCGACCTTGGCGCCGGTGGTGGCGACGATCTCGCGGATCACCTTGCCGCCGGTGCCGATCACGTCGCGGATCTTCGACTTGTCGATCTGCATCGTCTCGATCCGCGGCGCATGCGCCGACAGCTCGGTGCGGGTCTCACCCAGCGCCTTGTTCATCTCGGCGAGGATGTGCGCGCGGCCGTCCTTCGCCTGCGCCAGCGCGACCTTCATGATCTCCTCGGTGATGCCGGCGATCTTGATGTCCATCTGCAGGCTGGTGATGCCCTCGGACGTGCCCGCCACCTTGAAGTCCATGTCGCCGAGGTGATCCTCGTCGCCGAGGATGTCGCTGAGGACCGCATAGTCCTTGCCCTCGAGGATCAGGCCCATCGCGATGCCCGAGACCGGGCGCTTGAGCGGCACGCCCGCGTCCATCAGCGACAGCGAGCCGCCGCACACCGTCGCCATCGACGACGAGCCGTTGCTCTCGGTGATGTCGCTGGTGACGCGGATCGTGTAGGGAAACTCCTCCTTCGACGGCAGCACCGGGTGCAGCGCGCGCCACGCCAGCTTGCCATGGCCGATCTCGCGACGGCCCGGCGCGCCGAAGCGGCCCACTTCGCCGACCGAATAGGGCGGGAAGTTATAGTGCAGCATGAAGTGCTGGTACGACAGGCCGTTGAGCCCGTCGATCATCTGCTCGGCGTCGCGCGTGCCCAGCGTCGTGGTGGCGATCGTCTGGGTCTCGCCGCGGGTGAACAGCGCCGAGCCGTGCGCGCGCGGCAGGAAGTGAACCTCGGCGGCGATCGGACGCACCGTCTTGGTGTCGCGCCCGTCGATGCGGCGGCCGCTCTTGAGGATCGCGCCACGGACGACGTCGGCCTCGAGCTTCTTCACCAGCTTGAGCGTGCCGAGATACTGCGCCGGGTCGCTCTCCTTGAGGTCGGCGAAGGCCTCGCGCGCCTTGGTGCGCGCGGCGTTGAGCGCGTTCTGGCGCGCCTGCTTGTCGGTCAGCTTGTAGGCCGCCTCGACGTCCTTGCCGATCGCCTTCTTCAGCTTGGCCATGGTCGCCGACTTGTCGTCGACCGGGGCGAGCTCCCACGGGTCCTTGGCCGACTGCTCGGCGAGGTCGATGATCGCGTTGATCACCTGCTGCGACGCCTTGTGCGCGAACATCACCGCGCCCAGCATCACCTCTTCCGACAGCTCCTTGGCCTCGGACTCGACCATCATCACCGCGTCGTGGGTGGCGGCGACGACCAGGTCGAGCTCGCCCTCGGCGACCTCGCCGTCGGTCGGGTTCAGCTGATACTCGCCGTCCTTGTAGCCGACGCGCGCGGCGCCGATCGGGCCCATGAAGGGCACGCCCGAGATGGTGAGCGCCGCCGAGGCCGCGACCATCGCGACGATGTCGGGCTCGTTCTCGCCGTCATACGAGAGCACCTGTGCGATGCAGTTGATCTCGTTATAGAAGCCTTCGGGGAACAGCGGGCGGATCGGGCGGTCGATGAGACGGCTGATCAGCGTCTCGCGCTCGGTCGCGCCGCGCTCGCGCTTGAAGAAGCCGCCGGGGATGCGGCCGCTGGCGGAGAATTTCTCCTGATAGTGGACGGTGAGCGGGAAGAAGTCCTGCCCCTCCTTGACCGTCTTGGCGGCGGTCACCGCGCACAGCACGACCGTCTCGCCGAGCGTCGCGATCACGGCGCCGTCGGCCTGACGCGCGACGCGGCCGGTCTCCAGGGTCAGCGTCTTGCCGCCCCACTGGATTTCCACCTTCTTGGTATCGAACATGTTGTTTCCTTCACTCCCCGGTGCGGATCACCGGGGGGCCTGCGTACGGACCGACATTGGTCCGGGAAGATCGGGCCGTATTGCCCTCTCCTCCGTCACCCCGGCGGAGGCCGGGGTCCAGCTCCAGCGGCTGGGGGAGGGCGCTCCCGCGCCCCTTCTTGCTGGATCCCGGATCGGCGTCCGAGATGAAATAAAGGCGCCTCGCGGCGCCTTTATGTCACTTACGAAGACCGAGCTTCGCGATGAGGGCGACGTAGCGGTCGCCGTCCTTCTTGCGGAGATAGTCGAGCAGCGAGCGCCGCTTGTTGACCATCATCAGCAGACCGCGGCGGGAGTGGTTGTCCTTGGCGTGGCCCTTGAAGTGCTCGGTCAGGTTCTTGATCCGCTCGGTCAGGATCGCGACCTGGACCTCGACCGACCCGGTGTCGCCATCGGCGCGGGCGTGATCCTTGATGACTTCCTGGCGGCGTTCAGCGGTGATCGTCATTTAAGTTCCTAGCGACATCGATGCGTTACAGGTTGAAGCCGCGGACGACGCGGGCGAGCCCGCTTTCCACCTCGACCAGCGCGACGGGTGTCTCACCCAGCAGCGCGAAGGCCTGGCCGTCGTCGGCGGCGATCCCGGCCAGCACTCGCCCCTGACGGAGCGCTCCTGCCTGGTCGGGAGTGAGCGATAGAGCCGGGATGTCGTCCAGCCCCGCGCCCAGCGGCAGAAGGGAGTGTTCAAGACCGCGCGCCTTAGCGAGTTCGTCGAGTTTGTCCAGCGATATCGCCTCGGCGAGCGTGAACGGGCCGGCCCTGGTGCGGCGCAGATACGTGACGTGGCCGACGGTGCCGAGCGCCAGTGCGATGTCGCGCGCCAGGCTGCGGATGTAGGTGCCCTTGGAGACATGGGCGGTGAGGGTGACGTGGTCGAGGGGGGCAGCGGCGTCCCTCCCTCCGTCAATCCTTCCTCCGTCATCCTGAACTTGTTTCAGGATCCACCCGTCCGCGCGCACCTCGGCCGCTGGATCGACCGCGCCGTGGATCCCGAAACGGGTTCGGGATGACGCCAGGGGAGAGGGCGGCGTGTCGGGCTCTGCGAGTGCGAGCCCATGCACCGTCACGTCCCTTGTCGCGAGCACCACCTCCTCGCCCGCGCGCGCCAGGTCATAGGCGCGCGCCCCGTCCACCTTGAGCGCCGAATAGGCCGGCGGCACCTGCGCGATCGGACCGGTGAAGCGCGGCAGCACCGCCTCCACCCCCGCCAGCGTCGGCCGCACGTCGCTCGTCGCGATCACCGCTCCCTCGGCGTCGAGCGTGTCGGTCTGCTCGCCGAAGCGGATCGTGAAGTCATAGACCTTGTCGCCGTCGAGCATCCGCCCCGCGAGCTTGGTCGCCTCGCCGATCGCGATCGGCAGCACGCCGGTGGCGAGCGGGTCGAGCGTCCCGCCGTGCCCGACCTTCAGCCTGGGCGCGCCCGCGGTGCGCAACGCGCGCTTCACCGCGGCGACGCCCTGCGTCGACCCCAGCCCGAGCGGCTTGTCGAGGATCAGCCAGCCGTGCACGCGCTCAGCCCGCGATCGACTGGGCGAGGCCGAGATACCATTCGGTCAGCGCCTGCGCCGGCGGCGCCACCAGCCGCTGGACGATGTTGGCGCCGGGCACGATCGACGGCAGCACCAGCAGCAGCAGGATGAACAGCAGCAGGCCATATCTCGCGAACTGGTCCCAGCGCTGCGCCAGCCGCTCGGGCAGCAGCCCGGCGACGACGTGCCCGCCGTCGAACGGCGGCAGCGGGATCAGGTTGAAGATCGCGAGGAAGACGTTGATGATCACGAAGTTGAGCAGGTTGGCCGCGACGAAGGCGGTGAGGCTGCCGGGCTGGATGCCGTAGAGGCTGGGCGTCAGCGCGCCGAGCAGCACCGCGCCGACCAGCGCGAGCACGAGGTTCGATCCCGGCCCGGCGAGCGCCACCAGCATCATGTCGCGGCGCGGATGGGGCAGGCGGCGCGAGTCGACCGGGACCGGCTTGGCCCAGCCGAACACCGGCGCCTTGGCGAGCGCGAGCAGCAGCGGCAGGATCACGGTGCCGACCGGGTCGACGTGGCGCAGCGGGTTGAGCGACAGCCGGCGCTGCTCCGCGGCGGTGGGATCGCCGAGCGCGCGCGCGGCCAGGCCGTGGCTCACCTCGTGGAAGACGATCGCGAGCACCAGCGGGATGATCCACACTGCCGCCCGCCAGATGATGCCGGTGGGGTCCATGTTGCGCGAGATAGGCGACGGCGCCCGGTTCGGCTAGGTGGCGGCCTCCGCGCCCTTGCGACGATCTGTACACCGTGTTCTGCTCGGCCGATGTCCTCGCTGCCTACCGCGCATCTGATACATGGGTTCCTCGGCGTCGGTAAAACAACGTTCGCGAGGCGGCTTGAACAGCAGCGTCGCGCGGTCCGGTTCACGCACGACGAATGGGTGGAGACGCTGTTCGGCCGCGATCCTCCAGCCGAACTGTTCGTGGATATGTCGGCTCGCGTGAGCGCCGTCATGGAGCGCACGTGGACCCGCTGCTTGCAGGTGGGGACCAGCGTCGTGCTCGATCTCGGCTATTGGACGAGAGCCGATCGTCTCGCGGCCATGCGGCTCGCGCGCCAGAACGGGGGCACGCCGATGCTGTATCGCCTCGACTGCCCCGACAACGTCGCGATGGAGCGGATCGAACGACGAAATCGCAGCGGCGCCCCGGGGCTCTATATCTCACCGGCAACGTATCGCACGCTGCGCGCCAACTTCGAGCCGCTAGGCGAGGATGAGTCGTGTATCGAGGTGTCGCCCCACGAAACCTAGTGAGTCAGCCCTCCGCCAGCGCCGCGCTGAAATGGCGGCGGCACAGCGCGACATAGCGATCGTTGCCGCCGATCTCGGTCTGGCGCCCGGCTGTCACCGGGCGTCCGTCGGCGTCGACGCGCAGGTTCATCGTCGCCTTGCGCCCGCAGGCGCACACCGACTTGATCTCCTCCAGCGAGTCCGCGAGCGCGAGCAGCCGTGCCGAGCCGGCGAAGAGTTGGCCGAGGAAGTCGGTGCGCAGGCCATAGGCGAGCACGGGCAGGTCTTCGACGTCGGCGAGCCAGGCGAGCTGGTCGACCTGCGCCGCGGTGAGGAACTGCGCCTCGTCCACCAGCACGCACGCCAACGGCGCGCGCGCGTGCTCGGCCGCGACCAGCGCGGCGAGATCGGTCGCGGCATCGAACATCGTCGCGGGCGCGGTCAGGCCGATCCGGGAGGTGATGGTGCCCGCGGCAAAGCGATCGTCCACCGCGGCGGTGAACAGCATCGTGCGCATGCCGCGCTCGCGATAGTTGAAATCGGCCTGGAGCAGGTTGGTCGACTTCCCCGCGTTCATGCTCGCATAGTAGAAATACAGCTTGGCCATCAGGCGAGCGTCTCGATCGCGAGCGGGGCGTCGGTGCCGGCGTGGCGAACGAGGCGTCGGTCGAAGGTGACGAACGCGCGGGCGCTTACCGAGGCGACCAGGTGGAGCATGTCCGGGAGGTCACCGCCGGCGGCATGGCGGGTGAGCGCCCACCGCACGCCCTGCTCGTGCTCGACGGTAACATGCTCGAGCGCGATGAGCGTGATGAGGGCGGCGTTCAGCGCGGCGCGATCGAACGCGTAGCGCTGCCGCAGCACCCAGGCGAGCTCGATCAGAACGGTGAGGGTGATCAACGTCGGCGCGGACAGTACCGCGTCGGCGAGCGCGGCTTGGCGCTCGTCGTCGCGCGTCAACCAACGGACCAGGACATTAGCGTCGACGGATCTCACCGCGTGCGACGGTCCCGCTCGGCTATGGCTTCCGCGATCGCCTCGTCCATCTCCTCCAGCGTAACCGGTGCGCCGCTATGCGTGTAGATCGCGCGCATCCGCTCGACCGCCTCCGCGACGCTGAGATGCTTGTGCGCCCGGCGCGGCCGCAGCAGCACGCCGTCGCCGGCGTCGACCACCTCGAGGTCGAGCCCCGGCGCCCAGCCCTTGAGGTCGCGGATCGCCTTCGGCACCACGACCTGACCCTTGTCCGACAGTCGCGTGATCGCGTTCATGCCGGTAAGATGCGTCTTACCGGCGCCTCGGTCAACCGTCGCCACTCTCGGCGGGAAGGTCGCGCGCCACCTCGGGCCGGCGCAGCAGCGAGTCGATGTGGCTGCCCTCGTCGAAGCTCTCGTCCGCTAGGAATTTCAGCCGCGCGGCATATTTCATCTTCACCCGATGGGCGACCTCGCGCTGGAGATAGGCGGTGTTGGTGCGCAGCGCCTTGAGCACCGCTTCCTCGTCCTTGCCGAGCAGCGGCTTCACGAACACGGTGGCGTGGCGCAGGTCGGGCGACATGCGCACCTCGGTGACGCTGACCATGTGGCTGGCGAGCGTCTCGTCGTGAACGTCGCCGCGCTGGAGGATCTCGGACAGGATATGACGAACCTGCTCGCCGACGCGCAGCGTGCGGACCGAGCGTTCGCCGCTCTGCTCATTCATCGTCATCACCGTCGACAGGGGTGAAGAAGGTCAGCCGGTTGTGCGACGGATCGTGGACGCCGACCTCCAGCGTCCCCCATGGCATCCGCTGCGGCTCGCCCGGACGCGCGTTCTCGAACCCGCGCGCGCGCAGCGCCGCGGCATAGGCCACGACATCGTCGCACGCGATCCGAACCGACGCGCCCGGCGCACCATCGCCGTAATGTTCCGACAGGTGCAGCGTACAATCGCCGGACGTGACGCCCATGTAGAGCGGCATCCCCGGCTCGAACCGGTGCTCGAACACCAATTCGAAGCCGAGGAAATCCAGATAGAACGCCCGCGTCCGCGCCGCATCGAAGCTGCGCAGGACGGGGGTGACCGTACCGAGCGTCGCCATCCCTTACAGCGTGCGCTCGCGCAGCTCGACCTCGTACGTCTCGAGATAGTCGCCGGCCTTGATGTCGACGAAGTTCTGCGAGAACGTCACGCCGCACTCCAGGCCCGCGCGCACTTCCGGTACGTCGTCCTTGAAGCGGCGCAGCGACGCGATCTCACCCTGGTAGATGATGACGTCGTTGCGCGTGATGCGCGCCTTGAGCGCCTTGCGGATGACACCCTCGGTGACGAGCAGACCCGCCGCCTTGCCGTGCTTGCCCGCGGAGAAGACCTCGCGGATCTCGGCGCGCCCGACCACCGTCTCGAACGCCTCCGGCCCGAGCTCGCCCGCCATGCCGGCGCGGATCTCGTCGATCAGGTCGTAGATGACGTCATAGTATTTCAGCGCCACCTTCTGCCGCTCGGCGATCTCGCGCGCCTTGGCGTTGGCGCGAACGTGGAAGCCGATGATCGGCGCCCCCGACGCACCCGCCAGCGTCACGTCGCTCTCGGTGATCCCGCCGACGCCCGAGTGAAGCACCCGCGCCTTGATGAGATCGGTCGAGATCTTGTTGATCGACGCGACGATCGCCTCGACCGTCCCCTGTGTGTCGGCCTTCACCACGAGCGGGTACTCGATCGCGGCGTTGGCGCGCAGCGCCGAGAACATGTTCTCGAGGCTGGTCGGCGCCGCGGTGGTGCGCTTCTGGAGCAGCACGCTCTGGCGGTACTCGGCCACCTCGCGCGCGCGCGCCTCGTTCTCGACCACCTGGAGCTGGTCGCCCGCCGACGGCGTGCCCGACAGGCCGAGCACCTCCACCGGCATCGACGGACCCGCCTGCTTGAGCTGGCGCCCCTTGTCGTCGACCAGCGCGCGCACCTTGCCGCTCTCGGCACCGACGACGAAGACGTCGCCGACCTTGAGCGTGCCGCGCGTGACCAGCACCGTTGCGACCGGGCCGCGGCCCTTATCGAGCTTCGCCTCGATCACGCTGCCCTCGGCGGCGCGATCGGGGTTGGCGGAGAGGTCGAGCAGCTCGGCCTGCAGCTGGATCTTGTCGATCAGCTCGTCGAGACCGGTCTTCTTCAACGCGGAGACCTCGACGTCCTGCGTCTCGCCGCCCATCATCTCGACCTGAACGTCATGCTCGAGCAGACGCTCGCGCACGCGCTGCGGGTTGGCGTCGTGCTTGTCGATCTTGTTGATCGCCACGATCATCGGCTTGCCGGCCGCCTTGGTGTGGTTGATCGCCTCGATCGTCTGCGGCATCAGCCCGTCGTCGGCGGCGACCACCAGCACCACGATGTCGGTCACGTCCGCGCCGCGCGCGCGCATCGCGGTGAACGCCTCGTGGCCCGGCGTGTCGAGGAAGGTGATCTTCGACTTGTCCTTCAACGTTACCTGATAGGCGCCGATATGCTGCGTGATGCCACCCGACTCGCCCTTGGCGACGTCGGTGCCGCGCAGCGCGTCGAGCAGGCTCGTCTTGCCGTGGTCGACGTGGCCCATGATCGTGACGACCGGGGGACGCGGCTGGAGCTGGTCCGCCGAATCCTCGGTGGTGTCGAGCGCGAGGTCGACGTCCGAGTCCGAGACCCGCACGATGTTGTGACCGAACTCGGTCACCAGCAGCTCGGCGGTGTCCTGGTCGATCGTCTGCGTCATCGTGACGGGCATGCCCATCTTGAACAGCGTCTTGACCAGATCGGCGCCGCGCTCGGCCATGCGGTTGGCGAGCTCCTGCACGGTGATCGCCTCGGGCACCTGGACGTCGCGGACCTGCTTGGCCTGCGGCTCGCGCGGGCCGGAGAAGCCGCGCTTCTCCTTCTCGCGTGCCCGCTTCAGCGCCGCGAGGCTGCGCGCGCGCGCGCCGTCCTCGTTGAGCGCACGCGTGACGGTCAGCTTGCCGCCGCGGCGCTCGTCGCCCTTACGGTCGCGCTGCTGCGGCCGCGCCGGCGCGGCGTTGCGTGGCGTCGCTTGACCACTCGGCAGGCTACGCGAGGCGCCGCCCGACGCACCGCCGCCCGCCGCCGGGGCGGCGCTGGCGGTCGGCGCGGGCGCCGGCTTCGGCTCGGGCTTGGGCTGCGGCTTCGGAATCTCGGGGCGGGCGACCGGCGAGAAGCGGCGCGGCGCCGGCATCGCCGGGTCGCGGCCCAGCTCGAGCACCGGCGGCGGGGGCGGCGGTGCCGCGGGCGTGGGGGCCGGGGCAGGAGCCGGACGCGACTCCGCGACCGGCTCGGCCGCCGGCGCGGGCGCACTAGGTGCCTCGGTGGCAGGGGCCGCGGCGGCGGGTGCTGCCGGGGCGGGGGCCGGCGTCGGCTCCGGCGCCGGGGGCGCTTCCGGGGCGGGCGCGGCCGCGGCGGCACGCGCCTCGGCCTCGGCGCGCGCGCGCTCCTCGGCGCGGCGACGCTCGTCCTCGGCCGCGCGCTGGCGCTCGGCCTCCTCGCGGCGACGCGCTTCCTCCAGCGCGTGCATGCGCTGGTCCTCGGCCTCGCGAAGCAGGCGCGCCTGCCGCTCCTGCGCGGTCTCGTTGGAGACCGGCGGGCGCGGCGCGGGGCGCGCCGGCGCGGGCGCAGGGGTAGCCGCGACCGGCTCGGGTGCCGGCGCCGGCGTCGGCTCGGGCGTGCCCTGCGGACCGAGCACGCGGCGACGCTTCACCTCGACCACCACCGTATTGCTACGGCCGTGGCTGAAGCTCTGCTTCACCTTGCCGGTCTCGACCGTGCGCTTCAGCCCCAGCGGCGCGCGCATCCCGAGTTTCGGCTTGTCGTTGTCGGTCTCGCTCACTCAAATTCCTCGTGCAATCTCACGGCCGAAGCGGGCCCGGCGGTGCCGGGCGCCGATGCGCCTTGCGCGGCCGTAGCGCAAGGTGCGGAGGTCAGTTCAGGGCCGATAAAGTGCAGCCAGCGGTCGAGCGCTTCGCCCAATCGTCTGGCCGCGGTGCGGTCTATGACGCCGATGTGTACCACATTCTCGCGGCCCAGCGCCAACGACAATATGGGGCGCTCGACCGGCAACGCCAAGCCCTTGAGGTCACTTCCTTCGCGATCGCTGCCGACGCGCCACGCCTGGGCCAGCTTGCGACGCCCGTCCTCGCTAGCGTCGGCGGCGTGGTAGAGCGCGTGCAGCTTGCCCGAGCGCGCCGCGGTCTCGATCCGCTCGGCGCCGGTCGCGATCGTGCCGGCCCGCGCCTCGAGCCCGAGTCGGTCGAGCGCGTTGCGCTCGAGCGCGGCCGTGATCAGGCTTGGCAGATCGTCGGGGACGGTCAGCTCGCCGGTCTTGAACGCGCGGGCGAGGGCGCCGCGCAGCTTGCCCTTGGCGACCGCCTGCTCGAGTTCGGGACGGGCGACACCGATCCACGCGCCGCGCCCGGGCGCCTTGGCGCGCACGTCGGGCAGCACGCGCCCGTCCGGCGCGAGCGCGAGTCGGATGAGGCACTCCGGGTCGGCACGCTCGCGCGTGAGGATACAGGAGCGGACGGGATCGCTCATGCGCTGCGCTCCTTGGAGGTAAGCGGTTGCAGCCGCCGCCCGCCACTTTCCGGCATGTCGGGCCTGACCCGGGATCCGTGGTGCCGCGAGCGCCACAGCTGCGCGAAGGCCGACGACGTGCCCCCGCTCGCCGCGCCACAACAGGTGACGCGGGCAAGGGCATGACGCTGCGCGAGGACGCCTAAAGTGTCATTGCCCGGGTGCCGCATGCGCGTCTCCCTGGCTGGAAGACGCGGCACCCGCCGCGCCCGCGTCGCGGTCGGCGAGCAATTGCCCACCCGCGCCGTAATTCTCGGTCGACACTTCCTCGATCACGACCTGCACCGCGGCCGGGTTCTTGCCCAGCCGCGTCACCAGCGAGGTCGTGACGTCGGCCACGATCCCCGCCTTCTGCTCGCGCGTCGCGCTGCCCGCCAATCGGATCGAGACGAACGGCATCAGGCCTGCGTCTCCTGCTCTTCACTCGCGTCGCCGGCGCTCTCCGCCTCGGCCGACTCGTCCGCCGCGCCGCCCTCGTCCTCGAACCAGTGCGCGCGCGCGGCCATGATGATCTCATTGCCCTGCTCGTCGCTCAGCCCGTACTCGCCGAGCACGCCGCCGTTGCCGCGGCCGTCGTTGCGCGAGTCGCGGCGCGGCGCGTCGTCGTTGCGGCGGCGCGGCTCGGCGCGCTTCTTCTCGACCAGCTCGTCGGTGGCAAGGTCCGCCAGATCGTCGAGCGTCTTGATCCCAGCCTTGCCGAGCGTGACCAGCATCGCCTCGGTCAGATACGGCAGCTCGGCCAAAGCGTCCTCGACGCCCAGCGCCTGGCGCTCCTCGCGCGCGGCCTGCTCGCGGCGGTCGAGCGCCTCCTGCGCGCGGCTCTGCAGCTCCTGCGCGAGATCCTCGTCGAAGCCCTCGATCCCGGCGAGCTCGTCGAGCTCGACATAGGCGACCTCTTCCAGCGCGCCGAAGCCCTCGGCCACCAGCAGCTGCGCCAGCGTCTCGTCGACGTCGAGCTCGTTCTGGAACAGCTCGGAGTTCTTCACGAACTCCTGCTGGCGCTTCTCGCTGGCGTCGGTCTCGGTGAGGATGTCGATCGCCTTGGCGGTGAGCTGCGACGCCAGCCGCACGTTCTGGCCGCGACGGCCGATCGCGAGGCTCAGCTGGTCGTCGGGGACGACCACCTCGATGCGGTCCTCTTCCTCGTCGATCACCACGCGCGCGACGTTGGCGGGCTGGAGCGCGTTGACGACGAAGGTCGCGGTGTCGGGCGACCAAGGGATGATGTCGATCTTCTCGCCCTGCATCTCCTGCACCACCGCCTGGACGCGACTGCCCTTCATGCCGACGCAGGCGCCGACCGGGTCGATGCTGGAATCGTGCGAGATCACGCCGATCTTGGCGCGGCTGCCCGGGTCGCGCGCGGCCGCCTTGATCTCGATGATGCCGTCGTAGATCTCGGGCACTTCCTGCGCGAACAGCTTCTTCATGAAGTCGGGGTGCGCGCGGCTGAGGAAGATCTGCGGCCCGCGATTCTCGCGCACCACCTTCAGGATCAGCGAGCGGATGCGGTCGTTGACGCGCACCACCTCGCGCGGGATCTGCGCGTCGCGGCGGATCACGCCCTCGGCGCGGCCGAGGTCGACGACGATGTGACCGAACTCGACGCGCTTGACGACGCCGGTGATGATCTCGCCGGCGCGGTCCTTGAACTCCTCATATTGGCGCTCGCGCTCGGCGTCGCGCACCTTCTGGAAGATCGTCTGCTTGGCGGCCTGCGCCTGGATGCGGCCGAACTCGATCGGCGGCAGCGGGTCGACCAGATAATCGCCGACGCTCGCGCCCGGCTGGAGCTTCTGCGCGCCGGCGACATCGACCTGCTTGTAGATGTCGTCGACCAGCTCGACCACCTCGACGACGCGCCACAGCCGCAGATCGCCGTTGTTGGGATCGAGCTTGGCGCGGATGTCCATTTCCTGGCCGTAGCGAGTCCGCGCGGCGCGCTGGATCGCGTCTTCCATCGCCTCGATGACGATTGCCTTGTCGATCATCTTCTCCGACGCGACCGAGTTGGCGATCGCGATCAGCTCGGCACGGTTGGCGGTGACCCCGGTGGCCATCAGTTCGATTCCTCTTCTTCCACGGTGTCCGCGTCGGCGGACAAATCTTCTATCTCTTCGTCAGCGCCCTCCATCGAGAGCGGCACGGTCGCGGCGATCAGCCGGTCGGTGAGCACCAGCTTGGCGTCGGCGATCAGCGCGAACGGCACGCGCGCCAGCTCATGCGTTCGCGAATGGCGGATCGCGATCTGGCCGTCGACGTCGATGCCTTCCAGATCGCCCTTGAACTGCTTCTGCCCGTCGACCGGCTCGGTGAGCACGATGCGAGCCTCATGGCCGGCCCAGTCGGTGAAATCCTGGCAGCGCGTCAGCGGCCGATCGATCCCGGGCGACGACACCTCGAGCCGATAGGCGCCCTCGATCGGGTCGCGACCCTCGACCTCGAACTGGTCGAGCATGTCGGACAGCCGACGCGACAGTTCGGCGCAGTCGTCGATGGTGAGCTGGCGCGTGTCGGGGCGCTCGGCCATCACCTGGAGCGTGCGCTCGTCCCCCTTGCCGAACAGCCGCACGCGCACCAGCGCGAAGCCGAGCGCCTGCGCCTCGGGTTCGATCAGTCGGTAGAGGGAGTCGTTGTCGCTCAAGTGCACCTGCCGGACATGCGTTGGTTGCCGCCGCGGAGCTAACCCCGCAGCCCCTTGCACCTCGCGATGTAAGAGAAAGCACGGCGGATATAGCGGCGTCCCCGCGCGGTCGCAAGCGGCTGGGAGGTTGACGGACAAAATCGCGCGCGCCGACAGCGGCCGCGGCGATCGTGTAACTAAATGTGGCCATGTCGCTCCGGGCTTTCAGCGGGAGCGCGCGTCCGGCTAGGCAGGGTCAAGGCCGGGCGACGCTGCTCCCCGGCGCAGGGGAGACATGCCATGATCAGCCGCCGCATCGCCACGACACTCGCCGCCGCGCTGCTGACCTATGCCGTGCCGACCCTCGCCCAGACGACGCCACCCTTCACGATCACGCCGGTGGCCGATTTCGACTCACCCTGGGCGATGACCTTCCTGCCCGATGGCCGCATGCTGGTCACCGAGAAGGCCGGGCAGCTGCTGCTGGTCGCCGCCGACGGCGCGACGCGGCGCACGATCGCGACGCTGCCGGTCAGCGCGGCGGGGCAGGGCGGGCTGATGGACGTGGTACTCGCCCCCGATTTCGCGCGCAGCCGCCGCGTGTATCTGAGCTACTCGGCCGCCGGACAAAGCGGCAAGGGCGTGGTGCTCGCGCGCGGCACGCTAGCGGGGGCGGCGGGGGCGGAGCAGCTGACCGATGTCGAGACGCTCTACCGCGCCACCCCGCTGGTGGAGGGTGACGGCCATTTCTCGGGCCGGATCGCTTTCTCCCCCGACGGCAAGCATCTGTTCTTCACCGCGGGCGAGCGGCAGAAGTTCACCCCCGCGCAGGACAAGCAGGCGGCGCTCGGCAAGGTGCTGCGGCTCACCCCCGACGGCCGGCCCGCGCCCGGCAACCCGCTCGCGCCGCAGGGCTTCCTCCCGGAGGTGTGGAGCTATGGGCACCGCAACCTGCTCGGCCTCGCGTTCGATCGCGCGGGCCGTCTCTGGGAGCAGGAGATGGGCCCCAAGGGCGGGGACGAGGTCAACCTGATCCTGCCGGGGCGCAACTACGGATGGCCGAACGCCTCCAACGGCACGCACTATGACGGCCGTGACATTCCCGACCATCGCGCCGGCGACGGCTACGAGGCGCCTAAGGTGTGGTGGAACCCGTCGATCTCGCCGGGCGGGCTGATGATCTACTCGGGCGCCTTGTTTCCGCAGTGGCGCGGCGATGCCTTCATCGGGGGACTCTCGTCCAAGTCGCTGCTGCGCGTCCACCTCGACGGCACCTCGGCGCGCAAGGGCGACCAGTGGGACATGGGCGCGCGCATCCGCGAGGTGGAGCAGGGGCCGGACGGGGCGATCTGGGTGCTGGAGGACGGCGGCGAGAAGGGGCAGGGACGATTGCTGAAGCTGACGCCGCCGGCGTGAGCGTCGTCGTGCCGGCGCGCTGAACCCTTGACGCTGCACTGCACAATCGCCAGCTGAGCCGGCACAGCATCGCAACCGGGGATATATCATGGCGACCGCCGTCGCCGACGTGCGCCACGCGCCCGTCGGGCTGATCCATCTGTCGCTCGCAGTCGGCGGGTTCGCGATCGGCACGACCGAGTTCGCGACGATGAGCCTGCTGCCCGACATGGCGAGGAGCCTGCACGTCGACGCACCCACCGCGGGCCATGTCATCAGCGCCTATGCACTGGGCGTGGTGGTCGGCGCCCCGACACTGGCGGTGCTCGGCGCGCGGATGGCGCGTCGCACGCTGCTGATCGCGCTGATGACCCTGTTCGCGCTGGGCAACGCCCTGTCGGCGATCGCGCCGAGCTATCCCACGATGATGCTGGCGCGCTTCCTCGCCGGTCTGCCGCACGGCACCTATTTCGGCATCGCCATGCTGGTCGCCGCGTCGCTGGTCGACCAGGGCAAGCGCACCCAGGCGGTGGCGCGGGTGATGCTGGGGCTGACCGTCGCGACGATCATCGGCGTGCCGCTGGCGAACTTCATGGGGCAGCTGATCGGCTGGCGCTCCTGCTTCGTCGTCGTCGCCGGGCTCGCCGGGCTGACCGCGGCATTGGTCGCGGCCTTCGCCCCGCGCGACCGCGGCGATCCCGCGGCGAGCCCGCTGCGCGAGCTGGGCGCGCTGCGCCGTGCCCAGGTGTGGCTGACGCTCGGCATCGGCGCGATCGGCTTCGGCGGGTTGTTCGCAGTCTATACCTATCTCGCCGACACGATGGCGGCGGTGACTCAGGTGGGGCCGCGCATGGTGCCATTCGCGCTGATGACCTTCGGTGTGGGCATGACCCTGGGCAACATCGTGGTGCCGCGCTTCGCCGATCGCGCGCTGCTGCCGACCGCGGCGGCCGTGCTGGTGTGGGCGCTCGTCGCGCTGCTGTTGTGGCCGCTGGCGGCGCCGCAGCTCTGGTCGGTGCTGGTGGCGATGTTCGCGATCGGGGTGAGCGGCGCGTTGGGCAGCGTGCTGCAGACCCGGCTGATGGACGTGGCGGGCGACGCGCAGGCGCTGGCGGCGGCGCTCAACCACTCCGCCTTCAATACCGCCAACGCGCTGGGGCCGTGGCTCGGCGGAATGGTGATCGCGGCGGGCTATGGCTGGACCTCAACGGGCTATGTCGGGGCAGCGCTGGCGGTGTGTGGGCTGGCGGTGCTGGGCGTGTCGGCGGCGGTGGAGCGATCGTCCGCCAGAAGAACACTCGCCCGCGCTTGATGGCGAGCGGCGACGGATCACCTCCGCTGTCGCACCTGGCAATTAAGCGCCGGGTATGACGGCTTGGCGTTGGTGAGCGCCTGTCGGTCGGTCGGCGTCTCGGCCCAGCTCGATACGATGGCGATCGGACGGCTGACGTTCGCGTAAGCTTCCGTTCTCACATCACGATACCCGGCTTCGCCTCGGCTATCGCGGCGAGCACCATCCGCTCCCACACGGCGACGTCGCCGGCCGCCGCCATCGCCGGGCTCGGCGCGCGCAGCGTGTGGAGCACCGCGATCGCGTCGTCGCGATAGTCCTTCCATGTCGCCTCGACCTGCGCGGAGGCCGACTCGGATTGGCCGTGGCCGTTGGCACTGAGATGCTGGCCGGCGAGGACGCGCGCGATGCGATCGACGGCGGGCGAGGTGGCGGTGTCCATGCGAGTTGCTCCTTCTCCTGTGGTGCAAACGTCTTAGCACGAGCGCGGCTCCGATGCGCGGCGGCCATCGCGCGCCGCGAACGCGATTGACTCGGGCCGTGCTTGCCGTAGAGCGGCGACACGTCGATGCCGGGCGACCGGCATGGGCAGGCGCGGGAGAGCGCGGCGGGCCTTGCAGGCCCGGAGCCGCCGCCGAAGGAGCAACCACCCCGGAATCTCTCAGGCAGCAGGGACCGCGCCGGCCTGCATCGACACTCTGGAAAGCGGCGGCGCGTGCCTCGGGCAGGCGCCTCCCACCGAAGGGGTAACCCGCGCGTGCGCGGGGAAAGCTCTCAGGTCCCGTGACAGAGGGGGAAACGGATCAGGCCGGGCGACCGGCGCGATTCACCCTCGCACGTACGGACATGATGATGAGCGACTCCGTTCCCCCATCGACCGACCTCCCGATCGACGACGAGCTCGAGCCGATCGAGATCCTGACGCTGCCGCTCGACGCCTGGCACCGCGAGCGCGGCGCACGCATGGTGGAGTTCGCCGGCTATCACATGCCCGTCCAGTATGAGGGCATCATGGCCGAGCATCTGTGGACGCGCGAGCATGCCGGGCTGTTCGACGTCAGCCACATGGGCCAGCTCGGCATCACCGGGCCGAACGTCGCCGCCGCGCTCGAGGCGCTGATGCCCGCCGCGATCAGCGACGCGCCGCTCAACAAGGCGCGCTACTCGCTGCTGCTCGACGACCAGGGCGGCGTGCTCGACGACCTGATGCTGACGCCGCAGGGCGAGGACCGCGTCTACATGGTCGTCAACGGCGCGACCAAGTACGACGACGTCGCGCATATGATCGAGCGGCTGCCCGACGAGATCACGCTCAACCTGATGGAGGAGCATGCGCTGCTCGCGGTGCAGGGGCCGGAGGCGGTCGCCGCGGTGGCGCGGCTGATCCCCGGCGTCGACGCGCTGGTGTTCATGCAGGCGGGTGCGTTCGACTGGCAGGGGCACGCGCTGTGGATCAGCCGCTCGGGCTATACCGGCGAGGACGGCGTCGAGATCTCGGTCCCCGCGGAGGCGGCGGTGGCGCTGGCCGACGCGCTGGTGGCGCAGCCCGAGATCAAGCCGATCGGCCTCGGCGCGCGCGACTCGCTGCGGCTGGAGGCGGGGCTGCCGCTCTACGGCCACGACCTCGACCCCACCACCACGCCGGTGATGGCCGACCTCGGCTTCGCGCTCGCCAAGCGCCGCCGCGAGGCCGCCGACTTCCCCGGCGCCGCGCGCGTGCTCGCCGAGCGCGAGGCCGGGCCGGCGCTGCGCCGCGTCGGGCTGCTCGTCGAGGGGCGCCAGCCGGTGCGCGAGGGCGCGACCGTGGTCGACGAGGGCGGCGCCACCGTCGGCCGCGTCACCAGCGGCGGCTTCGCGCCGAGCGTCGGCGCGCCGATCGCGATGGCCTATGTTCCCGCGGCACTCGCCGCGCCGGGTTCCACAGTCACGCTGTCGCAGCGCGGCAAGCCGCACCAGGCGACCGTCACCGCGATGCCGTTCGTTCCCCACCGTTACTTCCGAGGAGTGAAGTGAGATGAGCCGCTATTTCACCGAGGACCACGAGTGGATCGAGGTCGAGGGCCAGACCGGCACGGTCGGCATCAGCGACTATGCGCAGGGCCAGCTCGGCGACATCGTCTTCGTCGAGGCGCCGGACTTGGGTCGCAGCCTGAGCAAGGGCGACGAGGCCGCGGTGGTCGAGAGCGTCAAGGCCGCGTCGGACGTCTATGCGCCGGTGTCGGGCACGGTGACCGAGGGCAATCCCGCGCTCGCCGACGAGCCGTCGCTGGTCAACTCGGACCCGGAGGGCGAGGGCTGGTTCTTCAAGCTGACGCTCAGCGACCCGAGCGAGCTCGAGGCGCTGATGGACGAGACCGCCTACGCCGCCTTCGTCGCCAAATTGTGATGTGACGCCCCTCCCGCGCGGGAGGGGCGGAACCCCTCCCTGAGGGGAGGCGGGAGAGACCAGATGATGCGCTACCTTCCCCTCACCCCGACCGACCGCAGCGAGATGCTCGCGGTGATCGGTGCTTCCTCGATCGACGACCTGTTCGTCGACGTGCCCGAGTCCGCGCGGCTCGACGGCCCCGTGCGCGACCTGCCGCTCCACGCCAGCGAGCTTGCGGTCGAGCGCCACATGACCGCGCTGGCGCGCAGGAACACCGTCGCGGGCGAGGTGCCCTTCTTCCTCGGCGCCGGCGCCTACCGCCACCACGTGCCCGCCTCGGTCGATCATCTGATCCAGCGCGGCGAGTTCCTCACCGCCTACACGCCCTATCAGCCCGAGATCGCCCAGGGCACGCTGCAGATGCTGTTCGAGTTCCAGACGCAGGTCGCGCGTCTGCTCGGGACCGACGTGGCCAATGCCAGCATGTATGACGGGTCGACCGCCTGCTGGGAGGCGATCGGCATGGCGCGGCGGATCACGCGGCGCGGCAAGGCGCTGCTCTCGTCCGGGCTGCACCCGCACTACGTCTCGGTCGCCAAGACGATGGCGCGTTACACCGGCGACCTGCTCGAGACCGGCGCGCCCGCGCTGACCGCGCAGACCGACGTCGATCAGCTGATCGCTTCGATCGACGCCGACACGTCGTGCGTGGTGGTGCAATATCCCGACATCCTCGGCCGCGTCGCCGACCTGACGCCGCTCGCCGAGGCGTGCCAGGCGAACAAGGCGCTGCTGATCGCGGTGGTGACCGAGCCGGTCGCGCTGGGGGCGCTGCGCGCGCCGGGCGAGATGGGCGCAGACATCGTCGTCGGCGAGGGGCAGTCGCTCGGCGTCGGGCTCCAGTTCGGCGGGCCGTATGTCGGGCTGTTCGGCTGCAAGGACAAGTACGTCCGCCAGATGCCGGGGCGGCTGTGCGGCGAGACCGTCGACGCCGACGGGCGCCGCGGCTTCGTGCTGACGCTCTCGACGCGCGAGCAGCATATCCGCCGCGAGAAGGCGACCAGCAACATCTGCACCAACTCGGGGCTGTGTGCGTTGGCTTTCTCGATTCACATGACTTTGCTGGGCGAGGCGGGGCTGCGCCGGCTCGCCGGGATCAACCACGCGATGGCGTGCCGCGCCGCCGACCGGCTCGCGCAGGTGCCCGGCGTGCGCGTGATCAACCAGGCCTTCTTCAACGAGTTCACGCTCGACCTTGGGCAGGAGGCGCGGCCGGTGGTGCGCACGCTGGCGGAGCGCGGCGTGCTCGCGGGCGTGTCGCTCGGGCGGCTCTACCCGGGCGAGGCGGCGCTGGCGAACGGGCTGGTGGTGGCGGTGACCGAGACGGTGACCGACGAAGATATCGAGGCGCTGGCGACGGCGCTGACGGAGGTGCTGGCATGACGATCAACCAGAGCGGCTGGAAGCCGACCGCGCCCGCGGGCCGCGGCGACGCGGCGGGCGCGACCTTCACCGGCAACAAGGCGCTGATGCTGGAAGAGCCGCTGATCTTCGAGATCGGCGACGACCAGACGACGGGCGTCGATTTCGCCGCGGGTGACGTGGCGGGCTCGCGGCTGGGTGGCCTGACGCGCAAGGACCCGATCGGGCTGCCCGGCCTGTCCGAGCCCGAGACGGTGCGCCACTACACCCGGCTGAGCCGGCAGAATTACGCGATCGACCTCGGCCTGTTCCCGCTCGGCTCGTGCACGATGAAGCACAACCCGCGGCTCAACGAGAAGATGGCGCGGCTGCCGGGCTTCGCCGACGTCCACCCGCTTCAGCCGATCGATACGGTGCAGGGCGCGCTGGCGGTGATCCACCAGCTCGCGCACTGGCTGGTCACGCTCACCGGCATGCACTCGGTGGCGATGAGCCCCAAGGCGGGCGCGCACGGCGAGCTGTGCGGCATCCTCGCGATCAAGGCGGCGCTGGCGAAGCGCGGCGAGGGGCATCGCAAGGTGATCCTCGTCCCCGAATCGGCGCACGGCACCAACCCCGCCACCGCGGCCTTCGCGGGCTTCAGCGTGGAGGACATCCCCGCCACCGCCGAGGGTCGCGTCGACACCGCGGCGCTCACGGCGCGGTTGGGACCGGACGTGGCGGGGGTGATGATCACCAACCCCAATACCTGCGGCCTGTTCGAGCGCGACCTCAAGGCGATCTCGGACGCGGTCCATGAAGCGGGCGGCTACGTCTATTGCGACGGCGCCAATTTCAACGCGATCGTCGGCCGCGTCCGCCCGGGCGACCTCGGCGTCGACGCGATGCACATCAACCTGCACAAGACCTTCTCCACGCCGCACGGCGGCGGCGGGCCGGGCTCGGGGCCGGTGGTGTTCTCCGAGGCGCTGACCCCGTTCGCGCCGCTGCCCTTTGTCGAGCGCGACGGCGACCAGTTCCGCCTCGTCGAGGAGGAGAATGCCGAGGAGCATCACGCCGACAGCTTCGGCCGCATGGTCGCCTTCCACGGCCAGATGGGGATGTTCACGCGCGCGCTGACCTACATCCTCAGCCACGGCGCCGACGGGCTGCGCCAGGTGGCCGAGGACGCGGTGCTCAACGCCAATTACGTGCTGCGCCGGCTGGAGGACACGCTCGACGCGCCGTTCGCCGGCTCGGGTCCATGCATGCACGAGGCGATCTTCTCCGACCGCGGGCTGGCGCCGGGCTTCTCCACGATCGACATCGCCAAGGCGCTGATCGACGAGGGCTATCACCCGATGACCATGTATTTCCCGCTGGTCGTCCACGGCGCCATGCTGGTGGAGCCGACCGAGACCGAGAGCAAGGCGGCGCTCGACCAGTTCATCGGCGCGCTGCGCTCGGTCGCGGAGCGCGCCAAGGCGGGCGACGCCGCGCTCAAGACCGCGCCGCATTTCGCCCCGCGCGCGCGGCTCGACGAGACGCTGGCGGCGCGCAAGCCGGTGCTGGTGTGGAGGCCGAAGGTGGTCGAGGCGCAGGCGGCGGAGTAGAACGCCACTCCGTCGGACGCGCGCGCGGCAACCACCCCGTCCAGCCGGACGCGCTCCCGCGCACGCGGCGTCGCTCTGCGGTGAATGGCTTGTTAAGTATTGCAGGCTAGTCCGGCACGCGATGAGGTGACCGGGGGGGCGGAGCGTTGGCTGGATCATGGCTGCTGCGCGATCGCCCGCTCTCGTTCGAGGCGCAGATCGTCCTCAGCTATGCCGTCGCGGCTTGCCTCCTCATCGCCGCGTTGTGCAGCTTCGGGATGCTTCAAGCGCGCGAGCAGGATCGGGCGCAGACCGCCGCCACGACCCGTGCGATCGAACAGGCGCTCGGCGCGAAGGCGGTGGCGTTCCGCAGCTGGCTCAGGGGCTATGCGCTGTGGGATGACCTGTATCGCCACGGCACGCTCGACACCGACGCGGACTGGCTCGACGCCAACCTGGGCTCCGGCGTGTGGGAGACCTTCACCGTCCCGATGAGCGGTGTTTTCATCCTCGACG
This sequence comes from Sphingomonas citri, assembly GCF_019429485.1. GTDB lineage: Bacteria > Pseudomonadota > Alphaproteobacteria > Sphingomonadales > Sphingomonadaceae > Sphingomonas > Sphingomonas citri. Next base: position 1,160,640 of record NZ_JAHXZN010000001.1, on the reverse strand, counting down.
GTGAACAGCGGCAGCATTTCGCTTACTGGTCGAGGGGGCGTCTTCCCGCGCTGCAAGACGTCAAGGGCGTCGACCTGAAGCGCGAGATCGCGCGGGCCGACGCGAGCGAGCTGCCGCTGGTGTCTCGAGTCGAGCTCGGCGGCGATCCGTATTTCTTCGGTGTGGCGCGGATCAGGCCCACCACCGCCGCACTGGAGCAGCCCTCCGCGGGCGGCCGCTATCTTATCCTGTTTCAGCCGATCGCGGGCGGCGTGATCGCGGAGATCGGCGCCGCGATGAGCGTCGAGGAACTGCACTGGGTCCGGAGCCCGGCAGCGACGGTAACGCCGCAGATCGACGTGCTCCGCCGATCGGGCGCGCGCGGCCGGCTGACGTGGCGCGCGGCAAGACCGGGGCGCGCGATGCTCCGTGCGGCGGTCGCGCCGACGCTGCTGCTCGTCGCGACGACGCTGGTGATCGGCGCGGTGCAATATGGTCGTGCGCGCCACCTTGCCCGGCTGCTGCGTGCCCAACAGCGCGTCGCCGCGGAGGAGGCGGAGAAGAGCCGGGGCGCGGCCGAGGCAGCAGACAAGGCTCGGGCCGCGGCCGAGACGCTGATCCAGCGGCTGGGCGAGGAGCAACGTGCGGTCGCGCGTCTATCGGACGAGCGTGATCGCGAACAACGGCTGCACAAGCGCGAGGTGGAGGAGCAGTCGTCGCGCACGCTGACCCTGTTCGAAAGTGAGTTCAGCTCGGTGCTGAGCCCGATCGTGGCGATCGCCGACGCGCTCGATTGCCAGGCGTCGGCGCTCGAGCGTGAGGCGGTCGCGGGCGATCGCGCCGCGGCGATCGCGTCGCAGCGCGCGCGCTCCACCGCGGAGGTGGTCGGTCGCGTCGTCGCCGACAGCGCCGAGCTGGAGATCGCCACGCACAGCCTGGAGGCGGACATCCATCGCGCCGCCGAGGTGACGCAGCGCGCGCAGCAGGTCGGCACCGAACTGGTGGCGCGTCTCCAGCAGCTCGCCGACCGGGCCACCGGCGTGGAGGACGTGATCGCATCGGTGGCGGAGATCGCGGCTCGCATCAATCTGCTCGCGCTCAACGCCCGGATCGAGGCGAGCCGGGCGGGCGTCGCCGGGCTCGGCTTCGCGGTGCTGGCCGATGAGGTCAAGCAGCTGGCGGAGTCGACCGCGCGACAGGTCGCGCAGATCGCGGGCGTGCTGCGCGAGATCAAGGGGCAGGGCGACATCGCCGCGATGGGCGCCGAGACGATCGGCGAGATGATGAGCGCCTCTGCCGCCGCCACCAGCTCGTCGCACCGCGCGCTCGACGCGCAAGTCGCGATCGTGCGCGCGATCAGCCGGATCGCCTCGGCCGCCGAGGCCGAGGTGACCGATGCCGATGCCGCGATCGAGGATCTCTTGCGGCTGGTCGGATCGTCCGAGACCATGGCGCGCTCGGTCAACGTGGCGGCGCATGAGCTCAGCGGCCGCGCGGAGACGCTGCGGCAGAGCGCGCTGCTCTTCACCGGCCGGCTGCGGCAGGGCGCGGGATAACGATTGGTCTCGTCGGAGTCGTGGGCGCGTGAACCGCGGCGTCTCACCCGATCCCCTGCGCCATCGTCTGTCGCGTCTCCTCGCGGCGGCGGACGTGCTCGCGCCAGACGATGTACAGCCCCGCCGCGACGATGACCGGCGCACCGACCCAGGTCGCTTGGTCAGGAAGATGATCGAACACCAGCCAGCCGAGCAACGTCGCCCAGAGCAGCGAGGTATAATCCATCGGCACCACCGCCGAGACCGGACCGAAGCTCAGCGAACTCGTCATCGCCACCTGCGCCGCGCCGCCGAACAGCCCGCACGTCACGAGAACGAGCCAGAGCCACGGCGTATGCGGCTGCGCCCAGATCGCGTAGGCGATGCCGAGCGGCACCAGCGAGAGCGTCGAGAACCAGAAGACGGTGGTGAGCGGCTTCTCGGTACGACCGATCGTGCGCAGCAGGATCGTCACCACCGCGGTCAGCACCGCCGCGAGCAGGCCGCTCAGCGCGCCGTGGAGCGGGATCTCATGGCCGCCCGGCTGCGCCACGATGACGACGCCGGTGAAGCCTACGGCCACCGCCGCCCAGCGGCGCCATCCGGTCGGCTCCTTCAGCACCAGCGCGCCGAGCACCGTCGCGAAGATCGGCATCGAGAAGCCGATCGTCGTCGCTTCGGCGAGCGGCAGCACGGTCAGCGTGTAGAAGGTGAAGGCCATCGAGATCAGCCCCACGGTCGCGCGCGCGAGATGCGCCCCGAAACGCCGCGTCGGCAGCGTCGCGAAACCCGGCCCCGCGCCGACCACGACGGTGACGAGCAGCGCCGCACCGCACTGTCGCCAGAAGAGGATTTCCGCGAGATGCGCGCCGCCCGCCTCGGCGAGCTTGATGCAGGTGTTCATCAGAGCGAACAGCGCCACGGAGGTGAGCCGCAGCGCGACGGCGAACAGGATGCGATCGGATTGCACGGGGGGCGCCATAGCGGCTTTCGGCGCGCGATGGTGACGTAAGTGCGACGCCCGTGTCGGAGGAGTCATGGGGAACGAAGCGCCGTCTCGTGAGCTACGCGTAAGTTGGTCCACTTCAGGCAGGTCACTCATGCTCCCGATGCGTCTGAGCGGATTACTGGCCGTGATCGTCGCGGCGGGGCTCGCCGACACGACAACGTCGGCGCGCGCTGCCGAGGTGTCGACCCATGTGCTCGATCTGGCGCGCGGGACGGGCGGAAGGGGCGTGCCGGTGAGCCTCGAACGTCGGTCGGCGACCGGTCGCTGGGAGCGCGTCGGCGAGGCGAGCACCGACGCGGACGGGCGCGTGCGACGCATCGGCGATCTCGCGACGATCGCGGTCGGCGTCTATCGGCTCACGTTCGACATGACGCGCTATCCCGACGCCGCGGCCAAGCCGTTCTTCCCCGAGATCACGCTCACGTTCAGCGTGACGGACGCCGCCGCCCACTATCACGTGCCGGTCGCCGTTAGTCCCTACGGCTACTCGACGTATCGCGGCAGCTGAGCTTCGCGTCGCGACGGTTTACGCATGCCTGGCTTCGCGTGTACGGGCGCGCGATGATCAAGCACGCTCTCCCCGTCACCCGCGAGGCCGATTTCGCCGCCTGGTACCAGTCCGTCATCGCCGAGGCCGACATGGCCGAGGAGTCCGGCGTGCGCGGCTGCATGGTGATCCGGCCATGGGGCTACGGCATCTGGGAGCGGATCCAGCGCCTGCTCGATGATCGCATCAAGGCGACCGGGCACGAGAATTGCTATTTCCCCGTCTTCATCCCGCTCTCCTATTTCGAGCAGGAGGCCGCGCACGTCGAGGGCTTCGCCAAGGAGATGGCGGTGGTCACCCATCATCGCCTGATCGCCGACGGCAAAGGCGGGCTGGTGCCCGATCCGGAGGCGAAGCTGGAGGAGCCGCTGGTCGTCCGGCCGACCTCGGAGACGGTGATCGGCCACGCCTTCGCGCGTTGGGTGCAGTCGTGGCGCGACCTGCCGGTGCTGATCAACCAATGGGCCAACGTGGTCCGCTGGGAGATGCGCACGCGCATGTTCCTGCGCACCGCCGAGTTCCTGTGGCAGGAGGGGCATACCGCGCACGCCTCGGCCGAGGAGGCACGCGCGGAGACGCTGCGGATGCTCGAGGTGTATCGCGACTTCGCCGAGAGCGACCTCGCGCTGCCGGTGGTCGCCGGCGAGAAGCCCGAGAACGAGCGCTTCCCCGGCGCGGTCGCGACCTATTCGATCGAGGCGATGATGCAGGACGGCAAGGCGCTCCAGGCGGGCACCTCGCATTTCCTCGGCACCAACTTCGCCAGCGCGCAGAACATCCGCTTTCAGAACAACGCGGGCGAGCTGGAGCTGGCCCACACGACCAGCTGGGGCGTGTCCACGCGGACGATCGGCGCGCTGATCATGGTCCACGGCGACGACGACGGGATGCGCGTGCCGCCGCGCGTCGCGCCGTGGCAGGTGGTGATCGTGCCGATGCTGCGCGACACGCCCGAGGACGAGGCGCTGGTGACCTATTGCCGCGAGCTGCAGCAGGCGCTGGCGCGGCAGAGCGCGCTGGGCGAGCCGCTGCGCGCCTTGCTCGATCTCAAGCCGGTGAAGTCGACCACCAAGCGCTGGGGCTGGGTCAAGAAGGGCGCGCCGCTGGTGATCGAGGTGGGCGGGCGCGACATGGCGGCCGGCAACGTCTCGCTGATCCGTCGCGACCGGCTGTACCGCGCCGACGGCAAGCTCGACAGCGTGGCGATGCCGCGCGACGCGCTCGCGGCCGAGGCGCCCGCGTTGCTCGAGGCGGTCCAGCAGGCGCTATACGACGAGGCCGCCGCGCGGCTGCGCACGGGGATCACTCCGGCGAGCGACTGGGCCGCGGTGGCGGCGCATTTCGCGCCCGAGGCGCGCAACCCGGGCTGGCTCGAGGTGCAATGGGCGCGCCCCACGGGGGTGGCGCTCGACGCGGTGGTGGAGAAGCTCAAGGCGCTCAAGCTGACGCTGCGCAACGCACCGATCGATCAGGCACCGGCGGACGGCACCTGCGTCTTCACCGATGCGCCCGCGGTGGAACGCGTGCTGGTCGGCCGGGCCTATTGAGCGCGGCGGCGCCGGCGCCGCTTAGAACAGCCCGTCCTCTTCCTCCGACTCCGCGGTGAGCAGCTCCAGGCCGGGCAGCAGGAAGCCGGCATGGACGTCGCGCTCGGTCGCCGTCGTCTTGTTCGCGGCGCACACCTGAGCATCGCGACGATAGCATGCGGGTTCCAGCGGCACTGCTGACGAGCCCCGCGCTCGGATCGATCGTTGATGGGCTGGTGGGGCCGCGACGTCTCTGTCTTCCTGCGAGCGGCCGTCGTGGACCTGCCCGGCACAGCCGTTCGCCGTCCGAATGTGATTGCACAAGCGTTAGTCGTATTTCATAGGTGCAAGGCTCATCGCCCGGAAGGACGCCCCGCGCCGTGCTGACGATCATCTGCGAACGACCGCTGGCGCTGCGCGTCGCCGAGCGCGAGCCGCCGAGGCGCGCGAGCGACGCGTTGCTGGTGCGGATCCGGCGCGTCGGCCTGTGCGGCACCGATTACCACATCTATGCCGGCAACCAGCCGTTCCTCAGCTATCCCCGCGTGATGGGGCATGAGCTGGCCGGCGAGGTGGTCGAGGCGCCACTGGGCTCCGCCTTCCGTCCGGGCCAAGCGGTGACGATCAATCCGTACCTCGCCTGCGGGCATTGCGTCGCCTGTCGCGCCGGCAAGCCCAATTGCTGCGCTCGTATCGCGGTGCTCGGCGTCCACACCGACGGCGGCATGGCCGAGCTGATCGCAGTGCCCGAGAGCGCCGCGATCGACGCCACCGGGCTCACGCCGGAGCAGGCGGCGATGGTCGAGTTCCTCGCGATCGGCGCGCATGCCGCGGCGCGCGCGCGCCTGCGAGCGGGTAGCCGCGTGCTGGTGAAGGGGGCGGGACCGATCGGCCTCGCCACCGCTCTGTTCGCGCGGCTGGACGGCGCCGCAGTGACGCTGTGCGACTCGCGCCAGCCGCGGCTGGACCGCGCCGCGCGCGACTTCGGCTTCGACTCGCTGGTGCTCGCCGACGATATGGCGCAGGCGCGCTTCGCGGCGATGACCGGTGGCGACTTCTTCGAGACGGTGTTCGACGCCACGGGCAATCTCGCCGCGATGTGCGATGGGCTCCACCAGGTCGCGCACGGGGGCTCCTACGTGCTGGTGAGCGTGGTCAAAGGTGACCTGGTCTTCGCCGATCCCGAGTTTCACAAGCGCGAGACGACGCTGATCGCCAGCCGCAACGCGCTCGCCGCCGATTTCGCGCGCGTCATCGCCGCGATCCGCGACGGCACGATCGCCACCGACGCGCTCCACAGCCACAGCGTCGGGGCGGCGGACCTGCCGCGACGATTGCCCGAGCTGATCGACGCGGCCGACTCCGTGCTGAAGGCGATCGTCCGCTTCGACTGAGCGATGCTCACACCCAGGCGAACGCACCCTTGAGGCGGCCCGCGCCGCCGCTCGCGAAGGGTGCGCCGTGCGCCATCACCACGCGCTCGGGCGCCAGCGCTACCATCGCTCGGATCGCCGCGCGCATCGGCTCGCCGCCGAGCCGCAGCGCCGCGCGCAGGTAGAGTGGCGTGGTACCCGCGGTGCCGCGGGTCGCGCGAGCGACGAGCGCGGTGATCGCGGGCAGCCGCTCCGGTTCGAGGTTCTGCACCAGATCGGTGAGGATCAGCGTGCGCGTGGCGCGGTGCAGGAACCAGGTCTCGCGGAAGCCGGCACCACCTTCGATCACGCCCTGGTCGATCGCGCCCGCCCAGGCGGGCGGCGCCTCCTCGCTTAGTATCGAGTCGATCCGCAAGCCGGCGCGACGCACCTGCGCCCGCTCGGCGAGACCGGGTGCGGCCCACAAGGTCGCGCGCGGGAAGGCGCGCTGCCAGCGCGGCAGATAGGTCCAATGCGCTACGTTGGGCGCGACCAGATGCTGGACCGGCCCGAGCGCTTCCAGCGCCGCGGCCAGCGCCGGCGTGTAAGGCGTGGGCGAGTGGAGCAGCAGTGCGCCATCGTCGAGCCGGACCACCGTCATGCGCACCGGTAGCGTCAGACCGCCGGCGTGGATCGGCCCGCTATCGACCAGCCAGATATCGTCCGCGAGCGGCTTGGGCACGTCGAGCGGCGGATAGGTGGCCGGCGAAGCGGCACGCCGGCTGGCGTAGAGATAGCCGGCGAGTGCGCCCGCGACGGCGACCGCGGCGAGCGTAGGGGCGGCGACAGGGTAAGAGCGTCGTGTCATGACGGAGACAACGTCGCGCGCGCCGCGCCGTGCCGCGTCTCGCCGCAGCCGCGGCTCGCCGCGCCGGCTGGCCTTTCTGCGACGACAGGACTTATAGGCGCAGCGATGCTGCTCGCCTCGCACCGTGATCATCTCGCCGCGCTCGCCGCGCGCGACCGGCTCCGCACGCTCGCACCGCGGCGCGGCGTGGACTTCTCCTCGAACGACTATCTCGCACTCGCCGCGGCGCCGCGGCTGCGTGCGGCGGCGACGGCGGCGCTGGAGCGCGGCGTCGCGCTTGGCTCCGGGGGATCGCGGCTGCTCCGCGGCAACGATCCCGAACACGAGGCGCTGGAGGCGGAAGGCGCGCGGTTCTTCGGCAGCGCCGCGGCGCTGTTCTTCGGCAGCGGCTATGCCGCCAACACCGCGCTGTTCGCGGCGCTGCCCCAGGCGGGCGACCTGCTGGTGTACGACTCGCTCGTCCACGCCAGCGCGCACGACGGGATGCGGCTGGGGCGGGCCGAGACCGTGGCCACGCCGCACAACGACGCGGACGCGGTCGACACGACCGTCGCGGCGTGGCGGGCCCGCGGTGGCACCGGCACGCCCTGGATCGCGGTGGAGAGCCTGTACAGCATGGACGGCGATCGCGCCCCGCTGGCCGATCTCGCCGCGGTCGCCGAGCGCCACGACGCGATGCTGGTGATCGACGAGGCGCACGCTACCGGCGTGTGGGGCGAGCGCGGCCGCGGCCTCGCCGATACGCTAGACGGGCGCGAGAACGTCATCACGCTCAAGACCTTCGGCAAGGCGCTGGGCTGCGAAGGCGCGCTGGTGTGTTGCTCACGGCTGGTGCGCGACTTCCTGGTGGCCCGCGCGCGACCCTTCATCTTCTCGACCGCGCCCGCGCCGCTCGCCGCCGCGGTGGCGCGCGCCGCGCTGGCGATGCTCGCCGATGAGCCCGAGCGGCGCGAGCGGCTGCACGCGCTGATCGCGCACGCCAGTGCGCGGCTCGGGCCGCTCGGCGCCACCGTGACGTGGACCCAGGTCATGCCGCTGCTGGTCGGCGACGACCGCGCCGCGCTCGACCTCGCCGTCGCGGTGCAGCGCGCCGGGTTCGACGTGCGCGCGATCCGACCGCCAACCGTGCCGGCGGGAAGCGCGCGGCTGCGGCTGTCGCTGACGCTCCACGTCGGCACCGCGGACATCGACGCGCTCGCCGTGGCAGTGGCGGAGGCGCGGCGATGAGCGTGATCGCGGTGACCGGCACCGACACCGACGTGGGCAAGACCGTGTTCGCCGCGGCCCTGACGGTCGCGCTCGGCGCCTCCTACTGGAAGCCCGTGCAGGCGGGGCTGGACGACGGCAGCGATGCCGCCAGCGTCGAGGCGCTCGGCGTCCCCCGCGCGCGGATCGTGCCCGAAGCCTATCGGCTCACCACGCCCTGCTCGCCGCACCGCGCCGCCGAGCTCGACGAGGTCGCGATCGATCCCGCGCGGCTGGTGCTACCCCCTCTCGACGGCGATCTCGTGGTGGAGGGCGCGGGCGGGGCGCTGGTGCCGCTGACGCGCGACTGGCTGTTCGCCGACCAGATCGCGCGCTGGGGCTGCCCCGCGGTGCTGGTGGCGCGCACGGCGCTGGGCACGATCAACCATAGTCTGCTCTCGATCGAGGCGCTGCGCGCGCGCGGCGTGCCGCTGCTCGGCGTTGCCTTCGTCGGCGAGGCGCAGGAGGATAGCGAGGCGACGATCGCGGCGATCGGCCGCGTCCGCCGCCTCGGTCGGCTGCCACTGCTGGAACGGCTCGATTCGACCACGCTGGCGGCCGCGTTCGCCGCCGCCTTCGACGCGGCGGCGTTCCGATGAGCGGCTCGCCGGTCTGGCATCCCTTCACCCAGCACGGCCTGGGCGAGCCGATCCCGCTCGTCACCCGCGGCGAAGGCGCGGCGCTGCACACCGCCGACGATCGCCGCGTCATCGACGCGATCTCCTCCTGGTGGGTGACGACGCACGGCCACAACCACCCGCGCATCGTCGCCGCGATCCGCGATCAGGCCGAGCGGCTCGACCAGATCATCTTCGCCGGCTGGACGCACGAGCCCGCCGAGGCGCTGGCGCGCGGTTTGACTGCGATCATGCCGGCGGAGCTGACCCGCGTCTTCTTCTCCGACTCGGGCTCGACCAGCGTCGAGGTCGCGCTCAAGATGGCGCTGGGATATTGGCACGCGCGCGGTGAGCCGCGCGACCGCATCTTGGTGATGGCGCACAGCTATCACGGTGACACGATCGGCGCGATGTCGGTCGGGGCGCGCGGCGTGTTCAACCGGCCCTACGCGCCGCTGCTGTTCGACGTCGGCACGATCCCGTTTCCCGCGGCGGGCGCGGAGCAGGCGACGCTCGACTCGCTGGAGCAGGCGTGCGCGGCCGGCGCGGCGGCCTTCATCGTCGAGCCGCTGGTGCTCGGCGCGGGCGGCATGCTGTTCTATCCGCCCTCGGTACTCGCCGAGATGCGCGCGATCTGCGTGCGTCACGGCGTGCTCTTCATCGCCGACGAGGTGATGACCGGCTGGGGCCGCACCGGCACGCTGCTGGCGTGCGAGCAGGCCGGGGTAGTCCCCGACATCCTCTGCCTCTCCAAGGGGCTGACCGGCGGTGCGGTGCCACTCGCGGTGACGATGGCGACCGAGCCGCTGTTCGAGGCGCATCGCAGCACAGATCGCGCGCGGATGTTCTTCCACTCGTCGAGCTACACCGCCAACCCGATCGCGTGCGCCGCCGCCTGCGCCAATCTCGCGATCTGGCGCGACGAGCCGGTGCGCGAGCGGATCGCCGCGCTGGCAACGGCGCAGGCCGAGCGCGTGGCAGCGCTCTCCGCCTTGCCGGAGGTGAGTGGCGCGCGCTCGCTCGGCACGATCGCGGCGCTCGAGCTGGGGGAGGGGGCAGGCTACCTGTCCGACCGCGCGCCGCTGCTGATGGCCTTCTTTCGCGAGCGCGACGTGCTGCTGCGCCCGCTCGGCGACACGCTCTACGTCATGCCGCCCTATTGCACCGGGGCGGACGATCTCGATCGGGTCTTTGCGGTGATCGTGGAGGCGGTGGAGACCTTCGGGTGAGGGGAGCGGCGCTTCCGCGAGAGTAGGGGGGCACGATCACCTCGCCCCTAGTCGGCGTCATCCTGAACTCGTTTCAGGATCCAACGTGCCGTGTACGCAGCGACGGCGAGGTGCGCGGACGGGTGGATCCTGAAACAAGTTCAGGATGACACCATGGATCTGGCAGAGAGCGGTCGGCCAGGTACCATGATATGAGCGTCTGGGCCGCTCCTCAGTCGATCCGCTTCGCCAGGAAAAAGCGCGACTCGCCCGGGGGGTAGTCGTCGATCGTGCCGAACAGCGCGTACCCCAGCTTCTCGTAGAAGCCGCGCGCCTGGAAGCTGAACGTGTCGAGCCACACGCCGATGCAGCCGAGGCGCGCCGCTTCCACCTCCGCCGCGCGCATCAGCGCCCGGCCCTCGCCGCGGCCGCGTCGCTCCGGCGGCAGCGCGAGATATTGCACGAACAGCCAGCGACAGCTCGCCACACCCCACAGCCCGCCGACGATCGCGCCACCCTCGTCGCGAAGCACCAGCGCGATCTCCTCGCGCACGGTCGCGCCCACCGCCGAGTCGTTGTGCGCGACCAGCGGTGCCAGGATCGCGGCGCGCACCGCCGCGTCGGGCACGGCGACTCGCTCGATCACTTCTTGCGCTTGAAATCCACCGCGACGACGTTCGAGCCGTCGCTCGCGCCACTCGCGGGCGGCCCGTCGTTCTCGGCCGGGTCATGCCCGCCGGGGCCGTCGCCCGGTCCTTCCTGCGCCTGAAAGCGAAGCTCGAAGTTGACCGCCGGGTCGTGGAAGCCGGTGATCGCCGAATAGGGGATCACCAGCTTGGACGGCACTTGGTTGAAGCTGAGCCCTACCGAGAAGCGCTCCTCGTCGACCGTCAGGTCCCAGAAGCGATTCTGGAGCACGATCGTCATCTCGTCGGGGAAGCGCTCGACGAGGCGGGACGGGATGTCGACACCGGGCGCCTGGGTCTTGAAGGTGATGTAGAAATGGTGCTGGCCCGGCAGGCCGCCGGTCTCGGCGACCACGCCCAGCACGCGGCCCACGACGGCGCGCAGCGCTTCCTGCACGATCTCGTCATAGGGTATCTGGCTGTCGGGCAGCATGTCGTTCATGCGCTCATGGGTAGCGTGATGGGCCGAGCGGTCAAGGTTGCTTGGACCGTCCAGCGCGTTATGGACCGGCGTCATGCGCACCGCCACGCTCCGCCGCGACACCAGCGAGACCCGTATCAGCGTCTCCGTCAACCTCGACGGCACCGGCCAGTATGACATCCACACCGGGGTCGGCTTCTTCGACCATATGCTGGAGCAGCTCGCGCGACACTCGCTGATCGACGTCACGCTCCACTGCGACGGCGACCTCCACATCGACCAGCACCACACGGTGGAGGACAGTGCGCTCGCGCTCGGCAGCGCGGTGGCGCAGGCGCTCGGCGACAAGCGCGGCATCCGCCGCTACGCCGATGCTCTGTCGCCGATGGACGAGACGCTGACCCGAGTCGCGCTTGATATCTCGGGGCGACCCTGGCTGGTGTGGAAGACCGCGTTCACCCAGACCCGACTCGGCGAGATGGATACCGAGCTGTTCCAGCACTGGTTCCACAGTTTCGCGCAGACCGCCGGGATCACGCTCCACGTCGAGACGCTCTACGGCGACAACAACCATCATATCGCCGAGAGCGCCTACAAGGGGCTGGCGCGCGCGCTGCGCGAGGCGATCGAGATCGACCCGCGCAAGGTGGGCGTGATCCCCTCGACCAAGGGCACGCTGTGAGTCGCTATCGTGCCGGCGGCGAGCTGAGCCTGATCCTGCTGAGCTACGTTTGCCCGCTCGACGAGATCGACTCGCTGATGGCGGCACATGTCGCGTGGCTCGACGCGGGCTTCGCCGAGGGCGCCTTCCTGGTGGCGGGCCGGCGCGAGCCTCGTACCGGCGGGGTGATCGTCGTGCGCGGCGACCGCGCCGCGGCCGAGGCGATCGCCGCGACCGACCCGTTCGTCACCGCCGGCGCGGCGACCGCGGAGGTGGTGCCGTTCCACGCCAGCTTTGCCGCCGATCCGGTCCGCGCGTGGCTGGCATGACGCTGGCGCTGATCGACTATCAGGCGGGCAACCTCCACTCGGTCGCCAACGCGCTGCGCGCCGCTGGATGCGACGACCTGCTCGTCACCGCCGACCCCGACGCGGTGGCGCGCGCCGATCGCATCGTGCTGCCGGGCGTGGGCGCGTTCGGCGCCTGCGCCGCGGCGCTGCGCGCGGTCGACGGGCTGGTCGCCGCGCTGGAGCGTCGTGTGCTGGCGGAGGGCGCGCCGTTCCTCGGCATCTGCGTCGGGATGCAGCTGCTCGCCACCGCGGGCGAGGAACTCGGCCGCTACGCCGGGCTCGGCTGGATCGACGGCACGGTCCGCCGGATCGACGTCGCGGGCACCGATGCCAAGGTGCCGCACATGGGCTGGAACGACGTGGTGCCGCAGGTCGAGCACGCGCTGATCGTCCCGGGCGAGGCCTATTTCCTCCACAGCTACGCCTTCACCGGCGCGCACGTGGTGGCGACCACCGACCATGCCGGTCCGGTCACCGCCGCGGTGGCGCGCGACAATGTGGTGGGGGTGCAGTTCCACCCCGAGAAGAGCCAGCGCTACGGGCTGGCGCTGCTGGAGCGCTTCCTGGCGTGGCGGCCGTGAGGGGCACGGCGGTGGTGAGTCGGTCGGCCTCTTCCCGTTCCAGGCGTCATCCTGAACTCGTTTCAGTATCTACGGGTCCGCGTGTTCGCCGGCCGCTGGATGGGCGGCACGGAGGATCCCGGACCAAGTCCGGGATGACGGCAGTGAGAGGGGCGACGTGGCGCCCGTCGAACGCCTCCCTCGGCGCGTCCGCCCGCCCCATCATCTCGCCGAGTAGCCCCGCATGACCCTCATCGTCTTCCCCGCGATCGACCTCAAGCAGGGCCAAGTGGTCCGCCTCGCCGAGGGCGACATGGCGCGCGCCACGGTCTACGGCGACGATCCCGCGGCGCAGGCGATGCTGTTCGCCGACGCCGGCGCGCAACACCTCCACGTCGTCGACCTCGACGGCGCGTTCGCCGGTGCCAGCGTCAACGGCGAGGCGGTGCGCGCGATCGTCGCGCGCTTCCCCGGCCACGTCCAGCTCGGCGGCGGCATCCGCACGCGCGAGAGCGTCGAGCGCTGGTTCGATCTCGGCGTGTCGCGCGTGGTGATCGGCACCGCCGCGCTGGAGGACCCCGAGTTCGTCCGCGGCGCCGCGCGCGACTTCCCCGGCGGCGTGGTGGTGGCGGTGGACGCGCGCGACGGCATGGTCGCGACCAAGGGCTGGGCCGACGTTTCCACCACCAGCGTGGTCGAGCTCGCGCGTCGCTTCGAGGACGCGGGGGTGGCGGCGCTGCTGTTCACCGACGTCGGCCGCGACGGGCTGCTCAAGGGCGCCAACATCGAGGCGACGGTGGACCTCGCGCGCGCGGTCGACATCCCGGTGATCGCGAGCGGCGGCGTGGCGGGGATCGCGGACATCCACGTGCTGGCGCTGCACGCGCGCGACGGCGTGGAGGGCGTGATCACCGGGCGTGCGCTGTACGATGGCCGGCTCGACCTGGCCGCGGCGTTGAGCGTGGCGGCAGCGGCGTAGCGGGGGCGCAGGCGCGTGAGCGGCGGGATCTTTCCTGGCGCTCCCGCGCCCGCGGGAATTTAGGCGAACACCGCGCCGCGAGCTGTTGCCCTGAATGAGCCTGAGCGCCGGCGCTCGCTGGAGCACAGCTCAGCCAGGAAAGGCCGGTGCCTGACGTACACCGCTGCGCGCGACCAACCCGCGCGCTGTGCCTCGTCGAACGTGCGGCGCATGCAGCCAGAAGCGCTCCTCGCGCTCCAGCCCGGCTTCCCACGCGCGCTGGCGAAACCACGACCAGCACAGGATCGTACGGCGCTCGTGCGGCCACTCGGTCGGGAACGCGCCGCGCGGGTTGGCGAGGATCACCAGCAGCGCACAGAAGCGGCATCGCATCGCCTATTCTCCTCGGCCAATCGGAAGCGATGATGCCGCCGCGCGCGCTTCAAGGAACCCCGTCACTGACCGACTTCGGCGCCCGCGCTTGCTCCCGGCCGCGCGCGCGGGCATGAGCCGCACGCATGACCGTCCGTGCCCGCGTGATCCCGTGCCTCGACGTCGCCGAGGGCCGCGTCGTCAAGGGCGTCAACTTCGTCGACCTGATCGACGCGGGGGATCCGGTCGAGCAGGCGCGCGCCTATGACGCCGCCGGCGCGGACGAGCTCTGCTTCCTCGACATCACCGCCAGCCACGAGGCGCGCGGTACCATCCTCGACGTCGTCCGCCGCACCGCCGCGGTCTGCTTCATGCCGCTCACCGTCGGGGGCGGGGTGCGCAGCGCGGAGGACGCGCGGGCGCTGCTGCTCGCCGGCGCGGACAAGGTCGCGGTCAACTCCGCCGCGGTGGCGCGCCCCGATCTGGTGAGCGACATCGCCGAGCGGTTCGGCAGCCAATGCTGCGTCGCCAGCGTCGACGCGCGCCGCGTCGGCGAGGGCTGGGAGGTGTTCACCCACGGCGGTCGCCGCGCCACCGGGATCGACGCGGTGGCGCACGCGCTGCGGCTCGCCGAGCTGGGCGCGGGCGAGCTGCTCGTCACCTCGATGGATCGCGACGGCACGCGCGGCGGCTATGACCTCGCGCTGGTGCGCGCGATCGCCGACCGCACCGAGGTGCCGGTGGTGGCCTCGGGCGGGGTCGGCACGCTCGACGACCTCGTCGCTGGAGTGACCGAGGGCCATGCCTCCGCGGTGCTCGCCGCCTCGATCTTCCACTTCGGCCAGGCCACGGTCGCCGAGGCGCACGCAGCGCTCGCGGCGGCGGGCGTGCCGGTGCGCGCGCATTGAGGCGCACTGCAAGGCGCGCGGCGGCGGCGGCGCTGCTGGCCACGTTGCTCGCCGGCTGCGGCGGGCATTACCGCCCGGTCAGCGACGCGCCGGTGCGGCTCGGCCGGCCCTATGTGGTGCGCGGAGTCACCTACACCCCCGCGGCGGACCCGAGCTACGACATGCTCGGCTATGCCAGCTGGTACGGCAGCGAGTCGGGTAACCGCACCGCGCTCGGCGAGCGCTTCCGCGCCAAATGGGTCACCGCGGCGCATCCGACGCTGCCGCTCCCGAGCTACGTCGAGGTCACCGCGCTCGACACCGGACGTGTCATCCTGCTGCGGGTCAACGATCGCGGCCCGTTCGCGCGCGACCGGCTGATCGACCTGTCGCGCGGCGCGGCCGAGCTGCTCGGCGTTCGCGCGCGCGGCCATGTCGCGGTGCGCGTGCGCGTGGTCGAGCCGCCGGAGCGCGACCGCGCGCGGCTGCGTCGGGGGAAGGCCGCCGCCCCGCGACCCGACGTCTCGCCCGAGGTCGCCGCCAACCTGCGCGCGCAGCTCGACAGCGGCCTGCGCGCGATCGGTCGCTAAGGGCAGGGACCGCCGCGCTCCGGCTTGACCAGCGCCGCCGCCCGCGGCACGCCCACCATCATGGACCAGCCCGACCCGCTCGACCGGCTCTTCGCCACGGTCGCCTCGCGCCGCGGCGCCGACCCGACCTCCTCCTACACCGCCTCGTTGTTCGCCAGGGGGCGGCCGCGCATCGCGCAGAAGCTCGGCGAGGAAGCGGTTGAGACCGTGATCGCGGCGTTGCGCGGCGACGAGCGCGCGATCGTGCCCGAGGCGGCGGACCTTCTGTACCACCTCATGGTGCTGCTCGCCGACGCCGGGCTGACGCTCGACGAGGTCCGCGCCGAACTGGTGCGCCGCGAGGGCGTGTCGGGGCACGACGAGAAAGCCGCGCGCGGCGGCCCGCTGCCGCTCTCCTTTCGCCCCGAATGAGGATCGCCCGATGACGGTGGACGCTACCCAGCCCTATGACGACGCCAACATCTTCGCCAAGCTGGTACGCGGCGAGATCCCGTCGCGGCGGGTCTATGAGGACGAGCACAGCATCGTCTTCCACGACATCGCCCCGTGGGCGCCGGTCCATCTGCTCGCGGTGCCGAAGGGCCGCTACGTCAGCTGGGACGATTTCTCGGCGAGCGCGAGCGCGGAGGAGATCGTCAGCCTCACCCGCGCGATCGGCCAGGCGGCACGCGACGCGGGGCTGGTCGAGCGCGGCTACCGACTGATCGCCAACACCGGGCTCGACAGCCACGCCGAGGTGCCGCACCTTCACGTCCACATCCTCGCCGGTCGCGCGCTCGGCCCGATGCTGGCGCAGCGGGACGGTTGAGCGCGGAGGGCTTGATGTCCTAGGTAGACCGGACGTCATCTGGGCGGTGCGGCACTTCCTTCGCGCATGAAGCTTCTCGAAGAGGGCGCTTCTCTGCCCTGCCGTCATCCCGGACTTGGTCCGGGATCCACTCTTCCGCAAGAGCAACGCCTCATGGGTGTGCGGCTCGGCGGTTCCCGGACCAAGTTCGGGATGACGGATGTGTGTAGCGGAGTGATGCACGGGATGGCCTAAGCTGGCGCAGCCGTCCGCCCCGGCGCCAAACCGGTCTGATGTCATCTCCGCGCAACACTATTGCGCGTCGCCGCACACCCGCTACGCTCCTGTCCAGTTTTTTCCCTTGGGGGCATCGAACCTAATGATCTTCGGGCGCGTCAAACCTCTCGACGCCATCCTCGCCACCGCCGAGCGCAAGTCGCTCCACCGCACGCTCGGCTGGTTCCAGCTGACGCTGTTCGGCATCGGTTGCGTGATCGGCACCGGCATCTTCGTGCTCACCGCGGCGGGCGCGCAGAAGGCCGGCCCCGGGCTGATGCTGGCCTTCGCCATCGCCGGCGCGATCTGCATCGTCGCGGCGCTGTGCTACGCCGAGATCGCGGCGATGATCCCGGTGGCGGGATCGGCCTATACCTACACCTATTCCACTATGGGCGAGCTGCTCGCCTGGACGGTCGGCTGGGCGCTGATCCTCGAATATGCCGTCGCCGCCAGCGCGGTGGCGGTCGGCTGGTCGGGTTATTTCAGCGGGACGATCCTCAACCAGTTTCTCGGAATCCATCTGCCCGCCTGGCTCTCCGCCGCGCCATTGGCGCTGGGCGGCGCGCCCGGTGGCTTCATCAACCTGCCCGCGGTGGTGATCGCAGGGCTCATCACCTGGCTGCTGATGATCGGCACCACCGAGAGCGCGCGGGTCAACGCGGTGCTGGTGGCGATCAAGGTGATCGCGCTCACCGCCTTCGTCGCGCTGACGCTGCCGAGTGAGTCCTTCTCCACCGACAAGTTCAACCCGTTCCTGCCCGCGGGCGTCTTCGGCGGCTTCGGCACCGGCGTGGGCGCGGTGGGCGCGGCGGCGACGATCTTCTTCGCCTATGTCGGCTTCGACGCGGTCTCTACCGCGGCGGAAGAGACCAAGAACCCACAGCGCAACGTGCCGATCGGGCTGATCGGCTCGCTGCTGTTCTGCACTATCTTCTATATCCTGGTCGCCGCCGGTGCGATCGGCACGATCGGCGGCCAGCCAATCATGGGGCCGAACGGTGTGCCTTTCCCGACCGGTTCGGAGGAGCTGGCGCGGCAGTGCGCGCTGCCGCAATATGCCGACGCCCTGGTCTGCTCCAACGAGGCGCTGGCGCACGTGCTGCGCGCGATCGGCTGGTCCAAGGTGGGCAACATGCTCGGCATCGCGGCTTTCCTGGCGCTGCCCTCGGTCATCCTGATCCTGATGTTCGGCCAGACGCGCATCTTCTTCGTGATGAGCCGCGACGGGCTGCTGCCCGAGAAGCTCTCGGCGGTGCATCCGAAGTGGAAGACGCCCTACGTCGTCACTGCGCTGACGGGGATCGGCGTCGCCTTCGCGGCGGCGTTCCTGCCGGTTGGGCAGCTCGCCGACATCGCCAACGCGGGCACGCTCTACGCCTTCATGATGGTGGCGGTCGCGGTGATGATCCTGCGTCGCACCGCGCGCGACCACAAGCGCGACTTCCGCACGCCCGCGCTGTGGCTGGTGGGGCCGCTGACGATCGCGGGCTGCGTGTTCCTCTTCTTCAACCTGCCCTCGGCGGCGATGCTGGTGCTGCCGATCTGGGGCGCGGTGGGGCTGGTGATCTACTTCGCTTACAGCCGCCACCACAGCCATGTCGGTCGCGGCATCGTCGACGCCGACGACCTCGGCGACGCGACGCTGCACTGAGTTCGCGCCGGCACGCCGCGGCGCTCTCTCGCCTCGGGAGAGCGCCGGGCCGTCGTCGGGTCAGACCAGCGGGGGAGGGGTCCGCGTGCCCGCTCCGGCGCGCAGCTCGTCGCGGATCTCGCGCAGCAGCGCCACCTCGGCGGGCTCGGCGGCAGGCTCTGCCGTCCCTTCCTTCTTCTCGCGCTCGGCCGCGGCGATCACGCGGTTGACGCTGCGCATCAGAAGGAAGACGATGAAGGCGAGAATGATGAAGTTGATCACCACGGTGATGAACTCGCCGTAGCCGAACAGCGGCACGCCCGCCGCCTTGAGCTGGGCATAGCTCGTCAGCGAGCCGGTGTAGTTCGCGGGGACGGGCCCCAGCTTCACGAAATAGCTCGAGAAATCGAAGCCGCCGAAGATCGCGCCGACGATCGGCATGATGATGTCGTCGGTCAGCGACTTGGTGATGGTGGCGAAGGCGCCGCCGATGATCACGCCGACCGCCAGGTCGAGCACATTGCCTCGAGCGATGAACGCTCTGAAATCCTTCAACATGATCGTCTCCCTGCCGCTCCCGATGCGGGCCGATCCAGGTTAAGCGCGGATTGCCGCTTCGCCAAGTCGCGCCACTGGCTTAGAGAGGCGCCTCCCGACGCCAGGATCGAGCGAGACTCCATGACCAAGCCCCACCGCGACGCCGATGCTCCTGCCGAGACGGCCTGGGCCGGCCGCTACATCGAGGTGAAGACGCAAGGGCAGTGGGAATATGTGTCCCGCCGCAACGGCATCCAGGCCGCGGTGATCGTCGCGATCGACGCTTCCGATCGAGTCGTGCTGGTCGAGCAATATCGCGTCCCGCTCGGCCGCCGCTGCCTCGAATTGCCCGCCGGCCTGATCGGCGACGAGACCGCGGGCGAGGCCGTCGCCGCCGGCGCCGCGCGCGAGCTGGAGGAGGAGACCGGCTACCGGGCGGGACGGATCGAGGAGCTGGGCTTCTTCTACTCGTCGCCGGGAATGAACAGCGAAGGCTTCACGCTGGTGCGCGCGCACGAGCTGGAGAAGGTCGGGCCGGGGGGCGGCGAGGCCGACGAGGACATCGAGGTGCATCTGGTGCCCCGCGCCGAGCTGACGCGCTTCGTGCTGGCGAAGCGTACCCAGGGCGTGGCGATGGACGTCAAGATGCTGCTGCTCCTGGCGGACGGCCTGCTGGGCTGAGGGAAGTCGTGCCCGCCAGCGGGGAGGATCAGCGGAACTCGCTGACCTACCGAGCGATTATCTCCGCAATGACCGCTACACCGCGCAAGGTCGGGATCCTGACCTTTCACCGCTGCATCAACTACGGTTCCTACTGGCAGGCGCGCTGCCTGACCGAGGGGTTGCGCTCCCTCGGCCATGACGCGCGGCTGCTCGATCATCACAGCGATCAGGTCGCGCGTGCCGAGTGGCGCTGTTCGTTCCAGCCGACCTTGCCCGAGCGCACGCCACGCGCCGATCTGCCGGCGTACAAGATCAAGGGCCGCAAGTTCGTCGCGGCGTTCGACCGCCTGCCGCAGTCTCCGCGTTTCCCGCTGCACCGGCCCGACACCGACGGCTACGACGCGATCGTCGTCGGCAGCGACGAGGTCTGGAACTTCCGCCATCCGTGGTACGGCGGCGCGCCGATCTTCTTCGGCGAGGGATTGAGCGCGCCGCGGCTGGTCTCCTACGCGGCCAGCTTCGGCAATCATGACGCTGCCGACGGCATCTCGGCTGACTGGGCCGCCAAGCTGCGGCGCTTCACCGCGGTGTCGGTGCGTGACGCCAACTCGCGGGCGCTCGTGGAGACCGCCCTCGGCGCGACCCCGCCGCTGGTGCTCGACCCCGTGCTCCAGTTCGGCGACCGCGTCCACGCTGCCGCGCCGCCGTCCGAGAAGGGCCGCTATGCCTTGGTCTACGGCCACGGCTTCCCGGAATGGCTGCAGCGCCAGATGCGCGACTGGAGCCGGCGCAGCGGGGTACGCCTGGTTAGCATCGGATACCGCAACGACTGGGCCGACGAGCAGGACATCGCCGCGGGCCCGGAGGAATTCGCGCAGCGCGCCGCGAGCGCCAGCGCGCTCGTGACCAATTTCTTCCACGGCTGCGTCTTCGCGCTCAACAACCGCACCCCCTTCGTCACCGCGCCTTCGCCCTACCGCTTCAACAAGGTGCGCGACCTCGCCGCCGCGCTCGACGCGCGCCGCCACATCGTATCGCCCGAGCTCGAGGGCGCGGACTATGACGCGCTGCTCGGCGCGCCGCCCGCACCGGCGGTCTACGAGCGGATCGAGGAGCTGCGCGCCGAGTCACTCGCCTATCTGCGCCACGCGCTTGGCTGAGCCGCTCGCGCCGCGCGACGTGGTGCGCTCGAAGCTGTGCATCGGCTGCGGTGGGTGCGCGGCCGACGCGTCTGAGGGTTCGATGGCGTGGGACCGCCACGGCACGTGGAAGCCCGACGGAGCCTTCGCGTCCGTGCCGTCCGAGGAGTTCGCGCAGCGCTGCCCCTTCTCGCCCGACGCCCGCGACGAGGACATGATCGGCGCCGAGCGCTTCCCCGCTGCGCCGTTTGCCACGGCGCTGCTGGGTCGCCACGAGTCGACCTGGGTCGGCCACGTCGCCGAGGGCGAATGGCGGGAGTCGGGCAGCTCGGGCGGGATGGTGAGCTGGGTGGCCGCCGAGCTGCTGCGCACCGGCGCGGTGGACGCGGTGGCACATGTCGCGCCGGTCGCCGCGCCGCAGGACGACGGTCGCTACTTCGCCTATCGCCTGTCGCACGACACCGCTTCGCTGCTGGCCGGCGCGAAGTCGCGCTATTACCCGGTCGAGCTCTCCGCGGTGTTGCGCGAGATCCGTGCCACGCCGGGGCGCTACGCGATCGTCGCGGTGCCGTGCTTCGCCAAGATGATCCAGCTCGAACGCGCGCGCGACCCGGTGCTGCGCGAGCGCGTGCCACACGTGCTCGGACTATTCTGCGGGCATCAGAAGAGCGCCCGGCTGGTCGACAGTTTCGCGTGGCAGCTCGACACGCCGCCGGCGCGCGTACGCGCGGTCGACTATCGCATCAAGGACGCGGGGCGGCCGGCCAATTGGTACCGTGCGCACCTGACGCTCGACGACGGCAGCGCGCGGGCCGAGGACTGGTGGCACCTCGCCGACGGCGACTGGGGCGCGGGCTTCTTCCAGAACAGCGCGTGCGACATGTGCGACGACGTCGTCGCCGAGACCGCCGACGTCGCCTTCGGCGACGCCTGGGTCGAGCCCTATTCGTCCGACGGGCGCGGCACCAACGTGGTGGTGGCGCGCACGCCGCTCGTCGACGGTCTGATCCGCGCCGCGGTGGCGGAAGGCCGGCTGGTGCTGGAGGAAGTGGATGCCGCCTTCGTCGAGGCGACGCAGGCGGCGGGCTTTCGGCACCGCCGCGAGGGGCTGGCCTATCGGCTGACGTGGCGACGCTGGCGCGGCGGCGTGGCCAAGCGCAAGCGGGTCGCGCCCGACGCGCGCGCGCTGCCGCTGCGACGCCGTCTGGTGTATCGAACGCGCGCCGGCATCGCGCGCTGGAGCCACCGGCTGGCGTGGCTGTCGGCGCGGACCGGGGCGCCGGGGCTCTATCTCCATTGGGCGCGGCCGGTACTGGCCTTCTATCGCGCGCTCGCCTGGTCGCACGGGCGGCTCGGCGGCTGGATCGACCGGGTGCTGCCGGACGCGCGGCGGCAGTAGGTCCGCACGCCGCCCTCTCAGAAGAAGCGTAGCCAGCGGCTCGCGCTCCGCCGCTTCACCCCGGCGAACCAGCGCGTCGCGCACCATAAGGGCGGCGCCACCGCGGCGGCGAGCAACCAGACGTGCCCGATGGTGGGTACCTCGCGCCCGCCGGCGGCGATCGACAGCAGGTGCAACGCATAGAGGTGGAGCAGGTAGAAGAACATCGGCGCGCTCCCCAGCACCGCCAGCCAGCGCGCCGTGCGCTGCTCGAAGGCAACCAGCAGCCATGCGCCGAGGCCTAGCGTCAACAGCAGGAAGTCGAGCGAGGGCGGGTATTTG
This sequence comes from Sphingomonas citri, assembly GCF_019429485.1. GTDB lineage: Bacteria > Pseudomonadota > Alphaproteobacteria > Sphingomonadales > Sphingomonadaceae > Sphingomonas > Sphingomonas citri. Next base: position 1,138,514 of record NZ_JAHXZN010000001.1, on the reverse strand, counting down.
GTCACGTTGAGGAAGGAGAGCAGCGTCAGCAGCGGCGTCGCACCGAGCTCCCATGGAAGCGGTTCGCCGTAACGGTTGATCGCGCGCAGCAGCACGAAACCGGCCAGCAGGATCGTGCCGGCCGCCGCGAGCGCGCGCCGCCGCCAGACGGGAGAGGTGTGGAACCACGGGCCGATCGCATAGCCGAGCGCGATCACGCCGATCCAGGGAAGCACCGGATAGGAGGTCCGCGCCGTCACCCCGCCGCCCAGCGCGATGAGGTCGCGCTGGTGGAGTATCGCCCATATCGGGTACAGCGGGTGGCCAGCGGCGAGCCGCACCGGGTCGAGCAGATTGTGCCCTGCCACCACCACGATGGCGATTGCGATCAGCGCCCGACGCGGCAGCCACAGCAGCCCCGCCAGTGCGATCATCGACCAGCCGATCGCCCAGATCACCTGGAGGTAGATCATCGTCGGCGCGAGCGAGAAGCTCCAGGCGAAGCCGACCAGGGTGAGCTCGAGCAGCAGGAGGAACAGCCCGCGCTCGAGAAGGAAGCGCGCGGTCGCGGCGCGCGGTCGAGCCGCGCCGTAGAGCCACGCCGACACCCCGGCGAGCGCGATGAAGACGGGCGCGCAGAGGTGCGCGGCGAGCCGAGCCGCGACCAGGCTGGGTGGGGCGACGCGAAGATCCATCGGGTCGCTCACCGGCGCGCTCAGCAAGAAGTATTCGCGCGTGTGGTCCGCCAGCATCAGCAGCATGACCAGTCCGCGCAGCGCATCGATCGAGTCGAGCCGGCGGTTCGGCGAGGGACGTGACGGAGCCTGGACGGTGCGGGGGGCGGTCAGCTGAAGCATGGCCGCGGCCATGATACATTATCTCGTCACGCGCAACGTTCGGATCGGCGCGGGAAGGTGCGCGGTGGCTACCTTGCCGCGCGCGCGCCGCGGCCCACCATCACCGTGGCGATCGCCCCGAGCAGCATCAGCGCGCCCGCGAGCACCAGGACCGCACGCGCGTCACCGCCGAGCAGGTTGTGGTAGAACAGCGGGATCGACAGGCTCTCGATCATCATCGGGATGACGATGAACATGTTGAAGATGCCCATGTACACGCCGTTGCGCTCGGGCGGGATCATGTCGGTCAGCATGACGTATGGGTTGCCCATCATCCCGGCCCAGCCGATCCCGATCCCGACCATCGCGACGTACAGCCACGCTTCCTGTCCGATCGCCGGGATCGCGAGCATCGCCGCACCCGAGGCGGCGAGGCAGCAGGCGTGGACGCGTTTGGCGCCGTGGCGCCGCGCCAGCGGCATCAGCGCGAGCGCGGCGACGAAGGCGACTGCGTTGTAGAAGGCGCCGAGCTGTCCCACGGTCAGCGCGGTGTCGCGGAACGCCTGGCTGGTCGCGTCGGCGGTGTCGTGGAGCGAGCGTGCCAGCGCGAAGGCGATGAACTGCCAGTAAGCGAACATCGCATACCATTGGCAGAGCATCGCCAGCGCGAGCTGCCGCATCGGGCGCGGCATCTCCAGCAGCGCGGTGCGCAGATCGGCGAGGGCGGATCGCAGCGTCAGCGGCTCGGCCTCGAGTCGCGCGCGCTCCTCGGCCGGCAGCGGCAGCTCGGGCACGCGCCACACCGACCACAGGATCGTCGAGAGCGACAGCACCGCGCCGATCACGAAGGCGATGCGCGTGATGTCGGGGATGCCGTTGGCGTCGACCGCGTCCTTGTCGAGGCCAAACCAGACCAGCAGGCTCGGCGCGAGGTAGGAGAGCGTCTGCGCCAGCCCGGTAAAGGCTGATTGCGTCAGGAAGCCGGTCGGCCGCTGGTCGGGCGCGAGCCGGTCGCCGACATAGGCGCGATAGGGCTCCATCGTGACGTTGTTGGCGGCGTCGAGCACCCACAACAGGCTCGCCGCGATCCACAGAGCGCGGCTGTACGGCATCGCGAACAGGCACAGGCTGCACAGCACCGCACCGACGAGGAAATAGGGGGTGCGGCGACCGAGCCGCGAGGTGGTGCGGTCGCTCATCGCGCCGATCAGCGGCTGGACGAGCAGACCGGTGACCGGACCGGCGAGCCACAGCAGCGGCAGCGTCGCCTCATCGGCGCCCAGGTAGCCGTAGATCGGGGCCATGTTGGCCTGCTGCAGTCCAAAGGAGAATTGCAGGCCGAGGAAACCGAGGTTCATCTCGACGATCCGCGCCAGCGAGAGGCGGGGGCGCGACGCTCCCCGCGCGGTTCCCGTGGTCGGCCTCATCGCGCTCCCTCCAGCCAGACCACACCCCAGCCCGGCGCGGTGTCGCAGGTCGCCCCGGTCAACCGATCGCGGCCCGCCGAGGTGAGAGCCACGGAAGCCGCGCCGAAGTTGAGGAACACGCGGTCGCGTCCGCATGCCACGCCGAGCAGCGCCGGCGCGCCCGTCTCGATCAGCGCCGGCGCGCCCGCGCCGCCGCTCGCCACGCGCGCCGCCCGCAGCGCGCGCAGGTCGCCGCCGATGCGACGCGCCGCCGCGCCGTCGAGCGCCGCCCAGTCCATCTCGGGCCGGTGCAGCCAGCGACCCTCGTGCGCGCGCCCCGGGTCGTCGCGATAGCCATAGTCGTTGAGCAGGCCGAGCTCGTCACCCATGTAGGTCGTCGCCAGCCCGCCGCTCGCGATCGTCAGCGCGTTGAGCAGCGCGATGCGGCGGTAGGCCGCCTCGCGCTCCTCCGCGTCGCATGCGGACTCGAGCCCGGCGAGCGAGGCCATCGTCCCGTTGCTGCCGTGGAGCACTGCGCCGTCGCTCTGGAACGGCGCACCGCGGCCCCAGCCGCCGTCCGCGCCCTCGAGGAAATGTGCCGCCGCGGCGAGCCGCTTCTCGGGCGCGGGATCGATCGCGCGCAGGTCTCCCAGCACCGAGCCCCAGCCGATATCGTCGTGGCAGCGCGCGTAGCTCAGCCAATTGGCGCCGCGCGGCAGCCCGCCGCTCGCGGCGACGATCGCGGCAGGGAGGGCCGCCGACTGCTCCGCCAGCGCGACCCAGCCTGCCACCATCAGCGAATTGTTGTAGACGAGGTGGCATTCGGGCTCAAAACCTTCACCCTCGTCGCGGCCGAAATAGGGTGGCACGAACGCGGTAGGCACGATCGCCTCGGCCTTGAGCAACGTGGCGGGCGCGGCGATGTCGAGCGCGGCGCGCAGCGCGCGGACGATATAGTGCGTCTCGGGCAGGTTGCGGCAGTCGCTGCCGGGCTGCTTCCACAGGAAGGCGATGCTGTCGAGCCGAAACGCCTCCACGCCGCGGTTGGCGAGCCGCAGCGCCACGTCGAGGATGGCGAGGAAGACGCTCGGGTTGCGCCAGTTCAGGTCCCATTGAAACGGATAGAAGGTGGTCCAGACATGGCCGCCCATCTCGGGCACGAGCGTGAAATTGCCCGGCGCGGTGGCGGGGAAGACCTGCGGCAGAGCGGCCTCGCGCGCGCGCGCCTCGGCCGCGTCGAGCACGATGTAGAAGTCGCGGTAGAACGGATCGCCCGCCTTCGCCGCTTTCGCCCAGAGATGATCGTCCGCGGTGTGATTGAGCGCGAGGTCGACGCACAGGCTGATGCGCGCCTCGCGCAGCCGCGCGGTGAGCGCCTCGACCTCGTCGATCGTGCCGAGCCGCGGCTCGACCGCCAGATAGTCCGAGACCGCGAAGCCGCCGTCGCTGTCGCCCTCGCGCGCCTTGAGCAATGCAAGCAGGTGGAGGTATCGCACGCCGAGCGACTCGAGATGGTCGACCCGCCCGGCCAGACCCGCGACCGTGCCGGCGTAGCGGTCGACATAGGTGGAATAGCCCAGCATGTCGGGGCGGACGAACCACTCGGCATCGTCGAGCCGCGCCGCGTCGAGCGCGCGCAGTGCCGCGGGCCGCTCGGCGTGGCGCTCGCGCAGCAGCGTCTGGGTCGCGGCCCACAGCGAGTCGGTGTCACCCTGCGCGCCATAGAGCCGGTCGAGCTGCCGCCGCAGCCGCGGCGCGATCGCGGCGAGCCGCTCCTCCATCGTCATCCTTCCTGTCACATCGCGCACCATAGACGCGCCGGGTATCGCCGCCACGCCCGCGCGTCAGAAATCGAAGCGCACCGAGGCGGCGATGGTTCGCCCGTTGATAGAGCGCGCGCGCACCAGCCCGTTGGCCGGGATGCTGGCGTCCTCCGCTTCGGTGATGCCCTTCACGTCGAAGATGTTGTTGGCGTTGAGGTTGAAGCTGACGTTCTCGGCCGCGCGCACCAGCAGGAAGCCGTTGACCTGGGTGTAGGCGGGCATCTTCAGGTCGTTGATCGGCTGGGTGTAACTGGACGTGGTGCCGATCACGTTGGCACCGAAACTCACCCGGCCAAAGTCGACTTGCGGCGTCGCCTGGTAGACGAAGGCGGCCTGGCGCTGCGGGCGGTTGCCGTCGAGCGTCGTATCAGTGGCGTCGCGCTTGATCTTGGCATCGGTATAGGTGCCCGCCGCGGTCAGCGAGAACGGGCCGGCGCGGAAGCGGCCTTCCAGCTCGACGCCGGTCGCCTCATAGTCGCGGCTGGTGAACTGCTGCTGCGATAGCAGGTAGTTGGTCTCCTGCGTGCGCGCGTTGAACACGGTGGCGTAGAGCGCGAGCGGCCCGGTCGAGAACTTCAGCCCGCCCTCGGCCTGCTTGACGAAGTCGTACGGCTTGGCGCCCGCGACCAGCCCGCCGGTGGTGGTGTCGATCAGCGGGCCGAACAGCAGCCGGTCGGCGTTGACGCGGCCGCCGCGGCTGTAGCGCGCGAACGCCGCCAGCGTGTCGCTCAGCCGGTAGTTGATGCCGGCCGAGTAGGAGAGATAGCGGTAGGTATAGTCGACCGGCGTGCGGTTGGCCGGGGTGAACGCCACCGCCTGTTCGGCGGAGGAGAGGAAACCGTCGCCGTCGATGTCCTGCGCGCGCGTCGTGGTCGCGCCGGGTAGGTCGCCCGCGATGCTGCCCTTGGCGCTGCCGAAGTCATAGCGCAGCGACCCGTCGACGTTGAACCGGCCGAGCTCGAAGCCGAGCTGCGCGAACGGCGCGTTGGTGGTGTAGCGCATGTCATAGCTGCGGCGACAGCAATTGCCGAAGAAGGACGCCGAGTAGAGCGTGCCCCCCGCGGTGCGCGCCGCGCCGGTTGAGTCGCGCACGTCGACCAGCACCGAGCGGCCGTCGCCCTGCACGGTCTGGTAGAAGCTGGTCCACAGCCAGTCGGTGACGATGTCCTGACGCGAGTTGTAGATGCCCGCCGCCAGCGTCACCGCACCGCCGCCGAGATCGAGCTTGCCGTTGACGCGCAGGTCGTTGGTGATGTTGTTGAGGCTCTTCAGGTCGACGTCGAACAGCACCACGCTGGCGAGCAGGCCGTTGCCGCCGAGCGTCGAGGGGCTGGCGATCCGCTGCCCCGAGAGCGGCCCGCTGGCGTAATAGAGCTGCGCGTTGGGGCCGGCGAGCGCGTCCGCCGCAGTCTGCGCGTCGCCGACCGCGGCCGGGAAGGGCGAGACGAAGTCGCCCGAGATGTCCGAGTAGCGGAACCGCTCGGTGACGTTCCAGCCGTCAGCGATCGCAAACTGACCTTCGAACCCGACCGACTTGACGTCGGGGTGCATCCCGTCGCCGATGCTGCGGCGCACGGGATTGTTGTCGCCGTCGAGCGTCAGCACCGAGCCGATGTAGCGGCTGTGCAGCGTGTCCTGGTTGATCGAGAAGCCGGGCACGTTGCTGTAACTCGGATCCGCGCCGCTGCCGCTCACGCGCACCGGGTTGGGCAGATAGGCGATGCTGCGGTCGTCGAGATATTTGCCGTACAGGCGGACGTAGCCGCCGTCGAACTCGCGCGTGATATTGGCCTTGATCTGGCCGCCGCGCATGGCGTCATAGCCGACGTCGCGCGGGCCGTCGCCGAGGCGATAGAAACCGCTCAGCTCGTAGCGCGTGTTGGCGTCGATCCGGCCGCCATAAGCGAAGTCGGCGCGATACTCGCGATAGTCGATGCCGGACGAGAGCTGGAACGAGCCGCCCTCCTGCTCGCCCGTCTTTGAGATGAAGTTGATGATGCCGCCGGGCGAGTTGCTGGCGAAGGTGGAGGCGGAGCCGCCACGCACCGACTCGATGCGCGCCAGCGACAGATCGTTGCGGATGAAGATGTCGGCGTTGCCGAAGATGATGTCGCCGAACTCAAGGACGGGCAGGCCGTCTTCCTGGAGCTGGAGGAACTTGGAACCGCCCGAGGCGACCGGCAGGCCGCGCACCGCGATATTGGCGTTGCCCTCGCCGCCGGAGGCCTCGACTCGCACGCCGGGCAGGTTGCGCAGGATCTCGGCGGTGTTGCGCGGCGGGATCTTGCTGGTGAGGTCGGCGTCGAGCGAGCTGACCGACACCGAGGTGTCAAGCCGGTTACGCCCCTGCGCGACGCCGGTGACGACGATGTCCTCGGCGGGGGCGGGTGTGTCGGTGATCTGGTCAGCCGTCGTCTCGGCGACGGGGACGGCGGTCTGCGCCTGGGCGGCGGCGGCGAGCAACAGCGCCGGCACCCCGGCGAGCAGGCGATAACGCGCGATCATGATGTCCTCCCCAGCGGGTGATCGGTCGTCTCCGCGACCGACCCACAGGCGAATGCCCTTTTCTGCAATCGATTGCAACAGGATTGTGCAAACGATTGCGTTGAGGACGGTGGTCTTACCTGGGGAAATGTGCAGTGCCGCTGAATCCGGGCGCGCGGGTACCCGACGGCACCCGCTCAGGTCGAGGCGCGCACCACCAGCTCGGGTGCGATCACCGCGTGCTCCGCCGTCTCGCCCGCCACTCGCGCGAGCAAGCGATCGACCATCAGCGCCGCGCCGCGCGCGAGGTCCTGGCGGATCGTGGTCAGCGGGGGCGAGGTGTGGGCGGCGAGCGTGACGTCGTCGTAGCCGATCACCGCCACCTCGCGCGGCACGTCGAGCCCGGCCTCGCCCACTGCGCGGAGCACGCTCATCGCGGCGACGTCCGAGGCGGCGAAGATCGCGTCGGGCAAGGTACCGACCGCGAGTCGGGTCCGCATCGCCGCATGGACTCGATCGGGGTCCATCGCCGTGGCGAGCACCTCGGCGCGCACGCCGGCGGCGCGCGCGGCCGCGGCGAAGCCGGCCAGCCGGTCGGCGAACTCGGGTGGGGCGGGGTCGCCAACGAAGAGCAGGCGGCGGCGACCGCGCTCGAGCAGATGCTCCGCCGCCAGCCGCCCGCCCGCGACATTGTCCGAGCCGATAGCGAGGTGACGCTGCCCCTCGCGGTGGACGCCCCAGGCGACGAGCGGCGCATAGCGGGAGGCGACGCGCTCGATCGTCTCATATTGGTCGGACTGGCCGACGAGCAGCAGGCCGTCGACCCGCCCGGCGTCGACCAGCCGATCGAGCCAGTCGCCGTTCTCGGGCAGCACGCGCGAGAGCAGCACGTCATAGCCGCGATCGACCAGCAGGTCGGCGATATAGCCGAGCAGCGAGAGGAAGAAGGGGTCGGTCAGGTGCTGGGTGCGCGCGTGCCCCAGCGGCATCGCCAGCCCGATCGCGCCGGTGCTGCGCAGCCGCAGGTTGCGCGCCAGCTGGTTGGGGCGGACGTCGTGCTCGCGCGCCAGCGCCTGGATGCGCGCCTGCGTCGCCTTGCTCACCGATGGGTGGCCCGACAGCGCGCGCGACACCGTGGCGGTCGACACGCCCGCGAGCGCCGCCAGGTCCGCGAGCTTGGTCGGCTTCGACAACAAACGCAAACCCCCCTGAAATTGCTCGGACATTTAAGCGCGGGCGGGGTCCGGCCGCAACCGCCTCGGGGTCGTAGTCGGCGGCGGTCAGCCCTGCGCGGCGAGACGGTCGATCTCGCGCTCGACGAAGTCCATCAGCAGCGCCATCACCGCCGGCGGCGTCTCCTGCTTTTTCACCACCCGGCGCTGGAAGATCCCCGCCGAGACCACGAGGATCGACTCGGCGAGGCAGCGCAGCGGCTCGGCCGCGCTCGCCTGCGGCACGATCGCGCTCAGTGCCTGGATCAGCCGCTCACGCAGCCGCTCGTCGACCGAGCGGAAGATGGCGGCCAGACGCGGGTTGCGGGTGGTCTCGGCGATGATCTCCGAGACGAGCCGCTCGTCCGGCATGTCGGCGCAGGTGATGAAGCGCTCGACCCAGAGACGCACCGCGGCGCGATCGGGCACGCAGCCGCCGCAGCACAATTCGTCGCCGCCGAGGAACTCGGCGAGGTCCTGCTCCGCCAGTTCGGCGACGATCGCCTCCTTGTTGGCGAAATCACGGTATATCTGGCCGACGAGCACGCCCGAGCGCTCCGAGATGCGCGCCATCCCGGTGGCGTGGAAGCCGTTCTCCGCGAAAAGTTCCCGCGCGGCTTGAACTATTTTCGCGCGCCGCGCGTTGGCCTTGGCGCTGCGATCCCGCGGTTCGGGCACCGCATAACCATCTGACGTCATCTTCTTACCCGTCTTGACGATCTGCTCTCTTCGCAGTAGCAGCATTCGTGAGTGAGTGATCACTCACACACATTCGACGAGAAGTCCATGGCAAAACAGGGGTTGGCGCTCGCGGCGCTGGTGATGGTTCCGCTGGCTGCGTGCAGCGGCGGCGGGAACGAGCAGGGTGCGGCCAAGGGCGGCGCCGAGCAGCAGGGGCAGGCCGCACCGCCGCAGGTCGGTGTGGTCACGGTGCAGCCCGAGTCGGTCACGCTGACGACGGTGCTGCCCGGCCGTACCAGCGCGTATGAGACGTCCGAGGTGCGCCCGCAGGTCAACGGCCTCGTCACCGCGCGGCTGTTCACCGAAGGTGACCAGGTCAAGAAGGGGCAGGCGCTCTACCGCGTCGACCCGCAGCCCTATCAGGCGCAGGTCGCCAACGCCCGCGCGGCGCTGGCGCGCGCGCGCGCCGCGATCGCGTCGAGCGCGGCGCTGCAACGTCGCTACGGCGAGCTCGTCAAGATCAACGCCATCGCGCGGCAGGACTTCGAGAATGCGGTGACCTCCGCCGAGCAGGCGCGCGCCGACGTCGCCGCGCAGCAGGCCGCGCTGCGCACCGCGCAGATCGATCTGGCGCGCACCACGATCCGCGCGCCGATCTCCGGGCGGATCGGGCGCTCGATCGTCACCACCGGCGCGCTCGTCAGCTCGGGGCAGACGAATGCGCTGACGACGATCCAGCGACTCGACCCGATCTACGTCGACGTCAGCCAGTCGAGCGCCGACCTGCTGCGGCTGCGCCAGCAGATCGCCGCGGGCGATCTCTCGCGCGGCGGCCGCGCCGCGCGCGTGCAGCTGCGGCTCGAGGACGGCTCGGTCTATCCGATCGAGGGCAAGCTGCAGTTCGCCGACGTCAGCGTCGATCCCAACACGGGTACGCAGACGATCCGCGCGCTCTTCCCCAATCCTCGCGGGCTGTTGCTCCCGGGCATGTACGTCCGCGCCGAGCTGGTCGAGGGCACGCAGGCCAACGCGCTGCTGGTGCCGCAACGTGCGGTGACCCGCGACGAGAAGGGCAATCCGAGCGTGCTGGTCGTCGGTCCCGATGGCAAGCTCCAGCCGCGCGCGCTCACCGCGCCGCGGACGATCGGCGAGAACTGGCTGGTCACCTCGGGCCTCAAGGCGGGCGACAAGGTGGTGGTGGAGGGCGCGATGATGCTGCGCCCCGGCATGCCGGTGAAGGCGGTGCCGTACAATCCGAACGCCGCGCAGGCCGCGCCGGGCCAGGGCGCACCGGGCCAGGGTGCACCGGGCCAGCAGGGCGGCGGACAGCAGGGCCAGCAGGCGCAAGGAAAGTAACGCCGCATGTCGCGCTTCTTCATCGACCGGCCCATCTTCGCATGGGTCATCGCCATGGCGCTGATGCTGGCGGGGATCATCGCGATCCGCAGCCTGCCGGTCGCGCAATTCCCCGAGATCGCACCCCCCGCGGTCGCGATCGCCGCCACCTATCCGGGCGCCGACGCCGAGACGCTCGAGCGCACCACCACGCAGATCATCGAGCAGCAGCTGCGCGGCATCGACAATCTGCGCTATTTCTCGTCCTCTTCCTCCTCGGCGGGCGTGGTCACGATCACGCTGACCTTCGAGCAGGGTACCGACCCCGACATCGCGCAGGTGCAGGTCCAGAACAAGCTCCAGGCCGCGACCCCGCTGCTGCCGCAGGAGGTCCAGCGCCAGGGCATTCAGGTCACCAAGTCGGCGGCGAGCTTCCTCGCGGTCGTCGGCCTCGTTTCCACCGACGGGTCGCACAGCAACAACGACCTCGCCGACATGGTCGTGTCGAAGTTCCAGGACCCGGTCAGCCGCATCAACGGCGTCGGCGAGCTCCAGGTGTTCGGCTCGCAGTACGCGATGCGCATCTGGCTCGATCCGCTCAAGCTCAACAATTACGCGCTGACCGTCGCCGACGTCACCGCCGCGGTGCAGGCGCAGAACGCGCAGGTCTCCGCCGGACAGATCGGCGCACAGCCCGCGCCCAAGGAGCAGATGCTCAACGCGACCGTCTCAGTGCAGTCGCGGCTCCAGACGCCCGAGCAGTTCGGCACCATCCGGCTGAAGACCGGCACGGACGGCTCGGTGGTGCGGCTGCGCGACGTCGCGCGGGTCGAGATCGGCGCCGAGAATTACGGCTTCGACGTGCAGTATAACGGCAAGCCGGCATCGGGCTTCGGCGTCCGGCTGGCGGCGGGCGCGAACGCGCTCGACACGGTCGACCTGCTCAAGGCGCGCGTCGCAGAGATCGGCAAGACGCTGCCCGCCGACGTGAAGGTGATCTACCCCTACGACATCACGCCGTTCGTGCGGCTGTCGGTGGAGCAGGTGATCCACACGCTGATCGAGGCGGTGGTGCTCGTCTTCCTCGTCATGTTCCTGTTCCTGCAGAACTGGCGCGCGACGCTGATCCCGACGATCGCGGTGCCGGTGGTGCTGCTCGGCACCTTCGCGGTGATGGCGCTGGCGGGCTTCACGATCAACACGCTGACCCTGTTCGGCATGGTGCTGGCGATCGGCCTGCTCGTCGACGACGCGATCGTCGTCGTCGAGAACGTCGAGCGCCTGATCGTCACCGAGCACCTCAGCCCCAAGGAAGCCGCGCGCAAGTCGATGGACGAGATCAGCAGCGCGCTGGTCGGCATCGGCATGGTGCTCTCGGCGGTGTTCCTGCCGATGGCCTTCTTCGGCGGGTCGACGGGGGTGATCTACCGTCAGTTCTCGATCACGATCGTCTCGGCGATGGTGCTCTCGGTGCTGGTCGCGCTGATCCTGACGCCGGCGCTCTGCGCCACGATCCTGAAGCCGCACGATCCGGACAAGCAGGAGGGCAACGGGCCGCTGGCGCGCTTCTTCCGCTGGTTCAACCGCAACTTCGACCGCGCGCAGCATCGCTACGAGGGCGGGGTGAAGAGCACCGCGCGCCACTGGAAGCGCTCGCTCCTGGTCTATCTGCTGATCGTCGCGGGCATGGCGCTCGTGTTCATCCGGCTGCCCTCGGGCTTCCTGCCCGACGAGGACCAGGGCTTCGTGCTCGCGCTGGTGCAGGGCCCGGCGGGCGCGAGCAGTGCGCGCACCGAGAAGGGGCTGGCGCTGACCCGCGACCACTTCCTCAAGCAGGAAGGCAAGAACGTCCAGGGCGTCTTCACGATCAACGGCTTCAGCTTCGCCGGCCAGGGCCAGAACACCGGCCTGGTGTTCGTCAACCTGAAGCCGTGGGAGGATCGCTCCGGCGGCGACAATCGCGCCCAGGCGATCGTCGGGCGCGCGATGGGGTCCTTCTCGCAATATAAGGACGGGTTGATCTTCGCGCTGATCCCGCCCGCGGTGCAGGAGCTCGGCAATGCCACCGGCTTCGACGTCCAGCTGGTCGACACCGGCGGGGTCGGGCACGAGAAGCTGACGCAGATCCGCAACATGATGCTCGGCATGGCATCGCAGGACCCGCGGCTGGCGCAGGTGCGCCCGCTGAGCCTGGAGGACGCGCCGCAGCTCAAGGTGAAGATCGACGAGGACAAGGCGCGCGCGCTCGGGCTCGACCTCGCCGACGTCAACAGCACCATCGCGACAGCGTGGGGCGGCGGCTATATCAATGACTTCATCGACCGCGGTCGCGTGAAGCGAGTCTATGTGCAGAACGATGGGCCGTACCGGATGGCGCCCGAGGACGTCGGCGAGCTGTACGTCCGCGGCGCGAACGGACAGATGGCGCCGTTCACCGCCTTCTCGACGCTGGAATGGGCCAACGCGCCCGTCTCGCTGACCCGCTACAACGGGCAGCCGGCGATGCAGCTGCAGGGCTCGCCCGGGCCGGGGCAGAGCACCGGCGCCGCGATGGAGGCGCTGCAGGAGATCCACGCCAAGCTGCCCCCGGGCACGACGCTGGAATGGACCGGCCTCTCCTATGAGGAGCGGCTGTCGGGCGGGCAGGCGCCGGCGCTGTACGGGCTGTCGCTGCTGATCGTCTTCCTCTGCCTCGCCGCGCTATACGAGAGCTGGTCGGTGCCGATCTCGGTGCTGCTGGTGGTGCCGCTCGGCATCATCGGCGCGGTGCTCGCGGCGTGGCTGACCGGTCTGAACAAGGACATCTACCTCCAGGTCGGCCTGATCACCACGATCGGCGTGTCCGCCAAGAACGCGATCCTGATCGTCGAATTCGCCGAGGAACGGATGGCGGAGGGGCTCAGCGCCTTCGACGCCGCGGTGGAGGCGGCCAAGCTGCGCCTGCGCCCGATCCTGATGACCAGCCTCGCCTTCGTGTTCGGCGTGATGCCGCTGGCGGTGTCGACCGGCGCGGGCGCGGGCGGCCAGAACGCGATCGGTCGCGCGGTGGTGGGCGGCATGCTGTCCGCCACGGTATTGGCGATCTTCTTCGTGCCGATGTTCTTCGTCGTCGTGCTGCGGCTGTTCGGGCACGGCGGCCAAGCCGCGACGCCCGACCGGACCGACGACGCCGACCGCCGGGCGGACGACGCCGCCCTCGATCATCATCCCGGGGCACCGCGCCCCGAGGGAGCCTGACGTGACTCGTTCCGCGATCCTCGCCGCGCTGGCGCTCTCCAGCGCGCTCGCCGGCTGCAATCTGGCGCCCAAGTATGAGCGCCCCGGCGGCGCCGTCCCGGCCGCGCTGCCGCAAGGTGGGGTCTATCCCGCCGCGGCGAGCGACGCCGCCGACGTTAGCCAGATCGGTTGGCGCGACTTCTTCCTCGATCCCCGCCTGCGCGGGGTGATCGAGACCGGGCTGGCGAACAACCGCGACCTGCGCGTCGCGGCGGCCAACGTGCTCCAAGCGCGGGCGCAATATCGCGTCCAGCGCGCCGATCTGGTGCCGAGCACGACGATCTCGGGGTCCGGCACGTTCACCAACAACATCTTCGGCGCGGCCGGCGCTGCTGCCGGCGCGGGAGCTGGCACGGGCACCGGCACCGGCACGGGGACGGGCACCGGCAGTGGCGCGGGTGGCGGCACCGGCGGTGGAACCGGGGTGGGCGCCGGCGCGGGTGTCGGCAGCACGTCGTCGAACGTCGAGTTCTTCTCGGTCAACGCCGGTTTCTCGGCGTTCGAGCTCGACCTGTTCGGGCGCGTGCGCAACCTCAACCGTGCCGCGCTGGAGCAATATTTCGCGTCGGAAGAGGCGCAGCGCTCCACCCGCATCAGCCTGATCGCCGAGATCGCGACGGCGTGGCTGACGCTCGCCTCGGACCAGGAGCAGCTGCGGCTCAGCCGCGAGACGCTCAAGACCTTCGAGGAGACGGTGCGCCTCACCAGCGCGCAGTTCCGCATCGGCGTCGCCTCCGAGCTGGAGGCGCGTCAGGCCGAGACCAACTATCAGGCCGCGCGCAACGACATCGCCGCGCTCACCACGCGCGTGGCGCAGGACCAGAATGCGCTCAACCTGTTGGTCGGCACCACGGTGCCCGCCGAGCAGCTGCCGACCGGGCTCGACGACACGCCGCTGACGCGCGACGCGCTTCCCGGCGACGTCTCGTCGGAGGTGCTGCTCCGCCGCCCCGACGTGCTCCAGGCCGAGCATCAGCTGATCGCGCAGAACGCCAATATCGGCGCGGCGCGCGCGGCCTTCTTCCCGCGCATCTCGCTCACCGCGACGATCGGGACGATCTCCACCGCGCTGTCCGGCCTCTTCGGCGGGGGCAGCTTCACCTACACCGGCTCGCCCTCGGTCGGCCTGCCGCTGTTCGACGGCGGGCGCAACGCGGGCAACCTCGATTATGCCAAGGCGTCGCAGCAGGCCGCGGTGGCGACCTATGAGAAGACGATCCAGACGTCCTTCCGCGAGGTGGCCGACGCGCTGGCGCAGCGCGGCACGATCGGCGAGCAGGTCTCCGCGCAGACCGCGCGGGCCGAGGCCGCATCGATCGCGGCGCGCCTGTCCGACGCGCGCTATCGCGCGGGCGTGGACTCGTTCCTGACCTCGCTCGACGCGCAGCGTACCGCATATTCGGCGCAGCAGCAGCTGGTGACCACGCGGCTGAGCCGGGCGAGCAATCTCGTGGAGCTGTACCGCTCACTGGGCGGGGGGCTGCGCTGAGCCGCAAACGTTTGCTTGCCAAGGCCTGGATTCGGCGTACTCTCCTCTCAAATTGGGTGAGGAGAGGGCGATGCTGTCGGACGAGCGCGCTGGTGACGAGAGCATCGTCATCCTTCAGTCGCTGTTGTGCCTGATGCGCGAGAAGAACCTGCTGTCGCGCGCCGACATCGAGACCTTGTGCGAGCGCGTGGCAATCCGCGCGGCGCAGGCCGAGCGCGACCCGATGCCGTGCTGCGCCGAGGCGACGACCGCCGCGGCGCACGAGATGGCACGGATCGGCAGCTACATCGGCCAGCGCTACGGCGGCAAGCACCGGCGGCTGTGAGGCAAGGGGGGCGCTGCGAAGGGAGGAGCCGCAGCTTCGCCCACTCACCGGCGTCATCCTGAGCTCGTCTCAGGATTCGACGGCCCGCGCACACGGCGGCACCTGATCGCGCGGCACCGTGGAGCCTTAAACGACTTCAGGATGACGCCAGACAAGGCGATGGGACTTGCCCGCGAGCACGCGCACTACCCCTTGTCACCATTCCGTTAACCAGCGACACTCCGTATCGTGGCCAGCGTCGACATACAGGGGCTAGCGAAACGCTTCGGCGCCAGCGACGTGCTCCGACCCACCGATCTTCACATCGCCGACGGCGAGTTCGTGGTGATCGTCGGCCCCTCGGGCTGCGGCAAGTCGACGCTGCTCCGCCTCATCGCCGGGCTGGAGGAGCCGAGCGCGGGGCGCGTGCTGATCGACGGCCGCGACGTCACCGACGCCGCGCCCGCCGATCGCGAGCTGGCGATGGTGTTCCAGTCCTATGCGCTCTACCCGCATCTGACCGTCTATGAAAACATCGCCTTCCCGCTGAAGGTCGCGCGGCTCGGCAAGGCCGAGGTGCGCCGCCGCGTCGAGGAGGTGGCCGAGGCGCTCGACCTGCTGCCGTTGCTGGCGCGGCGGCCAAAGGCGCTGTCGGGCGGGCAGCGCCAGCGCGTCTCGATCGCGCGCGCGATCGTGCGCCGACCCAAGGTGCTGCTGCTCGATGAGCCGCTGTCCAATCTCGACTCCGCTCTGCGCGTGAAGATGCGGCACGAGTTCGCGCGGCTGCACCAGCAGCTCGGCAGCACGATGATCTACGTCACCCACGATCAGCTCGAGGCGATGACGCTCGCCAATCGCATCGTCGTGATGAGCGCGGGTCGGGTCGAGCAGGTCGCCCCGCCGCTCGAACTCTACGCCGAGCCCGCGACGCTGGAGGTGGCCGCCGCGATCGGTTCGCCGGGGATGAACCTGCTCGCGGTGACGATCGCCGCGGCCGACCACGACGGCGCGACGGTGAAGTTGGCGGACGGGGCCGAGCTGCGGGTCGCGGTCGCGGTGCCCCCTGCCGCGGTAGGCCACGCCGCGACACTTGGGGTCCGCCCCGAGAACCTGCATCCCGCCGACGACGGCGCCTTCACCGGCGCGGTCGAGTTGTTCGAGCGGCTCGGCCCGCTCTCCTTCGCGCATCTCGGCACGGTCGGCGATCACCCCTCGGTGGTGGCGCAGCTGCCCGGCGATCGCGCGGTGGCGCTGGGCGAGCGGCTGCGCTTCGCGGTCGCGCCCGAGGCGGCGCATCTGTTCGACCGCGACGGTCGCGCCTATCCGCGGCCCGCCTCAGCCCTTGACGCTGCCGCCGAGTAAGCCGCTGATATAATAGCGCTGGAGCGGGACGAAGAGGATCAGCACCGGCAGCGTCGTCACCACCGCCGCCGCCATCATCAGCTCGCCGTCGGCGGCATGTTCGCGCGAGATCGCCGCGACAGCGACCGGCAAAGTGTAGAGATGCTGGTCCGCCAGCACGATCAGCGGCCAGAGAAAGTCGTTCCAGCTGCCGAGGAACATGAAGAGCGCGAGCGTCACCGTGATCGGGGCGAGCAGCGGCAGCACGATCTGCACGAAGATGCGGCGCTCGCTGGCGCCGTCGAGCCGCGCCGCGTCGAGCATCTCGTCGGGGATCGACAGCGCCGCCTGCCGCACGAACAGGATCGCGAAGATGCCCGCCAGCGACGGCAGGATCACCCCGGCATAGCTGTTCACCAGCCCGAGCTCCTTGAAGATCAGGAACAGCGGCAGCATCGCTACTTGCCCCGGCACCACCAGCGCGCCGACGAGCAGCTGGAGCAGCCGCTCGCGTCCGCGGAAGCGCAGCTTGGCGAAGGCATAGCCCGCCGGCACCGTCAGCAGCAGCCCCAGCAAGGTCGACAGCGCCGCCACGGCAAGGCTGTTCCACAGCGCCGGCACGATGCGATAGTCGAACCACGCGCCGTCGATCAGTCGGCGCGCGAGCAGCTCGTGGTAATTCTCCCATGACCAGCGCGACGGCCACAGCCGCGGCGGAAAGCGGCTCGACTCGCCGCGCGGCATGAACGAGACGAGCACCATCCACACCAACGGCGCGGCGGTGAGCAGCGTCGCCGCCGCCACCGCGGCGTTGGTGGCGATCGCGCGCCAGCGGCGGCGGGTCACAGCCACTCGTAGCGCCGCCCGATCCGCGCCTGCACCACGGTGAGCGCGAGGATCATGAGAAAGAGGATGAATGCCACCGCCGAGGCCTGGCCGAGGTTCCACCATTTGAAGCCCTCGTCGAACATGAAATACAGCACCGTCGTCGTGCTCTGCGCCGGGCCGCCCAGCGTCATCACATAGGGTTCGGCGAAAATCTGGAGGAAGCCCGCGACGCTCATCACCGCGGCGAGCAGCAAGGTCGGCCCGATCGCGGGCAGGGTGACGTGGCGGAAGCGGGTCCAGCGCGAGGCGCCGTCGAGCCGCGCCGCCTCCATCAGGTCGTGCGGCACCGCTGACAGCGCCGCGGTGAAGACGATCATGTTGTAGCCGAAGATCTTCCACGTGACGAACAGCAGGATGGCGGGGATCGAGGCATGTGGGTCGCCGAGCCAGTCGATCGGCGGCACGCCGATCCAGCCGAGCGCGCGGTTGAGCAGGCCGAAGCGTGTGTTGAGCAGGAAGCGCCATACCACCGCGGTCGCCACCACGCTGGTCACATAAGGCGCGAACAGCAGCACGCGCCACAGCGGCTTCCATCGCACGCTGGCGTCGTGGAGCAGCAGCGCCGCCGCCAGCGAGGTGCCGATCGCCATCGGCACGCCGAGCAGCGCGAAGAGCGCGGTGTTGCCGAGCGCGCGCCAGAACAGCGGCGTGGTCAGCAGGTCGGCGAAGTTGCCGAGTCCGACAAAGCGCAAGGCGTGCCAGTCGGCGAGCGCGTAGATCGAGTAATCGGTGACGCTCAGCGCGAGCGCGAGCACGGTCGGCAGCGCGAAGACGAACAGGATGATCGCGAGCACCGGCAGCACGAAGCCCCAGGCGGTGCGCTCCTGCCGCGTCATGTCAGCTGCCCCGCCTCGACCAGCGCGCGGCGCTTGGCGAGCAGCCGGTCGACGCGCTCGTCCATCGCGGCCAGCGCAGCGTCGATGCCGAGCTGACCGCGCACCACGCGCTCGGCGATCAGCTGGACCTCGATGCGGATCCGCTCCCACTCGACGATCATCGGCTCGCGCGTCGGATGGCGCATCTGCTCGGCGAAGGCGGCGAGCGCGGGTTGGCGCAGCTGCGGCGTGTCCCAGGCGGCGGCGCGGGCGGGCAGGGTGCCGATCAGCCGCTGATAGGTCAGCTCGCTCGCGGGCGAGGTGAGGTGGCGCACCAGCGCCCAGGCGGCGGCGGGCCGGCGCGACCGCGCCGACACGCACAGGCTCGCCGCGATCCCGGAGACTCGCCCCGGACCCTCAGGGCCGGGCATGCGCGCGGTGCTCCACAGCGCGGCCGGGATCTCGGCGGCGCGGCGGTGCAGGTCGAGCGTCAGCGTCGGTCCATAGGGGTAGACCGCGAAATAGCCCTGCGCGAAGGCGGCGACCGGGTCCTGCACCTCGGTCGACAGCGCCGGCGGGGCGAGCCGCTCGCGGTACAGCGAGACGTAGAAGGCGAGCGCGTCGCGGAAGCGCGGATCGCGGAAGTTGCCGCGCGTGTCGCGCTCGCGCAGCGGCCGCGCGCCGGTCTGGCCGGCGAAGGTGAAGAGCGTGTCCCACCAGTTGAGCAGCATCAGGAAGGCATAGTCGTCGGGCGCGCGCGCCTTGAGCCGCTGCCCCATGCGGCGCCACGAGTCCCAGTCCTCCGGCGGCGCGGCATAGCCGGCGCGCTCGAGCAGGTCGCGGCGGTAATATTGCACCTGCGGCGCGACCGACCAGGGCACCGCATGGGGGCGGCCGTTCGGTCCGTTGGCCGCGCTCACGCCGGGGAACAAGCCGGTGAGCAGCGCGGTATCGGTCACCGGCGCGATCGCCCCGATCATCGCGAACTCGCCGACCCAGCCATCCGGCAACATGAACACGTCGGGCAGCGAATCGCCGGCCTGGGCGGTGAGCAGCTTCTCGTGCGCCGCGGTCCAGGGCAGCGTCTGCACCTCGACGGGAATGCCGGTCGCGCGCGTGAAGGCGGGCATGAGCATCGGCGAGTAATCGCCCTCGTAGCTCATCGCCCAGAGACTGATCGTATCGGGAGAGCGTCGCGCGGCGCAGCCACCCGCCGCGGCCATCGAGAGCGCCGCGACCACCGAGCGCCGGGACCAACCCGCGGCACGCGCGAGCTTCCCCCCGTATGTCACGCCACATCAACGTCTTGCGCGAAATTCGGTTGCGCCATGTTGTTAACAATCAGAAACTTTTTGGCCGGGCGGACGTTGGTGCGGGAAAGAAGAAGCCGGCGTGCAGGGGCCGGCACGATCCGAAGGGGAATCTGGATGCCGTCTCAGCTCTCGTCGCGAGCCCTGTTGCTCGCGGGCGCACTCGCCTGCGTGTTCGCCGTGCCCGCCTGGGCGCAGGCGACGGCACCCGCCGACGCCGCTCCCGACACGTCCGGAACGAGCACCGAGGATGACATCGTGGTCACCGGATCGCGCATCGCACGTCCCGACTTCGAGGCGCCGAACCCGATTGTCTCGTACGACAGCCAGCGCATCCAGCAGTCGGGCAACACCAACGTCACCACCTTCCTCCAGCGCGTGCCGGCGCTGACCACCTCGCTGGACAATGCCGACAGCGCCGGCCCGAACCGGCCGGACAACCAGCTCTACGGCGCGGCGGGGCTCAACCTGCTCAGCCTGCGCGGGCTCGGCTCGGCGCGGACGCTCGTGCTGGTCAACGGGCGGCGCCACGTCTCGGGGCAGATCGACAGCGCGGCGGTCGATATCAATTCACTGCCGACCGACCTGATCGAGCGCGTCGACGTGCTCACCGGCGGCGCCTCGGCGGTCTATGGCGCCGACGGCGTGTCGGGCGTGGTCAACTTCATCCTCAAGCGCGACTTCGACGGCGTCGCCGGACGCACCCAGTTCGGCATCTCGGAGCAGGGCGACGCCGGCAACCGCTTCGCCTCGCTGATGGCCGGCAAGAATTTCGCGGGCGGACGCGGCAACGTCACCGCTTATTACGAGTACAACGCCGACGATCCGCTCCAGAACGACGACCGCTCGTTCCTGCGCCGCCAGAACCGGCTCTACACCGTGTCGAACCCGGCCTATGCCGGGCCGGGCTCGGGGACCTATCAGCAGGTGCTCGCGGGCGACCTGCGCTATCCCGGCGGCTCGCCCGCGGGCGTGGTCGACATCGGCGGCACGCTCTACAACGGCGACGGCTCGCTCTACGACCCCGGGACCGACGCCGGGGGCGGCTTCGCCAGCGGCGGCAGCGCCACCTCGGTCGCGGGCTATGTCGGCGACCTGCTGCCCAAGACCGAGCGCCACGCGGTCAACCTGCTGACGCACTACGATTTCTCGGACGCGTTCCAGCTCAGCCTGGAAGGCAAGTTCGTCCAGTCGACCGCCACCACCTTCGGTGGCTTTACCGGCAATTACACCGGCGATTTCACGCTCGATAACCCCTACCTGCCGCTCAACCTGCGCGACGCCGCGCTGGCCAACGCGCAGCGTGTGATCTCGTCCAACCGCAACAACACCGATTACCCGCGGCTGGGCGAGAGCGACCGCCGTCGCACCTGGCGCGGCGTGATCGCGGCGACCGGCGCGGTGAGCGATCACGCGCGCTACGACGTGTCCTATACCTACGGCCAGACCGACGTGCGGATCACCAAGCTCAATGATCGCTGGGAGGACCGCTACTACGCCGCGCTCGACGTGGTGACCGATCCCTCCACCGGTCGCCCGACCTGTCGCTCCAACCTCAACCCCGCCGCGGTGCAGGTGCCGACGAACAGCTTCACGCCGGGACCGAATAGCGGCTGTCTCCCGATCAACACCTTCGGGGTCAACGTTACCGATCCGGCGGCGCTGGCCTGGGCGACCAACGATAATGTCAGCAGCGCGCGCGTGACCCAGTCGGTCGCGAGCGCGGCACTGACGGGTGACTTCGGCGCGCTGTTCGCCCTGCCCGGCGGCCCGGTGAAGTTCGCGCTCGGCGGCGAATATCGTCGCGAGACCAGCCGCTTCGATCCCAACAGCTTCCTCACCGGCGAGCAATGGTACCAATATGACGAGGGCAACAAGTTCGACCCGACCTTCGTCATCTCGCCCTCGCGCGGCGCCTTCGACGTATGGGAGGTGTTCGGCGAGGTCGACGTGCCGCTGCTGCGCGACCGACCCTTCTTCGAGACGCTCTCGGTCGGGGCGGCTGGCCGCTATTCCGACTATTCCACGATCGGCAGCACCAAGGCCTATCAGTTCAATGGGGTGTGGGCGCCGGTGCGCGATATCAGCGTCCGCGGCAGCTACAGCCAAGCGGTGCGCGCGCCCAACATCGGCGAGCTGTTCGCGCCGGTCGGGCCGGCGACCAACTTCTTCTCGGACCCGTGCTACGTCGAGAATCGCAACGCCGGGACGTCGACCCGTGCGGCCAATTGCGCGACCCTGATCAGCGGGCTCGGCGCCGATCCGGCGGCCTTCACCGCGGCGAACAACCCCGACGCCGCGGTGCTGATCAACGGCTCGCGCAGCGGCAACCCGGGACTGAAGGAGGAGACCGCACGCACCTGGACCGCAGGCACGGTGCTGCGCCCGCGCTTCCTTCCCGGACTGACGATCTCGGCCGACTGGTACGACATCCGCCTGGACGACGCGATCAGCATCGCCGACGCCAACACGATCGCCAACCTCTGCGTCGACCAGCCGACGCTCGACAACGTCTATTGTGCCGCGATCAGGCGCCGGCAGGGTACCGGCTATATCAACGGCTATACGGTGCAGCCGCAGAACGTGGCACGCTACGCCACCGCCGGGCTCGACCTCAACATCAGCTATGTGCTGCGTACCGCCTCGGCGGGGACGTTCGATATCCGCTTCGTCGGGGGTTATCTCAACAAGCTCGAGCAGATCGCCACGCCGGGCGCGCAGGTCGAGGACCAGGTCGATCAGTTCAACCGCCCCAAGTACAATTTCGTCTTCTCGCCGACATGGTCGCTGGGTGAGGTGACGCTGAGCTACAACCTGCGCTGGTTCGACGCGACCCGCCGCTTCGCCAAGCTGACCACCGACAACAACCCCGACTACGCGCCCGCCGCGCTGCTGCGCTACAAGGAGCTGTGGCAGCACGACGTGCAGGTGCAGGTCGCGCCTGACGAGGGCGTCGGCTTCTACGTCGGCGTCAACAATCTGGCGAACCAGCGGCCGTCGGTCGACTCGGTCGATCAGCCGATCTCATCGCTTGGGCGCTACTTCTACGCGGGCGCGAAGGTGCGGTTCGGGGCGTAGGTATCGCGCCCCGGCGAAGGCCGGGGCCTAGTTGGGAAAGGTTGGTGGGGGACGCGACCAACATCCCACTTGGCCCCGGCCTTCGCCGGGGCACGTCGATCACAGATGCCGCTTGCCCAGCTTCCGCGCCAGGGTGCGCCGGTGCATGCCGAGCCGTCGCGCCGCCTCGGAGACGTTGAAGCCGCAGTCCGCCAGCGTCTGGTGAATATGCTCCCACTCCAGCGTGCGCAGCGAGGTGGGATGCGCCACCAGCTCGACCGAGGCGTCACCCTCGCCCGAGGCCTGGAAGGCCGCCTCGATATCGTCGGAGTTGGCCGGCTTGGACAGGTAATTGGTCGCCCCCAGCTTCACCGCCTCCACCGCGGTGGCGATGCTGGCGAAGCCGGTGAGCACCACGATCCGCATCGCCGGATCGATCGCATGCAGCCGCTCGACGCAGGTCAGCCCCGAGGCGCTGCCGAGCCGCAGGTCGACCACCGCATGGTCGGGCTTCAACTCGGCAGCGGCGGCGTCGAGCTCCTCCGGGTCGGTGATCGCGCGGACCTGATAGCCGCGTCGTTCGAACGAGCGCGCCAGCGTGCGCGCGAACACCGCGTCGTCCTCGATGATCAGCAGGCGGCGCACGCTCATGACGTCTCCTCCGGGATCGAGATCGCGGCGAGCGGCAGCGTCAGCGTCACCTCGCTGCCACCGTGCTCGCGCACGCGCGCTGATACCGTCCCGCCGAGCGTCCGCAGCACGTTGACGGCCAGGAACAGCCCGAGCCCGGCACCGCGCCGCGCCTTGGTGCTGAGATAGGGCTTGCCGAGCCCGTCGAGGATCGACTGCGGGAAGCCGGCGCCGTCGTCGCGCACCGCGAGCACCAGCCGGTCACCGTCCCACCAGGCGCACAAGGCGATCGTCTTCGCGCCGGCCTCGACCGCGTTGTCGAGCAGGTTGGTGATCGTCTGCGCCAGCGCCTTGTCCGCGACGATGCGCGGGTCGCTCGTCATCAGATGCTCGTAGGTCGCGGTCGGCCCTTTGCTCTCGTTCCACGAATCGACGATCCCCGACAGGAAGGTACGCAGCGTCGTGCGGATCGGGGCATTGCCGCGCACCTCGCCCGAGGCGAGCAGCACCTGGCTGAGGATGTCCTTGCAGCGTGTCACCTCGGCGCGCATGTCGTCCAGATCGGCGAGCAGCGCCGGCGAGCGCGCGATCGCCGGCTCGCGCCGCCAGTCGCCCAGCATCACCGCGATCGAGCTGAGCGGCGTGCCGAGCTCGTGCGCCGCGCCGCTCGCGAGCAAACCCATGCGGACGATATGCTCCTCCTCCGCCGCGCGCTGGCGCAAGGCGGCGAGCCGCGCGTCATGCTCGGAGACGTTGCGGACGATGCGCGTGACGAACAGCGCCAGCAGCGTCGCGGTGAGGGTAAAGTTGAACCAGCTCGCCGCGACATAGGGGATCGAGAGTTCGGACGCCCAGAAGCGCGGCAGCGGGAAGGGCGGGGCGGCCCAGGCGAGCCAAGCGAACAGCGTGCTGGTGATCACCACCATCGCCCAGCTCGTCCACCCGCGCAGCAGCAGCGCGGCGATCACGACCTGTAGCAGGAAGAGCGTGACGAACGGGTTGCTCACTCCGCCGCTCAGATAGAGCTGGGTCGTCAGGCAGGCGACGTCGACCAACAAGGTGGCGAACAGCGCGGCGTTGGTGATCGGTCGACGCTCGACCACCTGGTTCACCGCGACATTCAGTCCGACCAGCACCGCGAGCGCGCCGAGCATCGGCACCAGCGGCAGACGGACGCCGACGACGAAATGCACGAGCAGGATCGCGGCGAGCTGCCCCGCCACCGCGAGCCAGCGCAGCAGCGCGAGCAGGCGGACGTTCCGTCCGCCCGGCCCGCCGCGCGCGAGCGGCCCGAGCATGTTGGCGAGGTGGGGCATGAGTTAGACTAACGTTTCTCGTTGCCGCGTGACATGGCGCAAGGGCGCATGCGCTTTCGAATGGAAAGTGCCATCGTCCGGGAGTTGTTCCGGTTTCCACCGTCCCGCGCTCGCCCCGGACGATGCGCTGGCGGTGACGTGGACCGCGGAGCAAGACGCGGTGGCGGTAAAGGCCGTGTCAGGGCGCGACGGGAAGTCGCGCGCTGTGGTGATTACGAGCACGGCAGAGCCGCTCACGTCTCCCCCGTCGCACGCGCTATGCGATAGGCAAGATACGCCATCATCGCCGCGAGCGTGAACCATGTCAGCGCGTAGATCAGGTGCGTGTTGCGGAAGCGGACGACCGTCAGCCCGCCGCGCGGCCAGCCCGCCCTCCCGATCGCGTCGGCGTCGATGAAATAGGGCGCGACATCCCCCAGCCGGCGCGCGCGCGCGATCGCCGCCGTGTCACGCGAGTACCAGCGATCCGCGACGGGATCGTTGTCGCGGAGGAAGGCGCCGCCCGGTTCGGTCACCCGCAGCAGCCCAGTGACGCTCGCCTCACCCGTGGGCGCGTGGATCGTGGCGCGGTCGCCGAGCGGGACGAAGCCGCGGTTGATCAGGATCGTGCCGCCCGGCGTGTCGAGCGGGGCGATCACCCAATAGCCGCCGCCGTAGTCGGTCACCGCCTGGACGAACACCGGGGCCGCGTGGCGCCACCGGCCGGTGGCGCGGACCCGAAGATAGGCACTGTCATCGGCGATGCCGCGCCACGCCGCGCGGGGCGGTGCATTGACCGGCGCGGCGGCGAGACGCCGCTCCACCCGCTCGATCAGCGCGAGCTTCCAAGCGCGTCGCTCGACCTGCCACACGCCCAACCCGGCGAGCAGCGCGGTGCCGAGCACCGCCAGCGCCAGGAAGACGCGCCGCCGGGTCACATGCCGGCGCTCGACATCTCCGCCTGCATCTGCGGCATCATGTTGAGGTTCATGTGATACATGACCCAGAGCGAGCCCGAGATCACGATCACGACGATGATCACGGTGAAGATCAGCGCCATCATCGTCCAGCCCGCCTCGGACTTGGTGTTCATGTGCAGGAAGTAGATCATGTGGACGACGATCTGCACCATCGCGAGCGCCATCACGATGCCCGCGGTGAGCCGCGGGTCGGCGATGACGCCGCTCATCACCAGCGCGAAGGCGGGCGCGGTGAGCAGCACCGAGAGCAGGAAGCCGATCCAATAGCCCTTGCGCGATCCGTGCGCGGCACCGCCGTGCGGGTCGTCATGACCGTGCCCGTGCCCGTGCCCGTGCCCGTTTCCGTGCGCGTGCCCGTGATCGGCGGCGTGGCCGTGATGCGTGTCGGCGCTCATCAGCGCAGCACTCCCAGCAGATAGACGAAGGTGAAGACGCCGATCCAGATGACGTCGAGGAAGTGCCAGAACAGCGACAGACACTGCAGCCGGCGCAGGTTGGCGTCGACCAGCCCGCGGCGCGACACCTGCACCATCAGCGTCCCCAGCCAGATGAGGCCGAAGGTGACGTGCAGCCCGTGCGTCCCCACCAAGGTGAAGAAGGACGAGAGGAAGGCCGAGCGCTGCGGCCCCGCACCCTCGTGAATGAGGTTGCTGAACTCGTAGAGCTCGATCGCGAGGAAGGCGGCGCCGAACAGCGCGGTGATCGCGAGCCAGCTGAGCACCGCACCCCGCTTGCGCTCGTCCGCGCTGATCATCGCGAAGCCATAGGTGATCGACGACAGCAGCAGCATCGTCGTGTTCACCGCCACCAGCGGCAGCTCGAACAGCTCGCGCGCGGTCGGCCCGCCCGCGTAGCTGCCGCCGTACACGCCATAGGCGGCGAACAGCATCGCGAAGATGAGGCAGTCGCTCATCAGGTAGAGCCAGAAGCCCAGCATCGTGCTGTGCCCCGGCGGATGCTCGTGCTCGTCGAGGTCGTAGAAGACCGGGTTTTCCGTGCCGGGCGGAGTCTGCGTCATCGTGCTCATCGGTCTCAGATCCCCGCGCTCTGGAGCGCGCGGGTGCGCGCGTCTTCGTTCTTCACGACATCCTCGGCGGGGATGTGGAAGTCGCGGTCATAGTTGAAGGTATGGCCGATCGCGACGGCGAGCAGCGCGACGAAAGCGAGCGCGGCGAGCCACCAGATGTACCAGATCATGGCGACGCCGAAGACGGTCGACAGCCCGGCCAGGATGATGCCAGCGCCCGTGTTCTTGGGCATGTGGATCGCGCGGAAGCCCTCGGTCGGCCGCTCGGCCTTGCGCTGCTTCATGTCGTGCCACGCGTCGAGGTCGTGGATCACCGGCGAGAAGGCGAAATTATACGCCGGCGGGGGCGACGAAGTGGCCCACTCCAGCGTGCGACCGTTCCACGGGTCGCCGGTGAAATCGCGCAGCTTCTCGCGGTCGCGGATGCTCACGTAGAACTGAATCAGCATCGAACCGATGCCGGCGGCGATGATCAGCGCGCCGACGGCGGCGATCACGAACCATATCTGCAGGCTGGGATCGTCGAAGGCGCGCAGGCGGCGGGTGACGCCCATCAGGCCCAGCACGTACAGCGGCGTGAAGGCGACCCAGAAGCCCACCACCCAGCACCAGAAGCTGATCGTGCCCCAGAACTTGTCGAGCTTGAAGCCGAAGGCCTTGGGCCACCAGTAGTTCACGCCAGCGAACATGCCGAACAGCACGCCGCCGATGATCACGTTGTGGAAGTGCGCCACGAGGAACAGCGAGTTGTGGAACTGGAAGTCGGCCGGGGGCACCGCCAGCATCACGCCGGTCATGCCGCCGATCACAAAGGTCAGCATGAAGGCGACGGCCCACATCATCGGCAGCTCGAACCGGATGCGCCCGCGATACATCGTGAACATCCAGTTGAAGATCTTCGCCCCCGTCGGGATCGAGATGATCATCGTTGTGATGCCGAAGAAGCTGTTGACGCTCGCGCCCGAGCCCATCGTGAAGAAATGGTGCAGCCACACCAGGTACGACAGGATGCAGATGACGATCAGCGCGTAGACCATCGACGTGTAGCCGAACAGCCGCTTGCCCGAGAAGGTGGAGACCACCTCCGAGAAGACACCGAACGCGGGCAGGATGAGGATATACACCTCCGGGTGGCCCCAGATCCAGATCATGTTGGTGTACATCATGGGGTTGCCCCCACCGGTGTTGGTGAAGAAGTTGGTGCCGACGTAGCGGTCGAGGCTCAGCATCGCCAGCACCGCGGTCAGCACCGGGAAGGCCGCCACGATCAGCACGTTGGTGACCAGCGCCGACCAGGTGAAGATCGGCATCTGCATCAGCGTCATGCCCGGCGCGCGCATCTTGATGATGGTGGCGAGCAGGTTGACGCCGGAGAGCAAGGTACCGACGCCCGCGATCTGCAATGCCCAGACGTAATAGTCGACGCCGACATCGGGCGAATAGTCGATCCCCGACAGCGGCGCCATCGCCAGCCAGCCGGTTCGCGCGAACTCGCCGACGAACAGGCTCATCATCACGATGACCGCACCGCTGACCGTCATCCAGAAGCTGAAATTGTTGAGGAACGGGAAGCTGACGTCGCGCGCGCCGATCTGCAGCGGCACCACATAGTTCATCAGCCCGGTGACGAACGGCATCGCCACGAAGAAAATCATGATCACGCCGTGCGCGGTGAACACCTGGTCGTAATGGTGTGCAGGCAGGAATCCCTCGTTGCCGCCGAAGGCGATCGCCTGCTGCGCGCGCATCATCAGCGCGTCGGCGAAGCCGCGCAGGAACATCACCAGCGCCAGCACGATGTACATGATGCCGATCTTCTTGTGATCGACGCTGGTGAACCACTCCTTCCAGAGATAGCCCCACAGGCGGAAGTAGGTCAGCGCGCCCAGCAGCGCGGCGCCGCCGAGCGCCACCATCGCGAAGGTGCCGATCAGGATCGGTTCGTGGATCGGGAAGCTCTCGAGCGAGAGCCGTCCGAAGATCGTCTTGATGAGATCGTCCGACATAGGTCCTCAGGCCTCCTTCGAGGCACGGGCGCGAAGCGGCGCCGGAAGGTGAAGCTCGGTCATGTTGCGGTTGCTGCCGGCGCCGGGATCGTTCTGGCCCGGGGCCTGGCCGTGCGGCGCGCTGAGGTGCGGCGACTCGCCCTTCTCGGACGGGTCACGCGTCAGCGCTCCCTCGGCCTCGCCCGCGCGCGGCGCGCGGTCGTTCACCGCCGGCCCCGCGTGCGACATACCCTGCATGCAGTCGGTGCCCGGCTTGACGCAGATCGCGACGACGCGGCGGAACAGCGTGGGGTCGACGCTGCCGAAGCCGAGCGGCGGCACCTTCTCGGTCGGCTGCTCCAGCTTCAGATAGGAAGCTGTGTCGAGGCGCCAGCGGTTCTGCTTCACCCCGGCGGCCCATTGCTCGAACCGCGCGGGCGAGACCGAGTGGGTCCAGAAGGTCATGTGCGAGAAGCCCGCCCCCGAGTAGTTCCCCGAGCGACCAGCGAACTTGCCGGTACGGTTGAGCACGCCGTGCAGCACCGTCTCCATGCCCGGCATGGTATAGACCATGCCGGCCATCGCCGGCACCCAGAGAGCGTTCATCACGCTGGACGAGGTCATGGTGAACTTGACCGGCCGGTTCACCGGCACGACCAGCTCGTTGACCGTCGCGATCCCCTGCTCGGGGTAGATGAACAGCCACTTCCAATCGAGCGAGACCACCTGCACCTCGAGCGGGCGATCGGTCGCGGCGACCGGTTTGCCCGGCGCGGTGCGCGCGAGGGGGCGATAGGGGTCGAGCGTGTGCGTCGCTACCCAGGTCAGCGCGCCCAGCGCGATGATGATCAGCAGCGGCGCCGACCAGATCACCAGCTCGAGGCCGGTTGAATGGTCCCAGTCGGGCTCGTAGGTGGCCTCGGTGTTGGTCTCTCGATATCGCCACGCGAACAGCACCGTCAGCGCCATCACCGGCACGATGATCAGCAGCATCAGCACGACCGACCAGATGATCAGGTTCGACTGCTGCACGGCGACGTCGCCGGCGGGGTTCATGACCACGGTGTCGCAGCCGCCGAGCAGGGCCAGCGCGCCGAGCGCGAGCAGGCGCGGCGCGAGCGACGCCAGGCGCCGCGAAGGCGAGGGAGAGGGCAGGGGGATCATGGGCGCGCAGCTAGGCTTTGCTGCGGCGCAGCGGAATAGGACATTTTGTCCCATCCCGGCGTTGTGGCAGTTAGGCTAAGGAGCCGCGAGATACGTCCGATCGGGAACATAGAATGGCCACCGCACACTCCGCGCCGCTCGAGCGCGGCGCCCGCAACGTCAACACGCGGGACGACCATCAGGTCCGTCCCGGCGAGATCGCGATCGGCGTGATCATCGGACGAACGTCGGAATTCTTCGACTTCTTCGTCTACGCCATCGCGTCGGTGCTGGTGTTTCCGACGGTGGTGTTCCCGTACATGGAGCGGATCACCGCCACGTTGTGGTCGTTCGCGCTGTTCCCGCTGGCGTTCATCGCGCGCCCGATCGGCACGCAGATCTTCATGTGGGTCGATCGCCGCCATGGCCGGGGCACCAAGCTGACGATGGCGCTTTTCCTGCTCGGCACGTCGACCGTGCTGGTCGCCTTCCTGCCCGGCTATGCCGAGATCGGCGGCTGGTCGGCGATCCTGCTGGCGCTGTTCCGCATCGGTCAGGGCATTGCGCTGGGCGGCGCGTGGGATGGGCTGGCCTCGCTGCTCGCGCTCAACGCGCCCGAGAAGCAGCGCGGCTGGTGGGCGATGGTGCCCCAGCTCGGCGCACCGCTGGGCCTGGTGGTGGCGAGCGCGCTGTTCGCCTTCTTCGTCTCGACCCTACCCGCGGAGGATTTCATTTCCTGGGGTTGGCGCTACCCGTTCTTCGTGGCGTTCGCGCTCAACGTGGTGGCGCTGTTCGCGCGACTGCGCATCGTCGTCACGCCCGAATACACCGAGCTGTTCAAGAGCCGCGAGCTCACCCCTTCGCCGGTCGGCGCCACGGTGAAGGCGCAGTGGCGCAACATCATCATCGGCGCGTTCGCGCCGCTCGCCAGCTTCGCCCTGTTTCACATGGTGACGGTGTTCCCGCTGTCCTGGGTCAACCTGTTCACGCGCGAAGACATCGCCAGCTTCCTGCTGATCGAGACGATCGGTGGCGTGGTCGGGCTCGGCGCTATCGTGCTGTCGGGGCTGCTGGCCGACCGGATCGGCCGGCGCAGCGTGCTCGGCTACACCGCGGCGGGCATCGCGGCCTACAGCGGGTTCGCGCCGCAGCTGCTTAACGGCGGCCGCGCGGGCGAGGTGCTGTTCATGGTGATGGGCTTTCTGCTGCTCGGCCTGTCGTTTGGCCAGTCGTCGGGCGCGGTGACGAGCAACTTCCCGAAGCGCGCCCGCTACACCGGCGCGGCGCTGACCTCGGACCTCGCCTGGCTGTTCGGCGCCGGTTTCGCACCGCTCGCCGCGCTGGCGCTGACCCAGGCGTTCGGACTGGTCGCAGCGGGAGCGTACCTGCTCTCGGGCGCGCTCGGCACGCTCGCGGCGCTGGGGCTCAACGTGGAACTGGCGCGCCGGCTCGACTGAGCCGCGCCGCGGCCTCGGCGAGCGTCGCGGCGATCGCCCGCGGCACCGCTGGGCTGGTACAGACATAGGTGGGCGACGGGTGCGGCATCGTCAGGACCTCGACGTGAGGCCGCTCGCGCTCGACCAGCGCGGCGGCCTCACGCGCGACCCGGCCGGCGAGTACCACTACGTCCAGCCGCGGCAGCAGGTGAAGCAGCGGCGGCAGGAGCGCGAGATCCTCGACGATCTCGCCACGGCGGAGTGGGCGGTTGCGCTCGCCGCGGGCGTGGACATTCCACGGCACCGCGTTCCACAGCAGCGTGTCGTGCCGCTCGATGCCGGCGTCGGCGAGGAAGCGCTTGAGGTTGCGCGATGTGCCCGTGGCGTGGTCGCGCGAGACGATCGCCGGGCCATGCGCGCCAGGGGTCTCGAGGAGGAGAAGCAATCGCGCCGCGGCGCCGCCGTCGTTCGGGTCGAAGCCGGGGACCTCGCGCCCACCGGTGGCGAGCTGCGAGCGCCAGTGTTCGAGTGGGATATGGGCGCCGAGGTCCGAGGACATCACGTGTCTATCGCGCGCGGGACCTCGAGCGTCGACCGATGTAGCGGCGGGGCGGGCGTAAGATCGACTATGCTCACTCTGAGGACGGCGCCCACAACGGAGATCTTCCCCGGCACGGGGAGGGGGACCGCGCGCCAAGGGCGCGCTGAAGGGGGATCCTTCATTGGCGCAGCGCCTGAGGAAGCCCTCCTCCGCCAGCCTGCGGCTGGTCCCCTTTCCCGGGAGCGGGGAGGAATGCTTGCCAACCGCCCCTCACGCCCCGCCCGCGCTCACGCCGCCGCGCGCTCGCCCGCGTCGTCGTTCGCCGCGGGCACGGTGAGCCCGCCGTCCGCCGCGAGCTGGGCGAAGGCGCCGCCGCGCGCGAGCAGCTCGTCGAAGCCGCCCTGCTCGACGATTTGGCCCTGGTCGAGCACCACGATCCGGTCCGCCGCGCGCACCGTGGAGAGCCGGTGCGCGATCACGAAGGTGGTGCGGCCCTGGCGCAGCCGCTCCAGGCTCTCCTGCAAGCGCGCCTCGGTGGCGACGTCGAGCGCGCTGGTCGCCTCGTCGAGCAGCAGGATCGGCGCGTTCTTCAGCAGCGCGCGCGCGATTGCGATGCGCTGGCGCTCGCCGCCCGACAGGCCCGCGCCGCGGTCGCCGACCGGGGTGGCGAAGCCCTGCGGCTTGCGCATGATGAAGTCGTACGCGCCGGCGATCCGCGCCGCGTCCTCGATCTGCTCCATCGTCGCGTCCGGGTTGCCCATCGCGATATTCTCCGCGATCGAGCGGTTGAACAGCCCGGCCTCCTGGAACACCACGCCGGTCGCGGCGCGCAGCGAGGCGAGCGTGACGTCGCGGATGTCCTGCCCGTCGACCAGGATGCGACCGCTCTCCGGGTCATAGGCGCGCTGGAACAGGCCCAGCGCGGTCGACTTGCCCGACCCGGTCGGGCCGACGATCGCGACCGTCTGGCCCGGCTCGACCTCGAAGCTGAGGTCGCGCACCGCGCCCGAGCCGGTGGGATAGCGGAACGAGACACTCTCGAAGGTGACCCGACCCTCGCTCACCGCGAGCGGCCGCGCGTCGGCGGCCTCGCCGATATGGCTCTGCTGGTCGAGCACGTCGAAGAACTGCACCAGCGCGGGGAGGCGCTGCGCCTTGTCGACGATGAAGCTGGTGATCGTCTCGAGCCGCGCGATCAGCAGCGTCGCGAAGCCGACGAAGGAGACGACGTCACCGATCGTCGCCAGTCCGCGCGATACCAAAGCCGCGCCGAAGCCGAAGATCGAGACGATCGCGATCGACGAGGCGCCGCGCGTCAGCACCGCCGAGACTGCCCACCAGTTGAGCACCGGATATTGCGCGTGGAGCAGGTCGTGCAGCGAGCGGCGCACGTTGCCGAGCTCGCCCGGTACCGCGAGGAAGCTCTGCAGGACGGTGACGTTGCCGAACAGGTCGCCGAGGTTGCCCGAGATGTCGGTGAACCGGTCCTCCACCTGCGCCTGACCGGTCGAGGTGTGGCGCATCACCACGAGGTTGACCGCCGAATAGACGACCATCAGCGCGAGCAGCACCAGCGCGAGCCGCCAGTTGGTCGCGAGCGCGATCGGCAGCAGCACCGCGACGATGGCGAGGTTGGTGATCTGGTCGCGCAGCAACGGCAGCCACAGGTTGAACAACGCGTCGCAACCCGAGATCATGATCCGCATCAGTCGCCCCGAGCGCGCCTGCGTGTGGAACGACGGCGGCAGCGCGAGCAGATGCTCGACGTAGGAGGACATGGCGGCGAGCCGGCGACGGTGCGCCATGCGGTCGGCGAGCAGCGAGATGACCACGCTGGCGAGGAACACCGCGACGCTGATCCCGCACCACATCGCTACATAGCGCATCGGCCCGGCGCCCGACGTGAGGCCGTTGACCGCCTTGCCGAACAGCAGCGGCTCGCTGACCTGAAGCAGCGCGACGAGCAGGCCGGCGCCGATCAGCGACCCGGCCTTGATCTTCTCGGGCCGCAGCAGCGCGAGTGCGCGGAGGAAATAGAGGTGCGAGCGCTTCGGCTCGGCGGGTGGAAGGGGGGCGGACATGGGCTGGGCCATGATCGGTCTCGTCGCTGGAGCTGGAAAGGCGTCCCGTCGTCGCCGATTGCTAATCGTTCGGAACGCGGTCGCTCTACGCCGGAGATGGTTAATGCTAAGTGATCGAGCGCCAGAATGAGGCACATCGTCGACGAGGCGAGTCGATGAGACGGAACTTTGTTGCCGCACTCTGTCCCGCCCTTCCGTCATCCCCGCGCAGGGGAAGCAGACGCGCGGACTTTCGTGAGCGGCGCGTACGTCGCCTCAGGCGATTAGGAAGCGAGACGTTGTCCTCAGAATGCTGGGAGAACCCGCCCCGCCCCCCAACGGAGGATAGCGCGTCTGGACTCCAGCCTTCGCGGCAATGAAGAAAAAGGGGAGGACGCGAGTGTGTGACAGGAGCCCGCCAGACCCTCTCCGCCCCATCAGTGCTCGCGGAACGAGGCCCAGAAGCCGCCCACCAGCGGCTCCACCGCATAGTCGAGCGCGGTGCGTTTGCGCAGCGGGATCAGCACCTGCGCGGGCATGCCGGCGCGCAGCTGGAAGTCCTTGCCGCGGAAACTCGATAGCAGCCGCAGCTGCGACGGCGGCACCACCACCTCGCCGGTGAAATAGCTGCGACCGGTTTTCTCGTCGGTGAAGCTGTCGGCCGACAGGCGGGTCAGCTCGCCGGTCAGCTCGGGCAGGTCGCGCTCGTGCAGGCTGGGGAATTTCACGAGCGTCCTCTGGCCGACATTGAGGTCGTCGGCGTCGTCGGGCGAGATGCGCGCCTGGATGCGCAGCGGCGTCCGCTCGGGCACCACGTCCATCAGCTTCTGCCCCGGCGCGATCACGCCGCCGAGGGTGAACACCGTCAGCCCCACCACCGCGCCGGTCGCGGGCGAGCGGATCTCGGTCCGCGCCAGCTGGTCGCGCGCCGCGCCCAGCTTGGGCAGCACATCGCCCAGCTTGGTCTCGACGTCCCGCAGGTCGGCGGCGGTGCGCTCGCTGAAGGTGCGTTCGGCCTCGAGCCGCTCGATCTGGCTCTCACGCGCGGCCTCGCGCGTCTGCGCCACGCTGGCGGCATATTGGCCGCGTTGGCCCTGCAGCTCGGCCCGCATCCGCTCCAGCTCGCGCAGGCGGGTCTGCGAGACGAAGCCCTTGGCGGCGACGGGCCGCAGCGCGTCGAGCTGCGCGTCGAGCAGCCGCAGCTGCTCCTGCGCCGAGACGACCTGCTCGCCGTAGCCGCGGCCCTGCTCGCGCGACTGGGCGCCGCGCTGGCCGAGCGCGTCGCGCTGCGCGGCGAGCGTCGCGGTGCGCGCGCGCAGCTCGGTCTGCTGGAGCCGCATCGCCAGCGCGATCTCGGGCTTGTCCTCCTCGGGCATCGACGCGAACTCGACCGGGGTCGCGATCTGCCCCTGGCCGAGCTGCTCGGCCTGGAGCCGCGCGCGCTGCGCCAGCAACCGAATTGCCTGAGAGGCGAGTGCGCGCTCGGTGGCGCGCACCTCGGGCGAGGCGAGCCGGATCAGCAGCTGCCCGCGCCGGACGCGCTCGCCCTCGCGGACGAGGATGGCCTGCACCACGCCGCCGTCGCGGTGCTGCACCGTCTGGCGCTGGCCCGAGACCTGGAGCACGCCCTCGGCGTAAGCGGCGGCGTCGAGCCGCGCGAAGGCGGCCCAGCCGAGGAAGAGCACGAAGAACAAGGTCGCGACGACGATCCCGGCGCGGATGTCGCGGCGCGGGTCGGCGGGCAGGTGGACGGTGTCGGTGATCGGCAGGCTGGCCATGTCAGGCGCTCGCGGCGGGAGTGGGGAGGTCGGCGGCGGGGGCAGGTGCGGGCGCGGTCCCGCCGGCGGGGACGGTGCGCAGCTTGGGCGGTGCGATGCGCTGGAGCACCTCGTCGCGCGGGCCGAAGAGCTCGGCCCGGCCGCCCCGCATCAGCAGCAGCTTGTCGACCACCGGCAGGATGCCGAGCTTATGGCTGACCACCAGGATGGTATGGCCGGCGCGCTTGTAGTGATCGATCGCGGCGAGCAGCGCGGCGTCGCCTTCCGAGTCGAGATGCGCGTTGGGCTCGTCGAGTACCAGCAGCGCCGGGTCGCCGTACATCGCGCGTGCCAGCGCGACCCGCTGCGACTGGCCGGCGGAGAGGCCGCGCCCGCCGGGCTTGAGCTGGTGATCGAAGCCGCTCGGCAGCCGCTGCACCAGCTCGCGCGCGCGGGCGCGCTCGGTCGCGGCGATGGCGGCGGCGTCGAGCGCGGCGCTGTCCTCGCCCAGCTCACCGCGGAAGCGCGCGATATTCTCTTTGATCGTGCCCGCGAACAGCGTCGGTTCCTGCGGCAGGTAGCCGACGTGCGCGGCGAGCCGCTCCGGGTCCCAGTCGCCGAGATCGGCGCCGTCGATCCGCACGCGGCCGCGATCGGGGCGGACCGCGCCGGCGATGATCCGCGCCAGTGTCGACTTTCCCGCGCCGCTGGGCCCAATCATCGCCACCACCTCGCCCGGCGCGATCTGGAGCGTCACGTCGGAGACGATCGTGCCGTCGCGCGTGTCGTTGAGCAACGTCACACCTTCCAGCGCGATCGCGCCGCGCGGGGCGGGCAGCTGGGTGGCAGGCGCGGCGTGCTGCGTCTCGATCAGCAGCTTGTCAAGCCGGCGGTAGCTGCCGAACGCCTGGGCGATCCCCTTCCACCCGCCGATCAGCTGCTCGATCGGCGCGAGCGCGCGCGCGATCAGGAAGGAGGAAGCGAAGATCGCCCCCGCCGAGATCTGATTGTCGATCGCCAGCAGCGCGCCCAGCCCGAGCGCCAGGCTCTGCAGGGCGAGCCGCACGAACTTGGTCGCGGTGAGGTAATTGCCGCCGGTGAAGCCCGCCGCGGTCTGCTGCGCCAGCATCGCCTCGCGCAGCCGCAGCTGGCGCGCCACCATCGCGCGGCGCATGCCGAGCGCGCGCACCGCCTCGGCGCCGCCGAGCATCGCTTCCTGGCTGGCGTAGCTGCTGGCGGCGGCGACCTGGGCGCGCTCGAGCGCGGTGCGGGTCGCGCGCTCGTTGCGCCACGCGAGCACGGGCAGGATCGTGCCGCCGACCAGCGCCACCGCGCCGATCGCTGGGTGAACGAGGAAGCAGACGAAGATGTAGATCGGCGTCCAGGGCGCGTCGAACAGCGCGAGCACGCCCGCGCCGCTCAGCGTCTGGCGCAACGTATCGAACTCGCGCAGCGCCTGGCGCGCCATCGGCAGGTCGGGGCGGCCCAGCGTCGAGTCGAGCAGCGCCGGCGCGAGCGCGGCGTCGAGCTGCACGCCCGCGCGCACCAGCAGCCGCGTGCGCACGCGGTCGAGCAGCGACAGCGTGACCAGCGCGAAGAGCAGCACCAGCGTCAGGAACAACAGGGTGAGCTGCCCCTGCGTCGGCACAACCCGATCGTAGACCTGGAGCATGTACAAGGTCGGCGCGATGTAGAGCACGTTGACCAGGGCACTGAATCCGAAGGCCGCCGCGACATGGCGGCGGCACAGCGCCACGGCGCGGCGCATCGGACTATCGGCGGCAGGATCGGTCATTCGTCGCGCTCCACGGGATACGCGCACCATCGCCGATTTTGGTTAATGACGCTATAACTACGACGGCCTCACCAGGCGTAGCGAAGTGTTCCCATCACCGTCCGGGACGCACCATAGTAACAGCTGTTGTTGAAGAAACAGCTGGCGATATGGCGCGTGTCGAACAGGTTGCTGGCATTGACGCTCAGGCTCAGCCCGTCCCACCGCCGATCGAGTGCGCCGAAGTCGTAACCGAGCAGCGCGTCCGCCAGCACATAGCCGGGCGAGTCGAAGCGCTCGACGATCGTGGCGTTGTTCCGGACATAGCTGGCGGTGCCGTCCGACTCGCCGACGTAGCGCACGCCGCCGCCGACCGACACGCCGCCCAGCGCCCCGGCGACCGAGTCGCCCAGATCCCAGGAGAGGAAGCTCGACGCGCTCCACCGCGGCACGCCCAGCGGGCGCGTGCCGGTGACGCCGGCGAGCTGGCCCCCGCTGCCGACCGCGACGGTGCCGCTGGTGACGAGCGGGTCGGTGTAGCTCCCCGCCACCACGACGGAGACGCCGGGCGCGACCTCCCCGCGACCGTCGAGCTCGATGCCGCGCACCTTCACCTCGCCGACCTGGATCTGGAAATTGGGGCGAGACGGGTCGGCGACGGGCACGTTCTGCCGGCGCAGGTCGAAGACGGAGAGGGTGAACAGCGCCTCGGTGCCGCGCGGCTGGAACTTGAGCCCGGCCTCATACTGCCGCCCGGTCACCGGCACGAACGCGATGCCCTCGAAGGTGGCGCCGGTCTGCGGCTCGAAGCTCTCGGCATAGCTGGCAAAGGGCGCCATGCCCCACTCGGTCTCGTACAGCGCGCCGAGCCGCGCGGTGAAGGCGGTCTGCGACGAGCGCGTCACCGCGCCGCTGGTGCGGTTGCGCGTGAGCTGATCGTACCAATCCCACCGCCCGCTCGCGATCAGGTTGAGCCCGCCGAGTGTCATCTGATCCTGCACATAGGCGCCGGTCTGGTCGATGCGGCGGAAGTTGCGCGTCTGCGTCAGTGCGAAGCTGGGCAGGGTGCCGCCGTAACGCGGCGCGAACAGGTTGAAGTCGCTGATGCTGGTGGCGGGATCGCTGGTCTCGCCGGTGAGGAAACCCTGGTCGTTGCGGCCCTCGTTGTGCGCGTAATCGAGTCCAGCGAGCACGACATGGCGCACCGGCCCGGTGGCGAGCTCGGCGGCGAGCCGGTTGTCGAGCGTGGTGGTGCGGAAGCGCTCGTCCGAACCCCCGCCGCCGCGCACGATCGTCGAGAAGTCGGTGGCGCGTGCCGCGCCGGTGCCGGCGGTGCGGAACGCCGAGAGGTAGATCTGGCGGTAGTGAAGGTCGACGTCATAGTAGCGCGCGTTGGTGGTCCAGGTCAGCGCGTCCGACAGGCGGTGGCGGAACAGCAGCGTCGCCGACTTCTGCTTGCGGTCGAACGCTTCGTAGCCGGGTTCGGAGACGTTGAGGTCGACCGGCAGCGTGCCGAAGGGATTGGGCAGCGCCGAGCCGTACGCTGGCACGCCGCTGTACGACGAGGCCTCGGGGTCGCGCTGGTAGCTCAGGATCAGCGTCACGCTGGTCCGATCGTCGGGCGCGAAGGTCAGCATCGGGCGCGCGTAGTAGCGCCGGTTGCGGGTGTGGCGGAGGAAGCCGTCGCTCCGCTCGCCGCCGGCGATCACGCGGAACTGCCAGCGGCCGTCGCGGTCGAGCGGCTGGTTGAGGTCGATCGCCGAGCGCAGCAGGTCGAAATTGCCGCCGGCCAGCTCGATCCGTCCGCCTGCCTCGGCATAGGGGAGCTTGCTCGTCAGGTTGATCAGCCCGCCGGGGGTGCCGCTGCCGTAGAGCACCGAGGCGGGGCCCTTGATGACGTCGACCGACTCGACGAGGTGGAAGTCGGTCTGCGGGCTCGAGTAGACGCCGCCCTGCTGGCGCATGCCGTCCATGAAGACGCCGGGGGTGAAGCCGCGCAGGAAGAGCTGGTCGTAGCGGGTCGCCACATTGCCGCGCTGGTTGGGGGCGACGCCCGCGACATAGCCGAGCGCCTGGTTGATCGACAGCGCGTTGCGGCGCGTGAGCTCGTCCTCGTCGATCACGGTGACGGTCTGCGGCAGCGCGATCAGCGGGGTGTCGGTCTTGGCACCGCTACGCCCGTCGCGGCGCTCACGCTCGCCGGTGACGAGGATGTCGTCGCGGTCGCCCGAGTCGTCCGCGGGGGCGGGGGCGTCGACGGGCACGAGCGAATCGGCGTCGGTGAGGCCGGCGAACGGCCGCGCCGCAGCGGGCGCGGCGGCCAGCGCGATCCCCGCCGCGATGATCGACGCGAGTAGCCAGACAGCGCGCTTGTTGTTCATATCGACCCCTTATTTCGCTATTGCTAGTGACTCGCAAAGGCCGCTATAAGTGATCGAGCGACGGGGCAAGGGGAAAGGTCAGATGCTGATGCAGCGAGGGGAGATGCCGCGACGCCGGGTGCTGATCCGCCCCGCCGCGCTCGCCATGCTCGCGCGCTGCACTACCGCGCTGCTCGGCGGCTATGCCGCGACCGCGGGGCTGGTGAGCCTGGTGTCGCGGTTGCTGCCCGTGTCGCGCGCCGAGGCGACCGCCTGGGGCATGATCACCAGCTTCCTGGTCTATGCGGTTATCGGCCTGTGGTGCTTCCACGAGCCCAAGCTCGTCCGCGTGGCCGCGCTGGTATGGGGCGTCGCCGCGCTCGCGGGCGGCGCGGTCTGGCTGATCGGCGCGCGCGCGTGACCCGCTCGCTGCGGCAGTCGATGGCGTGGATACACGGCTGGCTCGGCCTGCTCGCCGGCTGGATCCTGTTCGCCATGTTCCTCACCGGCACCGCGAGTTATTTCCGCCCTGAGATCACGCAGTGGATGCAGCCCGAGCAGCCCGCCAATCGGGTGGGCGCAGCGGCGGCGGCGCAGTCCGCGGTGAGCTACCTGTCGCGTGTCGGTGTCGGCGACGAGCAATGGTACATCTATCTGCCCGACGACCGCACCGCGGTCACGCGCGTGTTCGCCATCCCCGGTGCGGACGCGAAGCCCGCCAAGCGCCCGCGCCCGCCCGAGCTGGAGCTCGACCCGCGCAGCGGCGAGCCGATCCACGCGCGGGAGACTCGCGGCGGCGAGCATTTCTATCGTTTCCACTTCCAGCTCCAGCTGCCGCATCCCTGGGGGCGCTGGCTCGCGGGGCTGTGCGCGATGTTCATGCTGGGCGCGATCGTGTCCGGCGTGGTGACGCACAAGCGCATCTTCGCCGACTTCTTCACGCTCCGCTGGAACAAGGGGCAGCGCAGCTGGCTCGACGCGCACAACGTCTCGGCGGTGCTCGCGCTGCCGTATCACGCGGTGATAACCTACACCGGGCTGATGACGCTGGTGCTGATGTACATGCCCTGGCCGATCGTCGCCAATTACCAGCAGCCCGCGGACTTCGGCAAAGAGGCTTATGGCTATGTCTTCGACGACAAGGCGAGCGGTCGCGCCGCGCCGCTGGTGGCGGTGGCGCCGCTGATCGCGGACGCCGAGCGGCGCCTCGGCCAGCACGCGCAGCGCGTGGTGATCCGCTTCCCCGGTGACGCCGCGGCGACGGTGGCGGTGGCGTCGGGCGGGGCGAGCGGTCTCAACGCGCGCGGCGGCACGGTGACCTATTCGGGCTCGACCGGGCGCGTGACCGCGGCGGACGTCGGCGCCGGGCCGGCGCTCTCCACCGCCGGGGTGATGTTGGGGCTGCACACCGCGCAGTTCGCCGCGCCGGCGCTGCGCTGGCTGCTGTTCGCGCTCGGGCTCACCGGCGCGGCCATGGTGGGCACCGGGCTGCTGCTCTGGACCGCGGCGCGACGCCGGCCGAACGCCGCGCCGTTCGTCGGATTGCGGCTGGTCGAGCGGCTTAACATCGCCGCGATCGCCGCGCTGCCGATCGGCATGGCCAGCTATCTGCTCGCCAACCGGCTGATCCCGGCCGCGGCGGTCGGGCGCGCCGACGCCGAGGTGGCGACGATGTTCTATGCCTGGGGCGGTGCCGCGCTACTTCAGCTGGCGCGTCCGGCGAAGCGCGCGTGGTGCGAGCTGTTCGCGCTCGGGGCCCTGCTCTTCGGTGCGATCCCCTTCGTCAACGCGGCCACGACCGAGCGCGGCTTCTTCGCCTCGCTTCGCGCCGGGGATGGGCTGTTCGTGGGCTTCGACGTGGCGATGCTCGCGATCGCTGCTTCGCTCGCGGCAGCAGCGTGGAGCGCTGGGCGCGAGCGGCAGGTGAAGACACGCAGGAAGGTGGGAGAGTTTGCGCATGTGTGAGGGTTTCATGCTGTGTGCGCTGGCGTTCGTGCTGCTCGCGGCAGCGTCCCACCGCTTCCACCGCGACGCGGGCGCTACGTCGCCGGCACAGCGGCGCTGGCTGCGCGGGCTGGGTGCGGCGTTGATCGTCGTGGCACTAATGCGCGCCGGCACTGCGATCGATGGCGAGCGCTGGGTGCGGCTGTTGGTGTGCGCCTCGCTCGCAGCGGTCGCGGTGGTGCTGACGCTGTCGGTGCGCGCGGCGGCGGTGCTCTACCCGCTGCGGCGGCTGCTGACGCGCCGCGCGGCGACGCCGGTGGGGCGCGAGGTGGAGGCGCTGGTCGGCGCCTGCGGATAAGGCGAAGAGGGCGCCTTCTCTCACCAGCGTCGTCCTGAACTCGTTTCAGGATCCACGGTACCGCACACCCCGCCGCGTGAGGCATACGCTGCCCGGTAGATCCTGAAA
Organism: Sphingomonas citri; assembly: GCF_019429485.1. Taxonomy (GTDB): domain Bacteria; phylum Pseudomonadota; class Alphaproteobacteria; order Sphingomonadales; family Sphingomonadaceae; genus Sphingomonas; species Sphingomonas citri. The sequence goes on along the minus strand of NZ_JAHXZN010000001.1, from coordinate 1,096,881 downwards.
CAAGTTCAGGATGGCGCCGGCAAGTGAGAGGACGCACGTGTGCTTGCCGCTCACTCCGCCGCGAGCAGCTCCGCCGCCTGGAGGTCGACCGACACCAATCGGCTCACCCCGCGTTCCACCATCGTCACGCCGAACAGCCGATGCATCCGGCTCATCGTCACCGCATTGTGCGTGACGATCAGGTAGCGCGTGTCGGTCTCGCGGCTCATCTGCTCGAGCAGGTCGCAGAAGCGTTCGATATTGGCGTCGTCGAGCGGCGCGTCGACCTCGTCGAGCACGCAGATCGGCGCCGGGTTGGTCAGGAACAGGCCGAAGATCAGCGCCACCGCGGTCAACGCCTGCTCGCCACCCGACAGCAGCGTGAGCGACTGGAGCCTTTTGCCCGGCGGCTGCGCCATGATCTCCAGCCCGGCCTCGAGCGGATCGTCCGAGTCGACCAGCGCGAGATGCGCCTGGCCACCGTTGAACAAGGTGGTGAACAGCCGCCGAAAATGGCCGTTGACCGCCTCGAAGGCAGCGAGCAGCCGCTGCCGTCCCTCGCGGTTGAGCGTGCCGATCGAGCCGCGCAGCCGGTTGACCGCCTGGCCCAGTTCCTCGCGCTCGGCGGCGGTGGCGGCGCCGCTCGTCTCCAGCTCCTCCAGCTCGCGCTCGGCGACGAGGTTGACCGGGCCGAGCCGCTCGCGATCGAGCGTCAGCCGCTCGTGCGCGCTCGACTCGTCCTGGGGCGAGCCGACCTCGGCCGAGCCGAAGCCGATCTTCTCGGGCAGCACCGGCGCGGGGCATTCGAACCGCTCGCCCGAGACGCGCCCCATCTCGACGCGACGCAGCTCGTGGTTCTCGGCGCGCGCGGTGGCGCCGGCGCGCGCCTCGCGCGCGGTGGCGAGTGCCTCGGCGGCGCGCGCGTGCGCGGTGTCGGCGTCGCGCAGCGCGGCCTCGGCGGCGCGCTCCTCGGCCTGGGTCGAGTCGGCGGCGGCGCGCGCGGCGGTCACCTCGCGGTCGAGCGCGGCGATCTCGGCCGCGAGCGCGTCGGGGCGCGCCGCGAGCGAAGTGAGCTCGCGTTCGAGGTCGGCGGCGCGCTGGTCCATGTCGGCGATCCGCTTGGCCGCCTCGCCCGCGCGCGTGCGCCAGCCCTGCGCCTCGTTCTTCCCCGCGGCGCGGCGCTCGCGCGCGTCGGTCAACTCGCGCTCGCGCGTGGCGCGATCGGAGCGCGCCAGCGCCACCTTGGCGCGCGCCGCCTCCGCCTCGCCGCGCAGCCGCGCGGTCTCGCCTGCCGCGGCGGCGCCATCGGGGAGGGCGGCGAGTGTGTCGGCGGCGCGCTCCTGCTCGGCGAAGGCCTCGGCGGCCTCGGCGGTGACCCGCTCGGCCCGCTGCGCGAGATCGGCTCGTTGCCCGGCAAGCCGCTCGAGCTGCGCGGCGGCGCGATCCTCGTCGCGTTGCGCCGCGCGGACGTCGGTCTCGCCCTGGGAGAGCAGCGCGCGCGAGGACTGCGCCGCGGCCCGCGCGCGCGCGATGCGCTCGTCGATCTGCGTGCGCCGCTGCGTCGCGCGCTCCACCGCTGCCTCGGCCGCGGGCCGCTCGGCCTGCAGCGCGGCGAGCCGGTTGCGGCGCTCCAGCCGCTCCGCCGCGGCGACGCCGCCGCTGGTGCTGACATAGCCGTCCCAACGCCGCACGCGCCCCTCGCGGGTCACCAGCCGCTGTCCGGGGCGGAGCGGTTGCCCCGAGTCGGTCTCGAGCAGGAACACCTGCGACAGGCGCCGTTCCAGTTCCGGCGGCGCAGTCACTCGCGCGGCGAGCGGCAGCGTGCCGATTGGGGCCGGGGGATCGTCCTCGCCAAGCGGCGAGCCGTGCCAGTCGGCCAGCGCGGTCTCGAGCTCGTCGCCCAGCGCGGCGGCTAGCGCGCGCTCGAAGCCGGGCTCGGCGCTGACCGAGTCGAGCAGTTTCTCGCCTTTCTGCTCGACCGCGCGCGCGAGCGCCGACGCCTCGCCGTCGAGCGCGGCCAGCGCCGCCAGCGCGGCGGCGCGCGCCGCTTCCGCGGGATCGCGCTCCTCGCGCGCTGCGGTCTCGCTCGTCTCGGCCCAGTCGAGCGCGGCGCGCGCCTTGGCGACGCGCCCCTGCGCGTCGGTCTGCGCCGCGCGCGCGTCATCGCGCGCCGCCTCCAGCGTGGCGGGGTCGTCGAGCGCCTCAATCGCCTCGGCCAGCCGCATCGCCTCGCGCCGCGCGCGCTCGTGGCGCGCCGCGGCGGCGGCGTGGGCCGCTGCGGCGACGCGGCGCTCGGCCGCCTCCGCCGCCTCGGCCGAGAGTGCCTGGGCGAGCGCCACCTCGACGTCGCGCGCATGACGTTCTGCCTCCGCTAGCGCGGTGTCGAGCGCGGGCAGGGCGGCGCTGCCCTCGGCAACGCGACGATCGAGCGTCTCGGCCTCGGCGGCGATCCGATCGAGCGCAGCGGCAGCGTCGTGCGCGAGCGAGTCCTCGCGGGCGCGATCCTCCGCGATGCGCCGGCGTGCCGATTCCATCTCCTCCAGCCGACGCTGGACGCCGTGGCGCTGCTCGCGCGCGCGCGTCAGCTGATGCGCGAGCTCGCCGGCACGGTCGCGCGCCGTCAGCGCCGCGGCGCGCGCGGCGTGGACCTGCTCGGCGGCGGCGCGCTGCGCGGCCAAGGTCGCCTGCTCCGCCTCGGTCGCGACGGTGACCTGCGCCGCGGCGGCGTCGGCCTCCTGCTTGGCGGCAGTCGCAGCGGCGGCGGCATCGCGCCAGCGCGCGAAGATCATCCGCGCCTCGGCCAGCCGGATCTGCTCGGACAACAGGCGGTAGCGCTCCGCGGCACGCGCCTGGCGGCGCAACGCGGCGATGCGCGTGCCCTGGTCCGCCATCAGCTCGTCGAGTCGCGCCAGATTGGCCTCGGTGGCGCGCAGCCGCGCCTCCGCGTCCTTGCGGCGGACGTGAAGGCCGGCGATCCCGGCGGCCTCCTCCAGCATCGCGCGGCGCTCGCCCGGCTTGGCCGCGATCACCGCGCCGATGCGGTTCTGGCTGACCAGCGCGGGCGAATGCGCACCGGTCGCGGCGTCGGCGAAGAGGAGCTGGACGTCCTTGGCGCGGACGTCGCGCCCGTCCAGCCGATAGGCCGAGCCGGCGCCGCGCTCGATCCGGCGGACGATCTCGTGCTCCTGCGCGCCGTCGGGCGCGTCGATCTCGGCGAGCAGCGACACTTCGGCGAAGTCGCGCGGCGGCCGCGTCGCGGTGCCGGCGAAGATCACGTCCTCCATGCCGGCGCCGCGCATCGACCGGGCGCTGTTCTCGCCCATCGTCCAGCGCAGCGCCTCGAGCAGGTTCGACTTGCCGCAGCCGTTGGGGCCGACCACCCCGGTCAGCCCCGGCTCGATGCGCAGGTCGGCGGGGTCGACGAAGCTCTTGAAGCCGGTCAGCCGCAGCCGCTTGATGCGCATCGAGGGGTCAGCCGCGCAGCGTCGCCGCCGTCACGCGCCCGCCGTCTTGAGCGCGGACTCGATCGCCTGCCAGGTGACGCTGTTGTCGAGCTTGCGGCCGTTGAGGAAGAAGGTGGGCGTGCCGGTCACGTCCTGCTTCTCGGTGGCGTCCTGCGTCATCTTCGTCAGCGCCTCGATCGCCTTGGGATCGTTGAGGCAGGCGCGCGCCTGCGCCTCGGTGATGCCGCGCTGCTTGACGAACTCGACATAGCCCATCTTGTCCGCCCAGCCGTTTGCGACCTGCGCCGGCGTGGCGTTCTGCGTCGACTGGAGGAACGACTGATCCTGCGCCGCCTTCATCTGCGCGTCGAGGAACTTGGGCTGGTCGATGTACATCTGCTCGAGGATCGGGAAGAACGGCGCGGCGCCGGCGCAGCGGCCGAGCAGCGAGGCCGCGAAATCGGGCGGGCCGTGGACCAGGAAGTCGCGGAACTCGTACGAGACCTTGCCGGTCTTGACGTAATTCTCCTCGAGCGGTCGCATGCCGGTCTGGCCGAATGCGCCGCAGGTGGGGCAGGTGCGCGAGCCATATTCGACCAGCTTGAGCGGCGCGTCGGGGTTGCCCATGACGAAGCCGCCCTCGGGAGTCTGGCGGACCTGCTGGGTCCAGTCCGAGCCCGCGGGTGCGGCGACCGCCTTGACCGAGCCGGCGGGCGCGCTGGGGGCGCTGCCGTTGCCGTCACCGCCGCTGCCGCAGCCGGCGAGCAGCGCCGCGGCGGCGAAGAGCAGGGGGGATGCGAGACGCTTCATTCGGTCACTCCGTTGATAAGACCGTCGATCGATCCTCCCCTTGCAGGGGAGGATCGAAGATCGTTTTCCTCACCGCGCGCCGGCCGCGCGCAACTGCGGCTCGAGCTGCGCCCAGCCGACGTTCTCGATCAGCTTGCCGTTGATCTCGAACGCGGGCGTGCCCTTCACCTTGCTGGTCGCTTCGGACGCTGCGATGGCGCGCTTCACCTGCGCGTCGCTGGCGAAACAGGCGTCGATCGCCGCGGCGGGCGCGCCGGCCTGTTTGGCGATCGCGTCGAGCCCGGCGCCCTGCGCCACCGCCTTGAGCTGGTCGAGCTGCGGCCAGGATGCGATGCGCGCGCGATTGCCCTCGCTCCATTCGGCGGCGCGCTCGTACCATTGCTCCTGCTTGGCGAAGAACGCCTCGTGCAGCGCGGGGAAGGCAGCGGGGCCGGCGCAGCGCGCCAGCGTCGCCGCGGCGAGGTCGATCCCGTCGTGGATCTGGTTGCGCACCTCGACGCTGATCGAGCCCGAGCGCACCATCGCCCCGAGCGTCGCGCGCGACTCGGCGGCGAAATGGCCGCAGTGCGGGCAGGTGTAGCTGACGTATTCGACCAGCTTCACCCGCGCCTTGGGATTGCCGATCAGGTAGCTGCCGGTCGCCACCGGGGTTGCCACCGCGGTCCAGGGGCGCGGCGCGGCGGCGCCGGCGGCGGTGCCGAGCGCGAGCGCGGCGAGCGGCAGCAGGAGCGAGCGGAAGCGGGTCATCGTACCTTCGGCAGCGAGGGAGGATTGGCGGCGACGCCCGAGGCCAGCGCCTCAAGCACCGCCTTCAGCTCGGGGTCGGCGATCGTCTTGATGCTGCCGCCCAGCTCGGGGGCGGGGGCGAGCGACGGCGGGGCGCGGCGCTCGGGGCGCTTGCTCACCTCGCCATGTCGGATCGCGACCTTGCACACCGCGGCATAGCCGAAGAAGCGGTTGACCCGCTCGATGATCTCGACCGTCAGGTGGCTCATCATCGGCGCGTGCGCGCCGCGGACGGTGAGCGTGAGTGTGCCGTCCTGCTTCTTGCCGACCGGGAAGCGGATCGACTCGGGCGTGCTCGCGGCCGCGAGCTTCTCGCCGACGATCTCGGGCCAGCGCGAGACGATCGCGGACTGGACGAAGCCGAAGCGCCGGAACGCCGCGCCGCCTACCGCGGGCAGCAACTCGGCCACCTGGCGCGACCGGTTCTGCCGCTCGGGAGGTTGGTCGGAGACGCGAGGGCGCTTGCTCATTCCCGCCCCCATGCCATAGCCGGGGCATGGACGCCAAGCGCGCGATCACTGCCGCCAAGCCCTTGCTACACTGGTACGACCGCCACCGCCGCGCGCTGCCGTGGCGCGCGCTGCCGGGCGAGACGCCCGATCCCTATCGCGTGTGGCTGAGCGAGGTGATGCTGCAGCAGACTACGGTGGCGACGGTGCGCCCGCGTTTCGCGACGTGGGTCGCGCGCTGGCCGAGCTTCGCCGACCTCGCCGCGGCGGACGAGGCCGATGTCATGGCCGCCTGGGCGGGGCTCGGTTACTATGCGCGCGCGCGCAATCTGCTCGCCGCGGCGCGCGCGATCGCGGCTAAGCACGGCGGCCAGCTGCCCGACACCGAGGAAGCGCTGCGCGCGCTGCCCGGCTTCGGCGATTATACCGCCGCCGCGGTCGCGGCGATCGCGTTCGGGCGGCGCGCGGTGGTGGTGGATGCCAATGTCGAGCGCGTGGTGGCGCGGCTGTTCGCGATAGACGCGCCGCTGCCGGGCGGACGGCGCGCGATCCGCGCCGCCGCGGCGACGATCACGCCGGAGAAGCGCGCGGGCGACTATGCGCAGGCGATGATGGACCTGGGCTCGGCGGTGTGCACCTCTCGAAAGCCGCGCTGCCTGCTCTGCCCGCTCGCCGACCAGTGTGGCGCGCTCGCGCTGGGCACGCCCGAGGCCTTCCCGGTCAAGAAACCCAAGGCGGTGCGGCCGCACCGCTACGGCACCATCTTCTGGCTCGAGCGCGACGGTCACGTGCTGCTGGTGCGCCGCCCCGACAAGGGGCTGCTCGGCGGCATGCGCGCGCTGCCGACCGGCCCGTGGGAGCTTGCGCCGCCAGGTCTGCGCGACGCGCCAGCGGAGGCGGCGTGGCGCGTGCTGGAGCGACGAGTCGAGCACGGCTTCACGCATTTCACGCTGGACCTGGACGTGGCGGTCGCCGACACCGAGCGCGCGACCAACCTGGGTGAATGGTGGCCGGTCGCGACACTGGACGAGGCGGGGCTGCCGACCTTGTTCGCGAAGGCGGCAGCGCTGGCGAGGAGCAGACAGGCATGACGGTGTTCCGGTGGTTCGGTACGGCGGCGCTCACCGCGCTGGTGGCGGCAACTCAGCTCTCGGCGCAGCGCGCGCCCGCGCCCGCGCCGCGCTCGCAGACGGCGCAGCCCGCGCAGGGAGCCACCACGCCGCAGGGGTTGCCCGGGGCGCAACTCCTGCCGGCGACGCAGGCGCTGTTCGACGGCTATGTCCGCGACAGGAAGATGCCCGGCATCGTCGGCGCCTTCGGGCTGGGCGACTTGCCCACCGTCTTCCTCAACGCGGGCACGATCACGACCGACCCGGGCGCACCGGCCGCCGGCCCCGACTCGCTGTGGCGCGTCTACTCGATGACCAAGCCGATCACCGGCATGGCGGCGATGCTGCTGGTGGAGGAGGGCAAGCTGTCGCTCGACGACCCGCTTTCCAAATATTTCCCCGGCTTCGCTAAAATGAAGGTGCTGACCAGCCCGGACACGTCGCTGGAGACGCGGCCCGCACGCGCGCCGATCACGATCCGCGAGCTGATGACGCACAGCTCTGGGATCGGCTATCAGATCAACGCGCAGGGGCCGCTGCTCAAGGAATATGAGCGGCTCGGCCTCGTTCCCTTCTCGGCCAATGCACAGACCGAGGCGGTGGCGCGCAAGACGCGGCCGGCCTCGCTGATCGCCTTCGCCGAGCGGGTGGCGCAGGCGCCGCTGGTCGCCGAGCCGGGAACGACTTGGCATTATTCGATGGGGCTCGACGTGCTCGCCGCGGTGATCGAGAAGGTTGCCGGGCAGAAGTTCGAGCGCTTCGTCCACGCGCGCATCCTCGATCCGCTCGGCATGACCTCGACCGACTTCCAGGTCGCGCCCGGCAACGTCGCGCGCTTCGCCACCAATTACGCCTTCGCGGGCGACCAGCTGATCCCGCTCGACCCCGCCGCGCGCTCGGTGTTCCTCCAGCCGCCGAGCTTTCCCTATGGCGGCGCGGGGCTGGTGGCGTCGGCGCGCGACTATGACCGCTTCCTCCACATGCTCCAGGACGCGGGCACGCTCGACGGCGTGACGATCATGAAGCCCGAGACCGCGCGGCTGGCGATGTCCAACCTGCTGCCACCGAGCGTCAGCTATAAGAACAAGGAAGGCGTGGCGCAGGGCTTCGGGGCGGGCGGGGTGGTCTATCTCGCCGACGAGGCCGGCGGCGCGTCGAAGGGCAGCTATGGCTGGGGCGGCGCGGCGGGGACGGTGGCGATCGTCGACCCGGCACGGCGGTTCAGGGGGACGATCATGGTCAACTACTTTCCGGGCGAGCGCTACCCGCTCGCCAAGGAGACGTTCGCGGCGCTGGCGCGCGACGCGGCCCGGCTCCACCCCGGCGTGCCGCGGTGATCGTGACCGGCTTCACCGGCGGCACGCTCGATCGTGCCGACGCGCTGCGCCACGATGCCGAAGGCCTCGCCGAGGCGGTGAGGGACCCGGCGGCGCGGCTGCTGGTGCTCGAATCATTCGAGCCGGTGGTGGGCGAGGGCGGGGCGCTGGCCTGGGCGCCGCTGTCCGCCGCGCCGGCGGAGGCCGAGCTGGTGCTTCTCGGGCTCGACGGGGGGGCGCCGCGCTTCGCCGCGATCGTGCCCGGTGCGGGAGCGCCGCCGCCGTTCCGCTCGCCCCGACTCTTCGGCCTGCTCGACCAGCTGCGCGCGGGTGAGGCGGCGACCTTCGCGGCGGCGCGCTCGTTGCTCGACTGGCACGCGCGCCACCGCTTCTGCGCCAATTGCGGCAGCGCGACCGGCCTGTTCCGCGCGGGCTGGGGGCGGCGCTGCCCGAGCTGCTCGGCGGAGCATTTCCCGCGCGTCGATCCGGTGGTGATCATGCTGGCGGAGCATGACGGGCGCGCGCTGGTCGGGCGGCAACCGACTTGGCCCGCGGGGCGCTACTCGGCGCTGGCGGGTTTCCTCGAGCCGGGCGAGTCGATCGAGGAGGCGGTGGCGCGCGAGATCGCGGAGGAATCGGGGGTGCGGGTGACGGAGGTGCGCTACGTCGCGAGCCAGCCTTGGCCGTTCCCGTCGCAGCTGATGATCGCCTGCGTCGCGCAGGCCGCCGACGAGAGGATCACGCTCGACGCCAACGAGCTGGAGGACGCGATGTGGGTCACGCGCGACGAGGTACGCGCGGCGCTCGCGGGCGAGGGAGGACGCTTCGTCGCGCCGCCCCCCTATGCGATCGCGCATACGCTGTTGCGGGCATGGGCGGAGTAGGAACAACCAGGCCGGGCCGCTCCGACAAAGCAGGGGCGCGGCCCCGACCTTATTCCGCCACCTTCAACCGCTGCAACGCGAACGCCTGCCACTCCGCGCCCTGGCGATAGCGCTCGAATCGACCCGACTTGCCGCCGTGCCCCGCCTCCATGTTGACGCGGTACACCAGCGGCGCGTCGCCGGTCTTCAGCTCGCGCAGCCGCGCCACCCATTTGGTCGGCTCGTAATATTGCACCTGGCTGTCCCACAGTCCGGTGCTGACGTACATCGCCGGATAGGCCCTGGCCGCGACATTGTCGTACGGCGAATAGCTCAGCATATAGTCGTAATAAGGCTTCTGCGCCGGATTGCCCCATTCGTCATATTCGAACGTGGTCAGCGGGATCGATGCGTCGAGCATCGTCGTCACCACGTCGACGAACGGCACCTGCGCGATGATCAGCGCGTAGTCTTTCGGCGCCATATTCGCGACCGCACCCATCAGCAGCCCACCCGCGCTGCCACCCATCGCCGCCACCCGGCCCGGCGCGGCATATTTCTGCGCGACCAAATAGCGCGTCACGTCGACGAAGTCGGTGAAGCTATTCTTCTTACGCAGCAGGTGGCCGTCGTCATACCAGCCGCGGCCCATCTCCTGCCCGCCGCGGATATGCGCCAGCGCGTACACCACGCCACGGTCGAGCATCGCGATCCGCGCCGGGTCGACCGCCGGGTCCATCGATACGCCGTAGCTGCCATAGGCATATTGGAACAGCGGCGCGCTGCCGTCGCGCTTCACGCCCCTGCGGTACACCACCGAGACCGGGACCTTGGTGCCGTCGCGCGCGGTCGCCCAGACCCGCTCGGTGACGTAGTTGGACGGGTCGTAGCCGGGCACCGGCGCGACCTTGAGCACGCGGCGCTCGCCCGTCCTCGCGTTAACCTCATAGGTGGTCGTGGGCGTCACCAGCGAGGCGTAGGTGTAGCGCACCCAATCGGTGTCGGGCTCGGCGTTGACCGCCAGCTCCATCTGATAGGCTGGCTCGTCGGCCTTCACCGGGGCAGAGCGGCCGTCGGTCAGCAGCCGGATCATGCGGTTGCCGCCCTCGCGCTGGTCGAGCGCGATGAAGCCGCGAAACGGCTTGAAGTCCTCGATGAAGACGCTGTCGCTCGCCGGCGTCAGGTCGCGCCACGCCGCCACGCCGCGCGCCAACTCGCGGTCGGCAACGGTGACGAGCTTGTAGTTGCGCGCGTCGCGATTGGTGCGGATGATCCAGTGGTCCCCCATGTGATCCGCGCCGTAGCGGAACTCGCGCGCGCGCGGCGCCACCAGCGTGAAGCGGGTCGGCGCCGCCGCGGGGGCGCAGCGCTGCTCGTCGCTCACCGTGGCGGACACGCCGATGCAGAGGAAGCGATCGTCGCTGGTGCGGCTGATCCCCATCTGGAAGGTGTCGTCCTTCTCCTCGTAGACGAGGCGGTCGGCGCTGACCGGCGTGCCGAGCACGTGCGCCATCACGCGATAGCCGCGCAGCGTCACCGGATCCTTGGCGATGTAGAAGAGCGTGCGGTTGTCGTCGGCCCAGACGAGGTTGGGCTCGACGTTGGTGATCGTGTCCGGCAGCAGCCGTCCGGTGGAGAGGTCCTTGACCTTGAGCACATATTGCCGCCGGCCGACGATGTCCTCGGCATAGGCCACCCGCCGGTTGTCCTGGCTGACGGACCAGTCGCTCAGCGCGAAGAAACTATGCCCCTTCGCCATCGCGGGCTGATCGAACATCACTTCGGCGGGGGCGTCGGGCGCCCCCTTGCGGCGCTCGATGACCGGATAGTCTGCACCCGGCGTGAAGCGGGTCTGATAATAATAGCCGCGCTCGCGATAGGGGACGCTGCTGTCGTCCTGTTTGATGTGGCTGATCGTCTCGGCGTAGAGTCTGTCCTGTAGCGGCTTGAGCGATGCCAGCGTCGCGTCCGCGTAGGCGTTCTCCGCGGCGAGATAGGCGAGCATCTCGGGGTTCTTGCGCGTGTCGTCGCGCAGCCAGTAGTAATCGTCCTCGCGCGTTCCGTTGGGCGAGGTGACCTGATGGGGCTTCTTCGCCGCGCGCGGCGGCTGGGGTGCGGCCTGCGCCCAGGCGGGCGATGCCGCGACGGCGGTGAGCGCGGCGCCGGCCAGCAGCAAGGTCTTCATCACGCGTCGGTCCCCACCCATGTTGGTCGCGCCGCACGATAGGAGCGGGCGCGACGCGCGCAAGGGGGGCGATCAGCCGCGTTTGCGCGCCTGGCGGTAGGAACCCAGCACGCGCAGATGCTTGGCGTGAAAACCCAGCTCGGCCATCGCGCGATCGAAGCCGGGATCGCCGGGGCGGCCCTCGACGTCGGCGTAGAATTCGGTCGCCGCGAAGCTGCCGCCGCGCTGGTAGCTCTCCAGCTTGGTCATGTTGACGCCGTTGGTGGCGAAGCCTCCCATCGCCTTGTACAGCGCGGCGGGCACGTTCTTCACCGCGAAGATGAAGGTCGTCATCCACGGCCCCTCGCCCTCGGGCGCCACGCCGTCGCGCGCCAGCGTGACGAAGCGAGTCATGTTGTGGTCGGCGTCGGCGATGTCGGTGGCGAGCAGCTCGAGCCCGTAGATAGCCGCGGCACCGGGCGGGGCGAGCGCGGCGACGCTGGCGTCGCGCAGCTCGGCCACCACCGCGGCGGCACCGGCGGTGTCGGGATAGCTAACCGGCGCGATGTTGTGCGCCTTGAGCCAGTGGCGGCACTGGCCGAGCGCCTGGGGATGGCTCATCGCGCTGGTCACCGCGTCGCGCGGGCCGAGGCCGATCAGCGCGTGGCGGATCGGCAGGAAATGCTCGCCGATGATCACCAGGCCGGACTCGGGCAGCAGGAAGTGGATGTCGGCGACGCGCCCGTGCAGCGAATTCTCGATCGGGATCAGTGCGCGCGCGGCGCGGCCGTGCTTCACCGCGTCGAGCGCGTCGTCGAAGCTGAAACAGGGTAGCGGTAGCGCCTCCGGGAAGGCCTCGCTCACCGCGACATGGCTGTTGGCGCCGGGCGCGCCCTGGAAGGCGACGGCCTTCTCGGGCGCGCGCGCGGCGGCCTCCGTCAGGCGTTCGACGATCGGCAAAGCGGGGGCGGCGTAGCTGTCCATCTCGGCTTCGGCGCGTAGAAGAGCGGGGCGCGCCGCTCAAGCGCTTGCGGTGCGGTGGCGGCTTTTCTATGGATCGACCTAATTAGAGAGGGGCACACGGGCGACATGGACGATCGTAGCAACACGATTTTCGGCTGGGTCTTGGCGGGTGCCGGAGTCGCGCTGGGGCTGTCGATCGTCGGCAGCCAGGTCTTCCACGGCGAGCGCCCGGAGAAGATGGGCTATGCGATCGAGGGTGTCGAGGAGGCCGGCGGCGGCGGCGCCGCGGCCGAGGTGCCGATCGCGTCGCTGCTCGGCAGCGCCGATCCGGCCAAGGGCGCCGAGGTGTTCAAGAAGTGCGCTGCCTGCCACACGATCAACCAGGGTGGCGCCAACGGCATCGGCCCGAATCTGTACGCGACGCTGGGCGAGGGGATCGCGCAGGGGAAAGGCGGCTTCGCTTTCTCCGACGCACTCAAGTCGGTCGGCGGCACCTGGGACTTCGACAAGATGAACGCGTGGCTCACCAGCCCGCGTAAGTTCGCTAACGGCACCAAGATGACCTTCGCCGGCCTGGGCAACCCGCAGGACCGCGCCAACGTCATCGCCTATCTCAACCAGCAGGGCTCGAACCTGCCGCTGCCCGCCGCCCCCGCGGCCGGCGCCGCGCCGGCCGCAGGTGACCAAGCGGTCGCCAACGTCACCGAGAGCGCGAAGGGCGACACCGCCGATCTGTCGAACACCGGCACGCCGGCCTCGGGCGCACCCTCGGTCGACCCAGCGGCCAAGGAGAACAAGTCGCTCGGCGCCGAGCCGCCGGCCAAGCCGTGAGCCGACCGGCGCGGCGGGAACGCGCCCGCCGCGCCGTCGCGCTTACCCCAGCGCGCTCCATTTGACGTCCGACTGGGCGTTGCCGACCACTGCCTCGACGAAGGCCATGGTGCGCACGCCGTCCTCCACGCCGGGATACCACATCGCCGGCGCCGCCCCGCGGATCGCACCCGCGAAGCCGCGGTAGATGTTGGCAAAGGCCTCGATATAGCCCTCCGGGTGCCCCGCCGGCGTGCGCGTTCGCGCCGCGGCGCCCTCGCTCAGCGCGGGGCCGCCGGTGCGCAGCACCTCCACCGGCTTGTCGAGCCAGCGCAGCGTCAGCGTATTGGGCTCCATCTGCGCCCAGTCGAGCCCGCCGAGTTCACCGTGGACGCGCAGCCGCAGCCCGTTCTCGTCGCCGGCCGCGACCTGGCTGGCCTTGAGCACGCCGCGCGCGCCGCCGGCGAAGCGCAGCAGCACGCTCACGTCGTCGTCGAGGCGACGGCCCGGCACGTGGGTGGTCAGCTCCGCACAGAGCGACTCCACCTTCAGCCCGGAGACATGCTCGGCCAGCTGGAAGGCGTGGGTGCCGATGTCGCCGAGGCAGCCGCCGAGGCCCGCGCGCGCCGGATCGGTGCGCCACTCGGCCTGCTTGTTGCCGTCGCGGTCGATCGCGCGCGCCAGCCACCCCTGCGAATATTCCACCTGCACCAGCCGGATCGTGCCGAAGTCGCCGCGCTCGACACGCGCGCGCGCCTCCTCGACCAGCGGGTAGCCGCTGTAGGTGAAGGCGAGCGCATAGTGGCGGCCACTGCGCTCCACCGCGGCGGCGATCGCCTTCGCTTCCTCGAGGTTGAGCGACATCGGCTTCTCGCACATCACGTGGAAGCCGGCGTCGAGCGCTGCGATCGACATCGGCGCGTGGAGATGGTTCGGCGTCACGATCGCGACCGCCTCGACGCGCTTGTCCTCGGGCAAGGCGCGCTCGGCGGCGAGCAGCTCGTCGAACGTGGCATAGACCCGCGCCGGGTCGAGCCCGAGCGACTCGCCGCTACGCGTGTTGCGCGCGGCGTCGCTGCTGAACGCGCCCGCGACCAGTCGCCAGTCGCCGTCGACGCCCGCCGCCATGCGATGGACCGCGCCGATGAAGGCACCCTCGCCGCCACCCAGCATCGCCAGTCGAAGTGCTTGTCGTTGCGCCATCGTTCATCTCTCCCGTCGCATTGTCCCGTGGTGACGCAGCGTCACCAAGCGGGTTGATCCCCGCTTGTTTAGCGCTAAACATACGACAAACAACCAATTGGAGAGAGTCGCGATGAAGCTGATCGCCGGACTAGCCGCTCTTCCGGTCGTCGCCGCCGCGGCGATCGCCCTCATGCCCGCGCCGTTGGCGGCGCAGGCCGCTACGCCGCCGGCCTTCGCCGCGTGCAAGGCCTGCCACACGGTCGAGAAGGGCGGTCCCAATCGCATTGGGCCGAACCTGTACGGCGTCGTCGGCCGGCCCGCCGGCACCGCGCCGGGCTTCAACTATTCCGCCGCCCTCAAGGCGTCCAAGCTGACGTGGGACGAGAAGTCGCTGAGCGAGTTCATCGCGGCGCCGAGCAAGAAGGTGCCGGGCACGCGCATGCCGATCGGCATGGCCGACCCGACGAAGCGCGCCGCCGTCATCGCCTACCTCAAGACGCTCAAGTGAGCGGCGCGCCGGCGATGCGCGGGCCGGGGGTCTTCCTCGCCCAGTTCATGGGCGAGGCGCCCTTCGACACGCTCGACAGCGCCGCGCGCTGGATGGCGGACGCGGGCTATGCCGGCGTGCAGATCCCGACCTGGGACGCACGCTGCATCGACCTCGAGCGCGCCGCCGAGAGCCAGACCTATGCCGACGAGCTGATCGGCCGCTGTCGCGAGGCTGGGGTGGAGATCACCGAGCTGTCGACCCACCTCCAGGGCCAGCTCGTCGCGGTTCATCCCGCCTATGACGAACTGTTCGACGGCTTCGCTCCGCCCGAGCTGCGCGGCAAGCCAGCCGAGCGTCAGAAGTGGGCGGTCGAGCGCCTCCGCCTCGCCGCGAAGGCGAGCCGACGCCTCGGGTTGAGTGCGCACGCGACCTTCTCGGGCGCGTTCGTCTGGGGTTTCGTCTATCCCTGGCCGCAGCGCCCGGCCGGGCTGGTGGAAGAGGCGTTCGCCGAGCTGGGCCGCCGCTGGACCCCCATCCTCGACGCGTTCGAGGAAGAGGGGATCGATCTCTGCTTCGAGCTGCACCCGGGCGAGGACCTGCACGACGGAGTCACCTTCGAGCGCTTCCTCGACCAGGTCGGCGGCCACAAGCGCGCCAACATCCTCTACGATCCCAGCCATATGGTGCTGCAGGCGATGGACTATCTCCAGTTCATCGACATCTATCACGAGCGAATCAAGATGTTCCACGTCAAGGACGCGGAGCTCAACCCGACCGGGCGTGCGGGCGTGTACGGCAGCTATTCGGATTGGGTCGATCGTCCCGGCCGCTTCCGTTCGCTCGGCGACGGGCAGGTGGATTTCGGCGGCATTTTCTCGAAGCTGACCCAGTATGATTATGCGGGCTGGGCGGTGCTGGAGTGGGAGTGCGCGCTCAAGCATCCGCAGGACGGCGCGCGCGAGGGCGCCCCGTTCATCGCCGCGCACATGATCCGGCGACCCGAACATGCCTTCGACGATTTCGCCGGTGGCAGCGATCCCAGCGCCAACCGCCGCCTGCTCGGCCTCGGCTGATCCCGTACCGGCTACGATAACGACACAGAGAAAAGGGAGAGGACCGAGTGGATCAGGCAGGAGTGAACCGCAGCCGATTATTTTGGCTCGGCGTGCTGGCGCTGGCCACCGCCGCGATCAGCGCCTCGTTGCGCGCCGCGGTCGCGAGCAGCCTCAAGGCGGAGTGGATCGATCCCATCGCACCGGTTCAGGCGGGTGAACTGATCGGCGCGGCGCTGGGTTCCGCTTTCCTCGGCTTCGCCATCACGGTGTTCGTCGTCAGCGCGCTGCTCGACAAGATCGGCGCCAAGCGCGTGCTGATCGGCTGCGGCGTGTGCTTCCTGATCGGCACGGGGCTGATCGTCGGTGCGGGGCATCTCGCCACCGGCATGGCGGTCTACAATCTCGTCTGGTTCGGCATGCTGCTGAGCGGGATCGGCTGGGGCCTCGCCGAGGCGTCGATCAACCCGCTGACCGCGCGGCTCTATCCGGACGAGACGACGCACCGGCTCAACGTACTCCACGCCTGGTATCCGGGCGGGCTCATCATTGGCGGCCTGGCGGGCGTGTTCCTGGCGAACGTGCTGCCGTGGCAGGTGATCATGGGCACCGTCTTGGTGCCCGCGGTCGGTGTGGTCGTGATCGCGGCCACCACTACCTTCCCGGCGCCGCCGGCCGAGGTGGAGGGCGCCGGCTTCGGCGAGATGATCGGCGAGGTGTTCCGCCGGCCGAGCTTCTTCGTCTGGTTCGGCGCGATGTTCCTCACCGCCTCGTCCGAGCTCGCGCCCGGCCAGTGGCTCGACGTCGCGCTCACCAATCGCGTCGGCATGCGCGGTATCCTGCTGCTGGTCTATGTCAGCGCTTTGATGTTCGTGTTTCGCCACTTCGCGGGGCGTCTGGCGAACCGCCTCTCCAACCCCGGGCTGCTGTGGATCTCGAGCCTGCTCGCGGGCATCGGCCTGTTCCTGCTGTCGCTGGCGCAGTCGCCGGTCGCGGCGATCCTCGCCTCGACCGTGTGGGGCCTGGGCGTGTGCGCGATGTGGCCGACGATGCTGGCCTCGGTCGCCGAGCGCTACCCGCGCGGCGGCGCCTGGGCGATCGGGCTGGTCGGCTCGGCGGGCGCGCTCGCCAGCTTCTTCGTGCTGCCGCTGCTGGGCGGGATGTTCGACGAGGCCAAGGTGGCGCTCGCCGGCGGACCCGAGGCGTTCAAGCAGCTGACCGGCGCGGCGCTGCGCCAGGTCGAGGATACGGCGGCGTCGCAGTCCTTCGCCAAGCTGGCGCTGTTCCCGGTGGTGCTGCTGTTCGTGTTCGGCGGCATCTGGCTGTCCGAGCGGCGCGCGCGCGGTGCCACGCTCGCGCGCGGCGACGCCGCGTGACGCCGACGCGCCGCTCGCTGATCGCCGTCGGGGCGGCGCTGCCGCTGGCGGCGTCCGCGGCCGCGGCGCAGCGCGGTGCGACGTCCAACGCGGCGCGTTTCTCGCTCGGCTTCGCGCCGCACGAGGGCAGTTTCAAGAGCCGCGGCGGATTGCTCGATCAGATCGCCTTCGCCGCCGACCAGGGCTTCCGCGCCTGGGAGGACAATGAGGCGCGGGCCCGGCCGGTCGCGGAGCAGGAGGCGATGGCCAGGGCGCTGCAGCAGCGCGGCATGGCGATGGGCGTGTTCGTCGCGAGCATGCCGCGCTGGTCCGAGTTCCGCCCGATCTTTGGCAGCGACGACGGCGCCGAGCGCGAGGCCTTCCTCGCCGACGTGCGCGCCTCGATCGAGGTGGCCAAGCGCCTCAACACGCGGCGTGCCACCGTCGTCACCGGCTTCCTCGACGCGCGCGTGCCGGTGGAGATCCAGACCGCGCGCGTGATCGACCTGATGCGGCGTGCCGGCGACATCGTCGCGCCGCACGGGCTGGTGCTGGTGATGGAGCCACTCAATACGCGGGTGAACCATCCGCACGTCTACATGCAGAGCTGGTCGGCCGGCTATGCCGTGGCGCGCGGGGTGAACAATCCGGGGATCAAGATCCTGGCCGACTGCTATCACGAGCAGATTCAGTCGGGGAACCTGATCAACTCGCTCGCCACCTGCTGGGACGAGATCGGCTACGTCCAGTTCGGCGACAATCCCGGCCGCAACGAACCGGGCACCGGCGAGATCAATTACGCCAACGTCGTCCGCTGGCTGCGTGAGAAGCGCTACGCCGGCGTGATCGGCATGGAGCATGGCAATGCGCGCGAGGGGCGCGTGGGCGAGGAGCGGCTGATCGCCGCCTATCGCGCGATCGATCGGGTCGCAGGGGAGGAAGCATGAACAACAAGAGCAGCGGCGCCCGCGCGGGCGCACGGAACGGAGAAACCAAGTGATCGACCGCAGAGACGCGCTCGCGGGCATCGTCGCGATGTTCGGCAGCCAACTCTTCGCCCCCATCGCGCGGGCGGCCGGTGCTGCCTCGCAGCAGGCGTTCGGGGTGATCAACACCGGGCCGCCCACGGTCCAGGTGTTCACGCCGGCGCAGAAGGCGGTGATGATCGCGCTGAGCGATCGCGTCATCCCGGCGACCGACACGCCCGGTGCGATCGCCGCGGAGGTGCCGCAATATATCGAGAAGCTGCTGGCCGACTGGTCCGAGCCGAGCGACCGCGTGCCGATCATCGCGGGTCTCGACGCGATCGAGGCGCGCAGCCGCGCCGACTATAAGAAGGGCGCCGCCGCGGTCACTCCGGCGCAGCAGGACGCGCTGCTGACGCTCGCGATGAACGACACGATCCCGGGTGGCGCCGCCTTCTTCGAGCCGTTCCGCCAGATGGTGATCGTGGGCTATTACACGTCCGAGATCGGCATCACGCAGGAGCGTGAATACCTGCCGGTGCCCGGCCAGTATGACGGCGCCTTCCTCTACTCCAAGGTCAACAAGGTCTATTCCTCATGATGACGGATCGTCGCACGTTCCTGGCCGGCAGCGCCGGTCTCGCCGCCCTCGGTGTCGCGGGCGCGCTGCCCGCGTCCGCCGCTCAGCTCGGCAAGGTGGGCATCCAGCTCTACACTGTCCGCGAGCTGTTCCAGAAGGACCCGGTCGCCACGCTCGGGCAGATCGCCAAGATCGGCTATCGCGAGGTCGAATATGGCGGCGGTGGCTATGACAGCATGGACCACGCCATGCTGCGCCGGACGATGGATCGGCTGGGGCTCACCTCACCGTCGATCCACGTCGGCTACGACCTGCTGCTCAACAAGTTCGACGACAGCGTGAAGATGGCCAAGACGCTGGGCGCCGATACGATCGTGCTGCCGTACATGACGGACGAGCACCGCACTGCCGCGGCCTGGGAGGCGGCGTTGCCCAACTTCAACAAGTTCGCTCGCGAGCTGGCGCAGAATGGGCTGGGCTTCGCCTATCACAATCACGACTTCGAGTTCACCAACAAGCCCGATGGCGTTAGCCTGTATGACCGCTTCATCAAGGGTACCGATCCCAAGCTGGTGAAGGTGGAGATCGACCTCTATTGGGCGATCCACGCCGGTGAGGACGCGGCCGCGCTGATCAAGCGGATGGCGGGCCGGATCTACGCCTATCACGTCAAGGACCAGCGCCCCGATGGCAAGATGACCTCGGTCGGGCTCGGCACGATCGATTTCGGCAAGCTGTTCAAGCTCAACACGATGGCTGGCGTGAAGCACTTCTACGTCGAGAACGACGAGTCGCCCGCGCCGTACATTCCCGACATCACCACCAGCTTCCAGACGCTGCGCAAGCTGCGCTTCTGACGACATCCATCCCGGGAGGGGATCATGGCAGCTACCAACAAATTCGACGCGATCGTCATCGGCTCCGGTGTCAGCGGCGGCTTCGCCGCCAAGGAGCTGACCGAGAAGGGCATGCGCGTCCTGATGCTCGACCGCGGGATCATGGTCGAGCATCAGACCGACTATACCTATGACGGCAAGCCCGCTTATGAGATCCCAGCGCGCGACATGATGCCGCCGGAGCTGGTGAAGAGCGATTATTTCATTACCACGCACGGCTATGTCTCGCCGAGCACGCAAAAATATTACAACAACGACCGGCTGAACCCCTACGCTTACGACGAGGGCAGCAAATTCTACTGGATTCGCCCCGCCGCGGTTGGCGGCAAGTCGCTGATCTGGGGCCGCTGGTGCTTCCGCTGGAGCCCGGCCGACTTCGAGGCGAACAAGAAGGAGAATGTCGGCGGCGACTGGCCGATCCGCTACGACGACGTCTCGCCGTGGTACGATTACGTCGAGAAATATATCGGCGTCTCGGGCTCGCGCGAGAACCTGTCCTATCTGCCGGACAGCCAGTTCCAGCCGCCGATGCCGATGAATGTCGCGGAAAAGTGGTTCAAGCAGCGGCTCGAGGGCGCGTTCCCCGGGCGCAAGCTGATCAACACGCGCTTGTCCAACATGACCGAGGACAAGCCCGACCAGAACCGCAGCAAGTGCCAGGTGCGCAATCAGTGCGGTCGCGGCTGCTCGTTCGGCGCCTATTTCTCGACCCAGGCGGTGACGCTGCCGGCGGCGCGCGCCACCGGTCGACTGACGCTGCGTTCGGACGCGGTCGTCACCAACCTGGAATATGATCCGCAGCGCAAGCGCGTGACGGGCGTGCGCTTCGTCGATGCCAAGACCGGGCAGGCTGAGACGGTCAACGCCGACATCGTCTTCCTCTGCGCCTCGGCGATGGCCTCGACGCAGATCCTGATGAACTCGCGCGCGCCGGGCAGCACAAAGAGCTATTTCGACAATAGCGGGACGCTCGGCCGCTACGTCATGGATCATATCTTCCGTGTCGGCATCACCGGGGAGATCCCGGGGATGCAGGAATATATCGAGTTTGGCCGTCGTCCCGGCGGCGTCTACATCCCGCGCTTCCGCAACAACAACGGCGACGAGGGACTCGGCTTCAAGCGCGGCTATGGCTACCAGGGCAGCGCGCGGCGCGATCCGGCGAAGCCGCAGGGCTTCGGCGCCTCGATGAAGCAGGGCATGCGCCAGTATGGCCCGTGGCAGTTCTCGATGGGCGCATTCGGCGAGTGCCTGCCGTACGAGGACAATCACGTCTCGCTCCACCCGGACAAGGTGGATCGCTTCGGCGTGCCGCTGATGCGCTTCGACGTGCGCTTCCGCGACAACGAGTTGAAGATGATGGCCGACGCGCGCGTGCAGGGCGAGGAGATGCTCAAGAAGGCGGGCCTGCTCAACGTCCGCAGCAGCGAGGACGAGCACGTCCCCGGCGACGCGATCCACGAGATGGGCGGCGCACGCATGGGTCGCGACCCGCGCGCGTCGGTGCTCAACGGCTTCAGCCAGGCGCATGACGCACCCAACTTGTTCGTCACCGACGGTGCGCAGATGGCCTCGATCTCGTGCATCAACCCGTCGCTCACCTTCATGGCGCTGACCGCCCGTGCGGCGGATCACGCGGTGAACGCCAAGAAGGCGGGGCTGATCTGACGACGTGCCACCCCGCGCCCGGCGGCTGAGCCGATGCGGCGCCCGCCCGTGACCGGCCGCGCGCGATGAGCGAGCGGCGCGGCGAGCGCGGGGTCACGATGCGCGCGGTCGCGGCGCGCGCCGGCGTCTCGCCGATGACGGTGTCGAACGTCATCAACGGTGCCGGCCGCGCTGCCCCCGCGACGGTCGCGGCGGTGCGCGCCGCGATCGACGAGCTGGGCTATGTCCCCAACGTCAGCGCGCGCTTGCTCGCCCGCGCGCGCGCCACCACGGTGGGGCTGATCTACAGCGGCGCGCGCACGCCCTTCCTCGACGCCATCCTCACCGGCTCGCTGCGCGCCACCAACGCGCACGGGCTCCAGCTGCTGTTGCGCGAGGAGCAGCGGCTCACCCACGAGGCGGCAGAGGCGGCGGCGCGCGCGCTGGTGCGCGGCGGAGCGGACGCGCTGCTGCTGATCCCGCCTTTCGCCGAGCTGCTGAGCGAGGCGGGCGTCGTGGATGCGCTCGGCGTGCCCGCCGCGGCGATCGCGACCGGTGCGACGTTGCCGGGTACTGCCACCGTCAGGATCGACAATCGCGCGGCGATGCGAGCGCTGACCCAGCGCCTGATCGAGCGCGGTCATCGCCGGATCGCGCTCGTCTCGGGGCCGCCCAACCATTCCGACAGCGCCGACCGGATCCACGGTTATCGCGACGCGCTTGCGGACGCTGGGATCGTTGCCGACGCCCGGCTGCTGTTCGAAGGTCGATTCGATCACGAATCCGGCGTAGCCGCCGGCTCGGCGCTGCTCTCGCCCGCGGATCGTCCGAGCGCGATCATGTGCAGCAACGACGACATGGCCGCAGGGGTGATCGGCGAGGCGCACCGCCGCGGGCTGCGGCTGCCGCGCGACCTGGCCGTGACCGGTTTCGACGACACGACGATGGCGTCGCTGATCTCGCCCGCGCTGACGACCGTGCGCCAGCCGATCCAGCTGATGGCCTACCGCGCCGCCGAGATGCTGATCCGCGCGGGCCGGCGCGGCGAGTTGGCCGAGGCGGAAGACGAGCTGGTGGACTATGAGCTGATCGAGCGCGAGTCGACCGCAGGGTGAAGCTTGGCGCTGATACGACAAGCGCTTCCACGATCTGTTGGCGCCTCATCTGCTCAGACTTGGCAACTGGTCCGTCATCCCGGTCATGAGCCGGGATCCATGTTCCGGCTGTCGCAACAGCTGCGGCGTACGCGGCGCGATGGATCCCGAAACAAGTCCGGAATGACGGAGAAGAGGCGCGGGTGGCGAGGGCTCGGCGCTCAGCCCTTCAGCTTGGCCGCGGTCTCGGCGATGCGCTTGCCCTGGTAGCGCGCGCCGTCGAGATCGACCTGGCTCGGCTGGCGGCTGCCGTCGCCGTCGGCCAGCGTCGAGGCGCCGTAGGGGGTGCCGCCGTGTACTTCCTTGACGCCCATCTGGCCCTGGTAGCCATAGTCGAGTCCGACGATCGTCATGCCGTGGTGAAGCAGGTTGGTGATGATCGAGAAGAGCGTGGTCTCCTGGCCGCCGTGCTGGCTGGCGGTCGAGGTGAAGGCGCCGCCGACCTTGCCGACCAGTGCGCCCTTCATCCACAGCCCGCCGGTCGTGTCCCAGAAGGCCGCCATCTGACTCGGCATGCGGCCGTAGCGCGTCGGCGCGCCGACGACGATCGCGTCATAGCCGGCGAGCGCGTCCGGGCCCTCGATCTCGGGATGTGCGGTGTCGGTCTTGAAGCCAGCCGCGGCGACGATCTGGGCCGGGGCGGTCTCCGCGACGCGGCGGATATCGACCTCGGCGCCGCCGGCGCGCGCGCCCTCCGCGACCGCATCGGCCATCTTCTCGATATGGCCATAGGACGAATAGTACAGGACGAGGACCTTGGTCATGTCAGTGGCTCCTGGTGCAGGGTAGGGCGGGGGACGCGCCGGCGACGCGCTCGGGTGCGATCAATCTAGGTAAGCGACCGCGCCGGCGGAACGCGCACGATTGAAACGGATCGTTTCGGGCTCTAGGCCGGAGACGATGCGGCTCCCCGATCTCGAGGCCTGGGCGATCTTCGCGGCGGTAGCCGAACATCGCTCGTTCAGCGCGGCAGCGGACGCGATCGGGCTGAGCAAGGCGACGGTCTCCAAGGGCGTGTCGCGGCTGGAAGCGCAGCTGCAGGTCTCTCTGTTCCATCGTACCTCGCGCCGGCTCGCGCTCACCGAGGCGGGGCGCCCGCTCGCCGATCATGCCGCGCGGATCGTCGCGGAGGCGCACGCCGCCGAGGAGGCCGCGCGGGACGGCGCGCTCGCGCCGGCCGGACGCGTGCGGCTGGCGGCGCCGATGAGCTTCGGGCTAAAGCACGTTGCCCCTGTCGTCGCCGACTTCCTCGCGGCGCATCCCGCGATCGAGATCGAGCTTCACCTCGCCGACTCGCGCGTCGACATCGTCGCCGAGGGTTTCGACGTGGCGCTGCGGATCGCCGACCTGCCCGACAGCTCGCTGCGCGCGCGGCGGCTGTGCACGATCACCGCGCATGTCGTCGCCGCGCCCGCCTATCTCGCGGCGCACGGCACGCCGACTCATCCGTCGCAGCTCGGCGACCATCGGCTGCTGGGCTATACGAACCTGACCGGCCCGTGGCGCTTCCGCTCGCGCGACGGCGCCGAAGTATCGGTTAAGGCGCAGGGACCGCTCGCGGCGAACAGCGGCGACGCACTGGTGCCCGCGCTGGAAGCCGGGCTCGGTATCGCGCGACTGCCGGGATTCATCGTCGGCGCCGGCCTCGCCGCGGGCCGGGTGGTGGAGATCATGCCGGACTGGGCCCCCGCGCCGATCGGGCTGCACCTGCTCACCCCGCCGAGCGCGCTGCGACCCGCGCGAGTCGAGGCGCTGATCGCCTTTCTCAGCGAGCGGCTGCGCGACTGAGGGCGGCGACCGACCGTCAGCCCCCTTCCTTCCCCGTCACAACTCGGCCATCGTGCCGGGAAACAAGGGGAAACACATATGAGACTGACCGTCCTGCCGCGCGTCGCCGCGGCCGCCATCGCGCTCGCCGGCGCGGCGCCGGCCAGCGCGGAGAGTGTCGTCGTCACCGCGGCGCGCATGCTCGATGTCGACAAGGGCGCGATCGTATCGGACCCGGTGATCGTCGTCACCGACGGCCGCATCGCCGCGGTCGCCGCCGGCGGGGCGAGCCGGCCCGCGATCCCGGCTGATGCGCGTCGCCTCGATCTCGGCGACGTCACGCTCGTCCCCGGGCTGATCGACATGCATGTCCATCTCACCAGCCTGGCGGAGATCGGCGGTTATCAGACGCTCAAATACACAGACAGCTTCTGGGGCGCGGTCAGCGTCGCCAACGCCGCCAAGACGTTGCGCGCGGGCTTCACCACCGTGCGCAACGTCGGCGCGGCGGACTTTCAGGACATCGGCCTCAAGGAGGCGATCGACGGAGGCTGGGTGATCGGGCCGCGCATCGTGCCCGCGGGCTACGCCATCGGCGCGACCGGCGGGCATTGCGACGACAATGCGCTGCCGCCCTCCTACGACAAGAAGCTGCCTTCGGTGGTCAACTCGCCCGAGGAGGCGCGCGCCAAGGTGCGGTGGCTGCACAAATATGGCGCCGAGGTGATCAAGATCTGCGCCACCGGCGGCGTCTTCTCGCTCGGCGACTCGGTCGGCGGCCAGCAGCTCAGCGAGGAGGAGATGCGCGCGATCGCGGACGAGGCGCACATGCTCCACCTCAAGGTGGCGGCGCACGCGCACGGGGACGAGGGGATCAAGGCCGCGATCCGCGCCGGCATCGACACGATCGAGCATGTCAGCCTCGCCTCCGACGAGGCGATGAAGCTCGCGATCGAGCACAAGACCTGGTTCGACATGGATATCTACAACGACGATTATATCCTCGCTACCGGCACCAAGAACGGTACCGAGCAGGAGAGCCTCGACAAGGAGAAGGCGATCGGGCTCAAGCAGCGCCAGACCTTCCAGCGCGCCTTCCGCATGGGCGTGGCGATGACCTTCGGCACTGACGCCGGCGTCTATCCGCACGGCGACAATGCCAGGCAGTTCGCCAAGATGGTGCAATGGGGCATGACCCCGCTCGACGCGATCCGCGCGGCCACCACCAGCGCCGCACGCGCGCTCGGGCGCGAGGCCGACGTCGGGACGATCGCGGTCGGGCGTTACGGCGACATGGTCGCCGTTCGCGGTGACCCGCTGCGTGACGTGTCCGTGCTGGAGCATCCGGTGGCGGTGGTGAAGGACGGTGTAGAGGTGAAGTGAAACCCTTCGCTCTCCTCGCGCTTTCACCGCGCGAGGAGAGCGACATGGCCGAGCAGCACGACGATCACGATCAGATCGCCAAGAACTTCAACGAGGCGGTCAACATGGCCCCGGCCGAGCTGGAGCGCTTCCTCGACAGCGACGATAGCAAGCGGGTGGGCTGGAAGGGCGAGGACGGCAAGGGCGACGGCGAGAGCGTCGGGCATCGCTCGGGTCGCCGCATCGTCGAGCTCAAGCGCACCAAGAAGGCCGAGCTCACCGAGGACGACTACACGCACATGAAGAAGGTGGTCAGCTACGTCCACCGCCACCTCGCGCAGGGCGGCCCGGCGAAGGACAAGGAGCATTCCGACTGGCGCTACTCGCTGATGAACTGGGGGCACGACCCGCTCAAGTGAGCGGGAGAGGGGGCGATTGACCCACGCGCCCGGTGCGCGTATAGGCCCCCCCGTCTGGGTGAGAGGCGACTCCCGCCCGGCAAGCTTGAACATTGCTGGATGCATCAAGGGCCTGAGGCCGCCGTCACCGGCTGCCGCACGGTCCTTTTCGTATTCCAAGTCTTGTCAGGGCTCCAGCAAAGTAACCTCCAGATAAGGTGAAGGCTTCATGCCGACGATCAACCAGCTGGTCCGCAAGGGCCGCGAGCCGCAGAAGGCCAAGTCCAAGGTCCCTGCGATGGAGCAGAACCCGCAGAAGCGCGGCGTCTGCACCCGTGTCTATACCACGACCCCGAAGAAGCCGAACTCGGCGCTGCGCAAGGTGGCCAAGGTTCGCCTGACCAACCAGCGCGAGGTCATCAGCTACATCCCGGGCGAGGGCCACAATCTGCAGGAGCACTCGGTGGTGCTGATCCGCGGCGGCCGTGTGCGCGACCTTCCGGGCGTGCGCTACCACGTGCTGCGCGGCGTGCTCGATACGCAGGGCGTCAAGGACCGCCGCCAGTCGCGCTCGAAGTACGGTGCGAAGCGGCCGAAGTAAGCCGCTCCCGTATTCTCACCAGCTGATTGAAAGGTAACATCACATGGCGCGTCGTCGTCGTCCCGAGAAGCGGGAAATCCTGCCTGATCCCGTGTACGGGGATGAGGTTCTCTCCAAGTTCATGAACTCGGTCATGCTCGACGGTAAGAAGTCGGTCGCCGAGGGCATCGTCTATTCGGCGCTCACCACCGTCGAGACCCGCGCCAAGCGCGAGCCGATCGGCGTGTTCCACGACGCGCTGAACAACATCAAGCCCGGCATCGAGGTCCGCAGCCGCCGCGTCGGCGGTGCGACCTACCAGGTGCCGGTCGAGGTGCGCCCCGAGCGCGCGCAGGCGCTGGCGATCCGCTGGCTGATCACCGCGGCGCGCGGCCGCAGCGAGAACACGATGTCGGCGCGTCTGTCGGGCGAGCTGCTCGACGCCTCGAACAACCGCGGCAATGCGGTGAAGAAGCGCGAGGACACGCACCGCATGGCCGAGGCCAACCGCGCCTTCTCGCATTATCGCTGGTAACACTGGCGGTGCGGACGCGGCCTGTCTTGGAAGCGTCTCAGAACTGACCTATATCGTGGGGAGCCGGCGGTACGCTGCGCTCCCCACATCGCTAAGGAAGCCCGATCATGGCCCGCAGCCATCCGCTCGAACTCTACCGCAACATCGGCATCATGGCGCACATCGACGCCGGCAAGACGACGACCACCGAGCGCATCCTCTATTACACCGGCAAGTCCTACAAGATCGGCGAGGTCCATGAGGGCACTGCGACGATGGACTGGATGGAGCAGGAGCAGGAGCGCGGGATCACGATCACGTCGGCTGCCACCACCTGCAAGTGGAAGGCCGAGGAGGGCAAAGGCCCCGAGCATCTGATCAACATCATCGACACGCCGGGCCACGTCGACTTCACCATCGAGGTGGAGCGCTCGCTGCGCGTGCTCGACGGCGCGGTCGCGTGCTTCGACGGCGTCGCCGGCGTGGAGCCGCAGTCCGAGACGGTGTGGCGCCAGGCCGACAAGTACGGCGTGCCGCGGATGTGCTTCGTCAACAAGCTCGACCGCACCGGCGCGGACTTCTACTTCTGCGTTCAGTCGATCATCGACCGTCTCGGCGCGAAGCCGGCGGTGCTGTACCTCCCGATCGGCATCGAGGGTGGTTTCAAGGGCCTCGTCGACCTGGTCGAGAATCGCGCGATCATCTGGCTCGAGGAGTCGCTCGGCGCGAAGTTCGAGTATCAGCCGATCCCGGACGACATGGTCGAGAAGGCGGCCAAGTACCGCAACGACCTGATCGAGCTCGCGGTCGAGCAGGACGACGACGCGATGGAGGCGTATCTCGAGGGCAACGAGCCCGACGCCGCCACGCTCAAGAAGCTGATCCGCAAGGGCACGCTCAACATGGCGTTCGTGCCGGTGGTGTGCGGCTCCGCGTTCAAGAACAAGGGCGTCCAGCCGCTGCTCGACGCGGTGGTCGACTATCTGCCGAGCCCGCTCGACGTGCCGGCGATCAAGGGCGTCAAGCTCGACGGCGAGACTCCGGACGAGCGCCCCTCGTCGGACACCGCGCCCTTCTCGGCGCTGGCGTTCAAGATCATGAACGACCCGTTCGTCGGTTCGCTCACCTTCGCCCGCATCTACTCGGGCGTCCTCACCAAGGGCAGCTACCTGAACTCGGTGAAGGACAAGAAGGAGAAGATCGGCCGCATGCTCCTGATGCACGCGAACTCGCGTGAGGACATCGAGGAAGCGCGCGCGGGCGACATCGTCGCGCTGGCTGGCCTCAAGGAGACCACCACGGGCGACACGCTGTGCGATCCGGCCAACCCGATCATCCTGGAGCGCATGGAGTTCCCGGAGCCGGTGATCGAGCTGTCGGTGGAGCCGAAGACCAAGGCCGATCAGGAGAAGATGGGCGTCGCGCTCAACCGCCTGGCCGCCGAGGATCCCTCGTTCCGCGTCTCGACCGATCACGAGTCGGGCCAGACCATCATCAAGGGGATGGGCGAGCTCCACCTCGAGATCCTGGTCGACCGCATGAAGCGCGAGTTCAAGGTTGAGGCCAATGTCGGCGCGCCGCAGGTGGCGTATCGCGAGTATCTCAAGAAGCCGGTCGACATCGACTATACGCACAAGAAGCAGTCGGGCGGCACCGGCCAATTCGGTCGCGTGAAGGTGAAGCTGACGCCGGGCGAGCGCGGCGCGGGCATCATCTTCAAGGACGAGGTCAAGGGCGGTAACATTCCGAAGGAATATATCCCCGCGATCGAGAAGGGCTTCCGCGAGACCGCGGCGACCGGCTCGCTGGTCGGCTTCCCGATCATCGACTTCGAGATCACGCTGTACGACGGCGCGTACCACGACGTCGACTCGTCGGCGCTCGCCTTCGAGATCACCGCGCGCGGTGCGATGCGTGAGGCGGCGCAGAAGTCGGGCATCACTTTGCTCGAGCCGGTCATGAAGGTCGAGGTCGTCACCCCCGAGGATTATCTCGGTGACGTCATCGGCGACATGAACTCGCGGCGCGGCCAGATCCAGGGCACCGACACGCGCGGCAACGCGCAGGCGGTGACCGCGATGGTGCCGCTGGCGAACATGTTCGGCTACGTGAACTCGCTGCGCTCGTTCACCCAGGGGCGCGCGAGCTACTCGATGCAGTTCTCGCACTATGACGAGGTGCCGCAGAACGTGGCCGACGAGGTCAAGGCGAAGCTGGCGTGAGGCGTACGGGGTGGAGGCGACTCCGCCCCGAGACGCCGCAGGCTCGGCCCGCCGGGTCCGGCCCTGACGGGGCTAGGGATTTGCGCAACGCGAATTGAGCCGCTATGGGGCCGCCTTCACGGCGAGTCCTGAGTGCGGCTCCAGTGGAAATCAGAAGGTAGGGAAACAATGGCTAAGGCTAAGTTTGAGCGGAACAAGCCGCACCTGAACATCGGCACCATCGGTCACGTCGACCATGGCAAGACCTCGCTGACCGCCGCCATCACCAAGGTGCTGGCGGAGAACGTCGCGGGCAACGCGGCGGTCGATTTCGCCAACATCGACAAGGCGCCGGAAGAGCGCGAGCGCGGCATCACCATCTCGACGGCGCACGTCGAGTATGAGACCGCCAACCGTCACTACGCGCACGTCGACTGCCCGGGGCACGCCGACTACGTCAAGAACATGATCACCGGCGCGGCCCAGATGGACGGCGCGATCCTGGTCGTGTCCGCCACCGACGGCCCGATGCCGCAGACCCGCGAGCACATCCTGCTCGCGCGCCAGGTCGGCGTGCCGGCGATGGTCGTGTTCATGAACAAGGTCGACCTGGTCGACGACGAGGAGATCCTCGAGCTCGTCGAGCTGGAAGTCCGCGAGCTGCTCAGCTCGTACGAGTTCCCGGGCGACGACATTCCGATCATCAAGGGCTCGGCCACCTGCGCGCTGTCGGGTTCGAACCAGAAGCTCGGGCCGGATGCGGTCATGGAGCTGATGAAGGCGGTCGACGAGTACATCCCGCAGCCGGAGCGTCCGCTCGACAAGCCGTTCATGATGCCGATCGAGGACGTGTTCTCGATCTCGGGTCGCGGCACCGTCGTGACCGGCCGCGTCGAGACCGGCATCATCAAGGTCGGTGAGGAAGTCGAGATCGTCGGCATCCACCCGGAGGTCCGCAAGACCACCGTCACCGGCGTCGAGATGTTCCGCAAGCTGCTCGACCAGGGCCAGGCCGGCGACAACGTCGGCGCGCTGATCCGCGGCGTCGCCCGCGACGAGGTCGAGCGTGGCCAGGTGCTCTGCAAGCCGGGCTCGATCAAGCCGCACACCGACTTCTCGTCGGAGGTGTACGTGCTGTCGAAGGACGAGGGTGGCCGTCACACGCCGTTCTTCGCCAACTACCGTCCGCAGTTCTACTTCCGCACCACGGACGTGACCGGCACCGTCGAGCTGCCCGAGGGCACCGAGATGGTCATGCCGGGCGACAACGTCGCGCTCGGCATCAAGCTGATCGCGCCGATCGCGATGGACGTCGGCCAGCGCTTCACCATCCGCGAGGGTGGCCGCACCGTGGGTGCGGGCGTGGTGAGCGCCATCTCGAAGTAAGCCGTAGCGGGCCGGTCCGCCGGCCTGATACGATAGGTTCCGCCCGATGCGCCGAATGGTGCGTCGGGCGGTTGCCTTTTTATAGAGGTGCGGTTATGGCCGCGCCTTCGCTTTTGGGTTCGAGAACAGCAAGAGGTGCTCTCGTCCCGTCAGCCCGGTCTCGGCCGGGGTCTTGTGGTGGCAGCGTCAACGCTAGCGTAGCAGGGCTTCGGTCTCGGCCGGAGTGACGGGGGAGGAAGTGCCCCGCTCTTTCGCATTGGTAGGGATCATGGACAGCAACATCCGCATTCGCCTCAAGGCGTTCGATCATCGCGTGCTCGATCAGGCGACCGGCGACATCGCCGACACCGCGCGCCGCACCGGCGCGCTCATCCGTGGCCCTATCCCGCTGCCGACGCGCATCGAGAAGTTCACGGTCAACCGTGGCCCGCACATCGACAAGAAGTCGCGCGAGCAGTTCGAGGTCCGCACCTACAAGCGCATGCTCGACATCGTCCAGCCGACCCCACAGACGGTGGACGCGCTGATGAAGCTCGACCTCGCCGCCGGTGTTGACGTCGAGATCAAGCTCGCGTAAGCGCGCCTCTTCTCGCGGGGGGTGAGTCATCCCTCTCGCGTCATCCCTGCTTCGGCGGGGATCTTTAAGGGAGGGTGGGCTGTTCGCGGCGCTATCCCTCACCAGAAGGTGCCGGCAGCCGCCGGCATGACGACAGGACAGAGATACCGCCGGCCGCTCTCGGGTGGCCGGGTCAGCGTCTCCCGTCTGTTTCCCCTCGGGGAAGCGCCCAGCCCGGGACGGGGGCACGCTTCGCACATTCCGGGCTGACCGATCCGCGCCGCCAGGCACGGGTCACAAGCACCGTGGGGATGGGCCTCGCGGTGCCTCTGTCAAGGAGCAAGGGATCATGCGTACTGGCGTGATCGCGAAGAAAATGGGGATGACCCGCCTGTTCCAGGACGACGGCCGCCACGTGCCGGTCACCGTCCTGCAGATCGAGGCGCTTCAGGTCGTCGCCCGTCGCGAGAAGGACCGTGACGGCTACACCGCCGTCCAGCTCGGCGCAGGTGTCGCCAAGAGCAAGAATGTCGCCAAGCCGCAGCGCGGCCACTTCGGCAAGGCCGAGGTCGAGCCCAAGGCGGTGGTGCACGAGTTCCGCGTGACCGAGGAGAACCTCCTCGACGTCGGCGCCGAGCTCGCCGCGGACCATTATGTCGCCGGCCAGCTGGTCGACATCCAGGGCCGCACCCAGGGTAAGGGCTTCGCCGGCGCGATGAAGCGCTGGAACTTCGGCGGTCTGCGCGCGACCCACGGCGTGTCGGTGTCGCACCGCTCGCACGGTTCGACCGGTAACCGCCAGGATCCCGGCCGCGTCTTCAAGAACAAGAAGATGGCGGGCCACATGGGTGACAAGAACCGCACCCAGCAGAACCTCGAGATCGTCGGCACCGACGTCGAGCGCGGCCTGATCTTCGTGAAGGGCTCGGTGCCCGGCTCGAAGGGCGGCTGGCTGTTCGTCAAGGACGCGGTCAAGCAGGATCGCCACGAGAGCGCGCCGTACCCGGCGTCGATCAAGTCGGCGGCCAACAACAACAGCGCGGCGAACACGCCGGCCGACACGTCGGCCGATGCCCCCGCGACCGACGGCCAGGAGGGCTGAACGTGAAGGTCAAGGTTTCCTCCTTCGCCGGCACCGACGCAGCGGACATCGAGCTCAACGACGAGGTCTTCGGCCTCGATCCGCGCGCCGACATCCTGCACCGCGTCGTGACCTGGCAGCTCGAGAAGCGTCGCGCCACCGCGCGCGGCACACGCGAGCGCGCCGACGTCGCCCGCTCGGGCAAGAAGCTCGGCCGCCAGAAGGGCGGCGGCGTGGCGCGTCACGGCGATCGCCGCGCCCCGGTGTTCATCGGCGGCGGTAAGGCGCACGGCGCCCGCGTCCGCGACTTCAACCCCGGGCTCAACAAGAAGATTCGCGCGCTCGGGCTCAAGATGGCGCTCAGCAGCCATGCCAAGGCCGGCTCGCTGATCGTGCTCGACGCGTTCGAGGTGCAGAAGACGAAGGAGCTCAAGGGCCACTTCGCCACGCTCACCACGGGCAAGCGCACGCTCGTCATTGACGGCGAGGCGGGCGAGAGCTTCCGCGCCGGTCGCAACCTGCCGGGCGTGGACCTGCTCCCGGCGGTCGGCGCGAACGTCTACGACATCATCAAGGCAGACACGCTGGTGCTGACGCGCGCGGCGGTCGAGAAGCTGGAGGCGCGCTTCAATGGCTAAGCCGGCAGAGGCGATCGACAACCGTCACTATGACGTGATTGTCGCGCCGCACATCACCGAGAAGGCGACCCTGCTCTCCGAGCAGAACGCGGTGGTCTTCAAGGTCGCCAACAAGGCGACCAAGCCCCAGATCAAGGCGGCCGTTGAGGCGCTCTTCGGCGTCAGCGTCACGGGCGTGAACACGATCGTCCAGAAGGGCAAGACCAAGCGCTGGAAGGGTGCGCCCTACCGTCGCTCCGATGTCAAGAAGGCGATCGTCACGCTCCGCGAGGGCCAGTCGATCGACGTCACCGAGGGGGCCAAGTAAGATGGCACTCAAGCATTATAACCCGACGTCGCCGGCGCAGCGTGGCCTCGTCCTCGTCGACAAGTCGGCGCTGTACAAGGGCAAGCCCGTCAAGGCGCTGACCGAGGGCAAGCGCAAGACCGGCGGCCGCAACAACAAGGGCCATGTGACCTCGCGCGGCATCGCCGGCGGTCACAAGCAGCGCTACCGCTACGTCGACTTCAAGCGGCGCAAGTGGGACGTCGAGGGCACCGTCGAGCGGCTCGAGTATGACCCGAACCGCACCGCCTTCATCGCGCTGGTCAAGTATCCTGACGAGGAGCTGGCCTATATCATTGCGCCGCAGCGGCTCGCGCCGGGCGACAAGGTGATCGCGGGCAAGAAGACCGACGTGAAGCCGGGCAATGCCATGGAGCTGGGCCAGATCCCGGTCGGCACCATCGTCCACAACGTGGAGATGAAGCCGGGCAAGGGCGGCCAGATCGCGCGCTCGGCCGGCACTTATGTGCAGGTCGTCGGCCGTGACCGCGGCATGGTCATCGTCCGCCTCAACTCGGGTGAGCAGCGCTACATCCACGGCGAGTGCATGGCGACGATCGGTGCGGTGTCGAACCCCGACAACCAGAACCAGAACCTCGGCAAGGCTGGCCGCTCGCGCTGGATGGGCAAGCGCCCGCTAACGCGCGGCGTGGCCAAGAACCCGGTCGACCACCCGCACGGCGGTGGTGAGGGCCGGACCTCGGGCGGCCGTCACCCGGTCACGCCGTGGGGCAAGCCGACCAAGGGTGCGCGCACCCGCCACAACAAGTCTACGGACAAGATGATCATCCGTAGCCGCCACGCGAGGAAGAAGTAATGGCTCGCTCTGTCTGGAAGGGCCCGTTCGTCGAACTGAGCCTGCTCAAGAAGGCCGAGGCCGCGCAGGACGCCGGTGGGCGCGCGCCGATCAAGACCTGGTCGCGCCGCTCCACCATCCTGCCGCAGTTCGTCGGTCTGACGTTCTCGGTCTACAACGGCCGCAAGTTCGTGCCCGTCTCGGTCAACGAGGACATGGTCGGCATGAAGCTCGGCGAGTTCGCGCCCACCCGGTTCTTCCCGGGTCACGCGGCTGACAAGAAGGGCAAGCGCTGATGAGCAAGCCTGCATCCCCCCGCAAGGTCGGCGAGAAGGAAGCCCTCTCGGTCGGCACGCAGATCCGCGGCTCGGCGCAGAAGCTGGGCCTGGTGGCTGCGCTGATCCGCGGCCGCTCGGCGGCCGACGCGATGAACATCCTCGCCTTCTCCAAGAAGTCGATGGCGGTCGACGCGCGCAAGGTGCTGGCCTCGGCCATCGCCAACGCCGAGAACAACCACAACCTCGACGTCGACGCGCTCGTTGTCGCCGAGGCGTCGGTTGGCAAGTCGATCACCATGAAGCGGTTCGCCACGCGCGGCCGCGGCAAGTCCACCCGCATCCTCAAGCCGTTCTCGCGGCTGCGGATCGTCGTGCGCGAGCAGGAAGAAGCCTAATGGGTCACAAGAGCAATCCCATCGGTCTGCGCCTGCAGATCAACCGCACCTGGGACAGCCGCTGGTACGCCGAGGGCGACGATTACCGTCGCCTGCTGCTGGAGGATCTCAAGATCCGCCAGTACATCATCAAGACGCTGCCCCAGGCGGCGATCTCGAAGGTGGTGATCGATCGTCCGGCCAAGCTGTGCCGCATCTCGGTCTATGCCGCGCGCCCGGGCGTGATCATCGGCAAGAAGGGCTCGGACATCGAGAAGCTGCGCAAGACGCTCGGCGCGATGACCAGCTCGGACGTGTCGCTGAACATCGTCGAGATCCGCAAGCCCGAGGTCGACGCCAAGCTCGTCGCGCAGGGCATCGCGGACCAGCTCGAGCGTCGTATCGCCTTCCGTCGCGCGATGAAGCGGGCGGTGCAGTCGGCGATGCGCCTCGGCGCGGACGGCATCAAGGTCTATTGCGGCGGCCGTCTCGGGGGCGCCGAGATCGCGCGCTCCGAGAGCTACCGCGAGGGCCGCGTGCCGCTGCACACGCTGCGCGCCAACATCGACTATGCCGAGGCCGAGGCGCACACCGCCTATGGCGTCTGCGGCGTCAAGGTGTGGGTGTTCAAGGGCGAGATCCTCGGTCACGACCCGATGGCGACCGATCGTCTCATGATGGAGGCCCAGACCTCCGGCGTGCGCCCCGCGCGCGATGACCGCCGCTAAGGAATAAGGCAATGCTGCAACCGAAGCGCACCAAGTTCCGCAAGGCGTTCAAGGGCCGTATCCACGGCGACGCCAAGGGCGGCACCTCGCTGAACTTCGGCTCCTATGGCCTCAAGGCGATGGAGCCGGATCGTATCACCGCGCGTCAGATCGAGGCGGCCCGCCGCGCGATCACGCGCCACATCAAGCGCCAGGGGCGTCTGTGGATCCGCGTGTTCCCGGACGTGCCGGTGTCGAGCAAGCCCGCCGAGGTCCGCATGGGCTCGGGCAAGGGTTCGCCCGAGTTCTGGGCAGCGCGCGTCAAGCCGGGCCGGATCCTGTTCGAGCTCGACGGCGTCGAGGGGCCGCTCGCCGCGGAGGCGTTCGAGCGCGCCGCGATGAAGCTGCCGATCAAGACCAAGGTCGTGGCGCGCCTCGGCGACACCTCGCACCTGGGAGGCGAGTAAGATGGCAAATACCACTGACTTCACCGGCCAGAGCGACGACCAGCTCGCCGAGAGCCTGGGCAACCTGAAGCGCGAGCAGTTCAACCTGCGCTTCCAGGCGGCGACCAGCCAGCTCGAGAAGCCGAGCCGCGTGCGCGAGGTCCGCAAGGACATCGCCCGCATCAAGACCCTTCAGGCGCAGCGCAACGCTGCGGCTGCGGCCAAGTAAGAGGACGACGCACATGCCGAAGCGCGTGCTGACCGGAGTGATCGTCTCCGACAAGGGCGAGAAGACGGTGATCGTCAACGTGGAGCGCAAGGTGAAGCACCCGCTCTACGGCAAGATCATCCGCCGCTCGAAGAAGTACCACGCCCATGACGAGGCGAACGAGTATAAGCAGGGTGAGACCGTGCGCATCGAAGAGACCGCGCCGATCTCCAAGCTGAAGACCTGGAAGGTCGTCGACCGCGTGAACACGCATGTCGCGCCCGAGCGGGTCGACGTCGACGCGTAAGCGTCGCTGAGCGCGCCCGCCGGCGTTTCGGGAAGGGTCCGCGGCCTAGCCGCGGAGACCAGCCGAGCACGGCGGGAAGACGTGGGGGCAGGGCACTTGCCTTTCGCCCGCGGAGCGGCTAACCGGCCGCTCCCCTCGGTACGGCCATGCGCCTGCCGGGGGTCGTTTTTTTAGGCGGGGCTGGGTCGGTATCCACCCCAAGGCGAGAAGGAAGCGGATCGATGATCCAGATGCAGTCCAATCTCGACGTCGCTGACAACAGCGGCGCGAAGCGGGTGCAGTGCATCAAGGTGCTTGGCGGGTCCAAGCGCCGCACGGCCGGCGTCGGCGACATCATCGTCGTCAGCGTCAAGGAAGCGCAGCCGCGTGGCCGCGTGAAGAAGGGCGACGTCCACCGCGCGGTGATCGTGCGCACCGCCAAGGACATCCGCCGCGCCGACGGCTCGGTGATCCGGTTCGACGGCAACGCCGCGGTGCTGGTCAACAAGAACGAGGAGCCGATCGGCACCCGTATCTTCGGCCCGGTCGTGCGCGAGCTGCGCGGCAAGAAGCACATGAAGATCATCAGCCTCGCGCCGGAGGTGCTGTAATGGCCGCCGCGAAGATCAAGAAGGGCGATCAGGTCATCGTCCTGTCCGGCAAGGACAAGGGCAAGACCGGCACGGTCACCCAGTCGATGCCGAAGGATAGCAAGGTGATCGTCGGCGGCGTCAACGTCGCCACCCGTCACCGCAAGCCGACGCAGGCGAACCCGCAGGGCGGGCTCGAGCGCATCGAGGCGCCGCTGCACGTGTCGAAGGTGGCGCACGTCACCGCCGACGGCAAGCCGACGCGCGTCCGCTTCGAGACGCAGGACGGCAAGAAGGTCCGCGTCGCGGTGAAGACCGGGGAGAAGATCGATGGCTGATGCCTACAAGCCCCGCATGAAGGCGATCTACGAGGATCGCATCATCAAGGCGATGACCGACAAGTTCGGCTACAAGAACGTCAACGAGATTCCGCGGATCGACAAGATCGTGCTCAACATGGGCGTCGGCGAGGCGACCCAGGACAAGAAGCGCGTCGACCAGGCCGCCTCGGAGATGGAGCTGATCGCCGGTCAGAAGCCGGTCGTCACCAAGGCGAAGAAGTCGATTGCGCAGTTCAAGCTGCGCGAGGGTATGCCAATCGGCGTGAAGGTCACCCTTCGCCGCGAGCGCATGTACGAGTTCCTCGACCGCTTCATCACCATCGCGCTCCCGCGCGTTCGCGACTTCCGCGGGCTGAACCCGAAGAGCTTCGACGGCCGCGGCAATTACGCCTGCGGCATCAAGGAGCAGATCGTGTTCCCGGAGATCAACTATGACCGCATCGACAAGGTGCGGGGCATGGACGTGATCGTGACCACGACCGCGAAGACCGACGACGAGGCGCGCGAGCTGCTCCGTCTGTTCGGCTTCCCGTTCCCGATCGAGGACGAAACGACCGACGCGAAGAAGGCGGCATGACCGTCTCGCTGGTCTGATAAAGAGAGCTTAAGTCCATGGCGAAACTGAGTTCCGTGAACAAGAACGAGCGTCGCAAGAAGCTGGTGGCGCAATATGCGCCCAAGCTGGCGAAGCTGAAGGCAATCGCGAACGACCAGTCGCTCGACGAGACCGAGCGTCTCATCGCGCGGCTGAAGATGGCCGAGCTGCCCCGCAACGCCAACCCGACGCGGATCCGCAACCGCTGCGCGCTGACCGGTCGTCCGCGTGCTTACTACCGCAAGTTCGGGCTTGCCCGTGTGATGCTGCGCGATCTGGCCAACAAGGGCCTGATCCCGGGTCTCACCAAGTCGAGCTGGTAAGGACGTACGATGGCAGTGACCGATCCCCTGGGTGACCTGCTCACCCGCATCCGCAACGGCCAGCGCGCGCGCAAGGACAGCGTGCTGTCGCCCGCGTCGAAGCTGCGCGTCCGCGTGCTCGACGTGCTGCAGCGCGAGGGCTATATCCGCGGCTATTCCGAGGAGGAACTCGCGCTCGGCAAGGGCGCGTCCACCAAGGGCGTCCGCATCGAGCTCAAGTATTTCGAGGGCCAGCCCGCGATCAAGCACGTCGCGCGCGTCTCGAAGCCGGGCCGTCGCATCTACTCCGGCGCCACCGAGCTGCCGCGCGTGATGAACGGCCTGGGCATCACCATCGTGTCGACGCCGAAGGGCGTTCTGTCGGACGCCGAGGCGCGCGAGCAGAACGTCGGCGGCGAAGTGCTGGCGGAGGTGTTCTGATGAGCCGCATCGGCAAGAAGGCGGTCCCGATTCCGTCGGGTGTCACCGCCACCCGCAACGGCAACGAGCTGTCGGTCAAGGGTCCCAAGGGCACCCTGTCGATGCCGCTGTCGGACCTGATCAGCTACGACGTGCAGGGTGACTCGATCGGCGTGCAGCCGGCCAACGACACCAAGCGCGCGCGCGCCTTCTGGGGCATGCAGCGGACGCTGGTGCAGAACCTCGTCACCGGCGTGACCGAGGGCTTTACCAAGAAGCTGCTGATCACCGGCGTCGGCTACCGCGCCGCGGCGCAGGGCCGCAACCTGCGCCTGCAGCTCGGCTACAGCCACGATGTCAACATCGAGGTGCCCGAGGGCATCGAGGTGAAGACGCCGGACGCGACCACCGTCGAGATCAGCGGTGCGGACAAGCAGCGCGTCGGCCAGCTGGCCGCCGAGATCCGCCGCTGGCGTAAGCCCGAGCCGTACAAGGGCAAGGGCATCAAGTACGACGGCGAGTATATCTTCCGTAAGGAAGGGAAGAAGAAGTGACCAAGGGTCTTTCGCTTTTCGACAAGCGGCGTCGCCGCAACCGCACCGCGCTGCGCGCGCGGGCCGGCACTCGTCCGCGCCTGTCGGTGCATCGCTCGGGCAAGCACATCTACGCCCAGGTCATCGACGACGCCAACGGCCACACCGTGGCCTCGGCCTCGACGTTGGCCGGGCACGAGGGCAAGACCGCGACCGTCGCGGCCGCGACCGAAGTGGGCAAGCGCGTCGCCGAGGCGGCCAAGGCCGCCGGTGTCACGCAGGTCGTGTTCGACCGCGGTGGCTTCCTCTTTCACGGCCGGGTGAAGGCGCTGGCCGAGGCCGCGCGCGAAGCCGGACTGGAGTTCTAAGACATGGCTGACGAGAACCAGCAGACGCAGGCGCCCGAGGCCGAGGCCAACGCGGCACCGGCGCAGGCCGCGCCGCAGGACAATGGCCCGTCGCGCGGCGCGCGCGGCGGCCGTGGCGGCGGCGGTGGTCGCGGCGGCAACGACCGCGGCGGGCGCGGTGGTCGTGACGGTGGCCGTGGCCGCCGCGACGACCGTCGCAACAACGACGACGGCGGCGAAGAACTGATCGAGAAGCTCGTCCACATCAACCGCGTCTCGAAGACGGTGAAGGGCGGCAAGCGCTTCGGCTTCGCGGCACTGGTCGTGGTGGGCGACGGCAAGGGCCGCGTCGGCTTCGGTCACGGCAAGGCGCGCGAGGTCCCCGAGGCGATCTCCAAGGCGACCGCCGCGGCCAAGAAGAAGATGGTTCGCGTGCCGCTCAAGGAGGGCCGCACGCTGCACCACGACGGCAACGGCCACTTCGGCGCGGGTCGCGTGACGCTGCGCTCGGCGCCGCAGGGCACCGGCATCATCGCCGGCGGTCCGATGCGCGCGGTGTTCGAGAGCCTCGGCGTCGCCGACGTGGTGACCAAGTCGGTCGGCACCTCGAACCCGTACAACATGATCCGGGCGACCTTCGAGGCGCTGAACACGCAGACCTCGCCGAAGGCGGTGGCGCAGCGGCGCGGCAAGAAGATCGCCGATCTGCTCGGCCGCGCGCACGGCGCGGACGCGGCGACCGCCGAGGCGGATGCCGCGGCAGTGGTGGAGTGAGCGACATGGCGACCATCAAGGTGAAGCAGACCGGCTCGCCGATCCGGCGGACCAAGGACCAGCGCGCGACGCTCGTCGGCCTGGGCCTCAACAAGATGCACCGCGTCGCGGAGCTGCAGGACAGCCCCGAGGTCCGCGGCATGATCCGCAAGGTGCAGCACATGGTCGAGGTGGTCGAGGGCTGAGCCTTCCTCATCTGACTAGTGACACGACGAGGGAAGGGGGCTAACCGGCCCCCTTCCTGTTTTTTCAGCGCGACAGAAGCGAAAGCGAGTGCATATCATGAAGCTCAACGAACTCAGCGACAACCAGGGCGCCCGTCACCGCAAGATCCGCGTTGGCCGCGGCATCGGCTCGGGCAAGGGCAAGACCGGCGGCCGCGGCGTCAAGGGTCAGAAGAGCCGCGAGGGCGTCAGCATCGCCGGCTTCGAGGGCGGCCAGATGCCGCTCCACATGCGGCTGCCGAAGCGCGGCTTCAACAACATCTTCGCCAAGGACTATGCCACGGTGAACCTCGGCGAGATCCAGAAGGCGATCGAGTCGGGCAAGCTGACCGGCACCGACCTGGACCATGCCGCGCTCAAGGCGGCCGGCTTGGCACGCGGTGGCAAGGACGGCGTGCGTCTGCTCGGCAAGGGCGAGCTGACCACGAAGCTCAACTTCACCGTCGCGGGCGTGTCGGCGTCGGCGCGCGAGGCGGTAGAGAAGCTCGGCGGTTCGGTCACCGTGCCGGAGATCGTCCCGGCCGCGGACAAGCACAAGGCGAAGCACCGCACCGCGCAGGCCGCGCGCAAGCAGGCCCAGACGCAGGCGTAAGCCGCTCCGCTTACCCTCACCGTCATCCCGCGCTCGACCCGGGATCCATGCCGCCGCGCCCGCAGCAGTCGCTGTCGCGCGCGGCGCGATGGACGTCGGAGCAAGTCCGGGGTGACGGGTGGGGGATGGGCCAGCGCGGCTAGCTGCTCGCGCCGCGCGTGATCCGGTCAGACCGGGTTAGACAAGGCGCCTGATGCGCCTATATGAGCGGCGGGGCGGTACAAACGCATCCCGCCGTTCTTCGTTTCCAGGATACACCGATACGATGGCATCCGCAGCCGACCAGATGGCGCAGAGCATCAGCCTCGCGAAATTCGCCCAGGCGACCGACCTCAAGAAAAGGCTGTGGTTCACGATCGGCGCGCTGATCGTCTTCCGGCTGCTGAGCTACGTCCCGCTGCCTGGGATCGATCCGACCCAGCTCGGCGTACTCGCCGATCGCATGAAGGGCGGCGTGCTCGACTTCTTCAACACCTTCTCAGGCGGATCGCTGTCGCGCGCGTCGCTGATCGCCCTGGGTGTGATGCCGTACATCACCGCCTCGATCGTGGTGCAACTCGCGACCTCGTTGAGCCCGCAGCTCGCCGCGATCAAGAAAGAGGGCGAATCGGGGCGCAAGAAGCTCAATCAATACACCCGCTACGGCACCGTCGCGCTCACCGCGGTACAGGGCTATTTCATCGCGCGCGGGCTCGAGGCCGGCGGCGCGGTGATCGAGC
This sequence comes from Sphingomonas citri, assembly GCF_019429485.1. Lineage (GTDB taxonomy): Bacteria > Pseudomonadota > Alphaproteobacteria > Sphingomonadales > Sphingomonadaceae > Sphingomonas > Sphingomonas citri. The sequence continues at coordinate 1,055,525 of NZ_JAHXZN010000001.1, read as the reverse complement.
CGGGCATGGTGTTCCGCATCGGCGCGGTGATCTCGCTGATCGGCGGCACGATGTTCCTGATGTGGCTGGGCGAGCAGATCACCAGCCGCGGCATCGGCAACGGCGTCTCGCTGATCATCATGGCGGGCATTGTCGCGCACCTGCCGACCACGCTGGTCAACCTGCTCGAGGGCGGACGTTCGGGTTCGATGAACCCGATCTCGGTCGTGCTGATCATCGCCGTGGTCGCGGGCCTGATCCTGCTCATCTGCTTCATGGAGCGTGCCCAGCGCCGCATCCTGATCCAGTATCCCAAGCGTCAGACGCAGCGCGGCATGCAGGCCGATCGCAGCCACCTGCCGCTCAAGATCAACACCGCGGGCGTGATCCCGCCGATCTTTGCCTCGTCGCTGCTGCTGCTGCCGCTGACGATCACGCAGTTCGCGGGCAACCGCGTCTCGGGCGAGAGCCGCTTCGGCGACATCCTGATCGGGCTGAATCAATATCTCCAGCACGGCTCGCCGGTGTACATGGCGCTCTATGCCGCCGGCATCATCTTCTTCTCCTTCTTCTACACCGCGGTGGTCTTCAACCCGGAGGAGACGGCGGAGAACCTCAAGCGCTACGGCGGCTTCATCCCGGGCATCCGTCCGGGCAAGAACACCGAGAGCTATTTCGATTATGTGCTGACCCGCATCACGGTGATCGGCGCGGCCTATCTGACGTTCATCTGCGTCGTCCCCGAGTATCTGGTGTCGGCGCTGTCGATCCCCTTCTATCTCGGCGGCACCAGCCTGCTGATCGTGGTCAACGTGACGATGGACACCGTCACCCAGATCCAGTCGCACCTGCTGGCCCACCAGTATGGCGACCTGATCAAGAAGGCGAAACTGAAAGGCGCGCGCCGCCGCTGAACGCGGGGCGCGGGACGACGCGACAGGGAGGCGTTATCTCGTGAACATCATTCTGCTGGGGCCGCCGGGGGCGGGCAAGGGCACCCAGGCGCAGCGGCTGGTCGAGGAGCGCGGCATGGTCCAGCTCTCCACCGGCGACATGCTTCGCGCCGCGGTGAAGGCGGGCACGCCGGTGGGGCTCCAGGCCAAGGCGGTGATGGAGGCGGGCGAGCTCGTCTCGGACGCGATCGTCTCGGCTTTGATCGGCGAGCGGATGGATGCGGGCACCGGCAGCGGCGCGATCTTCGACGGCTATCCGCGCACCGCGGCACAGGCCGACGCGCTCGATCTGCTGCTGGAGGAGCGCGGCCAGGCGCTCGACCATGTGATCGAGCTCGAGGTGAACGAGGATGCGCTGGTCGAGCGGATCGTCGGCCGCTTCACCTGTGCGGTCTGCGGCACCGGCTATCACGACACGTTCAAGCGGCCCAAGGTCGACGACATATGCGACGTCTGCGGCGCGAGCGAGTTCAAGCGCCGCCCCGACGACAATGAGCAGACGGTGCGGACCCGCATGGCCGAGTATCGCGCCAAGACCGCGCCGATCATCCCGATCTACGAGTCGCGCGGGCTGGTGCGCCGCGTCGATGGCATGGCCGAGATCGGCCAGGTCACCGCCGAGATCGAGTCGATCCTCGGCGATCGCTGAGCCGCGGTGAGGCAGGCGGGCGACGCGCGGCGAGCACGATCGCCGCGCTGCCCGCCAGGATCGCCGCCACCATCCCGCCGAGCGCGAGAAGCCCCGTTGGCGTCACCTCCACCGCGGCACGGGCGCGGAGCCGCGACGTCTCGAGCGAGGCGTAGGCGCGCTGTAATTCCTCCATGCGGCCCGAACGCATGGGCGCTGCGCTAGATGCGTTCGCGCCGTCACACGTGGCCCGGCGCGGCGATCGGCCCCGATACGGTCGCAGTTTCACGGACATGACGGAAAGTTCATGCGCCTGCCACGCTGCGGAAGCGGGGCGGCGGGTAGAGAGGTGCCACGGGCGGCGGTGGTCGCTGCCCGATCGTCGAAGACAATACGGAACTCGTCACCTTCTCTCCCGGTGGTGACGAGGCCGGCGGAGGGTTCCCTGTCCTCCGCCGGCTCTTCGCGTGTCCGGCGTAGCGGCGCCGGGCTCGCGCGATCTGATCGTCTCGCTACGCCTTCCATCGCCCGTCATCCTGAAATCGCTTCAGGTTTCATCGCTCCGCAGGCGCCGCGGCTGGATGGTGAGCGGCGCCGTGGATCCTGAGACGAGTTCAAAACGACGTCATTGGCGAGGGCAAGGGCAGGGACACGAGTCGAGTCGCCCGCGCTCGTCCTTCGCTCCATGGCCCGGCCGGGACCCTCTGGCCCTTCCCCCCGCGATGCGCCACACCGGGCGCATGGACGCCCTGACCCTCTTCGGCCTCTTCGCCGTCTCTTTCATGCTTCTCTGCTATATGATGGAGGAGCGGGCACCGTACTGGACCTTGCTGTTCGCGCTGGGATGCCTGATGGGCTCCGCGTACGGCTTCCTCCAGGGCGCGTGGCCGTTCGGGCTGGTCGAGCTCGCTTGGTTCGTCGTGGCGCTGCGAAAATGGGTCGCGCTGCGCCGATCGGCGACCCACGGCTCGGAACCGCTTGCTTGACAGTGCGTTCCCGCGCGCTTATCCGCCCTTCCTTCCAAACTCTCACTCGTCGGCGTCGCATTCGTGCGCACGTCGCGTTTCCTGCGTTCGGCGGGGAGCGACTCGGACAGGGCGGGGGCGCGGAAGGCAATGCGTTGAGATGGGATGCGTGCAGCCATGCCGCTTCCCGTGGAGCACAGGAGACATATAGCACATGGCACGTATCGCGGGTGTTAACATCCCGACCAACAAGCGCGTGGTGATCGCGCTGACCTACATCCACGGCATCGGGCCGGCCAAGGCCAAGGAGCTGACCGAGAAGCTGAACATCACGCCGGAGCGGCGCGTGCAGGACCTGACCGATCAGGAAGTGCTGCAGATCCGCGAGGCGATCGATGCCGGCTACACCGTCGAGGGTGATCTTCGTCGCGAGACCGCGATGAACATCAAGCGCCTGATGGACCTCGCCTGCTATCGCGGCCTGCGTCACCGCAAGGGCCTGCCGGTCCGCGGCCAGCGCACGCACACCAACGCGCGCACCCGCAAGGGCAAGGCGAAGCCGATCGCGGGTAAGAAGAAGTAAGAAAATCGTCCGGGGACGATTTTCTTCTTCTTCTTCTCCGCCGGAAGGCAGGCACGAGGCGGACAGCCTCCCGCCCTCCGTATTGGAATCTAAGGTCAGGAACACCACATGGCTCAGGCACCGCAGCGCATTCGCCGGCGCGAACGCAAGAACATCACCGCGGGCGTCGCTCACGTGAACGCCAGCTTCAACAACACCATGATCACCATCACCGACGCGCAGGGCAACGCCATCAGCTGGTCGTCCGCGGGCATGATGGGGTTCAAGGGCAGCCGCAAGTCGACTCCGTACGCCGCGCAGGTCGCGGCCGAGGACGCGGGCAAGAAGGCCGCCGAGCACGGCGTCCGCACGCTCGAGGTCGAGGTCAAGGGGCCGGGTTCGGGTCGCGAGTCGGCGCTCCGCGCGCTGCAGGCGGTCGGTTTCCAGATCACGTCGATCCGCGACGTGACCTCGATCCCGCACAACGGCGTGCGTCCGTCGAAGCGGCGTCGCGTCTGATCCGATGTTCTTCGCGTGGCCGCTGACGAGCGGCTGCGTCCATTACCCGGTCGGCGCCCGCCAGCGCCGGCCCAACCCCAGGGGACGAGAGCTTGTCTGTCAACGCAAAGAACTGGCAAGAACTGAAGAAGCCCAACCAGCTCGAGAAGAAGAGCGGTGACGGCAAGCGCAAGGCGACCTTCGTCGCCGAGCCGCTGGAGCGTGGCTTCGGGCTGACGCTGGGCAACGCGCTGCGCCGCGTCCTGCTCTCCTCGCTGCAGGGTGCCGCGGTCACCTCGATCAAGATCGAGAACGTGCTGCACGAGTTCAGCTCGCTCGCGGGCGTGCGCGAGGACGTCACCGACATCGTCCTCAACGTCAAGCAGATCGCGATCCGCATGCAGGGCGAGGGGCCGAAGCGCCTCCAGCTCTCGGCGACCGGTCCGTCCGAGGTCAAGGCGGGCGACATCGCGGTGTCGGGCGACATCGAGGTGATGAACCCCGAGCTGGTGATCTGCCACCTCGATGAGGGCGCGACGCTCAACATGGAGCTCACCGCCGACGTCGGTAAGGGCTATGTCGCCGCGGTGAACAACCGCCCGGCCGACGCGCCGATCGGGCTGATCCCGGTCGACGCGCTCTACTCGCCGGTGCGTCAGGTCTCGTACAAGGTCGACCCGACCCGCGTCGGGCAGGACCTTGATTACGACAAGCTGACCCTGACGATCGAGACCGACGGCACCGTCACCCCAGAGGACGCGGTGGGCTATGCCGGTCGCATCCTGCAGGACCAGCTGGCGCTGTTCGTTCACTTCGACGATTCGTCGGTCACGCGCTCGGCCCCGGTCGGCGTCGCGGCCCCGGCGGCGTCGGGCGGCGAGGTCGCCAGCGACACCGCGCAGATCAACCGCTACCTGCTCAAGAAGGTCGACGAGCTCGAGCTCTCGGTGCGTTCGGCCAACTGCCTCAAGAACGACAACATCATCTATATCGGTGATCTCGTCGGGAAGACCGAGGCGGAGATGCTGCGGACCCCGAACTTCGGGCGCAAGTCGCTCAACGAGATCAAGGAAGTGCTCTCGTCGATGGGGCTGCGGCTGGGTATGGAGATCCCCGGCTGGCCGCCCGAGAACATCGAGGAAGTCGCCAAGAAGCTCGAGCAGGAGATCATGGGCTGATCCGCACGCGTATAGCCTGAGCTATACGCGCGACGGACAGCCCCGGCCGGCGGGTGCCGCAGGCGGCACCCGCCCGACGCCGCGGCTTCGCCGCGGCGCCACCCGGTCTCCTATAGTATAGAGGCTCCCACGGGAGCGACGTGACAAAGGTGGGCTCAAGCGTCCCCACCAGGCCCGGGGTACCTCACACGGCCCCCTGACGAACGAAAGGAAAGACCCATGCGTCATAGAGTTGGCGGTCGTAAGCTGCAGCGCACCTCGGCCCATCGCCAGGCGCTGTTCCGCAACATGTCGGCCGCGCTGATCAAGCATGAGCAGATCACCACCACCGTCGCGAAGGCGAAGGAGCTTCGCCCGTACATCGAGAAGCTGATCACGCTCGGCAAGAAGGGCGGTCTCAGCAACCGTCGTCTCGCCCATGCGCGGCTGCTCGACGACGCGCAGCTGGTGAAGCTGTTCGACGTGCTCGCGCCGCGCTACGCGTCGCGCAACGGCGGCTACACCCGCATCATCAAGGCGGGCATCCGCGCCTCGGACGCGTCGCCGATGGCGATCATCGAGTTCGTCGACCGCGACGTCGCCGCCAAGGGCCAGGACTCGGGCCCGGTGACGACCGACGAGGACTTCGACGTCGCTGCCTGATCCAGGCGCGCCGCGAGGCTGACAGAAGGGTCGTCCCGGGAGACCGGGGCGGCCCTTCTGCTATGCGGCGCCGACGCGGTCTTCCCTTTTGGCGCGACGCGGGATAGCCGCCGGGCCATGACCGAGCTCGCCAAGACCTTCGACCCCGCCGCGATCGAGCGCCGCTGGTACACGCACTGGGAAGACAAGGGCCTGTTCCGCCCCGAGCGCCCCAACGCCGAGCCCTGGACGATCGTCAACCCGCCGCCGAACGTGACGGGCTCGCTCCATATCGGCCACGCCCTCGACAACACGCTGCAGGACCTTCTGACGCGCCACGCCCGGCTCAAGGGCAAGGACGCCCTGTGGGTGGTCGGCACCGACCATGCCGGCATCGCCACGCAGATGGTGGTGGAGCGCCAGATGGCGGCCAAAGGCGAGAAGCGCACCGACCTGTCGCGGGAGGCGTTCGTCGCGCGCGTCTGGGAGTGGAAGGCGGAGAGCGGCGGCGAGATCACGCGCCAGCTGCGCCGGCTCGGCTGCTCGATGGACTGGGCCAATGAGCGCTTCACCATGGACGAGGGCTTCTCGCGCGCGGTGCTCAAGGTGTTCGTCGAGCTGCACCGCCAGGGGCTGCTCTACCGCGACAAGCGGCTGGTCAACTGGGACCCGGGCCTCGGCACCGCGATCAGCGACCTCGAGGTGGAAACGCGCGAGGTGCGCGGCAGCTTCTGGCGGCTGCGCTACCCGCTCGCCGACGGCTCTGGGTCGATCGAGGTGGCGACGACGCGGCCCGAGACGATGCTCGCCGACATGGCGGTGGCGGTGCACCCCGAGGACACGCGCTACACCGCTCTGGTGGGCAAGCAGGTGCGGCTGCCGATCACCGGGCGGCTGATCCCGATCGTCGCCGACGAGCACGCCGACCCCGCGCTCGGCTCGGGCGCGGTGAAGATCACGCCGGGGCACGACTTCAACGACTTCGAGGTCGGCCGCCGCGCCGGGATCGAGGCGCGGGACATGCTCAACATGCTCGATGCGCGAGCGCGCGTGGTGCAGACCGCGGACGGGTTGATCCCGGCTGAGTTCCTCGGCCTGCCCGGCAACGACGCCAAGGCTGAGCAGGACGCGCGCCGGCTGGTGGTCGTGCGGCTCAAGGAGGCGAGCGTGCTGCTCCCGCACGTCGACAAGGAAGGGGGCGCGCACGACGCCGAGCCGCGCGTGATCCAGACGCCGTTCGGCGACCGATCGGGCGCGGTGATCGAGCCGTGGCTGACCGACCAATGGTATGTCGACGCCGCGACGCTCGCCCAGCCCGCGATCGAGGCGGTGCGCTCGGGCGCGATCAAGCTGGTGCCCAAGTCGTGGGAGAAGACCTTCTTCAACTGGATGGAGAACATCCAGCCGTGGTGCGTGTCGCGCCAGCTCTGGTGGGGGCACCAGATCCCGGCGTGGTTCGACGCCGACGGCCGCGCCTATGTCGCCGAGACCGAGGAAGAGGCGCAGGCCGAGGCGGGCGCGGGCGTGGCGCTGACGCGCGACCCCGACGTGCTCGACACCTGGTTCTCCAGCGCGCTCTGGCCCTTCGCGACGATGGGCTGGCCCGACACGGCGGACCGCACGCTCGGCGGTCGCTACCCCAATGACGTGCTCGTCTCGGGTTTCGACATCCTGTTCTTCTGGGACGCGCGGATGATGATGCAAGGCATGCACTTCATGGGCGAGGTGCCGTTCCGCACGCTCTACCTGCACGGCCTGGTCCGCGCCGCCGACGGCGCCAAGATGTCCAAGTCCAAGGGCAACACCGTCGACCCACTCGGGCTGATCGATCGCTACGGCGCCGACGCGCTGCGCTTCTTCATGGCGGCGATGGAGAGCCAGGGCCGCGACATCAAGATGGATGAGAAGCGCGTCGAGGGCTATCGCAACTTCGCGACCAAGCTGTGGAACGCCAGCCGCTTCGCCCAGGCCAACGGGATCGGCGGCTCGATCACGCTGGAGCCGCCGCTCGCCTCCAACCCGGTGAACAAGTGGATCGTCGCGGAGACAGTGGCGACGGTGCAGGCGGTCGACCTCGCGCTCGCCGACTATCGCTTCGACGCCGCCGCCAACGCGATCTACCAATTCGTGTGGAGCCGCTTCTGCGACTGGTATCTCGAGCTCATCAAAGGGCAGATCGACGACGAAACCAGGGCAGTCGCGGGTTGGGTGCTCGACCAGATCCTGGTGCTGCTCCATCCGTTCATGCCCTTCATCACCGAGGAGCTGTGGCACGCGCTGGCGCCGCGCGAGCACGAGCTGATCGTCGCGCATTGGCCGATGGCGGACGCGCGCGCGCTCGACCCTTCCGCGACCCAGGAGGTCGAGCGGCTGATCGAGCTGGTCGAGGCGGTCCGCGGTGCGCGCGCCGAGCTCAACGTGCCGCCGGGCGCGCGCATCGCGCTCCACACCGGGGCGGGCAGCGTGCCGGCGGCGATCGCACCTTATGTGGAGCGGCTCGCGCGCGTCACGCTGACGCCGGGCGAGGCGAGCGGCGCGCGCGCGCCCATCCTGTGGGGCGCGGAGACGTTCACGCTCGCGCTGGAGGGCGTGATCGACCTGGAGGCGGAGCGGCAGCGGTTGCAGAAGTCGCTCGCCGCGGCGGAGAAGGAGCGCGACTCGCTGGCGGGGCGGCTCGGCAACGCGAGCTTCGTCGAGCGCGCCAAGCCGGAGGCGGTGGAGAAGGCGCGCGCCGACCACGCCGAGAAGGCGGCGGACGCGGAGCGCTTCGCCACGGCGCTGGCGCGGCTGGGGTGAGGGGCGGGCGGGCGGCTGAGATCGCCCGACCATCGTTGGGAGGGGAGCACGCCTGCTCCCCGTCATTCTCCCGTCATCCCGGACTTGTTCCGGGATCCACTGTGCCGCCTTCTCAACCGCCGTGAGGCACGCGGACGGGTGGATCCCGGAACAAGTCCGGGATGACGGAGGAGGTTAGGGGGCAAGCCACAAAACGGTAAGTGGCTGAAGCAGCGGCGGCGGGCGGGACAGCCACTCGTCCCCGTCGCGACCACCCACCTACCCGGCACCTTGCATCCCGCTCCCACTTCCTCTAACAGCCGCCGCACGTTCCACCGTTGAACGCGATCGACATGCGCCCATGTGGTGCCCGCTGGCCGGCGAGGTTTCGCCCGCCGGCGCTTTTGCGTTTGGCGGCGGATGGGAAGGATAGATGATGTTCGACAGCCTCAGCGATCGTCTCGGCGGCGTCTTCGACCGGTTGCGTGGCCGCGGCGCGCTGACCGAGGCCGACGTGCGCGCCGCGATGCGCGAGGTGCGCGTCGCGCTGCTCGAGGCCGACGTCGCGCTGCCGGTGGCGCGCGCCTTCGTCGACGAGGTCACCGAGGAAGCGGTTGGCCAGAACGTGCTGCGCTCGGTCACACCGGGGCAGCAGGTCATCAAGATCGTCAACGACGCACTGGTGCGGATGCTCGGCGGCGACGATCCCGCCGCGGCCGAGCTCCAGCTCAACGTCGCGCCGCCGGCGGTGGTGATGATGGTCGGCCTGCAGGGCTCGGGCAAGACCACGACCACCGCCAAGATCGCCAAGCGCCTGTCGAGCAGCTCGATGACCGGGCGTTCGGCCAAGAAGGTCCTCATGGCGTCGCTCGACGTCAACCGCCCGGCCGCGCAGGAGCAGCTCGCCACGCTCGGCACGCAGGTCGAGGTGGCGACGCTGCCGATCGTTGCGGGCCAGCAGCCGGTCGAGATCGCGCGCCGCGCGCTCCAGGCCGCCAAGCTGCAGGGCTTCGACGTGCTGATGCTCGACACGGCCGGCCGACTCCACGTCGACCAAGCGCTGATGGACGAGATGAAGGCGGTCGCCGAGGTGGCCAAGCCGCAGGAGATCCTGCTCGTCGTCGACTCGCTGACGGGCCAGGACGCGGTCAACGTCGCGCAGAACTTCTCCGAGCAGGTGCCGCTCACCGGCGTGGTGCTCACCCGCATGGACGGCGACGCGCGCGGCGGCGCCGCGCTGTCGATGCGCGCGGTCACCGGCAAGCCGATCAAGTTCGCCGGCGTCGGCGAGAAGCTCGATGCGCTTGAGGCGTTCCACGCGTCGCGCGTCGCGGGCCGCATCCTCGGCATGGGCGACGTCGTCAGCCTGGTCGAGCGCGCCGCCGAGTCGATCCAGCAGGAAGACGCCGAGCGCATGGCGACTCGGCTCGCCAAGGGCCAGTTCGACATGAACGACCTGCGCGGTCAGCTCGCGCAGATGAAGCGCATGGGCGGGCTGGGCGCGCTCGCGGGCATGCTGCCGGGCATGAAGAAGGCGCAGGCGGCGATGGACTCGGTGCCGGGCAGCGACAAGATGCTGGTGCATCTCGACGCGATGATCGGCTCGATGACCGCCAAGGAGCGCGCCAAGCCCGAGCTGATCAACGCCAAGCGCAAGATCCGCATCGCCAAGGGCTCGGGCACGACCGTGCAGGAGGTCAACAAGCTCCTCAAAATGCACCTCGAGATGTCGACCGCCATGAAGAAGATCAAGAAGATGGGCGGGCTCAAGGGCATGATGGCGATGCTCGGCAAGGGCGGCCTCGGCGGCCTCGGCAGCGCGATCGGGGGCGCCGACATGGGCGACATGATGGGCAAGCTCGGCGGGCCGGGCGGCGGTCCGGGATTGCCCGGGCTGCCCGGCGGCGGTCTGCCCGGCAACATCCCTGGCGGCCTGCCGCCCGGGTTCCGCTTCAAGAAGTAACGGTACGCGCCGCCCGGCGGCGCGGACGTGACGACAATAACCTAGACGATCCCGGCGCTTGCCGGGGCACAGACACACAGAAGGAAGACGAACACCATGGCACTCAGCATTCGCCTGTCGCGCGGCGGCTCCAAGAAGCGTCCCTATTACCGCATCGTGGTGGCCGACGCGCGCAGCCCGCGTGACGGCAAGTTCATCGAGAAGATCGGCAACTACAACCCGCTGCTCGGCAAGGACGACGAGAAGCGCATCGTGCTCGACGCCGAGCGCGCCAAGCACTGGCTGGGCGTCGGCGCGCAGCCGACCGACCGCGTCGCCCGCTTCCTCGACGCCGCGGGCGTTAAGGAGCGCGCCGCGCGCAGCAACCCGAAGAAGGGCGAGCCGGGCGAGAAGGCCAAGGAGCGCGCCGAGGAGCGTGCCGAGAAGCTGAAGGCGCAGCAGGAGGCCGCCGCGGCCCCGGCCGAGACCGAGGCGGCGAGCGCCGAGTAAGCCGGCCGGGAAGCCGATCGTCCGCTCGTGCGTTACCTGCCGCTCCATCGAGAGCCGAGAGGATTGCACGATGACGATCGACCCCGACCCGCGCACCGCGCCCGACGACGATGACGACTCGACCACCCAGGACGCCACTAACCAGGGCGTCTCGAGCCAGCAGCCCGCCGAAGGGGACGACGATGCCCCGGCCGGCGGCGCCGGCTCGCCCGACCAAGCCTGAGGCGGTGCCGGTCGACCCCGACGCGGTGGTTCTCGCCGCCGTGACGGGGGCGCACGGCATCGCCGGCGAGGTGCGCCTCAAGGTGTTCGCCGAGGCGCTCGAGGCGCACCGCACGTTCAACGGCGGTGCGCTCACGCTGGTGAAGCTGCGCGACGGCACGATCGCGCGCTTCGCCGAGGTGTCCGACCGCACCGCCGCGGAGCAGCTCCGCGGCACATTGCTCACCGTCGCGCGCGCGGACCTGCCACCGCTCGGCGAGGGCGAATATTATCACGCCGACCTGCTCGGTCTCGCCGCGGTCTCGACCGCCGGCGAGCCGATCGGACATGTCGTCGCGGTGGAGAATTTTGGCGCGGGCGACGTGATCGAGATCGAGCGCGACGGCGGCAAGCGCTTCATGGTGCCGATTAACGCGGTGCCCGAGTGGGATCGCACGCGGCTGGTAGTGGAAGCGGCGTTCGTGGAGTGAGGGGGCGTTTAGTTTTCTCCCAACTCCTGCCGTCAGCCTGAACTTGTTTCAGGATCCACCGTCCCGCGAGCGCCTCGGCGGCTAAGTAAGCCGCACGATGGATCCCGAAACGAGGTCGGGACGACGGAAGCATGGAGGCGATCGCTACTGATCGCGCCGTACTCCTGCGCACGCAGAAGGCCAGAGCCATGGGCGTCCCGCCTCATCACCCTGGATTCCTGCGTCCGCAGCGACACGCTCACCGTCGTAGCGGGCGCTGCTCCGCCAGCAGGTTGCGGATCGTCGTCGCGGCCACGCCGGCCTCGCCCATGGCGTGGCTGATCTGGTCGAGCCCCTTCACCACGTCCCCCGCCGCGAACAGGCCCGGCACGCTGGTGCGCTGATGGTCGTCTACCTCCAGACAGCCGTCCTCGCTCGCGCGCGCCCCCGCCTCGATCGCGAGGTGCGAGCGGATGCGCGAGCCGAGCGCGGGGTAGATGCTGTCGAACGCCATTCGCCCGCGCGCGGTATCGAGCGCCAGCCGGTCGCCCTCGATCGCATAGCCGCCGCACGGGCCGTCGACGCGCATCACCCCGGCCTCGTCGAGCGCGTCGGCGCAGGCTTGATCGAGCAGATGCTCTGCCTCGGGTGCGATCAGCGTGATGTCGCGGGTGAAGCCGCGCAGGAACAGCGCCTCGCGCATGCCCCGGTCGCCGGTACCGATCACCGCGACGCGCTTGTCGGTCACCTCATAGCCGTCGCACACCGGGCAATAGCGCAGCAGCCCGCGCGCCAGCGCCGGGTCGTGCACCTCGGGGAGCAGCCCGTGCGGGCGGTGGTTCACCACGCCGGTCGCCAGCAGCACGGTGTGCGCGCGATGCGTGCCCCGGTCGGTGGTGGCGACGAAGCCGTCGTCCTCGCGCGCCAGCGCGGTCACCTTCACCGGCTCGCGCCGCGCGCCGTATTTCTCCGCCTGGGTGAGCATCAGCCGCAGCAGCTCGGTGCCAGCGATCCCGTCGGGATAGCCGGCGTGGTTGTGCGTGCACGGGATCATCGCGGCGCGGCTCGACCCCGAATCGAACAGCCGGATCGAGAGGTGATAGCGCGCCAGATAGATCGCGGCGGTGAGTCCGGCGGGCCCGGCACCGATGATCAGGCAGTCGTCCATCTTGCTGTCGTTCCCGCATGTATATACATCCCGTGCATACGGGAGATCGGCGATGAGTAACGAATATCGCGCCAAGGTGTTCAAGTCCGGCAATTCGGTCGCGCTACGCCTGCCCAAGGCGCTTGGGCTGAAGGAGGGAACGGAGATGGTGGTGCGCGAGGAACGCGATCATTTTGAGTTCGCCCCGGTAGTGTCGGACGATCGACTGGATCTTACGGCGGTCTGGGGCGCATGTCCGGGGCTCGCGTCGCCGCACACGGAGGAGCGCGCATTCGAGCCGTCACCCCGAGCGTGGGACGACCCTGACTGGGCCGGCTGGGAGGCGGAAGCCAGTCGGTGAGATACATGCTCGACGCCAACATCGTCGTCGCGCTGCTCGCGGGCGAACCCGCCGCGCTGCGCGCGCGCGTCGAGCGCTGTCAGCGCGGGACTATCGTCATCTCGTCTATCGCCTTGGCCGAGGTCGCTTTGGGGAGCGCCAGCGGCAAGCGCCCCTCATCGGAGGTCCTCGAGCAGGTGACACGCCTCTTCGACGTCCTTGCCTTCGACGCAGCGGCAGCATGGGCCTACGCCCGGCTGCCGCTTCGACGCGGCAGTTTCGACCGGCTGATCGCTGCGCACGCTTTGGCCGCGAACACGACCCTCGTCACCAACAACGAGCGCGACTTCGCCGGCATCCCCGGCCTCGCCGTCGAGAACTGGACCCGATGACCTTCCGCGCCACCATCCTGACGCTCTACCCCGAGATGTTCCCCGGCCCGCTCGGCGCCGCTCTCGCGGGCCGCGCGCTGCGCGAGGGGCGGTGGAGCTGCGACCCGGTCAATATCCGCGACTTCACCGAGGACCGTCACCGCACCGTCGACGACACGCCCGCCGGGGGCGGGGCGGGGATGGTGCTGCGCGCCGACATCGTCGGCCGCGCGGTCGACGCGCATGCCGACGGGCGCCCGCTGATCGCGCTCACGCCACGCGGCGCGCCGCTGACCCAGCGCCGCGTCCGCGACCTCGCCGCCGGACCCGGCGCGGTGCTGCTGTGCGGTCGGTTCGAGGGGTTCGACGAGCGCCTGTTCGAGGCGCGCGAGATCGAGCAGCTGTCGATCGGCGACTATATCCTCTCGGGCGGCGAGATGGCCGCGCTGGTGCTGCTGGACGCTTGCGTTCGGCTTATTCCGGGGGTAATGGGCGCGGCTTCGAGCGGGGACGAGGAGAGCTTCGAGAGCGGCCTCCTCGAATATCCGCATTATACCCGACCTGTCGAATGGGAAGGGCGCACGATCCCCGAAGTGCTGCGATCGGGGGATCATGCGAGGATCGCGGCGTGGCGTCAGTCACAGGCCGAGATCGACACACGGCTACGGCGGCCGGACCTGTGGGAGCGTCACGAGGGCGCTCGGGTCGGCTCGCCCTCTGGCGCGCGGCACGGAAGTAAGGATTAACGCGATGAACCTGATCCAGACGCTCGAGGCCGAGCAGATCGCCAAGTTCCACGAGAGCAAGAAGCTCCCCGAGTTCCGCCCCGGCGACACGCTGAAGGTCGGCGTGAAGGTGGTCGAAGGCGAGCGCACCCGCGTCCAGAACTTCGAGGGCGTGTGCATCGCGCGCTCGAACAAGGGCATGGGCTCGTCGTTCACGGTCCGCAAGATCAGCTTCGGCGAGGGCGTGGAGCGCGTGTTCCCGCTCTACTCGCCCAACGTCGACTCGATCGAGGTGGTGCGCAAGGGCGCGGTGCGTCGCGCCAAGCTCTACTATCTGCGTGGCCGTACCGGTAAGTCGGCGCGCATCGCCGAGCGCCGCGACAACCGCCCGCAGGCGCAGGCCGCCGAGTAAGCGACACCCGGTCCCGGCCGGAGCACGAGGGGCGCGGTGGGAGACCACCGCGTCCTTTTGTCGTTTGTGTGGGTGCGGCGGGCGTCGCACCGCCGGTTCGCTGTAGCCGGCGTCATCCTGAGTTCGTCTCCGGATCCACTCGTCTGCGATCACCACCGGCACTTGGGTGCGCGGCACAGTGGATCCTGAGACAAGCTCAGGATGACGCCAGTGGGATAGGATCTGCCTTACGTCTCTAGGTGTCGCCCCGGCGGACGCCGGGATCCAGGTGGGGGAGGCTGATGACGGCCACGCGGGCCTCACCAACTGGACCCCGGCGTGTGCCGGGGTTGTGCGCTTGTAGTGACGGAGCGCCCGCGTCGTCGTCGTCGGTGCTCGCGTCGGCGTCGGCATCGGCATCGGCATCCGCATCGGCATCGGCGTTTCACCCGGAGGAGCCTCCCACCACGACAGCAAGGGTGACGCTTTACCTCGCCGTCTCGCGCCGCGATAAGGGCGGCGCGCCCGGTCCCGGGTCGCGATCCCGGAGGAATGGATGCGTTCATGGTTGGCGGTGGTGGCGCTCGCGACGGTAGCAACAGGGGCGCTCGTGGCTGACGCCGCGCAGGCGCAGGCCGACGCGGCCCGACCCGCGGCGCAGCGACTCACGCTCGAGCGAATCTTCGCCGCGCCCGACCTCGGCGGCCAGCAGCCGCGCTCGCTCAAGCTCTCGCCCGACGGCCGGCTGCTCACCTTCCTGCGCCCGCGCGCCGACGACCGCTTCCGCCTCGATCTCTGGGCGCGTGACACCGCTACCGGACAGGAGCGGATGCTGGTCGACAGCACCCGCGTCGGCAGCGGCGCGGCGCTGTCCGAGGCGGAGAAGATGCAGCGGGAGCGCGCGCGCATCGGCGCGCTGACCGGGATCATCCGCTACGACTGGTCGCCTGATGGACGTCAATTGCTCGTCCCCGCCGACGGCGACCTGTATCTCGCCGGACTCGACGGCGCCACGCGGCGGCTCACCGAGGTGAAGGGCGGCGTGCTCAACGGCGAGGTCTCGCCGCGCGGCGGCTTCGTCAGCTACGTGCGCGACCAGAACCTGTGGCTCCAGCCACTCGCCGGCGGCGCCGCCCGCGCGCTCACGCAGGGCGGCGGGGGCACGGTCCATTTCGGCGAGGCCGAGTTCGTCGCGCAGGAGGAGATGGACCGCCGCACCGGCTATTGGTGGAGCCCCGACGATCGCTATGTCGCGGTCGAGCGGTTCGACGAGGCGCCGGTGCAGGTCTTCACCCGCGCCGCGATCGGTGCCGCCGGCACCGAGATCTACCAGCAGCGCTATCCCGCCGCGGGGACCCCCAATGTCGCGGTCGAGCTCCACGTGATGCGCGCGGACGGCAAGGGGCAGGTGAAGGTCGACCTCGGCACCGACCCCGACATCTATCTCGCGCGCGTCGACTGGCTGCCCGATGGCTCGGCGCTGCTCGTCCAGCGCGAGAACCGTTCGCAGACCCGGCTGGACGTCCTCCGCGTCGACCCCGCCACCGGCAAGGCGACACCGCTGTTCAGCGAAACCGCCGCGCCGCGCAGCTGGATCAACCTGACCGACAGCTATCGCGCGCTCGCCGACGGCGGCCTCCTGTGGCGTTCCGAGCGCGACGGCTACGGCCACCTCTGGCTGCTGCGCGCCGGCCGATGGACCCAGCTGACCAAGGGGCCGTGGGTGGTCACCGGCCTGGTCGCGGTCGACGAGGCGGCGGGCAAGGTCTATTTCATGGCCAACAAGGACGACGTGCTCGAGCAGCAGCTCTACGTCGTCCCGCTCGCCGGCGGCACGCCCGAGCGGCTGACCGAGCGCGGCTGGCAGAACAACGTCACCGCCGACGGCGCGGCGCAGCGCTTCCTCGTCACCCGCTCCAACCCCAACCAGCCGCCGCAGGTCTATCTCGCCGACGCCGCGGGCAAGCGGCTCGCCTGGGTCAACGAGAACCGGGTCGAGGGCGACCACCCCTATGCGCCCTATCTGGCCGCGCACCGCCCGGTGACGTTCGGGACGATCAAGGCGGAGGATGGCAGCGATCTGCACTGGCAGATGGTCACGCCCAAGCTGGAGCCGGGCAAGCGCTACCCTGTCTTCTTCCAGCATTACGGCGGGCCGGGGCCGCAGAACGTCGCGCGCGACTGGAAGAATCCGCTAATCCAGCACATCGTCGATCGCGGATGGATCTATTTCGAGCTCGACAATCGCGGCTCGGCCAACCGTGGGGTCGAGTTCGAGAGCGCGATCTGGCACGCGATGGGCACGGTGGAGGTCGCCGACCAGCGCGCCGGCGCGACCTATCTGAAGACGCTCGGCTACGTCGACCCGAAGCGGATCGCGACCTATGGCTGGTCCTATGGCGGCTATATGTCGCTCAAGATGATCGAGGCCGACCCCGGCCTCTACGCCGCCGCGATCTCGGGCGCGCCGGTGACCGACTGGCACCTCTACGACTCGCATTACACCGAGCGCTACATGGGCGACCCGCGCACCGACGCCGCCGCCTATGACACCTCGCGCGCGGTGCGCGATCCCAAGCGCATCACCACGCCGCTGCTGCTGCTGCACGGCATGGCCGACGACAACGTCTTCCTCGATAACAGCACCAAGGTGGCGGCGGCGCTGCAGGCGGCGGACATGCCGTTCGACCTGATGTTCTATCCCGGCAAGACCCACTCGGCGGTGCGCGACATCCACGTCTGGACCACGATCGAGCGCTTCCTCGACGCGCACGTCGGCAGCGGCCCCAAGTAAAGCTTGCTGTCGCGCGCGCGGCGGGCGCATTAGGGCCGCCGCGGGATGAGAACGCGCGCACGGAGCGCGCCGGGAAGGACGTGAGATGGGCTATCGGGTGGTAGTGGCGGGGGCCACGGGCAATGTCGGGCGCGAGATGGTCAACATCCTCGCCGAGCGCGAGTTTCCCGCCGACGAGATCGCGGTGCTGGCATCGTCGCGCTCGGTCGGCGACCAGATCGAGTACGGTGACACCGGCCGCATGCTCACCGTCAAGAACATCGAGCATTTCGATCCCACCGGCTGGGACATGGCGCTGTTCGCGATCGGCAGCGAGGCGACTGCGGTCTACGCGCCCAAGTTCGCCGCGGCGGGCTGCACCGTGATCGACAATTCGTCGCTCTACCGCATGGATCCGGACGTGCCGCTGATCGTGCCGGAGGTGAATGCCGCGGCGATCGACGGCTATCGCGCCAAGAACATCATCGCCAACCCCAATTGCTCGACCGCACAGATGGTGGTGGCACTCAAGCCGCTGCACGACGCCGCGACGATCAAGCGCGTGGTGGTGGCGACCTATCAGTCGGTCTCGGGCGCGGGCAAGATCGGCATGGACGAGCTGTTCGAGCAGAGCCGCAACATCTTCGTCGGTGACCCCGCCGAGCCGAAGAAGTTCACCAAGCAGATCGCCTTTAACGTCATCCCGCACATCGACAGCTTCCTCGACGACGGCTCGACGAAGGAAGAGTGGAAGATGGTGGTCGAGACCAAGAAGATCCTCGATCCCAAGATCAAGGTGGTCGCCACCTGCGTGCGCGTGCCGGTGTTCGTCGGCCATTCCGAGGCGCTCAATATCGAGTTCGAGAACGAGCTGTCCGCCGAGGATGCACAACGCATCCTACGCGAGGCGCCCGGCGTGATGCTGGTCGATAAGCGCGAGGACGGCGGCTACGTCACCCCGATCGAGAGCGCGGGCGACGACGCCACTTATGTCAGCCGCGTGCGCGAGGACCCGACGGTGGAGAACGGGCTGGCGCTGTGGTGCGTCAGCGACAACCTTCGCAAGGGCGCGGCGCTCAACGCGGTGCAGATCGCCGAGCTGCTCGGCCGCCGCCACCTGAAGAAGGCGGACGAGACCGACGATGCCGCGTTCGACGCGGTGTTCGCCGGGGAGGAGTGAGCGGGCGCGGAACTCGCTGCGTCGTTCGCTTGATTGCCAGCCGTTCGTGCTGAGGAGAGGCTGAGCTCGTCGAAGCCTCGTCTCGAAGCACAGCCACGACGGCCGTGGCCGTGCTTCGAGACGGCACTTCGGCTTCGCTCAGTGCCTCCTCAGCACGTACGGAGAAACGCCGAGTCCTACATCATCCGTGTTCCTGCGCACGCAGGAACCCAGCGCCACGCACGTCGCGCTCGCCGCCCTGGGCTCCCGCGTCCGCAGCAGCACGCGTCTCCTCAATACCCCGTGTACCGCCCGGGCCGGTGCCACGCGATCAGGATGCCGCTGATCGCCGCCGCGGACAGTGCCGACCACGCCACCCGCTCGACCGGCAGCGCCACCAGCGACACCAGCAGGATCACCGCGTCGATCGCGATCTGCGTGCGTCCGGCGTTCCAGCCGCGGCGCTGCTGGAGCCACAGCGTCACGACGCCCGTTCCGCCGATCCCGGCATGGTGCCGCGCCAGCGCCAGCGCGCCGAAGCCGATCACCGAGCCGCCCGCCAGCGCGGCGAAGGCGGGATCGATGTACGCGATGCTCAGCCCGTAGCGCGTCACCGTGCCGAGCCCCGCCACGCCGATCCCGACCAGGGCAGTGCGCAAGGTGAAGCGCCGCCCCATCGCGCGCCACGCCAGCCAGAAGAAGGGCAGGTTGAGCAGGGTGAACAGCACCCCGCTCGGCAGCGGCACCGCGTAGGAGAGCAGCAGCGCCACCCCCGCGATCCCGCCGGTCACCAGCCCGGCGGCATGGAGCAGCGCGAGCCCGAGGACGACGAGAATACAGCCGAGCGCGAGCGCATAGGCGTCCTCGATCGCGCTGTGCGGAAGGGAAGGCGGGCGAGTCACTGTC
This sequence comes from Sphingomonas citri, assembly GCF_019429485.1. Lineage (GTDB taxonomy): Bacteria > Pseudomonadota > Alphaproteobacteria > Sphingomonadales > Sphingomonadaceae > Sphingomonas > Sphingomonas citri. The sequence goes on along the minus strand of NZ_JAHXZN010000001.1, from coordinate 1,036,431 downwards.
GCGCTCTGCCAGCGGCACCGGTTCGCGTCGAGTGCTGCGCTGCAACATGGGTCACGCGTTTACCTCGCGCCCTCGCCACGTTAGGTCGCTTCGTCTGGGCAGCGGGAGCGGCGGGATGGCGCGCGAGATGACCGGTGGGTGCCAGTGCGGCAGCGTGCGCTACGCCGTGCTGGTCGAGGACGACCATGCCTATCTCTGCCATTGCCGGATGTGCCAGCGCGCCACCGGCGGCGTCTTCGCCGCGCTCAAGCAGGTGTCGCGCGCCGCGCTGCGCTGGACCACGCGCGAGCCCGACCGCCGTGCCTCGTCGCCGATCGCCGCGCGCGGTTTCTGCCGCGACTGCGGCACCCCGCTCACCTATGAGGGGAAGGGCGCCGACCAGCTCGACCTCACCGTCGGCAGCTTCGACGACGCTGGCCGCCTCCGCCCGACCGGCCACTTCGGCGTCGAGAGCCGCCACGCCGCTTGGCGCGACACGGCCGGGCTGCCCGAGAAACGCACCGACGAGCTCCCGCACATTGTCGGCAAATGGATGGAAACGAGTGGCAAGCTCCCCGACTGAGACACGCTTCTTCGACAGTTTCGACGGCACGCCGATCGCCTGGCGCGAGCTGGGCGAGGGCCGCCCCCTGGTGCTGATCCACGGCTATTTCTCGGACGCGCGCACCAATTGGTTGCGCTACGGCCATGCCGCCGCGATCGCTGCGCGGGGCGTGCGCGTGATCATGCCCGACCTGCGCGCGCACGGCGAGAGCGGCAAACCGCATGACCCCGCCGCTTACCCGCGCGACGCACTGGCGCTGGACGGCGAGGCGCTGGTGCGTCACCTCGGCCTGACCGACTATGACCTCGGCGGCTACTCGCTCGGCGCGCGGACGGTGGTGCGGATGCTGGCGCGCGGGGCGACGCCGCGGCGCGTCGTGCTCGCCGGCATGGGGCTGGAGGGGATCGTCGGCGCCGAGCGGCGCGCCGACCATTTCCGTAACATCCTCACGCGGCTGGGCCAGCACGAGCGCGGCAGCCCGGAGTGGCTCGCCGAGGCCTTCCTCAAGACCACCGGGGGCGACCCGGTCGCGCTCCTCGGCGTGATCGACACGTTCGCGAGCACGCCGGCGGCGGTGCTGGCGACGCTCGACCGTCCGACCTTGGTGCTCAGCGGGGTGGACGACCACGACAATGGCTCGGCCGCGGCGCTCGCCGACGCGCTGAAGAACGCGCGCTACGCCGAGGTACCGGGCAACCACATGAGCGCGGTGACCAAGCCCGAGCTGGGGCAGGCGATCGCGGATTTCGTGGCGGAGTAGATCCACCCCGCTCGCGGGGAGGATCTGGTCAGTCTAGCTCTTCAGCTTCCAGCCGCGCTTGAGCAAAACATAGCACAGCACCCCCAGCGCGACGTTGATCGCGAGGATCACCACGCTGCCCACCGCCACCGGCGAGTCGGCGCTGCCAAGGAAGCCGTAGCGGAAGCCCGAGATCACGTAGAAGAACGGGTTGACGTGGCTGAAGGCGCGGAACGCGGGCGCGAGATGGTCGACCGAGTAGAAGGTACCCGACAGCAGCGTCAGCGGCGCGATCAGGAAGTTGGTCACCGCCGCGGCATGGTCGAACTTGTCCGCCCAGATCGAGGTGAGGACGCCCGCGAACGACAGGAACATCGCGCCGAGCAGCCCGAACCACAGCACCGCCAGGGGGTGGATCGGGGTGACGTGGACGCCGGGCCACAGCGCCATCGCCAGCCACACCGCGCTGCCGACGCAGAAGGCGCGCGTCACCGCCGCGCCGACGAGCGCCGCGAGCAGCTCGCTGGTGGACAGCGGCGGCTGGAGATAGTCGACGATATTGCCCTGGATCTTGCCGACCAGCAGCGAGAAGCTCGCATTGGCGAAGGCGTTGTTGAGCATCCCCATCACGATCAGGCCGGGCGCGATGAAGTCGGCGAAGGCGACCGGCGCGCCGCCGACGTTGACCGGGCTGCGCGCGCCGTTGGCGACGGTGAAGATGACGAGGAACATCAGCGTCGTCACCGCCGGAGCCCACACCGTCTGGAGCTGCACCTTGAAGAAACGGCGCACCTCCTTCACATAGAGGGTTCGCAGGCCGCCCCAATTGACGTTCCGGATCACCGGTTCGCCGGGGGCGTGCCTGATGGCTGACGGAATTTGTCCGGTAGGAGGCTGGCTGCTCATCGCCTGTGCGGGTAACCGCTGCGGCGCGCGCCCGCAACCGGAACGCTAGAGGAAGACAAGCATGTCCTGGACCGACGAGCGGATCGATACGCTGAAGACGATGTGGGAGGCGGGCCAGACCGCCAGCCAGATCGCCGAGGCGCTCGGCGGCGTGAGCCGCAACGCGGTGATCGGCAAGGCGCATCGCCTCGGCCTCCAGTCGCGCCCGTCGCCGGTGACGACCAAGGAAGAGGCGCGTGCCGCCGAGTCGGCGCCGGCCGCCGCCCCTGTCGCTGCCGCGCCCGCGCCGAAGCCGAGTCCCGCCCCGGTCCGCACCGCGGCGCCCGCGCCCGCCGCGCGGCCCGCGCCGCCGCCCTTCGCGACCGACTCGACTCCGGAAGCAGCGCCGGCGGCCAGCGAGGTCGACGATGAGGCCGAGGAGGCGCCCAGCGCGCCGCCGGTCAAGCGCGAGCCGGTGCTGCGCTCGGTCGGTCCGGGCGGCTTCGTGCGTCAGGCGCCCGGTGAGCAGCAGCCGCCGATCGCGCCCGCCCCGCCGCGTCGGCTGGTGCCCGCGCGCACCGCGCCCGAGTTTGCCAACAAGACCTCGCTGCTCGACCTCAACGACAAGATCTGCAAGTGGCCGCTCGGCCACCCCGGCGAGCCCGATTTCCACTTCTGCGGCGACAAGGTGAACCCGGGCTTCCCCTACTGCGTCGAGCATTGCGGCCATGCCTACCAGGCGCAGCTGCCGCGCCGCGATCGTCGCGCGCCGCCGTTGCCGTTCGGCGGCCCCCGCATGCGTTTAGGGTGAGCGCCGTCACATAAAGCTGTTGTACCCCGGCGAAGGCGGCGGCCCAGTTGGGGCGCCCGTGGTGTGTCTCACCCGCGCCGCCCGACTGGGCCCCGGCCTTCGCCGGGGAACGAAGAGAGTGGGGCGCGGGCGCTCCTCTGCCTCCGCCCCCTCACCTCAGAAGCGGAACGCCGCGGTGGCGCGCAGGCTGTGCCAGCGGAACTTCTCGTCCGAGCGGCGGAAGTCGGTGCCCTCGGCCGTGCCGCCGTTGCCGGCGTTGGTGAAGGGCGTGCCCGCCGGCCCGGCGGCGCGGACGCGATAGTCGTCGTCCTGATACTGGTGGTAGACATATTCGAGCCCGACCGAGAAATGCTCGCCGAAGCGCTGCTCGATGCCGCCGCCGCCCTGGAAGCCGAACTGGTCCTGCCGCCCACGCGCGGTGAAGCTGTTGGTGCTCTGGCTCGACGAGAACTCGCTATCGATTCGCGCCAGTGATGGGCCGAACGTGCCGTAGAACAACGTCGAGTCGTTGGGCGTGTAGCCGGCGCGCGCGCGCACCGCGGCCTCCCAGTTGACTTGGCGGTACATCACGTAGTTGGCCGGGGTGGTCGAGAAGCCCGAGGTGCTGTCGTTGATGTGAGTCCGCCCGAACTCGCCGACGACGCCGTAGACGATCGACCCGCTCTGCTGGTCGAAGCCGACCCGGCCGTAATAGCTCCAGCCGTCGCGATCCTTGGCGCAGCCCGGTCCACCGTTGCGCGGGCCTTGTGCGGCGCGCGCGCGCCCGCCGCAGAAGCCCGGCGAGAAAGCGTTCGCGCCCGTGCCGGTCAGCACCGTGTCACCGAAGCGGCCGTCGAGGTTGCGGTCGAACTCCAGGCGCGCGCCGCCGTCGTTGGGCTGCACGTCATAGCCGCCCGCGGCGCCGACGTAGATGCCGGAGAAGCCGCTGCTGACCGACGGGTCGCCACCGTCCTGCGCCATCGCGGGGACAGCCGTCAGCGACGCCGCGATCGCGGCGGCGGTCAAATACGCTCTCATGTAGGTCACTCCCTGATCGAACGATCCGCGAACGAGCCCCATCCAGGTTATGTTGCGTGAAGAATCATTGCCGCGGCAACCGACCTTGCCGCGCTTGGGTCGGACGGCGCGGATCGTTATATGACGGTCATGGCCGATCTGTTCGCTTCCCCGCCCGCTGGCACCCCCGCTTATGACGCCTCGTCGATCGAGGTGCTCGAGGGACTGGAGCCGGTGCGCCGCCGGCCCGGCATGTACGTCGGCGGCACCGACGAGCGCGCGATGCATCACCTCGCCGCCGAGGTGCTCGACAATGCGATGGACGAGGCCGTGGCGGGACACGCCACGCGCATCGAGATCACGCTGGAACCGGGCAACCGCCTGACCATCGTCGACAACGGCCGCGGCATGCCGGTCGACCCTCATCCGAAGTTCCCGGACAAGTCGGCGCTCGAGGTGATCCTCTCGATGCTGCATTCGGGCGGTAAATTCGCGGGCAAGGCCTATGCCACTTCGGGCGGCCTCCACGGCGTGGGCGTCTCGGTGGTGAACGCGCTGTCGAGCGACACCGTGGTCGAGGTCGCACGCGACCGCCAGCTCTACCGCCAGCGCTTCAGCAAGGGGCAGACGCTCGGCCCGCTCGAGACGGTCGGCGCGGCTCCCAATCGCCGCGGCACCTCGGTGGCCTTCACGCCCGACACCGAGATCTTCGGCCCCGAGCTGCTGTTCAAGCCGGCGCGGCTCTACAAGCTGGCACGCTCCAAGGCGTATCTGTTCGCCGGCGTCGAGATCCGCTGGCATTGCGCGCCCGAGCTGATCGGCGACGATACTCCCCAGGAGGCGGTGTTCCAGTTCCCCGGCGGCTTGTCGGACCATCTGCGCGAGCAGATCGCCGGGCGCGAATGCGCGACCGCCGACTTCTTCGCCGGCCAGCAGGACTTCCCCGACCATCAGGGCAAGGTCGAGTGGGCGGTTGCCTGGCCGCTGTGGAGCGAGGGCAGCTACAGCTGGTATTGCAACACTATACCCACGCCGGACGGCGGGACGCACGAGCAGGGGCTGCGACAGGCGCTGGTGCGCGGGCTGCGCCAGTTCGGCGACCTCGTCGGCAACAAGCGCGCCAAGGACCTCACCGCGGACGACGTGATGGTCGGCAGCGAGCTGATGCTCAGCGTCTTCATCCGCGAGCCGCAGTTCCAGTCGCAGACCAAGGACCGGCTCACCTCGCCCGAGGCGGCGGGGCTGGTCGAGAAGGCGATGCGCGACCATTTCGACCATTGGCTCGGGCACAACATGGAGCGCGGCAAGGCGCTGCTCGGCTATGTGCTGGAGCGGATGGACGAGCGGCTGCGGCGCAAGGCCGAACGCGACGTCAAGCGCAAGACCGCCACCTCGGCGCGCAGGATCCGGCTGCCGGGCAAGCTCACCGACTGCGCCTCCGACAGTTCGGAGGGTACCGAGCTGTTCATCGTCGAGGGTGACTCGGCGGGTGGCTCGGCCAAGCAGGCGCGCGACCGCAAGACCCAGGCGATCCTGCCGATCCGCGGCAAGATCCTCAACGTCGCCTCGGCCACTTCGGCCAAGATCCTGGCCAACCAGGAGATCGCCGACCTGATCCAGGCGCTCGGCTGCGGCACGCGCAAGGACTGCCGCCCCGAGCAGCTGCGCTACGAGAAGATCGTCATCATGACCGATGCCGACGTCGACGGCGCCCATATCGCGACGCTGCTGATGACCTTCTTTTTCCAGGAAATGCCCGAGCTGGTGCGGCAGGGGCATCTGCACCTCGCGCAGCCGCCGCTGTACCGCCTGACCGTCGGCGCCAAGTCGCTCTACGCGCGAGATGACGCCCACCGCGCCGAGCTGGAGCGCACCGTCTTCCGCGGCAAGAAGGTGGAGGTGGCGCGCTTCAAGGGTCTGGGCGAGATGAACCCGAGCCAGTTGCGCGAGACGACGATGGACCCGGCCAAACGCAGCATGATCCGCATCACGCTGCCGCAGGAATATGAGGAGCGCGCCGGCGTGAAGGACCTGGTCGACCGGCTGATGGGGACCAATCCCGCGCACCGCTTCGCCTTCATCCAGGAGAATGCGGCCCGCCTCGACGAGGAGGCTATCGACGCGTGACCCGGCATCCACGACGCGAATGGTGGCTGGCGATCGCGCTGGCGGCCCTGGCCGGCTATGTCGACGCGATCGGCTTTCTGCGGCTCAACGGCCTGTTCGTCTCCTTCATGAGCGGCAACTCGACGCGGCTGGCGGTGGCGCTGGCGGGCGGCTCGCCGCTGGCGCTCACCGCGGCGTCGCTGATCCTCGCCTTCGTCGCGGGCGTGGTCGTCGGCGCCACCGCGGGCGCGGCGCTGGGGCGCTGGCGCCGACCGGGCGTGATCGTGCTCGCCGCGGTGCCGCTCGCCGTGGCGGCGGCGCTGCCCGAGTTCGGCCCGCTCGGCGGGCTCGGCACGGTGCTGCTGGCGCTGGCGATGGGGGGGCTCAACACCGTCTTCCAGCGCGACGGCGAGGTCAGCGTCGGGGTGACCTACATGACCGGCGCCTTGGTCAAGCTCGGCCAGCATCTCGCGGGCGCGCTGATGGGCGAGGGCGCGCGCTGGGACTGGCTGCCGTACCTGCTGCTGTGGTCGGGGCTGATCGCCGGCGCCTTCCTCGGCACGGCCGACTATGCCGCGCCCGACAACGCCGCGTTGTGGCGTGCGACGGGCGCGGCACTCGGTATCGCATTGCTCGCGGCGGCGACGACCACGGCGGGAGGCCGTGTGCCGCGCGAGTGAGGCGGGAGAGGGCGACGATGGGGGGGCGCGGGGAGACAAGCGCGAGACGCGAGCGCTTGCGTCCACGATGGTACGGCGCGCCTATCGCACAACATCGCCTCGCACACCGGCGTCATGCCGAAATCCTTCCAGGATCCACGGTCCCGCGAGCGCGTCGACCTCTAGGTCCGCGAAACGGTGGATGCCGAACGAGTTCGGGATGACGCCAGTGAACGAGTGGCGTGCTCGCCGCTTCTCCGCTATGCTGTCGGCACCATGATCGAGCTCGCGCGCACCGCCGATATCGACCTGGCCGGCCTTACAATACGGCCCTCGCTCCGCCTCGTCGCGCTGGGCGAACAGGAGGAACTAGTCGAGCCTCGCGTCATGCAGGTCCTGGTCGCGCTGGCCCGAGCGGACGGCGCGGTGGTGTCGCGCGACGAGCTGGTGGCGCAATGCTGGGACGGGCGCATCGTCGGCGACGACGCGATCAATCGCGTCGTCGGGCGTCTGCGTCGCCTCAGCGAAGGGATCGGCACGGGCCGTTTCCGGGTCGAGACGATCGCGCGCGTCGGCTACCGCCTGATCGTCGCAGAGACGAGCGCTCCACCCGCTCCCCCTTCCGTCGCCGCGGACGAGGCGGTAGCCTTGGCCGAGGGGGCCGGGCGCGCCGCTGTCCCCAATGTGCCACGTCGTGTGCTGATCGCCGGGCTAGGCGTCGCGGGCGCTACCGTCATCGGCGGCGCGTGGTGGCGGCACCGTGACCGCGTCGCGCCGCGCACGCCCGAGGTCGTTGCGCTCGTCGCCCAGGCACGCGACTCGCAGCGTCAGGCCGATCGCCAGGGACTTTGGCAGGCGATCGGACTGTTCCGTCGCGCCGTGCTGCTCGCGCCCGACGACGCCGACGCCTGGGGCCAGCTCGCGCTGTGCTGCGCGGTGGCAGCGCGGATCGCGACCGCGGCGGACCGCGCCGCCTTCGCCGAGCGGGCGCTCGCCGCCGAGCGCCGCGCCGAAACGATCGATCCTGGAAACGCTTATGCAGCGCTGGCGCGGATGCGGCGCGCGCCGCTGCTCGGCAACTGGCGTGCGCAGGAGCAGGTCACCGCGCGCGCCGCGCGCGAGCATCCCGACGACGACGTGATCGCCGACGCGCTCGGCCGCATGCTCCAGATGGTCGGTCGGATGCGCGAGTCGACCAACCATTTCACTCGCGCGCTCACGGTCGGCGGCCCGTCGCCGATCGCGATGTACCAGCGCGTCGTCTCGCTGTGGAGCATCGACCGGCTGGAGGAGGCCGACCGCGCGATGGAGGAGGCCTTTGCGCTCTATCCGCTCCATTACGCCGTTTGGTTCACGCGCGCCTTCCTGCTCGCCTATACCGGCCGCGGCGCGGAGGCGCTGCGCATGATCGAGGACTCGGATCACCGCCCGAGCAACGTCGACGACGCGAGCTTCACGCTGACCGCGGGGATGGCGCGGGCGCTGGCGACGCGCGACCCGCGCCACGTCGAGGCGACCGCCGGTGCCTATGTCGAGGCGGCGCATCGCGGCAGCGGGCATGCCGAGAACGCGATCCAGTTCCTCAGCGCGGCGGGGCGGCTCGACCAGGCCTTCGCGATCGCCGAGGGCTATTTCCTGCGCCGCGGCTTCGCAGTGGACACGCTGCGCTTCTCGCGTCGGCAAGGCACCTATACGGCGCCGGATCAGCGCGTGAGCTGGTTCCTGTTCGCGCCGCCGTGTGCGGCGTTGCGGCGCGACTCGCGCTTCGAGACGCTGGCCCGAGCGATGGGATTGACTCGTTACTGGCGCGAGACCGGCACCCGGCCGGACGATCGCGCGATTTCGCTAGGTTGAGCGGTCCCCCGTACAGGGGCATCCTCGGACAAATTCAGGATGCCCCCCGCAATTGAGGAATGGCCCGAGGAGCCTCCGCTCTGAATGCGGCGCTTGAACGGCCGCCAGCCTATCGCGCCGCCAGCGCGGTGGCGTCGCGCTCGGCGATCGCGATTGGCAGCGGCGACGAGCGCCGCGCCGCGTCGGCGACGGTAGCGGCGACGCAGGCGCGGCGGTCCAAGGCAAGCGGCTCATGCTCGCACAGCCGCGCGGCGGCGCGCTCCATCCGGGCGAGCATAGCGGCGCGGCCGGCGCCCGTCCGCTGATCGAGGTCGCGCGCGACGATGTGATAGCTGCCGTCGCCCACGCGCCAACTCTGCGCGGTAGCGGGTGAGGCGAGCGGCATGGAGGCGACGAGGGCGGGCAGCATGAGCGAACGCATGATGAGTCTCCGACGCGACGGGGATCGTCGCAGTGTCGAAGACTCGTCGATCGCCGCCGCTCGGTCGCGGCGGTGAAGCCGATATCGGGCCGATCGTTCGCCGATGATCGGGCGATATGCGGCGGTTCAGCGTTGAGCAGACCGCCGGCGCGCGATCACGCTGCGCTCCTCACACTCGTAGCCCGGCTTGCTGTTCGCGCGGGCGCGCCAGGATCGCGCGCGCGTCGCCGGGGGTGCGCGCCTCGCCGTGCGGGCCGCCCGCGGCGGCGATCACGCGGTCGAGCAGCTCGAGCCCCTCGGGCCAGCGCCCCAGCCCGCTCGCGGCGTTGATGTGACCGCAGGCGCCGTAATCGATGAAGTGGCTGCCCCAGTCGACCGCGAGGCTGTGCGCGCGCTCCAGCGTGACCCAGGGATCGTCGCTCGACGCGACCACGATCGAGGGGAAGGGCAGCGGCTGTTTCGGTGCCGGCGCGAAGGGGGCGAGCTCGGGCGCGACGCCGGCGCGGTCGACGTCGGCGGGAGCGACCAGCAGCGCCCCCGCGACTGGCCAGCCATAGGGTTGCGGGCTAAGCGAGGCCCACCATGCCACCGCGACGCAGCCGAGACTGTGCGCGACCAGGATCACCGGCGCGCGCGCGCTCGCCACGGCCTGGTCGATCTTGGTGACCCAGGCGTTGCGATGCGGCCGGTCCCACATGCCCAGCTCGATCCGGGCAGTGTCGGGACGGCCTTTCTCCCACAATGTCTGCCAGTGCGACGGCCCGGATCCGCCCAGCCCCGGGACGGTTAGAACGGTCGGCTGCACCGACAGATCGAACGCGGAATGTCCCATGACATACCTCCAGTTGGTGAGGCCGCGGCGATCGGTCTAGGGGTCGGCACGGCCGCGGCCTCTGCTCTTTAGTTATTACCCACTAAATCGATCGGCAATCCTGCGCCGCAGCATTTGACGCGAGCGGAGGCGCGCGAGCGACGAGCGGTTGCGGCGCCGCCGTTGCGGCGCGATAGGGCGTCATGCCCAAGCAGCGCGTGGACCAAATGCTCGTCGATCGCGGCCTCGCCGAGTCGCGCACGCGCGCGCAGGCGCTGGTGATGGCGGGGCTGGTGTTCGCCGGTGAGCGCAAGGTCGACAAGCCGGGGCAGGCGCTCGCGGACGACGTCGCGCTGGAGGTGCGCGGGCGGGATCATCCCTGGGTGTCGCGCGGCGGGATCAAGCTGGCGCACGGGCTCGATCACTTCGGTTGGGACGTGACCGGCGCGGTGGCGATCGACGTCGGCAGCTCGACCGGCGGCTTCACCGACGTGCTGCTCAGTCGCGGCGCGGCGCGTGTCTATGCGGTCGACAGCGGTACCAACCAACTCGCCTGGAAGCTGCGGCAGGATCCGCGCGTCGCCGTCCACGAGCAGACCAGCGCGCGGCTGCTCACGGCCGCGCACGTGCCCGAGCCGGTCGACCTGGTGGTGTGCGACGCGAGCTTCATCGGCCTGGCCAAGGTGCTCGAGGTGCCGCTCGGCTTCGTCGGCCCAGGCGGTCGCGTGCTGGCGCTGATCAAGCCGCAGTTCGAGGCCGGGCGCCTCGAGGTGGGCAAGGGCGGGGTGGTGCGCGACCCCGTCGTTCACGCGCGAGTCTGCGCCGAGGTGGTGGCGTGGCTTGAGCAGGGCGGCTGGCAGGTCCAGGGGGTGGTCGAGAGCCCGATCACCGGGCCCGAGGGCAACGTGGAGTTCCTCGTCGGCGCGACGCGCGCGTAAAATTGGGAAAAGTACCATTTACCTGACCGAGGCGTTCCGGCAGCAGTACCGGGACGGACCGATCGGGAGACGAAGGTGGGGGGTGTCGCTTCCAAGGAGCAGTTGCGGATGTCGTTCCTGCGCTGGGCGGCGGTGGCGGTGCCCGGCGTGCTGCTGCTGGGCTTCCTGTCGGGGCGGACGGTGCCGTCGGGCGACGCTAACGGCTGGTATCGCGCGCTGGCCAAGCCCGAGCTGACCCCGCCGGGCTGGCTTTTCCCGGTCGCTTGGTCGCTGCTGTACGTGATGATGGGCGTCGCGCTCGCGCTGGTGCTGAGCGCGCGTGGGGCGCGACTGCGCTGGCTCGCGGTCGCGCTGTTCGCCGCGCAGCTTATCGGCAACCTGCTGTGGACGCCACTCTTCTTCGGCGCGCATCAGGTCTCGGCGGCGTTCCTGCTGATCGTCGCGATCTTAGGGCTGACGATCCTCACCACCTTCGTCTTCGCGCAGGTGCGCCGTCGCGCCGCGTGGCTGCTCGTCCCGTATATGATGTGGCTGGGTTTCGCCGGCACGCTCAACTGGCGTATCGATCAGCTCAACCCCGACGCGGAACGGCTTGTGTCGCCGGCCGCGGCGTCCCAGATGGTCGGTTAAGCGCCTCTACAGGAAATTGATCTTATGCAGTCCGAGAACCATCTGTTCGGCGATCTGGCCAAGCTCTTCAACGGTGCGGCGGGCACGCTCGCAGGAGTCGGGCGCGAGGCCGAAGCCAATGCGCGCGCCCGCGCGCGCGAGTGGATCGGTGGCCTTGATTTCGTCGCGCGCGACGAGTTCGAGGTGGTCAAGGCGATGGCGGCCGCGGCGCGCGACGAGAATGAGGCGCTGCGCGCACGGATCGAGACGCTCGAGGGGGCGCTGGCCGCCAAGTCCGGCGTCTGATCGCGCCGCGCCAGAGAAGGGGGCCGCGTGCCAAGCGATAAGTTACTGATGCTCGACGAGGCCGACGACGACAATGCGGGCGAGGCGCCGCTCGACATGCTCGAGGCCTATTTTCTCGCGCATGGCTGGCCGTGCGAGCGCGGCGAGGACGAGATCACCGCGTCGATCAAGGGCAGCTGGACCGAGTACGAGCTGCGCGCGCTGTGGCGCGAGGAGGACGGTGTCCTCCAGCTGCTCGCTTTCCCTGACGTCAAGGTGGCGGAGGGCCGGCGCGCGCCGGTCTATGAGGTGCTCGCGCTCGTCAACGAGCAGCTGTGGATGGGGCATTTCGAGATCTGGTCGAGCAGCGGCATCCTGCTCTACCGCAACGCCACCGCGATCGAGGCCGAGGACGGCGAGGCCACCATGGCGCTGAGCACCGCCGAGCTGCTGGTGGAATCCGCGATCGACGAGTGCGAGCGCTTCTACCCGGTGTTCCAGTTCGTGCTGTGGGGCGGCAAGTCGCCGTCCGAGGCGATCGCGGCGGCGATGGTCGAGACGGCGGGCGAGGCCTGACGCGCGATGCGGCTGTGGATGATCGGCTGCGGCAACATGGCCTCGGCGATGCTGCGGCGCTGGCTGGCGAGCGGCGTGGTCGCGGCCGAGGACGTCGACGTCGTCAACCGCCAGCATCGCGTGCTGCCCGTCGGCGTGCGCCAGGCGCGTGAGCTGCCCGACGCGCCGCCGCCCGACGCGGTGATCCTCGGCATCAAGCCGCAGCAGCTCGACGCCGTGGCGGCGGTGCATCGCGCGCGCGTCGCCGCCGCGCCGCTGCTCGTCTCGATGCTGGCCGGCGCCGATCCGGCACGGTTGGCGGCGGCCTTCCCCGGCCCGGTGCCGATACAGACCATGCCCAATTTGCCGGTCGAGCTCGGCCGCGGCGTCGTCGCGGTGCACGCGCCCGACACGCCGGCGGCGGCGCGCGCCGTGGCGGACCGGCTGCTCGCGCCGCTGGGCCTGGTCGAATGGTTCGACGACGCGGCGCGCTTCGCCGCCGCGGGCGCGCTGTCGGGTACCGGACCCGCCTTCCTCTTCCGCTTCATCGACGCGCTGACCGCGGGCGGCGTCGCGACCGGCCTGTCGCGCAAGGAGGCCGAAGCGGTGGCGCTGGCGACCGTCGACGGCGCGGCGGCGATGGCCTCGGCCAGCGAGCGTAGCCCGGCCGAGCTGGCCGACGCGGTGGCGAGCCCCGGTGGCATGACCCGCGCCGGGCTCGACGTGCTCGACCGCGATCGCGCTCTGACGGCGCTGGTCGAGGAGACGCTGTGCGCGGTGGCGCGGCGCGGCGCGGAGATGGCGGCGGGGCGGTAGCAAAGGGTGACGGTTAAAGCGGCAGCGCGGTCGTCGACTTGATCTCCTGCATCGCGAACGAGGAGCTGACGTCGTGCAGCGGCGCGACCTTGATCAGCTTGCGATAGATCCGGTCATAGTCGGCGATGTCGCGCGCGACGACCTTCAGCAGGTAATCGACCTCGCCGCTCATCCGGTAGAATTCCACCACCTCGGGGATCCGCGCCACGCCCTCGGCGAAGGTCTGCAGCCACTCGTCGCTGTGCTGCGTCGTGCGCACGGCGACGAAGACGGTGACGTCGAGCCCGAGCGCGCCACGATCGAGCAGTGCCACTCGTGAGCGGATCAGCCCGACTCGCTCGAGCCGCTTCACTCGCTTCCAGCACGGCGTGGGTGAGAGGCTCACCCGCTCGGCGAGATCGGCGATCGAGATCGTCGCATCCTCCTGGAGCAGCGCGAGCAAGCGTCGATCGGTGGCATCGAGAATGATATTCTCCGTCATAGGCCGATCATAGCACGGTATGCTGGTATCTACCCCTAGATAGTAGGCGCAAGAGACACGTTCTCACCTTTGAACGTGGCTATGCTCTCTCGCGAAGGCAGGAGGCACGTTATGCTCAACCGGATGTTCGTCGATCACCCGCGCGCGGTGGGGGAGAGCTACGCCGCACACGCGCAGGTCGCCGCGCGTTTCGGGCTCACCATGATCGGCGCGGGCGCGGCGTGCCTGATCCACGCGCTGATACCAGGGCTGTTCCGTTCGACCGGCAGCCGCGCCGTGGAGCGCTTATCCGAGGAGATGGTCGCGCGTCGCCACGCTGGCTGAATGATCTGGGCGATGTGACGGGCCAGAGGGTGGATTCGGTCGCTCTGGTATCGGGCGCTCAATGACCGTAGCGTTTGATGCCGCGCCGGCGCAGCTTCTGACGATGGCGCCGGCGCAACACGACCAGCGCCGTCGGCACGGCGATCAGCAGGACCGCGCCGATGATCGCATAAGCGACGAGTTCGCGAGTGACGTCGATCATGCGGGGCCTGTGACATAGTCGAAAGCGGCTGTCATCCCGCGAAAAGGCTTGGAGAAACACAGCTACCCGGATCGGTGGGCCAGCGGCGGCTTCACGACAGGTCGTTTACCCGCGTATAGTGGATCACCGTCTGACACGAGGGAAGCCATGTTCACTCTCCTCATCCTCGGAGCGCCGCTGATGACCGATGGGCCCGATCAGCAGGCGCAGGGCCGCTCGCGACTGGCGCCGCCGGGCGCGCACCGCCGGCTCGCGGGAGCTGCACCGGCGACGAGCTGTGGCGGCGCCGACCTCGTCGGCAAGAAATGGTCCGAGGAGATGCGGGCGCCGCTGCTGAGCGATCGTCATCGTGAGGTGCGGCTGCTCCGCGTCGGTCAGCCACGGACGATGGATCTGCGCGAGGACCGGCTCAACGTGATCCTCGACTCGGCGGGACAGGTGATCGAGATCACCTGCGGCTGAGCGATCGTTGGTCTGCCTCACCGAGCGGGTTACCGTCGTATGAGCACGATCATTGCGCTGCGCCGCTCATTGAAGAACTAAAGGACAAGTTTGAGCCGCCTGTGCTTTATTGCGGCGCTGTAATTCTTCGCCTTGTCAGCCTCTCTCGCCACAGTTAACCTCGACCTCGCTCGAGCAACAATGTGCGTCCGACCGATCAGGGAGCGGCGGCGACGACAACGGCGGCACCACCGCCGCGCGCTCGTGCATCCCCGGCCGGCCGACCTTCACCGGGAGTGAGACAGGCATGGCATCGAAGCTCAACACCGCGTCGCGGACCGCCGGGCAGCGGATCGACCAGGGTACCTACGGCCCCGGCGACATGGCCGCGCTCGCGCACGCGCGTGCCGCTGCCGTCGGGCAGCGCGCGACGACGGGTCCGCTCGACGCCGCCGCGCTGAGCGCTCAGCCGCACATCGCTCCAACCGTCGCGGCTACGGCCGCCGGGCCGATCCCCGCCTTTGATCTCTCGACGGGCAAGGCCGTCACCACCGCCTTCAAGCTCTACGCGATCGACGTCGCCGATCCGTTCGCGAAAGACCAGTGGCATCTCCAGCGTCTCGGCGACCTGCAGACGGTGTGGAAGGATTACACCGGCAAGGACGTGACCGTCGGCGTCTACGATTCCGGGGTGCAGTACGCGCATTGGGATCTGGACGGGAACTACGACGCCTCCAAGCAGGTGGTGGTCGACGGCAAGGTCTATGACGGCGACTATCGCCCCGCCTCGGGCCCGCATGGCACGTCGGTCGCGGGGCTGATCGCGGCCGAGCGCAACGGCGCCGGCGGTGTGGGCGTCGCCTACGGCGCCCACGTCACCGGCGTGAACATCTTCGACCCCTATTCGGAGGATGACTCGAAAGAGGGGATCTTCGTCAACGGCGTCGACCTCACGAAATTCTTCGAGGCGGTGAAACAGTCGGCCCGGTACGACGTCACCAATCACAGCTGGGGCGGGCTCGACTATGTCACGACCGCCGCGGCCCGGACCACCGCGGGCTCCTTCGCCAACGGCATGGTCACCGCGCTCGGCTACGGCTCGGCCGAGGGGCGCGGTGGGCTGGGTACGGTCCATGTCGCGGCGGCGGGCAACGATGTGATCGACGGTCAGGCCGACAGCTGGAAGAGCGACCGCCACATCGTCACCGTCGGTTCGTATCGCGAGGTCGACGGCAGCTCGTCGCAGTACGTCGACAGCGGGGCGCACCTGCTCGTGTCGGCGCCGTCGAACGATTACGCCGAGCTCGGCGGCACCGGCCAGGTGACCACCGACCTGCTCGGCCGCGACGGCTATAACACCATCGCCAAGCCGGGCGGTGCCGAGGACTATACCGATTCCTTCGGCGGCACCTCGGGCGCCACCCCGGTGGTGAGCGGTGTCGTCAGCCTGATCCTCGACGCCAACAGCGAGCTCGGCTGGCGCGATGTCAAGGACATCCTGGCCGCCTCGGCCAAGCTGCCGGTCGCCTTCGACACCGGCCAGACCGCGGCGACCTCGACGATCAGCGGGCTGACCTATGTGCTCAACAATCGCCAGTTCCAGCTTAACGGCGACGATGCCGGCTGGAACGGCGGGGCGATGCACTACAGCAACGATTACGGCTACGGCGCGGTCGATGCCTATAACGCGGTGCGGCTCGCCGAGGTGTGGTCGCTGTTCGGCGCGGCCAAGACCAGCGACAATGAGGTGAGCGCCACCACCGGCACGATCCGCGTCGGCAAGACCTCGGTCGCCACCAAGGCCGACACAGCGCTCACGCAATTTCATGATTTCGTCGGCACGCCGACCAGCTTTCAGTTCCGCGTGACTCAGGACGTCGACGTCGAGCACCTCGACCTCACGCTCAACTTCGCCACGCAGCTCGGCGACGGCACCTCGCTGCTCAACACCAGCGCGGTGGGGCTCAAGATCAAGCTGATCGCGCCCGACGGCACCGAGGGCTATATCGACCTGAGCGACACCAACGCCACCACGGTCACCGGCACGTCGCAGACCTTCACCTTCGGGCTCAGCGGCTTCCGCGGGGTCGACACGCTGGGTACCTGGACCTTCCAGTTCGAGCAGACCGCGGGCGTGTTCGGCGCCTATGACGCCAATCGCACCACGGTGAACACGCTCAAGCTCGACCTGTACGGCGCCGCGCCCGGCACCGGTGACGTCTACACCTACACCAACGAGTTTTTCACCATGGCCGCGATCGCGGGCGAGGGCGGTCGCCGGACGTTGATCGACAGCGACGGCGGCACCGATTGGATCAACGCCGCCGCGATCGCCAGCGACGTGACGATCTCGCTCAAACAGGGCGGCGTGACGAGCTTCGGCGGCACCAGGGCCTTCACCATCGGCACCGGCACGCAGATCGAGAACGCGGTCAGCGGCGACGGCAATGATACGCTGCTCGGCAACGGCCTGGCGAACGAGCTGCACGGCATGCGCGGCAACGACAGCCTGTTCGGCGACGCGGGCAGCGACGTGCTGTTCGGCGGGTGGGGCGACGATCGTCTCGACGGCGGCACCGGCGCCGACGTCCTGC
Organism: Sphingomonas citri; assembly: GCF_019429485.1. Classification (GTDB taxonomy): domain Bacteria; phylum Pseudomonadota; class Alphaproteobacteria; order Sphingomonadales; family Sphingomonadaceae; genus Sphingomonas; species Sphingomonas citri. The sequence goes on along the minus strand of NZ_JAHXZN010000001.1, from coordinate 1,019,360 downwards.
GCGGCGAGCAGGGCAACGACACCTATATCGTCGACAACCGGGGCGACGTCGTCATCGAGGACCCGAACCAGGGCACCGACACCGTCTATGCCGCGATCGACTATACGCTCGGCGCGCACGTCGAGAAGCTGTACCTCACCGGCGCCGCGCGATCGGGCACCGGCAATGGGCTCGACAACGACCTGTACGGCACCGGCGGCGACGACTCGCTCTACGGCCTCGACGGGAACGACCTGCTGCGCGGCTGGGAGGGCAACGATCGGCTCTACGGCGGCAGCGGCAACGACACGCTGTTCGGCGGCGCCGGCGCCGACCGGCTCGACGGCGGCAAGGGTGACGACGTGCTACGCGGCGAGGCAGGCAATGACACCTATGTCGTCGACAGCCGCGGCGACCAGGTGATCGAACTCGGTGCTGAGGGCATCGACACCGTGCTCGCCTCTGTAGACTATCGCCTCGCCGCCAACGTCGAGAACCTGACGCTCAGCGGCAGCGCCTATAGCGGCACCGGCAACGCGCTGAACAACGTCATCCGCGGTAGCGCCGGTGCGAACGCGCTCAGCGGGGAGGCAGGCAACGACACGCTGATCGGCGGTGCCGGCGACGACATCCTCACCGGCGGTAGCGGCAGCGACCGCTTCGTCTTCGCCGACGGCTTCGGCAAGGACACGATCCGCGACTTCGGCCGCGGCGACACGATCGATCTCGCCGCCTATACGCTCGATGGCGCGCCGATCGTGACGGACGTCGGCAGCGACACGCTGATCGACCTCGGTGACGGCAACACGATCCTGCTGAAAGGCATCCAGCCGGGTCAGCTCAGCTTCACCGGCGACTGGTTCGGCTATCTCGGCTGAGCATCGCAGGGCCGGGCGGCGGCAGCGCGCCCGGCCCCCTCAGGCGAGCGTCCACGGATCCACGGGCGAGGCGCGGATCCACCGCGTCGCCAGCCATTTCGCACCTTGAATTACCGGGAGCCCGGCATGTCGTGACGTCGGGTCTGATCGTCCGTCGGCGCGCGTGTTGGCGAACAACAAGGCGTCACCGCCGCGCGGTGTGACCGTGAGGTCCACCTCGGGGAAGTGCGTCCCGCCGCCGGCGAATCCCTGGTTGAGGTAGAGCAACACGGTGACGATCCGCTGGTTGGTCGCGCCCTGGATCGTGTCGAGATGCGGGCGATATTCCTGGCCCGGCCGGTAGCGCAGCACGGTCAGCGGTTCGCCCTGGGCGACGCTCGTGTCGCTGATCGCCGCGACCCGCACGTTGATCGCGCGGACGACGAGATCCTCGCGCGTCGGCCCGATCGACCCGCCGTCCGACGTGCGGATCGGATGCGCCACCCAGGCCCCCGTCCGCGGATCGATCACGCGTGCCGGCTCGAGCAGCGCCGCGCCGACGCCGGCGAGATGCGCGCACTCGGCGGGCGTGAGCAGCGCGGGAAAGCGGACGATCCGCGGCGCCGCACTCAACGATTCCGGGGCGGGCAGGCGGGTCGGCAGCCCGGAGCGGTCGAGCGCCATCGCGTTCACCAGCGCGAGCTGCGCGGCGGCGACGGGGTCGTGCGCGGCGGCCGTTCGCAAAAAAGCGAGCGCTGACGGCCAGTCGGCGCTCGCGCCGCTGCCGTTGGCGGTAAGGGCGACCTCGGTCAGCGCGGCGTCGACATGTCCGATCTCTACCGCGCGGCGCAGCCAGACGCGCGCGGCTGTGAGATCGCGTCGCAGCGGCGCGCCGCGCAGCAACCAGACCGCGAGCAGCATCGCCGCGTCCGCGTCGCCGCCGCGGGCGGCCTCCGCCAGCACCTCGGCCGCGGCGACGGCCTGCCCAGAAGCCGCGAGCCGCTCAGCCTCCTCCACCGTCATCTGCCGCTCCGTGCAAAATCAAAAAAGGGGCCGGGCAGATGCCCGACCCCTCTTCCTAACACGCTGATCCGCGGATCAGAACTTCGCGGTGAGGCCCATGTAGATGAAGCGACCGCGGTTGTCGTAGATGCCCGAACCCAGCCCGATGCCGGTCAGGCCGTACGGTGGCTTCACGTCACCGATGTTGGTGGCACCGCCGTAGAAGTTGAACTGATCGTTCACGTCCAGCGAGAAGCGGATGTCGTTGTATGTGACGGTCGGATACTTCTTGATCGGCGCGTAATCGGCGTTCTGCGGCGGCTCGCCGTTGACGCCATTATAGTCTTCCCAAGTATTCAGGTACATGCCGTCGATCCACCGCAGCGTGTGACCGATCGTGAACGCGCCGAACTTCAGGTTGGTGCTGATGTTGAAGCGATCGGACGGCGTGCCGAGCTCGTCGGTGATGACGTTCTTGAAGTTGGGGTTGGACGGATCGGTGAAGTCGTCCCGCTGCAGGATGTGGGTCCACACACCCTCGAGCGAGGCGCGGACGATGCCGAAGTCGTGATTGTACGAGACCTGGGTGTCGATACCGCGCGCGCGCAGCTGAGCGTAGTTCCGCGGCGAGTCCTGGTACGACCCCTCGATGATCCGATACGGCTCCTCGCCGTTCGGACCACCATCCGCGCCGGCGCGCTGGAACAGGGCGCAGAACTGATTGTCCAGCGACGGCGCATCGTAGCAGGCATTCAGTGCCTGCTGCACGTCCGGCGAGGTGATCACGTTCTCGACCTTGATGTCGTAATAGTCGACCGACACCGAAAGGCCGCGGACGAAGCTCGGCTGGAAGACCGCGCCCAGCGTGATCGACTTCGACGTCTCCTCCGACAGGTTGCGGTTGCCGCCGCTGTTGATCTCCAGTGACGAGGAGTAGACGTAGTCGTAGCTGGTCGGGATGCCCGCCGCGGCGCAATTGGCCGCGCGGTTGGCCGATCCTGTGCCGATGTTGCGCGCCGAGCAGGGATCCGCGGGCGCGGGCGTGAAGTTCTGGCCGGCCGGCGCGTAGGTCTCGCCGAGGTAGGGCGAGCGCACCGACTTGGCATAGCCGCCGCGCAGCTGCAGGTCGTTGATCGGACGCCAGACGGCATTTCCGTTCCATGCGAACACAGTGCCGACCGAACCCTTATAGTCGGCGACGCGGCCCGCGCCCGAGAGCGTCAGTTCCTTGATCAGGAACACGTCCTTGATCAGCGGGACCGAAACCTCGCCGTACGCTTCCTTCACCTCGAACGCGGGCGCCCGGAAGCTCGGAATGGCGTTGTAGAAGTTGTAGCCCGCCTGGGTCAGCGGATCGAGGTCGTAGGTCAGCGTCTCGCGGCGGTATTCGGCGCCGACCGAGAAGCCCACCGGACCGCCCGGCAGCTCGAACAGCTGGCTGAGGTCACCGGCGACGTAGCCGCTGGCGACGAACTGGGTCGCCTTGCCCTCGGCAGTGGTCGGGTTGATCAGATATGCGCGTGCCGCGTCGCTGACCGAGCCCTGCCCGAACGGGTTGAGGGGGACGCAGGCGGCGATGTCGGCGGCGAGGCGTGAGGGATCGCCGCCGATGTCTTCGCCGGCATAGGCTGGGTCGACCTGCGAGCGGCAGACGATCTGGCCGGCGGCGTTGCGCGTCGTGTCCACCGCCAGCAGGTAACGCTGCGTGTTCACGTTGCCGGTGATGACGCTATTCTCTTTGTGCTGGCCGTAATTGGCCGACACTTCATAGTGCCAGTCGTCGTTGAAGTCGCCGCGCACGCCGACCACGGCGCGATAGGTATCGCGTACCATCCGCTCGTCGCGCGTGCCCAGGTCGACCCAGTTGCGGCGCAGCGAGAAGCGGTAGGTGCCCGCCGCCACCTGTGCCAGCGCCGCCGCCTGGTTCGCGGCCGCGTTGGCGCCGGTGAAGGCCGCGCCGGTGTTCGGGTTTACGCCCGAATTGATCGCCGCGATCAGCTGCTGCGAGATCGTGCTCCGCGCGGCGGCGTCCAGGTACGGGTTGTCGAGCCGAATGCCCTCACGGTTCGTCACCGAGCCGGCGTTGGAGTAGGAACGGTCGGCGAAGCCCGCATCGATCCCGTCGGCCAGCGTGGTCCCCTGCGAGAAGAACGGGCCGCTCTGCGAGCCGAACGCCTCGGTGCGGACGTACTTGGCCTCGATGAACGGCACGAAGGCGGGCGATACCTCGAAGTGACCGAGCACGTTGACGACGTAGCGCTTCAGATCGGGTGACAGGACGAGGAGATTGCCTTCGCGGCTGGTGGTGCCGTTGCCGCCGATGAAATTGCCGTTCGGCGCCAAGCCGACGCGGGTGCCGGTCTGTGCGGCCAGCGCGCCGCCTGGCTGGAAGAGATAACCGCAGGTGTAGGAATTGCCGACCGAGTCCGCGCCGCACGGCGCGGTGCCCGCGCGATAGCGAACGCCAACCTGACCGCCGAGCGAGATCGTCGCGCCGCGCAGGTCATTGTAGAAGGTGCGGTCGAACACGCCGTCGGACGGCGCGCTGGCGGCGTCCGTGTCGGTGACGATGAAGTTGTTGTTCTGGCGCAGGTTCGGCCGACCGGACGCGTAATAATCCTGTTGGTGCGCGAACTCGGCGTTGATGGCGATGTTACCGCGCCCGTCCGCGAAGTTCTTGCCCGCGAGCACCGACACATATTGGTTGCCGGCGTCACCGTAGGTGCTGATGCCGTTCTGCCCGTGGAGCTGCAGCCCGTCGTAGCTGTCCTTGAGCACGAAGTTGACGACGCCCGCGATCGCGTCCGACCCGTACACCGACGAGACGCCGCCGGTGACGATGTCGATCCGCTCGACCAGGTCGGTCGGGATGGTGTTGACGTCGACGGCATTGCCGTTGTTGATGATGTCGGCCGAGACGTGGCGGCGGCCGTTGACCAGCACCAGCGTGCGCTGACGGCCGAGGTCACGCAGGTCGAGGAAGTTGACGCCGCGCGTGCCGAGCCCCGAGGTCGAGTTCTGCGAGCCGAGCGACGGACGCAGCTGCGGCAGCTGGTTGAGCGTGTCGCCGATCGAGATGCGGCCAGTCTCGAAGATGTCCTGCGCGGTGACGGTCGTGATCGGAATGGGCGAATCGTCGTTCGGGCGGCGGATGCGCGAGCCGGTGACGACGACGTCCTCGGCACCGACCTCGGTCGTGCCCGGCGCGGTGGCGTCCTGCTCCTGGGTCGGCGAGCCCGCCTGCGCGAACGCCACACCCGGCAGTGCCAAGGCAGCGCTCGCGATCGCGGTGGCGCATAGGAAACGCGACATTCTCATGAGGAAACCCCTTTTTATCGATTGGGGTCACTCAAAACGGTGAGGCGGCAAGAAACAAGCCCGGTAGCGCTACTGCCAAATGCTGGTAATAAATTTGCAAAACGATGTGACATTCTTACAACTGCGCGACACGACCGGGCAGCGGGTTAGCCCAGCATGAACGAACCGTTCACGCCCTCTGCTTCCGCCGACGGCGCCACCCAGAGGCGGAAAGCGCCTGGCTCGACCATCCGCTTCAGGTCCCGGCCTACGAACAGCAGGTCGTCACGACGCAGCGTGAAGCTGACCGTCTTCCGCTCGCCCGGTGACAGCGTGACCCGCTGAAAGGCTTTCAGTTCGCGGATGGGGCGAGTGACACTCGCGGCGACATCGTGGACGTAGAGCTGCACCACTTCGTCGGCGGGATGGTGTCCACGGTTCATCACCGTCGCGCGCACGGTCAGCGCGTCGCCGGGAGCGAGCCGGTCGCTGCTCAACGACAGGTCCGAGTAAACGACGTCGCCGTAGGTCAGGCCGTGGCCGAAGGGGAAAAGCGCGCTCTGCTCGAATTCGCGGTAATGCGCCTTGAACGGCTGGAGCGGGCCGGGCGGGTTGGGGCGCCCGGTCGACTTGTGCGCGTAATAATAAGGTGACTGGCCGGTGGCGCGCGGGAAGGAGACGGGCAGCCGCGCCGAGGGGGCCACCCTGCCGAAGAGCATGTCCGCGATCGCCGGCCCGTCCTGCGAACCGAGGAACCAGGTCACCGCGACAGCCCGCGCGCCGAGCACCGCGTCGTCGAGCGCGAGCGCGCGGCCGGTGCGCAGCAGCACCACCAGCGGCGTCCCGGTCGTGGCGACGGCGCGCGCCAGCGCGAGCTGCGGCTCGGGTACCACCACCGCCGAGCGCGACTGCGCCTCGCCCGACATGTCCTGCGCCTCGCCGACCGCGAGCACGACGACGTCGGCGGCGCGTGCCGCCGCCTCCGCCGCGGCGATCCCGCCGGGCAGCGGCGCAAGGATCGCCGACCCCGGCGTGACGCTCACCTGCGCCGCGTCCGCGACCATGCTGCGCACCGCCGTGGCGAGGTCGGTCGCGTCCGCGTCGGTGCCGTAGACGTTCCACGGGCCGATCAGGTCGTGCTGGCCGGAGACGAACGGTCCGATCAGCGCGATGCGCTTCCCTGCGCGCGGCAGCGGCAGCAGTTGCTCTTCGTTCTTGAGCAGCACGATCGAGCGCGCCCCGGCCTCGCGCGCCAGCGCCAGCGTGGCGGGCGTGCGTACCTCGGCGCGTTCGCGCGCCGGATCGATGCGGCGGAACGGGTCGTCGAACAGCCCCAACGTCACCTTGAGCGCGAGCACGCGCCGCACCGCTTCGTCGAGCCGAGCCGCGGGCACCTCGCCCTTGGCGACGAGGTCGGGCAGGTGCTTGAGGTAGAAGCCGCTCTGCATCGACATGTCGACGCCGGCCAGGAACGCCAGCCTGGTCGCCTCGCGCGCGTCGGCGGCGAGGCCGTGCGCGATCAACTCCTCGTCGCCGGTATAGTCGGAGACGACCAGCCCGCCGAAGCCCCATTCGCGCCGCAGCACGTCGGTGAGCAGCCAGTCGTTCGCGGTGGCGGGCACGCCCGATATCTCGTTGAACGAGGCCATCACCGTGGGCGCGCCCGCGGCCAGCGCCGCCTCGAACGGCGGGAAATAGACCTCGCGCAGCGTCCGCTCGGAGACGTCGACGCTGTTATAGTCGAGCCCGCCCTCGCCGGCGCCATAAGCGACGAAATGCTTGGCGCAGGCCGCTACCGCGCGGGGGTCGGCGAGCCCGTTCTCGCCCTGGAAGCCGCGCACGCGCGCCGCCGCCATCAGTCGCCCGAGCAGCACGTCCTCGCCCGCACCCTCGACGCCACGGCCCCAGCGCGCGTCACGCGCGATGTCGACCATGGGCGCGAAGGTCCAGTCGATCCCCGACGCCGCCGCCTCCGCCCCGGCGGCACGCGCGGTGCGGCGCGCCAGCTCGGGATCGAAACTCGCCGCCTCCGCCAGCGGCACCGGGAAGACGGTGCGGAAGCCGTGAATGATGTCGGCCGCGAACAGCAGCGGGATCTTGAGCCGCGACTGCGTCATCGCCGCCCGCTGCATCCGCTGCGCCATCACCGCGCCATTGCCGTTGAATACGCCGGTGAGCCGGCCGCGCCGCACGTCGCGCAACTGTCCCTCGAAGCTGGCGCCTGCGCCCGCAGGGTTGAGCGCGGTCGCCGCGCCGCCCGCCCAGGCCGCGGCCATCAGCGTGAGCTGGCCCGCCTTCTCCTCCACCGTCATGCGCGCGACGAGCGACTCGACCTCGTCGGGCAGCGGTGCCGCGGCAGCCTGGGCGAGCAGCGCGCGCGCCGGGCTGGCGACCCAGGCGAGCGTAGCGCCCGCGCCCATCAGCCAGGCGCGGCGCGAGGGCCGTGATGCGTCCTGAGTCATGTCCTCTCCCCTCGTTAGCGGCAGGATTGATCGTCTCGGTTGTTACGTGTAAACGGTTACATCAACGACGGCAATGCGCATGGTGTGCGCCGTCGCGGGAGAGGATGTCCACGCGGCGCATGCCAAACGCAACGATCCGTGATGTCGCGCGCGAGGCGCAAGTGTCAGTCGCCTCGGTGTCGCGCGCGCTTAACGGGCACGAGCGGGTCCGGCCCGAGCTCCGCGCGCGCGTGCAGGAGGTGGCGGCTCGCCTCGGCTATGTGCCGCACGCCGGTGCGCGCAGCCTCAGCCTTGCGCGCACCTCGGCGATCGGCGTGGTGCTGCCCGATCTTCACGGCGAGTTCTTCTCCGAGCTGCTGCGCGGCATGGATCGCGAGGTAGCGGCACAGGGGCTCGCGCTGCTGCTCACCGTGCTGCAGGACGGGCGCGGGCTCAACACGCTGGCGGCGCTGCGCGGGCAGGTCGACGGGCTGGTGGTGATGGCGCCGCAGCTCGGCGCGGCGGAACTGCGCGCGCAGCTGCCCGCGGGGCTGCCCGCGGTGTTTCTCAACTGCGTGCCCGGGCTCGCCGGCGCGGCGCTGCGGGTCGACAATGCGGCCGGTGCGGCGGCGATGGTGGACCATCTCGTCGCCGCGGGCGCGCGAACGATCGCGCATGTCGCCGGTCCGGTCGGCAACGTCGACGCCGAGGAGCGCCGTGCCGGCGCGGTCGCCGCGGCCGAGCGCGCCGGCGTGGCGCTGACGGTGGTGCAGGGCGACTTCACCGAGGCGAGCGGCGCCGCCGCGGCGGCACAGGTGGCGCGCGGCGCGATCCGCGCCGACGCGCTGTTCGCCGCCAACGATGCGATGGCGATCGGCGCGCTGGTCGCGCTGAAGGGGCACGGAGTCGCGGTGCCGCGCCAAGTGCGCGTCGCCGGCTTCGACGACATCCCGCTGGCGCGGCTGGTGACGCCGGCGCTGACGACGATGCGGGTCGATATCGCGGCGCTGGGCGCGCGCGCGGTGCAGCTGCTGGCGCGGCGGATCGTCGCGCCGGCTGAGGGGTTGGTGGAGGTCGACCCGGCCGGCGCGGAGGCGATCGTCCCGCGTCTGGTGGTGCGCGACACGACAACAGAAACGGACAGGGAGACACAGTCATGATCATGGGATCGAACCGGCGCAGGACGATGCACACCGCCTGGGCGCGCGCCACCGCGCTGGGGGCCTTCGGTGTGCTGGGCGCCACGCTCGCCACCGCGTGGAGCGCGCCCGCCGCGGCGCAGGTGGGGCAGGCGTCGCTGCGCGGCGTCATCCGCTCGACCCCCGACAATCCCGTCACCGAGGTGACGATCGTCGAGGTCGCGACCAATTACCGCCGCTCCACCGTCGTCGGCCCGGATGGCAGCTACAATTTCGCCTCGCTGCGCGCCGGCGCCTATCGGCTCGAGATCCGCACCAAGGCAGGCGTGCGCAACTCGGACCAGTTCACCCTGCGCGTCGGGCAGAACGCCGGGCTCGACCTCGATCTCTCCACCCCTGCCGCGACCGCGCCGGCGCCGTCAACGGGAGCGGACGCCAACGGCAACGCGCCGCAGCAGGGCGCGACGGGTGACGCCGCGACCGAGGAGCAGGGCGGGGCGACGCCGCAGGGCGAGCCGGGCGACATCATCGTCACCGGCAGCCGGCTGCGCTCGCTCTCGGGCGGTCAGGTCGGTATCAACGTGACCCAGCGGCTGATCGAGCAGCTGCCGCAGAACAGCCGCAACTTCCTCGCCTTCGCCGATCTCGCGCCGGGCGTGCGCTTCATCGAGAGCGCCGACGGCAGCTCGCGCATCCAGGGCGGTGCGCAGGGCAGCAACTCGGTCAACGTCTTCATCGACGGCGTCAGCCAGAAGGATTACGTGCTGCGCGGCGGCCTCACCGGGCAGGACAGCTCGCCCGGCAACCCGTTCCCGCAGCTCGCCATCGGCGAGTATCAGGTGCTGTCGTCCAACTATAAGGCCGAGTTCGATCAGGTCGGCTCAGTCGCGATCGTCGCCGGCACCAAATCGGGCACCAACGAGTTTCACGGTGACGGCTTCTTCGACTATACCAACCAGAACCTGCGCGATCGCCGCCCGACCGAGATCTTCCCCAACAAGATCGACAAGGTCGCCTCGACCGACAAGCAATATGGCGTCGCGTTGGGTGGCCCGATCGTGAAGGACGTGGCGCACTTCTTCGTCAGCTACGAGGGTAAGCGCCGCGAGATCCCGGTCGACATCCTGCCCGGCAACGGCATCGCGGTGAGCAGCCTGCCGGCGCAGTACCAGGACCTGTTCGGCTCGTTCAACTCGACGTTCAAGCAGGACCTGTACTTCGGCAAGATCGACCTGACGCCCACCGACAAGGACCTGTTCGAGCTCACCGGCAAGTATCGCAACGAGTCGGGCTATCAGATCAGCAACGGCATCGCCGCTTTCTCCACCGCGACCCTGACCAAGGTCGAGGAGATCCGCGCGATGGGCCGGTGGCAGCACAGCGAGGAGAAGTGGGTCAACGACTTCCGCGTCTCCTACGAGGACGTCAGCTGGTCACCGCAGCCGGCCACGAACGGCATCAGCCAGCAGTTCCGCGCCACCTCGCGCACGCCGACGGGGGTGAGCACCTTCAACCTGTTCCGCGACGGCGCCGGGCTGAGCCTGCAGGACAAGGGCCAGACCGGCTGGACGGTGCAGGACGATTTCACCTGGACCGGCTTCGAGGGGCACACGATCAAGGTCGGCGCCAAGGCCAAGTGGGTGAAGCTCAACTCGCTCGAGCAGAACCTGATCAACCCGCTTTACTCGTACGACACGACGCTGCCGACCGGCGGCAGCTTCAACAACACTATCCCGTACAGCCTCGAGTTCGGCGCCAACGGCTCGCTGGGCGATCCGCGCATCCGCTCGAACAATTTCCAGTTCGGCGCCTACATCCAGGACGATTGGGACGTGACCGACCGGCTCACGCTCAACCTCGGCGTCCGCTGGGACTATGAGCGCACGCCCGCGTTCCTCAACTACGTCACCTCGGCAGAGGACCTCGCCGCGGTGTCGTCGGCGAACTACCCGAACCTTAACAACGCCGACTACAACATCAACGACTATATCTCGACCGGCAACAACCGGAAGGCGTTCAAGGGCGCGTGGCAGCCGCGCGTCGGCTTCACCTACCGGCTCGACGAGCAGGGCCGCTTCACCGTGTTCGGCGGCTATGGCCGGTCCTACGACCGCAACCAGTTCGACTTCCTGCAGCAGGAGCTGTCGAACGGTCGCTTCCAGCGTCGCCAGTTCCTCTTCCAGGGCGCCGACACGGTCAATCCGTGCACGCCGAGCGCGACCTGCATCCCGTGGAACGACGCGTATCTCACCGAGGCGGGCCGGCAGCAGTTGGCCGGGAACGGCGTGCCGGGCGGGCGCGAGTTCCGCTTCATCAAGAACGACCTGAAGATCCCCTACTCGGATCAGTTCAGCCTCGGCATCCGCGGCCGCTTCAACCCGGTCGAGCTCGAGCTGGGCTATACGCGGATCGTCAGCAAGGACGGGTTCGTCTACCTGCTCGGCACGCGCCGCCCCGACGGCTCCTTCTTCGCGCCGTCGCCCACCACGGGCGCGCCGCAGGGCCCCGACGTGTCGTTCGCGCCCTCGGGCTATGGCGCGATCATCATCGGCGACAACGGGCTCGAGACCAAGGCGGACTCGGCCTATGTCAAGCTGACCAAGGCCTATTCGGCGGCGTCGCCGTGGAGCCTCGACGCGACCTACACCTTCACCGCGGCGACCGACAACCGGCCCAACAACGACCAGGCGGCCTACTTCCTGCTCGATTTCCCCAGCGCCTCGGATTATCCGATGCTGCGCTCGGGCGTGGTGCCGCGCCACCGCTTCGTGATCGCGGGCAGCGCCGATACGCCGATCGGCGTGACGCTCTCGGCCAAGTTCCAGATCGAGTCGCCGCTGTTCCAGCGCGCGCTGCTCGACACGGCGACGCCGTATGAGCGCCGGATCGTCGGCTCCGAGGTGTTCGGGCTCGGCGATCGCTGGGGTCGGCGCCAGCTCGATCTGGCCTTTACCAAATATGTGCCGCTGGGCTTCCTCAGCGACCAGACCCGCGTGCGCCTGCGCGTCGACATCCTCAACGCGATGAACGACCGCAATTATGTCGACTATAACAACGATCCCACCGACACCACGCGCACCGCGGCCTCGCCGAGCATCTATCGCGAGAACTCGACGTACAGCATCGGCGGCAACCCGCCGCGCACGGTGAAACTCTCGGCCGGGTTCAGCTTCTGACCCACCAAGCGGCGGACGGCCTGCGCGGAGCCGTCCGCCGCGCTCTACTCGCAGGAGGTGCATGATCCTCGACCGACGTGACATGCTGCGCGCCGCCGCGCTGGGCGGCGCGGCCCTCGCCGGGGGATGTACCGCCCCGGCACCGCGCGTCCCGCGGCTCGCCTTCCCGGGCGTGCTGCCCGAGCTGGGCACGACACCCGCTTCGGCGAGTGACCCGCTGATGGACGACATCCAGAAGCGCACCGTCAGCTTCTTCTGGAACACCACCGATCAGGTGATGGGGCTCGCCCCCGATCGCTGGCCGACTCCGAGCTTTGCCTCAATCGCGGCGGTCGGCTTCGCGCTCACCACTTACCCGATCGCGGTCACGCGCGGCTGGATCACCCGCCCGGCGGCGGCGGAGCGGACGCTCACCACCTTGCGCTTCTTCGCCGAGGCGCCGCAGGGGCCGGGCGACGACACCAGCGGCTACAAGGGGTTCTTCTACCACTTCCTCGGCACCACCAAGGGCCATCGCTTCGCGCGCTGCGAGCTGTCGACGATCGACACGGCGCTGCTGCTCGGCGGCGTGCTGTTCGCGCAGACCTGGTTCGACGATCTCACCGACGCGCGCGAGAAACAGATCCGCGACCTCGCTGACCAGATCTACCGCGCGGTCGAGTGGGACTGGATCACGCCGCGCGCGCCCTTCGTGGCGATGGGCTGGCATCCCGAGAGCGGCTTCATCGGCTCCGACTGGAACATCTACAACGAGAGCCTGATCCTCTACGTGCTCGCGCTCGGCTCGCCGACGCACGCGCTGCCGCCGACCACCTGGGCGGAGTGGACCGACCGTTTCGATCCCTCGTGGGACGAGAAGTACGACAACCCCTTCACCGCCTTTCCGCCGTTGTTCGGGCACCAGTACAGCCAGGTGTGGCTCGATTTCCGCGGCGTGCGCGATGCCTATTCGGTGCGCCGCGGGCTCGATTATTTCGAGAACAGCCGGCGAGCGACCTATGCGCAGCGGCGCTATTGCATCAACAATCCGCCGGGCTGGCGCGGCTATGACGAGAACGTCTGGGGCCTCACCGCGTGCGATGGGCCGGGCGACTTCGTCCGCGAGATCGACGGTCGCAACCGCGAGTTTTTCTCCTACTCGGCGCGCGGCCCGGGCGACCGCGACGACGGCACGATCGCGCCGACCGCGGCGCTCGGCTCGATCGCCTTCGCGCCCGAGATCGTGCTGCCCGCCGCGCGCGAGATGTACCAGCGTTACGGCACCGCGATCTACGGCCAGTACGGCTTCTTCGACAGCTTCAACCCGACGCTGACGCTCCCGAACGTGCCGCTCAAGCACGGCAAGGTCGTGCCCGGCATCGGCTGGGTGGCGAGCGACTATCTCGGCATCGACCAGGGACCGATCGCCTGCATGATCGAGAACTGGCGCAGCGGACTGATCTGGAAGACGATGCAGCGCAACCAGTACATCCGCGCCGGGCTGGAGCGGGCCGGGTTCAAGGGGGGATGGATGGGGAGCTGAGTGAGTCGGCTCGCGCGGGGCGGTTTGGTCAGTCGTGTCGCTCGTGAGGCCGCCGCTTCCGCTCCCTTCGTGCTGAGGAGCCAATGAGCGAAGTCGAAGTGCCGTTTCGAAGCATCGTCGGGCCGGACGGTCGGAGGTGCTTCGAGACGAGGCTTCGCCGAGCTCAGCCTCTCCTCAGCACGAACGGAGCGAGGGGGATAAGCCCGGCCGAAGACGTTAGATGCGCGGTGCGCGCCTGCTCACGCTCCCCCGAAGGCGCCGATCTCGGCCACCGTCAGCTGCGACGCCGGCAGTGCCACCGCGTCGAAGCTCACGCGCAGGTAGCGTGCGCGGCGCGGCGTGAACGCGACCCGCTGCGTCGACAGCGCGTAGGCGATGTTGCTGAACTCGCCCTCGGCCGCGGGCTGCCAGTTCGTGCCGTCCGCGCTGGTCTCGCAGCGATAGCCGCGCGGCGGCGCAGTGTCCTTCGCCACGGTGCGCGAGGGCGTGAGGCTGAAGCCGGTCAGCGTCACCGCGGCGGCGAGATCGACGGTGACGCTCGCGGGCGCGGCGGTGGAGGGGGCGGGGACGGTCCAGCGCGTCGCCGCGTCGCCGTCGATCAGCGCCTCGGCACCGGCGCCGCTCGCCGCGACGATGCGCCATTTGTCCTTGGCGAGCACGGTGGGGTCGGACGAGCGCACCGGCGCCACCGCGACCGGTGCGACCTGGCGGAACAGCGCGACTTCGCTGATCGCGGGGCAGGCGGGCGCCTCGATCACGCGCAGCCGCAGCCGCCGCGCCGCGCTCGGCCGCGGCAGACGGATGATCCGCTGCGCGCCGATCCCTTCGTGCTCGGCCACCGTCCGCCAAGCGCCGCCTTCCTCCAGGTCGACCGCGAAGCGGGTCACGCGCACGCCGAGCGGGAGATGCTCGCGCAGCCGGATCACGTCGAACGAGCGGCCCGGCGGCAGGTCGAGCGTCAGCGTCGGGGTGGTGACCGCGTCGGGCGTCGACCAGTAGCTGTCACGCCGCCCGTCGAGCACGCGCGCCGCGGCGAAGCCGGGTCCACGCTCGGCGCTCGCGCGCGCGACCGCGCCGCGCGCGAGATCGGTCGCATAGGTGGCCGCCTGCGCGTCGCCGAAGCTCTTGAGCACCGCGACGTCATGGTCGTGGAGCCGGCCGCGGCGGTCGGGCGGCAGGTTGAGGTTGAGGTTGGTACCGCGCCCGACCGACTCGTCGTACAGCCGCAGCAGCCGCGCCGGATCCTTGACCTTGGCGTCCTCGTCGGCGTGGTAGAACCAGCCCGGGCGGATCGAGACGTCGGTCTCGGCCGGCCACCATAGAGGCGCGCCGCGCACGCCCGAATTGCCCTCGCTCTGCACGTACGGGTGGTTGGGCATGGTCGGCCAGCACGGGTCGCCCGCGACGCCGTCCTCGTTGCCGACCCAGCGCACGTCGGCGCCGAGCGGGTCGAAGGTGCACGCCATCGGCTGGTGCTGGTGGACCAACGCCACGATCGACGGCCAGTTGTAGTATTTCGGCGCGTCGATCTTCCGCGCCTCGCGTGCGCCGCCGTAATAGCCGTCACCGCCGTTGGCGCCGTCGAACCAGAACTCGAATAGCTCGCCGTACCCGGTGCAGAGCTCCACCACCTGCTTGCGGAAATAGTCGATGTAGCCGGGGCGCCCGTATTCGGGATGGTTGCGGTCCCACGGCGAGAGATAGAGGCCGAAGGCCAGCCCCGCACGCCGCGTGGCCTGCTCCATCTCGCGAACGATGTCGCCCTTGCCCTGCTTGTATGGGCTGTTGCGGATGCAATGCTCAGTCAGCCGGGTCGGCCACAGGCAGAAGCCGTCGTGATGCTTGGCGGTGAGGATGATGCCGCGCATGCCGCCCGCCTTGGCTGCGGCGACGATCTGGTCGGCGGAGAAGTCGGTGGGGTTGAACAAGTCGGGGCTCTCGTCGCCGTAGCCCCATTCGCGATCGGTGAAGGTGTTGATCGAGAAATGGACGAAGGCGTACTGCTCGCGCGCGTGCCAGGCGAGCTGACGCCGCGACGGCGTCGCGCCCCAGGGCTTGGGCGCGCCGATGCGCTGCGCGGTGGCGGGGAGCGCGGCGGTGGCGGCGCTGGCGGCGAGCAGCGCCCGGCGGGTGAGGTCGATCATGGACGGCTCCATTGCGAAGAGCTTGTGCCCCGGCGTCGGCCGGGGCGCAGTATCGGCTCGGTGAGAGGAATGCGACGACGTCCGCCAACTAGGCGCTGGCCCGCGTCGCGGCACCGAGTCATGAGGGCACCCGCCCGAACGACGGCGGCCGATCCGCCATGGCGCGGCCGAAGCCGGGCACCGGCGTCGCGCTCATCGTGAAGCGCAGCGTACCGCCCTCCACCAGCTCGGCGTGGCTGATCCAGCTCTTCGTCCAGGGCCGCCCGTTCCACGTCACCGCGGCGACATAAGGCGTGTCGGCACGGTTGCCCGGCGCCTCGATCACCAGCCGCTTGCCTCCACCGACCCGCAGCGTCGCGCGCTCGAACAGCGGCGAGCCGAAGACATAGGCCGCCTCGACCGGGTCGACCGGGTAGAAGCCCAGCGCCGAGAACACGAACCAGGCGCTCATCTGCCCGCAATCGTCGTTGCCGATCACGCCCTTGGGCGCGTTCTGGTACATCTCGACGCACAGCCGCCGCACCATCGCCTGCGTCTTCCACGGCGCGCCGACATAGGCGTAGAGATAGGGCGCGTGCTGGTCGGGCTCGTTGCCGTGCGCATACTGGCCGACCAGCCCGGCGATGTCGGGCGGTGCGTTGGCGGGCAGCGTGGAGGGCGCGTTGAACAGCGCGTCGAGCTTGGCCTCGAACGCCTGGTCGCCGCCGATATGCCGGATCAGCCCGTAGACGTCGTGCTGGTTGAGGAAGGTCGCCTGCCAGCCGTTGGCCTCGGTATAGTCGCGCCACCACGGCTTGGGCATGTGGCCGAGCTGGATCGGGTCATAGTCCTTCCACCAGCTGCCGTCGGCGAAGCGCGGGCGCGCGAAGCCGATGGAGGAGTCGATCACGTTGCGCCAATTGCCCGAGCGCTTCGCCAGCCGCTCGGCGTCGGCGCTCTGCCCCGCGGCGCGCGCGAGGTGCGACGACGCCCAGTCGTCATAGGCATATTCCTGCGTGCGGCTGACGCTCTCGAACCAGGCGTCGGCGGGGACATAGCCCTTGGCGTCGTACAGGTCGCGGCCCTTGCTGTTGTCGAGGTCGGGCGCGGCGAAGTCGAACGAGCGCTTGCGGATCGCCGGCCAGGCCGCGGCATAGTCGGCCGGGATGCCCTTGGCCTGCGCCTCGGCGAGCACCGAGACGCCGTGCCAGCCCATCATCGTCCCGGTCTCGACCCCCTGGAGCGGCCAGACGAGCGGGCCATAGGGGCTCTGCTGCGTCTGGCGAACGAGGTCGCGCACCAGCGCGCCGGCCTGATCGGGCGCGACGAGCGTCAGCAGCGGGTGGAGTGCGCGATACGTGTCCCACAGCGAGTAGGTGGAGAAGGCGCGCTCGCCCGCGGGGACGCGCTGCGGCTTGCGGTCGAGGCCGATGTAGCGACCGTCGACGTCGGAGAAGAGCGTCGGTGCCACCATCGCGTGGTACAGTGCCGAGGCCATGATGACGCGCTGGTCGGCGCTGCCGCCCTCGACCGCGATCGCGCCGAGCTGCTCGGCCCAGCGGCGCGCGGCGGCGCGACGGACCGCGTCGAAGTCCCACCCGCGCGCCTCGGCGGCGAGATTGGCGCGCGCGCCCGCGACGTCGACCGCGGAGATGCCGCAGCGCGCCAGCAGCGGCGCGTCCCCGGCCTCGTCGAAGTGGAGCACCGCCTTGACGCGCTTGCCCTGCACGCCGCTGGCGCCGGCGGGCTGCTCCTTGTCGTCGTCACCGTAGAAGGTGACGCGGTCGGGCTGGCGCGAGAGTTGGAGCGCGAAATGGATGCGCCGCCCCTTGGCCCAGCGATGGACGCGGCGGCTGCCAGTCAGCGTGCCCCCGGCGTCGAGCGCGAGCGAGGCCTCGTCGATCAGCGGCTTGGCGTCGCTCTTGTCGAGCACAAGGTGCGACAGGTCGACCAGTACATGCGCCGCGCCCTTGGGGAAGGTGTAGCGGTGCCAGCCGGTGCGCTCGGTCACGGTGAGTTCGGCGAGCACGCCGCTCTCGAGCTTCACCCGGTAATAGCCGGGCTCGGCGAGCTCGTCCGAGTAGCGCTGGCGATAGCCAGCGTCGGGATCGGCGAGCGGGCCGGGCGTGAGCTTCACCGGGCCGCGGGTGGGGACCAGCAGCACGTCGAGCATGTCGCCGATGCCGGTGCCCGAGAGGTGCGTGTGGCTGAACCCCATGATCGAGCCGTCGCCGTGGTGATAGCCCGAGCAGGTGTCCCAGCGCTCGACGTCGGTGTCAGGCGAGAGCTGCACCATGCCGAAGGGCAGCGTCGCGCCCGGATAGGTGTGGCCGTCGCCGCCGGTGCCGACGAAGAGGTTGGGTGCGGTGCGCTGCGTCCGCGCCGCGGCGGCGGCGAGGGGGAGTGGGGCGGCAAGCGCGGTGCTCGCGGCAGTGGCGAGCAGCGTGCGGCGGTTGAGCTGGAGGCGGTGAGCGGTAAGGGGGGCGGTGCCAGTCCCCACAATACCACCCCGGCGGACGCCGGGGTCCAGTTGGGAAAGCCGTGGTGACTCCTCACCAGCGTCCCCCACCTGGGCCCCGGCATCCGCCGGGGCGGAGGCAATTGCAGCAAGCGTCTCGACCACATCCCGCCCCATCACAGCGCTCCCGCGAGCAGCGCGGGCTGCGTCGTCGCCAGCCGCACGATCAGCTCGCCGAACAGACCGTTGGCCCAGGCGAACCAGTGGCGCGTCCACGTGGTCGGATCGTCCTGGTCGAAGCTCTCGTGGATGAAGCCGGTGCCCGCGTCGGTGTCGCGGATCGTCTTGAGGCAGGTGCGGATCACCGCCGGATCGTTGGTCGACAGCGCGCGCACGATCAGCGACATCGGCCAGATCTGGCGCAGCCCCGCGTGCGGCCCGCCGATCCCCTCGCCGGCGCTACCGCGGAAGAAATAGGGGTTCACGTCGCTCCACGCCGCCGCCTCGGTTCGGCGCCACAGCGCGTCGTCGGGGGCGACGCAGCCGAGATAGGCGAGTCCCGACAGCGACGGCACGTTGGCGTCATCCATGAAATAGGCATTGCCGTAGCCGTCGACCTCATAGGCCCAGACCTCGCGGCCGTCGCGCAGCTTGGTCGTGCCATAGTCGCGCAGCGCGGCGGCGACCTCGTCGGCCAATGCGGTCGCCTCCTGCGCCAGCGCCGAATCCTTCTTGGCCTCGTTCGCCACCGTCGCCAGCCCGCGCAGCGCGCTCACCGCGAACAGGTTGGACGGGATCAGGAAGGGATATTGGCACGCGTCGTCGGAGGGGCGGAAGCCCGACGCGATCAGCCCGACCGGCCTGATCGGGTTGCCATAGCCGCGCGAGGGCAGGGTCTCGGTGTTGCGATCGGATACGCGCAGGAAGCGGTACGGCCCTGGCCCATCCTTGCGCTGCTGCTCGCGGAAGGTGCGGATGCTGGCGCGCGCGCCCTCCGCCCAGGTCGCGTCGAACGGGCGCGCGTCGCCGGTCGCCTGCCAATATTGCAGCGCCAGCCGCATCGGATAGCAGAGCGAGTCGATCTCCCACTTGCGCTCGGCCACGCCCAGCTTGAGCTCGGTGACGTCCTTGAGCGACCATTCCAGCTGCGTCTTGGCCTTGGGATCCTCCAGGAAGGCGTTGGCGTACGGGTCGATCAGGATGCAGCGCGCCTGGCGCGCGATCAGCCCGCGGAACAGCTCGGCCAGCCGCGGGTCGGCCTTGGCGAGATGGACGTAGGGCGCCACCTGCGCCGAGCTGTCGCGCAGCCACATCGCGTCGATGTCGCCGGTGATCACGAACGTGTCGGCGCGGCCGTCGACCGTGCCCAGCCGCACCGTGGTGTCGAGCGTGTTGGGGTAGCAATTGCCGAACATCCAGCGCAGCTTGGAGTCGCCGATCTTGGTCGAGACGCGCTGCATCTCCTGCTCCACCACGCGGCTGGTGAAGCGGCGCTCGCCGAGCGGCGGGCGCTTGCTGGCGAAGGCCGCGGGGGTGGCGGGACGCGCGGCGGCGGGGGTGGCGGCCAGTGCCGCGGCGGCGCCCACGAAGGTGCGGCGGTCGATCGTCATGCTATGTCTTCTCCTAGGTCGTCATCCCGGACCTGGTCCGGGATCCACCATGCCGCGCACGTCGCGATCGCGAGGTGCGCTGTGAGGTAGGCTCCGGAACGAGTCCGGGGCGACGAGGTGGTAAGGCGAGGCGCCCTCACTTCGGCAGGTCTTTGTCCTCGCCCGTTAGAGTCACGTCGATCCAGCTTCCCTCTCCATCACCCGGCTGACCGCCGCCGACCCAGACGCGATAGGCGCCCGGCGGCACGTGGCGGCGACCGTCGCGCGCGACCACGCTGAGGAAGCGCGGGTCGATCGTGAGCCGCGCGGTGCCGCTCTTGCCCGGCCTGAGCGCGATCCGCTGGAAGCCGGCGAGCTGGCGCTGGAGCACCGGCGCCGTGAAGCCGCCCCCTCTGCTGGCGGGTGGCACGACATAGGCCTGCACCACCTCTTCGCCGGCGCGCTGGCCCTGGTTGGTGACGCGTGCGGTGATCGTCAGCGGCGCTCCCGCGGCGAGCGTCGCGGGAGCGCTCACCCGGTCATAGCCGAAGCGCGTGTAGCTCAGCCCGTGACCGAAGCCCCACAGAGGCGTGCCGGTGAAATAACGATAGGTCCGCTCCTTCATGCCGTAATCGACGAAGGCGGGCAGGTCGGTCGTCGCCTTGTAGAAGGTCACCGGCAGCCGGCCCGACGGGTTGGTCGCACCCGAGAGCACGTCCGCCAGCGCGGTGCCTCCGGCCTCGCCCGGATACCACAGCGCCATGATCGAGTCCGCCACCGCGGGATCGACCGCGACCGCGCTGCCGCTAGCGAGCACGAGCACGATCGGCTTGCCCGTCGCCTTGAGCGCGGCGAGCAGCCGCTGCTGCGGCGCGGGCAAAGCGATGTCGGTACGGTCGCCGCCGACGAAGCCGGGTACCTGCACCTGGAGCGCCTCGCCCTCGAGGTCGGGCGAGAGCCCGCCGACCACCACCGCCACGTCGGCGGCGCGCGCCGCGGCGACGGCCTCGTTCAACAGCGCGTCGGCGGGGGGCAGCCACAGCAGGCGGAAGCTGTCGTCCTCGCTGCGATGGTCGAGCGTGAGTTCGAGCGGCTGCACGCTGCCGTCACTGTCATAGTCGATCTCGACGCGGCCCTTGGGCAAGGCACCGTCGTGGAGCACGCGTCCCCCGATCGTCAGCCGGGCGCTGTCATGCGTGGTGCAGTTCTTCCAGCATTGCGTCTGGTCGAGCACCAGCCGGTACCGCCCCGCCGCGGGCGGCTGGAGCGCACCCGTCCAGCGCGCGACATAGCCGGTGACCGGCAGTTCGGGCGAAGGAGCGGCGCGGTTGAGGTCGAGGTCGATCGTGCGGGCGGCCGTGGGCGCTACGGTTCGGTCGCCCGCGGTGTACGCGACGGTGAGCCCCTTCAGCGCAGTCTCGGGCAGCACCACCGGCGCGCCGTCGGCAAGCACCGAGCCCTGCGCGTAGGTCGCGCCCGGGAAGCGCGCGCGCACCCCCTGGAGCGGCGTCACCGGGTGCGCCGCGGTGCCGTGGTAATTGCCCTGCAGCACGCCGAGATCGTCGGCGTTGGCGCCGATCACCGCCACTTTGGTGCCGGCCGCAAGCGGCAGCCGGCCGGCGTCGTTCTTGAGCAGCACGATCGCCTTGCGCGCCGCTTCCAGCGCCATTGCCTGGTGCGCGGGGGTGCCGACCTCGCTCGCCGCGATCTTCGACCAGGGGCTGGTCGCGCCGAAGGCGATGCCGAGCGCGCGGCGCGCCTCGAGCGAGCGGATCAGCGCGCGATCGACCTCCTGCTCGCTCACCAAACCGCGCTTCACCGCCTCGGGCAGCGCGCCATAGGTGGTGCCGCAGTTAAGATCGTTACCGCCGCGCACCGACGCCGCGGCCGCCTCGGCGGCGTCAAGCCGGTAATGGTGGAAGAGGTGGACGTTGGCGACCGCATCGCAGTCAGAGACGGTGAAGCCGGTGAAGCCCCAGTCCCGCCGCAGCCGATCGTTGAGCAAAGGCGAGGAGGCGCAGGCGGGCACGCCATGAATCGAGTTGTACGCGCACATCAGCGAGCGCGCCTTGCCCTCGGTGATCGCGAGCCGGAAGGCGGGGGTATAGGTCGCCTCCAGGTCCTGCGGGCTGGGGTCAACGTCGAAGCCGTCGCGCCCGGCCTCGGGGCCGCTGTGGACCGCGAAATGCTTCGGGGTGGCGATCACCTTCGGATAGAGCGGGTTGGGTCCCTGCAAGCCGGTGATGAAGGCGACCCCCAGTCTGCCCGTGAGATACGGGTCTTCGCCGTAGGTCTCCTGCCCACGGCCCCAGCGCGGGTCGCGGAAGATGTTGATGTTGGGAGACCAGATCGTCAGCCCCTGGTAGATGCGGCGGTCGGCGTCGACGGCTTGCGCGTTGAAGCGGGCGCGCGCCTCGGTGGCGACCACGTCGCCGATACGGTGGACCAAATCGGTGTCCCAGGTCGCGGCCATGCCGATCGCCTGCGGGAAGACGGTGGCATAGCCGTTGCGCGCCAGCCCGTGCAGCCCCTCGTTCCACCAGTCATAGGCGGGCAGCTTGGCCTTGGCGTCGGCGGGCGCGGTGCTCTGCAGCTGCGCCGCTTTCTCCTCGATCGTCATCGTCGCGACAGTCGCGGCCACCGGGTCGGCGGCCTGCGCGAGTAACAGCCAGATCACTTGTTTCCTCCCAGCGAGCGCAGCACCAGCGCGCGCTTCAGCGCGGCGGGCGATGCGTCGGACTCGATCGTGATGGTGCGGCTCTCGCCCGGCAACAGGTCGAAGCCGTCGTCGGACGGTCGGGCGTCGATGGCGCCGAAGTCGAGCATCACCGCCCGCGCCAGCTTCCGCGCGGTGATGGTGACGCTGCGCCCGTCCCAGCGCGCGCTGAGACCGGGGTCGGGCCAGCGCATCGCCTTGGGCAGCACGCGCTCGATCACGCGGCGGCTCGCCACCGCGTCGCCGATCATGAGCTCGGCCACCGCGTAGCTCGCCTCGGCGGGGGCGGCGGCGAACAGCTCGGTGTCGGCGATCGAGGCCACCTCGGCGGCGGCGAGCGGCGCCAGCGTGAGGTCGCCGCCGCGTTCGCCCAGCGCACTGCCGTCGGAGGCGAAGGCGCGCACGCGCCAGCGCGCCGCGATCGGCTGGGTCGCGTCGGACACGACCGCGACGCGCAGCGTGCCGTCGCGATGCTCGGCGACGATCGCCTGCGGCGCGAAGAAGCGGCGCGCGGCGTAGTGAAGCAGCTTCCATCGCCCCGAATGATCGATGCTGGCCCAGGAGATCGCGGGCCAGACGTCGTTGAGCTGCCAGTAGAGCGAGCCCATGTTGGTCGGCCGGCAGGCGCGGTGGTGCAGCGCGGCCAGCTCGATCGCCTGCATCTGGTTAACCTGGGTGAGATAGACGAAGTCGGCGAAGTCGCGCGGCTCGCCGAGCCGCTCGCGCAGGTAGAACATCAGCCGCTCGTTGCCCGCACCCGCGAGGAACTTCTGGTGCGCGCGCATCACCGGCGCGTCCGGGGTAAGCCGGAGCGTGCCCGCGAAGTCCTTGATCGTGGCGAGATCGGGCGCGCCCTGGAAGCCGTACTCGCTCATGAAGCGCGGGCAGCTGTTCAGATAATTCTCGACCGGCTTGGAGCCCGACCAGACGTCCCAGAAGTGGCGGTCGCCCGCGGCATCGGTGTCGACCGGCCCGTCATAGTCGGTCGACGGCGAGCCGGGCCAATAGGGGACGGCGGGATCATAGTCGCGCACCGCCTGGCGCAGCACGCGGTCGAACAGCACCGCCATGCCGGTGCCGATCCGCTCCTGCTCGTCGGCGCCGACGCGCTTCTTGAAGGCCTTCCGATCGGACCAATTCTCCCAGCCCGACAGCACCTCGTTGCCGCCCGCCCACAGCACGATCGAGGGATGGCCGGAGAGGCGCGCGACCTGCTCCTCGGCCTCGACGCGGACGTTCTCGCGGAACGCGGCGTCTGGCGGGGTTACCGAACCGCCGAACATGAAGTCCGACCAGATCATCAGCCCCATCTCGTCGGCGGCGTCGAAGAAGCCATCGGGCAGATAATGGCCGCCGCCCCAGATCCGCAGCATGTTCATGTTGACCGCCTTGGCGTCGCGCAGCAGCCCGCGCATCGTCGCGGGCGTCACGCGCGACGGGAAGCTGTCGAACGGGATCACGTTGGCGCCCTTGGCGAAGATCGGGATGCCGTTGACGCGGAAGCCGAAGGCGCCGTCGCCGCGGATCAGCTCGACGGTGCGCAGCCCGATGCGGCGCTCGGCGCTGTCGCTGGCGATGCCGTCCTCGACCAAGGCGCCGCTGACGCGATACAGCGGCTGCGCGCCATAGCCGACCGGCTGCCAGCGCTGCGGCGACGCGACCGACAGCGGCACGGTGACGCGGTTGAGCCCGGGGGCGAGTGAGACCTCCTGCTCGGCGGTCACCGTCTTGCCGTCCGGCCCCGCCACCTGCGCGCGCAGCGTCGCAGTGCGCGCGCGGTCGGCGATCACCTCGAATTTGGCGGCGAGCCGCGCCTCCCGGTCGTTGAGCGCGACCTGCTCGATCAGCAGACGGTCGAGCCGCGCCTCGTCCCACGCCTCGAGCCGCACGTCCTGCCACACGCCGATGTTGACGATGCGCGGGCCCCAGTCCCAGCTGTAATGATACTTCGGCTTGCGGATATAGGGTGAGGTCTGCTTGCCGGCGGGCTCGTCGCCGAACGCCGAGTCATACTCGCCCGGCAGCGGATTTGCCTCGGCGAGCACCATCGGCTGGAGCTTCCTGATCGGGGAGGCGAAGGCGATCGTCACCTCGTTGCGCCCGGCCTTGAGCCACTTCTTGGCGTCGACCCGCCAGCGGCGGTGCGCATTGTCCGCGGTGAGCGCGACCTGGCCGTTGATCGAGACGGTCGCGAACGTGTCGAGCCCGTCGAACACGAGATCGAGATGGTCGCGCTGGAGCATCGCTGGCGTGACGTCGAGCACGCGCTGATACTGCCAGGCGGTCAGCCCGGCCCATTGGATCGCGGCCTCGTTGGTGCGCAGGAACGGGTCGGGCACCTGGCGCGTCGCGATCAGGTCCTGCTGGACGCTGCCCGGCACCGTCGCGGCGAACCATCGGGCGGCGCGGGGGTGCGCCTTGGCCGCGGCGGCGTCGGCGGGATCGATGCGCACGCGCCAGCCGGTGTCGAGCGGGGTAACGGTCTTGGGGGCGGCGGCCGCGGCGCCGGCGAGGAACAGAAGCGGCAGGCAGAGCAGGGCGGTACGACGCATCAACGACGGTCCGTGAGGCTGACCCGCTCGACCGCGTAGAGCGGCTCGGTGAGCGGAGAGGTGAACTGGAAGCAGAGGTCGCGGTCGCCGTCCATCGCCGGCAGCGTGCCGGTGAAGCGCTGCCGCTGCGGCGAATTCGCGGGATCGGGCAGCGGGAAGCTCGCGGCGATGACGGGGCGGGGCGCATCGGGCACGGGCTTGCCGTCCTTCATCGCGGGGCAGCCCAGCATCACCAGCAGCTCGCCGTGCGGGGTGACGTTGAAGTGGCGACGAACCTTGTCAAAATCGTGCGCCAGGCCGTGGTTGCGCGCGAGCCGCGCGACCTCGACGGTGAAGCCGCCCACCACGTCGAGCGGCGCGGCCGGATAGACGCTGCACAGGTTGAAGATGTTGACGTCATAGGTCGGCGTGTTGGCGGTGGCGTCCGTGGTAAGCGGCACGCGCAGCCCGCGCGTCTCGCCCGGACAGGCCGCCATCTCGCCCGACACACGCGTGAGCAGCGACTCGCGCCCCGTGTCGAACGCGCGCGGCGCGGCGAGCGCGGTGCCGGCGGCGTCGAACGGCGCGGCGCGCACCGTCTGCCCGAACGGCAGCGACAGCGGCGCAGTGTAGCGGCGCGATCTCGGCGTCGGCGCCGAGCCGTCGAGCGTGTAGCGGATCGTTCCCTGCGGCGCCTCCTGCGCGAGCGTGACGCTGACCTTCTTGCCGCGCAGCGCGTCGCCGCGCGTTCCCGCGAGCCGGAAGTCGACCGCGACGCTCGAGTCCGCCACCTCCACCCCGCCGCGCTTCCAGCGTGCCACCTGCGGCTGGAGCCGCGTGAGGAAGCCGGCGAAGTCACGCGGCCGCTCGATCCAGCTGTTCTCCGCCAGCGCGGCGAGCCGCGGAAAGATCGAGTGCTGATACTGATAGGGCGTGACGAGATACTCGCTCCACAGGTTCATCTGCGCGCCGAGCACATGGCCCGCCTTGGCCGGGTCGAGCCCCTTGGGCATCGGGTCATAGGCGTAGGTGTCGGCGAGCGTCTGCACCTGGATCGGGCCGGGCGGCTCGTCGGCGCGGTGGCTCTGGAGATAGTTGATGTACATGGTCGGCGCGGGCGAGAGCACGACGTCGTGGTTCTGGTTGGCGGCGTCGACCGCACCCTTCTCGCCGCGCCACGACATCACCGAGGCGGACGGAGGCAGGCCGCCCTCGAGGATCTCGTCCCAGCCGATCAGCCGCCGCCCCTTGCTCGACAGATAGGTGCCGAGCTCGTCGATCAGCCAGCTCTGCAGCGCGTTCTCGTCCTTGAGGTTGAGCGCCTTGATCTGCGCCTGCACCGCGGGGCTGCGCTCCCACTGGTCCTTCACCGCCTCGTCGCCGCCGAGATGGACATAGGTGCCGGGGAAGACGTCGATCAGCTCGTCGAGCACCTGCTTGACGAAGGCGACACCCTTGGGGCCAGGGTTGAGCAGATAGGGGAAGATGCCCCAGCCATTGCCCGTCTCGGGCCGGTCACCGAGCACGCCGAACTCGGGATACGCCGCGACCAGCGCCTGGGCGTGGCCGGGAAGGTCGATCTCGGGGACGATCGTGATGCCGCGCTCCGCGGCGTAGCGCACCAGGCCGCGCAGCTCGTCCTGCGTGTAGAAGCCGCCGTAGCGCTGCGTCGACCCCGCGCCGCCGGTGGAGGGCGGGGTGCGCCACGCGCCGACCTCGGTGAGCTTGGGATAGCGCTTCACCTCGAAGCGCCAGCCCTGGTCATCGCTGAGATGGAGATGAAGCGTGTTGAGCTTCACCGCCGCCATCTGGTCGACGATCTTCTCGACCTCTGGCAGCGGGAGAAAGTGGCGCGCGGTGTCTAGCATCAGCCCGCGCCAGGCGAAGCGCGGCGAGTCCTCGATCGTCACCGCGGGCACGCGCACCGCTTGGCCGAAGCGTGCATCGGGGCTGAGCAGCTGCACCAGCGTCATCGCGCCGTGAACGAAGCCCGGCGCGGCGGCGGCGGCGACGCGGACGCCGTCACGAGTCACGGTGAGGCGATAGGCTTCGTCGCCTTTGATCGAGGGGTCGGCGACGAAGCGGATGCGGGCGGTCGCGGCCTCGGCGGGCGCGAGGGCGATGCCGCGTGCGGTGCGGACGTGATCGACCAGCAGCCTGGCCGCGGGCCCGGCGAGCGGCGTCTCCGCGGCCACGCCGTTGCCGGCGGCGACCGTGAGCGTGCCGGTTCCGCGCGTGATCGACTGCGGCATGGGGAGCAGCTTGGGCACGTCATCGCCCCGCTGCGCCGTCGCTGGCGTCGCGATCACCAATGCCGCCCCGATCGAGGCCCCCAGCGTGCTGCGGATCATGCCCACCCCTTGGTTACGTTTTGGTATTAAGAGGTATCATGACCGATGCGCCGCCGGGCGTCCATGCCTGGGGCCATAAAAAGAAACGGCTGTAGCTCGAGGAGATGGCGTGACCCGATGCGGGCAGGCGAGGTTCGATGAGGAGCGGGGCCGGCCCCTCTCACTGCCACCCCGGCGGAAGCCGGAGCCCAGTTGGGAGACGTTGGTGGTACTCACACCAGCCTTCGCAATTGGCCCCCGCGGCTTCCGCCGGCGCGACAGGAAGATGTACGCGATCACATCCGGAAGGTGACGCTCCCCACGAAGGTACGGCCGTTCTTGTAGAACGCCGACGGACGATCGCGCGTGCCGCTATACTGCAGGTAGGTCTCGTCGAGCAGGTTCTGCGCGTTGACGGTCAGCGAGATGTTCGGCGTCAGCGCGAACGAGGCCGAGGCGTCGAGCTGATTGTACGGCGCGACCATCTCGAACGAGTTCAGGCGGCCGATCGCGCGGAAGTAGGACGAGCGATAATTGTAGCTGACGCGCCCCTGAAACGGCCCCTTCTCGAAGTAAGGAATGACGTTGACGGTGTGCTTGGAGAGATAAGGCAGGTTCAGCTCGCCGTCCACGCCCGGGATCACCGACGTCGAGCTGTCCTGATAGGCATAGTTGGCCTGGATGCCGAAGCCACCCCAGACCTCCGCCTGGCCGTTGACCAGCACGCCGTTGACCTTCGCCTTGCCCGCGTTGATCGGGCTGGAGAGACGATAGGTGTTGATCACCCGGCCCTCGAGCGAGTTGTAGAAGCTCTGGTTGTTGAGCGTCGTCGACAGGATGTAATTGCCGATCTCGCGGCGATACAGCTCCAGTGACAGCAGCGCGCCCACGCGCGGGTAGAATTCCGCCGTTACCTCATAGTTGGTCGACTCATAGGGTTTCAGGTTCGGGTTGCCGCCGCCCGCGTCGAAGGTGACGTCGTTCTGCGTGATCGACGCCGCGAGGTCCTGGTAACGCGGACGCGAGATCACCTTGGCCACCGCGCCGCGCACAATGACCTGGGGATTGATCTCATAGGCGACGTTGAGCGCTGGCAGGAACTTCAGATAGTCGGTCGAGGTGCTGGTCGGCACGGGGATCGGGTTGGGGTTGTCCAAGGTCGGCAGCGACAGCGCGTAATAAGAAACGTCGCGCGTGTAGACGAGTCGCCCGCCGAGATTGCCGCGCAGGCCGCCCTGGTCGAAATTGACCTGGACGTAGCTGGCAGCGGTGCGCTCCTCGACGCGGGTCGAGCCGCCGACCTTGGTGAACAGCGGCGTGTTGATGCTGTTCGCCAGGATGTCGATCACCGCCTCGCGTGGCAGGTTGAGATATTTGGTCGCGGAGCCCGAGCCGCCCGAGCCGTCAAAAATGCCGTCCGGCGTGGTCAGCGTGGTGACGCCCAGCTCGGAGCCTAGCTTCGAGGTCGTCAGATAGGTGTTGATGCCGCGCGCGTCGATCTTGTTGACGTGGTCGGTGATGCGCGCGCCGATCAGCACCTGTTTGAAGAAGCCGTCGCCGAGCGGGACGGTCGCGTCGAAGCCGCCGAAGATGTCGCGGTCGGTGGTCACGCTATAGTCGAGGCCGCCGATCTGTGCCGCGTTCAACTGCGTGCCGTTGACGTTGTACGGTACGCCCTCGATCGTGACCGGGTTGTTCTGCGGGTTGGTGAAGTAATTGGCCGGGTTGGTCAGGTCACCGGTATAGTTCACTTCGGCCGTGGTGGGGCTGATCGCGTAGCTGAACGGCAGCTTGGTCTGCACGTTGAACAGATACTCGGGGTTGCGCCCGCCGGTCGCCTTGCTCCAGCCGCCGAGGAACGTCACCTTCGCGCCGTCATCGCCTTCCCAGTCGGCGAAGAAATTGAGGTTGTCGGTCTTCAGCTTGGTCGCTCGCACCAGAGTATCGACCTGCGCGTTGCGTTGGCTGGTCGCCGCGCCGAACGAGGCCTGGGTGACGAGGCCGTTCGACACCGTCGCCGATTGCAGGTCAGCGCCGCTCCACGCGCCCGGGATGGTGTACATCGCCTGGCTGTAGTTGTTGTAATTGCCGTTGATGTGCAGACCATTCAAGGTCAGCGTCAGGTTGCTCGCCGGGCGGTACTGCACCGTGCCCGAGACGCTGGTGCGCTCGCGCTGCTGCTGGAAATAGGCGTAATTGATGCCGAACGGTGAGGCGGCCTTGTACAGGTCGGATACCGTGCCGCCGCTGATCGTCGCGTTCGGGTTCTTTAGGCTGAGCGCACCGGTGGCGCTGTCGCGATTGACGAACGGGCTGTTGTACGTGCCGTCGGCGTTGGGAAGGCTGTTGTCATAGCCGAAGAACTCGACGCCGGCGCGGACCAGCTGCTGCTTGTCATAGGTGGCGGCGACCAGGAAGCCGAAGGTCTCGTCCTTGTTCTTCCAGCTGTACAGCCCCGAGCCGCGGACGCTGCCCTTGTCTGACCGGTCATTGTAGGTGTAGCCGCCCGAGCCGAAAAGCGAGTTGGCCTCCAGCTCCAGCGGCCGGCGCGTGCGCACGATCACCGTGCCGCCGAGGCTGCCGTCCTCGAGCCGCGCTTCGGGCGACTTGTACACCTCGAGCCGATCGACCAGCTCGGGTGCGAGCAGCGAATAGTTGAAGGTGCGGCTGCTCGGGTCATTGTCGTTGCCGCCCCAGTCGGCCGAGGCGAGCGCGTGTCCGTCGAGCAGCATGCGGTTCAGCGCCGGGTCGGTGCCGAGGATCGCTACCTTCTCGCCCTCGCCGAAGCGGCGGTCGATCGACACGCCGGGGATGTGCGCGAGCGACTCGGCGACGTTGCGATCGGGGAATTTGCCGATGTCCTCGGCCGAGATCGCGTCCACCACCGCGTTGGCGCTGCGCTTGACCTCGATCGCTTGGCGGAGGCTGCGCGCATAGCCGGTGACGACCACGTCCTCGCCGGTGGTGTCGCCCGACGGATCGACCGCGGGGGCGGTCTCGCTCGGCGGCGTGGTCGAGGGCGGGGTCTGCTGCGCCTGCGCGGCGCCAGCGAGGCCGGTCAGCGCGGTCGAGAGTAGGACCAATTGCCGCATACGCATCGTCATATTCTCCCCTTTGGGCGACCCGGCCCTGACCGCTCGCCCGATGTGAAAAGCCGTATTCGCCCCGCGACCGCACGTCGGGTTGATCCCGCTCTGCGATTCCAGCATCGTATAACCAAAGTATACCAATCAAGCGACAAAAAATTGCACTTTGGTTACGTGCCGTGCACGTTCCATTAAGTGTCGGAGGGTGTTGGGTTTCCCGATCTTGCCCGGGTGTCGGGTGGCGCGATCGGGCCGGCACTAAGTGGTTCTATCGATGGGATCGCAGTGATTGTGGCGGTGGACCGGTTCCGGTACGCTGCGGTGATCCGGCGACGATCGGCCGGCAGGGGGGAGAAGAGAATGGGGTTCGCCGAGGAGATCGGAAAGTTCCGGCGGGGCAATGCGGCGCCACTCTACCTCCAGCTACAACAGGTCATCCGCGACGGGATCGGCGGCGGCAAGCTCCAGCAGGGCGACGCCATCCCGGCCGAGCGCGACCTCGCGGTGGAATATGACGTGTCGCGTATCACGGTGCGCAAGGCGATCGGCGGCCTGGTCGAGGAGGGACTGCTTACCCGACGGCGTGGCGCGGGCACCTTCGTCGCGGGACGCGTCGAGAAGAGCTTCTCCAAATTGTCCTCCTTCACCGAGGACATGGCGGCGCGCGGCAAGACCGCGTCGAGCCAGTGGATCCTGCGCGCCGCGGGGACGGTGAGCCCGGAGGAATCGATGGCGCTCGGCCTGTCGCCCGGCGCGGCGGTGTACCGCTTCCACCGGCTGCGCAGCGCCGACGACGAGCCGATGGCGCTCGAACTGTCGACGATCGCGGGCTATTGCCTGCCCTCGGCCGAGGCGGTGGGGGACTCGCTCTACACCGCGCTACAGACGGCGGGCAGCCGGCCGGCGCGCGCGTTGCAGCGGCTGCGCGCGGTGCCGTTCGGCGGCGAGCACGCGCGCATGCTGGGTGTCGAGTCGGGCCATGCCGGGCTGCTGATCGAGCGGCGGGGCTTCCTGCGCGACGGGCGCGCGGTGGAGTTCACCCGCTCTTACTATCGCGGCGACGCGTACGACTTCGTGGCCGAACTGTCCGATCTCTGATGCTGCGGCGTGACCTGCTGCGCGGTACCGCCGCGTTCGCGACGGTCGCTGGCGCGCCGCTCGCTGCGGCGCCGGCGGCGCGCCGTTCTGCCGGCGACGGGCTGCCGATGCCCGCGCCAACCGACGCGTTGCCGCCGCCCGCCTTCGTCGGCGATACCACGCGGGTGCGGCTCGAGCGCGGCTGGCTGTTCCACGAGGGCGACGTCGCGCCGCCGCGGCTCGACACGCACAATGCCACCTATCTGAGCGTCAAGGCGGGCAACGCACAGGGCGCGGCGGCGATCGACTATGACGACAGCGACTGGCAGCGCGTCCGCCTGCCGCACGACTGGGCGTCGGCGCAGCCGTTCGTCGCAAGCGCCAATGTCGCGCAGGGCTATCGTCCGCGCGGGATCGGCTGGTACCGCCGCCACTTCGCGCTCGACGAGGGCGACCGCGGGCAGCGTTGGGAGCTGCACTTCGACGGCATCGCCACCAACGCGACGATCTGGGTCAACGGCAGCGTCGTGGCGCACCATTGGTCGGGCTACACCAGCGTCTACGTCGACCTGACCCCGTTCGCGCGCTTCGGCGACGAGCTCAACACCGTCGCGATCCGCGTCGACGCCGAGGCGATGGAGGGTTGGTGGTACGAGGGCGCGGGGCTCTACCGGCACGCCTGGCTGGTGCGCCGCCCGCCGGTCTCGATCGCGAGCGACGGCGTCCATTGTGATCCGCGCCGCGGCGCGGACGGCGCGTGGCACGTGCCGGTGGCGGTGACGCTCACCAGCGTCGCGCGCGAGGACCGCTCGGTGCGGGTCGAGGCGCGGCTGCTCGATCCCGACGGGCGCGAGGTGGCACGCGGCGGTACCGAGGCGACCGTCACCGCGCTCGACGAGACGGAGGCGCGCCTGTCGCTCGCGGCCGGGGCGCCGCTATCATGGTCGGTCGAGCGGCCGACGCTCTACACCGTCGTCACCCGCGTCACCGGTGGGGGCATCGCCGACGAGCGCCGCACCCGGATCGGCTTCCGCACCGCGCGCTTCGACGCCGACCAAGGCTTCTTCCTGAACGACCGGCCGGTGAAGCTGAAGGGCGTCTGCCTTCACCAGGACCACGCCGGGGTCGGGACCGCCGTGCCCGACGCGCTGCATCGCTGGCGGCTCGAGCGGCTGAAAGCGATCGGCTGCAACGCGATCCGCTGCTCGCACAATGCCCCCGCGGGCGAGTTCCTCGACCTGTGCGACGAGCTGGGCTTCCTCGTCATGGACGAGAACCGGCAGTTCAACCCCGCGCCCGACTATATGGCGCAGCTACGCTGGCTGGTGCGGCGCGACCGCAACCATCCCTCGGTGATCCTCTGGTCGGTGTTCAACGAGGAACCGATGCAGGGCACGCCTGCGGGAGTCGAGATGGTCCGGCGGATGGCGCATGCGGTCCGCGCGCTCGACGACAGCCGGCCGGTGACCGCGGCGATGAACGGCGCCTTCTTCGAGCCCGACAGCGTGTCGAGCGTCGTCGACGTCACCGGGTTCAACTATTATCAGGGCGACTATGACCGGTTCCACCGGCTCTTCCCGACGCGCCCGATGACCAGCTCGGAGGACACCAGCGCGTTCGAGACGCGCGGCGCTTATGCCAGCGACCGCGCGCGCCACGTCATCTCCTCCTACGACGACGAGGCGGCGAGCTGGGGCGGGACGCACCGGGCGACCTGGCGTGCGATCGCGGAGCGGCGCTTCGTCGCGGGCGGCTTCACGTGGACCGGCTTCGATTATCACGGCGAGCCGACGCCCTACGCCTGGCCGACGATCTCAAGCTTCTTCGGCATCATGGACCTCTGCGGCTTTCCCAAGACCGCCTATGACGTGCATCGCGCGCACTGGGTTGACGACGCCGCAGTGGTGTCGATCACGCCGCACTGGACCTGGCCGGGACGGCAGGGCCAATCCGTCCGCGTGCTGGTGATGAGCAACGCCGAGGAGGTGACACTGACGCTCAACGGCCGCGCGCTCGGCACGCAGCCCGTCAACCGGATCATGGGCAACGAGTGGTACGTGCCGTACGCGCCCGGCCGGATCGAGGCGGTGGCGCGGCGCGGCGGGCGCGAGGTGGCGCGGGCTGCGCACGAGACCGCGGGCGCGCCGGTGGCGCTGCGGCTCACGCCGTCGCGGCTCGTGATGCTGGGCGATGGCGAGGACGCGCTGCCGGTGACGGTCGACGCGATCGACTCGCGCGGTCGCCACGTGCCCACCGCCAACCTCCCGGTGCGCTTCGGCGTGGGCGGTGCCGAGATCATCGGCCTGGGCAACGGCGATCCCAACAGTCACGAACCCGAGCAGGGTGACTCGCGCAGCCTGTTCAACGGGCTGGCGCAGGTGATCGTGCGCGCGGCAGCGGGCGGCGGTGCGGTGACCCTGACCGCGACCGCGCCGGGGCTTCGAAGCGCGCGCGCGACGATCGACCGGCGCGCGGTCGCGCAGCCGGCCAACTGGCCCGAGCAGCGCCGCGCCCAGCCGCTCGCCGAGTGGCGCCGCTCTCCCGCCTCGCGCGAGCGCCCCGCCGCGGACGCCGCGCCGCCCGACGGCGACAACAACAGCTGGGCGTTCGTCCGCCCCGGCGCGCTGGTGCCCGGCGAGGCGGGCGCAGACTGGCATGCGTGGCGCACGGTGGTGCGGCCGTGGCGCCGGGTCGGCGCGGAAGGCGGGATCATCCGCTTCGAGTCGGTCGCGGGTCGCGCCGAGCTGCTCGTCGACGGTCGCCCGATCGCGACCAAGCGCGACGCGGCGCCGGGTGCGATCGAGGCGCGGGTGCCGGCAGGGCACGGCGAGCGGGTCGTGCTGCTGCTCGTGAAGGGCGAGGCGCCCGCGGGGATTGCTGGCACCGTGACGCTCGGCGCGGATTGAGTGGCCTGCCCGAGCGCTTCCCGACAGGGTGTCGTCGCCCGGTCGACGCGGCGCCTTCCACCATCGTCATCCCGAGGTCGGACCGGGATCCACGGTTCCGCGAAAGCAACGCCTTGATCGTTCGCGGTGCGGCGGTTCCCGGGGCAAGCCCGGGATGACGAATGTGGCGGCGCGAGATCTCGATGACGCGACCTCAAACGCCGCCTTGTGGGCGCTACGATCCAATCTCGGCGCGGCCGCGGCGCCGCCTCAGCTGCGATAATCCGCGTTGATCGAGATGTAACCATGCGTCAGGTCGCAGGTCCACACGGTGGCGCGACCCTCGCCGAGCCCGAGATCGACCCCGATCTGGACCTCCTGACCCTTCAGATGCGCCGCGACCGGCGCCTCGTCATAGCCCTCAACCGCGAGCCCGTCGCGCGCCACCCGAGTGGCGCCGAAAAGGATCGACAGTCTGTCGCGCTCGGCCGGCTCGCCCGCCTTGCCCACTGCCATGACGACGCGGCCCCAATTGGCGTCCTCGCCCGCGATCGCGGTCTTCACCAGCGGCGAGTTGGCGATCGACAGCGCGATCCGGTGCGCAGAAGTGTCGCTTTCCGCACCCTCGACCGTCACCTCGATCAGTTTGGTCGCGCCCTCGCCGTCGCGCACCACCAGCAGCGCGAGCTGGCGGCAAACGTCGGCGAGCGCGGCGCGGAAGGCGTCGGCGCCCGAGCTGTCGTCGTCGGCCAGCGGCGTGTTACCCGCCGCCCCGGTGGCGAAGGCGAGCACCGTGTCGCTTGTCGAGGTGTCGCCGTCGACCGTGATGCACGAGAAGGTGCGCGCGTTCGCCGCGGCGAGCGCGGCCTGGAGGAAGGGCGCCTCCACCGCGGCGTCGGTGAAGACGAAGCCGAGCATCGTCGCCATGTCGGGCGCGATCATGCCCGATCCCTTGATGATCGCCGCGATCGTCACGGTGCGCCCGTCGACCACCGCGGTCGCGCTCGCGCCCTTGGGGTAGGTGTCGGTGGTGCCGATCGTCTCGGCGGCATCGCGCCAGCCCGCCTCCGGCGCGGCGAAGGCGGCAGCGACGCCGGCCTGCGCCTTGTCGATCGGCAGCGGCACACCGATCACGCCGGTGGAGGCGACGAACACGTCCGACGGCTGGCAGCCGAGCTGTGCCGCCGCCTGCGCCGCGATCGCCTCCACCGCGGCGCGCCCGCGGTGCCCGGTGAAGGCGTTCGAGTTGCCGGCGTTGACCACCAGCGCGCGCGCCTGCCCGAGCACCAGCGCGGCACGGCACCATTCCACCTCGGGCGAGGGGCATTTGGAGCGGGTGAGCACGCCAGCGACGGTGGTGCCCGGCGCGAGCTCGGCGAGCGTGAGGTCGGTGCGGTCCCACGTCTTATAGTGTGCGCGCGCAACCCGGAGCGTCACCCCGGCGACGCTCGCCATATCGGGGAAGGGAGTGGCGAGCGGGGAGGTGGACGTCGACATGGCGCCCTCTTAGGCGCGGTGTGGAAGCACGCAAAGGGCTCAGGTGAGAGCTGTCGATGACAACGGCTCACCGTGCACTCCGGTCGCGGGGCGACCCTGGCCAAATTGATGGTTGACGCGGCCATGCGCCGGTGGACGCGCGGATCGTCTCGTCTTATGTCCAGCCACGTGAACCTGTTGCTGCTCCTCTCGGCCCTGCTGTCCGCGCTGACCGGCGTGGGAGCGAGCGCGCGTCAGGCGGCACCGCCACAGGCCGTGGCGCAGCAGGCGCGTGCTGCCGCGATCGTGTCCGCGGCGCGGCGCGTCGCGGTGCGCCCGCGGCAGGCGCTCGCCGGGCTGATCGCGAGCGCCGCAGCACCGCGCATGGCTGCGCTCGCGCTAGCCGCGCGCGAGCCGATCTTCGCGGGCCGTCGGCGCGTCTAGCGTCGCGCCGCTTCCCGCTCTCCCCTATCAGACCAGCGTGCGCGCGCCGACCAACGGCGCCGCGGCGCGCTCCCATACAGGATCAGGCCCATGTTCGGCGGCATTGCCAAGACCCTCTTCGGTTCGTCCAACGACCGCTACGTCAAGTCGCTCAACCCGATTCTCGCCAAGATCGCGTCGTTCGAGCCGACGCTGCAGGCGATGGACGACGACACGCTCGCGCAGCAGACCGTCCGCTTCCGCGAGCGGCTGGCGAACGGCGAAACGCTCGACCAGCTGCTGCCCGAGGCCTTCGCCACGGTGCGCGAGGCGGCCAAGCGCGTGCTCGGCCAGCGCCACTATGACGTGCAGATGATCGGCGGCATCGTGCTCCACCGCGGCGAGATCGCCGAGATGCGCACCGGCGAGGGCAAGACGCTCGTCGCCACGCTCGCCACCTATCTCAACGCACTGCCGGGCGACGGCGTCCACGTCATCACCGTCAACGACTATCTCGCCAGCCGCGACGCCGACTGGATGGGGCGCGTCTACCGCTTCCTCGGGCTGACCACGGGCGTGATCGTGCCCAACCTCACCGACGAGGAGCGCCGCGCCGCCTATGCCGCGGACATCACCTATGGCACGAACAACGAGTTCGGCTTCGACTATCTGCGCGACAACATGAAGTACGAGCGCCAGCAGATGGTGCAGCGCGCCTTCGCGATGGCGATCGTCGACGAGGTCGACTCGGTGCTGATCGACGAGGCGCGCACGCCGCTGATCATCTCGGGGCCGACCGACGACAAGTCCGAGCTGTACATCAGCGTCGACGCGATCGTGAAGCAGCTCTCGCCCGACGATTACGAGAAGGACGAGAAGCAGAAGACCATCGTGCTGACCGAGGACGGTACCGAGCGCGCCGAGCGCATGCTCGAGGCCGCCGGGCTGCTCCAGGGCGCCAACCTCTACGACTTCGAGAACACCCAGGTGGTGCACCACCTCAACCAGGCGCTGCGCGCGAATGTCATGTTCAAGCGCGACACCGATTACATCGTCAAGGACGGCAAGGTCGTCATCATCGACGAGTTCACCGGGCGCATGATGGACGGCCGCCGCTGGTCGGACGGTCTGCACCAGGCGGTCGAGGCCAAGGAGGGCGTGCAGATCGAGCCCGAGAACCAGACCATGGCCTCGATCACCTTCCAGAATTACTTCCGCATGTACCCCAAGCTGGCGGGGATGACCGGCACCGCCGCGACCGAGGCGGCCGAGTTCTACGACATCTACAAGATGAACGTGGTCACCATCCCGACCAACAAGCCGGTGCACCGCGTCGACGAGGAAGACGAGTTCTACAAGGACACGCAGGACAAGTTCCGCGCGATCGCCAAGAAGATCCGCGAGCATTCGGAGATCGGCCAACCGGTGCTGGTCGGCACCGTCTCGATCGAGAAGTCCGAGTTGCTGAGCGAGTTCCTGCGGCAGGAAGGAGTCGATCACTCGGTCCTCAATGCACGTTACCATGAGCGCGAGGCCCATATCGTGGCGCAGGCGGGGCGGCTCGGCGCGGTGACGATCGCCACCAACATGGCGGGCCGTGGCACCGACATCCAGCTGGGCGGCAACCTCGAGATGCGCGTCGAGGACGAGCTGGCGGGCATGCCCGAGGGCCCCGAGCGCGAGGCGGCGATCGAGCAGATCCGCGCCGAGATCGGGGCCGAGAAGCAGAAGGTACTCGAGGCCGGCGGCCTGTTCGTGCTCGCCACCGAGCGGCACGAGAGTCGCCGTATCGACAACCAGCTGCGCGGCCGCTCGGGGCGTCAGGGCGACCCCGGTCTGAGCCGCTTCTACCTGTCGCTCGACGACGACCTGCTCCGCATCTTCGGGCCGGACACGTTGTTCGCCAAGATGATGCGCAGCAACATTGCCGACGGCGAGGCGATCGGCAGCAAGTGGCTGACGAAGGCGATCGAGACCGCGCAGAAGAAGGTCGAGGCGCGCAACTACGACATCCGCAAGCAGGTCGTCGAGTATGACGACGTGATGAACGATCAGCGCAAGGTGATCTACGAGCAGCGCGCCGACATCATGGACGCCGAGACCGTCGGCGAGGTGGTGAGCGACATGCGCGCCGAGACGGTCAACGCGATCGTCGGCGAGGCCTGCCCGCCAAACTCCTATCCCGAGCAGTGGGACATCGAGGGGATGAAGGCGCGGCTCGCCGATATCCTCAACCTCGAGCCGCCGATCGACGAGTGGCTCAAGGAGGACGCGATCGACCCCGAGATCGTCACCGAGCGTGTCCAGGCCGAGGCGGACGCCGCGGTAGCGAGCAAGTCGGCCGATCTCGAGCCGGAGACCTGGACCCAGGTCGAGAAGTCGATCCTGTTGCAGAACCTCGACCATCACTGGAAGGAGCACCTCGCCACGCTCGACGCGCTGCGCCAGGTGGTGCACCTGCGCGCCTATGCGCAGAAGACGCCGATCAACGAGTATAAGCAGGAGGCGTTCAACCTCTTCCAGCGCATGCTCGACGCGATCCGCGAGGACGTGACGAAGACGATCGCGCATGCGCAGTTCCGCATGCAGGAGCCGCCGCCGCTGCCCGAGTTGCCCGACTTCATCACCACCCACTTCGACCCGTTCACCGGAGAGGACAATTCGAACGACATCGATGCCGGCACGCTCGGGCTGGTGACGACGCAGCTGCCGCCGCTCCAGATCCCGCAGCCGACCGCCGCCGATCTGGGCGATGACCCGTCGAGCTGGGAAGGGCAGGTCAGCCGTAACGCGCCGTGCCCATGCGGCTCAGGGCGCAAGTACAAGCACTGCCACGGCGCTGCGTGAGGTGATCGGGCTCCCGCCGCGGCGGGGCTCGCGAGCGTGTCGGCAGGTTCGACACACGTGAACATCGTCATCCCCGCCTTGAGCCGGGGTCCATGTTTCGGCGAGAAGAACGCCGGCGGCCTCGCGGCACCATGGGTCCCGGATCATGCCCGGGATGACGTGAGGTTCTGCGACGGTCACCCAGCCTCTATCCCGGCGGCCCGGTCGCCTGTTGAACATGTAAAACATTCGCCTCGACAGCGTCACGCCCGCACCTTATCGACGGTGCCCTCACGCCGCAGCGAAGGTGACTCATGCCCCAGGCCAGCAAGGTACTCGACCGTATCCTCGTGCTCGAGATGGTGCGGGTCACCGAGGCGGCGGCGATCGCCGCCTCGACGCTGACCGGCCGCGGCGACGAGAAGGCCGCCGACGCCGCCGCGGTGGAGGCGATGCGCGCCGCGCTCAACGAGCTCGACATGGACGGCACCGTCGTGATCGGCGAGGGCGAGCGAGACGAGGCGCCGATGCTCTACATCGGCGAGAAGGTCGGCACCGGCCAGGGGCCGGCGATCGACATCGCGCTCGACCCACTCGAGGGTACCACCATCTGCGCCAAGTCAGGGCCGAACAGCCTCGCGGTGCTCGCCATCGCCGAGGCGGGCGGGCTGCTCAACGCGCCCGACGTCTACATGGACAAGCTCGCGGTCGGCCCCGGCCTGCCCGCCGGCGTAATCGACCTCGACCGCACGCCAAGCCAGAACATCGAGGCGATCGCCGCCGCCAAGGGCGTGCGGCCGCAGGATATCGTCGCCTGCGTGCTCGACCGCCCGCGGCACGAGGCGCTGATCGCCGAGCTGCGCGCGCTCGGCTGCGGCGTGGTGCTGATCGGCGACGGCGACGTCGCGGGGGTGATCGCCACCAGCGACCCGGACACGACGATCGACGTCTATATGGGATCGGGCGGCGCGCCCGAGGGCGTGCTCGCCTGCGCCGCGCTGCGCTGCGTCGGCGGCCAGTTCAAGGGCCGGCTGCTGTTCCGCAACGACGACGAGCGCGCGCGCGCGCGCAAATGGGGGATCGAGGACCTCGATCGGCAATATGATCTCAAGGAGCTGGCGAAAGGCGACTGCATCTTCGCCGCGACCGGCGTGACCGACGGCTCGCTTCTCGAGGGCGTCAAGCGCCGCCGCGACAAGATGACGACCGAGAGCGTGGTGATGCGCGCTTCCTCGGGCACGGTGCGCTGGGTCAAGGGCGAGCATCGTATCGAGCGCTGACGCGATGGCGGGCGCGGCGATCTGGCTGGCGGTGGCGCTGGCGAGCCTCGCGCTGTTCCTGCGCGGCGGCACGCGCCATTACCGCTGGCTCTACCGCCCCGGCGGAGACGCGCGGCGGCGCCGCTTCCTGCTGCGGGCGCTGCGTCCGACGCTCCACTTCGCGCTGGTGACGTTGGTCGCGCTCGCCGCGCTAGAGCGGCTCGACACGCTGGCGGAGTTGCCGGCCGAGTTCGCGCCGGCCCGTGACGCCGCGATCGATCTCGTGGGCGGGACGATGCCGCTCGACCTGCTCGCCTGGTCGACGCTCGGCGGCGTGGCGATCGGCGGCGTGATCGCCGGCCTGGTCGAACGCTGGCGCGGGCGATCGATGACGCTGGGCGACGTCGAGTCGGTGCTGCCGACCACGCGCGGCGAGCTCGGCTGGGGCGCGCTGCTGTCGGTCACCGCGGGCGTGACCGAGGAGCTGTTCTTCCGGCTGTTGCTGCCGCTGCTGCTGGTACGCTGCGGCGTGCCGGGCGTCGCCGCCTTCGCGCTGGCCTGCGTCCTGTTCGGGGCGGCGCATCGCTATCAGGGAGCAGCGGGCATGATCGCGACCGCGCTGGTCGGGGCGGTGCTGGCGCTCGCCTATCTGCTGAGCGGCTCGCTCCTGGCGGCGGTGCTGCTCCACGTCGCGATCGATCTCAACGCGCTGGTGGTGCGGCCGGTGCTGTCGGGGCGGGTGCGGTGAGGGAGTGGGCTTCGAGACGGCACTTCGACAAGCTCAGTGACTCCTCAGCCCGAACGGGATGTAGGCTGCCACGTTGCTGTTACCGTTCGCGCTGAGGAGAGGCTGAGCCTGTCGAAGCCTCGTCTAGAAGCGCCTTTCGGAGAGCAAGCCAATCGAACCGCCCCCGCTCAGCTCTTCAGCCGCCAGCCGGTGTGGAAGATCGTCACCACTGCCGCCAGGCAGAGCGCGCCGAAGCCCGCCGTCACCGCCACGCAGGCGAGCACGTCGACGTCGCTGATGCCGAAGAAGGTCCAGCGGAAGCCGTTGATCAGATAGGCGATCGGGTTGAACAGGCTGACCGTCCGCCACGGCTCGGGCAGCACCGACAGCGAGTAGAAGGCGCCGCCGAGGAAGGTCAGCGGCGTGATCACCAGCAGCGGGATGATCTGGAGCTGCTCGAAACCATTGGCCCAGATGCCGAGGCAGAAGCCGAACAGAGAGAAGCTCGCCGCCACCAGCAGCAGGTAGAAGAGCATCAGCAGCGGGTGCGCGACGTGCAGGTCGACGAACAAATGCGCGGTGGCGAAGATGACGAGGCCGATCACCATCGACTTGGTCGCCGCGGCGCCGACATAGCCGATCACCGTCTCCACCGCCGACAGCGGCGCGGAGAGCAGCTCGTAGATCGTGCCGGTGAACTTGGGCATATAGATGCCCAGGCTGGCGTTGAAGACGCTCTCCGAAAAGATCGTCAGCAGCATCAGACCGGGGACGATGAAGGCCCCGTAGGGCACGTCGCCGATGTTCTTCATCTGCGACCCGATCGCCGAGCCGAAGACGATGAAGTACAAGGTGGTGGTGATCACCGGTGTGGCGAGGCTGGTCCAGATCGTGCGCCCGAAGCGCGCCATTTCGAAACGATAGATCGCCCAGATGCCATGCAGGTTCATGCGCGCTGCCCCACCAGGTCGACGAAGATGTCCTCGAGGCTCGACTTGCGCGTCTCCAGGTCCTTGAAGGCGATATGCTGCTCCGCCACCGCGGCGAGCAGCTCGGGGATGCCGGTGCTCTCCGCCTTGGCGTCGAAGACGTAGCGCAGCGTGCGCCCGTCATGCTCAAGCGTCGGCGACCAGCGCGCGAGCGCCGCGGGCACGGCGGCGAGCGGCTCGACCAGGGTGAGGTCCATCTGGCGCTTGCCGAGTTTGGCCATCAGCGCGTCCTTCTCCTCGACCAGCAGCAGCTCGCCGCGCGAGATCACGCCGACGCGATCGGCCATCTCCTCGGCCTCCTCGATGTAGTGGGTGGTGAGGATGATCGTCGCGCCCTGCTCGCGCAGGCGGTGGACCAGCTTCCACATGTCGCGCCGCAGTGCCACGTCGACGCCGGCGGTGGGCTCGTCGAGGAACAGGATCTCAGGCTCGTGCGCCAACGCCTTGGCGATCAGCACGCGGCGCTTCATCCCGCCCGACAAGTCCTTGATCTTGGCGTGGCGCTTCTCCCACAGCGACAGGTCGCGCAGCACCTGCTCGATATAGTCGGAATGACCCGAGCGACCGAACAGGCGGCGCGAGAAGGTGACGGTGGCGAGCACGCTCTCGAACTGGTCGGTGGCGAGCTCCTGCGGCACCAGCCCGATCGCACGACGCGCCGCTTTATAGTCGCGCACCACGTCGTGGCCGGCGACGGTGACGCTGCCGGACGAGGGCGTGACGATGCCGCAGATAATGCTGATCAGCGTGGTCTTGCCGGCGCCGTTCGGGCCGAGCAGCGCGACGATCTCGCCGCGGTTGACGCTGAGGTCGACGGTCTTGAGCGCGGTGGGACCGTCCTTGTAGGTCTTCGACACGCCGGCGACGGTCAGGATCGGTTCCGGCATGTCGTCTCCCTGCTTCTCGCGTCAGTTAGGGAGCGTGGCTGGGGGCGGCAAGCGCGGAAACACGGTGTTTCGGGATGTGTGACGGCGGCGCGGTGCGCGCGGCCGTGTCGGTTGAACCTATCATCGCGCGAGGCCCGACGTCGGTGCAGCGTGCCCCTACAGCCGTCATCCCCGCGAAGGCGGGGATCCATACACGCTGACGTGTCCCCTCCATCGACGAAGCCGCGCGTCTGGATCCCCGCCTCCGCGGGGATGACGGTAAGGGGTGGGGCGGGTGGACGCCTCGATGAGGATGACTTGATCAGTCGTGGCAGCGCCTCAAGCGAGCCTACGACACTCGCGCCTTGGCGATCGCCTCCTTCAGCCGCTCGATCGGCAGCGCGCCCGACAGCAGCTCATCGCCCACCACCCAGCTCGGCGTGCCGGTGATGCCGAGCTTCTGCGCCAGCTCCAGGTTGGCGCGGATCGTCGCGTCGGCGTCGGCGGGCAGCTTGGCAAGGTCCACCCCGGTCGCCTTCGCCGCGGTGGCGATGGTCGCCGCGCTCACCGGCCCGGCGGCGTAGAGCGCGTCGTGGAACGGCTTGAACCGCCCCTGCGCCGCCGCCGCGAGCGCGGCGCGTGCCGCCAGCCGGCTGCTGTCGGCGAGCACGGGCAGCTCCTTGAACACCACGCGCAGGTTCTTGTCCTCGGCGACGAGCTGCTCGATCGTCGCCAGGCTGGCGCGGCAGAAACCGCAATTGTAGTCGTAATATTCGACCAGCGTGACGTCGCCCTTGGGATTGCCGATCCAGGCGCCGGCATAGGGCTCCTCGATCGCGCCGCGCGACGCGGCGATCGCGCGCGAGGCGTCCTTGGCCTGCAAGCGCTCGATCGCCTGGGGGATGATCTCGGGGTTGGCGAGGACATAGTCGCGCACCACGCGCTCGATGCGGACGCGGTCACCGTCGGCGAGCGGGGTGGGGGCGACCCGCCCGGCGAGCCACATGCCGCCCGCGCCGAAGAGTGCGCCCAGCACCACCATGCCGAGCAGCCACAGCCTGTTCACCGTCGCTTCTTCCTGTTCTTGTCGAGCCCGTCCTGCGAC
Source organism: Sphingomonas citri (assembly GCF_019429485.1). GTDB lineage: Bacteria > Pseudomonadota > Alphaproteobacteria > Sphingomonadales > Sphingomonadaceae > Sphingomonas > Sphingomonas citri. The sequence goes on along the minus strand of NZ_JAHXZN010000001.1, from coordinate 975,481 downwards.
GTCATGGCGATGTCCTGCGCGCGGATCCAGTCGGGCGTGTTCTTGGGCAGCCCCGCCATGGCATAGCGCGCGCGGTCGGCCGCGGTGCGGTCGTCGCCCATCATGCTGGCGCGCTCGGCGCTGGCGAGCGCGGCGCGCGGCTCGTCGCCGGTGAGCTCATAGACGGTGCCGAGCTGGAACCAGGCGAACGGATTCTCGTCGTCGCGCCCGACCGCGGTCTTGAGGATGCGCTTGGCCTCGTCGTAGTTCTTCGGGTCCTCGGTCGCGATCAGCGCGTGGCCGTAGGTGGTGGCGATCAGCGGGTCCGAGCGCGAGCCCTCGGTGGCGCGGCGCAGCGGCTCGATCGCCTGCTTGGGCTTGCCCGCCTCGAGCAGGATCTGCCCCATGATCTCCTGAAAATACGGGTCGTTGGGTTCCTTGGCGACGAGCGCCTCGGCCTCGGCGTCGGCTTTGTCGGGGTAGCCGGCGCGGTGATAGGCATAGGCGCGCGCATAATGCGCGTAGACCGTCTGGTCGCTGTCGGGATATTTCTGGAGCGCCTGTGCGGGCGGCAGCAGATAGCCGTCGAGCTTGGCACGGATGCGCTTGAACCGTTCCTCCATCGCCGGATCGAGTGGTTTCCTCCACGCCGGTGAATTCTGCAGGTCGGCGGTCATCGTCTGGATGCGCGTGCCCGACAAAGGGTGCGACTGCATGAACGGATCGATGTTCTTGGTGCCGTAGCGAAATTCCTGCTGCTGAAGCTTCTTGAAGAACTCCAGCATGCCGCGCCCGGTGATCCCGGCGGTGTTGAGGTAGCGCACCGCCGAGGCGTCCGCGGTGGCCTCCTGCACGCGGCTGAAGGCGAGATACTTGCCCATCGCCGCCTGCTGCCCGGCGGAGAGGATGCCCGCGCCCGCCTCGCCGCCGCCGGCCGCCATCGCGGCGAGCCCGAGCACCATCGAGAGCAGGTAGATGCCCATCGCGGGGCGCTGGCCCTCGCTGCTGGTGATGACATGGCCGTCGGCGATATGGCCGAGCTCGTGCGCGATCACGCCCTGTACCTGATTGGCGGTGTCGGCGGCCTGGATCAGTCCCGAGTGGACGTAGACGGTCTGGCCGCCGACGACGAAGGCATTGATCGAATCGTCGTTGATCAGCGCGATCTGCACGTCGCGCGGGCGAAGCCCAGCGGCGGTGACGAGCGGCGCCGACATGTCGCGCAGCAGCGCCTCGGTCTCGGCGTCGCGCAGGATCGACTGGGCGTGCGCTGGCTGGGCGAGGAGAAGGATCGCGGTCGCCGCGGCGGCGATGAGGCGGTGCCAGCGGGGGGCGGGAGAGGAGCGCGGGTGGGTGGAGCTGGAGCGGCGCCCGCCTCCTTCGTCATGCCGAGCTTGACCCGGCATCCATCGCGTCGCGTACGCTTCGCTCCGTGGCGCTTCGGAGAGGGATGGATCCCGGCTCAAGGCCGGGATGACGGAGAATAGGAGAGCCTTGGCATGGCACCAACGTGCCGAAACGTGAGCACCGTTGGGCGACCCGTGTCGCCCCTGGCCCTGGGTGCCTGCGTTCGAAGGAACACGGCGGGCAGCGCTGGAGCAGATCACGGCGCCGCTCTCCTCACGATCGTCCGGGAGCGTCGGCGCGGCGGGTGACATCGATGAGGGCATGCGCCGGGCGTCCTGGCGCGGTTCTACTGAACCGCGGCTGAAGCCCGGCGCATGACGTCAGGCGCCGAAGGTACGCTGCCACCAGCCGCGACGCGGCGTCGCCTCGCCCTCGGCGGGCGCGGCTTCCACCTCGGCGTCGGGCTCTGCCGTCGCCTCCGCCTCCGGCTCCGCCGCAGCGGGCGCCTCGGCGACCGGCGCGACATCGGCCTTCTTGCGGCGCGTGCGCTTCGGCTTGGCCGGCACCTCGGGCTCGACCGCCTCGGGCTCGTCCCGCTCGGGGGCGGGCAGGCCGTCGTTGACCGGGCCGGCGTCGGCTGCCTCAACGATCGGCTCGACCGCCTTCTTGCGGCGCGTGCGCTTGGGCTTGGCGGGCGCCTCTTCCGCGGCCGGCGCGGGGGCCGGCGTCGCCGCCTCGGGCTCCTCGGCCTCGACCTCGGGCTCGGTCACCGCCGCGGTCGCGGCGCGCGCGCGCGGGCGACGGCGAGTCTTGGGGACCGGCGCGGGCTCGGGCTCGGGTGCGGCGATCGCCTCGGGCTCCGCCTCGGCTTCGGGCTCCTCGGCCGGCTCGACCGACGCCTCGGCCGGCGCGGCGGCCTCCTCGACCCGGTCGCCATCGCGGCGACGGTTGCGACGGCCGCGGCGACGACGGCGACCGCCCTCGCGCTCACCCGCCTCGGCCGGCGCCTCGGCGTCGGCCTCGACGGCGCCCTCGTCCTCGCCCAAGTCAGCGGCGTCGACGAGTTCCTCCTCGTCCTCACCGTCCGCCTCACCGGCCTCGACGTCACTGTCGCTCTCGCCCTCGGGGCGGGTGCGACCGCGGCGGCCGCGGCGGCGGCGGCGGCGGCGGTTGCCGCGTCCACCCTCGTCGTCGCCCTGGTCGGCGCGCGCGCGCGGCGTGTCGGCGGTCTCCTCGACCTCCTCCTCCTCGAACTCCTCCTCGACCTCGTCCTCGATCAGATCGTCCTCGACCTCGACGATCGGGCGGTCGAACTTGGGCGCGTGCGCGGGCGGCGGGCCGTTGGCCTCGACCGACATGCGCGCGCCTTCCTGCTCCTCGTCGGGGATGATCTCGACCTGGACGCCGTAGCGATCCTCGATCTCCGCGATGTCGGCGCGCTTGCGGTTGAGCACATAGAAGGCCGCTTCCTGACTGCAGCGCAGCGTCAGCAGCGAGCCGCGCCCGCGCGCCGCCTCGTCCTCGATCAGGCGCAGCGCCGAGATGCCCGAGGAAGAGGCGGTGCGGACGAAGCCGGTGCCCTCGCAATGCGGGCAGGGGCGGGTGGACGCCTCGAGCACGCCGGTGCGCAGCCGCTGGCGGCTCATCTCCATCAGGCCGAAGCTGGAGATGCGGCCGACCTGGATGCGCGCGCGATCGTTCTTGAGCGCCTCCTTCATCGCCTTCTCGACCTTCCGGACATTGGAGCCGTTGTCCATGTCGATGAAGTCGATGACGACCAGGCCCGCCATGTCGCGGAGTCGCAGCTGGCGCGCGATCTCATGCGCCGCCTCCAGGTTGGTCGCGGTCGCGGTCTGCTCGATATTGTGCTCGCGCGTCGAGCGGCCGGAGTTGATGTCGATCGACACCAAAGCCTCGGTCGGGTTGATGACGAGATAGCCGCCCGACTTCAGCTGCACCACCGGGTGGTACATGGCGGCGAGTTGCTCCTCCACGCCCGCGCGCTGGAACAGCGGCACCGGATCGCTGTAATGCTTCACCTTCTTGGCATGGCTCGGCATCAGCAGCCGCATGAACTCCTTGGCCTGCCGATAGCCGTCGCTGCCCTCGACGATGACCTCGTCGATGTCCTTGTTGTAGATGTCGCGGATCGCGCGCTTCATCAGGTCGCTGTCGCCGTAGATCAGCGCGGGGGCGCTGCTCGACAGCGTCTTCTCGCGGATCTCGTCCCACAGTCGCGCGAGATAGTCGAAGTCGCGCTTGATCTCGGTCTTGCTGCGCTGGAGACCGGCGGTGCGGACGATGCAGCCCATCGAGGACGGCAGCGCCAGCTCGGCCATGATCGACTTGAGCCGCTTGCGATCGCCCGCGTTGGAGATCTTGCGGCTGATCCCGCCGCCGTGCGACGTGTTGGGCATCAGCACGCAGTAACGGCCGGCGAGGCTGAGATAGCTGGTCAGCGCGGCGCCCTTGTTGCCGCGCTCCTCCTTGACGACCTGCACCAGCAGCACCTGGCGGCGGCGGATGACGTCCTGGATCTTGTAGCGGCGGCGCAGCGACATGCGGCGCTGGCGCAGCGCCTCGACCTGGTCGTCGTTGCCGCCCGCGCGACCGCGGCGGCGGCGCGGCTGGCGCGGCTCGGTGCCGGTGTCGTCCTCCCCGGTCTCCTCCGCCGCGTCGTCCTCGTCCGCCTCGTCATGGTCGTGCTCGTCGGCGTCGAGCTCGTCCTCGTCGCCGTCGAACTCGGCGTCCTCGAACGCGTCCTGCTCGGCGCGCAGCGCGGCCTCCTCGGCGGCGTGCTCGGCCTCCTCGCGCAGCAGCGCGTCGCGATCCTCCTTGGGGATCTGATAGTAATCGGGGTGGATCTCGCTGAACGCCAGGAAGCCGTGGCGATTGCCGCCATAGTCGACGAACGCCGCCTGGAGCGACGGCTCGACGCGCGTCACCTTGGCGAGATATATGTTACCCTTGAGCTGCTTGCGCTCTTCGCTCTCGAAATCGAACTCTTCGATCCGGTTACCCTTGACGACGGCGACCCGGGTTTCCTCCCGGTGGCGTGCGTCGATCAGCATACGCATGGTCATTGAACGGTCTCCACGCGCCGTCTCGCCCGTGCAGGGCGGCGGCGCGACGATAGGGCGCTGCCGGCCGCCCGTGAGGGCCGGCCGCGCGGATGGTGATGGGTGCTGCTGTCGCGTGCCGCGCCGCCCCGCGCGAAATGCTGGCGGGGCGACCCGCGACCGCGCGACCGCCGGCAGAGGCCGGGCGGGGCAGCGGTCGGGCGGGGTGCGGCATTGCGAGCGTCAACCTGATGACCCGGGGCCGGCGTCGCGCCGGGCGGGCAGTGGCGCCGGAGCTGCGTCGCGCGTGGATCGCGCAACATTCCGGTCATGATCTCGGTAGCATCGCCGAACCGCCGCATCAACCGGCACGATTCACGTTGCTATTTCCTCTCGCCGCCCAGTCCGTTAACCACGGAGTGAGGTTCGGGGCGATAGGGAGCGGGGATGACACCGCGAACGTACCGCAGGGGAAGACTGGCGGCGCGCGTCGGCGCGACTCTGGCGCTCGCCGCTGCGGTGGCGCTCGCGCCGGTCGCCGCCGCGATGCCGCGCGACGCCGACACGGATGCGCCGTCGCTCGACTTCCTGCCGTGGAAGTCGCGCGCCGAGCGCGACGCGCACCGCGACGGCTACAAGGTCACGGTACCCGTCCCGCCGCCCGCGCGCGGCGTGCGCCTGCCCAAGGTGGCCGGTGCCGAGGGCCGCCCGCTGGTGGTGATCGACGCCGGACACGGCGGCAACGATCCGGGCGCGGTCAACCCACGCGCCGCGCTGCGCGAGAAGGACGTGACGCTCAAGATCGCCAAGGCGATCCGCGACGCGCTGGTAGAGGGCGGGCGCGCGCGCGTGGCGCTGACCCGCGACGACGATCGCTACATACCGCTGCGCGAGCGGTTCGGGATCGCGCGGCGACTGCGCGCCGACCTGTTCATCTCGGTCCACTGCGACAGCGTCGGCGCCGGCCTGCCGACCGGCGCGACCGCCTATACGCTCTCCGATGTCGCCTCGGATAAGGAGGCGGCGCTGCTGGCGGCGCGCGAGAACAAGTCGGACGTGATCGCGGGCGTCCGACTGGGGCGCGACGCTGACGTCACCTCGATCCTGATCGATCTCACCCAGCGCGAGACGATGAACGCCTCGGCCGGCTTCGCGCGGCTGCTCGGGCGCGAGGCCAAGCCGCTGATGCCGGTGAAGACGAACTTCCATCGTACCGCCTCGCTGATGGTGCTCAAGGCGCCCGACATGCCCTCGGTGCTGTTCGAGACGGGCTATATCTCGACCCCCGCGGACGCCGCCTTCCTGGACAGCAAGGCGGGGCGCGAGAAGATCGCGGAGACGGTGCGCCGCGCGGTCGAGGTGTATTTCGCGCGCCGCCTGGCGGTGCGCTGACCCCGACTGACGCGCGCGGCTTCCCCCGCGCCGCGAACCTGCTAAACGCCGTGCGCGATGGCTTCCGATCCCCTCGATGTACGCGAAGAGGCCCCGCGCGGCGGCCGCCTGCGCGGGCTGTGGCAGCGCCGGCTGGTACGCTGGGCGACCTATCTTCTCGCGCTGCTGGTCGTCGCTTTCGGCGTCTTCTGGCTGGTTTTCGCGCGCGACCTGCCCTCGGTCGAGAAGCTCAAGGCCTATGAGCCGCCGCTGCCGACCAACGTGCGCAGCGCCGACGGCGCGCCGGTCTATTCCTACGCGCGAGAGCGCCGGGTCGAGCTGGCCTATAACGAATATCCGCCGCTGTTGGTGAAGGCGTTCCTCGCCGCCGAGGATCGCACCTTCTTCGAGCACCACGGCGTCGACTTCCCCGGCCTGGCCGGTGCGGTGTTCGACTATGCGCGTAAGTTCGGCAGCGGCCAGCGCGCCAAGGGCGGCTCAACGATCACCCAGCAGGTCGCCAAGAATTTGCTGATCGGCAACGCTTACTCGCCCACGCGCAAGATCCGCGAGGCGTTGTTGGCGTACAAGATCGAGGAGACGCTGACCAAGCAGCAGATCATCGAACTGTATCTCAACCAGATCTTCCTCGGTCGCAACGCCTATGGCGTCGAGGCCGCGGCGCACGCCTATTTCGACAAGGAACTGGGCGAGCTGACGCTGGGGCAGATGGCGTATCTCGCGATCCTGCCTAAGGGCCCTTCCAATTACGACCCGTTCCGCGACACGGATCGCGCGCTGACGCGGCGCAATTACGTGCTGCGCGAGATGGTGCGCAACGGCTTCGTCACGCAGGAGCAGGCGCGGGTCGCCGCGGCCGAGCCGATCGGCGCGATCACGCGGCGCACGCCCAAGTTCGAGCGCGTCGGCGGCTATTTCGTCGAGGAGGTGCGGCGCGAGCTGATCGACAAGTTCGGCGAGACGTCGCAGGACGGCCCGCACAGCGTCTACGCCGGCGGCCTGTGGGTGCGCACCTCGCTCGACAAGCGCATCCAGGGCTTCGCCGCCGAGGCACTGCGCAACGGCCTGCTGCGCTTCGACAGCGGTCGCGGATGGTCGGGACCGCTCCGCCACGTCGATGTGGACGGCGACAAATGGTACGGCGCGCTGCTCAACACCAACATCTCGCTCGATTACAGCGACTGGCGCGCCGCGATCGCGATCGCGCGCGATGGCAATGCGTGGCGGATCGGCTTCGCCGACGGCACCACCGGCGAGCTGCCGCGCGACGCCGCGCAGATGCCGGTGCGCAACGTCGGCGGCGCGGCGTTCACCGCGATCGAGCCGGGCGACATCATCGCGGTGGCGCCCGCGGGGCGGCGCTTCGCGCTGCGCTCCGTGCCGAAGATCTCGGGCGGCTTCGTCGTGCAGGAGCCGATGACGGGGCGCATCCTTGCGATGCAGGGCGGCTTCGACTCCAGCGTCCAGTCGTTCAACCGCGCCACCCAGGCGATGCGCCAGCCGGGCTCGACGATCAAACCGATCGTCTATTCCGCCGCGCTGGAGAACGGCATGACGCCGGCCTCGATCATCGTCGACGGGCCGTTCTGCGTCTACCAGGGCGCCGCGCTGGGCAACAAATGCTTCCGCAACTTCGGCAACTCGCGCGGGGCCGGGCCGCACACGATGCGCTGGGGCATCGAGCAGTCGCGCAACCTGATGACGGTGCGCACCGCCGCGCAGACCGGCATGGGCAAGGTCGTCAAGCTGATCAAGGGGATGCAGATCGGCGACTATGCGCCTTATCTCAGCTACGCGCTGGGCGCGGGCGAGACCACGGTCGAGAAGATGGTCAACGCGTACGGCGTGCTCGCCAACTGGGGCCGCTGGCACGACCCGACGCTGATCGACTTCGTGCAGGATCGGCGCGGTCAGGTGATCTGGCCCGAGAATTGGCGCGCCTGCGACGGCTGCAACATGCCCGACTGGAACGGCCGCGCCATGCCGCGCCTGCCGACCCGCGGCCACCAGGTGATGGACGCGATGAGCGCCTATCAGATGGTGCACATCACCGAGGGCGTGATCCAGCGCGGCACCGCCACGGCGCTGCGCGATCTGAACCGCCCGATGTTCGGCAAGACCGGCACCAACAATGGCCCCACCGACGTGTGGTTCATCGGCGGCACGCCGCAGATGATTGCCGGCCTGTATCTCGGCTTCGACACGCCGCGCAGCCTCGGCGGCTACGCGCAGGGCGGCACGGTGGCGGTGCCGGTATTCAAGGAATGGGCGCAGAAGGCCTATGAGGGCCTGCCCGTGCTGCCGTTCCGCGCGCCCGCGGGGATCCGCATGGTGCGGATCGACCGCGCCTCGGGCCGGCCCGTCTACGGCACCTTCCCGACCGGCGACGATCCCAAGCCCGCGGTGATCTGGGAGGCGTTCAAGCCGCAGAGCGAGGCGCGCCGCGCCCGCCGCGTCGGGCCGACCGCCGCCCCGAGCACCGCGCCCAGCGCCGGGACGACCGGCGCGCCCGCGAGTGACAGCGACTTCTTGCAGAGGCAGGGGGGCATCTACTAAGTCGTCGGGCTGAACATTCTTTCGTCATCCCAGCGTCGGCCGGGATCGCCGGCCACGATGCGATCCCCGTGCCGCGCGAGATTCTGGCGCCTGCTGGATGACGTGACCGCTGGAGATACCCTATGCGCGCCGAAGCGCAGGCTCATGTCGACACCATCAACGCGGCGCTGGCGCTGCTGCGCCAGTCGCTCGACTGGGACCGCGCGCTGCGCCGGCTCGACGAGCTCAACGCGCGCGTCGAGGACCAGTCGCTCTGGAACAATCCCAAGGAAGCCCAGGCTGTGATGCGCGAGCGTCGCCGCCTCGATGAGGCGATCGGCGCGACCCGCGCGATCGAGCGCGAGCTGGCGGACACGGTCGAGCTGATCGACATGGCCGAGGCCGAGGGCGACGCCGAGATGGCGGACGAGGGCACCGACGCCCTCGCGCAGCTCGCCGAACGCGCGCAGGCCGACAAGGTGAAGGCGTTGCTCTCGGGCGAAGCCGACGCCAATGACACCTATCTCGAGATCAACGCGGGCGCGGGCGGCACCGAGAGCCAGGACTGGGCCGAGATGCTCCAGCGCATGTACACGCGCTGGGCCGAGCGCCACGGCTACAAGGTGGAGCTGGTCGACTATCACGCCGGCGAGCAGGCGGGGATCAAGTCCGCGACGCTGCTGGTGAAGGGCGAGAACGCCTATGGCTATGCCAAGGTGGAATCGGGCGTCCACCGGCTCGTGCGGATCAGCCCGTACGACAGCGCGGCGCGCCGCCACACCAGCTTCTCGAGCGTGTGGGTCTATCCGGTGATCGACGACAACATCGAGGTCGAGATCAACGAGAGCGATCTGCGCATCGACACCTATCGCGCGTCCGGCGCTGGCGGGCAGCACATCAACACCACCGACTCCGCGGTGCGCATCACGCACCTGCCGACGGGGATCGTGGTGCAGTGCCAGAACCAGCGCTCGCAGCACAAGAACAAGGCCGAGGCGTACAACCAGCTGCGCGCGCGTCTCTACGAGCGCGAGCTCGCCGAGCGCGAGGCGATCAGCAATGCCGAGAACGCCACCAAGACCGACATCGGCTGGGGCCACCAGATCCGCTCCTACGTGCTTCAGCCCTATCAGCTGGTGAAGGACCTGCGCACCGGCGCGACCTCGACCTCGCCGGGCGACGTGCTTGACGGCGATCTCGACACCTTCATGGCGGCGGCGCTGTCGCAGCGCGTGACCGGTGAGAAGGTCGCGGTGGAGGACGTCGACTAAGTGGCGCGCGTGCTCGCCCGCTCGGCGCTGCTCGCCGCGACGCTGCTGCTGGCGGCGTGCGACGGGACGCAGCCGCTGATCAAGCACGAGCCCAAGCAGCCCGGCCCCTTTCCCGAAGCCGACCGGCCGGTGGCGACGATCGTGTCGGCGCGCTGGTCGACCGAGGAGGCGCGCGATCGGCTCAACGAGGCCAGCCGCGTGATGGACCTCGCCGAGATCCGCAAGGGCATGACCGTCGCCGACCTGGGCGCGGGCGAGGGCTATTACACCACCCGTCTGGCGAGCCGCGTCGGCGCCGAGGGGCGCGTGCTGGCGGAGGACATCGTGCCCGCGGTGCGCGACGCGCTGGCCGAGCGGGTCACGCGCGAGCGGCTCGAGAATGTCAGCGTGCGGCTCGGCATGCCGGCCGACCCGCGGCTGCCCGAGAACAGCTTCGACCGGATCCTGATGGTGCACATGTACCACGAGATCGAGCAGCCGTACGAGTTCCTGTGGCGGATGCGGTCGTCGCTTCGGCGGGGCGGGCTGGTGGTGGTGGTCGATGCCAACCGCCCGACGCGCGACCACGGCACGCCCCCGGCGCTGCTCAAGTGCGAGTTCGCCGCGGTCGGCTATGCCCAGGTCGACTTTCGCGAAATGCGCTCGGCCGGTGGCTATTTCACGACCTTCCGCGCGGCGGGGCCGCGGCCCGACCCGGCCGCGATCCGCGCCTGTCGCATCAACGACGAGTCGAAGGCGGGGTAGGGGAAGGCCGTACCAGACCTCCATTGATATGCGGGACACCCTCCACCCCGGCGACCGCCGCGGTCCAGTTGGGGGACGTTAGTGAGTTTCACTCCGGCCTTTCCAACTGGATCCCGGCGTTCGCCGGGATGGTAGAAGATGAGGGCATCTATCCGAAGAGATGACGCCCGCCCCCGCATCCGCTACCACCTCGGCATGCCGCATCCAGAACAGCCCTATCTCGACCTGATGGCGCAGGTGCTCGGGCGCGGCGACGAACGCCTCGACCGCACCGGAGTCGGCACGCGTTCGCTCTTCGGCGCGATGCTGCGCTTCGACCTCGCCGACGGCGCCGCACCGATCCTCACCACCAAGCGGGTCTATTGGAAGACTGCGGTGAAGGAGATGCTGTGGTTCCTCACGGGCGGCACCAACATCCAGCCGCTGCTGCGCGACAACGTCCGTATCTGGACCGACTGGCCGCTCGACGCCTATCGCCGCGAGACGGGCGAAGAGATCGCGCAGGAGGAGTTCGAGCGCCGCATCGTCACCGACGATGATTTCGCCGCGCGCTGGGGAGAACTCGGTCCGGTCTACGGCAAGCAGTGGCGGCGCTGGCTGGGGGCGGACGGTCGCGAGTACGACCAGATCGCCGAGCTCGTCCGCACCCTGCGCGAGAACCCGACGAGCCGCCGCATGCTGTTCCACGCCTGGAACGTGCCCGAGCTTGGGGCGATGGCGCTGCCTCCCTGTCACATGGTCTACCAATATCACGTCGCCTCGGGCGGCCGGCTCAACTGCCTGCTATACCAGCGCTCGGTCGACCTGCTGCTCGGCGCGCCATTCAACTTCGTCGGCGCGGCCGCGCTGCAGCTGATGCTGGCGCAGCAGGCGGGTCTCACGCCGGGCGAGCTGGTCTGGGTCGGCGGCGACGTGCATCTCTACCTCAACCACCTCGAGCAGGCACGGGAACAGCTACGTCGCCCGCCACGCACGGTGCCGCGGATGCGCCTTACGCGACGACCCGACACGATCGACGGTTACGCGATCGGTGACTTCGCGGTGGAAGGCTATGACCCGCACGGCCCCATAAAGGCCGACGTCGCGGTGTGATGTGGAGGCGTGCTGGAGCGGTCGTCCGGCTCGACGGCGACGTGCCCGTTGCGCGGACGTGACCGGCAGCGTTGAAGGTCCCGCCGGTTTTTCGCGCCGCTCAGTCGTCGACGCCCAGCAGGTCGCGCGCCGCCGCCTGGAGCAATTCTTCGACGGCGGGATGATACCAGGCCTGGTCGGCGAAGGTCGCCACGTTGGTCCCGCGCTCGATCGCCAGCGCGACGAGATGGCCCAGATGCTCGCCGCCCGGTGCCGCGATGGCCGCGCCGATCAGCCGGTCGTTGGCGTCGCCGTAGAGCCGAACGAGCCCCTGGTCCTCGCCGTCGACGGTGGCGCGACCGTTGTCGCTCACCTTGGCCGCGCCGATCCGCGACCCCTCGGGCAGCGACTCGAAGTCGCATCCGACCGTCACGAGGTTCGGCTCGGTGAAGGCGATCGCGAAGGCGGGCAGCTCGCGCGGGGGCTCCCCGCCGGCGGCGACGTCGCCAGCGATCCGACCGCCCCGCGCGGCCTCGTGGAGCACCGGTCGCCACGCCCCCGCGTCGCCGGCGACGAAGATCGCGCTCTCGCCGCAGCGATGCGAGCGCGGATCGAAGTCGGGCGTGCCGTGCTCGTCGAGCGCGATCCCGGTGGTCTCCAACGCCAGCTCGGCGAGGCTGGGCGGGCGGCCGGTCGCGGCGAGGATCAGGTCGACGGTCGTCTCGCCGCCCTCCCATGTCAGGCGCGCGCGGCCGTCGTCGTTGGCCGAGGCCTCGGCCTCGACGCCGAGCGCGAGCGTCATCTCACGCCCGAGCGCCGCGACCGCGGCCCGGTTGACCGCCGGATCCTTGAGCCCGCCGACGCTCTCCCCGCCGTCGATCACCGTGACCGACACGCCGAGGCGGGCGAAGGCCTGGCCGAGTTCGAGCCCGAGCGGCCCGGCGCCGAGCACCGCGAGCGCGCGCGGCAGGCCGTCGAGATCGAAGATGGTCTCGTGCGTGCGGACGAGGTGGCGCACCGGGTCGAGCAGCTCGGGCACGGTCGGGTGACCGCCGGTCGCGATCACGATCCCGCGCCGCGCGGTGACGCGGGTATCGCCGACCATCACCGCGTCGGCCGCACAGAAGCGCGCGACGCCGTGGATCACGCGGTCGGCGGGGATGGCGTGATAGTCGTCGAGCACGGCCTGGACGAAGCGGTCGCGCTCGGCGCGCACCCGCTGCCACACGCGCGCCGCGTCGACCGTGACCGCGCCGGTGTCGACTCCGAACGCCGCCGCACCGCGCGCCTGGTTCGCGGCTCGGCCCGCGGCGATCAACAGCTTGGACGGCATGCAGCCGACGAGCGTGCAGGTCGAGCCGCCGGGGCCACGCTCGACGATCAGCGTATGAGCGCCGCGCGCGGCAGCGGCTTTATAGGCCTTCAGCCCGGCGGTGCCGGCACCCAGGATCAGCACGTCGCAGTCACGCGAGCCCATCGGTCATCCTCCACCCGTCGCTCCGGCGTGGATCGGGAGCCTCACGCGGCTGATCGAACGTGCCGGTGCTCACTAACGTTGCACATAGGTTAAGATATCGTGCCAGCCGGGGGAGACTCAGGGGATCAGCCGCTCCGAACGCAGCCGTTCGAACAGCGCGAAGAAGGCATCGTCGGTCGGCTGATAGGCGGTGAAGCCGAGGCGGCGGCTCTTGCTCATGTCGGTCACCACCTCGATCGGGCGGCCGAGATCGGCGTCGGTGTGCCAGGGGGAGGCGAGCCGCTCGAGCTCGGGCTCGGCCAGCCCCTCGCGCAGCGCGAGCTCGCGCCACAGCGGCGCGTCCTCCGCCATCTGCTGCTCGAGCGGGCGGACAATGCCGTCGAACGGCGCCGCCGCGACGTCGAACCAGCCCGCGATCCGCTCCCACATCCACTGCCAGCGAAAGAGGTCGCCGTTGACGACGTTGAACGCCTCGTCCTGTGCCGCCTCGGTCTCCGCCGCCCATAGCAGGTGGCGCGCGAGCAGGCCGGCGTCCGTCATGTCGGTCAGACCGGACCATTGCGCCGCCGAGCCCGGGAAGGTGAACGGGCGGCCGAGCTCGCGGCACAAGGTCGCATAGACCGCCAGCGTGGTCCCCATGTTCATCGCATTGCCGACCGCCTTGCCGATCACGGTATGCGGGCGGTGGACGCTCCAGCTGAAGCCGTCGCGCGCCGCCGCGGCGAACAGCTCGTCCTCCTGCGCGTAGTAGAAGTTCTCGACGTCGAGCCGGCCCTGCTCCTCGCGGAACGGCGTCTGCGGCAGCGTGCCCTTGCCATAGGCCTCGAACGGCCCGAGATAATGCTTGAGCCCGGTGACGAGCGCGATGTGGCGCGGCGCGGTCGGCGCGGGGAGCGCGTCGAGCAGGTGGCGCACCATCGCCGAGTTGACCCGGATGTTCTCCGCCTCGCTGTCCTGGCGCAGCCAGGTGGTGATGAACACCGCGTCGGGCGCCAGCGTGCCGATCGCCGCGCGCGTCGCCGCGGCGTCGCGCAGGTCGACCGCGACCGGGGTCACGCCGGGCAGGTCGATTGCGCGGCGCGCGAGCCCGTGTACCGTCCAGCCCTGCTCCACCAGCAGCGCCGCGGTCGCGCCGCCGACGATCCCGCTTGCGCCCACCACCAATGCCGTCTTCGCCACGTCAGATCCTTTCGTTCGTCGAGCGTTGAGAGGGAGCTAGGCAGCGGGGGCGGCAGCTTCTAGACGGCACCCGAACGTGCCCTAGGCACCAGGAGGTGACCATGCACGCCGGCAGCCCCGATGAGGAATGGCGCGAGGATTGCGCGCCGCGCCGCGTGCTCGAGCTGTTCGCGACCAAATGGACCAGCATGGTGCTGCACACGCTCCACGCGCGCCACGGCGGCACGGCGCGCACCGGCGTGCTCCAGCGCAGCCTGCCCGGCATCTCGAAGAAGATGCTGACCCAGACGCTGCGCGAGATGGAGGCGAGCGGGCTGATCACGCGCCACGTCGAGACGGTGGTGCCGCCCGCGGTGGAATACCGGCTGACGCCGCTGGGCGAGCGCTTCGTGGTGCCGGTCGAGCTGCTCTACGCCTGGGGGCGCGACAACGCCGACGCGCTCGACTTCTTGGTGCCGCGACCGGGTTCGCGGCGGCGGTGAGGGGGGGGCAAGGCCCTAGTCGGCGTCATCCTGAAGTCGTTTCAGGATCCACGGTGCCGCGCACTTACACGCGGCGGCGCTCGCGGGCCGGTGGATCCTGAAACGAGTTCAGGATGACGGAAGAAGAGGGGTTGCCGACAAGCCACGCTTCAGGCGCTCACCGATCCGGGCACTCCCACGATCCCAGGGCGTTAGGGCGCGGTACCCGTCAGGAGATGCCGCATGCCCAACGTCGCCGAACTGCTCGTCGACACGCTCGCCCACGTCGGCGTGCGCCACGTGTTTGGGATCGTCGGCGACGCGCTCAACCCCTTCACCCACGCGATCGAGCAGGACGGCCGTGTCCAGTGGATCGGCGTCCGCCACGAGGAGGGCGCCGCGCTCGCGGCGGCGGGGCAGGCCAAGCTGACCGGCCAGCTCGCGGTCTGCTGCGGCACCACCGGGCCGGGCGGCAACCACCTCGTCGCGGGCCTGTACGAGGCGCGCAAGGATCATGCCCCCGTGCTCGCGATCACCGGCGGCGTACCCGGCGCGCACCGCGGCACCGACTATCTCCAGGAGGACTCGCCCGACCTGCTGTTTCGCGACGTCGCGGCTTATACTCAAACCGTCGCGGCGGCGGAGCAGGCGCCCGCGGTGTTCCACCAGGCGATCGCCGAGGCGTACGGGTCGCGCGGCGTCGCGCACCTCAACATTCCGCCCGACGTGTTCGCAGCGAGCGCGCCCGGCGTGGTGCCGAGCCTCGCCACTCTGCGTCCGCTGCCTGAGGTGGCGCCCGCCGAGGCCGACGTCGCCACTGCCGCCGCGCTGATCGCGGAGGCGAAAAGCGTCGCGATCTTCTGCGGCGCGGGCTGCCGCGGCGCCGCCGAGGAGCTGCGCCAACTCGCCCAGCGGCTCCAGGCGCCGCTGCTCCACACCTATCGTGGCAAGGAGATCATGGCCTATGACGAGCCCTATTGGATCGGCGGCGTCGGACTGATCGGCGGGACCGCGGGCACCGACGCGGTGCAGCAGGCCGAGCTGCTGGTGATGCTCGGCACCGACTACCCGTACGTCGACTTCCTGCCCAAGCATGGCAACGTCATCCAGGTCGACGAGCGCGCGCTCGCGATCGGGCGCCGCGCGCCGGTGACGCTCGGCGTGGTCGGCTCGGTGCGGCCGACGATCCGGGCGCTGCTCGAGCGGCTGCCGCAGCGCACCGACACCGCCTTCCTCGACCGCGCGCAGCAGCGTCGCGCCGCCTGGGACCGCATGCTCGACGAGCGCGCCGACCCCGCGCGCTCGGGCGACAAGATCCACCCGCAGGCGGTGGCGCGCGCGGTGAGCGACCGCGCCGCGACCGACGCGGTCCTCGTCACCGACACCGGCGAGGTGACGCTCTGGGCGGCCAATTGGCTGCGGCAGACGGGTCGGCAGCGGATCACCGGTTCGTTCAACAACGCCGCGGTGGGCACCGGCATGGGGATCGCCAACGGCGCGCAGCTGCTCGACCGCCAGCGGCAGGTGATCCTCCACGTCGGCGACGGCGGCCTGACGATGCTGCTGGGCGAGTTCATGACCGCCGTCGAGCACGAGCTGCCGGTGAAGGTGGTGGTGTACGACAATTCCGGCTGGGGGCTGGTCCACCTCGAGATGGAGGGGGCGGGGCTGCCCGCCGCCAAGGGCACCGGCTTCCCCAACCTCGACTTCGCCGCCTTCGCGCGCGCGTGCGGCGCGCAGGGTTTCACCGCGCGCGACGCCGCCACGCTGGACGCGACCGTGGCCGAGTTCCTCGCGGTGCCGGGGCCGGCGATCCTGCATGCCTTGGTCGACCCGGCCGAGGTGCCGGCCATGCCGCACGTCGACGCAAAGCAGGCGCTGCGCTTCGGCATCGCCAAGGTGCGCGAGCTGATCGGGCGGTGAGAGGATGGGGGCGGGGCGGGGTACGGGTGCGCGCACCCACTCGCGGCCGTCATCCCGGACTTGGTCCAGGATTCACCTTCCGCGTCCTCAGCCAGCGTCGGCGCGCGCCGAGGGGTTAGCGCCGGAACAAGTCCGGGATGGCGGGGAACAGGTGCCGCTCGTCCTCTCTTCGTCATGCCGGGCTCGACCTGGCATCCATGCCGCGCCGATCGCCACACCCGTCAGCGAGTGCTGGATCATGGATCCCGGCTCGAGGCCGGGATGCTGAAGGTTGCTGGCACCGCCGGCCGCCGCCCGCTACCACGCCGCGGATGATCACCTTCGTTCTCGCGCGCGCCGACAACGGCGTCATCGGCATGGACGGGCGGCTGCCGTGGCACCTGCCCGCCGATCTCCGGCGCTTCAAGGCGCTGACGATGGGACAGGCGATGGTGATGGGGCGCAAGACCTTCGAGAGCTTCCCTTCTCCGCTGCCCGGCCGCCGCCATGTCGTGCTCACGCGTGACCCGATGTGGCGGGCGGAAGGCGCCGAGGCGGCGCATACGCCCGACGCCGCCCTCGCGCTCGCGCGCGGCGGCGACCCGGACGCGCGCGTCGCGGTGATCGGCGGTGCCGAGATCTTCGCGCTGCTGCTCGACCGCGCCGATCGCGTCGAGCTCACCGAGGTCCATACCGAACCCGCGGGCGACGCGATCGTGCCGGCCTTCACCGGCTGGCGCGAAATGGCGCGCGAGTCGCACGCGGCCGAGGGCGAGCGCCCCGCCTACGACTTCGTCACGCTGGCACGGTGACGCTGGCACCGCGCCGGCCGAGCCGCTAAGGCGCCGCGCATGGAGCGGCTTGACGGCGGCTCGGCGGTGCCGGCCGGGCTGGCCGGTGGGATCGTCGCGCTGGGCAATTTCGACGGTTTTCACCTCGGTCACCAGGCGGTCGTCGGCCGCGCGGTCGAGCGCGCGCGCGCGGAAGGCAGGCCCGCGCTGGTCGCCACCTTCGACCCGCATCCGGTGCGCTATTTCCGCCCGGATACGCCGCCGTTCCGCCTGACCACGCTCGACCAGCGCGCGCGCCTGTTCGCCGCCGCGGGGGCGGACGCGATGGTGGTGTTCCACTTCGACGAGACGCTCGCCGGACTCCACGCCGACGCCTTCGTCGCCGAGCGGCTGATCGGCGCGCTGCGCGTCGGCGGGGTCGTCACCGGCGAGGACTTCACCTTCGGCCATCGCAAGAGCGGCGACATCGCCACGCTGCGGGCCGCGGGCGCGGCGCACGGCTTCTCGGTCGACACCGTCGGCGCGGTGATGCTCGACGGCGAGCCGGTCTCGTCCACGCGCGTCCGCGCCGCGCTCGGCGCGGGCGACCCGTGCGGCGCGGCGCGGCTGCTTACCCGGCCGTTCGCGATCGAGGGGCTGGTGCAGCACGGCGACAAGCTCGGCCGCACGATCGGCTATCCCACCGCCAACCTCGACATGGGCAAGTATCTGCGCCCCGCCTACGGCATCTACGCGGTGCGCGGGCG
The DNA here is from genome assembly GCF_019429485.1 of Sphingomonas citri. Taxonomy (GTDB): domain Bacteria; phylum Pseudomonadota; class Alphaproteobacteria; order Sphingomonadales; family Sphingomonadaceae; genus Sphingomonas; species Sphingomonas citri. The sequence continues at coordinate 957,527 of NZ_JAHXZN010000001.1, read as the reverse complement.
GCTGGCGGACGGGCGCGTGCTTGACGGCGCCGCCAACCTCGGGATCCGCCCCAGCTTCGACCCGCCCAAGGAGCTGCTCGAGCCCTTCTTCTTCGACTTCTCGGGCGACCTCTACGGCCAGCCACTCGAGGTCGAGCTGATCGACTATATCCGGCCGGAGGCGAGATTCGACACGCTCGACGCGCTGGTGGCGCAGATGGACTCGGATTGCGCGAGAGCGCGGGCGTTGCTGGCGCGCTGACGCGGCGCTAAGGCCATGCCCCACATGGCCGACGCACCCGACACGCCGCGCGACTGGCGCAACACCGTCTTCCTGCCGAAGACCGACTTCCCGATGAAGGCGGGGCTCGCGCAGAAGGAGCCCGCGATCCTCGACCGCTGGAAGCGGATCGGGCTGTACGAGCGCCTGCGCGAGCAGCGCCAGGGGCGCGAGCGCTGGATCCTCCACGACGGCCCGCCTTACGCCAACGGCGACATCCACATGGGCCATGCGATGAACAAGGTGCTGAAGGACGTGACCGTCCGCAGTCGATCGCTGATGGGCTATGACGCACCCTACGTGCCCGGCTGGGACTGCCACGGCCTGCCGATCGAGTGGAAGGTCGAGGAGGCGTATCGCGCCAAGAAGCTCGACAAGGATCAGGTGCCGGTCGCGCAGTTCCGCGCCGAGTGCCGCGCCTATGCCGACAATTGGGTGCAGATCCAGAAGGAGCAGTTCCAGCGGCTCGGCGTGACGGGCGACTGGGACAATCCCTATCTCACCATGCGCTACGAGGCCGAGGCGGTCATCGCGGGCGAGCTGCTCAAATTCGCCGAGAGCGGCCAGCTGTATCGCGGCGCCAAGCCGGTGATGTGGAGCCCGGTGGAGAAGACCGCGCTGGCCGAGGCCGAGGTCGAATATGAGGACGTGGTCTCGACGCAGATCGACGTCGGCTTCGAGGTGATCGACTGCCCCGAATATCCGGGGCTGGCCGGCACGCTGGCAGTGATCTGGACGACCACGCCGTGGACGATCCCGGTCAACCAGGCGCTCGCCTACGGTTCGGCGATCGACTATCTCCAGTTCGAGCACGAGGGCCGGCGCTATCTCGTGGCCGAGCCGCTGCTGCCCGCCTTCACCAAGCGCACCGGCATCCCGATGGGGAAGATCGTCGCGCTCATCAAAGGCCCGGTGCTGGAGGGCGCGACCGCGCGCCACCCGATGCATCACCTCGGCGGCTTCTTCGCGACGCCGCGGCCGTTCCTCGAGGGCGAGTTCGTGACCACCGACGCGGGCACCGGGCTGGTCCATATGGCGCCCGACCACGGCGAGGACGACTTCCTGCTGTGCAAGGCCAACGGCATCGAGCCGGTGTTCGCGGTCGACGCCGCCGGCTTCTACCGCGCCGACTGGGCCTGGCTCGGCGGGCAGGGCAGCGTGATCAACAAGAAGTTCGTCGCCAGCGAGGGGCCGATCTGCGCCGACCTGCGCGCGTCGGGCGCGCTGCTCGGCGCCAGCGACGATTTCGCCCACAGCTACCCGCACTCGTGGCGCTCCAAGGCGAAGGTGATCTTCCGCGCGACCCCGCAGTGGTTCATCCCGATGGACCTCCCCTCCCCTTCAGGGGAGGGTCCGGGGGTGGGGCCTCTCGGTCTCACCGAGACCGACGCGCCTGCGGAAGCGCCCCACCCCGACCCCTCCCCTGCAGGGGAGGGGCTTAGTTACGGCAACGCCGCAACCCTTCGCCAGCTCGCGCTCGACGCGATCGCGCGCACCCAGTGGGTGCCGCCGCGCGCGGAGAACCGCATCCGCTCGATGGTGGAAGGGCGCCCCGACTGGGTGATCAGCCGCCAGCGCGCCTGGGGCGTGCCGATCGCGCTCTACGTGAACCGCGCCACCGGCCAGTATCTCAACGACCCGGCGGTCAACGCGCGGATCGTCGCCGCCTTCCGCGACGGCGGCGCCGACGCCTGGTTCACCGCCGACCACCAGGCGCTGCTCGGCGCGGCGCACGACCTCGCCGACTATGAGCCGGTGAACGACATCCTCGACGTGTGGTTCGACTCGGGCTCGACCCACGCCTTCGTCGTCGAGGCGCGCTACGGCGAGGGCACGCGTGCCAACCTCTACATCGAGGGCTCCGACCAGCATCGCGGCTGGTTCCAGTCGTCGCTGCTGGAAAGCTGCGGCACGCGTGGACGGGCGCCCTATGACGCGGTGCTCACCCACGGCTTCGCACTCGACGGCCAGGGCCGCAAGATGTCGAAGAGTCTCGGCAACGTCGTCGACCCGCTGAAGGTGATCGGCGAGTCGGGCGCGGACATCCTGCGGCTGTGGGCGGTGTCGACCGATTATTTCGACGATATCCGCATCGGCAAGGAGGTGCTCGCCACCGCCTCGGACTCGTACCGCAAGCTGCGCAACACCTTCCGCTACCTGCTCGGCGCGCTCGACGGCTTCGCCGAGGAGGAGCGCGTGCCCGTCGCCGAGATGCCCGAGCTGGAACGCTACGTGCTCCACCTGCTCCACGCGCTCGACATGGAGCTTCGGGAGGCGGCGCGCGGCTTCGAGTTCAACCGCTATGTCCGCCTGCTCGCCGACTTCGCCAACGAGGATTTGTCGGCCTTCTTCTTCGACGTGCGCAAAGACTCGCTCTATTGCGACGCCGCCGACGACGTGAAGCGGCGCGCCTATCGCACCGTGCTGGATGTGCTCTTCCACGCGCTGGTGCGCTACGCCGCGCCGGTACTGGTCTTCACCGCCGAGGAGGTGTGGCAGGCGCGCTTCCCCGACGAGGCGAGCTCGGTCCATTTCTTGGAGTGGCCGATCCTGCCCGATCCCGCCGCCGAGGACCTCTCCGCACGCTGGCAGGCGGTGCGCGCGCTGCGCGTCCGCGTGACCGAGGCGATCGAGCCGCTCCGCCGCGAGAAGACGGTGCGCTCCAGCCTGGAGGCCGAGGTGACCGTGCCCGACCTTCCGCTCGACGCCGCGCAGCTCGCCGAGGCGTTCATCGTGGCGAAGGTGACGCCGGGCGGGAGCGTCGACGTGACCCGGACCGACTATCACAAGTGCGGCCGCTGCTGGCGGCACCTCCCCGAGGTGACGGTCGACGACGCGCTGTGCGACCGCTGCGCCACCGTGGTGGGGGAGGGCGCGTGAGCCGCTCGCTGCCGCGGCTCGGGCTCGCGATCGCGCTCGTCGTCTTCGTCGTCGACCAGCTCGTCAAATGGGTCGTCACCGGCCCGCTCGCGATCGACTTCCTCGGCGCCTATCGCGAGATCCTGCCGATCTTCGACCTGCGCTTCACCAAGAACGAGGGCGTGTCGCTCGGCATGCTGCGCGCCGAGACCGACACGATGCGCTGGCTGCTCGTCGCCTTCACCGGCGCGATCGCGGTGGCGGTGGCGGTGTGGATGTTCCGCGAGGAGAAGACTGGCGAGCAGGCCGCGCTGGGCCTCGTGCTGGGCGGCGCGCTCGGCAACATCCTCGATCGCGTGCGGCTGGGCTATGTGGTCGACTTCGCCGACCTCCATTTCGGCGAGTGGCGGCCCTTCCTGGTCTTCAACGTCGCCGACGCCGCGATTACGATCGGCGTGCTGATTCTGCTGGTGCGCGCGCTCCTGATCCGCGAGAAGCGCCCCGATCCTTCGGAGAATGTCCATGCGTAAGTCTGTCGTCGCGGTGTCCGGTATGGCGATGCTCGCCCTGCTCGCCGGCTGCGGCAAGCGCGGCTACGACCGCGCCCGCCCCGACGAGTTCGCGGTGGCGCGCCAGGCGCCGCTGATCATCCCGCCCGACTTCGCGCTGGTGCCGCCGCAACCGGGCGCCGCGCGCACCCAGGGCAACAACCCGCAGGCGCAGGCGATCGACGCGCTGTTCGGCGGCCCCGCGCAGCGCAGCGCCGCGGAGGCCGGCGTGGTCGACCAGGCCGGCGGCACCGGCGCGGCGCCCGCGGGCATCCGTTCGGAAGCGGGCGACCCGAAGACGAACGTCGTCGACAAGGGGCAGACCACGCGCGACATCATCGCCGCGCCGCAGGGTGACGGCCAGGACGCGCGCGCGAGCGCGGGTGCTGCCGCGAGCGCCCCGGCGACACCGGCGCCTGCCACGCCGACACCGACGCCGCAGTAGTAAGGGCGCGGGCGCCGGGCCTCATCTCAACGACGGGGCCGCGCATCCTAACGACGGGGCCGTGCTCCGGCGAACGCCGGAGCCCAGGGCGGCAGGAGTAACGCTCGTGGCTCTGGGCTTCTGCATGCGCAGGAGCACGGGAGAGGTCGGACGTTCGCGACCTCAATCCGTCATGCCAGGCCTGACCCGGCATCCATCGTGCCCCGAGCGTCGCTGCCGGCGTGTGAGCGGCACCATGGATCGCGGCTCAAGCCCGGGATGACGGTTGTCGGCGGCCTGGCCGAGTAGCCGCGCCTAATTGCTACCCTTCCATCACCGCGCGCCACGCCGCCAGCCCGCGCTCCAGGTCCGCGATCAGGTCGTCCGGATCCTCGAGTCCGATCTGCAGGCGCACCAGCGGTCCCTCGAACGCGCACTCCGTCGCGCTGCGATGCCGCTGCGGGTCGATCGGCACCGCGAGGCTCTCGAACCCGCCCCAGCTATAGCCGATGCCGAAATGCTCGAGCGAGTCGATCAGCGCCGCGCGCGCCGCGTCGCTGCCCCCGGCGAGCACGAACGAGAACAGCCCCGACGCGCCCGCGAAATCGCGCTGCCACAGCTCGTGTCCGGGGCACGACGGCAGCGCCGGATGGAGCACCCGCGCCACCTCGTCGCGACCCTCCAGCCAGCGCGCCACCGTCAGCGCGCTGCGCTCGTGCTGCGCCAGTCGCACCGCCATCGTGCGCAGCCCGCGACTGCCGAGGAAGGCGTCGTCGGCGCTGATCACCTGGCCGAGCTGGAAGCTGGTGTCGCGCAACGCCGCGAACCGCCCCGACGCCGCGGTGACCGAGCCCATCATCACGTCCGAATGGCCACCGACATATTTGGTGCAGGCGAGCACCGAATAATCGACGCCGAGTCCGATCACGGGGAACAGCAGCGGCGTCGCCCAGGTGTTGTCGATCACCGTCGCCACCCCGCGCGCCTTGGCGGCGGCGACGATCGCGGGCACGTCCTGCACCTCGAAGGTGAGGCTGCCGGGGCTCTCCATGAAGATCGCGCGGGTGTGCTCGCCGATCAGCCCGGCGATGCCCGCGCCGATCAGCGGGTCATAGTAGCGGGTGGTGATGCCCATGCGCGCCAGCAGCTTGTCGGCGAGCGAGCGGGTCGGATCATAGGCGCTGTCGACCAGGAGCAGCTCGTCGCCGGGCGACAGCAGGGTCAGCAGGCAGGCCGCGATCGCCGCGACGCCCGAGGGATAGAGGAAGGTCGCCTCGGCGCCGGGCTCGAGCTCGGTGAGCGCGTCGGCGAGGCTCCACTGCGTCGGCGTGCCGCGGCGGCCGTAGAACAGGCGGTGGTGCGTGTCGCGCGCGCCGGTCGCGCGCAGGTGCGCCACGTCGTCGTAGAGGATGGTCGAGGCGCGCCACACCGGCGTGTTGACGACCCCGCCGGTCCACTCCTCGCGGCGCCCGGCCTGGACGACGCGCGTGGCGGGCTTGACCGGTTGGTCGCTCATGCCGCTCCCGTCGCCTTGGGCGTGCTCGGGTCCGCGCCCCACTCGGTCCAGCTGCCGTCATAGACGGCGGCGTCGCGCCCGAGCAGATGCGCGCCGAAGGCGAGCACGCTGGCGGTGATGCCTGAGCCGCAGGTCATCACCATCGGCCGATCGAGATCGACGCCGGCGTCGCGGAAGGCGGCGGCGAGCGCCTCGCCGCGCTTCCACCGGCCGTCCTCGTCGAACAGCCGCTTGTAGGGCAGGTTAAGCGCGCCGGGGATGTGGCCGGGGGCGACGCCCGCGCGCGGGTCGAGCTCCGCGCCGGTGAAGCGCGCCGCCGAGCGCGCGTCGACGATCTGCTCGCTCGCGTCGCGCTGGATCGTGCGCATCGCGGCGAGGTCGCGCAGCCCCGTCGTGCCAGCGCCGGCGTCGAGCGCGTGCGGCGGCACCGTCGCCTCACCCTGCTCCAGCGGAAGACCCGCCCGCTTCCACGCCGCCAGCCCGCCGTCGAGCAGCGCGACCCGCTCGAAGCCGAAGGCGCGCAGCGTCACCCAGGCGCGCGCCGCGGTGTGATGCGGTGCGTCGTCGTACAGCACGATGCGGGTTGCGCGATCGATCCCGAGCCGGGCGGCGCGCTCGGCGAACTGCGCCGCGCCCGGCATGGTCGAGGGCAGGTCGCTCGCCGCGTCGGAGAAGCCGGCGAGGCCCATGTAGAGCGCGCCCGGCACATGGCCGGCGCGATACTCGGCGGCGTGGTCGCGCGGCGGCTCGCCGGGCAGCAGCGCGTCGTAGCTGGCGTCGAGCACGCGCAGGTCGGGAGCGCCGAGCTGATCAGCGAGCCATTCGGCGGAGACGAGTGGATCCATGTCCCTCTCATACGCCGCGCGCGCGGTGCGGCAACAGGTCGCATTCCGCGCCGCGTGCGCCTATGTGCGCGCGCATGACCCCGATGCACCTTGGCCAGAACAGCCCGCTCCCCGCCTCGCCGCGGGAAGCGGTGCTCGACTATGTCCCCAACCCGCGCCCCGGCCAGACCTATCTGGTGCGCTTCACCCAGCCCGAGTTCACCTCGCTCTGCCCGGTGACGGGGCAGCCCGACTTCGCGCACCTCGTGCTCGACTATGTGCCCGGCGAGACGATCGTCGAATCCAAGTCGCTCAAGCTGTTCCTCGGCGCGTTCCGCAATCACGCCGCCTTCCACGAGGATTGCACCGTCGGCATCGGGCAGCGGCTGTACGAGGAGATGCGCCCGCGCTGGCTGCGCATCGGCGGCTATTGGTACCCGCGCGGCGGCATGCCGATCGACGTCTTCTGGCAGTCGGCCGCGCCGCCGGCCGATCTGTGGCTGCCCGATCAGGGCGTTGCTCCGTATCGCGGGCGCGGTTGATCCTGATCAGCCGGTTCGAAGCTCCCGCGGTGCAGCAAATCTGCAACCAATCCTCTTATGGCTGGTTCAGAGGAGAGGCACGGCGTCACGTGGTGTCCGTGCTGCACCAGCGAAGGTATGAGGATGAACCAGTCGGCCGTTTCGCAGGACGTCAACCACATCGCGCTGATCGGTAATTTCCTGCCGCGACAGTGCGGCATCGCGACGTTCACGACCGACACCTACCAGGCTCTCCGCGCACGCTTTCCCGACACCCAGGTCGACGTCTACGCGATGGACGATCACCCGGGGCGCTACGCCTATCCCGAGGCGGTCACCGCGGCCATACCGCAGCACGACCTCTCCGCTTACGTCGCCACCGCGCGCCGCATCGAGGAGAGTAGGGCGCAGGTGCTGTGGCTGCAGCACGAATATGGCATCTTTGGCGGCGAGGCGGGCGGTCATATCTTCGCGCTGCTCGACCGGTTGACGATCCCACTCATCGTGACGCTCCACACTGTGTTGGAGAAGCCCAGCACGTCCGAGCGTACCGTGCTGGAGGGGCTGCTGCGGCGTGCCTCGAAGGTGATCGTGATGGCCGAGCGTGGCCGCGAGATCCTCGAGCGCGTCTACGGCGCAAGCCCCAAGTCGATCGCGGTGATCCCGCACGGCGTGCCCGACCGACCATTCGCCGAGCCGGACGCGTTCAAGGCGCGCTTCGGCTGGGAAGGCAAGCGCGTGATCCTCACCTTCGGCCTCCTCGCGCCGGGCAAGGGGATCGAGACGATCGTCGAGGCGATGCCCGCGGTGGTCGAGAAGAACCCCGACGCGATGTACATCGTTCTGGGCGCGACCCATCCCAATCTGGTCGCGCACGAGGGCGAGAAGTATCGCGACTCGCTCAAGGCGCGCGCGGCCGAGCTCGGCGTCGGCGACAATGTCGCCTTCATCGACGCCTTCGTCGATCACGACGAACTGATCGACCACCTTCAGGCGGCGGATATCTACGCCACGCCGTATCTCAACCCGGCTCAGATCACGAGCGGCACGCTCAGCTACGCCGTCGGCGTCGGCAAGGCCGTGATCTCGACGCCCTACGTGCACGCCACCGAGATCCTGGCGGACGGGCACGGGGTGCTGGTCGATTTCCGCGACTCCGCCGCCTTCGCGCGCGAGATCAACAATCTTCTGGGCAGCGCCCGCAATCTCGGACGTCTGTCCTCGCGTGCCTATGCGCGTGGCCGCACGATGATCTGGCCTCGTGTAGTGGAGCAAGCAATGGACGAGATCGCGACGAGCATCGCGACCCAGCCGCGGCGCCTCCGCGGCTCCGGGGACACCGACACAAAGGTGTTGCCTCCCGAGATCGCCGCCGTCGAGCGGATGAGCGACTCGACCGGCATGTTGCAGCACTCGATCTACTCGGTGCCCGACCGCCGCCACGGCTATTGCATCGACGACAATGCGCGCGCGCTGATGCTGATGAGCGCCGTCCCCGAACTCGACGCGGCGACGCGCGACAAATGGATGACGATCTACGCCTCGTTCGTGCAATATGCCTGGAACCCCGAGGCGCGGCGCTTCCGCAACTTCATGAACTTCGACCGCACCTGGTGCGAGGACGTCGGCTCCGAGGATTCCAACGGCCGCACGCTCTGGGCACTGGGCGTCACCGCGCGCGACGCGCGCGAGTCCAAGCACCGCGACTGGGCGCGCGCGATGTTCGACTCGACCGCGACGCTCGCGCTCGAGCTGGAAAGCCCGCGCGCGCAGGCGTTCGCGATGCTCGGTGCCGCGGCGATGCTGGAGGCGTCACCGCGCCACGAACTGGCGACGCAGATCCTGCGTCGCTTCCCCGACGAGCATCTCAAGCTGCTCGACGCGGCGCGTCGGCCCGAATGGGGCTGGTTCGAGATCGTGCTCGCCTATGACAATGCGCGTCTGCCCGAGGCGATGCTTCGCGCCGGCATCGCGCTCCAGCGGCCCGACCTGATCGCGTGCGGGATCGACACGCTGGAGTGGATCGTCGCCAAGCAGACCGCGCCCGAGGGCCATTTCCGCGCGGTGGGTTCGGAAAGCTTCGGCCGTGTTTACGCCGAGCCGCTGCCGTTCGACCAGCAGCCGCTCGAGGCACAAGCCACGATCGACGCCTGCGCCGCCGCATTCGACGCTACCGGCGACGCGCGCTGGTACGACGAGGCCAAGCGTGCCTACGACTGGTATCTCGGCGTCAACGATCTCGACCTGCCGCTGGCGACGCAGCGCGACGGCGGCTGTTTCGACGGGCTGATGCCGACCGGACTCAACCGCAACCAGGGCGCCGAGTCGATCCTGGCGCTGCAAATGGCCTCGTGCGCGATTTCGGGGCTTTCAATCCGCGCCGGAAAAGTGGCAGGGACGCAGCGCGACGTCGCCTGAGCGGCGTTGCGCGCGTACCGTCGTTCACTAAGACGAGGCTGGTCCTTGGATCTGTTCAACCACCGGCTGCGTCTGCATGCCGATCCGTCGCGCGTCGTGGTGCGGCCCTTCCACATCGGTTGGATCGCCAACGCCAATGGCGTCAGCCGCTCGGAGCGGTTGATCGCCGAGGTGCTCGACATGCCCCCGCAGGAGGCGCGCGACCAGCTCGACCTCGTGCTGAAGGATTTCGAGGCGCGCCACTGGCAGACCCGCCGCGTGTTCATGACCCGCTACGACGAGATCGCGGCGGCGCACGGGCTCGACGGCAGCCGCATCAGCGACGAGAAGCGCCAGCTGATCGGCGCCTATTTCTGCCACGAGTACAGCTATGCCGCCGCGGCGCTGATGAACCCCAGCGCGGTGCCGCATCCCGATCAGAGCGGGATGGAGGACGGTGCGCAGCGCATCCTGATGAGCCTGCGCGCGGTGGGCGAGGGGCATATCTCGTCGGTCGCCTTCCGCGAGGGCATCATCACCTCGGACAATGAGCTCAAGCTCGCGCCCGAGCCACCCTTCGCCACCGCGACCGATGCGACCGGCACCGACGAGGAAGCGCCGCCGACCGGGCCGGTGACGGTCTATCGCCACCGCGACAGCACGCTGTCGGGCACGGTGATTTTCCCGATCACCGACGCGCAGTCGAAGGGGCTCGAGGACCTGCGCCTCGTCCATTTCGAGCATGACGACGGCAGCGTCGAGTGGCTCGGCACGTACACCGCCTACAATGGCGCGACGATCCAGTCCGAGCTGCTGCGCACGCGCGACTTCCGCGCCTTCGACCTCGTGCCGATGACGGGCAGCGCGGCGCGCAACAAGGGTATCGCGCTGTTCCCGCGCAAGGTGGGCGGCCAATATCTCTCGATCGGTCGGCAGGACGGCGAGAACCTCTATCTGCTCAAGACCGACGACCTCACCCACTGGGACGAGGGCGAGCTGATCCTCAAGCCGGTCTTCCCGTGGGAGTTCGTCCAGATCGGCAATTGCGGGCCGCCGATCGAGATCGACGAGGGCTGGCTGCTGCTGACCCACGGTGTCGGCGCGATGCGGAAATATTCGATCGGCGCGGCGCTGCTCGACAAGGACAATCCCGCGCGCGTGATCGGCCGCACCCGCTCGCCGATCCTCGCCGCGGCGGACCAGGACCGCGAGGGCTATGTGCCCAACGTGGTCTACACTTGCGGCGCGATGAAGCACGGCGACAAATTGTTCATGCCCTATGGCATCGCCGACAGTTCGGTCGGCTTCGCCTTCGTCTCGATCAGCGAGCTGCTCGACAAGATGTGATCGCTTGATCCTCCCCTGCAAGGGGAGGTGGCAGGCCGATGGCCTGACGGAGGGGTGACGAGGCCGGCGAGGGTCGGTGCGCCCTCCGCTGGTGACACCCCTCCGACACGCCTTCGGCGCGCCACCTCGCCTTGCAGGGGAGGATTTAAAGCCCTCACCCCACCGCAAGCCGCGTCGTCCGCCGGTACAGCCCCCAGGTCACCGCCGCGAAGAGCAGCGTCCCCGCGATCAGCGCGGTCTGCTCGTGCCCGCTCACCAGCGCGAGCGGCGAGTCGGTGCCGCTCTCGTAGACGATCCCCGCGAACACCACGTTCCACAGGCTCTCGCCCACGATCATCCCGGTCGCGGTGAGCACGCCGAGCCGCTTCGAGGCCTCGGCGTCGGCGGTGCGCTCGGCCCAGCCGTCGTAAAAATGGCCGATCAGCGCGCCGATCACCACCGTCAGCGTCGCCGACATCGGCAGATAGATGCCGAGCCCGACCCCGAGCGGCGGCAGCCGTAGCCGGCCCGCGCGCCCGAGCGCCTCGTCGAGCAGCACGAACACGCCGCCCGCCGCCGCGCCCCAGCCGATCATCGTCCAATTGAGGTCGCCGCCCAGCACGCCCTGCGCCAGCGCGGAGATCAGCGCCGCCTGCGGCGCCGCCAGCGCGTTCGGCCCCGCGCCCGGCATGCCCGCGAAGCCGAACGAGGTGTAGAGCAGCTGCATCACCGGCGGCACCACCAGCGAGCCGAAGCACACGCCGATCACCAGTGCGACCTGCTGCTTCCACGGCGTCGCACCGACCAGCTGGCCGGTCTTGAGGTCCTGCAGATTGTCGTTCGAGATGGTGGCGATGCCGAAGACGATGCCGGTGACGATCAGCGCGTAGGCGACCAGCGCCGCGGTCTCGTCCGTCGCGCCGCCGCGCCCGAACCAGCCCGCCAGCATCGCCGCCGCGGCGAGCACCGAGAGGATGCCGATACCCGACACGGGCGAGTTGGACGCGCCGATCAGCCCCGCCATATAGCCGCACACCGCCGCGATCACGAGCCCGACGACCAGCACGAACAGCAGGCTGCCGACGATCAGCAGCCACTCGCTCCCCGCCAGCGGCCCACCGCCGATCACCGAGTGGAGCAGCAGCGCGATCGGCACCAAGGTCGCCAGCGTCCCCGCTGCGACGACCCAGAAAGGCAGGTCCTGCTCCTCCACCGCCATGTCCGCGCCGCGTGCGACGCCGAGCGAGGCGCGCAGCCCCGCCGCGACGGGCGCGGCGATGCGGATCAGCGTCCAGATCGCGGCGACACCGATCACGCCCGCGCCGAAGAAGCGCACGTCGGTGCGGAACACGCCGTTGGCCCAGGCGGCGACGTCGCCCGCCTGCGGCGCCATCGCGGTGAGGATCGGCAGCACCAGCCACCAGCCGACCGCGACGCCGAGCAGGATCGCCATGCCCGCCGACAGGCCGATCAGATGCCCCGCGCCGAGCAGCGCGAAGGACAGCCCGCCGGTGACCCCGGTCGCGCCCGTGCCGACGCGGAAGAAGGTCGCCGCCTCGGCCGCGATCAGCCGTGTCTGGGTGAGGATGGCAAAAGCGGCGGAGGCGAGCGTGCTGCCGAGGATGGCGGCGAGCCCGCGCGCGCTCTCGCTGCTGCCGCTGCGGCTCTCCTCGCCGACCTTGAGCACCTCGGCGGCGGCGCGGCCTTCCGGATAAGGCAGCGGCGTGTCGACGACGAGCGCGCGGCGGAGCGGCACCGAGAACATCACGCCGAGAATGCCGCCGGTGGCGGTGATCGCGGCGGTGGTGAGGAAAGGGAAGCCCTGCCAATAGCCGATCATCACCAGCCCGGGCAGCACGAAGATGATCGCCGCCAGCGTCCCCGCGGCGGAGGCGACCGTCTGGACGATGTTGTTTTCGAGGATCGAGGCGCCGCGGAAGGCGCGCAGCACCGCCATCGAGATCACCGCGGCGGGGATCGAGGTGGCGAAGGTCAAGCCGATCTTGAGCCCGAGATACACGTTGGCGGCGGTGAACAGCAGCGTGATGACGCCGCCGAGCAGGATGCCGCGGAGGGTGAGTTCGGCGGTGGAGGCGCCAGCACGACCGAAGTCAGCGGGAGATTGGTTCATCCCGCGACCGTGGCACAGTGGGGCGGGCGATGACAGAGGCCGTGAGTTCGCTTGCCGATGCTGCAAGGATCGGGACCGTTGGCGCGCGCCATCCCCGTCCGGGAGGGAGCGGCCCTGCGCCGCTCCCTCCGCTCGCATGCCGGTCCGACCGGCTGCATCCTATCCATCCTGCCCGCGCGTTTTGTTTTGTCGAAGAAGTGCGGCGACTCGGACCCTAGCCGCGACGCGGGCCAAAAAAAAGGCCGGGCAGAGCCCGGCCGAAAAGTTTTTAGGAGAGGATGCCTGAAAGGCACGCCTTTTGTGCATCGCACCACGCCATGACGCAAGTGCAATATTCCCAATCCGAATTGCATTAACTGCAATCGACCTTCGGGATCCGGCCGTCTCGACAGCTTCGCGGCGACCGCCTAGCAAGCGGCGACGAACAGGAGGCACGAGGGATGGCGCAGGCGCTGCGAGTGGCATTGGCGGGGCTGGGGACGGTCGGCGGCGGCGTGATCCGCGTGCTCGACGAGAACCGCGAGCTGATCGCGCGTCGCGCCGGCCGGCCGATCGAAGTGGTCGCGGTCTCCGCGCGCGATCGTAGCAAGGACCGCGGCGTCGATCTCTCGCGCTTCGCCTGGGTCGACGACACCGCCGCGCTCGCCGAGGCGGATGCCGACGTCGTCGTCGAGCTGATCGGCGGCGCCGATGGTCCGGCGCTGACGCTCGCGCGCCGCGCCCTCTCGGCAGGCCGCCACGTCGTCACCGCCAACAAGGCGATGCTCGCGCATCACGGGCTCGAGCTGGCCGCGGCCGCCGAGGCGAGCGGTGCCGCGCTCAAGTTCGAGGCCGCTGTCGCCGGCGGCATTCCCGTGATCAAGGGGCTGCGCGAGGGCGCCGCCGCCAACGCGATCGCGCGTGTGTACGGCATCCTCAATGGCACGTGCAATTTCATCCTTTCCAAGATGGAGGCCGAGGGGCGCGACTTCGCCGACGTGCTCGCCGAAGCGCAGGCGCTCGGCTATGCCGAGGCCGACCCGTCGTTCGACATCGACGGCGTCGACGCCGCGCACAAGCTCTCGATCCTCGCCAGCCTCGCCTTCGGCACCGCGCCCGCCTTCGCGCAGGTCGCCGCGAGCGGGATCCGCCACCTGCTCGCCGCCGACATCGCCGAGGCTGCGGCGCTGGGCTATCGCGTCCGGCTCGTCGGTGTCGCCGAAGCCGATGGGGCGGGGCTGTTCCAGCGCGTCCACGCGCATCTTGTGCGCTTCGATCACCCACTCGCGCACGTCACCGGCGCCACCAACGCCGTGGTCGCCGAGGGCAATTTCGTCGGTCGGCTGTTGTTCCAGGGCGCCGGCGCGGGCGAGGGGCCGACCGCGAGCGCGGTGGTGGCGGACCTGATCGACATCGCACGCGGCGAGTTCGGGCCGCCGTTCGCCATGCCCGCCGCCGCGCTGACCGAGGCGGCCGCCGCGCCCAGCGGCGAACGCCGCGGCCGTGCCTATCTCCGCTTCGCCGTGGCCGACCGCGTCGGGGTGCTCGCCGAGATCGCCGCGGCGATGCGCGACGCGGGCGTGTCGATCGAGAGCCTGATCCAGCGCGGCGCGCTCGCCGACGGCAGCGTGCTGGTCGCGATCGTCACGCATGAGGGGCCGGAGCGCTGCGTCGCCGCGGCCCTCGAGCGGTTGCGCGGCTCGCAGAGCCTGCACGGCGAGCCGATGTGGATGCACCTGCTCGATTGATGGGGAGCGAAGAGGCGTCGGCTGCGCTAATCCTCTCGTCGGCCCGGGCTCGACCTGGGATCCATGGCTCCATGGACACGACGGCTGTGGCGTGCGCGGCACAATGGATTTCGGGTCTAGCCCGGAATGACGGCGAGGGCGGTCACCGTTAAGCGCGCCCACCGTCTCTCACGGCCGCACGCGCCCCGTCATGTCGGGTTCGTCGAGGTCGATCGCCACCGCATCGCGCTTCGGCTTCTTGCCGCGGAACGCGCCAACGACGTCGTGCACCAGCCGCCCCGGATCGGTCGCCTCGCCCGCTTCCTCGCAGCAGCTGCCCGGCGCGACTAGCTTCTGCACGCCGCGCACCAGCGCGGTGCCCAGACCGAACAGGTTCACGCCGGTGGTGCAGCCCCGTTGCGTCGCGCCGCACGGGCTCGCCTCCGCGCGCAGCGCGCCGAGGCCGGAGCGGTCGGGATTGACCGCGGCGGGGCCAATCGGTGCCGCCTCGGCAGGGAGCGGCAGTGACTGATCGGGTGGTGCCTCGGCGCACACCACCACCTCGCCGTCGACGCGGCCGCGCGTGCAGCGCTGATCGGCGACCGGGACCAGGATCGAGATGCGCTCCGGCGGTGCTGCGGCGGGCGCGGCGGCCTGAAGCGCGAGTAGCAGCGGTAGCATGGTCACCCAGCCTCGGCGCGACCCCCGCCGCGGTCAAGCTGCCGCGATCAGCGGTACGTCGCGCAACGACCCGCGGCAGAGGAGATGCCGGGGAGCGCGCGCCCCTCGGGCATCTGACCGGCCATGGCCACCTTGCGCAGGCCCGCGCCGCATGCCGCGCTACCAGGCACGGCATCGCGGCTCCGACCGCCGCTCCTCTCATAGGCCGACACGCTCGCCTGTGCCTGCGCCGCCGCGCGTACGATGGTCGCGTCGCTCGCGCGCTGCTGCGGCGAGCCGCACGCGGTGCCGAGCAGCGGCGCGACGAGCAGGCTGGCGTAGCGCGCGCCGGCAGACGCGCGACGCGACGCGATCACGGGTTGAGCGCGATGTCGTCGCGGTCGTCGAGCTCGTCGTCGTCGACGCTGCCGTCGTCGAACTCGTCCTGCACCTCGTCCTCGTCGACGTCGGCCTCGTCCTGCTCGGTGTCGCCGTCCTGCTCGGCGACCTCGCCGTCGACCATCTCGAGCTCGTCCTCGTTCTCGCTCTCGTCGTCCTCGCCGGTGTCGGGGTCGAGGTCGGTGATGATCGTCCCGTCGCTCGGGCCGTCGCGCGTCGCCTCGAGGATCTCGGCACGCTGGCTCTCGTCGTAGCCGTCCTCGTCATAGCCGTCGTCGCCGGGACCCTGACCGTGGATATGCTGCCCGCCCATGCCGATCTCCTCATCTACGATGCCGGGACGAACGGCAGGCGAGGGCGCGCGGTTCCGTCAGCGCGCCGCGAACAGCCGCCCGCGCTCGGTCACCAGCACGATCGCCAGCGCGGCGACGCCGGCGCACAGGAAGCCGGCGTTGAGCGGCACCGTCGTGCCGTCGAAATGCTGGCCGATCAGGGCGCCGATCGCGGCGCCCACCGTCACGCTGGTGAAGCCCTGCACGCTCGACGCGGTGCCGGCGATATGCCCCATCTTCTCCATCGCCATCGCCGAGAAGTTCGAGCTGGAGAGGCCGAAACACCCCATCGCCACCGCCTGCAACACCGCGAAGCCGACCAGCGTCTCGTGCCCGCTCAGCGCCAGCAGCAGGTGCAGCCCGGCGACGAGGATCAGAGTCACCACCGCGGCATGGCCGAGCCGACGCGTGCCGACTCGCATCACCAGCCGCGCATTGGCGAGATTGGCGACCGCCATCGTCCCCGCGGTGGTGGCGAAGATCAGCAGCAGCAGCCGCGGCCGCCCGAACACGTCCGCCATCACCTGCTGGATCGAGTTGATATAGCCGTACAGCGCGCCCATCAGCGCGGTCGCGGCGAGCGTGTAGCCGAGCGACCAGCGGTCGCTGAGCGTCAGCTTCCACCCCGCGGCGAGCCGCGCCGGTGAGAACGGATGGCGGTCCTCGGCATGGAGCGTCTCGGGCATCCGGACCGCGAACCAGGCGAGCACCAGCAACGTCGCGCCGCCGACCGCCCAGAAGATGTCGCGCCAGCCGCCGAACAGCAGGACCACCGTGCCGAAGCCGGGCGCCAGCACGGGGACGATCATGAAGACGATGAAGGTCATCGACATCACCCGCGCCATCGCGCGCCCCTCGAAACAGTCGCGCACGATCGCCACCGTCGTCACCCGCGCCGCCGCGATCGCCAGCCCGGCGACCACGCGCGCGGCGAGCAGCAGCGCGAAGCTGCCCGCCAGCGCGCAGAGCGCGTTCGCCACGGCATAGACCGCCAGCGCGGCGAGCAGCGAGCGCCGCCGCCCGAACCGGTCCGCGAGCGGGCCGTGGAGCAGCTGCCCCGCGCCGAACGCGATGAGGAAAGCGCCAATGACATATTGCCGCTCGTTCGCCCCCGGTGCGCCCAGCGCCGCGCCGATCGTCGGCAGCGCGGGCAGCATCGAGTCGATCCCCAGCGCGGTCAGCGCCATCAGCGCCGCGATCAGCGCGACGAACTCGGGCAGCGGGATCGGTGGCGCGGCGACGGGAGACGCTGGGGGCGGGGCGGGGGGCGTCGACATGGCGCGGGGCTTAGGTGGCGGTCGCCGCGCTGTCACCTCGCCGCGCGCGGGTAGCAACCCGGATCGGGAAGGTTTATTGCCCGGCGATCAACCGATTGGACCGACGTCATGCTCGATACTCCCGCCGCCGCGGTGCCCACGCTCAGCCTCGCCGACCAGGATCGCGACCCCGACGGCTTCGCCGCCGCGCTGGGCGGCTCGTTCGAGCGGTTCGGCTTCGCCATCGTCGCCGATCACGGCGTGCCGCAGGACTTGATCGAGCGCGCCTGGGCCGAGACCGCGGCGCTGTTCGCGCTGCCCGAGGAGGAGAAGCGCGGCTATCACGTCCCCGGCGCCGGCGGCGCGCGCGGCTACACGCCGTTCAAGACCGAGATCGCCAAGGACGCGAAGCACGTCGACCTGAAGGAGTTCTGGCACGTCGGGCGCGAGTTGCCGGCGGGGCACCGCTACGCCGCGGACATGCCCGCCAACGTCTGGCCGGCTAGGCCCGAGGGCTTCAAGGACACGTTCCTCGCACTGTTCGAAGCGTTCGACCGCGCCGGCGACCGGCTGCTGTCGGCGATCGCGCGCCATCTCGGGCTCGCACCGGACTGGTTCGACCCGGCGGTGCGCGACGGCAACTCGGTGCTGCGCCTGCTCCATTACCCGCCGATCCCGGCCGACGCCGAGGGCGTGCGCGCCGGCGCACACGAGGACATCAACCTGATCACTTTGCTGCTCGGCGCCGAGGAGGCGGGGCTGGAGCTGCTCGAGCGCGACAGCGGGCGCTGGCTCGCGATCAAGCCGCCGGCGGGGGCGATGGTGGTCAATGTCGGCGACATGCTGCAGCGGCTGACCAACCACGTGCTGCCCTCGACGACGCACCGCGTCGTCAACCCGCCGCCCGAGCGGCGCGGTCACTCGCGCTACTCGATGCCCTTCTTCCTGCACCCCGCGCCCGACTTCCTGATCGAGACGCTGCCGCAGACGATCAGCGCGGCGAACCCGGATCGCTACCCCACGCCGATCACCGCCAACGGCTATCTGCACGAGCGGCTGGTCGAGATCGGGCTGATCAAGAAGTAGCGAGGGCAAGAGGTCGATCATCGACGGGAAGGCGCGTCGTTCGCTTTCCGCTGGCGTCATCCTCAACTCGTTTCAGGATCCAGGGCGCCGCTTACCCAGCGGCGGCGGCGCCTGCGGGCCGGTGGATCCTGAAGCAAGTGCAGGACGACGCTGGGAGGAAAGCGTTCGATCCTGTCGCGAGTGAGCGGCGGCGAGCTCAACCGCTCGACGCTTCAACTCGCGTCTCCCCATCCTCAGGCGATCCGCTCGGGCCGCTCCGCGGCGTCGGCGGCGATCGCGCTGTCGGGCGCCATCGCCTCCCAGGGGAAAACGAACCAGTCCTTGGTCACGGCGCGATCGATCGCGCGCGCGGCATAATCGACCCGCTGCGCCGAGCCGACATTGTCGATCAGCGTGGCGAAGCGGACGCTGCCCTCCGCCGCGCCGGCGCGCGCGAGCATCGCACGCAGGTGGCCGATGGTGCGGCCCGAGTCGTTGATGTCGTCGACGAAAAGCAGCGGCTCGCCCGCGCGGGTCCGCGCCGCCAGCCGCTCGATCGCGTCGACGGCGAGCGCCTCGGACTGGGAGGAATAATCCACCGCCAGCATCGGCAGCCCGGTGGCATGGCTAAGGTAGACCGCAGGGATCAGTCCGCCGCGGCCGATGCCGATGAGGTGCGCCGGCGCCCAGTCGGCGGCGGCGAGCGAGTCGGCCAGCGCGCGGACGGCGGCGACGAGGTCGGCGTGGGTGATGGCGGTATAGGTCGGCATCGCGGGCGTGTAGCGCCGATGGCGCGCGCGAGCGAGGGGGGGATCGTAGGCGTAGCCCCTCCTCACTCGCGCCACCCCGGCGGACGCCGGGGTCCAGTTGGGAAGACTCTCGCGGGAGCCACTGAGGGCTCCCAACTGGACCACGGCGTCCGCCGGGGTGGTACTTCACAAAGAGAAGCAGCCTGTCACGCGTCACCGCCCCGATTGTTCCGCCCCTACCGCCGCAGCAATCCCCCCAGCACCCCGCGCACCACCGAGCCGAGCAGCCCACCCGACGCACCGCCGCCGCGTCGTCCGCCGCCGAGCACCGCCTTGGTCACCTCGTTCGCCACCGTCCGCCCCAGCGCCGAGGAGGCCGAGCGAGTCGCCGAGGTCATCGCGCGATTCCACGGGTCGTTGGCGCGCTCGCGTTCCTCGGCGCGCTGGCTGCGTTCGGCCTCGCGCTGCGCCGCGACCCGCTCGCGCGCCTGCCGCGCCTCCTCCTTGGCCTGGAGCGCGGCGGCCTTGCTCGCCTCGTCCTGCGCCGTCGCGGCGGCGCGCGCCGCGGCGGCCTCCTGCGTCTTGGCCGAGAGCAGCTCCTCCGCCGACTCGCGGTTCACCAGCGTGTCGTAGCGGTCGCCGATCGCGTCGGTGGCGAGCAGCACCTTGCGCTCCTCGGGCGTCACCGGCCCGACGCGGCTCGCCGGCGGCCGTACCAGCGTTCGCTCGACCGGGCTGGGTGAGCCGTCGGCCTGGAGCAGCGACACCAGCGCCTCGCCCGTCTTGAGCTCCGTGATCGCCGCCGCGACATCGATCCCGGGATTGGCGCGGAAGGTCTGCGCCGCCGCCTGCACCGCCTTCTGGTCACGCGGGGTGAAGGCGTTGAGCTTGTGCTGCACGCGGTTGCCGAGCTGGCCCGCGACCTTGTCGGGGATGTCGATCGGATTCTGCGTGATGAAATAGACGCCCACGCCCTTGGAGCGGATCAGCCGCACCACCTGCTCGATCTTGTCGAGCAGCGCGTCGGGCGCGTCGTCGAAGAGCAGATGAGCCTCGTCGAAGAAGAAGCACAATTTGGGTATGTCGAGATCCCCCACCTCGGGCAGCTGCTCGAACAATTCGCTCAGCAGCCACAGCAGGAAGGTGGAGTAGAGCCGCGGCGCCGCCATCAATTTGTCGGCGGCGAGCACGTTGACGAGGCCCTGGCCCTGGTCGTCGTGGCCGAGCAGGTCGCCCAGCTCGAGCGCGGGTTCGCCGAAGAAATGCGTCGCGCCCTGGCTGCGCAGCTGGAGCAACGAGCGCTGGATCGCGCCGACCGACTGTTTGGAAACATTGCCCCAGCGCGCCGTCAGCTCCTGGGCGCGCTCGGCGCAATGCGCCAGCACCGCCTGGAGATCGTCGAGGTCGAGCAGCAGTAGATGCTCCTCGTCGGCGAGCTGGAAGGCGATCGTCAGCACGCCCTCCTGCACCTCGTTGAGCCCCATCAGCCGCGCGAGCAGCAGCGGCCCCATCTCGCTCACCGTGGTGCGCACCGGATGGCCCTGCTCGCCGAACAGGTCCCAGAACTGCACCGGACAGGCGGCGTAGGACCAGTCGGTCAGCCCGATCTCGGCGGCGCGCGCGGCGAAGGCGGCGTGAGTCTTGGCGGTCGCCGCGCCGGGCATGGCGAGGCCGGAGAGATCGCCCTTCACGTCGGCGACGAAGCAGGCGACGCCGGCGCGCGAGAAGCCCTCGACGATGCCCTGCAGCGTGACGGTCTTGCCGGTGCCGGTCGCGCCCGCGATCAGGCCGTGCCGATTGGCGCGCGCGAGCTGGAGCCACTGCGGCTGCGCGCCGCCCGCGTTCGCGCCGATGAAGATGCCGTCCGCCAAGGTCGTCGCTCCTGCCGCTGTTGCCGCTCACCTATGTCATAGGACGCGGCGCGGACGGCGTCACGGGGGGAGGCGTTGTCCGATCTGGGGCGAGCGTGGCGACCTGATCGTATCGTCGCATTTCACACAGCAAAGCGTCACCGGCACACAGCGTTCAGCGCGCCTCCTACTTCGTTATCCCCGCGAAGGCGGGGATCCAGAAACGCGGACGTCCGCGACAAAGCCGAGAAGTTGACGCGTCTGGATTCCCGCCGTCGCGGGAATGACCGCCGGGGCGGGGGTGCAAGGCGTAGACATGGGCGGTGCAATGAAGCGGGCGCCCGAATTGAGAGTGCTGCGGCAATCCTCGCGCCGGCGCGTGACGCATGTCGGCGACACAAAGGCCTGTCGTCGTCCCGCCCTCCTCGTCCGCGAACACGAGAAGGGCCGCCGCACCCTTCGGCGCGGCGGCCCTTCTACCCTGCCGGTCAGGCCCGGCCTACTTGATCTTCACCGCCACGAAGCCGCCGACCTGGCGCCCGCGGGTGACATTAAGCAGCACCTGCGGCCGCCCCGCCGCCTTCGCCGCCGCCACGACGCGCGCGACCTCGGCCGCGCTGCGCACCGGCTGCGAGTTGACCGAGGAGATCACGTCGCCGCGGCGCAGCTTCTGTGCCGCGTCGCTCGACGGGTCGGTCGCCGCGACCACCACGCCCTGCACGGTCGAGTCGACCCCGATCGAGCGCGCGATCTGCGGGGTCAGCGGCTGCACCGTGATGCCGAGCGAGCTCGACGCCGGCGCGGTCTGCTGGCCATCGTCGTCGCCGCCGAAGCTGTCGTCGTCGTCACCGCCGCCGCCGGTCAGCGCCGCCATCTGGTCCTCGGACGGGCGCGTCCCCACGGTGGCATTGAGCGACTGGCGCTTGCCGTCGCGAATGACGTCGAGCTTGATCGTCGAGCCCGGCGCGGCGTTGGCGACGAGGTAGGAGAGGGTCTTCTCCGGTGTCACCGCCTGGCCGTTGATCGCGGTCACGACGTCGCCCGCGCGCAGCCCCGCCTTGGCGCCGGGGCCACCCGGCTCGACGCGGCCGACGATCTCGCCGGAGTCCTTCGGCAGGCCGAGCGCCGAGGCCATGTCGGCGTTGACCGCCTGGATGCTGACGCCGAGATAGCCGCGCTTGATCGCCTGGCCCTTCACCAGCGTGTCGATGATCGGCTTGGCCTCGGTCGTCGGGATGGCGAAGCCGATGCCGATATTGCCGCCCGACTGCGAGTAGATCTGGCTGTTGATGCCGATCACCTCGCCGTTGAGGTTGAACATCGGGCCGCCGGAATTGCCCTGGTTGATCGCGGCATCGGTCTGGATGAACGTGTCGAACGGACCGCCCCCGGTGGCGCGGTGCACCGCCGAGACGATCCCCGCGGTCACGGTGCCACCGAGGCCGAACGGCTGGCCGATCGCCACCACCCAGTCGCCGACCCGCGCGCGGCTCGAGTCGCCCAGGCGGACGAACGGCAGCGGCGTCGGCGAGGTGATCTTGAGCACCGCGAGATCGCTGGTCGGGTCGCGGCCGACGAGCTTGGCGGTATATTCCTTGCGGTCCTGCAAGGTCACCGTGATCGACTCCACCGTGGCGCCGCGCGAGGCCGGAGCGATCACGTGGTTGTTGGTCACGACATAGCCGTCGGCCGAGATCAGGAAGCCTGAGCCGAGCGAGGTGCCCTCGCGCGTCACCGGCGCGCCGCCGCCGCCACCGCCGAACTGGCCGAACAGGTCGCCGAACGGCGTGCCCGCGAACGGGTTGGCCGATTGCTGGACGGTCACCTTCTGCGTTGTCGAGATGTTGACCACCGCCGGCTGCAACTTCGCCACGAGATCGGCGAAGCTCATCGGCGCGCCCGCGCGCGGAGCGGAGGCGCTGATCGCGCCCGGCTCGTTCTGCGCGACCTGCGCGGTCGCGGGGTTCTGCAGCGTCAGCGACGCCGCGGTGCCGCCGAGGAGAAGGGCGCCGGTGAGGGCGTAGGCGTAACGCACTTTCTTCATGTCCTCTGAATCACCCTGTCGAATAAAGCGGGAACGCCACGTCCTGTGCCGAACAAGCGATGAACGTCGATTGAATATGAACGCGCGACATCGCCGCGGGTTCTATCGCCGCCCGCCCTCGAACTCGCGCAGATAGCCGTTGTTCGGGCTCATGATGATGTTGGTGCTGCCCTCGGGCGGCTGGCCGCCGTCCGCACCGAAGGTGTGGCGGTAGCTCTGCATGGCGCGGTAGAAATCGTAGAAGTCCGCGTCCTTGCTGAAGGCGTCGGCATAGATCCGCGCCGCCTGCGCGTCGGCCTCGGCACGGACGATCTGCGCCTGCTTCTGCCCCTGCGCGCGGATCGTGTTGGCCTCCTGCTGGCGCGCGGTGCGCATGCGTTGGAGCGCGCTCTCCAGCGGGCTGCCGTCGGGCAGGTCGGCGTGCTTGATCCGCACGTCGACGATCTCGGCGCCGTACTGCTTGGCCGAGCGGCCGAGCGATTCCTGGATCTCGTCCATCACGCGCCCGCGCTCGGGGCTGAGCAGGGTCGCGAACGGCACCTTGCCGAGCTCGTTGCGCAGCGCGGTGCCGAGCAGCGGACGGAGCTGGTCGGCAACCCGCTCCTCCGTGTTCGAGGTGCTGCCGGTCGAGGTCACGGCGCGCAGCGGGTCGACGATGCGGAAGCGCGCGAAGGCGTCGACGTTGAGCCGCAGCTGGTCGGTCGAGAGCACCAACGTGTTGTCGAGATCGGCGTCGAGCACGCGCTTGTCGACCCAGACGATCTTGTCGACGAAGGGGATGCGCGCGATCACGCCGGCGCCGGTGCGGCCGATCGACTGGCCCGGCTGCCACTGGTTGATCAGGCGCACCGGATTGTTGAGCCGAAGCACCACCGCCTGCTGCGTCTCGGGGACGATCGCGAAGGTCGCCGCGGCGACGATCACCAGCGCCAGCGCGAGCAGGCCGGCGGCGACGGGATTGCGGAGCCAGACGGGCATCAGCGCGCCCCCCCGCTGCTCGGCTGCGCCGGGGCGGTGCCGGACGAGGTCGCGTTCGGCTCCTGCAAGCGGCGGCCGCGGTCGAGCGGCAGATACGGCGTCACGCCTGGGGTCTCGACGATCGTCTTGTCGGTCTTGGCCAGCACGGCCTCCATCGTCTCGTAATACATGCGGCGGCGAGTCACCTCGGGGGCGAGGCGATACTGCTCGTACACCTGGTCGAACGCCGAGGCCTCGCCCTGCGCGCGCGCGATCACCTGCTGCGAGTAGGAGCGCGCGTTGTTGAGGTTGCCCACCGCCTCCTGCTGCGCCGCGGTCACCGCGTTGAAGTCGTCGGCGAGCTGCGACGGCGGCGCGGCCTGCTTGATCGACACGCCCTGGACCTGCACGCCCGCCTGGTAGCTGGTGAGGATCTGCTGCATCGTCTCGGCGACGCGCGCCTCGATCTCGGTCCGCCCCGCGCCGATCGCCTGGTTGAGCGTGGTGGTGGCCAGCACCGAGCGCATCGCGCTCTCCGCGGTGGCGCGCACGGTCTCCTGCGGGTCCTTGATCTCGAACACGTAGTTGCGCGCGTCCGAGACGCGCCAGCGCACCGTATAGGCGAGATCGATGATGTTCTGGTCACCGGTCAGCACCGTCTCACCGCCATCGCGCGGGAACTCGTCGGTGCGAACCTGCTCGACGTCCACCTTGGTGACGTTGACGATCGGCGCGGGCAGGGTGACGCGGATGCCCGGCTCGAGCATCCCCGAGTAACGCCCGAAATAGGTGACCACGCCGCGCTGCTGCGGCCCGATCTGGTGGATCGAGGTGAGCACCAGCCAGATCGCCACCAGCACGGCCACGCCGAGCAGCCACAGCATCCGCGCGTTGGCGCCGAGCGGCAGCTGCGGCCCGCCGCCGCCCTCGCCGCCACCACCGCCACCGCCGCCGCGCGCGCGGCGGATGAATTCGTCGAGCGCGGTCGGCTTGGCGCCGCCGCGCTTCGCGCCGGGCGGTACCGACCAAGGGTTGCGCGGACCGACATTGTCGTCGTTCCCCCAGGGTCCGTTACTCTGTGCGGCGAGGGGAATGGGGCGCCGAAGCCAGCGTCGCGAGATGATCATCCCGCCTTTATAAGTGCGGATCGGCCGAAAAACAGTGGCAAGCCGCGACACGAGGCGTAACGGATCATGTCCATGGACGAGAATGAGGTCAGGCAGGCGGTCCGCGCGGTCGCGGGCGAGCGCGCGACGGTGCGGGTCGAAGGACAGCGGATCGGCGTGGTGATCGACGCCAGCGGGCTCGACGCGCCGGCGCGCGACGCGCTGGAGGCGGCGGTGCGCATGGCGGCGGCGCGGCCGGGCCGTGAGGTGCGCACCGTGGTCACCGCGGAGCGGGCGCAGCGTCGGCTGGTCGCGGTGGCGAGCGGCAAGGGCGGGGTGGGCAAGTCGACGCTCTCGGCCAATCTCGCGATCGCGCTGGCCCGGGCGGGGCGGCGGACGGGGCTGGTCGACGCGGACATCTACGGCCCATCGCAGCCGCGGCTGATGGCGGTGGAGGGCACCCGACCCGAGGCGCGCGACAAGGTGCTGCTGCCGGTGGCGACGCCGTACGGCGTGCCGCTGCTGTCGATGGGGCAGTTGGTCGAGCCCGGCCGCGCGATCGCGTGGCGCGGGCCGATGACCGCGGGCGCGCTGGGGCAGCTGGTGGACGCCGACTGGGGGCTCACCGACACGCTGGTGGTCGACCTGCCGCCCGGGACCGGCGACGTCCAGCTTACCATGGTGCAGAAGCATCGCCCCGCCGGCGCGGTGATCGTCTCCACGCCGCAGGACCTCGCGCTGATCGACGCGCGGCGCGCGATCGACCTCTTCCAGAAGGCGGGCGTGCCGATCATCGGGCTGGTCGAGAACATGGCCGGCTATGCCTGCCCGCATTGCGGCGAGTTGTCCGACCCGTTCGGTCGCGGCGGCGCCGAGGCGGCGGCGCGCGAGGCGGGAATCGCGTTCCTGGGTCGCGTGCCACTCGACTTCGCGATCCGAGTCGCCTCCGACGCGGGCGAGCCCCCGGCGGCGCGCGACGACGACCGCGTCTTCGCGCCGATCGCGGCGCAGGTGGCGGCGTGGCTGAGGGGGAGCTGAGCGAGGTTTGTCCGGATCACGGGATCGGTCCGGCCCCACTCGACCGGCGCGCAACCCGCGCCCGAGCCGCTCGTTCGTTCACCGACGCGCGCCATGCGCGCCGCGACGAAGGAGAGCGCCGATGCCGCTGACCGCAGACGACGACATCCGCGAGTTGCTGGAGCAGACCCGCACGATCGCGCTGGTCGGCGCGTCGGACCGGCCGGACCGCCCCTCCAACGGCGTGATGAAGACGCTCCAGGCGCACGGTTACCGCGTCATCCCGGTCAACCCGCAGCTCACCGGCGAGCATATTCACGGCGAGTTCGTCTTCCGCGAGCTCGCGCAGCTCGGCGACCCGATCGACATGGTCGACATCTTCCGCCGCTCCTCGGCGGCAGGGGAGGTCGTCGACCAGGCGATCGCGATCGGCGCAAAGTCGGTGTGGCTCCAGCTCGGCGTGATCGATCAGGCCGCCGCCGCGCGCGCCGAGGCAGCCGGGCTGAAGGTGGTCATGGACCGTTGCCCCGCGATCGAGCTGCCGCGGCTGGGCGTGGCGCGGCTGGGCGGCCGTGCCGCGGCAGACTAGGTTGCTCCCGTCGCAACTCGGCCAGGTGACCGAGTCGATGAACAGAAGGGGAAGCATATGGTCCCGGCACTCCTGCTCCTCGCCGCTGCTCAGGCCGCCGATCCAGCGCCCGGCTCCCTGCTCAGCACCGCACGCCACCGGCTCTCACCCGAGCCGACCGAACCGGTCGACCGCGCGGCGCGCTTTCGCGTTCAAAGCGACGCGAGCGTCGAGGACGGCAAGACGCGCGCGCTCAACACGACCGGTGGCCAATGCCAGGTGGTCGGCGCGCGGATGTGCACCAGGAGCCCGCGCACCTTGCTGAGAACGCCGCTGGGTCAGTGAGCCACCGTGCCGGGTCGCCACCCGGCTGGCGCACCGCGGAGGCATCCGCGACGCTTCCCTCCTGGTCGTTGCGTCTGTTACGGCTCGGCGCACGAGAGGGAGGGTTCATGTCCACATTGTTCCGGCGCAAGCCGGTCGCGATCGATCACCGCGGCGGCACCGTGCTCGCGCGCACCTTGTCCTGGCCGCACCTCGTCGCGCTCGGCGTCGGCGCGATCGTCGGCACCGGCATCCTGACCTTGATCGGCGTCGGCGCCGAGCGCGCCGGGCCGGCGGTGATCCTCTCCTTCGTCATCGCCGGCGCGATCTGCGCCTGCGCGGCGCTCGCTTACGCCGAGATGGCGACGATGATCCCCGCCTCGGGCAGCGCCTATACCTACAGCTATGTCGTGCTGGGCGAGGTGATCGCCTGGGTGATCGGCTGGTCGCTGATCCTCGAATATTCCCTGGTGGTGTCGACCGTGGCGGTGGGCTGGTCGGGCTATGCCTCGGCGCTGCTCACCCCGCTCGGCTTCCCCGCCGCGCTCACCCAGGGGCCGGAGCTCGGCGGCGTGGTCAACCTGCCCGCGGTCTTCATCATCGCGGTGGTCGCTGGGCTGCTGTCGCTCGGCACCAAGGAGAGCGCGACGCTCAACGCGGTGCTGGTCGGGATCAAGCTGGTCGCGCTCGCGGTGTTCGTCGCAGTGGCGATGCCGCATTTCGACGCCGCCAATCTCGAGCCGTTCATGCCCTACGGCTTCGCCAAGTCGGTGAGCGCTGACGGCGGCGAGCGCGGCGTGATGGCGGCGGCGGCGATCATCTTCTTCGCCTTCTACGGCTTCGACGCCATCTCCACCGCGGCGGAGGAGACCAAGAACCCGGGGCGTGACCTGTCGATCGGCATCGTCGGCTCGATGCTGGCATGCGTCGTGATCTACATGGGCGTGGCGGTCGCGGCGGTGGGCGCGCTGCACTTCACGCGCTTCGCCGACTCGCCCGAGCCGCTCGCTCTGATCCTGCGCGGGATCGGCCGCCCCGGCTTCGCCACCTTCCTCGCCGCGAGCGCGGTGATCGCGCTGCCGACGGTGCTGCTCGGCTTCCTATTCGGGCAGAGCCGCATCTTCTTCGTGATGGCGCGCGACGGGCTGCTGCCGCAGGCGCTCGCCAAGGTGTCGAGGCGCGGTACGCCGGTGCGGATCACCATGCTGACCGCGGTGCTGGTCGCGGTGATCGCGGGAGTGATGCCGATCGACGCCATCGCCGCGCTCGCCAACGCGGGGACGCTCGCCGCCTTCGTCGCGGTGTGCGTGTGCATGCTGGTGATGCGGCGACGCGCGCCCGAGGCGGAGCGGCGCTTCCGTACGCCCGCCGCGCCGCTGGTGGGCGCGATCGGAGTGCTGGGCTGCGCCTATCTGTTCTTCAGCCTGCCGCAGCGGACGCAGCTGTACTTCCTACTGTGGAATCTGTTCGGGCTGGCGGTCTATCTGCTGTGGGGACGCCGCCGCGCGGCGATCGCAGCGGCGGTGTAGCGTAGTTCACGCGAAGCCGCGACGACGCGAAGAAGGGCGATAAGCGGAGGCTCCTAACCACTGCTGTTCCCCGGCGAAGGCCGGGCCCAGCTGGGGAACGCTGGCGAAACACACCGCCGCTCTCCCGACGGGGCCCCGGTTTGCGCCGGGGCACGCCACCCTGATCTCGGCGCGAGCAGCTCCCATGTCACTCGGCATACTGCACGCCGTGGCGTGAGCCCCTTTCCTCACATCCCCGCAGCGCCCGAGCCGCCCTGCAACTTGGTCGCCTCCGCGATGTGACGCTTGACGATCGGCACCGCCGCCTTGGCCGAGGCCTTGAGCGGCGCCTTGTCGCCACCCGAGGCATAGCTCTGGTGCAGGTCGAGCGCGGCCTGGTGCGCGGGCAGCTGCTGGCCGAGATACAGCCGGTCGATGTCAGCGGGCGAGGCTGCCTGCAACTCGTTGATCGAGGCGGTCGCGCCCGGGTCGAGCGCGGGCGGCGGCGGGTTGAGCCCGGCCTTCTGCGCCGCCTTCACCGTCGCCGCGGTGGTCTTCTGATGATGGTCGATCATCATCTGCGCGAACTTCTTCACGCCCGCGTTCTGCGACTTCTGCAACACGATCTGGCTCGAGTTGATCTCGTACAGGTCGCTCTTGCCCGCCGCCGCGACATAGGCGTCGGCGGTCG
The DNA here is from genome assembly GCF_019429485.1 of Sphingomonas citri. Lineage (GTDB taxonomy): Bacteria > Pseudomonadota > Alphaproteobacteria > Sphingomonadales > Sphingomonadaceae > Sphingomonas > Sphingomonas citri. The sequence continues at coordinate 928,490 of NZ_JAHXZN010000001.1, read as the reverse complement.
TCTTCGCCTCGGCCGGCGGCGGCGGCGGCGGTGTCTGCGCGCTGGCGATCACCGGCGCGGCGAACAAGGCGGCGCCGAGCAGCAGGCGGGTAGTAGCCATCATCATCGTCTCTCCCACGTCCAACTCCCGCGAGAGCGGTGGGCGCGTGGCAAAGTTCCGTTGCGATCCAGTAACTTGCTCTCGATCAGCTAGTTCGATCGCGGGTCTCGGGCATGGCCAGGGCGTAGAGCGCGAGGCCGCCGCCCGCGATCGCCGCGAGCGTGAGGAAGGTCGGCGCATAGCCCGCGCCGACGATGATCGTCCCCGCCAGCGTCGCGCTCAGCGCCGCGCCGAGCCCCTGCGCGGTCGCCACCGCACCCTGCGCGACGTTGAAGCGCCCGCTGCCGCGCGTCAGGTCGGCGATGACGATCGGGAAGAGCGCGCCGAAGATCCCCGCGCCGACGCCATCGAGCGCCTGTACCGCCACCAGCCACCACGGATCGTTCGACACGGTGTAGAGCGCCCCGCGCGCCGCCAGCACCGCGAAGCCCGCGAGGAACAGCGGCTTGCGTCCCCATGCGTCGGCCTTGCGTCCGACCAGCAGGGCCATCGGCACCATCACCAGCTGTGCCGCGACGATGCAGGCGGCGGTGAGCGAGGTCGCCTGGTCCTTTCCCACGGTGCGCGCGAGCAGCTGGCTCACCGAGGTCAGCATCGCGGCATTGGCGAGGTGGAACAGGAAAGCGAGCGCGGCGAACAGCAGCAGCGCCCTCTGCTCGAGCAGCACGCGCCAGCCGGGCGACGGGTCACAGTCGGCGTCGGGCGCGTCGGGCGCGCAGTCGAGCCCGCGGGCGACCTCGTCGTCGATCTGGCGCGGGTCGATGCGCAGCGCGGCGAAGACGCTCGCCACGGTCAGCCCTGCCATCAGGTAGAAGACCACGACCGGCCCGAAGCGCCACGCCAGCACCCCCGCCAGCGCGGCCGAGACCGCGTTGCCGGCATGGTTGAACGCCTCGTTGCGCCCGACTCGCGCGGAGAAAGCGCGCGCGCCGAACAGGCCCAGCGTGATCGCGGCGATCGCCGGCGCGAACAGCGCGCCCGCCGCGGCGGCGAGCGACTGGGTCACCACCACCGGGCCGAAGCCGTGGACGAAGGGGAGCGACACGCTGCCGAGCGTCACCACCAGCGCGGCGGCGATGACGATCGCGGGCTTGCGTGTCGAGCGGTCGATCAGCCAGCCCGCCGGGGTCTGCGCGAGCAGGCCGACGATCCCGGCGATGGTGAGCACCAGCCCGGCGGTAGCCTCGTTCCACCCGTGCGTCGGCCCGCGCACCGCGACGAGGTAGATGGCGAGATACGGCCCGAGCCCGTCGCGCACGTCGGCGAGGAAGAAGTTGAGCGCGTCCAGCGCGCGCCCCGGCGGGTGCGGTGCAGCCGCCGGCGGCGCCGGGCGGGTGGGGGCGAGCGTGGCCATGCGACGGATGCTCCGCGGGAGGGTTCGCGGGCAACGTTCTGTCACGAAGCACGATCCGGCGCGGGGCGGGCTTGCGCCAGGTTAGGAGATGGAAGTGGTTGAGAAGGGGCGCAAGTATTTTTCGCGGCGGCGCCCGATGTCATCAACCTACGTCGCGGCGGCATCAATGTCGGCCTGAGGCTGGTACGATGAGGCGGCAAGGGTGCGACTGGCGCGGCTTGGTCCGCCCCTCATTCTAGCGTCATCCTGAACCCGTTTCAGGATCCACCCGTCCGCTTGCGCCGCCGGCGCCGTGCATGCGGCACAGTGGATCCTGAAACGAGTTCAGGATGACGGCGATGGTGGGGGAGCCGCGGCACACGCCCCTGACGCCCGACGGGAGCGCGCGGCGCGCGTCGGTAAGGAACCGCGGCACACTTCCCATAGAAAAAGGGAGGGCCCCTCGCGGAACCCTCCCTCTCTCATCCCCTCACGGGCGGCAGGCTCAGGCGGCGAGCTTGCGCAGCACGTACTGGAGGATGCCGCCGTTGAGGAAATATTCCAGCTCGTTGACGGTATCGATCCGGCAGCGCGTCGCGAACGTCTCGGTCGAGCCGTCGGCGCGCTTCAGCGTCACGGTCACGTTCTGGCGCGGGCGCAGGCCTGCCACGTTCTCGATCGTGAAGGTCTCGTCGCCGGTCAGCCCGAGCGACTGGCGCGACACGCCCTCGGCGAACTGCAGCGGCAGCACGCCCATGCCGACCAGGTTCGAGCGGTGGATGCGCTCGAAGCTCTCCGCGATCACCGCGCGCACGCCGAGCAGGTTGGTGCCCTTCGCCGCCCAGTCGCGCGACGAACCCGTGCCGTACTCCTTGCCCGCGACCACCACCAGCGGCGTGCCGTCGGCCTTGTGACGCATCGCCGCGTCGTAGATCGGCATGACCTCGCCGTCGTAGCGGCTCATCCCGCCCTCGACGCCCGGCACCATCTCGTTCTTGATGCGAATGTTGGCGAAGGTGCCGCGCATCATCACCTCGTGATGGCCGCGGCGCGCGCCGTAGCTGTTGAAGTCCTGGCGCGAGACCTGGTGCTCCTGCAGCCACGTCCCCGCCGGGCTGTCGGCCTTGATCGAGCCGGCCGGCGAGATGTGGTCGGTGGTGATCGAGTCGCCCAGGATCGCCAGCGGCTTGGCGTCGACGATGTCGGTCGTCGGCTTGGGCGTCATCTCCATGCCCTCGAAATAGGGCGGGTTGGCGACATAGGTCGAGCCGGCGCGCCAGCTGTACGTGTCCGAGCCGGTGACGTCGATCGCCTGCCACTTGCTGTCGCCGGCGTAGACGTTGCCGTAGCGCGCGCGGAACATGCCGTCGTCGATGTTCGCCGCCATGAGGTCGGCGACCTCCTGGTTGGTCGGCCAGATGTCGCGCAGGTAGACGTCGCCGCCGTCCTTGCCCTGGCCGATCGGCGTCTCGTTCATGTCGGTCGTCACCGTGCCCTTGAGCGCATAGGCGACCACCAGCGGCGGCGAGGCGAGGAAGTTGGCGCGCACGTCGGGCGAGACGCGGCCCTCGAAGTTGCGGTTGCCCGACAGCACCGAGGCGGCGACCAGGTCGTTCTCGTTGATCGCCTTGCTGATCGGCGCGGCGAGCGGGCCCGAGTTGCCGATGCAGGTGGTGCAGCCATAGCCGACCAGGTTGAAGCCGATCGCGTCGAGGTCCTCGGACAGCCCGGCCTTGTCGAGATAGTCGGTGACCACCTGCGAACCCGGCGCGAGGCTGGTCTTGACCCAGGGCTTGGGCGCGAGGCCCTTCTCGCGCGCCTTGCGCGCCACCAGCCCGGCGGCGACCAGCACCGAGGGGTTGGAGGTGTTGGTGCAGCTGGTGATCGCCGCGATCACCACGTCGCCGTCGCCGATGTCATGGCCGCGCTCGTCGACCGCGACGCGCGTCGGCTTTTCCTTGTGGTAGAGCTTGAACAGGTCGCCGTTGAACACCTCGTCGACGGTGTCGAGGCTGACCTTGTCCTGCGGGCGCTTCGGCCCGGCGAGCGACGGCACCACGGTGCCCATGTCGAGCTCGAGCGTGTCGGTGAAGACGGGATCGGGGCTGTCGGCATAGCGCCACATGCCCTGCGCCTTGGCATAGGCCTCGGTCAGCGCGACCACCTCGTCGGGACGGCCGGTCAGGCGCATATAGTCCATCGTCTTGTCGTCGACCGGGAAGAAGCCGCAGGTCGCGCCGTACTCGGGCGCCATGTTGGCGATCGTCGCGCGGTCGGCGAGCGTCATCTGGTCGAGCCCGGGGCCGTAGAACTCGACGAAGCGGCCGACCACGCCCTTGGCGCGCAGCATCTGCGTGACGGTCAGCACCAGGTCGGTCGCGGTGATGCCCTCGCGCAGGGAACCGGTCAGCTTGAAGCCGACCACCTCGGGGATCAGCATCGAGACGGGCTGGCCGAGCATCGCCGCCTCGGCCTCGATCCCGCCGACGCCCCAGCCGAGCACGCCCAGGCCGTTGATCATCGTGGTGTGGCTGTCGGTGCCCACCAACGTGTCGGGATAGGCGATCGTCGCGCCGCTCTTGGCGTGGTCACCCGTCTCCTCCGACGCCCACACCGCGTGGCCGATATATTCCAGGTTGACCTGGTGGCAGATGCCGGTGCCCGGCGGCACCACCTTGAAATTGTCGAGCGCCTTGGAGCCCCACTTCAGGAACTCGTAGCGCTCGGCGTTGCGCGCATATTCGAGATCGACATTGTCCTCGAACGCCTTGGGCGTCCCGAACTCGTCGACCATCACCGAGTGGTCGATGACGAGGTGGACGGGCACCTGCGGGTTGATCTTGGCGGCGTCGCCGCCGAGCTTGGTGATCGCGTCGCGCATCGCGGCGAGGTCGACCACGCAGGGCACGCCGGTGAAGTCCTGCATCAGCACGCGCGCGGGGCGATACTGGATCTCGCGGTCGCTGCGGCGCTCCTGCTGCCAGTCGACGATCGCTTTCACGTCCGCCTCGGTCACGGTCACGCCGTCCTCGAAGCGCAGCATGTTCTCCAGCAGCACCTTCATCGAGAAGGGCAGGCGCGAGATGTCGCCGAACTTCGCTTCCGCCGCCTTCAGCGCGAAATAGTCGTAGGTCTTGCCCCCGGCCGTCAGCGTGGTGCGGGCGTTGAGCGTGTCGTGGCCGATGGCCGTCATGGGCAGCTGTCCTTCCTCGTGGGAGCCTCGCGCCCGCGGCGATGCGGCACGGCCGCGTGCGCGCGGGTGCGGGCGAAACTCTCGATCGCCGCGGGCGATAGCAGCGGGGGACCGGGCGGGGAAGGGTGGAACGGCGTGTCTCCGTAAGCGATTGTGGCCGGGGGCGCGGGGTCGCCCGGAGAGGCGGGAGAATGGCGCGCAAGCTCAAGGTGTTCCGCACGCCTGCCGGCTTCCACGACGCCTATGTCGCGGCGCCGAGTCGCAGGGCCGCGCTAGCCGCCTGGGGCGCCGACGCCGACCTGTTCGCGCGCGGCGTCGCGGAGGAGGTGACCGACGCTGCATTGATGGCGGAGCCGCTGGCACGCCCGGGCGAGGTGGTGCGGCGCTCGCGCGGCAGCGCGGCCGAGCAACTCGCGGCGTTACCGCCGGACCGGCCGAAGCGCGCGCGCAGGGCGGCGGAGGAAGAGGAAGCGCCGCGGTCGAGGACCGCGCAATCCAAGCCTTCGACGAAGCCGCCCGTCCCACGCCCGAGCCGCGCCGAGATGGAGGCGGCCGAGAAGGCGCTCGAGCAGGAGGACGCGCGCCGCCGCGACGAGGAGAAGGCGCTGGCCGAGCGCCAGGCCGCGCTCGACCGCGAGCGCCGTGAGGCCGGTCGCCGGCACGAGCGGGAACGAGCGAAGCTAGAGGCGGCGCGCGAGCAGGCGGCGGGGGCGTATGCGGCCGCGGTGGAGAAGTGGCGGCGGTAGCGCGCTACCGGCTCGCCTCCTTCCCGTTCGTGCTGAGGAGAGGCTGAGCTCGTCGAAGCCTCGTCTCGAAGCGTGGCCACGTACCCGGGCGCCGCGTGCTTCGAGACGGCACGTCGACGAGCTCAGTGCCTCCTCAGCACGAACGGGTCGGTGGCGCGGAGGCATCGAAGGCTCGAGAACTACCCGCCTCCACGTCCGTCATCCTGAACTCGTTTCAGGATCCACCCGTCCGCTTGCGCCACTGGCCGTTGCATGAGCGGCACGGTGGATCCTGAGACAAGCTCAGGACGACGAAGGAAGGAGAGGTGAGCGCCGTCGTCGCCACCGCCCCCATCGCCTTGACCCAGCGCACCCCCCATCGCATAGCCGGCTGATGGAGCAGGACATCGAGACGCTGTCGTTCGAGGCCGGCCTACGCGAGCTGGAGACGATCGTCGCCCGGCTCGAGTCGGGCGATACCCCGCTGGAGGAGGCGATCCGGCTCTACGAGCGCGGCAGCGCGCTGCGGCAGCGCTGTGCCGACCGGCTCGACGCCGCGCAGGCGCGGATCGAGGCGATCCGGCTCGGCGCCGACGGCCGCCCCGCCGCCACCGAGCCCTTCGCCGCGGGATGACCATCACCGCCACCGCGTCGCCCAAGCTCCAGGCCGCGCTCAAGGAAGTCGCGGCCGAGATGGACCGTCGCTTCGACGCGCTGCTTCCGGTGCCCGACGATCCCCGCGCCGATCTCTACCGCGCGATGCGCCACGCCACGATCGGCGGCGGCAAGCGGCTGCGCCCGCTGCTGGTGTTCGCCACCGCGCGGCTGTTCGACGTGGCGCGCGACGGCGCCGCGCGCGCCGCGGTCGCGCTCGAGGCGATCCACGCCTACTCGCTGATCCACGACGACCTGCCGGCGATGGACGACGACGACCTGCGCCACGGCAAGGCGACTGTCCACAAGGCGTTCGACGAGGCTACCGCGATCCTGGCGGGCGACTGCCTCCACGCGCTCGCCTTCGAGGTGCTCGCCGATCCCGCTACCCATGCCGACCCCTTCGTCCGCGCCGAGCTGGTCGCCGACCTCGCGCGCGCCTCGGGGCCGAGCGGCATGGCGGGCGGGCAGGCGATGGACCTCAAGGCCGACGGCGCCGCCTTCGACCTCGGCACCGTCACGCGGCTCCAGCAGATGAAGACCGGCGCGCTGATCGGCGCGGCGGTGGAGGCGGGTGCGATCCTCGGCCGCGTCCCGCCCGAGGGGCGCCGCCACCTGCGCGGCTACGCGCACGACCTCGGACTCGCCTTCCAGATCGTCGACGACCTGCTCGACGTCGAGGGCGACGAGCAGCTCGCCGGCAAGAAGCTGCGCAAGGACGGCGAGGCGGGCAAGGAGACGTTCGTCTCGCTGCTGGGCGTCGAGCGTGCCAAGCAGCAGTCGCGGATGCTCGTCGAGCAGGCGATCGACCACCTGCGCAGCTACGGCGAGGAGGCCGAGCTGCTGCGCGCGATCGCTCGCTTCGTCACCGAGCGGCGCGGGTGAGCGGCGTGGGCGCGCGCGTCGGCGTCTACCCGGGCACGTTCGATCCGATCACGCTCGGCCACATGGACATCATCCGCCGCGGTGCCAAATTGGTCGACCGGCTGGTGATCGGCGTCACCACCAACCCCAGCAAGTCGCCGATGTTCAGTGTCGCCGAGCGTATGGCGATGGTGCAGCGCGAGGTCACCGCGATCGGCGGCGAGATCCATGTGGTCGAGTTCGACTCGCTGCTGATGGACTTCGCCGAGCGCGAGGGCGCGACCATGATCGTGCGCGGGCTGCGCGCCGTCGCCGACTTCGAGTACGAATATCAGATGGCGGGGATGAACCAGCAGCTCAACGACCGGATCGAGACCGTCTTCCTGATGGCCGACGTCGGGCTGCAGCCGATCGCCTCCAAGCTGGTCAAGGAAATCGCTTTGTTCGGCGGCGACATCCGCAAGTTCGTCACCGCCGCGGTGTGCCAGGAAGTGGTCGAGCGGGTCGCGCTGGTGGGGCGGCGCGGGGGGTGAGGGGCGCCCGCGCGGGTCATCCTACCTTCCTCGCCCTCGCAACCGCTTCTCTCATTATCTCGACCTCTTCTTCCGTCATCCCGGACTTGGTCCGGGATCCACCGTGCCGCAGACTCTCCGGTTCCTGGGTACGCGGTGAAGTGGATCCCGGACCAAGTCCGGGATGACGGAAGGGAAGGGGATGACGATGGCATAGCCCGCGCAGGCACAGCCACCCCCGCCATCCCCATTCAGTTTGGCGCAAGCGTGAATCTGGTCTAGACGCCGCCGCTGACACTCTCCCGACAGACCCGAAAGCACCGATGCGCCCGTCCGCCCTCCTGTCCGCCCTTTTCGCCGCCGTCGTCCTCACCGCCGCCCCCGCCGCGGCGCAGGAGCGGCTCGCGCCGCCGCCGCTGGGCGACAAGACCAACATCTGGCTGCTCGACCTCTCCACCGGCGGGCGGGTCGAGATCGCGCTGCGCCCGGACGTCGCGCCCAAGATGGTCGAGCGGATCAAGCAGCTCACCCGCCAGCATTTCTACGACGGTCTCGTGTTCCACCGCGTCATCGACGGCTTCATGGCGCAGGGCGGCGACCCCAAGGGCGACGGCACCGGCGGCAGCACGCTCCCCGACCTGCCCGCCGAGTTCAACTATCTGCCGCACGTGCGCGGCTCGGTCGCCGCCGCGCGCGCCGAGAAAGAGGACAGCGCCAACAGCCAGTTCTATATCGTCTTCCAGCCGCGCTTCTCGCTGGACAAGAAGTACACCGTGTTCGGCCGCGTGATGTCGGGGATGAACTACGTCGACGCGATCGAGCGCGGCGAGCCGCCGGCGAACCCGTCGCGGATCGTCCACGCCTATATCGCCTCGGACAACCCCCCGGCCTATCAGCCGCTGCCCGCCGCCGCGCCCGCGACGCTGCCGACGCTGCCGGGCACCACGCCGACGCTGCCGGGAACCGGGACAGGCACGGGCGCGGCGACGCCGCCTGCCGCCACCACCGCGCCGGCGCCGCGCGCCAAGCCGGCGCCGCGCCGCCGCTGAGCCGGCGCGCGCGACGCCGATGAACGTCGACCTCTTCGACTTCGACCTCCCGCCCGAGCGGATCGCACTGCGCCCGGCGAGCCCGCGTGACGCCGCGCGGCTGCTCGTGGTGCGCGGCGACGGGCTCGACGACCGCAGCGTCGCGGACCTGCCCGACGTGCTGCGCGCGGGCGACCTGCTCGTCTTCAACGACACCCGCGTGATCCCCGCGCAGCTCGAGGGCGCGCGCGGCAACGCCCGGATCGGCGCCACGCTGCACAAGCGCGAGGGGTCGCGCCGCTGGCGCGCCTTCGTTCGCAACGCCAAGCGGCTGCGCGACGGCGACACGATCGACTTCGGCGCGGGCGTGAGCGCCACCGCGCGCGACCGCGCGGACGACGGCAGCTGGGCGCTCGACTTCGCCGGCGACGAGCCGGTCGAGCTGCTGCTCGAGCGCGCCGGGCGGATGCCGCTGCCGCCCTATATCGCGGGCAAGCGCGCCGCCGACGCGCGCGACGCCGACGATTACCAGACGATGTTCGCCGCCGAGCCCGGCGCGGTGGCGGCGCCCACCGCGGCGCTCCACTTCACACCCGCGCTGCTCGAGCGGCTCGCCGCGGCGGGGGTGGAGCATGCCACGCTGACGCTCCACGTCGGCGCGGGCACCTTCCTGCCGGTCAAGGCGGAGGACACCGCCGACCACAAGATGCACGCCGAATGGGGCCGGATCGATCAGGCCACCGCCGACCGGCTCAACGCGGTGCGCGCGCGCGGCGGACGCGTGATCGCGGTCGGCACCACTTCGCTGCGGCTGATCGAGAGCGCCGCGGGGGAGGACAGGATCGTCCGGCCGTTCGAGGGCGACACCGCGATCTTCATCACGCCGGGCTATCGCTTCCGCGGCGTCGACGGGTTGATGACCAACTTCCATCTGCCGCGCTCGACCCTGTTCATGCTGGTCTCGGCGCTGATGGGGCTGGAGCGGATGCAGGCGGCGTACGCTCATGCGATCGAGCGAGGGTATCGCTTCTACAGCTACGGGGACGGGTCGCTGCTGCTGCCATAGGGGCAAGCCGTGACGCTCCGGCCGTCGCAGGAGCACGTTCGAGAAAAGGAGGAAGAGCGGCAGCTGACGCGATCGGCGGCAGCGGGCTGTCCTACGCCGATGGCGGTGTGGCAGGGGCATCGACGCTCTGTCTCATCGCCGGCGCGTGCGTCGGCGCCCGGTACCATGACGATCGCCGTGCGCGTCGCCGCGAACGTCTCAGCGACTCAACATTCGCAACATTCGCGCGAGGGCGCGGCGCGGGCTACGCGGGCGAAAGGCTGCGGCGGCAGACCCTTGATGTGTGTCTCCGGTCGCGCGCGCGACGGCGCGAACGTTGAGTCATGTTGGAGCCGGGCGCACCGATCCGGCGCGAAGGTTGAGTCGCTCCGACGCGCCGCGCCCCCACGGATCGGCACCGCTAGCTGGATCGCGCCAGCACCGGTCTCCTGGCGCTCGAGCATGATCGACGCGCCGCTTCGTGGGCTCCGCCACCGGCGCGTGCCGCGCGCCGGCGCCGCGCCTCAGCGCGCGATGCCGCCCGCGGCGAGCACCGCCAGCGTCACCAGCTCGCTCGCGGTGGAGGTCATCGGCGCGATCTGCACCGGCTTCTCCATGCCCACCAGCATCGGCCCGATCATGTCGTCGCCGCCGAGCTCGCGAAGCAGCTTGGCCGAGATGTTGGCCGATTGCAGGCCGGGCATGACGAGGATGTTGGCCGGCCCCGACAGTCGCGCGAAGGGGTAATTCGCCAGCTGCTTGGGGTTGAGCGCGACGTCGGGCGCCATCTCGCCCTCATATTCGAAGCTCACCGCGCGCTGGTCGAGCACGTGGACCGCCTCGCGGATGTTGTCGAGCCACTGGCCGGTCGGGTTGCCGAAGGTGGAATAGCTCAGGAAGGCGACGCGCGGCTCGTGCCCCATCTGGCGCGCCACGGTCGCGGTCTGCTCGGCGATGTCGGCCAGCTCCTCCGCGTTGGGGCGCTCGTTGACCGTCGTGTCGGCGATGAAGACGGTGTGTGACTGGCCCACCAGCACGTGGATGCCGAAAGCGGTACGGCCCGGCGCGGGATCGATCACGCGCTTGATCTCGCGCATCGACTGTGCCCACGGACGGGTGACGCCGGTGATCATCGCGTCGGCGGCGCCGAGCTGAAGCAGCACCGCGCCGAAGATGTTGCGGTCCTGGTTGATCATCCGCTCCACCTCGCGGCGCAGGAAGCCGCGGCGCTGAAGCCGCTGGTAGAGGAAGTCGACCATCTTCGGCACCAGCGGCGAGACGCGGCTGTTGTGCAGCTCATATTCCTCGGGGTTCTCGATCCCGAGCGCGCGGAGATTGTCGTACACGTCCTCGCGCCCGACCAGTACCGGGGTGCCGTAGCCGCCCTCCTTGAAGGCGATCGCGGCGCGCAGCACCACCTCTTCCTCGCCCTCGGCGAAGAGCACGCGCTTGGGGTTCGCCTTGGCACCTTCATAGGCGAGGCTCAGCACCGCGGTGGTGGGATTGAGCCGCGCGCGCAGCGCCTCGCGATAGGCGTTCATGTCGGTGATCGGCTTGGTGGCGACGCCCGAGTCCATCGCCGCCTGCGCGACCGCGACCGACACCATCTCCATCAGACGCGGGTCGAACGGCGCGGGGATGATATAGTCCGGGCCGAAGGTATGGCGCGTGCCATAGGCGGCGGCGACCTCCTCGGGCACGCGGTCGCGCGCCAGCTCGGCGATGGCGTTGGCGGCGGCGATCTTCATCTCGTCGTTGATCCCCGTGGCGCGCACGTCGAGCGCGCCGCGGAAGATGAAGGGGAAGCCCAGCACGTTGTTGACCTGGTTCGGATAGTCCGACCGGCCGGTGGCCACGATGGCGTCGGGGCGCGCCGCCTTGGCGAGCTCGGGGCGGATCTCCGGCTCGGGGTTGGCCATGGCGAAGATGATCGGCGCCGGCGCCATGTCCTTGACCATCTCCGGCTTGAGCGCGCCCGCGGCGGAGAGGCCGAGGAACACGTCGGCACCGTGCAGCGCCTCGGTAAGGGTGCGGCGGTCGGTGTTGGCGGCGTGTGCCGACTGCCACTGGTTCACGTCGTCGCGGCCCTGGTAGATCACGCCCGTGCGGTCGCAGATCAGCACGTTGTCGGCGCGCACGCCCATCGCCTTGATCAGCTCGGTGCAGGCGATCGCGGCGGCGCCGGCGCCGTTGACGACGACCTTGACCGAGGAGAGCTGGCGTCCGGTGAGGAGGCAGGCGTTGATCAGGCCGGCGGCGCAGATGATCGCGGTGCCGTGCTGGTCGTCATGGAAGACGGGGATGTTCATCCGCTCGCGCAGCGTCTGCTCGATGATGAAACACTCGGGCGCCTTGATGTCCTCGAGGTTGATGCCGCCGAAGCTCGGCTCCATCAGCTCGACCGCGTCGATGAAGCGGTTGACGTCCTCGGTCTTGAGCTCGAGGTCGATCGAGTCGACGTCGGCGAAGCGCTTGAAGAGCACCGCCTTGCCCTCCATCACCGGCTTGGAGGCAAGCGCGCCGAGATTGCCCATGCCGAGGATCGCGGTGCCGTTCGAGATGACGGCGACGAGATTACCCTTGGCGGTGTAGTCATAGGCAGTGGCGGGATCGTCGGCGATCGCCTGCACCGGCACCGCGACGCCGGGCGAGTAAGCGAGCGCGAGATCGCGCTGCGTCGCCATGGGTTTGGAGGCGATGATCTCGATCTTGCCGGGGCGTCCCTCCGAGTGGAACAGCAGGGCCTCGCGCTCGGAGAACTGGTCGTGGCGCGTCTCGGTGGCGGTGCGATCGTCGGTCATGACCTTCCTCTAGGGAAGGCAGGCGCGTTTGAAAACCATCGCTAACGTCGCTCGTGCGCGAGCAGTTGTTGCTTGGCCGCCAGGCCGCCGGCGAAGCCGGTGAGCTGGCCGGAAGCGCCGATCACGCGGTGGCACGGCACCACGATCGACAACGGATTGCGCCCGTTGGCGGCGCCGACCGCGCGGCTCGCGGTCGGGCGGCCAATCGCCCGGGCGATGTCGCCGTAGCTGCGCGTCTCGCCGTGCGGGATGGCGGCGAGCGCGGCCCAGACGGCGCGCTGGAAGGCGGTGCCGACAGGCGCGAGCGGCAGGTCGAAGTCGCGGCGCCGGCCGGCGAAATACTCGCCGAGCTGGGTACGAGCGGCGGCGAGCACGGGATGGTTGGCGCGCTCCTCGGCGGCGGCGAGGCGCACGCGACCGGGCGAGTCGTCGGGCCACAGCACGGCGACCAGCCCCGCGTCGCTGGCGACCAGGGTGAGCGTGCCGACGGGCGAGTCCGTGGTGGTGCGATAGAGCATGGCGGCAGATGTAGCGGGCGCGGCAGGGGCGTGCATCCCGCCGATTGCGGTCAAAGCGCGTGTGGCGAGGATGGGACGGAGCGTGTAGGCTGTCGGCATGGAACACGATCGCGATCTGGGCCGGTGGGACGCGGAAGAGGATGCCGCCTCACTCGCTCGCGCCGAGGCGGACATTGTCGCGGGCCGGGTCTACTCGCACGCGATCGTCGCCGAGTGGATGGAGACCTGGGGCAAACCCGGCCGTACGTCATTCAGGGAGTGGCTCGCACAGCGAGGTGGCTGACGTCATCTGGACCGACGAGGCGCTAGATCAGCTTGATCTCATCGTCTCTTACGTCGGCGTCTTCGACGCTACGGCTGCCGAGCGGCTTCGTCGGCGCCTGTTCATCCTAGCAAGAAGTTTGAGCGTCTTCCCTGACCGAGGTCGACCACTCCCTGGCGGCCGCCGCGAGTTGGTGACCGTATCGCCCTATCTGCTCCGCTACCGGGTGATCGGCGACACGATCGCGATCCTCTCGGTCCGGCATGGCGCCCGGCGACCTGACTGACGCGGTCGTGTCTCGCCTGAACTGGCAGATCGTTTATCCTGCGCTTATGCTTGCCGCAATGACGAGTCTTTCAGTCAGCCGCGCTCAAACCTCCGGAGCACCGCTCACGCGCGATGCCTGATGTCGCCGCTGACAATATCCCCTCTATCTCCCGCCTCCCGGATCAGACCCTATGACCGCCCCTACGCCGATGATGGCGCAATATCTCGCGCTCAAGGCGGAAGCGGCGGACTGTCTGCTGTTCTACCGCATGGGCGACTTCTTCGAATTGTTCTTCGACGACGCGCGCGTCGCCGCGCAGGTGCTCGACATCGCGCTCACCGCACGCGGCGAGCACGCGGGCGAGAAGATCCCGATGTGCGGCGTGCCGGTCCACGCCGCCACCGCCTATCTCCAGCGCCTCATCAAGGCGGGCCATCGCGTCGCCATCGCCGAGCAGACCGAGACGCCCGAGGCGGCGCGCAAGGCGCGCGGTTCCAAGGCGCTGGTCGAGCGCGCGATCGTCCGCGTCGTCACCGCCGGTACGCTGACCGAGGAGACTTTGCTCGACTCGCGCGCCGCCAATTGGTGCGTCGCGGTGGGCGAGGCCGCGGGCGAGGTCGCGCTCGCCGCGGCGGACGTGTCGACCGGCCGGTTCGAGGTGATCGCCTGCGACCGCGCCGGCCTCGCCGCCGAACTCGCGCGGCTCGGCGCCGCCGAGGTGGTCGCCGCGGAGGAGAGCGACGCCCCCGCCACGGTGCGGCGCCCGCGCGGCGACTTCGACAGCGGCGCGGGCGAGGCGCGGCTGAAGCGGCTGTTCGGCGTGGCGACGCTCGATGGCTTCGGCCAGTTCGGCCGCGCCGCGCTCGCCGCGGCGGGCGGGCTGGTCGCCTATCTCGACCATACCGCCAAGGGACAGCTGCCCTTCCTGCGCCCGCCGGTGCTGGCCGCCGCGCGCGACGCGATGGCGATCGACGCCGCCACGCGCGAGAGCCTCGAGCTGACCTGCACCGCCGCGGGCCAGCGCAAGGGCAGCCTGCTCGACGCGGTCGACCGGACCGTCACCGGCGCCGGCGCTCGGCTGCTAGCCGCCGACCTGGGCGCGCCGCTGATGGCACGCGACGCGATCGAGGCGCGGCTCGATCTCGTCCAGCTCCTCCACGACGATGCCGGCTTGCGCGAGCGCGTGCGCGCCGCGCTGCGCGCGCTGCCCGACATCGGCCGCGCGCTGGGGCGACTGGCGGCGGGGCGCGGGAGCCCGCGCGACCTCGGCCAGCTGCGCGACGGGCTCGACGGGGCCTGGACCATCGGCGAGCGGCTCGGCGCGCTGGAGCCGGCACCCGCGCTGTTGCGCGAGCTGGCGCCGCGGCTGCGCGGGCATGGCGCGCTGATCGACCTGCTCAAGCGCGCGCTTGTCCCCGCACCGCCGATTGAGGCGAGCGAGGGCGGCTATATCGCCGCGGGCTATGACGCCGCGCTCGACGCGCTGCGCGAGACCGGCAGCGGCGGCCGCCGTGCCATCGCCGCGCTGGAGGCGAGCTTCCGCGAGCGCACCAAGATCGCGGCGCTCAAGATCCGTCACAACGGCGTGCTCGGCTACCATATCGAGGTGCCCGCGCGCGTGGCGGACCCGCTGATGCGCGCCGAATCGGGCTTCACCCACCGCCAGACGCTCGCCGGCGTGGTGCGCTTCAACGCGCCCGAGCTGCACGAGGTGGCGGCCAGCGTCACCCAGGCGGGCGCGCACGCGCTAGCGGCCGAGGCGGCGCATCTCGAAGAGCTCACCGCCGCCGCGCTCGCCGGACGCGAGGCGATCGCCGCGACGGCGGACGCGCTCGCCCGGCTCGACGTTGCCGCCGGGCTGGCGGAGCGCGCCGCCGAGGGCGGCTGGGCGCGGCCGAGCTTCGCCGCGGAGGCGTGCTTCGACGTGCGCGAGGGGCGCCACCCCGTGGTCGAGGCGGCACTGGCGAAGAGCGGCGACCGCTTCGTCGCCAACGACTGCGCGCTGGGCGGTGCGGCGGTGCGGCTGTGGCTCCTCACCGGGCCCAACATGGGCGGCAAGTCGACCTTCCTGCGGCAGAACGCGCTGATCGCGGTGCTGGCGCAGGCGGGCGCCTATGTGCCGGCCGCGACGGCGCGGCTGGGGCTGGTCGATCGCTTGTTCAGCCGCGTCGGCGCGTCGGACAATCTCGCGCGCGGACGTTCGACCTTCATGGTCGAGATGGTCGAGACCGCCGCGATCCTGGCGCAGGCGACGCCGGACAGTCTCGTGATCCTCGACGAGGTCGGGCGCGGGACCAGCACCTATGACGGGCTCGCCATCGCCTGGGCGGTGGTGGAGGCGATCCACGAGGACAATCGCTGCCGCTGCCTGTTCGCCACCCATTATCACGAGTTGACGCGGCTGGCGGAGCGGTGCGACTCGCTGTCGCTCCACCATGTCCGCGCGCGCGAGTGGAAGGGCGAGCTGGTGCTGCTCCACGAGGTGGCCGATGGGCCGGCGGATCGCAGCTATGGCCTGGCGGTGGCACGGCTGGCGGGCATGCCGCCCGCCACGGTGCAGCGCGCCAAGGCGGTGCTGGCGAAGCTGGAGGCGGGGCGTGCCAGGACCGGCGGGCTGGCGGCGGGGCTCGACGACCTGCCGCTGTTCGCCGCGGCGGCGCAGGCGGAGGAGGCACAATGCGACGCCATCCGCGCCGAAGTGGAAGCGCTCGACGTCGACGCGCTGACCCCGCGCGAGGCGCTTGATACATTGTACCGGCTCAAGGCGCTGGCGCGCGAGGGCTAGGAAAGGTGGCTCGTTATGGCGGCGCTGGGTAAGCCGTGTCGCTGGTCAGTGAGAGCGAGCGACACGCTGTCTCGATCAGCGAGCCATGCCAGGTACCCGCGGAGAGAGCGCGGGCGAGATGCGTGTGGCCGCGACACTAATCACCCCAGCGCCGCGTGCGCCATCCTCAAGTCCTCGACGAAGCGCTCATATTCGCTCGCTCTCGCCGCCTCGTCGGGCAGCCGCAGCAGGTAGCTCGGATGCACCGTGATCCATGCCGCCCCGCCGTCGGGTAGGCGAAGCTCCCGGCCGCGCTCGCGACCGATCGTCATCACCTTGCCGAACAGGCTGCGCGCCGCGGTGGCGCCGAGCGCGACCGTCACCTTCGGGCGCAGCAGCATCTGCTCCTGCTCGGTCCACCAGCGGCACGCCTCGATCTCGCCCGCGTCGGGCTTGGCGTGGATCCGCCGCTTGCCGCGCGGCTCGAATTTGAAGTGCTTGACCGCGTTCGTGACATAGGTCTCCGCGCGGGTGATCCCCGCCGCCGCGAGCGCGCGATCGAACACCTGCCCCGCGGGGCCGACGAAAGGTTGGCCGGCGAGATCCTCCTGGTCGCCGGGCTGCTCGCCGACGAACATCATCGTCGCGTCGACCGGCCCCTCGCCGAAGACCGTCTGCGTCGCCGGCTTGTAGAGGTGACAGCGCGTGCAGGCCGAGGCCTCGTCGCGCAGCGCTTCCCACGCCGCCCGCGCATTGTCGCCGACCGTGCTCTCCCGGGCGCGCGCCTTGTCGATCATCCCGCTCTCCCGTGCCTGCGCGGTCGCCAGCAGCTGCGGCACCAGCGCGGTCTCCGGCATGTTTTTCCAGTACTTTCGCGGCATCTCGCGCAGCATCGTGCCGACCTTCACCCGCGCCGGGTTGAAGATGCTGGCGTAATAGGTCTTCCACACCTCCTCGATCGGGTCGCCCTCGGGCGCGTCGCCGCGCTCCGCCGCCGGACCCTCCTGGAGCGCGGCACCGTCCCAGTGGAGCGAGACCTCGGGCGTGAGGATCGACCAGCGCATGCTGGCGAAGCGGTTGACGAAGAAGGCCGCGTTGGCGCGAACGATATGATGCTCGGGCTCGAACCAGGCGACGTAGCGCTCGCCTGCGTCGTCGCTGACGGAGCGGAAGCGCACGAAGGCGCGCATCTTGTGGATGTCGCGTCGCACCGACTTGGCCAGCGTCTCGATCCGACGGACGAGCGGGTCGGCATGGTCGTCGGTCAGGCGCGGCGTGGCGCGCAGCCGCCACAGCATCGCGTAGAGAAGCGCGAAACGCTCGGGATCTTGGTGGAGCGCGGCATTGTTGGCGAGATCGAGGAAGGCGCGCGGCACTCGCATGGCGGGCGCGGCGGCGTCGTGTCGCGGGGCGGGGGGTGGCCCGGCAGCGGTAGCGGCGAAGAGATCGGTCGCGGCGTCGCCGACCTGCCATACGACGGCGTCGGGCGCGACGTGATCGGCGAGCAGCCCGCGCGCGGCATCGCGCCAGCCATCGACGTCGTCGGGCGCGGAAAGGGTGACGACGCGCACGACTAGCGCACCCCTGAGCCTCTCCCCCTAAGGGGAAGGGTTGGGGTGGGGCTTCTCTGCGCACACGGCGTATGCGGAAGCACCCCAACCCCAGCCCCTCCCCTGAAGAGAGGGGAAGCGAAGTGCGTCACCGCTGATTCACGTCCGACAATCACCCCGCCTTAGCGCGCCACCGCGGCGATCCGTTTCACCCGCGAGTCACTCTCACGCGGCGAACAGCTCCAGCTGCTGCGTCTTCACCTTGGGCGCGACCAGCGGCCTGAGCTCGGCGCGGTCGGCCAGCACCACAGGCCGCCAGTCCTCGCAGACGATGAACGGCCGCACCCGCGCGATCGACACCGTCAGGCGAGCCACGTCGTCCAGCCGCAGCCGTCGCCAGCGCCGCGCCGCCAGGATGCTCTTCACCGCCTTGGTGCCGAGCCCCGGCACGCGCCACAGCAGCTCGCGCGGCGCCCGATTGACGTCGACCGGGAAGCGATCGCGGAACTTGAGCGCCCAGGCGAGCTTGGGATCCATGTCGAGCGGCAGCATGCCCGTCGCCTCGTCCGCCGCGGCGACGACCTCGTCGGTCGAGAAGCCGTAGAAGCGCATCAGCCAGTCCGACTGGTACAGCCGATGCTCGCGCATCAGTGGCGGGCGCTGCAGCGGCAGCACCGCGGAGGCGTCGGGGATCGGGCTGAACGCGGAGTAATAGACGCGGCGCAGCCCGAAGCGATCGTACAGAGTCGACGCCTTGCGCACGATCTCGCCGTCAGTCGCGGCGTCGGCGCCCACGATCATCTGGGTCGACTGCCCCGCCGGCGCGAAGCGCGGCGCGGACTTGTAGCGGGTGCGCGCGTCGGCGGTGTCGGTGATCGCCGCCTTCATCTCGCCCATCGCGCCCTCGATCCGAGCGCCGTCCTTCTCGGGCGCGAGCCGGCGCAGCCCGCCGACGGTAGGCAACTCGACGTTGATCGACACGCGATCGGCGTAGAGCCCGGCCTGGTGAACCAGCTCTGGGTCAGCGTCGGGGATCGTCTTGAGGTGGATATAGCCGCGGAAATGATGATCTTCGCGCAGCGAGCGCGCGACCTCGACCAGCTGTTCCATCGTGTAGTTCGATGACTTGATGATGCCGGACGAGAGGAACAGCCCCTCGATATAGTTGCGCCGGTAGAAGGAGAGGGTGAGGTTCACCACCTCCTGCGCGCTGAAGCGGGCGCGGCGCACGTTCGAGCTCTTCCGGTTGATGCAATAATGGCAGTCAAAGACGCAGCTGTTGGTTAGCAGGATCTTGAGCAGCGAGATGCAGCGCCCGTCGGGCGCGTAGGCGTGGCAGATGCCCATGCCCTCGGTCGAGCCGATCCCCTTGCCATCGGCCGAGGTGCGCTTCGAGGTGCCGGACGACGCACACGAGGCGTCGTACTTCGCCGCATCGGCGAGTATTTCCAGTTTCTGGCGGACGTCAAGCTGCGCCATGTGTTCGATGTATGTTCACTTGCCCGCCTTGTCGAGGGCAAAGCGACCTGCCATGGATCAGTCCCGTGCGCAGGATCATCGATCGGCTCGGACCCAACGGTCCCTATCTCGCGCTGGCCGTGACCTGCCTGCTCGGCTGGGGCTTCAAGGCGCATTGCGGCGCCGCCTGGAGCGGCAGCGAGCAATATGTCACCGGCTGCTACAGCGACGCGGTGCCCTTCTGGGGGCAGCGCGGGCTCGCCGCGGGTCAGGTGCCCTATTTCCAGGCGCGGATGGAATATCCCGTGCTCACCGGCGGGCTGATCTGGCTCGAGGCGCTCTTCGTCCATCTCGTCAAGGGCGCGCGTGCCGGCGCCGCCGATTTCCTGGTGTCGGTGACGTTCGCCAACGCACTTCTTGCCTTCGTGATCTTGGAGCTGATCCGCGGTGCCGGCGCGAGTCTGCGGCGGCAATATGCCTGGACATCTGCGCCGCCGCTGGTGCTCTACCTGGGCCATAATTGGGATCTGCTCGCCGCCACCTTCGCCGTCGCGGCGATGCGCGCGGCTGCGCGCGAGCAGGTGCCGCGCGCGGCCGCGCTCGCGGCACTGGGCGGCGCGGCCAAGCTGTTCCCGGTGCTGCTGCTACCGCTCCTGGGTCTCGGCGCGCTGTTCAGTCGCGGCGCACTCCCAACGCGCGTGTCTCGCGCGGCGTTGCTGGTCGCCGTGGCGGTGGGCGCCTGGGGCGCGGTGAACCTGCCGGTTGCCTGGTTCGCTTTCGAGAATTGGCGCGAGTTCTACGCTTTCTCGAGCGAGCGCGGCGGCACCGCGGCCAGCATGTGGGAGCTGCTGGCGCAGTTCGGCTGGTGGCGGACCGACGTGGCGGCGCGCAACCTGTGGTCGCTGCTGTCGTTCCTCGGCGGCGCGGCGACGATCGTGGCGGTCGGCTGGCGCAAGCACGGCGAGCGGCCCTGGCTGCTGTTCACCCCCTTGCTCGCCTGGTTCCTGCTGACCAACAAGGTGTACTCGCCGCAGTTCGACCTGTGGCTATGGCCGCTGCTGGTGCTCACCGCGACTCGCGCGCGCCCGCTGGCATTGTTCCTGCTCGGGGATCTGGCCGCCTATTTCGCCGAATTCTGGCTGTTCGCCGGCTGGGAGGGAGCGAATGTCTCGGCGACGCAGGCGGACGTGCTCGTCGCCGCGAGCGTTCGCGCGGTGGCGCTGCTCTGGCTGATCCACGCTGCGGTACGCGACTCCGCGCCGGGCTGGGTGAGCGAGCAGCGGGCGGTCGACGCGGAGGCGATGGCGGGGCAGGTCGGTGAAAGCGCCCTGCTTGGTGCCGTCATCCCCGCGAAGGCGGGGATCCAGACGCGCTAAGGTCGCGGCTCTTGTCACGTCGCACAGCGTGTGGATCCCTGCCTTCGCGGGGATGACGGACGAGGAGGAGAGCACGTCATCCTCCCCCGAGGTTCGCCTCACCGCGCCCCGTCGCCCTTCTCGTGTCGGTCGCGGTAGAATTGCTGCACCACCGCCCAACCCTCGGCCGCGCTCTCGACATAGCGGAAGATGCCGAGGTCGCGCTCGGACACCACGCCTTCCTCGACCAGCGCCTCGAAGTTGATCACGCGCTCCCAGAACTCGCGCCCGAACAGCAGCACGGGGATCGGCTCGACCTTGCCGGTCTGGATCAGCGTTAGCAGCTCGAACAATTCGTCGAACGTGCCGAACCCGCCCGGGAAGGCCGCCAGCGCGCGCGCGTGGAGCAGGAAGTGCATCTTGCGCAGCGCGAAATAGTGGAACTGCGTGCTCAGCGCCGGCGTGACATAGGGGTTGGGCGCCTGCTCGTGCGGCAGCACGATGTTGAGCCCGATCGACTCGGCGTGGACGTCCGCCGCGCCGCGATTGGCCGCCTCCATGATCGAGGGGCCGCCGCCCGAGCACACCACGAAGTGGCGCTTGCCCGCCTCGTCGCGCGGGAAGTTGGAGCACAGCTGCGCCAGCTCGCGCGCCATGTCGTAATATTTGCTCTTGGCGACCAGCCGCTCGGCGATCTGACGACTCTTCTCGTCGGTGGCGAGATCGAGCAGCGCCTGCGCCTTGCTCGGCTCGGGGATGCGCGCCGAGCCGTAGAAGACGAAGGTCGAGCCGATATGCGCTTCCTCGAAGATCAGCTGGGTCTTGAGCAGCTCGAGCTGGAAGCGGACCGGGCGCAGGTCCTCGCGCAGCAGGAAGTCCATGTCCTGGAAGGCGAGCCGATAGGCGGGGCTCTCGGTCTGCGGGGTGGAGACGTTGGTCTTGGCGACCTCGGCATCCTGCTTGGCGCGCGGGAAGACGCGGCTGGGTACGCGGGTATCTGTCATCGCGGATCGATAGGACGGGAACGTGACGGTCGCAAGAACATGGCGCGCCTCAGCGGCAGAAGCGCGCGCCGTCGTCCTCGAGGTGCAGATGGTCGCGGTGCACGGCGTTGTAGTCGGGTGATAGTACCGTGCCGAAGCGTCGGCAGGCCGAGGCGTGGACGGTGCGCAGGAAGAGCTGCACCTGCGGGTCGGGTGAGCGCCAATCGTCCAGGATCGAGATGCGCCGACCGTCCTTGAGCTCGAACGCGGCGATGTCGATCGCATTGGCGAGCGCGTGGCCCGAGCGCCGCGCCGGGCCTTTGGTGCCGATTGTGTTGCGACAGGCGTAGCTCCCCATGCTGACGACGCGCGACAGTTCCGACCCGAGGATCTGATAGGCCGCGGGCGCGACGCCGTTGCGCGCCCAGGCGGCATAGGTGCGCGCCTCGCCGCAGCGCACCGCGCCGAGATTGGCGGTGGGCACGCCGATGTCGAGCAGCTTGACCGTGCCGACCAGCGCGCACCCGCCGCCATATTGCTTGTCGGGCAGCGGCTGGAAATCGACCCCGAGCGCGCGCAGGTCGGCGAGACACTGGCGCGTCTCGCGCAGGCTCGGCCCCTCGACCTCCCCGCGCGCGCTGGATGGGGCAGGGCGCTCGACCCGCCCGCAGCCGGCGAGCAGCAGCGTGACGAGAAGGAGGCGGGAACGGTGGTTACGCCACGACGTCATCGGCTTCGTGTAACGGCGGAATGCGCCAAGCTAAAGGCGTCGGTCTTCGCCACACCTAATCCGCTGGCCGAATTGTTCGTTCGACGATCATCCGGCTTGCCAGCGGCTCGCTGCGTCTGTAGCGCGGTCGACGGGCCACGCGGTCCCAACGCCGCGCGTGCTCTCTGTAAGGAGAGTCAGACATGACTGATACGACCGCCGCCGACGCCACCCTCGCGCCCGCGAAGCCCGCCACCCGGCCGGCGCGCCCGCATTTCTCGTCCGGCCCCTGTGCCAAGCCGCCCGGCTACGATCCCGCCAAGCTCGCCACCGACGTTCTCGGACGCTCGCATCGCTCGAAGCTCGGCAAGCAGCGGCTGCACTATGCCATCGAGCTGATGCGCGAGCTGCTGAACCTGCCCGACACGCACCGCATCGGCATCGTCCCCGGCTCCGACACCGGCGCCTATGAGATGGCGATGTGGACGATGCTGGGCGCGCGCCCGGTCACCGCGCTCGCCTGGGAGAGCTTCGGCGAGGGCTGGGTGACCGACGCGGTCAAGCAGCTGAAGATCGACCCGACGGTGATCCGCGCCGATTACGGCCAGCTCCCCGATCTGCAGCAGGTCGACTGGTCGAACGACGTGCTGTTCACCTGGAACGGCACCACCAGCGGCGTGCGCGTGTCGAACGGCGACTGGATCCCCGCCGACCGCGAGGGGCTGAGCTTCGCCGACGCCACCAGCGGCGTGTTCGCCTATGACCTGCCGTGGGACAAGATCGACGTCGCTACCTTCTCCTGGCAGAAGGTGCTGGGCGGCGAGGGCGCGCACGGCGTGCTGATCCTCGGTCCCCGCGCGGTCGAGCGGCTGGAGAGCTACACCCCCGCCTGGCCGCTGCCAAAGGTTTTCCGCCTCGTCTCCAAGGGCAAGCTGACCGAGGGCGTGTTCAAGGGCGAGACGATCAACACGCCGTCGATGCTGGCGGTGGAGGACGCGATCTGGTCGCTCGAATGGGCCAAGTCGCTGGGGCAGGGCGGGCTGATCGCGCGTTCCGACGCCAACGCCGCCGCGCTCGACACGATCGTCGCCGAGCGCGACTGGCTCGGGCACCTCGCCGCCGATCCGGCGTCGCGGTCGAAGACCAGCGTCTGCCTCACGGTCGACGCCGACGAGGGCGTCATCAAGAAGATGGTGTCGCTGCTCGAGGCCGAGCACGCCGCCTATGACATCGGCGGCTATCGCGATGCCCCGCCGGGGCTGCGCATCTGGTGCGGCGCCACGGTCGACACCGCCGACATCGAGGCGCTCGGCCCGTGGCTCGACTGGGCCTACGCCGCCGCCAAGGCCGGCTGATTGGCCCGTGCTCCTGCGCAGGCAGGAGCCCAGCAGCCACGAACGCTATCTTCCCTGACTCTGGGCTTCTGCGTGCGCAGGAGCACCGGCAGCTACCGACAGGATTTTCCCATGCCCAAGGTACTCATTTCCGACAAGATGGACCCGCGCGCCGCCGAGATCTTCCGCGAGCGCGGCGTCGAGGTGGACGAGATCACCGGCAAGACCCCGGACGAGCTCAAGGCGATCATCGGCCAGTATGACGGCCTAGCGATCCGCAGCTCGACCAAGGTGACCAAGGACATCCTCGAGCACGCCACCAACCTCAAGGTGGTCGGCCGCGCCGGTATCGGCGTCGACAACGTCGACATTCCCGCCGCCTCGGCCAAGGGCGTGGTGGTGATGAACACGCCGTTCGGCAACTCGATCACCACCGCCGAGCACGCCATCGCGCTGATGTTCGCGCTCGCGCGCCAGCTCCCCGAGGCCGACGCCTCGACCCAGGCGGGCAAGTGGGAGAAGAATCGCTTCATGGGCGTCGAGGTCACCGGCAAGACGCTGGGGCTGATCGGCGCGGGCAACATCGGCTCGATCGTCGCCGACCGCGCGCTCGGGCTGAAGATGAAGGTCGTCGCCTTCGACCCGTTCCTCACCGAGGAGCGCGCGGTCGAGCTGGGCGTGACCAAGGTGACGCTCGACGAGCTGCTCGCGCGCGCCGATTTCATCACGCTGCACACGCCGCTGACCGACCAGACGCGCAACATCCTCTCGGCCGAGAACCTCGCCAAGACAAAGAAGGGCGTGCGCATCGTCAATTGCGCGCGCGGCGGGCTGATCGACGAGGCCGCGCTCAAGGCGGGACTGGACTCGGGGCATATCGCGGGCGCCGCGCTCGACGTGTTCGTGACCGAGCCCGCCAAGGACAGCCCGCTGTTCGGCACGCCCAACTTCGTCTCGACCCCGCACCTCGGCGCGTCGACGACGGAGGCGCAGGTCAACGTCGCCATCCAGGTCGCCGAGCAGATGGCGGACTATCTCGTCTCGGGCGGCGTCACCAACGCGCTCAACGTGCCGAGCCTCTCCGCCGAGGAGGCGCCCAAGCTGCGCCCGTACATGGGGCTGGCGGAGAAGCTCGGCTCGCTCGTCGGCCAGCTCGCCACCGGTGCGATCGACCGCGTGTCGATCCATCGCGAGGGCGCCGCGGCGGACCTCAACCCCAAGCCGCTGACCAGCGCGGTGCTCACCGGCTTCCTGCGCCAGCAGACCGACACGGTGAACATGGTCAACGCGCCGGTGCTGGCGCGCGACCGCGGCATGGAGGTGCGCGAGATCCGCACCGAGCGCGAGGGCGACTATCATACGCTGCTGCGCGTCGCAGTGCGCACCGCCGACGGCGAGCGCTCGGTCGCGGGTACGCTGTTCGGTGACTCGGCGCCGCGACTGGTCGAGCTGTTCGGGATCAAGGTCGAGGCCGATCTCACCGGCGCGATGCTCTACGTCGTCAACGAGGACGCGCCGGGCTTCATCGGCCGCATCGGTACCCTGCTGGGCGAGGCGGGTGTCAACATCGGCACCTTCCATCTCGGGCGGCGCCAGGCAGGCGGCGAGGCGGTGCTGCTGCTCTCGGTCGACCAACCGGTCGACGCTGAGCTGCTCGCGCGGGTCAAGGCGCTGCCGGGCGTGAAGACCGCGATGGGACTGGCGTTCTGAGCGGGTGTTGAGGGTGCGCACGTTCAGCGTGCGTAGAACTTAGATCCTCCCCGCTCGCGGGGAGGATCTATTATAAGGATTAAGCCCCCTTACCTTCAGGGGAGGGTCGGGATGGACCGCTTCCTCGAACCTCTCGCCTGCAATGACGTCCCACCCCGACTGCTCCCCAGAGGGGAGGGGAGCGCATCTCACCGATTCGTGCGGATCCGCAACGCCACCGATTGCGCGTGCGCCGGCAACCCTTCCGCGCGCGCCAGCGCGATCGTCGCCGGCCCAAGCTCGTTCAGCGCGCTCTCGTCGAGCTGGAGGAAGCTGGTCCGCTTCATGAAGTCGGTCACGCCCAGCCCGCTGGCGAAGCGCGCGCGGCGCCCCGTCGGCAGCACGTGGTTCGGCCCGGCGACATAGTCGCCGATCGCCTCGGGCGTGTGCCGCCCGAGGAACGCTGAGCCGGCGTGGCGCAGCAGGTCGAAAAGGGCGCGCGGGTCGTCGCAGGCGAGCTCGACATGTTCGGGCGCGAGCCGGTCGACCAGCGGCATCGCCTCGGCCAGCGCCGGCACCACCACGATCGCGCCATTGTCCTCCCACGCGACCCGCGCCACCGCCTCGGTCGGCAAAGCGGTGAGCTGACGCTCCACGGCCTTGGCGACGCGCTCGGCGAAAGCGCCGTCGTCGGTGAACAGGATCGACTGGGTGGTGGTGTCGTGCTCGGCCTGGCTGAGCAGATCGGCCGCGATCCACTCGGGGTCGTTGGCGCCGTCGGCGACGACGACGATCTCGCTCGGCCCCGCCACCATGTCGATGCCGACCACGCCATAGACCTGGCGCTTGGCCTCGGCGACCCAGGCGTTGCCCGGTCCGGTGACGACGTCGACGCGCGCGATCCGCTCGGTGCCATAAGCGAGAGCGGCGATCGCCTGCGCGCCGCCGACGCGCCACACCTCGTCTGCGCCGGCGAGATGCGCCGCGGCGAGCACCAGCGGGTTGATCGCGCCGTCGGGCGTCGGCGTCATCACCACGAGCCGCTCCACCCCCGCCACCCTGGCGGGGATCGCGTTCATCAGCAGCGTCGAGGGATAGGCCGCGCGGCCGCCCGGCACGTACACGCCCGCGGCGTCCACCGCGCGCCAGCGCGCGCCGAGCCGCACGCCCGCGGCGTCGGTGAAGTCGGTGTCGGTCGGCCGCTGCTTCTCGTGATAGGCGCGGATGCGGGCGGCGGCGAGCTCGAGCGCGGCGCGCAGCTCGGGCTCGAGCGCGTCGAACGCCGCGGCGCAGGCGGCGCGGTCGACCCGCCAGCCGGTCTGGTCGAGGTCGTGGCGGTCGAGCTTCTGCGTGAAGGCGTGAAGCGCGGCGTCACCCTCGTCGCGCACGCTGCGCACGATCGTGGCGACGTCCCGCGCGACGTCCACTGCCGCCTCGCGGCGCGCGTCGACCAGCGCGTCGAAGCGTGCGGTGAAGTTTCCGTCGCTTGTGTCGAGCCGGATCATGCCGCCTTCTTCCCCACCGCGGTGCGGAACGCCTCCACCAGCGGGAAGACATGCGCGCGCGTCTTCATCGCGGCGCGGTTGACCACCAGCCGCGCCGACACCGCCATGATCGGCTCGACCTCGACGAGGCCGTTCTCCTTCAGCGTCCGCCCCGAGGAGACGAGATCGACGATCCGTGCGGCGAGCCCGAGCGTGGGCGCCAGCTCCATCGCGCCGTTGAGCTTGATACACTCGGCCTGCACGCCCCGGCGGGCGAAATGCTGCGCGGTGACGTGCGGGTATTTGGTCGCGACGCGAACATGGCTCCAGCCGCGCGGGTCGTCGCGCGCCGCCAACTCGGCGGGCTCGGCGACCGAGAGGCGGCAATGGCCGATGTCGAGGTCGACCGGCGCGTACAGCTCGGGGTAGTCGAACTCGGCGAGCACGTCCGAGCCGACGATGCCGAGCTGCGCCGCGCCGTGCGCGACGAAGGTGGCGACGTCGAAGGCGCGGACGCGGATCAGCTCTATACCGGGATCTCCGGTGCGGAAGCGCAGCGCGCGGCTGTTCTCGTCACCGAACGCCGGCTCGGGCACGATCCCGGCCGCGGCCAGGAGCGGCAGCGCCTCGGAGAGGATGCGGCCCTTGGGCACCGCGATGACGATCGGCTCGGGAGCGGGGGGCTGAGACATGGCGGGGCTTTACGGCGGCACCCGCGCGGGAGCAACGGGCAGGCAGGAGGAAGCGACGATGAGCGAAGCGGCGGTGCGCGAGGCGTTCCGGATCCAGGCCTTCTATTGCGGGCGCATGGACGCGCCGATCTACGCGCGGTTGTGCGAGGCGATCGCCGACCGGCTCACACGCGAGGGCGAAGTGGCGCGGCGCGTGCTCGACTGGTCGGGCGAGCCCACGCGCGATGCGCTGCCGTTGCGGCTGATCGGCGGGCTGCGCGCGCTGGTACTAGACCGCGCCGACGACGCGCTGGCAGTGGTCTTCGCCGGCGTGGTGACGGCACCGGACGCGATCGCCGCGGTGCTCGCCGCGACGCTGGAGCGCCACGCCGCGCGGCTGCTGGCGTATCTCGACGGGCCGCCGCAGACCAACGAGCCCGGGCGCGCGGCGGCGCTGATGGTCGGGCTGATCGCGGTGGCGCGGCGGCTCGGGCCGCGGCTGGAGACGCTGGAGATCGGCGCGAGTGCGGGTCTCAACCTGCTGATCGATCGCTATCGCTTCGATCTCGGCGGGACGCTGGTCGGCCCCGCCGACGCGGCGCTGACGCTCCGTCCCGAGTGGCGCGGCGAACCGCCCGCGCCGGTGGCGCTCGACATCGTCGCGACGCGCGGGTGCGACGTCGCGCCGCTCGACGCGCGCGACCCGGCGCAGGCGCGGCGGCTCGAGTCCTACGTGTGGCCGGAGGCACCCGAGCGGCTCGAGCGGCTGCGCGCCGCGGTGGCGATGGTGCGCGAGCGGGGGGTCGCGCTCGACCGAGCTGACGCCGCCCACTGGCTCGAGGAGCGGCTGGCCGAGCCGCAGGCGGCAGGGGTGACGCGCGCGCTGCTCCACTCGGTGGTGTGGCAGTATCTGCCGGGCGAGAGCGCCGACCGCGTCCGCGCTGCGATGGCCGCGGCGGGTGCGCGCGCGACATCCGAGCGGCCGCTCGCCTGGGTGATGATGGAGCCAGACCGGGCGAGCGCGCGCCAGCTGGTGCGCGTGCGCGCCTGGCCCGACGATCGCGGCTGGGAGACGGTCGCCAGCGCGCACGCCCATGCGGCGTGGATCGCACCGGGCCCACCGGCGGACGAAGGACCGGGGATCACGCTGCCCGACGCGGCGGCGAGCGAGCCGGGGTGAGGGAAAGTCCGAGGTAGCGGACAGGTTTTCGTGGATGCCTAACTCGTGGGTTCGTGGCGCACCCTGCCGCCGTCATGCCGCCCTTGAGCCACGATCATATGCCCGGACGTGGAACGTCCTTCGTCGCGGAAGCGGCTCACCCCACCCGTCATCCCGGGATCCATGGTGCCGCGCGGGACGCCGGTGGTGCACTCGAAGAGGGATGGATCCCGGCTCAAGGCTGGGATGACCTTGGGGGTTAGCGTCGCCCCGATGTTCCGCGGTCACCTTGCGGGAACAACTCCTGACCACTCGACCCGCGAGACGCGCTACCGCAGCCGCCGCACGTCGATGGCGACGTGGCGGATTCGCTCGCGGTTCCATGTGTAGGTCACGTGCACCAGCCCGTCGTGCGCCTGGACGACCGCGGGATAGGCATAGCCGTCCGGCCGCGGCTCACTCTCCAGCGTCAGCACCTTGCGCCAGCGCACCCCGTCGTCGGACAGCGCCACCGCGAGCGGCCAGCGCGGGCCGGTGTCGCTGCCGGGTCGGTTGGTGCTGTCGTTGTAGACCAGCAGCTGGCGTCCGTCGGCCAGGGTCACCGCGTCGGTGCCGGCGTTGGGGTTGGGCAGCGCGAGTGCGCTCAGCGGCGACCAGTGCCGCCCGGCGTCGCGCGACCAGCTCGCTGCCAGCACGCCTTGCCGCGTGCGTGCGACCGCCAGCAGCCTCCCGTCGCGCAGCGTCAGTAGGCTCGGCTGGATCGCTTCGAGCCCACGCGGAGAGGCGATCGCGGGCAGCGCGCGCCACGTCCGCCCGCGATCGGCGGAGCGCTCGACCAGCGCGTACCAGCGGTTATGCGCGGCGCTGCCGACCTCGCGGCTCGACGGCGCCAGCCACGCGCCGTCGCGCGCCACGATCGGCTTGTTCTTGATCGGGCCGAGCACCCCGGCGGGCAGGCGTCGCGGCGCGCCCCAGTGGCGACCGCCGTCGCGCGACTCGATCACCATGCCCCACCAGTCGCGCGGGTTCGGCCCGACCTTGTAGTAGAGTTGGAGCGGTGCACCCGCCGGCTGGAACAGCACCGGGTTCCACGTCGGCTGACCGTCGCCGGCGGCGACCGCGCGGGGCGTGTCCCAGCCGGCGGCGGTGCGGCGCGCGAACCAGATGCGGACGTCGCCGCGCCCCTCGCCGCTGCCGCCGAACCAGGCGGCGGCGAGCGCGCCGTCGGCGAGCTGGACGATCGTCGAGGCGTGCGCCTGCGGGTAGGACGGGGCCGGATCGACGAACTCGCTGGCGACGATGGCGGAGGGTGTCGTCGCGGCGAGCGTTGGGGCGGTGACGAGCGCGAGCGCGAGCGCGCGGGGGAGAGTCATGGCGGCGCGGTAGTAGCGGCCTGGGTGTCGGGGGCAAGGAAGAAGGTGTTCCGGGGCGAGCGCTTCGTTCCTCCCTAGACCGCCCCGGCGAAAGCCGGGGTCCAGTTGCGGGACGCTGGTGAGCCTCACTACGGCCTTCCCAACTGGGCCCCGGCATTCGCCGGGGCGACAGAGGTAGGGCCGCGCGCCCCTCATCCTCGCCGCCGCGGCCCGCGCGGCCCCGCCGCACCACCGCCTGGGCGCCGCTGCGGCACGCGCGCCGCGCGCGGCGGCGCGGCGCCTTCCATCGGCTCGATGCGGACGCCGTTCTCGTCCTCACCGTCGCTGTTGGCGGAGGCGCGCACCGCCGCGGCGAAGCGCGCGGCCAGCGCGCGCGGCACCTGGAACTGGGTCTCCATCGGCCCGATCCGGATAGCGCCGATCTCGCTCTTGGTAACGTGGCCACGGCGGCACAGCAGCGGCAGCACCCAGCGCGGGTCGGCGTTCTGGCGCCGACCGATGTTCATGCGGAACCACACCACGTCGTCGAAGCCGTCACGGTGCGCCTTCGGCCCGTCGCTCGGCGCCTGACCGGTCAGCTCCTCGGGCGCGGGCAGCGCGGCGCGCTGTGCCGCCACCAATGCGGCGGCAATGTCCTCGGGCGAACGCTGCGCCAGCAGCTCGGCGGCGAGCGCGCGGTCGTCGTCGTCGACCTCGACCGGTGCGAGCAGCGTCTCGAGCAGCCGCTCGCGGTCCTTGGCGCGGATCTCCTCGGCGCTCGGCAC
This sequence comes from Sphingomonas citri, assembly GCF_019429485.1. Lineage (GTDB taxonomy): Bacteria > Pseudomonadota > Alphaproteobacteria > Sphingomonadales > Sphingomonadaceae > Sphingomonas > Sphingomonas citri. The sequence continues at coordinate 897,894 of NZ_JAHXZN010000001.1, read as the reverse complement.
CTCGCCCCACTCCGTCGCGATGCGCGCGCCGCGCAGCATCATCTCGACCCGGCGACGCCGCGGATAGGGCACGATCAGCACCGCGGTGCCCTTCTTGCCCGCGCGCCCGGTGCGTCCCGAGCGGTGCTGGAGGACCTCGGCGTCGCGCGGCATCTCGACGTGGATGACCAGGCTGAGCGTCGGCAGGTCGATCCCGCGCGCGGCCACGTCGGTCGCGACGCAGACGCGCGCGCGGCGGTCGCGTAGCGCCTGGAGCGCCTGGTTGCGCTCGTTCTGCGAATGCTCGCCCGACAGCGCCACCGCGGCGAAGCCGCGCTCGACCAGCCCGGCATGGAGGTGGCGGACGTTGTCGCGCGTCGCGCAGAACAGCATCGCGGTCTCCGCCTCGTAGAAGCGCAGCAGGTTGATCACCGCATGCTCGATGTCGGCGGGCGAGACGGTGACGGCGCGATAGGCGATGTCGCCGTGGCCGCGCTGCTCGCTGACGGTGGAGATGCGCAGCGCGTCGCGCTGATAGGTCTTGGCGAGCTGGACGATCGGGCGCGGCAGCGTCGCCGAGAAGAGCAAGGTGCGGCGCTCGGTCGGGGTCTGGTCGAGCAGCGCCTCGAGATCGTCGCGGAAGCCCATGTCGAGCATCTCGTCGGCCTCGTCGAGGATCGCGACGCGGAGCTGGCCGAGCTTGAGCGCGCCGCGCTCGGCATGGTCGCGCAGGCGGCCCGGCGTGCCGACGACGATATGCGCGCCGTGGTTGAGCGCGCGGCGCTCGCGGCTGGCGTCCATGCCGCCGACGCAGGTGGCGATGCGCGCGTCGGCGTAGAGCCACGCCAGCTCCTTGGCGACCTGGAGCGCGAGCTCGCGCGTCGGCGCGATCGCCAGCGCGAGCGGCGCCGCGGCGGGGGGCAGCGCGCCGTCCTCACTCAGCAACTGCTCGGCCATGGCGAGCCCGAAGGCGACGGTCTTGCCCGAGCCGGTCTGCGCGGAGACGAGGAGGTCGCGGCCGTGCGCGGCCTCGGCCGTGACCTCGGACTGGACGGGGGTGAGCGCGGTATAGCCACGCGCGGCGAGCGCGCTGCCCAGCGCGACAGGAAGATTCGGAAAGTCCATGAGGACTGCGCACATGGGCGCGATGGCGCGAAAATGCCAGTGGGAACGGCGCAATGGCGCGGGACGTTCGGCGCTTTTCTCCCGATCACGGCAGGATAGACGCGATATGGCGCTCGTCAACGACCCCGTATGGTTCATCACCGGCTGCTCCACCGGCTTCGGACGCGAGCTCGCGCGGCTGGTGCTCGAGCGCGGCTGGCGCACGGTGGTGACTGCGCGCGACTCGCACCGCGTCGCCGATCTGGTCGAGCAGTACGGCGACCGTGCGCTGGCGCTGTCGCTCGACGTGGTGGACCAGGCGCAGATCGACGCCGCGGTGGCGGCCGCGGGGGAGCGCTTCGGCCGGATCGACGTGCTCGTCAACAACGCGGGCTACGGCTATCAGTCGAGCATCGAGGAGGGCGAGGATCACGAGATCCGCGCGCAGTTCGACGCCAACGTCTTCGGCCTGTTTGCGCTCACCCGCGCGGTGCTGCCCGGCATGCGCGAGCGCCGCGCCGGCGCGATCGTCAACGTGACCTCGGTCGCGGGCCTCGTCGGCTTCCCGTCCTCGGGCTATTACGCCGCTTCCAAGCATGCGGCGGAGGGCTTCTCCGACTCGCTCGCCGCCGAGGTGGCGCCGCTCGGGATTGCGGTCACCTGCGTCGAGCCGGGGCCGTTCCGCACCGATTGGGCTGGCCGCTCGCTGCGCCAGACGCCGAGCACGATCGCCGACTATGCCGGCACCGCCGGCGCGCGGATGGAATCCACCAAGGGCGTCTCGGGTAACCAGCCCGGCGACCCGGTGCGCGCGGCGGAAGCGATGATCGCGGCCGTCGAGCGCGACACGCCGCCGCGGCATCTCGTGCTCGGCAAATGGGGCTATGACGCGGTGACCGAGCGGCTGCGCGCGCGCGTCACGGAGATCGAGGCGCAGCGCGACGCCGCGCTCGGCGCCGACTTCCCGGCCGAGGCTACCAGCGATAGTTGAAGCTGACGGAGACGCGCTCCTCCTTGGCGGTGCTGGGCATCACCTCGTGGCGCAGCCAGCTCTCCCATAGGAAGAGCGTGCCCGGCGCGGGCTCGGCATAAATGAAGGTGCCGTCGCGCGGTGGCGCCGCCATCAGCATCGGCAGTCGCGGGTCCTCCAGCTTGAGCGCACCCGAGCCGGGCGGCACCGCGACGTAGAAGGTGCCCGACACCGCGCTGTGCGGGTGGAGATGCCCCGAGTGGGTGCCGCCGGGCTTCATGACGTTGACCCACAGGCTGTCGAGCTTGAGCCTGCGCCCGCCGAGATCGAGCCCGGCCTCGGCGGCGAAGGTGGCGACGTGACGGTCGAGCAGGCGCTTGAGGTCGGCGAAGGCGGGGTCGCGCTGGGGCAGGTCGTCGAGCGAGGCGTAGCTGGTGTAGCCGCGATAGCCGTGCGCCTTGGACCAGCGCTTGCCGGCGACGTCCTCCGCGGCGAGCGCGCGACAGGAACCGGCCAGCTCGGCGAGCAGCGCGGGCTGGTCGAGCTGCGCCTCGTAGAAATGCGTGGGGAAGAGCTGGCGGGTGGGCATGGCGGGTCCTTGGTGGTGGGGCGAGCGCTTAGCCGAAGGCGAGCGACGGGGAAAATCCTCCCCGCCGAGCGGGGGGATTTGCTCAGCTCCCCAGCCGCAGCGCGACGTCGTTCATGAAGCGCACGTCGTCGCCCTTGGCGAGCCAGCCCGCCTCGCCCGCGACCGCGCCGAGCAGGTCGCTGAGCGGATCGATCTCGCTCTTGGCGTAGTTGCCGAGCACGTGGCCGGTCACGCGGTCCTTGTGCCCCGGATGGCCGATGCCGATCCGCACGCGGCGGAAGTCGGGCCCGAGATGCTGGTCGATCGAGCGCAGCCCGTTGTGCCCCGCGGTGCCGCCGCCCTGCTTCACCTTGACCTTCATCGGCGCGAGGTCGAGCTCGTCGTGGAACACGGTCAGCGCCTCGACCCCCAGCTTGTAGAATCGCAGCGCCTCGCCGACCGAGCGGCCGCTGTCGTTCATGAAGGTGGCGGGCTTGAGCAGCAGCACCTTCACGCCATCGACGCGCCCCTCCTGGAGCCAGCCTTGGAACTTCTTGGCCGGCGCGGCGAAGCCGTGGACCTCGGCGATCGAGTCGACCGCCATGAAGCCGACATTGTGGCGGTGCATCGCATATTGCGCGCCCGGATTGCCGAGCCCGACCCAGAGTTGCACGATGTTGGTCTCCTGATGGGGTGAGCCGCGGCCCCTCTATCCGTCATCTCGGACTCGTTCCGGGGCCCATGGTCCCACACGGCCCCACGACAGGTGGCTGTGCGGTACGGTGGGTCCCGGAACAAGTCCGGGTCGACGAAGGTGACGTGGCTGCGCGATCGGTCGCGACAGCATCGCCCTCTCCATGAAAACGAAAGGGGCAGGGGAGCGTCGCCGCCACCCTGCCCCCCGTACGGCTCACGCGGAGCGCGACGATCAGGCCTCGTCCGAGCCCTCGGTTGCCGCGGCGTCCTCGGCCTCGTCGGCGGCGCCCTCCGATTTCAGCGCCGACGGCGCGACCAGCGTCGCCACGGTGAAGTCGCGGTCCTCGATCGCGGGGGTCGCGCCCTTGGGCAGCGTCACCTCGCTGATGTGGATCGAGTCGCCCACGTCCTTGCCCGCGACCGAGACGGTGATCTCGCTCGGGATGTTGCTGGCGTCGACCACCAGCTCGAGCTCGTGGCGCACGACGTTGAGCACGCCACCCTTCTTCAGGCCCGGCGAGCTGTCCTCGTCGGCGAACACCACGGGCACCGCGACGGTGACGGTCGCGTCGGCGGCGATGCGGAGGAAGTCGACGTGGGTCGGGCGGTCGGTCACCGGGTGGAAGGCGACGTCCTTGGCCAGCGTGCGCTGCCCGCCGACCATGATCACCGAGTTCATGAAGTGGCCGGTCATCAATGCCTTGACCAGCGCCTTCTCCTCGAGGTGGATCGCCGACGGCTCCTTGTTCTGGCCGTAGATCACGGCGGGGACGCGGCCTTCGCGACGCAGCGAGCGGGAGGCTCCCTTGCCAACCCGGTCACGCGTCTCGGCCGCGAGCGTGATGGTATCGCTCATGTTGGTGCTCCGAAACGTGGAATGACTGATATGCTCCCGCCACGCCTCCAGGGATGACCATGACGGAAGTGCGCGCGCTTAGCTGCGACGCGGCTGAAACGCAATCAGTAGTTCACCCGCACCGCCCTGAGGCGGTACGCGCCGAGTTGCGCCTGGACGCTCTGCGCGCCCGCGAGATGCCCCGCGCCGACCGCGACGAAGACGGTGCCCGGCCGCTTCATCCGTTCCGCGATCCAGGCGGCCCAGCGCTTGTTGCGGTCGACCAGCAGCGCCTGGGCGACCTCGGGCGAGTCCTTGAGCGAGTCGTTCATCTCGCTCGCCACACCGTCGGGATCGCCCTTCGACCAAGCGGTGACGAGCCGGTCGAAGGTGCGCTCCGCGGTGGGCAGCTCGTCCAGCGTGCTCTCCAGCAGCTGGAGCTGGGCGGGCTGCGACAGCGTGTCGAAGATGCCGAGCTGGCCCTCGAACGTCTCCAGCCCGACCACCTGCTTGCCCGCGGCGCGCGCCGCCTCGGTCAGCACCTTCTCGGGGCCGTTGGCGGCCTGATAGCCGAGCTTCTGCACCGGCAGCAGCGACAGCGTCACCGCGGCGAACCACGGCCGCATCCTGTCATAGGCCTGGGCGGTGACGCCGCCCTCGCCCATCGCCTTGGCGAAGGCGGGGCGATAGTTGGGCGGCAGCTGCTCGGTCAGCGTGCTGCCCGTCGGCGCGAACGCCTTGGCGGCGACGATCTTCTGCGCGGTTTGCGCGTCCGGCTCGACCATCTCGAGCACAAGGGTCTGCGCGCCGTCGAACGCTTTCTTCACGCCCTCGTCGAACCAGGACAGCCCGGGCTTGAGCACGTGGATCGTGCCGAACAGGTAGATCGTCGTGTCCTTGTCCTTCACCACCCACAAAGCGGGATCGGCGTCAGCCGGCGCGGCGGGGGCGGGGGCCTGCTGCGCGCAGGCGGGGATTGCGAGCAGCAGCGCGAGGGCGGAGAGAGTGGTCTTCATGGCAGCGTTCATGCGGCGGCGTCCCGGCGAAGGAAAGGGTGCGCTATCGGCGCGTGCGCCGCGCCGGGCAAGCGCGGCGCACGCGCTGGGCGGAGCGTCAGCGGTGGCACAGCTGCGTCGCGACCGACTCGAGCGTGCGATGCGTCGCGGCGCGGGTGGCGACCGGGAGGCGCACCTTGCCCGCGACCCGCTGCCGCACCTGGTCGGCCTGCTGCCACAGCGCGTCGGCCTGCTCCTGCGTCAGCGCGCGCGCCTTGCGCGCGGTGGCAATATCGGCCTGGAGCACGTTCGCGCGCGTCGCCAGCACCGAGGTCGCCGGCACGACGCCGGGGGCGAGCCCGAGCGGGCGACACGCCGGGAGCGTGTGCGCCGCGCGCTCGGCGGCGACGGGCGAGGTGGCGGGCGAAGGTGTCGGAGTCGCGCCGAGAAGAAGAGCAGTGAAGAGAAAGGCATAGGCCAAGAGTATCACTCCTTTCGTCGATCTGGCGATGGGAGCGGTAGCAACCCTAGGCTTAACCGCGGCCGACTAGACTTGCGCACCGCGCGTGCCGCGTCGCGGGCCCTTCGTCGCGCTGGCGCGATGTTGCGCTACCATCGCCGATGACTTGGCCGCGCGCGGTTCGGCCGATCGCGACCCAGCCCCGACGCCACTCGCTTGATTCCCCGCCGGGCTTCCGCCACAGCGCCGACGTGACCGACACCAGCGCCAACCGCCCGCTCAGCTTCCAGGCGATGATCCTGCGGCTCCACCAATATTGGTCGGAGCGCGGCTGCGTGATCCTCCAGCCCTATGACATGGAGATGGGCGCGGGCACCTTTCACCCCGCCACCACGCTGCGCGCGCTGGGGCCGGACAGGTGGAATGCCGCCTTCGTCCAGCCGTGTCGCCGCCCCACCGACGGCCGCTACGGCGAGAACCCCAACCGCCTCCAGCATTATTACCAGTATCAGGTGATCCTGAAGCCGAGCCCGCCCGACCTGCAGGAGCTGTACCTCGGCAGCCTCGCCGCGATCGGGGTCGACATGGGCGTCCACGACATCCGCTTCGTCGAGGACGATTGGGAGAGCCCGACGCTCGGCGCCTGGGGGCTCGGCTGGGAGGTCTGGTGCGACGGGATGGAGGTGACCCAGTTCACCTACTTCCAGCAGATGGGCGGCTTCGACATGAAGCCGGTGGCGGGCGAGCTGACCTACGGGCTCGAGCGGCTGGCGATGTACATCCAGGACGTCGACAACGTCTACGACCTGCGCTTCAACGACGCGGGCGTGAGCTACGGCGACGTCTTCCTCGAGAACGAGCGCCAGATGAGCGCGTGGAACTTCGAGGTGGCGGACACCGGGACGCTGTTCGACGCCTTCCGCAAGGCCGCGGCCGAGTGCGAGAACAGCCTCGCCGCCGGGCTGCCGATCCCGGCCTATGAGCAGGCGATCAAGGCGAGCCACACGTTCAACCTGCTCCAGGCGCGCGGGGTGATCTCGGTGGCGGAGCGTCAGGCCTATATCGGCCGCGTCCGCGATTTGGCGAAGGGCGCGTGCGGGGCGTGGATGGAGAAGAACGGGTGGGCGGCGTGAACCACATGACCGACTTCCTGCTCGAACTCCGCTCGGAGGAGATCCCCGCCCGCATGCAGGCGAAGGCGCGCGAGGACCTCGCCCGCCTGTTCGCCGCCGAGCTCGCGCGCGCCGGGCTCGCCGCGACAGAGACGGTCACCTACGCCACGCCGCGCCGGCTCGCGCTGATCGCGCGCGGCCTGCCCGAGGCGACTGCCGCCGTCTCGGAGGAGATCAAGGGCCCGCGCACCTCCGCTCCACCGCAGGCGCTCGAGGGCTTCCTGCGCAAGACCGGGCTCGCCCGCGAGCAGCTCAGCGAGCGCGACGGCGTGCTCTACGCGGTGAGCGAGAAGCCCGGCCGTGCCACTCCCGACGTGCTCGCCGAGGCGGTCGCGGCGGTGATCCGCGCCTTCCCCTGGCCCAAGTCGATGCGCTGGGGCGCGGAGTCGCGCTCGACCGAGAGCCTGCGCTGGGTCCGCCCGCTCCATGGCATCGTCGCTTTGTTCGGCGAGGAGGTCGTGCCGGTGTCGATCGCCGGCGTGGAGAGCGGCGCGGCGACGCTAGGCCACCGCTTCCACCATCCCGGCGCGATCACGATCGGCTCGGCGGCGGACTATGTCGAGAAGCTGCGCGCCTGCCACGTCATCGTCGACCAGGACGAGCGCGCCGCGCTGATCCGCGACCGCGCCGCCGCGCTGGCGGCCGAGGCGGGGCTGGTGCTGGTCGAGGACGAGGGGCTGGTGGCGGAGAATGCCGGGCTCACCGAATGGCCGGTGCCGCTGCTCGGCCGCTTCGACCCGGCCTTCCTCGACGTGCCGCCCGAGGTGATCCAGCTCACCGCGCGCGTGAACCAGAAGTATTTCGTGTGCCGCGACGCTGACGGGCGGCTCGCGGACGCGTTCGTCTGCACGGCCAACATCGCCGCGAGCGACGGCGGCGCGCGGATCGTCGACGGCAACCGCAAGGTGCTGGCGGCGCGGCTGAGCGACGCGCGTTTCTTCTACGAGACCGATCTCAAGGTGCCGCTCGAGCAGCAGGCGGAGAAGCTCGGCAAGATCGTGTTCCATGAGAAGCTCGGCACGGTCGCTGACAAGGTGGGGCGGGTGGCCAAGCTGGCGCGCTGGCTGGTGGAAGAGGGTATCGTCGGCGGCTCGGGCGATGCCGCTTCCCGTCACCCCGGCGAAGGCCGGGGTCCAGCAACGGAACGCGCGCAACTGGACCCCGGCCTGCGCCGGGGTGACGCGGAGTTGGCGGAGCAGGCGTATCGCGCCGCCAGGCTCGCCAAGGCCGACCTCGTCACCGGCATGGTCGGCGAGTTTCCCGAGCTTCAAGGGCGGATGGGAGGCTATTACGCCGCGGCGCAGGGCGAGCCGGCCGCGGTCGCGGAAGCGGTGCGCGACCATTACAAGCCGGTCGGGCAGGGCGACGACGTGCCGACCGCGCCGGTGACGGTGGCGGTGAGCCTCGCCGACAAGCTCGACAGCATCACTCAGTTCTTCGGCGCCGACCTTCGCCCGAGCGGCTCCAAGGACCCGTTCGCGCTGCGCCGTTCGGCACTGGGCGTGATCGCGCTGATCATCGACAACGGTCTGCGCTTCCCGCTCGGCCATGTCGTGTCGCGCGACGTCCTCGACTTCTTCGCCGACCGCCTCAAGGTGCAGCAGCGCGAGGCCGGCGTGCGTCACGACCTCATCGACGCGGTGTTCGCGCTCGGTAGCGAGGACGATCTCGTCCGGCTGCTCGCACGGGTGCGTGCGCTCCAGTCGTTCGTCGACACCGAGGACGGCGCCAACCTCCTCGCGGGTTACAAGCGCGCCGCCAACATCCTCAAGAAGGAAGGCATCACCGACACCGCACCGGCGCAGCGGCACGAGACCCTGTCCTACACGCCCGAAAAGGACGAAGCCGCGCTGATCGCCGCGCTCGACTCGGCCGAGCCCGCCGCCGCCGACGCGGTCGCGCGCGAGGACTTCGAGGGTGCGATGGCCGCTCTCGCGACGCTCCGCGCCCCGATCGACGCCTTCTTTGACACTGTGACCGTCAACGACCCCGATCCGGCGAAGCGCGCGGCGCGGCTGACGCTGCTCGCGCGCGTCCGCGCCGCGGTCCACGAGGTCGCCGATTTCGCCAAGATCGAAGGTTGAGCCGCACCGCGCCAGCGACTCAACTTACTCAACATTCGCGCGTCCGCCCTCGCCGAAACAAGGACTTGGAAGCATGACCGAGCAGTACGTCTATCGCTTCGGCGGCGGGGTGTCGGAGGGCAAGGCGGGCGACAAGAACCGGCTCGGCGGCAAGGGCGCCAACCTCGCCGAGATGGCCTCGATCGGCCTGCCGGTGCCGCCGGGCTTCACCATCTCCACCGCGATGTGTGCGCGTTACTATGAGGAGGGCGAACGCTTCCCCGACTCGCTGCGCGCCGAGGTGGCAGCGGGCATCGCGCATATCGAGGGCGTCACCGGCCGACGCTTCGGCGACGCGGCCGACCCGCTGCTCGTCTCGGTCCGCTCGGGCGCGCGCGTGTCGATGCCGGGGATGATGGACACCGTCCTCAACCTCGGGCTCAACGACGCCACGGTCGAGGGGCTGGCGGCGGCGAGCGGTGACGCGCGCTTCGCCTGGGACAGCTATCGCCGCTTCATCCAGATGTACGCCGACGTGGTGCTCGAGCTCGATCACGGCGCGTTCGAGGAAGCGCTCGAGATCGCCAAGGAGGACCGCGGCTACACGCTCGACACCGAGCTGTCCGCCGACGACCTGCGCGGGCTGGTCGCCGAGTACAAGCAGCTGGTCGAGCAGCTGTGGGGCCGCGCCTTCCCGCAGGACGTCCACGATCAATTGTGGGGCGCGGTGGGCGCGGTGTTCGGTTCGTGGCAGTCGGATCGCGCCAAAGTGTACCGACGGCTCAACCACATCCCGGGCGACTGGGGCACCGCGGTGAACGTCCAGGCGATGGTGTTCGGCAACATGGGCGACACCAGCGCCACCGGCGTCGCCTTCACGCGCGATCCCTCGACCGGCGAGCGCGCTTACTACGGCGAGTTCCTCATCAACGCGCAGGGCGAGGACGTCGTCGCAGGGATCCGCACGCCGCAATACCTCACCCGCGCGGCGCGCGAGCGGGCGGGGGCCAAGCCGCTGTCGATGGAGGAGGCGCTGCCCGCGGTCTACGCCGAGCTGGCGCGCGTGTTCGACACGCTCGAGACGCACTACCGCGACATGCAGGACATCGAGTTCACGGTGCAGCAGGGCGTGCTGTGGATGCTCCAGACGCGGTCGGGCAAGCGCACCGCCAAGGCCGCGCTGAAGATCGCGGTCGACATGGCGGAGGAGGGGCTGATCACGCGCGAGGAGGCGATCGCGCGCGTCGACCCGTCCGCGCTCGATCAGCTGCTCCACCCGACGCTCGACCCCGCCGCGGCGCGCGACGTGCTGACGAAGGGGCTGCCCGCCTCGCCGGGTGCCGCCTCGGGCGCGGCGGTGTTCGACGCCGACACCGCCGAGCGCTGGGCCGCCGACGGGCGCGCGGTGATCCTGCTGCGCACCGAGACCAGCCCCGAGGATATCCACGGCATGCACGCCGCCAAGGGCATCCTCACCGCGCGCGGCGGGATGACCAGCCATGCCGCGGTGGTGGCGCGCGGCATGGGGCGGCCGTGCGTCTCGGGCGCGGGCGCGCTGTCGATCGACGCGCGCGCCAAGGTGGCGCGCGTCGGCGGGCGCGAGCTGCGCGAGGGCGACGTGCTGACGATCGACGGCGCCACCGGCGAGGTGATGGCGGGCGAGGTGGCGACGATCCAGCCCGAGCTGGCGGGCGACTTCGGCACGCTGATGGAATGGGCGGATACGGTGCGCCGCCTCAAGGTGCGCGCCAACGCCGAGACGCCGGCGGATTGCCGCACCGCACGCGACTTCGGCGCCGAGGGCGTCGGGCTGTGCCGCACCGAGCATATGTTCTTCGAGAGCGACCGCATCACGGCGGTGCGCCAGATGATCCTGGCGAGCGACGAGCGCGGCCGTCGCGCCGCGCTGGATAAACTGCTTCCCGCGCAGCGCGCCGACTTCACCGCGATCTTCCAGGTGATGGCCGGGCTGCCGGTCACGGTGCGGCTGCTCGACCCGCCGCTCCACGAGTTCCTGCCGCACGAGGAGAAGGAGTTCGCCGAGGTCGCCCAGGCGGCCGGGGTGGCGGTGGACGTGCTCCGGCGCCGCGCCGCCGAGCTGCACGAGTTCAACCCGATGCTGGGGCACCGCGGCTGCCGGCTCGGGGTGACCTATCCCGAGATATACGAGACTCAGGCGCACGCGATCTTCGAGGCCGCGCTCGACGTAGCGGAGAAGAGCGGGGAAGCCCCGATCCCTGAGGTGATGATCCCACTGGTCGCGACCAAGCGCGAACTCGACCTCATGAAGGCGGTGGTCGACCGCGCCGCCGAGGCGGTGTTCGCCGAGCGCGGGCGGCGGGTGGAGTATCTGGTCGGCACGATGATCGAGCTGCCCCGCGCCGCGCTCAAGGCCGGCGAGATCGCCGAGAGCGGCGAGTTCTTCTCCTTCGGCACCAACGACCTGACCCAGACGACCCTGGGGGTGAGCCGCGACGACGCGGCGCGCTTCCTCGGCGCGTACGTGGAGCAGGGGATCTACGCGCGCGACCCGTTCGTCAGCCTCGACGTCGAGGGGGTGGGCGAGCTGGTCGCGTTGGCGGCCGAGCGCGGGCGCGCGACCCGGCCGGGGATCAAGCTCGGCATCTGCGGCGAACATGGCGGCGATCCGGCGTCGATCGCCTTCTGCGAACAGGTCGGGTTGGATTACGTCTCGGCCTCACCGTACCGCGTGCCGATCGCGCGTTTAGCGGCCGCGCAGGCGGCGCTCGCGGTGCGGTAGCGCCCCCTACGATCAGGCGAGAGGCTAGCGCGGAGAGGGGTCCGGCCCAACGCGCCTGACAATCTCTCCTGTGATCCCGGCCTCGAGCCGGGATCAATCGGGCCGCATGGGCACCGGGTGTTGCTTCTGCGGAAGCATGGATTCCGGCTAAAAGTCGGTACGGCGGCTCAGATGATCCGGCGATCGGTCGGGTGCGCCGGTGCCGCGGACGAGCGCGGCACCACGCTCTCGTCGCGATAGTTGCGCTCGTCGCGGAAAGCTCGCTCGTCGCGCACGACGCGCTCGTCGTAGCCAGGCCGGTCGCCCAGGATCGGGCGCTCGTCGCGGACAAGGCGCTCTTCCACCATGGGCGGGGTCGCGCGCAGCCGCTCGTTCTCGCGCTCCAGCTCGGCGATGCGGGCGTTCTCCCGCTCAAGCTCGCCGATCCGCGCGTTGTCGCGCTCCAGTTCGGCTAGGCGACCGTGATCGCGCTCCAGCTCCGCTACGCGCCTGGTGGTGGCCGCGTGCGCATCACGCTCGGCGGCGTAGCGCGTCTTCCACTTCCGCCCACCCGGATGGCTCGCCAGCCCGAACAGCCAGCCCGCGATCAGTGCCACCGCGAGCGCGATATATTGCGTCGACGTCGTGAACAGCATGGCATCCTCCCTGCCGCCGGAGACACCCACGGCGCCTCCATAACGTCATAGCAACGACCGGCGCCGAGGCGGTGTTCCGGCGCACTCGATCGCACCGGAACACCGCGTCAGATCACTTGGCGTTGATGAAGGAGTCGTTGAGCGAGCAGGCCGCGGGACCGAGGATGACGACGAACAGCACCGGCAGGATGAACAGGATCAGCGGCACCGTCATGATCGCGGGCAGCCGCGCGGCCTTCTCCTCGGCGCGCATCATCCGCTCGTTGCGGAACTCGGCCGACAGCACGCGCAGCGCGCTGGCCAGCGGCGTGCCGTATTTCTCGGTCTGGATCATCGTCGTCACCACACCGCGCACCGCGTCCAGATCGACCCGCATCGCGAGATTCTCGAACGCGTGGCGGCGATCGGTGAGGAAGCCCAGCTCGATCGCGGTGAGCGCGAACTCCTCGCCCAGCTCGGGATAGGCCTTGCCGAGCTCGCGCGAGACGCGGTGGAAGGCGGCGTCGACCGTGAGGCCCGCCTCGGCGCAGATCACCAGCAGGTCCAGCGCGTCGGGCAGGCCCTTGCGGATCGCGTCGCTGCGCTTGTTGATCTTGTTCTTCAGGAACAGGTCGGGCGCCTTGTAGGCGAGCACCAGCGTCGAGGCGACGAGGCCGTAGCGCTTGAGCGGGCTCCAGTCGGGGAAGGCGTCGAGCAGGTAGACGTAGACGATCATCAGCCCGCCGAAGACGATCGGCAGCACCAGCCGGCCGAAGATGACCGCGACTGCCCATTCTTTCTTACGGATGCCGGCCTGCATCAGCTTGTGCTGCGCGGCCTTGAGCTGCTCGTCCTGCAGCACGCGCAGCGACGACAGGAAGCTGCGCATCCGGTCGGCGGCCTCGTTCTTCTGGACGAGCTTGGCGCGGCGCTTGCTCGTCGAGGCCGTGATGCCCGCCTTGAGCTGCTCGCGCCGATCGTTGAGCACGCGGACGCGCTTGGTCATCGGGTCGCGGACGCCGAGCGCGGCGTAGATCGCGACGAACACCGCCGCGGCGGCGATGCCGGAGAGCAAGGTCGCGGCCCAGACCACGTCGATGCCGAAGAAGGTGGCGTGCGCAGGTTCCATATCAGATCTCGAAGCTCACCATCTTGGCCATGATGAAGGCGCCGATCCCCATCCAGATCAGCCCGCCACCGCCCGCCACCATCAGCCGGGGATCGACGAAGAAGTTCAGCATGTAGGGCGCATTGATCATGTAGATCACGCCGAAGACAAGGAAGGGCAGGGAGCCCACGATATAGGCCGAGGCCTTGGACTCGGACGACATCGCCTTGATCTTCAGCTTCATCTGCCCGCGCTGGCGGAGCACCGTGGCGAGGTTCTGCAGCGTCTCGGCGAGGTTGCCGCCGGTCTCGCGCTGGATCGCGATGGTGATGACGAAGAACTGGAACTCGGGCGTCCCGAGCCTGTCCGCGGTCTCCTGCAAGGCCACGTCCATCGAGCGGCCGATCTTCATCTTGTCGGAGACCGAGCGGAACTCGTCGCCGACCGGTCCCGGCACTTCGGCGCCGACCACCTGCATCGTCTCCGAGATCGGCAGGCCCGAGCGCAGACCGCGCACCAGCAGCTCGATCGCGTCGGGAAACTTCGCGGTGAAAGCGTTGATGCGGCGCTTGATGAGCATGCCGACCGCGAGATGTGGCACAAGACCGCCCATGGCGGCACCGATGAACAGCGCCAGCAGCAGCGGCATGCTCTTGAGCAGCAGCAGCAGCGCCACCACGACGGCGACGCCGACCGTGGCTCCGCCATATTGGCCGACCGTCCAGCTTTTCCCCGTCATCGACAGCCGCTTCTGCAGCTGCGCCACGTTGGGCAGCAGCCGCATCGCGGCGAGATCGGCGCGGGTCGCGCTCTTGCCGGTAATGCGGCGCATCTGCGCCTCTATGGCGTTGGTCGGCGAGGCGGTGTGGCGCTCGCGCAGCGCGGCGAGTCGGCGCGTCGTCGCCTTGTTCGTCGACGGCCCGGCGAGCGCGGTGACGAGCAGCAGCAGCGTCAGCGCGGCGCCCGCGAACAGCAGGATCAAGGGCAGGATCGGCATGGCGGCTCCGGTGTGATCGGGCGGGCGGTCACTTGGCCTTCGCTGCCTTCTTGGGGATCAGCCCCTTGAGATCGGCGAATTTGGACAGTAGTGACCCGCCGCGCGGCGCCCCCGACGGCATCTGGCCGTCATCGGCGCTGCGCAGCAGCTGGTCGGCCAGATCCGCGAGCGGCGCGACCGTCTTGCTCGCCTTGCCCGCCTCGGCGAACGGCTTGCCCAGCTTGGCCGCCTGCGCCGCCAGCTTCTGGTCGAAGGGGACCATCAGGTCGATCTTGCGCTCGATCGAACCCTCGAAGTCCTTGCGCGAGATCTCGGGCTGCGCGCCGGCGTGGACGCGATTGGCGAGTACCGTCACCTGCACCTGTGGCGCGTTGCTGCGCAGGTACGACAGCAGCCGGATCGAGTCGCGTGCCGAGGCGAGGGTCAGCTCGGTGACCAGTACCGCGGCGTTGACGTCGGCGAGCAGGTGCGGGTGCTGCACGAGCATCGATCGCGGCAGGTCGATCATGGTCGCCTCGAAGGCGGCGCGCATCTCCTCCTGTAGCTGGTAGAAGGCGGCCCCGTCGGTGATCACCGGCGCGCTGATCGGCGCCTCGGCCGAGAGCACTGACAGTTTGTCCGACGCGCGTACCATCGCGCGCTCGATGAACAGGCCGTCGATGCGGCTGGGATTCTCGATGGCGTCGGTGAGGCCGCGGCCGGGCTCGAGGTCGAGCGCGAGCGCGCCGGTGCCGAAATGCACGTCGAGGTCGAGCAGGGCGGTGGCGCGCTTGCCGCGCTCGCTCATCAGCCATGCCAGCGAAGTGGCGATGGTGGAGGCACCCGCGCCGCCGCGACTGCCGATCACCGCCACCGAGCAGTGCGGGCGATCGAGCGAGACCTCGACCGGCTTGGGCGCGTTGAGCATCGCCTGCGCCTGGCCGAGCGCGTCACGCACCGCGTCGGGATGCAGCGGCTTGAGCAGATAGTCCTGGATGCCGCTGGCGAGCAGGTCGCGGTACAGCCGGACATCGTTGACCTGACCGGCTGCGATCACGATCGTGCCGGGCTCGCATACCTCGGCGAGACCGTTGATGTCGCCCAGCGGATCGCTCGACTCGGCGAGGTCGACGAACAGCACGTGCGGGCTCGACGTCACCGAGAGCGTCTGCACCGCGTTGCGCAGTCCGCCCTTGTAGACGTTCTCGGTCGGCCAACCCAGCTCGGCTGCGATCGGGCGCAGCGCCTCGACCGAGCCGTCGTCGCAGGCGAAAGCCAGGAAGGGCGCGCGGCTGCCGGCGACACCGGGCTTCCAGGGTGCGTTCATCTCACTTGCCTCCCGTCGACTCGGATTTCACCGTGGCGCCACCGCCGCCCGTCTGCGCGGCGCGGCGGTTCGCCGCGATGGCCTTGCCACCGGTCACGTTGTCATAGCCGCCGCTGTCGGCGACGCCGCGCACCAGATCGCTCGGGTTGGCCACCATCGCGGCGAGATTGCCGTTGACGGCGCAGCCGTAATTGCCGCTGGTGTGCGAGTCGAAGTTGAGGAGGCCGCGGTTGCTCTGCGGGGTGCAGCTCGTCACCGCCGCGGTGGTGCGGCTCACCGTCACCCGGACGGTTCCTGGCGCGACCGCGGCGCCGGCGATCGGCGCCGCCGCGGCGAGGCGCAGGCCGTAGCGACCGGCGATGGCGGCAACATCGGCGCGCGCGCCGCCGTTCTCGGCGCCGCCCTGATCCAGCGCGACGGTGTCGCCATAGCCCAGGCGCAGCGCGTCGAGCCAGCCGCGCAGCCGCTCCGGCTCACCCGGGGCAAGACCGTCTGCGGTCGACTGCACGTCGAGCGCATAGTCGCTGCGCGACACCACCGGCTGGTGGATCGATTCGACGCCGCGATAGCTGTTGCAGCCGGCGAGCGGCACCGCGAGCGCGAGCGCGGCGAGGAGGAGCGGGCGGTGAAGCATCGTCTGGGACCTCAGTTGATCGAGAAGCCGGGCGCGGGCGTCGCGGCCTTGCGGTTCGACGGCTTGACCGCCTTGCGGTCGGCGGGGGCCTCGGTCGGTGTGGCGGGGGCGGGCGCCGGGCTCGGGAGGACCGGGGCAGGCGCGACCGCGCCGACCGTCGGGGCGGCCGCGGGGGTCGGCGCCTGCATCACCGGCTTGGGCCGATCGGCGGCGCGGTTGCCGCCCTCCAGCGAACCGACGAACACGCGCTCCAGATCGCTGGGCGCACGATAGCTGTCGGTCGGCAGCTTGATGTCGTTGCCGTTCACTGGCTTCACCAGATACGGCGTGATCACGATCACCAGCTCGGTCTCGTTGCGCTGGAAACCGTTCGACTTGAACAAGGCGCCGATCACCGGCAGGTCGGCGATGCCCGGCGTCTTGTCGTACGTGTTGTTGTGCGTGTTCTGCATCAGGCCCGCGATCATGAAGCTCTGGCCCGAGCCGAGCTCCACCGTCGTCTCGGCGCGTCGCGTGGTGAGCGCCGGGACGCGACCGCTGCCGACCGTCACGGCGTTGGCATAGTCGAGCTGCGAAACCTCCGGGCGGACGCGCAGCGAGATGCGCCCGTCGGACATCACCGTCGGCGTGTAGGCGAGGCTGACGCCGAACTGCTTGTACTCGATCGTGGTGGTGCCGAGCGCCTGGCTTACCGGGATCGGGATCTCGCCGCCTGCCAGGAAGGTGCCGGTCTCGCCCGAGAGCGCGGTGAGGTTCGGGTTGGCGAGCGTCGTCACCTGGCCCATCGTCTCGCCGAGGTCGATCGCGGACAGCACGTCCATGCCGAGCAGGCGTCCGGCGAGGCCCAGGGTCGTGCGCGTGCCGCTGTTGTCCTTGGTCGTGCTGAACTGCGTGCCGCCGGTGACGAACTGGCGCTTGACCGGGTCGAACGGCAGCGAGATCGAGCCCGCGGGAAGGCCGTAGAGCGACGAGGCGTCCAGCGTCGGCAGGTTGGACGTGTCCAGGTCGGAGATGCTGCCCGGGTTGCGCCCCGACTGACCGACGAAGGTGAAGCCGCCGCTCTTGTCGCGGGTGATGAAGTTGTTGCCGAAGTTCTTCAGGAACGAGCGGCTCACCTCGGCGAACTTGACCTGCAGGTTGACCTGCAGCGGCGTCGCGGTACGCAGCCGGTTGACCACGCCGATCTTCAGCACCGCGTTGTCCGCGCTCACGTCGACGCCCGGGTTGAGCAGCCCTGCCACCAGCCGCTGCGCCTGCTCGGCATCGGCGGGCGAGTCGACGGTGCCGTTGAGCACGGCGATCTGGCCGACCTGGGTGACGTGGATGTCCGCGCCCGGCATCGCCGCCTTCATCATGCGATCGATCGAGGTCGCGTTCTGCGCGACATGGACGCTCGCCGAGAACACCACGGCGCCGCTGCGATCGGTCGCGAACACCGTCGACTCGCCGAACGCCTTGCCGAACAGGTGAATCTGCCGCGGGTTGGCGACATAGACGTCGGCCGTCTCGGGGTTGGAGGTCCACACCTCGCTGACGGTCGAGGGCAGCGTGATCAGCTCGCCCTCGCCGATCGAGAACCATTTCTCGACCGTCGGCTTGGTGACGCCGACGGGGGGCAGGCCGGCGCGCGCCGGACGACCGGTCGCTGCCGCACTGGCGGAGACGGTGCGGCGGGTCGCGGGAGCGGCGCCTGCCGGGGGCAGCGCGACGCCGGCCAGCGCGGCCAGCGCGACACCGCGCGCGAGGAGGGAGTGGAGGCGCATCTCAGTTCTTCCCTGCGACGGAGACTTCGGTGACGTTGTTGCCGCGCGCGATGCGCACCATCGGCGTGGCAGGCGACGGCGCGACGCCGGCGACGATCGGGGCGCCGGGGACGACCGGCCCGGCCGGCGCGGCCGTCTTGGCGGGCACGGTGCGGCGCTGGAAGCGCGACACGTCGGCACCGACCGCATAGGTGCTGTCGCCCGCCTGCGGCGTGTTGGCGAGGCGGCTGAGCATCGCCTCCTCGGCCTTGGGGTCCTTGGCGTCGCCGGGGCTGATCGCGCCCGAGGCGATCGCCTGGTCGAGCTCGGAGGCATTGTCCGCGATCGAGCGCAGCGACAGCGACAGCGTGCCGATCGTCTGCGCCACCGCGATCTGCTCGGCGATCTTCGGCGTCGCCTCGACGGTGACGTTGGAGAAGGTCTGCACGACCGTGTTGCCGTTCGCGTCCTTCTGGTCGCCGGTGCGCTGGTCGGTGGCGAGCACGCGCAGGTTGCGGATCACCGTCTCGCTCGCCTTGAGCGGAGGGCCGTCGCCGCCGCCGTCGACCGACTGGGTGAGGATCAGGTCGATATGGTCGCCCGGGAAGACGAAGCCCGCGACCGAGGTCTGCGCCGACACCGGCACGGTGACGGCGCGCATGCCCGCGCCGAGCGCGGCGGCGAGGAAGCCGCGGTCGCCGGGCTTGACCAGCTGGCCCTGCGTCACCGGCTGGCCGGCGGTGACCGGCAGCCGCACGACCGTGCCGAGCAACTTGGCCAGATCGGTCTGGTCCTTCTGGAAATAGGCGTTTTCGACCAGCTCCTTGGGCCAAGGCTGGAACTTCAGCGCGGTGGCGTCGAGGATGGTGCCGACGGGCAGGGCGCGCGTGGCGACGAGCACCTCGGGGCCGTCGACCACGGGGGCGGCCGGTGCGGCGACCGCGGCCGCCTCGGGTGCCGCGGCGCCGGCGACCAGGGTTCGCGCCGCCACCGCGGTCACCACTGCGACCACCAGCGCGCCGACCAGCATGATGAGCTTGCGACTGTCCATCGGGGAGAGCATCCTCTGAGTGCGCCAGCCGGCGCCAACTTGACGTAAATTATGGGCGAAATTGGTTAAGAAGCGGTTCGGCTAACGTGATCAGCCCGGCCACCGCGATCGCGACGCCGTACGGCACCTCGACCGCGGCTTCGCTCGGCTTCCAACGGCGCTCGATCACGAAGACGAGCGTGAGCACGCCGCCCAGCACCGACATCACCAGCAGCGTGTCGAGCAGGCGCATCGGCGGCAGCCACAGCGCCAGCGCGCCGATCAGCTTGACGTCGCCGCCACCCATCTGCCCAATCGCGAAGGCGCCGATAAACAGCGCGAACACCACGAGCGCGACGCCGAGTTGCAGCGCCATCTCGGGCCAGGGAGAGAGTCCGATCACGCACCACCAGACCGGCGCGAGCAGTGCGATCGCCGCGTTCTTCCAATTGGCGATCTCGCGCACGCGCGCGTCCTCCACGCCGGCGGAGAGCAGCAGCGCCCCCATGATCGCGGGGAGCAGCCAGGCGAGGAGAGTTTGACCCATATCGGCGGTGCTAGACGACAGGGTTTGAGAAACCGTAACCATGATCGGGATGATGCTGGAGCCCATGAACCGCCGCCTGATCCCCGCCGAGGCGCGAGTCGCCACCGCGCGCGCCGCGGACGGCTGGCCGCTGCGCCGCTTCGAGTGGCCCGGCGGTGGGCGCGGTACGATCCTCTTCCAGACCGGACGCGCCGACGTTTTCGAGAAATATCTTGAGTCGTTCGCTCACTGGCACGCGCAGGGATGGAGCGTCGCGGCATTCGACTGGCGCGGGCAGGGCGGCTCCGGGCGGCTGTGCGCCGACGCGCAGGTCGGCCATTGCGACGATTTCGCACCCTGGCTGACCGACCTCGCTGAACAGTGGTGCGACTGGGTCACGGCGATGCCGGGGCCGCACGTGATCGTCGGCCACTCGATGGGCGGCTATCTCGCGCTGCGGTCGCTGCTCGACGACGCGATCCAGCCGCGCGCGGCGGTGCTGGTGGCGCCGATGCTCGGGCTCGCCTCGCCGGTGGGCGCGTGGCTCGGCGGGCGAGTCGCGCATCTGATGCGGCGGCGCGGCGATCCCGCGCGCGCGGCGTGGAAGAGTGAGCGTCCCGGTTTCGCCGCGCGTCAGCGGCTGCTCACCGGCGACGCCCAGAGGTATGCCGACGAGGCCTGGTGGTATGAGCACGACCCTACGCTGCGGCTCGGTCCGCCGAGCTGGGCGTGGCTCGACGAGGCCTTCGCCGCGACCGCGCGGCTACGTCAGGACCCGGCGCTGGCGAAGCTCGACGTGCCGGTGCTGCTGCTGGTGGCGGAGGGCGATCGGCTGGTCGATGCGCGCGCGGCCCGTCGCGTGGCGGCAAGGCTGCGGCGCGCCACGCTGGTGCGCTTCGGCGACGGCGCGGCGCACGAGCTGCTGCGCGAGCGCGATGCGGTGCGTGATCGCGCGCTCGACGCGATCGACTCCTTCCTCGCCGAGCATGCCGCGTGAGCGCGGACGTTCTCACCGCCGACATCGCCATCGTCGGCGCGGGCATCGCCGGGGCGAGCCTCGCCGCGGCGATCGGCGATCGGGCGCGTGTCCTGCTGCTCGAGGGCGAGGATCAGCCGGGCTATCATGCCACCGGTCGCTCCGCCGCTTTCTGGTCGGAGACCTACGGTGGCCCCGCGATCCAGCCGCTCACCACCGCGTCGGAGAGGGCGCTGCGCGCGGGCGGCTATCTCGACCCGCTCGGCGCGGTCCATGTCGGCCGCGCCGAGGACGCGCGCGCGATCGACGCGCTGCTCGCCGAGTTCGCGGGCAGCAGCGTCGAACTCACCGCGGTTGACCCGCGCGCGCTCGTGCCCGGACTGCGCGACGACTGGTCGCTCGGCGTGCGCGAGCCGAGCTGCGCCTATATCGACGCGGCGCGGCTCCACGGCGATTACCTCGGTGCGGCGAAGCGCGCGGGGACGACGCTGCTGACCACGGCGCGGCTCGCCGCGGCGGAGCGGGGCGGCGCCGGCTGGCGGCTGACGCTGGCCGACGGGCGCGCGGCGCGGGCGGCGATCCTGGTCGATGCCGCCGGCGCCTGGGCCGATCCGGTCGCGCATCTCGCCGGCGCGCGACCGCTCGACATCCGGCCGTACCGCCGCACCGTCGCGCAGCTTGCCACCGACCCGCCGGTGCCCGCGGCCACGCCGTTCGTGATCCATGCCGGCGGCGGCTTCTACTTCAAGCCCGAGGCGGGCGGGCGGCTGTGGCTCAGCCCGCACGACGAGCACCCGGTGGTGCCCCACGACGTCGCCGCGGAGGAGCTCGACGTGGCGGTGGCGATCGACCGTTTCGAGGCAGCGATCGACTGGCGCGTGCGCCGCGTCGAGCGCAGCTGGGCGGGGCTTCGCTCGTTCGCGCCCGACCGGCTGCCGGTCTATGGCTTCGCCGAGCCCGGCTTCTTCTGGTTCGCGGGGCAGGGCGGCTTCGGCATCCAGACCGCGCCCGCGGCCGCGGCGGTCGGCGCCGCGCTGCTGCTCGGGGAAACGCCGCCTTCGACGATCGACGTGGCGCGCTACGCCCCGGAGCGGTTGGCGCGATGAGCGGGGCGATCACGATCAGCTGCGCTTGCGCCGGGCGCGATCAGGCGCGGACCATCGCCAACGCGCTGGTCGATCGCCGCCTCGCCGCGTGCGTCCAGCTCAGCGCGGTGGAGAGCGTCTACCGCTGGGAGGGCGAGACGCAGCGCGACGACGAGGTACTGCTCACCGCCAAGACGCTGTCGCGCCGCTACGACGCGGTCGCGTCGTGCATCCGCGAGCTGCACAGCTACGCCGTGCCCGAGATCCTGGCGCAGCCGATCGTCGCGGCGGGGCTGGACTACCTCGCGTGGCTGGAGGACGAAGTGGGGTGAGGCCGCTGGTGAAGGTTGCCGACCTACGAAGCCATAGACGCCCGCGGGAGGAGCTGGGCGGCCGCCCACCCGCGAAGCTCACCCCGCGGGGCAGGTGTCGCCCGCACCCGCATCGAGGTCGAGGCAGCGGCCGTCGAGTCCGCTCACGGGCAGGCCGATCGTCGCCGCCAGCGTCGGCGCGATGTCGACCGTCTCCACCGACAGCGGCTGCTCGAACCCGGCCATCCCCTTGCGCCAGAACAGGATCGGCACGCGGCGATCATAGTCCCACGGGCTGCCATGGGTCTCGACATAGCCCGGTCCAGGCGCCTTGATCGTGGTAACGCGCGGGCGCAGCAGCACGGTCAGGTCGCCCGAGCGCTCCGGATCGAACGAGGCGCGCGCGCGCTCGATCAGCGTCCAGGTCTCGGGCGGAGTGGTCGCCATGCGGGTGGCGGCGAGCTCGTCGCGCGTGAAGGCGGCGGCGACCTGCGGCTGCGCGAGGAAGCGCTTCTTGGCTTCGCCCAGCACCTGCGCGCGCTTCGCCGCGGGCACCGATTCGGCGACATAGACGTCGCCCTCCGGCCCGAGCAGCACCGGGCCGGCAACGCCGAGGTCGCGCCCGATCGCGGCGCCGATCGTCGTCGCCGACGTCTCGGGCGCGACATGCTGCTCCATCGGCATCGCGCGCTGCTGCTGACGCTCGGTCATGTCGTGCGCGCCGTGATCGGCGGTGAGCACCACCTCATAGTCGATGCCGGTACGATCGAGCTCCGCGAGGAAGCCGCCGATCGACTCGTCGAGCTGCGCCATCTGGATGCACATCTCCGATCCCTGCGTGCCGAGCGAGTGGCCGACATAGTCGGTCGCCGAGGCACCGACCGCGATCAGGTCGGTGGCGGGGCCGTGGCCGAGCTTCATGTCCTCGATCATCGCCGCGGCGAGCGCGAACACCGCGCCGTCGAGCGCGGGCGAGGCGCGGAACGCCTTGGCGTCGCCCGCGGCGCGCTCGAACCGCCCGGTGCCGAGCGTCTGGCCGCCGACCGCGATCGGGCGCGACAGCGTCTTGCAATAGCCCGGCAGCGGCAGCGCCTCCTGCGGCTTGGCGAGCAGCGCACCCACCGCGGCGTTGGCGCGGGTGACCACCGCCGGCTCCTGCCGCCCCGCCAGCGAGATGAACTTCTGGCCGCCCCAGAACCAGACCTGGTCGGTGGTGTGGCCGCCCATCATGATCGCGGCCCGGTCCTTGCCCGCCACCGCCACGACGCGCGACCGCGGGTCGGCACGCTTCATCATGTCGCCGAGCGTCGGCACCTTCAGGTGGAGATCGGAGGGCGTGTAATGTTCGTGGTCGTCGCCGGCGCGCTCGTCCTCGGCGCAATAGACCGTCTTGTCGGCGCGGCCGACCTTCTGGTCGAGCCAATTGTTGGCGATGATCCCGGTATGCGCCGGCCGCATGCCGGTCAGGATGGTCGAGTGGCCCGGGCAGGTCTCGGTCGCGGCGTGGCTCTGATAGCCCGAGGGGAACACCGCGCCGGTCAGCAGCCGCGCCATGCCGTCGGTGAAATGGTTGCGATATTGCGCGAACAGGTCGGCGGAGAACTGGTCGACCGAGATCGCCACGATCAGCTTGGGCGGCGTGCGCGGCGCCGCGGCGGTCGCCGACGAGACGGGCGCCGCGGTCTGCGCGGTCGCGGGAACCGCGGCGGCGGTGGCGAGCAGGGCGAGGAGGAGCGATTTCATGGCCAACCTTGATGCATGCGGGAGCGACCGCGGCTATGGTCCGCGTCCGATGGTCAGGCAAGCTGTGCGCGCGGCGCTTTTCATCCTCGTGACACTGCTGGTCGGGAGCGGCGCGCTCGCGCAGCCCGCGCGCCACGTCGCGCTGACGCTGGTGGCGGAGAGCGACCGGCCCGCCGCCGGCAGTGAGGTGGCGCTGGCGTTCGCCGCCGTGCCGCAGCCTGGATGGCACGGCTATTGGCGCAACCCCGGCGACGCGGGCGTGCCGACTCGCGTGACCTGGACGCTGCCCGCCGGCGCGCGCGCCGGTGAGCTCGACTATCCGGTGCCGTCGCGCCTGCTGATCGCGGGGCTGATGAACTATGTCTACGAGAGGCCCTGGGCGCTGCTGACGACGCTCCGCCTGCCCGTGGAGCTGGCGCCGGGCACGCGGCTGCCGCTCGTCGCCAAGCTCGACTATCTCGTCTGCACCGCGGAGATCTGCGTCCCCGAGACGCAGACGCTCACGCTCGACCTGACGGTAGGGGACGGTGCGATCGATCCCGCGCGTCGCGCCGCCTTCGACGGCTGGCGCCGCGCGCTCCCGCGCCCGCTCTCCACGCCCGCGACGTGGCAGCGCGCCGGTGACCGCTTCCGGCTGGCGGTCCCCTTTCCCGCAGACGCGCCCGCGAGCGGCGTGTGGTTCTATCCGGCGAGCGGCGGCGCGATCGACTATGCCGCGCCGCAGACGGTCACGCGCGACGGCGACACGCTGACGGTGGAGACCAAGGCCGCGGCCGAGCCGGCGACGGGCGAGATCGCGGGCGTGCTCGCCACCGGCGACGGCGGCGGGCTGGCGCTCAGCGCTCGGCCCGGCGCGGTCGCGGCACCGCGCGGCGGCGACGCCATGCTCGCCACCGCGCTCGTCGCCTTCGCCGGCGCGGTGCTGGGCGGGCTGCTGCTCAACGTGATGCCCTGCGTCTTCCCGATCCTCAGCCTCAAGGCGCTCGGCCTCGCCCGCTCGGGCGAGAGCGCGGCGCACGCGCGGCGCGAGGCTCTAGCCTATACCGCGGGCGTGCTGCTGGTGTGCGTCGGGCTCGGCGCGGGGCTGCTGGCGCTGCGCGCGGCGGGATCGAGCGCGGGCTGGGCGTTCCAGCTGCAGGACCCGCGCGTGATCGGCGCGCTGCTGCTGCTCGTCACCGCGATCGCGCTCAACCTCGCCGGGCTGTTCGAGCTGCCGACGCCGCGGTTCGCCGCCAAGAGCGGGGCGGCGGGGGCGTTCGCGACCGGCGCGCTGGCGGCGTTCGTGGCGACGCCGTGCACCGGGCCGTTCATGGGGGCCGCGCTCGGCGCCGCGCTGGTGCTGCCCGCCGCGGCGGCGCTGGCGGTGTTCGCCGGGCTGGGGCTGGGGATCGCCTTGCCCTTCCTGCTGATCGGCTTCGTGCCCGCGCTGCGCGCCCGGCTGCCGCGGCCAGGCGCGTGGATGACGCGGCTGCGGCGGATCCTGTCCCTGCCGATGTGGCTGACCGCGCTCGCGCTCGCCTGGGTGCTGGGCCGCCAGGCCGGGGTGGACGGGATGACGCTCGGCCTCGCCGCGACGCTGCTCGCCGCGGTGGGCCTGTGGTGGACCGGGCTGCGCCAGCACGCCGGGCGCGGCGCGGCCTGGTGGCCCGCCGGCGTCGCGCTGCTGCTCGCGCTCGGCGGCGTCGCGCTGGTGCGGCCGGCGGCGAGCGGCGCCAGCGCCGTGGCGGGGCTGCCCGGCGCGGAGCCGTTCAGCGAGGCGCGACTCGCCGCGCTGCGTGCCGAGGGCAGGCCGGTCTTCACCTATTTCACCGCCGACTGGTGCCTCACCTGCAAGGTCAACGAGAAGGCCGCGATCGAGACCGCCACCACCGCCGCCGCGTTCAAGCAAAGCAAGGTGGCGGTGCTGGTCGGCGACTGGACCGACGGCGACCCGGTGCTCGGCCGCTTCATCGAGGCGCACAACCGGGCCGGCGTGCCGCTCTACCTCTGGTACAAGCCGGGTGCCGGCGCACCGCGTGTGCTGCCCCAGGTGCTCACCAGCGGGATGCTCGCCGCGCTGCCCACGGAGCGCTGAGCCGGCCACGCCTGTGTTCCTGCTCACGCAGGAACCCAGCGCCACACCGGTCGACCCCTTCGGTTCTGGGCTCCTGTGTTCGCGAGACCTTGTAAAACCCCTCCGTCATCCCGGACTTGGTCCGGGATCCACCGTGCCGCACACTCACGTCGCGCTGTTCTTGCGGAGGAGTGGATCCCGGACCAAGTCCGGGATGACGGAAGAGGAGGAGCGTCGCGCGACGTTCGCAACGGTCTCGCGTCCGCAGGAGCGCGGCGTGTCGTACACGGAGCCCATTGATCCAAAATCGCTCCACCCGCTTGTGCAGCGCAACCAACTTCGCCAGCATGGGTCGAAATCTCGGCTCGTGAGTTGACGGGGGTAGATGGGGACAGCGGCGTTCGACGAGATCATGGGGGCGGCCGATCGCGACGGTGCCCGCCCCGAGCTGGCGGACCTGTGTCGCTGGCTCGACGAGACGCCGTCCGACGAGCTGCGCCGCCGCCAGCGCTCCGCCGAGGTCACCTTCCGCCAGCTCGGCATCACCTTCGCGGTCTATGGCGAGAGCGAGGCGAGCGAGCGCATCATCCCGTTCGACATCGTGCCGCGCGTCTTCCTCGCCGACGAATGGGCGCGCCTGTCCGAGGGGCTGGTGCAGCGAGTCGAGGCGATCAACGCCTTCCTGGTCGACATCTACGGCGAGCGCCGCATCCTCAAGGAAGGCGTGCTTCCCGCCGACCTGATCCTCGGCAACCCGCAGTTCCGCCCCGAGATCGCCGGCATCCGCCCGCCGCACGACGTCTGGGCGCATATCTGCGGCATCGACCTGGTGCGCACCGGGCCGGATCAGTTCTACGTGCTCGAGGACAATGCGCGGACGCCTTCGGGGGTGAGCTACATGCTCGAGAACCGCGAGGCGATGGTGCGGCTGTGCCCCGAGCTGTTCGCCAAGTTCCGCGTCGCCGCGGTCGACAGCTACCCCGACATGCTGCTCGAGACGATGAAGTCGGTCGCGCCGCGCGGCAGCGGGCAGCATCCCAATTGCGTGTTGCTGACGCCGGGCCACTACAACTCCGCCTATTACGAGCACAGCTTCCTCGCCGACTCGATGGGGATCGAGCTGGTCGAGGCGGCGGACCTCGTCGTCGACGATGATCTCGTCTACATGCGCACGATCGCCGGGCGCGTGAAGGTGGACGTGATCTATCGCCGCGTCGACGACGACTTCCTCGATCCGCTGGTGTTCCGCCCCGAGTCGCTGCTCGGCGTGCCCGGGCTGATCGCCGCTTACGCCGCCGGCAACGTCGCGATCATCAACGCGCCCGGCAACGGCATCGCCGACGACAAGGCGATCTACAGCTACATGCCCGAGATCGTGCGCTTCTACTCGGGCGGCGAGGCGAAGCTGCCGATCGTCGAGACGTGGCGCTGCCGCGAGCCCGAGGCGCTGCGCTACGTGCTCGACCATCTCGACGAGCTGGTGGTCAAGCTGGTCGACGGCTCGGGCGGCTACGGCATGCTGGTCGGGCCGACCGCGTCCAAGAGCGAGATCGAGCGCTTCCGCGCCGCGCTGATGGCCGAGCCGCACCGTTACATCGCGCAGCCGACGCTGGCACTCTCCACCGTGCCGACGCTGGTGGAGCAGGGGGTGGCGCCGCGCCACGTCGACTTCCGGCCCTTCGTGCTGAGCGGCGCGCGCGGGGTGCAGGTCGTGCCCGGCGGACTGACCCGGGTCGCGCTGCGTGAGGGCTCGCTGGTGGTCAATTCCTCGCAGGGCGGCGGCACCAAGGACAGTTTCGTGCTGATGCCCGGCGCGCCGACGATGTCGCAGTCGCCCGGCACCCAGACCATGGGCGGCATGACCCAGACGCTCGGCGGGCAGGGCTGATGCTCAGCCGCACCGCCGCCTCGCTCTACTGGCTCGGGCGGTACGTCGAGCGTGCCGACTTCATCGCGCGGCTGGTCGAGGCGACGCTGCGGCTTGACGTGCTCTCCACCCGCCCCGCGGGCGAGGACGCGTGGCGCTCGGCGCTGGCGGTGACCGAGACCGAGCCCGCCTTCGCCGCGGTGGGCGGCGAGCTGACCCGCGAGGAGGTGGCGCGCTTTCTGCTCGCCGACGCCGGTCACCCCGGCTCGATCCTGCGCTGCGTCGGCATGGCGCGCGACAACGCCCGCGCGGTGCGCACCGCGCTCAGCCGCGAGGCGTGGCAGGCGATCAACGGCGCCTGGCTGCTGTTCGACCAGCGCGTCGCGCGGCTCGACCCCGCGACGACGCTGGCGCTGGTCGACTCGGTCAAGGCGGAGACGCGCGGCTTCGAGGGCGCGGTCCACCGGATGCTGCGCAACCAGACGACGCTGTTCATCCGGCTCGGCCAGGCGGTGGAGCGCACCGACAACACCGCGCGGCTGCTGGACGTCAAATACCATCTGCTGCTGCCCGCGGGCGAGCCTGTCGGCGGCACGGTCGACCGTGATCAATGGACCACGATCCTCCAGACGGTGTCGGCGGTGACGGCTTACCGCTGGCTCTACAGCGACGGGCTCGCGCCGGCGAACGTGATCGACCTGCTGCTCAGCCGCGGCGAGCTGCCGCGCAGCGTCGCCGCCGCGACCGAGGAGACCGTCACCGCGCTCACCGGGCTGGCGCGATCGAGCGGCACCCAGGGCGAGGCGGACCGGATGGCCCGCACGCGCTCGGCGCGGATCGCGCGCACGCGCACCAGCGATGTCATCAGCGCCGGGCTGCACCAGCATCTCCAGGCCGTGATCGCCGAGAACGCGCATCTGCACGTCGCGATCGGCCGGCAGTTCAAGTTCGCCTGATGCGCCTCTCGATCGAGCATCGCACGAGCTATCGCTTCACCGCCCCGCAGGCGCGGATCGTCCAGCTGCTGCGCATGACGCCGCGCAACAGCCACGACCAGACCGTCGCCGAGTGGCATATCTCGGTCGACTGCGACGCGCGATTGCGCGAGCACCGCGACGGCTTCGGCAACCGCACCACGATGCTCTACGCCGAGGGGCCGCTCGACGGCATCGAGATCGCGGTGGCGGGCGAGGTGGTGACGAGTACGTCGCGCGGCGTGCTGCACGGCACGTTCGAGCCGTTGCCGCCTGCGCTCTACCTGCGCGCGACCCCGACGACGGCCGCGGACGCGGCGATCGAGGACTTCGCGCGCGCGGCGGTCGGTGGCGCCGCGCCGATCCCGGCGCTGCACGCGCTCAACCGCGCGCTGCACGAGCGCTTCGCCGTTTCGTCGGAGCGCCCCGATCCGGGGCTCACTGCGGCCGACGCCTTCGCGCGCGCGAACGCGACTCCGCGTGACCTGGCGCAGCTGTTCGTCGCCGCGGCGCGCGCGCTGGCGGTGCCGGCGCGCTATGTTACTGGCTATTGCGACCTGCAGGACGGCCGCCGCGCCACGCCGCACGGCTGGGCCGAGGCGTGGGTCGACGATCTCGGCTGGGTCGGCTTCGACCCGACACTGGGTGAGTCGCCCGAGGAGCATCACGTCCGAGTCGCGGTCGCGCTGGATGCGACGGGCTCGTCCCCGGTGGCGGGATCGCGGCTCGGCGAGGGGCGCGAGTGCCTCGAGGTCGAGGTGCAGGTCAGCGCGCAGGAGTAGAGCGGCGGCTCACCCCAACGGCCAGCGCGCCACCGCCTCGTAGCGCGCACCCGCGGCGGTGAGGTGGCTCTCGTACAGCAGCAGGTGTTCTAGCCGGAAGTCGGGCGTGGCGAGCGCCGCATGCGCCTCGGTCCAGCGCGCCACCGCGGCCGGATCGGCGCCGCGACGGGCCAGCCGCGCGAGCGTGATATGCGGCAGGTACCGACGCTGGTCGGGCGCCACCGCGGCGCGTCGCAGCGCCTGGTCGACCTTGCGGTGGAGCGCGGCGAGCGGCTCGGCGGGCACGACCCGCGCCCATAAGGTATCGACCCGCCCGCGCTGGTCGAACGCGCCGACGCCGTCGACCCGTACCGTCGGCACCGGTGCGGTAACGCCGGCAAGTGCCGCGGCGACGTCCTCCGCCTGTACCCGTTCGACTTCGCCGATGAAGCGCAGCGTCAGGTGAAGCTGCTCGTCGTGCTGCCAGCGCACGCCCGCGGCGCCGTCGCCCGTGGCAGCGAGCAGCGCGGCGCGGATCGCCGGCGGGGGGCGCAAGGCGACGAACAGGCGGTGCATGAAATCTCTGTAACGAACGGTTGCTGTCGTCGGAACGGGGAGCCCGTTCCTTGAAAAGGAAACGGCGCGCGGCGATATTCGAGCCATCCGGCATGAGTGCCGGGTGAAGGAGTTTTGAGACAATGGCCAACTGGTCCGATCCCCGGCCCTCCGCCGCCGCGTTCGGCGGAACCGCTTCGGGCACCCGCAACGCGGCGTTCGACGCCGGGCTGCGGTCGTACATGCTGTCCGTCTACAATTACATGGCCTCGGGCGTGCTGCTCACCGGCATCGTCGCGCTGGCGTTCGCGCTCTCGGGCTATGCCCAGGCCGCGTTCCAGTCGCCGCTGCGCTGGGTGATCGCGCTGCTGCCGCTCGGCTTCGTCTTCGCGATGAGCTTCGGCCAGGGCAAGTTCACGACCTCGACGCTCAAGGCGATGTTCTGGGGCTTCGCGGTGGCGATGGGTCTGTCGCTGTCGTCGATCTTTTTCGTCTACTCGCCGGTCGCGATCGCGCAGGCGTTCGCCGCAACCGCGGCGGGCTTCGCCGCGCTGAGCCTCTACGGCTACACCACCAAGCGCGACCTGTCCGCGTTCGGCGCGTTCCTGATCATCGGTCTGGTCGGCCTGATCGTGGCCAGCCTGATCAACCTGTTCGTGAACTCGGGCCCGCTCGGGCTGGTGATCTCGATCGTCGGCGTGCTGCTGTTCGCTGGCCTGACCGCCTATGACACGCAGCGCACCAAGAGCCTGTACTTCCAGGTCGCGGGCCATGGCCCCGAGATGGTTGGCAAGGCGGTGGTGATGTCGGCGTTGAGCCTCTACCTCGACTTCATCAACATGTTCCTCTTCATCCTGCGGCTGTTCGGCGGCAATCGCGACTGAGCCGCGTAGCCGATCCTCGATCGGCGGCCTTACGGAAGGGCTCGGCGGGTGACCGCCGGGCCCTTTCTCTCGTGGGTTCGCGGTGGCGGGCCGGAGACCCAAGCCATGCGCCTCTCGATTCAGGTCCTGCTCGACTATGGCTTCCCCGAACCCGCTGACGTGCTGCTCCAGATCGAGGCCGCGGCGCTGCCCGCGCAGCGGCTCGAGACGCAGGCGCTGGTGATCGAGTCGGACCATCCGATCCGCGCGGTCGCGGGCGAGGAGGGAGTGGGGCAGCGCTGCTGGGCGCGGGGCAAGGGCCGGCTCGTGGCGCGCTACGAGGCGGTCGTCGCGATCGAGCGTGCCGCGCTCGACCTTGCGATGCTGCCCGCGACTCCGGTCACGTCGCTGCCCGCCGCGACGATCCCGTATCTGCTGCCGAGCCGCTATTGTGAGTCGGATCGGTTCGAGCATCTCGTTCGTCGTCGCTTCGAGGGGCTGAGCGGCGGTGCGCTGGCGCTCGCGCTCACAGACTTCGTGCGCGGGCACCTCCGCTACGACGGCGCGGACACGGACGCGCGCACCACGGCGATGGAGACGTTCGCGTCGGGACGGGGCGTCTGCCGCGACTATGCGCACCTGCTCGTCGCCCTGGCGCGCGCGGCCGAGATCCCGGCGCGCTGCGTCGCGGTCTATGCTCCCGGCGTCGACCCGCCCGATTTCCATGCGGTCGCCGAACTGTGGCTCGACGGCAGCTGGCACCTCGTCGACGCCACCGGCATGGCGCGCGCCGACGAGATGGCGGTGGTGACGGTGGGCCGCGATGCCACCGACATCGCCTTCATGACCGTGTTCGGCACCGCCAACCTTTGGACGCAGACCGTGCGGGTCGAGCGCATCGCGGATTGATCGCGCAGGAACGCGCACCCAGGGCGCGGCGTTGGGCGTGTCAGACTGTTGCCAGCATCGCAGGAGAGAGACATGACCGACCAGAGCCCGATCGACGACCGCGCGCTCGACAGCCTCTCGGTGGCGCCCGAGGCGGGCAACGCCGGCGGCTCGAAGGACCCGCGCCAGGACGCCGGGCAGGATCGCTCGATCGAGAAGCGGCTGCAGAAGCACCCCGACAGCGCCGACGCGAAGGTCGACCAAGGTTTGGACGAGTCGATGGACGCATCCGATCCCGTCTCGGCGACCCAGCCGGGTCGCGAGGATCCTGCGCCCTCGTCGGGGTATGACGAGGCCGAGGAAGCGGAGCGTCAGCGCGACGCGTGATAGTGGCGGGCGGGTGAGCTAGGAGCCGCTGCCCGAGCGTAGACGATGGCCAGCTCGGCTTAGCTCCGCGCCGGGTGGAGAGGTCGCGTATAGTATATGTGCCTCCCACCTAGCGTATCGCTGCTGACCCTCGACCCTCATGTGCATCGGGCGTCTCGTCCTGACCACCAGTTCGAGTACCCGCGCCGAGCAATCTTATGTTGCTCGAAAGTCGCGTCCCAGGGGTCTTTTCCACCATGATACAACCGCTGGTCGCATCCATGTTGCGGTGCGGCACAGATCGTGATGGATTGATGACAATCGGAAGGCACGCGCGTTAAGGGCTGCGTTAACCCTTTTCGCGCATGATCCTCCCGGTTGAAACGCTGGGGCGGGGTACGGATCATGGGTGCCAGAAGGAAGCCGGCCGAGGGCGCGATGACATTGGCCGAGATGAAGGAATTCGCGGGCTTCGCGGCGGCGACCCAGCGCTACGTGCGCCGCAGCCTCGATGTCGGGCTTGATCGCGAGGACGCGATGGTGCGCTGGTCCCGCGACGTCGTCGAGGCGGCCAGCATCCGCGCGCAGGCGCATCATTATCGCCGCCTCCCCGCGATCCGCGCGCTGGTGCCCGACGACAGCGGGCTCGAGGCAGCCGAGCAGCTGCTCGCGCCGCTGATCACGCTCTCCGCCTTCGATCTCGGGCAGGGACGGATCACCACCTTCTCGGCCTATCGCTTCCTCTACGAGCGGCTGGTCGGCGCGCAGGTGCGGCCGTGGCTGCCCTCGGCCTTCTGCGCCGCGGCGGCGATGCCGCATCTTCACCCCGAGCTGCGCCGAGCGCTGCTCCAGTCGATCAGCGAGGCGGCGGCCACCGCGTCGGGCTGGTCGTCGCGGCAGCCCGCCTTCTTCCCGGCCTGGGTCGAGAAGGTCGACGTCACCGCGCTGCCCAACTGAGCGCTGCTATTGCCGCGATCGCGTTGGGGGGCGCGATCGCGGCGGTGTGGGCGTGAAGCGCAGCTCGACCATCCCGCCCAAGACAGCGCCCGCGTCGGCGAACACCTCGCGGACGCGGGTCAGATACGCCACGAGCGCCGCCGGGCACTCTGCCGCGCCGACCAGCTCCACGAGCAACGGCGGGCGTACGCGATCGAGCCCCGATACGAGCGAGTCGTAGAGCGCGTCGAGGCTGTGGCCATGCCACTCGGGCGCGCCGAGCGCGTCGAGCAGCGCGCGCCACATCGCTTCGCGCGAGTACCAGCCGCGCGCGTCGAGGCGAAGAGTGAGCGGATCCCTCATGCGCAAGTCATCGGGCGCGCGGACCTATCGACGCCGACGCGCCGACAGGTAAATGACCTCGACGCACTTCTTTCGCGAGATCCCTGACCTACCGACACGCACGCCAGCCCGTCGCGCCGCGCGCGGCCTGGTCGAGGTGGAGGTGATCACGATGAGCGGCGTTATAGTCGGGCGAGAGCACCGTGGCGAACACGCGACAGGCGCCGTCGCGCACGTCGCGCAGGAACGCCGCTTTGGCATCCCCGCCGGCCCAATCGCCCAGCACGCTGACGCGCGTGCCGTCGGCGAGTTGAAAAGCGGCGACGTCGAGCGCGTTGGCGGTGGCGTGCTCGCTCCAGCCGCCGGTGCTGCGACCGTACATGCGACGGCAGGAATAGCTGCCGAGATGCTCGATCCGGCTGACGCGCGTGCCGAAGTGACGCTGCGCGGCGGGCGCGACCACGTCCCATTCCCACACGGCCAGCGCAGCGGCGACGGGGCAGGCAACCGCGACGCTCGCGGGGGCGAGCGCGATCCGCCGTGCGCCGCCGTTCTCCAGCCGCACCGCCGAGTCATAGCCGCACTGCGACTCCGCCGGTCGCCGGGCCGGCACGGCAGCGTAACGCACCCCCGCCTGGTCGAGCAGCGCGGCGCAGCGCGCCGGCGCGCCGTCGAGCGCGGCGAGCTTGCGGCCGGTGAACAGGCCGACCGGCTGGCCGAGGTCGAGCGGCGCCCAGGGCAGGTCCTGCGGACGGCCGCGCAGGTAACTCCACGCCACCAGCGCCGCCGCGGCGAGCAGCACCAGCACCACCGCCGCCGCGAGCGTGCGGCGCGTCCCGCGAAGCAGGCGCGCGCCCGCGCTCAGTCGCGTCGCACGACTGCCACCGGCTCGGCGGTGATCGGATAGCCGAGATCGTCGGGGATGCAGAGGTGGTCGACTCCGTCGCGCGGCTCGATCCACGGCGTGATCCGCCGCACCGGCGTGGCGCGCGCGTGCGCCACCGCCTCGTCATAGTTGGCAAACTGCGCCAGCCGCTCGAGGTTGCGGCGGGTCGGGAAGATCAGGGTGCGCTCGCCGCGCGCGGCAGCGTCGAGCGTCTCACGCGCGCTGGCCCAGTCGAGCCGCACGTTCTCGGTCGAGTCGACGCGGGCGGGCAGGGCGTCGATGGGCAGGCGGGCGAGATAGAAGAGCGCATCGAACACGCGCGCGTGGTGCTCGCGCGGCCGCCAATGCGCGAACGGCACCAGCTGGCCCAGGTCGAGCGCGCTGCCGCCCAGCGCCTCGCGCAACGCCGCGCCGTGGCGGAGCGCGGCGCGGATCGGGTCGACGGAGGCCGGTGCGGCCACGCCGATCGCGACGCCGGTCTCCTCGATCGTCTCGCGAATCGCGGCGATGCGCGCGGCGGCGTCGGCCGGGGCGTTCGGCCCGAGCGCGTCGGCGAACGCCACGTCGCCGGGGTCGACCCGCCCGCCGGGGAAGACGGTGGCGCCGGGCGCGAAGGCGAGTCGCGGCGAGCGCTCGACCAGCAGCAGCTCGGGCGGCAGGCCCGCGCGGTCACGGAACACGATCAGCGTCGCGGCGGGAATTGCCGGCGGTAGTGTCGCGTCATCGTCGGGATCGATCATGCGTGTCCCCGCGATCGTGCCTCAGCGGCGGCGCAGGGGAGCGATCGGGCGGGTGGTGGAGCTGAGGGGAATCGAACCCCTGACCTCTGCAGTGCGATTGCAGCGCTCTCCCATCTGAGCTACAGCCCCGCCCGCTTCCCTGGCATCGCCGGGGAGCGCCGCCCTTAGCCGGCACGTCCGGGGCGCGCAACACGAAATCGTCGATAACCTCGAAATCCTGTCGCGCAGGCGAGCCGTTAGCCGCCTGCGACAAGGAGCTGTTGCGCGCGCGCAACGGTAGGAACGATCGGCCCGTTTGATCCTTGTCAGTCTGCCCGCTCGCGACGACGCAAGGCGCCGCGCGACGTGTCACGTAGGAGAACCATCATGGGTTACGAACGCTATCCGCGCGGTACCAATCCCCAGGGCGACTATTACGGCCGCAGTGAGACTCAGGACTATGGTCGCGATTATGGATCGGGCCGCAACCAGAGCTACTCGAGTGCGCGCGACTATCAGGCGGCCGGCGCGTTCGACCGCGACCGCGACGATGACGATCGCGGCTCCTATGGCCGTCGCGAATATGGCAACGCCGGCTACGCGAGCGGCTATCGCGACGACAATCGCGGGGAGCGCAGCTACGGCGACCGGGGCTATGGCGAGGGCGGCTTCGGCGGCAATGACCGCGGCCGGTATGGTGCGCAGCAATATGGTCAGTCCGGGTACGGTCAGGATCGTGACCGCTTCCAGCGCCAGGACTATGGCAACCAGAACTATGGCAATCGCAGCTATGGCCAGCAGGGCTATGGGTCGCAGAGCCGCGGCTATGGCCAGCAGGGCCAAGGCAGCGACTATCACGGCAGCTACGCCTCGGACGGACGTCGCTTCGACGACGTCGGCTCGCGTCGCCACGCCGACGACGACAATTACCGCGGTCGCCAGCAAGGCGGGCGCGACTATGGTCGCCAGCCGCAGGGCTATGATTACGACGAGCGCGGCTTCCTGGCACGCGCTGGTGACGAGGTCCGAAGCTGGTTCGGTGACGAGGACGCCGAGCGCCGCCGCGAGG
This sequence comes from Sphingomonas citri, assembly GCF_019429485.1. GTDB lineage: Bacteria > Pseudomonadota > Alphaproteobacteria > Sphingomonadales > Sphingomonadaceae > Sphingomonas > Sphingomonas citri. The sequence continues at coordinate 861,940 of NZ_JAHXZN010000001.1, read as the reverse complement.
CCGACAGCCGCTACGACGAGCGCTACTATAACCAGCGTGACGAGAGCGACCGCCATCGCGACGGCGACTATCACAGCTGGCGCTCGGGCCAGATCGCATCGTTCGATCGCGACTATGACGAGTATCGTCAGGAGAACCGGACGAAGTTCCACAACGAGTTCGCCTCGTGGCGGAGCGAGCGCCAGGGTCAGCGCGACTCGCTCGACAAGGTGCAGGAGCATGACGAGGTCGTCGGCTCGGACGGCAGCCATGTCGGGACCGTCGACAAGGTGCGCGGTGACCGCATCCTGCTGACCAAGAACGACGCCGACGCGGGTGGGCAGCACCACTCGATCCCGTCGCGCTGGATCAAGTCGGTCGAGGACAAGAAGGTCACGCTGACCAAGACCGCGGACGAGGCCAAGCAGCACTGGCGCACCGAGGAGAAGAACCAGGCGATGTTCGGCTACGGCGATCGCGGCAACGACAGCGACCGCCAGCGTGACGGTTCGCTGAGCCGCGGCGCCACGTCGGGCACGAGTGCGACCTCGGGCAGCAGCACGGCCGCGTCGGGTTCGACCGCCGGTTCGTCGGCGACCGGCTCGGCGATCGGCGACGACACCGGTTCGACCAACCTCAACCGTAGCTTCTCGGGCACGTACTGAACCCAGACGGCCGCGCGTGCGGGTCGTTGACCTGCGCGACACAGAGGCCCCGGGCGGTGACGCCCGGGGCCTTCTTTTCAGGCCGCGAGCGCGCGACGCGGCGCCTCGGTACGGCCGAGCGCGCGCGCGTCGACGACGAAGCGCGACACCTCCTGCGTGAGCGAGTCGGCCTCGCTCTCGAGGTTGCGCGAGACCGCGGTGATCTCCTCCACCATCGCGGCATTCTGCTGCGTCACGCCGTCGATCTGGTTGAGTGCCACGTCGATCTGGTCGAGCCCGCTGGCCTGCGCGCGGGCCGAGGTCGCGATCTCGGCCACGAGGCCGCCGATGGCGCCGATCTGCCCGGTGATACGCTCCAGCGCGGCGCCGGTCTCGTTGACGAGGCGGACGCTGGCGTCGACCTGTTCGCCGCTCTGCGTGATGCGCTGGCGCACGTCGGTCGCGGCGTCGGCGCAGCGCGCGGCGAGGGCGCGCACCTCGTTGGCGACCACCGCGAAGCCCTTGCCGGCGTCGCCGGCGCGTGCTGCCTCGACCCCGGCGTTGAGCGCGAGCAGGTTGGTCTGGAAAGCGATCGCGTCGATAACCGCGATGATCGCGCCGATCTCGGCCGAGGCCTGCTCCAGTCGCCCCATCGCCGCGACCGCGTCGCGCACCACCGCGCCGCCGCGCTGCGCCTCGTCGTGGACCGTCTCCATCGCCTCATGCGCCTTGGAGGCGCCGTCGGCGGCCTGGCGCATCGTGCCGGCGATCTCGCTCATCGCCGCCGACGTTTCCTCCAGGCTGGCCGCCTGGTGCTCGGTGCGACGCGACAGGTCGTCGGACGCCTGGCTCAGCTCGGCGGTGTGGCCGTGCACCGCGGCGCTGCCGTCGCGGATCGCGCCAATCGCGCCGCGGATCTCGTCGAGCGCGTTGTTGTAATCGGCGCGCAGCCGCTCGTAGCTGTCGGGGAAGGTACCGTCGATGCGCGCGGTGAGCTGCCCGGCGGCGAGCGCGGCGAGGTGGCGTGCGAGCGTCTCGACGACCTCGTGCTGCTCCGAGTCGGCACGGGCCTTGGCCAAGGCGCCCTCCCGGAAGACGCTGACCGATTTGGCCATGGTGCCGATCTCATCGCCGCGGTCGAGCCCAGGGACGGTGACCTGGAGCTCCCCGCGCGCTAGCTGCTGCATCGCGCCGCGCATCTCGCCCAGCGGCCGGAACATGCGCCGCGTCACGGCGAGGCAGGCCAGCGCCGCCGCGACGGTGACGAGCAGCGCGGCGAGCGCGATGCTGAACTGCACCTCGTGGAGGTCGGCGAGGAACTGCGCCGCGGGGATACCGACGTACAGCACGCCGATCACCTTGCCACTGGCATCGGTGATCGGATCATAGGCGGTGAAGAACGGGGTGCCGAGGATGTCGGCGCGGCCGCGATAGGGCTTCCCGTCGCGCAGCACCGCGTCGCGCACCGCCTGGCTGGTGAGCGTGGTACCGACCGCGCGCGTGCCGTCGGGGTTCTTGACGTTGGTGGCGACACGCGTGTCGCCGCGGAAGATCGTGGCGGTGCCGCCGACCAGCGCCTTCACATGGTCGACCGCATCATTGTCGCCGTTGAGCGCGTGCGCGCCCATCACCAGCGTGTCGCCCTCGACGCGGGCGGCGCGGCCGTAGCGGTGGAGCACGTCCCAGGCGACGCGCATGTTCGCTTCCTGACGCTCGGTGGCGCGCTGCTCGGCGTTGGCGCCGAGGATCGTCGCGGTGACGCCGGCGGTCACCAGCGCGAGCAGACCGAGCGACAGCACGATCAGCATCGTTATCTTGGCGGACAGGCTCCGCCCCACCAGCGTCTTCGCCACTGCTCGCATGTACAAACCCGATCTTCGTTCAGCTTAGGGAGGCGCGTCGCGCGCGCCGATCTTGGCCTTACGTGACCGGAAATGCTTAAAATGCGGCTACTAATCTGGGTGAGGGACGGCCGGCGAGAGGAGGGCCGTCATCTTCGTACCGTCATCTCGGAACAAATCCGGGATGACGGTAACATAGGAGGGGAGGGCGGCGCTTTCTCAGATCGCGCCCGAGAAGGTGTCGCACTGTGCCGGGTCGCCGCTTTCCATGCCACGCCGCAGCCAGGTCTGGCGCTGCGCCGAGGTGCCGTGGGTGAAGCTGTCGGGTACGACGCGCCCCTGCGCTTCCTTCTGGAGCGTGTCGTCGCCGATCGCCTGCGCCGCGCGCATACCTTCCTCGACATCGCCGGGGTCGAGCCGCTGACGGTTCTGCGCCGCCCACACGCCCGCGTAGCAGTCGGCCTGGAGCTCGAGCCGCACCGACAGCGCGTTGCCCTCGCGCTCGCCGCCGCGCGCCTGGGCGCGCTGCACCTGATCGGAGGTGCCGAGCAGCTTCTGGATATGATGGCCGAACTCGTGTGCGATCACGTAATATTGCGCGAAGTCGCCGGGCGCCTTGAAGCGGTTGGTCAGCTCGTCGAAGAACTCGGTGTCGAGGTAGATGCCGTTGTCGGTCGGGCAGTAGAACGGACCCATCGCGGACATCGCCTGGCCGCAGCCCGACTGGCCGCTGCCGTCGAAGAAGCGCAGCATCGGCGGGCTGAAGCGCTGCCCTTCCTTGGCGAAGATCTGCTCCCATGTGTTCTGCGCGTTGCTGAATGCCTGGCAGGTCTCGCGCCGCTGAGGAGAGGCGTCGCAGATCTGGCGGACGCTACCACCCTCAGAGGGTCCGACCTGCGCGGTCGGCGCCGAGGTCGTGCCGCCTCCGCTGAGCAGGCCGCCGAGGTTGCCCAGCCCGCCGAACACCGCCAGCAGCAGCAGCACCACGACGATGCCGCCGCAGCCGAACCGGCTGCCGATCAGCGGCAGCAGACCGAGCAGCAGTCCACCGCCACCGCCGCCGCCGCCGAGCCCTCCGCCGCCGCGCGCTTCGCCGACGTTGATGTCGTTGTCATAATCGTCGAGCCGCATCGATCGGGTCCCCCCAGGCGTTTCGTATCCGTCACGGCATGAATGCGTTCGGGGGCTGGCGGGTTGCAAGCGCGTGCCGGCTCACCGATGGGGGCAGCCAAAGGAGACGAGCGGATGATCCTGACAGGTAAGAGCGCCGTGGTGACCGGGTCGACCTCGGGCATCGGTCTGGCGATCGCGCACGCGCTCGCCGCCGAGGGCGCTCGGGTCATGATCAACGGCTTCGGCGAGGAGGAAACGATCGCGACCGCGCTCGCCGAGCTCACGCGGGCGAGCGGCGCCGAGGCGCTGCACGATCCCGCCGATATGGCCCGCCCCGACGAGATCGCGGCGATGATCCAGCGAGCGCATCATGCCTGGGGCGGGCCCGACATTCTCGTCAACAACGCCGGGATCCAGTTCGTCTCGCCGATCGCCGACTTCCCGGCGGAAAAGTGGGACGCGATCCTCGCGATCAACCTGAGCAGCGCCTTTCACGCGATGCGCGCCGCGGTGCCGCACATGCGCGCGCGGGGCTGGGGCCGGATCGTGTCGACCGCCTCGGCGCACAGTCTGGTCGCCAGCCCCAACAAGTCCGCCTACGTCGCCGCCAAGCACGGGCTGGTCGGGCTGACCAAGACGGTCGCGCTGGAGACCGCGGCCGAGGCCATCACCGTCAATTGCGTCTCGCCCGGCTATGTCTGGACGCCGCTGGTGGAGCAGCAGATCCCCGCGACCATGGCGGCGCGCGGGCTGACGCGCGAGCAGGTGATCGACGACGTGCTGCTCGCCGCGCAGCCGACCAAGCAGTTCGTCACGTCGGAGCAGGTCGCCGCGCTCGTGCTCTTCCTCTGCGGAGACGCGGCGAGCGCGGTCACGGGCGCCAATCTGTCGGTCGATGGTGGCTGGACCGCGGCGTGAGGCGCACCATCGCGCTCGCGCTCGTCGCCGCGCTCTTCGGCTGCGGCAACAGCGCGGCGCCGCGGCTGATCCCGGTCGCTGCCGGCAGCGACTGGCGCCGGGTCGCAACGCCGAGCGACCGCGAGCGGCTGCGCGCGTGGCGCCAGACCTGGCAGCGCGCGCTCGCCGCCGCCCGCCGCGCCGCGCCCGAAGCGGTCGCCGCCCAAGGCGCGCTGTTCGACTATGACCGCGCGCTGGATCAGCCCATTCCTCCGCTGGGGAGCTACAACTGCCGCGTGTACAAGCTCGGCGCGCGGCAGCCGGGGCAGCTCGACTATGTCGATTATCCCGCTTTCGCCTGCCGCGTCGCGGCCGACGAGGGCGGTACGGTCCGGCTGGAGAAGCTCACCGGCTCGCAGCGCCCGACGGGGGTGATCTTCGCCGATAACGGGCTCCGCGCCGTCTTCCTCGGAGTCATGATCCTCGGCGACGAGGCGCGGCCCTATCCTTACGGTCGTGAGCCGGCGCGCGACCTGGCCGGCTGGGTCGAGCGGATCGGCCCGGCGCGCTGGCGCGTGGCGCTGCCGCAGCCGGCGTTCGAGTCGCTGCTCGACGTGGTGGAGCTCGTGCCAGCGAGGTAGGCCGCGGCTACCTTTCGGACTCGTCCGCCTTCTTCGCCGGTAGCGTGCCCGGCGTCGCCACCGGCGCCTCCACGGGCACCACGCCGTCGAGCGGCGGGTGCTCGGCGAGATAGGTCTTGCCGTCCTGCTCGATCACGCGAACCTGTGCCGGGTTGGCCGCCGCCACCGCGCGCAGGAAGCCCGTCGGCTTCTTCATCAGCTTCGGGAAGTCCACGGTCGTCAGCCCGGCGCGTCGCGCCGCCTCGCGCACGAACGTGACGCAGTTGCGCTTGCCGAGATTGTAGGTCGAGTCGCCCGTCGTCGCGTCCCATTCGCGCACCAGCGCGAGCACCGCGCCATATTGTGCATCGCTCAGCGTCACGGCGAAGCGCACCTTGCTGCCCTGCATGTAGCCGAGCTTGGGCCGCTCGATCCGCCCTGCGACGTTGCCGAAAAGGATCGCGGGCGTCACCGAGCGTGCGGTAAAGCCGTAGCTCGCGTCCACCGGCGCCCCGCCGGCGTCGAGCGTTCCGCGCAGCCGGAAGAAGGCGTGCGGGAAGTAATCGCCGAAGTCGCGGCTCCAGAAGGTCATCGTCACCGCCGCCTGCGCTGGCGAAACGGCGAGGGTGAGCAGTCCCGCCGCCAGCGCCGCGAGCGCGCGTGCGATCACGCCTTCACCTCGGCGGAAAGGGCGGCGGCGTCCTCGCGCCGCTCGGGCCGAATGTAGATCGACGAGAGCCGCGGTTCGGCCGCGCGCAGCTGATCCTCGATCGCCTCGATCATCCGCTCGCCTTCGCCCATCGTGAGCGAGTCGTCGAAGTCGGCGCTAATCGCGACGAAGATGCTGTCGGGCGCGGTGTGGATCGTGCGGACATGATTCACCGCGGTGACGCCGCGCTGGCGTTCCACCACCGCGCGCACCGTCGCGACCACCGCCGGGTCGGCGCGCTCGCCGATCAGCAATCCCTTGCTCTCGCGCGCGAGCAGCACCGCCACCAGCGCCAGGATCACGCCGATCGCGATCGAGGCGAGTCCGTCGATCCGCGGGTCGGCGTAGGCGTGGCTCGCCCAGACCCCGATCGCGGCGATGACGAGCCCGGCGAGCGCGGCCGAGTCCTCGAACAGCACCATGAAGCCGGGCGGATCCTTCGACTCGCGGATCGCGAGCCACCAGCCGGTGTCGCCCTTGGCCGCCGCGAACTCGCGCATCGCGATGAACCAGGAAGTGCCCTCCAGCGCGAAGGCGATCACCAGCACGATATAGTTGAGCATCGGGTCGGCGAGCGGCTCGGGTTCGCGCCAGTGCTTCCAACCCTCGTAGATCGACACGCCCGCGCCGACCGCGAAGATCAGGATCGCCACCACGAACGACCAGAAGTACAGCTCGCGGCCATAGCCGAACGGGTGCGCGGCGTCGGGCGCCCGGCGTGCCTTGCTCTGGCCGTAGAGCAACAGGATCTGGTTGCCGCTGTCGACCAGCGAGTGGACCCCCTCGGTCAGCATCGAGGACGACCCAGAGATCCCGGCCGCGACGAACTTGGCGATCGCGATGCCGACATTTGCCGCGAGCGCGCCGTATAGGACGATATTCTCGCGCACCCGCGCGGCGAGCGTGGCCATGCAGTCTCCTCGAAGCCGGCGCCGGACGCGTCGGTGATGGCGCCAACGCGCGAGCGCGACAAGGTGCCGCGTCCAAGCGACAGATGACGCGATCACTGTCGTTTCGGAGGCGATGTAAGCGTGTCCTTCATCACTCCTCCGCTACAAACTTCCTTCCGCGACAGGGCAGCAGGATTACATGGGGATCACCGTCTACGAGCCGGCATCAGTGCCGCCCGACGAGCCTGCGCGCGAGCGCCTGGTCGAAGGGTCGGGTGCGCTCGGCGTCCGCGAGGACGGTGCGCTGCAGTCGTTGGTCGAGGACGTGCGCGAGACGCTGCAGACCCATGCCGCGGCGGTGTCGATCGTCTACAAGGATTGGCAGTATATCATCGCCGGGGCGGGCTATGCCGCCGGCGCCTACAGCCGACGCACCTCGCTGTGTGGTCACGCCATCCTCTCGCCGGGCGAGGTGTTCCACGTCGCCGATATCGCAGCCGACCGCCGCTTCGCGGGCAACCCGGCGCTGACCGAGCGCGACTCGCTGCGATTCTACGCCGCGGCGCCGCTGCTCGCCGGGCCCGGCCTGCCGCTCGGCACGCTGTGCGTGTTCGATCGCGCGCCGCGCGCGCGCTTCTCGACCAGCGATCGCGGCTATCTCCGCCGCCAGGCCGGCATGGTGGTGGCGCGGCTGGAGCGGCTCCAGGTGCGCTGAGCCGGCTCAGCCCTGCTGCGCGGCGCGGTGGTGGCGGATGACCTCGTCGATGATGAAGCGCAGGAACTTCTCGGAGAACTCCGGATCGAGCTCGGCCTCCTCGCTGAGCCGCCGCAGCCGCGCGATCTGCGCCTCCTCGCGCCCCGGATCGGCCGCGGGCAGGCCCGTCGTCGCCTTATATTCGCCGACCGCCTGGGTGATCTTGAAGCGCTCGGCCAGCAGGCAGACCAAGGCGGCATCGATATTGTCGATGCTCTTGCGGTAGCGTTTCAGGACGTCGTCGGTCATCGCTGGCTCCCTCGCGTGCGCGGTCTCCTTGCTGATCGAGATGACGAACAGCAAGCCCGCGCTTGCGTTGCGCGCGTGCGACCCCCTAAGGGCGAGCGTAGATGAGCGCCACTCTCCACCGTCTCGCCGGCACGTCGCCGTCGCTCGATCCGATGATCGATCTGGTCGCCGAGGACATGGCGGCGGTCAATCGCGTGATCGTCGACCGCATGCGGTCGGAGATCCCGCTGATCCCCGAGCTCGCCGGGCACCTGATCGCGGGGGGCGGCAAGCGCTTGCGACCGATGCTGACGCTCGCGGGGGCGCGGCTGCTGGGCTATGGCGGGACTCGCCATCACCTGCTCGCCGCCGCGGTGGAGTTCATCCACACCGCGACCTTGCTGCACGACGACGTGGTCGACGGCTCCGACCTGCGCCGCGGCAAGCGCACCGCCAACATCATCTGGGGCAATCCCGCCAGCGTGCTGGTCGGCGACTTCCTGTTCTCGCGCTCCTTCGAGCTGATGGTCGAGGGTGGCAGCCTGCGCGCGCTCGAGATCCTGTCCAATGCCAGCGCGGTGATCGCCGAGGGCGAGGTCAACCAGCTCACCGCGGTGCGCCGGATCGACCTGGGCGAGGAGCGATACCTCGACATTATCGGCGCCAAGACGGCCGCTCTGTTCGCCGCCGCCTGCCGCATCGCCGCGGTGGTGGCCGACCGCGGCGAGGCGGAGGAGCTGGCGCTCGACTCCTACGGCCGCAACCTCGGCATCGCCTTCCAGCTGGTCGACGACGCGATCGATTACACCAGCGACTCGGGGACCATGGGCAAGGACGCGGGCGACGACTTCCGCGAGGGCAAGATGACCCTGCCGGTGATCCTGGCCTATGCCCGCGGCGGCGAGGACGAGCGCGCGTTCTGGCGCGACGCCGTCTCCGGGCGGCGCGCCGGTGACGAGGAGTTCGCCCAGGCGGTGGCGCTGGTGCGCCAGTCGCGCGCGGTGGACGACACCTTCGCCCGGGCGCGTCACTACGGCCAGCTCGCGATCGATTCGCTCGCCGCCTTCCCCGGGAGCGCAGCGAAGGACTCGATGATCGAGGCGGTCGAGTTCGCGGTCGCGCGCGCCTACTGAGCCGAGACTCGAGGGACGCTTAGGCCACTGCCGCCGCCCCGATCGTCTGGGGCGGCAGGCGCCGCAGCGACAGCGTCAGCCCCGCGAGCCACACCGTGCCGAACAGCACGTGCGCGACATTGGCGCCCATTGCGCCGATCCACAGCACCAGGAAGGGCGCGGTGAGATAGAAGGTCGCGGTCGCCGCGCCGACGACGCGCAGCACCGCCGACTGCGCCCCCCTGGCGAGCAGCGCCGCACGGCTCGCCGCGCCGCTGATCGTCAGCGACACTGCGAGGATCTGCACGGTCAGCAGCGGCGCCGCGGCGGCGAAGCCGGGGCCGGCGGCGAGCCGCAGCAGCGTCGGCGCGAGCAGCAGCGCGCCGAGGAAGCAGGCTCCCCCGAACGCCGCCAGGATCGCCTCGGTCTGCAGCAGCACGCGGTTGAACTGGCGCTGCTCGCCCGCCGCAGCGAGCCGGCTGAGATCGGGGTAGACCACCGATTCGACCTGGCTGCCGACCTGCTGGACGACGCGGCTGATCCGCTTGGCGATGTGGAAGAGGCCCGCCGAGACCGGGTCGGCGAGCCAGCCGACCAGCAAGGTGTCGACCTGCTGCGCGCTCGCCCAGAGGCTTAGCGACAGGTTGGAGCCGAGCGCGAAGCGCCACAGGCCGGGAAAACGCTCGCGCAGCCCTGTCAGCGAGGCGCGCCACAGCCGATGGCGTCCGGTCCGCCGCAGCAGCCACCAGGCGGTCCCGAAATTGGCGAGTGAGCCGAGCGCCTGAGTCACCGCCCAGATCAGCACGAAGCTCGCCAGCCCGGCGTTGGCCGCATAGGCAGCGGCGACGCAGGCGAGGCGGACGATGGCGTTGATCACCTGCACCCGCGCGACCAGCCGGAATTGGCCGGTCAGCCGGAAGATCGCGGTGCTGATACCGTTCAGGTTGAACAGCAGCGACACCATGTAGGCGAGGGCGAGCAGCACCGTGCCGCCGTCGAGGTGGAACAGCAGTCGGCCCGCCAGCACCAAAAGGCTCGCCACCGCCCAGGCGAGCGCGCCGCCGCCGAGATCCAGCAGCAGCCCGAACTTCAGCAGGCTGCGATAGTCGGCCTCGTGCTCGGGCGAGTCGAGCGCGGCGCCGTAGCGGATCAGCGGCTGCCATGACTGGAAGCTGAGCAGTCGCTCGCACGCCTGTCCGAGCGTCAGCACGAGTGCGAGCGCGCCGTAGCCAGCCGGTCCGAGCGCGCGCGCCGCGAGCCCGACGGTGATCAGCGTGATCCCCACCGTGGCCGCGGTGCCGGTCAGCAGATGCCCGACCGCCCGGACGCGCCGCTCACCAAGCAGCGCGCGCCACCGTGCCGGTGTGAGCGCCCATGTCGCCGCCGTCCTCAACCGCTCACCCGTCACGCCCGTCCCCCTCATACGGACCCGTTCTAGCGCATGCGGGCGGTCGCGGCGGCGTCCCGCGGGCGTAATCCCGAATCGCCGCCCGGTCGCGACGACGGCTTTGCTAGGATCGCGGCGACCGGGGGGACTGAACATGCCGATGACCGCAGCGCGCTTCTTCGCGGCCGATCCGAAGGAGATCTGGCCCGCGCAGGAGGACAGCTTCTTCAACGAGCTGCGCACCGATAATGCCACGTACAAGACGACCGCGCACGATCGTTTCGCCGATCTCGACGCCGCCTGTATCGCGCTGCTGCGCCAGTCGGCGCGACCGATCCGCGAGGTGCTCGACATCGGCGTCTCCTCGGGCACGACGACGCTGGCGCTGTACGACCGGCTTCGCGAGGCCGGGATCGACGCGCGCGTGACGGGGACCGACCGGTCGGTCAGCGGGCATCTCGTCCGCGTGCTACCGGGAGTGCGGACGCTGCTCGACGACGGCGGCGCGCCCATCCAGCACGATCTGTTCGGCCTGCCGGTTCGCCCGTGGTTCCGCCGCGCCGACCGCTACACCGGGATGCGCGGCGTACGCAGTGCGCTCAACGCCACGCTCGGCGGGCGCGCGCGGCGGCTGGTCGCGGCGGGCGCCTCCGGTGCCAGCGCGGTGCGGCTCGTCAGCCCGCGGCTGGCCGAGCGCCCGCGCGTGACGATCGAGTGCAACGACATCTTCGCGCCGACCGCGGCCTATCACCGCCGTTTCGACCTGGTGCGCGTCGCCAACCTGCTGCATCCCGGCTATTTCAACGTCGAGCAATTGCGGCTCGGCATCGCGCATACGGTGAGCTATCTCTCGGGTCCGGGCGCGTGGCTGCTGCTGGCGCGGACGCTCAAGCGGCGCCACGTCGCGACGCTGTTCCGCGTCTCGGACGACGGCGCGCGGCTCGAGATCGCGGATCGCTTCAACGGCGGCGCCGAGGCCGAGTGGCTCGCGCTGGAGGCATCACTGCCCGCCTGGAACAAGTGAGTGACGACGGTCTGTTTTCCGTTCGTCGGTGACCTGATCGGCGGCAGCCACGTCTCGGCCGCCGGGCTGATCCGGCGGCTCGATCGCGCGCGCTACACGCCGCTGGTGCTGTTGCAGCACCCCGACGGCGCGATGGCGCGCTTCTTCGCCGAGGCCGGGATCGCGACCGAACCCGCGCCGCTGTCGCCCGAGTTGGTGCACGGCCGCGCCGTGTCCCCCGCCGGGGCGGCGCGACTGGTCGCCACCTCGCTGCGGCTGCGCGACTATCTGCGCGCGCGCGGGATCGGCATCGTCCACAGCAACGACGGGCGCAGCCACGCGACCTGGGGGCTCGCCGCCAAGCTCGCGCGGGCGCGGCTGCTGTGGCACCACCGCGGGGCGCCGGACGCGATGGGGCTTCGCGTGGTCGCGCCGCTGCTCGCCGACCGGGTCGTGTCGGTGTCGGCCTTCTCCGCGCCGAAGCCGGGGCGCTACTCCGCCGCGGCGCGCACGCGCGTGATCCGCAGCCCGTTCGACCATCACATGCAGCATGACCGCGCCGAGGCGCGCGCCGCGCTCGCCGCGCTGATCCCGCCGGGCGGCGGGACGCGCTACGTCGCCTACGCCGGGGTGATGATCGAGCGGAAGCGCCCGCTGCTGTTCGTCGACGCGATCGCCGCCCTCAAGGCGCGCCGGCCCGAGCTCGACGTCGCCGGCGTGATGTTCGGTGAGGCACTCGACGGCATGGACGAGCAGGTGCGCGCGCGCGCCGCCGTGGCGGGCGTGGCGGACCGGATCCACCTGCTCGGTCACCGTACCCCAGGCGCCTATTGGCTGGCGGCGAGCGACGTGCTGATGGTGCCCGCGGTGGACGAGCCGTTCGGCCGCACCCTGGTGGAGGCCATGCTGGTCGGCACGCCGGTGGTGGCGACTCGGTCGGGCGGCAACGTCGAGGCGATCGCGCACGAGCGCACCGGGCTGTTGGTGGCGGCCGAGGACGCCGTCGCGCTCGCGGACGGCTGCGCGCGCGTGTTGGGCGAGCCGGCGCTCGCGGCGCGGATCGCGCGCGACGCCGCGACCGACGCGCGCGCGCGCTTCGGCGAGCAGGCGCATGCCGACGCGATCATGGCGGTCTACGACGAGATGCTGGCCGCCGGCGCCAGATAGAGCGTACCGCTGCCGTAGCGGTCGCTGAGCCACGGCAGTGTGACCCGGCGGTACCGGCGCGATCGTGCGAACGAGGCGAGCGGCCCGTCCAGCTTACCCTCGAACCCGACCAGCACCGCCGCCGGCGGCGACGCGGCGAGCAGCTCGTCGATCGTGGTCGGCGATACCCAGTTCGCATAATGGCGGCGCTGCCGCAGCGGCACGTAGTCGCCGACCCGGTACACCAGCGGCCCGGTGGCGAGCGCCGCCGGCACGGCCAGCCCACCCTCGACCGCGTAGAGCGGTGCCAGCGTCGCGATCGTCGCACCGCGGCGCTCGGCGCGGAGCAGCGCGGCGAGGCGCTGCCCCTGATCGTGCGTCACCGTGCCGGTCCAGCGCGCGCTGCGCACCGCATCGGGCCAGCCGAGCGCCAGCCGCGGCGCCGACAGCAGCAGCGCGCCGAGCAGCAGCAGCAGCGCGGCGGCGCGGGCGCGGCCCTTGATCCGGCCCGCCAGCGTGACCGCCAGCGCGATCGCGAAGGGGACCGGCGGCGCGTAATATTGCGGGAAGGCGGGGCTGGGCACGAAGGACACCAGCAGGCCGCCCACGAGCAGCGCGACGATCAGTCGGTGCGGCCAGCGCACCCGCGCCGCGCCATAGCCGCGCAGCCGCCACGCCGCGGTCGCCGCGAGCAGAAGCGCGACGGCGATCAGGCCGGCGGACGAGATCAGCCACACCTTGACGGCGAGCACGAGCTTGCCGGGCAGGTCGAGGATCTTGGCGCCGTCGAGATCGGCGTTGGCGGTCCAATATGCGACGTGGGGGCCGCTATGGTAGCCGAGCACGTGCGTGACGAAGCCGCTCGGGTCTTTCGTGAGATAGATCAGCGGCGGCAGCGCGCCGATAATCCCGCCCGCGACGAAGGGTAAGGTCACCCGCCGCATACGCGTCATCAGCGGCAGCCGCGCCGGGGCCAGCAGCGCGGCGAGCGCGAACGGCGGCAGCGCGAAGACGTAATTGGCCTTGAAGCCCGCGGCGACGCCGAGGCACAGCCCGCTCGCTGCCACCAGCAGCGGCGCGGGGACGTCGCGATCGGCGCCGGCGATCAGCAGGTAGGTCGCCATCAGCACGAAGGCGAGCGGCAGGAAGTTGTTGGTGACCAGCATCCCCGCCGGGCCGAGCAGCAGCGGATGGGTGAGCAGCAGCAGCGCGGCGAGCGCCCCGAGCGGCCACGAGCGGGTGAGCCGCCGCACCAGCAGCAGCATCGCCGTCGCCGCCACCAGCCAGCCGGCGAAGATCGTCAGCCGCCCGGCGAGCAGCACTTGCTCCGCGCCGGTCACGCGCAGCACCGCGTGCATCAGCAGCGGCAGATTGGGCAAATTGTTGAAGCCGTAATCGTCGTAGAGCCGGCCGCGCGCCAGCATGGTGGCGATCGGCAGGTACATCTGCTCGTCGTGGCGCAGCGGATAGGTCATCAGCCGGCCGAACAGCCCGACCAACGCCAGCCCGATCGCCACCATCGCCGCGAGCAGCGCGCGCGATCGCGTCGCCTTGCCCACGCGCGCCGGTACTATCGCCGCAGCCACACTCGCCATTCATCCGCCCCCGACCGCGTGTTCGTCGCGATCGTATCGGATGTCGCCACGAGACGAAGCGCGCGAGCGGAGCGGACGCGCGATCATTGGTGGTAGCGGGCATCGATCGCATTAGCCCGGTTGCGCCCGGTTTTACCCGCCTGACCGTGCGACTTCGCCGGCGCGATCTCGCATCGTCGCCGCGGGGACGAAGGGTTGGGGGCAGCCGATGGACGACGGGACGGCTCTGGCGATGGCGGAGGTGCGGGGCGACGCCCCGGCGCGATCCCGCCCGCTCGTCGTCGATCTCGACCATAGCTTGGTGCGGACCGACACGCTGCACGAGTGCCTGGTCACGCTCGTCTTCCGCTATCCCCGGCGGGTCCCGACGGTGGCGCGCGCGCTGGGGCAGGGCCGTGCTGCCTTCAAGCGCGCCGCGATGCTCCACGCCGGTCTCGACTGCGAGGCGCTGCCGCTCGATCCGGCGGTGGTCGAGGCGATCGCGCGTCGGCGTGCCTCGGGCGGCGAGGTCCATCTCGTCACCGCCGCCGACCAGCTCATCGCCGACGGCGTGGCCGCCGCGACCGGGCTGTTCGACAGCGCGACCGGCAGCGACGGCGCGGCGAACCTCAAGGCAGAGGCCAAGGCCGAGGCGCTCGCGCGGCGCTTCCCGAACGGCTTCGACTATGTCGGCGACAGCCTGGCCGACCTGCCCGTGTGGCGTCGCGCGGATGCCGCGCTGCTGGCGGGGGACCGGCGCGGCGTGGCGCGGCGGCTCGCGCACGAGCGGATCGTGCCCGAGTTGCTGCCGCGCCGTCCGGTGCGCGCACGCGACTGGGTGAAGGCGCTCCGCCTCCACCAGTGGAGCAAGAACCTGCTCGTGCTCGCGCCGATCGTGCTGAGCCATGAGTTCGTCGCGCCGGCGCTGCTGCTCCAGGCGCTCGCCGCCTTCGTGTTGTTCGGCGTCGTGGCTTCCGCGACCTATCTGATCAACGACCTCGCCGATCTCTCGGCCGACCGCCGCCACCCGAGCAAGCGCTATCGCGCGCTCGCCGCCGGCCTGATCCCGCTCGCCGCCGCGGTGCCGCTCGCGGCGGGGCTGCTGGGCGCCGGGCTGATCGCCGGCTGGCTGCTCGCGCCCGCGTTCGGCGCGGCACTGTCCTGCTACGCCGCCCTCACGTTGCTCTACTCCTTCCGGCTCAAGCGCGAGCCGCTGGTCGACGTCGCCGCCATCGCCGCGCTGTTCACGCTGCGCGTCGTCGCCGGCATGGTGGTAATCGGCCATCCTGTCTCGCTGTGGCTGGCGACCTTCACCGCGACGCTGTTCCTCTCGCTCGCGCTGGCGAAGCGCTCGGCCGAGCTGGTGCAGGCGGCGCGCAGCGGGCGGCCGGTGCACGGTCGCGGCTATCTCCCCGGCGATGAGCCGCTGACGCTCGCGCTCGGCGTCGCCGCCGGCGTCGTCTCGGTGCTGGTCATGGTCATGTATATGTCGGTCGACGCGATGCCGAGCGGGCTCTACGCGCTCGACGGCGCCTTGTACCTGATCCCGGCGGTGCTCTGCCTGTGGGTCATGCGCGTCTGGCTGCTCGCGCACCGCGGCGCGCTCGACGACGACCCGGTGATCTTCGCGCTGCGCGATCGGGTGAGCTGGTGGCATGCCGCCGCGGTGGCGGGATTATGGCTCGTCGCGGTGGGAGGAAGGGTCGCGTGACGCTGGCACTCTTCGCTCTCATCGTCGTCAGCGTCTCGCTCAACGCGCTCGCCCAGGTGGCGCTGCGCAAGGCGATGACCTTTCGCGCGCTCCCCGCGCTGTCCGAGCCGATCGCGCTCGGCACAAGCCTCGTCGCCAACCCGTGGCTGTGGGCGGGCATGGCCTGCTACGCCGCCAGCATCGGCCTGTGGCTAGTGGTGCTGAGCCGGACCCAGGTGAGCGTCGCCTATCCGATGCTGTCGATGGGTTATGTTCTCGCCGCGGTGCTGGGCGTGCTGTTCCTCAGCGAGACCGTGGGACCGGCGCGGGCGGCCGGGATCGCGCTGATCTGCCTCGGCGTGCTCGTCGTGGGGAAGACGGCGTGAGCCGCCGCCACGTCATCACCGGCGGCGCCGGCTTCCTCGGCGAGCGGCTCGCCGCCGCGCTGGCGGCGCGGGGCGAGCGGGTCACGGTGTTCGACCAGGTCGCGCCGCGTGCCGCGATCGACGAGGTGGTCCTCGGCGATGTCGCGAGCACCGACGACCTCGCGCGGCTCCGGCTCGGCCGCGACGACGTGGTGCACCATCTCGCGGCGCGCCAGTTCCACGGCGCGGTGCCGCGGCACGACCGCGACGGCTGGTTTGCCGCTGTGAACGTCGAGGGCACGCGCGCGCTGCTGGC
Organism: Sphingomonas citri; assembly: GCF_019429485.1. Lineage (GTDB taxonomy): Bacteria > Pseudomonadota > Alphaproteobacteria > Sphingomonadales > Sphingomonadaceae > Sphingomonas > Sphingomonas citri. The sequence continues at coordinate 845,672 of NZ_JAHXZN010000001.1, read as the reverse complement.
GGCGATGCGCGCGGCCGGGACGCGCCAGTTGCTCTTCGTCTCGACCGACATGACCTATGGCGTGCCCGTCCACACCCCGGTGCCGCCGACGCATCAGCAGGTGCCGATCGGGCCGTACGGTCGCAGCAAGGTGGGCGCGGAGCGGCTGATCGCCGCCGCGGCGGACGAGTTCGGGCTGCGCGCCACCGTCTTCCGCCCGCGGCTGATCGCGGGGGCGGGGCGGCTCGGCATTCTCGCCAAGCTGTTCCGGTTGATCGCGCTGGGGCTGCCGGTGCCGATGATCGGCAGCGGGCGCAACCGCTACCAGATGATCGCGGTGGAGGATTGCGTTACCGCGCTGATCCGCGCCGCCGACCGTGGGCTGCCGCCGGGTCCGTTCAATCTCGGCTCGAGCGAGCCGCCGACGGTGCGCGATTTGCTGCGCTCGCTGATCGCGCGTGCGGGCTCGCGCTCGGTCGTGCTGCCGACCCCCGCCAGGCTGGTGCAGCGTACGCTGGCGACGATGGACCGGGCCGGCGTGCCGCTGCTCTACCCCGAACAGTTCGCGATCGCCGATGCGGATTATGTGCTCGACACAGCCGCGACCGGCGCCGCGCTCGACTGGTCGCCGAGCCGCCGCGACGCCGACATCCTGTTCGACGCTTATCATCATTTCCGCTCGCAGCCAGCGCGCGGGCACGACGCCCCGGCGGTGTCGCTCGCCGCGCCGAGCCGGGGCGTCAGCTAGGAGTGCGCGCGTGAGGTCGGCGTCGGTCGTGGGTAAGGGAGCGCGCGGCGAGCATGTCGTCGCCGCGCACGGGCTGCGCGGGCTCGCCTCGGCGATGGTGGTGTTCGCTCACATCATCGGCGGCCCGGCGCGCCACGTCTACGCCGACAACGCGACCTATGTCGCGCTCACACGGGCGCCCTGGCACGTCGCCACCTTCGGCGTGATGCTGTTCTTCGTCATCAGCGGTTTCGTCATCCTGCCGAGCTCGCTGCGCTACGCCCCCGGCGAGTTCGCGCTGCGGCGCGGGCTGCGCCTGTACCCGCTCTTCGCGGTCCTCTCGGTGCTGTTCGTCGCGCTCAACGCGGTGACTGACGCCTATCCCAAGATCAACACGCCGTTGGCGGTCGTCGCGGGCTTCACCTTCACCAATCTCTTCACCGGCACCGACCAGCTTACTCCCAACGCCTGGAGCCTGAGCTACGAGGTGATGTTCTACGCACTCACCTGCGCGGTGGTGACCCTGGCGGTGAAGCGGCGCGACCGGCTGACAGGAACACTGGCGGTGGCGGCGGCGCTGGCTTTCGTGCTTGCGTTCCCGATCGCGCTCTATTTCGTCGCCGGTGTCGCCATCCGGCTGCTGCGCTGGCGCTATCCCGACGGCAGCCGCGCGACGCGCTGGGTCGAGCTGCTCGCCTTCGCCGCGATGACGGCGCTGGCGAGCCACGCGCATTACGAGTATAGGTGGCGCGATTTCCGCGACCCGGTCGTGGTCCCGCTGATCCTCTCGACCGCCACCTACTTCTACTGCGCGGTGGCGCCGGGGAGCTGGACCGAGCGGCTGCTCGGCAACCGCGTCTTCGCCTACCTCGGCACGATCAGCTACAGCCTGTACCTGGTCCACCCCTATATCTATCTCGCGCTGCGCAAGCTGTTCGTGCGCCACGGCCTGTTCACCGAGGATCTGCTCCACTCGATGCTGCCCTTCGCGCTGCTGGTCGCGGGCGGGTCGCTGGTGGCGAGCCATGTCGTCCATCTCTGGCTCGAGCGCTGGCCCTACGAGCGCTTCTTCCGCCAGCGCATCTATCGCGCCGACCGGATCGCGCGCGGTGACGCGGCGACCGACGCCACCATGACGGCCCAGCGCGCGTGACCGCCGCCGCGCTCCCGTTGTCGCGGTCGCGGGGCGCGACCGGCGCTGAGGTGCCACGGCCGATCATCCTCGCGGTGGCGCTGTCCTCCTATCTGTCGTGGCGACCCTCGCTCGACATCATGTTCACGCTGAGCGACCTACTCTTCCTGCTCGGCCTCGGCCTGCTCGCCTCGCGCCACCGCCTCCCGCTGCAGCCGTTCGGCGCCTTGCAGCCGGCGTGGCTGATGTCGTTCACGGTGATGATGGCGGGGCTGCTGGTCGCCTCGCTCGGCGCGCGTGATCCGTCGCGCTGGCTGATCGTCGCCATGCAATATGCCTTCGCCTGGGTGGTGCTGCCGTTCGCGATCGCCGGCCATGGCCGCGCCTACGCCACCACGCTGGCGCGCGCGCTGGTGGCGGGGATGGTGGCGATGGAGGCGTTCGGCATCCTCATCTATGTCTCGTTCCAGGCCTCGTTCGAGGTCGCGCGCAAGGTGCTCGGGCTCGACTTCCTCTCGGGTAATCGCCGGCTCGGCGTGTTTGCCACCGATGCCAATTGGAACGGCGCGGCGATCGCCATGACCTTGCCCTTCGTCCTTTTCCTGTGGCGCGCCGGGCGGCTGCGCACCGCGGCGATGCTGGTCGCCTTCGCGGTGCTGCTGGTGTCGCTACTGCTGACCGCCTCCTTCACCGCTTTCTCCAGCGCAGCCATCGGGCTGGCGATCTTCGGCGTGATCGCGGGCATCCGGCTGCCGCGCTGGGTGGTCGGCGGGCTGTTCGCCGCCGCGCTGGTGGTGAGCCAGACCGGGCTGATGCTGCCCGAAACCTTCAACAAGCGAGTCGCCGGCGCGATCGAGAACGGCGACATCAGCGAGGCCGGCACGTTCACCGGCCGCGTCGCGCTGATCGACGACGCCTGGTCGATGATCGAGCAGCACCCGTTCAGCGGCGTCGGCGTCGACCAGCATCGCGTGATCAGCAAGCTGAAAGCGCCGGTGCACAATATGTATCTACTGGTCTGGGTCGAGGGCGGGTTGGTCGCGCTGCTCGGCTGGCTCGGCATGCTGGTGGTGCTGGTGATGGTGGCGCTGTCGACGCTGCGGCGCGAGCGCGACGTCGCCGGGCTGGTGCTGGCGGTACTGGTGACCTTCCTGATCTTCTCGGCCGCCAGCCCGCACATGTACGCGCGGCTGTGGTCGGTGCCGGTGATCCTGTCGCTGGCGATGGCGCACGGCGGTGCGGTGCGGCGGACGCCGCGCGCGGTGGCCGCGCTGCTCTCGCGCCGCGTCGAGGCGTGAGATGACGCGGACGCGCGTCCTGCTCATCGCCGCGTTGCTGCTGCTCGGCGCCCTGCTGCTCCCCGCGATCGAGGGCGGGGTCGCGGTGCCCGCGGCGGCGGAGGAGAGCTTCCCCGTCGACTGCGACACCAGTGACGCGCCGCACGCGCTTCCCGCCTTCCCGGGCGCACAGGGCTTCGGCCGCTACGCGCGCGGTGGCCGCGGCGGACGCGTGATCGCGGTGACGACGCTCGCCGACTCGGGACCGGGCTCGCTGCGCGACTGCGCCGAGGCGAGCGGCGCGCGTACCTGCGTCTTCAGGGTGAGCGGCACGATCGTGCTGCGCGACTGGATCAAGGTGACGCAGCCGTTCCTCACCGTCGCCGGCCAGACCTCGCCCGGCGGCGTCGCGCTGCGCAACGGCGCCTCGGGGAACGCGCCGATGCTGGTGCGCACGCACGACGTAGTGCTGCGCCACTTCCGCCTGCGTCCGGGCGCCTCGCCGCGCTCGTCGGACAACGTCGACACGATCCAGATCAGCGGCGGCGCGCATGACGTCATCCTGGATCATCTCTCGACCTCCTGGCCGACCGACGAGGGCATCAACATCGTCGGCGCCGGGCATGAGACCGGTCGCTGCGGGCAGACCCGCAATGTGACGGTGCAATGGTCGATCCTGGCCGAGGGGCTCAACCGCGCCAACCGTGGTCCACACAGCCGCGGCACCTATTTCGGCTATGGCGCGCACGCGGTGACGTTCCACCACAACCTCATCGCCAGCAACGTCCGCCGCAACCCGCTCGTCAACCTGCGCGGGCAGTTCGACATGATCGACAACGTGATCTTCAACTCGGTGAGCTACAACGCCGAGCTGTACACGCGCTTCGGCGACCTCGACGTCAACGCGATCGGCAACAGCGCGATCATGGGCCCCTCGTCCGAGGCGACGAAGCAGCTGTACCTCGTCAACTACTTCCGCGACTATCCGGCGCGTTTCCGGATCCACCTGCGCGGCAACCTCGACGTGCACCGGCTGGAGGATCGCGGCGACGAGCGGCTGGTGCTCGAGCCCGGCGACTGGCGCTACGTCTCGGCGGCGCCGATCGGCACGCTCTCGATGGCGGCGAGCGAGATCGACGACGCCGGCACCGCCTACCGCCGCGTCGTCGCCGCGGTGGGAGCAACGCGGCCGCGGCGCGACGCCGCTGACTCCCGCGTCGTCGGCGGTCTGGTCGCGTGTCGCGGCGCGGTGCTCGACGACCCGGCGCAGGTCGGTGGCTGGCCTGCGCTCACCGGCGGCGCCGCGCCGGCCGATCGCGACGGTGACGGCATCGCGGACGAGTGGGAACTCGCGCACGGCCTGTCGCCGTCCAACCCGAACGATCGCAACATGCTCGGCGGCGACGGCTATACCAAGCTAGAGGCTTATCTCTCCGAGCTGGCGGGGGATCGCGCAACGGTAACGGTGCAGCCGTCCCTGGTGCCGCGCCCCGCCTGCGGCCGCGCCATCGCCGACCCGGGGCCGCTGCCGTCGATCGCCCTCAGCGCGGATCCCGCGCAGGTGTCGGGCGGTGGCGCCGTGACGCTGCGGTGGAGCGGCGAGAATATCCGCTCGTGCAAGCTCGACGGCGCCGCCGCGGGCGAGGCGGGTGCGCGCGTCGTGAGAGTCAAGGCGACGCGGGTCTACGAGATCGACTGTATCGGCCGCTACGGCGGTGACGCGATCGACTCAGCGCTGGTGACGGTGCGCTGAGACGGACTACCCCTTCGGAGCCAACCTGCGCCCCGATACCCCACTTACCGCGATACCGCTTCGGACCTAATCTCCCGTCGCCGGTCACGCTGGGGGCGGACGGCGCTTTTCGGGGGAGGGGCGTATGGCGAACGGCGCGTTCACGAGCGCTGGCAGCGAGTTTCGTGTCAACTCGACATGGACCGGGGTGCAGACCGATCTGTCCTTCGCCGCGCTGGCGGACGGCGGCTTCGTCGCGATCTGGACCGACCTGAGCGGCACCGGTGGCGACTCGTCGGGTACCAGCGTCAAGGCGCAGCGCTTCGACTCGACCGGCGTCGCGGTCGGCGCCGAGTTCCTGATCAACAGCGCCACCGGCAACAACCAGGACCGCGCCAGCGTCACCGCACTGAAGACCGGCGGGTTCGTGGTGACGTGGAGCGATGCCAGCGGGCTCGGCGGAGACGCCGATCGCGGCTCGGTCAAGGCGCAGATCTACGACGCGGCGGGTGCACGCGTCGGCGGCGAGTTCCTCGCCAACACCACCACGGTGGCGGGCCAGTCGGACTCGACCATCACCGCCCTCGCGGGCGGTAACTTCATCGTCAGCTGGGTCGATGCCAGCGCGACCGCGCCCGACGCCAAGGGCAGCGGCGTGCGCGCGCAGATGTTCTCCGCCACCGGCACCAAGATCGGCGGCGAGTTCCTGGTCAACAGCACCATCACCGGCAGCCAGGTCGCACCGGCGCTCGCCGGGCTGGCCTCGGGCGGCTTCGTCTCGACCTGGATCGACTATAGCGGGCTCGGCGGCGATTCGAGCGGCACCTCGATCAAGGCGCAGCTCTTCTCCAGCAGCGGCGCCAAGCTGGGCGGCGAGCTGCTCGTCAACAGCACGACGCTGGGCGCGCAGGACCAGCCCGCGATCACCGCGCTCGCCGGCGGCGGCTTCGCGATCGTGTGGCGTGACAACAGCGGACTGGGCGACACCAGCGCCTCGGGGCTGCGTGGACAGATCTACGATGCCACCGGCGCTCGGACGGGCGGCGAGTTCCGCGTCAACACCACCACCTTCAACGCGCAGGACCAGCCGAGCATCGCGGCGACCGCCGACGGCGGCTTCGCGGTGAGCTGGCGCGACAACAGCAACACCGCCGCGGACGCCAGCGGTTTCGGCATCAAGACGCAGCTGTTCGACGCGGTCGGGCAGAAATTGGGCGGCGAGTTCCAGGCGAACGAGGTGGTGAGCGGCAACCAGGAGATGCCCGCGGTGACGGTGCTCGCCTCGGGCGCGCTGCTGGTCGGCTGGACCGACTACAGCACCGCCTCCGGCGACGTCGACGGAGGGCTCAAGGCGCGGCTGTTCGCGCCGACGACGCCCGCGATCACCGACATCGAGGTATCGCGCAACGCGCTCTCCGAGACCGAGGTGGAGAACAGCATCGTCGCAGTCTTCTCGGGCGTGGGCGCGCTCAACGCGAGCTACAGCTACCGCCTGGTGGATGATTCCACCGGCGGCGCCTTCGCGATCGAGGGCAACAAGCTGATCGTAGAGGACAGCCTCGCGCTCGACTATGAGACCAACCCAGTCGTCTCGATCACGGTGCGCGCGACCGACACGTTCGGCGACACGTTCGACAAGACCTTCACCTTCGGGCTGACCGATGCGGTCAACGAATATCGCTATTCCGGCGCGCCCGAAGTGCTGGCCAACACCAACATCGCCGCGAGCCAGCTCGCCCCCGCGGTGGCGACCCTGACCGACGGTCGCTCGGTGATCGTGTGGACCGACGGCAGCGGCGTCGGCGGCGACTCGAGCTCCTTCGGGATCAAGGCGCAGCTGATCGCGGCGGACGGCAGCAAGATCGGCGGCGAGTTCCGCGTCAACGCGCAGACGCTGGGCGCGCAGGACTCGCCGGCGGTGACCGCGCTCGCCTCCGGCGGCTTCGCGGTGACCTGGAGCGACGCCAATGCCGGCAGCGACGGCTCCGCCAGCTCGGTTAAGGCGCAGCTCTTCGACGCCAGCGGCGCCGCGGTGGGCGGCGAACTGCTCGTCAACACCGCCACGCTGAACGCGCAGAAGGCGCCGGTGATCGCTGCGTTGGCCAACGGCGGCTTCGTCGTGTCCTGGACGGACGCGAGCCTGCAGGGCGGCGACGCCAGCGCGACCAGCGTCAAGGCGCAGGTGTACGACGCCGCGGGCAACCATGTCGGCGGCGAGCTGCTCGTCAACACCGCCACCAACGGTGCGCAGGATTCGGCGGCGGTCACCGGGCTTCAGGGCGGCGGCTTCGTCGTGACGTGGCGCGACGGCAGCCTGCAGGGCGGCGACGCCAGCAAGGACGCGGTGAAGGCGCAGCTGTTCGGCAGCGACGGCAGCAAGATCGGCGGCGAGTTCCTGGTCAACACCGAGACCGCGGGCTCGCAGCAGGCACCGGTGGTGGCGGCACTGTCGACCGGCGGCTTCGCGATTGCCTGGGCGGACAACAGCTCGCGCGGGGCCGACGCCGACTATTTCGGCATCCGCTTCCAGCTGTACGACGCGGCCGGCGCCCGCGTCGGCGGCGAGACGCTGGCCAACACGACGACGCTGGCGGGTCAGCTCGCGCCGACCATCACCGCGCTCGCCGGCGGCAATTTCGCGATCGGCTGGGCGGACTATAGCGGCGTCGGCGCCGAGGTCGGCACCGCCGGGATCAAGGCGCAGGTGTTCGCCGGCGACGGCACCACGGTGGGCGGCGAGTTCCTCGTCAACCACCAGACGCTCGGCAGCCAGGTGGATCCGGCGATCACCGGCACCGGCGACGGCGGGTTCCTGGTGAGCTGGACCGATTATGGCGGGCAGGGCGGCGACGATCAGGCGACGGGCGTCAAGTACCGGCTGTTCGACCCGCTCGCCTCGCAAGGCACGCCGCCGGTGCTCATCGCGCGCGCCGACACGGTCGCCGCCACCGAGGACCAGACGGCGGTCATCGCCGCGGCGGCGCTGCTGGCGAACGACACTGACTCCAACGGCGCGCCCTTCGCGCTGACGGGAGTGGCGGCGCTGTCGGGCGGCACTGCCGCGATCAACGCCGACGGCAACGTCGTCTTCACGCCGCTGGCCAATTTCGCCGGCACCGCGCTGCTGACCTACACGATCGCCGACAGCGCGGGCGAGACCGCGATCGGGCGGGTCAACGTTCAGGTCGCCAACGTCAACGACGCGCCGGTGGCCGCCGCGGACCAGCTCTCGATCGACGAGGGCGCGACGAGCATCGCCGCGGCCGCGCTGCTCGCCAACGACCGCGACATCGATCCGGGCGACACGCTGCGCCTCACCGCGGTGGCGGGCACCACCGCCAACGGGCTGGCGCTGACGCTCGCGGGCACGGCGATCCAGGTGGCGACGCCGGCGAGCTACCAGGCGCTGCGCGCGGGCGAGACGGTGGTGGATCACTTAGATTATACCGTCGCCGATCACGCGGGGGCGACCTCCACCGCCTCGGTCACGCTCACCTTCGTCGGTGCCAACGACGCGCCCGCGGCGCTGTCGCTGGATCGCGCCCGCGTCGACGAGAATGCCGCGGCGGGCACGGTCGTCGGCACGCTCAGCGGCTATGACGTCGATCATGACGAGACGCTGCGTTACCGTCTGGTCGACGACGCCGGCGGGCGCTTCGCGGTCGACGCGATTACCGGCGCGGTGACGGTCGCGAACGGCGCGCTGCTCGACTACGAGACCGCCACCTCGCACCTGATCCAGGCGCGCGTCACCGACGCCGCCGGCGCGACCTTCGACGCCAGCTTCACCATCTCGCTCAACAATCTGCCCGAGCCGAAGAGCTATACCGGCAGCAACAGCGCCAACACCTTCATCGCGCCGACCAACGACCTGTGGACCATGCACGGGCTCGGCGGGAACGACGTGCTGACCGGCAACGCCAGCTCCGACGTGCTGTACGGCGACGCCAACAACGACATATTGGACGGCGCAGGCGGCGCCGACATGATGTACGGCGGGATCGGCTCCGACACCTTCTACGTCGACGACGTCGGCGATCGCGTGATCGAATATTACGGCGAAGGTACCGACCTAGTCTATACCAGCGTCGACTTCACGTTGGAGGCCAATGTCGAGCAGCTCACCATGCTGGGCAGCGGCAATCTCAGCGCCACCGGCAACGACTTCGCCAACACCATGACCGGCAACGCGGGCGACAATGTCATCCGCGGCGGGCTCGGCGGCGACCTGCTGATCGGCATGGAGGGCAACGACACGCTCTACGGCGAGGCCGGCGGCGACTATCTCCAGGGCGGGGCGGGGGCGGACACGCTCGTCGGCGGCGCGGGAAGCGACGAGCTGATCGGTGGCGCGGGTGCGGACCGCTTCGTGTTCGACTATCTCGGGGCGGCGAGCGAGCGCGACACGGTCAAGGACTTCGTCGCGGGCGAGGACAAGCTCGTGCTCGCTGGCGCGGTCTTCACCGCCTTCGCCGGGCGAACCGGCGCGATCTCGGCGTCCGAGCTGGCGATCGGCGGCGCCGCGACCACGGCAGACCAGCATCTCGTCTACAACCAGGCCACCGGCGCGCTCTATTATGACGCGGACGGCGCCGGCGGCGCGGCGATGGTGCAGATCGCGCTGCTGTCGACAAAGCCAGTGCTGGGAGCGACCGATTTCCACATCATCTGAGCCGCGCTCGATCGTCTTCGTGCTCGCCGGCCTCGGCGCCGGCGGTGCCGAACGCGTCGTCAGTCTGATCGCGGCGGCGCTGGTGCGCGGCGGCGATGAGGTGACGGTGGTGAGCTTCGATCGCCCCGCCGACCCGGTGTTCCACGCCTTCCCGGTGGGCGTGCCGCTGGTCCGGCTCGGCCTGCCGCCGGGAGCGGCGCCGGGGCCGCTGCTGGTCGCGCGCCGCGTCGTCGCGCTACGCGGCGCGCTGAGCGAGCTCCGCCCCGACGTGGTCGTGTCGTTCCTCACCAAGATCAACGTGGTGGCGCTGCTCGCCTCGCTCGGGCGGCGGCACCGGCTGATCGTGTCCGAGCGCAACAACCCGCGCGCGCAGCCGGCGAACCGCGGCTGGGGCATGATGCTGCGCGCACTGCTGCCGCGCGCCGACGCGATCGTCATGCAGACGCGGGCGAGTCTCAGCCTGCTCGACGCGCGGGCGCGGCGCCGCGCGCTCGTGATCGCCAATCCCATGGCGGCACCGGCGCGTGAGCGCCGGCCGGGCAGGACGATCGTCGGCGTCGGCCGGCTCGATCGCCAGAAGGGCTTCGATCTGCTCATCGACGCCTTCGCGCGGCTCGCGCCCGCGCATCCCGACTGGAAACTGGTGATCTGGGGCGAGGGGCCCGAGCGGGCTGCGCTCGAGGCGCGCATCGCCGCGCTCGGTCTCGGCGAGTGCGCCACGCTCCCCGGCAACAGCGCGGTCCCGGGCGGCTGGCTCGACCAGGTGGGGGTGTTCGCTTTGTCGTCGCGCTACGAGGGCATGCCCAACGTGCTCGGCGAGGCGATGGCCGCCGGTGTCCCCGCGGCGGCCTTCGCCTGCGCTTTCGGTCCCGACGAGATGATCGTCTCCGGCGAGACCGGGCTGCTCGTCCCCGCCGGCGACGTCGCCGGGCTCGCCGCCGCCCTGGAGATGTTGGTGGCGGACGCCGCGCTGCGCGAGCGGCTCGGGGCCGCGGCGCAGGCGGCGTCCGCGCGCTATGCTCCCACGGCGATCACCGCCGAGTGGCGCGCGCTGATCGACTCGCTGCTCGGCGCGCGCGGCTCAGTAGGTGAGCCGAAGTCCGAGCGTGGCAGTCCAGCGGCTGAACCGCTCGATCGGCTGGTCGGCGTCGCGGCGGGTGAAGCTGCCGTTGCCCAGCACGGCTAGGTGGCGGTTGAGCAGGTAGGTGCCCTCCAGCTCGGCGAAGCGGAAGCGCTGGTCACGGTCGATCGCGCCGCGATAGGCGATGTCGCGGATCCCCACCGCGGCGCGCGCGAGGACGTCGTGGCGCAGCTCCTGGTCGATCGCCAGGCTCAGCCGGGTATCGATCCGCCCGATCGCGCCGGCCCGGATCGTCGCCACGTCGCCGCGGAACGCGTCCAGCGTGATCGCCGTGCGCACGCGCGGCTGCCAGGTGAGCTGTCCGCTCGCGGCGAGCCCGGAGAAGGCGCGCAGCGTCGGGTCGGACGGGTCGGAGCGGAAGGCGCCGACCCCTAGCTCGCCCTGCACGCGCGAGCTGACGTCGAACGACACGCCGGCGAGCGCGCCCGCGGTCGACGCGTCGCGGTCGACGCCGTAGCGATCGACCCGAAGCCGCGCGTCGCGCCGCACCGCATAGCCCTGCAGATACACGCTGGTGCGTCCGCTCACCGCATAGGAGCCGCGCAAAGCGACGCGGTAGACCGCCAGGTCGCGGTCGGCGTCGGCGGCCGGGAGGAAGTTGTAATTGGTCGCGGTCGCGCTCGCGAGCATGCCGAGCCGCGCGCCGGTGAAGCGATAGTCGAGCCCCGCCTCGGCGACGTCGATCAGCGTCGGCCGGCGCCCGGCGCCGAAGTCCGCCTCGGGGTCGCTGCGCCGCTGATAACTGCGGTCGAACGAGGCGCGCGCGCGGATCGACTGGCGCGGCGCGACATCGCCGCGCCAGTCGGCCAGGCCACGGAAGGTGGTGACGTTCTCGCGATCGTAGCGGGCGTAGCGGATGAGGTTGGCATTGGCGGCGAGCCGCAGGTCGCTGCTCGTGGTCTGGCGCCGGCCCTCCAGCGCTGGCTGGAGATTGAACACGACGTCACCGATCTCGCCGTCCCGCGTCGCGAAGATGTTGTCGTTGTAGGTCGCGCCGAGGTCGACGCGCGGCGTCACCACGATCCCGCCGAGCGTCAGCGTGCGCGGCTCGTAGCCCGGGCGGGGCAGGTCGGCGATGGCGGTGGAGCGCTGCGGATCGGCGGGTGATTGCGCGCAGCACATCGCCCCGCCGGCGGTGAGCAGCACGCAGCGCAGCAGCTTCAGCGACACGGCGGCGCTCCCGCCCCGCGCGGTGCCGTCACAGCGTGCTCTCGGCCACGGTGACGACGTCGCCCGGCAGGATGCGCGCGTCCGGCTGCGCGACGCCCTTGCTGCCGCCGCGGCGCACGACCGCGCGGTCCGTGTCGGCGCGGAAGGTATAGCCGCCCGCGATTGAGACCGCGGTCATCAGCGTCATGCCCGGCACATAGGCGTATTGGCCCGGCTTCTGCACCTGGCCGGTGATGAAGAAGGGACGATAGCTCTGCACCTGCGCGCTGACGCGCGGCTGGTTGACGAGCTGCCGGCGGCTGATCTCGGCGGCGATGGCGCGTTCGGCCTCGCGCACCGTCTCGCCGCTCACCGCGATGGGCTCGAGCAGCGGCAGCGCGATCGCGCCGGTGTCACTGACGATATAGGTGTTGTTGACCGCGTCGAGCCCGAAGACGCTGACGCGCAGCTCGTCGCCCGGCCCGAGCCGATACTCGCTCGCCGCCACCTCGGGCAGCGGCGCCAGTCCGCGATATTCACTCGCACATCCCGCCAGCGACAGCCCGGCCGCTGCCAGCCCCAGCCACGTCCGCATCATCCTTCCCCCCTCACGCGTCACTCGGTCGATCATCCGCTCAGGACGCCGCCGTCACTCGATCGTCATTGGCCCCCGCCGCGGCGCCCGTGCGCCAGCGCGACAGGTCGCGCCCGATCATCGCCTCCAGGCGTAGCACATCGTCGCGGTAATAGTCGCGCAGCAGCGCGCGCAGCTCCATCGTCAGCGGCGGGTAGCGCACCGGCCGCGCCATCGTGCCGCGCAGCCGCGCCAGCAGCGGGTTGCTCCGCAGCGGGTCGAGCAGCGGTCGCATCGGGCGCAGTACGCGGCGGACGGGCAGCGGCAGCATCGCCGCCGCACCATCGTTGCGGCGGCTCGCCACCGCGGCGGGCTCGATGTGCGGCGCGACGCCGATATGCTCGCACGCCCGCGCGATCACGCGTTCGGGCTGCTCGATCACGTCCTCGTAGAGGAACACCGCGATTTGATCGCGCCCATGGTGCGCGTGGAAGCGCGCGAGATGTTGGGCGTAGAGGCCGCCGTCGAGGAAGCGCGCGCCAGCGGGGTCGCGCTTCTCGAGGTAGCGGCGCGGGTCGCCGCCGACGCGACCGTGCCGGAAGAGCATGCAATAGTCCGAATAGGCGCGCTCGACGGGATCGCGCAGCTGCACCACCATCGGCACGCCGGGCAGCACCGCCGCGATGCGCGCGGCGGCCTCGGGATGCGCGAGATAGTCGGCCGATTTCTCGCCGATCCGCCGCCCCGCCGGGGCGGGCGCGAACAGCGAGCGGTAATGGTCGAGCCCGCGCTCGTAGTCGTCACTGAAGAAATGCGGCTCGGCATCGGGCAGCCACAGCTCGGGGTGGCAGCGCAGCTGGTGCGAGATCCAGGTCGTCGCGGCCTTGACCGCGCCGATGACCAGGAAGCTGGGCAGGCCCTCAACCATGCGTCCGCCCCATCGCCTCGAGCCCGATCGCGCGCAACGTCTCGCCCATGTAGCGGCATTCCTCCTCGTCGAGCGTCGGGTCGACCGGCAGCATCAGGCTGGTCTCGCCGAGCAGCTTCGCCACGGGCAACGGCGTGTCGCGGCCGAGCCCGCGCTCGACGAAGGCGCGCTCGCGATAGATCTCGGGGCAGCTGCCGGTGAGGCAGGGGACGCCGCGCGCGATCGCCTCGGCGACGATCCGATCGCGCGTCCAGCCCGGCGCGAGCGTCTCGGGCCGGACGAAGGCGTAGAACTTGTAGTAGGCGTGGCCCACCCCGGCCGGCGGCTCGACCAGCCGGACGGCGTCGAGCCCGCGGAGCGGATCGAGGATCGCCGCGGCGTTGCGGCGGCGCGCGGCGAGCCACGCCGGCAGCTTGGCCAGCTGAGCGACGCCGATCGCCGCCTGCATCTCGGTCAGACGATAGTTGCTGCCGACCTCGTGATGGAGCCAGCGGAACCCGGTAGCGCCGCCGCCACCGCCGATCTCGCGCGCGTCCTTGCCATGGTCCTTCATCGACCAGGCACGACGCCACGCGGCCTCGTCGCGCAGCAGCAGCAGTCCGCCCTCGCCGCCGGTCGACATGATCTTGTCGGTGCAGAAGGAGAATGCTGCCGCGTCGCCGAAGCCGCCGACTGCGCGGCCGTCGATCGTGGCGCCGTGCGCCTGGGCGCAGTCCTCGATCAGCAGGAGCCCCTGCGCGCGCGCCAGCGCCACGATCGGCGCCATGTCTGCCGGCCGTCCGCCGAGATGGACGACGATGATCGCCTTGGTGCGCCGGGTGAGCTGCGCCGCGATCGTCTCGGCCGATAGCGCCTGGGTGTCCGGATCGACGTCGGCAAACACCGGGGTGGCGCCGCGCGTGACGACGCAGCTCGCCGAGGCGACGAAGCTGCGCGCGGGCACGATCACCTCGTCGCCGACACCAACGTTCAGCGCGTACAGCGCCAGTTCCAGCGCCAGCGTGCCGTTGGCCAGCGCGATCGCGTGGGGCATCGCGCAGAGCGCGGCGAAGCCGTCCTGCAGCAACGCGTTGTGCGTGCCGTGGTGGAGCGCGTTGACCTTGCCCGAGCGCAGCACCCCTTCGACCGCGGCGATCTCGTCCGCCTCGTAGCGCGGCCAGCGGCTCGCGATCGGCGCGGGGACCGCGTGGAGCAGCGCAGCCGATGCCGCGGCGGCTTGGTGAAGCCCGGCGCTCATGCCGCCGCCCCCTCACGATTGCCGTGGAGCGAGCGGACCACCGCGCCGGCATGCTCGTCCGCGGCCTTGGCGGCGACGATCCGGTCGGGGTCGAGCAGCTCGAACAGCAGAGCGCGCGCGAGGTCTTGATCATGCTCGCCGACCGCCTCGGCCAGCCGCGTGAACTGCGCCTGGAGCGCGGGCAAGGGGACGGGGATCGGCTCGGCCTCGAACACACCCTCGATCGCCGAGGGCAGCCGTTGCTCGCGCGCGTCGAACAGCTCCTCGTACAGCTTCTCGCCCGGCCGCAATCCGACGATGTGGATCGGTACGTCGCGGTCGGGCACCAATCCGGCCAGCTTGATCATCCGGCGTGCGATGTCGAGGATGCGGATCGGCTCGCCCATGTCGAGCACCACGATCCGCCCGCGCTGCACGTTGCGCTCCATCGTGCGCGCGGTGCTGTGCAGCACCAGCTGTACCGCCTCGTGGACGGTCATGAAGAAGCGGGTGATCTCCGGATGGGTGACGGTCAGCGGCGCGCGGCGCGCCAGCTGGCGCTGGAACAGGGGGATCAGCGACCCGCTCGAGCCCAGCACGTTGCCGAATCGTACCGTCATGAAGCGCGGGCTGTCGGGGCGACCCGCGCCCTGCAAGTCCATCGCCTGGACGTACAATTCGCCGAGCCGCTTGGTCGCGCCCATCACGCTGACGGGGTTCACCGCCTTGTCGGTCGACACCTGGACGAAGGCACGCGCACCGAAGCGCAGCGCCGCATCGGCGACGTTGCGCGTGCCGATCACGTTGGTCATGATTCCGGCGCAGACGTTCAACTCGACCAGCGGCACGTGCTTCAGCGCGGCGGCGTGAAAGACATAGTCGGGCATGTACTGCTCGAACACCGCCATCACATGCTGGCGCTGGCGGATCGAGCACAGCACCGCGGTGCAGGGCACCTGCGGGTAGTTCTCCCGCAGCTCCATCTCGACGAGGTAGAGGTTGTACTCCCCGCAATCGACCAGCACGATGTCGGAGGGCCTCATCGCCGCGATCTGGCGGGTGAGTTCGCGCCCGATCGTGCCGCCCGCGCCGGTGACCAGCACGCGCTTGCCCTCGATCGCGCGCGCCGCGACCGCGGCGTCGAGGTCGGTGGCGGGGCGCTCGAGCAGGTCGGCGAGGTCGATCGACTCGGCGTCGAGCGACTGGCGCACGCTGGCATCGGGGGTGGCGCTCCGTACCGAGAGATGGAGCGCCTGCGCCGCGTTGACGAGCTGCACGCGACGCGCGCCGGGCAGCCCACCGCCCCCGTTGCGCCCCTCGGCGATGATCACGACGCTGGGGCGCTCGTCGCGCGCGGTGAGCGTGTCGACCGCGTGGTCGATCGCGTCGACCATGCCGAGGATCGGCACGCCGCGCAGCCGCAGCGTGGCGTCATGGCTGTCGAGGTCGAGGATCCCGACGGGCAGATAGGCGGGGCTCTCCTCCTGCTCGATCTGGCGCAGCAACACCTCGACGTCCTCGGGGCGGCCAACGAGCAACGCGCGCTGCTGGCTGACGATCGTGGCGGCGCCGCGCGGCGCGGCCGAGGCGGCCCGGGCGCGACGCGGCAGCTCACTGGCGACGCGGCGCCACAGCCGCGCGGCCGTCATGGTCGCGGATAGGACAAACCAGTGGATCACCGGCACCGACAGCGGCAGCCAGGTGGCATTGCCTGAAACCGACAGCAGCCCGACCGACAGCGTCACCGCCAGCGCGGCGGCGCCCATCAGCAGCAGCGCGTCGGGCAGCGAGGCGAGCCGCCAGACACGGCGGTAGATGCCGGTGGCGTTGAACACCAGGAAGCCCACCGCGATGAAGACGGGCGCGCTCCAGGCCAGGCCCTCCCACATCGAGGCGGGAACCGCGCCGCTCATCCGCAGCAGCAGCGCGATCGCCAGCGACGCGACGATCGCCACCGCGTCGAACAGCTGGTTGGCGGTGCGACGCACGCGCCGCGAGTAACGTTGGTAGTTCAAGATCCGCGGCATAAGCTCCCCCTGCCTGCCCCCAGGCGCCGGACGCGACCGCAGGAGAGTAGCCCGTTGCGGCGCAGCATGACGGTACGCATCGGGCGATACGCGCGGTCGATTCCGGTGAACGCCGGGTTGCTCGTTCGCTCCCGACGGCTCTCCGATCGGTGGGCGACGCTGCTCTTCCGGTCCCGAGCGCTCACTCGAAGGGGTGATGTGCCCAATCGCTAGGCCATCGCGCCGCCGGCTGCGGCTAGGATGCGGGCCGTACGGGGGAGTGTGTTGATCGTGGTGGGACGACGTAGCGGGCGGTGCGGCCGGTGAGGGTGCTGCACGTCATCACGGGACTGGATGTCGGCGGCGCGGAAACGATGCTGGCGCGGCTGCTCGAGCACGGCCGCCGCCACCCGCATCTGTGTTCCGAGGTGGTGTCGCTGATCCCACCCGGGCGCGGCGGCGCGCGCATCGCGGCGACCGGCGTGCCGGTGGCGGATCTCGGCATGTCCGCGGGAATGCCGTCGCCGCGCGCGCTGCTGTCGCTCGCGCGCGCGATCGCGGTGCGACGGCCCGACGTGATCGTCGCCTGGATGCACCACGCGCAGCTCGCCGCGACGCTCGCCGCCGCGCTGGCGCGGCCGTGGCTCAGCGCACCGGTGATCTGGAACGTGCGCCACTCGGTCGCCGACCTCGCCGAGGAGAAGCCGCTGACGCGGCTGGTGCTGCGGACGCAGGCGCTGCTGTCGCGCGGAGCGCGCGCGATCGTCTACAATTCGCACGCGGCGGCCGATCAGTACCGTCGCCTCGGCTTCCGCGCGCCGGACCAGCGCGTGATCCCCAACGGCTTCGACCTGGTCGCGCCGGTGCCGCGCGAGGTCGCTCGCGCGAGGCTGCGCGAGCGACTCGGGATCAATGGCGACGACAGTCCGCTGATCGGCATGGTCGCCCGCGCTGCGCCGATGAAGGACGTGCCCAACCTGCTCCGCGCGGTGGAGATCGCGCGCGGGCAGGGGCTCGCCGCGCGCGTGCTGCTGGTGGGCAAGGGAATGGACGAGGATCCCGCGCTCGGGCCGGCCGCCTTCGGACTGCCCGAGGACAGCGTGATCCGTCGCGGTCATCGCGGCGACGTCGCCGATTGGCTCGGCGGGCTCGATCTGCTGGCGCTCTCCTCCGCCTGGGGCGAGGGTTTTCCCAACGTGGTGGGCGAGGCGATGCTGGCGGGCGTGCCGTGCGTCGCCACGGACGTGGGGGACAGCGCCGCGCTGATCGGCGACACCGGCGCGATGGTGCCGCCGCGCGATGCCGCGGCACTGGCGGCGGCGCTGGTGCGGCTCGGCACGCTGCCCGCGACCCAGCGCGCGGCGCTGGGCGAGCGCGCGCGCGAGCGCGTCCGCGCCCGTCATGACATCCGCGACGTGGTCGACCGCTACGCCGCGCTCTACCGTGACGCCGCGCGCTCGACGCCGACCTCGCGTGACTGGGCGAGGGCACGCGCGTGAGGGTCGTGGTGGTCGCGAGCCTGGCCTACTCGCTGGTCAACTTTCGCGGGCAGCTGCTCGCCGACATGGTCGCCGCAGGTCACGAGGTGATCGCCTGCGCGCCCGACGACGACGCGCCTGTGCGCGCACGCCTCGCCGAGATGGGCGTGGCGCTGCGCCGCGTGCCGATGGCGCGAGTGGGGCTCAACCCGCTGGTGGACCTCGGCACGCTGCGCTCGCTCGTCGCGCTGCTGCGCGCCGAGCGACCCGACGTGGTGCTCGCCTACACGCAGAAGCCGATCATCTACGCCGGGCTCGCTGCACGGCTGACAAGCACGCGCTTCTACGCGATGGTGAGCGGTCTCGGCCATGTCTACGGCGAGGACGCGTCACCGCGGATGCGGCTGCTGCGCCGCGGCGTGTCGCTGCTCTACCGCGCGGCGGTGCGTGAGGCGCGCGCAGTCTTCGTGTTCAACCGCGACGATCGCGCCGAGATGCTGCGCCACGCCATCATCGCGCCGGACGCGCGCGTGATCCAGGTGCCGGGCTCCGGCGTCGACGTCACGCGCTTCGCCGCGACCCCGCCGCCGCCAGGGCCGGTGTTCCTGATGATCGCGCGTCTGCTGCGGGCCAAGGGCGTCGACGATTATGCCGAGGCGGCGCGCGCGGTGCGCGCGCGCTATCCCGGGGCGCGCTTCCGTCTGCTCGGGCCGACCGATCCCGGCCCCGACGGCGTGACCGCCGGCGAGATCGCGCGATGGGCCGACGAGGGCGTGATCGACTATCTCGGTGAGACGTGCGACGTTCGCCCCTTCATCGCCGGGGCGAGCGTGTTCGTGCTGCCGAGCTGGTATCGCGAGGGGCTGCCGCGCACGATCCTTGAAGCGATGGCGAGCGGGCGAGCGGTGATCACCACCGACCGCCCCGGCTGCCGCGACCCGATCGATCAGGGCGCGAACGGCCTCGTCGTGCCGGCGCGCGATCCGGCCGCATTGGCCGCCGCGATGGAGCGGTTCTGCGCCGATCCCACGCTCGCGGCGCGGATGGGCGCGGTGGCGCGCCGCGTTGCCACGGAACGCTACGCCGTGCAGCGCGTCAATCGGCTGCTGCTCGACACGATGGACCTGTCAGCGACCCGATCGGACACGGCATCGGTGGCGGGACCTTCATTCGAGGAAGCCGCGGCGTGAGCGCGCGACGGGCGGTGGACATCGTCGTCGCGGCAGTGGGCCTGATCTTCGTCGCGCCGCTGCTGCTGCTGCTCGCGCTGGTGCAGGCGGCCGTGGCGGGTCGGCCGATCGTGTTCGTGCAGGCGCGCTCGGGGCTGGCACAGCGGCCCTTCACGCTCCGCAAGTTCCGCACGATGAATGAGCGGCGCGACGCCGCTGGCGTGCTGCTGCCCGACGAACAACGGCTGCTGCCGACCGGGCGCTTCCTGCGCGCCACCCGCATGGACGAACTGCCGCAGCTGTGGAACGTGCTGCGCGGCGAGATGAGCCTGATCGGGCCGCGCCCCTTGCTGCCGGTGACGATTGCCGCAGCGGGCGAGCAGGGCGCGGCGCGGGCGCGGGTGCGCCCGGGGCTGACCGGCTGGGCGCAGGTCAACGGCAACACGCGGCTGAGCGAGGCGGAGAAGCTCGCGCTCGACCTGTGGTACATCGAGCATCGCGGGCTGCGGCTCGATCTGGAGATCCTGTTTCGCACCCTGCTCGTCGCCGGCGGCGGCGGCGAGCGGCGCAATGCGGACGCCATACGGAGTGCCTATGCGGGCGATCCTCGTCGGCGCGGTTGAGAGCACCCAGGTGGCGCTGCGCGCGCTGGCGGCTGCGCCGGACTGGACGCTCGCCGCGCTGGTCACGCTGCCGCCCGAGCTCAGCGCGCGACATTCCGACTTCGTCGATCTGGGCGACGCGGCACGCGCGCTCGGCGCCGAGGTCGTGCATGCCGCCAACTGCAACGAGCTGGCGGTGCTCGACCGGCTGCGCGCGCTCGCGCCCGATGTGATCCTGGTGATCGGCTGGTCGCAGCTGTGCGGCGCCGATTTTCGTGCGGTCGCGCCGATGGGCACCGTCGGCTACCATCCCGCGGCGCTGCCACGGTTGCGCGGACGCGGCGTGATCCCCTGGACGATCCTGCTAGATGAGCCGATCACCGCGGGCAGCCTGTTCGTCATCGACGCGGGCACCGACAGCGGTCCCATCCTGGCGCAGCACTTCTTCCACGTCGCGCGCGACGAGACCGCGCAGACGCTCTACGACAAGCACATGGCCGCGCTCGCCACGATGTTGCCGCCGCTGCTGACGCGGCTCGCCGCCGGCGATACCGCGGGCGCGCCGCAGGACGAGCGCCATGCCACCTATGCCGCGCGCCGCCGTCCCGAGGACGCCGAGATCGACTGGCGCGACGACGCGGCGACGATCGACCGGTTGATCCGCGCCTGCGGCGAACCCTATCCCGGCGCGCGCACCCGATCGGCGGGCGGCGAGATCACTGTTCTCGCCGCCGAGCGACGGCCGGGCCGCGGCCACGACGCCGCGTTCGCGGGGCAGGTGGTGGCGCGCGACGACGCCAGCTTCACGGTGCGCTGCGGCGACGGCGAGTTGCTGTGCGTGACGCGCTGGCAGCGCGACCGGCCCGGCCCGCCGCCGCTCCACGTGCGGCTGGGATAACGAGCGTGAGCGAAGGGGGAATGATGCTGGACCGGATTGAGCGCGCGCTGGTGCTCGCGCCCCATCCCGACGACGAGGTGCTCGGCTGCGGCGGCACGATCGCGCGGCTGACCGCGCTGGGGCGTCACGTCGAGGTGGCGGTGGTCACGCGCGGCACCGCGCCGCGCTTCGCTGCCGAGCAGGTGGCGGCGGTGCGACGCGAGGCGGCGGCGGCGCACGCGCTGCTCGGTGTCGCGACGACGCATTATCTCGACCTGCCCGCGGTCGAGCTCGATCGGGTGGCGCAGGCTGATATCAACGCCGCGGTCCGCGCCGCGTTGGTGGCGTCGCGCGCGGACACCTTGTTCGTCCCCTTCGTCGGCGACCTGCACCGCGACCATCAGCTGATCTTCGACGCGGCGATGGTGGCGGCGCGGCCGCGCGGCAGCGACTATCCCGCGCGCGTGCTCGCCTACGAGACGGTGTCGGAAACCAACTGGGCCGCGCCCTATCTGGCGCCGTCGTTCCAGCCCAACGTCTTCATCGACGTCGCCGACACGCTGGACGCCAAGCTGAACGCCTTCCGCTGCTTCGAGTCGCAGTGCCACGCCTTCCCCGACGAGCGTTCGATCGAGACGCTGCGCGCGCTGGCGATGGTGCGCGGCTCGTGCGTCGGGCGCCACGCCGCTGAGGCGTTCGTGCTCATCCGC
This sequence comes from Sphingomonas citri, assembly GCF_019429485.1. Classification (GTDB taxonomy): domain Bacteria; phylum Pseudomonadota; class Alphaproteobacteria; order Sphingomonadales; family Sphingomonadaceae; genus Sphingomonas; species Sphingomonas citri. The sequence goes on along the minus strand of NZ_JAHXZN010000001.1, from coordinate 824,303 downwards.
GAGGTCGGGTGATGGCCGATCTTCGCCTGCTGCTAGGCTCGGCCGGGCGCCGGGTCGCGCTGCTGCGCTGCTTCCGCGAGTCGGCCGCGGCGCTGGGCGCGACGCTCGAGGTCCATGCCACCGACCTCGCGCCCGAGTGGAGCGCGGCCTGTGCCTCGGCCGACGCCGTGCACGCCGCGCCCGCGGCGACGACCCCGGCCTATGTCGAGGCGACGCTGGCGATCTGCGCGCGCGAGCGGATCGACCTGCTGGTGCCGACGATCGACACCGAGCTCTACGCGCTGGCGCTCGCGCGCGACCGCTTCGCCGCGGTCGGCACGCATGTCGCGGTGGCTGACGCCGAGCTGGTGGCGATGGCGCGCGACAAGCTCGAGACGGCGCGCTTCCTCGATCGCGCCGGGGTGCCGACGCCGACCACCGCGGCGGCAGAGGCAGTCGACGAGGACTGGCGCTGGCCCGCGATCGCCAAGCCGCGCGGGGGCAGCTCCAGCCGCGGCCTGGCTCGGCTCGGCTCGCTCGCCGAGCTGGCCGCACTGCCGCGACCCGAACCCTACATCGTCCAGCACCTGCTCGGCGGGCAGGAATATACAGTGAACCTGTTCTTCGACGACGCCGGTACGTTGCGCTGTGCGGTGCCGCACCGCCGCGTAGCGGTGCGCGCGGGCGAGGTCGAGAAGGGCGTGACCGAGCGCCACGAGGCGCTGCTCGACGTGGCGCGACGGCTCGGCGCGGCGGTGCGCGGGCGGGTGCGCGGGGCGTGGTGCTTCCAGGCCTTCGTCGGCTCGGACGGCGCCCCCTCGGTGTTCGAGATCAACGCGCGCTTCGGCGGCGGCTACCCGCTGGCGCACCGCGCGGGCGCGACCTTCGCGCGCTGGCTGCTCGAGGAGCGGCTCGGTCAGGCGACGAGCGCGGCGGACGTCTGGGACGCCGGCGTGACCATGCTGCGCTACGACGATGCCGTCTTCCTCTGAGCTGCCCGCACCCGAGCGGGTCATGGTATTCGACCTCGACGATACGCTCTACCTCGAGCGCGACTATGTCGTCAGCGGACTCACCGCGGCGGGCGACTGGGCGCGCGCGCGGCTCGGCCTCGACCGGCTCGGCCCGCTCATGCGCGAGCGCTTCGAGGCGGGGGCGCGGCAACGGATCTTCGACGACTCGCTCGCGGCGCTCGGTCAGACCGCCACGCCCGCGCTGGTGGCGCGCCTGCTCGCGGTGTACCGCCAGCACCGGCCGCGGATCGCGCTGGCAACCGACGCCACGCGCTACCTCGATCGGCGCGACGCGGGAACCGCGGTGGCCATCGTGACCGACGGTTTCCTCGACGCGCAACGCCGCAAGCTCCGCGCGCTCGACCTGTTCCGCCGCGGCGTGCGCCAGGCGGTCTGTACCGATCGCTGGGGGCGCGCGGCCTGGAAGCCGAGCCGGCGCGCCTTCGACCATCTCGAGGCGGCCTTCGGCCTTAGCGGAGCCTCCTTCACCTATGTCGCCGACAATCCGTCGAAGGACTTCGTCGCGCCGCGCCAGTTGGGGTGGCACACGGTGCGGATCGTGCGCGCCGGCGGTCTCCATGCCGAGGTGCGAGCGGCCTCCGCCGGGGACGAGGCGGATCGAATCATCGAGAGCCTCGACTCGCTCGATTGAGCGGCTGCCCCGAGCGGGCCGCGATCGCGCCGGAGAGGTATATCACGAAGAGAAGTTGTCGCTGATCCGCTCCGCCCGCACGGTCGTGACGGGCGCGTGACGGTTCGCGCCGCGGTCCGGAGTGTAGGAATGTCGCCGATCCCACCCACGCTGGACGGCGAGACCCGGATCAAGCTGCTGCGGCGCGCGCGCCGATACGCGCTGCTCGCCGAGCAGGCGCAGGATCCCGAACTGATGCGGGCCTATCGCGACGAGGCCGCCGACTGCCTGCGTCGCGCCGAGCCGCCGCGCCCGCGATAGCATTGCGTCAGCGGAAAAGGAGCGGGGTCGCGATGTCGCGACGATGCGGTGGCCCTTGTCGTCGATGCGCCATCGACCATCGAGATGGAGGTGCACGATGACAGATCGGGCGTGCATCGCATCAGCTCAGGGGCCGGCATGCTGCTCGACCCAGCAGCCCTCGCACAGATCTTCTTCGCCGATCGGCAGCATGCCGCAGTCGGCGCAATAGCCGGCGGCGACCCGCGCGGCTGCGACCGCTTCCCGCTTGCGCACATAGGCCAAGGGCAGGGCGGCGAGTGTTCGCAGCAGCCCTGCGGACGGGACGGTCTTTGGCTCAGGCCCTTTCCGGGCGCTGTTATGACCATGCGATAGCGGCGCGCCGACGACGCCCCGGATGAGACCCATGACCACGATGATTTTCCCCCCTCTGGCGCGGATACCAGAAAGGAAAATCAGTAAGGATCAGTTATTTAAACCGAATAGGCCCAAGTTCGTACAGGCGTCGCCGAGGATGGATGAGGTGCTGCCACGGATCCGGTCCACGCCAGCGGGAGAGCGCCCCGGATACTTCCTAAGAGCCCACCGCCGCAGGCAAGTTCGGCATCAGCGAAGGGGCAGGTGACAGTGCAGTCCCACCGCTTCGCAACTGATCGGTGCGACACGTCCGGTCAAGCGCCGCTCGATCGTGCCGGACGCCGCCCACATCGTGGACGATCCGAAATGGTGACCCCTACGGGACTCGAACCCGTGTTTTCGCCGTGAGAGGGCGACGTCCTAGACCGCTAGACGAAGGGGCCGTGCGCGGTGTGGAGGCGCGCTGTTAGGTGGCGGTGAACGCGCCGTCAAGCGACTTTCGCCGCGCCGCACCCAAGGTCACGCGCTTTTCTCGCGCGGCCTTGGGTGCGAGACCGATCACGCCGCCTTGCGACGCTCCGCCATCTCCGCGTTGAGCATCTCGGCCAGAAGGAAGGCCAGCTCGAGGCTCTGCCCGGCGTTGAGCCGCGGATCGCAGTGCGTGTGATAGCGGTCGGCCAGGCTCTGCTCGGTCACGTCGATCGCGCCGCCGGTGCATTCGGTGACGTTCTGCCCCGTCATCTCGGCGTGGATGCCGCCGGCGTGCGTGCCCTCGGCGCGGTGGACCGCGAAGAACCCGCGCACCTCGGCGAGGATGCGATCGAACGGGCGAGTCTTATAGCCGCTCGCCGCCTTGACGGTGTTGCCGTGCATCGGGTCGCAGCTCCACACCACCGGATGGCCCTCGCGCGTCACCGCGCGCACCAGCCGCGGCAGATGCGCCTCGATCTTGTCAAAGCCGTAGCGCGTGATCAGCGTCATCCGGCCCGGCACGCGGCCGGGGTTGAGCGTGTCGAGCATGCGCAGCAGCGCGTCGGGCTCGAGCGACGGGCCACACTTGACGCCGATCGGGTTGCCGATGCCGCGCAGGAACTCGACGTGCGCCGAGCCCTCGAAGCGCGTGCGGTCGCCGATCCAGAGGAAATGCGCCGAGGTGTCGTACCAGTCGCCCGTGAGCGAATCCTGCCGCGCCAGCGCCTGCTCGAAGGGGAGCAGCAGCGCCTCGTGGCTGGTGTAGAAGGTGGTCTGCGACAGCTGCGGCACCGTATCGGGGCTGATCCCGCAGGCTTCCATGAAGTCGAGCGCCTCGCCGATGCGATCCGCGGTCTCCGCGTACTTCTTCGCCCAGGGACTGCGACCCATGAAGTCGTGCGTCCAGCGATGCACCTGGTGGAGGTTGGCATAGCCGCCCTGCGCGAAGGCGCGCAGCAGGTTGAGCGTCGCGGCGGACTGCGCATAGGCGCGCACCATCCGCTCGGGATCGGGCAGGCGCGACTCGGGCGTGAAGGCGATGTCGTTGACGTTGTCGCCGCGGTAGCTCGGCAGCTCGACCCCGTCGATCACCTCGGTCGCAGTCGAACGAGGCTTGGCGAACTGGCCCGCCATCCGCCCGACCTTCACCACCGGCAGCTTCGACGCGAAGGTGAGCACCACTGCCATCTGCAGGATGACGCGGAACGTGTCGCGGATGTTGTTGGGGTGGAACTCGGCGAAGCTCTCGGCACAGTCGCCGCCCTGGAGCAGGAAGGCCTTGCCCTCCGCCACCTTGGCGAGATCGGCGGTGAGGTTGCGCGCCTCACCCGCGAACACGAGCGGCGGGAAGGTGGCGAGCCGATGCGTCGCGGTGGCGAGCGCGGCGGTGTCGGGATAGTCAGGCAGCTGGCGCGCTTCGGCCTTGATCCAGCTGTCGGGGGCCCATGACGTGGCCATCGGTAATCTTCCTTCCATTTCGTCGCGCGCCTTGAACGAAACGTGCGCGACTCGCAATGTTCATCGGTATCGATCCGGCCTCATAGGATACCAGGATAGGCGCCACCGTCGATCAAGAGGCTCTGCCCGGTGATATAGCCCGCCTTGGCGGAGCAGAGGAAGGCGCAGGCGGCTCCGAACTCGGCGGGATCGCCGTAGCGTTGCGCCGGGATCCGCTCGGCCCCGCGGCGCGCCGCCTCGGCGACGTCGACGCCCTGCTTCTCCGCCGCCGCGGCGTGGACGCTGTCGAGCCGGCGCGTCGCGAACTGGCCGGGAAGGAGGAAGTTGATCGTGACGTCGGCTTGCGCCACTTGCCGCGCGACGCCGGCGAGGAAGCCGGTCAGCCCGGCGCGGGCGCCGCTCGACAGGTCGAGCCCGGCGAGCGGCGCCTTCACCGAGGCCGAGGTGATGCAGACGATCCGCCCGAAGCCGCGCTCGACCATGCCGTCGATCACGCGCTGGGTGAGGCGGATCGGTGTGATCATGTTCGCCTCCACCCCGGCGCGCAGCGCGTCGCGGTCGATCGCGCGGAAGTCGCGCAGCGGCGGGCCGCCGTTGTTGTTGACGAGGATATCGGGAGCTCCGCCCGCGGCGTCGACCAGCGCGGCCTGGACCTGCTCGTCGGCGACGTCGCCGGCGACCGTCTCGACCGCGACGCCGTGCGCGGCACGGATCGCGTCGGCGGTGGCGGCGAGCGCCTCGGCGTCGCGCCCGTTGAGCACCAGCGCACAGCCCGCGGCGGCGAGCGCCTCGGCGCAGGCGCGGCCGAGCCCCTGGCTCGACGCGCAGACGATGGCGCGACGTCCCTCGATCCCGAGCTGCATGTACGGTTCCTCCTAACGTGACGGGTGAGGCGACTTCGCCCCTCCTGCTGTGCCCCGGCGGAGGCAGGGGTCCAGTTGGGAAGCCGTTGTGGAAGCTACCAACGTTCCCCAACTGTGCCCCGGCCTGCGCCGGGGCACAGGAAACGGACAAAGACCTATATCGTTATCTTCCAGTCCCATCCCAGCGGATCGCCGTCCATCGCCTCGACCCCCGCCGCGGCGAGTTCGTCGCGGATCGAGTCCGAGCGGGCGAAGTCCTTCTCCGCGCGCGCCGCACGACGCTGCTCCAGCGCGGCGGCGATCTCGGCCTCGTCGATCGTCGCGGCCGCCGGGCGGACGCGCAGCGCCTCGCGCGTCAGCGTCGCCAGTCCCAGCCCGAGCAGCGCGTCGACCTCGTCGAGCAGCGCCAACCGGTCAGCGGCCGAGATCCGCTTGTCGGCGAGCAGCGCGTCCACCACGGGCAGCGCGCGCGGCGTGTTGAGGTCGTCGCTCAGTGCGGCGTCGAGCTGGTCGCGATAGACTGTGGGTGCGCCTTTGGCGACGCCAGGGTCGCGCGCGCGCAGCGCCGCGACGGCGTGGACCAGCCGCTTCAGCCGCACCTGCGCCGCCGCCAGGTTCTCCCAGGAGAAGTCGAGCTCGCTGCGATAATGCGCCTGGAGACACATCAAACGATAAGCGAGCGGGTGGAAGCCGCGCTCGACCAGTCGGTCGAGCGTCATGAACTCGCCCGACGACTTGCTCATCTTGCCGCCGCGGTCGACGACGAAATTGTTGTGCATCCAGATCTGCGCGCCGGTGTCGGCGCAGTCGCAATAGGCCTGGTTCTGCGCGATCTCGTTGGGGTGGTGGATCTCGCGATGGTCGATCCCGCCGGTGTGGATGTCGAAGGCCGCGCCGAGATAGCGGCGGCTCATCACCGAACATTCGAGATGCCAGCCCGGCGCGCCGCGGCCCCAGGGCGAGTCCCACTCCATCTGGCGCATCTCGCCCGCCGGGGTGCGGCGCCAGATCGCGAAGTCCTGCGGGTGGCGCTTGCCCGCCACCGCCTCGATCCGCGCGTGCGCGGCATCGTCCTGCCCGCCGGCGAGCCGGCCGTAATCGGGCACCGTGCTGGTGTCGAAATAGAGGCCGTCGTCGAGCAGGTAGCAGTGGCGCTCGGCGATCGCCTCGCCCCAGGCGATCATCTCGGCGACGTGATCCGTCGCGCGCGGCAGGTGGGTCGGCGGCACGATGTTGAGCTCGGCGAGGTTGCGCTCGAACGCCTCGGTATAATGGCGCGCGATCGCCCAGATGTCGCGGCCGGAGGCGCGCGCCGCGGCCTCCATCTTGTCGTCGCCCGCGTCGGCGTCGGAGGTGAGGTGGCCGACGTCGGTGATGTTGATGACATGGGTGAGCGGCCAGCCCTTCCAGCGGATCACGCGCGCGAGCGTGTCGGTGAAGACATAGGCGCGCAGGTTGCCGATGTGCGCGTAGTGATAGACCGTCGGCCCGCACGAGTAGACGCGCACGTTCGACGGGTCGAGCGGGCGGAAGGTCTCCGGCTCGCGGGTCAGGCTGTTGTAGAGGATCAGGGGCGCGCCGGTCATGGCGCGCCTCTTAGCTGTGCCGGTTCAGCGCGCCAAGCCGATCACCGCGGTGGCGGCATAGCCGGCGGTCGGCGTGCCGGTGAAGCTGGGCGTCATCTGCGTGTTCTGCGCGGTGGTGTTGTCGCCGAAGACATTGTCGCTCGACAGCGCGACGCGGGCGAAGTTGCTCGCGCTCGAGGGGTAGGTGGCGGTGTCGGCATAGACGGTCGCGCAGGTCGAGGACGGTAGGGCCAGCTGCGAGGTGAGCGTGGCGTAACGGCCACCGAGGGCGTTGGCGAGGCTGGAGAAGACCTCGAAATGGATGTGCGGCCAGCGCCCGTCGTAGCAGCCCGGGAAGATCGTGGTGAAGGTCACCTGACCGTTGCTGTCGGTCACTTGCACCCCGCGCAGGTAGCTCTCCGCCGCGGCGGTGTAGAGCGAGTAATGCCCCTCGCGATCGCAATGCCACAGATAGATGGCGTAACCGGCGAGCGGCGCGCAGGACTGGTTGACGTCGACCAGGGTGAGCGTGAGCGTCACCTGCACGCCCGTGGCGGCGGTGGTGCTGCCGAGGAAGCTGGCGCGAATGTCGCTGCGCACGATCCCGGTCGCGGTGAGCACGTTCGAGGTCGAACCGCTCGAGGAGTTGGTGCCGTCGGCGGGGTAGGGGCCAGCGGTCTCGGTCGCGTTGAGGACGCAGCCGGTCGTCGCGCTGCTCGTGCTGGTGGCGGTAGCGCTGGGAGTCGGCGTGGGCGAGGGGGTCGGCATGGCGGTGGCGGTGGTTGTCACGTCGGTCTCGGCGTCGCCCGAGCCGCTGCCGCAGCCCGCCACTAGTGCGACGGTGCCCGCGCCGGCGAACCATTTGAGCGCGCGGCGGCGCTGCACCATCCGCTCCATGATCTGGAGGTCGTGCGCGAGGCCGAGGTCGTGGTCGTGGTCGTCGTGGTGCATCGGGGTCCCTTTCGCTGTCGGGGCCCCGCCGTCCGCCTCATCGTCACCTCGGCCCTGCGCCGGGGTCCATGCCATTGCGCGAGCCACGATCGTGGCTCGCGCAGAACGATGGATGCCGGATCATGTCCGCCATGACGGGGAAAACAGCGACGCTCCCGAACGTCGCGACCCTCCTGCCGCTCCTGCCGCACGCCGTGATGTCGGGGCGCTACCGCGACGTTGCCGATTGTGTCAGCGCGCCAGCGGCAGTGTCACGGTCGCGACCGCGCCTGCCGCACCGTCGCGATTGGCGAGCACGGCGGTGCCGCCATGCCGCGCGGCGATCGAGCGGACGATCGCGAGCCCCAGCCCGGTGCCGCCGGTCGAGCGGTTGCGCGAGGGATCGCCGCGCACGAACGGCTCGAACAGCCGCTCCGCCTGCGCCGGATCGATGCCGGGCCCTCGGTCGGCGACGGAGACGGTGACGCGCCCGTCCTCGATCCGCCAGGTGAGCTCCGCGGAGTCGCCGTAGCGCAGCGCGTTGCCGATCAGGTTGGCGAAGAGGCGGCGCAGTCCGCTTGGGTCGCCGCTTACCACCGCGCGAGGGCCACCCGCCGCGACCGTCACGGCGGCGCCGCCGACCGCCATGTCCTCGGCCAGGCTATCGAGCAGGCTCGACAGCTCGACCAACGTCTCCTCGCGCCGGCCGACGTCATGGCGCGCGAAGCGGAGGACCTCGGCGATCATCAGGCGCATCTCGTCGATGTCGGCCACCGCACGGTCGCGCGCGCCCTCCGGCAGCTGCTCGACCCAGAACGCCAGGCGCGACAGCGGCGTGCCGAGATCGTGCGCGATCGCTGCCAGCATCGCGGTGCGCGACTCGGCATGGCCGGCGAGCCGCGCGTGCATGGTCGAGACCGCGTGCGCCAGCTCGCGCACCTCGCGCCCGCCCTCAGGCAGCGGCGGCAGCGGCGCGCCGGTACCGGCGCGGTCGGCCGCGGCGGCGAGCCGAGCGAGCGGGCGTGAGATCGCGCGCGACAGCATCCACGCCGGGACCGAAAGCGCTACGATGGCGACCAGCATCGCGATCAGCGTGTTCAGGTGCCAGCGCGTGAACAGCGGCAGCGCCGGGCTGCGCACCACGCGCCAGCCCTGCGGCAGGCGCCAGGCGACGGTAAAGGAGCCGAACAATTCGCGCCCGCCGCCGCGCGGACTCAGCTCAGTGAAAGCGAGCACGTCGCGCGGTGCGACGTGGAGCAGCGCGGCGATGCGCGCCTGGGTCAGCGCGTCGAGCTTCTCGCGCCAGCGTGGGGTCGGCGCGGCGGCTGCGGTGAGCGTCTCCAGCGGCTCGATCCGCCACGTGCGAAAGCGACCGCTGGGCGGCCGGAAGCGGCGAAACTCGGGCGGCAGTGGCGGCGGCGGCAGGCCGCGCAGCGCCGCGGTGATCGCCTCGAGCGGGCGCGGCGGCACGCGCGGCGGCGGCCCGCTGAAGGTCACGAAGAACAGGATCGCGGTGGCGGCGACCACCGAGGCGATCACCAGCGCGAAGATCGGCTGCGCGATCGAATGGGCTCGCCGGAACGGGCGCGTCATCGCCGGCGCCTCAGCGCCGCTCGACGTCGCTGGTGAACATATAGCCCTCGTTGCGCACGGTGCGGATCAGCTCGTCGCCCCCGGGCGCGTCGTCGCGCGTGAGCTTGCGGCGCAGTCGGCTGACCTGGACGTCGATCGCGCGGTCGAAATGTTCGGCGTTGAGCCCGCGCGACAGGTCGAGCAACTGGTCGCGGGTCAGCACGCGCCGCGGGTGTTCGGCGAAGGCGAGCAGCAGGCGGAACTCGCCGTCGGAGAGGTTGATGACGACCTGGTCGGGGTCGAACAGCTGGCGTCCGACCGGATCGAGCCGCCAGCCCGCGAAGCGAAGATAAGGACGCCCCGAGCTAGGCGTCGCGCTGGCCGCGGCCTGGTTGCGGCGCAGGACCGAGCGGATCCGCGCCAGCAGCTCGCGCGGGTTGGCGGGCTTGGCGACATAATCGTCCGCACCCATCTCGAGCCCGACGATGCGGTCGACCTCCTCGCTGATGACCGACATGATGATCACCGCCGGGCTGGTCGAGCGATCGAGCGAGCGCAGGATCGACAAGCCGTCCTCACCCGGCATCATCACGTCGAGCACGATCAGCGCATAGCTCTCCCGCTCGAGCCGCGCGCGCATCTCGACGCCGTCTGCCGCGACGTCGACGACATAGCCGTGGCCGGCGAGGAAGGCGGCGGTGAGCTCGCGGATGCCGGGATCGTCGTCGACGATGAGGATGCGGGTGGCGAGGTCCACGGCGAGGTCCGGGGCGAGAGCGAGCGAGGCGTCGGGCATGGTGACCCGACTGGTGACCACGCGTATCGCGCGGATGACGCCGCTGCAACAAAGCGCGTTCGCACACTCCCTGTGTCGCGCGTGCAACACTTGCGCGGCGAACCGCGTTGCTCTTGGGGAGCGGGCGAGGAGTAAGGTTTGACCAAGATCGCGGTTGTCCAGACCACCAGCGGGATCGATCCCGCGCGCAACGCGGCGGCGCTGGCCGCGGCGATCGAGGAGGCGGGCGCGAACGGCGCGGAGATGGTGTTCACGCCCGAGATGTCAGGCGTGCTCGACCGCGACCGTGCGCGCGCGGCGCAGTCGATCGTGCGCGAGGGCGAGGACCAGGTGCTGGTCGCGGTGCGCGAGGCGGCGACGCGCGCGGGCGTGTGGGTGCAGCTCGGCTCGCTGGCGCTGCGGCGCCACGACGCGCGTTACGCCAACCGCAGCTTCGTGATCGATTCGCAGGGCAACATCCGCGCGCGTTACGACAAGATGCACCTCTTCGACGTCGATCTGCCCAGCGGTGAGAGCTGGCGCGAATCAGCGGCCTATGCGGCCGGCGACCGGCCGGTGCTGGCGGCGACGCCGCTGGGACGGATGGGCCTTTCGATCTGCTACGACATGCGCTTCCCCGACCTGTACCGCGCACTGTCGGACAATGGGGCCGCGATCCTGTCGGTGCCCGCCTCCTTCACGCGGCCGACCGGCGCGGCGCACTGGCACGTGCTGCTGCGCGCGCGCGCGATCGAGGCGGCATGCTATGTCGTCGCCGCCGCGCAGAGCGGGGTTCATGAGGACGGGCGCGCCACCTTCGGCCACTCGCTGGTGGTCGATCCCTGGGGCGAGGTGCTGCTCGACATGGGCGAGGGCGCCGGCATCGGCTATGCCGAGATCGACCCCGACATGCAGCGCGAGGTCCGCGCGCGCGTGCCCGCGTTGCAGCACCGCCGCGTCATTCCCGCGCCGATGGTGATCGGCTGAGCCGCGGTGCTTGCGGGGGCGCACCCATGCTGCTAGAGGCGGCGTGTTCGGCGCGGACCTCGTCCGCTGCCGCTTTAGCCGTTTGATCCGGAGTTTATCGGTTTTATGCAGATCATCGTTCGCGACAACAACGTCGACCAGGCCCTTCGCGCGCTCAAGAAGAAGTTGCAGCGCGAGGGTGTGTATCGCGAGATGAAGCTGCGTCGCCACTATGAGAAGCCGTCGGAGAAGCGCGCGCGCGAGCGCGCCGCCGCGGTTCGTCGTGCGCGGAAGCTGGAGCGCAAGCGCGCCGAGCGCGACGGCGCGCGGTAAGCGGCAGTCCGCGCGCTCTCGGGCGCGGGGATAAGGGGCGGGCGCTCGTTGCCCGCCCGGTGCTGACGTATCTGTCTGCCGTACGTGATCGCCGCCGGTGGCGGCGCAACCGGGGTGTCCTGAACCGATGTCAACCGTCACCGCCGTCCCGCTCCAGCCGGTCAAGCGCGCCTATGTGCTGTGGCTGGTCGCCGGCCTGCTGATCGCGCTCGTCGCCGGGGTCGCGCTGGCGCGCGCGGGGGACACCGGGATCATCACCACTCCGTCGGGGCTGCGCTACAAGGTGCTGAAGGCCGGCGACACCAAGGGACCGAGCCCGACCAACGCCGACGTGACGCTGGTGAACTATGAAGGTCGCTTGCTCGACGGCACGGTCTTCGACAAGTCGCAGCAGCCGACCCCGCTCCCGGTCTCGGGCGTGGTGCCGGGCTTCTCTGAGGGGCTCAAGCTGATGCACAAGGGCGGCAAGTATCGCCTGTGGATCAAGCCCGAGCTGGGCTATGGCGAGCGCTCCACGGGGCCGATCCCGCCCAACTCGACGCTGGTGTTCGACGTCGAGCTGCAGGACTTCATTCCTGAAGCGACGCTGCGTCAGCTGCAGATGCAGCAGCAGATGATGGGCGGCATGCCCGGCGGCGGCATGCCTGGGATGCCGGGCGGAGCACCGGGCGGCCGCTGAGCGCGTCGACGGTCACGAGACGAGACGAGTAGGGGGCGGCCGAGAGGTCGCCCTTTTTCGTTCGACGTCCGGACCGGCGCTCGGGCGGTATGTGGTGGGGCGTTCAGTCCGATGCCTGGTGCAAACGTGAGATCACGGCCGGCACGGCTGCCGTCCTCCTGCGCACCGATCAGCTTGATCGCACGCGTCGGTGTGCTCTCTGACTCGCGCCAAGATGTATCCGATCGCGGCCAAGTCTAGGCAAGACGTTGGGCAGGGCGTGGAAAGCGGGCAAAAAAAATAGCGGCCCGAAGGCCGCTATCTCTTACTCCCGAGGGAGCCGGGTCAGCTCAGTTGCTGTCCGCGCTGTCGTCCTCGTCAGCGACGACGACGATGCCCGCGACTACCGCAGCGGCCGCCAGGACCGCGACGATGATGCCGCCGCCAGCGACGTCGCTCTTCTTCGCCGAGGCCGAGCCGGCGCGAGCCGACTTGGCGACCGACAGGCTCGCCGCCGGGTTGGCCGGAGCGGCAACCGCCGGAGCAACCGCCATCGTGGCGGCGGCAGCGGCGAGCATGTACTTGGCAAGACGCATGTCAAACTCCCTTTGCATTCCGCCTGTCACTTACCGACGCGAGGACGAAAAGCAAGGGGGGAGGTGCGCGATTATGGCGATCCTATGGTATATCCGCCACGTTGGAGATCAGGTTTGCAGCGTCCACGATTCTGTACCCTCGAGCCCCAGTGCGCTGAGCTTCCCGCTGGCATAGGCGCCGGTGTCGATGCCGATGCGATTGGCGCGCCGATCGATGTCGTCGGTGATGGTGTGGCCGTGGACGATCATCTTGGGATGCGGGCGGCGATAATCGAGGAAGCTGCCGCGGATCCAGCGAAGGTCGGCGGGCACCTGCTCCTCGAACGGTACCTCGGGCCGGATCCCGGCATGGACGAAGGCGTAATCACCGGAGATCACGAGATCCTCGAAGGAATCGAGGAAGTCGCGATGCGTCGCCGGCACCAGGTCGGGCAGCCGCTCCGTCAGTTCGTCATAGTCGAGCGCGTCGTAGTCCTCACGCGACAGGCCGTAGCTCATCAGCGTCTCGCGACCGCCGACGCGGCAGAACAGTCGCAACGCCTCGCGATCACCGCCCAGCGCGAGCAGGAACACTTCCTCGTGGTTGCCCTTGAGGAAACGCGTGGCCGGGCGCTCTCGCCCGAGCTCGAGCAGCCGTGCTACCACGCCGGCGGAATCAGGCCCGCGGTCGACCAGATCGCCGAGGAAGATCAGCGACGTCTCCGCCGGACCCCGGGCGGCGGCATCGGCGTCGATCAGCGCCAGCAGCCGCTCCAGCTCGTCGCGACAGCCGTGGACGTCGCCGATCGCGTACAGGCGCTCTCCGGGCGCGACGGAGAAACTCGCGGCCGGGGCCGGGCGGGAGGAGCGGAGAAATTTGGACAGCATGGTCGCGGACGGCCGGCACGGGAGCGGAAACGCGTCGCCATAAGGGCGGCGTCGGCACGGAGCAACCGCGCTTGCGCGTCCCATAGGGCCCGGATTTGGTGCAGCGCAACACGAATCGGCTCGCGGCGTCGTTACGCGCGCGCTAACGGTTTGCCGCGAACCAAGGCGGCCGGTACACAGCCGGCGCCATCAGGAGGACCGAATGACCATCAAGCCCGTGCGTAAGGCCATTTTCCCCGTCGCCGGACTGGGGACGCGCTTCCTCCCCGCGACCAAGGCGATGCCGAAGGAGATGCTGACGGTCGTCGACAAGCCGCTGATCCAATATGCCGTCGAGGAAGCGCTCGAGGCCGGCATCGAGCAGCTGATCTTCGTCACCGGGCGCGGCAAGGGCGCGCTGGAGGATCATTTCGACGTCTCGTTCGAGCTCGAGACGACGATGCGCGCGCGCGGCAAGAGCCTCGCGGTGATCGAGACGATCCGCCAGCAGCCGGGCTCGCCGGTCTATGTCCGCCAGCAGGAACCACTCGGGCTGGGTCACGCGGTGTGGTGCGCGCGCGAAATCGTCGGCGACGAGCCGTTCGCGGTGTTGCTCCCGGACGAGCTGATGGTGGGCTCGCCCAACTTCCTCAAGCAGATGGTCGACGCCTACCAGCAGGTCGGCGGCAACGTCATCGGCGCGCTCGAGGTCGCCCCGGAGGAGACCAACAAGTACGGCATCATCTCGCCGGGCCAGCGCGACGGCGCGCTGACCGAGGTTACCGCGCTGGTCGAGAAGCCGGCCGCTGGCTCGGCCCCGTCCAACCTGATGATCCCGGGCCGCTACATCCTCCAGCCCGAGGTCATGCAGATCCTCGACGCCAAGGAGACGGGTGCGGGCGGCGAGATCCAGCTGACCGACGCGATGGCCAAGCTGATCGGCCGCCAGCCGTTCCACGGCTTCACCTTCAACGGCGAGCGCTTCGACTGCGGCGACAAGACCGGCTTCATCATGGCGAATCTCGCGCTGGCGCTCGCCCGCGACGACATCGGTCCGGCGGTGCGCGCCTTCGCGCAGCAGCGGCTGGGGTAGAAGGGCGATACGTCGCGATCCATCGTATCGCCATCCCGGCTCGAGGCTGGGATGGCGATGTCTGCTCAGCGGCGAGCTTCTTCGGCTGAGGTTCGGCCCGCGGGGAAGGCCGCTCGCTCAGCCCGCGCCCGCTCCACAGGAGGGGCAGCCCGGGTCCTTGGGCAGTGACAAGGTGCGGAAGCGTAGGGCGAGCAGGTCGATCAGCACCAGCTTGCCCGCGCTGTCGTCGCCGAACGGCGCCAACTGGCGGATTACCTCGAGCGCGGCGAGACTGCCGATCACGCCCGTCACGGGGCCGAGCACGCCTTCCTCGGCGCAGGTGAGGCCGTCGCGCTGCGGCGCGGCGCCGACGAAGCAGCGGTAGCAGGGCCGGTCGGGCTCCCAGCCGCGAAACACGCCGATCTGTCCCTCGAACCGGCCGACCGCGGCGGAGATCAGCGGTACGCGCAGCGCCAGCGCCGCGTCGGCGACGGCGAGCCGAGTCTCGAAATTGTCGCTGCCGTCGATCACCGCGTCGGCGCCATCGATCAGCGTCGCGGCGTTGGCGACGTCGATGCGCGACACCAGCGGCCGCACGGTCACGTGCGGGTTGAGCCGTGCTACGGCGGCGGCCGCCGCCGCCGCCTTGGCCTGCCCCAGATCGGCGGTGGTGTAGAGCGTCTGGCGCTGGAGGTTGCTGGCGTCGACATGGTCGTCGTCGACGACGTCGAGCCCCCCCACACCCGCGGCGCCGAGATAGTGAAGCACCGGCGAGCCGATCCCGCCGGCGCCGATGACGACCACGCGCGCGCGCCGCAGCCGCAGCTGCCCGGCGCCGCCGATCTCGGGCAACACGATGTGGCGCGCGTAGCGCGCGAGTTCGTCGGCGCTGAGCATCAGGGCCACTCGAAGGTGATCGAACTGCGGTACCAGCCGGCGGCGGGCACGTCGGCGACGTTGCCGCGCATCGCCCGCAGCGTCAGCCCGGAGGCATATTGCTCCACCGTCGGGCAATCGATCGCGCGCGGCACGATCCGGCGGACCTGGCCCTCGGCCCCGAGGAAGACGACGAGATCGACCGTGATCCGCCTGGTGTCAGGCGTCGCGCAGCGCCCCGCGCGCACCTCGTCGTGGACGAAGGCGGTGACCTGCTCGCCCGGCTCCCAGCGGCGCAGCAAGGGGACCTGCTGAAGCGCGCTCCAGTCGGTCGGCGGCGCCAGCGGGGATCCCTGGAGCAGCAGCGCGAGCGCGACGATCACCGGTTGGTCACCCTGCGCCGCGGCAGCGCCACGATCGAGCAGCCGCTCGGCCGGACGAGCTCGCGAGCGCGGCGCTGGCACGAGTCGCCATCGATCATCGACAAGTCCGTCCGGTCTCCCTTCACTCGCTCGCGGGCGACCGCGTGGCGGCGCTACCGTAACCGGTCGAGCCGAACCCGCCAAGGCCGCGACCCGTTTCGGACGAGAAGGCTTCCACCACGTGCAGCGCCGGCCGAAGGATCGGCACGAAGACGAGCTGCGCGACCCGGTCACCCGGCTCGATCACCATCGGCGCGGAGCCCGGCGGCGTGCGCAGCCAGGCGCTGATGTAGATCTGGTCGGTGTAATCGGCATCGATCAACCCGACCGACTGCCCGAGGATCAGGCCTCTCTTATGGCCCAGGCCGGAACGGGCGAGCAACACGGCTGCCATGTAGGGGTCGTTCATCAGCAGCGCGATGCCCGAGGGGATCAGCACCGCTGGCGCCTGCGGCTGGAGCGTCAGCGGCGCATCGATGCAGGCGTGCAGGTCGATCCCCGCCGCCATCTCCGTCTGATAGCGCGGCAGCCCCCAGTCGTGCAGCCGCTCGTCGATGACGCGCAGCTCCACCACGCGCGCCGCATCCCGTTCCGCCATCGGCCCCGTCATCCTTCGTCTGTCGCACCAAGCCTTAGCGCGTCGGCCGCGGTGCTGCCACCGCGGCGGTGACGGGAAGCGGAGCCGCGCGGTGAAGCGCGGCCCCGAGCCGGTCAGAAGCGGACGTGGCCGCCGACGATGAAGCGGCGCCCATAATCGAACACGTCGAGCAGCTGGTTGCTGAAGCGGCCGTGCGTGCTCTGCTGGTTGTTGTTCAGGTTCTCCGCCGCGGCAAAGATGCTGAAGTTCTTGTTGATGTCATAGCTCGTCGAGAGATCCAGCTGGAGGCTCGAGTTGACGAAGGTCGGCTCGGCACCGAACTGGCTGGTATTCTGGTTCTGTCCGAATTGCAGCAGATACTCGTCGCGCCAGTTGAGCGCGGCGCGGAACTGGAAGCCGTTCTTGTCATAGAAGCCGACGAAATTGGCCGAGTTCGCCAGCCCCGTCACCGCGAAGCCAGTCTGCGAGATATCGGTCGGGTCGTAGGGCTTGTTGGTGTCGACCAGCGTGGCGTTGGCCTGGAAGCCGAAGCCGGTGTCGCCGAACACCTGCTGCCATGCCAGCTCGACGCCGCGCACGGTCGCGTCGGGGCCGTTGACCTGCTGCGAGACGGCGAAGTTCGCAGCGTTGCCGGTGGTCGGGTCGACCACGCCGTTGATCGCCTGACGCGTCACGCCCTGCACGATGAAGTTGCTGACGTTCTTCAGGAAGAAGTCGACCGACAGGTAGGAGTTGCGCTTGTAATACCATTCCGCGGCGACGTCGAAATTGTCAGCGAGATAGGGTTGCAGCGCTGGGTTGCCGCCGCTCGCGGTCAGCGCGCCGACGCGCTGACCGCTGCCGACCGCGAGCACGGGGTTGAGCGTGGCTAAGCCCGGTCGGGTCAGCGTGCGCGACGCGTCGAAGCGCAGCTGCAACTCGGGCGTGACCTCGAGCCGCAGGTCGACGGTCGGCAGCAGGTACGAGTAGTTGCTCTTCGCCCTGATCGGCGAGACCTCGCCGAACGCCACGCTGAGCAGCGTCGGGTCCGCGGTGCTCGTCGAGATCGAGACGGGCAGGCGACCCTGGCCGGTCGAGGTGAGATGCGTGTTCTCGTTGCGCACGCCGGCCGCGAAGTGGAACGGCATCCCCGCGATATCGGCGGTGTAGGCGACGTTGAGGTAGAGCGACCAGGTCTTCTCGTTGATGTTCTGGAGGCTGTTGGGATCGACCAGCTGATCGAAGCTGCCGGTGAAGCCGTTCAGCCCGTCCGTGCTGTTGGTCGGGTAGTTGAAGCCCGGGATGTTCTGCGCCTGCGGGTTGCCGAGCCCGCTGAGGAACTGCTGGTAGGCGACCGGGCTGAACACGATCAGCGACGGCGGCAGCGAGCCCTTGAAGCCCGGGATGAAGTTGCGCCCGAGCGAGACGCTACCCTGGTAGAGCGATGCCGGCAGCGGCGCGATCCCGCTGCCCTGGCCCGAGGGCGTGCCATAGCCCGCATAGGCCTGCCAGAAGTTGTTGGTGAAGGTGCTCTTGTTCGACAGGCGGAACTGATCGTCGACATACTGGCCGCCGGCGCGGATGGTCAGGTCGTCCTGCTTCCACGTCGCGGTGAAGCGCGCCTGCTTGAGCTCGTCGGTGTTCTGCTGCGTCTGGTTCACCGTGACGTGCGAGCCGATCAGCGTGGGATCGGCGAAGGCCGCGGCGTTGCCGTTCGGCCCGACGACGGTGAGCGACGGGAAGCTGTTGGTGCTCTTGCCGTTGATCTGGAGCCCGGTGTTGTTGGCGAGATTGCCGCCGTAGCCGATGTCGCCGTTCTGGCTGCCGATCGTGTCGTCGTCGGGGTTGAGCCAGCTCTTCGCGTAGGAGAGATCACCCTCCAGCGTGAAATTCTCGCTGACGTCCCATTTGACGTTGCCGCCGATCTGGTTGGTACGCAGGACCTGCGTGTTGAGCGCGGCCGTGAAGTCGGTCGGCGAACCCGCCTGGGTGAAGTCGATCGCGGTGCCGTTGTCGTCGAGCTCGACGTTGCGCAGCGCACCCTGGTTGAACCAGACGCCCAGCGCCGACGAGCGCGTGACGATCTCCTGGCGCGAGAAATTGTCGTCGAGGGTGACCATCACGTCCTCGGACGGATGCCATTGCAGCGCGAGGCGGGCGTCGACGCGCTCGTCCTTGGTGTTCTGCTGGTCGATCACATATTGCTGCGGGAACCAGCCCACCACGGTCTGGCGCTGCGCCGCGGCGGCGGTGGTGTCGGCGGTGGGATTGCAGCTCGCCGCGGTGCTGCCCTGCAGCTGGCATGGCGCGTAGAAGCCGCCGGCCCAGCCCGAGACCGAGACTCGGTTGGTCTTGGTGTCGCGCCGCGTGTAGATCACGTCGGCCAGCACGCCCAGCGTGTCGCCGGCGAAGGTGTTGCTGACGAGCACGCCCGCGGTCGGGACGATCTTCCCCGAACGGTCCTGGATCGATCCCGCGGCGCTCGCCGCGACGCGCAGGCCGGGATGATCGAACGGCTTGGGAAACTGGATGTCGACGGTGGCGCCGATCGAGCTCGACGCCAGCGTGACGTCGGGGGTCTTCAGCACGCTGAGCTGGCCGATGAAGTCCGAGCCGACGGTCGAGAAGTCGATCTGGCGGTTGCCGGTGCCGGTCGAGATGCGGCGGCCGTCGTACAGCGTAGTATTGAAGTCGCCGCCGAAGCCGCGGACGGTGATGCCCGTCGCCTCGCCGCGCGTGCCCGAGCGCTGGATCGACACGCCGGGCAGGCGCTGGAGCGACGCCGCCACGTTGGTGTCAGGAAATTTGCCGATGTCCTCGGCCGAGATCGCGTCGACCACGCCGGTGGCGGTGCGCTTGATATCGAGGTTGCGCTGGAGCGAGCCGCGCAGGCCGGTGACGATGATGTCGCGTGTCGTGTCGCCGTCCAGCCCGGCCTGGTTTCCAGCGGTGTTGGCGCCGTTGGTGTCGGGCGCGGTGGCTTCGTCCTGCGGGCGGCCCGCCTCGCTGGCGCTGGTGGTGTTGGCGGTGGAGGGAACCGCCGGCTGCACGCCCGCGGAGGGCTGCGCCTGGCTGTTCTGCACGCTGCCGGGATCGGCCTGTTGCGCCATCGCGGGCGCCGGCGCGATCAGCGCGGCGGTGAGCGCGGCGCCGCTGCAAGCGGCGATCAGGGTGCGACGGGTGGTGGCGCGTCCGCCGCGACCGACAGGACGTACGCTCTCAGGCTCTCTCATGGCCCCTCTCCTCCTCTGTACCGGCGGCACCGGCGTGATCGATCATCGCGTGCGCCCGACTCGACCGGCCCGGCTGTCACCTCGATGTAGCGCTAACATATAAGCCCGATCCGATCTGGCAAGTGATCATATAGGATCAGTTTAGCGCTAACGACTTGACGCTGATCGTGTGCCCGCTGATCCTTCGCGCGAACCGAGGCGAGCGCCCGGCGAGGAGGAGGGGACATGGCGGTCTGGCAGCTGTTGGCGAGCGAGCGACACGCCGCGCTCGCGATGCGCCGCGCCAGCGCCGCGGGACGTCATTTCGTCCAAGTCGTGCCGAGCGAGTTCGCCAAGATCGCGACGCGCTGCCCGATCGTGCTCACCAAACATCCCGAGACGGGCCGCTTCTACGCCGGCGCGCTGCTCGGCCTGGTGCCGGGCGAGACCCTCGTCGCCGACGCCGACGGCGCGATCGACGGCCTCATGCCGCTCGATCTCGAACGCGAAGGCTTCTTCGTCGTCGAGCAGGACATCGCGATCGACCTCGACCATGCCCGCTTCGCCGCGGAGGAGGGAGAGCTGGCGCTGTTCGACGCGGAGCAGAAGCCCTCCGCGCACCTCCGCCGCGTCCAGCGCGCGCTCGGGCTGCTCCACGCCGGACTGGCCGAGAGCGAGGCGCTGTTGGCGGCGTTGCTCGGCGCGCGGCTGATCGAGCCGATCGACGTCTCGCTCTCGTTCGATGACGGCGAGCGGCTGCGCCTCGATGGCCTGTACACGGTCAGCCGCGACGCGCTGGCGGAGCTCGACGACGCGACGGCGCTGAGCCTGTTCCGCGCCGGCCATCTCCACCACGTTTACACGCTGGTCAACTCGCTCGCGCAGATCGCTCTGCTCGCGCACCGGCGCAACGAGCGGCTGGCGGGCGCGTGAGCGCTACCGCCGCGAACTACACGCCCGCCGAGGTCGGCGCGCCAGACCGCTTCGGTGAGCTTGTCGCGGCGTGCGAGCCGTTCGTCGTGCGCGGGCTATGCGCCGATTGGCCGGTTACACGGGCGGCGAGCCGGTCGCCGGCGGCGCTGCTCGACTATGTGGTCGCGCTGGACGCCGGCAAGTCGGCGGAGGCTTTTGTCGGCGCACCCGCGATCAGCGGTCGCTATTACTATGAGGACGCGCTCGACGGCTTCAACTTCGAGCGAGAGACGATTGGCGTGGGCGCGGCGCTGCGGCGCGTGATCGACACAGCGGGCGTCGACGACGCGGCGACGCTCTATCTCGGGTCGCTCCCGACCGCCGCCTATCTGCCGGGGTTCGCGGAGGACAATGCGATGCCGCTGCTTCCCGCCACGGCGCGTCCCCGCATCTGGCTCGGCCACGCCTCCACGGTGGCATGCCACCACGATAATTCGGACAATCTCGCCTGCGTCGTCGCCGGCCGGCGACGCTTCACGCTGTTCGCGCCCGAGACGATCGCCGACCTCTACGTCGGCCCGATCGACCATAACATGGCGGGGCAGCCGGTCGGGCTCGCCGTCGGCGCGGCGCCGGGCGACCCGCGCTACCCGCGCTTCGCCGCCGCGCGGACGCGTGCGATCACGGTCGAGCTCGAACTTGGCGACGCGCTCTATCTGCCCAAGCTGTGGTGGCATCAGGTCGAGGCGCTCAGCCCGGTCAACGTGCTGGTGAACTATTGGTGGGACGCGGTCGGCGCCGGCCCCGATGCGCCTTACACCGCGATGCTGCTCGCGGTCGCGGCGATCGCGGAGCGGCCCGAGCGCGAGCGCGCGGCATGGCGCGCCTTCTTCGACCATTACGTGTTTCGCCCCGACGGTCACCCGCTCGCGCATCTGCCCGAGGCGCAGCACGGGCTGCTGGCGCGCGGGCAGGGCGGGCGTATCCGCGCTACGGTGATGCGGCTGTTGCGCGGTTGAGCGGGGGAGGGCGTGATGACACGGCGGGACGGGGTGACGCGGCGCGACGCCCTCGGCGCGGCGGCGGGATCGGCGGCGCTCGCGGCGCTCCCCGTGCGCGGCGAGGAAGGGTCGGCCGACCGGCAGCGGCTCTGGTATCGCCAGCCGGCGACCGTGTGGACCGAGGCGCTGCCGGTCGGCAACGGCCGGCTCGGCGCGATGGTGTTCGGCGGCACCGCGCGCGAGCGGATCCAGCTCAACGAGAGCAGCCTGTGGGGCGGGGGGCCGTATGATCCGGTCAATCCGGCGGCGCGTGCGGCGCTGCCCGAGGTGCGCCGGCTGATCGCCGCTGGGCGCTACGCCGAGGCGCAGGCGCTCGCCAACGCCAAGGTCATGGCGCAGCCGCTCAGTCAGATGTCGTACCAGCCGATCGGCGACCTGATCCTGGAGCTGCCCGGCCTCGGCGCGACGAGCGACTATCACCGCGAGCTCGACCTCGACGCGGCGCTCGCGACCACCACCTTCACCGCGGGCGGGGTGCGACACCGCCGACGCGTGCTGGCCTCGCCGGTGGATCAGGTCATCGCGGTCGAGCTCAGCGTCGACAGCCCCGGCGCGATCGACCTCGACGTCGCGCTCACCACGCCACAGCGCGGCGCGGCGACTGCCACCGGTCATATGCTCGCGCTCGATGGCCGTGCGCCCGACGAGCACGGCGTCGCGGGTGCCACACGGTTGGCGGCGCGCGTACGGGTATCGGCGCATGGTGGCTCCGTGAGCGCGGGCGACGCGCGTCTGACGGTGCGCGGGGCCGCCGCGGTGACCATCCTGGTCGCGATGGCGACGAGTTACCGCCGCTTCGACGATGTCGGCGGCGACGCCGGTGCGATCGCCGCGGCGCAGCTCGAGCGCGCGGCGACGAAGCCGTTCGCCCAAATCGCTGACGACGCCGCGCGCGAGAACCGCCGGCTGTTCCGCCGCGTCACCCTCGACCTCGGCCGCACCGCCGCGGCCGAGCGGCCGACCGACGAGCGCGTGCGCGCCAGCCAGCAGGGCGACGACCCCGCGTTGGCGCAGCTCTACTTCGACTATGGCCGCTATCTGCTGATCTGCTCGTCGCGGCCCGGGGGCCAGCCCGCCAATCTTCAGGGGCTATGGAACGAGAGCGTCAAGCCGCCGTGGGGCTCGAAGTACACGATCAACATCAACACCGAGATGAACTATTGGCCGGCCGAGGCGACCGCGTTGCCCGAGTGCACCGCACCGCTGGTGCAGATGGTGCGCGAGCTGGCGGTGACGGGCGAGCGTACCGCGCGCGCGATGTACGGCGCGCGCGGCTGGGTGGCGCACCACAACACCGATGGCTGGCGCGCGACCGCGCCGATCGACGGTGCGCAATATGGCCTGTGGCCGACCGGCGGCGCTTGGCTCTGCACGCATCTGTGGGACCGCTACGACTACGGCCGCGACCTCGACTATCTGCGCTCGGTGTACCCGCTGATTCGCGGCGCGGCGTTGTTCTTCCTCGACACGCTCCAGGTCGACGCGGCGAGCGGGCGACTGGTGACCAGCCCGTCGCTCTCGCCGGAGAACGTCCATCCCCGCGGCGCCGCGATCTGCGCCGGCCCGGCGATGGACCAGCAGATCCTGCGCGACCTGTTCGATCAGACCGCGCGCGCCGCGGCGCTGCTCGGCACCGACGCCGCCTTCGCGAACGAGCTCGCCGCGGCGCGCGCTCGGCTCGCTCCGGACAAGATCGGCGCGCAGGGCCAATTGCAGGAGTGGCAGGAGGACTGGGACGCCGCCGCGCCCGAGCCGCACCATCGCCACGTCTCGCACCTGTACGGCCTGTTCCCGAGCACGCAGATCGACGTCGAGCGCACCCCCGCGCTTGCTGCCGCGGCGCGGCGCTCGCTCGAGCTGCGTGGCGATGAGTCGACCGGCTGGGCGACCGCGTGGCGCGCCAATCTGTGGGCGCGGCTGCGCGACGGCGAGCATGCGCACCGCATCCTCGCCTATCTGCTCGGCCCCGAGCGGACCTACCCCAATCTGTTCGACTCGCACCCGCCGTTCCAGATCGACGGCAATTTCGGCGGCGCGCGCGCGATCGCCGAGATGCTGATGCAGAGCCGCGGCGACGAGCTCCTGCTGCTGCCGGCGCTGCCGCGCGCCTGGCCGAGCGGCGGGGTGCGCGGCCTGCGCGCGCGCGGCGCGCGGCGGGTCGACCTGACCTGGCGCGCGGGGATCGTCGAGCGTGTGGTGGTCAGCGCCGACCTGGCGGGGTCGGTGACGGTGCGTGCCGGTACGAGGCGCGTCACCGCGCGACTAAGCGCGGGCGACGTGCTGCGGCTGCGCGGGCCGGAGTTGCGGCGCGGCTGACCCGTACCTTCGTCTCCGGGTTGTGGCGAACGCTGCCACTGCGCCCAGCCGTCATCCCGGACTAGGTCCGGGATCTACCGTGCGAGCGCCCCCTACGGTCGCGCTAGCGGGTGAGTGGCCCCCGGAACGAGTCCGGGGTGACGAGGAGCGAGTTGCTCGATCCTATCGGGCCACGTTGCCGCAGCCGCGCCCGTGCAGCCCCGTCACGGCGCCTCGACGAACGGCCCGATCACGGTGCCGACGAAGCCGCCCGCGCGCTGCGTGCTGAGGAAGGTCGTGTCGAGCCGGTCGGTCAGCGTTCGTCGCGCACCGCGGGTCGCATAGTCGAACGCCATCGTCCCGCCGTCGGCGCGGATCGTCAGCGTCACCCCGCTGCCCGGGTCAACCGGCGCCGAGGCGACCAGCGTGTCGCTGTCCGCCAGGTCGCGCTTGTACAGCGCCACCATCGTCTTGCCGCCGAGGCGCGTGACCGCGAACTTGAGCAACGAGCGGTCGTTCTGCACCGCCGCCAGCCCGGCGCGTACGCCGTCGCGCTCGGGGGCGAAACGCAGCACCGTCGACACCGTGGCGACATGGTGCTGCTGGCGCCGACCGAGGAAGGCGGGCGTGCCGCTCAGGTCGCCGAAGCGCGCGGCGGCGCTCAGCTCGAGAGCACCCCCGTCGAGCCGGTAGAAAGGCTGGCGCGGCGTGCGGATGCCGATCCACTGCAGGCCGAGCGTGGCGCCGTCGAACTCGTCGACATAGCCGAAGTCGCCGCTCGTCGGCAGCGTCGGAGCGGGACTGGCGGGAAGCCGGGGCCGCGCGGCGGTGAAGGGGATCGCGCGGCCGCGCTCCAGTATGTGCGGCCAGCCGCCGCGCCACGTCACCGGCAGCAGGAAGGTCTCGCGACCGATGTTGTAATGACCGTCGGCATGGGGGCGCGTCGCCAGGAAGGTCGCCCACCAGTCGCCGTTCTGCGTCTTCACCAGCTTGGCGTGCCCCGCCGAGGTGACCGGGTGCGCCCGGTGCGCCGGCAGATCGCGCTGGGTCAGGATCGGGTTGCCGGCATAGGGTATGAACGGTCCGCGCAGCGCGCGCGAGCGGAACACCATCTGCGAGTGGTTGTCGCCGGTGCCGCCCTCCGCCGCGGTAAGATAATAGAAGCCGTCTTTCCTGAGCAGGTGCGGCCCCTCGATCCATACCGGCTTGGTCGCGAGGTCGACGCCGCCGTTGACGAGCTGCGTGCTCTCCCCGACCATCTTGCCCGCGCGCCAGTCATATTCCTGCACCCACAGCGCGCGATGGCCGTCGTAGCGCGGCGGCTCGTTGGGCGCGCGATTGTTGACGATGTAGGCGCGGTCACCCTCCCAGAAGATCGACGGGTCGATGCCCTCGAACGGCAGCCAGATCGGCTTGGACCAGGGGCCGGCCGGATCGCGCGCGGTGATGACGAAGTTGCCGCCGCAGGAGACGCAGGTGTTGGCGATGTAGAAGACGCCGGCGTGGTAGGAGATGTCCGGCGCGAACACAGCCTCCGAGACGCGCCGACCGGTAAAGTCGAGCTGGTCCGGCCGGTCGATCGCATTGCCGATCTGGGTCCAATCGACCAGGTTCTTCGAGTGGAACACGGGCAGGCCGGGAAAGTGCGCGAACGACGAGTTGACGAGGTAGTAATCGTCCCCGACGCGCGTGACCGACGGGTCCGGGTAATAGCCGCTCAATATGGGGTTGCGATACTGGCCGGCGGACAGCGGCGCCTGCTCCTGCGTGCGTCCCTGGTAGGTGAAGCGCTCGAACCGCGCGACCTGCGCTGAGGCGGCAGCACCGATGACCGCCAGCAGCGTGGCCGCACCTGTGCCCAGCCGCCCGATGACTCGCCGCATCTCGCCTCTCCCTATCGTTACGTTGCATCGTACGAGTTACCGCTACCATGGCAAGCCGCGCATGTTTTTCCGGTGGCTAGAGCAGATGCGGCGCGCCGCTTCTGATCGCCAAGACCTCCATGGCTTGCACCGCTCCCGGAATGCTGTAGAACATATCTGATAGGATTCGTCGGGCCGAGTAGAGCATCGCGAACCGGGTGAGGAGAGGGGCGATGAGACTAGCTCGTGCCACCATGATCGCGTGCGTCGTCGCCGCCACGCCGGCGCTCGCGCAGACGACACCGCCGGCACCTTCGGCGGCGATCGCCGAAGATTTCAAACCGTCATCGCTCAACCAGCCCGGCCAGGCCTATCCGCAGGTCAACTCGCAAGGCTACGTCCGCTTCCGCGTCACCGCGCCCGACGCGAAGGCGGTGCGGGTCAGCCTCGGTCTGGGCGGGCGCGGCGGCACCGTCCTGACGAAGGCGGCGGACGGCAGCTGGACCGGCACGTCGGAGGGGCCGCTCGACGAGGGCTTCCATTATTATCACCTCACCGTCGACGGCGGCACCTTCAACGATCCGGGCACGCTCAATTTTTACGGCTCGACGCGGTGGGAGAGCGGGATCGAGATCCCCGCGCGCGACGCCGATTTCTACGCGGTGAAGGACGTGCCGCACGGCCGCGTCGAGCAGATCCTGTTCGCCTCGCCGAGCACGCGCACGCACCGCCGCGCCTTCGTCTACACGCCGCCTGGCTATGACGCCGCGGATGACAAGCGCTACCCGGTGCTGTACCTCCAGCACGGCTGGGGCGAGGACGAGACCGCCTGGTCCAACCAGGGCCATGCCAATCTCATCATGGACAATCTGATCGCCGCCAGGAAGGCGAGGCCGTTCATCATCGTCATGACCTACGGCATGACCAACGACGTCCGACCCGGCAGCCCGGGCGGTCTCGCCAGCTTCGACATCACGCCGTTCCGCACCGTGCTCATTGACGAGTTGATCCCCTATGTCGACCGCCACTATCGCACCCAGGCCGATGCGCCGCATCGCGCGATGGCGGGGCTTTCGATGGGCGGGTTCGAGACCAAGCTGATCGCGCCCAAGAACCTCGACACGTTCGGCGCGATCGGGCTGCTGAGCGGCGGTACCATCGCGCCCGAGGACGTCGCCGCCGCGCCGGGCTATAAGGACAAGGTCCGCCTCACCTTCGTCAGCTACGGCAGCCGCGAGCTCGAGGGCGGGCGCACCCGCGGCGGTCCGGGACGACCGAGCACCGACCCGCGCGCCAACGCCGAGGCACTGAAGCGGGCGGGGCTCAACAGCGTCTTCTACGTGTCACCCGATACCGGTCACGAGTTCCTGTCGTGGCGGCGCAGCCTGTATCAAATGGCGCCATTGCTGTTTCGCGACCGGTAGCGGCAGCCGCGATCTTACATATTGATTCTTAAGCCGTAATCATCTGGGGCGCAGAGTTGGTGGCAGCGAAAACACCGAATAGTCACAGGTAGTTTTTATTCACAAGAGAGTGTTGACACCGACGAAGGCATGATTACGCTTCAATGGTAACGTTACCGTTCGCCGTTCGCTGCCGAATCGATCCGCTGATCGGAGAGGTATGTTCGCCAGCGATGGTAGAACGTGTGAGAGGAGGAGGGTGACGCACCATCGTCGCGGCGATGGGGAAAGCTTTCGTTGCGAAGTGCTGGGTGAGCGCCGGAGCGGGGGTCGATGAAGACTGCCGGGAGAGCACTTCCCGCGAGCACCCGAACTCTACCACGACGTTGCGGATGAGTGCGGCTCATGGCGGAGCCGGCTGCCGCACACTGCTGCCGATCAGAGATCAACGACACAAACTCTTGGAGGAGGGGACGATGATGAGAGCCACCACGAGCGCACGCCGCGCCGGAATGCGGGCTGGCGTGGCCTTCGCCGCGCTGGTCACCGCGATCGCGCTGCCCGCGGTCGCCGCGGCGCAGTCGACGCCGGCCGGGCAGGAAGCAGGCGCCGCGACGACGCCGTCCGAGGTGCCGCCACAGCTCGATACCACCGCAGGTTCCACCGCCCAGTCGGACCAGGACAGCGTGGGCGCGCGCGATGCCGCCGCGCAGGACATCATCGTCACCGGATCACGCATCACCACGGGAGGCTTCACCGCACCGACGCCGACGACGGTGATCGATTCCGGCGCGATCGCGGCCAACGCGCAGCCCAACGTCTTCACCACGATCGCGCAGCTGCCGTCGCTTCAGGGCTCGAGCGGCACCAGCGTCAACACCTTCAGCACCTCGAGCGGCGCACAGGGGCTGAGCTCCTTCTCGCTGCGCGGCGTGGGCGCGATCCGCACGCTGACGCTGATCGATGGCCAGCGCGTCGTCGGCGCCAACGTCACCGGCGTGCCCGACGTCAGCCAATTCCCGCAGCTGCTGATCAAGCGGGTCGATGTGGTCAACGGCGGCGCCTCCGCGTCCTATGGTTCGGACGCGGTCGGTGGCGTGGTCAACTTCATCACCGACACGCGCTTCAAGGGCGTGAAGGGCAACGTCCAGGGCGGCATCACCGATTATGGCGACAACGAGCAGGTGCTCGTCCAGCTCGCCGCCGGCACCAGCCTGCTCGACGACCGGCTCCACATCGTCGGCAGCACCGAATATGCGCGCGACGAGGGCGTCGGCGGCGGCGAGTTCGGCATCGGGCTCGCCGGCGGTCGCGACTGGTTCAAGCAGACGACGCTGGTCAACCGCAACGTCACCAACGACGGCTCGCCGCAGTACGTGTTGCGCGACTATGCCCAGTCGATCACCTTCGCCAAATACGGCCTGATCACCGCTGGGCCGCTGCAGGGTATCGCCTTCGACCAGTCGGGCAGCCCGTTCCAATTCCAGTACGGGTCGAACGGCGTGCCGTCGCGGACGTCGTCGGGGGCGGTGATCGGCTGTTTCGCCGGGTTCTGCCAGGGCGGGGATCTCTCCGGCAACGTCGACGCCGGACGCTCGCTGCTGTCGGGGCTGGAGCGTATCAACAGCTACGGTCGAATCGGCTTCGACTTCGCGCCCAACAGCGAGATCTACGTCACCTCGAACATCGCGCAGGTTAAGACCAACAACCAGCCTGTCGGCGGGCAGAACCGCCCGGCGCTGACGATCCAGTGCGCCAATCCCTATGTCCCCGCGCAGGTCAAGGCGGCCTGCGCCACGGCGGGGATCACGCAATTCCAGTTCGGCACCAGCAACGCCGCGCTGGGCAACACCCAGGTCCATACCGATCGGCGCCAGTATCGCTTCGTGGTCGGCGCCAAAGGACGCCAGCCGGTGTTCGGATCGGACTGGAGCTACGATATCTACGTCGAGCACGGCACCAACCGTACCAAGATCGACGTCGACAACATCCTGCTGACCAACCGCTTCAACAACGCGATCAACGCCACGACGCTCGACGGCGCGATCGTCTGCGCCAATCCGGTCGCGCGCGCCGCGGGTTGCCAGCCGCTCAACGTCTTCGGCGGCAACCCGTCGCAGCAGGCGCTCGACTATGTCATGCCCGCCAATGGCCCGCGGCAGCGCACGCGCCAGACGCAGGACGTCGCCAGCCTCAACTTCTCGGGCTCGCCGTTCAGCTCCTGGGCCGGGCCGGTGTCGCTCGCGTTCGGCGGCGAGTTCCGGCACGAGTTCTACAAGGTCACCGCCGACCCTTATGGCGCGGGTATCGAGAACCAGCCGTACGACTCGATCTATCCGTTCGATCCGGTCCAGCTGCCCGGGGGCAACAACTGGTATGCCGGCAACTACAAGAACGGCACCGGCGCCTATAGCGTGAAGGAGGCGTTCGTCGAGGTCGACGTGCCGCTGCTCAACGGCGACTCGGTCGGTCGTGCCAGCGTCAACGGCGCGGCGCGCGTCACCGACTACAGCACCTCGGGTACGGTCTGGGCGTGGAAGGTCGGCGGTACCTGGGACCTGCCGATCGACGGCTTCCGCCTGCGCGGCGTGACCTCGCGCGACGTGCGCGCGCCCAACCTGTCCGAGCTGTTCGCCGCGCCGGTGACGACGACACAGCCGAACTTCTTTGACCCGTTCCGCAACGTCAACGTGCTCGCGATCCAGAACACGATCGGAAACCCGAACCTGACGCCGGAGATCGCCCGCAACACCACCGCGGGCATCTCCTTCTCGGGATCGAGCTGGGCGCCGGGGCTGAGCCTGTCGTTCGACTGGTACAAGCTCAGGATCACCGACGTGATCTCGAGCCTCGGCGCGGGTGACATCGTCAACCTGTGCTTCCGCAATGTCCTCCCCGAGACGTGCAGCGCGTTCAACCTGAACAACCAGGCCGGCCCCAATTTCATCAACGTCCAGGCATTCAACCTGGCGTCGATCGACACGTCGGGCTTCGACATCGAGGCGAGCTACCGCTGGCAGCGGCCGCTGGGGCTGCCGGGCCGGTTCACCGTGCGCGCGCTGGCGACGCATATCAGCAAGTTCGTCACCGACACCGGTCTTACCGGCACGATCCCCAACGATACGGCGGGCGTGAACACCGGCAACACGCCCGACTGGAAGTGGCTGGCGGTGCAGACCTACGAGACCGACGACTTCTCGCTGCTGGTGCAGGAGCGCTGGTTCAGCGACGGTGTGCTGGGCCACCAATATATCGAATGCGCCCCGGGCACCTGCCCGGAGTCGACGCCGCAGCGCCCGACGATCGACCAGAACTTCATGCCGGGCGCGTTCTACATGGACATCGGCGGGACCTATAACATCACCGAGGCGGTCACGGCCTATGCCAAGGTCGACAACCTCTTCAATCGCGATCCCGCCAAGTCGCCCTTCTTCGTCAACCCGGCGCTGTACGACGTGCTGGGACGGACCTATCGTCTGGGGGTGCGCTTCAGCTTATGATGGTGGCGTCGACCCGTGCGTCATCCAGACGCACGGGCATCTGCGACATTCTCCGCCACCCCCGGAGTAGTGGGCATTCGCGCCTTCTCCGTCATCCCGGAGGTATTCGGGCCTTCGCCTATTCACCGTCATCCCGGACTTGGTCGGGGATCCGCCGTGCCGCAAACCGACGGCGCGTTGTTCTCGCGGAGGCGTGGTTCCCGGAACAAGTCCGGGATGACGGAAGAGGGGAAGCGTTGCGGGAAGTCCGCCAAGGTCTCACAACCTCCAGGACCGTTGGTCTGCAGCTTTCTATCGACCAGGAGAGCGCGGCACGCTCGATCCACAGCGAACGCCCGCACGCTCGATCATAAGGTCGCGCGGATACAGCTGCCCAAGCACAGCATCTTACGTTGATCGTATAAACCCTATATGATCGGGTCCATACCTCCCATGGACCGGCGAACTCACTTGCGGCACCTTGACACGACCAGCACCGCCCCGACCCACGCGCGCGCGGCGCGCCCTGCGCCTGGGCCGACGATGGTGGAGCGCGCGTACGACCATCTGCTCGACATGCTGATGAGCCTCAAGATCGCGCCGGGCGAGCGGATCGCGATCGACACCGTCGCGCGCCAGCTCGGCATCTCGCAGACGCCGGTGCGCGAGGCGATGAGCCAGCTCGAGGCCGAGAAGCTGGTCTACAAGATGCCGAACGTCGGCTACCGCGCCAGCCCGCAGATGACGCGGCACGAGGTGCGCGATCTCTACACGCTGCGCCAGCTGATCGAGCCCTATGCCGCCGCGCGAGCCGCCGAGGCGATGACCGACGAGGCCATCGCGACCTTGCGCGCGATCGACCGCGACATGTCGGGCGTCGCGGACGGGGACGCGCGCGCTTACTCGCGCTTCGCTGAGGCCGATGCCGCGCTTCACCGGCTGATCGCGACCGCCAGCGGAAACCGCCTGATCGCGGACACGATCGAGCGGCTCCACGCGCATCTCCATATCTTCCGCGCGCTCTATGCCACCAACGCGCCGCACGAGGCCGCGCGCGAGCATCGCGCCATCATCGACGCGTTGGTAGCGCACGATCCCGCTGCGGCCGAGCAGGCGGTACGCCATCATCTCTTATGCTCGCAGCAGCGGATGGACGACGTGCTTGCGGAAGGTACGCCAAGCACCTGAGAACATTCGACTGGCGCGACGTTCCGGCGCTTGACAGTCCAGCCCCCCCTACTTAGTCAGATCATATAGGATATGACATGGAGGGGAGTGCGATGCGGCGGTTTCGCCCAGGTCGCTCGCGGGCGATGGCTCGCGTCGGCGTCGCGGTAGCTGCGCTGTGTCTCGGCGGCGGGGCCGCGGCGGAGACGGTGGTGCTCGACCATGTCACGCTGTTCGACGGCACCGGTAGCGCGCCGCGCCCCGACCAGGCCTTGGTCATGACCGACGGGCGCATCACCTGGGTTGGTGCCTCGGCGGCGCGACCGAAGCGGAGCGACGCCACGGTCGAAGATCTTCGCGGCAAGTTCCTCATGCCGGGCCTGATCGACAGTCACGTCCACCTCGGGCTGGTCGACGGCGTCGACCAGAGCTTCCCCAAATATTATGATCGCGCCAACGTCGAGGCACAGCTCAAGCTGTACGCGGCCTATGGCGTCACCTCGGTCTACACGCTCGGCACCGACGGCGACCTGATCCACCAGGTGATCGCCGATCAGCGCCGCGCCGGGCGGATCGACGTGGCGCGCGCCTACACCGCCGGACGCGGGGTGGTGTACAAGGGCAGCTACGGCGGCGTGCCGGGGCTGGAGCAATCGGTGGCGACGCCGGCCGAGGCGACCGCGATGGTCCAGCGCGAGACCGCCAAGGGCGACGATTTCGTCAAATTGTGGATGGACGACGAGTTCGGCACCGTCGCCAAGCGCATGCCCTATGAGGTGAGCAAAGCGGTGATCGACGCCGCCCACGCCGCGAACAAGAAGGCGGCGGCGCACATCTTCTACTACGACAACGCCGCGGAGCTGACGCGCGAGGGCGTCGACGTCTTCATGCACCAGGTGCGCGACCGGGTCGCCGACCCGGCGCTGACAGCCGCGATGAAGCGGCGCGGCACGTGGCAGCTCGCCTCGACGCTCAGCCGCGAAGCGAGCTTCACCTACACGCTGCTGCCCTTCGTCGACGAGCCCTTCTTCTCGCGCGGAGTCGCGCCCGCGACGATCGCCACGCTGAAGAGCCAGGAGCGCCAGCAGAAGCTCGCCGCGTCACCGCTCTTCCCCAAATATCCGCCCGTGCTGCGCAACGCGATGGCCAGCCTCGCCGCCGAGGCGATGGCGGGGGTGCGCTACGGCATGGGGACGGACAGCGGGCCGACCGCTCGCTTCCCCGGCTATTTCGCGCACTGGGAGCTGGAGCTGATGGTCAAGGCGGGGCTTACCCCGCTCCAGGCGCTCACCGCCGCGACCGGCACCAACGCCAGCTTCCTGCGCGAGAACGAGAGCGGGGTGCTGAAGCCGGGCAAATGGGCCGACCTGCTCGTGCTCGATCGCGACCCGACGCTCGACATCCGCAACACGCGCGCGATCAACGCGGTCTATGTCGCCGGGCGCAAGGTGCCGACGATCTGGCAGACCTGCGTCGGCCGCGCCGCCGACGCGTGCGGCACGGCCAAGCCGTGATCCCCGCGAGCACGCTGGCGGAGCCGGTACCGGCAGCGGGCGAGGGAGCGCTGCGCCCGACGCGGGTGCGTCACGCGGTGCTGTGGCTCACCGTGCTGGCCTATCTGATCACCTATATGGACCGCGTGGTGATCGCGACCGCGGCGCCGTCGATCCAGAAGGAATATGGCTTCTCGCTCGTCACGATGGGCTGGATCTTCGCCGCCTTCCAGTTCGCCTATGCGCTGTTCCAGATCCCCGGGGGCTGGCTCGGCGACCGCTTCGGGCCACGCCGCGCGCTGACCGGCGTGGTGGTGTGGTGGTCGACCTTCACCGCGGCGACCGCGCTGACCTGGTCGGCTGGATCGATGATGGTGTGTCGCTTCCTGTTCGGCATGGGCGAGGCGGGGGCGTTTCCGATCGCGACGCGCTCGCTGTCGCGCTGGATGCTGCCCGCCGAGCGCGGCTGGGCGCAGGGGCTCACCCACGCCGGCGCCCGGCTCGGCGGCGCGGTGACCCCGGTGTTCGTGGCGCTGCTGATCGTCGACTTCGGCTGGCGCATGCCGTTCCTGCTCTTCGCCGGCGTCGGTCTCGTCTGGGCGTTCTGCTGGTTCGTCTATTATCGCGACACGCCGCGCGAGCATCGCGGCGTGAACGCGACCGAGCGCGCGATGATCGAGGAGGCGCTCGGCACAGGGCCGGCGCGCGCCAAGGTGCCGTGGCGCCGGCTGCTGCGCCAGCCGCAGCTGTGGACGCTGTCGGCGATGTATTTCTGCTACGCCTATTGCATCAACATCTTCCTGACCTGGTTCCCGAAGTATCTCCACGATGCCCGCGGCTACGATCTCGCGGTCATGGGGCTGTTCGCCAGCCTGCCGCTGATGGCGGGGGTGGTGGGCGATCTCGCCGGCGGGTGGACCTCGGATTTGCTGGTCAAGCGCGGTGCCGGGTTGAAGATGGCGCGGCGCGTCGTCGCGGTGGTCGGCTTCGTCACCGCCGCGGTGATGATGCCGCTCGCCGCCGCGATCGACGCGCCCGTCGCCAGCATCATCTGTTTCTGCGTCGCGGTGTTCGGGCTCGAGCTGACCGTCGGCGTTTCCTGGGCGGTGACGCTCGACATCGGCGGCGAGTTCGCGGGCTCGGTCTCGGCGGTGATGAACACGCTGGGCAATCTCGGCGCGGCGATCGCCGCCGCGGTGACGGGCTATATCGTCACGGTCAGCGGCTGGTTTCCCGCCTTCATGGTGCTCGCGGTGCTCTGCGCGATCGCCGCTCTTCTCTTCCTGCGGATCGACGCGTCGCGGCGGCTCGCCACCGCCGACGCGGTCGCCGCGGCATGACCCCTGGAGACACTTCGATGACGTCCGACCCGACCGCGCCCGCCCTGTTCGGCGCGGCGCGCCTGCCGCGTTCCATCCTGTTCGGGCGCGGGCAGCGTGCCGCGCTCGGCTCGGCCACAGCGCGGCTCGGCAAGCGCGCGCTGCTCTGCACCGACGAGCGCCAGGCCGCGCAACCTGAGTTCGCCGCGATGCTCGCCGACCTCGCCGCGCACGGGGTGGAGACGCGCGTGTTCGACGGCACCGTGCCCGACCTGCCGCTGCGCTCGATCGACGCCTGCGTCGCCGCGGCGAGCGGCTACGACGCGGACGTGGTGATCGGCGTCGGCGGGGGCAGCTCGCTCGACCTTGCCAAGGTGGCGGCGGTGCTGCTCGCCCATGGCGGGAGCGTGCGCGATTACTACGGCGAGTTCGCGGTGCCCGGCCCGGTGATGCCGCTGGTCGCCGTCCCGACCACCTCGGGCACCGGCTCGGAGGCGACCCCCGTCGCCGTCGTCGCCGACGAGGAGCGCGGCGCCAAGGTCGGCATCGCCAGCCCGCACCTGATCGCGCAGGTGGCGATCTGCGACCCCGAGCTGACCGTCACCTGTCCGCCCGCGCTCACCGCTTTCTCCGGCGCCGACGCACTGACCCATGCGGTGGAAGCCTATACGACGCTGGCGCGCCCGATCGACGCGATGCTGACCGAGCAGCACGTCTTCGTCGGCAAGAACGTGCTCTCCGACCATTTCGCCAAGCTGGCGGTGACCAACGTGTTCCGCTACCTCGAGCGCGCCGTGGTGAACGGCAGCGACATCGAGGCACGCGAGGGCGTGATGCTCGCGTCACTCGCGGCGGGCTGCGCCTTCGGCACCGCGGGCACCGCGGCGGCGCACGCGCTGCAATATCCCGTCGGCAACCTCACGCACACCGCGCACGGGCAGGGCGTGGCGACGCTGCTGCCCTATGTCATGCAGTTCAACCGCCCCGCCTGCGCCGACGGCTTCGCCGAGCTCGCCGAGCTGGTCGGGATCGCGGGCGCGACGCCGCCCGAGCGCGCGCAGGCGTTCATCGACGCGGTCGACGCCTTGTTCCAGCGGATCGCCATCCCGCGCTCGCTCGCCGACCTCGGGCTGCGCGCCGACCAACAGGACCATGTCGCGGAATATTCGCTCAACGCGGCGCGGCTGATCAAGAATAACCCGCGGCCGCTCGATCTGGCAGCGATGCAGACCATCACGCGCGCCGCCTTCGCGGGCGACCGCGCCACGCTCCTCCACGCCTGATGCACGGGACGCCTCCGATGACCAGCTACACCCCGCCGGGCGACGGCCCGTTCGCCATTCCCACCGGCCTGCTGATCGGCGAGCGCTGGACCGCCGCCGCGAGCGGCGCGACCATCGCGGTCGACGATCCCGCCACCGGCGCGACGCTCACCGAGGTCGCCGACGCCGCGGTGGCGGAGGGGATCGCCGCGGTCGACGCCGCCGCCGCCGCCGCGGCGGAATGGGCCGCGACCGCGCCGCGCAAGCGCGCCGACGTGCTGCTCGCCTGTTTCCATGCGATGATGGCGCAGCAGGAATGGTTGGCGCAGCTGATCTCGCTCGAGAACGGCAAGGCGCTGCCCGACGCGCGCGGCGAGGTGGCCTATGCCGCCGAGTTCTTCCGCTGGTACGCCGAGGAAGCGGTGCGCATCCCCGGCGAGCTGGCGACGTCGCCCGCGGGCGGCAACCGCATCATGGTGCAGTACCAGCCGATCGGCATCGCGCTGCTGATCACGCCGTGGAACTTCCCCGCGGCGATGGCGACGCGCAAGATCGCGCCGGCGCTCGCGGCAGGCTGCACCTGCATCCTCAAGCCCGCGTCGGAAACCCCGCTGACCGCCTTGGCGGTGGCCGAGATCATGCGCCGCGCCGGCGTACCCGCGGGGGTGGTCAACGTCGTCACCACCAGCCAGCCTGGCCCAGTGTGCAGCGCGATCCTGCACGATCCGCGCGTGCGCAAGCTCTCCTTCACCGGCTCGACCCAGGTCGGTCGCGTGCTGCTGCGCGAGGCGGCGGACCAGGTGATCAGCGCGTCGATGGAGCTCGGCGGCAACGCCCCCTTCGTGGTGTTCGACGACGCCGACCTCGACGCCGCGATCGAGGGCGCAATGGTCGCCAAGATGCGCAACGCCGGCGAAGCCTGCACCGCCGCCAACCGGCTGTACGTCCAGCGCGGCATCCACGACGCTTTCGTGGCCAGATTGGTCGAGCGCATGGGCGCGCTGAAGGTCGGCGCCGGCACCGATCCCGCCACCCAGTGCGGCCCGATGATCAACCGCAAGGCGGTCGACAAGATCGAGCGGCTCGTCGTCGACGCGGTGGGCAAGGGCGCGCGCGTCGAGCTGGGTGGCGAGACCCCGGCGGGCGACGGCTATTTCTACCCGCCCTCGGTGATCGCGGACGTGAAGCCCGGCTCCGAGATCCTGCGCGAAGAGGTGTTCGGCCCCGTCGCGGCGGTGACCGCGTTCGACACCGCCGACGAGGCAGTCGCGCTCGCCAACGACACCGAATATGGCCTTGCCGCCTATGTCTATTCGGGCGACCTCAAGCGCGCGCTGGCAGTGGCCGAGCGGATCGAGTGCGGCATGGTCGCGGTCAACCGCGGGCTGGTGTCGGACGCCGCCGCGCCGTTCGGCGGCATGAAGCAGAGCGGGCTGGGTCGCGAGGGGTCGCACCATGGCCTGCTCGAATATTGCGAGGCGAAGTACATCGCGGTGACGTGGTGAGCGCGCCCGGTCTCACCCGACGCCACCTGCTGGCGGGCACCGCCGCCTCGGCGTTGGTGCTCGCGATCGACCCGGCGGCGCTGGCGGCGCCGATGCAGGACGCGGACGCGCCGCCGCCCGACACCGAGTGGCGCAGCTACGCCGCGGACAAGGCCAACACGCGCTACTCGCCGCTCGACCAGATCAACGCCGACAATTTCAACGACCTCGAGATCGCCTGGAGCGTCAAGACCGACGTGTTCGGCGCGCGCAAGGAATATCAGTTCGAGCCCACCCCGCTGCTGGTGAAGGGCCGGCTGTTCCTCCCCGCCGGCTCGCGCCGCGATTGCGTCGCGCTCGACGCGGCGACGGGCGAGCTGCTGTGGATGCACCGGGTGGACGAGGGCCAGCGCGCGCTCAACTCGCCGCGCCAGCTCTCCGGCCATGGCGTGTCCTATTGGACCGACGGCACGATGGAGCGGATCCTCTATGTCACGATCGGCTATCAGCTGGTCTCGCTCGACGCCAACACGGGCATCCCCGATCCCAATTTCGGCACCAACGGCATCGTCGATCTCAAGAAGGACTTCGACCAGGAGCTCGACGTCGACACCGCCGACGTCGGCCTTCACGCCACGCCGATGGTGGCGCGCGACACGGTGGTGGTCGGCGCGGCGCACACCGCGGGCGACGTGCCGGCGGTGCGCAAGAACGTGAAGGGCTATATCCGCGGCTTCGACGTGCGCACGGGCAAGCGCAAGTGGATCTTCCACACCATCCCGCGCGAGGGCGAGTTCGGCTACGACACCTGGCTCAACGGTGACGCCGACGAGGCCGGCAACGCCGGGGCCTGGGCCGAGATGTCCGCGGACGAGGAGCTCGGGCTCGTGTACGTCCCGGTCGAGCTGCCGACCGGCGACGAGATGGGCATGTTCCGCCGTGGAAACGCGTTGTTCGGCGAGTCGCTGGTGGCGCTCGACCTTGAGACCGGGCAGCGCCGCTGGCATTATCAGATGGTGCATCACGGGCTGTGGGATCGCGACATTCCGTGTGCACCGATCCTGTGCGACATCCCGGTGAACGGGCGCACCGTCAAGGCGCTCGCGCAGCCGACCAAGCAGGCCTTCCTGTACGTGCTCGACCGCGAGACGGGGAAGCCGATCTGGCCGATCGTCGAACGCAAGGTCGAGCGCGGCGACGTGCCCGGCGAATGGTACAGCCCGACTCAGCC
This sequence comes from Sphingomonas citri, assembly GCF_019429485.1. Taxonomy (GTDB): domain Bacteria; phylum Pseudomonadota; class Alphaproteobacteria; order Sphingomonadales; family Sphingomonadaceae; genus Sphingomonas; species Sphingomonas citri. The sequence continues at coordinate 785,863 of NZ_JAHXZN010000001.1, read as the reverse complement.
GGTCCCGTCCAAACCGCCCGCCTATGACGTGCAGGGCGTCACCGAGGACGACCTCATCGACTTCACCCCGGCGCTCCGGACCAAGGCGGTGGAGTTCGTGAAGTCGTACAAGATCGGCCCGCTCTTCACCCCGCCGACGGTGAGCAAGCCGGGCCGCTGGGGTACGATCTCGGCGCCGGGTGTCCAGGGCGGGACCAATTGGCCGGGCGGCTGCTACGACCCCGAGACGCACATGGTCTACGTCTATTCGAAGACGCAGCCCTCGCTGATGGGGATCGTGCCCAACGCCGACCCCGAGGTGTCCGAGTTCCCGCAGGTGCATGGCGTGGCCGGCCGCGAGGCGCGCGCGATGCCGGCGATGGGCTCGACCAGGCCGAGGATGCCCAATATGGAGGCGCCGCCCGCGGGCGCCCCGGCGGGTGGCAAGCCCGCCGGTGCCTCCAAGGGACCTCCGCCGGGTTTCCTCGCCGTCGACGGCCTGCCGTTGCTCAAGCCGCCCTATGGACGGATCACCGCGATCGACCTGAGCAAGGGGGACCTCGCCTGGCAGGTCGCGCACGGCGAGACGCCTGACAATGTGCGCAACCATCCCGCGCTGAAGGGGCTAAAGATCCCGCGCACGGGCCGCGCCGGCAATCTCGGCCCGCTGGTGACCAAGACGCTGGTGATCTGCGGCGAGGCGGGCTTCTACACCAACGAGTACGGCATCCGCGGCGCGATGCTGCGCGCCTATGACAAGGCCACGGGCGAGGAGAAAGGCGCGGTGTACATGACCGCGCCGCAGAGCGGCTCGCCGATGACCTATCGTCTGAAGGGGCGGCAATATATCGTCGTCGCCACGGGCGGCGGCAACGCCAGCGCGGAGCTGGTCGCCTACCGACTGCCGGGAGTAGCGTGATGATGGAGCGAACGACGCGATATGGCCTCTGGGCGCTCGGCGCGGCGGCGCTGACGCTCGGCAGCGCGGTGGTGGTGCGGGCGCAGGGCGGGCAGCGCGATGTCTGGAACGGCGTCTACACCGCGGAGCAGGCCGCGCGAGGCAAGGTGGCCTATGCGGAGAATTGCGCCGCCTGCCACGGCGACACGCTCGCGGGGATCGACGTCGCGCCCGCGCTGGTCGGGGGCGGCTTCCTCAACAACTGGAACGGCACCTCGGCGGGCGACCTGTTCTCGCGGATCAAGACGACGATGCCGCTGAGCGCGCCCGGCAGCCTGCCCGGCAAGACCGTCGCCGACATCCAGGCCTATATCTTCGAGGTCAACGGTTTCCCCGCGGGCAAGCTGCCGCTGCCGCCGAGCCAGCCGATGGCGGCCGGGATCATGATCGCGCCGAAACCCGTGGGATAGGGCGCTAAATCCTCCCCGCGAGCGGGGAGGATCTCAGACCGCCCTCACTGCCCCGTCCACGCCGGCACGCGCTTGGTCTTCGCGAGGAAATCCGCGACGCCGCGCCGGAAATCGGCGCTGCCGTACACCTGCTCGATCAGCGGCTCGATCGCGGGCAGGCCGTCGAAGGTCATCCGCCGCAGCGTCTCCTTCGTCACCCGCGTGGTCAGCGGCGCGTTCTCCGCGGCGCGTGCGCACAGCGCCGCCACCTCGGCGTCGAGCGCGTCGCGCTCCACCACCTTGAGCAGGAAGCCGCTCGCGCGGAGCTCCTCCGCCGCGACGATCTCGCCGAGCAGCACCATCCGCCGCGCCACCGCCACGCCCACCGCGCCGCCGATCCGCGCCAGGCTCGCGGCGGAGAGGCAGTTGCCGATCGTCCGCCCGATCGGCGAGCCGAAGCGCGCGTCAGGCGTCGCCACGCGGAAGTCGCACGCCGAGCTGATGTTGAGCCCGCCGCCGACCGCCCAGCCTTCCACCACCGCTATCGTCGTGCAGGGCAAGGCGTCGATCGCGCCCATACACTCGTCGATCTCGCGTTCGTAGGCGACGCCCTGCGCCCCCTCGGCGTAGTCCGCGAACTTGGTGATGTCGGTGCCCGAGATGAACGCCTTCCCGCCGGTGCCGCGGAAGGTCACCACGCGCACGCTGGGATCGTCCGCGACCGCGCGCGCGGCGTCGCGCAGCGCCAGCCACATCGTGCCGGTCAGCGCGTTGTGCGCGGCAGGGTTGTCGAAGCGGACATGGACCGCGTCACCGTCACGCGTGACGACGATCCCGCTCACGCCACCGCCTCGGTCGCCGCGGGGAGCAGCCCGCGCTCGGCCAGCTCGCGGCGGATCTCGGCGTCATGCTCGTTGAGCAGGGGCGGGGGCAGGCGCACTTCCTGCGGCGTCCCGCGCATCTTGACGGGAAAGCCGAGCGCGCGGAACTCGCCCTCGACCGGATGCGGCACCTGCATCACCATGTCGCGCGCGACTGCCTGCTCGCTCGCCACCGCCTCCCCATAGTCGAGGATCGGCGCGGCGGGCACGCCGGCGGCGAGCAGCGCGTCGATCCACTCCTGGCTGGTACGCGTCACGAAGGTCGGCGCGAGATCGTCGATCAGCAGCTCGCGGTTCGCCACGCGCGCGGCGTTGGTGGCGTAGCGCTCGTCGTCCTGCAGCTCGGGTCGGCCGATCACCTGGAGCAGCTTGAGCCACAATCCCTGGTTCGCCGCGCCGATCACGAACCAATCGTCCGACGCGTGCACCGCCTGATAGGGTGCCGACATGCGGTTGGCCGAGCCGATCGGCGTCGGCGCACGGCCGGTGCCCCAATATTCGGTCGTTTCCCAGATCGAGAGCCCCATCGCGGCCTCGAGCAGCGACGCGTCAATATATTGCCCCTCGCCCGACGCCTGCCGCCCGATCACCGCGCTGAGGATGCCGTAGACCGAGAACAGCCCCGCGCCGAGGTCGGCCACCGCGATCGAGTTCTTGGCCGGCTCCATGCCGGGGAAGCCGTTCGAGCTGAGCACGCCCGACATCGCCTGCGCGATCAGGTCGAAGCCGGGGCGCTGCGCCCAGGGCCCGGTCTGGCCGAAGCCGGAGATGCTGGCGTAGATCAGCCGCGGGTTGAGCGCGGAAAGCGTGTCATAGTCGATGCCGAGCCGCTTCGCGACGCCGGGGCGCGCGTTCTCCACCACGATGTCCGCGGTCTGCACCAAGGCGTAGAGCACCGCGCGGTCGGCCTCGTCCTTCAGGTCGAGCGTGATGCTGCGCTTGTTGCGGTTGAGCGCGAGGAAGCCCGGGCTGTCCTCGCCCTTGAGCCGGAAGCCCATCGAATGGCGGGTCGAATCGCCGGTGCGGGGCGGTTCGATCTTGATCACGTCCGCGCCCATGTCGCCGAGCAGCATGCAGCAGAACGGTCCCGCCATCACCTGGGAGATGTCGAGCACTCTCAGGCCCTTCAGTGGCAAGTCCGGCATGTCTCTCTCCTCACGCGTCGTGCGGTCTCAACCCGCGCCGATCCGCCACAGATCATATTGTATAGGATCGAGCGGCTTGCTAGCACCGTTGAAATGACAGGACAACGTTGTGGCCGCCCGGTGCGGAACGCAACGTCGCCGAACGGGAGAGTGAAGCGTGGCGAGCAGGATCAAGCGCGCTGAGAGGCGCGTCGGGCAGGCGGGGACGCTGCTGGTCGCGGCGGTGGCGCTGGCGTCGGGCGCGGGCGCGCCGCTGCTCGCCCAGGCCAAGGGCGACTGGCAGGGCTACGGCCGCGACGAGAGCCACGCGCGCCACTCGCCGCTGACCGAGATCACGCCCGTGAACGTTGCCAAGCTGCGGCAGGTGTGGACCTATCACATGCGCCCCGCGGGCACGACGGGCGAGACGATCCCGATGCCCGACAGCGTTCCCGCCAAGTTCCGCACCGGCTTCTCGGCCTCCGAGGCGACGCCCCTGGTGGTCAAAGGGATCATGTATCTCGCCACGCCCTACAAGCGCGTCGTCGCGCTCGACGCCGCGACCGGGGCCGAGCGCTGGGTATTCCAGCTGCCCGGCAACGATCAGCCCTCTACCCGCGGCGTCGCTTACTGGCCTGGCGGCAAGGGGATCGGCGCGCGGATCGTCTTCGGCACGCGCAGCGGCAAGCTGATCGCGCTCGACGCCGCCACCGGTCAGCCCGCCGCCGGCTTCGGCACCGCGGGCGCGGTCGACATGAAGACGCCCGAGGTGATGAACGGCACGCGCGCGCCGCTCGGCATGAGCAGCCCGCCCGCGATCTACCGCGACGTCATCATCACGGGCTCGCGCGTGCAGGAGATGCCCGTGAAAGGTGCCGCCGGCGACGTGCGCGGCTGGGACGCGCGCACCGGCAAATTGCTCTGGACCTTCCACACCATCCCGCAGCCGGGCGAGCCCAATTTCGGCACCTGGGAGGGCGACAGCTGGCAGAAGCGCTCGGGCACGAACGTCTGGACCTTCGTGCTCGTCGACGACAAGCGCGGCATCGCCTATCTGCCCGTCGGCGCGCCGACGTTCGATCGCTGGGGCGGGGATCGCAAGGGGCAGAACCTCTACGGCAACTCCATCGTCGCGGTGGAGGCGGCGACGGGCAAGTACCTCTGGCACTTCCAGACCGTCCACCACGACATCTGGGACGTCGACCTGCCCAGCGCGACGCTCATCGAGGTGCGCCGCCGCGGCCGCACGATCCCCGCGATCGCGGTGATGAACAAGACCGCGATGATGTTCATCCTCGACCGCGTCACCGGCAAGCCGCTGTACGACGTGCGCGAGGTGCCAGTCCCGACCGACACCGACATCCCCGGCGAGCAGCCCTGGCCGACCCAGCCGATGCCGGTCACGCCGCCGCCGCTGGCGCGGCTGAGCTATGCCGCTACCGATCTCGTCGAGGGGCCGCCAGCGCTGCGCGCCGCGTGCGAGAAGCTGGTGGCCGATCTCACCGTCGCGCCGAGCAAGCCGTTCCAGCCGCTGCGCGCCGACAGCGCGGTCAATTTCTTCCCCGGCAGCCTCGGCGGGGTCGACTGGGGCGGGGGCGCGTTCGACCCGAAGAGCGGGCTGTACGTCGTCAACGTCAACAATCTCGCCAGCCCGCAGCAGCTCGCGCAGCAGCCCGACGGCAGCTGGGGCATGAAGGCGGGCTACGCCTATTTCCAGGACAAGGAGACCGGCCTGCCGTGCCAGAAGGGGCCATGGGGCGAGCTGGTCGCGGTGAACGTCGACACCGGCGCCGTGGCGTGGCGAAAGGTGCTGGGCACGAACGACGATCCCGCCTTCGGCGCGAATGGCGTGATCAGCGCGGGTGGACCGATCACCACTGCCAGCGGGCTGACCTTCATCGGCGCGACGCGCGACGCCACGATCCGCGCCTTTGAGACGAAGAGCGGCGCGCTGCTGTGGTCCGCGCCGTTGCCCGCCTCCAACTACGGCACGCCGATGACCTATCAGGCCGCCGACGGTCGCCAGATGGTCGCCGCGGTGGCGACCGGCGGCTTCGCCTTCCAACCCGCGACCAGCGACCAAGTTGTCGCCTTCGCCGTCCGCTGAGGATGCCTGCCATGACGCGTATCGACCCGATCGTCCGCCTCGCCGCGGGTTGCGCCGCCTTCGCCGGTACCGCGCTGCTCGGCGCGGTGGCGCTGGCGGCGCAGCAGCCCGCCGCGCCGGCCGCTGCGCCCGCGGCGGGCCCCGGGCTGGACCTGATCAACGAGCGTTGTGGCTTCTGTCACACCACCAACCAGGTCTTCACCGCGCACAAGACCGCGGCCGAGTGGCCAGCGCTGGTGCAGTCGATGATCGATCGCGGTGCGGAGCTCTCGCCCGAGGAGCAGAAGGTGATGAGCGACTATCTCGTGGCGAACTTGGCGACGGACAAGAAGGCCGGCGCGACGGGGCATTGAGGGGGACGTCTGAGCCGGAGCGCACCCGCGTTCGGAGTCGATGCTCAGCCGAGCCCCGCCCAGCGTCATCCTGGACTCGTTTCAGGATCCACCCGTCCGCACACTCAGGTGCCACGCCGCTTGCGGAACAGTGGATCCTGAGACGAGCTCAGGATGACGCTGGGCAGGGCGTGGCGAGGGCGCGAGACGGTGTGGGCGAGGCGATCGCCACCTACTACCGAGCGTAGCGCGGCAGCATCCCCGCCACCGCGGTCCGCAGCCGGTAAACGCTGGTCGACGCCGTGATGTACAGCGTGTGCCCGTCACCCGCGAAGGCGAGGTTGGCGGCGGCCTCGGGCAGTACGACACGGCCGAGTACCTTCCCAGCGGGCGAGATCACGCGGATGCCGCCCGGCCCGGTCGCCCAGACGTTGCCGCGGCGATCGACCTTGAGACCATCGGCGCCGCCGGCCCCGCCCGCGGGAAAGCTGATCAGCACACGCCGCCGAGAGATCGTCCCGCCGCGTCCGACATCGTAGGCGTAGATCATGCCCGGCGGCCCGTAATCGGTGACGTACAAGGTGCGTCCGTCCGGCGAGAAGCCGATGCCGTTGGGAAGCTTCAGGTCGGTGATCACCGGTGTCAGTTCGCCACCGGCGTAGCGGAACACGGCGTTGTACGGCAGCTGCTTGGCGGGATCGCTGTCCATGCCGTTGTACAGCCCGAACGGCGGGTCGGTGAACCACAGCGCGCCATCGGCGGCGAAGACGAGGTCGTTGGGGCTGTTGAGCCGCTTGCCGCGGTAGTCGGTGATCACCGGCGTGACGCGGCGGTTCGCATCCACGCGCACGATGCGGCGAGCGCCCATCTGCGCCATCAGCACGCTACCGTCGCGGTCGGACACCATCCCGTTGGGGCCGATGCTCTTGCCTGCGGGCGGGTTGGGGAGGCCGCCGGCATTGCCGATCAGCTCCTCGACACGGCCGGCCGGGTCGACCGCGCGCAGCGTGTCGCCGCTGACGTCGGAGAACCACAGCCGGCCGTCGTGCCACAGCGGACCCTCGGTGAAGCCGAAGCCGGTCGCGATCCGCTCGACCGCCGTGCCCGGCGCGATCAGCGAGTCGAGCGCGGGATCGAGCCGCTCGACCCGCGGACCCGTCTCTTGGGCGGCGGCGGGGGCGAGGAGCGCGAGCGGTGCGAGCAGCGCGGCCGCGAGCAGGGGGGCGGTCCGCATGCTCATACCGCGTCGGTCAGCAGGACGAGATAGTCGCGGTTGAGCACGGTGCGCTCGATCAGCGGCCAGTTGCGCTGGTGCACGTCCGAGCGGATCCACACCTGTCGCTGCTCCTCGCTCTCATAGGTGAGCTGGAAGCGATAGTTCACCCCGGCGGGCGGCGTCGGCTGGCCCTGGATCACGCTGCGGAGTTTGAGCATCTTGAGGTCGATGAAGCCGCGACCGCGGAAGCTCTGCGCCGCGGGGAGGAAATGCTGGTGGAAGGCGTCGAGCATCTCCTGCTCGCGCGCGGGGTCGACCGCGAGATCGCAGTAGAGCACGATCGGCTTGCGCATCGGCGCGGCGGCACGCGCGGCGGCTGGCACGGTCGAGCCGGCCCCTATTGCGGCGATCAGTTGCAGGAGCGAGCGGCGTTGCATCGGCAGGTCCTTTCCGAGGATCAGCGTGAGGGAAGCGAGGCGGCGTAGGCGGCCTTGGCGGCGAGATCGCGCGCCACGCCGACCACCATCAGCTCGAGCGGCGCGGCACCGGTGGCGCGCAGCGTACGCGCGGCGCCGACCTCGACCGGTAGCGCGTCGCCGGCGCGCAGCGGCGCCTGCTCGCCCGCGACCCGCGCCTCGCCCGCGCCGGCGATGACATAGACCATCTCGCTGATGCCCGGCGCGGCGGCGCCGTCGAGCGCGGCGCCGGGGGGTACCAGCACATGGTCGACGAATGCCCAGGGCGTGGTGAAGACCTCGGGCCCCAGCAGCCGGCGCGTGCGGACCGCGCCCTGCGGCTTGAGCCTATCGCGATCGAACCTCACCGCGGCGAACTGCGCGACGCGGTCGAGCGTCGCGCCCTCGCGCGAGTCGCCGAGGTCGAGATTGTCGTAGCGCTTCGTCTGGCCGACGTTGATGTTGAGCCACTGCACCGGCCGGTCGGAGGCGTTGTACAGCGCGTGCGCGTGGCCCATGCGGTCGGGCACCGCCGCTGGTCCGGCGATCGTGGCGGTGCGGCCATCCACGGTGAACTGCGCCTCGCCGTCGAGGATGACGAACATCTCCTCGCACTGGTGGTGGAAGTGCTGACCGATCCCGCTGTGCGGCGAGATCACGCCGCGGTGGACGAAGATCAGGTTGGTCGAGAGCGCGTCGGCACCGAGCAGCGGCGCGAAGGCCATGGTCCCGGCGCCGTCGTGCACCTTGGCGAGCTGACGGTAGCGGGCCGGATCGGTGTGGCCGACGCGCTCCGCCAGCGGCCGCGGCGCGGGCGCCTGCTGCGCGGTCGCGGAGCCGGCCAGCGCCAGCGTGAGTAGCATCGCACGGCGTGCGAGCGATCTGGTCGCTTTCACCCTCTCTCCCTTTCTCGCGCCCGACTTCGCCGGGCTTTACGCACGCTTACATCGGCTCTACACAGAATCATATAGGATATAATGCGGTGACAAGGCCGCGCGTCCGGGAGAGCGGTGATGACGGGAGCGGGGCGGAGCAACGTCCGGGTGAAGCTGGTCGCGATGCTGTTCGTCATCAGCGCGATCGCCTTCCTCGATCGCACCAATATCTCCGTCGCCGGCGTGCAGATGCGGCAGGAGTATGAGATCGACCAAATTCGGCTCGGCTGGGTCTTCAGCGCCTTCCTGATCGGCTATGCTGCGTTCCAGGTGCCGGCGGGATGGCTCGCCGCCCGCATCGGGCCGCGCCGGCTGCTGACGCTCGCTCTGCTGTGGTGGGGCGTGTTCAGCGTCGCCACCGCCTGGGTGCCGCCCGGCAGCGCGCACGCGATCACGCTGCTGATGCTGGTCCGCTTCGGGCTCGGCATCGGCGAGGCGGCGGTCTATCCCTCGGGCAATCAGTTCGTCTCGCGCTGGGTACCGGCACAGGAGCGCGGCAAGGCCAACGGCCTGATCTTCGCGGGCGTCGGCGCGGGCTCGGGGCTGACCCCGCCGCTGATCAGCGCGGTCATCGCTTATGGCGGCTGGCGCGCCTCCTTCTACGTCTGCGCGCTGATCGGCCTCGCCGCGGCGATCGTGTGGTTCGCCATCGCACGCGACCGGCCGCAGGACCATATCGCGGTGAACGCGGCCGAGCTCGCGCACATCGAGTCCGGGCTGCCCGGCGAGCCCGAGGGCGCCGCCGGTCCGATCCCGTGGCGCGCGATCCTGACGAGCCGCGCGGTGTGGGGCTTGTTCCTCAGCTATTTCGCGTTCGGCTACGTGATCTGGATCTTCTTTAGCTGGTTCTTCATCTATCTCGCCGAGGCACGCGGACTGGATCTGAAGTCGAGCGCTCTCTTCGGCATGGCGCCGTTCTTGGCGATGACGGTCGGCTGCCTCGCCGGCGGCGTGATCAACGACGCGATATCGCGTCGCCACGGTCTCTACTGGGGGCGTTCGGGACTGGCGATGCTGTCCTTCGCGCTGACCGCCTTGTTCCTGCTGGTCGGCTCGCAGGTCGACAGCGCACCGCTTGCGGTGCTGACGCTCGCGCTGGGCGGGGGTGCGATCTACCTGTCGCAGAGCTCCTTCTGGTCGGTCACCGCGGACATCGCGGGGCGTCACACCGGCGTGGTGTCGGGGCTGATGAACGTCGGCTGTCAGGTCGGCGGCGCGCTCACCGCCTCGCTGACGCCGTGGATCGCGGCGCGCTACGGCTGGGCCGCGGCGTTCGGCACGGGTGCGGCGGTGGTGGTGCTCGGCATCGCCGCCTGGGCGATCGTCGACCCGCGCCGGCTGATCGGCGCCGAGCGTGCGCCGCGCCAAGATACCGCGGTCGCCGCGGCTTAATGACACGACAGAGGAAGGGAGCGACCATGATCCATCTGACTCGACGCCGCGCGCGCGTCGCCGCGGCGGCCGCCGCGGCGCTGGTACTCACCGCGCAGGCGCCGCGCCCGGCGCCGCCCGCGCCGGTCGAGATGTGGGTGCCCAAGAAGACGCCCTTCGCCGCCTATGACTCGCCCAATCGGCCGTGGTGGAAGCTCGCCGACGTGCTCGCGCTCCATCGCGGCGCCAGCGACTGGTCGCAGCCGATCGTGCGCAACCGCGATCTCGTCGCCGACTGGCACCAACAGGGAGCCGGCAAGCGGACGACCGAGATGGCCTACTCGGACAATCGCACCGCGATCATCGTATGGAGCGGGCAGCTGCGCGTCGCCATCGCGGGGCAGCCGAGCTTCGTCGCGAGCAAGGGCTTCGAGGTCGACGTGCCGCTGCGCGTCCCCTTCACGCTCGAGACCGTCGGCGACCAGCCGGCCTTGTGGTTCGAGATCCATGCCGCGACGGACATGCGGCTCTATCCGGTGGCGAGCACCACCGAGCGGCCGCGCGACGTCGCCGGCTTCCACTATGAGCGGCGGCTGGCATCGGGCGGGGCGGGCACGCCCGACGAGATCAATCCCTTGTACCTCGATTACTACAAGGACGTGGTCCAGGGCGGCGCGCGCGCCACCGCCTTCGTCGCCACGCAGCACCTTTTCGTGAACAACATCCGCGGTCGCGCCACGCCGACGCCGCCATCCTCCAACCTCGGCCACTTCCACGTCGGCTACGACGAGTTCTGGTTCGTGATGGAGGGCAACGTCGACCTCCAGATCGAGGGCGAACCGCTGATCAAGGCGGCTGCCCCCGGCGACGTGCTGACCGCCAAACAGGGCCGTTGGCACCGCGCCAGCTTCGGCGGCCCGGCGGGGCAGATGGGGACGCGCGTGGCGGTGAATCCCTATCCGATGGGACTGCACGGCTATAGCGTCGAGTCGCGCGGCCGGCAGTAGAGTTCGGGCTGCGTCGTCACACGCTCGTCGAAGCCGTCATCCCGGGCTTAAGCCGCGATCCATGGTCCAGCGCTAACAACGGTCGCGGCGTTCGCGGGACCTCGGATCCGGGGTCAAGCCCGGAAGTGTCGCGCGCTTATCGCGCGCGCGCAGGAGCTCAGCGTCAAGAGCGAAGCGCCTGCGCCCTTTGCTACGGCGTTCGCCGGAGCACGGGCGGCGCTCAGCGCATCGGCGGTGCGGTCGACTCACGCTCCACCAGCATATGGTCGAGCACGCGCGCGACGCAGCGCGGCCCCTTGCCTTGCGCCGCGCGCATCTCGTCGATCAGCAGCCGCAGCGCCTCGCCCGCGAGCTCCTGGACGGGCTGGCGGATCGTCGTCAGTGGCGGCCACAAGGTGGTGGCGGCGATGCTGTCGTCCATGCCAGCGACGGTGAGGTCGCGCGGCACGTCGAGGTGGCGGCGATGCGCGACCGAGACGACCGCGGCGGCCATGTCGTCGTTGCTGGCGAAGATCGCGCTGGGCGGCGCGGCGGCGTCGAGCAGGCGCTCGCCCGCGACCAGCCCCGAGGCGTAGCTGAAGTCGCCCTGCGCCACGCAGGTTTCCACCCCGGCCTCGCGCGCCGCCTCGCTGAAGCCGGCGAGCCGCTCGGCGCTGGCGGTCTGGTCGGGGTTGCCAACGATGAAGCCGAGCCGGCGGTGGCCGAGCGCGATCAGGTGGCGCGTCATGTCGTGTGCGGCGCGGCGATCGTCGATGCCGACCGAGATGGCGTCGGCCACGCGCCCCGCCACCACCGCCAGCGGCAGCCCGGCATCGCGCAGGATCTGCCGCACCGCGTCCGACTCGCCCAGCGGCGGCGTCAGGATTACGCCGCCGATCCCGGAGGCGATCAGCTGCTCGATCTCTTCATGGGTCGGCACGCCGCCCTGCTTGCCCTTGAGCAGGATCAGCTGCGCCGCACGCGCCGAAGCCTCCTCGAACACGCCGGCGAGGAAGCCGCTCATGAAGGCGGCACTGGGGTTGGCATAGATCACCCCGATGCGCAGCTCGCGCGAGGTGACGAGACTGCGCGCCGAGAGGTTGGGGGTGTAGTTAAGCTCGCGGATCGTGGCGTTGACCAGGACCCGCGTCTCCTCGCGCACGCCCGGGTCGCCGTTGATCACGCGCGAGACCGTCATCGGCGACACGCCGGCCTGTTTGGCCACATGGATGATCGTCACCCCGCGGCGACGTCCTCTCGGCTGGGGCACGACGATCCTTGCCTCCGCGTCGTCGATCGCCGACGGCGCCTCCTGCGAACCGACCTGCATCGACGCGGGAGGGTGCGTCAATGGTATCGGTCGCGGCGCGATCTGCTAGCGAGCGCTTGTCAGCGGCGGGTCCGTCCGCGTACGACATGGCTGGTAACGTTACCGAGGAGGGCGGGTGGCGCGATTCCCCTACGTGCGCTGGACGATCATCGCGCTGTTCGTCGGCGCGATGGTGATCAACTATCTCGCGCGCAGCGTGCTGGGCGTTGCCGCGCCCGCGATCATGGCCGAGCAGTCGATCTCCTCGGCGCAATATTCCTGGATCACCGGCGCATTCCAGCTCGGCATCATGTTCCAGCCGGTGGCCGGCTATCTGCTCGACGTCATCGGGTTGAAGATCGGCTTGACCCTGTTCGTGGCGCTATGGTCGCTGATCACCGTCGGGCACGGTCTGGCGACCGGCTGGCTCGGCTTCGCCGGTCTGCGCGGCGCGCTCGGGCTGGTCGAGGGCTCGGCCCAGCCCGCCGGCATGAAGGTGGTGGCGGAGTGGTTCCCCGCGCGCGAGCGCGGCGTCGCCGGCGGGATCTACCAGATCGGTGCCTCGTTCGGCGCGGTGTTCGCGCCGCCGCTAGTTGCCTGGGCGGTGTTCCATCACAGCTGGCGCGCCGCCTTCTTTGTCGCGGGTGGACTGGGGCTGCTATGGGTGGTGGCCTGGCTGCTGTGGTACGCACCGCCCGCACGCCACCGGCTGATCTCGGCGGATGAGCGACAGCTGATCGCGGACGGGCAGGAGGCGGCGCTGGCGAAGCATCGCCGCCGGCCGCCGCTCGGCGAGCTGCTGCGTCGGCGCAACCTGTGGGCCATCGCCGGCGCGCGCTTCCTCGCCGATCCGGTGTGGGGCATGCTGTCGCTGTGGATGCCCTTGTACCTCGTCCAGGCGCGCCATTTCGACCTCAAGCAGATCGCGCTCTTCGCCTGGCTGCCCTTCCTCGCCGCCGACCTCGGCTGCCTGTTCGGCCCGGCCGTGGTCGCCTGGCTGCAGCGCCGCGGGGTCAACCTGATCGACGCCCGGCGCGGCGCCTTCACGCTGGGCGCGGTGCTGATGACGGGCATGATCTTCGTCGGCACGGTGACCAGTCCCATCGCGGCGGTGGGGCTGTTGTGCCTCGGCGGCTTCGCGCACCAGACGCTGTCGGTTACCGTGATCACGATGGTGTCCGACCTCTTCCCGCAGGACCAGGTGGCGACCGCGACCGGCATCTCGGGGACGGCCGCCAACCTCGGCGTGCTGATCTTCACCCTGGTGCTGGGCGCGCTGGTCGATCAGGTCGGCTACCAGCCCTTCTTCATCCTGCTCGGCCTGCTCGACCTCGTCGGCGCCGCGCTGCTCTGGACGAACATTCGAAAGCCGTCATGATCATCCGCAATCCCATCCTGCGCGGGTTCAATCCCGACCCGTCGATCGTCCGCGTCGGCGCGGATTATTACCTCGCCACCTCGACCTTCGAGTGGTTCCCCGGCGTGCAGATCCACCACTCGCGCGACCTCGCCGACTGGCGACTGGTGGCGCGGCCGCTGCACCGCGCCACGCAGATCGACCTGCGCGGCGACCCCGATTCCTGCGGTGTCTGGGCCGCCGACCTCAGTCACGCCGACGGCCGCTTCCACCTCGTCTACACCGACGTGAAGCGTTACGGCCGCACCACGGTGGGCGGCGCGGCGGGCGTGTCGCTGCGCGACTTCCACAATTACTGGGTGTCGAGCGATCGGATCGACGGCGACTGGTCCGATCCCGTCCATCTCAACAGCAGCGGTTTCGACCCGGCCTTGTTCCACGACGACGATGGGCGCAGCTGGCTGCTCAACATGCTGTGGGACCATCGCCCCGGCCGCGGCCGCTTCGGTGGGATCGTGGCGCAGGAGCTGGATCGCGCCGCCGGCCGCCTGATCGGCGAGCGCCGCGTCATCTTCGACGGTACCGAGCTGGGCTTCACCGAGGGGCCGCATCTCTACAAGCGCGACGGCTGGTATCATCTCCTCGTCGCCGAGGGCGGCACCGAGCGCAACCACGCGGTGGTGATGGCGCGCGCGCGCACGTTGTTCGGCCCCTACGAGCCGCATCCCGACGGCCCGGTGCTCACCGCCAAGGATCGCCCGCACGCGCCCTTGCAGCGGACCGGCCACGGCGACCTGGTCGATGCGCCCGACGGCACCACTTGGCTCACCTATCTGTGCGGGCGTCCGCTACCCGCGAGCGACCGCTGCGTGCTGGGGCGCGAGACCGCGATCCAGCCGATGCGCTGGGACGAGGACGGCTGGCTGCGCACGCTGAACGGCGACGCCCTGCCGGTCGACACGATCGGCACGGCCACGGGCGCGCGCGCGCCGGTGTGCGAGCGCGACGATTTCACCGGCGCGGTGCTGCCGCACGCCTTCCAATGGCTGCGGACGCCCTATCCCGAGCAGATCTTCAGCCTCACCGCGCGGCCGGGCTGGCTGCGACTGCACGGGCGCGAGACGATCGGGAGCCACTTCACCCAGGCGCTGGTCGCGCGTCGTCCGCTCGCCTTCCGCTACGCCGCGGAGACCCTGCTCGACTATGCCCCCACCAACTTCCAGCAGGCTGCGGGCCTCGTATGCTATTACAATGCGACCAAATTCCACTTCCTCCATCTCACCGTCGGCGACGCGGGCGAGCGGCTGGCGCAGGTGCTCTCGGTGCTACCGCTCGACGAAGGCGTCAGCACGGTGAGCGCGCCGGTTGCGGTCGGCGCGGGGCCGGTGACGCTGCGCGTGGAGGTCGACCACGAGCGGCTGCGCTTCGCGGTGCGTGCCGAGGATGAGGCAGAGTGGACGTGGCTACCCGAGACCTTCGCCGCCGATCTGCTCTCCGACGAGGCCACCTTGCCCGGCCTGCCCAATTTCACGGGAACGTTCATCGGTATGGCGTGCCAGGACATGGCGGGCACAGGGCAGCCGGCCGACTTCCGCTATTTCCACTATCTCGAGGAGTGACGCGGGCGGCAGAGACGAGGTAGTTCGGGAGGGCGAGATGCCGCGCTCAGCCTGCCAGCGCGGCGGCGATCCGCTCCGCCAGCCGCGCCGCGACCGCCGCCTTGGGCAAGCGCTCCCAGGTCTCGAACCCCTGCGCCGTGACGAGCTGCACCGCGTTGGCATCCCCGCCCATCACGTCGCCCGAGACGTCGTTGGCGACGATCCAGTCGGCACCCTTGCGCGCGCGCTTGGCGGTGGCGTGCGCGACGACCTGCTCGGTCTCGGCGGCGAACCCCACCAGCAGGCGCGGCCGGCGCGGGTCGGTCGAGAGCCCGGCGAGGATGTCCGGGTTGGCGACCAGCGCGAGTGGCGCCGGCGCGGCGGCGTCCTTCTTCAGCTTCTGCGCCGCCGCCTGCTCGACGCGCCAGTCGGCCACCGCCGCCACCATCACCGCGGCGTCGGCGGGCAGCGCGGCTCCGACCGCCGCAGCCATCTCGGCCGCGGTCTCGACATCGACCCGGTCGACCCCGGCGGGAGTGGCGAGCGCCACCGGGCCCGCCACCAGCGTGACTCGCGCGCCGAGCTCGGCGAGCGCTGCGGCGATCGCGAACCCCTGCTTGCCCGACGAGCGATTGGCGATGTAGCGTACCGGGTCGATCGGCTCGTGGGTCGGCCCCGCCGTGACGAGCACGTGCCGCCCGGCCAACACACCCGCCGCGCGCGGCGCGAGTGCGCGCTCGATCCGGTCGGCGATCGCCAGCGGCTCGGGCAACCGGCCGGGGCCGAACTCGCCGCACGCCATCGCGCCCTCGTCCGGCGCCATCACCGTGACTCCGTCGCCGCGCAGCTGTGCGACGTTGCGCTGGGTCGCGGCGTGTAGCCACATGCGGACGTTCATCGCGGGCGCGGCCAGCACCGGCTTGTCGGTGGCGAGCAGCAGCGTGGTGGCAAGGTCGTTCGCCAGCCCCGCCGCCATGCGCGCGAGCAGGTCGGCGGTGGCGGGCGCCACGACGACGAGATCGGCCTCGCGGCTGAGCTGGATGTGACCCATCTCGGCCTCGTCCTTGAGGTCCCACAGATCGGTGTAGACCTTGTCCTCGCTCAGCGCGGCGAGCGTCATCGCGGTGACGAAGTGCGCGCCGCCCTCGGTCAGCACGCAGCGCACCCGGTGGCCGCGGCGACGCAGCTCGCGCACCAGCTCGCACGACTTGTACGCGGCGATCCCACCGCCGACGATCAGCAGGATCCGGCTCATCGTGTCACCCTTGTCACCGTGATGCGACGTCGTCCCGGCGCGCGCCGCAGCAGGTCGGCGATCGCGTCGGGCGCGAACGCGAGTCCGGGGGCGACCAGCGCCGTCGCTAACGTGGCGCTGTGCAGTCCGGCGACGTGTCCGTCGGCGGCAAGCCCCGTCAGCACGAGCGCGACCACGCGCGGACCGAGCGCGCGCGGCAGCGCCGCCCAGCCGAGCAGCGCGAGCAGCAGCAGCGCCGCCGCCGGCCCGGGGGCGACACTCGGCAGCGCGGCGCCGAGCAGCCGCGCCAGCGCGCCCGGCGGCGCGAGCAGCGTGGGGAGCGTGGGCAGCGTCTCCGCCGCCGACGGCACGACGGCAGCGGTTGTCCACAGGTGGCAGCCCAGCACCGCGCCGCCAACGACGAGCGCGCCGAGCCAGCCCAGCGCCTCGCGCGCGACACCGTCATAAAGAGCGAAGCCCGCCATCACCGCGGGCACGAGCAGCGCGGCGGGATCGATCACCGCGGCGGCGCAGCCGAGCGCGGCGGCGGTGCCCCAGCGCTCGGCGCGGCGCAGCAGCACGGCGTAAGCGGTGAGCAGTGCGGCCCAGCCGGCGTGCGGCGCCTGCTCCCACAGCAGCGCTACGGCAGCGGTTCCCGCCACGAGCAGCAGCGCGGCGAGCACCTGGCCGGCCGCGCCGGCGAACAGCGCGGCGAGCCGCTGCACGCCGACGGCGACTAGCCCGGCGAGCGCGGCGCCGACCAGCAGCAGCATCGCCTCATTCGGCAGAGCGGCACTGACGGCGGCGAGCGTCGGCGGCAGCGCGCGCGCGTCCTCGCCGTCGGGCGCCGTGCGCGCCAGGTCGCGGAAGGTCTCGTAATAATGGCCGCCGTGGCGCATCGCCGCGACGATCGAATCGTGGAGCAGTTCGGCGGCGGGCCGCGCGCTCACCTCGGACAGGCCGACCGCCGCGATCAGGCCGAGCAGCAGCGCCGCGCACCACCACCGCGCCGCGCCGCGCTCGACCCTGCCGAGGCGGGTCGACGCGACGAGCAGCAGTGGCGTGGGCGTCACCACGGCGCCGCCAGCAGCATCGCGCCCACGCCCGCGACTAGGCCGAGCGCGCCGACCAGCGCGTAGCGCCAGCCGCCGCCGACGCGCACCACCTGGATCTCCTTGAGCGGCGGACGCGGCGGCGCGCCGCCGGGCGCGGGGAAGCGCGCCTCGATTCGCCGCACCAGCTCGGGCAGTCGCGCGAGCGTGCGCACGTCGGCGACGAGCCGATCGGCGATCGCCGCCTCGGGTCCGAGCTCGGTGCGGATCCAGTCCTCGACCAGCGGCGCCGCGGTGACCCAGAGGTTGATGTCGGGGTCGAGCGCGGTGGCGACTCCCTCCACCATCACCATCGTCTTCTGGAGCAGCAGCAGGTGCGGCTGGGTGACCATGTCGAAGTCGCGCGTGATGCCGAACAGCCCGTCGAGCATCATGCCGATCGACATGTCCTTGACCGGCAGCCCGCGCATCGGCTCACCCACGGCGCGCAGCGCCGTGGCGAACTCCTCGACGCTGTGGTGCGCCGGGACATACTGCGCCTCGAAGTGGATCTCGGCGACGCGGCGGTAATTGCCCGTGATCAGGCCGTAGAGGATCTCGGCGAGCCACACGCGCGCGCGCCGGTCGATCCGCCCCATGATGCCGAAGTCGATTGCCGCGACCTGGTCGCCCGGCAGCGCGAACAGATTGCCCTGGTGCAGGTCGGCGTGGAAGAAGCCGTCGGCGATCGCCTGGCGCAGGAAAGCGTGGACGAGCACGCGCGCGAGCTCGCGCAGGTCGTAGCCGGCCTCGATCAGCGCCGCCCGATCGGACAATTTGATGCCGTCGATCCACTCGATCGTCAGCACCTTGCCCGTGGTACGCGCCCAGTCGACCGCGGGGACGAAAAACTTGGGCTCGGCCGTCATCGTCTCGGCCAGCTCGGACGCCGAGGCCGCCTCGCGCGTGAAGTTGAGCTCGCGCGCGGTCCAGCGCTTGAACGTCTCGATCACCAGTCGCGGCTGGAGCCGCGCGATCTCGCCGCCCATCGGCTCGATCTGCGCTGCCGCCCACTCATAGGTGTCGATCGCGCGCGCGAAATCCTCCTCGACGCCGGGGCGCAGCACCTTGACCGCGACGCGCCGGCCGTCGGTGGTGACCGCGCGGTGCACCTGCGCGATCGAGGCGGAGCCGACCGGCACCTCCTCGATCTCGCGGAACAGGGTGTCGAGCGGGCGACCGAAGCTGGTCCGCATGACCTGCGAGATCGCGGCGTATGGCACCGGCGGGATCGAGTCCTGCAGCCGCAGCAGGTCGTGGGCGGCCTCCTCGCCGACGAGGTCCGGGCGTGTGGCGAGCGTCTGACCGAACTTGATCGCCGCCGGCCCGAGCGCCTCGAAGGCGTCGGCGTAGCGCGGCGTCGCGGGCACGCGCGCGCCCAGTCGCGCGAGCCGCAGCAGCCGGCGTAGCCGCGGCGGCGTGTTGGGATCGCGCTCAAGCCCGCGCAGCGCGCCGTGGCGCGCCAGCGTGCGCCCCCAGCTGAGCAGCCGCCAGGTGTGGACGACGGGTGAGGTCACATCTTCCAGCCGCTGTGGATCGCCACCAGCCCGCCCAGCACCGCCTCGACGCGCGTCTGCACGAAGCCCGCGTCGGCGATCATCCGCTCGAACGCGGGCATGTCGGGGAAGCGACGTATCGACTCGATCAGATAGCGGTAGCTGTCCGAGTCGCCGGCGAGCAGCTGGCCGAGCTTCGGTACCATGCGGTGCGAGTACGCGTCATACACTTCCGCGAAGCCGGGCCATTGCGTGGTGGAGAATTCGAGGCAGTAGAAACGGCCGCCGCGGCGCAGCACGCGATGCGCCTCGCGCAGCGCCGCGGGGATATCGGTGACGTTCCGGATGCCGAAGGCGATCGTATAGGCGTCGAAGAAGCGGTCGGGAAAGGTCAGCGTCTCGGCATTGGCCTCGGTCCACACCAGGCCGTCGATGCCGCGCTGCTGCGCGCGGCGCATGCCGACCTCGAGCATCTCGGGGTTGATGTCGGCGACGGTCACGGCCGCGCCGTGCTGCGCCAGCCGGAACGCGATATCGCCGGTACCGCCCGCCATGTCGAGGATCTGCTCGCCCGCGCGCGGCTTCACGCGGCGCACGAAACGGTCCTTCCACAGCCGGTGCATGCCACCCGACATGGCGTCGTTCATCAGATCGTAGCGGCTCGCCACGTTGGAGAAGACGCCGCGCACACGCGCGGTCTTCTCGACCGGGGTGACGTCCTCGTAACCGAAGGAGACCACGCGCTCGCTGGCGGCGCTGCCGGGGGTATCGCTCATGCCCGCCGCTCTAGGGCGTGCGCCTTGGGGAGGGAAGGGGGCGATCCATCGCGTCGTCGCTCCCCGCGTGCCCACTGACTCGACGATGCTGCTGATCCATTCGATAGATGAACCGCGGCGGGCCGAACGCCGCGGGAAGAGGTGAAGATGCGAGCGACGGTGCCGCCGATCGGCAACGGAGACCCGCTGGTCCAGCCGGCCGACGCGGGCCGGACTCGCGGCGGCGCACGACGGCTCGACTCGATCGACCGGCTGCGCGGGCTGATGATCGCGCTGATGGTGCTTGATCACGTCCGCGACTTCTTCGGGACGAGCTCTTTGCACGATCCCACCGACCCGGATCGGTCCTGGCCGCTGCTCTACGCCACCCGCTGGATCACGCATCTGTGCGCGCCCACCTTCGTGCTGCTCGCCGGCGTGTCGATCTTCCTGCAAGCGCGCGCGGGCAAGACGCCGGCGGCGCTGTCGCGCTTTCTGCTGTCGCGTGGCGCCTGGCTGATCGTGCTGGAACTCACCGTCGTCAGCTTCGGCTTCAACTTCGGGGAGCCGTTCGTCTTCCTCCAGGTGATCTACGCGATCGGGCTGAGCATGATCGGGATGAGCCTGGTCGCGCGGCTGCCCGCACCGCTCGTGCTCGCCCTCGGCGTCGCGCTCGTCGCGACCTGCCCCTGGGCCGCGGCGGCGAGCCTGGGCGCTGTCGGTCTCGCCGGCGTCTCGCGTACGCTGCTGCTCGCCCCCGGCTTCCTGCCGGGCGTGCCGAGCCTGGCGATGTACCCGGCACTGCCCTGGTTCGGGATCATGTGCCTCGGCTTCGGCCTCGCGCCGCTGTTCGTTCGTCCCGACCCAGCGCGCACGCGATCACTGGGGGCGTTGGCGCTCGCCCTGCTGGTTACCTTGGTCCTGCTCCGGACGGGCAACGGCTTCGGCGATCCATCTCCCTGGGCCGAGCGCGCCGAGCCGGTCCGCTCCGTCATGTCGTACCTCAACGTCTCCAAATACCCGCCGTCGCCCGACTATGTGCTCGTCACGCTCGGGGTCGCGCTACTGGTCTTCCTCCTGCTCGACCGGCTGCGCGGCCCAGTGGCGCGCGTGCTGCTCGATTTCGGACGCACCCCGCTCTTCACCTATATACTGCACATCTACGTCGCGCATGCCGCGATGCTGATGCTGGCGGTCGCGAGCGGGCAGACCGGTGCTGCGCTCGACGTCATCGCCGCGCAGACGAGCGGTGCGATCCAGCCGCTCGCCTGGGGCTACTCGCTCGCCGGCGTGTATGTCGCCTGGTTGGGCGTGGTCGCCGTGCTGATCCTTCCCGCGCGTTGGTGGGCCGGCGTGAAACGACGCCGGCGCGATTGGTGGCTGAGCTATCTCTGACCGGTGGTACAGCCGCGGAACAGCCACTAAGTCACCACTATGCCCGAACTTCCCGAGGTCGAGACCACCGTGCGCGGGCTCACGCCGGTGCTGCTCGACGCCACGCTTGCGCGCGTCGAGCCGCGCCGCGGCGATCTGCGCCGGCCGTTCCCGGCGGAGCTGCGCCAGCGGCTCACCGGCGCGCGGGTCACCGCGCTGTCGCGCCGCGCCAAATACGGCCTGATCGACACCGATCGCGGCGACACGCTGATCTTCCATCTCGGCATGTCGGGGCGCTGGCGAGTCGATCCGGCCGAGTTGCTCGCGCACGATCATCTGCTGATCGAGACCCAGGCGGGGCGGCGGCTCGCGCTCAACGACCCCCGTCGCTTCGGCTCGGTCGATCTGTGGCCCACCGACGAGCTGGCGCACTTCCCGGCGTTCGGCGCGCTTGGCCCCGAGCCGCTCGGCCCGGCCTTCACCGCCGATCACTTGCGCACCGCGCTGGCGGGCAAGACGACGTCGATCAAGCTCGCGCTGCTCGACCAGCGGGTGGTCGCCGGGCTGGGCAACATCTACGTCTGTGAGGCGCTGTACCATGCGCGGATCAACCCGCGCCGCGCGGCGGGGCGGATCGCCCGGTCGCGGCTGCAACGACTGGTCGAGGCGGTGCACGACGTGCTCGAGTCCGCGATCGCGGCGGGCGGGTCGAGCCTGCGCGACTATGCCCGACCCGACGGCGAGCTCGGCTATTTCTCCAAGCAGTTCGCGGTCTACGGCCGCGAGGGCGAGCCGTGCGGCTGCGGCGGGACGGTGCATCGCTATGCCGAGGGCGGGCGCTCGACCTTCTGGTGCCCGGCCTGTCAGCGCGGTTGACGCTGCGCGGCACCCGCGCTATGGGCCGCGCCTTCGAGGGTGACGGTGTTGCCGGCCGCCCTGCTTTTCATCGATTCGAAACAGTCAGAGGACGTTCATGGCGAACACGCCGCAAGCCAAGAAGCGCATCCGCCGCAACGAGCGCCGGGCCGAAGTCAACGGTAACCGCGTCGGCCGGATCCGCACCTTCGTGAAGAAGGTCGAGGCAGCACTCGCGGCCGGCGACAAGGCCGGGGCGGCGACCGCGCTGCAGGCGGCGCAGCCCGAGATCGCGCGCGGCGTGGCCAAGGGCGTACTCCACAAGAACACGGCGGCGCGAAAGTTCTCGCGCCTGACCAAGCGCGTGGCCGGGCTCGCTTAAGCTAACGCCTTCTCAGCGCTACGAAAACGCCCGCCGGGACGCTCCCGGCGGGCGTTTTCGTATGCGTTTTCGGTGATCTCCAGACCGGGTCGACGCTTCTTTCCAAAAGCCTCGGGAATCCTGCGATTCGCAACCGATACGATCGCCATATCGCCACATAATGCCAGTGATTACAGTAGCTTGTGCGAAATTCGACGCATTTGCGCGGCTGGCGGCGAGTCAACCTGCTTTATTTCGATTTTGTGTCCGCGACCGGTCTTGATCGACTCAGCCGGCTGTTCCTAATCCTGTCGAACCGCACCGGCGATCGTCCGGCGCGGCACAGAGACACCGTCTGATAGCCGACGCGCGAGGGGCCGCGGGCAGGGGGACGTTTGACTTTGCGAATGAAGGATCCGCGAACGCACTCGTTCGCGGCAACGGGAGAGCTGTGCGTGGCGCAAGTGGCGGAGCGAGTGGACGGGATGAGCGACGTGGCACGGGCCTGGACCCGGGTGCGCGCCAACCTGCGCCAGTCGGCCGGGGCGCGCCTGTTCGACCAGTGGCTCGCGCCGATCGCGCTGGCCGACGCGACCGACCCGCTCGACGTCCGCCTGACGCTGCCGTCGCCGTTCATGACCAATTGGGTGCGCAGCCACTATGCCGAGCGGCTGGTACACGAGTTCCGCGCGGTGCTGCCCGGCGTGCGCAGCGTCGAGGTCGAGACCGCGGCGCGCGCACCTGTCACCGCCGTGCTGTCCGCCCCCGCCGCGGTCGCGGCACCGATCGAGCCGGTCGCCGAGGGATCGGGTGAGGCCGGCGAGCGCCCGCAGCTCGATCCGCGGCTCACCTTCGAGCGCTTCGTCGTTGACGAGTCGAATCTGGTCGCGGTCAACGCCGCGCGCGCGCTGGCCGAGCCCGGTCCGGTGCGCTTCAGCCCACTCTTCCTCCACGGCGCGACCGGCCAGGGCAAGACCCATCTGATGAACGCGGTGGCGCACGCCTTTCTGGCGGCACACCCGGGCGCGCGCGTGATGCTGATGTCGGCCGAGCGCTTCATGTTCGAGTTCGTCGCCGCGGTGCGCGCGCGCGACACGTTCGCTTTCAAGATGAAGCTGCGCGGGCTCGACCTGCTGCTGATCGACGACCTCCAGTTCATCGCGGGCAAGGACTCGACGCAGGAGGAGTTCTTCCACACCGTCAACGAGATCATGGCCGCGGGTAAGCGGCTGGTGATCGCCGCCGATCGCGCGCCGCAGGCACTCGAGGGGATCGAGCCGCGCATCCTCGGGCGGCTCGGCGGCGGGCTGGTCGCGGACATCCGCCCCTCGTCGCTGGCGTTGCGCCGCGAGGTACTCGCGCGCCGCGTGGCGGACATGCCCGACGTGCGCGTGCCCGCCGACGTGCTCGACCTGCTCGCGACGCGGATCACGGCGAGCATCCGTGAGCTGGAAGGCGCGCTCACCCGCGTCACCGCCTACGCGATGCTGACCGGGGCGACGATCGACCTCGAGTTCGCGAGCCAGACGCTGGGTGACATGCTGCGCGGCCATCAGCGCCGCGTGACGATCGACCAGATCCAGAAGCTGGTCTCGGACCATTTCGAGCTCAAGCCGCTCGACCTGATCTCGGCGCGCCGCGCGCGCGCGGTGGCGCGGCCGCGGCAGATCGCGATGTATCTCGCCAAGCGCCTCACCACCCGCTCGCTGCCCGAGATCGGCCGCAAGTTCGGCGGGCGTGATCACTCCACCGTGATCCACGCGGTCAAGCGGATCGAATCGCTGCGCGACAGCGACCGCGAGGTCGACGGCGCGGTGCGGCTGCTGCTCGGCCAGCTCGGCGCCTGAGCGCCGCTCACGCCGCGCGGCGCAACGGCTCCTCCTCGCTCGGCGCGAGCGCGGCCGGGAGCGGGGTGATCTCGGCCGTGGCCGGCGCGCGCCGGCGATCGGGGAAGAGCAGCCGGCTGGCGAGCACGATCACGCCCAGCGCGGCATAGGTCGCCAGCACCGCTTCCAGGCTGAACAGCAGCGCGCCCGCGAAGGCGGCGCGCAGCCACAGCGGATTGAAGCCCAGGTCCGCGCCGACCGCGGCGCAGACGCCGAAGAGGTTGTCGCGCGGGGCGGGCGGGGTGATGGTGTCGGTCATGCGCTCTCTCGCTCTCTCGGGCGGCGGTCGCCGCGGCTCGCGAGATGCTGAGCAAGAGTGATGCCAAACCTAATCTGCCTCCCTTCAGGGGAGGGCTGGTTGAGGCGCTTCCCCGCACGCGCCGGCCACGGAAAGGCGGCGACGCCGCATCCCCGACCCCATTGCTGAGGGATTACTGTGCCTTACTCGCCCGTCATCCCGGACTTGGCCTGGGATCCACCGTGCCGCGTACTTCTAACGCGTTGTTCTCGCGTAGAAGGTGAATCCCGTAACACGTCCGGGATGACGGCGGGTGAGAGTCGCAGAGGAACGCCGCGGGCGGAGAGGAACGCGCCATCATTCAGTAAAATGCGCCACCACTCCCACGCAGGTTACGCCAACAACCCCATCGCTCGCTGTGCCGCCTTCAGCGTCGGTGTCGCCAGCGCTCGCGCCTTCTCCGCGCCGCGCTCCAGGATCGAGTCGATCGCGGCGCGGTCGTCGAGCAGCCGCACCATCTCGTCGCGGATCGGCGCGAGCTTTGCCACCGCCAGGTCAGCCAGCGCCGGCTTGAACGCGCCGAACCCCTTGCCGGCGAACTCGCTCAGCACGTCCTGCGGCGAACGATCGGCGAGCGCGGCGAAGATCGTCAGCAGGTTGCGCGCCTCGGGTCGGCCGTCGAGCTCCTCCATCGTCGCGGGGAGCAGGTCGGGGTCGGTCTTCGCCTTGCGGAACTTGTCCGCGATTACCTCGTCGCTGTCGATCAGCTTCACCAGCGACTGCTCCGACGGGTTGGACTTGCTCATCTTCGCCGTCGCGTCACGCAGCGACATGATCCGCGGCGCCGCGGCGCTGATCAGCGGCTCGGGCAAGGAGAACAGGTCGCTGTCATAATCGGCGTTGAACTTGGTCGCGATATCGCGCGCCAGCTCGAGATGCTGCTTCTGGTCCTCGCCGACGGGGACGTGCGTGGCGTTGTAGAGCAGCACGTCGGCCGCCATCAGCACGGGATAATCGTACAGCCCGACGCTGGCGCCCTCCCGGTTCTTCCCAGCCTTGTCCTTGAACTGGGTCATGCGGTTCAGCCAGCCGACCCGCGCGACATTGTTGAGCAGCCAGGCGAGCTCGCTGTGCGCGGGCACGCGCGCCTGGTTGAACAGGATCGAGCGCTCGGGATCGATCCCGGCGGCGACCAACGTGGCGGTCATCTCGATCGTGTTGGCGGTCAGCTCGGCGGGCGCGATGAACTCGGTGAGCCCGTGCAGGTCGGCGATGAAGTACATCGTCTCGCCGCCCTGCGCCTGGATCTGGTCCTGCATCGCGACCCACTGCTTCACCGCCCCCAGATAATTGCCGAGGTGGAGGTTGCCGGTAGGCTTGATACCGGAGACGACGCGCATCTTGGTCATCGGGACGAGGCTCTGCGACGGAGGAGGGAACGGAGGTCGGCGACGCGGAACGCGCCGGTGGCGAAGCAGGCGAGCGCGTAGATCGCCACGCCCGCTCCGACCAGCACCGCCAGTGCGACGCCGCGCACGACGAGGCTGCCGGTGAGATAAGGGTCGACCAGCGGCGTCACCAGCAGCAGCGCGCCGCCCATCAGCAGCGCGGCGAGCGCGAGCCGCGGCACCTTGCGCTTGAGCTGCGGATCGAGCGCGAAATGGCCGCGTCGCGCCAGCACGACGTACAGCGAGGCGACGTTGACGGTCGACGCCAGCGCGGTGGCGAGCGGCGGGCCGATCTGGCCGATGTTCCAGTGCGCCAGCGTCGGGATCAGCACGAGATTGCCGACGAGGTTGAGCGCGACCGAGTAGAGCGCCAGGCGCACCGGCGTGCGCGTGTCGGCGCGCGCGTAGAAGCCGGGGGTGAGCACCTTGACCAGCACGTAGCTCGGCAGCCCGAGCGAGAAGGCGGCGAGTGCCTGCGCCGAGCGCGCGCTGTCCGCGCCGGTGAAGGCGCCGTGCTGGAACAGCCCGCGCACGATCGGCTCGGCGGCGAAGACGAAGGCGGCGGTGGCGGGCAGGGTGAGGAACAGCGCGAGCTCCAGCCCGCGGTTCTGCGTCTCCATCGCCTCGGCCTCGCGCCCCTCGCTCAGCAGCCGCGACACGACCGGCAGCAGGATCGTGCCGAGCCCGATGCCGATCATGCCGAGCGGCAGCTGGTTGAGCCGGTCGGCGTAGTAGATCGCGGAGATCGATCCGGCCGGCAGCAGCCAGCCAGCGAGCGCGGTCGAGATGGCGAGATTGACCTGCGCCGCGCCCGCACCTGCCGCGGCGGGGACGATCAGCGTGAGCAGCCGCTTCACGTCGTCGTCGACGCGCGGCCGGCGCAGCCTGAGCGAGACACCCGCGCGACCGCACGCCCACCACAGCCAGGCGAGCTGGAACGCGCCGCCGACCGTGACCGAGATCGCCTGCACCCGCGCGGTGGCGTAGGAGTCTGCGCCGTGGAAGAACACCAACGCGCCGACCATCGCCACGTTGAGCAGGATCGGCGCCGCGGCATTCACCCAGAAGCGGTTGAGCGAGTTCAAAATGCCGCCCAGCAACGAGACCAGCGAGATCAGCATTAGATAGGGGATGGTGAAGCGCGACAGCGTCACCGCGAAAGCAAACTGCTCGGGCGTCGGCTGCTGTCGGTCGAAACCGCCGGAGAGCGCCAGCGTGATCGGCCACGCCGCGATCAACATCGCCGCGGTGAAGACGAGCAGCACCGGGAACAGCACCGCCAGCGCGCGCTCGGCGAAGTCGACGCCCGCCGGGGTGCCGCCTCCCTCGGCCACCTTGCGGTTGAACAACGGGATGAACGCGGCGGAGAAGGCTCCTTCCGCGAACAGCGCGCGGAACATGTTGGGCAGGCGGAAAGCGACGAAGAAGGCGTCGGACGCGAAGCCCGCGCCGACATAGCTCGCCTGCAGCGTGTCGCGCACCAGCGCGAGCACGCGGCTGGCGAGCGTCAGCCCGCCGACCGATCCGAGCGCTTTGGCGAGGTTCATGTCGTTAACGGTCGCTCGTGTTCTCGTGGACGCGGGATCCCAGAGACACGGGAGCCGCGCTCGCCGCCCTGGGCTCCTGCGTGCGCAGGAAGAACGTACGCGACCTCAGGCCTGGCCGACCTCGCCGCCGAACGACACGCCCTGCGCCTGTGCCTGCTGGAGGAACAAGGCGTTGAAGTCGATCGGCTCGAGCAGCAGCGGCGGGAAGCCGCCGTCGCGGATCGCGTCGGCGACGACGCGGCGCGCGAACGGGAACAGCAGCCGCGGGCCCTCGCCCAGCAGGAACGGCTGGACATGCTCGGCCGGCACGTTGCGCAGCCCGAACAGGCCGGCGTAGGAGAGTTCGGCGATGAAGGCGGTCTTGCCGCCCGTGGTGGCGCGTACCTCGATCTTGAGCGTCACCTCATGGACTTCCTCGCCCACCTGCGCCGCGCCGATGTCGAACTGGACGTTGATCTCGGGCGGGTTGGGCTCCTGATAGACCGCTGGCGCGTTCGGGTTCTCGAACGACAGGTCCTTGACGTACTGCGAGATCAGCCCCGCCGCCGGGCCCGTGTCCGCGCCGTTGGCGAGCGGCTCGTTGCCGAGATTGTCCTGGCTGTCCATCGTCCGTCCCTTCACCGATCCTGTGTCGCGCGCGCCGGTGGCCCGGGCGCAGCAGTCAGCGGCGGTTAGCAGCGCGGTCGGCGGGATACAATCGCCGCCCCGGCGATTTGACCTAGGGCAGTTTGATGTTCGGCGCCGTCATGCCTATGTACGACGTTGAGTTTTCGCAGACCAGCCGTCTGGAGTTGCCGTGTTCTACGTAGTCCTGCTCGCCATGGTCGCCGGCTTTCTCGCCCTGCGGCTCTACTCGGTTCTCGGCAAGCGCTCGGGCCACGAGCAGCCGCTGCCCAAGCCGGCGGAGGAGCGAGTCGGCGCGACGGCGCTGCCGCGCACCGTGGACGTCACGCCAGAGGTGCGCGAGCCGGTGATGCGGCCGTTCGACAGCGGCACCGAGCCGGGCCTGCGCGCGCTCGTCGCCGCCGAGCCGCAGTTCGATGTCAACCGCTTCATCGAGGGCGCGAAGTCGGCCTATCGCATGATCCTGGAGGCTTATTGGCGCGGTGACGTGGAGGCGTTGCGCGGGCTCGTCGCGCCCGACGTGCTCGCCGCCTTCCAGGAGGCGATCGAGGCGCGTCAGGCGGCCGGGCACGTGCTCGACAACCGCCTGATCTCGATCGAGCGCGCCAGCATCGCCTCCGCCTCGGTCGGCGGCGGTGAGGCCCGTGTGACGGTACGCTTCGACGCCGACATCGCCGCGGTTACCCGCGACGGCGATGGGCAGGTTGTCGCCGGCTCGACCAGCGACGCGGTCGAGACTCACGACGTGTGGACGTTCGTGCGCCAGGTGAAGACCGCTGACCCGAACTGGATCCTCGCGGACACCGACGAGGCGTGAGGACGCCGCGGGTCACGGTGCGATAGGGAAAGAAGCGGGATGCGGATGAGGGGGGCGCTCGCGGTGGCGAGCGCGATGGCGGTCGCGGCGTGCGTCGGACCCGGCGAGCGACCAACACCGCCACGTAGCAGCGCGAGCCGCCCGGTCGCTGCTCCGACGAAATCCCGCCCCGAGCGCGTGCCGGCGCGAACCTCCTACCCGCTGGATCGCCCGGCGCGACAGCCGGTCGCATCTACCCCACTCGCGCCGGTGCCGGGTATCACCGTACCAGGAGCGGTCAGCGCGTCGGCCAACGGCATCGTGCGAGGACCCGCGATCAGCACGCTCCCGCTCGAGGGCGAGCAGGCCAGCGCCGCGCTCGCCGCCTTCCGGCTGAGCTGCCCCAGCCTAGTCCGCCGCACCGACGCGAGCGGGCTGACGCTCGGCGCCGACTGGCAGGCGGCCTGCGCCGCGGCGTCGACTACCGCCGAGCGCGACGCCGCCTCGTTCTTCCAGCGTTGGTTCGAGGCGGTGCAGGTCGGTGACGGCCGCGCCTTCGCCACCGGTTATTACATCCCCGAGATCGCGGGCGCGCGCGAGCCGCGGCCCGGCTACGCGCCGATCTACGCGCGCCCCACTGACCTGATCGACGTCGACCTCGGCAGCTTCGTCGACACGCTCGCGGGCAAGAAGATCCGTGGACGGGTCGAGGGCAGCCGGCTGGTGCCCTATTACGACCGCACCGCGATCGAGCTGGGCGCGCTGGAGGGGCGCGCGCGCGTGCTCGGCTATGCCGTCGACCCAGTCGAGCTGTTCTTCCTCCAGGTGCAGGGCTCGGGGCTGGTGCGGATGCGCGGCGGCGAGGTGCTGCGCATCGGCTATGAGACGCAGAACGGCCGCGAATACACCGGCATCGGCGCACTGATGAAGAGCCGCGGGCTGCTTGGGCCGGGGCAGTCGTCGATGCAGGGGATCGTCGCCTGGCTCCACGCTCATCCCGAGGAAGGACGCGCGATCATGCGCGAGAACAAGAGCTACGTTTTCTTCCGTGAGCTCGACGGGCCGCCGCTCGGCGCGCTGGGGCTGCCCGTCACCGGCGGCGTCACCGTAGCCGCCGACCCGCGCTTCGTGCCGCTGGGCGCGCCGATCTTCCTCTCGATGGACCGGACCGACGCCAACGGCGTGTGGATCGCGCAGGACACCGGCGGCGCGATCAAGGGCGCCAATCGTGTAGACACCTTCTGGGGCGCGGGTGAGGGGGCGCGCGCCACCGCGGGCGGGATGAGCGCGCGCGGTACCGCTTTCCTGCTGCTGCCGGTCGGCAGCTACGACCGCTGGGTAGCGCGCCGCGCCGCGGGAGGCGTGGGTGGCGGGACGACGCCTCGGCGCTGACGAGGAAGCGCTGTGGGCGCTCGTGCGCGCCACGGTGCGCGCGCTGCCAGGACGACGCGCCGAGTCGGTCGCCGCGGCGCCGCCGCTGCCCGAGCCGGCCGCGCCGGCACGGTCGACCGCGGCGACTCCCGTCAGTGCGCCGGTGCGGCCAGCGCCACGCGGCCCCGGCGAGACGCTCGACCGCGGCTGGGACCGACGGCTCGCCACCGGCCATGTCGCACCCGAGCGGACGATCGACCTGCACGGTCACACGCTCGCCTCGGCGCACAGCGCGCTCGACTTTGGCTTGGGCGCGGCGATCGCGCGCGGGGAGCGGGTCGTGCTGCTCGTCACGGGCAAGCCGCCGCGACCGGAGAGCCAGCGCCCGCACGCGCGCGGCGCGATCCGCGCTTCGGTGCTCGACTGGCTCCAGCTCTCCCGCCACGCCGGCGCGATCGCCGCGGTCCGCAACGCGCACCCGCGGCACGGCGGCGCGGGTGCGCTGTACGTGATCCTGCGGCGCAAACGGTGATCGAAGCTTTCCTCCCTCGCCCATTCCTCCCTCCGTCCCCCCGGAATTGGTCCGGGGTCTACTGCTGGGCTTGATCCGCAGCCTTCGGCGGCGTGGGGCAGTGGATCCCGGAACAGGTCCGGGATGACGATGGTGATGGGAGCGGGGGGCGCGAACCTCATACGCGACCCTCTACCCGCCAAAGTGGCGTCTCACCCCGCGAACGCGCGCTCGATTACCCGCTCATAGATGGCGGTGAGCTGCGCCAGATCCTCCAGCCCGACCGCCTCGTCCGCCTTGTGCATCGTCGCGTTGAGCAGTCCGAACTCCACCACCGGGCATAATGCCCGCAGGAAGCGCGCATCCGACGTGCCGCCCGTGGTCGACAGCTCGGCCGTCCGCCCGGTCACCTCGAGGATCGCCGCCGACACCAGCGCTGAGAGCGCGCCCGGTTCGGTCAGGAAGGCTTCCCCCGACACGCGCGCCGTCACTTGCGCGGCAGGGGCGTGCGCGCGCACGATCGCCTCGACTCGCGCCGCCAGTTCGGCGCCGCGATGCAGGTCGTTGAAGCGGATGCTCAGCCGCGCGCTGGCGTGCGCGGGGATGACGTTGGTCGCGGGATTGCCGACGGTGACGTCGGTGATCTCGAGGTTGGAGGGCTGGAACCAGTCGCTACCCGTGTCGAGCACCAGCGCGTCCAGCTCGACCAATGCCGCCACCAGCGGTGGGATCGGATTGTCGGCGAGGTGCGGGTAGGCGACGTGCCCCTGACGCCCCGGCACGTCGATCCAGATGTTGACCGAGCCGCGCCGCCCGATCTTGACCATGTCCCCCAGTGCCGCGACCGAGGTGGGCTCGCCGACCAGACACAGGTCGGGGAGCAGGCCGCGCGCGCGCATGCGGTCGATCAGCGCGACGGTGCCGTAGGTCGCCGGCCCTTCCTCGTCGCCGGTGATGATCAGCGTCAACTGCCCGGCCGTGGCCGGCACGCGCGCCGCGGCGGCGACGAAGGCGGCCACCGCCCCCTTCATGTCGACCGCGCCGCGCCCGCGCAGCAGTCCGTCGGCGATCACGGGCTCGAACGCGCCCGCGCTCCAGCCCGGCCCGGGCGGCACGACGTCGACGTGGCCGGCGAAGGCGAGGTGACGTCCGCTGCCGCGGGTCGCGAGCAGGTTCTCGACCGGCCCGTCGGGCGCCTCACCCGCGACGAAGCGCTCGACCGCGAAGCCGAGCGGCCACAACGCCGCCTCGAGCACGTCGAACACCGCGCCGCGCGCCGGCGTCACGCTCTCGGCAGCGATCAGCGCGCTCGCGAGTTGAACCACGTCGATCACGCGAGGAGTCCCTTATGCCCAAGGTCGATGTCGAGCGCCTGCCGTCGCACGAGGGCAGCGACTATCCCGAGCCGTTCGCGGCGGCGGCGTCCGATCGCAGGGTGCGCGTGCTGTCCGAAGTGATGGGGCTGGGCGACTTCGTCGCCACGCACGTCACCGTGCCGCCGGGCGGCTGGTCGTCGCAGCGCCACTGGCACGAGGGCGAGGACGAGGTGGTGGTCGTGCTCAGCGGCGAGGCGGTGCTGGTCGACGACACCGGTCGTCACCCCATGCGCGCCGGCGACGTCGCCACCTTCCGCAAGGGGGAGGCGAACGCGCACCATCTCCGCAACGACAGCGACTCGCCCTGCGTGCTGTTCGCGGTGAGCCTGCCCGAGGCGTCGACGGTCCATTATCCCGATATCGCGATGCGCTGGCATCCGCGGCACGGCTACGAGGCCGAGTCGGCTCCCGATGACGAGGGGACGCACTAGGCGACCGGCTGTTCGAACTTCTCGATAACCCACTCTTCCTCCTGCGCGCCGGCGATCCAGTCCTGGAGGAAGGGATGGCGCAGCACCGCGCCGATATAAGCGGCGGCGAAGCGGGGGGCGGGGAGCGAGTAAGTGACGATGCGTGTGCACACCGGCGCGAACATGATGTCGGCTGCGCCGAACGCGCCGAACAGGAAGTCGCCCTCGCCGGCCCCACCGAAGCGCGCGCGCGCCTGCGCCCAGAGCTCGAAGATTCGCGTGAGGTCGGCGGCGACGTCGTCGTCGATCGGGCCTGGCGCGTAGATCTGGCGCACGTTCATGCCGTGCTTGCGACGCAACGCCGCGAAGCTGGAGTGCATCTCCGCCGCCATCGATCTGGCCATCGCGCGCGCCGCCTCGTCCTCGGGCCAGAAGCGCGCACGCCCGACCTTGTCGGCGAGATAGTCGACGATGGCGAGACTGTCCCACACCACCGCCTCGCCGTCCCAGAGGATCGGCACCTTGCCCGAGGAGGGGGCGAACTCGTCGCCCTCGCGGCGCTTGTCCCACGCCTCGTCGTAGAGCGGCACCACCACTTCCTCGAAGGCGAGCCCCGACTGGCGGCAGGCGAGCCAGCCGCGCAGCGACCACGAGGAATAGGCCTTGTTGCCGATGATCAGCTTCATCCCCGCTGGTTAGGCGCGCAGGACAAGGAGGGCAATCGCGCGTGTCGTCCTGCCGGGCGTGTCCACGCAGTTAACCGCGCTCGTAGAGCCTGCGGCAGCGATGGCCGTCGTAGCGTCACCGTCGGCCAATTCCGGCCGAAGGGTAACGTCGATGACCTTGGACCCGCTCGCCACGCCGCTTCGCACCGCCGACCTCTCGGCGCGCGCTCCCGTCTTCGTCGAGGCGCCGCGGCTGGTATTCGGCTCGCCCGTCGCCGCGCCGAGCCGCTCCGAACTGCTGCGGCGCCAGATCGCCGCGGCGCTGGAACGCGCGCGGGCGCACTGACGCGGTTGAGCAAAGGTGGCGCGTGCGCGGATGTCACGTAGACGCGAACGACAGCAATTGGTGGCGGGAACCGAAAACGGACGTCCTGCTGCGGCTGAGCGCGAGCCGCCGCGCCCCTTCTCCGGTCATCCCCGCGAAGGCGGGGATCCAGACGCGCGGACGTCTCGCCTCTAACGCAAAGGTCAGCGTGTCTGGATTTTCTGCCTTCGCGCAGAGGACTTGAGAAGGATGATCGGAAGCGTCGACTACGCCCGCCCCGCGCACCGCGCGCCTAAACCCTGTCGTCCGTCCCGACCCAGTGCCGCGGCCTAGCCGATCGACTCGATCACCGCCGCGCGCAGCTCGGCGATCCCCATCCCGGTCTCGCTCGACGTCCGCAGGATCTGTGGGTGCGCCGCCGGGCGTTTGCGTGCCTCCTCCTCGGTACGCGCCAGCACCTCGGCGAGGTCGGTCGCCTTCACCTTGTCCGCCTTGGTCAGCACCAGGCGGTAGCTTACCGCGGCCTTGTCGAGCATCGCGAGCACCTCGCGGTCGACCTCCTTGATGCCGTGGCGGCTGTCGATCAGCACCAGCGCGCGCTTGAGCGCCTGGCGCCCGCGCAGATAGTCGTTCACCAGGAAGCGCCATTTCTTGACGACGTCCTTGGGCGCCTTGGCGAAGCCGTAGCCCGGCATGTCGACCAGCCGGAAGACCGCCGGCTCGCCGACGTCGAAGAAGTTCAGCTCCTGCGTGCGCCCCGGCGTGACCGAGGTGCGCGCCAGTGCCTTGCGGCCGACCAACGCGTTGAGCAGCGACGATTTGCCGACGTTCGAGCGCCCGGCGAACGCCACCTCGGGCATCTCCGCCGGCGGCAGATATTCGAGCGCGGGCGCCGACTTCAGGAACTCTACCGGACCGGCGAAGCGCTTGCGCGCCGCCTCGATCAGCTCCTCGTCGAAGGCGGCGTCGTCCTCGCTCACTTGGCCGGCGCCTGCTTGAGCTGCGGATGCCGGCTGTAGAGCCACTTCTGCTGTGCGATGGAGATGCAGTTGGTGGTGATCCAATAGATCTGCAGCCCGACCGCGAACGGTGCCATCACGAACATCAGCACCCATGGCAGGATCGCGAACACCTGCTTCTGCGCGTCGTCCATCGGCGCCGGGTTGAGCCGAAACTGGAAGAACATCGAGATGCCCAGCAGCACCGGCACCACGCCGATGGCGAGGAAATGCGGCAAAGTGATCGGAATGTAGCCGAACAGGTTGAGGATAGTCGCCGGATCGGGCGCGGACAGGTCCTTGATCCACAGCGCGAACGGCTGGTGCCGCATCTCGATCGTCAGCAGCAGCGCCTTGTACAGCGCGTAGAAGATCGGGATCTGGATGAAGGTCGGCAGACAGCCCGCCAGCGGGTTGACCTTCTCCGCCTTGTACAGCGCCATGATCTCCTGCTGCTGGCGCGGCTTGTCGTCCTTGTAGCGCTCCTGGATCGCCTTCATCTTGGGCTGGAGTGCGCGCATCGCCGCCATGCTGGCGAACTGGCGCTGCGCGATCGGGAAAACGAGCAGCCGGATCGTCAGCGTCAGGATGATGATCGCGACGCCGAAATTGCCGATCAGGCGGAACAGCAGGTCGAGATAATAGAAGATCGGCTTCTCGACGAGGCGGAACCAGCCCCAGTCGATCGCATAGTCGAGCTTCGTCACCGCGCCGGTGTCGGTGTAGCGGTCGAGCAGCTTCACTTCCTTCGCGCCGGCGAACAGCTTGGCGGTCTGGCTCAGCTGGCGGCCGGGCGGCAGCAGCTGCGGCGCGGTGGTGAAGTCGGCCTGGTAGCTCTGGTTCGGACCGGCGCGGAACTGGCCGTCGAAGGCGCGGCCCTGGTCGGGCACCATCGCGGCGAGCCAGTACTTATCGGTGAAGCCGAGCCAGCCGCCGTTGCTGGTGAAGCGCGCCGGCCCCGAGGCGAGGTCCTTGAAGTTGGGATTATAATGCGCCGCGCCGTTGTTGACCGACATCGGTCCGGTGTGGATCGTCCAGCTGTCCGGGTCCTTGGACACGCCGATGCGGTTGACAAGACCATAGGCCGCGACCGGCACCGCGCCGCGGCCCGCGTTGGCGACGGTCTGCTTGACGGTGAACAGATAGTCGTTGTCGACTGCCAGCTCGATCGCGAAGCGCTGGCCCTGTGCGTTGCTGGCGGTGAGCGTCACCGGCGTGCCCGGGGTGAGCACCGGCGCGGAGGCGGTCCACACAGCGTCGGCAGCGGGCGGGCGCAGCCCCTCGTCGCGCCAGCCGAAGGCGGCGAAATAGGCGTCCTGCGTGCCTGCGGGCGAGAACAGGCGGATCGGAGGCGAGTCCTTGGCGACCGTCTCGTTGTAGCGGGTCAGCACGAGATCATCGATCCGCGCGCCCTTGAGGTTGATCGAGCCCTTGAGCGCGGGCGTCTCGATCCGGATGCGTGGGCTCTCGGCCAGCACCTGCGCACGGTCGCGCAGTGCGGCGGGCGAGTCGGCGGTCGGATCGGCGTTCGGCTGCGGCAGCGCGCGCGACTTGCCCTGCTCGACCTTGGTCGCGGGCGGGTTCGCCGTCGGGAAGAAGCGGTTCTGCACCAGCGGCCATCCGAATAGGATGAGCGCGGCGATCACCGCGAACAGCACGAAGTTCTTGCTCTCGTCCTTCACAGGCGTCCCAAGCTTTCCTTATGGCACCGGATCATGGCCGTGCCCGCCCCAGGGATGGCAGCGCGCGATCCGCCGCACCGCCAGCCACCCGCCCTTGACCGCGCCATAGCGGCCAAGCGCCTCGATTGCATAGGCGGAACATGATGGTTGGAAGCGGCACGAGGGCGGCAGCACCAGCGACGGCCCCAGCTGCCAGGCGCGCGCGACCCAGATCAGCGC
Source organism: Sphingomonas citri (assembly GCF_019429485.1). Lineage (GTDB taxonomy): Bacteria > Pseudomonadota > Alphaproteobacteria > Sphingomonadales > Sphingomonadaceae > Sphingomonas > Sphingomonas citri. Next base: position 749,604 of record NZ_JAHXZN010000001.1, on the reverse strand, counting down.
GCGCGCGATCACTTGCGTGTCTTCGCCAGCGCGCGGGTGAGGTCGGCGCCGAGCTGCGCCCAGTCGCGGTCCTTCGCGGCCAGCCGGCCGATCAGCACATGGTCGGCGCCTGCCGTCCCGTGGCTCGGCAGGACCTCCCGCGCCAGCGCGCGGAAGCGCCGCTTGATGCGGTTGCGCACCACGGCATTGCCGACCTTCTTGGTGACGGTGATGCCGAGCCGCATGCTGGAGTCGCCGTCGTCGCGCGCCTTCACCAGCAACACGAAGCCGGGCATCGGTGCGCGACGCCCGGCATTGGCGGCCAGATAGTCCGACCGCTTTGTCATCCGGCCCACAGCCATTCTTGGCTCCGGGCCGGCGGAGCGCTCGATTACGCCGACAGCTTCTTGCGGCCGCGCGCGCGACGCGCCCGGATCACCGACCGGCCGCCGACCGTGGCCATCCGCGCGCGGAAGCCGTGACGGCGGGCGCGCACCAGATTGCTCGGCTGAAAGGTCCGCTTCATGTGTCATTTCCCGAATTCGAATGGCAAAGGGCCGCCACGCGGACGGCCCGAACGATCCGGGCCGCTAAGCGAACGGCGCGCGAAAGTCAACGCGCGCAGGGCCGGGCGGCGCGATCGGCCACGCCGGGTCAGCAGGGGAGGGTGCGTCACGTTGACAAGCCGGAGCCGGGCGCGGTCTGCCTCGGCTTCATGGTCGCGATCGTCTCCACGCTGGCGTATCTGGGGCTCGAGGCGCGCGCCGTCGAGGTGCAGGTGCAGCTCATCCCCGGGCTACCCGCCTTCAACCTCGTCGGTCTCGCCGACAAAGCGGTGGGCGAGAGCCGCGAGCGCGTGCGCGGCGCGATCGCTGCGATGGGCCTGTCGCTCCCGCCCAAGCGCATCGCGGTCAATCTCTCGCCCGCCGATCTCCCCAAGGAGGGCTCGCACTTCGACCTGCCGATCGCGCTGGCGCTGCTGGCCGCGATGGGGCTGGTCGATGCCGCGCCGCTTGAGCGCTACGTCGTCGTCGGCGAGCTCGGGCTCGACGGGCGGCTGGCGCCGTCGCCGGGCGTGCTGCTCGCCGCGCTTCACGCCGCCGCCGCCGGCAGGGGGCTGATCTGCCCCGCCGCGCAGGGCAGCGAGGCGGCCTGGGCCGGCCAGGTGGAGGTGATCGCCGCGCCCGATCTCATCGCGCTGCTCAACCATCTCAAGGGCCGCCAGCTGCTCGCCGCGCCGCGCCCGGGCGACGTGATCGAGCGACGCGACGGCCCCGATCTTCGCCAGGTGCGAGGGCAGGAGAGTGCCAAGCGCGCGCTCGAGGTCGCCGCGGCGGGTGCGCATAACCTGCTGTTCGTCGGCCCGCCCGGCGCGGGCAAGTCGCTCATGGCGGCGTGCCTGCCCGGCATCCTGCCCCCGCTCGACTCGGCCGAGGCGCTCGAGGTGTCGATGGTCCAGTCGGTCGCAGGGGCGCTCGCAGGCGGCGCGTTGACGCGCGTGCGCCCGTTCCGCGCCCCGCATCATTCGGCGAGCATCGCGGCGCTGACCGGTGGCGGGCTACGCGTGCGACCCGGCGAGGTGAGCCTGGCGCACAACGGCGTGCTGTTCCTCGACGAGCTGCCCGAGTTCCAGCGCGCAGTGCTCGACTCGCTGCGCCAGCCGCTCGAGAGCGGCACCGTCAGCATAGCCCGCGCCAACGCGCACGTGACCTATCCCGCGCGGGTGCAGCTGGTGGCGGCGATGAATCCGTGTCGCTGCGGCCATCTCGGCGACCCCGCGCTGTCGTGCGGACGCGCTCCGCGCTGCGGCCTCGACTATCAGGCGCGCGTCTCGGGCCCGCTGCTCGATCGGATCGACCTGCACGTCGAGGTCGCCGCGCTGACCGCGCTCGAGCTGGCGCTGCCGCCCGCGGCGGAGGGCTCGGCCGACGTAGGCGCGCGGGTCGCCGCCGCGCGCGAGGTGCAACGCGAGCGGCTCGCGGGCACGGGGCTGCGCACCAACGCCGAGCTCGACGGCGACCTGCTCGATCGCTTCGCGACGCCCGACGATGCCGGACGCGCGCTGCTGGTGGAGGCCGCGACGACGCTGCGGCTGTCCGCGCGCGGCTATACCCGCGTGCTGCGGACAAGCCGCACGATCGCCGATCTGGCCGGCTCCGAGACGGTCCGCCGTTCGCATCTCGCCGAGGCGCTGAGCTACCGGCGGCGTGCGGCGGTGGGATAACCGCATCGGAGCAAGTTCACGTTGCCAACCGTGCGACGGAAGAGGAAAGTCCCGGGCTACGATGCTGGGAGCTCACCTGGGATGATGCTCGTCGCGCTGCTCGCCGCTTACACGCAGGTTCCACCTCCACCTAATTATCCGTATCGCGAGGTGCAACGGCAGCTGCTGAGCTGGAGCGCCGGCGAGGTCCGCTGCGACGGTGTCTTGGTCACCGTCACCGGTTTGCGCCAACCGTCCGTCGAACTGTTGTGGGGCGCGGGGCAGACTCGCGCCTCTGCGACGCTGGAGTTCGCGCTCGACCCGACCGGCCGCCCGACTTCGATCCGACCCGAAGCGAAGGAGGTTGCGCCGAGCGCGGACCTCGCACCCGCGCTGGCCGCCTCTCGCTTCGCCCCGGGCGCAACGCGGACGAACTGCGCGATCACCTACACGCCGAGGATCGCTCCGCTCGCCGAGGCGGCGGTCGCCGACCTCATCGCCTACACGCTCGCGCCCGACAATGGCACGATGCCGCAGGAGGGTTGGGATCGCGTGCGACTCGCGGGCACGTGTCTCGATCTGCCGCGACCCCAGGCGCTTCTCCGCGCCCTACCAGACTTCCATCACATCAAAGCCACTCCGGGTGCGCGCGATTGGACGATGGTCCGGTACGACACCGACGCGCGTGGGCGGCCGCGTGGCACGCAGGTGATCCAAGGCACCGGCAACCCCGCACTCGACGCCGCCGCGATGAGCGCGACGCGCGCCAGCCGCTTCACCGGGGGTGCGCGCACCGGCTGCCAATATCCGTACTGGCTCCGCCCCGCCAAGCTCGTCGCGCCCGAGCTTACTGAGGCGGCGCGCGCCGCCGAGGATGGCCCTGACTGTCCCGCCCGGCCGAATTTCCTGACGCCGCCGCGGCTCACCTTTCCCGAGCCCTACCGTCGTCGAATGATCGAGGGCTGGGCGGTGATCCGTTACGATGTCGCACCCTGGGGCGAGATCGGACACCTCAGCGTGATCGCGGCCGAGCCGACTGCCGACTTCGGCAGTCAGGCCATTATGGTGATGCAATCCGCCACGCTGCCTACCTCCGACCGCGGCCGCAGCGGCTGTGTCGATCGCGTGCGTTTCGTGATGGGACCGGACGATATGCCCGACCCGTCGGGGTCGCCGCGACCGAGCTACTGACGCCCCTCACACGTCGCCGAATCGCTCTACCGGCCGCGCCGGGCCGCCGCCCGCCGGCGCGCGCGCCGATTCGACCGCGACCGGCTCGGGTGGGTCGAAGCCGCCCTCCCACTTCGCGATCACCGCGCTCGCCACCGCATTGCCGATCACGTTGGTGGCGGTGCGACCCATGTCGAGGAAATGGTCGATCGCGAGGATCAGCAGCAGTCCCGCCTCGGGCAGGTGGAACATCGGCAGCGTCGCCGCGATCACCACCAGGCTCGCACGGGGCACCCCCGCGATGCCCTTGCTCGTCACCATCAGCACCAGCAGCATCGTCACCATCTGCCCCAGCGACATGTCGATGCCGTACGCCTGAGCGATGAACAGCGACGCGAAGGTCATGTAGATCATCGAGCCATCGAGGTTGAACGAATAGCCCAGCGGCAGCACGAAGCTGGCGATCCGCGGCGGCACGCCGAAGCGGTCGAGTGCCTCAAGCATGCGCGGATAGGCTGCCTCCGACGAGGCGGTGGAGAAGGCCACCAGCAGCGGCTCGCGCACGTGGCGGATCAGCGCCCCGATGCGCGGTCCCAGGAAGAGGAAGCCGATCCCCAGCAGCGCCGCCCACAGCACCAGCAGCGTGAGATAGAAGCTGCCCATGAAGTAGGCGAGCTGCCCGATCACGTCGGGCCCGCGTTCGGTCAGCGTGCCGGCGACGGCGGCGAACACCGCCAGCGGCGCGACGCGCATGACATAGTCGGTCACCTGCAGCATGACATGGACCAGCGCGTCGATCGCGCGCACCAAGGGCGCCGCCTTCTCGCCCACCGCGGTGATCGCGACGCCGACGAACACGGACATCACGACGATCTGCAGGATCTCGTTCTTCGCCATCGCGTCGACCATCGAGGACGGCACGATATGGGTGAAGAAGTCCTTGAGGTTGAATGCCGCGGTCTCGAGCCCGCTGGTCCCGCCCGCGGCCGGCAGCGCGAGCCCGACGCCGACGCCGGGCTGGAGCAGGTTGACCATGATCAGCCCGAGCGTGAGCGACAATAGGCTGGCCGAGAGGAACCAGGCGAGGCTGCGCGCGCCGATCCGGCCTAGCGCGCGCGTGTCGCCCATCTGCGCGATCCCCGACACCAGCGTCGCGAACACCAGAGGCGCGATGATCATCTTGATCAGCCGTAGGAAAAGCGTGGTGACGATCGAGAAATAACCGGCGACCTCGGTGGCGCGTGTCGCCCCCGCGGGCGTGCCGTCGTCGAGCCACACGTTGAGCACGAGGCCCAGCACGAGGCCGAGCGCGAGCCCGACGAGGATGTAGAGGGTCAGCCGTTTGGCCATTCGTCGCTCCGGTTGATGCGCGCGCGAGGGAAGGGGATTGCGAGCACTCGGTCAAGCGCCCTACTGCCGGCGCATGACGACGCGAAGCCCTTATCGCCCCGCCCGCCGCGACGTGCTGACGGGCGGTGCCGCGCTGCTCGCCGGAGTCGGAGCGGTGCCGGCTGACGCGGCCGCCGCGGTGGTACGCGCCGCCGCGCCCGACCTCGCCGCGCTGCGTGACCTCACCGCCGACGCGCGCCCGATCGACGCCGCCGAGCGCGCCTCGCGGCTGGAGCGGGCGCAGGCGCTGATGCGCGCGCTCGGTATCGGCGCGGTGCTGATCGAGCCGGGATCGAGCCTGATCTACTTCAGCGGCGTGCGCTGGGGGCGCAGCGAGCGGCTCACCGCCGCGATCCTGCCGGTCGAGGGCGAGCCGTGTGTCGTCACGCCCTTCTTCGAGGAACCGTCGGTACGCCAGACGCTGGCGGTGCCGGCCGAGGTACGGGTGTGGCAGGAAGACCAAGACCCGCTCGCGACGGTCGCCGGCTTCCTGCGCGACCGCGGGCTGGCGGCACGCCCGATCGGCGTCGAGGAGAGCGTGCGCTACTTCGTCTATGCCGGTGTCGCGCGCAACCTGCCGGGGGCGCGGCTGGTCAGTGCCAACCCGGTCGTGCGCGGCTGCCGGATGATCAAGACCGCCGGCGAGATCGCGCTGATGCAGCGCGCCACCAAGGTGACGCTCGCGGCCTATCGCTGGACCTACGCGCGGGTCGAGAAGGGCATGACCGGCCAGCAGATCGGCGCGCTGATGACCGCCGCGACCGAGAAGCTAGGCGGCGAACCCGAGTTCGCCCTGGCGCTGATCGGTCCCGCCGCGGCGCTGCCGCACGGCAGCCGCGAGGTGATCCGGGTGGCCGACGGCCAGGTGGTGCTGATGGACTGCGGCTGCACCGTCCAGGGCTATCAGTCCGACGTGTCACGCACCTGGGTGCACGGCAGCGCCTCGTCCGAGCAGCGGCGGGTGTGGGATCAGGTGAAGGCGGCGCAGGCGCTCGCCTTTCGCACCGCGCGGGTGGGCGTCGCGGCGGGCGCGGTCGACGATGCGGTGCGCGGCTATTACGAGCCGCTCGGCTACGGCCCGGGCTATCGCCTGCCCGGCCTCTCGCATCGCACCGGACACGGCATCGGCATGGACGGGCACGAGCCGGTCAACCTCGTCCACGGCGAGACCACCCGGCTCGCGCCCGGCATGTGCTTCTCGGACGAGCCCGGCCTGTACCTGCCCGGCAAGTTCGGCGTGCGGCTGGAGGATTGCTTCCACGTCACCGCGGACGGCCCGCGTTGGTTCAGCGAGCCGCCCGAGTCGATCGAGCGGCCCGTCTGAGGCGTCAGGCGGCGGCGGGCTCACCGGCCGCGCGGCGGCGCCGGATCGCGGCCCCGGCGAGGCCGAAGCCGAGCAGCATCATCGCCCAGGTCGCCGGCTCGGGCACCGCGGCGCCGAAGGGCGTGTAGTCGTAGGTGAGCGTGTAGCGCACGCTGCCGCAGAAATCGTCGTCCGCGGGCATCGGCGTGCCGCCGAAGCCGAGCTGGCAGGAGCGCGACAGATGGGTCACCGCGCCGCCCGTCGGCACGCCGGTAATTGTCGTGTCACCCGCCGGCGGCGCGTTGAAGCCGAGATCGAAGCCGTTGAAGTAGACGCGCTGCGAGCCGATGAAATATCCGGTGTCGAGCGTCGCCGACCCGGCGCCGCTGCCGGACACCTCGAAAAAGCCGACATCGACGTCCGCCCCGGGCGTGAGCGCGACGGTGCTGTTGCCGCTACCGACGATCGGGATGAGCAGCGGCGCCGAGAGACCATTGCCGAGCAGCTGCCACGTGCCGTTGACCGACCAGTCAAGCGTTACCGGCGACCCCGTGCCGGAAGGCGCCCGGAGCAGCCACGAGCGGAACTTCGTCACGCTGACGTCGAGGGTCACCTTGTTCAGAGTGCCCAACGTCGAGTCGAAGCGCGGGACGCCCAGCAGGATCGACTCGCTATCCGTCGCGACGATGGTCGCCGCCGAGGCGCCAAGCGGCGCGAGCGCAGCACCGGCCGCCGCGGCGAGAAGCCACTTCCGTACCTTCATGTCGTGAGATCCCCCTACTCCTGTGCGCGGCCATCTAGCCGTTAACCATAAATTCACAAAGGCCCACCTTCTGTCCCATAGCGGGATGGGGCCGCACCGTTGCCGCTTTGCAACGCCCGAGGCTAGGCAGCGCCGCCCGGGGCGATTAAGTCACCCCGCCATGAGCTCGACCAGCACCACCTCGACCAACGACCTTCGTCGCTCGTTCCTCGATTATTTCGGCGGCAGCGGACATCGCATCGTCCCCTCGGCGCCGCTGGTGCCGCAGAACGACCCGACGCTGATGTTCGTCAACGCGGGCATGGTGCCGTTCAAGAACGTCTTCACCGGTCTGGAGACGCGGCCGTACACCACCGCGACCAGCGCGCAGAAATGCGTCCGCGCCGGCGGCAAGCACAATGATCTCGACAATGTCGGCTATACCGCGCGGCACCACACCTTCTTCGAGATGCTCGGCAACTTCTCGTTCGGCGATTACTTCAAGGAGCAGGCGATCACGCACGCGTGGACGCTGCTGACCAAGGAATGGGGGCTGCCGGCCGACAAGCTCACCGCCACCGTCTTCCACACCGACGACCAGGCGTTCGACCTGTGGAAGAAGATCGCGGGCCTGCCCGATCACCGCATCATCCGCATTCCCACCAAGGACAATTTCTGGGCGATGGGATCGGACGGGCCGTGCGGGCCGTGCTCCGAGATCTTCTACGACCATGGCGAGCACATCCCGGGCGGCCCGCCGGGATCGCCGGACGAGGACGGCGACCGCTTCGTCGAGATCTGGAACCTCGTCTTCATGCAGTTCGTGCAGGAGGCCGACGCGATCGTCGGCGACCTGCCGCGCCCGTCGATCGACACCGGCATGGGGCTGGAGCGCGTCGCGGCGGTGATGCAGGGCGTCCACGACAATTACGACACCGACACGTTCAAGGCGCTGATCGCCGCCTCGGGCGCGCTGACCCACACCGCCATTACCGGCGACAATCAGGCGAGCCATCGCGTCATCGCGGATCACCTGCGCTGCTCCGGCTTCCTCGTCGCCGATGGCGTGCTGCCCGCCAATGAGGGCCGCGGCTATGTGCTGCGCCGGATCATGCGCCGCGCCATGCGCCACGCACACCTGCTCGGCGCCAAGGAGCCGCTGATGCACCGGCTGGTGCCCGCGCTCGTCGCCGAGATGGGCGCCGCTTACCCCGAGTTGGTGCGCGCGCAGCCGCTGATCGAGGCGACGCTGCAGCAGGAGGAGACCCGCTTCCGCCAGACGCTGGAGAAGGGCCTGCGCCTGCTCGACGATGCCACCGGCGGGATGAAGCCGGGCGACACGCTGGCGGGCGAGACCGCGTTCAAGCTCTACGACACGTTCGGCTTCCCCTACGACCTCACCGAGGACGCGCTGCGCGCGCAGGGCTATCGCGTCGACCGTGCCGGCTTCGACGCGGCGATGGCCGAGCAGAAGCGCGCCGCTCGAGCGGCGTGGAAGGGGTCGGGCGCGAAGGCCTCGGACGAATTGTGGTTCGACCTTGCCGACCAGTTCGGCGCGACCGAGTTCACCGGCTATGCCAGCGAGAGCGGCGAGGGCGTGGTGCTCGCGCTGGTCAAGGACGGCGCGCGGGTGGAGCGCGCCGCGGCGGGCGACCAGGTCGACGTGATCGTCAACCAGACGCCCTTCTACGGCGAGAGCGGCGGCCAGGTCGGCGACGCGGGCACGCTCGCCACCGACGCGGGCGCCGCCGCGCGGGTCACCGACACGTCGAAGCAGCTCGGCAAGCTGTGGGTGCATCACGCTACGCTCGACGCGGGCGAGCTGGCGGTCGGCGACGCGGTGCGGCTGACGGTCGACCATGCACGCCGCGGCGCGATCCGCGCCAACCACTCCGCCACGCACCTGTTGCACGAGGCACTGCGCCAGCGGCTCGGCACTCACGTGGCGCAGAAGGGCTCGCTGGTCGCTCCCGAGCGGCTGCGCTTCGACGTCTCGCACCCCAGCCCGATGTCGCCCGCCGAGCTCGCCGAGGCCGAGGCAGCGGTCAACGCGCAGATCCGCGGCAACGGCGCGGTCGAGACGCGGCTGATGACCCCGGACGATGCGATCGCGATGGGTGCCATGGCGCTGTTCGGCGAGAAATATGGCGACGAAGTCCGCGTCGTGTCGATGGGCCGCGAGGCCGACGGCGCGACCTATTCGATCGAATTGTGCGGCGGCACGCACGTCGGCGCGCTCGGCGACATCGGCCTGTTCAAGATCGTCGGCGAGAGCGCGGTGTCCAGCGGCGTGCGTCGGGTCGAGGCGCTGACCGGTGAGGCGGCGCGCGCTTACCTGAGCGCGCGCGACGAGACGCTGCGCGCGGTGGCGACGTCGCTTCGCACCACGCCCGACGAGGTGCCCGCGCGCGTGAGCGCGCTGCTCGACGACCGGCGCCGACTCGAGCGCGAGCTGGCCGAGGCGAAGAAGGCGCTCGCGCTCGGCGGCGGTGCCGGCGGCGCGCCGGCGGGGCCGGAGCAGGTCGGCGACGTCGCCTTCGTCGGCCAGGTGCTCGACGGTTTCGATGCCAAAGGCCTGCGCGGTGCGGTCGACGAGGCCAAGCAGCGCATCGGCTCGGGCGTGGCGGCGGTGATCGCGGTCAACGACGGGCGCGCCTCGGTCGCGGTCGGGGTGACCGAGGATCTGGTGGCGCGCTTCAACGCGGTCGAATTGCTGCGCCGGGCGGTCGCCGCGCTGGGCGGACAGGGCGGCGGCGGTCGGCCCGACATGGCGCAGGGAGGCGGGCCCGAAGGGTCACGGGCGGCCGAGGCACTCGCGGCGGTTCGCGCGGCACTGGAAGGGGCAACCGCGGCGGCGTGACGGGGCAGCTGGCTTCCGGCGAACGCAGGAGGCCAGGGTTGCGAGCGTGTCGCCTGCCGCATCCGGGCCCCTGCGTGCGCAGGAGGACGGCGCGGTGATTCGGGGGCGAGCCGCTCGATCCGCCCCACCGCCGCGCGCCACCGCGCGGATTGTCTCAGCCGTCACCTTCTGCTGTATCGTCGCGCGATGAACCGCACCTCCGTCGCGAGTCTGCTCGCGCTCGCCGCCGCCGCGCTCGCCACTCCCGCCACCGCGCGCCAGCTCACCATCGACGACGTCACGATGCTCAGCCGTGTCGGCGCGCCAGCGATGTCCGACGACGGCCACTGGCTGGTGTGGGCGCAGCGCGAGACCGACCTCGACGCCGACCGTGGCCGCTACGACCTGTGGCGGCTCGATCTGACCCGCGCCGGCGCCGCCCCCGAGAAGCTCGCCGCCGACCCCAAGCTCGACGAGAACGATCCGCAGATCGTCGGCACCACCGTCTATTTCAGCGCCGACGACGCGATCTGGGCGGTGCCCGTGACTGGCGGTACGCCGCGCCGGCTCACCGACTTCAAGGGCGGCTTCGGCGGCTTCAGGGTCGCGCCCACCGGTGACAAGCTCGTGGTCTGGGCCGACCGCAACCCAGGTGCGCCCACGCTCGAACTGCCGATGGTGAAGAAGCGCGCCGATGCCGGTGCGGGCCGCACCTATGACCAGCTGTTCGTGCGCCACTGGGATACTTGGGCGGACGGCACCCGCTCGCAGCTCTTCGTGATCCCGCTCACCGCGCAGGGCGCGCGCGGCAACGGGCGCTCGGTGATGGGCGGGCTGGTCGGCGACACACCGTCCAAACCGTTCGGCGGCGGGGAGGAAGTGAGCTGGAGCCCGGACGGGCGCACGCTCTTTTTCGCGCTGCGCGAGGCGGGTCGGATCGAGCCGCTGTCGACCAACCTCGACGTCTTCCAGGTGCCGGCCGACGCCAGCGCCGCGCCGACCAACCTGACCGCCGCGAACCGCGCCACCGATACCCAGCCGAGCGTCTCGCCCGATGGCCGCACGCTCGCCTATCTGGCGATGCGCCGCCCCGGCTACGAGGCCGATCGCTACGTGCTCACGCTGCGCGACCTTGCGACCGGGCGATCGACCTCGCTGACCGAGCGCTGGGACCGCTCGGTCGGGTCGCTGCGCTGGGCGCCCGACTCGCGCTCGCTCTACGTCACCGCCGAGGACACGCAGGAGAACCCATTGTGGCGCGTCGACGCGCGCAGCGGGCAGGTCACGCGGCTGACCGAGCAGGGCAATGTCGCCGCCGTGGCGGTCGGCGCGCGCGGAGCGGTGGTGGTGATGAACAGCCTCACCGCGCCCGACGACTTCTACCGCGTGGCGCCGGGTCGCGCGCCGCAGCGGCTCACCAGCGTCAACGCCGCCAGGCTCGCGGGCATCGACATGCCGGCGGTCGAGCGGTTCAGCTTCAAGGGTGCCAACGACGACACCGTCTGGGGCTATGCGGTGCGGCCGGCGGGCAGCACCGGCAAGCTGCCGATCGCCTATATGGTCCACGGCGGGCCGCAGGGATCGAGCAACAACAGCTGGTCGTATCGCTGGAACCCGGCGGTGTTCGCCGGTGCGGGCTATGCGCTGGTGGCGGTCGATTTCCACGGCTCGACCGGTTACGGCCAGGCGTTCACCGACGCGATCCGCGACAACTGGGGCGGCTGGCCGCTCGAGGACCTGCAGAAGGGCCTCGCCGCCGCTACCGCCCGGTTCGACTGGATGGACGGCGGCAACGCCTGCGCGCTCGGCGCGAGCTACGGCGGCTATATGATGAACTGGATCGAGGGGCGCTGGCCCGATCGCTTCAAGTGCATCGTCCAGCACGATGGCGTCTTCGACGCGCGCGCCATGGCGTACGAGACCGAGGAGCTGTGGTTCGACGAGTGGGAACATGGCGGCAAGGCCTATTTCGAGGACCCGCAAGCGTTCGAGAAGTGGAACCCGGTCAACTACGTCGATCGCTGGAAGACGCCGCAGCTGGTGATCACCGGCGAGAAGGACTTCCGCATCCCCTACACGCAGGGGCTGGCGGCGTTCACGGCGCTGCAACGCCGCGACATCCCGTCGCGTCTGCTCGTGTTTCCGGCCGAGAACCATTGGGTGCTCAAGCCCAAGGATTCGCGCCAATGGTATCGCGAGGTGATCGGCTGGATGAACCGCTGGACCGGGCGAGCGACGCAGTGACATAGCCGGCGGTGGAACGGGCGAGGCTAACCTGGGTTGGTGGAAGAACCCGTCCAGGAGAGCCGACGATGTACGCTGCCCCGATCCGTTATCGCCCCGACCTCGAGCAGGTCAAGCCCGACGAGGCAGAGACGGTCGCGCAGCTCAACGCGACCTTCGACCGGATCCTGGAGACGACGCACGAGGATTACGGCCATGCCGTTCGCGCCGTTCACGCCAAGGCGCACGGCGTGCTCGAGGGTGTGCTGACGATCGATGCCGACCTGCCGCCCGAGTTGGCGCAGGGCCTGTTCGCCACGCCGGGGGAGCATCGAGTCATGATGCGGCTCTCGACCAACCCGGGTGATATTCTCGACGATGCCATCTCCCTGCCGCGCGGGCTGGCGATCAAGGTGTTCGACGTAGACGGCGAGCGCCTGCCCGGTGCCGAGGGCCGCACGCAGGACTTCGTCATGGTCAACGGCAAGGTGTTCCAGGCCAGGGACGCGGACAAATTCCTCGGCAGCCTCAAGCTGCTCGCGCCGACCACCGACGCGATCGAAGGGGGGAAGAAGGCGTTGTCCGCGGTGCTGCGCGGAGTGCGGAGCGTGATCGGCTCGGTCGGCCTCGAGAGCCCGGCGATCAACTCGCTCGGCGGCGCGCCCAACGTCGATCCCGTCGGCGAGACCTATTACAGCGTGACGCCGTTCCGCTACGGCGATCATGTCGCCAAGTTCAGCCTTCGGCCGACTGCGCCGGGGCTTCGCGCGCGCAAGGGCGATATCATCGACACCGACGGCGAGCGCGACGCGATCCGGCGCGCCGTGCAGGAGGGCTTGCGCGACATCGAGGGCGAGTGGGAGTTCCGCGTCCAGCTCGCGCGCGACGAGAATCAGCAGTCGATAGAGGATCCCACGGTGGAGTGGGACGAGGAGGAGGCGCCCTTTCACCGCGTGGGCGTGATCCGCACGCGGGCGCAGGACAGCTGGGACCCGGCACGGGTCGAGCAGGTCAACGAACAGCTGCGCTTCAGCGTGTGGACCGGGCTCGCCGCGCACCAGCCGCTGGGCAACATCAACCGCGCGCGCCGCGACACCTATCGTCATTCGGCCGACTTCCGCGCGCGAGCGAACGGTTGTCCGATCCACGAACCGGTCTGAGGCGCGCCGGTATCATCTCGTTAAGCCTGCGCATTTAACGTAATTTCTCAGGTGATTGAGGAAGTACGCGTGCGCGAGGGACCGTTGTGGGACGCGATCAAGCGATCGCAGCTGGTGATCGAGTTCACGCCCGATGGCACGATCACCTGGGTGAACGAGCGATTCCTCAAGGCGATGGGCTATGCCGCGCGCGAGGTGGAGGGGCGGCACCATCGCACCTTGTGCCCCGCCGCCTTCGCCGCCTCGGCGGACTATGCCGCGCTGTGGCGCGCGCTGGCCGAGGGCAAGCACCAGAGCGGCCTCTTCGAGCGCGTCGCGCGTGACGGCAGCGCCGTGTGGTTGCGCGCGGTCTATACTCCCATCACGGGCGAGAACGGCGCGGTCGAGCGGATCGTCAAGTTCGCCAGCGACGTGACCGCCGAGGTCAACCTCGCCGACGAGGTCGAGCTACGGCTGCGCGAGAGCCAGCGCTACCGCGGCCAGGCCGAGGTCGATCGTGGCAAGATGGAGACGTTGGTCGAGCAGCTCGCCGGTGTGGTCGACGCGATCGCGGGCATCGCGGCGCAGACCAACCTGCTCGCGCTCAACGCCTCGATCGAGGCGGCGCGCGCGGGCGACGCCGGGCGCGGTTTCGCGGTGGTCGCGGCCGAGGTGAAGAAACTGGCCGGCGACACCCAGGCGGCGACGCTGCGTGCGCGGCAGATGATCGCGGCGTAGCGCACCGTGACGATGTTGAGCGGCTTATAGCTGATCGGCTACCGCCGCCGGATCAAGCCCTCCTGCGCCACGCTCGCGACCAATCGCCCGTCGCGCGCATAGATCGTGCCGCGATTGAGACCGCGGCCGCCGCCCGACCAGGGACTGTCCGCCGCGTACAACAGCCACTCGTCCGCGCGCGCCGGCGCGTGCAGCCACAATGTATGGTCGAGGCTCGCGGTCTGCATCCCCGGCGTCGTCCAGCTCACGCCGTGCGGCAGCATCGAGGTGCTGAGCAGCGCGGTGTCACTGGCATAGGCCAGGATCGCGCGATGCACCGCCGCGTCGTCGCCGAGCGGCGCCACTGTGCGGAACCAGCTGTGCTGCACCGGCTCGCGCGGCGCGGGATCGGTCCAGCGGCGCGGCGCGACCGGGCGAAACTCGATCGGGCGCTCGCGCAGCAGCGGCTCGCGCCAGCGCTCCGGAATCGTCTCGCGCTGCTCCATCCGCCACGCGCGCTCGCTCCGCAGCGTCTCGGGCGCGGGTACGTCGGGCATCGGCGACTGGTGGTGCAAGCCGGCCTCGTCGCGCTGGAACGAGGCGGTGAGCGTCAGGATCGGCCGCTCGTCCTGCCACGCCACCACCCGCCGGGTGGCGAAGCTGGCACCGTCGAAGTCGCGTGCGACGCGATAGTCGATCGGCGCGGCCTCCGACCCCGGCCGCATGAAATAGGCGTGGAGCGAGTGCGCTGCGCGGCCGTCGACGGTGCGCTGCGCCGCCTGGAGCGCCTGCGCCACCACCTGTCCGCCGAAGACGCGCCCGACCCCGCCGGTCGAGCGGCGCCCGCGGAACAGGTCGACGTCGACCGCGACCACGTCGAGCAGATCGACGAGGTCGGCGACGAGCGCGGCGGGCGTCGTCTCCGCCATCGCGCGCCTCAATAGCCCGCCGCGCGTGCGAGCCGGTCGGCGTGGTAGTGCGTGTCGCCGAACATCTCGGCGAGCACGCGCGCGCGCTTCATGTAGAAGCCGACGTCATATTCGTCGGTCATGCCGATCCCGCCGTGCATCTGCACGCTCTCCTGCACCGACAGCGTCGTCGCCAGCCCGGTCATCGCCTTGGCGACCGAGACCGCCTCGTCGGCGGCGTCGCTGCCCGCGTCGAGCAGCTGCTGCGCCTTGAGCACCGCGGCGCGCGCCACTTCCATCTCGCTGTAGAGATGCGCGGCGCGGTGCTGCAGCGCCTGGAAACTGCCGATCGGCACGCCGAACTGCTTGCGCTGCTTGAGATAGCCGATCGTCATGTCCATCGCGCCGGCGCCGACGCCGACCAGCTCGGCCGCCGCGCCGGTGCGCCCGGCGCGCAGCACTCGATCGAGCACCGTGCGGCCGCCGTCGACCTCGCCCAGCGCCGCGTCGGCATCGACCGTCACGTCCTCCAGCGTCAGCCGCGCGGCGACGCTCGAGTCGGCGAGTCGCTCGGGCGTGACAGTCAGCCCGGCGACGTCGAGCGGCACCGCGAACAAGGTGATCCCCTCGACGTCGTCGTCGCCGCCGGCGGTGCGCGCGGCGACGATCAGCACGTCGGCGACATGGCCGTGCGTGACGAACTGCTTGGCGCCGGAGAGGCGGAAGCCGTTGCCGGCGCGCTCGGCGCGGAGCGCGACACGGTCGCGGTGCTTGGCGCCCTCGTCGATAGCGAGTGCGGCAACCGTCTCGCCCGCGAGGATGCCGGGATACCAGCGTGCCGCCTGCGCGCTGCCGCGCAGCGCCTCCACCGCCGCGACCGCCGTGGTGAGGAAGGGCGAGGGCGAGAGGTTGCGCCCGATCTCCTCGAGCACCACGCCGGCCTCGACATGGCCGAGCCCGAGCCCGCCCTGGTCCTCGCCGATCAGGATGCCGGTGAAGCCCATCTCGGCGAACTGCTTCCACAGCTCGCGCGAGAAGCCGGCGGGGTCGTTCGAGTCGCGCAGGTGGCGGAGGTGGGAGACGGGGGCGTGCTCGGCGACGAACTCCTTGACGGTATCGCGCAGCATCGTCTGTTCGTCATTGAGGTAGAGCGGCATGGTGGCATTCCCGTGTTCCGGCGGACGCCGGAACCCAGGGTTCCGGGTGCGCCGCTTTGTGGCCCTGGGCTCCTGCGTGCGCAGGAGCACGGTCTCGATCTAGGCCCCCGGCAGCTCGAGGATCCGCTTGGCGACGATGTTGAGCTGGATCTCGCTCGTCCCACCCTCGATCGAGTTGGCCTTGGTGCGCAGCCAGGCGCGCGCGCCCGCACCGCCGCGCGAGCGCTCGCTCTCCCATTCGAGGGCGTCCGAGCCGCCGGCCGCCATCATCAGCTCGTGGCGTGCCTTGTTCAGCTCGGTGCCGACATACTTCATCATGCTCGGCTGCGCGGGATGCGCGCGCCCGGCCTTGAGCTCGTCGATGAAGCGCTCGGACATTGCCGCGAACGCCTTGGCGCGGACCTCGAACGAGGCGATCTGCGCGCGCAGCAGCGGGTCGGCGAGGCGGCCGTCGTGATCGAGCCCGACCGTCGCGATCGCGCCCTCCACCAGCGGGTTGCGCCCGCCGCTCGCGAGCCCCATGCCGCTGATCATCTCGCGCTCGTGCCCGAGGAGATATTTGGCGACGTCCCAGCCCTTGTTCTCGTCGTGGACGCGATTGGCCTTGGGCACCTTCACGCCGTCCATGAAGGTCTCGCAGAAGGGTGAGTAACCGCTGATCAGCAGGATCGGCTTGGTCGAGACGCCGGGCGAGTCCATGTCGAACAGCACGAAGCTGATGCCGCCCTGCTTCGATTCCTTGCTGGTGCGCACCAGGCAGAAAATCCAGTCGGCCTTGTCGGCATAGCTGGTCCACACCTTCTGGCCGTTGACGACATAATGGTCGCCCGCGTCCTCGGCGCTGGCGGCGAGCCCGGCCAAGTCTGAGCCGGCGTTTGGTTCGGAATAGCCCTGACACCAGCGGATTCCGCCGCGCGCGATCTTCGGCAGATGCTCCAACTTCTGCGCCTCGGTGCCGTATTTCAGCAACGCCGGGCCGAGCATCGAGATGCCGAACGAGTTGAGGGGGTTGCGCGCGCTAATCGCGGCCATCTCCTCGCGCAGCACCTTGGTCTCGGCGGGAGAGAGCCCGCCGCCGCCATATTCCTTCGGCCAGTCGGGAACGGTCCAGCCGCGCTCGGCCATCGCCTTGAGCCAGCGCGCCTGCGGCGGGTTGGCGGCGGGATCGTAGCGTCGGCCGCCCCAGCAGATGTCGGTGTCGGCGCGCACCGGTTCGCGCATCTCGGGCGGGCAGTTCGCGGCGAGCCACGCGCGGGTCTCGCTGCGGAAGGTGTCGAGGTCGGTCATCGCTGGGTCCTCGCGGGAGAGATGAGGTGGGCGGCGGGGGCGGCGGTGGTGCAGTTAGAGCCGCTTGCTCCGCCTCGTCCGCCCACCGGCGTCATCCCGAACTTGTTTCGGGATCCACGGTGCCGCCTACTCAGGTGCGGCGGCGTGTGCGGGACGGTGGATCCTGGATCGAGTTCAGGATGACGGAAAGGGGTTGGGACGCGCGGGTCACCGCTGTTGGTCTCGTGCTGCCGCCGCCTTCCGCCTCGCCGATGCCCGGCCGCCACCCTCACTTGATCGTGCCCGCGCGCAGGCTCTTCGCCACCGTGAAGCCATGCTTCTCCAGCCCGGCGACGACTTTGTCATAGCCCTCGGTCTTCGCCCAGAACATCGGGCCGCCGCGGTAGACCGGCCAGCCGTAGCCGTAGATCCACACCACATCGACGTCGGACGCGCGCTGCGCCTTGCCTTCCTCCAGGATCAGCGCGCCCTCGTTGACCATCGGGTAGAGCGTGCGCTCGACGATCTCCTCGTCGGTCACCTCATGCTGCGGCGTGCCGGTCTTCTCGCGCCACTCCTGGATGATCTCGGCGACGCGGGGCGAGGGGCTCGGATTGCGCTTCTCGTCATAGTCGTAGAAGCCAGCCTGCTTCTTCTGGCCCCAGCGGCCCTCGGCGGCGAGCGCGTCGCGGACGTTCTCGATGCGGCTCGGGTCGCGGTGCCAGCCGATGTCGACGCCTGCGAGATCGGCCATCTGGAACGGCCCCATGGGCATGCCGAACGCGGTGTGGACTCGATCGATCTGCTCGGGCGTGGCGCCTTCGAGCAGCAGCTTGTTGGCCTCGACCTGGCGCGGCATCAGCATGCGGTTGCCGATGAAGCCGTAGGTGACGCCCGCCACCACCGCGACCTTCCGGATCCGCTTGGCCAGCGCCATCACCGTCGCGAGCACGTCGGACGCGGTCTCCGCACCGCGCACCACCTCCAGCAGCTTCATCACATTGGCGGGCGAGAAGAAGTGCATGCCCAGCACATCCTGCGGCCGCTTCGTGCAGGCGGCGATCGCGTCGATGTCGAGATAGGAGGTGTTGGAGGCGAGGATCGCGCCCGGCTTGGCGATGCCGTCGAGCCGGGCGAAGATCTCCTGCTTCACCTCCATATTCTCGTACACCGCCTCGATGACGAGGTCGCAGTCGGCGAGCGAGTCGAAGTCGAGCGTCGGCGTCAGCGCCGCCATCGCCGCCTCGACCTGTTCGGGCTTCATCCGCCCCTTGGCAGCGGTCGCCTCGTAGTTCCTGCGGATGACGCCGATGCCGCGGTCGAGTGCCTCCTGCGCCATCTCGACGATCGTCACGGGGATGCCCGCGGAGAGGAAGTTCATCGCGATCCCGCCGCCCATCGTGCCGGCGCCGATCACGCCGACCCGTGCGATCGGGCGCAGCGCGGTGTCGGTGGGGACGTCGTCGATCCTGGCGGCCTGGCGCTCGGCGAAGAAGATGTGGCGCTGCGCCGCCGATTGCGTGCCGGTCATCAGCCGCATGAACGCCTGCCGCTCATAGGCGAGCCCCTCCGCGAAGGGCAGCTCGGTCGCCTTGACGACGCAGTCGATGTTGGCGGCGGGCGCGTCGAAGCCGCGGAAGCGGCGGGCGTTCTCCTTCGTGAACGCGGCAACCGCCTCCGGATCGGCCGCGACGGTCTTCTCGGCGGCGCGCGGGATCGGTCGCTTCGCCTTGACCTCGTCGGCGAAGGCGAGCGCGTCGGCGACGAGACTGTCCTCGCCGACGATCCGGTCGATCAGCCCCGCCTCCTGCGCGCGCCGCGCCGAGATCGGCTCGCCCTTGGCGGTCATCTCGAGCGCGAGCCGCACCCCGGCGAGCCGCGGCAACCGCTGCGTCCCGCCCGCGCCCGGCAGCAGGCCGAGCTTCACCTCGGGCGTACCGATCTTCGCGGAGGGCACCGCGACGCGATAGTGGCAGCCGAGCGCCACCTCGCAGCCGCCGCCCAGCGCGGTGCCGTGGATCGCGGCGACCACCGGCTTGCCGCACGCCTCGATCATGTCGACCAGCACCGGCAGCAACGGCTCGACCGGCGGCTTGCCGAACTCGGTGATGTCCGCGCCCGCGAAGAAGGTGCGGCCGTCGCAGCGGATCACCATCGCCGCGATCGACTGGTCCGCGGCGCCCTCCTTGATCGCGGCCTCCAGCCCGATCCGCACCGCGGCGCCGAGCGCGTTCACCGGCGGGTTGTCGGAGACGATGACGAGCACGTCGCCGTGGCGCTCGGTGCGGATCGGGGAAGAGGCGGTCATGCGGGCGTTGCTCCTGCGGCGGCGGTGTTGCGCTGGTCGGAATGGGTCAGTGAAGGCGCGGTCGGTCGTGGCGGTGCCTCGCACCGCAGTACCGGACACGTCGGTCGAGTTGCGTCAAACGTCCGGCGCATCGGCGTGTTATTGCCTTCGTGGCCATACCTCACCTTCTAACCTTCGGACGCTGTATCGCCTTGAGCAGGCCGAAAATCAACTCTAGTCTCGCCCCACAACGAACCCGATGTTCGAGCGAAGAGAGGCGGCAATGGCGATGGAGGACGGGCAGGGTGCCGGCTGGCCGGCGCGGTCGCACGATGAGGTGCGCGCGCTGCTCACCGCGCCGGGCAGTGCCTTCGAGATGGAGACGGTGACGATCCGCGGGGTGCCGACGCGCACCTGGAAGCACGCGCCGCCGACGCTGCGTGCCCTGCTGGAGGCGAGCCGTGGTCACGGCGAGCGGCTGATGACGATCCATGAGGACGAGCGGGTCAGCTACGCCGCACACGCGCGGGCGGTGGCGGCGCTCGCCGCCGAGCTGGTGTCGCGGGGCGTGCGCGCGGGTGACCGGGTGGCGATCGCGATGCGCAACCTGCCCGATTACCCCGTGGCGCTGTTCGCCATCACCGCGCTCGGTGCGGTCGCCGTGCCGCTCAATGCCTGGTGGAGCGGCGAGGAGATGCGCTACGCGCTCGACGACTCGGGGGCACGCATGCTGATCGTCGACGCCGAGCGGCACGAGCGGCTGATCCCGCTGTACGGGCTGTTGCGCCACCTAGGCGATGTGCTGGTGACTCGCGCCACAGGTACGCTGGGACGCCCGGCCACCGCGCTGGAAGCGCTGATCGGCCCGCCTGCGCAATGGGGATCGCTGCCCGAGCGACCGCTGCCCCCCGTCGCGCTCGCGCCGGACGATCCAGCGGTGATCTTCTACACCAGCGGCACCACCGGCCGGCCCAAGGGGGCGCTCGGCACGCATCGCAATCTCACCACCAACATCATGAGCAGCGCTTATGCCGCGGCGCGAAACGCGCTGCGCCGCGGCGAGGCGCCCCCGCCGTCGACGCCGCGCGTGTTGCTGACGGTGATCCCGCTGTTCCACGTCACCGCCTGCTCGGCGGCGCTGATGGGCGCGGTAGCGAGCGGCTCGACCTCGATCTTCATGCGCCGCTGGGACGCGGTAGGCGCGATGGAGCTGATCGAGCGCGAGCGGGTCGCGGTCACCGGCGGCGTGCCGACCATCGCGTGGCAGTTGCTCGACCACCCCGAACGTGCGCGCTTCGATCTCTCCAGCCTCGAGTCGATCGCGTACGGGGGCGCGCCGGCGGCGCCCGAACTGGCGAAGCGGCTCCGCGCCGAGTTCGGCGTATGGCCGCAGAACGGCTGGGGCATGACCGAGACGATGGCGACGGTGACCTCGCTGGCTGCGGAGGATTATCTCGCGCGGCCGGAGAGCGCCGGCCTGCCGGTGGCGGTGGCCGACGTGATCATCACCGACGACGAAGGGGTCTCGCTTCCCGTCGGCACGGCAGGGGAGGTCCGCGCGCGCGGTCCGATGGTGGTGGCGGGCTATTGGAACCGCCCCGAGGCGACCGCCGAGACCTTCGTCGAGGGGTGGGTCCGCACCGGTGATGTCGGCCGGCTCGACGCGGAAGGGTTCCTCTACATCCTCGACCGCGCCAAGGACGTGGTGATCCGCGGCGGCGAGAATATCTACTCGATCGAGGTCGAGAACGTACTCCAGGCGCATCCGGCGGTGAGCGAATGCGCGGTGATCGGCACGCCGCATCGCGTGCTCGGCGAGGAGCCGGTCGCGGTGGTGCGGCTCATCCCGGGCGCCGCCGCCGGGGAAACCGAATTGCAGTGCTGGGTGCGCGAGCGGCTCGCCGCCTTCAAGGTGCCCGCGGCGATCCGCTTCACCGCCGAGCCGCTGCCGCGCAACGCCAACGGCAAGATCCTCAAGCGCGAGCTCAAGGGCTTGTTCCGGGAACGTTTCGCGGCGTAGGGCTGTTCCGCTGTGGAGCGGGGAATGGCAATGCGGGTGACACGGGACTTCCTGCGCGGGCGCGGCCGCGACGCGATGAGCGAGGCGGACAAGGATATCCTCGAACGCGCGGTCGATCGCATCGATACCTTGCCCGCGCGCACGATCGTGACGCGGCGCGGTGACCGACTGCGCAACAGCACGCTGCTGCTCGAGGGCGCGATGTGCCGCTACATGGACGCGCGCGACGGCTTCCGTCAGCTCGTCGCCTTGCAGGTGCCCGGCGATTTCGTCGACCTCCACGGTTATCCGCTGCACCGGCTCGACCACGACGTCGGCACGTTGACCGAGGCGCGGGTCGCGGTGGTCCCACACGCCGCGATCGACTCGATCGTCGCCGATCATCCCCAGCTCGCTCGCATCCTGTGGCGCTCGACGCTGCTCGACGCCGCGCTGCACCGCGAGTGGATCTTCCGCATCGGCCGGCTCGACGCCGCGGGGCGGATCGCGCACTTCCTGCTGGAGACCTACCACCGGCTCAAGGCGACCGGGCGCGGCGGCAACGGCACGTTCGAGCTGGCGCTGATCCAGCAGGATCTCGGCGAGGCGTGCGGGCTCACCAGCGTCCACGTCAACCGCACGCTGCGGCGGCTTCGCGAGGAGAAGCTGGTCGAGGCGGTGCGCGGTACGGTGACGATCCTGGACGAGAGCGGGCTGGCGCGCGTCGGCGAGTTCGACCCCGATTACCTCTACCTCGAGGAAGGACCCTGGCAGGCTGCCGCCGCCTGACGCCCGCGCGCTTTCACGCCGTCTTTCCTCTCGCTAGGTTCTCTCGATGGCCGATCTCCCGCCGCCGCCGGCCCTGACGCCGGCCACACTTCCGCCCGACGCCGCCGCTCTGTCCGCGGAGGGAGACCCGCAGGTGGTGTTGCGGCGCGACCGGCTGCTCGCCGCGCTGACGCTCACCTCGGGGATCGGGCTGATGCTCGGCCTGCCGTTCGCGCTGAAATCGGGTGCCGAGTTCTTCATGCCCACCGCTGTCGCGCTGGTGGTCGCACTCGCGCTGATCCCGCTGCTCGAGTGGCTGGAGCGGCGGCGGCTGCCGTCGGCGGTGGCGGCGCTGGTCTGCGTGCTGTTGTTCCTGCTGATCGCCAACGTCGCGCTCGCCGCCATCGTCGTGCCCGCGACCGAGTTCTTCCGGTTGCTGCCGTCGCGGATCGGGCGAATCCAGGACAATCTCGCGCCGCTGCTCGATCTCTACTCGAGCCTCGAGAAATACGCCAACCGCACGCTGCGCCAGATCGCCAGCACGCCGGTGCGCCCGTCGCCCACCGCGGCGGTGGCGCCGCCCAGCTCGATCGTCGAGCTCGCCGCCACCTCGGCGCCAGCGGTGATCATCCAGGTGTTCTACGCCATCCTGGTCGCCTTCTTCTTCCTCTCGGGCTGGACCCGCACGCGCGAGCGGATGATCACCGAGCGCGCGAGCTTCGGCGGCGCGATGGCGACCGCGCGCGTGCTGCAGGAGATGGTCGACGACGTGTCCTCCTACCTGGGCACGATCACCGTCATCAACGTCGCGCTCGGCGCGATCATCGCGGGCGCACTCCACCTGCTCGGCATGCCGTTCCCACTGATGTGGGGCGGGATCGTCGCGCTGCTCAACTACATTCCCTATTTCGGGCCGGTGGTGGCGGCGCTGCTGCTCGCGGTGGGCGGGCTGATGACCTTCTCCGACGTGTGGACCGCGCTGTCGGCGCCCGCGATCATGTACGGGGCGCATCTGATCGAGGCAAACGTGGTGACGCCGCTGATCGTCGGGCACCGGCTCACCATCAACCCGGTGATGATCCTGATCTCCATCTCGTTCTGGGGCTGGGTGTGGGGGACGGTGGGCGCGCTGCTGGCGGTGCCGATCCTGATCATCGTGCAGACCATCCTGTCGGCGGCGGGACGCCCCGATATCGCGGGCTTCCTGTTCGAGCACGGCACGCTGACTCGCACCCGCGAGGGGCGCGGCGGCGTGCTCGCGCGGCGCGGTGAGAAAGACGCGGAATAGCCGTTGACAGCCCTCGGCGTGCCGCCTAGTTGGCGCGCCTCACGCTT
Organism: Sphingomonas citri; assembly: GCF_019429485.1. GTDB lineage: Bacteria > Pseudomonadota > Alphaproteobacteria > Sphingomonadales > Sphingomonadaceae > Sphingomonas > Sphingomonas citri. The sequence goes on along the minus strand of NZ_JAHXZN010000001.1, from coordinate 726,180 downwards.
CTGCAAGCGGGTGTAGCTCAGTTGGTTAGAGCGCCGGCCTGTCACGCCGGAGGTCGCGGGTTCGAGCCCCGTCACTCGCGCCACCCCTCGGGGAGGCCGCAGATCCAAGCATGACCGTCGAACGTCGCGGCGGGCCACTCGGCCCGGCCCGGCACGTTGCGGGTGTAGCTCAGTTGGTTAGAGCGCCGGCCTGTCACGCCGGAGGTCGCGGGTTCGAGCCCCGTCACTCGCGCCACGGTCGGTGGTGGCCATCGTCGATGTGTCGCGTACCATCATAGCATGTCGTCGGTATCCGAGCGCGCGATCGGCGCTCGGCGCGCGCGCATCCGCCACTCGCCTCACGTCATCCTGAACTCCTTTCAGGAGCCACCTTGCCGCATACTTGAAGCGTGCGGCGCTTGCGGGCCAGTGGATCCTGAAACGAGTTCAGCATGACGGCAGAAGTGAACCGTGCCGGCGGAAATTTGGCCTCACCGCCAGCGCCCGGTCTCCATCCAGCGCAGCAGCGGCTTGAGCGGCGCGATCCAGACGATGCCCGTGACCAGGTAGAAGCCGAGCTGCAGCAGCGCGGGCCAGCGCCCGATGACGCCGGAGAGCGACGCGATCGCCACGCACCACATAGCGATCAGCAGCAGGATCGCGAGCATCCCCACCGGCTTGCGCCACGACGGCGTCATCGCGCCGCCCCCGCGATCCAGCCGCGCTCGGTCACGATCGCGTCGAGCGGGGCGTCCCACGGGTCGGGGGTGATCGAGTCGAGCTGCTGCACGCTCCAGGCGATACCGATGCGGAGCGCCGCGGGATAGGCGGCGAAGGCGCGATCGTAGTGGCCCGCGCCCTGGCCGATGCGATTCAGTGCGGCGTCGAACGCGACCAACGGCGTGAGCACCAGGTCGGGCACCACCTCGGCGTGCGCACCATCGGGCTGACGCAGCCCGAACGGTCCGTCAGCGAGCTTGTGGTCAGCGTCCCAGGCGAGGAAGCGGATCGGCGTCGCGCGATCGACCACGTGCGGCAGCGCGAGCCGGCAACCCGCCGCGCGGGCCGCCGCCTCCAGTGCGGCGGGATCGGCCTCGCTGCCGATCGGCGCGTAGCTCGCCACCACCAGGCCGGTCGCGAGCAACGCGATGAACTCGCGCGGGCAGGCCAGCGCTGGCACCCCCGCGGCGACGAACGAGTCGCGGGCCGCCCGCGCGGCGGCGCGGAGCGCGCGCTTGTCGGTCATGTCGAAGGAAAAGGCGGGGTGGCGGGACCGCCATGGCCGTTGGCCGATGTATCCACTGACGCCCAGTACGTCAGGTGGGGATCATGTACGTCGGACCAGGATCCGGGCAGGGACAACCCCCATGGAAGATGAATAGCCTCAGGGATATTTATTAGCTCGTACCGGGCAGAACCCGCCGACCCCTATCTAGGACGTCGGCGGCGCCTGCTCAAGGGCCGCGGCGAGCTTCTCGAGCCGTTCCGACAGTCGATCGAGCGCGATCCCCTCGGGTGTCTCGGGCGGGGGCGCCTCGCGCGCCTCGATCAGCGCGTCGGCCACCATCAGCGCGGCGAGCAGCATCGTGCGATTGACCCCGCCCGCACCTGCGGCGCGACGCGCGTCCTCCCAGCGCTCATCGATCAGCGCGGCGGCCTGCATCAGCCGCGCCTCGCCGCCGTCACCGCAGCCCAGGTCGTAGCTCGTCTCGCCGATCCGCAGCGTCACGCGTGCCATCAGTCTTGCCCTCCGCGCGCGATGATCTCGTCGAGCGCGGCGACTGCCTCGCCCAACTTGTCACGCAGGGCCTCGTGGCGGCGCGCGAGCGTGGCGGCGGCGGCGAGGCGCTGTTCCAAGACGCGTTCGACGCGGGTGATGGCGGCATCGAGCCGGTCGATCGCTGGATTGTCCATGAGGAGAGGCGATAGGATCGCCCGCGCGCGCCGACAAGATGGCGTAGAGACGAGCGGATGCACCGCAGCGGTTGACGGCCGCGCGCCGTCCGGCGCAAAGGCACGCGCGACACCGAACTTACGCGGAGACAGGCGCATGACCAAGGTAGCGATCAACGGCTTCGGACGGATCGGGCGGCTGGTGGCGCGCGCGCTGATCGAGCGTGGCAGCGACCTCGAGCTGGTGGCGATCAACGATCTCGCCGACACCAAGTCGAACGCGTGGCTGTTCAGCCGCGACAGCGTCCACGGCAAATACGCCGGCACGGTCGAGGCCGACGGACAGGACATGGTGATCGACGGCAAGCGCATCCGCGTCACCGCCGAGCGCGATCCCGCGAACCTGCCGCACAAGGAACTGGGCGTCGACATCGTGCTGGAATGCACGGGCTTCTTCACCGATCGCGCCAGCGCGCAGAAGCATATCGACGCCGGCGCCAAGAAGGTGCTGATCTCGGCCCCCGCCAAGAACGTCGATCTGACCGTGGTCTACGGCGTCAACCACGACAAGCTCGAGGCCGGGCACACGATCGTGTCGAACGCGTCGTGCACCACCAACTGCCTCGCGCCGGTCGCGAAGGTGCTCAACGATGCGATCGGCATCGAGCGTGGCCTGATGACCACGATCCACGCCTACACCAACGACCAGAAGATCCTCGACCAGATCCACAGCGACCTACGCCGGGCGCGCGCCGCGGCGATGAACATCATCCCGACCACCACCGGCGCCGCACGCGCGGTGGGCGAGGTGCTGCCCGAGCTGAAGGGTAAGCTGGACGGTTCGGCGATCCGCGTGCCCGTGCCCGACGGCAGCCTCGTCGACCTCACCTTCACGCCGAAGCGCGACACCAGCAAGGAAGAGGTCAATCAGCTGCTCAAGGCCGCGGCCGAGGGCGCGATGCAGGGCGTGCTGCACTATTCGGACGAGCCGCTCGTCTCGATCGACATCGTCCACACGCCCTATTCGTCGACGGTCGACAGCCTCGAGACCGCGGTGATCGACGGCAAGCTGGTGCGTGTGGTCAGCTGGTACGACAATGAGTGGGGCTTCTCCAATCGCATGGTCGACACCGCGACGGCGATGGCGAAGCTCGGCTGAGGTCGGGCGGGCGTGACGGGCGTGCTGCTCGGCATCGCGCGCCACGCCCGCTCGCGCGCGCCGGTCGAGACGGTCGCGCGCGTTGAGGTGTCGCTCGCGCGCGGGGTGCACGGCGATTTTCGCGGTGCGATGCGCGGCAAGCCGTACAAGCGCCAGGTCACGCTGATCGAGCGCGGCGACTGGGAGGCGGCGATGCGGCTGGTCGGTCACACGATCGACTGGACCGAGCGGCGCGCCAACCTGCTGGTCGACGCGCTCGACCTGCCGCAGCGCGCGGGCGTGGTGCTCCGCATCGGCGCCGACGTGCTGCTCGAGATCACGCGCGAGTGCGACCCGTGCGAGCGGATGGAAGCGCTCGCCTCCGGCCTCAAACAGGCGATGACGCCCGACTGGCGCGGTGGCGCCTGCGCGATGGTGATACAAGGCGGCACGATCGCCGTCGGTGACAGGATCAGGATCGAGGATTCATGGCCAAGTCTTTTCGAACGCTCGATGATATCGGCGACGTCGCCGGCAAGCGGGTCCTCGTCCGCGAGGACCTGAACGTCCCCTTCAAGGACGGCCAGGTCACCGACGACACGCGGCTGCGCGCCACCGTCGCGACCGTCGCCGAGCTCGCCGACAAGGGCGCGATCGTGCTCGTGCTGGCGCATTTCGGCCGCCCGAAGGGGCAGCCCGCGCCCGAGTTCTCGCTCGCGCAGATCACCCGGCCGTATGAGAACGTGCTGGGCCGCCCGGTGCGCTTCGTCGACTGGGCGGGCGCCGCCGAGGCGGTCGCCACGCTCCAGCCCGGCGACGTTTCGGTGCTGGAGAACACGCGCTTCTTCGCCGGCGAGGAGAAGAACGACCGCGAGACGATCGACCGCATTGCCGCGCTCGGCGACCTCTACGTCAACGACGCTTTCTCCGCCGCGCACCGCGCCCACGCCTCCACCGCGGGGCTGGCGCAGGTGCTTCCGGCCTATGCCGGGCGCGCGATGGAGGCCGAGCTCGACGCGCTCGAGAAGGCGCTCGGCGCTTCCGAGCATCCGGTCGCGGCGGTGGTCGGCGGCGCCAAGGTCTCGACCAAGCTCGACGTGCTCAAGCACCTCGTCGGCAAGGTGGATCACCTCATCATCGGCGGCGGCATGGCCAACACCTTCCTCGCCGCGCGCGGCGTGAACGTGGGCAAGAGCCTGTGCGAGCACGATCTCACCGGCACCGCCGAGGAGATCCTCGAGGCCGCGGACCGCGCCGGCTGCACCGTGCACCTGCCCTATGACGTGGTGGTGGCGAAGGAATTCCGCGCCAACCCGCCGGTGCGCACCGTCAATGTCCACGAGGTCGCCGCCGACGAGATGATCCTCGACGTCGGCCCCGCCGCGGTCGAGGCGCTGGGTGACGTGCTCAAGACCTGCCGCACGCTCGTGTGGAATGGCCCGCTCGGCGCGTTCGAGACGCCACCGTTCGATGCCGCGACGGTAGCGCTGGCGCGCACCGCGGCAGCGCTGACCAAGGAGGGCAGCCTGGTCTCGGTCGCGGGCGGCGGCGACACGGTCGCGGCGCTCAACCAGGCCGGCGTGGCGGAGCAGTTCAGCTTCGTCTCGACCGCGGGCGGCGCCTTCCTGGAGTGGATGGAAGGCCGCGAGCTGCCGGGCGTGGCCGCGCTTCAGCGCTGAGCGTAGCGGGCGCTTTTAGACGAGGCTTGAACGGGCTCAGTCCCACCTCAGCGCGAATGGGATCGCCCGGTCGTTCGTGCTGAGGTGGCGCTGAGCTTGTCGAAGTACCGTATCGAGGCACCTGATAGTGTCACCCCGCCGGCCGCGTCGCGATCAGCGCGTTGGACACCATCGTCAGCACCGCCGCGTCGTGCTGGTTGAAGGCGGTCAGCCGGCTCTTGTAGATCCCCATCTCGGGCCGCGAGCGCGACACGCGCTTCTCCAGCACCTCGGTCTCGCATCGCAGCGTATCGCCCGGGAAGACCGGGGTGAGCCAGCGCAGCTCGTCGATGCCGGGCGATCCTAGCCCCGCCTGCTCGACTGCGCGGAGCTGCTCCACCAGCATCGCCATCACCATCGCGCAACTGTGCCAGCCGCTCGCCGAGAGCCGACCGAAATGGGTCGCCGCCGCGGCCTCGTCGGAGAGGTGGAACGGCTGGGGGTCGTATTTGCGCGCGAACTCGATCACCTCGTCGCGGGTCACGGCATAATGGCCGAAGCGCGCGACGGCGCCGACCGCGATGTCCTCGAAATACTGCATCGCGCCGCTCTCCTCTCGCGTGCCACTTCGCCATGATCGTCGCGGCGGATCAAGCGGCGCGGCGCTCAGCGCCGCAGCACGCGACGGAACGGCGCGTCGTCGCCGTCCAGCGCGGCGCCCTCGGGCAGGCCGAGCAGGTCTCGCAGCAGCGGCGCCACGTCGGTGTTGTCGAAGGTCGGCAGCCGCTGGCCCGCCGCGAACGAAGGTCCGTTCGCGATGAACAGCGCGCGCATGTCCGGCGAGTCGTTGTCATAGCCGTGCGCGCCACGGTGCGTGGCCTCGTCGCTCGCGTTCTTGGCGAGGATCCAGCCGCCTGCGGCGCCGTCCTCGGCCAGGCAGAGGAAGGCGGGCACGCGCGCGTTGCGGCCGTAGCGGAAGCGCGGCGGCAGCGCTCCCTTGCGCCAGCAGGTCATATGCGGGTGCGGGCGCAGCAGCGCCTCTGCCACCGCGGCATCGCGTCCCGGCAGCGGCGCGAAGGTCGCGTAGGGGCCGCTCTCGATCACCCGCGCGTCGGTCGCCGGGACGATCGAGTCGATCGCGATGCGTCGTTCGGGCGCGATCGGCGCCATGCCATGGTCGGAGACGATCACGATATTGGCGGACTGGCCGGAGGCGGCGAGCCCGTCGATCAGTCGGCCGATACCCGCGTCCGCCGCGGCCACCGCCGCCAGGGTCCGCTGGTCAGCGGGGCCGTATTCGTGTCCGGCGGTGTCGACCTCGTCGAAGTAGAGCGTGACGAAGCGCGGCCGAGTGGCGGCCGGACGCCGCAGCCAGTCGAGCACCGCGTCGACTCGCTGCCGGTCGCTCACCGCCTCGTTATATTGCTGCCAGTCGTGCGGGCGCGCGCCGACATCAGCGTGCGGGTGGGCGGGATCGCGCGTGCCGCCCCAGGCGACGTTGGAGCCCGGCCAGAACATCGTCGCGCTCGCGATGCCGGCGCGCTCGGCGGTGACCCACAGCGGTTCGGCGGCGTTCCACCAGAAGGGATCGTCGGTCGCCATGGTGAAGGTCTCGCCCGGCCTAGCCTCGTCCTCCATCCGGTTGGCGACGATCCCGTGCCGGTCCGGCACCAGGCCAGTGACGAGCGTCCAATGGTTGGGGAAGGTCTTGGACGGGAAGGAAGGCCTCATCGCCGCGCTCACTCCACCCGCCGCGAGCGCCGACAGCCGTGGCGTGACGCCGCGCTGCAGATAATCGGGGCGAAAGCCGTCGATCGAGACGAGGATCGTCACCGGGGCAGGGCGGCTCGCCTCCGCCACGGTCGTCGCCGCACCCGCCGGAGCGGCGCGGGACGAGTCAGGCGCGGTCACGAGTGGCAGGGCCGGCGGGGTATAGGGGTAGGCGCAGCCGCCGAGGGTGAGGAGCGCGGTGGCGAGGAGCGGGCGTAGCGTCATGCCGGGCGCTTACGCCGCTGCGATGACGGCGAAAAGTCTAGCGGCGACGGAGGTCGCCGCCGCCAGACGATAGGCTTAGGCGGCTACAGACCGACCGCGAACTTGGCGAACATCGTCCAGCTCACCGGCGAGTCGCCATAGGCGGCGTCGAGCGCCGCCGGCTTGGCATAGGCCGCGACCGTGCCGCCGAGCGCGACCCCGAGCGGCCCGACGATCGGCAACCGATAGGCATAACCCGCCTCCGCCTTGGTGACGCGGAAGCGACGATCGTGGAGCGGGTCGTCGTGGTCGGGGAAGAGTTCGTCGTTGGCGACATTCTCCACCCGAGCGAACACCGCGTGGCGCGGCGTCAGCTCGTAGGTGGCCTCGACGAGGAAGGCGTCGAGCACGTCACCGGGCTGGCGGTCCTTGCGCGACCAGGCCAGCGTCGTCGCCAGCCCGGCGCGCGCGTAGCTCATGCTCGCGGTGGTGCGGTCCTCGTCCTCGCCGGGGTGGAGCGCCTCGGGCTCCTTGAGCCGCCCATGGCTGACCTGCAGCGCGATATAGGGCGAGGGCGTCCACGTCCCGCGCACGCTCCACGAGTCGAGTCGGATCGGATCGAAGCCCCAGCGCCGCTCGTCGGGCTCGCGCCCCTTGAACCACGAGCCTTCCAGCTGGACCTTGGGCGCGGAGACGCCCGCGGTAAGCACGCCGTAGGTGATGTGGGTCGAGTCGAACCAATGGTGCGTGATCGGCGACATCGGCAGGTAGCGCGCCGAGCCGCGGTGCATGAAGGCGCTCGGGCCCAGCGCGGGCTCGCCGACCGGCGCGGCGTAGACGAACAGGCTGGTGTCGCCGCCGAGCCGATAGTCGACGCGCGCGGCCATCTCCATGAAGAGGTCGTGCGGGTGCTGGCGATCGACGAGCGCGCGACCGTTCGCGGTCTCGCCGGTGGCGAAGAGATTGGGATAGCCGCGCGCGCCCATCGCGGGCTCCAGGCTGCCCATGCCGCGGAGTTGAAGGTGCACGCGATCGCTCAGGTCGTTGTCGGCCATCACCATCGCCATCGACTGGACATAGGCGCCGTCGCCACCGCGGCGCCCGCCCTGATCGGTCGCCATCGCCCAGGCATAGCCGTGCGTCATCAGCATCCAGTCGCCGGCGTGGAGCATCGCGCCGCGCATCGGTCCCTCGCCGGCGGGGTTACGCGACGTGCCGCTGCCGGGCGTGTACCAGCCGGCGGCGGTGCCCATCGTCATGCCGCTCATGGCAGCACCCACGGGCGCATGAGCCAGAGCATCGTCGGACGCGTCGCGCCACGCGGCCGACGCAGTGACCGCCGGCATGGCGTGGTTCATGCCGGCGTGTTCGTGGGCCGTCGGCGCGGCGTCCTGCGCCACGGCGGCATGACCCATCGCGCCGTGGTCCATCGGGCCGCCGTCGCTTGAGGCCGGGCGAGGCGCGGTCGCGGGCGTTGGTACGGCGACGGGCGGATGGTGCTGCGCCGACGCGAGCGTCGGGCACAAGGCAGCGGCCGCGGCTGCGGCACGCAGGGTGTGGCGGAACATCAATTTTCTCCGATTGCAGACGTGACGGTCCGGGGCGCGACGCCCCGGTAAGTCACGCCGCGCGCGGAGGTGGGGAGAGCGGCACCAGCAGCGCGCCGGCGGTCATGCTCGTGCGCATCGGCGGTCGCTGTCGCTCGGCCGGTCGCCAAGGCGATACGACCACGCCGCCCGCGAGATCGAGCGGTGGGACGCAGCCGAGGCAGTCGTGCGCGACCGCCGTGCCGGGGGCGGCGGGCCGATGCTCGTGATGCTGCATCGGGGCCGTCACCGTGGTGGAGGTCTCGTGGCACGCCGGCACGGCGCCCGCGGGAAGCGCGAGCAGTAGCGCGAGGAGGGAGACGAACAGCCGAAGCATCGCCCTGGCCTTAACCGGTCGCATGCGCTCGCGCCAGCCGGCGGGAACGTGCGGCGCGCTGGCGCTTTGTCGCACCATGCGCGCGCTTCCTCTCCTGCTTCTCCTCTCGCTGGCGGCCTGCGGTAGCGGCGGTAAGGACGGTGACGGCAACCAGGCCGCGCCCGCGCCCAGCCCGACCGGCCCCGCACCCAAGACGCCGGTGATGCAGATCACGCCCGCGCCCGGCAACGAGGCGGAGTGGATGGAGCCGCGTGACGCACCCGGCGCCCCGACCAGCGCGCCTTACGCCAACCTGCTCGATCAGCCGGTCGTGAAGGGCCCGCCCGCCAAATAGCGGTACGCGACGATCAGCACGAAGAGGGCGAACCCTGCCTGGATCGGGACCGCCGCGGCGAAAGCATCGTAGCCGAGCGCGCCAGGCATAGCCGTTCACCGCCACATCCGCCGTCATCAGCGCGCTCGCCGCCACCAGGCCGACGCGCCGGCGGCACGCGAGCAGCACCATGACCGTCAGGTCGGGCGGCAGCAGCGCGTTCCAGAACAGCCGGAACGCCGGCGGCCCAAATCGGTAGGGCCACCAGCCATAACTCAGGAAGTCGGCGGCGTGGAAGGCCGCGCCGATCGCGAGACCGAGCGCTACCAACGCCACCGACCGCGGCGGCCTCACACGTTGAAGCGGAACAGCATCACGTCGCCGTCATGGACGACATATTCCTTGCCCTCCTGGCGCAGCTTGCCCGCGTCGCGCGCGCCGGCCTCGCCGCCGCACGCGACATAATCGTCGAACGCGATCGTCTCGGCGCGAATGAAGCCGCGCTCGAAGTCGGAGTGGATCGCGCCGGCCGCCTGCGGCGCCTTCGAGCCCGCCTCGATCGTCCAGGCGCGCGCCTCCTTCGGTCCCACGGTGAAGAAGGTGAGCAGGTGAAGCAATTCGTAGCCGGCGCGGATCACGCGCGCGAGCCCGGTCTCCTCCAGCCCCAGCTCGGACAGGAACTCGCCGCGCTCGTCGGCGGGCATGGTCGCGATCTCAGCCTCGATCGCGGCGGAGACCACCACCGCCTGGGCACCCTCCGCCGCGGCCTTGGCGAAGACGCGCGCGGAATAATCGTTGCCCGCCGACGCATGCTCCTCGTTGACGTTGCAGACGTACAGCACCGGCTTGGCGGTGAGCAGCTGCGCCTGGTCGAGCACGCGCGCCTCCTCGGCGTCGTTGGCCTCGGTCAGTCGTGCGGGCTTGCCGTCGCGCAGCAGGTCGAGCGCGCGGCCGAGCACGACCGCGGCGAGCTTGGCCTCCTTGTCGCCCTGCTGGCCCTTCTTGGCGAGATTGGGGACTCGCTTCTCGAGGCTCTCCAGGTCGGAGAGCATCAGCTCGGTCTCGACCGTCTCGGCGTCGGCAATCGGGTCGACCCGATTGTCGACGTGCTGGATGTCGTCATTCTCGAAGCAGCGCAGCACGTGAACGATCGCGTCCACCTCGCGGATATTGCCGAGGAACTGGTTGCCCAGACCCTCGCCCTTGCTGGCACCGCGCACCAGCCCGGCGATGTCGACGAAGCCGAGCTGGGTCTCGATCACCTTGGCCGACTTGGCGATCTCGGCCAGCTTGGCGAGCCGCGTATCGGGCACGCCGACGTTGCCGACGTTCGGCTCGATCGTGCAGAACGGATAATTGGCGGCCTGCGCCGCGGCCGTCTCGGTCAGCGCGTTGAAGAGGGTAGACTTGCCGACGTTGGGCAGGCCCACGATGCCGCAGCGGAAACCCATGGGAAGAACCTGTATGATGGGGAAAGCGCGCCAGATAGGCGAGGGGCGCGCCGCTGGCTAGGCCATGCTTTCCCCGACGCCGCGCAGCCTCTAACAGGAGCGCATGAGCGACGAGATCAGCGTGGTGGCGGCGCGCCCCCTACGCCGCGACGCGCAGGCGCGCCGCGACGCGCTGATCGCGGCGGCGCGGCTGTGCTTCGCGCGGGCGGGTTATTTCGTGCCGCTAGAAGATATCGCCGATGCCGCCGGCGTCGGGCGCGGGACCTTCTACCGCAACTTCAAGGATCGCATGGCGCTCGCGCTGGCGGTCTTCGAGCAGGAGATCGAGCGGATGCGGGCGCGGCTCGACCCCGCGCTGCCGCTCGACGAGGCGCTGACCCAGGTCGTCCTGGACGGGGCCGAGACCGCGACGCTGTTCGCCAGGCTCGCGCTCGACATGCCCCGCGACGGTGCCGACCGCGCTGCCTTCGACGGGTTGCGGCAGCGGCTCGAGCGGCTGTTCGAGCCGATCGCCGAGCGCGCCCACCGCGACGGCACACTCGCGCCCGAGCTCGGCGCACGCGACCTAGTGCTGGCGATGCGGATGCTGAGCGGGCTGCTGCTCAAGCACAATAATGCGGCAGAGCGACGCCAGCAGATCGACGATGCGCTGCGGCTGCTGCTGGCGGGATTGCGGCCTCGGTCAATATCAAGGTCTTAAAAGTATTCGCTCTCATGAAAGTCCGGCCTTTGTCGGTGGAGGTACGGCATCGTTGCGTCATATTGGTGAATCTGGCGGAGCCGGGCCTCTCCCGCACGGCGTTGTTCTTCTATATAGTCGTACAGCTACGGAGTGCCTCGCGCGACATTGTTTGATCCTGATGTTCGTCGGCTAGGCTCCGCTGTATAGTCAACCCGGCCGCGGTCGGGAGCAGATCGGGGAGCGACCATGAGCATCGTGACAGCAGTGAGTGCGGCGCGACCCGCGCAACATGTTCCGGAATATGTTGATTCTGTGGCGTTCGCGTTCGCGCGCGGTGAGTGGGGGCGAGCGTCCTACGCGACGTTGCTAGAGTCCCATTCGCGCCCGTCGCGGTTGGCTGCCAGCGGTATGGCGTCGACCGAGAGTCCGCTGACCTCGCACGATGACGGCGCCGCCAAGCGGCGGATCCAGGTGATGGAGGAGGTCGCGGCACGTCTAGCGAGACTCGCCGGATCGCATCGTGGCGAACTCGCCGCGCGTGCGTTGGCGACGCTGCGCCAGAAGCTGGCGTTGCTGAAAATGCAGGCGCTCGCGGCGATCACCCGGGGGGATCGCCGCGCAGCCTTGATCTTGGCCGAGGAACTCGAAGATGTGGCGCGAGCGATCATCGCCGCCGAGCGCGACTACGCGACTCTCTCGATCAGCGCCGAGGCTGCCGGCCCGGTGCCCATCCTGGGGCCGCAGACCCCCTCGCGGAAGGATTCGCCTCCGGTCGCCGGTGAAGCCGCGCTCGAGGCGACGGCGCCCGCCAGACCGGCGGTGTTCGATGGGCTGACGTCGGTGGCGGAGGAGATCTCGCGCGCGGCAACTGGCCCTCGGGATGCCAAAGACACCGCCGATCTTCGGGAACTCAAGACCGCGCTGACGAAGCGATCCTCGCCGCTCCTGCCGCTGTTCGACACGAGCGACGGCCCCGACGCGGTCGCGAACGAAGCCGCCAATCTGATCCGGTCGCTGCGGCGCGCGGCGTCTCGACCGGCGCGGCGAAAGGGACAGGTAGCCGGCGTCGGCGCACGTATCGATGCTAGCGCGATCGCCGCGTCGCTCGGTACCGCCGGGCTGCTGAGCATGGCGCAGGCCAGCTTCGCCTGACGAACGACAGCGGCGTCGCGCGATCCACGCGGCGCCGTTGTCGCAGCCCAACGAGCTCTTGCTCAGGGCTCGATCAGCTACCTTTTATTGTGGGCGGTGCCGCTGGGTGTCGTCGCTATCCTCGGGTGACCGCTCGTTAGCGGGCGAGTTGAGCCCTTGTGGCTCGCTCCAGCCGAGACCCAGGCTCTTCTGCACCGTGATATAGCTGTCGGTCAGCTGTGCCTTGGCCTGCGCCACCGCGATGGCGGCGGAAAGGCGCTGGCGCTCGACGTCGAGCTGATCGATGACGTTGCTCGTCCCCGCCGCGACGCGCTGGCTGTTGAGCGTCGCCGCTCGCGCGGCCGACTGTTCGGCGCGGAGCAGCTGCGCATATTGCAGCCGCGTGTTGCCGAAGCGCGAGAGGCTGGTCTCGGCATCCTGCAGCGCCTCGAGCACGCGCTCGCGATACTGCGCGGCGGCGACGTCGCGTTGCGCCTCGGACTGGTCGATCGCGGCGCGGGTGCGGCCGAAGTCGAGGAAGGACCAGCTCAGCATCGGTGCGACCAGCGCGGTCAGCTTGTTGGGATCGACCACGTCGCCGATGTTGGTGCCGCCGAGCCCGAAGATGCCGAGGAAGCTCAGCGATGGAAACAGCTTGGCGGTGTTGACGCCGATCTGCGCGTTGCTGGCGGCGAGCGCGCGCTCGGCCGAGCGGATATCGGGCCGGTGCGCGATCAACGCCGCGGGATCGCCGATCGGCACCTCCGCGGGCGGCAGCGGTACGGGCATGGCGGTCGTCAGCGTCTGGTCGAGCGCGCCGGGGGTCCGGCCGGTCAGCACCGCGAGCTGGTCGAGATATTGTGCCACCTGCGCGCCGAGCGGGATCCGCTGCGCGTCGGTGCTCTCGAGCTGGTTCTGCAGCCGTTCGACCTGGAGCTGCGACGCCGCGCCGGCGGCGTAGCGCTGCTGGGTGAGCTCGAGCTGACGCTGCTGCAACCGGCTCGACTCGGCGTTGAGTCGCACCCGCTCCTGCACGTCGCGCAGGCCGACATAGGCCTGCGCCACCTGGGCCGAGAGGCTCACCTGCGCGTCGGCCAGATCGGCGAAACGCTCCTCCACCGTCGCGCGCGCGCCCTCGATGCCGCGACGGCGCGCCCCGAACAGGTCGGGCTCCCACGAGGCGGTGCCGCCGAGATTGTAGAAGTCGACCGCGCTGCTGTCCGAGCCGCTCGACGAGGCCTCGCCGCCGGCGTCCCCACTGCCGCCGCTGCCGCTGCCGAGCGCGGTGCCGGGCAGCCGCGCGTGGAGGTAGGTCGCGCTCGGGCTGATGCTCGGCAGCTGGTTGGCGCGCTGGGTGCGCAGCCGCGCGCCGGCCTCGCGGATGCGTGCCTGCGCCGCATCGATCGTCGGGCTGTGCGCGAGTGCGTCGTCGACCAGCGCGGTCAGCGTGGCGTCGCCGAGTCCCGCCCACCAGCGCGCCACGCCCGGCCCGGGACGTAGCGCCGGGTCGGCGGCGCGGACGAAGCTGCCGCGCTGCACCGCGTCCGCCGCGGTCGCGGGCGGGCCGTGATAGTCGGGGCCGACGGTACAGGCGCCGACCAGGGCCAGCGGGAGCAGCGCGAGAGCGGGCAGGGGAGCGTGTCGCATCAATGTGTCGCCGCCGGAGGGGCGCCCTTGGGTAGCGGGCGGAGGAACAGCACCAGCGGCAGCACCGCGAGCGTGCCCATGCCCATGATCCAGAAAATGTCGTTATAGGTCATCACCAGCGCCTGTCCCTGGATCTGCTGGCCGAGGGCGCGCAATGCGGTCGACCGGCCGCCCAGCGACTGCGCGGTGCCGTTGATATAGTCCTGCACCACCACCGAGTTGGCGTTGAGCGTCTCTTCGATGCGGCGGCTGTGGAACCAGCTGCGCTGGTCCTGGATCACCGAGATGCCCGCCAGCGCGAAGCTGCCGCCGAGGTTGCGCGCCGAGTTGAACAGCCCGGAAGCGTCACCCGCCTCCACCGGCGGCACCGAGCGCACCGCCGCCTGGCTGAGGAACAGCATGGCGAGGATCTGGCCGACGCCGCGCAGCAGCTGCGACTCGACGAAGTCGGCACCGACCGCGTCGATCGTCAACGTCGAATCGAGCAGCGCCGACGTCCCCATGATCATCAGTCCGGCGCCCACCGCGATGCGCACGTCGACGTGCCGCAGCAGGATCGGCACGATCGCCATCATGAAGAAGCTGGGGATGCCCGAGAGCAGCACCACCTTGCCCGATTGCAGCGCATTATAGTCCGCGATCGCGGCGAGGAACTGCGGGATGGCGTAGGAGGTGCCGTACAGCACCACGCCCACCACCATGCCCATCAGCGCGACCGAGCCGAACTGACGGTCGAGCAGCAGCCGCAGCTTGATGATCGGCCGTCGCGCCAGGAACTGCCCCGCCATCAGCAGCGCGAAGCCGAGCAGCGACGTGGCGGCCATGTAGCGGATCAGCTCGGACGAGAACCATTGCTCGCGCTGCCCTTCCTCGAGGAAGACGGTGAGTCCGCCCAGACCGAGCGCCAGGCCGAGGATGCCGAGCCAGTCGGCCTCGCCGATCAGGTGGAGCTGCGCCTTCTCGTGCTTCAAGCCGACGAGCAGCAGCACCACCAGGATCGCGCAGATCGGCAGGTTGATGAAGAAGGCATAATGCCAGCTGATGTTCTCGGTCAGCCAGCCGCCCACCAGCGGCCCGAGCACGGGGCCGAGGATCGCGGTCATGCCGAAGGCGGAGATCCCGATCGGCTGCTGCTCGCGCGGCAGGCGCTGCGCGATGATGGTCTGCGCGGTGGGGATCATCGCGCCGCCGGTGAAACCCTGGCCGATGCGGCCGACGATCATCTGCGGCAGCGTGTCGGCGGTGCCGCACAGCACCGAGAAGATCGTGAAGAGGGTCGCCGCGACCAGCAGGAAGGTGCGCAAGCCCAACAGTCGCGTGAGCCAGGCCGACATCGGGATGATGACGATCTCGGCGACCAGATAAGCGGTCGCCACCCAGGCGCCCTCGGTGCCGCTCGCGCCGATCTCGCCCTGGATCGTGGGCAGCGCCGAGTTGACGATCGAGATGTCGAGCGTCGCCATGAAGGCGCCGAGCGTCCCCGCCGCGACCGCCAGCCAAGCCGCGAGGTCGGCGCGCTGCGGTGTGGCCTGCGCCGGCGTTGGGGTACCGCCGCGCCGCGGCGCGGCCGCACTCGCCACCTCAGCGCTCCCGCTGGTTGAGCTGCCGCTGGCGATCGCGCAGCCGGTCGATCTCGTCCTTGGCCGAAATCGTGTCGACCGTCGCGGTCACCGACAGGCCGGGGACGAGCAGGCGCCGCACCTCGGGGGTGGCTTCCAGTTCGATCCGCACCGGCACGCGCTGCGTGATCTTGGTGAAATTGCCCGTCGCATTCTGCGGCGGCAGCAGCGAGAATTGCGCCCCCGTGCCCGGCGAGAAGCTGGCGACGCGGCCCTTCAGCGTGATGCCGTCGAGTGCGTCGACCTTGATCTCGACGGGCTGACCCGGCCGCATCAGCGCCAGCTGCGTTTCCTTGAAATTGGCGGTGACGTAGAGCCGATCGAGCGGCACCAGCGACATGAGGCGCGTGCCGGTCTGCGCATACTGACCCACTTCCACCGTCTTGTCGCCGACGCGGCCGTTGATCGCGGCGCGGATCAGCGTGGCGCCGACGTTGACGTTGGCCGAGGCGAGCTGCGCGCGCGCCGCCTGTGCCTGCGCCAGGCCCTGTCTGATCTGGGTCCCGTAGGACGCGACGCGGCGGCGCTGCATCTCCACCGCGGCCGCCTGGGCGCGCGCTTGGTCGGCGGACTGGCGCGCAGCGAGCTCGAGCGAGGCGAGCTGCTCGCGGCTCTCTGCGCCCGACGCGGCAAGGGGGCGGTAGCGCCGCACTTCGGCAGCGTCGTGCGCGGCACGTGCCTGAGCGGCGGTCAGCTGCGCCTGCGCCTGGTCGATCGCGGCATATTGTTCCTCGACCTGCGCGCGGGCGCTGTCGGCCTGCGCGTTGGCGACCGCGATCTGCGCGTTGGCCTGCGCCGCCTGGGCGCGCGAGTCGCGCGGGTCGATGCGGACGAGCGGCTGGCCGACGCGCACGTCCTGATTGTCCTGCACGAACACCTCAGCGACATAGCCGGCGACGCGCGGCGCGACGACGACCATGTCGGCGCGCACCTGGGCGTCGTTGGTGTCCTGCAGATACTTTCCATGGCTCTCGTAGCGCAGGTACCAGATCGCGATCCCCGCTAGCGCGCCGAGCGCCAGCGCGATCAGGATAGTCTTAGCACGACCGCTCAGCTTGCGCTTGGCGGGGGCCGACTGGTCCACGTCCTTGTCGTCGGCTTCCTCTGCAGGCGTGTCGTTCTGGTGCGCAGCCTGTTCCGCCATGTCGTCTCGTCCAGCAGCAGCAGACCGCCCGCGGAGAGCCTCCGCGGGCGGTCTGCGAGTCGTTGTAAGCGGACAATATGTCCGGTTGTGCTCCGTGGCAAGGGGATGCGGTCGCGACGTAACGTCGCGGTGGGAGAAAGGTGGCGCGACGTCCGAGTTCCTCCCCGGCACTGAGAGGGGGACCATGCGCAGCATGGTGGAGGGGGTTCACCGCAAGCGCTGCGCTGCGTGGAGAATCCCCTCCAGCACCAGCCCGCGGCCGGCGGTTCCCTTCTCCGCAAGCGGGGAGGATTTCAGGGGCGGCTCACGCCTGCCCTAAGGCGTCATCCGGATCGGCGCGATTCGGCCGTCGCGCAGGTAGCGGATCGTCTCGATCGCGACCTGGCGCTCGCCGCGATAGGGGCCGTCGCCGCTGACATGCTCCCAGCGATGATAGGCGATCTTCCAGCGCCCGTCCGCCGGATCGCGGAAGAAGCTGTGATGTCCCGGCCCCTTGTAGCGCGAGTCACTGGCGAGCAGCCGCCCGCGATAGGTCCAGGGACCGGCCACGCTCGGCGCGGTCTCATAGTGGACCGAATAGTCGCCGCGATCGTAGCGGCCGTGGCTGTACGAGAGGTAATAAGTACCATCCCGCTCGTGCAGATAGGCGCCCTCGGTGAAGTCGGGTGGCTGGGTCACCGGCAGCTCGCGCGCGATCGAGACTCGGTCGGACGCGAGCTCGAACATGCGCAGGCGCGCGCCCGCGCTGCCGCCCGCGAGCAGATAGGTGCGACCGTCGTGCGGGTCGGCGAACACCGCCGGATCGATCGCCTCGAACCCCGCGCCGCCGGTGAGCAGCGGACGACCCGAGTCGACGAAGGGGCCGTCTGGACTAACGGCGGTCGCGACGCCGATGCGGCTCGGCGTCGGGTTCTGCGGCCCGATCGAATAATAGAGGTAGTAGCGTCCGTTCGTCGCCAGCATGTCGGGCGCCCAGAGGAAGTGGCGCGGCGCGCCGTCGGGCGCCCAGCGGATATCGGCGAGCGCGATCAGCGGCGGCCCGGCGCGCCAGCGGCCGCGCTCGCGCACCCAGCCACGCAGCGTGTCGCCTCGACCGGTCGGCAGCAGGCGCACGGTATCATGCTCGACCAGCACCGCCGGGTCAGCCCCCGCGAACAGCGGATTGTGCGCCGGCGTCGCGCAGCCGGCGAGCAGCGCGACGGCGAGCGCGAGCGACGCGCCACGCCTCACCGCTGCGCGCCGTTGGCCTCGGTCGTCAGCTGCTTGATCAGCGCCACTTCGGCCGGGCGATAGGGCGTGCCGTCGGCGCGCAGCACCTCGTGGAACCAGACCGTCGGCTCCTCATAGGTGTAGGGCTTCTTCCAACTGTCCCACGGCATGCGCGTCTGCGTCTTGCCGTCGACGAAGCCCCAGTTGAACATCGCGACCTTCAGCTTCTTGCCGAGCGGCAGCGAGCCGTCGAAGGTGGAGCCGTTGCCGCGCGCCATATACTCGCTGCACAAGACGGGGCGGCCGTAGCTCGCCATCTGGCGCGCACGCTTCTCCCACTGCTCGGGCCAATTATAATCGTGGAAGCTCATCACGTCGGACTGCGCGACCTGGATCTTCTCGACCGCGTCGAGCGTGTCCTGTCGATCCCAGGTCTCGCCGGTCCACAGGCCGCTGGTGAGCGGCTGGGTCGGATCGACGCTGCGCGCCCAATCGAACACTTGGCCGAGCAGCCCGGCGACCAGCTCGGTCTTGCGCGGGGTGGGCTTGTAGTTGCCGCCGCCCGCGTTGTTGGGCTCGTTCCACACGTCCCAGGCGACGACGCGCTTGTCGCGCGCGAAGGTGCCGACGACGTCCTTCACATAGGCCTCGAACTTGCCGTACTGGCTGGCGTCCGCGAGCCGCGCCGCGCCGGGCGCCTGCATCCACCCGGAATTGTGCACGCCCGGGATCGGGGGGCGCTGCGGGCCCGCGACCGGGTCCGGGTCCCAGCAGCTGTCGAACAGCACGAACATGACGCGGATGTGATGCCGCTCGGCGATGTCGAGGAACTGCTTCATGCGTCGCTTCAGCCCGGCGGCGTCATTCTCCCACAACATGTTGTGGAGATAGACGCGCATGACGTTCATCCCCATCGCCTGCGCCCAGCCGAGCTCCTGATCGATCTGCCGCGGGTTGAACGTGTCCGCTTGCCACATCTCGAACTGGTTGATCGCGGAGCGGTTGGTGAAATTGGCACCGACCAGCCACGGCTGACCGCCGTACCAACGGTTCGCCTCGTCCTTCGACCACATCGCGCGCGCGTCGGCAGGCAGCGCCCCCGCCAACCCGGTCAGGGCACCGACGGCTGCGGTGCCGGCGAGCAGCAGGTGGCGGATCATCTCATCTCCTCTCGTATTTTGTTGCGCAGGAATAAGGCTTTGCATGGTTGATCCGCAATCTAGCCGAGCGCGGGGGTAGAGAAAAGCGGTATAATCATATCAAAGCCTTGCTGGTGATTGATCGTCGATCGCTCCGTTCCGGGTCGCGCCACCACAAGCATGATTAATCTTCTCGATACGGATCAGGTCGGCTAGTGTCGCGCGTTGGGCCGATCGGTGCCCGCGTCAGCTACGGGGCTCCGCCAGTGCAGCATGAACTCGGTCGCAACCTGACCTACGGCCTGCAGGAGGTGCTCGGGCGCGCGATCGTGGTCGGCGACTATGCCGACCGACCCTTTCCCAACGAGGCGGAGATCGTCAAGGCTCACGGCGTCAGTCGCTCGGTCACGCGCGAGGCGGTCAAGATGCTCGCGGCCAAGGGCCTCCTCGGCGCGCGCCCGAAGCAAGGCACGTTCGTCCGCCCGCAGGACGCGTGGAACCTGTTCGATCCCGACGTGCTGCGCTGGCTGCTCGAGCGCAAGCTCTCGATCGAGCTGCTGCGCCAGTTCAATGAGCTGCGCATCGCGATGGAGCCCGAGGGCGCCGCGCTGGCGGCACAGCGCGCCACGGCCGAGCAGCAGGCGGCGATCAGCGCCGGGCTGGAGCGGATGCGCGCCGCCGAGCGGGGGGAAGACGACACGCTCGACGCCGATCTCGCTTTCCACGTCGCGGTGTTGCGCGCCTCGAACAACCCGTTCTTCACGCGGCTGCGCGACATCGTCGAGACCGCGCTGCGCACCTCGATCCGCTTCACCAACCGGATATCGGGGCGATCGGCGAGCATTGCCGAACATACCGCGGTGCGCGACGCTATCCTGGCGCGCGACGCCGAGGCGGCGCGGGCGGCGATGCGCGTCCTCATCGTGAACGTGCTCACGCTGATCGACCAGGTCGAGGCCAAGGAGCGCGAGGTCGCCGCGGCGCGCTGAGCCGCGTGGCTCAGCGGCGCGCGAGCCGCGCCAGATCGTCGGGCGTGTTGACGTTGGCCAGCGTCACGCCGGGACACGCCGCGATCACACCAGCGGTCGCCGCCCATCGCCGGATCGAGCGCTCGCCGCCGGCAGCAAGATGTGTCGCGAGCGGCTCGGCCAGCGTCACCGGCCAGTAACCCACCGTGGGCGCTTCCGCGGCGTGCGCAGCCCCGCCGGAGCGGAGCGCGGTGATGAGCGACTCGGGTAGCGCAGGCGTGTCGCAGGCGGTGGTCAGCACCGCGTCGAAGCCGTTCGCCGCGGCGTACGCCAGCGCACCCGCGATGCCGCCGAGCGGGCCGAGGCCCGGGTGCGGCCGATCCGGGACCACGGGCACGGGTGCCGACACGCGCCCGACCACCACCAGCGCGGCGACGTGCGGTGCCAGGCTCGCCAATGCGTGGTCGAGCAGCGCGGTGCCGTCGAGTGACGCGAGCGCTTTGTCACTGCCGAACCGGCGCGCTTGGCCGCCGGCGAGGACGGCACCGAGGATCCTGATCATGCCACCCTTGTCGCGTCCCAGAGCCGCGAGGGAAAGCGTGTTCGATCCGTTGACCATGGGAGAGTTCCCGCGCACCGATGTCGAGTAGTGGCCTGTATTTGAAATAGTTCTCGTGAAGTCGTGCGCGGTCGGATGGCCCGTTCTGGCGAGAATGGCGCCGGACGGATTGGCTTACCGCGGCGCCGGTTGTTAGGCGGGTCACGGGATCAACGGCGGGGTGGCGTCTTTTGTCGGAGAACGGCTCGTGGCGTGCGATCGAAGCATGGTCGCGACAGACTTTCGTCGACCGCGAGTTGTTCCTCCGCTCCGATGGGCGCGTCCGCTTCATCCGGATCACGCGGCGGACGCAGCTGCGGGCCCTTGCCGCGGGCGCGCTGGTGCTGCTGATCTGGGGCGGCGGCACGCTCACCGCGGTGGTTTGGAGCCTGCGTGCGCCCGCGCTCGATCCGAGCGTGTCGCGCGTCGCGGTCGTGGCGCCTCCGCCCGCCGTCGTTCACCCGAGTGCGGCGCCACCCGCCGCCGCGCCGCGTGACACGGCGGCGATCCGCGAGCTGCTCCGGCGCCAGCGGCTGATCGAGCAGCTCGTCGCCTCCAAGCTGGGGCAACCGGTGGTCCACCACGGGTTGGAGCGGCCGGTGCGCGAGGGTGATGACACGCTGGGGGCGCTCGATGCGGCGCAGCAGGGGTTCGCGCGCGGGCTCGGCAAGACGTTCGACGCCGACCGCGAGCGACGCACCGCGGCGCTGCACCGGCTCGGGCTCGACGCCGAGCGCCTCGCCGCGCGGGGCCGGCGGGCGGAGGGAGGGCCGCTCATCCCCTGGCCCGACGACGGCACCGCCGTGCCCGCCGCGCTGGAGGCGCTCGCGACCTCGGTGGTGCACTGGGCCGCGGTCGGGCAGGGGGCCGCCTCGGTGCCGTCCGGTCGTCCCACGCGCGAGTCGAGCCAGACCAGCAGCTTCGGGGTACGCGCCGACCCCTTCAACGGCCGCCCGACCTTCCATGCCGGACTCGACTTCCGCGGCCGCTACGGCGAGCCGATCTATGCCGCGGCGGCGGGTCGGGTCAGCTTCGTCGGCGAGCGCGCTGGCTACGGCCGGCTTGTCGAGATCGATCACGGCGACGGCATCGCCTCGCGCTACGGCCATCTCTCCGGCGCCGACGTCACGCAGGGTGAGCAGGTGGCGCGCGGCCAGCGCATCGCGCGCATGGGTTCGACCGGCCGGTCGACCGGCACCCACGTCCATTTCGAGGTGCGCCTCCACGGGACGGCGGTGAACCCGCAGCCGTTCCTCGCCTTCGGCGACACGAAAGGAAGATGATCATGTCGATGTTCGGCAGCCGGCACGCACCGCCCCCTCCTCCGGCGCCGCCCACGCGTGCCGCCGCGCTGGTGCCGCCCGCGCCCGCGACCGGCGCGAAGCACACGCCCTTCTCGCTGATCGGCGGCGACGTCGTGGTGACGGGCAACGTCTCGGCGACGGTGGACATCCACATCGACGGTCGGATCGACGGCGATCTGGAGTGCGCCGCGCTGGTGCAAGGCGCGGAGAGCGTGATCTGCGGCAACATCGTCGCGAAGTCAGCGCGCATCGCCGGCCAGGTCGAGGGCAGCATCAACGCCGACAATCTCGTGATCGAGCGTAGCGCGCGCATCTTCGGCGACTGTCGCTACGGCACGCTGGCGGTCGAGAACGGTGCGCAGGTCGAGGGACGCTTCTCGGCGCAGAGCACGATCGTGGTGCCGCCCGAGCTCGCCGCGCCGGAAGAGGATTATGTCGAGGAGATCGAGGAGGAGGAACGCTACCTCGACTGAGCGTGCCGGTGCCCGGTCCATCGGCTTGAGGACGATCCGATCGAACGTGCTGATCAACGCACGGCGCGATCGACGCCTCCGCCGGCATCCCGGATTCGGTCCGAATCCTGGTCTCCGTGAGAAGTCTGGCGTGTGCGGCAGCATGGGTCCCGGGTCCAGCCCGGGACGACAACACAGAGTTGGGCGCGACCTCAGCACGAGCCGCCAAGGGCGTAGCTGCTTGGCGGCCGGTCAGGAGCGCCGGGCACTACCGGCGGGCCGGCTGCCCGCCGCGGCGCCGTGCGACGCTAGGCGCCGAAGACGCGCGCGAAGATCGCGTCGACGTGCTTGAGGTGGTAGCCAAGGTCGAACTTGTCATCGATCTCGTCCGCCGACAGCGCCGCGGTCACCTCGGCGTCGCTTTTGAGCAGTTCCTGGAGCGAGAGCGCGCCATCCGACTCCCACACCTTCATCGCATTGCGCTGCACCAGCCGATAGGCGTCCTCGCGGCTCACGCCCGCCTGGGTCAGCGCCAGCAGCACGCGCTGCGAGTGGACCAGGCCGCCCATGCGGTCGAGATTCTTCTGCATCCGCTCGGGATAGACGAGCAATTTGTCGATCACGCCGGTGAGCCGCGCCAGCGCGAAGTCGAGCGTTATCGTCGCGTCCGGCCCGATATAGCGCTCCACCGACGAGTGCGAGATGTCGCGCTCGTGCCACAGCGCCACATTCTCCAGCGCGGGGGTGACATAGCCGCGGACCATACGCGCCAGCCCGGTCAGATTCTCGGTCAGCACCGGGTTGCGCTTGTGCGGCATCGCCGACGAACCCTTCTGCCCCGGCGAGAAATATTCCTCCGCCTCGAGCACCTCGGTGCGCTGCAGGTGACGCACCTCGGTGGCGACGCGCTCGATCGAGCCGGCGATCACGCCCAGCGTCGCGAAGAACATGGCGTGACGGTCGCGCGGGATCACCTGCGTCGACACCGGCTCGACCGCGAGGCCGAGCGCGGCGGCGACATGCTCCTCCACGCGCGGGTCGACGTTGGCGAAGGTGCCGACCGCGCCCGAGATCGCGCAGGTGGCGATATCCGCGCGCGCCGCGATCAGCCGCGTCTTGCACCGGTCAAACTCGGCATAGGCCTGCGCCAGCTTGAGCCCGAAGGTGACCGGCTCGGCGTGGATGCCGTGGCTGCGCCCGATCGTCGGCGTCAGCTTATGCTCGCGCGCGCGGCGTTCGATCACCTCCAGCAGCCGGTCGAGATCGGCGAGCAGCAGGTCGGCGGCGCGCGCGAGCTGCACCGCCAGCGTGGTGTCGAGCACGTCGGACGAGGTCATGCCCTGGTGCATGAAGCGCGCCTCGTCGCCGACCTGCTCGGCGACCCAGGTGAGGAAGGCGATCACGTCGTGCTTGGTCACGGCCTCGATCGCGTCGATCGCGGCGACGTCGATCGCGGGCTTGGTCGCCCACCACGCCCAGAGCGCGTCCGCGGCGCTCTGCGGCACGACGCCGAGCTCGGCGAGCTTCTCGGTGGCGTGCGCCTCGATCTCGAACCAGATCGCGTAGCGCGCCTCGGGCGTCCAGATCGCGGTCATCTCGGGGCGGGAATAGCGGGGGATCATGCGCGCGGTCCTGGAGCGAGGCGGGAAGATGCGCGGGCGGGTAGCAGCGTGCGGCGTGAGGGGCAAATGGCGCGGCGACCGCTCAGATCAGCCCCTTCGCGCGCAGGCTCAGCTGCCCCGATCCCGCGACGATGACATGGTCGTGGACCAAGATACCGAGCGGTCGCGCGGCGGCGACGATCGCGCGCGTGATGTCGATGTCGGCGCGGCTCGGCGACGGATCGCCCGAGGGATGGTTGTGGACGAGGATCAGCGCCGCGGCGCCGGTGTCGAGCGCGCGCTTGATCACCTCGCGCACGTGCACCGCCGCCTGGTCGATCGTGCCCTGTGCCATCACTTCGTCGCGCATGATCATGTTGCGCGTATTCAGATGGAGCACACGGAACCGTTCGATGGTGTCGTGCGCCATATCGGCATGAAGATAGTCCGCCAGCGCCTGCCAATTCGACAGGATCGGCGCGGCGGTGGCGCGCTCACGCAGCAGGCGGATCGCGGTAGCACGCGCGATGCGCAGTGCGGCGACACTCACTTCGCCGAGGCCCTCCACCCGCGTCAGCGCCATCGCATCCGCGTCCATCAGGGCGTTCAGGCTGCCGAAGCGACGCAGCAGATCCTTGGCGATCGGCTTGGTGTCGACCCTCCGGAGCGTGAGGCCGAGCAGATACTCGATCAACTCATAATCGTGCAGCCCGTCGGGATCGAGGAGCAACCGCTCGCGCAGCCGCTTGCGGTGACCCTGGACGTCGCTCGCGGCGATCTCTTCGTCGACCATCGCGGGTCGCCTAGGCGAGCGCGGGATCGTGTGCAATTGCGCGCGGTGGACGCGGCGGCCTATGCTGGCGATCGAATGACGCGTGACGGAGATCCGAGGTGACCAGCGCGCGTCGACGCGCTCTGATCGCCGTCTCGGGACTCGCGCTCGCCGCCGGCGCGACTCTGTGGCTCTCGCGCGTGCCGATCGCGACTCACGTGATCGATCGCGAGTTGGCGAGACGCGGGGTCGCCGGCCGCTACGCCATCGAGGACCTCGGCTTCGGTCGCCAGCGGCTCACCGGGGTGGTGATCGGCGATCCGCGAGCGCCCGATCTCGTGGCCGACTGGGTGGAGACCGACACCGACATCGGTCTCGCTGGGCCGAAGCTGGTCGGCGTGCGCGCGGGGCATGTTCGCCTGTCGGCGCGACTGGCGGACGGCAAGCTGTCGCTCGGCGCGATCGACCGACTACTGCCGGCCGGCTCGGGCGGCGGCTTCGCGCTGCCCGCGATCGAGCTCGACGTCGCCGACGCGCGGGTCGCGCTGACCACGCCCCATGGCAACGTGGCACTGCGGCTGAGCGGGCGCGGACGGCTCGACGGCGGGTTCAGCGGTCGCCTTCTCGCCGCCGCACCGCTGCTCGACGCGGGCGGCTGCGCGCTGCGCGGCCTCGACGCGGGCGTGTCGGTGCGCGTGGTGGCGAAGGCGCCGCGGCTCGCCGGACCGGTCCGTGCCGCGGCGCTCGACTGCGCGGGCGCGCAGGTCGTCGCGCCCGCGGTCACGCTCGACGCCGCGCTGTCGCCCGCGCTCGATCGCTGGCGCGGCAGCGCGCGGCTAGGTGCGGCGGGGGTGACCGCGGCCGCGGGGCGGCTCGACGGGCTGGGTGGCACGGTCAGCTTCGCGGGTGACGCGCGGCGCAGCGGCGGAACGCTCGCCCTCACCGCGGCGCGGCTGCACGCTGCGGCAGCGAGCGGCGGCCCGACCCGCTTCTCCGGCACGTGGCGGCTCGCCGAGCGCGGCGCGACGCTCGCCGGCCGGCTCGACGCCGCGGCGGTGGCGCTCGCGCCGAGCCAGCGGGCGCGGCTGCGGATCGTGCGCGACGCGACGGTCAGCACGCCGCTGGCGCCGCTCGGCGCCGCGCTGGCTCAGGACCTCGGCGCCGCGGCGCGGCGGATGCGCGTCACCGCCGACCTGGCGCTGGCGAGCGGCGCGACGACGCTCCTGACGGTCGACCGTGCCGAGATCGTCGCGGCGACCGGCGCGCGCGCGTCGCTCGACGGCGGCGGGATCGTGCTCGGTCATCCCGCGGGGCCGCGACTCGCGGGTCGGCTGACGCTCGGCGGCGGAGGGCTGCCCTCGACGGCGGTGCGGCTGACGCAGGCGGCGCCCGGCTCGGCGGTCGGCGGCACAGCGACGATCGCGCGCTACGCCCGCGACGGCGCCGTGCTGGACCTCACCCCGCTCTCCTTCTTGCCCACGAGCGACGGCGTTCGGCTCCGCGCCAGCGCGACGCTGTCGGGGCCGCTGCCCGGCGGACGCGTCGAGCGGCTCAGCCTGGCGCTCGACGCGCGGCTCGGCCGCGGCGGTGCGCTGACGCTCGCGTCCGGCTGCGCGCCGCTGCGGTTCGACCGCCTTGTCATCTCCAGCCTGGCGCTGGATCGTACCGCGCTGACGCTCTGCTCCCTCGACGGCACGCTGGTCCGCGTGGCGAATGGGCGGATGAGCGGTGGGGCGCGGATCGAAGACGTGGCGCTGCGTGGTACGCTGGGCGGGACGCCGCTTCGGCTCACCGCCGGCGACGCGCGGCTGCGGCTCGCCGATCGCGGTTTCGCGCTGAGCGACGTCGCTGCGCTGATCGGCCCGGCCGGCCGCGTGACCCGGATCGACGCCGCGCGGCTCGACGGCACGCTTGGCGGCGCCGGCGTGGCGGGGCGCTTCACCGGGGCGGGCGGCGCGATCGCCAACGTGCCGCTGGTGATGAGCGCGGCGGACGGGCGATGGCGGTTCGACGGCGGCGCGCTCGCGCTGGACGGGGCGCTCACCGTCGCCGATCAGGCCACGCCCGCGCGCTTCGAGCCGCTCGCCGCGCGCGACGTCACGCTGACCTTGCGCGACGGCGCCATCGCCGCCGCGGGCACGCTCCACGAGCCGGGGACGGGCACCAAGGTGGCCGACGTCACGATCGATCACCGGCTCGCCGCCGGCACGGGTAGCGCGCATCTGGCGGTGCCGGGGATTACCTTCGGCGAGACGCTCCAGCCCGAGAAGCTCACCCGGCTGACCTTCGGCGTGATCGCGGACGTGCGCGGGACGGTGAGCGGCGCGGGCGACATCAGCTGGACCCCCGAGGGCGTCACCAGCACCGGCCGCTTCACCACGCCAGGCACCGATCTCGCCGCCGCCTTCGGCCCGGTCGAGGGCATCGCGGGATCGATCGTCTTCACCGACCTGCTCGCGCTGGAGAGCGCGCCCGACCAGTTCGCGACGGTGCGCTCGATCAACCCCGGCGTGCCCGTGCTCGACGGGCGCATCACCTATCAGACGCTACCGAACACGCGCGTCCGCGTCGCGCAGGGGCGCTGGCCCTTCGCTGGCGGGACGCTGACGCTGGAGCCGACCCTGCTCGATTTCGGCAACACCCAGGAGCGTCGGCTGACCTTCCGCGTCGACGGCATGGACGCGGGCAAGTTCCTCCAGCAGTTCGACTTCAAGAATCTGAGCGCGACCGGCACGTTCGACGGCGTGCTGCCGATGCTGTTCGACGAGAGCGGCGGGCGGATCGCGGACGGGCGGCTGGTCGCG
This sequence comes from Sphingomonas citri, assembly GCF_019429485.1. GTDB lineage: Bacteria > Pseudomonadota > Alphaproteobacteria > Sphingomonadales > Sphingomonadaceae > Sphingomonas > Sphingomonas citri. Next base: position 698,781 of record NZ_JAHXZN010000001.1, on the reverse strand, counting down.
CGCGCGGGCGGCGGCAGCATCGCCTATCTCGGCGAGCTGACCGAGAAGGACCTCGGCTTCTGGGGCAATCTCGCCTTCCAGTCGCTGCGCTCGCTCACCTATCGCGATCTCGCGGTGGAGATGAACGGGCCGCTCGCGGGCGAGATGGTCACGGGCGTGCGCTTCGCCGGTATCCGCCAGGGGCAGGGGGCGAAGAGCAACTTCCTGCTGCGGCGGCTGACGCGGCTGCCGATCCGCTTCAACATCACCATTCGTGCGCCGTTCCGCGGTCTCATCGACTCGGCGGCGAGCTTCTACGACCCGCAGCGGCTGGTGAAACGCAACCTCCAGGCGCTGATCGAGGAGCAGAATCGCCGTGGCGGCACCGTTCAGCCTCCCGCAAGCGCCCCCGTGGCAGAACCCAAGAAGGATTGACGAACCCGATGCGCCTCCCGATCTTGACCGCGATGACGACGGCGACGCTGGTGGCGGCCACCGCGGGGTGCGTGAACATCTCCGCGCCCGACAAGCCGATCCAGATTAACCTCAACATCAACGTGACGCAGGAAGTGGTGTATCGCCTCGACAATGAGGCGAAGACCTTGATCCAGCAGAACCCGGGGATTTTCTGAAGTGATGACGATGAAGGCCTATCTGATGCTCGCCGGTGCGGTGACGCTCGCCGGCCTCTCCACCGCCGCGCTGGCGCAGCGCGATCCCGCTTATGCCGCGGCGCGTTCCGCCGGGCAGGTCGGCGAGCAGCCCGACGGCTATCTCGGCGTGGTCGGCGGCGGCAGCGCCGAGCTGCGCGCGCTGGTGAGCAACATCAACATCCAGCGCAAAGCGGCCTATACGCAAAAGGCGCAGGCGAGCGGCGCGACGGTGGAACAGCTCGCTTTCACCAGCGGCTGCAACCTGATCGCGCAGACCCAGCCGGGCGAGAAGTACAAGGCGCCCGACGGCAGCTGGCAGACGCGCGGCGCCGGCGCGCCGCAACGCGACTCGCGCTGCGTGTGAGGGGGAGCGTCGGCTAAAGCTCATCAGTCGACGCGTCGCGCTGCGGGGGTGCGCCGATGCCGTAGCGCTCGGGCCAGTCCCGAGCGGGCAGGTGCAAGGTGCCGAAGAACCGATCAAGCGCGGGCAGGGTAGCGGCGAAGTTGCGGTTGAGCGGCGTGTCGGCGACGTGATGCCAGTGATGGAATGCGGGCGTGGCGACGAGCTGCTCCAGCCAGCCGAAGCGCCAACGGACGTTGGCGTGGAGAAAAAATCCCCACCATGTCGAGAGCGCGACAACGGCGGCAGCGATGGCGCCGCCGCGATCCCACTTCGCACTCGCCAGGCCGAGCAGATGGATCGGCACCAGCCCGCACAGGCGCGTGAAGATCATGTCGATCGGATGGGTGCGGCTGTTAACCAGCCAATCCAGTCGCTCGGGTTCATGGTGAAGCGCGTGGTAGCGCCACAGCCATGGCCATTCGTGGGACCAGCGGTGTCCCCAATAGAAGCCGACCTCGGCGACGGCAAAGGAGATTGTAAGTCGCCCGGGGCCGGGGAGGCGGTCGAGCGCGGTACAATAGTCCTCCGGTAGGTGGGACTGCGCCAGCGCGGTCAGCGCAGCGAGAGGAGCGGCGAGGACGAGCGCCGGCACGAAGCCGCTCGCGAAATAGAGGAAAAGATCGAGCGGCAATTGCCGTCGAAAGCCGGTCTGCCGCTGGATAGCGCACAGGCGTTCCAGCGGCACGAAGATCGCGGCGAGCACCGCCAGCCACACGCTGAGATGTATCATCTGCGCGATCATGTGATGCTTGCCTCCGGGCAGGTCAGACCAGGGCGGCGCGCTGCTGCCCACGCCGGCGAGCGCGCATGGCGCCGCCCACGGCCGCGAATCCGGTCAGCAGCATCGTCCAGGTCGAGGGCTCCGGCAGCGCGGTCAAGGACAGCGACACGCCATCGAGGAGTGACATCGGGGGCGCGCCGGCCGGGGTGCCGTCGGCGAGGAACGACAGCACCTGCGAGGTGGACGTTGCCGTGAAGTGCATGGTTTGCGACTGCCAGGGGCCTACGCCTTCGAAGGGCAGCTGGTATGAGTCCGACTGCTTCGTCTCGTCGCCGAAGGAGACTTGCCAGCGCTCGGTCGTGTCGCTGGCCCAGGGGCGACCGGCCCACTGGCCTGCCGCTTGGAAGAAGTTGAGCTCGTAGACGCCTCCGATGGTCAGCCCGGCGATGGTCTGCCAGATCGCGTCACGGTACGGGGAGTCGCCATCGGCGATCACGAAGTTGCCGCCGTCCGGACTGGTCTTGGGGAATGGCCCGTATAAGGAAACGAGACCTTGCCCATCGTCGGCGGTCCCCGGCGGTGCGATGTAGGTCAGGTTACCGCCGCCGTTCCAGCCGTCGACGTGCCCAGCAAAAGTGTCTTTGCCGTTCACAGTGGTTTCCTCAAAGGAACCATTCTTAACGAGATCGGTGGCCTGTGCCGGCGTCACCACAGTGACATAAAAAACTAAAGTTAGCGCTAATAGCTTACGCATGTCGATCCTCCTCAGTGGCGTACTAAGTGTAGCGTCGTCATGGATCTTGACCCGTTTGTCGGAAAAGTCTTGTCTCCGTTGTGGAGGATCTTATCTGCTCCGGCATCTGGCGCTTAAGCTTTCTTGTTGCATGCCGGGATGTTCCCGCCGGCGTGATGATCGGAAATGGAGCAAAGTCGGCCGTGCGGGTCGCGGTTCGCGATGGGCCCGGGTCGCCACGTCGTCACGCGCAACCTCCGTTAACCCCGCGTCCACACAGGTTGACACCCCCGGACCCCCCGGCTAACCGGACGGCGCCTTGGCGGGGCTGCTCGCCGCTCGCGCGCACTCTCTCCTGGTCAACGAACTTCAGGGCGAGGGTGGCGGCGTGGCGGAGAACGGCCCCGGACAGGATTTCCACGACGCGGCGGACCCGCGCCTGACTTCGCTCGACGATCGGTTGAGGCAGGCGCGTCGGGACGAGGCGGTTCGCACGGGGGCTGTGCGCGACGGGGGTGATGCGGGCTATGCGCTCGGCAACCGCGTGCTCGCCGCCCTCATCGGAAGTCTCGTCGGCTCGGCGCTGATCGGCTGGCTCCTTGACCGCTGGTTCGGCACGACGCCCTGGGTGCTGATCGTGATGCTGTTCCTCGGGATCGGCGTCGCCTTCAGGCAGATCATTCGGTTGACGACCAAGCGTCCGGACGATCCGGGCGCTTGATCTATGTTATAGGCGCAGGGACCAGCACGTGGCGGCAGAAGGCGGCAAGATCGATCCGATGCACCAGTTCCTGATCGAGCCCGTGCTCGGTCAGCGCTGGATCGTGGGCGGCTATGACGTGTCGTTCACCAACTCCGCGCTGTGGATGGTGATCACGCTGGTCGTGCTGTGGCTCTTCATGCTGGGGGGCATGAAGCGCGAGCTCGTGCCCGGCCGCTGGCAGGCCGCGGTCGAGGGCTTCACCGGCTTCGTCCAGAACATGCTGACGTCGAACGTCGGGCCCGAGGGCAAGCGCTTCGTGCCCTATGTCTTCTCGCTGTTCATGTTCATCCTGTTCGCCAACATCCTCGGCCTCATGCCGGTCGGCATCGTGCCGGGCTGGCACCCCTTCACCGTCACCAGCCACCTGACCGTCACCGGCGTGCTGGCGATCATCAGCTTCTCGATCGTGCTGATCGTCGGTTTCGGCCGCCACGGCTTCCACTTCTTCAGCCTGTTCGTGCCGCACGGCACGCCGGCGCTGATGGTGCCGCTGATCTTCGTGGTCGAGCTGATGAGCTTCCTGGTGCGCCCCTTCTCGCTGGGCCTGCGACTGTTCGTCGCGATGACCGCGGGGCACATCCTGCTCAAGGTGCTCGCCGCCTTCGTGATCAACGGCATCAACCTCGGGCCGGGCTATGCGGTGCTGATCACCGTGCCCAGCTTCGTGCTGATGCTGGGGATCACGCTGCTGGAGCTGCTGGTCGCGGCGATCCAGGCCTATGTCTTCGCGCTGCTGACCAGCGTCTACCTCAACGACGCGGTCAACCTGCACTGAAGTTTCCACACCAACCTTTGGTTTAAGAACGGGAGTTACTGACATGGACGCAAACGCCGCCAAGCTGCTCGGCGCCGGTCTCGCCGCGATCGGCATGGGCATCGCCGCGCTGGGCGTGGGCAACGTGTTCGCCGCCTTCCTCGAGGGCGCGCTGCGCAACCCGGGTGCCGCCGACGGCCAGCAGGGCCGCCTCTTCATCGGCTTCGCGGGCGCCGAGCTGCTCGGCCTGCTCGCCTTCGTGACGATGATCATCCTGGTGTTCGTCGCGTAACCTGACGCCGACGGACCAGCCCCGCCCGACCACCGGGCGGGGCCGCAAGGATAGCGGATCACCATGCCTCAAATCAGTCAGATCGCCGCCACTTACGCCTCGCAGATCTTCTGGCTGCTCATCACCTTCGGTCTCCTGTATTTCGGGATCGGCAAGCTGATGGTGCCCAGGGTGCAGGGCGTGATGGACCTGCGTGAATCGAAGATCGCGCAGGACCTCGCGAGCGCGGAGAGCGCGCGCGTCGCGGCCGACACGACCGAGGCGGCGTGGAACGCCGACATGGACGCCGCGCGCGCCGCGGCCCAGGCCGAGGTCGCCGCCGCCAAGGCGCGCGCCGCGGCGGCGGCCGAGGCGCAGCTGCGCCACGCCGACGCCGACCTCGCCGAGCGCGTCGCGCACCACGACGTCGCGGTGGCGAACGCCAAGGCGGCGGCGATGGTCAACGTCCAGACGATCGCGACCGAGGCGGCGCAGGAGCTGGTGCAGCGCCTCGCCGGCGTCGCCGTCCCCACCGAGGCCGCCAACGAGGCGGTGCGCAGGCAGCTGAACCATGGCTAACGCTCCCGCTCAACCCACCCAGGGTCCCGCCTCCGAAGGGCTGGAGTCGCACGACCTCGCCAACGGCAGCGGCTATGCCGCCGCGACCGAGCATGGCGGCGCGGGCGATCACGCGGCGCCGACCGCGCTGGGCTTCAACGACACCGGCTGGGTCGGCATCGCCGCTCTGGTGGTGCTGATCGGCATGGTGCTCGTCCGCGTGCCCAAGACGATCGCGGCGATGCTCGACAAGCGCATCGGCGAGATCCGCCACCAGCTCGACGAGGCCGCGGCGCTGCGCCGCGAGGCCGAGGCGCTGCGCGACGAATATGCCGCGCGCGCGCGCTCGGCCGAGGCGGATGCCGCCAAGATGCGCGAGAATGCGCACCATGAGGCCGCGGAGATCGTCGCCAAGGCTAAGGCCGACACCGAGCAGCTGATGGATCGCCGCGCGCGCATGGCCGAGGACAAGATCGCCGCCGCAGAGCGCGCCGCGATCGCCGAGGTGCGCGCGCGCACCGCCGAGGCCGCCGCCGCCGCTGCCGCCGCGCTGATCGCGGAGCGCCACGGCGCCGAGAGCGACAAGGCGCTGGTCGACCGTGCCATCGCCGGGGTGGGTCGGCTCAATTGAGCGGGCAGGGGCGTCTCGCACGTCCCTCCGCCGCTAGCGTGCTCCTGCGGACGCGGGAGCCCAGAGCCACGAAGAGCATCGCCCGCGATCCTGGGCTCCACTTCTCGCCGGAGCACGGCGTTTACAGTGCCGGCCGAGCGCGCGCGACTGGCTGTCGTCTGCGGTAAAGCGCGCCATCGCCGGCCACACCGGCGTCAACCTGAACTCGTTTCGGGATTCACCGTCCCACGAGTGCCGCGGCAGCTGAGAGCGCCGCACCGCGGATCCTAAAACAAGTCTAGGATGACGGAAGGTGGATGGTGCGGGCACGCGCTTCGGTGCATCACGGCGCCTCGGCCTACCATGATCCCAACACCACTCCAAACACCCGAGGTGACCTGATGTCGCGCCCGTTCGCCGTCGCCCTCCTGCTCGCGTCCGGCCTCGCCGCGCCACTGCCGGCGCTCGCCCAGTCGGCCCCCGCCGCCGCCGCTCCCGGCGACTCCGCGGAGGACGCCAAGCTCAAGGCGCTGTTCGCCGCGAGCGACGAGGCCTCGCTGAAGCGCAATCCGGTCAATGCGCTGTTCCGCGGCGACCTGCGCTACGCCGACCGGCTCGGCGATCCTTTCTCCGACTCGTACATCGCCGCGGAGCGCGCCGCCGCGCAGAGCGATCTCGCCGCGCTCGCGCGGATCGACCGCGCCAATCTCACCCGCACCGACCAGATCGCCTATGACGTCTTCCGGCAGCAGAGCTCGGTCAACCTGCGCGGGCTCGCGCCCGATCTCGTCGCGCTCAACATCGTCCGACCACTCGACCATTTCTACGGACTGCAGACCTTCTATCCCGAGCTCGCCTCCGGGCAGGGCGCGGCGCCGTTCAACACCGTTGCCGACTATGACAACAATCTGAAGCGCAACGCGCGCTACGCCGAGCTGCTCGACCAGGCGATCGCGCGCTTCCGTGAGGGGATGCGCGCGCGCATCGTGCAGCCCAAGCTGGTGGTGCTCAACATGATCGCGCAGTTCGATCATCTGCTCGAGGGCGGCGCGGAAGGCTCGCCGCTATACGGCCCGGTCAAGACCTTCCCCGCCGCGATCCCGACGGCCGATCAGGCACGTCTTCGCGCCGCCTACACGCGCCAGATCACCGAGGTGGTCAACCCGGCGCAGCGGCGCATGCGCGATTTTCTCCAGAAGGAGTATCTGCCGGTCGCGCGCGATAGTGTCGGCCTCTCTGCGATGCCGGGTGGCGACAAGCTCTACGCCTATCTCATCGAGTCGAACACGACGCTGCCGCTCTCCGCGGAGAAGGTCCACCAACTCGGCCTCAGCGAGGTGGCACGGATCACGCGCGCGATGGAGGCGCAGAAGGCCAAAGTCGGCTTCACCGGCTCGCTCGCCGACTTCTTCACCTTCCTGCGCGAGGACAAAAGATTCCAGCCGTCGTCCAAGGAGCAACTGCGCCTCGGCTATGAGGCGATCGGGCGGCGCGTCGACTCGCGTGTGCGCGAACAATTCTCGCTGATCCCCAAGACTGCGCTCGAGATCCGCCCGGTGCCGGCCTTTAAGGAGAAGACCGACGCGGGTGGCTCCTATCAGTCGGGCACGCCGGACGGGTCGCGGCCGGGCGTGTTCTACTACAACACCTATGACCTCCCGGTCCGCTACATGTGGGAGATGGAGACCTTGTACCTGCACGAGGCGGTGCCGGGACACCACTTCCAGATCAGCCTGGCGCAGGAGAATGAGTCGCTGCCGGCCTTCATGCGCTTCGGCGGCAACACTGCCTATGTCGAGGGCTGGGCGCTCTACGCCGAGACGCTGTGGCCTGAGCTGGGCATGGAGACCGACCCCTATCAGCGCATGGGCGGGCTCAACGACGAGATGCTGCGCGCGATGCGGCTGGTGGTCGATACCGGCATCCACACCAAGGGTTGGACGCGCGATCAGGCGATCGCCTACATGCTCTCGCACTCGCCGATGGCGCGCACCGACGCGACCGCCGAGGTGGAGCGCTACATCGCGATCCCGGGGCAGGCGCTGGCGTACAAGATCGGCCAGCTGACGATCTCGCGGCTCAAGGCGGACGCGATGGCGAAGCTGGGCGATCGCTTCGACGCGCGCGCCTTCCACGCCCAGGTGCTCGACACGGGCGCGCTGCCGATGCCGGTGCTCGAGGCGAAGATCGGCGATTGGGTGAAGAGCGGGGGGAAGTAACGGACCGCGATCGGCTCGCTACCTCTTCTTCTTGCTCCGTCATCCTGAACTCGTTTCGGGATCCACCCTCCCGCGCACGCTCCCGCATCTGGGTGTGCGGCGCCGTGGATCCTGAAACGAGTTCAGGATGACGGCCGTGGGGAGTGGGGCGCACGTCGCGCGCCCATCCCCGTTGTCCCGCGCCGTGCCAGCCCCTAGATCGCCCGCGATGAACGGCAGTTACGGCCCACCCGACCGCTTCAACGAAGAGCAGGCCACCTTCACGATCCGCGGCGCCGACGCCCCCGACCTCAAGGCGGGCGAGGCGGCGATCCGCAACGTGCTCAAGACGCTGCCGCTCAAGCCCGGCGTCTATCGCATGCACGATGCCAAGGGCGACGTGCTCTACGTTGGCAAGGCGCGCGCGCTGAAGAACCGTGTGGCCAATTACGTCCAGGTCGAGCGGCTGCCCAAGCGGCTCCAGCGCATGGTGTCGCAGACGCGATCGATGACGATCGTCACCACCAACAACGAGGCCGAGGCGCTGCTGCTCGAGGCGCAGCTGATCAAGCGCTACCGGCCAGCGTACAATGTGCTGCTGCGCGACGACAAGAGCTTCCCCTTCATCCTGCTGCGCGCCGATCACGACTTCCCGCGCATCCAGAAGCACCGCGGCGCGCGCCGCGCCAAGGGCGATTATTACGGCCCCTTCGCGAGCGCGGGCAGCGTCAACAACACGCTCAACGCGTTGCAGAAGCTGTTCCTGCTGCGGAGCTGCACCGATGGCTTCTTCAAGACGCGCGACCGGCCGTGCCTGCTCTACCAGATCAAGCGCTGCTCCGCCCCGTGCGTCGGCCGGATCGACACCGCCGGCTATGCCGATCTGGTGAGCGACGCCAAGAAGTTCCTCGCCGGCAAGGCCACCGACGTGCAGGCCAAGCTGGGCGCGCAGATGCAGGCGGCGGCGGAGAACATGGACTTCGAGCTCGCCGCGGTGCTGCGCGACCGGCTCAAGGCGCTCACCTTCATCCAGGGCACGCAGTTCATCAACGCGGAAGGGGTGGGCGACGCCGACATCTTCGCGCTCGCCAGCCACGAGGGGCTGATCGGGATCGAGGCCTTCTTCATCCGCGGGGGGCAGAACTGGGGCCACCGCAGCTTCTTCCCCGCGCACACCGCCGACGTGCCCGAGGACGAGGTGCTCACCCAGTTCATGATGCAATTCTACGAGGAGGTGCCGCCCGCGCGCACCATCCTGATCGACCGCGTGCTGCCCGAGGCCGAGCTGCTGACCCAGGCCTTGTGCGAGCAGGCCGGGCGCAAGGTGGAGCTGACCGTGCCCCAGCGCGGCGTGCGCAAGCGTCTGCTCGACCAGGCGAGCCGCAACGCCAAGGAGGCGCTGGAGCGCCGCCTCGCCGAGAGCACGACCCAGGCGCGGCTGCATCGCGAGCTGGCCGAATTGTTCGAGCTGGGCGACTCGCCCGACCGGATCGAGGTCTATGACAACAGCCATATCCAGGGCACCAACGCGCTGGGCGCGATGGTGGTCGCGGGGCCGGAAGGGTTCCGCAAGGGTCAGTATCGCAAGTTCAACATCAAGCAGGCCGCGACCGACGACGATTATGCGATGATGCGCGAGGTGCTCCAGCGCCGCTTCGCGCGCGCGCTGGAGGAGGACCCGGACCGCGACGGCGAGGCCTGGCCCGATTTGGTGCTGCTCGACGGCGGGCGCGGCCAGCTCAACGCCGCTAAGGCGGTGCTGGAGGATCTCGGGATCGAGGACGTGTGCCTCGTCGGCGTCGCCAAGGGGCCGCACCACGGCCGCGAGGGGCGCGAGGTGTTCCACCTGATGGACGGGCGCGAGCTGACGCTGCCGGTCAACTCGCCGTTGCTCTTCTATCTCCAGCGGCTGCGCGACGAGGTCCACCGCTTCGCCATCGGCGCGCATCGCGCCAAGCGCGCCAAGGCGATCGGCGCCAGCCCGCTCGACGAGGTTCCCGGCATCGGTCCCGCTCGCAAGAAGGCATTGCTGATGCACTTCGGTACCGGCCGCGCGGTGCGCAACGCCAGCCTGGAGGACCTGCGCAAGGCGCCGGGCGTGAGCGCGGCGGTGGCGCAGCAGGTCTACGACTTCTACCACGCGCGCTAGGGTTGTCGGCCGCGCGAGCGGCGCCCTATCTCGTTGTCATGCATCTCGCCGCCGACGCCTTGGTCCTCTCCGCCCGCGCGCACGGCGAGCATGGCGCGGTGGTGCGCGGTTTCACCCGCGACGACGGGGTGCGCCCCGGCTATGTCCGCGGCGGGCACTCGCGCCGGCTGCGGCCGTCGCTCCAGCCGGGCAACGTCGTCCGCGGCGACTGGCGCGCACGCAGCGACGAGCAGCTCGCCGCGCTCACCGTCGAGCTGGTGCACAGCCGCGCGCCGCTGTTCGCCCAGCCGCTGCCGGCCGCCGCGATCGAATGGCTGTGCGCGCTCACCGCGGGCGCCTTGCCCGAGGCGCAGCCTTATCCGCGGCTGCACGACGCGCTCGCCGCGGTGTTCGACGCGATCGAGGCGGCGCCGAGCGCGCAGGGCTGGGCCGGCAGCGTCGCCCGCTACGAGCTGCTGCTGCTCGCCGAGCTCGGTTTCGGGCTCGACCTGAGCGGCTGCACCGTCACCGGGGCGCGCGACGACCTCGCTTATGTCAGCCCGCGCAGCGGCGCCGCGGTGAGCCGCTCCGGCGCGCTTGGCTATGAAGCGCGGCTGCTCGCGCTGCCGCCGTTCCTGCTCTCGGGCGGGGTGGCGAGCTGGGACGAGGTGCTCGCCGCGATGACGCTCACCGGACACTTCCTCGCGCGCGACGTGCTGGTCGATCGCCGCCGCGACCTGCTCGCCGCGCGCGAGCGGCTGGTGGCGCGGCTCGCGCGGGCGGTTGCGTGAGCGCGCGCGCCGCGCCATGCGGTGCGGCATGACCGACTCCACCCTGATCGCGATCCTGCCCGGCGACGGCATCGGCCCCGAAGTGACGCGCGAGGCGCGCCGCGTGCTCGAGGCGCTCGACCTCGGCCTCCGCTTCGAGGAGGCGCCTGTCGGCGGCGCGGCCTATCGCACCAGCGGCCATCCACTGCCGCCGGAGACGCTGGCGCTGGCCGATCGCGCCGCGGCGGTGCTGTTCGGCGCGGTGGGCGACCCGGCGTTCGACTCGCTCGAGCGCGCGCTGCGCCCCGAGCAGGCGATCCTCGGCATCCGCAAGCATCTCGGCACCTTCGCCAACCTGCGCCCGGCACGGATCTTCCCCGGCCTGGAGGACGCCTCCACGCTCAAGCCCGAGGTGGCGCGGGCGATCGACCTGGTGATCGTGCGCGAGCTCAACGGCGACGTCTATTTCGGTGCCAAGGGGCGTGGCACCACGCCGGCGGGGAAGCGCGAGGGGCATGACCTGATGCGCTACGACGAGGACGAGGTGCGCCGCATCGCGCGCGTCGGCTTCGAGACCGCCGCCAAGCGGCGCGGCAAGCTCTGCTCGGTCGACAAGGCCAATGTGCTGGAGACGTCGCAGCTGTGGCGCGACGTGGTGATGGAGGTGGCGGTGGACTATCCGCAGGTCGAGCTGACCCACATGTACGTCGATAATGCCGCGATGCAGCTGGTGCGCAACCCGGGCGCGTTCGACACGATCGTGACGGGCAATCTGTTCGGCGACATCCTCTCCGACCAGGCGAGCATGTGCGTCGGCTCGATCGGCATGCTGCCCTCGGCCGCGCTGGATGGAGCGGGCAAGGGGCTGTACGAGCCGATCCACGGCTCGGCGCCCGATATCGCGGGGCAGGGCAAGGCCAATCCGTGCGCCGCGATCCTGTCGGCGGCGATGCTGCTGCGCCACTCGCTCGGGCAGGACGCGGCGGCGGACCGCGTCGAGGCGGCGGTCGCGGCGGCGCTGGGGCGCGAGCTGCGCACGCCGGACATGGGCGGCGACGCGACCACCGCCGCGATGGGCGAGGCGGTGCTGGCGGGATTGTGAGGGCGGAACCGCGCCCCCGTCCTCAGATGTGAGGCGCAGCGCGCCCGCCGCCTGCGTACGCGAGAAGCACCCGGCAAAGGACGCCCGCTACTGCCCGCCGTCGTACAGTCCGACCGCGCTGAACAGCGTGGTTAGCCCGGCACGCTCGGCCGCGGTCAGCTCAGGGCGCCATATTTCAAAAAGCAGCACCACGCGCGGTTCGTCGCTGTCGTTCCACGCCTCGTGCTCGATTGAGTCGTCGAAGATCATCAGCTCGCCGGCGCGCACCGCGCGCTCCTCGTTGCCGACGCGCAGGCGGCAGCGCTCGGGCACGATCAGCGGCAGGTGGACGATAAGCCGCGTGTTGAGCATTCCGTTATGCGCCGGGATGTGGGTGTGCGGTCGCAGCACCGAGAAGAGCGCCATCGGTGAGCGCCCCGCGATGTGCGGCAGCGGTGCGGCGGCCAGCGCGGCGAGCGTCGCCGGGCAGCGCGGCGCGTTCGCGGCATGCGGCACGCCGTTCTCGAGCAGGTGAAAGGCGCTCCAGCGTGGATCGTCGAGCAGCGCGTGGCCACGGCTGGCGCGGGTCGGGTCGGCCTGGACATAGGGGGCGGAGCCGCTGCCGCTCGCGATCAACTCCTCCAGCTCGGCGCGGATCGCCGGCGCGGCGGCGACGAGCGCCGGCGCCCAATCGAACTCCGCCGCGTCGAAGAACTGGCGGTGCGGCAGGCCGGGGAAGAAGAAGCTCGTAGGCTGCTGGAGGAACAGCTGCTTCTCGCCCGTCACCAGGGCCACTGCCTCGTTGAAGCGCGGGCCCGCGTCCGTGCCCGCCACCTCGGCGCGCAGATGGTCGGCGAAGCGCCGTGACGCCGCCGCGAGCCGATCCTGCGCCGCGCGGAGCAGCGGCTGCGCGCGCTCTGTCTCGGGCGCTCCCGACAAGGCCAGCGCGTAGAAGGAGCAGGCGGCGCGATCGTCCTGGGCATAGTCGCCGCGCAGCACCAGTGCCTGGCGGTGGCGCGGCTCGGCAGCGAGCACGCGATCGAGCGCGTCAGCGACTGCACCTCGCTCGGCGCCAGTACCGGCGCGCGCCTGGGCAAGCAGCAGCCATAGCTGCGGCGTCGCCACCCCGGCAGCGGCGACGCGCTCGAACGCGTCGCGTGCCGCGCTCGCGTCGCCGCGCTGCAACGCCTCATATCCCGCCTGCGCCAATCGCGCGTGCTCGCTCTGTGCCGCCATGCGCTCAGCGTAGATTGATAACGGTCACGATTGAAGGAGGTTATCCGCACCGCGCGGTGCCCGGGTGGCGAGACGCGGCGATCTCGGATCGCGGCCGCCGTCAGGTCTGGGGAATGGCGGGTGAGAGTGGCGGTCATCAATGAGACGGGCACAATCGGCAAGACGACGGTGGCCGCTCACCTGCTCGCGCCGCGGTTGCGCGACGCGAAACTCTTCGCGATCGGGAGCGTCAACCAGACCACGTCCGACCTGCGCCTGGAGTCCGAGAAGATTGGGGCGAGAAGTTCGGCGTGCTCCTCCGCAAGCTGCTGATGCTCGGGTCGCCATCACCGAGGCCGGCGCCACCAACGTCGAGGACTTCCTCGACCGGATGATCAGATATGAAGCGACTGTCGATCGGCGCGTCGATGGGGGACGAGACGGACTATCGCGGGCGCGTGCGCACGATCGCCAAGGGCGATGCCAGGGCGATCGCGCTCCTCTCCGATATGCACGCGCTCAAGCTGCTCGCCAAGGCAGCGGCACCGCGGTTCGAACGCGCGTTCGCGGCGTTGTTCGCCTGAGCGCTCGCCGTCCTCGCGCGAGGGGCCGGATCGCTCGGCAGAAGGGGGCGACGCGGCGGCTCGATTGACCTATCTGGCGCGCATGACCGGGCGTTTCGACCATCTACCCCACCGCCGCGCGATCGTCAGCCGTCGCGCGCTCGTCGAGGCCGCCGCGACGCTGCCGGGCGACGATCCCGCGACGCTGCGCCGCGGGCTGAGCCAACTGCTGCGCGAGGCGCTCGACGCCGGCCGCGCCGAGATCGCCCGCCGGCTCGCCGCGTCGCCGTCGCGCGGGCTCGAGGCGGCCAACGCCCAGGCCTATCTGGTCGACCAGCTGCTGATCGTGCTCGCCGAGGTGACGACGCAGCGGCTCTACCCGGTCCACAACCCGACCGCGGGCGAGCGGCTGCTGCTGATCGCGGTGGGCGGCTACGGTCGCGGCGAGATGGCGCCCTTCTCGGACGTCGACATCGGCTTCCTCACGCCCGGCAAGCAGACGCCCTGGGCCGAGCAGGTGATCGAGTCGATGCTCTACACCTTGTGGGACCTGGGGCTGAAAATCGGCCATTCCAGCCGCTCGCTCGACGAGATGGTGCGTCAGGCCAAGGCCGACGTCACGGTACGCACCGCGTTGCTGGAGGGGCGCTACGTCTGGGGCGACGAGGCGCTCTACGCCGACGCGGCGAAGCGCTTCCACGACGACGTGCGGCACGGCACCGAGCGCCAGTTCATCGCCGACAAGCTGGCCGAGCGCAACGCGCGCCACGTCCGCATGGGGGATACGCGCTACGTGGTCGAACCCAACGTTAAGGAAGGGAAGGGCGGGCTGCGCGACCTGCACGCGCTCTTCTGGATCGGCAAATATGTCTACGACGTCCAGCGCGCCGCCGAGCTGGTCGACATCGGCCTGTTCACCCGCACCGAATATCGCGCCTTCCACCGCGCCGACAATTTCCTCTGGGCGGTGCGCTGCCACCTCCACCTGATCGCCGGGCGCGCCGAGGACCGGCTGACCTTCGACTATCAGCGCGAGATCGCCGAGCGGATGCGCTACGCGGCGCGACCGGGGAAGCCGGCGGTCGAGCGCTTCATGCAATTCTACTTCCTCCAGGCCAAGGCGGTGGGCTCGCTCACCGGGCTGTTCCTGGCCCACCTCGAGGAGCGGTTCGCGCCGAAGCGGCGCTACGGCCTGCCACGCCTGCGCCGCGCGCCGCGCAAGCTCCACGGCTTCACCGTCGACGGCGGCCGGATCGCGTTGCCCGACGACGAGTTCCTCCGCGCCGATCCCGTGCGGCTGGTCGAGCTGTTCGCGCTCGCCGCGCGCGAGGCGAAGGAGATCCACCCACTCGCGATGCGCGCCGCCACGCGTGACGCCAAGCTGGCAGCGACGGTGCGGCGCGATCCGCGCGCCAACGCCGCATTCCTGGAGCTGCTCGCGGGCGACGCCGACCCTGAGCTGGCACTGCGCTGGATGAACGAGGCCGGCGTGCTTGGCCAATTCGTGCCCGATTTCGCGCGGGTGGTCGCGCAGATGCAGTTCGACATGTATCACCATTACACCGTCGACGAGCACACCATCCGCGCGCTGGGCCTGCTCAGCCGACTGGAGCATGGTCAGCTCGCCGAGGAGCACCCGCTGCCCAGCGCGGTGATCGAGCAGATCGTGTCGCGCCGCGTGCTGTACGTCGCGGTCTTCCTCCACGACATCGCCAAGGGACGCGGCGGCGACCACTCGATCCTCGGCGCCGAGGTGGCGGAGCGGCTCGGCCCGCGCTTCGGACTCAGCCCGGCGGAGACCGAGACGGTGGCGTGGCTGGTACGCCACCACCTGCTGATGAGCGCCACCGCCTTCCGCCGCGACCTCACCGACTTCAAGACCATCCTCGATTTCGCCGAGGTGGTGCAGAGCCCCGAGCGGCTGCGGCTGCTGCTGGTGCTCACCGTGGTCGACATCAAGGCGGTCGGTCCGGGGACATGGAACGGGTGGAAGGGCCAGTTGCTCGGCGACCTGTACGACCGCGCCGAGGAGGTGCTGCGGCTCGGCCACAAGCAGAAGGGGCGCGGCGAGCGGCTGCTCGCCAAGCAGGACGGGTTGCGCGCGGCGATGAACTGGAGCGAGGCCGAACTCGCCGCCTACGCGCACCGCCTGCCCGAGGCCTATTGGATCGCCGAGCCGGGCGACGTGCTCGCGCACAACGCCGCCTTCGTGGCGCGCGCGGGCGACGCTTTGCTGTCAATCGACGCGCAGGTCTATCCCGAGCGCGGCGCGACGCTGGTCACGGTCTATGCCGCCGATCATCCCGGGCTGTTCAGCCGCATCGCCGGCGCGATCCACGTCGCCGGCGGCAACATCATCGACGCGCGCATCCACACCACCCGCGACGGCATGGCGCTCGACAATTTCCTCGTGCAGGACCCGCTCGGCCGGCCGTTCGACGAGGCGGGGCAGCTCGAGCGGCTCAAGACCGCGATCGAGGACGCGCTGGCGGGGCGCGGCAAGCTGACCGACCGCCTGCGCGCCAAGCCGCTGCCGCGCGCACGCGCCGACGCCTTCCGCATCGAGCCCAACGTGCTGGTCGACAACAAGGCCTCCAACCGCTTCACCGTGGTGGAGGTGGCGGCGCGGGATCGGCCGGCGCTGCTCAACCAACTGGCGCACGCGCTTTTCCTGTCGAAGGTGACGATCCACTCGGCGCATGTCGCCACCTATGGCGAGCGCGCGGTCGACGTCTTCTACCTGACCGACCTCACCGGCGACAAGCTCGCGGCCGGCGCACGGCAGCGTGCGCTGGAGAAGCGGCTGCTCGCCGCCGCGGCGGGCGTGCAGTACGACGAAGCGGCGTAGCGCCGGTCAGTCGCGCTCGTCCTGGTCGATCGCCTCGTCGTTCGCGTCCGCGTCCGGCCCTTCGCCCGCACCCGCGCGGCTCTGACCGGTGCCGCGCTTGGCAAGATCCTCGGTGGTGGTGCCGTCATTCTGCTGGTCGATGTCGGTGGCGGGGTCGGCGCCTTCGCCGGCGTTGGCGCGATTGTCGGACATGAGTGAGGCTCCTGCTGCTCGCTGTCCTAACCCGCCGCGCAGGTGAACGGGCGCGCACGGACAGGCTGCCTTGCGTTAGCCTCCCGCTTCCACTGCATTCGCCTCGGCGACGGACGCTGCGTGCCACAGCACGCCGTAGCCGAACAGGCCCGACACCAGCGACGCCGCCAGCACCGCGAGCGCGGCCATCTCGGTCAGTTCGGCCTCGGCGAAGGCGAGTTCGGCGATGAACAGCGAGATGGTGAACCCGATACCCGCCACGGCGCCGATGCCCAGCACCATGCGCCACGTCACGCCGTCGGGCAAGCGCGCCTGGCCAAGTCGGGTCGCCAGCCACGTCGCCGCGAGGAAGCCCACCGGCTTCCCTAGCGCCAGCCCGACCACGATGCCGAGCGCCAGCGGCGATTGCACCGCGTCGCCGACCAGCGCCGCCGAGAAGTGGATCCGCACGTTCGACAGCGCGAACAGCGGCAGCACGATGTACGACACCCAGGGCGTGAGAATGCGCACCAGCCGCTCCGCCGCTTCATCGGTCGCCGCCGCCATCTCGTGCAGATAGCCGAGCCGCTGCTGTGCTTTCTCCCGATATTGCTCGGCTTCTTCGTCGTCGCGCGCGCGCTCGGCCGCGGCCTGCGCGGCCTTGAGCTGGTCGACCGGCTTCTGCACGCGCTCGACGAAGCGCTTCTCCGACAGGCGCGAACTGGTCGGCAGCAGCAGCCCTATCGCTACGCCCGCGATGGTCGGGTGGACGCCCGAGCCGAGCACGCCGACCCATACCACCAGACCGCACGCTATGTAGAGGATCGGCGCCACCCAGCGCAGCCGCAGCAACACCATCATCGCGGCATAGCCGATCGCGGCGAGCAGCAGGAACCACGGCTGCAAGGTCTCGGTATAAGCCACCGCGATGACGAGCAGCCCGAAGACGTCGTCGATCGCGGCGAAGGCGAGCAGCACCGCGCGGACCGCCGGCGGCAGGCGGGTGGTGAACATCGCCACGATCGCGAGGCTGAAGGCGGTGTCCATCGCCGCCACCACGCCCCAGCCGTGCTGCGTCGGCGTGCCGTAGTTGAAGGCAAGATAGAGGCCGACCGGCACCACCAACCCGCCGATCGCGCCCGCGACTGGGAACACCGCGGTCTGCCACGAGCTCAGCGAACCCTTGACGAATTCACGCTTCACCTCGGTGCCGATGATCAGGAAGAACAGCGGCATCAGCGCGTCGTTGACCCATTCGGCGACCGAGCGCTCGATCGCCCAGCTGCCGTAGCTGATCCGCAGCGGCCGGTCCCACAGCCGCGCATAGTCCGCGCTCCACGGCGAGTTGATCGCCACCAGCGCGATCAGCGAGGCGAGCAGCAGCGGCCCGCCCGAGACCTGACCGATCGCGAAGAAGGGCTCGATCTTGCGCAAGAGCTTGGCGGCGGACGAGTGGTGCGCGCGCGCCGCGACCTGACCGGACAGGCGCGGGCTGAGCGCCATGGATGCGTTCTCCCGCGGGTGAGTAGTGAGAGGGATACGGGCGAACGGGGCGGCGCGTTCCCTGCGATGGTTGCCGACTGACGCGGATCAATGACTAAGCACTGGCTTCTTCGCCCTGACCGTCATCCCGGACTTGGTCCGGGATCCACCGCGCCGCTTACGCCGAAAGCGTTACTCGCGCGGGTCAGTGGATCTTGGAACAAGTCCAAGACGATGCCAGGAGATAGCCGCTCGAGCCCGCCACTCCCTTCTTGCCGATGGCACCGCTCACATCACCCGATATGGCACCGCGCGCCGCTCCGCGGGATCGATCGCGATGGCGCGATCGGTCGGCGGGAAGGCGCGCTGGTCGCAGTCGACACGCGGGCACAGGCGACAGCTGATGCCGATCGGGGTCGCCGCGCCGCGCCGGTCGACCGCGTCGGCGTAGACGAAGTCGGGGGCGTGGCGCGCCTCGCAGCCGAGCAGCACCGCGTAGCGCCGCGGGCTGCGCGCGAATTGGCCCGACGGCTTGACCAGCCCCTTGGCGAGCGAGACGTAGCGCGCGCCGTCGGGCGTCTCGGCGAGCTGGACCAGGATCCGATCGGGGATCGCGGCGGCTTCATGGACATGCCACAGCGGGCAGGCACCCCCGAAACGCGCGAACTGGAGCGGCGTCGCCGAGTGACGCTTGGTGATGTTGCCCGCCATGTCGACGCGGCAGAAATAGAAAGGGATGCCCTCCTCACTGGGGCGCTGCAGCGTCGAGAGGCGATGGCAGGTCTGCTCGAAGCTGGTGGCGAAGCGACGGGCGAGCCGGTCGATGTCGTGGCGCACGCGTCGCGCCTCGGCGCGAAAGGCGCGGTAGGGCATCAGCAGCGCGCCCGCGGCGTAATTGGCTAGCCCGGTAGCGAGCAGCCGGCGTGCCTCGTCCTGCACGAGCGGCGCGGCGGCGACGATCGCGTCGATCGGCGCGGCGAAGACGAGCGCGGCGAGGCGGTGCGCGATCAGGAAACGCCGGCTCTCGGCCGGGAGCGCCGCGGCGAGCGTCAGTCGTGCGCCGTCGAAGCGCGCGAGGGCGGCGTCGTCGTGCTGGTCGGTCGCGATCGCGATCCCCTGCGCGCGCAGCGCCGCGTCGACCCACTCGCCGTTGCCCGCGCCGCCCTGCTCGCCGGCGAGCGCCTCCGCGGCGCGGTCGAGCGGGTCGACGTAATTGCCCGCCTCGTGGAACCAGTCGCGCACCGCTTCCCACGGCAGCCGTGCGCCCGCGCCGGCGGTCATCGCTTCCTCGGCGAGCGCGGCACGCGCGTCCGCGGCGCGCTTGGCGGCGTGGAGCGCGATCAGCCGGTCGGCCAAGTCGGGACTCTGCTCGGCGAGGCGCGCGACCTCGTCGGGCGGCATCGGCGCGACGGCGGGATCGGCCAGCGCCTGCGCCAGCGCGGCGAGGCGGCGCGCCGGCACCTCGCCCTCGATCTGCGCCAGCGCGGTCGGGAAGTGGCGCGCGAGCGCGGCGAGCACCGCACCGGTGAGCGGACGCTCGTCGCCCTCGAGCTGCGACAGATAGCTCACTGACAGCGTCAGCCGCTGCGCCATGGCGCGTTGGGTGAGGCCGGCGGCGCGACGCAGGTCGCGCAGCGCGGCGCCGGCGTAGAGCCGTTGTCTCATCGCATCGGCCTAGTTCGCAAGGCCATGCTTCGCAAGTTCGCAACTTCGCATTTGCGCGCGCGCGCCGTGGCGGGCAGGACGACGCTCGCACGTCACGGGAGAGCTGCATGTCCTCGACCATCGCCGAGCTGGAACGCCGCCGCGCCGCCGCCCGAGCCGGAGGTGGCGAGAAGCGCGTCGCCGCGCAGCACGCCAAGGGCAAGCTGACCGCGCGCGAGCGGCTCGACGTGCTGCTCGACGAGGGCAGCTTCGAGGAAGTCGACATGTTCGTCGAGCACAATTGCGTCGACTTCGGCATGGCGGAGCAGGTGATCCCGGGCGACGGCGTCGTCACCGGCTCGGGCACGATCAACGGCCGGCTGGTGTTCGTGTTCAGCCAGGATTTCACCGTCTTCGGCGGCTCGCTGTCGGAGCGGCACGCACAGAAGATCTGCAAGGTCATGGACATGGCGATGAAGGTCGGCGCGCCGGTGATCGGCCTCAACGATAGCGGCGGCGCGCGCATCCAGGAGGGCGTCGCGAGCCTCGGCGGATATGCCGAGGTGTTCCAGCGCAACGTGCTCGCCAGCGGCGTGGTGCCGCAGCTCAGCCTGATCATGGGGCCGTGCGCGGGCGGGGCGGTCTATTCGCCGGCGATGACCGACTTCATCTTCATGGTGAAGGATTCGAGCTACATGTTCGTCACCGGCCCCGACGTGGTGAAGACCGTGACCAACGAGGTGGTCACGCAGGAGGCACTCGGCGGCGCGGTGACGCACACCACCAAGACCAGCGTCGCCGACGTGGCGTTCGAGGACGACATCGAGGCGCTGCTCGCCGCGCGCGATTTCATCGACTTCCTGCCGGCGTCGAACCGCGAGGCGGCGCCCGAGCGACCCACCGCCGACGCCTGGGACCGGATCGAGCCGAGCCTCGACACGCTCGTCCCCGCCAACGCCAACCAGCCCTACGACATGCACGAGCTGATCCGGAAGGTGGTGGACGAGGGCGACTTCTTCGAGATCCAGCCGGCGCACGGCGCCAACATCCTGTGCGGCTTCGGGCGGATCGAGGGGCGCACCGTCGGCATCGTCGCCAATCAGCCGATCGTGCTGGCGGGCGTGCTCGACATCAACGCCAGCCGCAAGGCGGCGCGCTTCGTGCGCTTCTGCGACGCCTTCGAGATCCCGATCGTGACCTTCGTCGACGTGCCCGGCTTCCTGCCCGGTACGGCGCAGGAGCATAACGGCATCATCAAGCACGGCGCCAAGCTGCTCTTCGCCTATGCCGAGGCGACCGTGCCCAAGATCACCGTGATCACGCGCAAGGCCTATGGCGGCGCGTACGACGTGATGGCGTCGAAGCACCTGCGCGGCGACCTCAATTACGCCTGGCCGACCGCCGAGATCGCGGTGATGGGGGCGAAAGGCGCGGTGGAGATCATCTTCCGCGGCCGCACGCCCGAGGAGATCGCCGAGCGCACCGCCGAGTATGAGGCGCGCTTCGCCAATCCCTTCGTCGCGGCGAGCAAGGGCTTCGTCGACGAGGTGATCCAGCCGCACTCCACCCGTCGCCGCATCGCGCTCGGGCTGCGCAAGCTGCGCGGCAAGTCACTGGAGAACCCTTGGAAGAAGCACGACAACATTCCGTTGTGAGTAGCTCCCTGCATATTATAAGGTCATGTGAAGGAGGCGATCCATGCAGACCGAACGCGTGACCTTTCTGACCACCCCCGAACACAAGGCTGCGCTTGAAGCTTTCGCCGCGTCCAGCAGGCAGTCGGTGGGCCATTTGCTGCGCGAGGCGTCGAGCCGATATCTGCTTGACGGAGAGATGGACGACGGATCGCGGTTGGAGTTGCTGGTCGAGGAACTGAACGATGCGCTACCGCGGATTCATGCGAGTCTCGACCGCTCGATCGACGGCCTGCGTGAGACACGCGATGAGATCAACGCGATGATGCGCCAGGCGGGCCTGTTCGGATGAGCATGATCGCCGATGCGATGAAGACCATCCAGTCGGTGCTTTTGCTGCAGGCTAAGGTGGAGCGGCTCGAAGATGAGCTGCGCGAAACTCGCGGGCAGATGAAGCAGATGGCTAATGCGATGATCGCGATCGATCGTCGCGTCGTCCGGCTGGAAACGTTCGAGGAGATGCGGACCGGCCGCCCGGCGCCGCGACTGGAAGGGTGACGCTTGCGATGGACCTCGGCCGCCTCAACCATGTCGGCATCGCGACGCCCTCGATCGAGCGCTCGGTCGAGACGTACCGCACGCTGCTCGGCGCGAGCGTGATCGGCGAACCGTTCGACCTGCCCGCGCAGGGCGTGCGCGTCTGCTTCGTCGATGCGCCCAACACGCAAATCGAGCTGATCCAGCCTTATGACGATGCGTCACCGATCGCCGGCTTCCTGCGCAGGAACCCGGCGGGCGGCCAGCATCACGTCTGCTTCGAGGTGCCCGACATCCACGCCGCGGTGGCGCATCTCACCGCGCAGGGGGCGACCGTTTTGGGCGAGCCGCGGATCGGCGCGCACGGCACGCCTATCGTTTTCGTCCACCCGCGCGACATGGGCGGCGTGCTCGTCGAGCTGATGGAGATGCCGCACGGAGACCCGCATGACTAAGCCGGCGATGATCCTCACCGAGCGGCGCGGCGACGTGCTGGTGCTGACGCTGAACCGACCGGACCGGCTCAACGCCGCCCCTCCCGCGATGTTCGAGGCGATCACCGCCGCCTTCGCCGATGTCGGCACGGCGCGCGCGGTTCTGATCAAGGGCGCCGGTCGCGCCTTCTGCTCGGGCGCCGACGTCGGCGCGGGCGCGCTGGCCAGCGACGATCCCGGCGCGGCGACGCACGCGGCACTGACCCAGTCCTACAACCCCGGGATCCTCGCCGTCGCCGAGGCGCGAGTGCCCGTGGTGAGTGCGGTACGCGGACCGGCGGCGGGCATCGGGTGCAGCCTCGCGCTCGCCGCCGACCTCTGCGTCGCCAGCGACACCGCCTATTTCCTCCAGGCCTTCGTCAACATCGGGCTCGTTCCCGACGGCGGCGCGAGCTGGCTGCTGCCGCGATTGATAGGGCGTGCGCGCGCCGCGGAGATGATGCTGCTGGGCGAGCGGGTGCTCGCCGCCAAGGCGCTCGACTGGGGCATGATCCACAGACTGGTCGCCGATATCGACCTGGACGCCGCCGCCTTCGGTCTGGCCGAGCGGCTCGCCGCCGGGCCGACGGTGGCGTTGGGCGCGATCCGCCGCGGGCTGCACGCCGCGCTGGAGAGCGACCTCGCCACCGCGCTCGCGCGCGAGGCCGAGGACCAGCGCGCGATGCGCGGCACCGCCGACGCGGTCGAGGGCGGCTCGGCGTTCCTGCAGAAGCGCGCGCCCGCGTTCAAGGGCGCCTGACATGGCCGAGATGGAGACCAACCTCGGCGAGGACGCCGGCAGCACCCGCGAGCCCACCGCCGCGCCCGAGCCGACGACGCGACCGAGTCATGCCGACTGGCAGGACGCCGCCGCGCGGGAGGTGAAGGGCAGGGACCTGACCTGGCACACGCCGGAAGGGATCGACGTCAAGCCGCTCTATACCGTCGCCGATGTCGAGGGCTGGGATCCGGGCCTGCCGGGCTTCGCGCCGTTCACGCGCGGCGTGCGCGCATCGATGTACGCGGGCCGGCCGTGGACGATCCGTCAGTACGCCGGCTTCTCCACCGCGGAAGAATCGAACGCCTTCTACCGGCGCAACCTCGCCGCGGGGCAGAAGGGGCTCAGCGTCGCCTTCGATCTCGCGACACACCGCGGCTATGACAGCGACCATCCGCGCGTCACCGGCGACGTCGGCAAGGCCGGGGTCGCGATCGACACCGTCGAGGACATGAAGATCCTCTTCGACGGCATCCCGCTCGATCAGATGTCGGTCAGCATGACGATGAACGGCGCGGTGATACCGATCCTCGCCTTCTTCATCGTCGCGGGCGAGGAACAGGGCGTCGAGCGCAAGCTGCTCGACGGGACCATCCAGAACGACATCCTCAAGGAGTTCATGGTCCGCAACACGTACATCTACCCGCCCGAGCCGAGCATGCGGATCATCTCGGACATTTTCGCCTATACGTCGCGCGAGATGCCCAAGTTCAACAGCATCTCGATCAGCGGCTATCATATGCAGGAGGCGGGGGCGACGCAGCTCCACGAGCTCGCCTTCACCATCGCCGACGGCATCGACTATGTGAAATACGGCGTCGCCAGCGGGCTCGACATCGACAAGTTCGCTGGACGTTTGAGCTTCTTCTTCGCGATCGGCATGAATTTCTTCATGGAGGTGGCGAAGCTGCGCGCCGCGCGGGTGCTGTGGCATCGCGCGATGACGCAGCTCGGCGCCAAGGACGAGCGCTCCAAGATGCTGCGCACCCACTGCCAGACCAGCGGCGTGTCGCTGACCGAGCAGGACCCCTACAACAACGTGATGCGCACCACGATCGAGGCGATGGCGGCGATGCTGGGCGGCACCCAGTCGCTCCACACCAACGCGCTCGACGAGGCGATCGCGCTGCCCACCGACTTCTCCGCGCGGATCGCGCGCAACACGCAGATCGTGCTGCAGGAAGAGACGGGGATGACCAAGGTCGTCGATCCGCTCGGCGGCAGCTATTACGTCGAGAGCCTGACCAAGAGCCTGGTCGACGGCGCCTGGGACATCATCGAACGAGTCGAGCGCGAGGGCGGCATGGCCAAGGCGGTCGCGGCCGGCTGGCCCAAGGCGATGATCGAGGAGGCCGCGGCGGCGCGCGCGGCGCGGGTCGACCGCGGTGAGGACGTGATCGTCGGCGTCAACAAATACCGGCTGGCGGGCGAGGCACCGATCGACATCCTCGACGTCGACAATGTCGCGGTGCGCGAGGCGCAGGTGCGGCGCATCGCCGTGGTGAAGGCGGCGCGCGACGAGGCGGCGTGCCAACGCGCGCTCGACGCGCTGCGCGAGGGCGCGCGCGGCTCCGACAACCTGCTCGCCCTCGCGGTCGACGCCGCCCGCGCGCGCGCGACGCTCGGCGAGATCTCGGCCGCCATGGAGGATGTGTTCGGCCGCTTCGGCACGCAACCCAAGCCGGTCAAGGGCGTCTATGGCGGCGCGTATGCCGACGACGAGCGCTGGGCGCGGCTCGTCCGCGGTGTCGAGGCGACCGAGCGGCGTCTCGGCCGCAAGCCCCGCATGTTGGTCGCCAAGATGGGGCAGGACGGCCACGATCGCGGCGCCAACCTCGTCAGCAGCATGTTCGGCGATCTCGGCTTCGAGGTCGTGCCAGGCCCGCTGTTCCAGACACCGAAGGAGGCGAGCGCGCTCGCGCTCGAAAAGGACGTCGACGTGGTCGGCGCCTCCAGCCTCGCCGCCGGGCACAAGACGTTGATCCCCGAACTGATCGGCCACCTACGCGAGGCCGGACGCGCCGACATCAAGGTGATCGCGGGCGGCGTCATCCCCGCGCAGGACTATGACATGTTGCGCGAGGCCGGCGTGCAGGCGATCTTCGGCCCCGGTACCAACCTGATCCAGGCGGCGGAGGAGGTGCTCCGCCTGCTCGGCCACAATATGCCGCCCGACGAGGAGGCCGCGTGATGTCCTTGCTCCATCCACCCGTCGACGCGGCAGAGCGCCCCGCCCCCCATCGTCATCCCGAACGTGTTCCGGGGTTCACCGCGCCGGGTACCCATCGGTCGTCGCGTCGCCGAAAGCATGGATCCCCGGACACGACGGGACGGGCCGTCATGCTCGCGGTCTTCGCGCTCGTCGCCACCCCCGCCGCGGCGCAGACCCAGGCGCAGATGAACCAGCAGGCCGGCGCCTCCTACAAACAGGCCGACGCGCAGATGACCCAGGCGTGGCGCGTGCTCTACGCCGACATGAAGAAGCGCGACGCCGCCGACGGTTCACGCGGCGGCGGCTTCGGCTATGCCGCGGCGGCGCTCGCCAGCCAGCGCGCCTGGCTCCAGTTCCGTGACAAGCAATGCGTGCTAGAGAGCGGCGAGTTCGCCGGCGGCTCGCTTCAGCCGATGGCGCAGGCGCAATGTCTGGCCAAGGTGACCCGCGCGCGAACGCAGCAGTTGAAGGGAATACAGTGGACGAAGTGACGGGCGCGGTACGCAACGACTGGACGCGGAACGAGATCGCCGCGCTGTTCGACCTGCCGTTCGACGAGCTGATGTGGCAGGCGCAGACTGTCCACCGCGCGCATCACGCGCCGGGGCAGGTGCAGCTCTCCACGTTGCTGTCGATCAAGACCGGCGGTTGTCCGGAGGATTGCGGCTATTGCTCGCAGTCGGTCAGCGCGGAGAGCGGCGTCAAGGCGACCAAGCTGATGGACGTGCGCGCGGTGCTGCAGGCGGCGGCGCAGGCGAAGGACAACGGCTCGACCCGCTTCTGCATGGGCGCGGCGTGGCGCAATCCCAAGGATCGCGACATGGACGCGATCGTCGCCATGGTCGAGGGCGTCCGCGGCATGGGCATGGAGACGTGCATGACGCTCGGCATGCTCGAGCCGCACCAGGCCGACCGGCTCGCCGCGGCAGGGCTAGACTATTACAACCACAATATCGACACCTCGCCCGAGCGTTACGGTGACGTGATCACGACGCGGACCTTCCAGGAGCGGCTCGACACGCTCGACGCGGTGCGCTCGGCCGGGATCAACGTCTGCTGCGGCGGCATCGTCGGTATGGGCGAGACGCGCGAGGATCGCGTCGGCTTCGTCCACGCGCTGGCGACCCTGCCCGAGCATCCCGGCAGCGTGCCGGTCAACGCGCTGGTGCCGGTCAAGGGCACCGTGCTCGGCGACATGCTCGCCGACACGCCGCTGGCCAAGATCGACGAGATCGAGTTCGTCCGCACCGTCGCGGTGGCGCGGATCACGATGCCCGCGAGCATGGTGCGCCTGTCGGCCGGGCGCGAGAGCATGTCGGACTCGACGCAGGCGTTGTGCTTCATGGCGGGCGCCAACTCGATCTTCACCGGCGACAAGTTGCTGACCGCAGGGAACGCCGGCGACTACAAGGACGCCGCGCTGTTCGCCAAGCTGGGCGTGACGCCGATGGCGGCGGAGCGCCGCTTGGCGCAGGCGGCGGAATAAGCGGCGGCAGCCGACCAGATAAGACAAGCGCTCGCCATCGCCCCATCGCGTCGGCGGGAAAGCAGGAGAGGTCTGTGTTCAAGAAGATCCTGGTCGCCAACCGCGGCGAGATCGCCTGCCGCGTGTTCCGCACCGCCAAGCGGATGGGGATCAAGACCGTTGCGGTCTATTCCGATGCCGACGCGCGCGCGCCGCACGTGCTGATGGCGGACGAGGCGGTGCGGCTGGGGCCGGCGCCGGCGGCGGAGAGCTATCTCAAGGCCGAGCTGATCCTGCTCGCCGCCAAGGAGACCGGCGCCGACTGTATCCATCCCGGCTACGGCTTCCTGTCCGAGCGCGAGAGCTTCGCGCGTGCCTGTGCCGAGGTGGGGATCGCCTTCGTCGGCCCGCCGCCGAACGCGATCGCGGCGATGGGCGACAAGATCGAGTCGAAGAAGCTGGCCAAGCAGGCCGGTGTCAACGTCGTGCCCGGCTATCTCGGCGAGATCGCCGACACCGACGAGGCGGTTCGGATCGCGGGCGAGATCGGCTATCCGGTAATGATGAAGGCCTCCGCCGGCGGCGGCGGCAAGGGGATGCGGCTCGCCTGGAGCGAGCAGGACGTGCGCGAGGGCTTCGAGGCGACCAAGCGCGAGGGGCTGGCGAGCTTCGGCGACGACCGCGTCTTCATCGAGAAGTTCATCGAGAGCCCGCGCCACATCGAGATCCAGGTGCTCGGCGACCAGCACGGCAACATCGTCTACCTGAACGAGCGCGAATGTTCGGTGCAGCGCCGCCATCAGAAGGTGGTCGAGGAGGCGCCGTCGCCGTTCGTCACGCCGAAGATGCGCGCCGCGATGGGCGAGCAGGCGGTCGCGCTGGCGCGGGCGGTCGGCTATCATTCGGCCGGCACCGTGGAGCTGATCGTCTCGGGCGCGGATACGACCGGCGAGAGCTTCTACTTCCTCGAGATGAACACGCGGCTGCAGGTCGAGCATCCGGTGACCGAGGAGATCACCGGGCTCGATCTGGTCGAGCAGATGATCCGCGTCGCGGCCGGAGAGCCGCTGGCGTTCGGGCAGAGCGACGTCGGGATCAACGGCTGGTCGATCGAGAACCGCGTCTATGCCGAGGACCCGTATCGCGGCTTCCTGCCGAGCATCGGGCGGCTGGTGCGCTACAATCCGCCGGCGGCCACCGACGCTCCCCACCCGGCGTCATCCCCGCGCAGGCGGGGATCCATAATCCGTGTCGCCGATAAGGCGGCGGACGTCGCGTCTCTGGATCCCCGCCTGCGCGGGGATGACGGTGAGGGGGAAGAGCACTCCGAACCGCAAGCCATCGTCCGCGTCGACGACGGTGTCGCGGAGGGCGGCGAGGTCAGCATGTTCTACGATCCGATGATCGCCAAGCTGATCACCTGGGCGCCGACGCGCGAGGCGGCGATCGATGCGCAGGTCGCCGCGCTCGACGCCTTCGAGATCGAGGGGCCGGGCACCAACATCGACTTCCTGTCGGCGCTGATGCAGCACCCGCGCTTCCGCGAGGGTCGGCTGACCACCGGCTTCATCGCCGAGGAATACCCCGACGGCTTCCACGGCGCCCCCGCTTCCGCCGAGCTGCTGCGCGATCTCGCCGCCGTCAGCGCCTTCGCCGCGACCGCGCAGGCGGATCGCGCGCGGCGGATCGAGGGTCAGCTCGGCCACCGCCTCCAGCCACCCGCCGACTGGGTGGTGCGGATCGGTGGCGTTGATCATGAGGTCCATGTCTCGCCTGACGCGATCAGCGTCGATGGCGCGCCGCTCGAGCTCGGCATTGAATATACGCCCGGCGATCGCCTGATCGAGGCGGAGTTGGCGGACGAGGCGCGTCTGTCGGTCAGGATCGCGCCGACGCGCACCGGTTTCCGGCTGACGACACGCGGCGCCAGCCATGTCGCGCGCGTGTTGCCCGCGCGGGTCGCGCCCTATGCGCGGCATCTGCTCGAGAAGGTGCCGCCCGACCTGTCCAAGTTCCTGATCGCGCCGATGCCCGGGCTGCTCGTCCGGCTCGATGTCGCGGTCGGCGACAAGGTCGAGGCCGGCCAGCCGCTCGCGGTGGTCGAGGCGATGAAGATGGAGAACATCCTGCGCGCCGAGAAGAGCGCCACGGTGAAGACGGTCATCGCAGCGGCAGGCGACAGCCTGGCGGTGGATCAGGTCATCCTCGAACTGGAGTGAGGGGGGGGACAGGCGATCGATCTCGCGTGCGAGATGCGCTAGCCTTTCTCGGCCGTCATCCTGAACTCGTTTCAGAGTCCACCGTCGCGCGAGCGCCTAACGCTCCTCGTACGCGGCACCGTGGATCCTGAAACGAGTCCAGGAAGACGCCCTTTTCGTCAGCCGTGTCTCACCAAGGCGAGGTTCATCACCGTCACGATGCCGTCTGCTGCCACGGCTCCCGCCCAGCACGGACCCCCCACGACATCTTGCGACACATTAACGCTGGACGCGCCCGGCGGGCATGTTCATGCATCGCAGCATGAGGCGTGCGACCCTTGCGATGACCCTGCTCGCGCTGGCGGGCTGCAGTGTCGGCCCCGATTACCAGCCGCGGTCGGCGTCCGAGCTCGGCGTGCCGAGCGCTTATTCCGTCCCCGCCGCGCCGACGCGCGAGGATCTCACGCGCTGGTGGCAGCGCTTCGACGACCCCGTGCTCGGCGAGCTGGTCGACCAGGCCGCGACCGCCAACCTCGACGTCGCGCAGGCGATCGCGCGGCTGCGCCAGGCGCGCGAGTCGCTGGTGCAGAGCCGCGCCGACCTGCTGCCCTCGCTGAGCGGCAACACCGGCTACAGCCGCTCCGAGACGCTGCGCGGCGGCGGCCAGACGATCACACTCCCTGACGGCACCGTGCAGAATGTCGGTGGCGGCGGCGCGGACAATTATTCGGTCGGGCTGAGCGCCTCCTACCAGCTCGGCCTGTTCGGCGAGGTGCGCCGCACCGTCGAGGCGAGCCGCGCGCAATATCAGGCCTCGGGCTTCGACTATGCGACCACGCTGCTGTCGGTGCAGCAGGAAGTCGCACGCAACTACGTGCTCGCGCGGCTGTACCAGGCGCAGCTCGCCAACGCGCGCGCCAGCTTGACGCTGCAGGACGACAATCTCGAGATCGCGGGCTTCCGCGTCCAGGCCGGGCTGGTCTCGTCGCTCGACCAGGAGCAGGCGCGCCAGCAGCGCGCGCAGACCGCGGCGACGATCCCGTCGCTCGAGCAGCAATATAACGCCGCGGTCTCGCGCATCGGCGTGCTCACCGCGCAGGCGCCGGGCGCGCTCAAGCCGCGGCTGGCGGCGGCGCGGTCGATCCCGGTCGGCGCTGCGCCCGCGGGCATCGGCATCCCCGCCGACGTGCTGCGCCAGCGGCCCGACGTGCGCGCGGCCGAGCGCACGCTCGCCGCGGCGACCGCGCAGATCGGCGTCGCCAAGGCCGCGCTCTATCCCAATCTCGCGATCACTGGGAACATCAACACGCGCGCATCGGGCGTCGGCAGCCTGCTCGACACCGTCACGGGCGGACTGTTCGCGGGCATCACACAGGCGATCTTCAACGGCGGCCGGCTCAACAGCCAGGTGCGCGGTCAGGAGGCCGCGGCCGACGCCGCGCTCGCCGCCTATAAGTCGATCGTGCTGACCGCGCTGGAGGACGTCGAGAATGCCGCGGTGGCGCTCGACACCGCGCGGCGGCGCGAGGAGCAGCTGACCATCGCCTATGAGGCAGCGAACAACGCCGCGATCCTGTCGCGCAGCCAGTATCGCACCGGGCTGACCGACTTCACCACGCTCAGCCAGCAGGAGGCGACGCTGCTCAGCACGCGCAACAGCGCGGCGCAGGCGCAGGCCGACGCGGCGACCGCGCTGGTGCAGCTGTTCGGCGCGCTGGGCGGCGGGTGGGACTCGGCCGTGGTCCCAGAGGCGCCGCCGCGCGCCGCCGCGGCGCCGACGCTCGCTCAACCCGCGCCGACGCCCGCCCCCCTCACCACGCCCAGCGACGGACAGCCCTGATGCCCGAGACACAGCTCGACGACTTCCTGGGCGTCCAGCCGCAGCCGGCGTGGCGGCGCTGGGCCAAGTGGGTGCTGGTGCTCGCCGGCCTGGTCGTGGTGCTGCTGCTGCTCTCGCGCTGCGTGTTCGGCGGCGAGGAGCCGGTGCGCTACGCCACCGCCACGGCCAAGCGCGGTGACCTCACCGTCACCGTCTCCGCCACGGGCAAGCTCGCGCCGACCAACCAGGTGACGGTCGGCTCGCAGCTCTCCGGGCTCGTCACCAAGGTAGTGGTCGACGTCAACGACCGCGTCAGCGCGGGCCAGCCGCTCGCGCTGATCGATCCCGAGCAGATCGACGACCAGATCCGCGCCGGCCAGGCGCAGCTCGCCGCCAATGAGGCGCAGGTGGCGCAGGCACGTGCCACGGTGGCGGAGTCGCAGGCGCAGCTCGCCCGGCTCAACGAGGTGTTCAAGCTGTCGAAGGGACGCGTGCCGTCGCGCACCGAGTTGCAGACCGGGCAGGCCGACGCGCAGCGTGCCACTGCGGCGCTGCGCGTCGCCGAGGCGAACGTCGCCGCCGCGCGCGCGACGCTGTCGCAGTCGCAGACGCAGCGCGCGCGCGCGATCATCCGCTCGCCCGTCAACGGCGTGGTGCTGGCGCGCCAGGTCGATCCCGGCCAGACCGTCGCCGCCTCGTTCAACACGCCAACCTTGTTCGTGATCGCGGAGGACCTCTCCAAGATGAAGCTGGAGGTGGCGATCGACGAGGCCGACGTGGGCGAGGTGCAGATCGGGCAGAAGGCCGATTTCACCGTCGACGCTTTCCCCGGCCGCAGCTTCCCGGCGACGATCACGCGCGTCGACCTCGGCTCGAACCTGACGGTCAGCAACGCCACGGCTTCGTCCTCGTCGTCGACCACCTCGAGCACCAGCACCAGCGGGCAAGTGGTGTCCTATGCCGCGGACCTGACCGTGGCGAACCCGACGCTTCAGCTGCGGCCCGGCATGACCGCCACCGCGGACATCGTCACCGCGGACAAGCGCAATGTGCTGCTCGTCCCCAACGCCGCCTTCCGCTTCAAGCCGAGCGCCGGCGGCGGCGGGCGCGGCGGCATCACCGGCACGATCCTGATGGGGCCGCCGCGGCGCGCTCGTGCGGGCGAGCGCAGCGCCACCGTCGGCCGCGGCGCGGCGCAGACCGTCTACGTCAAGGGCGAGGACGGCACGCCCCGGCCGATCCAGGTCACCACCGGCGACACCGACGGCACGCAGACCGAGGTGCTGTCGGGCGGGCTCAAGCCCGGCATGGAGGTGATCACCGGTCAGCTCGCCGCGGGCACCGACCAGGCCGGCGCGGCCAGCGCCAGCGGGCGCGGGCGCCGCAGCGGGGGAGGGGGCGCGGCGGGTGGCCAGTGACGCGCCCCTGATCAGCCTGCGCGGCGTCACCAAGGTCTATGGCGAGGGCGCGACGCAGTTCCAGGCGCTCAAGGGCGTCGACCTCGACATCGCCGCTGGTGACTTCGTCGCGGTGATGGGCCCGTCGGGCTCGGGCAAGTCGACGACGATGAACATCCTCGGGTGCCTCGACGTGCCGAGCGGTGGCACCTTCCTGTTCCAGGGCCATCACGTCGAGACGCTCGACCGCGACCAGCGCGCTCTGCTGCGTCGCCGGCACCTCGGCTTCGTGTTCCAGGGCTTCAACCTGCTCAGCCGCACCACCGCACTGGAGAATGTCGAACTGCCGCTGCTGTACCGCGGCGACGAGAAGCGCGCGCGGCGCCAGGCGGCGATGGCGGCGCTGGAGAAGGTGGGGCTCGACCAATGGTGGGACCATACTCCCGCCGAGCTGTCGGGCGGCCAGCAGCAGCGCGTCGCGATCGCGCGCGCGATCGTCACTTCGCCCGACGTGCTGCTCGCCGACGAGCCGACCGGCAACCTCGACTCGGAGCGCTCGATCGAGATCATGGAGCTGCTCACCGGGCTCAATCGCGACAGCAACATTACCGTGCTTATGGTGACGCACGAGCCCGACATGGCCGCCTTCGCGCGCACCGTGATTCACTTCAAGGACGGTCTGGTCGAGCGGATCGAGGCGCGGCATCGGCCGGGCGAGTTGCCCGAGCGGGTCGAGGCGAACTGATGCTGGGCACCACCTTCCTGCTCGCTTTGCGCTCGATCCGCCGGCACCTGCTGCGCTCGTTCCTGACGATCCTCGGCATCGTCATCGGCGTCGGCGCGGTCGTCACGATGGTCACGCTCGGCAAGGCGACCACCGCCGCGGTGCAATCGCAGATTGCGGCGCTCGGCACCAACATCCTCCAGATCCGCCCCGGCCAGGGCTTCGGTCGCGGCGGTGGCGGGCCGCGCCCGCCCGACTTCAAGCCCGAGGACGTCACCGCGATCGCGGGGCAGATCGCGGGCGTCACCGCGGTGGCCCCGCAGGCGCAGGCGAGCGCCACCGCGATCTATGAGGGCGCCAACTGGTCGACCACGATCAACGGCACCACAGCGGCCTATTTCCAGGTCCAGCCCTGGCCGCTGGTGAGCGGTCGGCAGTGGACGCCGCAGGAGGAGCAGGCGGGCAAGGCGGTCTGCATCATCGGCAACACCGTGCGGCAGAACCTCTTCCGCGGCGGCGAGGCGGTGGGCGAGCGCTTCCGGCTCGGCGACGTGAGCTGCGATGTGATCGGCGTGCTGTCGACCAAGGGGCAGGCCGGGTTCGGCGGTGACCAGGACGACATCGTGATCATGCCGATCAAGACGGTGCAGCGCCGCTTCACCGGAAACCGCGACGTGCGGTTGATGCTGGTCGGGGTCGACCAGGCCTATGCCACCAGCACCGTCCAGGCCTCGATCACCCAGCTGCTGCGCGAGCGCCGCACCATCACCGACGGCCGCGAGGACGATTTCAACATCTTCGACACCAAGCAGATCAGCGACACCCTCACCGGCACCACCACCGCGCTGACCCGCATCGTCGCCGCGGTGGCCGCGATCAGCCTAGTGGTCGGTGGGATCGGCATCATGAACATCATGCTGGTGTCGGTGACCGAGCGCACGCGCGAGATCGGCATCCGGCTCGCGATCGGCGCGGTGGCGCGCGAGGTGCTGCTGCAGTTCCTGGTCGAGGCGGTGGCGCTGTCGTGCCTCGGCGGGCTGATCGGGCTGGTGCTGGCGCAGGCGGTGATCGCGGGGCTGACGCCGCTGCTCCAGGTGCCATGGACGTTCGATCCGCGAATCAACCTGGTGGCGTTCGCGATCTCCGCGGTGATCGGCGTGGTGTTCGGCTATTTTCCGGCGCGACGCGCGGCGGCGCTCAACCCGATCGACGCGCTGCGGCACGAATAGGGGCGGGGCGGCACGAGTGATCGGGCCCATCTCCTATCGCTGACCACCCTGGCGAACGCCGGGGTCCAGGGGGGAAGGCGTCAGTGAGTCTCAGCCGCGTCCCCCAAATGGACCCCGGCGTGCGCCGGGGTGGCAGTTCGGCGTCACTCCTCCAGTTGGCCACGCAGCGCCGCTAGCGCCGCAGCATCCCCGCCGCGCAGCACGTGTGAGTCCGGCCGCGACAGTGCCTCGGGCGCGTGGACCAGCTCGCGCAGCGCCTCGAGTTCCGCGGGCGTGTCGACGTCGATCAGCTCGGCCCCGTTGGTGACGACGTGTCGCCCCGACTGGATCAGGTCGCGCGCGCCCTGGTCGCCGCTGATCGCGAGCAGCTCGTCGAAGCGCGCCCGGCCGAACAGCGCGGGTGGTTTGGGCGAGCGGCCGTCGCTCGACGCCACCACCGCCTGCTCGCCCATCTCGCTCGCGTCGAAGAGCCGGTAGATGTGCGCCGCGGTCACCCGCGGCATGTCCGCGAGCGCGATCAGCACCGCCTTCGCGTCATGCGCCCGCGCACAGTCGACCCCGATCCGCACCGAGGATGCCATGTCGCGCTCCGGATCGTCGTTGTGGGTGACGAAGAAGCCGAATTGCGCGAAGTCGATCTTGCACCCGTCCACCACCGCGACGCGCTGGCGGAACGGCATGTCTTCCAGCGCCACCGCGACGTGTAGCCCGAGCGGGCGCGCGAGGAACGGCTGGTCGAGCTTGCTGCCGATATCGCCGAACCGCTCCGATCGGCCGGCGGCGAGCAGCACGAGGACGGTCTCCTCAACGGCGATCATTGAACGCTCCCACCATCGCCGCCGCGATCGACAGCGCGATCTCGGACGGGCCGATCGCGCCGATGTCGATCCCGACGGGACCGTCGATCCGGTCGAGTTGATCCGCATCAACGCCCGAGGCGGCGAGCCGCTCCCGTCGCGCCGCGTGGCTGCGCCGGCTGCCAAGCGCGCCAACATAGCCGGTCTCGGCGGCGAGCGCGGCGATCAGCGCGGGGTCGTCGATCTTGGTGTCGTGGCTGAGCGTCACCACCGCGGTGGACGGGCCGGGCCTCCACGCCGCAACCGCCTCGTCGGGCCAGCGATCGTCCAGCGTGACGCCGGGAAAGCGTTCCTCCGTGAGGAAGCGCCCGCGCGGGTCGATCACCACCGTCTCGATGCCGAGCGCCTGGGTGAGCGCGGCGAGGCTCTGCGCGATCTGCACGGCGCCGACGATCAGCAGCCGTCGCGGCGGGTCGTAGCGGTTGGCGAAGACCTCGCCCGTCTCGAGCGGGCGCAGGTCGGCATGGCCGGTGGCGAGATCGGTGGTGACGGTGAGCGAGCGGCCCTCTGCGCGCGCCACGGCGATGCGGTCGAACAATTCGGGGTCGAAGCCTTCGGCCGATACCGGCTGGACCATGACGCTGATCTCGCCGCCGCAGGGCAGGCCCACTTCCCAGGCGCTGTCGTCGGCGACGCCGTAGCGTTTGAGCTGGAACGGCGCGCCCGCGATCACCTGCGCCGCGGTGTCGAGGATGTCGCCCTCGACGCAGCCGCCCGAGACCGAACCCTCGAACCGCCCGTCGGCGTGGACCAGCATGTGGCTGCCGCGCGGTCGCGGCGCCGAGCCCCAGGTCGAGACCACCGTGGCGAGCGCGAGCGGGGCGCCCTTCCAGTTCTGCGCGGCGGCGAGGACGGTGTCGTTGTCGGCCATGGGCGGTCTTTCCTGTTGTTCAGCAGCGGTGGAGCCATGCTTCGAGACGAGGCTTCGACGAGCTCAGCTTCTCCTCGGCACGAACGGATGCGCGCCACCGTTCGTGCTGAGGAGGCACTAAGCTCGTCGAAGTACCGTCTCGAAGCACCTCCGTCCAAGCAGCGATGCTTCTTCGCGCCGCCCACACGCCATACATGTTTCGCTCACACCGGCGGCAGCGCGGCGAGCAGCGTGTCGAGCGTCGCGGGGACGTCGCGCACGCGCACGCCCGTCGCATTGTGGATCGCGTTGATCACCGCCGCGCCCGCGCCCGAGATGCCGAGCTCGCCCACCGCCTTGGCGCCGGTCTGGTTGGCGGCGTCGTCGATCTCCTCGACGAAATGGCACTCGATGCGCGGGACGTCGGCGTTCACCGCGACGTGATACTCGCCGAAGTCCGGGTTGACGAAGCGGCCCGAGCGCGGGTCGACCAACGCGGCCTCGCCGAGCGCGTAGCTGATCCCCCAGATCATGCCGCCGACCAGCTGATTGGTCGCGGTGGCGCGGTTGAGTACGCGGCCGACGTCGAACACGCCCACCATCCGCCGCACGCGCACCTCGCCGGTGACCGCGTTGACCGCGACCTCGGCGAAGTGCGCGCCGTGGCTGGCCTGGCTGGTGCGCTGGGCCTGCTGCCCCGGCGTGCTGCGCCCGCGCGCGACGATCGACGCGTCGCGGACGAGATCGGCGAGCGGCACCGTGCGCGAGCCCGCGCTCACCATGCCATCGCGCAGCACCAGCTCCTCAGGCGCGGCGTTCATTCGGCGCGCCAGCTCGGCGAGCACCTCCTCGCACGCCAGCGCCGCGGCGGAGGTGGCGCTGCCCGCGCCGAACGAGCCGCCCGAGCCGGCGGTGGGCGGCAGGTCGGTGTCGCCGAGCCGCACCGTCACCGCGGCGGGCGCGAGGCCGAGGATCTCGCCCACGGTCTGCGCCAGGATCGTATAGGTGCCAGTGCCGATGTCGGTCATGTCGCACGACACGGTCGCGGCGCCGCCCGCGTCGAGCCGCACTTCCGCCTCGGCCGCCACGGTGAAATTGCCGCGCAGCGCGGTCGCCATGCCGATGCCGATCAGCCATTCGCCGTCGCGCGTGGTGCCGGGGTCGGGCACGCGGGCAGGCCAGCCGAAGCGCCGGGCACCCTCGGCGTAGCAGTCGAGCAGCCGGCGCGTGGAGAAGGGGCGCGACGTGGTCGGATCATAGGCCGGCTCGTTGCGGCGGCGCAGCTCGATCGGATCGAGCCCGAGTTCCTCGGCGAGCTCGTCCATCGCGCACTCGGTGGCGAAGGTGCCGACCGCCTCGCCCGGCGCGCGCACCGCGCCGGTCGGCGGCAGGTTCACGCGGACCAGGTCCGTCGTCATCCGCCGTGCCGCGCCGGCGTAGAGCGGGATCGTGCCGAACGGCACCGGCTCGACGAAGCCGGCATCGTCGTTCTGCTGCGCCACGCTCTCGTGGGCGATCGCGGCGATGTGCCCGTCGCGGTCGCAGGCGATGCGGACGCGCTGTTTCGTCGGGCTGCGATGGTGAACCAGATAAGCCGTGTCGCGGCGCGGGAGCGCGACCTTGACCGGGCGGCGCAGCCGCTCGGCGGCGATCGCGGCGAGGATCACCTCGGGGCCGACACCGGTCTTACCGCCGAAGCCGCCGCCTACATAGGGCGCGAGCACGCGCACCTTGTCGGACGCCATGCCGAGCGCGGTGGCGATCGTGTCACGCGCGGCGCCGACGATCTGGTTGCTCGACCGGACGGTGAGCACGTCTCCCTCCCACCAGATCGTCGATGCGTGCGGCTCGAGCGCGGCGGGGAAGTGCGCCGGAGTCGTGTAGGTGCGGTCGAGCACGACGTTCGCGTCGCGCAACGCGGCGTCGAGGTCGCCGGTGTCGACGGGCGCGAGGAAGGCGGACTTGGGCCGGCGCTCGATCGGCAGGTCGGCGGCGTCGTAGCGGCCCGGCGTCGCTTCCGCGTCGACGCGGACGAGCGCCGCCGCCTCACGCGCGATCGCCTGCGTCTCGGCGACCACGACGGCGACGGGCTGGCCGTAGTGGAAGACGCGGTCGGTGCCCTGATGCGGCATCGCGCGCGAGTTGGCGCCGCCGGCCGGCAGACGCGGGTCGTCGTCGAT
Source organism: Sphingomonas citri (assembly GCF_019429485.1). Taxonomy (GTDB): domain Bacteria; phylum Pseudomonadota; class Alphaproteobacteria; order Sphingomonadales; family Sphingomonadaceae; genus Sphingomonas; species Sphingomonas citri. The sequence continues at coordinate 660,883 of NZ_JAHXZN010000001.1, read as the reverse complement.
GACCGCGATCACACCGGGCAGCGCGCGCGCCGCCGCGGCGTCGATGCGGGTGACGCGGCCGGCGCCGACCGGGGCGCCGACCACCGCGGCATAGACAACGTCGTCCGGCGCGCGCTCATAGGCGTAGGTGGCGGCGCCGGTGACCTTGAGCGGTCCTTCCACGCGCGGCACGGCGGCGCCGAGCACGCCCTGCACCGCGCGCGCCAGCCCGCCCGGCCGCTCCGCCGTGTCGATCGCCTGTTCGATCATCCTGTCAGTCCGGATTATCCTGCGTTTTTTTAGTCTGGCAGGCCGGGCAGCAGCTTGTCGAGCGTGATCGGATAGTCGCGCACGCGCACGCCAGTGGCGTTGTAGATCGCGTTGGCGATCGCTGCGCCCGCGCCCGAGATGCCGAGCTCGCCGATGCCCTTGGCGTGGATCGGGTTGGCGTGGTGGTCGCGCCCGTCGATGAACTCGACCTCCAGCTGCGGGATGTCGGCGTTGACCGGCACGTGATATTCGGCGAGGTCGCGGTTCACCACCTTGCCGTTGCGACGGTCGTGGACCAGCTCTTCACTCAGCGCGGCGCCGATCCCGAAGGTCATGCCGCCGAGACACTGCGAGCGGGCGGTCTTGCGGTTGAGGATGCGCCCCGCCTCGAACACGCCGAGCATGCGCACGACGCGCACCTCGCCCGTCACCGCGTTCACCTTCACCTCGGCGAAATGCGCCCCGTAGCTCGCCTGCCGCACCAGCTTCTCCTGGTGCCCGGGCTGGATCGTGCCGACGACCTTCATGCCGTCGCCGACCAGCTCGGTGATCTCCACCGCGCGGTTCTCGGCGATGACGCGGCCGTCCTTGAGCGTGAGCTCGTCGGGGTCGACGCCCATCGCCTGGGCCAGCTTCTCGCGCAGCGCCTCGCACGCGACATAGACCGAGGAGCCTGACGACCCCGCGCCCCACGAGCCGCCAGAGCCCGCCGCGGGCGGCGCCTCGCCGTCGCCGAGATGGACGATCACGCGGTCGAGCGGCAGGCCGAGCGTCTCGGCGGCGATCTGCGCCAGGATCGTATAGGTGCCGGTGCCGATGTCGGTCATGTCGGTCGACACGATCGCGCGGCCGTCCTTGGTCAGCTCGACCGAGGCGGACGACTTCTGCAGCATGTTCGAGCGCACCGCGGCGGCGACGCCCATGCCGTGCAGCCACTCGCCGCGCCGGTCGCCCGCGGTCTTCTTGCGCGCGGACCAACCGAACGCCTCCGCCCCTCGATCGAGGCACGGCACCAGCTGGCGGCTGGAGAAGGGCACCTTCTTCTCGGGGTCCTGCTCGGGTTCGTTGCGGCGGCGCAGCTCGATCGGGTCGATCCCGATCACCTCCGCCAGCTCGTCCATCGCCGCCTCGAGCGCGAGCATGCCGACCGCCTCGCCCGGCGCACGCATCGAGCCGGAGAGCAGCCAGTTGAGCCGTACCAGCTTGTGGTCGGTCAATCGGTTCTCCGCGGCATAAGCGAAGTGCGTGCCGATGCCGGCCGGCTCGAAATAGTCCTCGCCGGGCAGATTGCTCGCCAGCGTCTCGTGCGCGATCGCGGTGAGCTTGCCGTCATGGTCGGCGGCGAGACGGATGCGCTGCTCGGTATTCGAGCGGCGCACCGTGGCGTCGAACACCTGCTGGCGCGCCATCGCTACCTTGACCGGCCGGTCGAGCCGCTTGGCCGCGATCGCGGCGGCGACGCTCTCGGGCGCGATGCCGAGCTTGGAGCCGAAGCCGCCGCCGACATAGCGCGAGATGATCCGCACCTGATCGTTCTTCACGCCGAGCGCCTGGGCGAGCTGCATCTGGTCCGACGCGACCATCTGGTACGAGCCGTGCAGCGTCAGCTTGCCATCCTTCCACTCGGCGATGGACGCGTGCGGCTCCATCGCGGCGGAGTTCTGGCTCGGCGTGGTGTAGGTCTGGTCGACGGTATAGGCAGCGGACGCCATCGCGGCGTTGACGTCACCCTGGCTCGACTTGGGGGGGATCTGGTCGGGCGGAGGCCGATCGGCCTCGTCGCGATGCTCCGCGAAGACGAAGGCGCCTTCCGCCGGCTCATAGGCGACCTTGACCCGCGCCGCGGCATCGCGTGCGGCCTCGAACGTCTCGGCGACGACGATCGCGACGATCTCGCCGTGATAGTCGACCTTCTCCACGCCCTGCGTTGGCGCCTTCTTCTCGCCGCCCTGCTGCGGGTTGCGGATAAAGCTGGGGTAATCGGTGATGACGTCGATCACGCCCGGCAGGGCCTTGGCCTCGTCGGCGACGACGTCGGTGATCTTGCCAGAGCCGAACGGCGCGCGCACCAGCACGCCGTAGCTGAGCCGCTCGGCCGGGTATTCCGCCGCATAGGTGGCGCGGCCGGACACCTTGAGCGGCCCTTCGACGCGGTCGATCGGCTGGCCGATCACGCCCTGCGCGCCGCGATCGAGCAGGCTGTCGGGCAGGGGCTTGTCCATGCGGAGCGAGCGGTGCTCGTCGCGGCCCAGGACGGTGTCGAGCAGGGTCATTGCGTTAGATCCCGGAGCGTGGCGATGAGGACGCGCCGCACGAGCGGCAATTTGAAGTCGTTGCTGCCGAAGCCCTTCGCGCCATCGAGCAACGCGTCGGCGGCGGCCTCGAAGGCGGCGGTGCCGGGCGTCTGGCCGATCAGCGCGGCCTCGACCGCGGGATTGCGCCACGGCATGTGCGCGAGGCCACCGAAGGCGAGCGCGGCGGAGGCGATCTTCCCTTCCTCGACCGCGATCACCGCGGCGACGGAGACGAGCGCGAAGGCGTAGGAGGCACGGTCGCGCACCTTGCGGTACGTCTGCTTGCCCTGCGGCGGTGCGGGCAGCTCGACGTGGGTGATCAGCTCACCCGGCTCGAGGACGTTCTCGATGTGCGGCGTGTCGCCGGGCAGGCGGTAGAAGTCCGTGATCGGGATGCGGCGCTTATCGCCGTCCCCCCGCTGGGTGACGATCACCGCGTCGAGCGCGCGCATCGCCACCGGCATGTCGCCGGGGTGGGTGGCGATGCACTGGTCGCTGGTGCCGAGGATGGCGTGGACGCGATTGAAGCCGCCGATCGCCTCACAGCCGCTGCCGGGTTCGCGCTTGTTGCAGCCCGCGGCGGTGTCGTAGAAATAATAGCAGCGCGTGCGCTGGAGCAGGTTGCCGCCGGTGGTCGCCTTGTTGCGCAGCTGGCCGCTCGCGCCAGCGAGCAACGCGCGGCTGAGCACCTCATACTTCTCGATCACACGCGGATCGGCGGCGAGGTCGCTGTTGGGCACCAGCGCACCGATGGTGAGGCCGCCGTCCTCGCGCTCCTCGATCCGGGCGAGGTCGAGGCGGCTAATGTCGACCAGCTTCTCGGGAGTCTCGACCTGGAGTTTCATCAGATCGAGCAGGTTGGTGCCGCCGGCGATGAAGCGGCCGCCTGCCTGCACGGCCTCGGCGACGCTGCCCGCGCGGGCGTAGTCGAATGTCTTCATGCCGTCACCTCGCGCTGCTCGGCGGCGACCTCGCGGATCGCCTCGACGATGTTGGGATAGGCGGCGCAGCGGCAGATGTTGCCGCTCATCCGCTCGCTGATCTCGCTCTCGTCGAAGGTGACGTCGCTCAGGTCGGCGGAGGCGTGGCTGGGCCAGCCCTTCTTCACCTCGTCGAGCATGCCGACCGCGGAGCAGATCTGCCCCGGCGTGCAATAGCCGCACTGATAGCCGTCATGCTTGACGAACGCGGCCTGGAGCGGGTGGAGGTTCTCGACCGTGCCCAGACCCTCGATCGTCATGATCTCGTCATCCTGATGCATCACGGCGAGCGTGAGGCAGGCGTTGATACGGCGACCGTTCACCAACATGGTGCAGGCACCGCACTGGCCGTGGTCGCAGCCCTTCTTGCTGCCGGTGAGCCCGAGATGCTCACGGCACAGGTCGAGCAGCGAGGTGCGGACATCGACCTCGGCCTCGTAGGATTTTCCGTTAATGGTGAAGTGCATGGACCGGCCCCTGACTAACGTGTGCGAAACGTCGCGGCCGCTCGGCGGGTCCGTGCGAACGATTCTCATGGGGATGGCGCTGGCGGTGGCGCCCGGCACGGCGCTGGCGCAGAAAGCGGGGATGACCGCACCGACTCGCCCGCTCATCATCGCGCACCGCGGCGCCAGCGGCGAGCGGCCCGAGCATACCATCGCGAGCTACACGCGCGCGATCGAGCAGGGCGCCGACGTGATCGAGCCCGACCTGGTGCCGACCAAGGACGACGTGCTGGTCGCGCGCCACGAGAATGAGATCTCCGAGACGACCGACGTCGCGCAGCATCCCGAGTTCGCCGGCCGCCGCACCACCAAGACGATCGACGGTCAGTCGCTGACCGGCTGGTTCGTCGAGGATTTCACGCTGGCCGAGCTGAAGACGCTGCGCGCCAAGGAGCGGCTGCCGCAGCTGCGCCCCGGGAACACGGCGTGGGACGGCAAGGAAGCGATCCCGACCTTCGCTGAGGTGATCGCGCTGGCCAAGCAGCACCACGTCGGGATCTACCCCGAGACCAAGCACCCGACCTATTTTCGCTCGATCGGCCACCCGACCGACACGCTGCTGGTCGCGCAGCTGCGCGCCGCCGGCTGGGACTCGCCCGCGGCGCCGGTGTTCATCCAGTCGTTCGAGGTCGACAATCTCAAGCGGCTGGCGACGATGACCAAGATCCGGCTGATCCAGCTCGTCGCCGCCAAGGGCGCCCCCGCCGACGGCGCCGCGCCGAGCTATGCCGCGATGGTGACGCCAGAGGGGCTGCGCGCGGTGGCACGCTACGCTTACGGTCTCGGGCCGGAGAAGGCGATGCTGTGGTCGGGCGCGACCGCGACGCCGCTGGTGCACGACTCGCACGCGGCGGGGCTCAAGGTGCACCCGTGGACCTATCGCGCCGAGAACGTCTTCCTCGACCCGCGCTTCCGTCGCGGCGACCAGCCCGCCACGCACGGCGACCTGGTCGGCGAGATCCGCGCCGCGCTTGGGCAGGGGATCGACGGGTTCTTCACCGATTTTCCTGCTATCGGGGCGGAGGCACGGGCGCGGGAGACGAAGTGATGCGTGGGTTCCTGGTGATGATGGCGGCGATGCCGCTGCTGGCGACGGGCGGGTGCGTGCGCACCGCGTGGAACGTCGCGACGCTGCCGGTCAAGGCGGTCGGCAAGGGCGCCGACGTGATGACCACCAGCGCCAAGGAGCGTGACGAGAAATACGTCCGCGAGCAGCGCAAACAGGCCGAGCGCGACGAGAAGGAGCGGCGCGAGCGTGAGAAGGCGTGCCGCAAGCATCCCGACCAGTGTCAGACCGCGCCCAGGTCCGCGGGAGCGGGGCGCTGAGCCGGTTCGCCGGCGCGCGATGATACAGCGACACCGCCGACAGTGCCTCATGGCCGCATCGGCGGGTCATCCGCCGTACGGCCGAGAAGGAGTCGCGGTGGAGCGGCGCTGCCGGGTGACGCTCGATGCCTCTGCGACACGTTCTCTCCTCGAGCAAACTCGCCAGCCGAGAAGAAATTGAGTCCGCTTGGGGTTGATCGGCGGTTTCGTCAGCGCAGATGGCCCGCTACGCCTCCGCTCGTGCGCCCACTAGCCAGCTCACGTCCTGCACGGGCACGCGCTCCTGCCGACCCGAGACCGACTTGAGCCGCGCGCGGTCGAGCAGCGTCACGCGCTGGCGGTGGCGCGCGACCAGGCCGGTCTCGACCAGCTGGCGGAAGATGCGGTTGACGTGCACCGCGGTGAGCCCGAGGTGGTCGCCGATCTGCTCCTGCGTCACCGGCAGCTCGAACTCGCTCACCTCGCCGCCGCCGAGCGCGCCGAGCCGCTCGGCGAGATCGAGCAGCAGCGCCGCCACGCGCGCCAGCGCGGGCGTGCGACCGACCGCGGCGAGCCGGTCCATCAGCGCCACCCGCTCGCGCTGGATGCTCAGCAGCATCGCCGCGGCGAAATGCGGCGAGCGCTGGAACAGGTCGCCGAAGGCGGCGAGCGGCACGCGGCTCACGCTCGCGGCGGTCAGCGCGGTCAACGTGTCGGCGGTGCGCTCCAGGCACATGCTGGGCGTGCCGAGCAGGTCGCCGGGCAGATGGAATTTGGTGATCTGGCGGTCTCCGCCCGGCAGCAGCACCGAGGAGGCGACCCAACCGTCTAGCAGCAGGTAGATATAGCGCGGCGACTCTCCCTCGCGGCGCAGCACCGCGTGGCGCGCTAGTCGCATCGGCGGTTCGCCCATGGTCTGGATCCGCTCGATGTCGGCGGCGGGGAGGACGATTGATTCGTTGAAACGGTGTAGCGGGAGGGTGTGTAGCACGCAGCGATCCCATCAGAGATGCGCCGACGCTAGCCCGGTTCTGCGAAGCAAGACTCTGACGTATTTTAACTTTTCTGCAAAATTGCGAGGCGAGGTGAAATCCGTCGCGCGCGCTTTCGCGCCGCGAGATCAGCCCTTAACGTCCCGGCCGAAAGGGGAATCTTCGCACAATGTCCCAGCGCGCTCTCACCGCCGTCGCCCTCTGCCTCGCCGCCGCCCAACTCTCGGCCCCGCTCGCCGCGCAGGTGAGCCCGCCGCCCAACGAACCGCCCGTGGCGAAGACCCAGGCGCCCGAGGACCAGGCGACCGCGCCGCTGCCCGATCAGGCCGGCCCGCTGCCGCCGCCGCAACCGACCGCCGGCGCCCCCGCGGGCGACATGGGCAAGCCTGCCAAATGGGACGTCAACGCACCGCGCGGACTGCGCACGCGCGAGGTGCGCATCACGACGGACGAGGGCAGCTGGATGAACCTCGACGTCTCGCCCGACGGCCAGACGATCGCGTTCGACCTGCTCGGCGACATCTATACCATGCCGATCGCCGGCGGCACGCCGACGCGGATCGCCGCGGGGCTGGCGTTCGAGCACCAGCCGCGCTTCTCGCCCGACGGGCGCCGTATCGCCTTCACCTCGGACCGCGGCGGCGGCGACAATATCTGGGTGATGAACCGCGACGGCAGCGACAAGCGCCAGGTCACCAAGGAGGACTTCCGCCTGCTCAACCAGCCGACGTGGAGCCCCGACGGGCGCTTCATCGTCGCTAAGAAGCATTTCACCACCGGCCGCTCGCTCGGCACCGGCGAGGTGTGGCTCTACCACGTCTCGGGCGGCGGCGGGGTGCAGCTGGTCAAGCGCGCCAGCGAGGTGCTGCAGAAGGAGCTGGGCGAGCCGATCTACGCGCCCGATGGCAGGAGCGTCTATTACACGCGCAACGTCTCGCCCGGCCCGATCTTCGAATATGCGCAGAACTCGCGCACCGATTTGTTCGACATCGAGCGCTACGACCTCGACAGCGGCGAGGTGACGACGGTCGTCTCGGGCGCGGGCGGCGCGGTGCGGCCGACGCCGTCGCGCGACGGCCAGCGCATCGCCTTCGTGCGCCGCGACGACAATGTCAGCAGCCTGTGGGTCAAGGACCTAGCCAGCGGCGAGGAGCGCAAGATCTACGCGCCGCTCGACCGCGACGTGCAGGAGACCTGGGCGGTCACCGGCGTCTACCCCAACATGGCGTGGACGCCACGCGACGAGGCGATCGTGTTCTGGGCCGGCGGCAAACTGCGCCGCGTGCCGGCGGGCGGCGGCGCCGCGAGCGTGATCCCGTTCCGCGTCGACGACACGCGCGTGGTGGTCGACTCGGTCCACCCGCAGGTCGAGGTCGCGCCGGCGCGCTTCGCCACCAAGATGCCGCGCTGGGCCGAGGTCTCGCCCGACGGCCGCCAGGTGGTGTTCGAGACGCTGGGCAAGCTGTGGGTCAAGCCGGTCGCGGGCGGCGCGGCCAAGCGGCTGACGCGCGGCGACGACGGGTTCGAGCTGTTCCCGAGCTGGTCGCGCGACGGCAGGCAGGTCGTCTTCGTCGGCTGGCGCGACGACACGCTCGGCCAGATCCGCACCGTTGCCGCGGGCGGCGGCGCGGCGCGCACCGTCACCACTGCGGCGGGCACCTATCGCCGCCCGCGCTTCTCGCCCGACGGCAAGACGATCGTGTTCGAGCAGGGGCAGGGCGGCGAGCTCACCGCGCCGCGCGGCAATCCCGGCAGCGGCGTGTACCGTGTCGCGGCGAGCGGCGGCGCGCCCGAGCGGGTCGCGCGCGACGCCGCCGCGCCGCAGTTCGGCGCGAGCGGCGACCGCGTCTTCATGATCGCCAACGACGGCGGCAAGCGCCAGCTCGTCAGCACCGATCTCACCGGCGAGAACAAGCGGGTCCATGCCGCGGGTGAGCTGGTCAACGACTATCAGGTCTCGCCAGCGAGCGATTACGTCGCTTTTCGCCAGAATTACGAGGCGTTCGTGATGCCGCTGCTGCCCGGCAAGCAGGCCGTCGACGTCGACATGAAGGGGAGCGCGCTGCCGGCGACGCGGGTCAGCGCGGACGGCGCCGACTTCATCCACTGGTCCAACGGCGGCGCGCAGATCCACTGGAGCGCGGGGCCGGTGCTCTACACCGCGCAGACCGCGCAGCTGTTCCGCGCCGCGCCGGCGGAGGACGGGGCGAAGGGCGCCTCGTTCACCCCACCGCGCACCGGCGTGTCGCTGTCGATGGAGGTGGACGCCGCCAAGCCGACCGGCACGGTGGCGCTCACCGGCGCGCGCGTCGTCACCATGGCGGCGGCCGATGGCGGCATCGTCGACGACGCCACCGTGCTGATCCGCGGCGACCGCATCGTCGCGGTCGGCCCGCGCGCGTCGGTCCCCATCCCGGCGGGTGCGAGGACGGTCGACGTCAGCGGCAAGACGATCATCCCCGGCCTGGTCGACGCGCACGCGCATGGCCCGCAGGGTGACGACGAGCTGGTGCCGCAGCAGAACTGGTCGGCGATGGCCAATCTCGCGCTCGGCACGACGACGATCCACGATCCGTCGTCGCGCTCGGCCGAGATCTTCCCCGCCGCGGAGATGCAGCAGGCCGGGCTGGTGCTCGCACCCCGCACCTTCTCCACCGGCGAGGTGATCTACGGCGCCAAGGCGGCGGACGTCTACGCGCAGATCGACGACTATGACGACGCGCTGGCGGTGGTGCGCCGGCTCAAGGCGGTGGGCGCGCACAGCGTCAAGAACTACAACCAGCCGCGCCGCGAGCAGCGCCAGATGGTGGTCGCCGCCGCGCAGGCCGAGAACATGGAGGTGGTGCCCGAGGGCGGCTCGCTGTTCACGCTCGACATGACGCTGGTGCAGGACGGCAACTCGACCGTGGAGCACAATGTCCCACTCGAGACCTTCTACGGCGACGTGGTGCAGCTCTGGTCGCAGACCAAGGTGGGTTACACGCCGACGTTGGTGGTGGCCTATGGCGGCCCGGCGGGTGACCCGTACTGGCGCGCGCACATGGACGTGTGGCGGCATCCCTTGCTGTCGCGCCACGCGCCGCCGGCGCTGCTCGCCGCGCAGAACGCGCGCCGCGAGATCGCGCCCGAGAGCGACTATGTCGACGGCGTCACCGCGCGCGAGGCCCGCAAGCTCGCGCAGAAGGGCGTGCTCGTCGCGATCGGCGCGCACGGGCAGCAGCCGGGGCTGGGCGCGCATTGGGAGCTGTGGAGCTTCGTGCGCGGCGGCATGACTCCGCTGGAGGCGCTGCGCGCCGGCACGATCGCCTCGGCGACGTCGCTCGGCTATGCCAAGGACGTCGGCTCGCTCGAGCCGGGCAAGCTCGCCGACCTGGTGGTGCTCGACGCCGACCCGACCGCGGACATCCGCAACAGCGACAAGGTAAGGCAGGTGATGCTCGGCGGCCGGCTGTACGACGCCGCGACGCTCAACGAGGTCGCCACCGGCACGCGCCAGCGCCAGCCCTACTGGTGGGAGCGCGCCGGGGACGCGAGCGGCGCAGCCGGCCGTGCGACGATCGGGCACGGCTTCGGCGACGTGGACTGAGGAGGCGGCGCGGTCTGCTGACGGCCCGCGTCATCTCACTTCCGTCATCTCGGACTTGCTCTGGGATCCACCCCGCCGCGTACTCAGCAGCGGTCAGGCGCGCTGACGAGTGGATCCCGGACTAAGTCCGGATGACGGAAGAAGAAGGTTAGGCGGTTCGCCGCTTCCGAGCGGCCCGCCCCGCTGGCGCATCCCGCCCGGCTATGTCACGGCGCGCGCATGGAAGACTATGACGCGATCGTGCTCGGCGCGGGCGGCGCGGGGCTGATGGCGGCGGCGGTGGCGGGGCAGCGCGGCCGCCGCGTCGTCGTGCTCGACCACGCCGACGCGCCCGGCAAGAAGATCCTGATCTCGGGCGGAGGGCGCTGCAACTTCACCAACCTGCACGCCACCGCCGACCGCTATCTCTCCGCCAACCCGCATTTCGCCAAATCGGCGCTGGGCCGCTACACCGCGCAGGATTTTCTAGCGCTGGTCGAGCGCCACGGCATCACCTGGCACGAGAAGACGCTGGGCCAGCTGTTCTGCGACGGCAGCGCGCGCCAGATCGTCGAGCTGCTGCTCGGCGAGTGCGAGGCGGGGGGCGTCGCGGTAAGGCTCGGCGCCTCGCTCGGCGCGATCGAGCACGCCGACGCGCGCTTTACCGTGGCACACGGCGGGCGGACCCATCGCGCGCCGGCGCTGGTGGTGGCGACGGGCGGGCCATCGATCCCCAAGCTCGGCGCGACCGGCGTGGCCTATGACATCGCGCGCCGCTTCGGGCTCAAGGTGGTCGAGCCGCGCCCCGCGCTGGTGCCGCTGACGCTGCCCGGCAGCGAGGCGCTGTTCCGCGCGCTGTCGGGGGTCGCCACCGCGGTGGAGGCGCGCGTCGGCAAGACGCGCTTCGCCGAGTCGGCGCTGTTCACGCATCGCGGCCTGTCGGGACCGGCGATCCTTCAGGTGTCGAGCTACTGGCGCCGCGGCGAGGACGTCGCGATCGACTTCCGCCCCAACGCCGCGCCGGGCTGGCTGGTGGAGGCCAAGCGCGCCCGGCCGCGCGCCACGCTGGCGGGCGCGCTGGGGCTGCCCGCGCGGCTGGCGGAGGTGTTGGCGGAGCGGCTCGGCCTGGGCGAGCTGGGCGCGGCGAGCGACCGTGCGCTGGCGGAGGCGGAGCGCCGGCTGGCGGACTGGCGCTTCCACCCCGACGGCAGCGAGGGTTTCGCCAAGGCCGAGGTGACGGTGGGTGGTATCTCCACCGTCGAGCTGTCGTCGAAGACGATGGAGGCGCGGAAGGTGCCGGGGCTGTACGCGATCGGTGAGGCGGTGGACGTCACGGGCTGGCTCGGCGGATATAATTTTCAATGGGCGTGGGCGAGCGGTTACGCCGCCGGGCAGGCGGTGTAAGGGAGCGAGTGCAACGCAGTGACGCCCTTTTCGTCATCCCCGCGGAGGCGGGGACCCAGACACGCTGAGATAGCGGCTCCGTCGCGTACGCCGCGTCAGGCGGCCACGGTGGTGCCGCGGGCACGTTGCACACCCGCGGACGCCAGCGCGTCTCGATCCCCGCCGTCGCGAGGATGACGGCAGGAGAGGACGCGTCCTCGCCGCTCAACCCCGAGCGCCAGCGCGTCTGGATTTCCGCCTGTGCGGAAATGATGGGAGGAGAGGATGCGCCCGCGCCGCTCAGTCGCGGGCGCTAGCGCATCTGGATTCCTGCTTTCGCGGCGACGACGGGGACGAGGACGCGCCCGCGCGGCTTCTCCGCCAGCCTCAGCGCGGCTGAACCCTCGCCTTCGCGGCGACGACGAAAAAGGGGCGCGCCCTCACGCCGCCAGGCGCAGCTCCAGCCTGTCCCAGATCTCGACCAGCGCCGCGGTCAGCTCGCGCATCATCGCCTCGTCGTGCGCCGGGCCGGGGGTGAAGCGCAGCCGTTCGCTGCCGCGCGGCACCGTCGGGTAATTGATCGGCTGCACGTACACGCCGTATTCGGCGAGCAGGATATCGCTGATCTTCTTGGCCTTGACGGGGTCGCCCACCATCACCGGCACGATGTGCGTCTCGCCCAGCATCACCGGCAGCCCGGCCTCGCGCAGCATCGCCTTGAGCGTCGCCGCGGCGGCCTGCTGCCCCTCGCGCTCGGCGCTCGACGCCTTGAGGTGGCGCACGCTCGCCAGCACGCCCGCGACCAGAACCGGCGACAGCGAGGTGGTGAAGATGAAGCCCGGCGCGTAGCTGCGGATCACGTCGACGATCGTGCGGTCGGCGGCGATATAGCCGCCCATCACGCCGAACGCCTTGCCCAACGTACCCTCGATGATGGTCAGCCGCTCGGCCACGCCGTCGCGCTCGCTGATCCCGCCGCCGCGCGGGCCGTACATCCCGACCGCATGGACCTCGTCGAGATAGGTCAATGCGTTATACTTGTCCGCCAGGTCGCAGATCGCGCCCACGGGAGCGACGTCGCCCTCCATCGAGTAGACGCTCTCGAACGCGATCAGCTTGGGCGCAGCGGGATCGTCCGCGGCGAGAAGCTCCTCGAGATGCGCGAGATCGTTGTGGCGGAACACGCGCTTCTCGCACCCCGCGTTGCGGATGCCCGCGATCATGGAGGCGTGGTTGAGCTCGTCCGAGTAGATGATGCAGCCGGGCAGCACCTTGGCCAGCGTCGACAATGTCGCCTCGTTCGAGACATAGCCGCTGGTGAACAGCAGCGCCGCCTCCTTGCCATGCAGGTCGGCGAGCTCGTGCTCGAGATCGATGTGGTAATGAGTGTTGCCGCCGATGTTGCGCGTGCCGCCCGAACCCGCGCCGACGTCGTGCAGCGCTTCCTCCATCGCGGCGATCACCTTGGGATGCTGACCCATCGCGAGATAGTCGTTGGAGCACCAGACGGTGATCGGCTTCGGCCCGTTGTGCCCGGCGAAGCAGCGCGCGTTGGGGAACATGCCCTTGTTGCGCAGGATGTCGATGAAGACGCGGTAGCGCCCTTCGGCATGGAGTCGATCGATCGCCTGCGTGAACACGCGCGAGTAGTCGACGCCGCGCGCCTCTCTGCTGTCGCTGATCATGGCGCCCGCGATTACTCCCCTACGCCCCCGATGGCCAGCGGATAAGGCCGCTATGTCTGATCGAGCGCTTGGACAAATTGTCCCACCCCGGCCGGCGGTCAAGAGGGAAAAGGCCGCGCGGTGTGGGGTGCGGCGCGGTGGCGGACGTGTTGGGGCGCGCGCCGTCGCTTCTTCTCCGCCGACGCCGCGTTTCTCCGTAGCCGCCCTTCGTCTCCGCCCCCCCTTCCGTCATTCCCGCCTTCGCGGGTATGACGGAAGAGGGGCAGGCGCAGGCCAGGCACACGGACACGGGAATGTAGTCGCCGCCGAGCGGATCCTACCGCCTCGCCCGCGGCCCGCCGCTACAGCGCCTCCACCCGCGCGAACGCCAGCCCCGCCGCGACGCGCCGCTCGTGCTCGCCGAAGCGGGTGAACACCAGCACGTCCGGCCCCGCTGCCCAATCCTGCCCCGCGCTGAGCGACACGATCCGCCGCGCGATCCCCGGGCCGCCGTCGACGAAGCGCACGCCCGAAGGCGCCGCCGCGGCGAGCTCGTCGGCCAGCAGCGGGAAGTGCGTGCAGGCGTTGACCACCACGTCGATCCGCTCGCCGCCGGGCTGCTCCAGCAGCCCCGCCAGCGCGCCGGCAACCGCGGCGGGGCCGACCGCCTCGCCGGCCAGCTTCGCCTCGGCCAGCTCGACCAGCGCGGCGGAGCCGTGGCGCAGCACCACGCAGTCGCCCGCGAACCGCGCGGCGAGGTCGTCGACATAGGGCTGGCGAACCGTCGCCTCGGTGCCGAGCACGCCGATCACGCGCGTGGCGCTCATCTCTGCCGCCGGCTTGATCGCGGGCACGGTGCCGACCACGGGGACGTCGAGCGCGGCGCGCACCGCGGGCAGCGCGATCGTCGAGGCGGTGTTGCACGCGATCACCGCCAGCCGCGGGCGATAGCGCTCGACCAGCCGTCCCAGCAGCGCGGGCACGCGCGCCGCGATCTCGCTCTCGGACCGCGTGCCATAGGGGAAGCCCGCCGAATCGGCGGCGTAGACGATCGGCGCGTGCGGCAGCAGCGCGCGCGTCGGCGCCACCACCGAGAGCCCGCCCACGCCCGAGTCGAAGAACAGGATCGGCCGCGTGTCGCTCATCGCCCGCGCGCTTACGGCCTCTCGCCGATACCGGCAACGTCGGTCGCGCCGGGCGGTAGCGTACCCGAAATGTTTCGGTTAGAGAGGGGCGGCATGGGGGACCGGAACTGACCGACGAACTCGTCTGGACGCTGCCCGCGGCCGCGCTGCTGCTGGGCTATCTGCTGGGATCGATCCCGTTCGGGGTGCTGCTCACCCGCGCGTTCGGCGCCGGTGACCTGCGGCAGATCGGATCGGGCAATATCGGCGCCACCAACGTGTTGCGCACGGGCCGCAAGGGCCTGGCGGCGGCGACGCTGCTGCTCGATCTCGGCAAGGGCGCCGCGGCGGTGCTGCTGGCGCGTTGGTGGCTGCCCGGCGCCGAGCTCTACGCTGCGGCGGCGGTGATGGTGGGGCATTGCTACCCCGCGTGGCTGCGCTTCCGCGGCGGCAAGGGCGTGGCGACGCTGATGGGCGTGGCGCTGGCACTGCACTGGCCGCTCGGCGCGGTGTTCGCGGCTTTGTGGCTGGGGCTGCTCGCGCTGCTGCGGATCTCGTCGCTCGCGGGCATGGCGGCGGCGATCAGCACTCCCGTCACCGCGGCAGTGCTGGGCGAGTTCGACCTCGTGCCGCTGCTGATGGGACTCGCCGCGCTCGTGCTGTGGAAGCACCGCGCCAATATCGCGCGACTGGTCGACGGCACCGAGCCGCGCGTCGGCCGCTCCGCCGCGCCGGCCGCGGGCGACGCGGTCGAACAGGGGTAAGAGGCGCCCCCGGCGCATGGTGGACGAGGCGGAGCGCGCGGCGCGGCTGCGGCTGATCCGCACGCCCTCGATCGGCCCGGTCAGCTACCGCCGCCTGCTCGCGCGCTTCGGCACTGCGGGCGCCGCGATCGAGGCGCTGCCCGAGCTGGCGCGGCGCGGCGGCGGGCGTGCCCCTCCGGTGCCACTGCTCGATACGATCGAGCGCGAGCGGGCGCTGCTCGAGCGACTCGGCGCGCGCCACCTGCTGCTCGGCGACGCGGACTATCCGCCGCTGCTCGCCGAGCTCGACGACTCGCCCGCGGTGCTGACGCTGCGCGGCGATCTCGCGCTGGCGGCGCGACCGACGGTGGCGATCGTCGGCGCGCGCGACGCCTCCGCGGCGGCGTGTCGCCTCGCGCGCGAGCTGGCGCGCGACCTCGCCGCCGCGGGGGTGAGCGTGGTGTCGGGGCTGGCGCGCGGGATCGACGGCGCGGCGCATCTCGGCGCTTTGCCCGAGACGATCGGGGTGGTGGCGGGCGGGATCGACGTCGCCTACCCGCCGCAGCACGCCGCGTTGCAGGAGCGGATCGCACGCGAGGGGCTGCTGCTCGCCGAGATGCCGCCCGGCACCGAGCCGCGCGCGCGCCACTTTCCCTATCGCAACCGTATCGTCACCGGGCTGGCGCTGGGGACGCTGGTGGTGGAGGCGGCGCCGCGCTCGGGCTCGCTGATCAGCGCGCGGCTGGCGGGCGAGCAGGGGCGCGAGGTCATGGCGGTGCCGGGCCATCCCAGCGACCCACGCGCGCGCGGCTGCAACGCGCTGATCCGCGACGGCGCGACGCTGGTGCAGGACGCCGCGGACGTGCTCGAGCAGCTCCGCCCGCTCGATCCGCGCGCACTGCCTCGATCGGTCGCCGCGTGGGAGAGCGTGCACGAGGGGGCGGCGGACCATGGCGACGCGGAGCGCGCGCGGGTGGAGTCGCTGCTCGCCGCTGCGCCGGTCGCCACCGACGAGCTGGTGCGCCAGAGCGCGCTCCCAGCGGCTCTGGTGCAGGACGTGCTGCTCGAGCTCGAACTCGCCGGGCGACTCGAGCGCCATCCCGGCGGGCGGGTCAGCCGGGTGGTGTAAGGGCGGCGGGTAGGCGCGAATGAATGACATTTTTGCTTTGCGGGCGTAGCTGCTGCCACGCTCCCCTCGTCATCCCGGACTGGGTCCGGGATCCACTCATCCGCGCTCTCGCCGTCTGTTGCTCGCGCGGATGAGTGGATCCCGGAACAAGTCAGGGATGACGGAAGACAAGAGGCGTGCGGGCAGCTTCGCGAGCGAGTGGCGAAAGCTGACGTTCGGGATCGAGCAGAACGACCAATTGTGGCAACACGGCTTGCTCGATCACCCGTGCGCGGTGATCCACTCCTCCACCACCGGCGCGATGCGCTCCCGCCACTTCGACCCGTTGAAGATGCCGTAATGCCCCACGCCCTCGGCCATATGGTAGCGCTTGTGCGCCTCGGGCAGCGCGGTGGCGCAGGTCAGCGCCGCTTTGGTCTGCCCCAGCCCCGAGATATCGTCGCGCTCCCCCTCGATCGCGAGCAGCCCGACGTCGGTGATCGCGCCGAGATCGACCGGGCGGCCGCGATGCGTCATCGTGCCGCGCGGCAGCGCGTGGGTTTGGAACACGGTGTCGATCGTCTGGAGGTAGAATTCGGCGGTCATGTCGCAGACCGAGCGATATTCGTCGTAGAAGCGCTTGGTCGCGTCCGCGCTCTCGCCGTCGCCGGTGACGAGGTGTTTGAACAGCTCGTAGTGGCTCATCATGTGGTTGCCGAGGTTCATCGTCATGAACCCGCCGAGCTGGAGGAAGCCTGGGTACACGCGCCGCCCCGCGCCGGGGTAGAGCATCGGCACGGTGGCGATCACGTTCTGCTCGAACCAGGCGAACGGCCGCTCGGTGGCGAGCGTGTTGACCGCGGTGGGCGCCTCGCGCGTGTCGATCGGACCGCCCATCATCGTCAGCGTGCGCGGGCGACACGGGTTGGCGTCCGCGCTCATCAGCGCGGTCGCGGCGAGGCAGGGCACCGAGGGCTGGCACACCGCCAGCATGTGCGCGCCGCGCGGGCCATCCCCCTCGCCGGCGTCGGGGCCGATCGCCTCGAGGAAGGCGATCAGATAGTCGATGTAGTCGTCGAGATCGAACTGCCCGTCGGTGAGCGGCACCAGCTTCGCGTCGCGCCAGTCGGTGATGTAGACGTCGGCGAAGGGCAGCATCCGCTCCACCGTGCCGCGCAGCAGCGTGGCGAAATGGCCCGACATCGGCGCCGCGATCAGCAGCCGCGGGCCGCCCTCGACGCCCTCGCGGCGGAAGCGCTTGAGCTGGCCGAACGGTCGCTGGAGCACGATCTCCTCGGTCACCGCCACCTCGCGCCCGTCGACGATCGTGGTGTCGAGCGCGAAGGCGGGCTTGCCGCGCGAGGCGGAAGCGTGCGCGAACACCTCGAGCGCGCTCGCCATCACCGGCCCGCCGCCGAGATAGGCGAACGGGTTGGACGGGTTGTTGAGCCAATTGGCCCCCACCGTCGCCATCGCGCTCGCCGAGGCGAGCCACGACCGCTGCCATTCATATGCGTCGTAGAGCATTCGCTTCCTTCCGCCTCAGATATGGGCATGATCGGTCGTAATACAAAACCTACCAGGCGTAACGCACGAAGCGCGCCGCGGTGGCGATCCTGCCCCATGGTGGCCGCCACGCCACACGTTGAGCCGCCTGCCGGGCACTGCTAGGCGCCCGACATGGCTAGCGTTCCCGACGTCGCTCCCGCCCGCCCGGCATCCTCGCGGCGCCTCGGCAATCTCAATATGGTGTGGCAGCACGCACGCGCCTATCCGGCGCAGATCGCGGCGGCCTTCACCGCGCTGGCGATCACCTCCGCGGCGACGATCGCGATCCCGTACAGCTTCAAGCGCGTGATCGACCGCGGCTTCGCCGCCGGCGACGGCTCGTCCGCGGCGGTCGCGTCCTCGTTCCATTATATGCTGATGATCGTGCTGGTGCTGGCGCTCGGCACCGCGGTGCGCTTCTATTTCGTCGCCTGGCTGGGCGAGCGCGTCGTCGCCGACCTCCGCGA
This sequence comes from Sphingomonas citri, assembly GCF_019429485.1. GTDB lineage: Bacteria > Pseudomonadota > Alphaproteobacteria > Sphingomonadales > Sphingomonadaceae > Sphingomonas > Sphingomonas citri. The sequence continues at coordinate 642,955 of NZ_JAHXZN010000001.1, read as the reverse complement.
GCGCGTGGTGCGCCACCTGATGACGCTCAGCCCCGCGTTCTACGAGGAGAACCGCCCGTCCGAGATCGCCTCGCGGCTGACCGCGGACACCGGGCAGATCGAGACGGTGGTGGGGATGACCATCTCGGTGGCGCTGCGCAACAGCTTCACCGCGGTGGGCGGGCTGATCTACCTCTTCGCCATCTCGCCGAAGCTCGCCTCGCTGCTGCTGCTGGGCATCCCGCTGATGATCCTGCCGATTACGCTGCTGGGTCGGAAGGTGCGTGCCTACTCCCGCACCTCGCAGGACCGCGTCGCCGATGTCGGCACGATCGTCACCGAGGTGCTGGGCGCGATGAAGATCGTCCAGGCGTTCGGGCAGGAGCGGCGCGAAAGCGCGCGTTTCGCCGGCGCGGTGGAGGCGACGATGGACGCCGCCAAGCGTCGCATCGGGCTGCGCGCGGTGATGACCGCGATCGTCATCGGGCTGGTGTTCGGCGCGATCACGCTGGTGCTGTGGGAGGGCGCGATCGACGTCGCGGCGGGGCGGCTCTCGGGCGGCGCGATCGCGGCCTTCGTGCTGACCGGCGGGATCGTCGCGGGCGCGTTCGGCGCGCTGACCGAGGTCTACGGCGACCTGCTGCGCGGCGCAGGCGCGGCGGGGCGGCTGGCCGAACTGCTCGACGAACGCCCTGCCATCGCGGCGCCGGCGCAGCCGGTCGCGCTGCCGGAGCCGGCGGAGGGGCGCGTGGCGCTGGAGGCGGTCGAGTTCCGCTACCCGACACGGCCGGACATGGCCGCGCTGCACGACTTCAGCCTCAGCGTCGCGCCGGGCGAGACGGTGGCGGTGGTCGGCCCTTCGGGCGCGGGCAAGTCGACATTGTTCCAGCTGATCGAGCATTTCTACGAGCCCGCCGCCGGGCGCGTGCTGGTCGACGGGATCGATCTGCGCCGGGCCGATCCGGCCGAGGTGCGCGCGCGCATCGCGATGGTGCCGCAGGAGACGGTGATCTTTGCCACCAGCGCGCGCGACAATCTGCGTTACGGCCGCTGGGACGCTAGCGACGACCAGGTCTGGGCCGCGGCCGAGGCGGCCAATGCCGGGGACTTCCTGCGCGCGCTGCCGGAGGGGCTCGACACCTTCCTCGGCGAGGGCGGGGCGCGGCTGTCGGGCGGGCAGCGCCAGCGCATCGCAATCGCGCGTGCCCTGCTGCGCGACTCGCCGATCCTGCTGCTCGACGAGGCGACCAGCGCCCTCGACGCCGAGAGCGAGCGGCTGGTGCAGGACGCACTCGAGCGGCTGATGGCGACGCGCACCACGATCGTGATCGCGCACCGGCTGGCGACGGTGCGCGCGGCGTCGCGGATCGTGGTGATGGACGGTGGCCGCATCGTCGAGGAGGGCACGCACGCTACGCTGATCGCGCGCGGCGGCCTGTACGCGCGGCTGGCCAGCCTGCAGTTCGACGCGGCGTCGTAGGAGCGACGACAATCCTCCCCGCACGCGGGGAGGGGGGCCGCCCGGCGTAGCCGGGTGGTGGAGGAAGCCTTCGCAGACGCACCGGCTCGCTCGTGGAGAGCCCCCTCCGTCGGTGCTGGCGCGCTGCCACCTCCCCGCGAGCGGAGGGATTTCAGCTCCCCGCAAGCGAAGACGTCCTGATCAGCTCACCCGGTCGATCGCCTCCATCGCCAGCCCGCCCGGCACGATCATCAGCGGCACCGGCAGCGTCCCCGCCTCGGCGGCGAAGTGGCACACCAGCGCACCCGGGGCGCCCCCCGCCGCGGCGCCGAGCACCAGCGCGGCGATCTGCGGGTTGGCTGCGATCATTTCGCGGATCACCTTGGGGCCGTCGCCGCTGCGCACCGTCAGCGAGGGGCGCACGCCCGATTCCTCCAGCAGCGTCCCGGCCGCGCGCGCCACCAACCCCTCGGCGTGCTGGCGCTGCTCCTCCTCCATCGTCGCCTGCACCCCGCCAAACGGGATGAACTCCTGCGGCGGCAGCAGCGCGAGGATCTCGACGCCGCCGTTGGTCCGCACCGCGCGGCGCGCGGCGAAGCGCAGCGCGCTCAGCGCCTCGGGGGTATCGTCGACGACGGTGAGGTAGATGCGCATCGGTGAAGGTCCCCTGATTGGGAGGGGTTTACCGCCGCGCGCCACGCGCGCGCAAGCCGCGGCCGCGTTAGGCGAGAAGGGGGTGGGGTTGACCCTGCGTCGCGCAACCGCGAGAGACGCGGGCAACTTCCAGGATCCGCTCGAGGACTCACGATGCCCATCGAAATCAAGATGCCTGCCCTCTCGCCCACGATGGAAGAGGGCACGCTGGCCAAGTGGCTCGTCAAGGAGGGCGACGAGGTCAAGGCGGGCGACATCATGGCCGAGATCGAGACCGACAAGGCGACGATGGAGTTCGAGGCGGTCGACGAGGGCCGCATCACCAAGATCGCGGTCGCCGAGGGCACCGACGGCGTCAAGGTCGGCACCGTGATCGCGCTGCTCGAGGGCGAGGATGACGGGAGCGGCGAGAGCACCCCCGCGCCGGCGGCGAAGGAGAGCGAGCCGCGCCCCTCGCCCGAGGACCCCAACAAGACCGGCAGCGAGGCCAAGGCCGCGCCCGAGGACGTCGAGGATCACGGCAAGCCGGCCGACTCGCAGGTCGCCGGTTCGGCCGCCCCGGCCTCCGGCACGCCCGCGCCGCAGCGCGCCGCGGGCGAGCGCGTCAAGGCCAGCCCGCTGGCGCGCCGCATCGCCGCCGAGCGGAACGTCGATCTCGCGTCGGTGAGCGGCACCGGCCCGAACGGCCGCATCGTCCGCGCCGACGTGGAGGGGGCCAAGACCGGCGCGGCCGCCCCAGTCGCGAGCACCGCCGCGCCGGCGCCGACCGCCGAGGCCGCCGCGCCCGCGCCCAGGCCGGCGACGATCCCCGACGTGCCGCACGAGCTCACCAAGCTCAGCAACATGCGCAAGACGATCGCGCGCCGCCTGACCGAGTCGAAGCAGCAGGTGCCGCACATCTACCTTACGGTCGACGTCGAGCTCGACAAGCTGCTCAAACTGCGGGGCGAGCTCAACGCCGGGCTGGAGGCGCGCGGGGTGAAGCTGTCGGTCAACGACCTGCTGATCAAGGCGCTCGCGGTGGCGCTGATCCAGGTGCCCAAGTGCAACGTGATGTTCACGCCCGACCAGCTCGTCAGCTTCGGTCGTGCCGACATCTCGGTGGCGGTGTCGACCCCCGAAGGGCTGATCACGCCAGTGATCACCGAGGCAGACACCGCCTCGCTGTCGAGCATCTCGACGCGAATGAAGGACCTCGCCGCGCGCGCGCGCGACAAGAAGCTGAAGCCCGAGGAGTTCACCGGCGGCACCGCCTCGATCAGCAACATGGGCATGTTCGGGATCAAGCAGTTCGAGGCGGTGATCAACCCGCCGCAGGGCATGATCCTGGCGATCGGCGCGGGCGAGAAGCGGCCGTGGGTGCTCAAGGACGGCACGCTCGGCGTCGCCTCGGTGATGTCGGCGACGGGCAGCTTCGACCATCGCGCGATCGACGGGGCGGACGGCGCGCAGCTGATGCAGGCGTTCAAGCAGCTCGTCGAGAACCCGCTGGCGATGCTCGCCTGATCCGGAGCGGGCGATGGCGCAGATGGAGCTGCCCGCGGTGTGGCGCGAGTGGGCCTGGGGACTGCTCGCGCTGGGCGTGACCGCGCTCGTCTTCAAGGGTGCGGCGTGGAGCTATCCGCAGGGCGCGGAGACGATCTGGCTGGTCGGCGCGGGCACGATGGTGGCGGTGGCGCTGCTGGGCGCGCGCGACGTCTGGGAGGTGCAGCGGCACGAGGAGCAGCGTCACGGGGAGGGGCGCGCGTGAGCGCGGCGGCTCCCGTGGGCGCGGTGCCCCCGAGCGGTGCACCGACGATCCGCGTCACCGCTATGCCGGCCGACGCCAACGCCTATGGCGACATCTTCGGCGGCTGGCTGATGAGCCTGATGGACTCGGCCGCCGGGCTCACCGCAGCGCGGCGCGCGCGCGGTCGCGCGGTGACGATCGCGATGGACGGCATGCAGTTCCACGCGCCCGTCCACGTCGGCGACGAGGTCTCGGTCTACGCCACGATCGCGCGGGTGGGGCGTACCTCGATCGCGATCGACGTGGAGAGCTGGGCGCGCGATCGCCACGGCGAGGAGTCGCGCAAGGTGACCGAGGCGCGCTTCACCTTCGTGGCGATCGACGAGGATCGCCGCCCGCGCGAGGTGCCGCCGGCGGCGTGACGTGGTTTTACACGGTGCGCGCGCGACCCGCGCCACCCATCTGATGGCAAACAGGGGCTGCGGCCCAGGAGTGGCGCAATGGCTGACACCTACGACCTCATCGTGCTGGGCTCGGGCCCCGGCGGCTACGTGTCCGCGATCCGCGCGGCGCAGCTCGGGCTCAAGGTCGCGATCGTCGAGCGCGAGCGGCTCGGCGGCATCTGCCTCAACTGGGGTTGTATCCCGACCAAGGCGCTGCTGCGCACGTCCGAGGTCTACCATTATATGACCCATGCCGCCGACTACGGGCTCAAGGCGGACAATGTCGGCTTCGATCTCACCAAGATCGTCGAGCGCAGTCGCAAGGTCGCCGGCCAGCTCAACGCCGGTGTCAAAGGCCTGATGAAGAAGAACAAGGTGACGGTGGTCGAGGGCGTCGGCGCGCTCACCGGCAAGGGGAAGCTGAGCGTCAAGCAGGGCGGCGGCACGGTCGAGCTCGAGGCCAAGCACATCATCGTCGCCACTGGCGCGCGCGCGCGCGACCTGCCCTTCGCCAAGGCGGACGGCAAGCGCATCTGGACCTATCGTCACGCGATGGTGCCCGAGGAGATGCCGACCAAGCTGCTGGTCATCGGCTCGGGCGCGATCGGGATCGAGTTCGCCAGCTTCTACAACGACATGGGCGCGGACGTCACGGTCGTGGAGATGCTGCCGCGGATCCTGCCGGTGGAGGACGAGGAGGTCAGCGCCTTCATGGAGAAGCGCCTCACCAAGGAGGGGATCAAGATCCTCACCGGCGCTGGCGTGGAGAAGATCGAGACCGGCGCGGCGTCGGTGAAGGCGACGATCAAGGGGAAGGACGGCAAGAGCGCGACCGAGGAGTATAGCCACGTCGTCGTCGCGATCGGCATCGTCCCCAACACCGAGAACATCGGGCTGGAGACGCTCGGCGTGCAGACCGAGCGCGGCCACATCAAGGTCGACGGCTATGGCCGCACCAACGTCGAGGGGATCTACGCGATCGGCGACGTCACCGGCGCGCCCTGGCTGGCGCATAAGGCGAGCCACGAGGGCGTCGTCTGCGTCGAGAAGATCGCGGGGCAGGACCCGCATCCGTTCGAGACGTGGAACATCCCGGGGTGCACCTACTCGCGCCCGCAGGTCGCCAGCGTCGGGCTCACCGAGGCCAAGGCCAAGGAGAGCGGGCGCCAGGTGAAGGTGGGCAAATTCCCCTTCATCGGCAACGGCAAGGCGATCGCGCTGGGCGAGGCGGACGGCTTCGTGAAGACGGTGTTCGACGCCAAGACCGGCGAGCTGCTCGGCGCGCACATGGTCGGCGCCGAGGTGACCGAGCTGATCCAGGGCTATGTCGTCGCGCGCCAGCTCGAGACCACCGAGCACGAGCTGATGGAGACGGTGTTCGCGCACCCGACGCTGAGCGAGATGATGCACGAGAGCGTGCTCGGCGCCTACAACCGCGCCCTGCACATCTGACCGAACGACGCGGGGTGGCGCCGGGCGTCCTATAATCCGGCCATATGATCTATGCGTCGCGCCCCGCCCGTTACCCGCTGATCGCCGCCGCGGCGCTGTTGCTGGCGTCGTTGGTGGTCTTCGCGCCGGGGGTGGCGGAATATGACTCGGTCGAGCAGTTCCGCCAGGTCCTGAGCGGCCGTTACGACGATTGGCACCCGCCGGTCATGGCGTGGCTGTGGCGCCGGCTGCTGCCCTTCGGCGACGGCGCCACTCCGCTGCTGGTGTTGCAGCTCACCGGCTATTGGCTCGGCCTGGGACTGATCGCGGGCGCGCTGGCGCGAATCGGTCGGGCGGCCGCGGGCTGGATGATCCTGATGATCGGGCTGCTGCCGCCGTTCCTCGGCTGGCAGGCGGTGGTGCTCAAGGACGCGCAGCTGGTCGGTGCCGCGCTGGGGGCGTTCGGGCTCGTGGCCTGGTGGCGGCTGCGCGACCGTCCCGTTCCCGTCGCCGCGGCGCTGCTCGCCGCGCTGCTGTTCGGCTACGCGCTGCTGGTGCGCGCCAACGCCGCCTTCGCGCTGGCGCCGCTGATCGCGGGGCTGTTCCCGGTGCGGCGCGCGGGCGCGCTGATCGCCGCCTCGGGCGTGCTGCTCGTGCTGGCGCTGGCGCTCGCGGGGCCGGTCAACCACCAGCTGATCGGCGCGGCGTCGAGCGGGGTGGAGAAGACCCAGCCGCTCTACGATCTCGCCGGCATCGCGGTGCGCGCGCCGGGCTCGCACGCGGTCGGCCTGTCGCGCGAGGCGGCGCGGCAGCTCCGCGCGAACGACTGCGTGACGCCCTATTTCTGGGATCCGCTCGGCGACACGCCGGGCTGCGTGGACGCGGTGGCGGCGCTCAAGGCGCAGCGCGGGGGCGACCTGTACCTGCGGCTCGCCAACGCCGCGCTCCACCACCCGCTCGCCTATCTCGCGCAGCGCGCGGCGCATTGGAACATGACCGAGCGCTGGCTGGTGCCCGCCCGGCTCGCCGGCGCCGCGCCGACCGGCGGCAGCGAGCCCAACAATCTGGGGCTCGCCAGCCCGGGGCCGCAGGCGCAGCAGTGGATGTGGCTCGTCGCCCAGGCGATGCTGACCCCGATCGCTTGGCCGTTCGCCTGGCTGCTGCTCGCGCTGCTGCTGCTGGTCGGGACGCGGCGCTGGCGCCACGCGCCGCCGCGTCAGCTCGCGATCGCGCTGCTCGCGTCGGCGGTGACGGTGGAATTCAGCTTCCTCGCGATCTCGATCGCGACCGACCTGCGCTATCACCTGTGGCCGATGCTCGCGACCGCGCTGGCCGCGGTGCTGCTGGCGGACACCTATCCGCTGCGTCGCGTGCCCGCCTGGATGGTGCTGGTCGCCGGTCTGTGTCTCGCCGCCGCGGTGGCGGAGCGCGCGACCCTGCCCGAGCCGCCGCAGGAGTATCAGGGGCTGCTGCATTGGACGCCGCCGCTGAGCCTGCTGCCGGCGTAGCGGGAGTAGGCAAAGGTTCCGTTGACGCTCCATCTTCATCCTGAGCTCGTCTCAGTATTCCCCGATCCGCATGCGCCGAAGCGGCTGAGGTCGCACGACGGTGGATCCTGAAACGAGTTCAGGATGAGGGCGTGTAAGTCGGTCCCGGATCGCGCGACCAACGGGCGGGGATTGGTACAACCTTCCACCATCCGCATCTGCGCTTTTCGTGGCACCGCGCGCCTTTTCGTCGTTCCGGGCGTTGTGCCGGCGATGCAACGATCCCTTCTCGTCGCGCAGCCGCGCGCATGAACCGGCTCGCCCCCGACGAGCCCGACGCGCGCTTCATCCGACGCGTGCTGTGGCTGGTGCTGATCGTCGCCGTGCTGGCCGCGCTCTATCTCGCGCGACACCTGCTGATCCTCGCTTTCGGCTCGATGCTGATCGCGATCATCATCCACGCCATCGCCGAGGTCTATGCCACCCGCACCCGGCTGAGCCCGCGCGCCGCCATGGGGGCGGCGATCGCCAGCGTGCTCGCCTTCCTGGCGCTGCTCGGCTGGCTGTTCGGCGTCGAGTTCCGCGCGCAGGTCAACACCTTGGTGGTCGCGTTGCCGGGGCTGCTCGGGCAGCTCCAGGCCTATATGTCGCAGAGCCCGGTGGGCGAGAAGGTGGCGGACGCGGTACAGGCCGCCTTCGCGGGCAGCCGGGTCGCGCAGGACATCGGCGAGATCGTGCGCGGGGCGGGCGAGCTCCTGCTCAACGCGGTGCTGGTGTTGTTCGGCGCGATCTTCTTCGCGGTCGATCCCAAGATCTACGAGCGCGGCTTCCTGCTGATGGTGCCACCATCCAAGCGCGCCGCGGTGGAGGATGCGCTAGGCGACGTCGCCTCGACGCTGCTGCTGTGGCTGCGCGCGCAGCTGATCCAGATGACCGCGATGGGCGCGATGGTCGGGATCGGGCTGTGGATCGCGGGCGTGCCCTCGCCGGCACTGCTGGGGCTGCTCACCGGCCTGTCCGAGTTCATCCCTTATGTAGGCCCTGTCGCGGCGATGCTGCCCGCGCTGGGGCTGGCCGCGACCAGGGGCACCGACCAGCTCGTCTGGGCGCTCACCGTGTTCGCGGTGGTGCGAGTCGTGCAGACCAATTTCGTCACACCCTTCGTCACCAGCCGGGTCGTCGCGATCCCGCCCGCGCTGAGCCTCTTCGCGATCATCGGGACGGGCGCGGTCTTCGGGCTGTTCGGGCTGTTCTTCTCGGGCGGCATTCTCGTGGTCGGCTTCACGCTGGTGCGCAGCCTCTACCTGCGCGAAGTCCTCGGCGAAAACATACCGCGCTCGCGCGAGCGCACGCTGTTCACCGCCAAGGGCACGCCGCGGCCCGTTACAGAAAATGAAGATTCGACATTAACGGAACGTCCGGATTAAGTGTGAATTAACCTTTCTGGTTCAGAAGCCATTGGGTATGAACGTAGCGAAGCGCGGGTGACAGGGTCTCTCGCGTTGACGAACCGGGGATTTGCCGATGCGCGTGCTGCTGATCGAGGACGAGCCGACGACCGCCAAGGCCATCGAGCTGATGCTGTCGACCGAGGGATTCAACGTCTACAATACTGATCTGGGTGAGGAAGGCCTCGATCTCGGCAAGCTGTACGATTACGACATCATCCTGCTCGATCTCAACTTGCCGGACATGCACGGCTACGACGTGCTGAAGAAATTGCGCGTCGCACGGGTGCAGACCCCGGTGCTGATCCTCTCGGGCATCAACGAGATGGACTCCAAGGTGCGCAGCTTCGGCTTCGGCGCCGACGACTACGTCACCAAGCCGTTTCACCGCGAGGAGCTGGTCGCGCGCATCCACGCCGTGGTGCGCCGCTCGAAGGGCCACTCGCAGTCGGTGATCAAGACCGGCAAGCTCTCGGTCAACCTCGACGCCAAGACCGTGGAGGTCGACGGCGCGCGCGTGCACCTGACGGGCAAGGAATATGCGATGCTCGAGCTGCTCTCGCTGCGTAAGGGCACGACGCTGACCAAGGAGATGTTCCTCAACCATCTTTACGGCGGGATGGACGAGCCCGAGCTCAAGATCATCGACGTCTTCATCTGCAAGCTGCGCAAGAAGCTGAGCCTGGCGTGCGGCGGCGACAATTACATCGAGACCGTCTGGGGCCGCGGTTACGTGCTGCGCGAGCCCGAGGAGACCGCGCAGGTCGCGTGAAACCTGGCGCTATCGACCGAGGCGGCGGCCGTCGCACCGGAGGGTGCGGCGGCCGTTGTTCTGATGTCGACCCGTGTGCCTGCGGAGGCAGGAACCCAGGGCCGCGAACGCTGGCCCGCTTGGCCCTGGGCTCCTGGATGCGCAGGAGCACGTCCCAGCCCGCTGTCGCATAACCGCAACCGAACCGTCATCGGCCCGTCCCGGACCTAGTGCAGGCGCCCCCGCTAACGACAATGGGGGAAGAGACCATGACCGCCAAATACATGCTGCTCGCCGGCGCCTCGTGCCTGTTCGCCGCGCCCGCGCTCGCGCAGGACACGCCGCCGCCCGCTACCGCCGCGTCGATCGATCAGACCGCGCCCGAGCAGCCGACCGAGGGCGAGGACGTGGTCGTGCTCGGCTTCGGCCAGAGCCGCCAGGTGCAGACGGTGACCTCGGCCGATCTCGAGCGGCTCACCCCCGGCACCTCGCCGCTCAAGGCGGTGGCCAAGCTGCCCGGCGTCAACTTCCAGTCGGCCGACGCCTTCGGCGCCTATGAATGGTCGACGCGCATCTCGCTGCGCGGCTTCAACCAGAACCAGCTCGGCTTCACGCTCGACGGCGTGCCCCTCGGCGACATGAGCTACGGCAACGTCAACGGCCTGCACATTAGCCGCGCGATCCTCTCGGAGAACATCGCCAGCACCACCGTGGCGCAGGGCGCGGGCGCGCTCGGCACCGCGTCGACCAGCAATCTCGGTGGCACGCTCCAGTTCGTCAGCCGCGCGCCGTCGGACACCGCCGACCTCGTCGCCTCGGGCACCTATGGCAGCGACCAGACGTATCGCGCCTTCGTCCGCGCCGAGTCGGGCGATCTCGGCGGTGGGCTCAAAGGCTATCTCAGCTACGGCTTCCTCAAAACCGACAAGTGGAAGGGCGTTGGCGAGCAGCGCCAGCACCAGGCCAACGCCAAGGTGGTGAAGGAGGTGGGCGAGCACGGCAAGATCACCGCCTTCCTCAATTTTTCTGATCGTCGCGAGAACGACTACCAGGATCTCAGCCTCGACATCATTCGCCGCCGCGGGCTGAACAACGACAATATCTCGAACGATTATCCACTCGCGCTCCAGCTCGCGCAGATCGCGCAGAACCAGGCAGCGCGCGCGGCCAGCGCCACTGCGGCCTTGCCCTATCCGGGGGTCGGCCTCGCCTTCCCGGCGGGGATCGGCACGCTCGACGACGTCTATTACGACGCCGCCGGTCTGCGCCGCGACTGGCTCGGCGGCGTGACCTTCGAGGCGCAGCTGCTGCCGCAGCTGTCGATCGTGTCGACCAGCTATATACACCGCAACAAGGGGCAGGGCTCGTGGATCACGCCCTATCAGCCCACGCCCGCGGGCGCGCCCGACGTCGACGGCACGCCGATCACGGGCGGCTCGGCGCTGTCGTTCCGCACCACCGAATACCGCATCATGCGCGCGGGCAACTTCACCAACGCGGCGCTCGAGCTCGGCGCCAATCGCTTCGAGGTCGGTGCCTGGTATGAGAGCAACGCCTTCGACCAGGCGCGCCGCTTCTACGGCATGGCCGACGGCACCACGCCCAATCGCCGCGCGCTCGACTATCAGGAGAACCCGTTCTTCACGCAATGGGCGGGCAATTACGATACCGAGACGCTGCAATATCACGTCGCCGACACGCTCCAGCTCGGCCGGCTGACGATCAACGCGGGCTGGAAGGGCATGCGCGTCGAGAACAAGGCCAACCTGCTCACCGGCGTGCTGGTGGCGGGCAAGATCGAGTCGAAGGACTGGTTCCTGCCCCAGGCCGGGGCGGTCTTCGCACTGGGCGGCGGTGCCGAGCTGTTCGCCAGCTACACCGAGAACATGCGCGCCTTCGTCTCGGGCACGGCGGGGCCGTTCGGCACCACCCAGGTCGGCTTCGACGCGATCCGCTCGCGCATCAAGCCCGAGACCTCCAAGACCGCCGAGGGCGGCGTGCGTCTGCGCGCCGGCGGGCTCCAGCTCTCCGCGGTAGGCTATTACATCGACTTCAACGACCGGCTGCTCACCTTCCAGAACGGCTCGGGCATCCAGGGCAACCCGCCGACCCTCAACAACGCCGGCGGGGTGGAGAGCTACGGCGGCGAGGTCTCGGCCTTCTATCGCGTGGTCCAGCCGCTCAGCCTGTTCGCCAGCTACAGCTACAACAAGGCGACCTACCAGGACGACGTGGTCAACGCCGCGGGCACGGTGCTGACCGCGACCGCGGGCAAGACCGTGGTCGACACGCCCGAGCACATGGCCAAGGGCGAGATCGTGTACGACGACAGCCGTTTCTTCGGCCGCGTCGGGGCAGACTATATGGCGAAGCGCTATTTCACCTACCTCAACGACCAGTCGATCGGCGCGCGCGTGCTGGTGGACGCCAGCATCGGCGTGCGCTTCGGCGAGAACATGGGCTTCTTCCGCGGTTTCGCGCTGGAGGGCAGCGTCACCAACCTGACCGACAAGAAGTATGTCTCGACCATCGGCAGCAATGGCTACACCGCTAGCGGGGACAATCAGACGCTGCTCGCCGGCGCGCCGCGCCAGTTCTTCGTGACGCTGCGGCGCGGGTTCTGAGCACAGGAGATGGGCACGAGACGGGATCCTCTTCCCGGAAGGGGATCTTCGCGAGAAACTGACCTTGCGCGTTCCATGACCGCGATCCGGCGAGGTCAGGATCTTGAGCCAAGCGAAGGTTCATCTCGTTTCTAGGTCCGGATCTACCAGCCCGGAGCAAAGACGAGTTCGAGAGGCTGGCGTGGAGAAGTCACAATTGCTCGCTGTCTTCGAGTCCGGGTCCATCTTGCCGCAAGATGACGCGCGCCCTTGTGCGCGGCATGGTGGAGCCCGGATCACGTTCGGGATGACCCGCGATCGGACGCCCCGACAAGGGGCGGCTACTCCTTCAGCAGCGTGACTTGCAGCACGTCGATACCGCCGCCGCGGAAGCCGCCCTCGCAGTACATCAGATAGTAACGCCACAGCCGTTGGAACTGCTCGTCGAATCGGGCCGGCAGTCGCCCCTCGGCGGCGGCGCGATCAAAGCGGCGGCGCCACTCCAGTAATGTCTCGGCATAGTCGAGCCCGAAGCGCTCCTCGTCCTGCCACGCCAACCCGTGCGCTGCGGCGATCGCCCGAAAGCGGCTGACCGACACCAGCGACCCGCCGGGGAAGATGTAGCGCTGGATGAAGTCGACGCCGCCGGCATAGGCATCCCAGACGTCGTCCGCGATCGCGATCAGCTGGAGCGCGGCGCGGCCTCCGGATTGCAGCACGCGCGCCAGCGTTGCGCAATATGCCGGCCAGTAATCCGGGCCGACTGCCTCGACCATCTCGATCGAGGCGACCCCGTCGTAAACGCCGGTGACGTCGCGGTAGTCGCACAATGCCACGCTCACGCCCGGCAGCGCGCGCGCGGCGACATGGTCACGCTGCTCGGTCGAGAGCGTGAGCGCGTGGACACCGATTCCTGCCGCCGCCGCGGCGGCCGCGAACGAGCCCCAGCCGCAGCCGATCTCGAGCACGCGCTGGCCCGCGCTCGTCCCCGTGCGCGCCAGGATCGCGGCCAGCTTGCGCCCCTGCGCTTCCGCGAGCGGCTCATCTGGCGCGTGGTAGCGCGCGCTGGAATAGGTCAGCGTCTCGTCGAGCCACTCTCGATAGAAGTCGTTGCCGAGGTCGTAGTGCGCCGCCACGTTGCGGCGCGCGCCGCCTCTGTCGTTGCGGCGTAGGCGGTGGAAGAGCCGCGCCGCCAGCCTCGCGCCGCGCTTGGCGCGCGCGACATCGCCCAGCTCGGCGCGGTTGCGCATGAACAGGTCGAATACGGGAACGGGATCGGGGCTGGTCCAGTCGCCCGCTTCCCAACCCTCGTACCAGCCGATCGAGCCCGCGCTGACCAGTCGCCACAGCGCGCGCCAGCGCACCACGCGCACCGCCGCGAACGGTCCGGACTCGTGCCCGCCGAGCAGCCGGCGTGTGCCGTCGGGCAGCTCGGCCTCGATTGCCCCTGTCACCAGCCCGCGATCAACCCGGTCGAGGATGCGGTGGAACAGCGGCGCCACGATCCGGCTGCCGAGATCGGCGGGGGGAGGGCGGGTGGTCGCGGCATCCATGCCGCGCCGCCTATCGCACCTTCTTACCCGCCGCCAGCGCGCGTTCGCGCGCCTCACGATGCCCGATCAGCATCGCGGGATAGCTGTCCGGCCTGCACCCCGCGGCGTCGGGGTCGTGGATCGCGGAGTCGTCCAGATGCTTCAGCTCGGGCACCCAGCGCCGGATATAGTCACCCGCGCCGAATTTCTCGGACTGGCCGATCGGCGCCATGATCCGTCCGAACATGTTGGCATCCACGCCCGTGCCCGCGACCCACTGCCAGTTCACCGAGTTGTTGCCGTAGTCGGCGTCGACTAGGCAGTCCCAGAACCAACGCTCGCCCTCGCGCCAGTCGATCAGCAGGTGCTTCACCAGGAACGAGGCGGTGATCATCCGCACGCGATTGTGCATCCAGCCGCTCTGCCACAGCTGACGCATGCCGGCGTCGACGATCGGATAGCCCGTGCGCCCGCGCTGCCACGCGCGCAGGTCCGCCTGCGCTGCCGTGCCGCTGCGCCACGGCAGCGTGTCGTAGCGTCGGCGCCCGTTGACATCCGCATAGTCGGGCAGTGCGCTCACCACGCCGTCGGTGAAGTCCCGCCACGCCAGTTCCTTGCGGAAAATGGTGTCGGCGCCCTCCGTCGCGTGCCAGACGGTGCGCGGTGACACCTCGCCGAAGTGGAGATGCGGCGAGAGCCGTGACGTGCCCTCCTCGCTCGGCAGGTTGCGGCGCTCATCATAGCCGTCGAGCGCGAGCTGCTTGACCTTGCGCAGCGCCTCCGTCTCGCCCGGCGTCCAGTCGAACCCGCCCGACCAGTCGGGCGCGGTCGGCAGCAGGTGCCAGTCGGCGAGCCGGTCGCTCCTCGGCCAGGTCTCGGGCGCCGGGATGGAGCGCGGTGCGGGCAGGGGCTTATCCGACGGGAGGTGCGGCTGGAGCCCTTTCCAGAACGACGAGTAGATCCGGTAGGGCGCACCCGCGCCGGTGGTGACGTCCTCGATCCGCGCCAGATGGTTGCCGTCGTAGCGGCAGAGTCGGTCGCCGAGCGCCGCCTCGGCGTCGCGCCACCAGGGCTCATAGTGGCGGATCGCATGGACTCGCTCGGCACCGGTCTCCTCGAGCAGTGCCGGGAGGATGGCCTCCGCCTTGCCATGGCGGAGGATCAGGCGGCTGCCCTTCTTCTCGAGCGCGTCGGCGAGCGAGGTGAGGCTGTGGTGAAGCCACCAGCGCTGTGCCTCGCCGATCTTCCACGCGCCCGGCGCCTCGTCGTCGAGCACATAGACGGGGATCACCGCGCCCGCGTGCGCCGCGGCGATCAGCGCGGGCTGGTCATGGAGGCGAAGGTCCTGGCGCAGCCACAGCAGGTCGGTCATCGCTCGGTTACGTTCCAGCCCCGGCGCTGGTTCCTGATCCAGGTTGAGTCAAGGCGCGGTGAGGCACGTCGGGTGTCTGGTGAAGGCCGGGGCCCAAGCGGAAGAACTCGTGACCTGCGGCCGCCGAGACCGATTTTATATTCTTCGAAGCTCGGCGTGCGAGCCTCAAAGACCTTCCCGCGCCCCGCCTTTCGCCGGGGTACCAAGAGACACCGACGACGCACATCGCCGCTTCAAACCGGCACCATCTCGCTCTAGGCGATCTCGCATGACCGACACGCGCGAGACCGGCTCCGACTTTCTCCCCAAGTTCGACTCGGCCGGGCTGGTCACCGCGGTGGTGACCGATCGCGCCAGCGGCGAGCTGCTGATGGTGGCGCACATGGACGCGGCCGCGATCGAGGTCACGCGGGCGACTGGCGAGGCGACCTTCTTCTCGCGCAGTCGCGGGCGGCTGTGGAGGAAAGGCGAGACGTCGGGCAACATCCTGCGAGTCGTCGAGATGCGAGTCGACTGCGACCAAGATGCCCTCTGGCTGATCGTCGATCCCGCCGGTCCCGCCTGCCACACTGGCGCGCGCAGCTGTTTCTACCGCGGGGTCGCCCTCGGCGTCACGCCCGCAGAGGGCGCGCTGAGCCCAGTGGTGTGATCCGCTGCGCACTGGCGTCCGCTGTGCTGCTGCTCGCCGGCTGCGACCGCGCCGCGCCATCGCACGCACCGGGCGAGCCCGGGGGAGTCGCTTTGGAGCGCGCCGCCGAGGCGACCGGCCTGATCGCGGCACCGGCGCGCGAGCGACCGGTCGGCGTCTTCGCGTCGGAGACCGCGCGGCTCTGCCTCGTCCCACGGCGGGACGGTGCGCTGAGAGCGGGCGCGAGCGTCGATTACGGTGCCGGTCAGCGCTGTGTCGCGCGCGGCGCGGCGCGTGCCGGGGCGGCGGTGACGACTGAATGGGGCAGGGGCTGTACGGTCGAGCTCCGCTACGATGACGACGCGCTCGTCTTCCCGGCGACATTCCCCGCGGGTTGCGACCCGCGGTGCTCCGGCCGCGCCTCCATCGCGGGGCTCCGACTGGAGCGGTTGAGCGACTCGGTCGCCGAGGCACGCCGGACACGCGGTCCCGACGGTCGACTGCTTTGCGGTGACGACTAGCCGACCACGCTGGTTGACGTTCACGTAAAGGGAAGCTACCTCGCTCCTCATGAGCGATCTTCTCGACGCGTCTGCCGCTTATGCCGTCGTACCGCCGCGCGCGGACCGGGATCATTTCACCATCACCGATCTGTCGGCCGAGTTCGGCGTGACGCCGCGCGCGTTGCGCTTCTACGAGGACGAGGGACTGATCGCGCCAGAGCGGCGCGGGATGGTGCGGATCTACTCGCACCGCGATCGCGCGCGGCTGGCGTGGATCCTGCGCGGCAAGCGCGTCGGTTTCAGCCTCGCCGACATCCGCGAGATGATCGACCTCTACGACGTCGGGGACGGCCGGCAGAAGCAGCGCGCGGTGGCGATCGAGCGCTGCCGCGAGCGCATTGCCGCGCTCCAGCAACAGAAGCACGATATCGACGCCGCGATCACCGAACTGGCCGAGTTCCTGACGGTGGTCGAGGGTGGCAAAGCCAAGGAAAGCTGAGACGATGCCGCAATACACTCCCCCCGTCCGCGACACCCGCTTCGTGCTCGAGCAGGTGATCGGGCTCGACCGCTACGCCAACGTTCCCGGCTTCGCCGCCGCCACGCCCGACACGGTCGAGGCGGTGCTGGAAGAGGGCGGGCGCTTCGTCGCCGAGGTGTTGTTCCCGCTCAACCAGTCGGGCGACCAGGAGGGCTGCACGCGCCACCCCGATGGCAGCGTCACCACGCCCGAGGGCTTCAAGGAAGCGTATCGGCAGTTCGTCGAGTCGGGCTGGGGTACGCTGAGCGCGCCGGAGGCGTTCGGCGGGCAGGGGATGCCGCACGTCGTCTCCACCGCCTTCCAGGAGTATATGATCTCGGCGAACATGGCGTTCGCGATGTACCCCGGCCTGGCGCATGGCGCCATCGCGGCGCTGCTGGTGAAGGGCAGCCCCGAGCAACAGCAGAAGTATCTGCCCAAGATGGTGTCGGGCGAGTGGGGCGGCACGATGAACCTCACCGAGCCGCAGTGCGGCACCGACCTCGGGCTGATCCGCACCCGCGCCGAGCCGCAGGCCGACGGCAGCTACACGATAACCGGCACCAAGATCTTCATCTCGGCGGGCGAGCACGACCTGACGGACAATATCATCCATCTCGTGCTGGCGAAGACGCCGGGCGCGCCGGACAGCTCGAAGGGCATTTCGCTCTTCGTCGTGCCCAAGGTCCTGGTCGAGGACGACGGGTCGCTCGGCGCGCGCAACGCGGTGACGTGTGGCTCGATCGAGCACAAGATGGGCATCCACGCCAACTCGACCTGCGTGATGAACTATGACGGCGCCACTGGCTGGCTCGTCGGCGATGAGATGAAAGGGCTCGCCGCGATGTTCATCATGATGAACGCGGCGCGGCTCGGCGTCGGGTTGCAGGGGCTCGGCGTCGCGGAGACCGCGTATCAGAACGCGGTGCAATACGCGAAGGACCGGCGGCAGGGCCGCGCGCTCACCGGCCCGGCGGAGCCGGGCGAGAAGGCCGACACGCTGTTCGTTCACCCCGACGTGCGGCGCATGCTGATGGAGGGCAAGGCCTGGACCGAAGGGCTGCGCGCTTTGTGCCTGTGGGGCGCGCTCCAGGCCGATCTCGAGCATAACGCCACCGACGAGGCGGAGCGTCAGCTCGCCGGCGATCTCCTCGGTCTGCTCACCCCGGTGATCAAGGGGGTCGGCACCGACCGCGGCTATGAGATCGCGACCAACGCGCAGCAGGTCTATGGCGGGCACGGCTATATCGCCGAGTGGGGGATGGAGCAGTATGTCCGCGATGCGCGCATCGCGATGATCTACGAGGGCACCAACGGCGTGCAGGCGATGGATCTGGTCGGGCGCAAGCTCGCGCAGAACGGCGGCCGAGCGGTGCAGGCCTTCGGCAAATTGGTGCTGGAGGAGATCGCGGCGGGCAAAGCCGAGCCGGCCACCGCCGACCTCGCCGCCCGGCTGGAGAAGGCTGCGGGCGAGCTGCAGGCGGCGACGATGTGGTTCCTCGCCAACGGCATGAAGGACCCCAACAATGTCGGCGCTGGCGCGGTGCCGTACATGCACCTGGTCGGCGTGGTCGCGGTCGGGCTGATGTGGCTGCGCATGGCGAGTGCGGCGGCGCGGCTCAAGGTCGAAGGGGCGGGCGACGCCGCCTTCCTCGACGCCAAGCTGGTGACCGCGCGCTTCTTCGCCGAGCGCGTGCTGCCCGAGGCGGGCGCGCTGCGCCGCAAGATTGAGGGCGGCGCCGAGGCGATCATGGCGCTGCCGCCGGAGATGTTCGCGGCGGCGTGAGGGGGGCTCAGCTCGTCCCCGGCACGGGGAGGTTGCAGCGCGTCAGCGCTGGTGAGGCGGGGCTCCGCGCGTGCCGAGCTTTTGGGCCTGCCCCCTCCACCACCCGGCTGCGCCGAGCGGTCTCCCTACCCGCGATCAAGGAGGATTTGTGCTGTTCGCTCCCCTCCCCTTCAGGGGAGGGGCTGGGGGTGGGGCCTCGCCGCAGGGGTGGCGCCTGAGGAAGCGCCCCACCCCAACCCCTCCCCTGAAGGGGATTGGCTTCTCACTCCCGCCCCCTCGCGCCGCCGCACGCCGTCGAGCGGCTCCGGCCCCGCCGGCGTCGCCCCCGACGGCGGCGCGAGCTGCGAGACCGCCTGGCGGCGCATGCACAGGCCGGGACCGGTGCGCGGAAACTCCTTGCAGTTCCACAGCATCCGCTCGATGCCCGCGTCCTTGTTGCGGAGATAGCTGAACGACATCGCCGCGATCTGCTGCGGCGTCATCGTCGCGCTCCCCGGCAGCTGCGCGCGGTCGGTCCAGCCCATGAACTTGCACCGCGCGCGCTCGCCGCACGCCGCGCGCGCGGCGTCGCCGTAGCGCTCGGGCGAGTCGCTTCCCAGCACCATCGCGAAGGCGTCCTCGTCCCCGGCCAGCGGCGTCGCCGCCGGTACCGGAGCGCCCGCGCCCGCGAGCAAAGGCGCCGCCGCGGCGGTCGCAGCCTCCGCCTCGGTCAGCGCGGCCCCGAGCTGGTGCGCCGGCGACACCGGTGCCAGCGCGGCGATCACCGGCTCGTCGCGCGACACCGCGCGGCGGAAGGCGGGTGGCGTGCCCCACCAGCCGGTCCAGCGGAAGAACAGATGCGTGTGAACCTCGGCGATCTTGTCGAGGCTCGAGCTCCAATAGGGCACCACCCAGTCGGTGTGGTAATGCGTGGCGTAGCCGACCTTTTTCTCCACCTTGCCCGCTAGCGCATCGGCCGCGACCTTGCGCGCGCGGTCCCACGCCGGCGCGCTCGGATGCCGCGCCAACGCGCCGTCGCAGGTGAAGGTGAACTGGCAGCCGGTGCTGCGCTCCGCGCCCTGGAACACCACGCCGCATACCGTCTTGGGGAAAGCGGGATGGCGCAATCGGTTGAGCACCACCTGCACCACCGCGCGCTGGCCTGCCGGATCGTCGCCGGCCTCGTACCAGCCAGCGGCGGCGAGACAGTCGGTCGCGCGCGCCAGCGCGGCGGCGTCGCCGGCGAAGCGGAACGGCTGCGCTGCCGGCTTCGGCCCGCGCACGAACGGTATCCCCGCGTTATAGGCGCGCGCCTCCTCGGCGGTGAGGTCCTGCAGCTCGACCGGCTCGACCGCGGGCAGCTCGGTCGGCGGCGCGACCCTCTGCGGCGGGCGCACCTTGGCCGCGATCGCGCGCGGCACCGCGGGGGTGCGCTGGATCACCACCAGCGGGCCGGCGATCGCCAGCAGCGCGATGCCGCCGAGGATCGCGCCCATCCGCTTACCGATGCCGCCCAGCTCAGTTCTCCGGCAGGAAGTCCGGCACCGAGAGGTAGCGCTCGCCGGTATCGTAGTTGAAGCCGAGCACGCGCACGTCGTCGGGCAGGTCGGGCAGCTTCTGGAGGATCGCGGCGAGCGTCGCGCCCGAGGAGATGCCGACCAGCATGCCTTCCTCGCGCGCGGCGCGGCGCGCCATGTCCTTTGCCACCGCGGCGTCGACCTCGATCACGCCGTCGAGCGCCTGGGTGTGGAGGTTGGCCGGGATGAAGCCAGCGCCGATGCCCTGGATCGAGTGGGGGCCGGCCTGGCCGCCCGAGATTACCGGCGATGCCTGAGGTTCGACCGCGAAGACCTTGAGATTAGGCCATTCCTTCTTCAGCATCTCGGCCACGCCGGTGATGTGGCCGCCGGTGCCGACGCCGGTGATAATGACGTCGATCGGGGAGTCGCGGAAGTCGTTGAGGATCTCCTGCGCCGTCGTGCGGACGTGGACGTCGACGTTGGCGGGGTTCTCGAACTGCTGCGGCATCCACGCGCCCGGCGTCTGCTCGACCAGCTCGAGCGCGCGCTCGATCGCGCCCTTCATCCCCTTCTCGCGCGGAGTGAGGTCGAACTGCGCGCCATAAGCGAGCATCAGCCGGCGGCGCTCGAGGCTCATGCTCTCGGGCATCACGAGGATCAACTTGTAGCCCTTCACCGCGGCGACCATGGCGAGGCCGATCCCCGTGTTGCCGCTGGTCGGCTCGACGATCGTGCCGCCGGGCGAGAGCGCGCCCGACGCCTCGGCCGCCTCGATCATCGCCAGCGCGATCCGGTCCTTGATCGAGCCGCCGGGGTTCGACCGCTCGGACTTGATCCACACTTCCGAGCCGGGAAACAGCCGGCTGACTCGGATGTGCGGCGTGTTGCCGATCGTCTCCAGGATGGTCTGGGCCTTCATGGCTGCGCTACTCCGTGCTGGGGTTCGGTCTCTAGCATCTCGGGCGGGTCAAAGGTCCGCGCGTTCTTCAGTTCCGGGAACAGCCGCGACCAGATCACCGTGATGGCGATCGCACCGACGCCGCCGAACACCACCGCGCCCACCGGCCCGAGCAGCGAGGCCATCAGCCCGCTCTCGGCCTCGCCGAGCTCGTTGGAGGCCGAGATGGTGAGCTGCGACACCGCGCTGACGCGGCCGCGCATCGAGTCGGGGGTGTGGAGCTGGATCAGCGAGGTGCGGACATAGACCGACACCATGTCCGCGCCGCCCGCGACGATCAGCCCGACGAGACTGAGCAGGAAGTCGGTCTGGAGGACCGGCCACCCCGCGCCGAGCGCGACATGAGTGATGCCGAGCGCATCGGTCAGCTGCGTCGCCACGCCGAAGCTGAGGATGCCCAGTCCGAAGACGATCACCGAGGCGAGCATCTTCACGCCGACGTTGCGCTTCATCGGGCGGAACGAGAACCAGAGAGCGGTGCTCGCCGCGCCGATCCCCATGCCCGCCGCCAGCACGCCCAGCCCGGAGGCGCCCACGTGGAGGATGTCGCGCGCGAAGATCGGCAGCAGCGCGGTCGCCCCCGCCAGCAGCACCGCGAACAGGTCGAGCGTGATCGCCGCGAGTACCAGCCGGTTGCGGCGAACATAGGCGAAGCCGTCGAGTATGCGCTGGAGCGGGCGGCGGTCCTTCTGCGCGGGCGGCTGCGGCACCTTGCCGATCAGGAACATCAGCCCGAGCGCGAGCAGCAGCAGCCCCGAGATCACGCCATAGGCCATGTCGGGGTGGATCGCGTAGAGCAGCCCGCCGACGCTCGGCCCCGCGATCGTGCCGAACTGCCACGCAATCGAGGAGATCGCGATCGCGGTCGGCAGGCTCTCCTTGGGCACGAGATTCGGCGCCAGCGCGGAATAGGCTGGCCCGGAGAAAGCGCGGGCGACCCCGATCAGGACAGCGGACACGAAAAGATATGGTAGGCCGAGCTGACCCGACCAGGTGAGCAGCCCCAGCGTCGCGGCGTTGAGCACCAAGAGTGCGGTGGTGCCGCGCACGATCCAGCGCCGGTCCACCGTGTCCGCCACCAGCCCGACGAGCGGCGTTAGCAGGAACAAGGGGATGAACTGCACCAGCCCGATCATGCCGAGGAGAAAGGCGGCGTCGCGGATGTCCATGGTCTGGCGCGCGAGGCCGTAGACCTGCCAGCCGATGATGATCGCCTGCGCGCTGATCGCGATCGTGCCACAGAAGCGCGCCAGCCAGTAAGCGCGGAAGTTGGCGATGCGTAATGGGTGGCGCGGCGCGGCCGGCGGATCGATCGGGGCGTGCATCGGACCAGCGGCGTAGACCCGCGCTGAAACCCTTGCAACCCGGTGGGGTTTGCAGTCCGATGCGACCCGCGCCTATAGGCCCCCATCTCCCCAAGGAATGAGGTCCTGTCCATCGTGGCAAAAGCCCCAGCACGCAGCCCGGCACCGGCCGGCGATACGCCCCCCGCCGACCCGCAGAAGACGAATCGTGAGCGCCCGTCGGACCCGCGTCCGTACGAGGCGAGCAAGGAAGAGCTGCTCAAATTCTACGAGGACATGCTGCTGATCCGCCGCTTCGAGGAGAAGGCCGGCCAGCTCTACGGCCTCGGCCTGATCGGCGGCTTCTGCCACCTCTACATCGGCCAGGAAGCCGTCGCGGTCGGACTCCAGTCGGCGCTGACCGACGCCGATTCGGTGATCACCGGCTATCGTGACCACGGCCACATGCTGCTGTGCGGGATCCCGCCCAAGGACGTGATGGCGGAGCTGACCGGGCGTCAGGCCGGCATCTCCAAGGGCAAGGGCGGCTCGATGCACATGTTCAGCGTCGAGCATAAATTCTACGGCGGCCACGGCATCGTCGGCGCGCAGGTGTCGCTCGGCGCCGGTCTCGCGTTCAAGCACAAGTACAGCGAGGACGGCGGCGTCTGCCTCGCCTATTTCGGCGACGGCGCGGCCAACCAGGGCCAGGTGTACGAAGCCTTCAACATGGCCGAGCTGTGGAAGCTCCCGATCATCTTCGTGATCGAGAACAATCAATACGCCATGGGCACCAGCGTCAACCGCGCCTCGTCCGAGGACCAATTGTACAAGCGCGGCGAGAGCTTCCGCATCCCCGGCCTGCAGATCGACGGCATGGACGTGCTGGCGGCGCGCGGCGCGGCGGAAGAAGCGCTCGCTTGGGTGCGCGCGGGCAAGGGCCCGATCATCCTCGAGATGAAGACCTATCGCTACCGCGGCCACTCGATGTCCGACCCCGCCAAATACCGCTCGCGCGACGAGGTGCAGGCGGTGCGCGACAAGTCGGACCCGATCGAGGCGGTGAAACGCACGCTGTCCGAGCTGCACGGCGCCCAAGAGGAGGACTTCAAGGCGATCGAGCAGCGCATCCGCAAGCAGGTCAACGAGTCGGCGGATTTCGCCGAGAGCACGCCCGAGCCGGATCCGGCCGAACTGTATACCGACGTCCTGGTGGAGAAGTATTGAGATGGCGATCGACATCAAGATGCCGGCGCTGTCCCCGACGATGGAGGAGGGCACGCTCGCCAAGTGGCTCGTCAAGGAAGGCGACACGGTGAAGTCCGGCGACATCATGGCCGAGATCGAGACCGACAAGGCGACGATGGAGTTCGAGGCGGTCGACGAGGGCACCGTGGCGAAGATCCTGGTCGCCGAGGGCACCGATGGGGTGAAGGTCGGCACGGTGATCCTCCAGCTGGCCGGCGAGGGCGAGGAGGCGGAGTCGGCGGACTCGGGCGGCGCCGCCGCGACCAAGGATGATTCGCCGCGCGGCGACGCGCAGGCCGACGAGAAGAAGTCGGACACGGTCGAGGATTCGGCGCACCCCGCGCAGGAGAAGGTCGACACCGGCGCGCGCCAGATGTTCGAGGCGGCGCGCCACGACGCCGAGGTGAGCGACCCCGCGGTGCCCGAGGGCACCGAGATGGTGAAGCAGACCGTCCGCGAGGCGCTGCGCGACGCGATGGCCGAGGAGATGCGCGCCGACGCGCGCGTGTTCGTGATGGGCGAGGAGGTCGCGCAATATCAGGGCGCCTACAAGGTGACCCAGGGCCTGCTCGACGAGTTCGGCGACAAGCGCGTGATCGACACGCCGATCACCGAGTACGGCTTCGCCGGCGTCGGCACCGGCGCGGCGATGGGCGGGCTGAAGCCGATCGTCGAGTTCATGACGTTCAACTTCGCGATGCAGGCGATCGACCACATCATCAACTCGGCCGCCAAGACCAACTATATGTCCGGCGGCCAGATGCGCTGCCCGATCGTGTTCCGCGGCCCCAACGGCGCTGCGAGCCGCGTCGGCGCGCAGCACTCGCAGAACTACGGCCCGTGGTACGCCAGCGTCCCCGGTCTGATCGTGATCGCGCCCTATGACGCGGCCGACGCCAAGGGCCTGCTCAAGGCGGCGATCCGCAGCCAGGACCCGGTGGTGTTCCTCGAGAACGAGCTGCTCTACGGCCGCTCGTTCGAGGTGCCCAAGCTGGACGATTGGGTGCTGCCGATCGGCAAGGCGCGCATCATGCGCCAGGGCAAGGACGTGACGATCGTGAGCTACTCGATCGGCGTCGGGCTCGCGCTCGAGGCGGCCGACAAGCTGGCGGCCGAGGGCGTCGAGGCCGAGGTGATCGACCTGCGCACGCTGCGCCCGCTCGACACCAAGACGGTGCTCAAGAGCCTCGCCAAGACAAACCGCCTGGTAGTGGTGGAAGAGGGCTGGCCGACCTGCTCGATCGCGTCGGAGATCGCTGCGGTAGTGATGGAGCAGGGCTTCGACGACCTCGACGCGCCGGTGCTGCGCGTCACCAACGAGGACGTGCCGCTGCCTTACGCTGCCAACCTCGAGAAGCTGGCGCTGATCTCCGCGGACAAGATCGTCGCCGCGGTGAAGAAGGTGACCTACCGCAAGTGACGGCGCCGGCGAGGCGGGTAAGTGGCGCGGGCGCCACTTACCCGCCCGCGTGGTGCGCCATCCGTCGCGCGATGATCTACAAGTGATGCTCGCTGTCGCTCACAACCCGTCCGCGGTCGTGCACTTGCTCTTGGCGGGAAACTGATTGACCGGCGAGGGCGTCTGGAACTGCGTGCTGCGCGCACGATAGGTCGCCGTGCGGGTGATCGCGGTGCCGAGGTCGATCCAGCCGAATGGTCGGCGGCTGATCAGCGGCTGGTAATCGTACGTCACCTGGACGTGGAACAGGATCTCGTCCAGCGGTAGCGCCCGGCTGGTCGGCAGCGTCGCCAGCGGATTTGACCGCGCGCAGCCGAGCAGCGGCGTCGCCGCGACGTAATTGCCGTCGAAGCGCTGCCACAGGAAGCGCTCCTCGATGATCCCGTCTTCGTCGTTGTCGGTCCCCTTCACGCTGCTGATCACCACGCGCCCGTGGTTACGCAGGTCGAAGGGCTGGGCGGTGATGTCGATTGCGCTGAACAGGTCGTAGATCTGCTTCTCGCTCGCGCCGACCGAGCCGACGCCGCTCTGCGCCACCAGATCCGCCGTCATCGAGGCGAGCCGCTGCGCGCGATTGTTCGCCATCACCCAGTTGGCGAACTCGAGACCGGTGAGCACGAAGCCGAGGAACAGCGGCATGACGAGCGCGAGCTCGAGCATGGCCACGGCGCGGCGCTCGCGCGCGAGCCGGATGAGCAGAGCGCGGGCGCTCACGAGGTGCGGCTCACGGCTTCGTTGCGCACGACGGTGGTGGCCGAGAGGTTGATCAGCGACCCCATCGCCCATTGCGTGCCGAGGAAGCCGAACAGCACCTTCTTGGGATAGCGTACGGTGATGCTCAGCACGTCGCCGGCGCCCCCCATCGTCCCGGTGATCGGGGTGGCGGGGTCCCATTTACCGTTCTTGTTGCGATCGGTGAAAGTCTCGCCCAGATCGTATTTGCCGTTGCGATTGGCGTCGGCATAGACCTCCGGATAGGCCGTGCTGAAATCGGCGAAGACGCGCGTGTCGATCGACATCTGCTGGCCGGTGGCGAGCGGGAAGCTGCTCATCGCGGTGGTGA
Organism: Sphingomonas citri; assembly: GCF_019429485.1. Classification (GTDB taxonomy): domain Bacteria; phylum Pseudomonadota; class Alphaproteobacteria; order Sphingomonadales; family Sphingomonadaceae; genus Sphingomonas; species Sphingomonas citri. The sequence goes on along the minus strand of NZ_JAHXZN010000001.1, from coordinate 617,120 downwards.
TGCTCTGACGCATCACCGTGTCACGCGCGGCCTGGCTGTTGTCGACGCTCGCGGTGGCGACTCGCGCGGCCTCGACCACGGCACCGTCGAGCACCATGCGCGCGACCAGCATGTGGCCGAGCTCGATCGTCCCGCACACCGCGCTGAGCACCACCGGCAGGATCAGCGCGAACTCGATCACCGTGGCGCCGCGGCGATCGCGGAGGAGGGGAAGCGCGCGCGTCATTGCGTCAGGTGCAGGTCGACGAGTTCGGCCGCGACATTCTGGAACGCGGCGTTGAGCTGGGTGGCATCGTTGGTGCGGTAGACGCGGCCGGGGGCACAGGCATCGAACGCGGAGCTATTGGACACCAGCGCGATGATATAGACCTGCGGGGCATTGTCCTCGCGTTGAATGTTGGCGCACGTCTTCGAAAATCGTCGCACCATTTGCGTCTTCACATCGTTAGGATTGTCCGACGTCGAGATCGTTTTATCTGACCAACGGCCGTACCAGGTAAAGGTGCGATCGATGTATCCGTTCTGGTCTTGGCCGATCTCGTTGATACCGTCGGTCATGAACACGATCGCGCGCCGCGGCTTCTCCGCCGTCAGACCGGAGGGACGCGGGCGTGGGAAGACGTCGTCGCGCACCAGCAGGCGGTAGGCCCACAGCAGACCGGCGTGGTGGATCGTGCCGTTGGCTGGATAGATCGCCGCGTTGGAGTCACGAATATAAGTGGTGTAGTCGCTCTTCGGCCGGTTGTAGAGGGGCAGCATGGCCTCTTCAGGGCACTGCCAATTGGGACTCTTGTTCGGTGTCTGATTCTGCGAGCCGTTGGCCGTGACGCCGCCGTTAGGATTGACGCGCGCGCTCCCGGGGGTGTTCGCCCAACGCGTGTAATAGTTGGGGATCTGCTTCCAGTCGACATACCAGTTGGTCGAAAGGCGGTTGCCCGTTGCCGGGTCGTAGTACCCGCCCTTGGGGCTGGTCGCCCGGATGACGTCGTTGCTATTGCTGGCGCTACCGTCGTTCAGTCCGATGTAATAGTCGTAGAACCAGGAGCGATAGGCCGTGCTGTTCGCCAAATAGTCCGCACCCGCAGCCCCGAAGCTGGTCGTGTCGAGGCGATACAGATTATCACTCGGCTCACTCGTGTAGACCTTGTAATAGGCGCTCGTCTCCGACGTCTTGTCTGCGGTAGTGACGTTGCTCGCAGCGAGACTTGGCACGTACATCGGCGGGATAAAATAGGGCATGACCTTGGGGTTCATGCCCTCGCCGGGCAGCGTTCGAGTCACATCCCAGGCGTTGGGTTCCGACACGGTGCGATCGGCGCTGAGATCGGGGATCGTCGCGTCGTTCATGACGCACCCCTTCCAGTAATAGGGGTTCGCCGGCCAGGTGCCATAGTTGCTCGACTCGGTCGTGGTGTTGAAGCCGGGCACCGCGACCACCGCGCCCGGTCGACGCGCGATCAGAAGATTGCCGACGTTGACCGTGATGTCATAGGGGATGAAGCCGAGGGCGAGATCCTTGCGCTGTGTGCCGCCCTGGAAAAGGATATCGACGAAGCTGTTGGCAGCCTCCTTCAGCGCGGTGATCCTGGTCTTACCGTTCGACAGATTGTCCTTCATCGACCCGGTATTATCGAGCACCACCATCACTTCGAGCGTGCGCGGCTGGAGTTCGGCCTTGGCCACGGCGCGCATCGTCACGTCGCGGAAGCCGAACAGCCGCATGAACGACATGTCCAGCGTCGCCGCGGCGTTGACGGTGGTGACGTTGACGCCGTTGACGACCGCGAAGGTCGGCGTGACGATCACGTTGGTGGTGCCCATGTAGGCGGGGGAGCGCGAGAAATTGCCGTCGAAGTAGGATTCGACCTGCTTGCTGCGGCTGTTCGGGCTGTTGTCGGTGACGCCGAAGGCGCGCGCGCCCGCCAGCGCGGCGGCGTCTACCCCGGCTTGCAGCTGCGACTTGACGATATACATGCGGCCGACGTCGATCGCGCTGCCGAGCGAGCCGATGCCGACGACCAGTCCCGCCGCCATGATCCCGATCGTCGAGCCGCGCCGATCGCGCAGGAGTGGCGTCAGTCGGTAGCGGATCGACGGGAACAAGCGGGATCGGCTGCGCATCTGATACCTTCCGGTGCGCGGGCGGCGCGAACGTGGTGGAGCGACCGTTAGCGTGATCAAGGTTGATAAATCGCCAACGCTATCCGGTGCGGCGACCGAGCGCGCGCTCGTGCTCGGCTATGCGCCGGCGGACGCGCGCGACAGCCTCGCCGCGTTGCTCGCGCTCGACGAGCGGCTCGGCGCGATCCTGCGCACCACGCGCGAGCCGCTGGTGGGGCAGATGCGGCTGACCTGGTGGTATGAGGCGCTGGAGGCACTGGACCATGCGCCCGCACCCGCCGAGCCGGTGCTGGCCGCCTTGAGCCAGACAGCGGTCGCGCGCGTGTCGGGGGCGATTCTGGCGCGGCAGATCGAGGGCTGGGAGGCGCTGCTCGATACGCCGCTGACGATCGGCGCGCTGGAGGCGCATGCGAGGGCGCGCGGCGGCGGCCTCTTCGGCGCGGCCGCGACGCTGCTAGCGACGCCGGCCAACGATATGATGGTCCGGGCCGGGGAGGGCTGGGTGCTCGCCGATCTGGCGCGACACCTGAGTGATCCCGCGCTGGCGACCGCCGCACACGTTGCCGCGCTCGAGCGGCTGTCGGGCGCGCTCCACCAACGCTGGCCGGCGCGCGTGCGTTCGCTGGGGGCGCTCGCCTGGCTGGCGCGACTCGACCTCACGCACCCGACTCGGCCAGCGGGTCATCCGACCCGCGCGGCGCGGCTGCTTTGGCACCGCCTTTCCGGGCGATAGCGGCGCACGCTTGCACGCCGTCGGCGGCGCCCGATAGCCTCCGCCGCACGTGGTGGGGAGATGACGCATGTGGCGGTATCTGGCGGGCGGCGTGGCCGCCCTGCTGCTGGTGGCGGGTGGCTGGCTGATCGTCGGCGGTCAGGCGCATTCGGGCGCGCCGACCAGCGCTCCCCCGGCCGCGCGCCCGAGCGACATATCTGTGTCGTCCGCACCGGCACCCGATCTGCCCGAGGCGAGCGACGCCACGCGCGCGCATCGGCGCTTCGAGCGGTTCGATCGCGACCGCGACGGCAAGGTCACCCGTGCCGAATATCTCGAACCGCGCCGCAAGGCCTTCGCCAAACTGGACCGCGACGGCGATGGTCGGCTCAGCTTCGACGAATGGGCCGCCCGTACCGCCGACCGTTTCGCCGCGGCCGATCGCGACCGATCGGGCACGCTCGACGAGAAGGAGTTCGCGGCGACCGCGCCGAAGCGCAAGCAGCGGCGCGCGAGCCCCTGCCCCGAGTCGGCGCATGCCGACGATTGAGCGCGCGGTCTCGCCCGCGATCGACCTGCGTCGCGCCGCCGCGGCTCAGGCCGCCATCCACGCCGCGAGCGCGGCACGCGCGCGGTCGGTGTACAGCTTCTTGCGATCCGCCTTCTTGGTGCGTCCGGGAATGGGCGGGAACAGGCCGAAGTTGACGTTCATCGGCTGGTAGCTCTCCGCCTCGGCGCCGCCGGTGATATGGCCGAGCAGCGCGCCGAGCGCAGTCTCCACTGGCGGGGCCGCCATCGCGGCGCCGCGCAGCTCGGCGGCGGCGAAGCGACCGGCCAGCAACCCGATCGCGGCGCTCTCGACATAGCCTTCGCACCCCGTGATCTGCCCGGCGAAGCGCAGGTTCGGGCGCGAGCGCAGCCGCAGCTGCGGGTCGAGCAGCTCGGGCGAACGGATGAAGGTGTTGCGGTGCAGCCCGCCCAGTCGCGCGAACTCGGCCTTCTCCAGCCCGGGGATGGTGCGGAACAGCCGTACCTGCTCGGCATGCTTGAGCTTGGTCTGGAACCCGACGATGTTCCACAAGGTGCCGTGGGCGTTGTCCTGACGCAGCTGCACCGCCGCGTAGGGCCAGCGCCCGGTGCGCGGATCGTCGAGCCCGACGCCCTTCATCGGCCCGAAGCGCAACGTCTCGCGCCCGCGCTCGGCCATTACCTCGATCGGCATGCAGCCCTCGAAATAGGGCACGTTCTCCCACTCGCGATACTCGGTTTTCTCGCCGGCGAGCAGGCCGTCGACGAAGGCGTGATACTGGTCCTTGTCGAGCGGGCAGTTGATATAATCGGTGCCATCGCCCTTGTTCCAGCGGCTCTGGAACCAGGCAGTGTCGAGATCGATCGAGTCGCGGTGGACGATGGGCGCGATCGCGTCGAAGAAGGCGAGCGCGTCGCGGCCGGTCTCGCCCGCGATCCGCTCCGACAGCCCGGGCGCGGTGAGCGGGCCGGTGGCGATGATCGCAGGCGTGTCGGGCAAGGTGTCGACGCGCTCGCGCACGATCGTCACGTTCGGATGTGCTTCCAGCGCGGCGGTGACACCGGCGGAGAAGCCGTCGCGGTCCATCGCCAGCGCCGAGCCGGCGGGGACGCGGTGGGAGTCACCCTCGCGCAGGATCAGCGAGCCGAGTGCGCGCATTTCCTGGTGGAGCAGGCCGACCGCATTGCTCTCGGCATCGTCGGAGCGGAAGCTGTTCGAGCAGACCAGTTCGGCCAGCGAAACGCCGTGGTGCGCCGGCGTGGTGTCGCCGCCGCCTCGCATCTCGGAGAGGCGGACGCGCCACCCCGCCTCGGCCAGCTGCCACGCCGCCTCTGACCCGGCAAGTCCCCCGCCGATCACGTGAATGTCATGTTCCATGGGGTGCGCGATAGCGGCTCGCGCTTGCCTTGTCAGGTGCGCGCGCCCAGCGTGGCGCGATGACGATCTACACCATCGGCTATGAGGGAGCGACGGTCGACGCCTTCCTCGCCGCGCTGACCGCGGCGGGGGTGCGGCGCGTGATCGACGTGCGCGCGCTGCCGCTGTCGCGTCGGCCGGGCTTCTCCAAATCGTCGCTCGCCGCGGCGCTGAGCGAGGTCGGGATCGACTATGTCCACTTGAAGCCGCTCGGCACCCCCAAGCCCGGGCGCGACGCCGCTAAGAAGGGCGACGTGGCCACGCTCACCGCGGTGTACGAGGCGCAGCTCGCGCTACCGGGGGCGCAGCTGGCGGCGGCTCGGATGCTCGAGCTGGCGGACGAGCGGCCGAGCGCTTTGCTGTGTTTCGAGCGCGACCCCTGCCACTGCCACCGTACGTTGCTCCTCGATGCGGTGGGTGAGGGGCGGGAGGTCGTCGACCTGTACGCGTGAGGAACCATGGTGCGTGCGCCCACGGGCGGGAGTCCGGCGTCACGGTCCGCGACGTCGATGCCTCCGGGCGCCAGCGGCCGGCGAGTACGCCGAGTGACAGGCCCCGGAACACGACCCGGTTGACCGCGGCGCGAGTGGCGAGACAGTCGACCAGGTCGCATCTTTTCGGCGGTGCCGGCATGGACGCCGGGTCAAGTCCGACAGGACGGGAAGGACGGTCTGCCATCCTCGGCCCCGCTTACCCCGCGATCGGCAGCTTCACCGTGCCATCCTCGAGCCGTTCCAGCGGTCCATAGGCGACCACGGTCTCGAGCAGCAGCGGCTCGTAGAGGTGCGGGAAGAGCTGGCCCTCGCGCGCCGCCTCCCAGCGCACGCGATCGGCATAGGCCTCGAGATCGACCGCGGCGACGTGGAGATCGTCCTGCCCGGCGAAATGCTTGTCCACCGTCGCGGTGAGCTGCGCCGCGGTCGAGAGGTGGACGAAGCCGTCGGCCAGATCGACGGGCGCGCCGTCGAACCGCCCGTCGCGCTCCAGCGCGGCGAGCTGCTCGCCCGTCAGCACCTTATAGGCCAGCATCGGCCGCTCGTCCGCCATCACGCCTGCTCCCCGTCGTCGTCGCTCTCGTCGACCTGCTCGCCCAGCGTGTCCGGGCCGGTGCCGTCGTCGAGCGTCAGCTGATCGCTCGCGGCGACGGGTGCCGCCTCGTCGAGCTCGGCGGCGACCGCGGCCTCGGCGGCGTCCTCGGGTTCGGGCTCCTCGTCGATCCGCGCCGCGGAGACGACATGCTCGTCCGCCGCGACGTTGAACAGCCGCACGCCCGCCGAGCCGCGCCCGATCACGCGCAGGGAGGCGAGTGGCATGCGGATCATCTTGGCCTGGTCGGTCACCAGCATCAGCTGCTCGGCCTTGCTCGCCGCGAAGCTCGCCACGACCGCGCCGTTGCGCGCGATGTTGTCGATGTTGGTGATGCCCTGGCCGCCGCGCCCGGTGCGGCGATATTCGTAGGCCGAGCTCAGCTTGCCGTAACCGTTGGCGCAGACCGTCAGCACGAACTGCTCCTTGGCGCGCAGCTCCTCGAAGCGGATCTGGTCCATCACGCGCGGCGCGCGCTCGGCATCCTCGGGCTTCCACGGCGCGTGACGGAGATAATCGTCGCGCTCCTCCTGATCGCGGATGCCGGCGCGGTGCAGCACGGAGAGCGAGATCACCTGATCGTCGCCCTTGAGCGCGATGCCGCGCACGCCGGTCGAGTTGCGGCTCTGGAACTCGCGCACCTCGTCGGCGGCGAAGCGGATCGCCTTGCCGCACTTGGTCGCGAGCAGCACGTCGTCGCCCTCGTCGAGCAGCGCCACGCCGATGAGGCGATCGTCGGCATCCTCGCCCTCGAACTTCATCGCGATCTTGCCGTTCGAGGGCACGTTGGTGAAGGCGTCCATGCTGTTGCGCCGCACCGATCCCTTGGCGGTGGCGAACATGACATGGAGCTTGCCCCATTCCGCCTCGTCCTCGGGCAGCGGCAGCACGGTGGAGATCGTCTCGCCCTGCTCGAGCGGGAGCAGGTTGATCATCGGCCGGCCGCGCGTGGCGGGGCCACCCTCCGGCAACTTCCACACCTTCATGCGATAGACGCGGCCGAGCGTGGAGAAGAACAGCACCGGCGTGTGCGTCGAGGTGACGAACAGCTTCGTGACGACGTCCTCGTCCTTGGTCGCCATGGCGCTGCGGCCCTTGCCGCCGCGCGCCTGGGCGCGGAAGGCGTCGAGCGGGGTGCGCTTGATATAGCCCGCCATGGTGACGGTGACGACCATCTCCTCGCGCTCGATCAGGTCCTCGTCGTCGATCCCGTCCGCCGCGGCGGCGATCTCGGTGCGCCGCGGCGTCGCGAACTGCTCGCGCACGTCGCGGAATTCCTCGCGCATCACCGCATAGAGCTTCACGCGATCGGACAGGATCGCGAGCAGCTCCGTGATGGAGTCGGCCAGCGTCTTGAGCTCGTCGCCGATCTCATCGCGGCCCAGCGCGGTGAGGCGGTGGAGCCGCAGGTCGAGGATGGCGCGGACCTGCACCTCGCTCAGCCGGTAGGTATCGCCGGCGACGTCGCTCTCGAGCGCCTCGACCAACCGAAGATACGGCGCGATCTCCGCGATCGGCCAGTCACGCGCGAGCAGAGCGGCGCGCGCCTCGGCCGGGCTCGACGAGCCGCGGATGATCCGCACCACCTCGTCGAGGTTGGTCACCGCGATGACGAGGCCGAGCAAGATGTGCGCGCGCTCGCGTGCCTTGTTGAGCTCGAACTTGGCGCGCCGCGTGATCACCTGCTCGCGGAAGCTGACGAAGGCGGCGATGATGTCGCGCAGGTTGAGCAGCTCGGGCCTGCCGCCGCGGATCGCGAGCATATTCGCCGGGAAGGAGCCCTGCGCCGGGGTGTGGCGCCACAGCTGGTTGAGCACCACCTCGGGCGTGGCGTCGCGCTTGAGATCGATGACGATCCGCACGCCCTCGCGGTTCGATTCGTCGCGGATGTCGCTGACGCCCTCGACGCGCTTCTCCTTGGCGGCATCGGCGATCTTCTCGACCAGCGCGTTCTTGCCCTGCTGGAACGGGATCTCGGTCAGCACGATCGAGGTGCGATCGCCGCGCCCGGTCTCGATCGTGTAGCGCGAGCGCACGATGATGGAGCCGCGCCCGGTCTCATAGGCGGAGCGCGCGCCGGCGCGGCCGAGGATGATCGCGCCGGTCGGGAAGTCCGGACCGGGAACGATCTCCATCAGCTCCTCGGTCGTGATCGCCCCGTTGTCGAGGTAGGCGAGACAGGCGTCGACCACCTCGCCGAGATTGTGCGGCGGGATGTTGGTGGCCATGCCGACCGCGATGCCGCCGGCGCCGTTGACGAGCAGGTTGGGGAAGCGCGCGGGCAGAACCTGCGGCTCGCGCTCGCTCGCGTCGTAATTGGGCTGGAAGTCGACCGTGTCCTTGTCGAGGTCGTCGAGCAGGTAGTTGGCCGCCTTGGCGAGCCGCGCCTCGGTGTAGCGCATCGCCGCGGGCGGATCGGGATCCATCGAGCCGAAGTTTCCCTGGCCGTCGATCAGCGGCAGCCGCATCGACCAATCCTGCGTCATGCGCGCCAAGGCGTCGTAGATCGCGGTGTCGCCGTGCGGGTGATATTTACCGATCACGTCACCGACGATGCGCGCGGACTTGCGGTACGGCCGGTTGTAGAGGAACCCGCTCTCGCTCGCGGAGAAGAGGATGCGGCGGTGGACCGGCTTCAGGCCGTCGCGCACGTCGGGCAGCGCGCGCGCGACGATCACGCTCATGGCGTAATCCAGGTAGCTGGTCTTCATCTCCTCGACGATGGAGATGGGGGCGATGTCAGACGGATCGGCGAGGACGGTGTCGTCGGCCAAGATGCTTCTTTCTTTTGCGGAATCGTTGCTGGGCGGGGTGTAGGACGGCGCGGCCACAAAGTCACGCGTACGCGCGCGTGCGCGTGAGGGGCGTTACCCGATGCGGGGCCCGTGCCCCGGCGAAGGCCGGGGCCCAGGTGGGATGACGTTCGCGGGACTCACCATCGTCGCCCAACTGGGCCCCGGCCTTCGCCGGGGCACGCATCTCAAGGCGCGATCTCCACCCCATCCCAGGCGAAGATCTTGCCGCTGTCGGACGGGCGCAGCCCGTCGAGCACGTCGAGCAGCTGCACCGCGGCGCGGCCGGGCTGGAACAGGTCGCGCCCGCGCTGCTGGAATGGCTGGGACAGCCGCGTGTCGACCGTGCCCGGGTGCAGCGCCACCACAAGCCCGCGGTCGTTGCGGCGCTTGTCCTCGATCGCGAGCGTGCGGATCAGCTGGTTGAGCGCCGCCTTGCTGGCGCGATAGCCGTACCAGCCGCCGAGCCGGTTGTCGGAGATGCTGCCGACGCGCGCCGACAGCGCCGCGAACACCGACCGGCCGGTGCGCGGCATGATCGGCAGGAAGTGCTTGGCCACCAGCGCGGGGCCGATCGCGTTGACCGCATATTGCCGCGCCAGCCAGACCGGGTCGAGGTCGCGCAGCGCCTTCTCCGGGCCGTGCTCGGCGTCGTGGAGCAGCCCGGTGGCGACGACCACCAGCTCGGGCGTGCCCGCGCGCGCCGCCGCGGCCGCGATCGACGTCTCATCGGTGACGTCCAGGTCGCCACGCGCGAGCCTCAGCACCGCCTGCCCCTCTTCCTCTAGCGCCTCGGCGAGCGCGGCGCCGATGCCGCCGCCCGCGCCGATCACCACCGCGCCGGTCATGCCGCGCGCTCGAAGGTCCAGCGCGCGTCGTCGCTCCGATCGGGCGCGAAGCGGTAGCCGGCGGTGTCGAACGCCTTCATGCCCTCGACCTCGGTGACGTGATGCTCGACCAGATAGCGCGCCATCATCCCGCGTGCCTTCTTGGCGTGGAAGCTGACGAAGCGCCCGTCCGACTCGCGAAAGTCGACCGCGATCACGCGCACGTCGGCGGGCAGCCGGTCGGCGACCACTTCCCAATATTCCTGGCTGGCGAGGTTGAGCACGACGCCCGAGCCCTCCGCCGCGAGATCCTCGGCGAGGGCCGTCGAGACTCGATCGTCCCACCAGTCGGTCAGCTTCTTCTTCCTCGGCGCCCAGCGCGTGCCCATCTCGAGCCGATAGGGGCGGATGCCGTCGAGCGGGCGCAGGATGCCGTACAGCCCCGACAGCAGGCGGACATGGTCCTGCGCGAACCGCACCGCCGCCTCGTCGAGCGTCTTCGCCTCGAACCCGGCATAAACGTCGCCCGCGAAGGTGTAGAGCGCGGGGCGTTCCTCGGCGTCGTCGAAGTCGCGGAAGCGGTCGGCGTTGAGCTTGGCCAGAGCGGGCGAGATCTTCATCAGCTCGGCCAGCTTCTTCTGCGTCAGATGCGACGCGGCGTGGGCCAGCGTTGCGGCCTCGGCGGCGAAGCGCGCGGCGGTGGCGGGGAAGGGCGGCGGGGTCTCGAGGTCCAGCGTCTTGGCTGGCGACAGCACGGCGATCATCGCGCCGCCCTACGCCGCGCCCGAGGTGCGTTCAATCGCGGTTCAGCGGCGACACGCAATGTCACCGACGCTTCCTTGAACCGCCGCGTGACCGGCACTAGAGCGGCACCCGAGCGTTTGGCCTGAGATTTTTTCGGCGCGCGTTCTGGCGCGATTTTTTCGGAGAGACCTGTCGATGAAGATGCTTTCGAACGCCGTCATGGCCGCGCTGCTCGCCGGGGGCGCCACCGTCGCGCTCGCGCAGCCCGCGCTCGCGCAGAAGAAAGATGAGAAGAAGGACCAGGGCGCGCAGCTGAAGCTGAGCAACGAGGTCCGCGGCCCGGCGGCGCAGGCGCAGACCGCGCTCGCCGCGAAGGACGTCAACACCGCCACCCCGCTGGTGGCGCAGGTCGAGGCCGCGGCCAAGACCGACGACGAGAAGTATATCGCGGCGGCGCTGCGGCTGAACCTCGAGGCGATCAAGATGGACAGCGGCGGCGGCTCGGCCGGCCTGACCGCGCCGCTTGACGCGCTGATCGCCAGCCCGCGCACCCCGCAGGCCGACAAGGCGCGCTACGCCTATCAGCGCGGCGTGATCGCGGCCAACGCCAAGGATCCGGCGGGTGCGTCGCGCTTCTTCGAGCAGGCGCAGCAGCTCGGCTACAACGACCCCAACCTGCCGCTCCAGCTCGTCAAGCTGAAGATGGATTCGGGCGACGTCGCGGGCGGCTCGGCCGCGCTGGCCAAGATGGTCGACCAGCAGGTCGCCGCCGGCACCAAGCCAAGCGAGGACATCTACAAATACGCGATCGCCAAGAACAACCAGGCGAAGAACAACGCCGAGACGGTGGCGTGGATGCGCCGCTACCTGGCGGCCTACCCGACCAAGAAGAACTGGCGCGACATGCTGACCTTCTGGGGCATCCAGACCCAGGCGGTGGCGACGCTCGACAAGAACCAGAAGGTCGACCTGTTCCGCCTGCTGCGCACCGGCAAGGCGCTGGCCGACCAGTATGACTACGAGATCTACGCGCAGTGGACCTTCGACCAGGGCCTGCCGTGGGAGTCGAAAGCGGTGCTGACCGAGGGCAAGGCGGCGGGCAAGATCCCGGCCGACAGCGCCAACGCCAACAGCCTGCTCGCGGCGTCGAACAAGTCGATCTCGAACGAGGGCTCGATGGCCGCGGTCGAGGCGCGCGCGCAGAAGGCGGCCGACGGCAAGCTCGCCGCCAGCACCGCCGACGCTTATCTGGGCACGGGCGAGTGGGCCAAGTCGGTCGCGCTGTACCGCACCGCGCTGCAGAAGGGCGGGGTGGACGCCAACACGGTCAACACGCGCCTCGGCATCGCGCTCGCCAACTCGGGTGACGCCGCGGGCGCCAAGACCGCCTTCCAGGCGGTGCAGGGCAGCCCGCGCGCCGACATCGCCGCCTGGTGGATCGAGTTCCTCGACCACCCGCCGCAGGCGTGATGTGACGGCCGCGTCTCCGGTCGGGGCGCGGCCGATCCTCGCCGCTGGACGGGGAAGGAAACCGCCGGCCGCAGGCCGGTGACGGACGGGACTTTCCGCGCGCGCAACGCGCTTGATGAGGACGCCACGCAGCGTGGCGCCCACGGAGAGCTACTCCGGTCGCGCTTCGCGCTGCCACCTCCCCGTTTCGGGGAGGATCTAGGCGATCGGCACGCCGACCTGCGACTTGGAGCTGCGGATCGTCAGCGACGACTTCACGCTCGCCACGTTGGGCGCCGACGTGAGCTTGGTCGTCAGTATGCGCTGGAAGCTCTCCAGATCGGCGGCGACGATCTTAAGGATGAAGTCGATCTCGCCGTTGAGCATGTGGCACTCCCGCACCTCCGGGATCGCCGCGACATGGTTCTCAAAGGCGGCGAGATCCTGCTCGGCCTGGCTGCGCAGGCTCACCATGGCGAAGACGGTGATGGGGAAGCCGAGCTGCGACGGGTCGCACTCCGCGTGATAGCCGCGGATCACGCCGGCCTGCTCCAGCGCGCGAACGCGCCGGAGACACGGCGGTGCGGTGAGCCCGACGCGCTCGGCGAGATCGACGTTGGTCATGCGCCCGTCCTCCTGCAGCAGTGCGAGGATTTGCCGGTCGATACGGTCCAGGGTCATGACGCCTCTTAGCTGCTGATCGCGCAGTTTCGCGATAGCTTCGGAACGCCCCGCTACAATAAAATTGCGTGCCAGCGCAATTGTGCCAAGCTGCGACATGGCGGCTTTTTGCGCCGCAATGAGCATTAGCGGCCGTTTCGGGCGCGCCCTATGTACGGAGCAGGCGAGCCGATGGCGCGCCGATCATCAGCAGCAGAGGGCTTCCCACCGGTGCGGTTCGACGACAGTCTGAAGACCGTTCTCGCCGCCGACGTCTCGACGGCGTTCGGCGCGCGCGCGGCTTTCCGCCAGCTGGTCGACCTCATCGGGCGCGGTCGCGCCGCTGCCGAGCCCGCACTGGTGGCCAAATTGCGCGACCTGCGCGCGACCGTTCCGACCGAGGCGCGCGCCGCCGCCGCGCGCGGGCTGGCGTTGGCCGATCCGCCCGCCGCCCTGGTCGCCTTCTTCGCCGAGGACACGCCCGAGATCGCCGCGACCATGCTCCGCGTCGCCCGGCTCGCGCCCGAGGAATGGGACCTGCTGCTGCCGCAGCTCGGCCCGCACGGCCGCAGCGTGCTGCGCCGGCGCAGCGATCTCGCGCCTTCGGTGGGCCGCGCGCTCGAGGCGTTCGGGTCGGCCGACTATGCGCTGCCCGAGCCCGGGGTGGCGCCGGCGGTCGAAGCGCCTGCGCCGGCGGCGGGCAGTGCGGGGGAGCGTTTCGAGGTGGCCGACCTCGTCCATCGCATCGAGGCGTACCAGCGCCAGCGCGGCGCCGCGCTCGGCCTAGGCGACGTGCCGCCCGCGCCGGTCCGCGCCTTCCGCTTCGAGACCGACGCCGCCGGGATCATCCGCTGGGTCGACACCGGGCCGCGCGGCGCGTTGATCGGCCTCTCGCTCAGCCACGACGCCACGCTGTCGCCGTCGCACCATAGTGTCGACGGTGTCGCCGCTGGAGCGTTCCGCAAGCGTGCCACCTTCGCCGACGCGCGGCTACGCGTGCCCGGCGAGTCTTCGGTGGGCGGCGACTGGCGCATCTCCGGCGCGCCGATGTTCGATCTCGCCAGCGGCAGCTTCGTCGGCTTCCGCGGCCGCGCGCGCCGGCCGCGTGCCGAGGAGAGCGCCGCCGCGGCCCGGTCGGTCGCCGGAGGCGTCGGCGCCGAGGGGTTGCGCCGGCTGGTGCATGAGCTGCGGACGCCGACCAACGCGATCGCGGGCTTCTCCGAGCTGATCGAGCAGGAACTGCTCGGTCCGGTGCCACCGCGCTACCGCGACCGCGCGGCGACGATCCGACGCCATGTCGCCGGCCTGATCGGTGCGATCGACGACCTCGACCTCGCCGCGCGGCTCGAGGGCAACGCACTCGACCTGCGCGACGACGTGGTCGCGGTCGCGCCGCTGCTGGCACGAGTCGCGCAGGATCTGGCGCCGCTCGCCGCGTTGCGTGGCGGTGCGCTGGCGCTGCCCGAACCCGGCGCGGCGAGCTGGGCCGCCGACGCACACGCCGCCGAGCGACTGGTGCAGCGGCTGCTCGCGACGCTGCTGGCCGCTGCGACCCGCGGTGAGCTGCTCGGTGTCGCGGTCGAGAGTGTCGGCGAGTCGGTGACGCTGGCGATCGCGCTACCTGCGGCGCTGGCTGGGCGCGACGAGGCAGCGCTGCTCGCGCTCGACGATGAGGCGGTGAGCGATGACGACGGCGCGCCGCTGCTCGGCACCGGCTTCGCGCTGCGGCTGGCGCGCAATCTCGCTGTCGAGTTGGGCGGGCGGCTCGACTTTCTGCCCGAGCGACTGCGGCTGGCGCTACCGAGCGCGGCGCCGACGGCCGCGCCGGGTGACGACGACGGCGACGCGCCGCGCGACCATGCTCGGGGCGGGACCTGAGCCGGCTTGCCAGCCGCCCCGGCGTGCCGCTACGTGGCGCCACCGACGCGGGCGGGCCTGTAGCTCAACGGTTAGAGCTGGCCGCTCATAACGGCTAGGTTGCGGGTTCGAGTCCTGCCGGGCCCACCACCGCTCGCGTCGGAGCAGCTGACCTGGCGCAGCCTCGAGGCGCTTGCGTCGGCCTTGGCGAGCGCGCATGGGCGCGTTCATGGCGATGCCGGGCAGCCCCGTCGACGAGACCGGCACATTGGTGCGCGAGGGCGGCGCCTTCATCCTGCGGCGCGATCGCGGCGGCACCTTCGTGCTCGAGCTCCAGCGCGTTCCGGTCGATCATATCGCCAAGCGCGTGCGCATCCGCGGCGTACTGATCGACGCGGCGCGGGTCAGCGTCGACGGGGTGGCCGCGGCGTGAGCGCCCCGCGGCGCTGGTTCGTGGTGGCGCCACTCGCGCTCGCGGGATGCAGCGCCGGCGTGCTCGACCCGCAGGGACCCGTGGCGCGCGCCGAGAAACAGATCCTCTTCGACTCGCTCGGGGCGATGCTGCTCATCGTGGTGCCGGTGATGGTGGCGACGGTCGCGTTCGCCTGGTGGTTCCGCGCCGGGAACCGCCGCGCGCGCTATCGCCCGGACTGGGATTATTCGGGCAAGCTCGAGCTGCTGATCTGGTCGGTGCCGGCGATGATCGTGCTGTTTCTCGGTGGTACCGGCTGGGTCGGCGCGCATCTGCTCGATCCGCGTCGGCCGATCCCGGCGAAGGTCGCGCCGATCGAGGTGCAGGTGGTCGCGCTCGACTGGAAGTGGCTGTTCCTCTATCCCGCGCAGCACGTCGCCACGGTAAACCGGCTCGTCGTGCCCGCCGGTACGCCGATCCATTTCCGGCTGACCTCGGCCACCGTGATGAACAGCTTCTTCGTGCCGCAGCTCGGCAGCCAGATCTATGCGATGGCGGGGATGGAGGCGCAGCTCCGCCTCGCCGCCGACCGGCCCGGGCGCTATCCCGGCATCGCCGCGCATTACAGCGGCAAGGGCTTCTCCGACATGACCTTCACCGTCGACGCGCTGCCCGCGGCGCAGTTCACCGCCTGGGTGGCGCAGGCGCGCGCGGCGCCGCCGCTCGACGAGGCGCGCTACCGCCAGCTCGCGCGGCGCGGGACCGTGGCCCAGCCGATGGTGTTCGGTACCGCGCCGTCGCGGCTGTTCGACGCGGTCGTGGCACAACGCGCGCCGGCGGCGGAGCGGCCGCGTGATGCCAGCAATCAGGGCGAGTCCGACGCCGAGGCCGGCCGGTGACGCTGCTGGGACGGCTCAGCTGGGACTCGATCCCGCTGCACGAACCGATCGTGATGGTCACCGCCGGCGTGCTGTTCGTGGTGCTGCTCGGCACCGGCGCGACGATCCTGTTCAAGGGCTGGCTGCCCTATCTGTGGCGCGAGTGGATCACCTCGGTCGATCACAAGCGCATTGGCGTGATGTACTGCCTGCTCGCGCTCGTGATGCTGATCCGCGGCTTCGCCGACGCGCTGATGATGCGCTCGCATCAGGCGATGGCGGTGGGGGCCGGCGAGGGCTTCCTGCCGCCGGATCACTACGACCAGATCTTCAGCGCGCACGGCACGATCATGATCTTCTTCGTGGCGATGCCGTTCATGATCGGGCTGATGAACTTCGCGGTGCCGCTCCAGCTGGGCGTGCGCGACGTCGCCTTCCCGACGCTCAACTCGGTGAGCTTCTGGCTCACTGCCACCGGCGTGCTGCTGATCAACACCAGCCTCGTCGTCGGCGAGTTCGCGCGGACCGGCTGGCTGGTCTATCCGCCGCTCAGCGAGCGCGCCTTCTCGCCCGGGGTCGGCGTCGATTATTACCTCTGGGCGCTGCAGATCTCGGGCGCGGGAACGCTGCTCGGCGGGATCAACCTGGTCACGACCATCCTGAAGATGCGCGCGCCGGGCATGCGCTACACCCGCATGCCGATCTTCTGCTGGACCGCGCTGGCGAGCAACCTGCTGATCGTGGCGGCCTTCCCGATCCTGACCGCGACGCTGATCATGCTGACGCTGGACCGCTACCTAGGCTTCCACTTCTTCACCAACGAGGCGGGCGGCAACCAGATGCTGTTCGTCAACCTGATCTGGGCCTGGGGGCATCCCGAGGTGTATATCCTGGTGCTGCCCGCCTTCGGGATCTTCAGCGAGATCATCGCGACCTTCAGCGGCAAGCCGTTGTTCGGCTATCGCTCGATGGTGCTCGCCACGCTGGCGATCTGTGTCCTCTCCTTCATGGTGTGGCTGCACCACTTTTTCACCATGGGGGCGGGGGCGGACGTGAACGGCGTGTTCGGCGTGATGACGATGATCATCGCGGTGCCCACGGGCGTGAAGGTCTTCAACTGGCTGTTCACGATGTACGGCGGGCGCCTACGCTTCGAGGTGCCGATGCTGTGGGCGGTGGCGTTCATCCCCACCTTCGTCGTCGGCGGGATGACCGGTGTGCTGCTGGCGGTGCCGCCGGCCGATTTCGTGCTCCACAACTCGGTCTTCCTGGTGGCGCACTTCCACAACGTGATCATCGGCGGCGTGCTGTTCGCCGCCTTCGCTGGCTACAGCTATTGGTTCCCCAAGGCGTTCGGCTTCCGCCTGCATGACGGCTGGGGCAAGGCCGCGGTGGTGCTGTGGGTGAGCGGCTTCTATCTCGCCTTCATGCCGCTCTACGCGCTGGGGCTGATGGGCATGACGCGGCGGCTCCAGCACTACGACAACCCGGCGTGGCAGCCCTGGCTGGTCGCCGCCTGGCTCGGCGCGCTGCTGATCCTGGGCGGTATCGTGAGCCTGGCGATGCAGCTTTACGTCTCCGTGCGCGAGCGCCGGTCACTCGCCGACGGGACCGGCGATCCGTGGGACGGGCGCACGCTGGAATGGGCGACGCGCTCGCCGCCGCCGCCGTGGAACTTCGCGCGGTTGCCCCAAGTCGAAGGGCGAGACGCGCTCGCGCTGATGAAGCGCGGCGAGGCGGATGAGACGCCCGAGCCGCTTGAGCCGATAGAGATGCCGCGCAACAGCGCCTACGGCTTCGTCGGCGCCTTCTTTACCTATCTCACCGGCTTCGCGCTGGTGTGGCATATCTGGTGGCTGGTCGTGCTGGGCATGCTCGCCGGCTTCGCGACGACCTTGTGGATCGCGTGGCACCAGCCCGGCGAGCAGGAGATCGGCGTCGATGAGCTCAGCGCGCTGGAGCCGGCGGCATGAGCGGAGAGATCGCCGACCCGCGCCACGAGGGTGACCAAGGCGCGAGGAGCGACCCGCCCGGCCACGGGGAGGGCGGCCCGGCGCCCAAGCAGGTCACCGTCGCGTTCGGCTTCTGGGTCTTCCTGCTCAGCGACATCATCATGTTCTCGGGGCTGTTCGCGGCCTATGCGGTGCTCGCGCCCAACACCGCCGGCGGCCCGCAAGGGAGCGAGCTGTTCGAGCTGCGGCTGGTTTTCGTCGAGACCCTGTGCCTGCTCTTCTCCAGCTTCACCTGCGGCGTGATGTCGATCATGGCGGTGCGCCAGCGCGCCGGCGCGACCTACCTGTGGGGCGCGCTCACGGCCTTGCTCGGGCTCAGCTTCCTAGCGATCGAGCTGTACGAGCTGACCCATCTGGTCCTGGAGGGCGCCGCGCCGACCCGCAGCGCCTTCCTCTCGGCGCTGTTCACGCTCGTCGGCGCGCACGGGCTGCACGTCGCCGCCGGACTGGTGTGGCTGACGGTGATGATGGGGCAGGTGGCGACGCTCGGCTTCACCGACGCGGTGGAGCGGCGGCTTCTGTGCTTCGGCCTCTACTGGCACGCGCTCGACATCATCTGGGTCGCGCTGTTCACCGTGGTCTATCTGTACGGAGTGATGGGATGAGTGAGCAGAGGGGCGACCGCCGGCTCGATCATGCCCCCGGCGGCCACAAGGAGGGCGCGGCGCGGCTCTCGACCTATCTCGCCGGGCTGGGGCTGGCGCTGCTGCTGACGGTGGCGTCGTTCGCGCTCGTCGGGTCGGGCGCGGTCTGGGCACCGGCGATCCCAATCCTGCTGGCCGTGCTGGCGGTGGCGCAGATGGGGGTGCATCTCGTCTTCTTCCTCCACATCACGAGCGGGCCGGAGAACACCAACAACACGCTGGCGCTCGCCTTCGGCGTGATGATCGTGGTGCTGACGGTGGGAGGCACGCTGTGGATCATGGCGCACCTCGACCATAATATGATGCCGGTGGCGACGATGGCGACGCCATGAGATGGGCGCTTCCGCGCCCCATTTCTGCGGCGTCATCCTGAGCTCGTCTCAGAATACACCGTGCCGTGCACTCAGACCCGGAGGCACCTGAGGGGTCGTGGATCCTGAAACAAGGTCAGGATCACGCCTTGGTATTGCATCGGTCGCGCCACCCGCTCAGCGCACCCCCAGGTCACTCGGCCCGAAAGCATCCGGCAGCAGCTCGGATAGGCGATAGCTGGCCACCGCCTCTCCCTCGGCGCCGGCGCAGTGGACCGTGAGATCGCGTCCGCTCAGCTGCGCCGCCTCGTTTAGCACCTGGCGGCAGCGACCGCACGGCCGCACCGGCGCGTGTCCGGTGGCGCGGCCGGTCGAGTCCATCGCGCCGCCAATGACGCCCACCGCCACCACGCGGCGCAACCGGCCCGAGGCGGAGACGGTCGCGATCGCCACCGTCTCGGCGCAGAGCGACAGGCCATAGCTGGCGTTCTCGACGTTCGCGCCGGTCACCATGCTGCCGTCGTCGAGCAGCACCGCGGCACCGACGGCGAAGCGCGAGTAGGGCGCGTGCGCGTGCACCGCCGCCGCGCGCGCCGCCGCGATCAGCTGCCGCGCCTGATCCTGATTCCGCTCGCTCATCCCAGCTCCACCACGTCCCAGTTGACCGGCCCGTCGACGCCGTCGACGCGGCGCAGGTCGGTCGCGCGCCACATCCGCCACACCCGCGCGCCATAGCCGGGACGGAGGAAGTTGCCGACCGCCCAGAGCGGCCGGTCGAACGCCTCGGTCAGGCGATAGTCGCGCTCGACGTCGCGCGCCACCTTGAGCACCACCGGCTTGCCCGTGTGGGTCTCGATCCGTGCGATCATGTCGGCCACGCCCGCCACCAGCGCGGCGCGCTCCGGGCGGTCGGGGCAGTCCTCGGCGTAGCGGAACGAGATCGCCACCGGCAGCGCCGCGGGGTCGCGCGGCACCACGGTGTTGAACGAGTCGGCCTGCGCGCGCGGCGACTGGCAGAAGGAGAAGACGTGGATCGCGCCGCGGCGTAGCCCGGCACGCGCCATCTCGTCCCAGTTGGTCTGGAAGGCGCGGTCGCGCGTCCGCGCGCCGCTGGTCGCCACGGCATAGCCGAAGTCGGCGCCCTCGCCCTTGAGGACCGGCCAGACGACGTCGCCGGTCGCCTCGGACACGTCGACGCCCTGCACCGGATAGCGCTCGACCGCCGGTCGCCAACGCAGCGCGACCTGCCACGCGGCCACACCCGCGAGCGCGATCGCACCCAGAATCAAGAAGATCCTTCCCAAACCCCACATGATAAAACTTATGCCTTGATATGAAGAACGCAGATCAGCGTGAAGAGACGCCGCGCGGTGTCGAAGTCGATCGCCACCTTGCCGTCGAGCCGCTCGCGCAGCAGGTCGGCCGCCTCATTGTGGATGGCGCGCCGGGCCATGTCTACCGTCTCGATCTGCTGCGGCGTCGATTGGCGGATTGCCTGATAGTAACTGTCGCAGATCGCGAAATAATCTCTGATCGGCCGGCGAAATCGCGCGAGCCCCAGCACCAGGGTCTCGAGCGGCGCGTCGTCGGCGCGGCGGATCGCCAGCGCCAGCCGACCCTCCTCGACCGAGAGCCGCACCTTATACGGGCCGGCATAGCCGTCGGGCTGCACCCGCTGCGGGGCGAAGTGATTGTCTTCGATCAGGTCGAAGATGGCGATCCGACGCTCCTGCTCGATGTCGGCCGAGCGCCACAGGATGGTGCGTTCGTCCAGCTCGATGTCGATGATCCGCGGATCGGCCATGCGCCCGCTCGATAGAGGCGATGTCGCGCCGTCACAATCGAGTCATCCACAGGTTCCACCGCCCGTGCCGTTCCGCTCGCCGCGTCGGGCGCGTATAGGCCGTCGGATGGCCACCCTAGCATTCGCACCGCCGGCATCGCCCGAGCCCGTCCACCTGCCGCGCAACGTCGAGGCCGAGGCGGCGATGCTGGGGGCGATGATGATCGACAATCGCCTCGCCGACGACATCGTCGACCGGCTCGAGCCGCAGCATTTCTACGAGCCGGTCCACGGCCGCATCTTCGCCGCCATCAAGTCGCTGCGCGCCACCGACATGCTCGCTACCCCGGTGACGCTGCGCCCGATGTTCGAGGCGGACGAGGGGATCAAGGAGCTGGGCGGCGTCGGCTATCTCGCCGGGCTGACCGGCTCGGGTGCCGGGCTGATCGGCGCGCGCCAGTTCGCGCAGCAGATCTACGATCTCGCGCTGTTGCGCGCGCTCGTCTCGGTCGGCCACACGATGGTGGATCGCGCGATGGACACCAGCGAGGAGGTCAACCCGCGCGCCCAGATCGAGGCCGCCGAGGAGGAGCTGTTCCGCGTCGCCGCCGACGGGGGCACCGAGAATGCGGTGAAGAGCTTCGCCCAGGCGAGCACCGCGGCGGTGAAGATGGCGGAGCGCGCGCTCAACTGGGGCGGCAACCTCTCCGGCGTCACCACCGGGCTCGACTCGGTCAATGCCAAGATCGGCGGCATGCACCACTCGGACCTAATGATCCTCGCCGGCCGGCCCGGCATGGGCAAGACCTCGCTCGCCACCAATATCGCGTTCAACGCGGCGCAGCGCTGGATGCGCGACATGCGCGACGGCATCCCGCCGGCCAAGTCGGTCGGTGCCAAGGTGGCCTTCTTCAGCCTCGAGATGAGCGCGGACCAGCTCGCCACGCGTATCCTCGCCGAACAGTCGCGGATCAGCTCCGAGGCGCTGCGCATGGGCAAGATCAGCAAGACCGAGTTCGAGCAGCTCGCCGCCGCCGCCGCCGAGCTGGAGAACCTGCCCTTCTTCATCGACGACACCGGCGGCCTCTCGATCGGCGCGCTCCACACCCGCGTGCGCCGGCTGCAGCGCCGCCACAACAACGAGATCGGGCTGGTGGTGGTGGACTATCTCCAGCTGCTCTCGGGCTCCGGCAAGGGCGACGGCAACCGCGTGCAGGAGATCTCCGAGATCAGCCGCGGGCTGAAGACACTGGCCAAGGACATGAACGTGCCGGTGCTGGCGCTGTCGCAGCTGAGCCGCGCGGTAGAGCAGCGCGAGGACAAGCGCCCGATGCTCTCCGACCTGCGCGAGTCGGGCTCGATCGAGCAGGACGCCGATATGGTGTGGTTCGTGTACCGCGAGGATTATTACACCGCGCAGCGCGAGCCCAAGCGGCCGATGGAGGGCGATTCGGCCAACGTCTTCGAGGATCACGCGCGCTGGGCGGCGGACATGGAGCGTGTCTACGGTCTCGCCGAGCTCATCGTCGCCAAGCAGCGCCACGGTGCGACAGGCAAGGTAGTGCTCAAGTTCGACCCGACGATCACGCGCTTCTCGGACTACGCCGGTTATTGAGCGGTGGTGGGCTCCTGCGGAAGCAGGAGCCCGGCGTCATGGAGGGCGACGCGTGCGGCTCTGCGCTCCTGCGAGCGCAGGAGCACCTCGGGTGGCGCGGAAGTAGCGCCCGCCCTCTGTCATGCCGGACCAGGTCCAGGATGACATCGGGGCGAGCTCCGGCCGAGGTCGAGGGAAGGGGCGAGCCACTTCCCGTTACTTGAGCACCAGCGGCAGCCCGGCGGCGACGAACACGACGCGGTCTGCGCGCGCGGCGACGCGCTGGTTGATCGTCCCCGCCAGGTCGCGGAAGCGTCGCGCCAGCGCGTTGTCGGGGACGATGCCGAGCCCGACCTCGTTCGCCACCAGGACGACCCGCGCCGCCGTCTCGCGTAGCGTCGCGTCGAGCGCCTCCAGCGCCATCGCGGCATCTTCCTCGCCGAGCAGCAGGTTCGACGCCCAGAGCGTGAGACAGTCGACCAGCAGCACCGACCCCGGTCGCCCCTCCGCCACGATCGTCTCGGCCAGCGAGAGCGGCGCCTCCACCGTGCGCCAGCGCGGGTCGCGGTCGGCGCGGTGCTGCGCCACGCGCGCGCGCATCTCCTCGTCGAGCGCCTGCGCCGTCGCGACGAAGACGAGCGCGCCGCCGGTCGCCTCGGCGAGCGCCTGGGCGTGGCGGCTCTTCCCCGAGCGTGCACCCCCCAGCACCAGTGTCACGCGCGCCTCGGTCATCGTCACTCCCGCCTTGTGTTCGCTCGCCCGGCTGGTGAAAGACGAGGGTCGCCGATGCTACTGACCGATCCTCATCCCGCGCCCGCCGCCGCGCTGACCTATCACGGCGGGCGCGCCGATGCCGCCGCGCGTCTGTACCCCGACGCGCCCGCGCCATGGCTCGATCTCTCCACCGGGATCAACCCCTTCGCCTGGGACGGCGCGGACGTGCCGCTGGCCGCGCTGCGCGCGCTGCCGTCCCCAGCCGAACTGGACGCGCTCCGATATGCCGCCGCGGCCGCGTTCGATGCGAAGGAGACGGCCATCACCGCACTGCCAGGCAGCGAGATCGGGTTGCGCGCGCTCGCCGGTCTGGCGCTGCCCAGGCCGTGGCACGTCGTCGCGCCGAGCTACCGCACCCATGTGGCGGCGCTGCCCGGCGCGGCGACGATCGGGGTCGCCGCGGTCGGGGCGGTCGCTCATGGAGGCGGCACACTGCTGCTCGCCAATCCCAACAATCCCGACGGCCGCTGCTGGCCCGCCGCACGACTGCTTGAATTGGCCCAGGCGCTCGCCGAGCGGGGTGGGGTGCTGGTGGTCGACGAAGCCTTCGCCGATTCGGTGGCCGGCGCCAGCGTGCTGCCGCTGCTGGCTCGCGACGACCGCGTCCTGGTGTTCCGCTCCTTCGGCAAGTTCTTCGGGCTCGCCGGCGTGCGGCTCGGCTTCGCCGCGGGCGGGGCGGCGCTGGTCGGCGCGCTGGCGGCGCGGCTCGGCAGCTGGCCGGTCTCGACCGCCGCGTTGCGCATCGGCACCGCGGCCTATCGCGACACCGCCTGGATAGCGGCGACTCGCGAGCGGCTGGTGACGGCGTCAGCGGCGCTGGACGCCGTGCTGGCCGCGCACGATCTCGCGCCGACCGGCGCCTGCCCCTTGTTCCGCTTGGTCGAGCGACAGGACGCGCCGCTGCTGTTCGAGCGGCTCGCGCGCGCAGGCATCCTGCTGCGCCCGTTCAACGAGGCGCCCGAGCGGCTGCGTATCGGCCTGCCGGGCGACGCGGCGGCGCTCGCCCGGCTCGACGCGGCGCTCGGCGATCGCTGAGCCGGTCGCCTTGGTGGCGCTCGCGCTCGACGCGGCGCTGGGCTGGCCGGCGTGGCTCTACGCGCGCGTGGGGCATCCGGTGGGCGCGATCGCGCGCGTGATCGCGGCGGGAGAGCGGCGATGGAACGCGGTGGTGGTTCCTCCCGTCATCGAGCGGGCGACGGCGGCCCAGCCACCGCCGCTTTCTCCTCCGTCATGCCGGACTTGGTCCGGGATCCACCCGTCCGCGAGTTCATCGCTTGACGAGGATGCGCGGAGCGCCGCCGTTCCACCGGCGTCAGCCGAAGGTAAAGGCATGTCGTATGCCACCTCGATCGAAGTGACTGCAGTTTCGCATGAGCCGCGGGAATTCACCCGACTCGGCTCCGGCTTGCGCCGGGGCAACGCGGGGAGGCAGCGCGGCAATCACATAACGCCCGTCGTAGACCGCGGAACCGAAGCAATATCGTACGACCCTACCGACGAGCCCGACCATCTCACCCCCGCGCAACGCCGCCGACGTCGCCTGCTCGGCGCCGTCACTCTCGTCGCCGCCGTCGTCCTCGCCGCCGGCACCGCTTGGCTGGCCGAGCGCGGCCTGCGCGCGACGCTCGGTGCGCCGGCATGGCTCGCCGTGGCGCTGCTCGCCTGGCCCGGGCTCGCGCAGCGCAGCCTCGACGATCATGTCCGCCCCGTCGCGACGGCGCTCGAAAACGATGATCTCGCCGCCGCGCGCGTCGCGGTCGGGCGCATCGTCGGGCGCGACACCGCCGCGCTGGACGAGGCCGGCGTGGCGCGCGCCGCGGTCGAGAGCCTCGCCGAGAGCTTCTGCGACGCCGTCGCCGCGCCGCTGTTCTGGCTGTTGCTGCTCGGACCCGCGGGCCTGTGGGGCTACAAGGCGGTCAACACCGCCGACAGCCTGATCGGCCATCGCGAGCCGCGCTGGCGCG
Source organism: Sphingomonas citri (assembly GCF_019429485.1). Classification (GTDB taxonomy): domain Bacteria; phylum Pseudomonadota; class Alphaproteobacteria; order Sphingomonadales; family Sphingomonadaceae; genus Sphingomonas; species Sphingomonas citri. Next base: position 592,555 of record NZ_JAHXZN010000001.1, on the reverse strand, counting down.
CCTTCGGCTGGGCGGCGGCGCGTACCGATGATCTCGCCAACTGGTTGCCCGCCCGGGTGGGCGGCGCGCTGCTGTGCGTCGCGGGCGGGGGCGGCTGGCGCGTACTGTGGCGCGACTCGCGCCGCCACGCCTCGCCCAACGCCGGCTGGACCGAGGCGGCGATGGCGGGCGTGCTCGGCGTGCGGCTCGCCGGCCCGGCGGCCTACGACGGCGCGATCGCGGACAAGCCGTGGATCGGAGATGGTCCTGCCGATCTCGACGCGCGCGACATCCGGCGCGCGCTGGTGGTCTACCGCCGCGGCTGTCTGCTGCTGTGGTGCCTGGCGGGGGCGGTCGCATGGGCGCGCTGATGCTGCAGGGCACCGGGTCCGACGTCGGCAAGTCGGTGCTCGTCGCGGGACTGTGCCGCGCCTTCGCCAAGCGGGGCCTGTCGGTACGTCCATTCAAGCCGCAGAACATGTCGACCAATGCGGCGGTCACCGCCGATGGCGGCGAGATCGGGCGCGCGCAGGCGACCCAGGCGCTCGCCGCGCGGGTGGCGCCGCACAGCGACATGAACCCGGTGCTGCTCAAGCCGCAGGGCGACCGCACCTCGCAGCTGATCGTGGGCGGCCGCGTCCGCGGCGTGCTGCGGGCGAGCGAGTGGCGCCAAGGCCGCGAGGGACTGCTCGACGAGGTGCTGGCGAGCTACCGCCGGCTCGCGCGCGGCGCCGACCTCGTCCTGGTCGAGGGCGCCGGCTCGCCCGCGGAGATCAACCTGCGCGCGGGCGATATCGCCAACATGGGCTTCGCGCGCGCCGCCGACGTGCCCGTCGTGCTCGTCGGCGACATCGACCGCGGCGGCGTGATCGCCGCGCTGGTCGGCACCCGCGCGGTGATCGATCCCGCCGACGCCGCGATGGTGCGCGGCTTCCTCGTCAACAAGTTCCGCGGTGATCCCGCGCTGTTCGAGGACGGCTATCGCGCGATCGAGCAGCACAGCGGCTGGCGCGGCTATGGCGTCGTGCCCTGGCTCGCCGAGGCGCGGCGGCTGCCGAGCGAGGACGCGGTGGTGCTCCAGCGCGCCCCTGCCACGGCGGGCGGGCGGATCATGGTCGCATGCCCGATCACGCCGCACATCGCCAATTTCGACGATCTCGACCCGTTGCGGCTGGAGCCCGAGGTCGAGCTGGTGATGGTGCCGCCGGGTACGCCGATCCCCGTCGAGGCGGCGCTGATCGTGCTGGCCGGCTCCAAGGCGACGATCGCCGACCTGCGCGCGCTCCGGCGCGAGGGTTGGGACATCGACGTGCGCGCGCATGTCCGCCGGGGCCGACCGGTGCTCGGGCTGTGCGGCGGCTATCAGATGCTCGGCCGCAGCGTCGCCGATCCCTGCGGCATCGAGGGGCCGGCGGAGACGGTCGAGGGGCTCGGTCTGCTCGACGTCATCACGACGTTGGGCGGAGACAAGCGGCTCGTCGCCGTCGCCGGCCATACACGCGGCGCTCGCTTCGAGGGCTATGAGATGCACCTCGGCTTTACCGCTGGGGCCGATGCCGCGCGCGCGCCGGTAGTGTTCGAGGACGGTCGCCAGGATGGCGCGGCCTCGCCCGATGGGTTGGTGGCAGGCACCTATGTCCACGGGCTGTTCGCGCTCGCCGAGCAGCGCCGCGCGTGGCTCGCGCCGCTCGGCGTCGCCGGCAGCGGAGGCGATCATCGCGCCGACGTCGACGCGGCACTCGATTCGATCGCGGTCACGCTGGAGCGGCATCTCGATCTGAATGCGTTGCTGGCGCTGGCGAGCGAGGCGGGAGCGGAGTGAGGGTGGGGGGCTCCCGCGCGGGTGCCGGCGCTCAGCCCAGCGCGACGACCGTCACGAGGAGCCCGGTCTCGACGAGCTCGACCCCGGCGCCGTGCGCGTCGCCGTTGATCCCGCCGAGCCGCCGCTTCAGCCACCAGCCGTACAGACCGATCAGCGGCAGCGCGGTGAGCAGCGCCGGCCGCAACATTCCCGCGGCGAGCAGCAGCGCCGCCCAGCCGGAGAGGTCACGGACGCGCACCGCCTTCGCCAGCGTGGCGCCGAGCCCGGGCTTGAGCGGCGGCAGCCAGCGCGCCCAGGCGAGCGGCCCCACCCGCGCCGCTGCGGCGACCAGCGGCAGCGTCCACCAGCCGCCGGGCGGCAGCGCGTAGAGCAGCACCACTTTGGCGAGCAGCTGGAGCGTGATCGCGACCACGCCGAAGCTTCCCACCTGCGGCTCGGCGAGGACGCGCAGCAGCCGCGCGCGATCGCCGTGCGCGGCGCCCAGCGCGTCGGCGAGGTCGCTCAGCCCGTCGAGGTGGAGCGCGCCCGTGAGTGCGACCCAGCTGACCAGCGCCGCCAACGCGCCGAGCCATGGGTCGCGCGTGGCCCCAAGGGCGCTCGCCGCCGCGACGATCGCGCCGACGATCAGGCCAGCGATCGGGTAGCAGCGGATCGAGGCCGCCCACTCGTGCTCGCTCACCTCCACGCGCGGCAGCGGCAGCCGCGTGAGGAAGCCGAGCGCGACGACGAGCGCGCGGATCATCGCAGCGCGGTGATCTGGGTCACCGGCGCCGCGCCTGGCCAGCGTCGCAGCGTCACCGTCGCGGCATGGGGCAGGTCGAACATCCACACCTGGCGAGAGTCGAGCCCGCACGCGACCGCCAGGGCGGCGCGGATCGCGCCGGCATGGGTGAGGACGAGTGTGTCGGGAGGCAGCGACTCCAGCGCCGCCCCGACGCGCGCGGTGAGCGTCGACCAGCGCTCGCCGCCGGGCGGGGCGGCGCCGTCCGGGTCGGCCCAGAAGGCGGCGAGCTGTTCCGGGTCGAGCGTGTCGGGGTGGCGGCCGTCCCAGTGGCCGAAGTCGAGCTCACGCCAGCGCGCGTCCGTGCCGACCGGCACCTCGGCCACACGCGCGATCGCGGCGGCGCAGTCGCGCGCGCGCGCCAGGTCCGAGCCCACCACGCGTTCGAAGCGGAGCGTCGTGGCCGCGGCGACGCAGCTCGCCAGTCCGGCGGCGGTGACGGGCACGTCGCTGCGGCCGTTGAGGTACCCGGACCGAGCCGTGGCGCCGTGGCGCATCAGGTGGAGCGTGACCGGGGCGCTCACCCCGCGCTCACCCCGGCGTCGGCGAAGGTCGCCATGCGCTCGTGCGCGGTGAGCGCGGCGCGGACCACCGCGGCCGCGACCGCGCCGCCGCTCGCCTCGCCCAGCCGCAGGTCGAGCGCGAGCAGCGGGGCGAGACCGAGCCCGGCGAGCAGCCGCGCGTGCCCCGGCTCGGCCGAGCGATGGCCGGGGAGGCAATGGTCGGTGATCGTCGGCGCCGCGACGGCCAGCGGCGCGAGCGGGGCGGTGGCGATGAAGCCGTCGAGCAGCACCGGCACGCGGGCGTGGCGCGCCGCGATCACCGCGCCGGCCATGGCGGCGAGTTCGCGCCCTCCGAGCCGGCGCAGCGCCTCGAACGGCGTGTTGGCCCGGGCGCGGTGACGCGTCAGCGCGCGCGCGACCGCGTCGATCTTGGCCGTCGCCGCCGCGCCACTGACGCCGCTGCCGGGGCCGACCCAGTCGGCCGCGTCGCCACCCAGTGCTGCGGCGCAGAGCGCGGCGGCGACGGTGGAGTTGGCGATGCCCATCTCGCCGGGGACGAGCAGGTCGAGCCCGGGCTCGACCGCCGCGACGCCCGCCATCAATGCCTCGCCGCACTCGGCCTCGCTCATCGCCGCGGTCTCGGCGATGTCGTCGGTCGGGCGGTCGAGCTCGAGCGCGGTGACGGTCAGCTCCAGCCCGGCGGCGGCGGCGAGCGCGTTGATCGCGGCACCTCCCGCGGCGAAGTTCGCCACCATCTGAGCGGTGACCTCGGGCGGGAAGGCGCTCACGCCGCGCGCGGCGACGCCGTGGTTGCCCGCGAAGATCGCGACGCGGCCGCGCTCCAGCTTCGGGATGGCGCGGCCCTGCCAGCCCGCCATGAACAGCGCGATCTCCTCGAGCCGGCCGAGCGAGCCGCGCGGCTTGGTCAGCTCCGCCTGCCGCGCCGCCGCGGCCGCGCGCGCGCTCGCGTCGGGGGCGGGAAGGGCGCGCAGCGCGGCGTCGAGGGCGGCGGGCGTGTCGAGCCGGATCATGCGACGACGAATCCCTCCGGCGGCGTGCGGGTGAGGAAATGCCCCTTCACGCCGGCGGGCCACTCGTTGAACGGCACCTGGCCGGTCTCGCTGGCGGCGTAGCGCGCGGCATAGTCGAGGATCGCGCGCGCGGCGTCGTCCCCGGGGGCGAAGCGGCCGAGGACATAGCCGACCTTGCCCGGCGCGCGCAGGTGGACGGTGCAGAAGTCGCCGCACGCGAACAGGCACGGCATCTCCTCGACCGACACCGCGGCATAGGCCGGGTCGCTCGCCTGCAGCGCGCGCAGCGCGGCGGCGAGCCGCGCACCGCCGCGCGCGCCGGCGCCGTCCTCGCGTGCCTCGGCGCTGTGGCGGCAGGTGTTGCACGCCACGACCGATGTGCCCGGCGCGGCGGGGCGAAGCGTGACCATCAGAACTCCACTCCCGGCTGCGCCTTCACCCCACCGCGGAACGGGTGTTTGACCTGGGTCATCTCGGTGACGAGGTCGGCGGCCTCGATCAGCGCGGCGGGCGCGTTTCGCCCGGTGACGACGAGATGCGTCATCGCCGGCCGCACGGCGGCGACCGCGAGCACGTCGGCGACCTGCAGATAATCGTAGCGCAGGACGATGTTGAGTTCGTCCGCGATCACCATCGCATAGGACGGATCGGCGACCATCCGCGCCACCTCGTCCCACGCGGCGCGCGCGACCGCGACGTCGCGGGCGCGATCCTGCGTATCCCAAGTGAAGCCCTCGCCCATCGCGCGGAAGGTGACGAGATCGGGGAAGGCGTCGAACACCGCGCGCTCGCCCGTCGTCATCGCGCCCTTGACGAACTGGACGATGCCGACGCGCATGCCGTGGCCGATCGTGCGGATCGCCATGCCGAAGGCGGCGGTGGTCTTGCCCTTGCCCGCGCCGGTGTGGACGATCAGCAGACCTTTCTCCTGCGTCTTGGTCGCCATCATCGCGCGCCGGCTCGCCTGCACCCGGCGCATCTTCTCGGTGTGGCGCTGCTCGGCGGCGGTCATCGTGACACCCTCGGCGCGAGCAGCGGCTGGGCGAGCCGGCCGAACAGCTCGGCGGTGACGAGCCAGAAGATCATCTGCCCGGCGATCGCGGCGACGCGATATTGCCACAGCAGCGAGGCGGGGAAGTCGGCGGGCACTTCGTCGACATGCGGCAACAGCGCGGCGACCAGCGCGACGGCGGCGAGATAGACCAGCCCGCCCGCGAGCCAGCGATCGAGCCGCGTCAGCACCGCGCCGAGCCGCTGCGCCGCCCACGCGCCGGCGAGCGCGGCGAGCAGCGAACCCGCCAGCATCCCGAGGAAAGCGCCGGTGCGCAGCCGCACCGTCTCGTGGAGGCCCACAGCCGGCGGCGTCGGTGGGTATTTGAGCGCGGGCGCGAGCACCAGCACGACGCAGGCGAGCGCGGCGAGCAGCACAGCCAGCGCGCGCGGCGGGATCGCACCGACCCGGCCGTGGCACGCCGCCACCACGATGGCGAGCAGCCCGCCCAGCGCGGTGCCGTAGAGCATCATCGCGGTGTACAGGCCCAGCGTCTTCTGCGTCGCGCGCGAGACCAGCTCGACCCCGCCCGCGTGAGCGGCGTGGCGCGCCTCGAAGGCGATAGCAGCATCGACGTACGGCTCGGCGACGATCAGTGCGAAGGTGGCGGCGACGAACGCGCCGGCGAGGCCGGCGAGCATGCCCCGCCAGAGCAGCAGCCCTGTCATGATGACACCTTGCGCCTAGTGGCAGGGAAAGCCGAGCAGGTGCCGCCCGTCATGGACGAGCTCGTGGACGTACATGCCCTTGAACAACGCGAAGGCGCCCTGCTCGGTGCTGACGAAGTAGAGCAGGATCAGCGCCACGATCGCGGCGAAGACGGCCCAGGGCGCAATATCGGCGAGCGGGATCGCACCGGCGGGAGAAGGTGCGGGGGCGGCGAGAGGGCGCGCGGCGACGCGGCTGGTCATCGGTTCGGCTCCAGTCCGGGGAAGCGCGCCCGGAATAGCGGGTTGATGCGTCGGGCGGGGTCTGACTCTCGACAGCGCAGGGGCCGTCGATCACAGTGGCGCGACCGCGCCGGAGTCTCACCGGCTTCCCGCCCGGTGCTGAGGCACGCAGCTGTGGCGGCTGCGCGGCACCGCGTCAACCGAGCAGGAGCCCATCGTGACCGTTCGCCTGCTGCTGCTCTGCGCCGGCGCCAGCGAGGCGACGCGCGCCGCGCGGTTCGCCGCGCCCGACGACGCGCTCGACCCCGCTGGCCTCGCCAAGGTACAGGCGCTGCGGCTCGGCACGGCGGCGTCGTGGCGCTGCGTCGTCGCGCCGGAACGCTCCGCGCGCGAGACGGCCGCGGCGCTCGCCTTGTCCGCGGCGGACGAGCCGGCGCTGGCCGACCAGGACGCCGGCGCCTGGCGTGGCCGCGCGTTGGCGATGCTGCCCGCGGTAGAGCTCGCGGCGTGGATCGCGGCCCCCGAGCGCGGCGCACCGGGCGGCGAGTCGCTGGAGGCGGTGCGCGCGCGGGTCGGCGCGTGGCTCGACCCGCTCGCCGCGAGGGGCGAGGGAAGGTGGCTGGCAGTAACCCATGCCGCGGTGATCCGCGCCGCGCTGGCGCACGCGCTGGCGCTGCCGGTCGCGGCGACGCTGGCGATCGACGTCGCGCCGCTCGCCACCGTGGCGCTGTCGTTCACCGATCGCTGGCGACTGCGCGAGCTGCGTCGCGGCGGAGCAGATAGCAGTCCATGATCCAGCCGTGCCGCGCGCGCAGCAATGTACGCTCGTCGCGGATCGCTGGCGCCGTCGCGCCGAGCGGACCGGCGAGCAAGGACTGCTGCGCCATGCCGAGATAGGCGCCCCACCAGATCGTCGTGCCCGCCGGATTCAGCCGCTCGAATGCGCAGACCGAGTCGAGCATCACCGCCACCATCTCGATCCCGGCGGGCCATCCCTCGGCGGTGAGCCGGCGCCCGGTGGTGACGAGCAAGGGGGCGCCGAGCGCAGTGAGCGGGACGGCGTGCGCCGCGGCGAGCGCCTGGAGGCTGGTGATGCCGGGCACGACCTCCACGGTCACCGGCATCGCGCCGGCACCGAGCCGCGCGGCGATGCGCAGGCTGCTGTCGTAGAGCGAGGGGTCGCCCCAGACGAGCAGCGCCACGCGGCCGCCGTCGGGCAGGTGGCGCGTGATCGCCGCGCACCACGCCGCCGCGATGGCATCGTGCCAGGCCGCGACGCCGTCGAGATAGGGCAGCACCGGGTCGCGCCCGGGTATGTCGAAGGTCGCGGTCGGTACCGTCCCGCCGACCACCGCGGCACAGATCGCCGCGCGCAGGTCGAGCAGCTCGGCGGTCTCGGCGCGCTTGCGCGGCAGCAGGATCAGGTCGGCCGCGCGCATCGCCGCCTTGGCCGCGCGGGTGAGATGGTCGGGGTTGCCGGTGCCGATCCCGATGAGGCTCAGCGCGATCATCGTGCCGCCGCGATCAGATGGAAGAAGCTGCCGCTGACGTGCGCGCGCGCCGAGCCGGTTTCCGCCACCGCGACGCCGTCCGCGTCCGTCACCGTCGCGAGCGGCGGGTCGGGCTGGGCCAGGATCGAGGAATAATGGAATTCGTGCCCGCACAGCGTCGTGCCGGGCGCGAAGGCACCGAGTCGCCGCGTCAGCGTCGCGCGACGGTAGCCGAGGTGCAGCCGCCGCGTCGCGTAGCTCGTCACCAGCCCGAGCAGCCCCGCCATGCGATGATGCGTGCCGTCCGCGTCGACCAGCGCCTCGCCCAGCACCATATACCCGCCGCACTCGCCGTGAACGGGGCGCGTCTCGGCGTGTGCGCGCAGTCCCGCGAGGAAGCGCTCGCTTGCGGCGATTCGGCCGGCGTGGAGCTCGGGATAGCCGCCGGGCAGCCAGACGAGGTCGGCGTCCGAGTCGGGCGGCTCGTCGGCGAGCGGCGAGAAGGGGAGCAGCGTCGCCCCCGCCGCGCGCCAGCCGCTCAGCAGGTGCGGGTAGATGAAGGAGAAGGCCGCATCCTGCGCGAGCGCGATCCGCTGCGCCGGCGGGTCGATCCGAGACGTAGCCGCCTCGGCATGCCCGCCCGCGGCCAGGGCGCGCAGGGCTTTCAGGTCGAGGTGAGCGCGGATGAAGGCGGCGTGCGCGGCGATCCGCTCCTCCAGGTCGGCATGCTCGTCCGCCTGGACGAGGCCGAGGTGGCGCTCGGGCAGGCGCAGCGCGCGCGCGCGGGGCAGCGCGCCGAGCACCGCGATCCCCGCCGCTGCCATGCCCGCGCGCGCGAGCCGCTCGTGTCGCGCGCTCGCCACGCGGTTGAGGATCACGCCGGCGATCCGTACTTCGGGATCGAGCGTCGCGAAGCCCAGTGCGGTCGCGGCGGCGGACTGCGCCTGGCCGCTCACGTCGAGCACCAGCACGACCGGCCAGCCGAACCGCCGCGCGATCTCCGCCCCCGCGCCGGTGCCGGTCTGTCCCGGTGCCGCCACGCCGTCGAACAACCCCATGGAGGCCTCGGCCAGCGCCAGCTCGGCGTCGGCCGCGCGCGCGGCGAGCGAGTCGAGCAGCGCGCCCGGCATCGCCCAGCCGTCGAGATTGTACGAGTCGCGCCCGCACGCGGCGCGATGGAAGGCGGGATCGATATAGTCGGGGCCGCTCTTGTAGGGTTGAACGGTCACGCTAGCCTCAGCGAACGCGCGGAGCAGTCCGAGCATCACCGTGGTCTTGCCGCTGCCCGAGGCGGGTGCGGCGATCATCAGACCCTGTGTCACGCCGCCGGTCCGGCGGCGGGGCGGAAGCGGCGGTCATAGTCGGGCGCGTAGAGCCGGCTCTCGTCGAAACGCTCGGCGCCGAGCACGCGGCCTACCAGGATCAGCGCGGTGCGCTCGGGCCCGCCCGCGGCGGAGTCGACGAGTGTCGCGAGTGTCGCGCGTATCACGCGCTCGTCGGGCCAGCTTGCGCGCCACACTATCGCGGCGGGGCAGTCGCCACCGTGGGTCGGCAACAACGTTTCCACCACCTCGGTGAGGCGATGGATCGAGAGATGGATTGCCAAGGTCGCCCCAGTCGCGGCGAAGGCGGCGAGCGTCTCCGACGGAGGCATAGCGCTGGCCCGCCCGGGCGTGCGGGTGAGCACCACCGATTGCGCGAGGCCGGGCAGCGTCAGCTCGCTCTCCAGCGCGGCAGCCGCGGCCGCGAACGCCGGGACGCCCGGTGTCACGGTGACCGGGATCCCGAGCGCGCGAAGCCGACGCAGCTGTTCGCCCATCGCCGACCAGACCGACAGGTCACCCGAGTGGAGCCGCGCCACGTCCTGCCCCGCGGCATGCGCCGCGACGATCTCGGCGACGATCTGGTCCAGCGACAGCGGTGCGGTGTCGACGATCCGAGCGCCGGCCGGACAGTGGCGCAGTATCGCGGCCGGGACGAGCGAGCCGGCGAAGAGACATACCGGCGCGGCGGCGATCAGGTCGCGGCCCCGCAGCGTCAGCAGGTCGGGCGCGCCGGGACCGGCGCCGATGAAATGAACGGTCATGAGGTTCCTTGGGCGAGCGCGCAGGTGGCGCGTCGATCGGGGGAGACGAGCCGCGTCGTGAGCAGGCGGGCGCCCGGACCGGCGGCGTGGAGCGCGGCCGCCTCGGCGACGCTGCCGGTGCCGCGTGCGATGAAGCTAGGAGGCGAGCGCGTCGGCGTGACGGTCGCTGCGAGCGCCGCATCCGTCACCGGGACGATGGGCAGGTCGAGCGCGCGCGCGAGCGGTGCCAGCAGCGCGATGCGGTCTTCCGGGGCGGCGAGTCGGTCGACCGATCGCCCCTGCGCCGCGGCGACGAAAGCGGCGGCGAGCGACTCGGCGGTGGCGCTGGCACGGCAGCCGAAGCCGGCGACGATCACAGCGTCACGCTCCACTGCACGATCGGGAAGCTGGCGCGCCAGCCGCGCCGCGTGCCGAGCGCGGCCGCCTCGGCCAGCTCGACCCGCAGCAGGGCGCCGCCATGCTGCGCGTGCCGTGCGGCGAGCAGCGCTTCCGACTCGAGCGTCACCGCGTGCGCCACGAGGCGGGTGCCGGTAGGCAGCGAGTCGAACAACCAGTCGAGCAGCGCGTCGCAGAGGCCGCCGCCGACGAACACCGCGTCTGGCAGGGGCAGCTCTGCCAGCACCCCGGGCGCCGCGCCCTCGACCAGCCGCAGGCGGTCTACTCCGAGCGAGTCGGCGTTGACGCGGGCGCGGGCGGCGCGGACCGGGTCGCGCTCGATCGCCACGGCCGCGGTGCGCGGATGTGCGAGCAGCCACTCGATCGCGATCGAGCCCGAGCCCGCGCCGATGTCCCACAGCAGCTTGCCCGCGCGCGGCGCGAGCGCGGACAGCGCCAGCGCGCGCTGCGGGCGCTTGGTGAGCTGGCCGTCGTGTGCGAACCAGTCGTCGGCAAGCCCGCTCGCGCGCGGCATGACGCGGCCGTCGCCCGCCACCGCGATGGCGAGTGCGACCGGGTGCGCGACATCGTCGAGGTCCCCGGCCGCCGCGCTGGTCGTGCGTACCCGCTCGCGCGCGCCGCCGAGCGCTTCCAGCACCGTCACCGCGCTCGCGCCGAAGCCCTGTGCGACGAGATAGCGGGCCACCTCGACGGCGGCGTCACCGTCGCGCACCAGCACGATCGCGCGCTCGCCCGGCGCGAGCAGCGGGCGAAGCCGGCCGAGCGGCGCGGCATGCAATCCGAGGCAGGCGGTCTCCTCCAGCCGCCAGCCGAGCCGTGCCGCCGCCAGCGCGAAGGTCGAGCGTGCGGGATGCGCGACCCACTCGTCGCGCGCCAGCAGCGCGGTGACCGTGCCGCCGGCACCGAACCAGAACGGGTCGCCCGAGGCGAGCATCACCGTCGGTCGGCCGCGCCGCGCCAGCAGCCGCTCGATCCCATCGACGAACGGGACCGGCCACGCCTCCCTCGTCGCCGTCAGCTCGGGCAGCAGCGCGAGCTGGCGCGGGGCGCCAGTCACGTACGTGGCGGTCTCGAGCGCGGCGCGGCTTGCGGCACACAGCCCTGCCGGTCCATCCTCGCCGATCCCCACGATCGTCAGCCACGGACTCCGCTCAGCCATGCCGCACCTCCTCATCCTCGGTGGCACCACCGAGGCGAGCGCGCTCGCCGCCGCGGTCGCGGATCGAGGATTCCGCGCGACGCTGAGCTACGCCGGCCGCACCGCGTGTCCGCGCGCGCAGCCGGTGCCGGTGCGCGTCGGCGGGTTCGGTGGCGTCGCGGGGCTCGCCGGCTGGCTGCGCGCCGAGCAGGTCACTTATGTCGTCGACGCCACCCATCCCTTCGCCGCACGGATCAGCGCCAATGCGGTCGCCGCCGCCGAGCAGGCGGGGGTGCCGCTGGTCGCACTGACCCGGCCGCCGTGGCAGGCCGGCGCAGGTGACCGTTGGACGCACGTCGCCGACCTCGACGCCGCGGTCGCCGCGCTCGACGGACCGCCGCGCCGCATCATGCTCGCGCTCGGGCGAATGCACGTCGAGCGTTTCGCGGCGCGGCCGCAGCACGATTATCTGCTCCGCTTCGTCGACCCGCCCGAGCGCGCGCCCGGGCTCGCGCATCACCGGCTGGTGATCGATCGCGGCCCGTTCACCGCTGCAGGGGACCGGCGGCTGCTGGAGGCGCACGGCACCGAGCTGATCATCTGCAAGAACGCGGGCGGTGAGGGGGCCGTGGCCAAGCTCGTCGCGGCGCGCGCGCTCGGCCTGCCGGTGCTGATGATCGACCGCCCCGCGCTGCCGCCGCGGCGGACGTGCGGGAGCGTCGCCGCCGTGCTCGACTGGCTCGATCACGCCGCCGACCGCGGCGTGTAGAGCCAGGGCGCGCCCGGGCGTTCGATCAGCCGCGTCCGGCTGGACCCCACGATCACCAGCGTCCGCATGTCGGCCATCTCGCCGCGCGCCTGCGGCAGCGGAACGACCCGCAGCGATTCCGCCGGCGTCGCCACGGCGCGTGCGAACAGCACCGGGCGCGAGTCGACACAGGCGGCGCGCAGCACCGCGAGCGCCTGATCGAGCCCGTCCGGGCGCGCGACAGAGCGCGGGTTGTAGAGCGCGATCGCGAAGTCTGCCTCCGCGGCCAGCCGCAGGCGACGCTCGATCAGCGCGGCGGGCTTGAGATTGTCCGACAGGTTGATCGCGCAGAAGTCATGACCGAGCGGCGCACCGGCGCGCGCGCTGGCGGCGAGCATCGCGGTGATCCCGGGCAGCACGCGCACGTCGAGCCCGCGCCAGCTCGGCTCGCCCGCCTCGATCGCCTCGAACACCGCCGACGCCATCGCGAACACGCCAGGATCGCCCGACGACACCACGACCACGCGCGCGCCGCCCGCGGCGAGCGACAGAGCGTGGCGCGCGCGATCCAGCTCGACGCGATTGTCCGATTCGTGGCGGGTCAGCCCGGCGCGCGGTGCGACGCGGCGGACATACGGGATATAGCCGATGACGTCGCTCGCCGCGGCGAGCGCCGCGCTCACCTCGGGGGTGACGAGCGCTTCGTCGCCCGGCCCGAGCCCCGCGATGGCGAGCCAGCCTGCGCTCACCGCAGCGGTCACGGGCGCCGCCCCTGACCGTGGACGAGCACGATCGCGAAATAGGGTGCGGTCTCACCCGCCTCGGCGAGCGGGACCACCCGCTGCTCGGGCATGGCGGCGTGCTCGACCAGCCAGGCCGCGCCCTCGCGCCCAGCGGCGGCGAGCGCGCGACGCAGCTTGGGCAGATGGCGGCCGACCTTCATCACCACCAGCGCGTCGGTATCGCTTACCCGACGCGTCAGCTCGGCCTCGGGCAGGGTCGCGGTGGCGACGGTGAGCACGTCGTCGCCCCAGGTGATCGGCGCGCCGCTGGCGGTCCACGCCCCCGACATGCCGGTGACGCCCGGCACCACCGCGACCGGCACCGCGCCCGCGAGCCGCGCGTGCAGGTGCATGAACGAGCCGTAGAAGAACGGGTCACCCTCGCACAACACCACCACCTCCTCGCCGGCGCGGGCGAGCGCTTCGAGGTGCGCGGCGCTCTCGGCGTAGAAAGCGGCGAGCTGCGCGTTATAGGCCGGATCGCTCACCGCCAGCTCGGTCGTGACCGGATACTCCATCGCATATTCGACGACATCGGGGCGGAGCATGCCCTCCACCAGCCGGCGCGCGTGGCCGGGCCGCCCGCGCTTGCGGAAGAAGGCGAGGTGGCGCGCGCCGCGCACCAGCCGGTCGGCGCGGACGCTCATCAGGTCCGCCGCCCCCGGTCCGAGCCCGACGCCGTGGATCGTGCCCGCGCTCACTCGGCCGCGCTCGCCAGCGCGTTGACCGCGGCGACCGTGATCGCGCTGCCGCCGAGCCGCCCCGTCACGATCGCGCAGGGCACGGGCGCCTCGCACCACAGCGCCTCCTTCGACTCGGCCGCGCCGACGAAGCCGACCGGGCAGCCGATGATCGCGGCGGGGCGCGGGCAGGCCGGGTCGTTGAGCATGGCGAGCAGGTGGAACAGCGCGGTCGGCGCGTTGCCGATCGCCACCAGCGCACCGGCGAGGTGGGGGCGCCACAGTTCCAGCGCAGCGGCGGAGCGCGTGGTGTGCAGGGCCGCGGCGAGCGGCGGCACCGCGGGATCGTGCAGCGTGCAGATCACCGCATTGTCGGCCGGCAGCCGCGCGCGCGTGACCCCCTCGCTCACCATGCGCGCGTCGCACAGGATCGGTGCGCCCGCCGCGAGCGCCGTCCGGGCGGCGGTGGCGAAGCCGGGCGAGAAGCGGATGTCGCCGGCGAGGGCGACCAGGCCCGCGGCGTGGATCATCCGCACCGCGACGGGTTCCTCCTCGGCGGAGAAGGGCGCGAGCTCGGCCTCGGCGCGGATGATGGCGAAGGACTGGCGGTAGATCGTCGCGCCATCGGTCTCATAGGCGGGTCGCATTCAATCGGCTCCGAGATGGTCGAGCAGCGCCGCGGCGGTGAGGTCGCGGAGCAAGGGGGGCGAGTCGGCACGCCCGTCGCGCACGAGGTCGTAGCGACCGCCGCGCCCCACGATCGTGAGCGCCGCGGGTGCGCTCCGGGCGCAGCCCTTGGCACAGCCGGAAACGTGGATCGGGCCGCCCACCCGTGTCGCGGCGAGCCGGTCGGCGAGCGCGCGGGTGACGACGCTCGCCTGTGGACAGGCGGGTGCCCCGACGCAGGCGGTAACGTTGCAAGGGGCAGTTGCTGAAGCGTGAAGCCAGCGTGTGTGTACTGGTGCCGGGCCGCTGACGCGAACCTCATCCTCCCCTGCAAGGGGGTGGGGGCCAGCCGAAGGCTGGTGGAGGAGGGGCGCCTCCGGTGAGTCCAGCGACATTCCCAGCCCGCGACGCCCCTCCGGCAGGCCTTCGGCCTGCCACCTTCCCTGCACCGGGAGGAGGTCGGAAGAAATTGGGGGTGCCGGCACACGTGCCGCGTCACGCTCCAGCAGCAGCGAGCGCCACGGGGTGACCCGCAGCGCTTCGATCCCGGCGGCGAGCGATGCCAACTCAGCGCCCGTGAGGCGACCGTAGCGCGGCGCTACCTGCTCGCTCTCCGACTCGCCCACGAGCGGCGCGACGACGCCAGCAGCCCAGTCCGGCAGCACCGCCGCATGCCGCGCCATTCGCCCCGCTGCCGCTCCGCCGCTCGCGCCGAACCACTCCGCGAGCGCCACGATCGCCTCGACCTCTTGCCCACATTTCAGGCGCACGCCGGTCGCTCGCCCGTCTGCGCGCAGGATCAGCCCGCCGTCGCCGCCGCGTTCCACCCGCAGGTCCGCTGGCGTGTCGCCCAGCACCGAGCGTGGACCCGCGTCGACCGCGATCCCGAACTTGGCCGGGAGCGGTGGCAGCTCAGTCCGCCGCGCCGTCAGCGCGTGCGCGACCCGATGCGTGTCGTCGCCCTCTCGCCAGTTCGGCGCCACCGTCAGCGCGAACGCCTCGATCGCGGGATCGGGATCGATCAACCCGGCGGGCACCAGCCGATCTATCGCCACGCGCCAGCCCGCCGCGTCGAAACCGCGCAGTTGAAGCGCGGCGCGACGCGTGAGGTCGATCGCACCGTTGCCATAGGCTGTCGCCAGTCCGGCGACGAGCAGCGCCTGCGCGCGTGTCAGCCGCGCCAGCGGCGGCCGGATGCGGAGCAGCAAGCCGTCACCCGCCAGCATCGGCCGCCACGCGCTCGGGCACCAGCCGCGCACCGCGCTCATGCCGCGTCCCCGAGCGCGGCGACGATCGCGTTGCGCCGCGTGGGCCACAGCCCCGAGCGGTGCAGCGCGCGGAAACGGGCTTCCATCGCTGCCAGCGCCGCCGGGTTCGCGTCGGCGAGGAAGGCGCGCACTGCCGCATCGCCGAGGGTGGCATCGTGGTAGAGGTCGAGCAGCGCGGGCGGGACGACTCGCGCGAGATGGGCGAAGGCGGCGAGATGGTCGAGCGTCGCCGCGATCTCGGCCGCCCCGCGGTAGCCGTGGCGCATCATGCCGGCGAGCCAGCGCGGGTTGCCGGCGCGCGCGCGCATCACCCGAGCGATCTCCTCGCCCACAGCCCGCGCGCGTGGGCGCGTCGGGTCGCGACTGTCGAGGTGCAGCAACCGCGCCTCACTGCCGAGCGCGGCCTTGGCCGCCGCGAAGCCGCCGATATGCGCGGCGACGTCCGCCGCGGTGAGCAGGTCGCTCTCGGGCAGGTCGTGCGGATGGACCAGCGCCTCGGCCGCGGCGACACGGCGGCGCAGGCCGGCGGCGTCGTCGCGCCCCGCTGGCGTCGCGACGGCGTCGTCATAGGCGTGGGACGAGGCGGCGAGCCACCGCTCGCCGGCGGCGGCGCGCCCCGGCTCGTCGTAGCGCTCGACGCTGTCGCCGAGCGCGACGCCATAGCCACCGGGCGCCGGGCCATAGACGCGCGGCTCGGCCGCCGCGCCGGCGAAGGGATTGCGGTCGCGCGGCTCGTCGCGCCCGTGCAGCGCGCGCACGGCCTGGCCGAACAGGGCGCAGAGCGTCGGGAAGGTGTCGCGGAACAGGCCCGAAATCCGCAGCGTCACGTCGATCCGCGGCCGGTCGAGCAGCGCCAGCGGCAGGATCTCGATTCCTGTCACGCGATCGGAGTCATGATCCCACAGCGGCGCGGCGCCGAGGAGGTGGAGCGCCATCGCGAACTCCTCGCCCGCGGTGCGCATCGTCGCCGAGCCCCACAGGTCCACCACCAGCGTCCGCGGATAATCGCCCTCGTCCTGCAGGTGGCGGCGCAGCAGCTCCTCGGCGAGCGCGACGCCCTGCCGATGCGCCGCGCGCGACGGCGTGGCACGCGGGTCGACGCCGTACAGGTTGCGCCCGGTCGGCAGCACCGCGGCGCCCCGCGCGGGCGAGCCCGCCGGCCCTGCCGCGACGCGCCGGCCGTCCAGCGCCGCGAGCAGTCCGGCGCGCTCGCTCGCGCCGCTCTCGCCGCGGCCGTAGACGTGCAGCCCGTCGCCGAAGCGCGCGTCCTTCACGTCGCAGACGAAGGCATCGATGCGGGTGACCCGCTCGGCGTCGCCGGCGCAGGCGGCGAGGTCGAGCTCGGCGGCGAGCCCGGTCGCCGCTGCCTCGTCGGCGATGTCGCCGATCAGCCGCGCGCGCCGCGCCGGATCGAGCCCGTCGGCGGCGGAGAATTCGTCAAGCAGCAGCTCGAGCCGTCCGAGCCCCGCACCCGCCTCGGCGCGCACGAGCGGCGGGGGCAGGTGCCCGAGTGTCACGGCGGCGGCGCGGCGCTTGGCCTGCGCGGCCTCACCGGGATCGTTGACGATGAAGGGATAGATCAGCGGGGTCGCACCGATCAGTGCCTCGGGCCAGCACGCGTCCGACAGCGCCACCGATTTTCCCGGCAGCCACTCCAGCGTTCCGTGCGCGCCGACATGGACGATCGCGTCGATCCCGCGCGCGCGCAGCCAGAGGTAGAAGGCGACATAGGCATGGCGCGGCACGCGCGCGACGTCGTGATAGTCGTCGCCGCGCGCGCGCGGGTCACCGCGCTCGGGCTGGAGCGCGACGAGGACGTGGCCGCGCTCGGTCGCGGCGAAGTGGAAGTGGCCACCGGCGACGGCGGGATCGTCGACGGGAACACCCCAGGTGGCCGTCAACGACTCCTGGAGAATGCGGGGGAGCGTCGCCAGGGCGCGCTCGTAGTCGGCGAGCGGCCAGGGCAGGTAGGAGACCGCAGCGGCGTTCGGCTTCGTTGGGGCCGCTTCCTCCTCGCCCCGTGCGCCGGCGGAGGCCGGGGCCCAGTTGGGGGACGCTGCGCCCGTGTCACGAAGGTCATCCCATTTGGGCCCCGGCCTATGCCGGGGAACCGAAGAGGGTGGAGCGATATCCTCACTCACCCCACACAGCGCCTCAAGCCCGCCACTCTCGGCGGCATAGCCCGCCTCGGCCAGGTCGCGCAGCATCGCCTCGGCCGAGGTGAGCGGGTCGAGGCCGACCGCGTGCGCCAGCTGGTAGCTCTTGCCCGGATAGGTCGAGAGTACCAACGCGACCCGCCGCTCGCCGCGCGGCCTCCGCCCGAGCGCGACCCAGCCTGCCACCCGGTCCGCGATCACGCGAACCCGATCAGCGTCGGGTCGATGCGCCCGTCGCGCGAACTCCAGCGCGGGGTCGCGACGGCCTGCGTCCTTGAAGCTCGCCACGCCCGCGAAGATCCGACCGTCCACCTCGGGCAGCACGACGTGCATCGCGAGATCGGCGGGCGAGAGTCCGCGCGCCGTCTCGGCCCAGTCGCGTCGTTCGGACGTCGCCAGCGCCACCTGGAAAATCGGAGAGCCAGCGGAATCGAGCGGGGAAGGATCCTCGGCGTCGCCCGCCGCGAAGGCGGTGGCGCTGACGATCGCCTCGGGCGCGAGCGCGGCGACCCAGCGGCGCAGCCAGCCGCGTGCCTCGGGCGCCTTGAGGGAGGGAACGAATAGCGCCGCCGCCGGCAGCCCGCGCGCGGCGAGCGCCTGGCTCAGCGCCGCGACGGGCGCGACATCGCCGGCGAGCAGATAGGAACGATAGAAGACGATCAGCGCACGCGGCCGCTCCAGCGCGAAGGCGAGCGCGGCGGGGCAGGTGGGCGCCGCACCGTCCGCCCAGGCGCCCACCGCGGCGAGCGGCAACGCCTCCTCCGGCAGCGTGGCGTCGAGCCCGGCGGCGCGCGCGAGCAGCGCCAGCGCGGCACGCGCCGCCTCGGCGCCGCCCGCGTCGCAGTGCCGGGCCAGACCGCGCAGCTCGGCCAGCGGCAACGTCGAGGCGGCGTCGAGCGCCGCGTCTTCGCGCCCGTCCGCGGCGAGCACCGCCAGCGCGATGCCGCGCTCCTGCGCCACACGCGTGAGTTGCTGCAGCCCGTAGCTCCAATAGGAGCGTCCACCGATCAGCCGCACCAGGATCGCGCGCGCGTGCGCCAGCGTCGCCTCGACATAGGTGTCGACCGAGAGCGGGTGCGTCAGCTCGGCGAGGTTGGCGAGCCGCAGCGACGGCAGCGCAGCACCGCTCGCCGCGGCGGCGTGCCAGCCGGCGGCGAAGGCCTGCAAGTCGCTGTCCGAGAAGGACAGGACGACGAGGTCGGCGGGCGACTGCGCGAGGTCGCGCGGCGCGGCCGCCGCGTCGAGCCCGTGCGTCTCGCGGAAGAGGACGTGCATGGCTGGCTCAGCCGGCGAGCGCT
This sequence comes from Sphingomonas citri, assembly GCF_019429485.1. Classification (GTDB taxonomy): domain Bacteria; phylum Pseudomonadota; class Alphaproteobacteria; order Sphingomonadales; family Sphingomonadaceae; genus Sphingomonas; species Sphingomonas citri. Next base: position 573,790 of record NZ_JAHXZN010000001.1, on the reverse strand, counting down.
GCCCCGACCGTCGCGGCGTCGACCCGCCCGCGCTCGGCGATCACCACCAGCCGCGTGCGACGCGGCTCGTCGGCGCGCCACGGCCGATCGTAGCTGGTGCGCACGCGCGCGCCGACCGCTTGCACCAGCAGCCGCATCGGCTTGCCGCGCACCGCCGCATAGCCTTTCACGCGCAGCACGTCGCGGTCGCGCGCGAGCGCTGCCACGCTCGCGGACAGGGCCGCCGGATCGTCGATCTCGCCCAGCTCGTGGACGAGGCTGTCGAAATCGTCGTGCTCATGGTCGTCGAACCCGTCGTGGTGCGACGGGCGCGCGGCGAGATCGTCCTCCGCCGCCGCGCCGAGCCCGAGGATCACGCCCGGATCGATCGCGCCGTCGACCAGCGCGACGACCGGCACCGGGCGCGGCGCTTCGGCCAGCACGATCGCGCGCGCGGTCGCCACCGCGTCCGCGCCGGCGAGATCGGCCTTGGTGAGCAGCACCACGTCGGCGCAGGCGAGTTGGTCCTCGAACACCTCGGCCAGCGGCGTGTCGTGGTCGACCTCGGCGTCGGCGGCGCGTTGCGCGGCGACCGCGGCGGGATCGGGCGCGAAGCGGCCGGCGGCGACCGCCTCGGCATCGGCGAGCGCGATCACGCCGTCGACTGTCACGCGCGAGCGGATGGCAGGCCAGTCGAATGCCTTGAGCAGCGGTTTGGGCAGCGCCAGCCCCGAGGTCTCGATCAGGATGTGGTCGGGGCGCGGATCAAGCGCGAGCAGCCGCTCGATCGTCGGAATGAAATCGTCCGCCACGGTGCAGCAGATGCAGCCGTTGGCGAGCTCGACGATGTTCTCCGCCGGGCAGTCGGGGATGGCGCATTGCTCGAGGATCGCGCCGTCGATCCCGAGCGTGCCGAACTCGTTGACGACGACGGCGAGCCGCCGCCCGCCGGCGTGGCGGATGAGGTGGCTGATCAGCGTGGTCTTGCCCGCACCGAGGAAGCCGGTGACGACGGTGACGGGAACCTTGGACAGGTCGCGCAATGATGTTCCTTCGGGGCGCCGCGACGGTGCGGGGACCGGGGCCGAAGGTCGGCCGGCGCGCACCACGGACGGGCGCCCGCCGTCGCCCGTGCCACGCGCCGCTGCGGCCCCGGCCGCATGGCTTCGTCGCTCAGACGGAACACCGTGCCCGGCCATCCCCTGGACCAAAGGCAAGAGCGACCCTGCGCCGGCAGGTATCCTGGCTCGCGGGTCGTCGCTCCCGGCACGGCCTTCCCGGGACGGGGCGAGACCCCGCGCTCCAGTGACCGCCTCCCGCTTCGGCCGGGAGGCATGTGCCGCTCGCTCGCCGCTCACAGTTGCAGGGACAGCCGCGGATTCGGGGGTGATCCCCTCACCGCATTCCCATTTGAGCCCCTCGTCGGGGCACCGGCGCGATCGTGGGGCCGGATACCGGTCCCGTCGCGCGGCCTAGCCGATCGCCGCGTCGCTGCCAATATGCGGCGGCGTCAGCGCGCGGCGCGTACCGCCAGCGACGCGGTGCCGAGCGCGACCGCATCCTCCACGACGCCCGTCGCGGTCTGGCCGTAGCGGCGCATCGCCGCAGCGCGGGCGCGGAAGGTGACATAGGAGGCCCCGGCCGCGACCCCGGCGCCGAGCACGGCGGCCAGCGTGCGCTGCTTCCTCGGTGCGAGGCTCGCCGCCGCCAAGGCCCCGGTCGCGACGCGCGCGACCATGCCGGGCAGGATGATGCGGTCGGGCGCGGTCTTCATCTTGTCGCCGGCGAGCTCACCTGCGGCGAGCGCCAGCGTGCCCGCGGAGACGAGCGGATGCGCGAGCAGAGCGGGGGTGCCGTCCTCGCGCGGCAGTTCACCGCGACGCGCGGCGTTGGCGACGGTGGCGAGCGGGGTCATCGCGCGCATGCCCGAGACGGCGGCGATCAACAGCGAGGCGAGCATAGCGGGTGGTCTCCGTGGGGATGCGGCGACAACCGGCGGGGCGGGGGAGAGTTCAACACGGCCTGGGTTCCATGCGTACGATGGTCCGGCAGGCTGTTCGGAGCAGGAAGGTGGCGAAGGGGTATGGGTATGGCTGAGCGGCCGTGGCTGCCCGCGAGCAATGACTGACAGCGAAGGTCTCTTCGTACCAGTGCGTCAGGTGAGGCCGAGGTGCTGCGCGAACTCGGCGTCAGCGAGGCAGAGATCGCGTGCGCGTGCGAGGCTACACCTTCCTCCGCCACGCCAGCGACTGGCGATTCAACGCCACGAGATCCGCCTCGCCCGCCACGACCGCCTCAGCCAGCGCAAGGGCAGCGTCGAGCTGCGCGTCCGTCGCGCGGCGATAGGCCGGGCGCGCCGCGATCGCGTCATACCAGCGCCCGCCACAGCCATGGTCGAGCAGGATGCGCTGGAAGCAATGATCCGCGCGCACCGGCCAGCCGCGCTCGGCCGCCAGCCCCGGCATCACCTCGCGGGTGAGCGCGAGCCAGCGACGCTCGCGCTCCTCCCGCGTCACGCCTGCCGGCTCACTTGCCGATCAGGACGTCGCTGGCCTTCACCACGACGGTGACGGCGTCACCCACCGCGAGCGCGAGCTCGGCGATGGCCTCCTCGGTGATCGCGGCGGTGACGACATTGCTCCCGCCGATATCGACCTTGACCGTGCCGTTTACCGCCCCCGGCGTGATCGCGGTGATCGTGCCGCTGATCTGGTTGCGCGCGCTGAGCTTCATGCTGCCCGTCCTCAGATATGGATCGGCTTGCCGGTGACCGCCATCGCGGCCTCCTTGATCGCCTCCGAGTGCGTCGGGTGCGCGTGGCAGGTGTAGGCGATGTCCTCGCTGGTCGCGCCGAACTCCATCGCCTGCGCCGCCTGCGCGATCATCGTCCCGCCGACCGTGGCGATACACCAGACGCCGAGCACGCGGTCGGTCTTGGCGTCGGCGATCACCTTCACGAAGCCGTCGGGCTCGTGGTTGGTCTTGGCGCGGCTGTTGGCCATCATCGGGAACTTGCCCACCTTCACCTCGCCGCGCTCGCGCGCGACCTCCTCGGTGAGGCCGACCCCCGCGATCTCGGGCCAGGTGTAGACCACCGAGGGGATCACGTCGTGGTTCACGATGCCGTGCTGACCGGCGATGTTCTCGGCCACCGCGATGCCCTCGTCCTCGGCCTTGTGCGCGAGCATCGGGCCGGGGACGACGTCGCCGATCGCCCAAATGCCGTCGACCTTGGTGCGGAAATCGTGGTCGATCTCGACCTGGCCGCGCTGATTGGTGGCGAGCCCGGCGGCCTCAAGGTTGAGCCCGTCGGTGTTGGGGCGGCGTCCGATCGACACCAGGACGCAATCGGCCTCGAGCGTGGTCGCCTCGCCGCCCTGCGCGGGCTCGAGCGTCAGCACCGCCTTGCCGCCCTCGACCGCGACGTTCGTCACCTTCGTCGAGAGCTTGAACTCAATCCCCTGCTTCTTGAAGATCTTGTTCGACTCCTTGCGGATGTCGCCGTCGAAGCCGGGCAGGATCTGGTCGAGAAACTCGACGCAGGTCACCTTGGCGCCGAGCCGGCGCCACACCGAGCCGAGCTCGAGCCCGATCACCCCGCCGCCGATCACGACCATGTGCTCGGGCACGCGCGGCAGCTCGAGCGCGCCAGTCGAGTCGACCACCACCTGCTGGTCGATCGTCACGCCCGGCAGCGCGGTGACCGACGAGCCGGTCGCGATCACGATGTTCCTGGCGGTGACGCGCTGGTCGCCCACCGTGACGCTGTGCGCGTCCTGGAAGGCGGCGCGGCCCTTGAGCCAGGTGACCTTGTTCTTCTTGAACAGATATTCGATGCCGCCGGTGAGCTGCTTCACGGCGTCGCGGCGCTGGCCGTGCATCGTCTCGAGGTCGAGCTCGACCTGAGTCTTGATCCCCAGCTTGGCCATCGCGCCGTTGGCGGCATGGTCGTACAGCTCGGAGGCGTGAAGCATCGCCTTGGAGGGGATGCAGCCGACGTTGAGGCAGGTGCCGCCCAGCGTCTCGCGGCTCTCGGCGCAGGCGGTGCGAAGCCCGAGCTGCGCGGCGCGGATCGCGGCCACATAGCCGCCCGGCCCCGCGCCGATCACGAGGACGTCATAGTCGTACTGCTGTTCGTCAGCCATTCCATGCCTCCACCCCGGCGAACGCCGGGGTCCAGTTACGGGCCGCATATGGGGATCGCTGCGGCCGGTTACTTCTGTCCCCCAACTGGACCCCGGCGTTCGCCGGGGTGGTTTGTCGGGGTGTCATCTCACAGGTCGATCAGGATGCGCGTCGGGTCCTCGATCGCGTTCTTCAGCGCGACCAGGAAGGTCACCGCCTCGCGGCCGTCGATCAGGCGGTGGTCGTAGCTCAGCGCGAGATACATCATCGGGCGCACCACCACCTGGCCGTCGCGGACCACCGGGCGCTCCTCGATGCGGTGCAGGCCGAGCACCGCCGACTGCGGCGGGTTGATGATCGGGGTCGACATCAGCGAGCCGAAGACGCCGCCGTTCGAGATCGTGAAGGTGCCGCCCTTCATCTCGTCCATCTTGAGCGTGCCATCCTTAGCGCGCTTGCCGAAGTCGCCGATCGTCTTCTCGATACCCGCGACCGAGAGCTCCTGCGCGTCGCGGATCACCGGGACGACGAGGCCATTGGGCGCCGAAACCGCGACCGAGATGTCGGCGTAATCGTGGTAGACGATCTCGTCGCCCTCGATCGAGGCGTTGACCGACGGGATATCCTTCAGCGCCATCGTCGCGGCCTTCACGAAGAAGCCCATGAAGCCGAGCCGGACGCCGTGCTTCTTCTCGAACAGGTCCTTGTACTTGGCGCGCGCCTCGATCACCGCGGTCATGTCGACGTCGTTGAACGTCGTCAGCATCGCGGCGCTGTTCTGCGCCTCCTTGAGGCGCTTGGCGATGGTCTGGCGCAGGCGCGTCATCTTGACGCGCTCTTCCTTGCGGCCGCCCGACGTCGCGGCCGCCGCGCCCTGCGGCGCCGGCGCGGCACTCGCCTCGGCCGGCTTGGTCGAGGCGGCGGCGGCGACATCCTCCTTGGTGAGGCGGCCGTCCTTGCCCGTGCCCTTCACGGTCGAGGGATCGACGCCGTGCTCGAGCACCGCGCGGCGCACCGACGGCGACAAAGCGGCGGGCGCGTTGGTGGTCACCGGCGTCTCGCCGTGGTTGCCGTAGCCGCCCGCGACCGGCGCGCCCGACGCGGCCGCCGCTTGGGGCGCGCTCGCCGCCGGGGCAGGGGCGGGACTGGCCGAGGCGGCGGCGGCGCCGTCGCCGCTCTCGATCGTCGCGATCAGCGCGCCGACCTCGACCGTGTCACCCACCTTGACCGCGTGCTGGCCCATCACGCCCGCGACGGGCGAGGGCACCTCGACCGAGACCTTGTCGGTCTCGAGGCTGGCGATGGGCTCGTCGGCGGCGACCGCCTCGCCCGGCTGCTTCAGCCACTCGCCGACGGTGGCCTCGGTGATCGACTCGCCCAGCGTGGGGACCAGAACTTCGGTTGCCATTGTGTACCTCGTCATCCCAGCGCGGGGTCTAGCATCAAACGGAGCGTCCCAGCGCGGCGCCGGGACGCTGGATCGATCAGGCGGTCGGCTGCGCCGCCTTCTTGGTGGTGTCGAGCTCGCGCGTGCGGCGGATCTCGTCGCGTACATTGTGCCCGAGCGCGTCGGCGATCAGCGCGCCCTGCTCGGCCTGGTGGCGCTTCATCAGGCCGGTCGCGGGCGAGGCGGCGGCGGCGCGGCCTGCGTAGCGCGGACGCGCCACGCGCGACTTGGCGAGACCGAGCGCCTCCTCGATCAGCGGCTCGACGAAGAACCAGTAACCGTTGTTGCGCGGCTCCTCCTGCGCCCAGATCACTTCCTCCAGCGCGGTCAGCCGCGACAGCCGCTCGGCCAGCGCGTCGGTGGGGAAGGGATAGAGCTGCTCGATGCGGACGATCTGGGTCTCGGTGTCACCCGCCGCGTCGCGCGCCTCGATCAGGTCGTACGCCACCTTGCCGGTGCACAGCACCAGCCGCTTGGTCTGCGCGTCGGGCGCGCCATTGGTGTCCGACAGGATGCGGCGGAAGTGCGTGTCGCCGACGAAGTCCGCCGCGCTGCTGACCGCCAGCTTGTGCCGCAGCAGCGACTTGGGCGTGAACACGATCAGCGGCTTGCGGAAGTTGCGGTGCATCTGCCGGCGTAGCAGGTGGTAATAGTTCGCCGGCGTGGTGCAGTTGGCGACCTGGATGTTGTCGCCCGCGCACAGCTGAAGGAAGCGCTCCGGGCGCGCCGAGCTGTGCTCGGGGCCCTGGCCCTCGTAGCCGTGCGGCAGCAGCATCACCAGGCCGTTGGCGCGCAGCCACTTGGCCTCGCCCGCCGCGATGAACTGGTCGATCATGATCTGCGCGCCGTTGACGAAGTCGCCGAACTGCGCCTCCCACAGCACCAATGTCTTCGGGTCGGCGAGCGCGTAGCCGTACTCGAAACCGAGCACGCCGTACTCGGACAGCGGGCTGTCGAGCACCTCGAAACTGCCGTGCGGCACCGTCCACAGCGGCACGTATTTGTGCTCGTCGTTCTGGTCGACCCACACCGCGTGGCGCTGCGAGAAGGTGCCGCGGCCCGAATCCTGGCCCGACAGGCGGACGCCATAACCCTCGTGGAGCAGCGAGCCGAACGCCAGCGCCTCGCCCGTCGCCCAGTCGAAATTCTCGCCCGTGGCGAACATCTGGCGCTTGGCGTCGAGCACGCGCGCGAGCGTCTTGTGGATCGCGATGCTGTCGGGGACGGTCGTCAGCGTGCGGCCGATCGAGTCGAACAGCTTCTGCTCGATCCCGGTGTCGACGCTGCGGCGCGAACTCTCCGCGTCGGCGGGCGCGTGCAACCCCGACCAGCGGCCCGCGAACCAGTCCGCCTTGTTGGGCTTGTAGCTCGCGCCCGCCTCGAACTCGCCCTCGAGCAGGGTGGTGAACTGGCCGACATTGTCGTCGATGAAGGCCTGGTCGACCACGCCCTCGGCGATCAGCCGCTTGCCGTAGATCTCGCTGACCGGCGGGTGGCTGCGGATCGCCTTGTACATCAGCGGCTGGGTGAAGCCGGGCTCGTCGCCCTCGTTGTGGCCGAAGCGGCGATAGCACCACATGTCGATCACGACGTCGCGATGGAACTTCTGGCGGTACTCGATCGCGATCTTGGTCGCGAAGGTGACCGCCTCGGGATCGTCGCCATTGACGTGGAAGATCGGCGCCTGGACGCCCTTGGCGACGTCCGACGGATAAGGCGACGAGCGCGCGAACTGCGGGCTGGTCGTGAAGCCGATCTGGTTGTTGATGACGAAGTGGACGCAGCCGCCGGTGTTGTAGCCGCGGATGCCGGAGAAACCGAAACACTCCCAGACGATGCCCTGGCCCGCGAAGGCGGCGTCGCCGTGGATCAGCACCGGCAGCGAGCGCGCGTGCGTGTCGAGGTCCTTGGCGATCGTCTGGATCGCGCGGATCTTGCCGAGCACCACCGGGTCCGCCGCCTCGAGGTGCGACGGGTTGGCGACCAGCGACATATGGACGTGGTGCCCGTCGAACTCGCGGTCGGTCGAGGTGCCGAGGTGATACTTCACGTCACCCGAGCCGCCGATGTCGTCTGGGTGCGCCGAGCCGCCCGCGAACTCGTGGAAGATCACGCGCAGCGGCTTGGCCATCACGTTGGCGAGCACGTTGAGCCTGCCGCGGTGCGCCATGCCGAACACGATCTCGTTGACGCCCGCGGCGCCGCCGTACTTGATCACGCTCTCGAGCGCGGGGATCATGCTTTCGCCGCCGTCGAGCCCGAAGCGCTTCGTGCCGACATACTTGCGGCCGAGGAACTTTTCCCACTGCTCGGCCTCGATCACCTTGGTGAGGATCGCCTTCTTGCCGGCGGTGGTGAACTCGACACCCTTGTCCTTGCCCTCCATCCGCTCCTGGAGGAACTTGCGCTCCTCGACGTCGGCGATGTGCATGTACTCGAGGCCGACGCTGCCGCAGTAATTGGCGCGCAGCGTGTCGACCACCTCGCGGATCGTCGCCCATTGCAGCCCGAGCGAGCCGCCGAGATAGACCGGGCGGTCGATGTCGGCGTCGGAGAAGCCGTGATAGTCGGTCTTGAGGTCGGCGGGCAGCTCGCGCGCCGAGGACAGGCCGAGCGGGTCGAGGTTGGCGGCGAGATGGCCGCGCACGCGATAGGTGCGGATCAGCAGCTGCGCGCGGATCGAGTCCGCCGCGGCCTTGACGATCGCGTCCTGCGACGGGGCAGGGGCCGCCGGCGCGGCGGGCGCGGGCTTGCCGCTTTTGGCGGGCTTGGGCGCGGGCTCCATCTGCGTCGGGTCGAGCCCGGCGGTGAGGTCGTCGGTGGTGGTGAGCGGCCAACGCTTGTTCTGCCACGACGGCGCGTTCATCGAACCCTCCAGCCCCTCGAAGAAGCTGCGCCAGCCGGTCTCGACCGAGTCGGGCGATTCCTTGAAGCGGGCGTAGAGCGCGTCGATGAACGCCGGGCTGACGTTACCCGCGATATCGCTGAAATCCTGGCCTTCGTAGCCCATGACGCCTCTACCTTCGTCCTTCCGGCGCACGCCGGGATCATGCCGCGCGTTGCCCCGGCGGATACCGGGGCAACGGCTGGGTCGCTTACTTGTTCAGCACGCTCAGCAGCGTCGAGCCCAGCTCGCTGGGGCTCGCCGCGACCTTGATGCCGGCCGCTTCCATCGCCGCGATCTTGTCCTCGGCGCCGCCCTGGCCGCCCGAGACGATCGCGCCGGCGTGGCCCATGCGGCGCCCCGGGGGGGCGGTGCGGCCGGCGATGAAGCCCGCCATCGGCTTGCTGCGGCCGCGCTTCGCCTCGTCGCGGAGGAACTGCGCCGCCTCTTCCTCGGCCGAGCCGCCGATCTCGCCGATCATGATGATCGACTGGGTCGCCTCGTCGGCGAGGAACAGCTCGAGCACGTCGATGAAGTTGGTGCCGTTGACCGGGTCGCCGCCGATGCCGACCGCGGTGGTCTGGCCGAGCCCGGCGTTCGAGGTTTGGAACACCGCCTCATAGGTCAGCGTGCCCGAGCGCGACACGACGCCGACCGAGCCCTTCTTGAAGATGTTGCCCGGCATGATGCCGATCTTGCACTCGCCCGGCGTCAGCACGCCCGGGCAGTTCGGGCCGATCAGCCGCGACTTGCTGCCCGACAGCGCGCGCTTGACGCGAACCATGTCGAGCACCGGGATGCCCTCGGTGATCGCGACGATCAGCGGCACCTCGGCGTCGATCGCCTCGAGGATCGAGTCCGCGGCGAAGGGCGGCGGCACGTAGATCACCGACGCGGTGGCGCCGGTCTTGGCGACCGCCTCGGCGACGGTGTCGAAGTTCGGCAGGCCGAGCTCCTCGTGCGTGGTGCCGCCCTTGCCGGGCGTCACGCCGCCGACCATCTGCGTGCCATAGTCCAGCGCCGCCTTGGTGTGGAAGGTGCCGGTCTTGCCGGTCATCCCCTGGGTGATGACCTTGGTGTTCTTGTCGACGAGGATGCTCAAGTCCGTCTCCCTAGATCGGGCGATGTTCGTGCCCCGGCGAAGGCCGGGGCCCAGTTGCGATGGCGGTCATGGCGACGCGATACGATCGTACAGGTCGTCCCAGTCCGGGTTGAGCCCTTCGATCTCGCGCAGCTTCCACGCCCGCTTCCACTCCTTCATCTGCAGCTCGCGATGCCGGGCTGCCTCGATGCTCTCATGCGCCTCATACCAGACGAGGCGATGACAGTGATGCTTCTTGGTGAAGCCGCCGATGACGCCGCTGCGATGCTCCCAGACACGTTTGGGTAGGTCGCTGGTGACGCCGATGTAGATCGTGCCGTTTCGTCCGCTCGCCATGACGTAGACGAAGCCGGCCTTCTCCACCTCGGGACTTCTCCCAACTGGGCCCCGGCCTTCGCCGGGGCACAGCTATTCGTTCAAGCCCCCAGCGAGCCGTCGATGCCCTTGCACGCCACGAGCAGTTCCTTGACCGCGTCGACCGAGACCTGGAGGTTGGCCTTGGCCTCGTCCGAGAGCGAGACCTCGACGATCTTCTCGACCCCGTTCGCGCCGATCACCACCGGCACGCCGACGTACAGGTCGTCCACGCCATATTGGCCGGAGAGATGCGCCGCCGCGGGCAGGATGCGCTTCTGGTCGTAGAGATAGGCCTCGGCCATCGCGATGCCGCTGGTCGCCGGCGCGTAATAGGCGGAGCCGGTCTTCAGCAGCGCGACGATCTCGCCGCCGCCGCCGCGCGTGCGCTTGATGATCTCGTCGACCTTCTCCTTGGTGGAGAAACCCATCGCGATCAGGTCGCTGACCGGGATGCCGCTGACGGTCGAATATTCCAGCACCGGCACCATCGTGTCGCCGTGGCCGCCGAGCACGAAGGTGTTCACGTCCTTGACCGACACGCCGAACTCCTCGGCGAGGAAGTGGCTGAAGCGCGCGGAGTCGAGCACGCCCGCCATGCCGACCACCTTCCGGTGCGGCAGGCCGGAGAACTCGCGCAGTGCCCAGACCATCGCGTCGAGTGGGTTGGTGATGCAGATCACGAAGGCGTCGGGCGCGTTGTCGCGGATGCCTTCGCCAACCGCCTTCATCACCTTTAGGTTGATGCCGAGCAGGTCGTCGCGGCTCATGCCGGGCTTGCGCGCGACGCCGGCGGTGACGATGATCACGTCGGCACCCGCGATGTCGGCATAGTCGTTCGAGCCTTTGATCGAGGCGTCGAAGCCCTCGACCGGGCCGCACTGGCTGAGGTCGAGCGCCTTGCCCTGGGGCACGCCCTCGACGACGTCGAACAGGACGATGTCCCCCAGGCCCTTGAGTGCTGCGAGGTGCGCGAGCGTGCCGCCGATATTACCGGCGCCGATCAGCGCGATCTTCTTCCGGGCCATCCCATCCCTCTCTGATGCCGAGCCGTGAATGGAACAGCCGCCTACGCCCTTCGGACCCATCCGGCAACCCGCTAAAACCGCCTAGGACCAAGTTAAGTTGCATATGGTTCGCAGGAGCAATAAGCCTCAGCTAGTTCCGTGACCCTCGCTCAAGTAGCTCTCGGAGCGCATCTCTTCGAGACGGCTGGCGGTGCGGCGGAACTCGAAGGCGCCGTCGCCGCGCGGGTAGAGCTGGTCGGGCTCGGCGTCCGCGGCGGCGAGCAGCTTGACCTTGTGCTCGTACAGCGCGTCGATCAGCGCGACGAAGCGCGCCGCCTCGTTGCGGTTGTCCGGACCCAGGATCGGGATGCCGACGAGGATGACGGTGTGATAGCGCCGCGCGACCGCGAGATAGTCGGCCGCGCCGCGCGCCTCGCCGCACAATTTCTTGAACGCGAACACCGCTACGCCCTTGAGCGTCTTCGGGACGCGCAGCGTGCGACCCTGCACCACAAGCTCCTCGCTCGGCACGTGCTGGCGATCCTCGGGCGGATAGTCGGTGAGGCGATAGAAAGCCGCGGAGAGCTCCGCGGTGGCCTGCTCGCCGTTGGGGACAAGCCAGGTCTGATGCGCGCCCAGCCGGTCGCGGCGATAATCCACCGGGCCGTTGAGCGCGAGCACGTCGAGCTGCTCCTGGACCAGCGCGATGAAGCCGAGGAAATGCTCGCGGTTGAGGCCGTTCTTGTAGAGGTCGGCGGGCGCGCGGTTGGAGGTGGTGACGACGGTCACGCCGGCCTCGATCAGCGCGGTGAACAGCCGCGACAGGATCATCGCGTCGGGCGAGTTGGTCACCATCATCTCGTCGAAGGCGAGCAGCTGCGCCTCGTCGGCGAGCGCCTCCGCGACGGGGAGGATCGGGTCGCCTTCCTCCTTGCGCCGCTCTACCGCGATGCGAGCGTGGACCTCGAGCATGAACTCGGCAAAATGGACGCGGCGCTTCTTCGCCACCGCGACGTTGGCGAAGAACAGGTCCATCAGCATCGACTTGCCGCGGCCGACGTCGCCCCAGAGGTAGACTCCCCTGGCGGGAACGCGACGGCGGCGGAACAGGCCGATCGTGCGGGGCTTCTCCAGCTCCTGCGCGAGCGCGTCGAGCCGGAGCGCGGCGGCCTGCTGCTCGGGATCGGGGCGGAGTTCGTCGTCGGCGATCAGCCGCCGGTATGCGTCACTTACTTTTCCCATCGTCACCCTTCGCGGCGCTGCACCGCAGCATATTGACGTCTGTGGGGACAAGGGGCGAGGGGATCAAGTCTCGCGGCGGTGACGTTGTGTGGCGGGGGCGGGGCAGTGACCTGATGTGGAGGTGCGCGCGCCTTTGTCGTCGTGCCCCGGCGAAGGCCGGGGCCCAGGTGGGATAGCCGTCGTGAGACTCACCACCGCCACCCAACTGGGCCCCGGCCTTCGCCGGAGCACAATGGAAGGCGGCGCGAAGGCTGGCGACCTCCCCTCCGATCAGACGATCCGCTCGACTTCCATCTTCTTGATCTCGGCGATTGCCTTCGCGGGCGACAGCCCCTTCGGGCAGACGTTGGCGCAGTTCATGATCGTGTGGCAGCGATACAGGCGGAACGGGTCCTCGAGCGCGTCGAGCCGCTCGCCGGTCATCTCGTCGCGGCTGTCGGCGAGCCAGCGATACGCCTGGAGCAGGATCGCCGGGCCGAGGAACTTGTCCGAGTTCCACCAGTAGCTCGGGCACGAGGTCGAGCAGCAGGCGCACAGGATGCACTCGTACAGGCCGTCGAGCTTGGCGCGCTCCTCGGGCGACTGGAGCCGCTCCTTGCCCGCGGGCGGTGGCGTCACCGTCTGCAGCCACGGGGTGATCGAGGCGTACTGAGCGTAGAAGCGCGTGAAATCGGGGACGAGGTCCTTGATCACGTCCATCGCGGGCAGCGGGGTGATCTTCACCTCGCCCTTCACGTCCTCGATCGCGGTCGTGCAGGCCAGGCCGTTGCGCCCGTCGATGTTCATCGAGCAGGAACCGCAGATGCCCTCGCGGCACGAGCGGCGGAAGGTCAGCGAGCTGTCCTGCTCCGACTTGATCTTGATCAGCGCGTCGAGGACCATCGGGCCGCACTCGTCGAGATTGACCTCGAACGTGTCGTAGCGCGGGTTCTCGCCCGAATCGGGATCGTAGCGATAGACCTTGAAGTTGCGCATCGTCCCGCCCGGCTGCGGCGACGCGACCTTGCGGCCGCCCTTGATCTTGCTGTTCTTGGGGAGCGTGAACTCGGCCATGCGCGTCTCTACTTCGTTGGGCCGTCGGCGCGCAGGAGGCGCACCGGCGCCGTTCGTGGGGCGGGTACACGATCGCGGGGCTGGCCGCAAACGTGACCGAGGCCGCCTACCTAGAGATTATGGCCGCGCGCTCAAGAGGCGATCGCGCGCTCCAGCGCGGCAACGTCGATCCGCACCATCGCCATCATCGCCTGCATCGCCTTGGGCCCATGCACCGGATCCTGCATCAGCTCGGTGAGGCGACGCGGGACGATCTGCCACGCCACGCCCCAGCGGTCCTTGATCCAGCCGCACGCCACCTCGGTCCCGCCATCCGCCAGGATCGCGTCCCAGCAGCGGTCGACCTCGGCCTGGTCGATGCAATCGACCTGGAGCGACATCGCCTCGCTGTGCGCCGGACCGGCACCGCCGTTGAGCATCGCGAACGATCGCCCCGCCAGCGTGAAGGTGACGGTGAGCACGTCGCCCGCCTTGCCCGCGGGATAGTCCGCCGGCGCGCGCGACACCCCCGTAATCGCGCTGCCGGGGACCAGCCCGGTGTAGAAGGCGGCCTGCTCCTCCGCGGTGCCGTCGCACCACAGCCACACCGACACCTTGTCCATCACGCCCGCCGCTCGCCGACGAAGCCGAACGCCGCGCCCTCCGGGTCGGCCGCGACCACCGAGAAGCTGCCGCCGGGGATCTCGTCCGGCCCCTGCTCCACACGCCCGCCCGCGCCGATCAGCCGCTCCACGGCGGCGTCGACGTCCTCGACCATGAAGTAGAACTGCCAGCCCGGCCCTTTGCCGGCGAAGTTGTTCATCGTCGCGCCGAGGCAGGTCGTGCCCGAGTGGACGAACTTATAGTCGCCCAGATCGCCCATCGGCATCGCGCCCTCGTGCCGCCAGCCGAACAGCCCGGCGTAGAAGGCGAGCGCGGCGTCCTGGTCGGGGGCGGTCAGCTCGTTCCACACCGCGTGACCCGCGGTGGCGGTGTCGGCGGTACGAAACGCGCGCGACTCATCGCCGTCGCCGCGCATGACGTAGAAGAGCGTGCCATGCGGGTCCGCCACCAGCGCGATCCGGCCCACCTCGGGGATATCGGTCGCCGGCATCGCCACCGCGCCGCCCGCGGCGATGATCCGCTCCACCGTGGCGTCGACGTCGTCGGCGGCGAGATAGAACAGCCAGCCCGGCGCCATCGGCGCGCCCGGCGGCACCGCCATCAGCCCCGCCACGCCGTCGCCGTCGGGCGCGGCGAGCACGCGATAGTCGGGCGCGGCGGCGAGCTGCGGCCGCTCCACCGACCAGCCGAGCACGTGCGTGTAGAAACGCTCCGCCGCGTCGGGATCGCGGGCGAGCAGCTCGTACCAGATCGGCAGTCCTTCCCGGTCGGTCATCCTCTTCCTCCTCACTTCTCGTTGAGCATGGCGAAGCCGCCGTAGATCATGCGCTTGCCATCGAACGGCAGCGGCGTCGGCAGGTTCGCCATGCGCTCGTCCGCCATCACCAGCGGGGTCGCGCGGTCGCGCGTGGCGCGGTCGGGCCACTCGACCCAGGACAAGACGACGGTCTCGTCCTCGTCCGCGAGCGCCGCGCGGCGAAAGTCGACCGTCTCGCCGGCGGGCAGGTCATCGCCCCACGCCTCGACATGGCGGATCGCGCCATGGTCGAGGAACACCGGCGATGCCGCCTCCGCGAGCGCGACGTAATCGGCGCGATGTGTCATTCGCACCGGCAGGATGAAGCCGTCGACGAAGCCCGGCGCGGCGCCGCGGCCGGTGTCGACGATCACCTCGAAGCCGCCGAGGATCATGCGCGAGACATCGAACGGCGGCAGGCCGAGCGCGGCGAGCCGCTCGTCGGTGACGATCGCCTCGCCGAAGGTGTCGCGCGCGGCGCGGTCGGTGAACTCGATCCAGCCGAAGCTGGGCGTCTCGTCGGCCCCGAGCCGCACCGCGCCGGCGATGTCGTTGCGCTCGCCCGCGGGCACGTCCTCGCCCCAGGTGTCGACCACGCGGCGGGCGCCATGCTCGCGCACGATCGCCGCGGCGACGCGCGCGTGCTCGGCGAAGCGCTCGCGCGCCGCGGTCGCGACCGGGGTGATGAAGCCGTCGACGTAGCTCATGCGAGCTGCTCCGCACGCGCCGCCCGCTTCGCGATCCACTCGGCGAAACCCGGCGGCGGGCTGCCGGTGAAGCCGGCGAGCTGATCGGCGAGCGCGCGACGGAAGGCGGGCCGCGCCTCGCCGCGCGCGACATAGGCGGCGAGCGTCGGCTGCGCGGCGAGCAAAGGGTGGTCGCGCAGGATGCGCAGCACCGCGACCATCAGCAGGTCGCCGGCGGAGAAGGCGCCGTCATACCATTCGCGCTCGCCGAGCCGCGCCGCCACCTCGCCGAGCCGCTCGGCGATGCGCGCCTCCACCGCGGGCAGGCGCGGCCTCGACCAGGGCTGGTCCGCCTCGAACAGCGTCGCGATCGCATGGTCCATGATCGGCGGCTCGACCGTGTTGAGCGCGGCGAAGGCCCATTCCGTGGCGCGCGCGCGGCCGAGGCGATCGTCCGGCAGCAGCCCGTCGCGGCTGTCGGCGAGATGCAGCACGATCGCACCCGACTCGTAGAGGACCAGCTCGCCCTCCTCATAGGTCGGCACCTGGCCGAACGGCTGGCGCGCGCGGTGCGGTGGCGCCTTCTGTTCGCCCTGCGCGAGATAGCGCACGCGATAGGGCTGGCCGACCTCCTCGAGCGCCCAGCGCACGCGCAGGTCGCGGACCTGGCCGCGCGCGAAATCGGGGACCCAGTCGAACGCGGTGATCACGGGTTGCATGGGAGCCTCTCCTCTGGCTTTCCCGTCATGGCGGGCTCGACCCGGCATCCATCGCGCCCCGCACGCCACGACAATGTCGTCGGCCGGACCTTGGATCCCCGGCTCGTGGCCGGGATGACGGTCTTCTACTCTCCGTTGTCTCGTCAGCCGCCGACGGCGGCGGCCTGCCACAGCAGCGCGGCGGTCAGCGCGAAGGCAGCGAGCCCGAGCGGCAGCGGCCGGTCGAGCACGCGCCGCGCGGCGCCCGACTCAGGCCGGCACCGCGGCGTCATGCTGCTCGGCCGGCTTGGCGTTCGCGTCCATGTGCATCACTTCCCAGCCGTGGCCGTCGAGATCGTCGAAGGCGCGGCCGTACATGAAGCCCTTGTCGTCGGCACCGTGCAACTCGCGCCCGCCCGCCGCCAGCGCCGCCGCGCCGAGCTGGTCGACCTCGTCGCGCGAGGCGCAGGACAGGCAGAGCAGCGCCGCGCTGGTGCTGCGCGTGTCCGCGATCGTCTTGGGCGTGAACGTGCGGTAGAAATCGTGCCCGAGCAGCATCACCCAGATCGAGTCCGACCAGACCATCCCGGACGCCTGTTCGTTCGAGAAGTCCGGGTTCCGCTTGAAGCCCAGCGCCTCGTAGAAACGCGTGGAGGCGGCCACGTCGGCCACCGGCAGGTTCACGAAAATCATCCTCTCCATGGTGCGATCTCCCTCGCTCGTCCCTTGTGGAACGATGGACCGTGTGGTTATTTAAAGCAACCATGAAGTTAGAAAATGTAACAAAAGGGTCGGCGAGCCGCGAGCGCTGGTACGACGATGCCTGCGGCACCGCGCTGGCGATGGAGCTGCTCGGTGAGCGCTGGGCGCTGCTGATCGTGCGCGAGCTGATGTTCGGCCCGCGCCGCTTCACCGAGCTGCGCGCCGGCCTGCCCGGGATCAGCGCCAACGTGCTGACGCAACGGCTCGAGCGGCTCGCGGCGACCGCAGTGGTGGAGAAGGTCGAGCTGCCCGGGCGTGCCGCCGGCTACGCGCTCACCGAATGGGGCTATGAGGCCGAGCCCGCGATCATGACCTTGGGGCGCTGGGCGGCGCGCTCGCCCGACCACGATCCGACGCTGCCACTGTCGGCCGCCTCGATGATGATGTCGCTGCGAACGATGGTCGATCTCGCGCGCGCGGCCGAACCGATGACGATCGGCTTCCTGTTCGGACGCGACTCGTTCGTGGCGCGGCTCGCCGACGGCGCGCTGCCGATCGAGCGCTCGCCCGCCTTCGGCGACGCGGTGTTCGACACCGACCCGCAGACCATGGCCGCGATCGTCTACGGCAAGCTGCCGATCGCCGCGGCCGAGGCGGCGGGCAGCCTGCGCTTCGGCGGCGATCGCGCCGTGGCGGAGGCGTTCATCGACCTGTTCCACCTGCCGGCCAAGGCAACCGCGGCGCCCGCGGCGGGTTGACGCGGGCGCGTTCCGTTCCCACTGGAACGGCATCCTCCAGCGAACGGCGTGCCCGCGAATGACCGATCTGCCCAATACCCAGCCCGACAGCCGCGACACGACCATCCTCGACGCGCCCGACAAGATGGTCAGCGTCCGCGACCTGTTCGGCATCAACAGTGACATGCAGGTGCCGGCGTTCAGCGAGGCGGACGAGCGCGTGCCCGATCTCGACCCCGCCTATGTGTTCGATCCCGACACCACGCTCGCGATCGCCGCCGGCTTCGCGCACAACCGCCGCGTGATGGTGCAGGGCTATCACGGCACCGGCAAGTCGAGCCATATCGAGCAGGTCGCCGCGCGGCTGAAATGGCCGTGCATCCGCATCAACCTGGACGCGCACATCAGCCGCATCGACCTGGTCGGGCGTGACGCGATCGTGCTGCGCGACGGCCAGCAGATCACCGAGTTCCGCGAGGGCCTGCTGCCCTGGGCGTTGCAGACGCCGACCGCGCTGGTGTTCGACGAATATGACGCCGGCCGCCCCGACGTCATGTTCGTGATCCAGCGCGTGCTCGAGACTGAGGGCAAGCTGACGCTGCTCGATCAGAATCGCGTGATCCGGCCGAACCCGTGGTTCCGCCTGTTCGCGACCGCCAACACGGTCGGGCTGGGCGACACCAGCGGACTCTACCACGGCACGCAGCAGATCAACCAGGGCCAGATGGATCGCTGGAACGTGGTGGTCACGCTAAACTATCTGCCCGCCGCGACCGAGGCCAACATCGTGCTCGCCAAGTCGGGCGAGTATGACAAGCCCGAGGGCAAGAAGCTGGTCGAGAATATGGTGCGCGTCGCCGACCTGACCCGCCGCGGCTTCGTCAACGGCGACATATCGACGGTGATGAGCCCGCGCACCGTGATCAGCTGGGCGCAGAACGCGCTGATCTTCGGCGACGTCGGCTTCGCCTTCCGGCTGTCGTTCCTCAACAAGTGCGACGAGGCCGAGCGTGCCCTGGTCGCCGAATATTACCAGCGCGTGTTCGGCAAGGACCTGCCGGAGAGCGTCGTGGCGAAGGCGTGAGGTGAGGTGAGGCGTACCGAGGCGATCGACCTGCTCCGTGCGTGCGAGCCAGAGCTACGCGCGCTCGGCATCCGCGCGCTTTCGCTCTTCGGCTCGACCGCGCGCGACGAGGCGGGCGCCGAGTCGGACATCGATCTCGCCGCGGCCCTCGACTATGACATCGTGAAAGCTGCGGGGCCGTTCGCCTTCTTCGCGTTGAGCGACGCGATCGCGGGGATGCTCGGGCAGCGGGTCGACCTCGTCACCGAGCCCGCGCGGAAATCGGCGCTTCAGGCGGAGATCGACCGAGATCGTGTCCGTGTCTACTAGAGACGCGGCCCGTCGCTTACGCGACGTCGTCGACAATGCCGCCCGTATCGAGGCTTACGTCACTGGGCTCGACCTCGCGGCCTTCGCCGCCGATCGCAAGACCATCGACGCCTGCGAGCGCTGCCTGGAGCGGATTGCCGAGGCGGTGGTGAAGCTTGGTCCCGAGCAGTTCGCGACCGTCGCTCCCGACGTGCCGTTCGAGCGCGTGCGTGGGCTCGGCAACGTGCTGCGGCACGCCTATGATGACATCGACCTGACCATCCTGTTCGGGCTGGTCCGCAATGAAGTGCCTGCGTTGCGCCAGGCGGCGCTGCGCGCGTTGGAGGGCTGATGGCCACCGATACCCCGCTCGACCGCTTCAAGTCCGTGCTCGGCGGCACCGCCCGCGCGCTGTCCGACGAGGCCGAGGTGGAGCTCGCCTTCACCGCCGACGCACCGGCGCAGTCGGGCAAGCACCTGCGCGTACCGATGCCGGCGCGCACCTTGCCCGCCGACCAGGTCGCCGAGGCGCGCGGCTTCGCCGACTCCTTCGCGCTGCGCCTCCGCCACCACGACACCGCGCTCCACGCCCGCGGCGCGCCCGACGACGCCACCGCGCGCGGCGTCTATGACGCGATCGAGGACGCGCGCGTCGAGGCGCTCGGCAGCCGCGGCTATCAGGGCATTACCGCCAATCTCGCTACCGCGCTCGACGTGCGGCTGCGCGCCGACCCGATCCTGCGCGCGCGCAATCGCAGCGAGGTGCCACTCGCCACGGCGCTCGGGCTAATGGTGCGCGAGGCGCTCACCGGCGAGCGTCCACCCGTCGCGACCGAGCCCGGGCTCGCGTTGGTGCGCGAGTGGGTGGAGGAGCGCGCCGATCTCGCCGCGCTCGCGCTCGCGCTCGATGACCAGCGCGCCTTCCAGGGGCTCGCGCGTAAGCTGCTCGAGGACCTCGAGCTGGTCGAGGGCGATCGCACGCCGGAGGAGAGCGACGAGGGCGGCGACGAGGAAGAGAGCGAGGAGGGGCAGGACACTGACCAGCCCGACGAGGGCGATGCCGAGGGCAGCGAGGGCGAGTCCGAGGTGGAGGCGCGCGGCCAGCAGCGCGACGACGAGTCGAGCGAGGGCGAGAGCGAGCGGCTCGAGGGCGACGATCTCGACGACGACGCCGAGGGTGAGCCCGGCGACGACGGCGAGGAGGGGATGCAGCCGGTCCGCCCCAACCGCCCCAGCGCCGATCTCGGCCCCGACTTCGACTATCGCGTGTGGACGACCCAGTTCGACGAGGTGATCGCGGCGACCGATCTGTGCGATAGCGACGAGCTGGCGCGGCTGCGCGGCTATCTCGACCAGCAGCTGGTGCACCTCCAGTCGGCGGTGTCGCGGCTCGCCAACCGCTTGCAGCGCCGGCTGATGGCGCAGCAGTCGCGATCGTGGGACTTCGACCAGGACGAGGGGCTGCTCGACGCGGCGCGGCTGGCCCGCGTCGTGGTCAACCCCACCCAGTCGCTCAGCTACAAGGTGGAGCGCGACACCGAGTTCCGCGACACCGTGGTGACGCTGCTGATCGACAATTCCGGCTCGATGCGTGGCCGCCCGATCTCGATCGCGGCGATCAGCGCCGACATCCTCGCGCGCACGCTCGAGCGCTGCGGCGTCAAGACCGAGATACTCGGCTTCACCACGCGCGCCTGGAAGGGCGGGCAGAGTCGCGAGACCTGGCTCGCCGCGGGCCGCCCGCCGCAGCCCGGCCGCCTCAACGACGTACGCCACATCGTCTACAAGAAGGCCGACGAGCCATGGCGGCGCGCGCGCAACGCGCTCGGGCTGATGATGCGCGAGGGGCTGCTCAAGGAGAATATCGACGGCGAGGCGCTGCTCTGGGCGCACGCGCGCATGCTCGCACGGCCGGAGGAACGCCGCATCCTGATGGTGATCTCGGACGGTGCACCGGTCGACGATTCCACGCTGAGCGTCAACACCGGCTCCTATCTGGAGCGCCATCTGCGTCAGGTGATCGGCTGGATCGAGAAGAAGTCCTCGGTCGAGCTGGTCGCGATCGGCATCGGCCACGACGTCACGCGTTATTACAGCCGCGCTGTGACGATCATGGACGCGGAGCAGCTCGGCGGCACGATCATCGAGCAGCTCGCCGCGCTGTTCGACGCCGAGTGATCACGTCCCCGCCCGGCGGCTTCGTCGGCCCGGTCAAGCGCTCGATCACGATCGCGGGGCACCAGACCTCGATCAGCCTCGAGCCGGTCTTCTGGTCGGCCCTCGAGCGCGCCGCGGCGGCGCGCCAGCTGCCGCTCTCCGCTTTGGTGGCGCAGGTGGACGCGCTGCGAGTGCGAGAGCCCGAGCCGGCGAACCTCGCGAGCGCGCTGCGGACGTGGCTGATGGTGGAGGCAGGGCAGGCCGAGTGAGCGCGGCGGCCGCACGCTGCTTCAGCCGTTCAGCCACTTGCTCATCAGCACGCGCGGCATGTCCTCGTAGCCGAGCTGCTGGTAGAAGGGCACGACCGCGGCGTTGGCCGGGCGTATCATCAGCTGCACCTTGGCGACTCCCTGAAAGCGGAGCCACTCCTCGCCGGCCGCGACGATGCGGCTGCCCAGCCTCTCGTGGCGGCGCCCGGGGGCGCACGCGACGTAATAGAGCCAGCCGCGGTGACCGTCGTGGCCGACCATCGCGCTGGCGACGATCCGGTCGTCAGCGAGCGCGACCAGCACCGTGGAGGCAGGTCCGGCGACGGCGAAGCGGAAGTCTGCGCCGGGATCGTTGTGGGGTGCGACCAGTCCGCAGCTGTGCCACAGCGCGATGATCTGGTGCTCGTCCTCTGCCGTGGCGTCGCGTATGTGGAGGGGCATCGCCATCGTCTAGACGACACGCGCCTGTCCCCCAAGCCCTGCCGGCTCACCGAGCGTCCGGGCTTGTCAGCGCGTTCGGCACCGCCTAAGGCGCGCGCAACCGCAAGGACCCGGTGAGAATCCGGGTGGCTCTTCCGGCCGCCGATCCGCCGGACAACACAACGCACCGATCCTCTCGCGCCCCAGCTGGCGCCGCGTGCCCTGTTGTGGAATCATCGATGACTCCTTCAATGCCAACCTACCGCCGCCAGTGGTTCACTGACGGCGCCGCCGCCCGCCGCGACGTGCTCGCGGGCATCGTCGTCGCCCTCGCGCTCATCCCCGAGGCGATCGGCTTCTCGATCATCGCCGGGGTCGACCCGCGCGTCGGGCTCTACGCCTCGGTCGCGATCGCCATGACGATCGCGCTGATCGGCGGCCGCCCGGGTATGGTCTCCGCCGCCACCGCCGCGGTGGCAGTGGTGGTCGGGCCGCTCGTGCGCGCGCACGGCGTCGACTATCTGTTCGCGGCGACGATCCTGATGGGGCTGATCCAAGTCGCCGCCGGCCTGTTGCGGCTCGATCTCGTCATGCAGTTCGTCTCGCGCTCGGTGATCACCGGTTTCGTCAACGCGCTCGCCATCCTCATCTTCCTCGCGCAGCTGCCGCAGCTCACCGGGGTGAGTTGGGTGAGCTACGCGCTCGTCGCGGGCGGCCTCGCGATCATCTACGGGCTACCGCGGCTGACCCGCGCGGTGCCGTCGCCTTTGGTGGCGATCCTGGTGCTCAGCGCGATCAGCGTGGCACTCGGCCTGCAGGTCAACACCGTCGGCGACATGGGCCGGCTGCCCGAGGGGCTGCCCAGCCTCGCGCTGCCGCAGGTGCCGCTCACGCTCGAGACGCTGCGGATCATCCTGCCGTACTCGCTGACCATGGCGGCGGTCGGCCTGCTCGAGTCGCTGCTCACCGCACAGATCGTCGACGACATGACGGACACCGAGAGCGACAAGCGTCGCGAGTGTGCGGGGCAGGGCGGCGCCAATGTCGTCGCCGCGCTGTTCGGCGGCATGGGCGGTTGCGCGATGATCGGCCAGTCGGTGATCAACGTCACCTCGGGTGGGCGCGGGCGATTGTCCACCTTCGTCGCCGGCGCCTTCCTGCTGTTCCTGCTCGCGGTACTGGGGCCATGGGTCGGGCGTGTGCCGATGCCCGCGCTGGTCGCGGTGATGATCATGGTGTCGATCGGCACGTTCAGCTGGAACTCGATCCCCAACCTGCGCCGTCACCCGCCGACCTCGTCGGTGGTGATGCTGGTGACCGTCGCGGTGGTGGTGGCGACGCGCGACCTCTCGCTCGGCGTCCTGGCCGGCGTGCTGCTCTCGGGCATCTTCTTCGCGGGCAAGGTGCAGCGGCTGTTCTCGGTCGAGCGCCTCGGGACGGGCGATCGGGCGACCTATCGCGTGACGGGGGAGATCTTCTTCGCCTCGGTCGAGCGCTTCACCCGCGGCTTCCAGGCGGAGGACGGCGCGCGGTATGTCACGATCGACGTGGTCGGCGCGCACTTCTGGGACATCTCGGGCGTGGCGGCGCTCGACAAGGTGGTGGCGCGGCTGCGGCGCGACGGCCGCGTCGTCGTGGTAACCGGCTATAATCGCGCCAGCGCCGACCTCGTCGATCGCTTCGCCTTGCACGACAAGACCGGGGTGGAATTGGGCGTGGTGCCGCACTGAGGGGCACTCGGACCGATCCTCCCGTGCAAGGGGAGGAACCTCAGACGACCACGCGCTTTCCTACCGCCCCAGCAGCACGCGCGCCTGGCTCGCGATCTGCGCCAGCATCGCGGCGTTCGGCGACTGCGCGTTGCGCGCGCGGTCGATCACCGCGCGGAACTGCGTCACGCGAGCCCCGTTGCGCGCGAGCCAGTCGGCCACCAGCGCCTCCGGATCGCCCGCCCCGCCGCGGCCCAAGAAGTCGAGCCGCAGCTGCTGGAAGTCGCGCGCCAGTCCGGCGATCAGCAGCCGCTCCCACGGGTCGCTCGGCGAGATGCGCGTCGCGGTCGACTGCGCCCAGTCGAGCCCCAGCGCCTGCCCCAATCGGGTGAAGGCGCGCGCCAGCCGCGTCTCCTCGATCCCGGCGCGCTCGCCCAGATCGGCGAGCCCGACCGCGCCGTCCAGCTCAAACAGCCGCACCACGCGGGTGGCGAGATCGTGCGGCGCGCCGGCCTGCTCGAGCGTGTCGGCGATGCGGCGCGAGTGCGCGCGCGCCTCGTCGAGCAGCAGCTCGCCCGCGGCGACGTCGAGCCGCTCGATGCCCGCCGACAGCCGCGCCAGCACCGCCGAGGGCGGGGTGGCCGGGGCGGTGGTGCGCAGCAGGTCGGCGATCTGCGAGCGCACCGCCACCGCGGTCTCGTCGAACAGCGCGATCCGACCGCTCTCGGGCATCGGCTCGGTCTCGATCGCGTGCCACAGCGCGGTGAGGCCGAACTGGCGCTCCACCACCACGAACATCGCGGCGATATCGGCGAGCGTCGCTCCCTCCTCCTCGGCCAGCTCGAATGGGTGGAGGATGCCGATCCGGTTGATGACGCGGTTGGCCAGCTTGGTGGCGACGATCTGCAAGCGCAGTCGGTGCGCGTCGATCGCGGCGGCGAAGCGCTCGCGCATCGCGGGCGGGAAGGCGGCATGGAGGTCCTCGGCGAGCGCCGGGTCGTCGCCGAGCGCCGAATGCTCGATCGCGTCCTGCAGCGCGAGCTTGGCGGTGGCGAGCAGCACCGCCAGCTCGGGGCGGGTGAGCCCGCGCGCGTCGCTGCTGCGGCGGAGCAGGTCGGTGTTGCTGCCGAGCCCCTCGACGCGGCGGTCGAGTCGGCCGCTCTCCTCGAACACCTCGATCAGCCGGACATAGCTGGGCAGCGCCTGCACCCCGCCGCCCTCGGCGATCGACAGCGCGAGCGTCTGGAGGCGGTTGTCCTCCAGCACCAGCCGCGCGACATCGTCGGTCATCGCGCCGAGCAAAGCGTTGCGGTCGTCGAAGGCCAGCCGGTCCTCTATCATCTCGCGGTTGAGCGCGATCTTGATGTTGACCTCATTGTCCGAACAGTCGACGCCGGCCGAATTGTCGATGAAGTCGGTGTTGATCCGCCCGCCTCTCGCCGCGAAGGCGATGCGCGCGGCCTGGGTGACGCCGAGGTTCGCGCCCTCGCCGATCGCGGTGGCGCGCAGCTCCTCGGCGTCGACGCGGAGCCGGTCGTTGGCGGGATCGCCGACGGTGGCGTTGTTCTCGGACGCGGCCTTCACATAGGTGCCGATGCCGCCGAACCAGATCAGGTCGACCGGGCTCTTGAGGATCGCCGAGATCAGCGCGGTCGGCTCGAGCCGCTCCGCCGCGATGCCCAGCGCGGCGCGTACTTCGGGCGAGAGCGGGATGGACTTCATGTCGCGCGCGAACACCCCACCGCCCGGCGAGATCAATGCGGTGTCGTAATCGGCCCAGCTCGACCGCGGCAGCGCGAACAGGCGGTCGCGCTCGGCCCAGCTCGCCGCCGCGTCTGGATCGGGGTCAAGGAAGATGTGGCGGTGGTCGAAGGCGGCGACCAGCCGGATCGCCTTGGACAGCAGCATGCCGTTGCCGAACACGTCGCCCGACATGTCGCCGCAGCCGACGACGCGGATCGGCTGTGTCTGCACGTCCAGCCCCCGCTCGGCGAAGTGGCGCTGCACCGAGACCCAGGCGCCCTTGGCGGTGATGCCCATCGCCTTGTGGTCGTACCCCTGCGAGCCGCCGCTGGCGAAGGCGTCGCCGAGCCAGAAGCCGCGCTCCAGCGCGATCGCGTTGGCGACGTCGCTGAAGGTCGCGGTGCCCTTGTCGGCGGCGACGACGAAATAGGGGTCGTCGCCGTCATGGACGACGACGCCGTCGGGATGCACCACCTCGCCGGCGACGATATTGTCGGTGATCGACAGCAACGTGCGGATGAAGATGCGATAGGCCTCGGTACCTTCGGCCAGCCAGGCGTCGCGGTTGCCCGGCGCGGGCAGTTGCTTGGCGTAGAAGCCGCCCTTGGCGCCGGTCGGTACGATCACCGCGTTCTTGACGCGCTGCGCCTTCATCAGGCCGAGGATCTCGGTGCGGAAATCGTCGCGCCGGTCGGACCAGCGCAGGCCGCCGCGCGCGACCGGGCCGGCGCGCAGGTGGATGCCCTCGACGCGCGGCGAATAGACCCACACCTCGCGCCACGGCAGCGGCGCGGGCAGGCCGGGGATCCGGGCGCTGTCGAGCTTGAACGCCAGCGCCTCGTTCGCCGCCTCGGTATAAGCGTTGGTGCGCAGCGTCGCGTCGATCACCGCGCGGAAGGCGCGCAGGATGCGGTCGTCGTCGATCCCGGTGACCGCGTCGAGCCCGGCGTCGATCGCGGCGGCGGCGGCCTCGGCGTCGCCGGGGCGCGCGGGGTCGTGGCGGGCGGCGAACAGGTCGACCAGCGCCTTCGTCACGTCGCGCGCGCGCGTCAGCGTCTCCACCACCGTCGCCATGCCGTAGCTCATCCCGGCCTGGCGCAGGTAGCGGAACCAGGCGCGAAACAGCACCACCGCCGACGGCGACAGGCCGGCCTCGAGCATCAGCCGGTTGAAGCCGTCGTCCTCGGCGCGGCCCTCGAGCACCTGCGCGATCGCCTCCTGCAGCGTCTCCGCCGCGGCGAGCACCGCGGGCACGTCGGCGGCGGTCTCCAGCGTGAAGTCGTGGATCGACGACCGCTCCTCGTCGGTCAGCCCGGTCGGCATCTCCTCGATCACGCGAAAGCCGAAATGCTCCAGCGCGGGCACCGCGTCGGACAGCGCCAGCGGGCCGCCCTGGCGATAGACCTTGAGGTGGAGCATGCCGTCGCCGCCGGCGGTGAAGCGCACCTCGCGGTCGGCGTCGTCGACCAGGTTGGCGATCGAGACGATGTCGCGGGCCGCCTCGTCGGGGGTGGCGCCAGTGCGGTAGCGCGGCGGGAAGGCGGCGGCGTGGCGCAGCGCCAGTCGCGCCGCGCGCGCCGGCCCGACCTCGTCGGCCAGCGCCGCCTCGATCGACGGCGTCCAGCCGCGCACCATCTTCTCCAGCCGCGCGTCGAGCAGCGAGGCGTCGGGCAGTCGGCCTGCGCCGCGCAGGTCGATCGTGTAGCGCAGCAGCGCAGTGCGGCTGTCCTCGACGCTGGTGGTCCAGTTGAGGATCTGGCCGTTGGCCTCCTCCGCCAGCATGTCGCCGATCGCGACGCGGCGCGCGGTCGTCATCTCGTCGCGCGGCAGCCAGACGAAGGCGTAGAGATGGCGGCCGAGCGGCGAGCGCGCCAGCACCAGCTTGGGACGCGGCCGGTCGGCGAGGCTCATCGCGGTGAGCGCGAGCTCCTCCATCCCCGCGGCGTCGACCGCGATCATCAGGTCGTGCGGCAGCGTCGCGATCGCGTGGGTCAGCGCCTTGCCGGTATGGCCGGCGGGATCGAAGCCGAACTTGGCCTCGCTCGCCGCCAGCCGCTGGCGCAGCACCGGCACGCTGCGCGGCGGCGCGTTGAGCGCGGCCGAGGTCCACAGCCCGGCGTGGATCGACAGCCCCGTCACCGTGCCGCCGGTGGCGAGCGGCACCACCAGCAGGTCGAGTGGGACGCGGCGATGCACCGGCGAGATCAGGCTCGATTTGAGCAGCAAAGGCGCGGCGTTGCCGGCGGTGAAATATTCCACCGCGAGCCGGCGCGAGCGCTCGGCGAGCAGCGGCACCTCATGGTCGTTGCGCGCGATCCCGAGCGGTTCGGCCGCGTCGGCGTGGCCGTCGACGTGCCAGCGCTCGTGGCCGAGCAACGTGAAATGGCGGTCGAGGAACCAGCGCAGCAGGTTGGCGCCCTCGGGATCGTGCCCTGTATCGTCGAGCATGCCCGCGTCGGCGGCGAGCGCGGCCTGCATCTGGCGCCAGTCGCCCACCGCCACGCGCACGTCGCGCAGCAGCCGCTCGATCTCGTCGGTCAGCGCGCGACGATCCTTCGCGTCGACGCGCTCGAGCTCGACGTAGATCATCGACTCGGCGTGGCCGCTCGCCTCCTCGATCGCGGTCAGCGTGCCGTCGGCGTCGCGCGAGACGCGAATGACGGGGTGGATCACGCGATCGACCGCGATGTCGCGGTCACCGATCGCGGCGGCGACCGAATCTACCAGGAAGGGCATGTCGTCGTTGACGATGGCGAGCCGCATGCGGCGTCGCGCGCCGTCGCCGGGCAGCTGCTCCAGCGCGAGCGCGGCAGTGCCGGGGGCGCGATGCGCCGCGGTCTCGGCCAGGAAGGCGGCCGCCTCGGCCTGCTTGTCCTCGCCGAAGCCGGCGATCTCCCCAGGAAGCGCGCGATGGGTGAGCCGCGCCGCGAGCGCGGCAGACAGTTTCTGCAGAGACTTCTCGACCATGACCCGCGCTATGCGCCGGGCAGCGACGCGGCTCAACCCCATGTGGCACGAGAGAAATAGCCGATGAAAAACAAGGAGCCCGTCGCCCAATACCGGCGTCATCCTGAGCTTGTCTCAGGATCCACCGTGTCGCGCACTCATCGGGCGCCGAATCTGAGGACAGGTTGATCCTGATACGAGCTCAGGTTGACGGCATCATTCGAACCGGCGGTGTCATACGCCGAGACCGGGTCGCACCAGCGGCCTCCGCGCCGCCGCGGTGACGAGCCGAAAGCCTCAACCGAGCCGCCGCAGCACCTGCTCCGCGAGCCTGGTATCGTCGCCGACGGTGCCGACCACCACGATCCCGCCCGCGACGGCGCGGCCGAGCAGCACGACCGGCTCGCCCTCGGCCACGCCACTGTCGAGCGCGAGCTCGGCCAGCGGCGCGCGCGCCGCGATCAACGGCGCCAGCCGCGGCGTGGCGCGCGTCACCGGCCGGCGCGCGGCGCGCTCGTCCGCGACGAGGCGCTTGATCCCGCCCTCGACTGACTCGAGTACGCCGGCCAGCTCGCCCTCGGCGACGCCGGTGCGCGCGGCCCAGGCGAGGACCGTGGCCAGCTCGGTCAGCCGCGTCTTGTCATGATCGGTGCCGAAGATCAGCTTGGCGATCGCGGTCATCGGCGCGCGCGCCTGCACCTTGATCGCGGCCTCGTCGAGGATATCGGCGAGCCGCTCGGGCGCGTCCGCGGCGGCCAGCGCGAAATCGTGCGCGCGGCCGAGCGCGCGGTACAGCGCGGCGTGGCTGCGCGTCGCGGCGGTGCGCGCCGAGGCCGCGCTCTCGCGCGCGGCGGCGAGCCGGTCGTCGAGCGAGGCGACGGGCGCGGCCTCGGGCCAGGGCAGCGCGTCGAAGTCGGCATCGGCGTGCGGCCCGTCGGCCCAGGCGGCGGCGGGGACGGGATCATGCCGCGGCGCGCGCGCCACCGACAGCTCGCGGTCGAGCGCGGCCTGATGGTCCGCGGTGACCAGCTCCTTCCAGTTGATCACGCCGTAGATGAAGTCGATCGCCGCCCCGTCGGAGGAGAAGGGCATCAGGATGCCGCGGTACAGCGTGGCGTGGCCGCGCGTGCCGACGAACTCGGCCTCGAAGCCGATCGGCACCTGGTTGGCGATGATCTGGAGGTAATGGTCGGTCAGCCGCGACAGCAGCGAGCGCGCGGGCACGTCGCTGATCCGCGCGATCGTCTGGTCAGCGCCGCATTCGTCGCGCAGCGCGCGGCCGATGAACTGGACCGACGGATCGTCCACGCCCGCGGAGAAGTCGAGCAGCACGCTGTTGGCGCCGAAGTCGGCGATGCTGGCGGGCTCGAGGTCGGCGATGGCGGGGTACGGGCGGTCGCCGAGCAGCGACACCCAGTGATTATAGGCGCGCACGTGCATGCGCCGCTCGTCGCCGCCGATCGCGAGCACCGCCTCGCCGACGCCGCCCTCGGTCGGGTCGAGGTCGTGGCGGAGGTCGTCGTAACCGCGCGGCGTGTCCATGCTCATCGTCCCAGTGAGGCCTGCGGAGTCGGCCTGTCCCGCCCGATCTGCACCATGGATGGTAAACTCCGCGTAAAGTCCGGAAGCGCTTGCCACGTCCGGGAGCCGCTGCTAAGCGCGCGCTCCACGATGCGGTGCCCTCGGGCGCTATCGGGCCGCTTTAGCTCAGTTGGTAGAGCACATCATTCGTAATGATGGGGTCACAGGTTCGAGTCCTGTAAGCGGCACCACCTTAAATGCTCGTATCGCAGGCGTCTTTGCCTGCAGTCGTTGGTCGGCACCGAGGCTGCTCGGGCACCGCTGCGGCGCCGTCATCCCAGCCGCGAGCTGCTCGGGCATCATGAAGAATCTCGAGAGTGCCGCCGTCGCTGTCCGCCCGGCCGACCGCCTTTTGCCCGCCCTACGACGCGCCGGCGTCTTCTAATGCTCGCCGCGGACCGCGCACTCAGCTTCCTTCTCGCTTGCCTCAGTCCTTGCCCTCGACGTAGCTGCCGCGGTCGCCCTCGATCCGATGCACCGCGTTGCGGCCGTGCGACGCCGCGGTCGCCACCTTGCGCGCCGAGGTCGAGGCGGTGTGGAGCACGCGCGTGCGGCCGTGCACCAGCAGGTTGTAGCCGACGAACCACAGCCCCGCCGAGACGAGCAGCGCGGCGCCGAAGAAGATGCGCTTGCGCCGTCGCTGCCGGCCGCCATGGGTCAGCGCGCGCGTGCCGCACCAGGCGCAGCGATGGACGGTGGTGCCCGGGCGCAGGGTCGGGTGGCTCTGCCAGCGGTGCAGGCCGAGGGTACACAGGATACTCATGGCGACGAGACTTATGCCGCGCCGGCCCGGCACGGCAACGCCGCGCCGGCGCGGCGTCGCCCCATAACGCTACGCCCCGCCCCCGCGCGCGGTGGCGAGATGGTGGAGCACGATCCCCGAGGTGGTCGCGACGTTGAGCGAGTCGAACCCCGCCGCCATCGCGATCCGCAGCGTGCGCGACCGCGCCATCAGCGCCGGCGCCAGCCCCGGCCCCTCCGCGCCGAGCAGCACCGCGCTGCGCAGGGCGGGGCGCCACGCCGGCAGCGCGGTCGTGCCGGCCGGGCTGAGCGCGACCGCCTCGAACCCGTGGTGTGCCAGCAGCGCGAGCGCGTCCTCGTCGCGCCCGAGCCGCGCGAACGGCACGGTCAGCGCGGCGCCCACGGAGACGCGGATGGCCTTGCGGTAGAGCGGGTCGCAGCAGTCGGCGTCGAGCAGCACCGCGCCCACGCCGAAGGCCGCGGCGTTGCGGAAGATCCCGCCCATGTTGTCGTGATTGGCGATGCCGCTCAGCAGCAGTACGTCGCGCGGCGGGATCGTGCCGCCGAGCAATGCCTCGGCGGGCAGGTCCGCGCCGCGCTGCCCGATCGCGAGCACGCCGCGGTGGAGCGGGAAGCCGGCGACCGCGTCGAGCACGCCCGGCGCGGCGAGGTACACCGGCGTGTCGGCTGGCAGCCGCGCCAGCAGCGGCGCCAGCGCCGCGGCGCGCTTGTCGGCGATCAGCAGCGAGGTCGCGCGATGCGTCGCGCTCTCCACCAGCTTCTCGAGCACGACCACCCCCTCGGCGACGAACAGGCCGCGCCGCCCGACCAGGTCGCGCTCGCGGATGTCGCGATAGGGCTCGACGCGCGGGTCGGCGGGGTCGACGATCGGGATCAACTGGGGCACGGCGATGCCCGTAAAGCATCGGGCGCGCCGTGCCACCCTCGGCCGGCGCCATGGCGGAGCGACGGCAGATGAGTGACGATCACGCGCGCGGCCAGCGGGACGGCCTCCGGCTCGCGCTCGCGATCCTCGCGGCGGAAGAGGAGAAATGGGCCGCGCTGCTGGGCGAGAGCCGCTCGGGGCGGACCAACCAGGTGCGCGCGGTTCGTCACAAGACGCTCCAGGTGGCACAGCGCCGCCTACAAACCGCACTCAACCGGCTGACGCCGCGACAAGGCGAGACCATTGACCCCGAACTCGCCGCCGCGCTCGATACCATCGGGTTGTGAGGAAGGCTGAGCCTAGGGGGCACCGAACGCCGGCTGAGCTTCGCGTCGTGATCGCGGCCAGCTCGTTTCGTCTGCCAGCGCTGAGGGTGACGGCGGCGTGGGGACAGGCGTCACCGTCCTTGCGCCAGACGCTCAGAC
Organism: Sphingomonas citri; assembly: GCF_019429485.1. Classification (GTDB taxonomy): domain Bacteria; phylum Pseudomonadota; class Alphaproteobacteria; order Sphingomonadales; family Sphingomonadaceae; genus Sphingomonas; species Sphingomonas citri. Next base: position 542,066 of record NZ_JAHXZN010000001.1, on the reverse strand, counting down.
GCACCTCCGACCCCGCTCAGCGGCGGCGTGTGCCGCGGCCGCGCGTCATCGGGTCGGGGCGGGGCGGGGGAGTCCAGCCCGGCGGCGGCGTGACCCGCTGCTGGCTCGTGCCCAGCCCCATCGCGCCGGGGCGCTGACGCTCCAGCCCGCCGAGATCGGCGGCAGCCGCCTCGTCCGCTGTCGCGCCGCCGCGCAGCAGGTTGATGCGGTCGCGCAGCCGGCCCGCCTCCTCGAAGTCGAGCGCGGCGGCGGCGGCTTCCATCGCGGCGTGCAGCTCGGCGATCGTCATGCTCATGGCCCGATCACAGCCCCTTCCGCGTCAGTCGCGCGTCGGCGAGGTCGAGCTCGCGGCCGAGCTGTTCGGCTAGCGTCAGCCCGATCTCGCGGCGGCGGCCCAGCGCGAACAGCGCCCGGCGCTCGGCGCGGACGGCGGCGAGGCGGAGCTCGCGTTCGATCTCGGCGTCCTGTGAGCGCTCGTCGCGCGCGCCGCTGTCCTCGTCGAGATGGGCGATGCGGTCGCGATATTGCGCCATCAGCCGTGCCGCCACGTCGGTGTAGCGATCGGCGTCGCCGCGGTCCTGCGCCATGGCATGCTGGACCCGCTCGATCTCGGCGATCGCCGCCTCGGCGGTGACCACGCGCGCGCGGTCGCGCTCGCCCGCGGCGCCCTCCTCGGCGGGGAAAGTCAGCCCGCGCAGCAGCAGCGGCAGCCCGCCCGCGGCGATCGCGAGCGAGGCGAGGATCACGCCCGAGGCGAGCAGGATGACCAGATCGCGCGCGGGGAAGTCGGCGCCGCTCGGCAGCGTCAGCGGCAGCGTCAGCGCACCCGCCAGCGTGATCGCGCCGCGCGCGCCGGCCACTGACATGGCCGCGATCACCCGCCGCGGTGGGCTGCCCTTCGGACCGTCGCCGCGCTGCTTGGCGCGATAGAGCGTCAGTTGCAATGCCACCCACACCCAGCCGTAGCGCAGCGCGGCGAGTACCGCGACGATCGCGCCGACATAGCCGAGCAGCCACCAGACATTGTCGTGCCCCGTCCCCGCGACCGCGGCGCGCGCGCCGGCGAACAGCGCGGGCAGTTGCTCGCCGAGCAGCACGAAGATCACGCCGTTCAGCGTGAACTGCAGCATGTCCCATACCGCGCGGCGACGGATCCGCGTCGCCGCGCTCACCGCGACGCCGCTGCCGACGAAGGTCATGGCGATGCCCGCCGCGGCGGCGGCGAGCACGCCCGAGGCGTGGACATGTTCGGCCGCGAGATAGGCGCCGAAGGGTATCAGCAGGCTGACGAGGATGTTCGAGCCCGCGTCATCGCCCCCGGTACGGCGCGCCACGAGTGACTTGCCGCCGATCGCCAGCCAGGTGACACCGGCGCCGATCGCGACCCCGGCGAGCGCCATCCAGGCGAAGGTGCCGAGCGCCTCGCCGAGCGAGAAGGTGCCGCTGAGCGCGGCGGCGATGGCGAAGCGCAGGCAGACCAGCCCCGAGGCGTCGTTGAGCAGCGACTCGCCCTCGAGGATGTGCATCATGCGCTTGGGGATCGGTACCTTCTGCGCGATCGCGCCGACCGCGATCGGGTCGGTCGGCGACACCACCGCGGCGAGCGCGAAGGCGACCGCCAGCGGCATCGCCGGGATCAGCCAGTGGACGAAGAAGCCGAGCCCGAGCACGGTGAGGAACACCAGACCGAGCGCGAGCCCGAGCACCGCGCCGCGGTCGCGCAGCAGCTCGTCCTTGGGGATGCGCCATCCGTCGAGGAACAGCAACGGCGGGACCAGAAGCAGGAAGAACAGCTCGGGATCGAGCTCCACCCGGATGCCGGCGAAGGCGCCGATCAGCGCGCCGAGCGCGATCTGGACCAGCGGGCGGGGGAGAGCGGAGGGAAGAAGTCGCGAGACGGTGCCGCTGACGACCACCGCCAGCAACAGGAACAGGCACAGGGTAACGACATCCAACTTCAAGCTCTCCCGCTGAGACTCTTTTCTAAGACGCGCGCGGCGGTGGGGTTCCGTGCGGTACGCAGAAGATCGGCGACGCCCCAGCCGCGCGCTGCCCCGACGCCGCGATGATACGGCGGACGTCGCTACGAGCGTGGCCTGTTCCCCGGCGAAGGCCGGGGCCCAGGTGGGAAGGCCGCGGTACGACACATAAGCGTCCCCCAACTGGACCCCGGCGGCCGCCGGGGAACAGGTTAGGAGGGGGAGCGGCAGCGTAGCAGATCACGGCGTGCTCCGCCCTCCCACTCCTCGCACTCCTCTCACAGCCGCGGCAGCGTCACCCCGCGCTGGCCCATATATTTGCCCGCGCGGTCGGCGTAGCTGATCTCGCACGGCTCGTTGCCCTGGAGGAACAGGAACTGGCACGCGCCCTCGTTGGCGTAGATCTTGGCGGGCAGCGGCGTGGTGTTCGAGAATTCGAGCGTGACGTGCCCCTCCCAACCCGGTTCGAGCGGGGTGACGTTCACGATGATGCCGCAGCGCGCGTAGGTCGACTTGCCGAGGCAGATCACCAGCACGTCGCGCGGCACGCGGAAATATTCCACCGTGCGGGCGAGCGCGAAGCTGTTGGGCGGGATGATGCAGACGTCGGTCTTGCGATCGACGAAGCTGTTCGAGGCGAAGTCCTTCGGGTCGACGATCGCGTTGTCGACGTTGGTGAAGATCTTGAACTCGTCGGCCACGCGCGCGTCATAGCCGTAGCTCGACAGGCCGTAGCTGATGCAGCCGTCGCGGCGCTGCGCCTCGACGAAGGGCTCGATCATGCCCTCGCCCTGCGCGCGCTCGCGGATCCAGCGGTCCGACAGGATCGACATATAGGCTCCCCCAGGTGAGCGGACGCTTTCGGCGCTGCGCCGGGTGAGCGCAAGGGGGCGGTGGCGCTTCGAGACGAGGCTTCGGCAGGCTCAGCCTCTCCTCAGCGCGAACGGGAGGGAACCATCATGCCCACCGCCGGTCCAGCTGAGGAGGCGCTGAGCCTGTCGAAGTGCCGTCTCGAAGCACGGCCACACGCCCGACTCCCGCTCACCCCCGCGGCAGCGTGATCGTCGCGACCAGCCCGCCGCCGTCGCGCGCGGCGAGCACGATCGCGCCGCCGGCCTCCTCGACGATCGCGCGCGCCAGCGCCAGCCCGAGGCCGATCCCGCCGGTCTCGCGGTTGCGCGACGTCTCCAGCCGGATGAAGGCGCCGAACACGTCGTCCAGTCGGTCCGCCGGGATGCCGGGGCCGCGGTCGGCGACCACGATCGCCGCGCTCGCCGCCCCGGCACGAAGCGAGACCTCGGCGGCGCCGGCATATTTCACCGCATTCTCGATCAGGTTGCGCACCGCGCGGCGGATCAGCGACGGGCGCAGCCGCATGCGCAGCCGCTCGGCCTCCTCGAACGCGACATCGTCACCCAGGTCACGGAAATCCTCCACTACCGCGTCGACCAACGCGGCGAGATCGACCTCGGTCTCGGGCTCGCTCGGGCGGCCGAGCCGCGCCAGCGAGAGGATGTCCTCCAGCGTGCGGTTCATCTCGGCGATCGTGTCGGCCATGCGCGCTCGGTCCTGCTCGTCCTCGACCGACTCGATCCGCACGCGCAACGCGGCCAGCGGCGTGCGCAGGTCGTGGCCGATCGCGCCGAGCATGCGATCCTTCTCGTCGAGCATCGCGGTGACGCGCAGGCTCAGCGCGTTGAACGCGGCGATCACCGCGGTGACGTCGGGCGGTCCCTCCTCCTCGAGCGGGCGGGGCGGCGTGCGCGGCGAGTAGGCGCGCGCCGCGGCGGCGAGCTCGCGCAGGGGGCGCGAGATTCGCCGCGCTACCCACAGCACGGGCAGCAGCACCATTCCGTACAGGATCAGCGTCTGCGCGAGCAGCCGCCAGAACAGTCGCGTATCGCCGCGCGGCAGCCCGCCCGCCAGCACCAGCCAGCGCCCGCCGGGCTGCTGCGCGGCGACCACGATCGTCTCGGGCGGCGGCTCCGGGCCGTGACGCGCGGCCATGCGGCGCTCGAACCGGCTGAGCGGCACCTGATAGGTGCCCGGCGGCGCGATCGCCACCTCCACCCGGCGCATCCGCACGCCGAACTCGTCGAGCTGGGCGCGTACCTCGCGCGCCATCTCGGGCTGCGGTGCCATCTCGGCGGTGATCGGACTGCGCGCCGCGACGCGGACGCGGCCGCGATCGGGGGTAATGCGGCGCCCGCTCGCTTCCTGGTCGATCGCGTCGGCGAGGCGAAAAGCGGCAGGACGCGACGCCTGCGCGACGCGAAAGCTGCTCCGCTCGCGCAGCAGCAGCGCGAGATTGATCGCCTGCGCCACGAACAGGGCGAGCGCGACCAGCAGCGCCATCTGCCCGGCGAGGCTGCGCGGCCAGGGCAGGCGGCGCCAGGTCACGCGGCGCTCACGAGGGCGCTCACAGGCGCGCTCACAGTCGCGTCACGTCGGTGGAGAGCGCGTAGCCGCCGCCCCACACCGTCTTGATGATCTCGGGCGCTTTGGGATCGGCCTCGATCTTGCGCCGCAGCCGGCTCACCTGATTGTCGATCGCGCGGTCGAACGCCGCCGCCTCGCGCCCCTGGGTGAGGTCGAGCAGCTGGTCACGCGTCAGCACCTGGCGCGGGCGCTGCACCAGTGCGAGCAGCAGGTTGTACTCGCCCGTCGACAGCGGCACCGAGACGCCCTCGCGGTCGACCAACGCGCGCTCGCCGGTCTTCAGCAGCCAGCCCGCGAAGGCATAGGCGCCGCTCTCGGGGGCGTGCTGGCGCACCGCCCCCCCCGCGGTGCGGCGCAGGACGACCTTGATCCGGGCCGCCAGCTCGCGCGGCGAGAAGGGCTTCACGACATAATCGTCCGCGCCCATCTCGAGCCCGACGATGCGATCGGTCTCCTCGCTCTTGGCGGTGAGCAGGATCACCGGCGTCTCGCCGGTGGCGCGGATATGGCGGCACAGCGACAGCCCGTCCTCGCCCGGCATCATGATGTCGAGCACGACCAGGTCGATCGCGTAGGCGGCCATGCGTGTCCGCGCGCTCTCCGCGTCGCCCGCCTGGGTGACGCGGAAGCCCTGCTTGGTCAGGTAGACGGCGAGCGGCTCGCGGATCGAGCGCTCGTCGTCGACCAGCAGCAGATGCGGGGTGTCGGCCATGTCGTCGGGGCCTGCCATAGCTGATGCCTCGAAGGGAAGGGCCGGGTGTCAGTCGCGCTCGGGCGCGGTGCCGGCGCGCGCGCCGTCACGCCCGCCCCCATGCTCACCGTCATGCGGGCCGGGGCCGCGCAGATCGCCGTCGGGGCCGATGCGGCGGGCGCGCATCATCAGCCGCATCGCCTCGCGCTCCTGTTGATCGACGCGGCCGTCGTGGTTGGCATCGGCGCGGTCGAACATGCGCAGCGCGCGCTCGCGGAACTGCTCGCGCGTCATCTCGCGCGGCGCGCGCCGGTGATGACGGTCGCCGCGCTCGCCCCGTTCGCGCCGGCCGCCGTCGCGCTCGGCACCGGGTGGCGGGGGAGGCGGTGGCGCGTCCGCACCCGACGGGGGCGGCGGCGGTGGGCCGTCCTCGCCGGGCGGCGGCGCCATGTCGCCGCGCGGACGGTGCGGCGGGCGGAAGGCGCGACGCTCGTCGCGGTCGATCTTGCCGTCGCCATTGGTGTCCATCGCGGCGAAGCGGCGGTCGGCCTCGGCGGCGGCCTCTTCGCGGGTCACCACGCCGTCGCGGTCGGCGTCGGCGGCGGCGAGCGGGTCGCGCGGTCCCATCGGACCGGGCGGCGGCGCGTCGGCGCGCGCGGCAGGCAGGTCCTGCGCGAGCAGCGGCGCGGCATGGGCGAGCGCGGCGGCGCCGAGCACCGCGGCGGAGAGCAAGGTCTTCATCGGATACACCCCTCGACACGTTCGACGGGGCTCGGACCCCGTCAGTGTCGTGGTGCTACAGCGCGCCTGTCGCGCCGGAATGTCGGCGCGCTGGAATATTGTCGCGATTTGTATCAGCCGAAGATCGCGACCGACTGGATCTGCTCGGCGATCGCGCGGCCGTCCGCGTCCCAGATCGCCATCTGCTGCGACGAGGCGCCGTCGCGCGCGTGATCGGTGGCGGAGCGCAGCAGCCACCAGCCGTCGCGCGTCGCCGGAGCGGGGGCGAGCAGGTTGAGTTGCCACGTCATCGAGCTCACCGGCGCGCCGACGCCGAGCAGCCGCAGCGCCGCGGGGGGAAGGCAGTCGCCGAGCGCCAGCAGCTCGACCTCGGGGTGGAGCCCGCCGCGCTCGGCGAGCCGCGCCCAGCGCAGCCACGCCGCCGGATCGTCCTGGCCGGGCGGGTCGACGAACTCGAAGTGGCGCGTGAACGCCACCTGCGGGTGGCCGCCGCGCAGCACGCGGTCACTGGGAGCGGGCGGCGCGGCCGCGGGCGCGGCGCCGCGCGCATGTGACAGCGCGTCGGGCAGCGCGCGCATGAAGACGAAGGTGCAGCGAACGCCGAGCCCGGCCTCGCCGCTCACCTCGGCGGCGACGAAAGCGGCGTTGCGCCCGCGACGCAGCAGCGTGGCGGAGACCGTCACCGCGCCGGCGAGCGGCCCGACGAACGCCACCTGCGCGGAGCGCAGCGGCGGCAGCTCGGGCTCGAGCTGGCGCGCCGCGTGCAGCGCCAGCGCCGCCGAGAGGCCGCCGAACGCGGTGCGGCCCTGCTGCCAGTCGGGCGGGATCGCGCCGTGCCAGCGTGCCGCGCCGCCGTCGCGGACGAGCGCCGCGAGCAACTGGGCGAGCGGGGTGGCGGAGGCTGGGTCGGTCATCGCCTCACGCTAGCCGCGGATCGCGGCGGATCAATGCCGCACGCCACCGCGGGGCGAGAAGAGTCGGCCGCGCGGCACGTCGGGGGCGCGGGAGCCGCTATGAAGGAGGCTGCGACGACGAGGAGATGACATGAGGCGTACGCTGCTGGTGATCGACGTCCAGAACGCCTATTTCGCGCGCGGCGCGCTGCCGCTGTGGCGCGCCGAGGCGGTGGAGGAGCGGATCGTCGCCGCGATCGCCGCGGCGCAGGCGGCAGGCGATCAGGTCGTGCTGGTGCGCCACGTCGCCGCCGGCGGTCCCTTCGCCGAGGACGAGCCGGGCAGCGTGATCCGTCCCGCGATCATGGACGCGGCGGAGGGCGCCGCGGTGATCACCAAGAGCTTTCCCGACGCGTTCCAAGAGACCGACCTCGGCGCGCATCTGCTCGACACCGGCGAGCTCTTCATCTGCGGCATGATGACGCAGAACTGCGTCACCTACACCGCGCTCGCGCCCGAGGCGACGGTGCTCGACCGCCGCGTCGTCGGCGACCTCTGCACCGCGCCGACCGACTTCGTCCATCAGGTCGCGCTCGCCGCTCTGGGCTCGAAGATACCTGTCGTCACCACGGCGGACGTCTGGCCGACGCGGGAGGGGTGAGATGGGCGAACCCTCCGCCTGCCCACCGTCATACCAGGCCCTGAGCCTGGATCCATCTCGCCGCATGTACAGGAGGTTGGCGTGCTTGGCGGCATGGTTCCGGGGCCAAGCCCCGGGTGACGGGAAGCTGCGGTGACAGATCGTTGACGTGAGCGAGCGCCGACCCCGGCGTGTTGTCCTTCTCTCACCGGCGCTCGCTACGCGACCTCAGGTCAACCCTCCTTATCGTGCGGCCTGGCCGAATAGCACGCGCCGCTGCTCGTCGCTCATCTCCGCCGGCTGCGCCTGCACCCGCGTGCCCTGCTCATAGGCGCGCACCACCGCGGGCCGCCCCTTGATCCGTGCGTGCCATGCCGCGATGTTGGGGAAGTCGTTGATGTCCTGTCCCTGCGGCTCAGGCAAGATCCAGGGGAAGCACGCCATGTCGGCGATGCTGTACGCGCCACCGGCGACATAGTCGCGCCCTTCCAATCGCCGCTCGAGCACGCCGTACAGCCGCTCGGTCTCCTTGAGATAGCGCTCGATCGCATAGGGCACCCGCTCGGGCGCGTAGCGGGTGAAATGGTGGTTCTGCCCCAGCATCGGGCCGAGCCCGCCGACCTGCCACATCAGCCACTCGAGCACCTCGACGTGCGCCCGCGGCGTCGCCCCGCCGAACTGCCCGGTCTTGTGCGCGAGATAGAGCAGGATCGCGCCGCTCTCGAACACGCTGACCGGCGCGCCGCCGTCGCTCGGCGCATGGTCGACGATCGCGGGCATGCGATTGTTGGGCGAGATCGCGAGGAACTCGGGGCGGAACTGCTCGCCCTTGCCGATATTGACCGGGTGGACGGTGTAGTCGACCCCGGCCTCCTCCAGGAAAATCGTGATCTTGTGGCCGTTCGGCGTGGGCCAGTAATGCAGGTCGATCATCGCGCGTCTCCGTCGTGTGCGCGAAGGGTGGGGACGCCGAACGCCACGATCAATGCCGCCGCGCCGATCAGCGTGCCCGCTACGACGAAGGCGAGCCCGTCGAAGCCGCGCCGCGCGCCCCAGGCGAGGCTCTGCGTCGCGATCAGCGGCCCGATCACCGCGGCCACCGAGTTCATGCTGCCGAGCCCGCCCTGCAGCGCGCCCTGGCGCGTCGCGTCCACCAGGCGGCTGAGCAGCCCGTTCAGCGCCGGCCACGCCAAGGCGCCGAGCGCGCCCACCAGGAAGAAGGCATAGACCTGCCAGCCCTGCGTCACGAACGCGTAGGCCAGCAGCGTCGCGGCGCCCGCCACCAGCCCGATCAGCGCGGCGCGGCGTTCGCCCAGCCGCGCCACCGCGCGCCGCGTGAGGAAGAGCTGAACGAGCAGTTGGAGGAAGCCGACCCAGGCGAGGCTCCAGCCGATCGCGGCGGGGCTCCAGCCGAAGCGCAGCGTTGCCCAGAAGCTCCACACCGCCGGGTATACGATACCGCCGAGCTGCCACAGGAACCAGGCCACCAGCAGCGGCGCGGCGTTGCCCGAGGCGAACAGCGGGCGGAAGGCGCCGATCACGTGCGCGTCGCGCAGGCGAAACGGCCGGCGCCGCTCGCGCCCCAGCGTCTCGGGCAGGAAGAGCAGCATCGCGATCGCGTTGAGGGCGGCAAGCGCGGCGGCGAGCGCGAACGGCGCGCGTGGCCCCCAATGTGCCACCAGCCCGCCCAGCGCGGGTCCGACGATGAAGCCGAGCCCAAACGCCGCGCCGAGCAGGCCATAGCCCGCGGCGCGCTGCTCGGGCGGGGTCACGTCCGCGATCACCGCGCCGGCGGGTCCGTAGCTCGCCCCCGCCGCGCCGGCAATGACTCGGCCGAGAAACAGCCAGGCCAGCGAGGGCGCCCCGGCCATCAGCGCATAGTCGAGCGCGAAGGCGATCATCGCCGCCACCAGCACCGGGCGACGACCATAGCGGTCGCCGAGATTGCCGAGGATCGGCCCGGCGACGAACTGCGCCAGTGCGAAGGCGGCGAGCATCCACCCGCCGATCAGCGTGGCATGCGCCAGGTCGGTGTGGCCGAGCGCGACGATCAGGCCGGGCAACACCGGCATGACGATGCCGAAGCCGATCACGTCCACCGTGACGGCGGCGAGGACGATCGGCACGGCGCGATGCGCGAAACGGGGCATTGCCACTCCATAGCGCCGCGCAGGGTCGCTGTCGCCGCCGGGTTCAACAAGCTGATCCATGTGAGAAGAATATGGCTCGAACCGGTACCAAGGCTTGCCCTGCGCGCGCGTCGCGGTAATGAGATGTAAATAAGGGTTGCTGGGGGGCGCCGGTGGGAGATCAGGAGAGCGTCGCGGTCGCGTATCACCGCCCGAGCGACGCCTTGACGCATCATGTCACGGGCTATCACCGCTTCGCCGCGCCCGTGGTGCCGGGGCACGTCTTCCACGATGCCTTCTTCCCCAGCGTCGCGACGATCCGGGTGACGCTGGCGGGCAGCCCGCCCTGGGCGCTGCGGATCGGCAGCCGGACCTATGATCCGATGCCGACGGTCGCGCTGACCGGGCCGACCAGCTACGCCGGCTATGTCAACAGTTCGGGCGGCACGCTGGTGGGCGCGGGGCTGCTGCCTTATGGCTGGGCGCAGATGTTCGGCGGCGACGTGTCGCGATTGTCGAACCGGGTGGTGCCGCTCGATGAGCTCGACCCCGGCGCCGAGATGCTGCGCGCCGCCCTCGAGGCGGGCGAGCCGTTCCAGCAGGTATTCGACACCTGGCTCGAGGCGCGGTTGCAGCGCCGTCCGCCGGCCGACCCGCGGATCGACCGGCTGTGCACGATGCTGCGCGATCCCGCCACGACGCGGATCGAGGCGGTGGCCGACGCGCTCGACATGACCCCGCGCGCGCTCGCCGCGCTGACCCGCTTCAACTTCGGCTTTACCCCCAAGCTGCTGCTGCGCCGCACGCGCTTCCTGCGCGCCTTGAGCCTGGTGCTGACCCAGCCCGACGCCGCACCGATGGCGCTGGAGGACGCGGGCTATTGGGACCGCTCGCACTTCCTGCGCGACAGCCACCTGTTCCTGGGCTGCTCGGTGCGCGAGTTCTCGCGCCGGCGCGGCCCGCACAACCAGCTCGCCATCCGTGCGCGGACCGAGGCGCTGGGCGAACCGGTGTAGCGGGGCGGGGCGTGGACTGCCCCACCTTCAAGACCTTTCCGCCCCGCTTCCCGTTCGTGCTGAGGAGGCACTGAGCTTGTCAAAGCCTCTCCTCAGCGCGAGCGGTTCGAAGTTCCGGCACGAGATCCGTGAGGAGTCCGCTCACTCGCCGAGCAGCCGGTCGTCGAACATGCCGAACAGCAGGGTCGAGGCGTAGAGCCCCACCGCGCGCTCGTGCGCCATGGTCGAGGCCCACTTCCGCATGTCGAACGCGGCGTTGAGCAGCGCCATTAGCGCCTGGCTCGCGATCAGGCTATCGACCGGGCGGATCGTCCCCTCGGCGGCGCCGTCCATCAGCGTGCCGGCGAAGCGACGCGCGATCCGCGTCGAGCGGTCTACCATCTGCTGGCGCTCGCCCGGTGGCAGACCGCTCAGCGCGGTGGTGCGCAGCAGCGAGCCGCTGTCGGAAAATTGGACCCCCACCAGCGTCGCCACCGCGTCGCACAGCCGCTGCCAATGCGTACCACCACGCGCGTCGGCGCTGCGCTGCGCCGCCGCGATCGTGTCGAAGCTGCGGCGGTAGCAGGCCGCGACCAGATCGTCCTTGGCGTCGAGATGATGGTAGAAGCTGCCCTTGGTGACGTTCAGCTCGGAGGCGATCCGCTGAACCGAGGCGCCGCGATAGCCTAGCTCGTTGATCAGCCGCGTCGCCGCCAGCAGGAAGGCGTCGCGCCCGGACATCCCATCGTCCTGCTCGAGCGTCAGCTGGCGCGGAGACCAGCGCGCGTCCGCGCCGGCCAGGCCGTGGCGGAACAGGTCCATCAGCCGCTCGGCGGCGCGCGGGTATTGGTCGGCGTCGTAGCGCGGCAGCCAGGCCGGCAGCCAGAACAGATTTTCCAGCAGCACGTGCGCGCGCGCGCCGGCGAGATCGACCGCGCCGCGCGCACGCTGCTCGCCCCACAGTGCGCGGGTACGGCGGAACACCTCGCGCCAGCGCGCCATCAGTCGCGCGCGCACCGGCCCGTCCATCGCGCGCAGGTCGGACAGCACCGCGAAGGCGCGTTCCTCGCCGCGCTCGATCCGGGCGAGCCGAGCGAGGTTGAGCGTGATCAGCCGCTCGACCCGCTCGGGCGGGGCCGCCTCGGCCGAAGCCTCGTCGAGCATCGCCAGCAGATAGTCGAGCGTATGCTCGAACGCGGCGGCGGCGAGATCCTCCTTGCGCTTGAAGTAATATGTGACGCTGGTGGTGTTGAGCCCGACGCGGCGCGCCACGTCGGCGAAGGTCATGCCCTTCGCGCTCTGCTCGTTGATCGCGTCCGCCGCGGCGGCCAGGATCGCCTCACGCTTCTCGCGGAAGCGCCGCGTCGCGGTGGCGTCGTCGGTCCTCAGATCCCCCATGGCCGATGGTTAGCACGTCGCTTTCGAAGATACAGTCCCTTTTCCATCGACATGGATCGTAGCTGGCGGCGCGACGAAGCCTGCTTTACCGAATGCACGGTATGGCCTAAGCCCGGTCGCGACCAACGAGGAGAGGGTGGCGATGGACTTCACGCTGAGCGAGCGCGAGACCTATTTCCGCGACCGCGTCCGCGCCTTCATCGCGCGCCATATCACGCCGCGCGACCATGAATATGAGCAGCAGCTGGCGAGCGGCGAGCGCTGGAAGGTCATCCCCGTGATCGAGGAGGTCAAGCGCGTCGCCCGCGCCGAGGGGCTGTGGAACTTCTTCATGCCGCCGCACTCGGGCCAGCAGCACGTCGACGACAGCTTCGCGTTCCAGGGCACCCAGTTGACCAACCTCGAATATGCTTTGTGCGCCGAGGAGATGGGGCGGATCGGCTGGGCCAGCGAATGCTTCAACTGCTCCGCGCCCGACACCGGCAACATGGAGGTGCTCCACCGCTACGGCACGCGCGCGCAGAAGGAGGCGTGGCTGCGCCCGCTGATGGAGGGCGAGATCCGCTCGGTCTTCCTGATGACCGAGCCCGCGGTCGCCTCGTCCGACGCGACCAACATCGAGACGCGGATCGAGCGCGACGGCGATCACTACGTGATCAACGGGCGCAAATGGTGGTCGTCCGGGGTGGGTGACCCGCGCTGCAGGATCGGCATCCTGATGGGCAAGACCAGCTTCGAGGGCTCACGCCACCAGCAGCAGAGTCAGGTGCTGGTGCCGCTGGACACACCCGGCGTGAAGGTCGAACGGCTGCTCTCGGTCTACGGCTATGACCATGCGCCGCACGGCCACGGCGAGGTGAGCTTCACTGACGTGCGCGTGCCGGTGGAGAACGTGCTGCTGGGCGAGGGGCGCGGCTTCGAGATCGCGCAGGGGCGGCTCGGGCCGGGGCGGATCCACCATTGCATGCGCACGATCGGGGTCGCCGAGGTGGCGATCGAGAAGATGGCGCGGCGGCTGCTCGCGCGCGTGGCCTTCGGCAAGCGCATTGCCGATCACAGCGTGTGGGAGCAGCGGATCGCGCGCGCGCGGATCGACATCGAGATGACCCGGCTGCTCTGCCTCAAGGCCGCGGACATGATGGACAAGGCAGGGAACAAGGCGGCGCAGCAGGAGATCGCGATGATCAAGGTGCAGGCGCCGACGATGGCGTTGCAGATCCTCGACGACGCGATCCAGGCGTTCGGCGGCGCCGGGGTGGCGGAGGACGCCGGTCTGGCGCACGCCTGGGCCTCGGTGCGGACCTTGCGCTTCGCCGACGGACCGGACGAGGTGCATTGTCGCGCGATCGCGCGCCACGAGTTCGGGAAATACGGTGACGCCGGCGGGCGCGATGCGCCGTCGAGCGGCGACGTCAGGGTGAGCCGGTGAGGGGAAGTAGGATAAGCTCTGCCACTTTTCTCCGGCGTTATCCTGACCTTTCAGGATCCACGATCGCGCGAGCGCCGCGTGAGCGTGAGAAGTTGAGCATCTTGAAGAGAGCCGTTCGTGCTGTTGAGGCACTGAGCGAAGTCGAAGTGCCGTCTCGAAGCACCGCTACAAGGGTCGCGCCGGCGCGCCGGGACGAGGTTTCGACGAGCTCAGCCTCTCCTCAGCGCGAACGGGTGCCACTTTCCCGCTGCGCACGAACCCGGTGCGAGGCCGAATGAGAGCCGCCGTCCTCACCGCCACGCGCGAACCGCTCGCGATCGCCGACGTCACCGTCAGCAAGCCGCTCGCGCATGAGGTGCTGATCCGCACCGCCGCGGTCGGCGTGTGCCGCTCCGACCTGCACTTCGTCGACGGCCTCTACCCGCACCCGCTCCCCGCCATCCCCGGCCATGAGGCGGCGGGGGTGGTCGAGGCGGTCGGCAGCGAGGTGCGCACCGTCGGGCCCGGCGACCATGTCGTCACCTGCCTCTCCGCCTTCTGCGGCCACTGCGAGTTCTGCCTCAGCGGCCGCATGTCGCTGTGCGTCAGCGGTGAGACGCGGCGCCCACGCGGCGCCGAGCCGCGGCTGCGCCTCGCTGACGGCGGCGCGGTGGCGCAGATGCTCAACCTCTCCGCCTACGCCGAGCAGATGCTGGTGCACGAACACGCCTGTGTCGCGATCGACCGCGAGATGCCGCTCGACCGCGCCGCGCTGATCGGCTGCGCGGTGACGACCGGCGCGGGCGCGGTCTTCAACACCGCGGACGTCGCGCCGGGCGAGACGGTATGCGTGGTCGGCTGCGGCGGGATCGGGCTCGCCGCGATCAACGCCGCACGGATCGCGGGGGCAGGGCGGATCGTCGCGCTCGATCCCGTGCCCGAGAAGCGCGCCATCGCCGAGCGGCTCGGCGCGACGGACACGTTCGACAGCGCCGCCGAGGGTGTCGCCGCGGCGGTGGTGGAGGCGACCCGCGGCGGCGTCCACCACGCGATCGAGGCGGTCGGTCGCCCGCAGTCGGCCGCGACCGCGGTGGCGGTGCTGCGCCGTGGCGGCACCGCGACGATCCTTGGCATGCTGCCGCCGGCCGAGGGGGTCGGCCTGTCCGCGATCGACCTGCTGTCGGGCAAGAGATTGCAGGGCGGGCTGATGGGCTCCAATCGCTTCCCGATCGACGTGCCGCGGCTGGTCGACTTCTACCAGCGCGGGCTGCTCGACCTCGACACGCTGATCGCCGAGCGGCTGCCGCTCGAACGCATCAACCACGCCTTCGACGAGCTCCGCCGCGGCGACACCACCCGTAGCGTGATCGTCTTCGCATGAGCGGCGACCCTTCGATCCAGCGCGACATCGCGGAGCGCGACCGGCTCGACACGGCGCGGCTGGGCGCGTGGCTGGCCGAGCACGTGCCCGGCTTCGCCGGCCCGCTCGACTATGCCAAATTCGCGGGCGGCCAGTCGAACCCGACCTACCGGCTGGACACGCCCGCGCGGCGCTACGTGCTGCGGCGCAAGCCCTTGGGGGAGCTGCTTCCCTCGGCGCACCAGGTCGAACGCGAGTATCGCGTCATCGCCGCGCTCCACCCCACCGGCTTCCCGGTGCCACGGCCGTACGCGCTGTGCGAGGACGCGGCAGTGATCGGCTCGGCCTTCTACGTCATGGAGATGGTGGAGGGGCGGACGATCTGGGACGGGGCCATGCCCGAGCTCGCCCCCGCGGCGCGCCGGGCGCATTATCACGCGATGATCGACACGCTGGCCGATCTCCACAATCTCGACGCCGAGCGCATCGGCCTCGGCGACTACGGCCGGCCGGGCAATTATTTCGAGCGCCAGGTCGCGCGCTGGACCAAGCAATATCGCGGCGCCGAGACCGAGACCTTGCCCGAGATGGAGCGGCTGATCGAGTGGCTGCCGCGCACCGTGCCGCCGCAGACCCGCACCGCCATCGTCCACGGCGACTATCGCGTCGACAACATGCGCTTCGCGCCGGGCGAGGCGCCGCGCGTCGCCGCGGTGCTCGACTGGGAGCTGTCGACGCTCGGTGATCCTGTCGCCGACCTGACCTACTACCTGATGAGCTGGGTCACCGAGCCCGAGGGGCGCTCGGGCGTGATGGGGCTGACCGGCGACGCCACCGGCATCCCGACGCTGGAGGAGATGCTGGCGCGCTACGCGGCGCGGACCGGACGCGACGAGCCGGTCACGATCGACTGGTACTTCGCCTTCAACCTTTTCCGCCTGGCCAGCATCGTCCAGGGCATCCGCAAGCGCGTGCTGGTCGGCACCGCCGCCAACGCGCGCGCGCAGGAGACCGCGGCGCGGCTGCCGATGCTGGTGAGCGCGGCCTGGCACTTCGCCGGGCGTGCCGGGGCTTGAGCGGGGAGGGGGAGCGGATGCGGTTCGCGGGCAAGTCGATCGTCGTCACCGGCGCGGGCTCGGGCATCGGTCGCGCCGCCGCGCTGCTGTTCGCGCGCGAGGGCGGCCGCGTCGTCGCCGCCGACGTCAGCGAGGGAGCGGACGCGACCGCCGCCGCGATCATCGACGCGGGCGGCACCGCGCTGGCGTTCCGCGGCGACGCCGGCGACGAGGGCGATGTCGCGCGGCTGGTCGCGTTGGCGGCGGAGCGGCACGGCGGGCTCGACGTGATCTTCGCCAACGCCGGGATCTCGGGCGGGCTCGCCAACCTGTTCGACACCGACGTCGCGCTGATCACCGAGGTGCTGCGCGTCAATTTGATCGGCCCGTTCCTTGCCATCAAACATGCCGCACCGCTGATCGCCGCGCGCGGGGGTGGCGCGATCGTGCTCACCGCCAGCGTCGCCGGGCTGCGCTCGGGGGCGGGGTCGCCGGCGTATTCGGCGAGCAAGGCGGGGGTGATCAACCTCGCGCAGGTGGCGGCGCAGCAGCTCAGCGGCAGCAACGTGCGGGTCAACGCGATCTGCCCCGGGCTGACCGAGACGGAAATGACTCGACCGACCTTCGATTACGCGCGCGAGGCGGGCAAGCTCGACCGGCTCGGCCGGCTCAACCCGCTGCGGCGCGGCGCGCAGCCCGACGAACTGGCGCGCGTCGCGATGTTCCTCGCCAGCGACGACGCCAGCTACGTCAACGGCCAGGCGATCGTGGTCGACGGCGGATTGTCGTCGAGCCATCCGGTGACGCGGCAGGATTATGGCAAGACCGCGGTGTGAGGCGGCCAGCGAGCGCCGGGCGAGACGGGCGGCACACCGGCGATACGCCGCGACGCGCGGGCCAGCGCCGCCCGCGCCCCCGCCAGCCGTCGCGGAGACGCCGCATTAGCTGCTCCCACGCGGCATAGGCCAGCGCTCCCACCGTCAACGCAGCGACCACGTTGGGCGCCACGCCGTCGATCCCGAGGCGGTCGCGCAGCAGGTGGATGGTGATCCCCTGGGTGAGGTAGGCGAACAGGCTGCTGCGCGCGAGATAGCCCAGCACCGCCGCGACCTCGCGCCGGACCAGCACCCGCGGTGTGAGCAGCAGCGCGGCGACGACCGCCTCCGCGATCAGCGCGTGCGAGTCGCTCGCCCCCCAGTCGAGCGCGGTCACCAGCGCGGTGACGAGGATCACGGTCCAGCGCTGCGCCCCGGTCTCGGCGTAGCTCGCCAGCCAGCCGAGCGTGATCGCATAGGCCCAGGCGTCTGTGCTGAAATCGTCCGCCGACACGGCGCCGCGCAGCGCGAGCCCGGCGACCTTCGCCGCGAGCGCGAGTGACAGCAGCGGGAAGCCGATCGCCCAGCCCGATCGCTCGGCGCGGCGCCGCACGGGCGGGATGGCGAGCAGCAGCAGCAGTGCCAGTGTGCAGTGGAACAGCGCGGGGACGAACCAGAACTGCGCCATCGTCCGCACGCCGGGATCATGGACGATATTGCCCAGAAGCAGCAGCGTCTGCCAGCCGAAGCGGTTGGGGGTGAGCGCGCGATAGACTAGGAGGATCGCCAGAAAGGGTGCGACGACGCGCAGCAGATAGTCGCGGATCACGCCCCAGCGCGCCGAACCGAGCAGCCGCCGCGACTGGAAGCGCGCGAGGCCGTAGCCCGCGAGGATCATCAGCGCGAGCGCGCCGCCCTTGATCGCGCGGTTGGCGGGGTCGCCGAGCACGTGGCTGGCGACCACCAGCGCGATCGCGGCGGGGCGCAGCAGCACGTCGGTCGCGACCCAGCGGAAGCCCGGATCGGCGCGCGCTGTCGTCGGTCGGGCGAGCGCCTCGATCCGTGCGACCGTCAGCTCCTCCCAGCGCTCGGGCAGCGTGCCGAGCACCTCCTCGATCGCCAGGCTGGCGCGGACATAGCTGAGCGAGTCGCCCGCCAGCGAGCGGAACGAGTCGCCGTCCTCTACCCGGTCGCGGCCCAGTGCCGCGGCGAGCGCCGCGCGCAACGCGCCCGCGGAGGCAGCCGTCCGGATCGCTCCCGCCGCCGCGCGACCGGCGGCGAGCAGCGCGGGATAGTCGACCTTGCCCGAGGCGAGCCGCGGCACCGCGTCGAGCGCCAGCACCGCGCGATGGCTCGCCGGCAGGCCGACCTTGTCGGCGACGAACCGCTCGGCCGAGGCCACGTCGCCCGGTGCCAATACCGCGACCACCAGCAGCGCGTCGTCGCCCGCGGCCACCGCGGAGACATTCGCGGCTGCGAGTCGCTGCTCCACCTCGTCGAGCGCGACGCGCAGCCCGAACGGCTTGATGAAGCGGCTGCGGCGACCGGTCACGCGATAGGCGCCGTCGGGCAGACGCTCGGCGAGGTCGCCGGTGCGCAGCGCGGTCAGCTCGTGGCCGCGCGCGAGATCGACCGCCGCCTCGGCATAGCCCATCATCACGTTGGGGCCGGTATAGACCAGCTCGCCCGCGGTCGCCGCGAAGGCGCCGGTCTCTGGATCGACCAGCGTGAGCGTGCCGCCCGGGATGGCGCGCCCGATCCCGCCCGCGACCACGTGATCGGGATCGACGTCGAGCGTCGCGATCCGCGCCACCGCCTCGGTCTGGCCGTACATTACCACGAAGCGCTTGCCGGCGGCACGCGCGCGCCGCGCGACCGAGGTGAGCAGCTCGGGTGCGAGCCGACCACCGGCCTGGGTCAGCGTGCGCAGGGACTCGGGCAGCGAGTCGAGGAAGCCGGCGCGGTCGAGCAGCTCATAACTGTGCGGCACCCCACCGAACGAGGTGGCGCGATGGCGCTCGATCACGGCGCGGAAGGCCGGGTCGACCACCGAGCCGGCGTAGAGGATCGTCGTCGCCCCTACCGCGAGATGCGAGTGAATCACCGACAGGCCGTAGGCATAGCCCGGCGGCAGCGTCGTGATCGCGCGCTCGTCGGGCGTCAGCGCGAGGCTGGCCGCGATCGCGTGCGCGTTGGCGTCGACCGCGCGCGCGGACAGCCGTACCAGTTTGGTCGCGCCCGTCGAGCCTGAGGTCGACAGCAGCAGCGCGAGCCCGGGGTGCGCCGCGGGCGCGTCGCCGGCGTCGCGCAGCCGCTCGGTGCCGCGCGCGCTCGACCAGCGCGCCGCCGGTCGGAACGCGGCGATCAGTCGGTCGGCGCGCTCGCGGTCGGCGGTCGTGTCCCCGGCGGCGGTGACGATCGCGGGGAGCCCGCGCCGCAGCGCGCCGAGATAGGCGATCATCGCGGCGAGGTCGTTGTCGAGCGCCAGCAGCACCGGAGTGCCGCGCGGCAGATCGAAGACGGCGTCGGCCGCGCATGCCAGCGCGGCATAATCGAGCGTGTCGCCCGCGGCGGTGACGAAGGCGACGCGGCCGGCGTGCCGCTCCAGGTCCTGCCAGAATGTCATCGCTTCCCCACGGGCGCTATGTAGCGGGACGGGGAACGACGAACGGCGCGCTACACGGACTTCTTCGCTCGGGCGGTTTCCCGGCCCGCGCGGGCGACGGGCTGTCCTACGCCGGCGCGATCTGTCACGAGATGCGTCCCTAGGGGAGAAGGAGAGCGGCCTTGTTGAACCATGTTCTGGTCGGGTCGAACGACCTCGCGCGGTCGGCGCGCTTCTACGACGCGGTGCTCGGTGTGCTGGGCGCACCGCCGGCGCGCCGCGACACCGCGCCGAGCGGGCACGAGCGCCTGTTCTATCGTCACAACGGCACCATGTTCGGCGTCAGCCAGCCGATCGACGGCGCCGCGGCGAGCGTTGGCAACGGCAGCACGGTCGCCTTCCGCTGCGACTCAGCCGAGCAGGTGCAGCGGTTTCACGACGTCGCGGTGGCGAACGGCGGCACCTCAATCGAGGACGCGCCCGGCCCGCGCGAGACCAGCCTCGGCCCCGCGGTGCTGGCCTATGTCCGCGATCCCGACGGCAACAAGCTATGCGCGGTGAGCCGGGGATGACGGCCTA
This sequence comes from Sphingomonas citri, assembly GCF_019429485.1. Taxonomy (GTDB): domain Bacteria; phylum Pseudomonadota; class Alphaproteobacteria; order Sphingomonadales; family Sphingomonadaceae; genus Sphingomonas; species Sphingomonas citri. Next base: position 522,339 of record NZ_JAHXZN010000001.1, on the reverse strand, counting down.
TGTGGCGCTGTTGCGCGCGGTCAACGTCGGCGGCACGGGCGCGCTGGCGATGGCCGAGCTGCGACGGCTGTGCGAGGCGGCGGGCTTCGCGGCGGTGCGCACCTATATCGCGAGCGGCAACGTGGTCTTCACGAGCCCGCTCGACGCGGCAACGGTCAAGCGGCGCCTTGAGGAGGCCTTGCAGGTGTCGACCGGGCGGCAGGTGAGCGTCGCGGTGCGCACCGCGGCCGAGCTGGCGGCGGCGCTCGCTGCCAATCCCTTCGCCGACGCGCCGCCCTCTACCACCGTGCTCCACTTCCTCGACGCGCCGCCCCAGGCCGACACGCTCGAGCGCGCGGTAGCGCCCGATGGGGAGCGGCTGGCTCTCGGCGCGCGCGAGATCTACGTCGCGTACGGCGCGGGAATGGGGCGGTCGCGGCTCAAGCTGCCGAGTGCGGCGGAGGGGACTGCACGCAACGTCAACACCGTGGCGAAGCTGGTCGCGATGACGGCGGAGGTCTCCGCGGCATGAAGCGGTGCGGTGGAGCGCGGCGCGCGGCGGTCGACTCAACATTCGCAACATCCGCCGCCGCGCACCCCGCTCCGGACTCAACATTCGCAACATTCGCGCCCCTTCCAAGCCAGGGGCACAGCCGCTACAGGCCCGCCATGGAGCATCCCGACAGCATCCTCATCGTCGATTTCGGCAGCCAGGTGACCCAGTTGATCGCGCGCCGCGTGCGCGAGGCGGGGGTCTACAGCGAGATCGCGCCCTTCCAGTCCGCCGCCGACGCGTTCGAGCGGATGCGCCCCAAGGGCGTGATCCTCTCCGGCGGTCCTGCCTCGGTCGTGGACGAGGGAAGCCCGCGCGCGCCCCAGGCAGTGTTCGACTCGGGCGTACCGGTGCTCGGCATCTGCTACGGCCAGCAGGTGATGAACGAGCAGCTCGGCGGCAAGGTCGAGAAGGGCAATGCCGGCGAGTTCGGGGAGGCCTATGTCGAGGTCGACGCCGCCTGCGGGCTGTTCGACGGGTTGTGGCAGTCGGGCGAGCGCCATCAGGTGTGGATGAGCCACGGCGATCATGTCGCCGCGCTCGCACCCGGGTTCGCCCCGGTGGCCTCGTCCAAGGGGGCGCCGTTCGCGCTCACCGCGGACGAGACGCGCCGTTATTACGGGATGCAGTTCCATCCCGAGGTGGTCCACACGCCCGACGGCGGCAAGCTGATCGCCAATTTCGCGCGCCACGTCTGCGGGCTGGCGGGCGACTGGACGATGGCCGAGTTCCGCGCCACCAAGATCGCCGAGATCCGCGCGCAGGTCGGCAGCGGGCGCGTGATCTGCGGCCTGTCGGGCGGGGTCGACTCGGCGGTGGCGGCGGTGCTGATCCACGAGGCGATCGGCGACCAGCTCACCTGCGTCTTCGTCGATCACGGGCTGTTGCGCGCGGGCGAGGCCGACCAGGTCGTCGGGCTCTTCCGCAACCACTATAACATCCCGCTGGTGCACGTGAACGCGGAGACGCTGTTCCTCGGCGGCCTGGCGGGGGTCACCGACCCCGAGGCCAAGCGCAAGTTCATCGGCAAGACCTTCATCGACGTGTTCGAGGATGAGGCGCGCAAGATCGGCGGCGCCGAGTTCCTCGCGCAGGGCACGCTCTATCCCGACGTGATCGAGAGCGTGAGCTTCACCGGCGGCCCGTCGGTGACGATCAAGAGCCACCACAATGTCGGCGGCCTGCCCGAGCGAATGAACATGAAATTGGTCGAGCCGCTGCGTGAATTGTTCAAGGACGAGGTGCGCGAGCTCGGCCGCGAGCTGGGGCTGCCCGACGCCTTCGTCGGCCGCCATCCGTTCCCGGGGCCGGGTCTCGCGATCCGCATCCCCGGCGAGGTCAGCAAGGAGCGCTGCGACATCCTGCGCAAGGCCGACGCGATCTACCTCGAGGAGATCCGCGCGGCGGGGCTGTACGACACGATCTGGCAGGCCTTCGCGGTGCTGCTGCCGGTGCGCTCGGTCGGCGTGATGGGCGACGGGCGGACGTATGATTCGGTGCTGGCGCTGCGCGCAGTCACCTCGACCGACGGGATGACGGCACAGGCGTTCCAGTTCCCGGGCGACTTCCTGCCGCGGGTGGCGACACGGATCATCAACGAGGTGAAGGGCATCAACCGGGTGACCTACGATTACACCTCCAAGCCGCCGGGCACGATCGAGTGGGAATGACGCGGGACGAGCGAGCAGCCGGGGGCTGCTCGCCCGCGTCATTCGGCGGCGCGAGCCGCCGCGGCGCGCGGGACGAGCGAGCAGCCGGGGGCTGCTCGCCTGCGTCATTCGGCGGCGCGAGCCGCCGCGGCGCGCGGGACGAGCGAGCAGCCGGTGGCTGCTCGCTCGTGTCATTCGGCGGCGCGAGCCGCCGTGCGCGGCGTGACACTGCGATCCGGGGCGCGTCACCGGCGCGGGCTTGCTTCAATGCTCTCCGCCTTGTCGGCGCCTTCCTGCCCATCGCCGCCGCGCTCGCGCTCCCCGCTGCGCCTGCCAATGCCGCGAGCAGCGACCCGCCCGAGTGGACCCAGCCGCGCCCGCCGCTGCACCTGCTCGGCCCGATCACCTATGTCGGCACGCGCGGGCTCGGCGCCTATCTCATCCGCACCAGTGCCGGCGCGATCCTGGTGGACGCGACGATGGCCGAGAACGTCCCCGCGATCGAGCGCAACATTCGCTCGCTCGGGCTGAAGCTCAGCGACGTCAAGCTCATCCTCGTCAGCCACGCGCATTTCGACCATGTCGGCGGGCTCGAGCGCATGCGGCACGACACCGGCGCGCGCGTGCTCGCCGGCAGCGGCGACGTCGCCGCGCTGCGGAGCGGGACCCCGCCGGGCGAGACCAGCTACGGCGTCCACCGTTTCCCCGCGGTGACGCGCGTGTCGCCGGTGGCGGACGGCGAGCAAGTCAGGCTCGGCGATGTCACGCTGCGCGCCGTGGCGACTCCGGGACACACGCCCGGCTGTACCAGCTGGACCATGCGCGTGGTCGATCACGGTCGCGCGCGCGAGGTGGTGTTCGCGGGCAGTATGACGGTCGCGGGTAATCGCCTGATCGGCAATCGCCGCTATCCCGCGATCGTGCGCGACTATCGCGCCACCTTCGACCGGATCGAGCGGCTGCACGCCGACGTGGTGTTGCCGATGCACCCCGAGGCGGCCGACGTGTTCGCCCGCGCGCGCGTTGGGACGCTCGTCGCGCCGCGATTGCTCGGCGACATGGCGCGCGCGGCACGGGTCGATTTCGAGCGCACGCTGCGCGAGGAGAAGCGCTGAGCGGCGTTGCGGTGGACGGCCGCATGCGCTTGAGTACCGGTGGATCGCACCGGCGTCGCCCGACGATGGGACGGCGCCGACGAGAAGGAGAGACATGATGCGAAATCTGACCAAGGCGGGCGTGGCCGCGCTCGCGCTGGCGCTGTCGGCGGCGCCGAGCGTGGCGCAGCGCGGCGCGTCAGCGCCCAACACGCTCAGCGCCCAGGAGCGCGCCGCGGGCTGGACCCTGCTGTTCAACGGCCGCGATCTCACCGGCTGGCGCTCGTTCAAGGGCGGCGCGCCGACACCATCCTGGGTGGTGCGCGACGGCGCGCTCGAGCTCACCGCCTCGGGCGGTCACATGAGCGGCGCCGATCTCGCCACCGCCGAGAGCTACGGACCGTTCGAGCTCACGCTCGACTGGAAGGTGGAGAAGGGCGGCAACAGCGGCGTGATCTATCTCGCCCGCAACGTGCCCGAGACGACGCAGAGCTATGAGACCGGGCTCGAGATGCAGGTGCTCGACGATCAGGGCCACCCCGACGGCAAGATCCCGTCGCATCGTGCCGGCTCGCTCTACGACATCACCGTGCCGCCCGCGGGCGTGTCGCGCCCGGCGGGCAGCTGGAACCACGCGCGGCTCTTGGTCGAGCCCGGCCGCATCCGCCAGTGGCTCAACGGCGTGCCGACCGCCGACGTGTCCTACGGCGACGCGGCGTGGAAGGCGCGCGTGGCCAAGTCCAAGTTCGCCAAGATGCCGCTCTACGGCACCTTCACCAGCGGCGTGATCGCGCTGCAGGACCATGGCGAGCCGGTCGCCTTCCGCAACATCAAGCTCCGTCGGATCGGCGCGGCGCGGTGATCCGGCCCGGGGCGGCGGCTGCCGAGCCACTGCCCTGGATCAGTCTCCGGAACGATCGGCCTCTACCGCGCTTCTGAGGCCTATGGCTCTGTTCTATTTTCAGTTTGCCGGTCGCGAGCGGGACGCGACCGGGATCGACTGCACCGACGTGGCGGCGGCGCGCAACGAGGCGGTGCGGCGGCTCGGCGGCTATCTCTCCGACCATCCCGGCTATGCCGAGGAGGGCCATTGGCGCGTGACGGTGGAGGACTCGAGCCGCCGCCCGCTGCTCAACGTGATAGTCGCCACGGTCGGCGTCCGCGGTGCTCCCGACGAGTGACGCGGTGTCTCGTATACGGTCGTGCGAACCAATCCTTAAGTACGAATGACATAGTGGTAAGCGACGAGGTCGTAGACCCGCGTCGCTCTCGGCTCCGCGAGACGGGGAGGGCGGCTGGTTTCCCCCGCTCGACGCGTGCGCCGGTGACGCGTCGGGCCCCGACGCGGTCGCATGCGCATGACGAGCTTCTCCTGGTTGACCCGCCTGGCCCGCGATCGCGGCGCGAATGTCGCGGCGATGATGGCGGTGGCGATGATCCCGCTCGCCGCGCTCGCCGGTTCGGCGCTCGACGTGTCGCGCATGTACGTGGTCAAGTCACGGCTTCAGCAGGCGTGCGACGCGGGCGTGCTGGCGGGGCGGCGCTTCATGGCGACCGACGGCGGCACGACGCTCGACGCTAACGCGACGACCCAGGCCAAAACGTTCTTCACCAATAATTTCGGCGCGGGTTTCTTCGGCTCATCCAGCGCCACTTTCACCCCCACCAAGACCAGTGACCAGCAGGTGGCGGGGACCGCGACCGTGCAGGTGCCGATGACCGTCATGAAGATGTTCTCGATGGCCACCGCCAATCTGACGGTGACGTGCAAGGCGCGCTTCGACATCGCCGACACCGACATCGTCTTCGTCCTCGACACCACGGGCTCGATGGCGTGCCGCCCGGAAGACACCGACACGCAGTGCAATAGCTATGTCAGCAGCACTACGGTTCAGTCCTACGCTCGCCCCGGAAGCGATCCGGACGCGGTCGCAGGATATCTCGGCTCGACCGCTTATGCTGTTCCGGAAACCACCGCGGGCAATGGGTCGCGTATCAAGGCGCTGCGTCAAGCGGTGAAGGACTTCTCCGCGGTGATCGCGTCATCGGTCGATAGCAGCACGCGCGTCCGCTATGGGTTTGTCACCTATACGTCGACGGTCAACGCCGGCAAGGCGATCTACCAGGTCTCACCTTCCTATCTGCTAGGCGGCGTGAATGGCGAGACGGTGGCCTATCAGACCCGCTGGCCGTGGAAGGATTACGAGATCAGCTGGACGGGCACGGCCAACAACAAGACATCGACGAATTGCACCACGATCGACGGCACGCGCTCGCCCGCGGTCAGCGCGCCGCTCACGTACAACAACAGCAGCGGTACGGCAACGTGGAGCGGGGGGCAGCGCTGGAACAGCAGCGATGGCAAGTGCTACGGCAATCTCACGCGGACTGTCGGTCCCCAGTACCAATATCAGCAATATAGCTGGGACGTGTCCAAGTTCCTGAGTGGCAGCACGGTCACTGACCCAACCAAGGTGAAGGGCGAGACTACCGCTTGGGACGGCTGCGTCGAGGAGCGTGCGACCGAGGCGGGGACGACGAGCTTCACGTCTGCCTCGTACGACCTCGATCCCGACCTGATCCCCACCACCGACGCGCGGACGCGCTGGCGGCCGATGTGGCCTGACGTGGAATATTTCCGTCAGTCATCGCCGACGGACACGAGCAACGGCGACGATACAAGTTACCGTCCAAGCTACAATCTCGCGTGGATGCGCAAGTCGGGCTATTACTCGTGCGGCAAGCCGATCCATCGATTGTCGACGATGAGCGCGTCCGACATCGCTGCCTATGTCGACGCCGCTGACTTCAAGCCGCTGGGCGGTACCTACCACGATACCGGGATGATCTGGGGCACGCGCCTTTTGTCGAATGCGGGCGTCTTCTCCTCCGATAACAAGGGTCGCACCGGTCAACCGCTGCCGCGCAAGGTCATCGTCTTCCTGACCGACGGCGACATGTCGCCGAGTGAGGTGATCTACGGCATGTACGGCGTGGAGAACTTCGATAAGCGCGTCAGCAACGGCGACACGGGCAACCTCACCAGCTACCACAATGCGCGCTTCCTCTACGAGTGCGGCCGCGCGCGCCAGCTCGGCATCGACGTGTGGACGGTGGCGATCGACACCAGCTCCAGCGACCAGCTGACGCAATGCGCACGCAACAGCTCGCAGGCGCTCTACACCACCACCGGCAGCGGTCTGTCAGCGATCTTCCAGAAGATCGCCAAGCAGGTCGCTATGCTGCGGATCGACCAGTGAGCGCGCGCCCGGGGCTCGTCCGCGACCGCCGCGGCGTCAGTACGATCGAGTTCGCGCTGCTCGCACCGGTGCTGTTCCTCGTCGTGCTCGGACTCTTCGACCTGCTTTACGGCGTCTACGTCCGCTCGGTGCTGGAAGGCGCGGTGATCAAGGCGGGGCGCGACAGCGCATTGGAGAACAACGCCGCCGATCAGAACGCGATCGACGCCAAGGTCCGCTCGATGCTCGCCTCGCTCGGCGGCGGGATGACGATCACCACGTCGCGCAAGAGCTACGCCAGCTTCTCGCTGGTCAAGCCGGAGGCGTTCGACGACCAGAACAGGAACGGCGTGCGCGACGCCGGCGAGTGTTTCGACGACGTCAACGGTAACGGCGTGTGGGACGCCGACCCGGGGGTCGGCGGGCAGGGCGGCGCCAACGACGTCACCAATTATACCGTCACGCTGACCTACAACCGCATCTTCCCGATGGCGGCGCTGGCCGGCTGGCCTCGGGTGCAGTCGCTGTCCGCCAGCACGTTGCTCAAGAATCAGCCGTACAAGACCCAGACCAGCAACGTGGTGAAATCGATATGCACCTGAGCCTCGCCCCGCTCGCCGCACGGCTGCGGCGCGACCGCTCGGGCGTGTCGATGATCGAGTTCGCGCTCACCTTGCCCGTTGTGCTGACGCTCGGCTGCTACGGCATCGAGACGAGCAACCTCGCGCTGACCTCGCTGCAGGTCAGCCAGCTCGCGCTCAACCTCGCCGACAACGCCTCGCGTGTCGGCAGCATGCAGAGCGACAACTCGACCCAGTTGCGCGAGGTCGACATCAACGACGTGCTCACCGCGGCGCGGCTGCAGGGCGCCAAGCTCGGGCTCACCACCAGGGGGCGCATCATCGTCTCCTCGCTCGAGGAGAGCGGCGGGAAGCAATATATCCACTGGCAGCGTTGCCTCGGCACGCAGAGCGGCGCCGACTACGACTCGCACTACGGGACGACGCCGGTCACGGCCGGCACCCAGACCGGCAGCGGCTATGCCGGTACGGTGGTGACCGGCATGGGCAAGCCCGGCGCGCAGGTCACCGCGCCGACGGGCACCGGGGTGATGTTCGTGGAGGTCAACTACCTCTACAACCCGATCATCAGCAGCCGCTGGCTGAGCGCGGGCGTGCAGCAGATGCGCTACACCGCCTCGTTCATCGTGCGCGACCGGCGCACCTTCGACATGGTCTACAATCCCGCGCCGACGGCGCAGCGCTACACCTGCGACCGCTACACCGCGTCCTGAGCTACGGTGACGGCGTAGCGCAGATGAAGCGCGCCGTGAGCGAGCGGGTCGACGCCGATCAGCTTGAGCCGGATCTTGCCTTTCAGTCCTGTCTCCCCGGCCTCGACGATCGCGCGGCTGTCGCTGCCGTCCAGCGCGGGCGCGAGGACGAGGTCGAATTGCTCGACCAGCCCGGCGGCGAGGAAGCTGCCGTTCACCCCGCCCCCGCCCTCGAGCAGCAGGTGGCGCGCACCGAACCGCTCGCCCAGCACGTCCAGCGCGGCGGCGAGGTCGAGCCGGCCGGCGTGCTCCTGGCAAACGATGTAGGAGACGCCGTCGCCAACCAGCTCGGCGAGATGCGAGTCGGGGATGTCCGGCCCGAGCAGCACGATGACATGGTCGCCGTGAATGTCCGCCGCGGTGAAGTGGAGCTTGCCGTCGCGATCGAGCGCGATCGCATAGGGGCCGTGGTCGCGCGCGACATGGAGCGGACGGGGTGGCGCCCCGATGGGGGAAGGCGGATGCGGCTCGCCTCTCGCCATCTCCGCCATCGTGACCCGGCCGACGATCCAGCCGTCCGCGGTGTAGCGGTCGTGGATCGCCTCATAGGCGCCGGTCCAGTCCGCCGCGGTGCCGTCGGGGCTCTCGGTCCAGCGGCTCGGGTGGAGCCGACCGTCGAGCGAGCCCGCCATCAGGCAGGTCAGGCGCGGGCGGGTCATGCCGCACTCCCGCCGCCATACTCTTCGTCGCTGACCGGATCGAGCCACGTGACCGCGCTGCCGTCCCTCTTCTCGGCGATGGCGATATGCGTCATCGCGGCATCGGGTGCGGCGCCGTGCCAGTGACGCTCGTCGGGCGCGAAATAGACGATGTCGCCCGGCGCGATCTCCTCGATCGCGCCGCCCTCGCGCTGCACCCGCCCGCGTCCGAAGGTGACGAGCAGCGTCTGGCCGAGCGGGTGCGTGTGCCAGTTGGTGCGCGCGCCCGGCTCGAAGGTGACGGTGGCGCCGGCGAGCGCACCGCTGCCCTCGAAAGGCATGTCGAGCCGAACGGTGCCGGCGAAATAATTCGCCGGGCCGCGCGATGAGGCGATGTCGCCGCTGCGCGTGATTTTCATGGATACGTCTCCGCGAGGATGTTGCCCGCTCAACGCCGCGCGCGCGCACCGTCTCCGTGGCGTCGCGATGAGCAAGTCGCGACGCCGCCATGAACCGGCTTCGTCAGCGCACGGCCCCGGCGTCCGCCGCGGCATTTACCCCAGCCGTGGCAAGGTAACGCGGCGCCACCCGCGCCCGCGCGCGCTGCTCATAGGCATAGCCCGCGCCGAGCACCGCCTGGTCGCCGCCGCGCGTGGCGATGAACGAGAGGCCGACCGGCAGCCCGTCCGCCAGCCCCATCGGCACGGTAAGGTGTGGATAGCCTGCGATCGCCGGCAGCTGTGACGCCGAGGGGCCGCCATATTGGTCGCCATAGACGCGGTCGCTCGGCCAGGCGGCGTCGTAGCTTGGCTCCACCAGCAGCGTCGCGCGCGCCTGGCGCAGCATCGCGTCGATCCCCTGCGCGCCGGCGAGCCGCAGCGAGGTCGCGCGCGCGGCGCGATAGGCCGGGTCGTCGAGCCCCTTGGTCTGCTCCGCGGCCTCGAACAGCTCCTGGCCGAAATACGGCATCTCGGTCGCGGCATGGGCGCGGTCGAAGGCGATCACGTCGGCGAGCGTGCGCGTCGTGACGCTCGCGGGCGTGGTGGCGAGATAGGCGTTGAGATCGGCCTTGAGCTCGGTCTTGAGCACCAGCAGCTCGGCCTCGCCGAGCCCCTCGAGCTTGGGCGGCGTGACTTCGACCAGCTCGGCGCCGGCGGCGCGAAGTACCGCCAGCGCGGCGTCGTAGCGCGAGGCGAGCGCGGGGCGCAGTTCAGGCGGACGGATCACCGCGACGCGCGTGCCGCTCAGCGCGCTGGTGGAGAGCGCGGCGGCATAGTCGGTGGTTTCGCCGGTCATCCCGCCGAGCAGCAGCGCGACGTCGCGTACGCTGCGCGCCATCGGCCCCGGCGTGTCCTGGCTATGGCTGATCGGCACGACGCGCTCGGCGCTGACCAGCCCCAGCGTCGGCTTCAGCCCGACGAGCCCGTTGATCGACGAGGGACACGTGACCGAGCCGTCGGTCTCGGTGCCTACCGCCGCGGCGGCGAGGCTGGCGGCGACCGCGGCGCCCGAGCCCGAGGAGGAGCCGCAGGCGGTGCGATCGAGCGCATAGGGGTTGCGCACCAGCCCGCCGACCGCGCTCCAGCCGCTCATCGAGCGCGTCGAGCGGATGTTGGCCCATTCGGACAGGTTGGTCTTGCCGAGGATCACCGCGCCCGCCGCGCGCAGCCGCGCCACCAAGGGAGCGTCGCGGCGCGTGATGTTGCGGGCAAGCGCTAGGCTGCCGGCTGTGGTCGCGATCGGGTCGGCGGTCTCGATATTGTCCTTGAGCAGGATCGGCACGCCGTGAAGTGGGCCGCGGACGCGTCCGGCGACGCGCTCGGCGTCGAGCGCGCGCGCCTGGGCAAGTGCATCGGGGTTGAGCGCGATCAGGCTGCGCAGGGTCGGGCCCCTGCGGTCGATCTTGGCGATTCGCGCGAGATAGGCGCGAGTGAGCGCGACGCTGCTGGTCTTGCCGGCGGCGAGCTGCGCGCTCAGCTGCTCGAGCGATACTTCCTCCACCTGCGGGGCCGCGGTCGCGGGCAGCGCGAGCAGGCTCCCGGTGAGAACCATCGCCGTCATCGTCACCCGCATCGGTTGCTCCTCATCATCCGCGCTTATTCTCGCGCGTTCGCCCTTGCTTGGGCAAGCGCGCGACGCCCCGGCGATGGACTTCCGCCCCGCAACGGCTAGGAACCCGCGACTTCCGCGCCTCGGCGCGCCTTCTTCTTTCCCGCCGCAGCGGAGCCGCGCATGAACGACGATCTTCGGGCCCTGATCCGGACCATACCCGACTTCCCCAAACCCGGCATCCAGTTCCGCGACATCACCACGCTGCTGCTCGATCCTGCCGGCTTGGCCGCCTGCGTCGAGCGGATGGTGGCGGCGACCGAGGGGCCGGTCGATCTGGTCGCGGGGATCGAGGCACGCGGCTTCCTCTTCGCCGCAGCGCTGGCGGTGCCGCTGCGCGCCGGCGTGCTGCTGATCCGCAAGGACGGCAAGCTGCCCGGGGCGACCATCGCCGAGGATTATGCGCTCGAGTACGGCAGCGACCGGATCGCGATCCACGCCGACGCCTGTGCGCCGGGCGCGCGCGTGCTGCTCGTCGACGACCTCATCGCCACCGGCGGCACGGCGCGCGCCGCGGTGCGGCTGTTGCGCAAGGCCGGTGCCGAGGTGCGCCAGGCCCAGTTCGTCGTCGACCTGCCCGACCTGGGCGGCGCCCAGCGACTGCGCGACGAGGACATCGCGGTCAGCGCGCTGGTGGCCTTCGAGGGTCACTGAGCGTCGCCGGAACCGCCACCGGCTCAGCGCCGTTGGCTCCGCATTGGCGGCGCGTACCAGCCGCTTCCTCCGTGGTATGGAGAGTTTCGATGAGATGGACCCACATCGTCGCCGCTGGCCTGCTCGGCGGGCTGGCGCTCATGACCTCTGCCTGCTCGACCGGCTACGGTTATAGCGGGGTCGGCTTCGGCATCGGCAGCGGCGGCTATTATGACGACCCGTACGGCGGATACGGCTACGGCTACGCGCCGAGCTATTACGGCTGGAACGACGGCTTCTATTACCCGGGCACCGGCGTCTACGTCTACGATCGCTACCGTCGCCCGTACCGCTGGAACGACAACCAGCAGCGCTACTGGCAGCAGCGCCGCGGCAGCTATGCCGGCCGCGACGTGCGCGACAATTGGCGCGACTTCCGCCGCGACGTAGGGCGCGAGCGGCGCGACTATCGCGGTGACCTTCGCGCCAACCGGGACGCCTATCGCAGCGGCACGATCACGCGCGACCAGTTCCGTCAGGGGCGGCGCGACGCGCGCCAGGAGTATCGTGGGGACGTGCGGCGCGAGTATCGCGAGCTGCGCCGGGATAACCGCGCGGAGGGCTATCGCACGCCGCGTCCGATGAGGGACCGCTCGGATCGCGGGCCCGCCCCGCGGCGCGGGGAGCGCCCGCGCTGACGGCTCAGCCGTGCTTCTTCAGGCCGCGGACCCGGTGCCAGACGTAGAAGGCGATCGCCGCGACCAGCACCACGCCGATCGCCGCGTCGGCGCGGTGGAAGAAGGCCTTCAGCCGCGGGTCGCTGTTCCACTTGTCGCCCAACGTCATGCCGATCCAGGCGAGCAGCAGGCAGAAGGGCCAAGAACCCACGAAGGTGTAGACGTGGAACGGGATCAGCTTCATCCGCGCCACCCCGGCGGGAAAGGCGATGAAGGTGCGGATCACGGGTAGCATCCGCCCGATCAGGATCGCCCACGCACCCCAGCGGTTGAAGAAGCGGTCGGCGAGGTCGAGTTCGCCGGGGCCGATGAGGACGTAGCGGCCGAACTTCTCCGCCATCGGCCGCCCGCCGCGGCGACCGATCTCATAGGCGACGACCGAGCCGATGTTGCAGCCGATCGCGCCCGCGGTCGCGGCGAGGAAGAGGTTGAGCTCGCCGGTGGAGACCAGATAGCCCGCGAAGGGCATGATGATCTCGGACGGCAGCGGGATGCACGCGCTCTCGATCGCCATCAGCAGCGCGATGCCCCAATAGCCGCCGGCGGAGATCACGGCGATGGCGAAGCCGGCGAGCGCGGCAAGGATCTTCTCGACCATGATGCTGCGCTTGCGTCACGCGGATGCGAAAGGGAAGCCGCAAAGTGGAACTGTGCCGTCCAGCAACGGTTCGACGCGCATGACCGATCTCACGCTCAACGACGGCCGCCTGATGCCCCAACTCGGGCTCGGCACCTATCAGATCCCCGACTCTCAGGTGGCCGCCGTGGTGCGCGCCGGGCTCGACCTCGGCTTCCGGCTCGTCGACACCGCGGCATTGTACCACAATGAGCGCGGTGTCGGCGAAGGCCTTGGCCGCGACGACGTGTGGCTCACCACCAAATTGTGGCACGACCAGCACGGTGACGCCGCGGCCGCGCTCGACGCCAGCCTGGCGCTGCTCGGGCGCGACCATGTCGATTTGTACCTGATCCACTGGCCGCACCCCGCCGGCGAGCGCTATGTCGAGGCGTGGCAGGCGCTGGTGCAGCTGCGCGACGCGGGCAAGGCGCGCTCGATCGGTGTGTCCAACTTCCTGCCCGAGCATCTCGACGCGATCATCGACGCGACTGGTGTGGTGCCCGCGGTCAACCAGATCGAGCTTCACCCGACCTTCCAGCAGCGCGAGTTGCAGGCGTACAACCGCGAGCGCGGGATCGTCACCCAGAGCTGGTCGCCGCTGGGGCAGGGCGAGACGCTGCGCGACGGGCGCGTGGTCGCGATCGCCGAGCGGCTAAACGCGACGCCGGCGCAGGTGCTGATCGCCTGGCACCTCACCAAGGGGCTGGCGGTTATACCGAAGGCAGGCAACCCCGAGCATCTCGCGAGCAACTGGCAGGCGACTGAGCTGCGCCTGAGCGAGGAAGACGTCGTAGCGATCGACGGGATGGACGATCCCGACGGTCGCATGGGGCCGGATCCGCGCGAGCTGTAAGCGGAAGACGTGCAAGCCGTCGAGCTAGAACGACCGTCTGCACGCCTTCCGCCGACTCCGGATCATCACGTGTTTGCGTGAGGTTCAAACCCAGCTCGGGAACCACGTCCAGCGGTGGAAGGCCGCGGCATGCGCCAGCGGGGCGGCGGTGAGCACCGGCAGGAAGTAGAGCGTCAGCGCGAACGCCAGCAGCAGATACATTTCGTCCCACCAACCCAGCCGCGCGCGCCAATGGTCCAGTGCCACCGACAGCGCGATGCTGAGGAAGACGCTGGCCGGATAGTAATAATAATAGAACCCCAGCGACTTGGGGATAATAGCGAAGATCCCCACCGCGAAGGTCCACAGCACCGCGGGCGCGAGCAGCCGCGCCGACCCGCGCTTCACCCAGCCCCAATAACATGCCGCCACTGCCGCCAGCCCGCCCCACATCACCGCGGGGTTGCCGAGCAGGATGATGCCGCGCTGCGCGCCATCGACCGGCTCGTAGAGGTACCAGATCGGGCGGATCAGCAGCGGCCAAGTCCACCAGTCCGACTGATAGGTGTGGTGCGGCAGCTTCTGCGTCTGGCGCAGGTACATGTCCCATTGGAACGGCAGCAGCCGCTCGACCGTCATCGGCTCGTTGGTGTAGAAGAAGGCGGGGACGAAGGTAAGGAAGTACGCCGCCACCGACACGCCGCCCAGCAGCGCCAGCGCGCGCACCGCGCCGAGCCCCGGCCAGCGCGCGGGCCGCTCGCGCTTCATCATCACGAAGGTGACCGCCGCCGCGGCCACGTACGGCGCCGCGACCCATTTGCATGCGGTGGCGAGTCCCAGCAGCGCCGCGCCGGCGATCCAGCGCGCCACGCTGCCGTCGCGCATCGCCGCGGTGAGCAGCACGATCCCCCACAACAGGAAGGCGAGCAGGAAGGTGTCCAGCATCGCGATCCTCGCCTGGACGTAGACGGTGAAGCCCAGCACCGCGAGCAGCGCGCCGGTCAGCGCCGCGCGGGTGCGCCCGGTCAGCAGCCAGGTCAGCGCGAACACCCCCGCGATCGTCGCGCTGCCCGCCACGGTCGACATCGCGCGCCAGCCCAGCGGCCCGTCGCCGAACAGCCGCAGCCCCAGCGCGATCAGCTCCTTGGCGAGCAGCGGGTGCTCCATATTGGCAGGGCCGCTGAGGTCGCGCAGCGCGCGCGCGGCGGGCAGGTAATGGACCTCGTCGAACACCGGCTTGTCGGGCACGGTGACGCGGAACAGGAACAGCAGCTCGGCGGCGAGCGCGATCGTCATTCCGAGTAACCAGGGGCGGGGCGTCGTTACCGTCTCGTCGCGTGCGGCCATCAACTTCCCCACTTGTGCTCCCGCGCACGCAGGAGCGCAGGGCCGCGAGCGTGGCGGGTCATCATCCTGAGTTCCTGCCTGCGCAGAAACACTCGGCTCCCTTGCGGCAGCGCCGCCGCGGCGACAAGCCTCCTCACCTGCGCTGCCCCTTGTCTCCGCGCGCCGCCGGGGGCTAAGCGTGCGCGCATGAAGCGGCGTAGCGGACAGGACCGGTCGGTCACCCAGCATTGGCGCCCCGCCACCCTCGCGGTGCGCGGCGGCACGGCCCGATCCGAGTTCGGCGAGACCTCGGAGGCGATCTTTCTCACCTCGGGCTACAGCTACGACTGTGCCGAGGACGCCGCAGCGCGCTTCGCCGGAGAGCAGGAGGGGATGACCTATTCCCGCCTGCAGAACCCGACCGTCGAGATGCTCGAACACCGCATCGCGCTGCTCGAGGGCGCCGAGGCGTGTCGCACGATGGCCACTGGCATGGCGGCGATGACCGCGGCGCTGCTGTGCCAGCTCCAGCAGGGCGACCATGTCGTCGCCGGTCGCGCCGCCTTCGGTTCGTGCCGCTGGCTGGTCGACACCCTGCTGCCGCGCTTCGGCATCCAGTCGACCACGGTCGACGCGCGCGATCCGGGTGCGTTCGAGGCGGCGGTGCGGCCCAACACCAAGGTCTTCTTCTTCGAGACCCCCGCCAACCCGACGATGGACGTGGTCGACCTCAAGGCCGTGTGCGGCATCGCGCGCGAGCGCGGGATCGTCAGCGTGGTCGACAATGCCTTCGCCACGCCCGCGCTCCAGCGCCCGCTCGAGTTCGGCGCCGACGTGGTCGCGTATTCTGCCACCAAGATGATGGACGGGCAGGGCCGCGTGCTCGCCGGCGCGGTGTGCGGCAGCGAGGATTTCATCACCAACACGTTGCTGCCCTTCACCCGCAACACCGGGCCGACGCTCAGCGCCTTCAACGCCTGGGTCGTGCTCAAGGGGCTGGAGACGCTCGACCTGCGCGTCCGTCGCCAGTCGGAGAACGCGGTCACGGTCGGGCGATTCCTCGAGGGCCGGGTGCCACGGATCCTGCATCCCGGCCTGCCGAGCCACCCGCAGCACGCGCTGGCGATGGCGCAGATGGTCGCGACCGGCCCGATCTTCGCCTTCGAGGTCGCCGACCGCGCCCAGGCGCACGCGCTGCTCAACGCGCTGCAACTGATCGACATCTCGAACAATATCGGCGATTCTCGCTCGCTGATGACGCATCCTGCCTCCACCACCCATTTCGGCGTCAGCGCCGAGGCGCGCGCCGAGATGGGCGTGACCGAGGGGCTGTTGCGGCTCAACGTCGGCCTCGAGGATCCACAGGACCTGATCGACGATCTCGACCAGGCGCTCCGGCAGGTCGGCCTATGACCGCGATCGGCATGGAGGCGCTGTTCCCGCTCGCCACGACGACCGGGACGGTCACCGTGCGGGTCTCGGTCAGCTATCTGCCCGAACAGTCCGAGCCGGCGCGCGGGCGCTGGTTCTGGGCCTATCACATTCGGCTGGAGAATGACGGTAACGGCGCGGTGCAGCTGCTCACGCGCCACTGGGTCATTACCGACGGCAACGGGGCGCGTCACACCGTGGAGGGCGAGGGCGTGGTCGGCGAGCAGCCGCTGATCGCGCCGGGCGCGAGCTACGATTATGTCTCGGGCTGCCCGCTCGCCACGCCCAGCGGCGCCATGCAGGGCAGCTATCGCATGATTGCCGAGGACGGGCAGCTGTTCGACGTCGCCATCCCGCGCTTCGCGCTGACCGCGCCGGCGGTGGCGGAGTGAAGCGCACCCACCTGCCGCTCAACGGTCTGCGCGTGCTCGACGCGGCGGCGCGCCACCTCTCCTTCACCCGTGCCGCCGACGAATTGGCGGTGACCCCCGCGGCGGTCGGCCAGCAGATCCGCGCGCTGGAGGACACGTTGGGCGTCGTCCTGTTCCGCCGCACCACCAAGGGGCTGGAGCTGACTCCCGAGGGCGAGGCGGGGCTCGCGCCGCTGCGCCAGGGCTTCCTCGAGTTCGAGGAAGCGGTGCGTGCGATGCAGGCGGGCCAGTCGTCCAAGTCGCTGACGATCGCGGCGCCCCGCGACGTCACCGAGAAATGGCTGCTGCCGCGCCTCGCCGAGATCGCCGCCGGCGATGCCGAGCTGCGCTTCGCGCTCGTCGCAGCCGACGACAACGTCGATTTCACCGAGGCCAACCTCGACCTCGCGATCCGCTGGGGCGAGGGCCCCGGTGCGCTGGAAGGCGAGGCGATCGAGAGCGAGGGGCTGGTGACGGTGGAGCGCGCGGGCGGCGGCGCGTCGGCGGTGATCCAATGGCCCGGCGCGCCCGCGGGCGACGGCGCGCCGCAAGTGCGCGTCGGTGACGCGGGGCTGGCGATCGACGCCGCCGCGGCCGGCCTGGGGCGCGCCACCGTGCCCGAACTGCTCGCGACGCGCGACGTCGAGGCCGGGCGGCTGGTGGTGGTCGGCGAGGCGGTGCCGTCGCGGCTCGGTTACTGGCTGATCGCGCCGACGCCGCAGTGGCGCCAGCGCAAGGTGCAGGCGCTGGTCGAGGCGCTCGGCGGATGACCCAGCGGCTCGCGACCGCGCGGCTGGCGCTGCGCGCGCGCGTGCCCGACGATGCCGAGTCGCTCTTCGCCGCCATGGGCGACGCGACGGCGATGACCTGGTGGTCGCACGCGCCGGCTGAGTCGGTGGCGGCCTTGCGCGAGCGGTTCATCGCGCGCGACGATGGCAGTTGGCGCACCTGGGCGGTCACTCGCGCGGACGACGACGTCGCGATCGGCTTCGTCGCCGCGGGCGAGAAGCGCGCCGGCGTGATCGAGATCGGCTACCTGCTGGTACCCGCGGCGCAGCGGCATGGTTACGCGCGCGAGGCGGTCGGCGCCGTCATCGATCAGCTGTTCGCGGAGGGCTATCGGCGCGTGTTCGCCGATACGGATCCGGAGAACGTCGGCTCCAACCGCCTGCTCGAGGCACTCGGGTTCCGCCGCGAAGGGCTGCTGCGCGCCGAGTGGGAGACTCACATCGGCGTGCGCGACACGGTGCTGTGGGGGCTGCTGCGCGACGAGTGGCGCGGGGTAGTGGGTCGTCCAGCCTGAGCAGCTAGGCGGTGGCGGTCGTCCCGGCGACAACCGCGGCCCAGTTGAACGGGTCCTTGTGATCACCACGGCGACCTTTCCTGCACCCCGGCTTCCACCGGGGTACGCAGGCGATCGTGGGCCCCTCACTCCGGAACGGTGTTCTCGTCGGCGATCTTCGCCTCGAACGATTTGCTCGAGTCGGTGCCGTCCGGCTGGTGCGCCCCACCGTGCTTGGCGCCGGCCTTGCCCTCGGGCTTCGTGCCGGCCTTGCCGTCGGGCTTGGGTGCCGGCAGCGAGGGCTGCTTCGGCGTCGAGCTGCGCAGCGACAGCAGCGCGGCGGTCGCGGCCGCACCGATCGCCGCCACGCCGCCGGCGATCGCCGCCGCACCCCATTTGCCGCCGACCTTGTCGGTCGCGCGCGATGCCGCTTTGCCGGCGTTACGTGCCCCGCGCGTGGCGCTTTTGCGCGTGTCGGTCGCGGCGCGGGTCGCGCGCTTGCGTGCAGCGTCGGCCGAGCGCGACACGCTCTTGGTCGCCGCGGTCACCGCCTCGCCGGCCTGTTCCAGAGTCGACGGCTCAGCCGCGGCGGAGCGCTTGGTGGCGGCGCGGCGCTTGGGCGCGGGCGTGTCGCTCGCGGTCTTGCGTTTCGTCGCCGGCTTGCTCGCCGCGCTCGCATTGGCCTTGCGCGGCGCACGGCGGCGCGGCGTCGCCGGCTTGGACGAGGTCGGCGCCGGGGTCGGCGTGTCGCTGTTGTCGTCGGCCATCATCTGCTCCCTGGCGAAATGGTACGGCCGCGTAACGCGCGGCCGCCGCTTCGTTTCCCCGGTAGCCGCCGACACTTAGCGGAAGGGCGGCTCGTTGAAGGCGCGCAGCTTACGGCTGTGGAGCTTGGCGCCCTCGCGGCGGAGCTCCTCGCACGTCTCGATGCCGATCCGCATGTGCTCGCTGATCGCGCGCTCGTAGAAGCGGTTGGCTTGGCCGGGGAGCTTGAGCTCGCCGTGCAGCGGCTTGTCCGAGACGCACAGCAGGGTGCCGTAGGGCACGCGGAAGCGGTAGCCCTGCGCCGCGATCGTCGCCGACTCCATGTCGATCGCCACCGCGCGGCTGAGCGAGAAGCGCAGCGCCGAGCGGGCGTAGCGCAGCTCCCAGTTGCGATCGTCGGTGGTGACGATCGTGCCGGTGCGCAGCCGCCGCTTGAGCGCGTCGCCCGACTGGCCGCTGACGGTCTCGGCCGCGCGCGCCAGCGCCTGCTGCACCTCGGCGATGGCGGGCACCGGTATTTCGGGCGGCAGCATGTCGTCGAGCACGTGGTCGTCGCGCAGATAGGCGTGCGCGAGCACATAGTCGCCGATCCGCTGCGACGGACGAAGCCCGCCGCAATGGCCGATCATCACCCAGGCCTCGGGCCGCATCACCGCGAGATGGTCGCAGATCGTCTTGGCGTTCGAGGGGCCGACACCGATGTTGACGAGCGTGATGCCGGTGCGATCGTCCGCCATCAGGTGATAGGCGGGCATCTGCAGCCGCCGCCACGCGCTATCGTCGAGCCTCGCGGGATCGTCGCCCGCCTGGAACAGCACGCCGCCCGGCCCCGACAGCGCGGTGAAGCGGCTGTCGCCCCCGACCTGGCTCGCGCCCCAGCGGACGAACTCGTCGACGTATCGGTGATAGTTGGTGAACAGCACGTAGCGCTGCACGTGCTCGGGCGGGGTGCCGGTGTAGTGGCGCAGCCGCGCGAGGCTGAAGTCGGTGCGCAGCCCGTCGAAGAGTGCGAGCGGGCGCGTGCCGTCGATCGAGGCCCACAGGCCGTCGGCGATCTCGTCGCCGATATAGGCGAGCTCGGTGGTCGGAAACCAGCGCGCCAGCTCGGCGGCGGAGACGGTGTCGAGGCTCAGCGCGTGACCGGCGTCGATCACATAAGGGAAGGGGATCTCCTGCGTCCCCGCCACGGCGCTGACGGTGACGTCATAATCCTCGATCAGCAGGGTCAGCTGCTCGATCAGGTAATCGGCGAAGACCGCGGGCTTGGTGACGCTGATGCGATACTCGCCGGGGCTCACCAGCCGGCCGAAGGAGCGCAGCGGCGTGGGGCGATCGTCGCCGCCGGCGAAGCGGAGCCGGATCTCGGGGTAGGCGAAGGAGCCGTCGCGCCGCGCGTCGGGGGCAGGGGGCGTGCCATCGGCGATGTAGCGGGAGATCGCCGCCTTCAGCCGGTCGACCGACGCGCTGTAGAGCCGGTCCAGTTCCTGTACGATGTCGTTCGCTGTCATTCCCGACGGTTACATTTGCGATGTGACCGCGGCAAGTCGCCCATCCACCGGCGTGGCGCGCAGTGATCAAAGAAGATCCTCCCCGCCGTGCGGGGAGGATCAAAGGATTTCACAGCAGCGTCAGCAGATGCTCCGCCGAACTCACCCGGAACTCGCCCGGCGCCTCGACCTCGAGCGACTCGACCACGCCGTCGTTCACCACCATCGCGTAGCGCTGGCTGCGCTTGCCCATGCCATATTTGCTGCCGTCCATGTCGAGCCCGAGCGCGCTCGCGAACTCGCCGTTGCCGTCGGCCAGCATCGTCACGCCCTCGGCGCCGTTCTGCTTGGCCCAGGCGCCGAGCACGAACGCATCGTTGACCGCGGTGCAGGCGATCTCGTCGACTCCCTTGGCGCGCAGCTCTCCGGCCTTGTCGAGATAGCCCGGCAGGTGCCGCGCCGAGCAGGTCGGCGTGAAGGCGCCCGGCACCGCGAACAGCGCGACGCGCCGGCCCTTGAAATATTCGGCCGAATCGACCGGCTCCGGTCCCTCGGCGGTCACTTTGGTGAGGCGGGCGGAAGGCAGAGTGTCACCGACGCTGATCGTCATAGGGGTCTCCGGTTCGAAAGGCGCGACGGTGTCGCAGCCGCCCCGGGCGATTTCAAGCTTTGGCAAGCGCCGCCGCACGCACTAGGTTCGGGCCGATGGAGCAAGCCCAATATCTCACCGGTCAGTTCCTGCTCGCCATGCCGGGGATCGGTGACCCGCGCTTCGAGCATTCGGTGATCGCGATCTGCAGCCACGACGAGAGCGGCGCGCTCGGCGTCGGGATCGGCGCGGTGGTCAACGGGCTCGGCCTGCACGACGTGCTCGAGCAGCTCGAGATCGCGCCCGGCGAGGCACCCGACGCGCCGGTCCACTTCGGCGGGCCGGTGGAGACGCGGCGGGGGTTCGTGCTCCACTCGAGCGACTGGGGCGGGCACGACACGCTCGACGTCGCGGGGCGTTGGGCCTTGTCCGGCACGCTCGACGTGCTGCGCGCGATCGCGGCAGGTAACGGCCCGTCGCGGTGGCTGGTTGCGCTCGGCTACGCCGGCTGGGCGCCGGGGCAGCTCGACGCGGAGATGACGCGCCACGGATGGCTCAACGTCGCCGACTCGCCCGAGATGCTGTTCGACACACCCGTCGAGCGGCGCTGGACCCGTGGTTTCGCCGCCGCCGGCGTCGACCCGCGGCTGCTGTCGAGCGAGAGCGGACACAGCTGAGCCGCTCTCGCAGGACGATATAAAGATATCTTTATATTTGATTGGCGGCATCGGGCGGGCTAAGGCGCGCGGATGCCGACCGGTGCGTGGCGCCTTGGTCGGCCCTATCAGTCTGGAGACAACGCCGTGGCAACCGCCCCAGTGTCTGACCGCACGCTCGACACCAACGATTACGTCATCAAGGACATCGGCCTGGCCGATTTCGGCCGCGCCGAGATCAACATCGCCGAGACCGAGATGCCTGGCCTGATGGCGCTGCGCGCCGAGTATGGCGCCGCGCAGCCGCTCAAGGGCGCGCGCATCACCGGCTCGCTGCACATGACGATCCAGACCGCGGTGCTGATCGAGACGCTGACCGCGCTGGGCGCCGACGTGCGCTGGGCGACCTGCAACATCTTCTCGACCCAGGACCATGCCGCCGCCGCGATCGCCGCCGCCGGCATCCCGGTGTTCGCGGTGAAGGGCGAGACGCTCGCCGATTACTGGGACTATGTCGGCTCGATCTTCGACTGGGACGACGGCAACGGCCAGACCGCCAACATCATCCTCGATGACGGCGGCGATGCGACGATGTTCGCTTTGTGGGGCGCCAAGCTCGAGGCCGGCCAGAGCTTCGGCGAGCCGGAGAATGAGGAAGAGGTCGAGTTCCAGCGTTCGGTCAAGGCGTTCATCGCCAAGAAGCCGGGCTATCTGACCGAGACCGTCAAGAACCTTAAGGGGGTTTCGGAAGAGACGACGACGGGCGTCCACCGGCTGTACGAGATCGCCAAGAAGGGCGAGCTGCCGTTCCCGGCGATCAACGTCAACGACTCGGTCACCAAGTCCAAGTTCGACAATCTCTACGGCTGCAAGGAGTCGCTGGTCGACGCGATCCGCCGCGCCACCGACGTGATGCTGGCGGGCAAGGTCGCCACCGTCGCCGGCTTCGGCGACGTCGGCAAGGGTTCGGCCGCCAGCCTGCGCAACGGCGGCGCGCGCGTCCTCGTCACCGAGATCGACCCGATCTGCGCGCTGCAGGCCGCGATGGAGGGCTATGAGGTCGTGACGATGGAGGAAGCGGTGAAGCGCTCCGACATCTTCGTCACCGCGACCGGCAACGCCGACGTCATCACCGCCGATCACATGAAGGCGATGAAGCCGATGGCGATCGTCTGCAACATCGGCCACTTCGACTCGGAGATCCAGATCGCGGCTCTGTCCAACTACAAGTGGACCGAGGTGAAGCCGGGCACCGACCTGGTCGAGTTCCCCGACGGCAAGCAGATCATCGTGCTCGCCAAGGGTCGCCTGGTGAACCTGGGCTGCGCGACCGGCCACCCGTCGTTCGTGATGTCGGCCTCGTTCACCAACCAGACGCTGGCGCAGATCGAGCTGTGGACCAAGGGCGAGACCTACAAGAACGAGGTCTATGTCCTGCCCAAGCACCTCGATGAGAAGGTCGCCGCGCTCCACCTCGAGAAGCTCGGCGTCCAGCTGTCGCAGCTGAGCGAGAAGCAGGCCAAGTATATCGGCGTGCCCGTCGCCGGCCCGTTCAAGCCGGATCATTACCGCTACTGATCGCCGTCGCGATCGCGAGAACGAGGAGGGCGGTGCCGCGAGGTGCCGCCCTTCGCGTATGTTGCTGCGGCGCAACACCGTGGCTGAATAGTACATTAACCCTTGCGACGATGATGCCGAGATGTCCCTAATAGGACAGAGAAAATCACGGCGTCGGAACAGGGGAAGACGATGGCGATCTCGCATTGGCGGAGCGGGTGCGCGCTGGTCGCGCTGGTGGCGGGCGGAGTCAGCCTGCCGGCGCGCGCGCAGCAGCAGACGCTGGAAACGGCTACCCAGCAGGACGCACCTGCCGCGGCGCCGATCGCAGCGGATACGGCGCAGGCCGATGATCCCAGCGACATCGTCGTCACCGGTTCGCGCATCGCTCGGCCCGAGATCGACTCGCCGACCCCGGTCACGAGCTACTCCTCGGCGTCGTTGCAGCAGTCCGGCCGAGTCAACGTCACAGACTTCCTGACGCAGAACCCCGCGCTGATCGGCTCTTCGACCAGCGCCAGCCAGTCCGGTTCCACCGCCGACAACGGCGCCGCCGGGGTCAACTTGCTCAACCTGCGCAATCTCGGGGCGGACCGAACGCTCGTCCTAGTTGATGGTCGTCGCCACGTCGCTGGTCTTCCGGGCACCGCGGCGGTCGACATCAACACCATACCCGCCGATCTCATCGAGCGCATCGACGTGACCACGGGCGGCGCCTCCGCGATCTACGGCGCGGACGGCGTGTCCGGCGTGGTCAACTTCGTCCTGAAGCGGGACTTCGAGGGGCTGGTCGCGCGCGCGCAGACGGGCGTCTCGGAATATGGCGACGCGGGCAGCCGCTTCTTCTCGCTGACCGGCGGCAAGAACTTCGCCGGCGGTCGCGGCAATATAGCGTTGAACTATGAGTTCCGCGACGATGATCGTGTCAGTTCGTTCGCTCGCGAGCGTACCGGCAACCCCCTGCGCAGTTATGGGATCGTACGGGACCCTACTGACTTTCCCGATGATCCCGCACGATTTGATCGCATCCGCACAAACAACCTGCGCTACGCCGACAGCTCGCGAGGAGGCGCCGTCGACCTCGATCTAGACGGCATACCTGATTTCAACGGAGACGGTCGTTTCTACGACCGCGGGGTCAGCCTGCCGGGTACCGGTCTGGTCCAGGGCGGCGACAGCACACCGCAGGCCGGCTATCAGGGCGACCTCCAACCGAAGAACCGCATTCACAACGTCAATCTGCTGAGCAGCTTCGAGGTGTCTTCCGTGCTGCGGCTGTTCGCGCAGGGCAAATACACCAACACGCATAGCTACACGGTGTCGCAGCCGAGCTTCGACTTCTTCACTTATCTCGCACCCGACAACGCCTTCCTCATCGATCGCTTCGGCGCAGACGCGGCGGCGAACGGCGCGCTCGTCTCGCGCGACAATTTCGACTTCGGCGTGCGCGGCGAGTCGTCCAAGCGCGAGACCTACCGCTCGGTCATCGGTGCGGACGGGCAGATCAGCGATCACGCCCGCTACGAGTTCTCGTACACCTACGGTCGCACCGACAGCCGCTTCCTTTCCACCAATTATCGCATCAGTGACCGCTATTACGCCGCGCTCGATGCGGTACGCGATCCGGCGAGCGGGCAGATCGTCTGCCGCTCCGACCTTGATCCCACGGCCAATATCGACCCGAACAACTTCGATGCGCCGGCGACGACCTTCACGCCGGGCGCGAGCAGCGGCTGCCAGCCGCTCAACATCCTGGGGGAGGGCTCGCCCAGCGCCGCGGCGCTCGGGTTCGTCCAGGCCGACATGGTCAATTTCTACCGGGTGCAGCAGCACGTGGTCTCTGGTTCGATCAGCGGTGACTTCGGCCAGTTCTTCGAGCTGCCCGGCGGCCCTATCGGCTTCGCCCTGGGTGCCGAATATCGCAAGGAAAGCAGCCGCTTCGATCCCGATCCCCGGGTCGAACGGGGCGAGTTGCTCGACTTCTCCCAAGTCGGGCCTCAGAGCGGCAGCTTCGACGTGAAGGAAGCATTCGGCGAGCTGCGCGTGCCGCTGCTCAAGGACCTGCCGCTCGCTAACACGCTCGAGTTCAACGCCGCGCTTCGTGTTTCCGATTACTCCACCGTCGGCAACACCACGACATGGCAGGTGAGCGGCATCTGGGCGCCGATCCGCGACATCCGCTTCCGCGGCGGCTATTCCGAAGCGGTTCGCGCGCCCAACATCAGCGAGCTCTATGCGCCGGTCAGCGGCGCTTTCTCCTTCATCGACGATCCGTGCGATCCGGAGAACCTGCCGGAGGGCACACAGTACCGCGCCGCCAACTGCCAGGCCGCGCTCACCGCGGCGGGTCTGTCGCCGGCGCAGATCGCCGCGTTCAATCCCGTTAATGATCCCGTCGCGACCGCCAGCCTACCGGGACGGACGGGCGGCAACAGGGGGTTGCGCGAGGAGACCGCCAAGACCTGGACCGCGGGAGTCGTGCTACTGCCGCGCTTCCTGCCTGGTCTGTCGATCACGGCGGACTGGTACAATATCAATCTGACCAACGCAGTGAACTCGCCCACCGCGCAGCAGCTCGTTGACCTTTGCGTCGATCAGCCGACGCTCGACAATCCCTATTGCTCGAACGTGTCGCGCAGTGGCGTGACCGGTTACGTCAGTGATTATCTGTTGCAACCTGAGAACGTGGCTGCGTTCCGCACGCAGGGCCTTGATCTTCAGGTCGCGTATAACCTCAATGCCGGCGATCTCGGACGGTTTAATCTCAAGCTGGTCGGCAACTACCTCGATCGGCTCGATTTCGTGCCGACACCAGGCGCCGACCGTGAAGATCAGCTCGAGCTGCCGACGCTGCCGGCACCGAAATACGCGGGTACGTTTGACCTGACCTGGACCAAAGGCGGGGTGACGCTCAACTATGGCCTCAATTACTCCAGCAAGGTCAGGCGCTTCACCCGCGACCAGGTGAGCGCCAATCCCGACATCGCTGCGCCCGAATATCTTTACTATCGCGAGCGCTGGGAGCACGACATCCAGGCCTCGATCGCGGTCGAAAAGAATTTCAGCTTCTACTTTGGTGCCAACAACCTGACCGGCGCTGGTGTGGAGCCGACCGGCTACAGCCCATATTCTTACTCCTTCTTGGGTCGTTATTATTACGCCGGTGCTCGGGTCGCGCTGGACCGGCTGTTCTGATCGGCGCGCGGGCGGCCGCTCGGTCGCCCCTTTTTCCTCGTTCAGGCGCTTTTCCCGCGCGAAGGGCTTGCTAAATCACGGGACATGCCGTCCCTGCGTGCCATGGTGCAGCGTCCATGATCACGATCGCGCCCGCTACCGCGGTGATCGTCGGCACCGTCGTGGCGCTGCTGCTGGTCGCCGGTGCGGTGCTGCTCGCACTCGGGCTGCGCGCGCGTGCCGCCGCGGCGGGGGCGATCCGCGGGCGCGACGCGCTCGAGTCGCTGCTGGCGGTGGCGCCGATGCAGCCGGTGGTGGTTCATCCCGACGGACGCGTCGAGATGGCCCGTCGCGTCGCCGACTGGCTCGGCCTCTCGGGGGTGCCCTCCTATCTGCAGGAGCTGGAGGCGGCGGGCTGGGGCATGGACTCGTCCGACGCCGAGGCGATGGCGCGCGAGCTGTCGGCGTGCCAGCGCTCGGCACGCGGCTTCACGCGCAGCCTGCACGCGCGCGACGGCCAACGCACGCTGACGGTGCAGGGCGAGCGGCGCGGCAGCGCGGTGCTGCTGTGGTTCTACGACTCGACCGTCAGCGAGGGCGAGCGCCGCCGGCTCCGCGCCGAATATGCCGAGCTGTCCGACGCCTTCGACGCGCTCACCGGCCTGGTCGAGGCGGCACCGCTGCCGATGTGGTATCGCGACACCGATCTGCACATCGCGATCGTCAACTCCGCCTATGTCAGCGCGGTCGAGGGCAGCGACGCCGCCGACGTGGTCGGGCGCGGGCTCGAGCTCGTCGATGGTTCGGGGCAGGGTGGTCCCAGCGCCGGCGCGGAGGTGGCGCTCGCCGAGGGCCGGCCGCAGCAACGCGTCTTGCCCGCCACGATCGGCGGGGCGCGGCGGTCGCTGCGGATCCACGACGTGCCGCTGCCAGTCGGCGGGGTCGCCGGTTACGCGATCGACATCGAGGAACTGGAGCAGAGCCACGCGCGCGAGCGCCGCTTCGCCGAGGCGCAGCGGGCGATGCTGGACCGCCTCTCCGCCGGCGTGGCGCAGTTCGGGCGCGACCGCAGCCTGGTCTTCTGCAACCAGCCGTTCCGCCGCATGTTCGCGATGCGACTGGAGTGGCTCGCCGACCGCCCCGAGTTCGATCGCGTGCTGGAGCGGATGCGCGAGGCCAACCGCGTGCCCGAGGTACGCGACTTCCCGGGCTGGAAAGCTGAGCGGCGCGGATGGTTCGTCGACGCCGAGGGCGCGATCGAGGAGAATTGGCACCTGCCGGGCGGCACGCACCTGCGCGTCGTCGCGCAGCCGCTGCCCGACGGCGGGCTGCTGCTGATCTTCGAGGACCGCACCGAGCAGGTCCAGCTCGCCAGCGCGCGCGACACGCTGCTGCGCGTCCGCACCGCCACCTTCGACAACCTGTTCGAGGCGCTGGGGGTCTTCGCCGCCGACGGACGGTTGCAGCTGTGGAACAATCGCTTCCGTGCGCTGTGGGATCTCGACGAAGAGTTCCTCACCGGCCATCCGCGGGTCGACGTCATCGCCGAGAAGGTGGCGGCCAAGCTCTCCAACCCGCGGCGTGCGCGCTCGATCGCCGAGCTGGTGCGCGTCGCCACCGTCGAGCGCCAGCAGCGCGCGGGGCATATCGCCTTGGCGGACGGGCGTAACTTCGAGTTCGCCGCGGTGCCGCTGCCCGATGGCAACGCGCTGTTCACGATGCTTGACGTCACCGACAGCCGCGCGATGGAGCAGGCGCTGCGCGATCGCAACGACGCGCTGGAGGCGGCCGACCGCGTCAAGACCGCCTTCGTCGCCAACATGAGCTACGAGCTGCGCACGCCGCTCACCTCGATCAGCGGCTTCGCGGAGATGCTGCATGGCGGCTATGCCGGCGAGCTGTCTGCCGACGCGACCGCCTACCTCGACGCGATCCTCGACTCGGTCGATCGCCTCGGGCTCCTGATCGACGACGTGCTCGATCTGACCTCCACCGACACCGGCGCGCGCCCGCTCGAGCGCGGCGATGTCGATCTCGGCGCGGTCGCGCGCGCCGCGGCGGACGCGCTGCGCGCGGCGGCCAAGCGCCACCACGTCGAGCTAGCGATCGAGGTGCAAAGGTCGGCCGGCCGACTCACCGGCGACGCGCGGCGCATCCGCGAGGCGATCGAGCATCTGCTGCGTCACGCGGTGGGATCGGCACGCAGCGAGGGCCGGGTGCTGCTCCACGTCGACGGCAATGCCAAGGCCGCGCGGATCATCGTGTCCGACGACGGCGAGGGCCTGTCGCCCGACGTCGCCGCGCGCGCCTTCGACCGCTTCGCGCAGAGCGGCGTCTCCGCCGGCAGCGAGCGCGCGCTCGGGCTGGGGCTGCCGCTCGCCAAGCAGTTCGTCGAGGCGCATGGCGGAACGATCAATTTGGTGAGCGAGCGCGGCGAGGGCACGCTGATCACGATCGAGCTGCCGCGGCGATGAGTGTGGCGCAGGGCTCGCTGCGGCTGGCAGATTCCTCCGACACGCTGGCGCTCGGCGCAGCGCTCGCGCCCCTGCTGCGCGCCGGCGACGTGGTGACGTTGTCGGGCGGGCTGGGCGTGGGCAAGACCAGCCTGGCGCGCGGCGTGCTGGCGGCGCTCGGGCTCGCCGAGGAGGCGCCGAGCCCGACGTTCGCGATCGTCCAGCCCTATGCGCCGCCCGAGGTGGCGCTGCCGCTGCTTCACGTCGACCTCTACCGACTCGACGATCCGCAAGAGGTCGAGGAACTCGGCCTCGACGAGGCGCGGCTTGATTCGGCGCTGCTGATCGAGTGGCCCGAGCGCGCTGGGGCGGGGCGCTGGCGCGATGCGCTGGCGCTCACCTTCGCGGTCGAGCCGGACGGCGCGCGGCGCTTGACTTGGGAAGCGCCGCCCGCTTGGGGAGCGCGATGGCGACCCCGATGACGCCGCCGGCGGACGCCGCGGCCTTTCTCGACACCCACGGCTGGCACCAGGCGCGGATCGACCCGCTCGCGGGCGACGCCTCGTTCCGCCGCTATTTCCGCGTCGTCGCGGGCGAGCGGCGCGGCATCCTGATGGACGCGCCGCCGCCGCACGAGGACCCGCGCCCCTTCCTCGACGTCGCGCGCTGGCTCGCCGAGCGCGGCTTCGCGGCGCCCGCCGTCCACGCGGTCGATCTCGAGCGCGGGCTGGTGCTGCTGGAGGATTTCGGCGACGAGCGCCTGCGCGAGACCGCCGACGCCGATCCTGAGGCCGCGGTGCCGCTCTACGCCGCCGCGATCGACCTGCTCGTGGCCCTGCGCGGCCATCCTGCCGCCGAAGTGCGCGCCTACGATCGCGCCGAGCTGCAGCGCGAGGCGGGGCTGCTCACCGACTGGTATTGCCCCGCGATCGGCGTCGCGGTCGACCTCGAAGGCTATCGCGCCGCTTGGGACGAGGTGCTCGGCCACGCCGAGGCGGCGGTGCCGGTCACCGTTTTGCGCGACTATCACGCCGAGAATCTGATGCTGGTCGGCGCCGGGCGCTCGCTCGGCCTGCTCGACTTCCAGGACGCGCTCGCAGGGCATCCGGCCTATGATCTCGTCTCGCTGCTGCAGGACGCGCGGCGCGACGTCGATCCGTCGCTCGAGGAGCGGATGCTGGCGCGCTATTGTGCCGCGACGGGCGAGGGGGACGCGTTCCTGCGCGCCTATCACGTGCTCGGTGCGCAGCGGAACGCCAAGATCATCGGCATCTTCACCCGGTTGTGGCAGCGCGACGGCAAGCCGCGCTACCCGGCGCTGTGCCCACGCGTCTGGGGCTATCTCGAGCGCGATCTCGGCCAGCCCGTGCTCGCCCCGGTGGCGCGCTGGTTCGCCGCCAACCTGCCGCCCGAGCTGCGCGGTGATCCGATGCTGATCGTCGGCGCGCGCGCGTGACCCGCCCGCGCTACATCCGCCCCGACCCCGGCGCGCGCGTGCCGCGCACCGCGATGGTGATGGCGGCGGGGATCGGCAAGCGCATGCGACCGCTCACCGCGACTCGGCCCAAGCCGCTGGTCGAGGTGGCCGGGCGCGCGCTGCTCGACCATGTCTTCGATCGGCTGCGCGCGGCCGGGGTGGAGCGCGCGGTCGTGAACGTCCATTATCTCGCCGACGCGCTGGAGGCGCATCTGCGCCACCGCGTCCGCGGCATCGAGGTGATCGTGTCGGACGAGCGCGAGCGGCTGATGGAGACCGGCGGCGGGCTGGTGAAGGCGCGCGCGCTGCTCGGGGACGAGCCGTTCCTCGTCGTCAACAGCGACAATTTCTGGCTCGACGGACCGACCGACGCGATCCGCCAGCTCGCCGCGCGTTGGGACGGCGCGACGATGGACGCGCTGATGCTGATGGTGCCGTGCGCGCGCGCGCACAATCACGGCGGGCAGGGCGACTTCCACCTCGCGCCCGACGGGCGGGTGACCGGGCGGCGCAAGCCCGGCCGCGTCGCGCCCTTCGTCTATACCGGCGTGCAGATCATGGCGCCCTCGTTGATCCGCGACTGGCCGGAGGGGCCGTTCTCGACCAACCTCTTCTGGAACCGCGCGATCGAGACCGGGCGCGCCTACGGCTTCGTCCATCAGGGCCTGTGGTCCGAGGTCAACGTGCCGGGCGCGATCGCGCGTACCGAGGCGCTGCTCGCCGATGTCTGAATCGCCCGGCCGCCGGCGCGGCCTGCGGCTCTATTCCATCCCGGCGCACCGCGCCTTCGCCGACGCGCTCGTCGCGGGGCTGCTGCGCCGCTACGGCGCCGACCGCATGGCGCTCGCGCGCGGCGTCGTGCTGGTACCCAACAATCGCGCCGGGCTCGCGATCAGCGACGCCTTCGTGCGCGCCAGCGGCGGCGCGCTGCTGCTGCCGCGGATCGTCGCGCTGGGCGGCGACGATCTGGAGGCGGCCGTCGGCGCGGCGCTCGATCCCGCCGACGCAGTCCCGCCGCTGCCGCCCGCGATCGACCCGCTCGAGCGCCGCATGATCCTCGCGCGGCTGGTCAGCGAGGAGCGCGCCGCGAGCGGGCGCGCGGTCGACGCGGCCGAGGCGGTGCGGCTCGCGGGCGAGCTGGCGCGCACGCTCGACCAGCTGATCGTCGAGGAGGTGCCGCCCGAGACACTCGCCGCGATCGATCCCGGCGAGGGGCTCTCCGACCACTGGGAGGCATCGCTGCGGCTGTTCCGGCTGCTGCTCGATCGCTGGCCGCAGGAGCGCGAGCGACTCGGCCGCGTCGATGCGGCGTGGCGGCGCGTGCAACTGCTCGACCGCCAGG
Source organism: Sphingomonas citri (assembly GCF_019429485.1). Classification (GTDB taxonomy): domain Bacteria; phylum Pseudomonadota; class Alphaproteobacteria; order Sphingomonadales; family Sphingomonadaceae; genus Sphingomonas; species Sphingomonas citri. The sequence continues at coordinate 490,975 of NZ_JAHXZN010000001.1, read as the reverse complement.
CGGCGCGGTGGCGGGCCGACCCACCCGCGCGCTTCGTCTGCGCCGCCGGCATCACCGATCCCGCGCCGGCGGTGGCGCGGCTGCTCCGCGTCGTCGCTGGCCTGCCCGAGGGAGCGGTGGTGTTCGCCGACCTCGACCTGCACCTCCCCGAGGAGGAGTGGGAGGCGCTCGGCCCGCGCCGGCCCGACCCGCTCACGGGGCTGCGCCGCCGCGCGATCGAGGTTCACCCGCAGTTCCACCTCAAGCTGCTGCTGGAGCGGATCGGCGCCGCGCGCGGCGAGGTCACCCGCTGGGGCGCGGTGAGCGAGCAGGACGCGGGCGCGGCGCGTGGCCGTGCCATCGCCAACGCGCTCGCGCCCGCCGCCTTCACCGCCAAATGGACCCGGCTCGACGCCGCCGACCGTCGGCTAGCCGAGGTGGAAGCGGTCGAACTCGCCACACCGGCGGAGGAGGCGCAGGCGATCGCGCTCAAGCTGCGCGAGGCGGTCGAGGAGCCGGGCCGCACCGCCGCGCTCGTCACTCCCGATCGCGCGCTGGCACGCCGCGTCGCCGCGCACTGTCGCCGCTGGAACATCCAGGTGGATGACAGCGCGGGACGACCGCTGACGATCCTGCCGCCGGGCACCCTGCTCGCGGCGATCGTGGAGGCGGCGGCGCAGGGTTTCGCGCCGATGGCGCTGCTGACCCTGCTCAAGCATCCGCTGATCCGCGCGGGTGCCGAGCGCGGGGCGTGGCTCGACGGCGTGCGCCGGCTCGACCGCGCGCTGCGCGGGCCGCGGCCGGGGCCGGGGCTCGACGGCATCGACCGCCATCTCGCCGGTGGCAATGATCGCGAGCGCGCGATCCGCTCGCGCGCGGCCGAGTGGTGGGGCGAGACGCGCGTCCTGCTCGATCCGATCGCGCGCGTGTTCGGCGACGGCGAGACGAGCCTGGCGGCGCTCGTCGCGGGGCTGCGCGAGGCGGCACAGCGGCTCGCCGGCGACGAGGCGTGGCGCGGCCTCGCCGGGCGCGCCGCGGCCGACCTGCTCGCCGCGCTGGAGGAGCAGGCGCCGCGCGGTCCGGCACTGGTGACCCCGGCCGGATTCGCGACGATGCTGCGCCAGCTGATGGACGAGTCGGCGGTCCGCTTGCTCCCGCGCGAGCGTCACCCGCGACTGGCGATCTACGGGCTGATGGAGGCGCGGCTCCAATCCGCCGACCTGATGATCCTGTCCGGGCTCAACGAGGGCGTGTGGCCCGGCCTGCCAGCGCCAGACCCGTGGCTCGCGCCGCGCGTCCGCGCCGAGCTGGGCCTGCCCGGGCTGGAGCGCGGTATCGGCACCGCCGCGCACGATTTCGCGCAGGCGCTCGGCGCGCGCCGCGTGCTGCTTACGCGGGCGCGACGGGATCAGCGCTCGCCGGCGCTCGCCTCGCGCTTCTGGCTGCGGCTGGAGGCCATGACGGGCGAGCGCTTCCCGCGCACGAGCGCGCTGGCCGACTGGGCGCGCGCGCTCGACCATGGCGGGACACCTTCCCCCGCCGCACGCCCGGCGCCGCTGCCGCCTGCGGTGCTGCGCCCGCGAGCGATCTCGGTGACGGAGGTCGACCGGCTCAAGGCCGATCCCTACGCCTTCTACGCGCGCCGCATCCTCAAGCTGCTGCCGCTCGACCCGGTCGACGCCGACCCGAGCGCGGCGTGGCGCGGCACCGCGGTCCATGCCGTGCTCGAGGCTTGGGCGCGCGACGACCGCTGCGATCCAGCGGCGCTGCTGCCGCGCGCGCGGCTCCTGCTCCAGGATCCCGCGGCGCACCCGCTGCTGCGCGCGCTCTGGCAGCCGCGGCTGGTCGCGGCGTTCGAGTGGATCGCGACGCGCACGCTGGCCGATCGTGCGGAGGGGCGGGGGGTGCTCGCCGTGGAGGGGCGCGGCCGCGCCGAGCTCTCCGGCATCGCGCTCGACGGTCGTTTCGACCGGATCGACCGTATGCCCGACGGCGGGCTGGGGATCATCGACTATAAGACCGGCAAGGCCCCCTCGGTCGCGGCGGTGCGCGGCGGCTTCAACCTCCAGCTCGGGCTGCTCGGTGCCATCGCCGAGCAGGGCGGGTTCGACGGCGTCCGCGGCGCCGCGACCGCGTTCGAATATTGGTCGCTCGCCAAGAAGGGCGAGGGCTTCGGCTCGGTCAGCTCGCCCGCCGATCCCGTGGGCAAGGGCGGTCGCATCCCGACCGGCGAGTTCGTCGCCGCCGCGCGCGAGAGTTTCGCTCAGGCGGCGGCGCGCTGGCTCACCGGCGAGGAGGCGTTCACCGCCAAGCTCCACCCCGAGTTCGCGCCCTACGCCGAGTACGACCAGCTGATGCGCCGCGACGAATGGTATGGCCGGGAGCAGGCGCGTGGCTGAGCGCGCGGTCGGACCGTTGCCCACCTTGCGCGGCGAGCAGCTCCGCGCGAGCCGACCCGAGGCGCATGTCTGGCTCTCGGCCTCGGCGGGGACGGGCAAGACCCAGGTGCTCGCCGCGCGCGTGTTCCGGCTGCTGCTGCGCGACGTCGAGCCCGGCGCGATCCTGTGCCTCACCTTCACCAAGGCGGGCGCGGCCGAGATGGCGGGACGGATCAACCGCCAGCTCGCCGCCTGGGTGCGGATGGACGAGACCGAGCTCGCCGCGGACCTGCTCGCGCTCGGCGAACGCACTACCCCAGCGCTGATCGCGCGCGCCCGGACGCTGTTCGCCAAGGTGCTCGACGCGCCCGGCGGCGGGCTGCGCATCCAGACCATCCACGGCTTCTGCCAGGGGCTGCTCGCCGCTTTCCCGATCGAGGCGGGGCTGGTGCCGGGCTTCCGCCCGCTCGAGCCCCGCGAGGAGGCGCTGCTGCGGCGCCAGGCGCTGTCGGACCTGCTGGTCGGCTCCGAGCGCGAAGGTCGCACCACGCCGGTCGAGACGATCGGTCGGCTCAGCCTTCGGCTCGGTGAGCAGGGCGCGGAACAGTTCCTCGTCGCCTGCGCGCGAGCCGGCGCCGCGCTGGACGCGCTGCCGAGCGGGATCGCGCCCTTCGTCCGCGGCCAGCTCGGCGTGCCGCTCGGCGACCTCGACTTACATGTCCACGATGCGTGCGGTGACGACCGCGTCGACCGTGCCGCGCTCGACCGGCTCGCGGCGCTCAACCGCGGCTGGGGCACCAAGAGCGGCATGGAGCGCGCCGAGGCGATCGGCGCGTGGCTGGCCGCCGCGCCGGCCGAACGTGCCGCCACGCTCGACACGCTCCACCTCGTCTGGGCGCGCAAGGACGGCGAGCCGCAGTCGTTCGGCAAGGGGCGCGCCCCCGCCGACCCCGATTACGCCGACCACGCGCTACGCCTCCACGGCTGGTGCGGCGAGCTGCTGCTGCTGCGCAGCCGTGCAGCCTACGCAGACCTGCTCGGTGCCGCGCTGGAGGTGGGGCGGGACTATGCGCGCGGCTATGCCGCCGCCAAGCGCCGCGCCGGCGCGGTCGACTTCGACGACCTGATCGGCGCCGCGGTCGCGCTGCTCCAGCAGGACGGCATCGGCGAGTGGATCCGCTACAAGCTCGACCAGCAGACCGAGCACGTGCTGGTCGACGAGGCGCAGGACACCAACGTGGCGCAATGGACGATCGTGCGCGCGCTGGTGGACGAATATTTCGTCGGCCGCGGCGTCTTCGCGCCCTCGGTGCGGACGCTGTTCACGGTGGGCGACCTCAAGCAGGCGATCTTCGGCTTCCAGGGCACCGACCCCTTCACCTTCCTCGCCGCGGAGCGCCACTTCCAGCGCAAGGCGGGCGAGGTGGCGGGCAGCGACGACATGCCCGACGACGAGCGCGGCCTGCCGTTCGACCGACTGTCGCTGACCGAATCCTTCCGCTCCACCGCGCCGGTGCTCGAGTTCGTCGATGCCGCGATGGGTCAGCTCGGCGCCGACGCGCTCGGCTCGCTCGACGCCATTCCCGTCCACGCCAGCCGCGTCGCTGGCCCCGGCGCGGTGACATTGCTGCCCGCCATCGCCGCCGGCACCAGCGAGGCCGAGGAGGACGGCGAGGAGGGCTGGGCCGACGACGCCGTGCGCCGCAACGCCTCGGACATCGCGCGCCAGGTGCGCGACTGGCTGCGCGCGGTCGAGGACGGCGGGCTGCTGCTCGGCAGCAAGGGGCGCGGACTGCGGCCCGAGGACGTGATGATCCTGGTCAAGCGCCGCGGCGAGCTCGCCCAGCTGTTGGTCGCGCGGCTCTATGCCGAGGGCGTGCCGGTGGCGGGGGTGGACCGGCTGCGGCTGTCCGCGCCGCTCGCGGTGCAGGACCTGCTCGCCGCGATCCGCTTCGTGCTTCAGCCGGAGGACGATCTCAGCCTCGCCAGCCTGCTGGTCTCGCCGCTGATCGGCTGGAGCCAGGACGAGCTGATGGCGCGCGCGGTGCCGCGCGAGGGCGGACTGTGGCGGCATCTCCAGCGGACCTGCGGCGACGCGGTCGCGCCGGTCGCCGCGCTGCTCGCCAGCGCCGACTATGACACGCCCTATCGCTTCCTCGAGCAGCTGCTGTCCGGTCCGCTGAATGGGCGGCGCAAGCTGCTGGCGCGGCTGGGGGAGGAGGCGCGCGACCCGATCGAGGAGCTGCTCAACGCCGCGCTCGACTTCGAGCTCGACTCGACCCCGTCGCTGCAGCGCTTCCTCGACTGGTTCGAGCGCGACGAGGTCGAGATCGTGCGCGACGCCGCCGCGCCGCTCGATGCGGTGCGCGTGATGACCGCGCACGGGGCGAAGGGCTTGCAGGCGCCGCTGGTGATCCTCGCCGACGCCACCGCCGATCCCGACGCGGCGCCGCGGTCGGTGCTGGCTTGGACGCCGGAGGACATGGAGGCAGCGGTCCCCGTGTTCCGCCCGCGTGCCACCGAGCGCGCCGGCGCCATCGACGCCGCACTTGCCGCGGCCGAGCAGCGCGAGCGCGAGGAACATTGGCGCCTGTTCTACGTCGCCGCGACGCGCGCGGAGGAGCGGCTGGTGATCGCCGGCTCGCTCAGCGCCAAGTGGCAGGGCGTGCCGCCCGAGGCGAGCTGGTACGCCGCGGCGGCGCGTACGCTCGACGCGCTCGGCGTTCCCTCGGCGGAGGGGAGCGAGCGAACATTCCTCGGCCACGCGCCCGCCGCCCCTGTCATGGCGAAGCGCGCCACCGCGGCGGGCGCGCCCGCCGCGCCGCTGCCGGGCTGGGCACGTCGCGACGCGCCTGAGGACGCCAAGCCGCCGCGCCCGCTCACGCCCTCGTCGATCGGCGACGATTCGGTCGCTGACCCGCCGCCGACACCCGCCACCAGCGCGGCGGCCGAGCGCGGTCGGCTGCTCCACGCGCTGTTCGAGCGGCTGCCCCCGCTCGCGCCCGAGCGTCGCGCCGAGGCCGCGGCCGCGTGGCTCGCCCAGCGCGGCGTCGCCGAGCCCGCACCGATGGTGGCGGCGGTGCTCGCCGTGCTCGACGACCCCGCGCTCGCCCCCTTGTTCGGCCCCGACTCGCTCGCCGAGGCGCCGATCAGCGCGACCTTGCCGTCTGGGCGCGTGATCTCGGGTACGGTCGACCGGCTGCTGCTGGGTGACGGCGTGGTGCGCGTGATCGACTACAAATCGTCGCGCGTCGTGCCGGAGAGCGCGGCGGACGTGCCCGACTACCACCTGCGCCAGATGGCCGCCTACGCCGCCGCGCTGGAGGTGATCGTGCCCGGCGCGCGTGTCGAGGCGGCGCTGCTCTACACCGCGGCGGCGCGTCTGATCGTACTGCCCGAGGAGCTGCTCGCCCCGGTCAAGCGGCGCTTGGCGGGGCCGGAGCAAAGCTTGGGGCTGGACGGTTGAGCCCGGGCACGCCGCGCCCTAGCTAAGGCGCAACGAAGGAGAAACACGATGGCCACCAAGACGATCACCGACGCCAGCTTCCAGAGCGACGTGCTCCAGGCGGACAAGCCGGTGCTGGTCGATTTCTGGGCCGAATGGTGCGGGCCGTGCAAGATGATCGGGCCGTCGCTCGAGGAGATCAGCGAGGAGCTGGGCGAGCAGGTCACCATCGCCAAGCTCAACATCGACGACAATCCCGACGCGCCCGGCCGCTACGGCGTGCGTGGAATCCCGACGATGATCCTGTTCAAGGGCGGCGCGCCGGCCGCGACCAAGATCGGCGCCGAGCCCAAGGGACGGATCAAGTCGTGGCTCGAGGGCGAGCTCGCCTGAGTCGCTGATCGCCGGACCGGGTCAGCCCGGTCTCCCGGCAGCCGCTGCCCGCGCCTAGGGATAGGCGCGGGCTTCGGCGTTTCAGGGGGATGCATGTACGCGATCGTGTTCGACCTCGACGCGACCATCCTCGAACGGCGATATCCCAGTCCGTCGCTGCGCGATGCCTATCGCGAGGTGAGCGACATCCTGCGCCACCACGGCTTTGCCCAGCGAGACGGCGCCAGCCTTTACGTCAGCGAGGCCGCCAGAGCGGTCGACTGCGTGCTCGCGGTGCAGGACCTCAGCCGGCTGTGCGCCTGGTTCGCGCCGTCGGTGCTGGACATCCGCATGCTGCGCATCGACGAGGAGAGTGATCTGTCCGCCGCTCTGCGGTGAGGACTCCCTGGGTTGAGCCGACATCGAAACCATTCTCCCCTGCAAGGGAAGGTTGGCAGGCCGAACTCCTGACGGAGGGATGACCCGCGCGGGGAGGGACCACGGACTCACCACCGGACACACCCATCCGACGCGCTTCGCGCGCCACTTTCCCCGAAGAGGCGGATCGACAATCTTCCTCAGCGCCCGTAGGAACTAACCCAGCAGCGCCTCCGGCTCGCCCGTGAGCAGGTGGACGACGCTTTCGCTCGGTCGCGCTACCTGCCGGACCCCTGCGTCGCGTAGCGCCGCCTCGTCGATCACCGCGCCGCTCAATTTGACCCGTATCCGGCCGGCGTGGACGCTCGCTTCGCGCACGTTGCCGGCGCCGCCGAGCGCAGCGAGCAGCGCCGGCGCCAGCGTCACCGTGGTGGCGGCGGCCGCCGGCTCCTCGACCGCCGCGACGGCGACGCCGCCGCCCGCCGCCAGCGCGTCGCGGATCTCGACCGCGACGCTGTCGGCGATCGGGCCGAGCACCACCTGGAGCGCGGTCGGGGAGGGGCGGATCACGCCGCGCGCGCCGAGCGCCTTGAGCGCGGCCTCGTCTACCGCCGCCTGGTCGCGCACGCCGAGCCGCAGCCGGGTGGTGCAGGCGCCGACGTTGGTCAGGTTCGCGCCCCCGCCCAGCGCGCGCGCGAAGGCCGCACCGCGCTCGCCCACCGCCACCGGCGCCGCGGTCGCCGCGGGGGCGTCGTCGCGCCCCGGCGTCTTGAGGTTGAGCTTGGCGATGAAGAAGCGGAACAGCCCGTAATAGAGCACGCCGTACACCGCCCCGACCGGCAGGAGCAGCAGCGGCCGCGTCGCCTTGGAGAAGTTCAGCACATAGTCGAGCAATCCGGCGGAGAAGCCGAAGCCGAGCTTCACCCCCAGCGCCGCCATCAGCGCCATCGACAGTCCGGTCAGCACCGCGTGGACCGCGTAGAGCACGGGCGCGAGGAACATGAAGCTGAACTCGATCGGCTCGGTTACGCCGGTCAGCGCCGAGGTCAGCGCCAGGCTGAACAGCATGCCGCCAACCTCCTTGCGCCGGTCGCGCGGGGCGGCGTGGTACATCGCGAGACAGGCGGCGGGCAGGCCGAACATCATGATCGGGAAGAAGCCCGCCATGAACGCGCCCGCGCTCGGGTCGCCCGCGAAGAAGCGCCGCAGGTCGCCGTTGGCGCCGTGAAAGTCGCCCATCACGAACCAGGCGATGTTGTTGATCAGATGGTGCAGTCCGGTGACGAGCAGCAATCGGTTGAGAAGGCCGAACAGGAACAGCCCGACACTCCCCGCGCCCGTGATCGCGTAGCTCAGCTGGTCGATCCCGCTGCTTATCCCGGCGAAGCCGAGCCCGACCGCGACCGCCAGCACCAGCCCGGCGACGCCGCTGACGATCGGCACGAACCGCCGCCCGCCGAAGAAGGCGAGATACTCCGGAAGCTTCACGGTCGAGAAGCGGTTGTAGAAGCCGCCCCCGACCAGCCCCGAGATAATCCCGATCGGCACGTCCAGCCGCGCGATCGCCTTGGCCTTCCACGCCGCCACCGCGAGGTCGACGCTCGCGCCGGTCAGCCCGGCAATGGCCTCGGGCGGCACGGTGAGCAGCACCTTGCTCGCCTCGGTGGCGACGAGGAAGCACACCATGCCGGCGAGGCAGGCGGCGCCGTTGCCGTCGCGCGCGAAGCCGGTGGAGACGCCGATCGCGAATAGCAGCCCGAGATGGTTGAAGATCGCGTCACCCGCCGCGCTGACGAAGGCGATGTCGAGCAGGTCGGGCTGGCCGAGCCGCAGCAGCAGCCCCGCGATCGGCAGCACCGCGATCGGCAGCATCAATGCGCGGCCGAGCGGCTGGAGCGTTCCCAGGATCGACTTCATCGTGCGAACTCCCGTGCGAGCTGGCGGACCTCGGCGGCACCCGCGCAGTCGAGCGCGGCGCGGGCGTGATCCCGCGCGCAGACCATGTCGAGGTCGCGCACCAGCGCCTTGATGTCGGCGACTGCGGCGGGCGCGACCGACAGTTCGGTGACGCCGAGCCCGACCAGGATCGGCACCGCGAGCGGATCGGAGGCGAGCCCGCCGCACACGCCGGTCCAGCGCGCGTGGCGCGCGCCGCCGGCGACGGTCTGCTCGATCAGGCGCAGCACCGCGGGATGGAGCCCGTCGAGCGCGCCCGCGACCGCGGCGTTGCCGCGGTCCATCGCCAGTGCATATTGGGTGAGATCGTTGGTGCCGATCGACAGGAAATCGGCCTCGCGCGCGAGCTGCGCCGCGGTCACCGCTGCGGCGGGGGTCTCGACCATGATGCCGAGCTCGACGCCGTCGCCGCCGCCGACGCGGTCGAGCGCGGCGCGCACCTGGCGCAGCTCGTCGAGCCCGACCACCATCGGCACCATGATGCGGCACTGGCCCAAGGGCCGAACCGCGAGGATGGCGCGCAACTGGTCGTCGAGGATGTCGGGGTGCGCCAGCCCGACGCGGATGCCGCGCAGGCCGAGCGCGGGATTCTCCTCCGGCCCGATCGGCAGATAGGGCGCGGGCTTGTCGCCGCCGATGTCGAGCAGGCGGACGATCACCGGCTTGCCCGCCAGCGCGTCGGCGACCGACTGATACGCCGCTGTCTGCTCGGTGACGTCGGGGGCGGTGGCGCGTTCGAGGAACAGCAACTCGGTGCGCAGCAGCCCGCATCCCTCGGCCCCGTTGGCGGCGGCGACGCGTGCGTCCTCGGCCGAGCCGCAGTTCGCGACCACCTCGATCCGCGTGCCATCGGCGGTGCGGCATTCCTCGGCGGCGCGCGCGCGCGCGGCGGCGCGACGTTCGGCGACGGCAGCGAGGCGCGCCTCGGCGTCAGCGACGAGCTCGGGCGACGGCGCGACATGGAGCAGACCCTCGCTCGCGTCGAGCACGACGCGGGTGCCCTCGGCCAGGTCGCGTACCGCCGCACCCAACGCCACCAGCGCGGGCAGTCCGCGCGAGGCGGCCAGGATCGCGACGTGCGAGGTCGGGCCGCCGCGCTCGATCGCGAGCCCTGCCGCCCGATCGAGGTCGAGCGCCATCAGTTGCGACGGCAGCAGGTCGTCGGCGAGCACGATCGCGCCGTCGGGCAGCAACGCGACCTCCTGCTCCACTCCCATCAGCCGCGCGATCAGCTGGCGCTCGAGGTCGCGCATGTCGTCGGCGCGCTCGGCCAGCCGCGGGTCGCCGCCGGCGCGCAGCGCTTCGGCCTGCGGGCGGATGGCGTCGCGCCACGCCTGCGCCGCGCTCGCTCCACCCGTGATCGCGCGGTGGGCGGCGTCGAGCAGTGCCGGGTCGGCGAGCATGTCGGCATGCGCCTGGAAGATCGCGCGCGCCGGCCCGGTCGCTCCCGCCGAGCGCGCGGCGAGGTCGTCGGCGAGCGCGGCGCGCGCCGACTCGAAGCACGCCTCCTCGGCGGCGATGCCGACGCCGGTGGTCGGGACGTCGAGGTCGCGCACCTGCCAGCGCGCGACGGCGCCGATCGCGAGACCGGGGGATGCGGTGACGCCGGCGATGGCGCCCACCGGTACCCTGCGCGGCTTCGCCGGGGCGGGAGCGGGCGAGGGCGCGGTCTCGCCCTCGTCGAGATCGGTGGCGAGCAGCTCGGCGATGGCGGTGACCGCCGCCTCGGCGTCCACACCGCGCGCCTCGATCGTCAGCTCGTCACGGTGCGCGACGATCAGCGAGAGCAGACCGACCGGGCTGCGCGCGCTGGCTGAGCGCTCGCCCTTGGTGAGCGTGACCTCGGCGGAGAAGGTCTTGGCCGCCGCCGCGATCTTGGCGGCGGGACGGGCGTGGATGCCGTGCGACAGCGCCACGGTGACGGCGCGGCGGACTGTCGGGCCGTCGCTCGCATCCTCCACCGCCGCGGCCTCGCGCGCCACCAGTGTGAGCAGCGGCGCGCCGATCGCCACCGCCCCGGTCTCGGCACGCCCGGCGATGGCGAAGCGCTCGCCGTTGGTGACGATCACCGGCGTGATCGCCGCCTGCGCCTCGCGCACGATCAGGTCGAGGTCGAAGCGGATCAGCGGCTGGCCGCGCGTCACCGTCGTTCCCGCCGCGACCAAAGGCTCGAACCCCCGCCCGTCGAGCGCGACCGTGTCGATCCCGAGATGGATCAGCAGCTGCGCCCCCTCGGGCGTCTCCAGCGTGATCGCGTGCCCACTCGGCTGCACCACCAGCACGCGCGCGTCGCACGGCGCGACGAGCACGTCACCGGTCGGATCGATCGCCAGCCCGTCCCCCAGCATCCGTTCCGCGAAGACCGCGTCGACGACCTCGTCGAGCGGGCTGACCCAGCCCTCCAATGGTGCGGTCAGCGAGATGGTGGCCATGAGTGCTCCGGACGGGGGATGAGGAGAAGTCAGGTGACGGGCTCGCCGCGCGCCTGCTGCGGCAGCACGACGCGCTCCTCGCCGCCGATCCAGGTGCCGAGCGGCTGGAGGTCGGCGTCGAGCCGCACCCAGTCGGCGCGCAGCCCGGCGGCGAGCGCGCCGCGCTCCGCCTCCAGGCCGAGGAAGGCGGCGGGGCTGGTCGCCGCCAGCGCTCCCGCGATCTCGGGCGCAAGGCCGAGCCGCCGCACCGCGTTGCGCACCGCGCCCGCCATGTCGAGGTCCGAGCCGGCGAGCGTGCCGTCGGCACCGACGCAGCGGCCGTCCTCGACGTGGATCGGCTTGCCCTGGAGCACGAAGTCCTTCCGCGCCGCGCCGACGCAGGGCATCGCGTCGGACACCAGCATGAAGCGGTCGACCGGCCGCGCGCGCAGCGCGATGCGCAGCGCGGCGTCGTCGACGTGGAAGCCGTCGACGATGATCCCGCACCATGCGTGCTGGTCGTCGAGCGACGCGCCGACCACGCCCGGGGCGCGATGCACCAGCGGCGACATCGCGTTGAACAGATGAGTGACGCCAGTCGCACCCGCGGCGAAGGCGGCGGTGGCGGTGGCATAGTCGGCGTCGGTGTGGCCGAGGCAGACGCGCACGCCGGCGCGCGCCAGCGTCGCGATCTGCTCGGCGCTCACGCGCTCGGGCGCCAGCGTCACCATCACCACGCCGCGGCGCGGCTGGAGCAGCAGCGCCATCAATTCGTCGTCGAGCGGCTGGAAGCGCGCGGGATCGTGGATGCCCTTGCGCGCGAGGCTCAGCACCGGTCCCTCGACGTGGGTGCCGAGCACGCCGGGCACGCCCGCTTCGATCGCTTCATCGGTGGCGTCGAGCCCGCGCGCGATCACCGCGGGGCGATCGCTGATCAGCGTCGGCATGAAGCCGGTGGTGCCGTAGGGCGCGTGCGCCGCGCCGATCGCGGCGATGCCCTCGACCGTCGGCGTGTCGTTGAAGAGCACGCCGCCGCCGCCGTTGACCTGGGTGTCAATGAAGCCCGGCATCACCCAGCCGCCGGCGAGGTCGACCGCCTCGCGCTCGGCGCCCGCGCGCAGCGCCGCGATCGTGCCGTCGGCGGCGACCTCGATCGTCGCCGCGTCGAGCACGCCGTCGCGCGTCGCGATCCGGCCGTTGCGGAAGCTGTGCGTCGTCATAGCGTCTTGGTGACCTTGCTGAGATGGCGCGGCGAGTCGGGATCGAGCCCGCGCGCGACCGAGAGCGCGTTCGCCATGCGGTAGAAGCTCTGGATCATCAGCACCGGCTCGAGCGCGGGATGGTCGCGCAGCGCCGCCGGGCTGCCCGCCCCGTCCTGCGCGGCGTCGGCGAGCGCGACGCGCGCGTCGCGCTGCGCGAACTCGGCAGCAGCCTCGCGCACGCCGTCGCCGGCCTGGTCCGAGGTGGCGAAGGCGATCAGCGGGAAGCCGGCGTCGACGATCGCCATCGGGCCGTGGCGCACCTCGGCGCTGCTGAACGCCTCGGCGTGGAGCGCGCAGGTCTCCTTGAGCTTGAGTGCTGCCTCCTGCGCCATGCCGAAGCCGAGGCCGCGGCCGATCACGAACAGGTTGCTGGCGTCGCGCAGCAGCGCGACCACGCCGCTCCAGTCGAGCGCCCAGGCGGCGCCGAGCCGCTCGGGCAGGCGGTCAAGCGCTTCGGTGAGCGCGGCGTCCTGGCTCCACTCGGCGGTGAGCAGCGCCAGCGCGGCGAGCGCGGCGATGTACGACTTGGTCGCGGCGACCGAGCGCTCCGGCCCTGCCATCAGCGGCACCAGCGTGTCGGCGGTCTCGGCGAGCGGGGAGGTGGTGTCGTTGACCAGCGCGACGACGTGCGCGCCGGCCGCCTTCTGCGCGGCGACGCTGGCGAGCAGGTCGGGGCTGCGCCCGCTCTGCGATATCGCGATGCAGAGGCCGCCGGAGGGGGCGACGTCGGCGGCATAGACCGAGGCCACCGAGGGGGCGGCGGAGGCGACGGGCACGCCGATGAAGGTCTCGATCAGATATTTGCCGTAGGTCGCGGCGTGATCCGACGAGCCGCGCGCGCAGGTGACGACCACCGCCGGCGGGGCGGCGCGGAGCCGCTCGCCCAGCGCGGCGAGCGTCGCGCGATTGGCCGCGAGCAGCCGTGCCACCGCCGCGCCCGCCTCGGCCGCCTCGGCGTGCATCAGCGTGGCGGTCGCGTCCTTCGCCGGTGGCTGGTCGGTCGTCGCGATCATGCTGGGCTCCCCTGCCGCGCGGGACCGCGACGGCGTTTCCCAGAGGGTTAAGTTATAAATTGGTATTGTTCAAGCGGCCTCGTCGCGCAGCATCGCGGCGATCCGAGCGACGGTGGCCTGATCGGTCGCGTAGCTCGTCTCGGCGACGAAGCCGAAGCGGCGCAACGTGGCGTCGCCGGTGCCCGCGCGTGCGACGCGGCACGAGGCATGGACCTCGCGCGCGCCGGTGGCGAGCAGGGTCGGCAGCGTCGCGGGCGAGACGCCGCTGCCGACGAGCACGTTGATGCGGGTGCCGGCCGCGGCGACCAACGACGTTAAGGTGTCGGTCGCGTCGATCGCGCGCGGCGCCCCGCCCGAGGTGAGGATCCGATCGAAGCCGAGCGCCACCGCCTGTTCCAGCGCCGCTAGCGGGTCGGGGGTGAGGTCGAAGGCGCGGTGCAGCGTCAGGGACAGCGCTCGCTCGCGCGCCACCTCCGCCCAGCGCGCGAGGCAGTCGGTGTCGAGCCTGCCGTCGCGCGCGTTGGCACCGATCACCACGCCGGCGAGCCCGGCGTCCGCTGCGGCGCCGATGTCCTCCTCGACCAGCCGTCGCTCGCCCGCGTCATAGACGAAGTCGCCCGCGCGCGGCCGCACGAGCAGATGGACCGGGATCGGTGCGCTCGCGGCGGCGCGAATCAGCGAGGGCGGGGGAGTGAGGCCGCCGACGTCGAGCGCGGCGCAGAGCTCGATTCGGTCGGCGCCACCCTCTACCGCCGCGGCGATGCCGTGCGCGTCCTCGACGCAGACCTCGAGCAGCCGCCTCACGCGCGGTACAGCGAGGGGGCGGAGTGAACGGTGGTCGTCCCGCGCGCGTCGGTCACCGCATAGGTGAAGCCGGGCAGCAGGCAGAAGGCGCCGACGTTGCCCTTCGTGTCGAGCGCGAGGAAACCGACCTGCATGCCCTTGATCGCGTCGCCGCGCAGCGCGGCGATATGGCGCACCACCTCCTCGCACGCCACCTGCGCCGAGCGACCCGCGCGCATCGAGGCGACCACGCGCGCGCTGCCTGCCACACGGGTCACCTCCTCGCCGACCCCGGTCGAGGTGGCGCCGCCGACGCCGCGCTCGACGTAGAGGCCGGCGCCGACTTGGGGGGAGTCGCCGACGCGCCCGCGGATCTTGAACGCCATGCCCGAGGTGGTGCAGGCGCCCGCCATCCGCCCGTCCGCGGTGCGCGCGAGCAGCCCGATCGTGTCATGGTCGAGCGCGCCGCCGGGCGTGCGATGCGGCGCGGCGGTGCCGTAGGTGCCGGTCTCGCTGTTGGCGACGGGCTGGTACTTGGCGGTCTTGAGCCACTCGCGCCACGCCTGCTCCGCCGGAGGCGTGAGCAGGTCGACCTTCTCGAAGCCCTGCTCGCGCGCGAAGCGGGTGGCGCCCTCGCCGACCAGGAAGGTGTGCGGCGTCTTCTCCATGACTCGCCGCGCGACCGAGATGGCGTGGACCGTCTCCTCCAGCGCGGCGACCGCGCCGACCGCGCCGGCATCGTCCATGATCACCGCGTCGAGCGTGACATGACCGTCGCGATCGGGGTAGCCGCCATAGCCGACCGAGTGGTTCTCCGGATCGGCCTCGGGCACGCGCGCGCCTGCCTCGACCGCGTCGAGCAGCGTGCCGCCCGCGCGCAGCCGCGCGAAGGCGGCGTCGTTGGCGGCGGCGCCGAAGTCCCAGGTGGAGAGCACGCGCACATCGCCCGCCGGCGCGCCGGCCGCAGCGGCGCCGCGGGCCAGCGGCAGCGCGCCGCCCATCGCGGCGAGCGTCGCCAGCAAGGATCGTCTCGTCGTCATCCGCTCCCCTCCGTGTCGCCGCGGCGCGGCCCGGCGCACGAGAAGCACGGATCGACGCCGCGGTGCAACCGCTCGCGTGATTGGTCACGTCAGTGGTCCTGTCAGGTATTGACCTTTATGGCAGATTGATGAAACAGGGGCGAAAGTAAGCTTTACCAATAAAAACAAATTAGAGGGTTCGCCGATGACGTCGCAGCACCATGTCTCCCTCGCGGCGCTCGCCGCGGCCCTCCTCGCCGCCACGCCGGCGTTCGCACAGCAGGCGGAGGCACCCGCCGACTCCACCCAGACCGCGGGCCAGGCGACCCCGGAGCGCGCCGAGGCGATCGCGGGCGAGCAGGGCAACCAGGCGCCCGCCGCCGCCTCGACCGGCGACGTGGTCGTCACCGGCACACGCATCCAGCGCCCCAACGTCACCTCCGCCGCGCCGATCACCTCGGTGACCACGCAGGACATCCGCGCGCAGGCGCCGGTCAACGTCGAGGACGTGCTCAACCGCCTGCCGCAGATCGCGCCCGACAGCCAGCAGACCTACAACGACTCGGACGGTCGCCAGCGTATCAAGCTGCGCAGCCTCGGGTTCGAACGCACCCTGGTGCTGATCGACGGCAAGCGGCTGGGCACGCAGAACGGCCAGGACGTCGGCATCATCCCACCCTCGCTGCTCGAGCGCGTCGACGTGCTGACCGGCGGTGCCTCCTCGGTCTACGGCTCCGACGCCGTCGCGGGCGTGGTCAACTTCGTCCTCAAGAAGGACTTCGAGGGGCTGCAGCTCGACGCCAATTACAATTTCTACAATCATAACAACAAGGACACGATCGTGTCGCCGCTGGCACGCGCGGCGGGCTTCAGCAGCCCGCGCGGCTGGACCAACGACGGTGGCCGCGCCGACGTGACGCTGACCGCAGGCAAGAAGCTGTTCGACGGCGCGCTGCGGCTGAGCGGCTTCGTCAACTATCGCAAGACCGAGGAGGTCGGGCTCACCGATCGCTCGAACGCCGGCTGCTATCTGACCCAGCTCCAGGCCAATGGCCCGCTGTCGTGCGGGCTGACACCGAGCAGCTCGACGAGCGGCCTGATCACGCCGCGCGCGGGCGCCAACGCCGGCGCGCAATATGTCAACAACCCCGACGGCACGCGCAATTTCGTGCCGTTCGCGGCGGGCGCGGGCAACGCCTCCAACTATTTCAGCGGCTATGCCTATCAGCGCCCGTCCGAGCGGGTGAACGCGGGCGGCTTCGCCAGCCTCGACCTCGGGTCCGACGCCGAGCTCTACACCTCGGGCATCTGGTTCCGCGACAAGTCCTATAACAACTATCCGACTATCGCGAGCGGCACCGTCGACGTCAGCTGCGGCAACCCCTATCTGTCCGCGGCGAAGGCCGGCGCGATCGGCTGCGCGGCGGGCATTGCGAGCGTACCGGTCGACCTGCGCTACCGCCTCGGCGAGGGCAGCGATCGTCCCGACACCTACATCAACACCGGCGTGCGGCTGACCGGCGGCGTGCGCGGCAAGGTGGGCGACGCCTGGACCTATGACATCGGCGGCGTCTACGCGCGCAACCATCAGGACTATACCCCGAGCTTCGGCATCCCGGGTCGCCTGCAGGACGCGGTCAACGTCGGCGGCACCGCGGCGTCGCCGACCTGCGCCAGCGGCGCGGCGGGCTGCGTGCCGTTCGATATCTTCAGCCCTGGCAACAGCGACCCGGCGCTGATCAACTATCTCTTCGGCACGGGCACCTCGACGACCACGGGCACGCTGTACGACGTCCAGGCCAACATGACCGGCGACCTGGGCAAATACGGCATCACCTCGCCGTTCGCCGAGCAGGGCCTCGCGATCGCGCTCGGCACCGAGTACCGCAAGGACACGCTCAAGTCGGTCGCCGACGCGTCCTATCGCGGCACGCTGGGCGGCAACGACACGTACCTCAGCCAGGACGTGTGGGAGTCGAACATCGAGGTCCAGGCGCCGCTGGTCGAGCACAAGCCGTTCGCCGAGCTGGTCCAGCTTAACGGCGGCTTCCGCGTCTCGAAGTACAGCAGCAACCCGAGCACCTTCACCACCTGGAAGGTGGAGGGCATCTACGCCCCGATCAGCGACCTGACCTTCCGCGCGTCGTTCAACAAGGCGCAGCGCGCGCCGACCGTGGTGGAGATCCGCCAGGCCACCAACATCGAGTTCGCCGCGGGCGGCTCGGGCACGTTCAACGATTTCTGCGCGCCGACCGTGATCAACGGCGCCAACGGCGTCAGCTACGGTGCGCCGGTCGCCTCGCGCGAGGTGTGTCGCGCCACCGGCCTGTCGGACGCGCTCTACGGCAGCCAGACGCTGCTGTGCAGCAACGGCACCACGCCCAATGGCACTGCCGCCTGCTCGGTGCGCTCGGGCGGCTTCACCGCCGACCCGGAGACCGCCTACACCCAGACCTACGGCCTGGTGGTGAAGCCCCGCTTCCTTCGCGGCTTCGTCTTCTCGGTCGATCGTTATCGCATCAAGATCAACGACTCGCTCGGCTACAACGACTATAGCTATTACACTGACGGTTGCCTGCGCTCGGGCGGCGACCAGTTCTTCTGTCAGGGCATCGTCCGCAACGCCAACGGGACGCTGTTCTCGGCGGCTGGGTCGAGCACCGGCTTCATTCGCCAGGGCACGACCAACTATTACACGTCGATCGCGCGCGGCTGGGACTTCCAGGCTCAGTACACGCTCAACCTCGAGTCGGTCGGCCGCTTCGACATGTCGTTCAACGGCTCGCTGACGACGAACGCGGGTGGGCAGGACTCGCCGCTCCAGCCCGAGCGCAACTGCGCCGGCTATTACGGCAACGGCTGCGGCCAGCTCATCCCGAAGTGGAGCCACGGGCTGCGCGGCACCTACACCACGCCCGACCAGAAGTTCGGCGCGTCGCTCAACTGGCGCCACGTCGGCTCGCTGACCAACGCCAACAATTCGGGAGACGAGGCGATCGGCGGCACGCCCGAGCGCGCGCTGACCGACTATTACCGCGTCGACCCGGCAGATTATTTCGATCTCGCGCTCAACTTCGCGGTGTCGAAGCAGTTCTCGCTGCGGCTGATCGCGAACAACCTGCTCGACAAGGCCGCGCCGATCGTCCCCGATTCGTACAATATCAGCCTGGCGCGCAGCAACACGATCCCGCAGCGCTACGACTCGCTCGGTCGCAACATCGCCATTGCCACGACGATCAAGTTCTGATTGGCCCGGTGACGCTTCCGAGGCGAGAGCCTCGGGGGCGTCACGCCCGGCGGGTAGACCGCTGCCGGTGGGGCGGCGGTCAGTTCATCGCCGGGTAGCTCTTCTCCTCGATCAGCTCGGACTCGAGCGCGAGGTTGATCGCGCGCTTCAGCCGCGCGCGCTCGTCGTTCTTGAAATAAACCGAGCGCGCCAGCTGGATGAAGTCGCTGCCGAACGATGCGGCGGCCTCCTCCTGCCGGATCGCGTCCTCGATCTCCCACAATTCGCAGTTGATCGACTTAAGCTGGCCGAACAGCGGCGCGATCGCCTGCTGTCCGATCACGCCGGCGCCGATCTCGCTCAGCGCCTCATGCTCGCGAGCGACGTTGGCGCGGGCGTCAGCGCGCGCGATCCGCTCGCGCTTGATCTCCAGGATCGTGATCTTGTCGAGCAGCTCACCCCAAGAGACGGGTACCGACGGGCTGGGCAGGCTGGCCATGGATCGTCTCTCCCTGATCGTCGAAGAAAGCGTCGACCTCGCTGGCCACCTTGGCCATCACCGGCGTCCAATCACCGGCGCGAGATTGCGCGTGGAGGCGCAGCGTCGGGTACCAGTCGCTGTCGTGGCGGGTCGGGTCCCAGCGCCAGTCTGGCCGATGCTTGAGCAACAGCCAGGTCGGGCGCCCGAGCGCGCCGGCGAGATGCGCCACCATCGTGTCGACCGTGATCACCGCTGCGCAGCCCGCGACCAGCGCCGCGGTGGCGGCGAGATCGAAGGGACAGCCGTCGGGATTGATCACCGGCAGCGTCGACGGTGCGGCAACCAGTGAGAGGCACCGGTGACGATCGGCGATCGGGGCGAGCAGCGCCTCGGGTAAAGAGCGGTCGAGGTCCCAGTCTCCCGCCTGGTGACACAGTCCGACGGTTAGCGCCGGGATCGGCGCCGAGGCGACGCGGAGGTAGGAAGCCGGCACATCGTCAGGCGCCAGTTCTAGCGCGCCGGGCAGCTCGGTGATCTCGATGTCGCAGGCGCGCGGCTTTAGCGGGCGCGCCGGGTCAAAGCTGTGAAGGCTCACCTCGGCGATCCCCGCGAGCAAGGGGTGCAGCCGCAGCGGCGCCTCGACCGTCACGCTCCTGGCGCGACGTGCGAGCGCGGGTAGGTAGCGCGCGAACTGGAGCGTGTCGCCGAGGCCGTGGTAACAGCGCACCAGCACGTCCACGTCATCGACGGGGCTCCCGTTCCGCACCCAGCGTTGGTGATAGGGCAGGCTGGGGTCATCGCACGTCGCGGGATCGCGCGCGGCGATGACCCGGCGTTCGAGCGCCCAGGCGGCGGCATAGTCGCGCGCGCGCATCGCCTCCGCCCAGCTGCTATGTAGCTCCATGCGGGACGAACCGCGCGAGAGCGGCGCCGGTTCCCTCGTTGCGCCGGCGTGACGGAATTAAGCGTCTGATTTGGTGAGCTTCGTCGCGGACGGAACGACCGTCCGACGGTCGAGCGCAAGCCCGCTCAGACCAACTCGCGCCCGCCTTTCCACATGCGCAGCAGCTTGCCCTGCACCGGCAGCCCGTCGAAGGGCGTGTTGCCCGCCTTGCCCGGCAGCGTGTCCGCGTCGATTTGCCACGGCGCGTCGGGATCGAGGAGGATGACGTCGCCCGGCAGGCCCGGCAGCAGCGCGCCCGTCTCCAGCCCGAGCAGCGCGGCCGGCGCGCGCGCGAGCAATGCGAACAGCCGCGGCAGCGACACCCGCCCGTCGCGTGCGAGCCCGAGCCCCAGAGCGAGCAAGGCCGCGGCGTCGGCCGCGCCGGGGCTGGCGTCGGCGAAGGGAAGGCGCTTCTCCTCCGGCCCGCGCGGGTCGTGGCCCGAGCACAGCAGGTCGATCGTCCCGTCGGCGAGGGCGGCGAGCGCGGCGTGGCGGTCGGCCTCGCTGCGCAGCGGCGGCGACAGGTGCGCGAAGGTGCGGAAGTCGCTCATCGCATTGTCGGAGAGCAGCAGATGCGCCGGGGTGATCCCACAGGTCACGCGCACGCCGCGCGCCTTGGCCGCGCGCACCAGCGCGAACCCCGCCGCGGTGGTGACCGCGCGGAGGTGGAGCCGCGCGCCGGTCTCCTCCGCGAGCATCAGGTCGCGCGCGATCGCCAGCGCCTCTGCCACGGCGGGGGCGGCGGGCAGGCCGAGCCGCGACGCGGTCTCGCCCTCGCTGGCGACCGCACCGCGCGTCAGCCCGCCGTCCTCGGCATGCGTGATCACGACCGCGTCGAGGTCGCGCGCGTAGCTCAGCACGCGGTGCATGACTCCCGAGTCGGCGATCCAGCCGCGGCCGGTGCCGACGGCGCGCGCGCCGGCGGAGAGACAGATCGCCATCTCCGCCAGGTCGGCGCCGGCCAGCCCGCGCGTCGCCGCCGCGATCGGATGGATCCACAGGTCGGGTCGACCGATCAGCGCGAGCCGCTGCACCGCGCCGGGCTCGTCCAGCACCGGCACCTGGTCGGGCATGGGCGCGACCCGGACGATCCCGCCGGCCCGCGCCGCGGCGCGGTCGATCCGCGCCACGCCGACGTCGATCAGCGCGGGGGCGAGCAGCTTGCCGCGGCAGTCGACCCGCAGCGCGTCGGCGGGAGCGGGACCGTCAGCGATCACGCCGTCGACGATCAGCAGCTCGCCCTCGCGCTCGCCGCGCTCGGGGCAGACCAGCCGCGCGTTGGTGAAGTGGACGGACCGGTTCATGCCCAGCCCTCCACGCCGCGCGCGCGCCGCGTCAACACGTCGAGACAGGCCATGCGCACCGCCACACCCATCTGCACCTGCTCCGTGATCGCCGACTGTTCGACGTGATCGGCCACCGCCGAGTCGATCTCGACGCCGCGGTTCATCGGCCCGGGATGCATGATCAGCGCGCCGGGCGCGTGCTTCGCCAGCCGCTCGAGCGTGAGCCCGTAGCGCAGGTGATATTCGCGGCTCGACGGGACATAGCCGCCCGCCATCCGCTCGGTCTGGAGTCGCAGCATCATCACGACGTCGGCGCCCTCCATCGCGCGGTCGAAGTCGGTGAAGGCGGTGACGCCGAACCGCTCGATCGCGGGCGGCATCAGCGTCGAGGGCGCGCAGACGCGCACCTCGGCGGCTAGCGCGGTGAGCGCGAGGATGTTCGAGCGCGCCACCCGGCTATGGAGCAGGTCGCCGCAGATCACGACGCGCTTGTGCGCGATGCCGCCGAGCCGGCGCCGGATCGTCAGCGCGTCGAGCAGCGCCTGCGTCGGATGCTCGTGGCGGCCGTCGCCGGCGTTGAGCACCGGGCAGTCGACCTTGTCCGCGATCAGTCGCACCGCGCCCGAGGACATGTGGCGGATCACGATCACGTCGGCGCGCATCGCGTTGAGCGTCTGCGCGGTGTCGATCAGCGTTTCGCCCTTCTTCACGCTCGACTGGGCGGCGTGCATATTCACCGTGTCGGCGCCCAGCCGTTTGCCCGCAATCTCGAAGCTCAGCAGCGTGCGCGTCGAATTCTCGAAGAAGGCGTTGATCTGGGTGAAGCCGGCGAGGCGACGGTCGGGCGCGGCGCGGGTGCGGTTGGCCTCGACCCAGGTCTCGGCCTCGTCGAGCAGGAAGGTGATCTCGTGCGGCTCGAGCCCCTCGATGCCGGTGAGATGGCGATGCGGGAATACCGCGCCGCCGGGGATCAGGGTGCCGGGGCGGTGGTCCGATTGGGTCATCGAGCGCGGTGCCTAGTCCGCGCTCCCCGGCGGCGCAAGCGGTACGCCCGGCTCGACCGGCGCCAGCACCAGCGCGTCGATCGCGGCCTGGAGGATCGTCGCGGCGGCGTGATTGTCGATCCGCTCGGCCCGCTTGGCGCGGCTCATGTCCTGCGCGATCAGCGCGCGTTCGGCGCTGACGGTGGACCAGCGCTCGTCCCACAGCAGCAGCGGCAGGCCGAGGTCGGCGCAGTTGCGCGCGAAGGCGCGGGTCGACTGGGTGCGCGGGCTCTCGCTGCCGTCGAGGCTGAGCGGCAGGCCGATCACCCAGCCGACGACCTGCTGCTGGGTGGAGAGCGCCAGTAGCGTGGCCTTCTCGGCGGTGAACTTGCTGCGGCGGATCAGCAGCGCGGGGCTGGCGAAGCTCCAGCCCGCGTCGCACAGCGCGGTGCCGATCGTCTTGGTGCCGACGTCGAGCCCGAGCAGCCGACCGCCGTGCGGTAGCGCGGCGCGGAAGGCGGCGGCGGTAGTGGCGATCGCCACGCGGGGGGTGGGCGCGGTCATCGATGGTGGCTCGCTCTCCCCGTCATCCCGTCCTCGAGCCGGGATCCATCGTGTCGCGAACACAGCGGTCGTTGCTCGTGCCGAGACATGGATCCCGGCTCGAGGCCGGGATGACGGGAAAGGGGAGGTCGACGGTACACGCTCACTGCGCCGCCAGGCGCCGCGCGGCATCCGCGCGGACGTTGGCCCAGAAGAGGCTGTAATCGTAGACGTGGTAATTGTTGCCGGGCAGCGTGTACGGCCCGAGGTCGGGCGGGCTGCCGATCAGCAGCAGCCCACGCCCGGCGCAGCGCGCGCCGACCGTGCCGGTGCGGATCGTCGCGCTCGACAGATCGGCGTTGGGGTAGAGCGTGCCCAGATTGGCGCTGGCGGGCGCGCTGCCGCCGTTCGCCCCCGTTAGCGGGTTGGTGCACAGCAGCGGCGTGCCGCGGCGCGGGCGGCCGTCGAAGCCGGTGGTGCGATCGAACGTGTCGAGGATCAGCGACGGGTCGGCGGGCTCGGCGAAGCTCTGCCACGCCAGCACGCAGCCGCGCTGCTCGGGCGCGGTGCAGGCGGGCAGGCCGAGCGCGGGAAGGTCGGTGGTGATCGAGATCGGCCAGCCGATCGCGTAAGCGGCGACGATCCGCTTCGCCAGCGGCTTGCCCGCGACGCGGTCCTTGAGCAGGTGCGTCAGGTGGAGCGCACCCTGGCTGTGCCCGGCGAGGATGATCGGCCGGTCCGGCGCGATCTCGGCGAGGAAGACGTCGAAGGCGGCGAGCAGGTCGCGATAGGCGAGCGCCAGCGCCTGGTCGGCGGCGGCCTTGTCGGTGAGAAAGGCGCCGAAGGTCGCCTGTCGGTAGCGCGGCGCCCAGATCTCGCCTGCCTCGTTGAACGCGCTCGCCTGGCCGCGCAGGAACAGGGCGGCGCGATCGTTGGCCTCGCGATCGTCGAGCGGGGCGTTCCAATGCGCGCGGCTGAGGTAAGAGGTCGGGTGAATGAAGAACACCGCCGCGCCGCCGTGCGTCTGGCGAGGCCGATAGCCGGGCGGGGTCCAGCGCGACGGGTCGTTCACCAGCGACGGGCGCGCGAGCCACATCCGATCGTCGCGATAGTCGGCGATGCTCAGTGTCGGCTGCGCGCGGAAACTCTCACCGGGCACGAGCGCGGCGCGCATCAACGGAACGCCCCAGATGCGATAGGCGAGCAGACCGGCGAGCGCGAGCACGATCAGGCCGGCGACGACGTAGAGGAATCTGCGAACCAAGCGTATGTCACCATGCTGCGGTGCAGCAAAGTCGCCGGCGCCGCAATCGCAAAGGAGGTGCCTCAGAGTTGCGATCCGCGCAACCGCGCGCGTGCCGCCGCGGTTGCGTTGCGGCGGGGCTCGCGGTAGCGCGCCGGCTATGTCCGTTGATATCGCAACCGTGCGGCGCATCGCTGGGCTCGCCCGCATCGCCATCACCGAGGAGGAGGCCGAGCGGCTCTCCCCCGAACTGGGTAACATCCTCGACTGGATCGAGCAGCTCGGCGAGGTCGACACCGCCGGGGTCGAGCCGATGACGGCGGTGATCGCCAATCGTCTGCGGCTGCGCGACGACCTCGTGACCGACGGCGGCATCCGCGAGTCGGTGCTCGCCAACGCGCCCCAGGCCGAGCATGGCTTCTTCACGGTGCCGAAGGTGATCGAGTGACGATCGCCTTCGATCGGCACTCGATCATCCCGGCGCATGCCGGGATCTCCTCCCGCATGGACGACCTCTAGTGACCGACCTCACTGATCTCGGCATCCGCGACATTCGCGACGGCGTGCGCGCCGGCACGTTCAGCGCGCGCGAGGTGGCCGAGGCCTTCACCACCGCGGTCTCCGCCGCCAAGCCGCTCAACGCTTTCCTTGTCGAGACCCCGGAGCACGCGCTCGCCGCCGCCGACGCCGCCGACGCGGCGCGCGCCGGGGGCGAGGCGCTCAAGCCGCTCGCCGGCGTGCCGATCGGGATGAAGGACCTGTTCTGCACCAAGGGTGTGCCGAGCACCGCCGCGAGCCACATCCTCGAGGGCTTCACTCCCGAATATGAGTCTACCGTCTCGCAGAAGCTGTGGGACGCGGGCGCGGGCATGCTCGGCAAGCTCAACATGGACCAGTTCGCGATGGGCTCGTCCAACGAGACGAGCCACTTTGGCAACGTGGTGAGCCCGTGGCGTCGCGCCGACGGCGGCAACGCGCCGCTGGCGCCCGGCGGCTCGTCCGGCGGCAGTTCGGCCGCGGTGGCGGCGCGGATCGCGCCGGGCGCGACCGGCACCGACACGGGCGGCTCGATCCGCCAGCCCGCGGCGTTCACCGGCATCTCCGGGATCAAGCCGACCTACGGCCGCTGCTCGCGCTGGGGCGTGATCGCCTTCGCCTCGTCGCTCGACCAGGCCGGGCCGATGGCGCGCGACGTGCGCGACTGCGCGATCATGCTCGAGGCGATGGCGGGCTTCGACTCGAAGGACGCGACCTCGCTCGATCTCGAGGTGCCGCGCTGGGAGGCGGGTCTCAACGCCTCGCTCAGGGGCAAGCGCGTCGGCATCCCCAAGGAATATCGCGTCGACGACATGCCGGCCGAGATCGACGCTTTGTGGCAGCGCGGCATCGACTGGCTGCGCGACGCCGGCGCCGAGATCGTCGAGGTGTCTCTGCCGCACACGCGCTACGCGCTGCCGGCCTATTACATCATCGCCCCGGCGGAGGCCTCGTCGAACCTCGCGCGCTACGACGGGGTCCGCTACGGCCTGCGCGACCTGCCCGACGGCGCCAACCTCCAGGAGATGTACGCGCGGACGCGCGCCGAGGGGTTCGGCGACGAGGTCAAGCGGCGCATCCTGATCGGCACCTACGTGCTGTCGGCGGGCTTCTACGACGCTTATTACACCCAGGCGCAGAAGGTGCGCACGCTGATCGCGCGCGACTTCGAGCGCGCCTGGGAGCAGTGCGACGTGCTGCTGACGCCGACCGCGCCCTCGGCGGCCTTCGCGCTGGGGGAGAAGGCCGCCGATCCGCTGGCGATGTACCTCAACGACGTCTTCACCGTGCCCTCGTCGCTCGCTGGCCTGCCCGCGATGAGCGTGCCGGGCGGGGTCGACGCGGGCGGGCTGCCGCTGGGGCTGCAGATCATCGGCAAGCCGCTCGACGAGCAGGGCGTGCTCGACGCCGCCCTGGCGATCGAGGAGCGCGCCGGCTTCGTCGCGCGACCCGAGCGCTGGTGGTAGACGGTAATACCGCTGGCGAATAACACTCTGCGGATGGGCAAGCTGACCAATCTGACGTCGAAGGGGCAGGTGACGATCCCGAAGGACGTTAGCGACGCGCTCGGCCTTCGTCCCGGCAAGCCCGTCGGTCTCGAGTTGCGCGGCGAGGGGGAGGCGGTGATCCGCCGCGGTCCCGTTCGGGTGGTGCCCGACCCAGCCAGGGTCGCGGCGGCGATTGAACGCATCCGGCGGGTCCAGCGCGACTATCATCACCTCGCCAAGGGCCTCGACCCAGACAGCTACATGGCTGACCTGCGCGAACCGGTCCCTTTGCCGCGCGAGACCGGCGAATGACCTTCCTCGACAGCGATGTCCCGCTCGATCTGCTCGCGCCCGCCTCGGCGTTCGGCGACTGGAGCGCGTCCCAGCTCGCGTCGGCCACCGCGATCGGTGCGGTCGCGATCAGCGTCGTCGTGCTGGCCGAATGTGCTGGCCGCTTCGCTGACCTCGACTCACAGCGCGGTTACCTGGATCGGCTCGGTATAGTGGTGCAGTCGCTCGATGCCGCGGCGGCGTTCCGCGCCGGTGTCGCCCATCGCGCCTACCGCCACGCTGGCGGCCCTGGAACCGCGGTGCTCGCCGACTTTCTGATCGAAGCTCAGGCGGCGACGACACCGCAGTCGGTGCTGATCACCCGCGATCGCCAACATCTCGCCGCTTATTTCCCCGACCTTACCCTCATCACACCCGAGACCGATCATGGCTGACGCATTCACCCCCTATCGTATCAAGGGCGACACCGGCGAGTGGGAGGTCGTGATTGGCCTCGAGGTCCACGCGCAGGTGACAAGCCAGGCCAAGCTCTTCTCGGGCGCGGCAACGGCCTTTGGCGCCGAGCCCAACACCCAGGTGTCGCTGGTCGATGCGGCGATGCCCGGCATGCTGCCCGTGCCCAACCGCGAGTGCATCCGCCAGGCGGTGCGCACCGGCATGGCTATCGACGCGCAGATCAACCGCTGGTCGCGCTTCGACCGCAAGAACTACTTCTACGCCGATCTCCCGCAGGGATACCAGATTTCTCAGCTTTATCATCCGCTTGTCGGCGAAGGCTCGGTCGAGATCGAGGACGGCGAGACGGTCAAGACGATCGGGGTCGAGCGCATCCATGTCGAGCAGGACGCGGGCAAGCTGATGCACGATCAGCACCCGACACGTTCCTATGTCGACCTCAATCGGTCGGGCGTGGCACTGATGGAGATCGTCAGCCGCCCCGACATGCGTTCTCCTTCAGAAGCAGGGGCTTACCTGCGCAAGTTGCGGGCGATCCTGCGCTATGTCGGTTCGTGCGACGGCAACATGGAGGAGGGCTCGATGCGTGCCGACGTCAACGTCAGCGTGCGGCGCCCCGGTGCCGAGTTCGGCACTCGCACCGAGACCAAGAACGTCAACTCGGTCCGCTTCGTGATGGCGGCGATCGAGCATGAGGCCAAGCGCCAAGTCGAGCTGATCGAGGGCGGCGGCACGGTCGTGCAGGAGACGCGGCTGTTCAACCCCGACAGCGGCACGACACGGTCGATGCGCTCCAAGGAGGACGCGCACGACTATCGCTACTTCCCCGATCCCGACCTGCTGCCACTCGAACTCGACGACGCCTTCCTCGAGGCGTGCCGCGCGAGTCTGCCCGAGCTGCCCGACGCCAAGCGCCAGCGCTACGAGGCGCTCGGCATCACGCCGTACAATGCCGCGGTGCTCACCGCCGAGGTGGAGAGCGCGCGCTGGTTCGACGCGCTGCTGGAGCAGGGTGCGGCGCCGGTCGCGGCGGCGAACTGGGTGACCAGCGAGCTGTTCGGCGCGCTCAACCGCCTGGGCAAGTCGATCGGCGACAGCCCCGTGCAGCCGGGACAGGCGGCCGAGCTGCTCGCGCTGGTCGCGGACGGTACGCTCTCGGGCAGCCTCGCCAAGCAGGTGTTCGAGGCCATGCTGGAAACCGGCGACGCGCCGGGCAAGATCGTCGAGGAGCGCGGGCTCAAGCAGACCAGCGACACCGGCGCGATCGAGGCGGTGATTGCCGAGGTGCTGGCCAAGAACCCGGGCCAGCTGGAGCAGTATCGCGGCGGCAAGGTGGCGTTGTTCGGCTTCTTCGTCGGGCAGACCATGAAGGCGATGGGCGGAAAGGCGAACCCGCAGGTCGTCAACGACTTGCTGAAGAAGGCGCTGAACTGAGCCAGCCGCCCGCTTGCCGGTCGGCAGGCGGGCGGTACTTTCTCCCTCGCCGGCGGGGTCGTCGACGGGGGAGTGAATGTCAGTCTGTCGCGCCGCCGTGGCGGCCTGCTGTGTCGCGCTCGCTATCGGGGCCACTGAGCCGGTGTCGGCGCAGGAGCGATCGGCGGTGCGGCCGGGCTTCACGCTGCCGCGCGGCACGGTGCAGATCCTGCTGCTGCGCCCGCGGATCACGGTCGGTGCGCAGTCGACCGCGGGTCTGTTCCAGGCCAACGCCGACTGGACCGCGCAGGCGCGCGAGCGGATCGACGCCGCGCTGGCGGCGGCGCAGCGCACGCTCGGCAACGAAGTGGTGCGCGCGCCCGAGGCGATCGGCGCCGACACGCGGCTGGTCGCCGACTATCAGGCGCTCTTCGCCGTGGTCGCCCAGTCGGTGATCGACTATCAGTTCTTCAAGGGCAATCGGCTGCCCACCAAGAAGCGCGCCGACCAGTTCGACTGGACGCTCGGCCCGGACGTGGCGCGGATCGCGCGCGGGCAGGGGTGCGACTATGCGCTCTTCGTCGACACCGAGGATGCTTATGGCTCGACCGGGCGCAAGATCTTCCAGCTGCTCGCCGCGGCGACGGTCGGGGTCGGGGTCAGATCGGGCGAGCACACGGGCTATGCCGGGCTGGTCGACCTGCGCACCGGCGATCTGGTGTGGCTCAACGCCGACCGGCAGATGGGCGGGGACGTGCGCACGCCCGAGGGCGCCGCCAAGCGGGTCGCCGAGCTGCTCGAAGGCTTCCCGGGTCGAGCCGAGGTGCCTGCCGCTTCCGCGACTTCACAGGAGGCACGGTGATGCCGCGTCCGATCGTCCGCGTGGCGCTCGCGCTCGCCATTCTCTGCCTCCCGCTCGAGTCCGTCGCCGCGCGGGCCACCGACTCGACTCTGCCGCCTTTCGCCGGTGCGTATCAGCCCCGCACGGTGGCCGAGCGCGGCATCTGGATGCAGGCGGACGAGGACGAGCGCCAGCTGCGCGACTCGCACCTGCTGATCGACGACGTCGCGCTCAACGCCTATGTCCGCCACGTGCTGTGCCGCACCGTCGGCGACGAACGCTGCCACGCCGTCCGGCTGTACGTGCTCCGCATCCCGGCGATGAACGCCACCACCCATCCCAATGGCGCTATCTCGGTGTGGAGCGGGTTGCTGCTGCGCGTGCGCGACGAGGCCGAGCTCGGCGCGGTGCTGGGGCATGAGTTCGCGCATTTCGAGCAGCGCCATACCTTGGCGCTCCAGCATCGCCGGCTTGGCGCGAGCGATCTCGCTGCCTGGACGGCGCTATTCGCCGGCGGCGCGGCACCGTTGGTCCGGCTGATCACGACGGCCAACATCTATTCGTTCAGTCGCGCGCAGGAGGGCGAGGCCGACTCGCTCGGCCTCCGCTTCGTCGCCGCCGCGGGCTATGATCCACGCCGCGTCGCCGAGGTGTGGGCCCGCCAGATGGACGAGGCCGACGCCAGGGCGGCGGGGCGCAAACAGCGCTCGCGCCGCTACGACGGGGTCCACCTCCTCGACACGCACCCGACGAATCTGCAGCGCATGACCGCGCTGCGCGCCGC
Source organism: Sphingomonas citri (assembly GCF_019429485.1). GTDB lineage: Bacteria > Pseudomonadota > Alphaproteobacteria > Sphingomonadales > Sphingomonadaceae > Sphingomonas > Sphingomonas citri. Next base: position 461,465 of record NZ_JAHXZN010000001.1, on the reverse strand, counting down.
CGCGGCGACGCTGCCCGCCGGGGGCGTGACCGAGGCGGTGGCCTATGCCGCGGCGCTGCGGCCGTGGCGCGCGGCGTTCCTGGCCGATCAGATCAAGCTCAACGACTTCGGCGGCACCGACTATCTGCTCGGCCAGCTGGCACAGGACGGCTGGAGCGAGGACCTGCTGTTCGCGCGCGCCGAACTCTACCGCCAGCGCGGCAATCCGCGCGACCTGGTCGCCGCGGCCGACTTCTACCGTCAGGCGCTCGCGCTCGACCAGCGCCACGCCGAGAGCCACCGCGGGCTTGGCATGGCGCTGTTGCGGAGTGGGGAGGCGGAGCCAGGCCGCGCCGAGCTGCGACGCTATCTCGAACTCGCGCCCGCTGCCGGGGACGCCGCGATGGTGCGCGCGCTCATCTCGTGAAGGACCGCTCGATGAACCGCTCGCTGGGCGCGTGCGCGCTGCTGCTCGTCGCCGCCGCCACGCCCGCCTGCGCGAGCAATCGCCTGGTCGAGGCCGGCCACCCGGTCGCGGTGGCGCATGACGCGCTGACGGTGACGCCCGACCGCGAATGGAACGCGCTGGGCTGGCGGCCGGGGCCGCGCTGCGACCGCTGGACGCTCGACGGCGCGGCGCTCAACGCGGTCACCTTCTGCGGCGCGATCGAGAGCGGTCGGCCGCTGTTCCGCGAGGTGTCGAAGCACGATCAGCCGCTGCCGCATTTCTCCACGACGACGCTGCTCACCGACGTGCCCGATCTTGTCGAGAAGAGCTATCGTATCGCGCTGGGCGCCTCGCTGATGACGATCGACTCGGCCGAACCGGCGCTGATCGACGGCGCGCGCGCGATCCGCTTCCGCTACACCTTCACGCGACAGGAGGAGGAGGTGGAGCGGCACGGCGAGGCGCTCGCGGTGATCCGCGGCAAGAAGCTCTACTGGATGAGCTACGAGGCGCCCGCGCTCCATTATTTTGCGCGCGATCTGGAGAGCTGGCGCCGACTCGCCGCGACCGCGCGGTTCCGCTGAGCCGGCCGAGGCGAGCGCCCCGGCCGGCCCCATCGCGCCTCACTGCTGGTTGAAATCCTGGTTCTTCACCTCGCCGCCGGTACCGCTGTTGCCGTCGAACTCGCCGGTGTCGGTGAAGCGCGCGGGCTCCTTGCCGCCCTCGCCGCGTGCGACCGCGTCGCTGCGCGCCTCGACCGCCTGCTGGATGTCGGGGCGCTCGTCGTCGCGGTTCGGGATGGGGTCGATCTCTCGCTCGGTCATGTCGGTCTCGCTCAGATGCTGGGGTTGGCCGGGGCCGGGTCGCCGGCGGGCGCGCCGGGGGCGGGGACGTCGATGTCGGGGCCGGGCGGGTTGATCTCGGGCGGCGGCGCGTCGGGCGTACCGGGCGAGGTCGGCTGCGGCACGTCGGGCGGGCTGACGGGGTTGGTGGCCATCGCTTTTCTCCTTTACGGGTCAACGTATCGCCGCGCGCGGAGTTGCCCGTTCACGGCGCTTGCTCCGGCCGCGCCCGCGGTATAGAGCCCGCCGACCGGCGGTGTCCGACTTGCGGGCGTGGCGGAACTGGTAGACGCGCCAGATTTAGGTTCTGGTATCGCAAGATGTGGGGGTTCGAGTCCCTTCGCCCGCACCAGTCCCCGCGCTTCACGCGGGGTGGCCATCACTCATCCTATTCCAGACGAAAGCGGCCTATGCAGACTGTCGAGACGTTGAACGAGGGCCTGAAGCGCGCCTACACCGTGACCATCCCCGCCAGTGCGATCGCGGGGCGGGTCGACGCCGAGCTGAAGCGCGTCGCGCCGCAGATCCGCATGCCCGGCTTCCGCCCCGGCAAGGTGCCTGCCAACCTCGTGCGCAAGATGCACGGTCCGGCGCTGCACCAGGACGCGCTCAACACCTCTATCCAGGAGGGCATCCAGGCGCTGATCAGCGAGAAGCAGCTGCGCCCCGCGATGCAGCCGTCGGTCGAGCTGACCGAGGGCTATGAGGCCGGCAAGGACGCCGAGCTCAAGGTCGAGCTGGAGGTGCTGCCGCAGGTGCCGGCCCCCGCGATCGAAGGGCTGAAGCTGGAGCGTCTCACCGTGCCGGTCGACGACGCGGCGATCGACGTCCAGCTCAAGCGCTTCGCCGACATGCAGAAGCGCTGGGAGGATGCCGGCGACAAGGCGGCCGAGACCGGTGACCAGGTGACGATGGACTTCGTCGGCAAGACGCTCGACGGCGTCGCCTTCGAGGGCGGCACCGGCACCGACATGGCGGTCGAGCTCGGCGCGGGCCAGCTTATCCCGGGCTTCGAGGACCAGGTCGTCGGGGTCAAGGCGGGCGACGAGCGCCAGATCACCGTGACCTTCCCCGAGGATTACGGCGCCAAGGAACTGGCCGGCCAGCAGGCGACCTTCGACCTGACGATCAAGGCGGTGAAGACCGCCGCCGAGAGCGCGATCGACGAGGAGCTCGCCAAGGCGCTCGGGCTGGAGAGCCTGGACCAGCTGCGCGGGCTGCTGCGCGGCCAGATCGAGCAGGAGCACAACCAGCTCACGCGCACCTATATGAAGCGCAAGCTGCTCGACCAGCTCGCCGAGGGGCATGATTTTGAGGTGCCGCCGTCGATGGTGGAGGCCGAGTTCAACCAGATCTGGCAGCAGCTCCAGCACGAGGCGACTCACGAGCCCGATCCCCAGGCGGCGCTGGCCGAGATGGAGGCCGAGCGCGACGATTACCGCAAGATCGCCGAGCGTCGCGTCCGCCTCGGGCTGCTGCTGAGCGAGATCGGTCAGGCGAACGGCGTCGAAGTGTCGCAGCAGGAGATGAACCGGCTAATCGCCCAGGCCGCGCAGCAGTATCGCGGCGAGGACCAGCAGCGCTTCGTCCAGTACATCCAGCAGGATCCGATGGCGGCCGCGCAGCTGCGCGCGCCGCTGTATGAGGACAAGGTGGTCGACTTCCTGTTCGACAAGGCCGAGGTGACCGAGCGCGAGACGACCCGCGAGGAGCTCGAGGCCGCGATCGAGAGCGAGGACGGCTTCGCGACCGGCACGCACCACCACGATCACGATAACCACAAGCCCAAGCAGACGCGCGGCAAGAAGAAGCCGGCCGCGAGCGACGGCAAGGGTGGCGCGACCGACGGCGAGGCGCCCGCGGCCGAGAAGCCGGCGAAGAAGCCCGCCGCGAAGAAGGCGGCCAAGGTCGACGAGGCGACCGCGACCGACGAGGCAGCGGTCGAACCGGCTGCGGCCCAGGCGCCCGCCAAGAAGCCGCGCGCCAAGAAGGCGGCGCCGGTGAGCGAGGAGACCCAGGTCCTCGAGTCCGATCCGGTCGCGGCCGAGGCGGCGGCGGGCACCGAGGCGGCCGACGCGCCGGCACCCAAGCGCACGCGCGCCAAGAAGGCCGAGTAAGCGGGCGACGACGTCGCCTTGACGGGGAAGGAGCCGGGTTGCCGATGCAGCCCGGCTCTTTCACGTTTCGGTCGGGTTCATCGTCTAGGATGACGATAAGGTGAGCGGATCAGGGCGGCGGGACGGCGGATGCAGGGCGGCATGACGGTGGACGAGACGCGGTCGATGCCGCGCGTGGCGGTGCTGCTGCCATGCTACAATGAGGAGGCCGCGATCGCCGAGACCATCGCCGGCTTCCGCCGCGCGCTGCCGGAAGCGACCATCTACGTCTATGACAACAATAGCCGCGACGGCACCGTCGCGGTCGCGCGCGCCGCCGGGGCGGTGGTGCGTACCGAGCGCATCCAGGGCAAGGGCGCGGTGGTGCGGCGCATGTTCGCCGACGTCGACGCCGACGTCTATGTCATGGCCGACGGTGACGCGACCTATGACTCCGCCTCGGCGCCCGCGATGGTCGCGCGCGTGCTCGACGAGCAGCTCGACATGATCGTCGGCACGCGCGTCGGCGAGGCGGCCGCCGCCTATCGCCGCGGCCACCGGCTCGGCAACAGCCTGCTCACGGGCATGCTCACGCGGCTGTTCGGCCGGAGCTTCAGCGACATCCTCAGCGGCTATCGCGTCTTCTCGCGCCGCTTCGTGAAGAGCTTCCCGGTGCTGTCGGTCGGGTTCGAGATCGAGACCGAGATCAGCGTCCACGCGCTCGAGCTCAAGATGCCGCTCGGCGAGGTCGAGACGCCCTATTACGCGCGCCCCGAAGGCTCGGTGTCGAAGCTCAGCACCTATAGCGACGGCTGGCGCATCCTGCGCACGATCGCGACCTTGTACCGGATCGAGCGGCCGCTGTGGTTCTTCGGCGGGGCAGGGGCGCTGCTCGCGCTGCTCGCGATGGTGCTCGCCGCGCCGTTGGCACTTACCTACGCGCACACGGGCCTCGTGCCCCGGCTGCCGACCGCGGTGCTGGTGACCGGGCTGATGATCCTGGCGGCGCTGTGCGGCTTCGCGGGGCTGATCCTCGATACGGTGGTGCGTGGTCGGCGCGAGGTGAGACGGCTCGCTTATCTCGCGCAGCCGGCGCCGCGGCGGGGCGCCGGCGACGGGGCTTGAACAAGCTGCGGCGAGCGCCGATGTTAGCCGCCTTCAGGGCATAAGAGAGTTATTCCATGCACAATCCGTTCGAGACCGGCGATTTCGCAGGCGCCTTGGCGCGCGCCGGCGTCGGCATGCAGCAGACCCAGGCCGGGCTCGTCCCCATCGTGATCGAGCAGTCGAACCGCGGCGAGCGCTCGTTCGACATCTTCTCCCGGCTGCTGCGTGAGCGGATCGTGTTCGTCACCGGCGGGGTAGAGGACGGCATGGCCTCGCTGATCTGCGCGCAGCTGCTCTTCCTCGAGTCGGAAAACCCGAAGAAGGACATCTTCATGTACATCAACTCGCCGGGCGGCGTCGTCACGGCGGGCATGGCGATCCATGACACGATGCAGTACATCCGCCCGCGCGTCGGCACGTTGTGCATCGGCCAGGCCGCGTCGATGGGCTCGTTCCTGCTCGCCGCGGGTGAGCCGGGCATGCGCGTCGCCACGACGAATAGCCGCATCATGATCCACCAGCCATCGGGCGGCGCGCAGGGCATGGCGGCGGACATCGAGATCCAGGCGCGCGAGATCCTGCGCATGCGCCACTTCCTGAACACGCTGTACGCCAAGTACACCGGCAAGCCGCTCGAGGAGATCGAGCGCGCGATGGATCGCGACAAGTTCATGAGCGCCGAGGAGGCCAAGGAGTTCGGCCTGATCGACGAGGTGTTCGACAAGCGTCCGGTACCGAGCGAGGACGTCAGCGCCGCGGCGTGATCCGTTCGACCGGCGCGGCCGACCGCGGCGCGCCGGTCTCCCGCGGCGGCGGACTCGGCGCCGCGGGTCAACGCTGCGCCGCTACGCCCTTGAAGCGGCGGGGCGGAGGATAGATATTGCGGTTCGGCGACAACGCGTGACCGCCTCGGCGACGGCCAGAATTACGTGGCTTTGTACGTTGTTGCTTAAGGTGCAGTGCGGTAGCCTGCGCCGCGCCCAGGGCAGGCGCCATGCCTGCGACGAAGGATGATCTGAATGACGAAACTCAGTGGCGGCGATAGCAAGAGCACGCTCTATTGCTCGTTCTGCGGCAAGTCGCAGCACGAGGTGCGCAAGCTGATCGCCGGCCCCACCGTGTTCATCTGCGACGAGTGCGTCGAGCTGTGCAACGACATCATCCGCGAGGAGACGAAGTCGGCGCTGGTCGCGAAGAAGGACGGCGGCGTGCCGACCCCGCAGGAGATCTGCGACGTGCTCGACGATTACGTCATCGGGCAGAAGCAGGCCAAGCGCGTGCTCTCGGTGGCGGTGCACAACCACTACAAGCGGCTCAACCACGGCGCGAAGGGCGCGGATGTCGAGCTCGCCAAGAGCAACATCCTGCTCGTCGGCCCGACCGGCTGCGGCAAGACGTTGCTGGCGCAGACGCTCGCGCGCATCCTCGACGTGCCCTTCACCATGGCGGACGCGACGACGCTGACCGAGGCGGGCTATGTGGGCGAGGACGTGGAGAACATCATCCTCAAGCTGCTTCAGGCGTCGGATTATAACGTCGAGCGCGCGCAGCGCGGCATCGTCTACATCGACGAGATCGACAAGATCAGCCGCAAGGCGGAGAACCCGTCGATCACGCGCGACGTGTCGGGCGAGGGCGTGCAGCAGGCGCTGCTCAAGCTGATGGAGGGCACCACCGCCAGCGTCCCGCCACAGGGCGGTCGCAAGCACCCGCAGCAGGAGTTCCTCCAGGTCGACACGACCAACATCCTGTTCATCTGCGGCGGCGCCTTCTCGGGTCTCGAGAAGATCATCGGCGACCGTCTCCAGGGCAAGTCGATCGGCTTCGGCGCCTATGTCGCCTCGCCCGAGGAGAAGCGCACCGGCGAGGTGCTGCGCCAGACCGAGCCGGAGGATCTGCTCAAGTTCGGCCTGATCCCGGAGTTCGTCGGCCGCCTTCCGGTGATCGCGACGCTCGAGGATCTCGACGTGCCCGCGCTGGTCAAGATCTTGGCCGAGCCGAAGAACGCGCTGGTGAAACAGTATCAGAAGCTGTTCGAGATGGAGGAGGTCAAGCTCGGCTTCACCGACGACGCGCTCACCACGGTGGCCAAGAAGGCGATCGAGCGCAAGACCGGCGCGCGCGGGTTGCGCTCGATCCTTGAGGCGATCCTGCTCGACACGATGTTCGATCTGCCCGGAATGGACTCGGTCGACGAGGTGATGATCGATCGCGACGTGGTGGAGGGGCGCAAGGAGCCGGTCCGCGTCTATGCCGAGAAGAAGAAGGCCGGCGAGGTCGCCTGATCGTTCCTTCGCCCCGGTGGTCGGCCGCGGTGGAGAGCGGCGGGTTCCTCCGGAACCTGCTGTCACCCCGGGCTTGGTCGGGGATCCATCGTGCCGCTCGTTCGGATAGGGTGGCGTAGGCCAAACGGTGGATCCTGAGATGAGCTCAGGATGACGCCGGTGGGCAAGGCATGATTTCTCGTCGCCGGCCTTTGGGGGCACGCAGGAGGGCGTCGCGGCACCACCGCGGCGCCCTTCTTCTTTGCTTATCATGTCCGGCGGATCGCACCGCCCGGCTCGCGCATTCCCTCGGGCATGGAGACGACGACCGACGCCCCGCTGCCGCCGCCCCCCACGCTGATGCCCTGGTGGGCGGTCGGCTTCCCGCTCGCCGGCCTCGTCGCGGTGCTCGCCAGCCTCGCCAAGTTTGGAAGCGTCGGCACGATCGCGGCGGCGGTGATACTGTTCGGCGCGGTGCTCGCCGCGGTCCACCACGCCGAGGTGGTGGCGCACCGCGTCGGCGAGCCGTTCGGCACGCTGGTGCTCGCGATCGCGGTGACCGTGATCGAGGTGTCGCTGATCGTCTCGCTGATGTTGTCCGACGCCGGGGATGCCTCGGCGTTGGCACGCGACACCGTGTTCGCCGCGATCATGATCATCCTCAACGGCATCATCGGCCTTTGCCTGATGGTGGGTGGGCTGATCCACGGCGAGCAGCGCTTCTCGTTGCGCGGCGCGAGCGCGGCGCTGTGCACGCTCGCTGCCCTGGCGATCCTGACGCTGGTCCTACCGAATTACACCTCGACCACAGCCGGGCCGAGCTATTCGACGTCGCAGCTGATCCTCGTCGCCGTGGTCAGCCTCTTCCTCTATGGCGTGTTCGTGATGGTGCAGACGCTGCGCCACCGTGACTATTTCCTCAGCGCCGAGGGCGAGGAGGATCATGGCGCCATACCCGACGCGCGCACCACCTGGACCGCTTTCACGCTGCTGCTCGTCGCGCTGGTCGCGGTGGTGCTGCTCGCCAAGGCGCTCTCGGCGACGATCGAGCACGCGGTGCTCGACGCCGGCCTGCCGCTCGCCGTCGTTGGCGTGGTCATCGCGGCGCTGGTGCTCGCACCGGAGAGCCTCGCCGCTGTCCGGGCCGCGCGGCGCAATCGGATCCAGACCAGCCTCAATCTCGCGCTCGGCTCGGCGTTGGCGACGATCGGGCTGACGATCCCGGCGGTAGCTATGGTCAGCCTGGTGCTTGACCTGCCGCTCGCGCTCGGTATCGGCGCGAAGAGCCTGGTGCTGCTCGCGCTCTCGCTGTTCGTCGCGACCATTTCGCTCGGGAACGGGAGGACGACGGTGCTACAGGGCGCCGTGCACCTGATGATCTTCGCGGTCTATCTGTTCACCACGGTGGTGCCATGAGCGGGCAGCTCACCGCGCCCGCTGTCGCGCCGCCAGCGCGATGCCGGCCGCGATCTGCAGCACCGCATAGGCACGCCGCCGCCCGGGCCGGTCGACGAACGGCGCGACGAGCGCCTCCGCGCCGAGCGCGCGTTCCTGCCAAAGTTTGACGTGGCGGCGGGGTTGGAGCAGCCCGAGGATGCCATCGCCGATCATGAAGACCGCCGCCATCTCGGCGCCGCGTCGTGCCAGCAAATGGCTCATCTCGAGGTCGTCGGTCGCGCGCGCCATGCCTGATATTCCTCCACTGCGACCGAGCGGCGCAGCACGCGCGCCGCCGGGTCGATCGTGACGTGCGCTCCGGCCGGGACGCGCACCTCGCCCGGCACCGCGACTCGCCGCACCCTCTCTCCGACCTGGACCTCGATCGGCATCGCGAAGGCGCGCTGTCGCTCGGTCTTCCAGGCCAGCCGCAGCACGTCGCCGTCTCGCGTCGCCAGCAGCTCGGGTAACGCGCGGTCGCGCAGATAAGTGTCGAAGAACCAGCGGTAATCCTTGCCGGTCACGCGCGCGACGATCGCCTCGAAGTCGCGCGTCGAGCCGTAGCGTGGGCGAAAGTTGCCGGGGCGCGGGTCCGGGCGGCCGTAGATCAGCCGTCGCACCGACTCGTAGAAGGCGGCGTCGCCGATCAGCCACCGCAACGTGTGGAGCGTCCACGACCCCTTGTAATAGATGTCGGTGCCCGCGCCGCCCTTGGCTGGCTCGTACACCTCTTCCTCGGTGAGCACGCGGTCGCGTACCACCGGCGCGCGGTTGGCGATCTGGTTGCGCTGTGCCTCGAGCATGACGGCGTAGCGCGCCTCGCCCTCGCGCCAGCGCCCGTAGAGCGGCTGCATGTAGCTGCCGAACCCCTCGTGCAGCCAGTAATCGTCCCAGTTCGCCGCGGTCAACTGGTTGCCGAACCACTCGTGCGAGAGTTCGTGGTGGAAGAGCCAGTCGAAGCCCTCGGGCGCCTTGGCATAGCCGTTGCCATAGGCGTTGATCGTCTGGTGCTCCATGCCTTTGTGCGGCGTCTCGACCACGCCGAGCTTCTCGTCGCCGAAGGGATAGGGGCCGATCACCGTCTCGAAGAAGTCGAGCGTCGGCGCGAACTCGGCGAAGAGCGCGCGCGCCTGCGCCTCTTCGCCGGGCAGGTACCAGTAAGCGAGCGGGATCTCGTTGCCGTAGCGGCTGCGGTAGCGGCCCTCGATCACCTCATAGGGGCCGAGGTTGATCGCGATGGCGTAGGTGTTGGGCTGGCGCGCGCGCCAGTGCCACACGCTTCGCCCATCGGGCAGCGCGTCGACGCCGAGCAGGCGGCCGTTCGATGGCGCCTTCAGCCCCTGCGGTGCGGTGATGTGGAGCAGAGCCTCGCCAGGCTCGCCCTCGGGGAAGTCGAGGCAGGGCCAGAGAAGGTCGCAGCCGTAGCCCTCGGTCGTGGTCGCGATCCAGGGATGACCGTCGGGCGTGGTGGACCAGACGATGCCGTCGTCCCACGGTGCGTTGACCGCGACGTGCGGCGTGCCGCCATAGGTGATGTCGACGGCGGCGGTCGCGTCCTTAGTCAGCGGCAACGCGAGCGCGAGCTGCCCGTCCGGGCGCTCTACCGACGTGGCGGGGAGCACGCGACCGTCCACCCTGACCGAGCGCACCGCATAGTTGGAATCGAGGTCGAGCAGCAGCCGCGGCACCGTGGCCGAAGCGCGCACAACGAGCCGGGCGCGCGCCGTCAGCGCCCGCCGCATCGGATCGAGCTCGAACCAGAGTTCGGCCGAGACGAGCCGAATGGCGGCCTGCTCAGGCGGACGGACGCCGCCCGACCGCTGCGTCTGTGCGGTGATCGCGGGCTCGCCCCTCCCGGGCAGGTGCAGCCGCTGCGCCGCGGCGGCGCCGCTCAACGCCAGCGCCAGCGCGGTCGCGAATACTGCCAGATTGATGCGGCGCCCCCACACACCATATAAAGGACCTTGGCCGTCCTCGTCGGGCGGCGCCGGAGTACCCATGACGTCCACTTTCCCCGTACTGCCGCTTCGCGACATCGTCGTCTTCCCGCACATGATCGTGCCGCTGTTCGTCGGGCGCGACAAGTCGGTCGCCGCGCTGGAGGCGGCGATGGCCGCGGACAAGGAGATCTACCTGGTCGCGCAGCTCGATCCGGCCGAGGACGACCCGTCGCGCGACGACCTCTACACGATGGGGGTCACTGCCACGGTGCTGCAGCTGCTCAAGCTGCCCGACGGCACCGTGCGCGTGCTGGTCGAGGGCAAGGCGCGGGCCACGCTGGAGACGCTGGAGGAGAGCGGGGCCTATCTCACCGCCACGGTCGCGCCGGTCGCCGACGCCGAGGTGGAGGGGCCGGAGCTGGCCGCGCTGATGCGCTCGGTAGTCGACCAGTTCGAGAATTATGCCAAGCTCAACCGCAAGCTTCCCGCCGAGCTGGCGGCGCAGCTGGCCGAGATCGCGAGCGCGGGGCAGCTCTCCGACACAGTCGCGGGCAACATCCAGGTGAAGGTCGCGGAGAAGCAGTCGCTGCTGATGGAATCCGATCCGCTCAAGCGGCTCGAGATGGCTTATGCGCTGATGGAGGGTGAGCTCGGCGTCCTCCAGGTCGAGAAGAAGATCAAGAGCCGCGTCAAGCGCCAGATGGAGAAGACGCAGCGCGAATATTATCTCAATGAGCAGCTCAAGGCGATCCAGCGCGAGCTGGGCAACGAGGGCGAGGAGGGCGAGGGCGATGAGATCGCCGAGCTCACCCAGAAGATCGCGACGCTGCGGCTCTCCAAGGAGGCGCGCAGCAAGGCGACCGCGGAGCTGAAGAAGCTGAAGACCATGGCGCCGATGAGCGCCGAGGCCACCGTCGTGCGCAACTACCTCGACGTGCTGCTTGGGCTGCCCTGGGGCAAGAAGAGCAAGATCAAGAAGGACATCGCCGCCGCGCAGGCGGTGCTGGACGAGGATCATTATGCGCTCGAGAAGGTCAAGGACCGCATCGTCGAATATCTCGCGGTGCAGGCGCGCACCAACAAGCTGAAGGGGCCGATCCTGTGTCTCGTCGGCCCGCCCGGCGTCGGCAAGACCTCGCTGGGCAAGTCGATCGCCAAGGCGACCGGGCGCGAGTTCATCCGCCAGTCGCTCGGCGGTGTGCGCGACGAGGCCGAGATCCGCGGCCATCGCCGCACCTATATCGGCTCGCTGCCGGGCAAGGTGGTCACCAACCTGAAGAAGGCGGGGACCAGCAATCCCTTGTTCCTGCTCGACGAGATCGACAAGCTGGGGCAGGATTTCCGCGGCGACCCGGCGTCCGCACTGCTCGAGGTGCTCGATCCCGAGCAGAACGCACGCTTCAACGATCATTATCTCGAGATCGACATCGATCTCAGTGACGTGATGTTCGTCTGCACCGCCAACTCGCTCAACCTGCCGCAGCCTTTGCTCGACCGCATGGAGATCATCCGGCTCGAGGGCTATACCGAGGACGAGAAGGTCGAGATCGCCGAGCGCCATCTGATCGCCAAGCAGGTGCAGGCGCACGGGCTCAAGCCGGGCGAGTTCACGCTCACCGACGAGGGGCTGCGCGCGCTGATCCAGCGCTACACGCGCGAGGCGGGCGTTCGCACGCTGGAGCGCGAGGTGGCCAAGCTGTGCCGCAAGGCGTTGCGCCAGATCCTCGAGGGCAAGGTCGCCAGCGTGACGATCACGCCCGACAATCTCGCCGACTTCGCGGGGGTGCAGAAGTTCCGTCACGGCCTGTCCGAGACCGAGGACCAGATCGGCGCGGTCACCGGCCTCGCCTGGACCCAGGTGGGCGGCGAGCTGCTGACGATCGAGAGCGTCACGGTGCCGGGCAAGGGCCAGGCCAAGGTGACGGGCAAGCTCGGCGACGTGATGAAGGAATCGGTTCAGGCTGCCTACAGCTTCGTTCAGGCGCGCTCTCCCTCGTTCGGGATCAAACCCAGCCTGTTCCACCGCAAGGACATCCACATCCACCTGCCCGAAGGCGCGGTGCCCAAGGACGGCCCGTCGGCGGGTATCGGGCTGGTCACCTCGATCGTCTCGACACTCACGGGTATCCCCGTGCGCAAGGAGGTGGCGATGACGGGTGAGGTGACGCTGCGCGGCCGCGTGCTACCGATCGGCGGGCTGAAGGAGAAGCTGCTCGCGGCGCTCCGCGGCGGGATCGAGACGGTGCTGATCCCGAAGGAGAATGAGAAGGACCTGACGGAGATACCGGCGAACATCCGCGAGGGGCTGCGGATCGTGCCGGTCAGTCACGTGGACGAGGTGCTCAAGCTCGCGCTGACCCAGCCGCTCGAGGCGATCGACTGGACCGAGGCGGACGAGCTGGCGGCGCTGCCGCCCGCGCCGATCACGCCCGTCGGCGGCGAGCTGCATCACTAATTTACATTAATGCGACGTAACTTACTGCCGCCGCGTCCCGTCTCGGGGCGCGGCGGTTTCGTTTGACTCGACGCCGGGCGCGCGCCTTACTGGAGGGATGCGGGCCACGCTCCGCGAATCCATCACGAATGCGTAACGGTAAGGAACGGGGTCTCTTCGCATGAACAAACAGGAACTGATCGCGCAGGTCGCGACGGCGGCCGGGCTCGGCAAGAGCGAGGCGAGTCGCGCGGTCGAGGCGGTGTTCGACGCGATCTCGACGAGCCTGAAGAAGGGGGATGAGGTGCGCTTGGTCGGCTTCGGCACCTTCGCGGTCAGCCGGCGAAAGGCGTCGACGGGGCGCAATCCGCGCACCGGCGAGCCGATGACGATCAAGGCGTCGAGCCAGCCCAAGTTCAAGGCGGGCAAGGTGCTGAAGGACTCGCTCAATTAAGTGCTGGACAGGGCCGGCGCGCTCCCGTAGTTGCGCCGCTCCCGACGCGGATGGGCGCGTAGCTCAGCGGTAGAGCACACCCTTCACACGGGTGGGGTCACAGGTTCAATCCCTGTCGCGCCCACCATCCGATCGGCCCGAACGCCCCGCTCGTTTCCGTGACGGGCGGGGCTTCTCGTATGTGGCGCCTGTCATCGTGAGCGATGTCCTGGAACAGCGTGCTCTTGCGTCAGCAGGAGTCCGGCGGGACTAGCCTCGGCGTTCGCGGCTTTGGGTTCCTGCGCGCGCAGGAACACGCGCCTGACACCGGCCTGGTCCCACTTCGGGGCACGATCGTCTCTGTCACGTAAGCGTAACGGAAACGACGCCGAACCGTCTTTGAAGACTCATTCAGCTGTCATCCTGCGCGCCTAGCGGCGCTGCTCAGGGAGCGAGCGGGCGCACACAGTTCGACTCGCCGCACCGGGCCCCAGCGCGGGGCTCGTCCTAACAGGGAGTGAGTCATGGTCAGCTTCAGCCGTCGCAGCAAGTTCCTGCTGGCGACCTCCGCCACGTTGTTCCTCGCCTCGTGCGGCGCGGACGACGTCGCCTCGCCGGGCGCTGGCAGCCTGCCGATCACGATCGTTCAGCCCGCGCCGACGCCGACGCCGACTGGCACCGCCACGCCGACCGCGCTGACCAACGCGCAGATCGCGCTGGCGACGACCCAGTCCGGGGTCACCGTGACCGCCGACGAACAGGTCGCGATCCTCAACGCCGGCCAGAACAACAATCTGCAGGGCTTCGGCAACACGCTCAACGGCGTTTATCCGATCAGCGGCACCTCGCTGGCGGCCGCTAGCAACCCGCAGACGGTGCTCGGCAACACCAGCTTCATCCAGAACACCAGCTATGTAGGCGCGCTGAGCGGCCCGAACGACTCGGCCTTCTCCGGCTGGACCTGTAGCTCGACCGCGGCGAGCTTCCTCAACAGCGCGAGCTGCACCGCGGTGCCTGCCATCGGGACCGGCGGTTCGGCGGCGGCCTGTCCGGCCGGCACGACCGACGACGGTCTGGTGCAGACCTTCCGCGCCTGTCGTCTGCCGCAGCAGATCACCTCGGACTTGACGCTGCCGAAGATCGCCGGCGTGTTCTACCGCTTCCGCGGGCAGACCGAGGTGGGTGACATCAACGCCACCACGGGTGTGACGCTGACCATAGCGGCAGGCGTCGTCCTCGCCGCCGACTCGTCCGAGACGTCGAACGACCTTCTGCTGGTGAACCGCGGCAGTCGCCTCAACGCCGTGGGCACCGCCGACGCACCGATCATCTTCACCGCCCAGCAGAATCTCGCCAGCAATGGCGTTTCGGATGCGACCCAGGGCCTGTGGGGCGGTGTGGTCCTACTCGGCCGTGCGCCGACCGCGGTATGCGCCGCGGGCACCGGCCCGAACGACGCCAACGGCAGCTCGCCGACCTGCCAGCAGGCGATCGAGGGCGTTACCGGCCGTTTCTACGGCGGCACCAACCAGGCGGACAGCTCGGGCACGCTCCAGTACGTGCAGATCCGCTATACCGGGATCGCGATCAGCGAGGGCAACGAACTGCAGGGCCTGACGCTCGGCGGCACCGGCTCGGGCACGACGATCGATCACGTCCAGAGCCATAATTCGTCGGACGATGGCGTCGAGATCTTCGGCGGGGCGACCAACCTGAAGTACTTCGTCGTGACCGGCGCCGACGACGACGGGTTCGACGTCGACAATGGCTGGCGCGGCTTCATGCAGTTCATCATCGCCGCGCAGAAGGCGTCGGGCTCCACCGCCGACTCGTTCGCCACCGAGATCGACTCAAACGGAGCCGAGGACCTGCTGCCGCGAACCTACGGGCGCTACGCCAACTTCACCTTCGTCCAGACGAACTCGGCGCCCGCCGCGATCCGCCTGCGCGGCGGTGCGGACTTCGCATTCGTCAACGGTGTCGTGAAGACGGCGAGCGGCGGTGCCTGCGTCAACATCATCGCCGGCGCGGGCGACGGTGCCACGCGTACCACGATCCGCGCCGCGGACAGCGCGCTCCAGGACGTCGGGCCGCCGACCTTCAACTCGGTCTACTTCCAGTGCCAGGGCCGCTGAGGCGCCACCAGCCCTCGTGATGCTCGGCGGAGCCCGGGGAGCGCCTCTCAGCGCCGCCCCGGGCCCGCTCATAGAAACAGACTGGAACCTTCCGCCATGCGCCAGCGCCCCTTCGCCTCGTTCCTCCTCCTGACGACCACGTTGGTCGCCCCCGCGGCGCTGGCGCAGGTCGCGCCGCAGGCCGGCACGCCCACCACCTCGGCGCCCGCCGGGCCGCCGCCGACGAGTACCACCACCAACCCCGACGCCGCGCCGGCGGCGCAGGCCGAGGCAACCACCACCGCGACGCCCGGTACGGAGCAGGGCACCGACACTGCGGCAAACGAGCCCCAGGCCGAGGTCTCCGCGCCGGGGCTCGACGCCAGCGGCGGCGGCGACATCGTCGTCGTCGGGCGTAACATCCCCAACACGATCCGGGCCACCGCGCAGGTCGTCAGCGTCCTCTCCAGCGCCGACATCGCGCGCACGGGCGAGGGCGACATCGCCGGCGCGCTGACCCGCGTTACCGGCCTGTCGGTAGTCGGCAACGGCTATGTCTTCGTGCGCGGGCTGGGCGATCGTTACTCCTCGGCGCTGCTCAACGGCTCGCCGCTGCCGAGCCCCGAGCCGCTGCGCCGCACCGTGCCGCTCGACATCTTCCCGACGACCGTGGTCGGCTCGGCGCTGGTGCAGAAGACCTACTCCGCCAACTATCCGGGTGAGTTCGGCGGTGGCGTGATCAATCTCACGACCAAGGCGATCCCGGACGAGAACTTCTTCACCGTGGGCGCCTCGGGCGGGATCGACACCGAGACCACCGCCAAGCTGGGTTACACCTACTTCGGCTCCAAGACCGATTGGCTCGGCTATGACGGTGGCGAGCGCAACGTTCCCGACTTCATCAAGCAGGCGCCGACCGGCAACGGCGTGATCCCGAGCGCGCAGGTGCTCCAGCTCTCCAACGCGCGCACCACCCTGCTTCAGCGCACCACCGATACGCCCGCCAATTACTCGGGCAGCATGGACCTCGGCGTCACCGGTGACATCGGCGGCACCCGCGTCGGGCTGATCGGTAGCCTGGGCGTGTCGAACACCTGGCGCACGCGCGACGCGACGCAGCAGGACACGGTCAGCGTCGACGGCACGCTGCGCAACGACTTCCACACCGTCATCACCGACAATCGCGCGGTGGTGAACGGCCTGCTCGGCTTCGGCGCCGAGTTTGGCGAGAACAAGGTGCGCTGGACCAACGTCTACATCCACGACACGCTCAAGCAGGGCCGCGCTTCGGGCGCGACCGTGTACAACAACTCGAGCGGCAACCCGCTCTTCCAGCAGAACACCAACTGGTTCGAACGCAAGCTGATCGAGACCCAGCTCGTCGGTGAGTTCAAGCCGGTCACCGATCTGTCGATCGATGTGCGCGGCGCCTATGCCAACACGCAGCGCAACTCGCCCTATGAGCGGCAGTTCATCTACCTCTGCAATACCAGCCTGAGCGACCAGACCGGCGACGTGCCGGTGAGCGACCGCGGGCTCAACTGCCCGGGCGCGTGGCAGGCGACCAACGCGTTCGACCGCTTCGCGACGGTGGTGTTCAGCGAGCTCAACGAGGATCTCTACTCGGGGCAGGCCGACGTGGCGTACAAGATCCCGGGCGAGCGTCCGATGACCCTCTCCGCGGGCTATTACTTCTCGGAGAACGACCGCACCTCGACGCGTCTGCCGTTCGTTTACCAGACCGCCACGGGCGGCGCGATCCCGTTCCCTTGCAACCTGCTGCGTCCGGACTATCTGCTCTCGCCCGACGTGGTGAACGGTTGCCCGACCCCGGTCTCGGGCAACCCGGCGGACACTGCGGTGCAGATGCGCTTCGACGCGGGGCAGAACGGCTCGTACGAATATGACGCGCTGCTGCGCGTCCACGCCGGCTACGCTCAGGTCGAGGCGGAGGCGCTCGACGGGCTGCGCGCGATCATCGGCCTCCGCTACGAGACCGCGACTCAGCGAGTCACTCCGATCAACGCCACTTCGACGCGGCTCAAGAACGATTACTTTTTGCCGGCGGCGACGATCACCTGGAACTTCGCCAGCAATCAGCAGCTGCGCCTCGCCGCGTCGAAGACGATTGCACGGCCGCAATTTCGCGAACTCGCTCCTCAGGCGTTTCGCGACTTCGAATCCGACCGACTGTTTTTCGGCAACCCGCGCCTGAAGGACTCGGAGCTGTACAACCTCGAGGCGCGATACGAGTGGTTCTTCGCGCGCGACCAGCGCGTCACGCTGGCGGGCTTCTACAAGCGGATCGACAATCCGATCGAGCAGGTCGGCTTCTTCCCGACGCCCGATGCGCGGCTCCAGACCGGCTTCACCAACCTGCCGCGCGCCAAGCTCTACGGCGCCGAGGTCGAGGCGCAGAAGTATGTCCCGCTGGACTTCATCTCCGCCGGCATGGCGGGCAAGCGTGCGGTGCTGATCGCCAACTACACCTGGACCCACTCGGCGATCACCGCCGACGGCAGCTGCGTGCCGGGTGTGCTCGAGGGGACGACCCTCGGGGGCTGCCAGGCGAACTTCGCGCCGGCGCGCTCGCTGTTCCGCGACGGCGCGCCGCTCACCGGCCAGTCGGACCATCTCGTCAACCTGCAGCTGGGGTACGAGGACACCGAGAACGGCACCCAGGCGACGCTGCTGTTCAACTACGCCAGCGAGCGCGTGACGAACCGCGGTCCCTCGCTGCTCGACGGCTCTGGCTTCCAGCCGGACATCATCGAGAAGCCCGGCATTCGGCTCGACTTCGTGATGCGCCAGCAGATCGAGCTCGTCGGGCAGAAGGTCGAGATCAAGGCCGAGGCGCGCAACCTCACGGGCACGCGCTACCAGGAGTTCCAGACCTTCGACGGCGGCAACCGGGTCGACATCAATCGCTATCGGCTGGGTCGCCTCTTCACGCTCGGCGCCAGCGTCAGCTTCTGATCGGCCGCGGTGGCCGGCGGTGTCACACGCCGGTCGCCGCTCAGATCCAGGGTCGCTCGCGAAACCATTTCGTGATCACGTACTTCACCCCGGCGCGCACTTTCATGCCGTGGTGGAGCGTGGCGGGGTTGGGCGTTTCGTCGGGGCGACGATTGTTCCAGCAGACCAGCTTGCCCGGCTCGGGCTGTATCGTCTTGTCGATCGCCTTGAAGCGCGTCGCGCCCCCCGCCTCGGGGGCGTTCAGGTAGACCATCATCGTCCAGGTCCGGTTACCCGCCACGCTGCAATAGCGCGCGAAGTCGGCCCCGGTCGGCTCGAAATAATCGGTATGTGCCTTGAACTCCTGCCCCACCGCGTAGCGCTGTCCTTGCAGCGGCTCGCCATGCCCCGGGTCGAGTCCGGCGAAGTCGGCGAGGCGCCGGTTGATCGCGGCGACGAGCGGATCGTCGTCGCGCAGGTCACACGTCTCGCTGGTGCGGAAGGCGGTGTCGCCGTTCGGGTCGGCGATGGTCGAGGGTCGCCGATCCGCGTCGATCAGCTCGATGAGCGCGGCACATTCCTCCGGGCTGAGGAAATCACGTCGGATGAACAAGGTCAGCTTGGACGAGGGGACACGCTGGATCAGCGGCTGCGCACTCAGTCGCGCGATGATGGGGTCGGTCGCCATGGGCCTGCTATATTCCACCTGAAGCAAGTCGAACCAGCCACAGAAATATTACACAAGCCGCCGACGCCGATGTAACAGGGTTATCGTGGTGGCGCAGGGAGTTCAGCCGAGCGCATGCGTTTGAAGTTCGACGCCCGGGCACGGGCGATCCTGCGGCGGTTGCCGGTGGTGAACGCTTACTCGGCGGTCGAGCTGCTGCTGCTCGCCGGGCTCGCGGTGCAATGCGCGCGGCTGATGTGGGTGATCGTCACCCCGGTGTCGCCGCTCGGCGCCTGGGTTCCGACCGGCCCGACGATCCCGGTCGATCCCGCCGGCGTGCTCGGCAGCGTCGATCCCTTCTACCGGGTGAGCGGCGCGCAGCCGGCCCAGGGGCCCGCGGTGGTCACCTCGCTTCAGCTCACGCTGTTCGGCACGCGGATGGACGACGCGCAGGCGCGCGGCGCAGCGATCCTGGCGGGGCCTGACGGTCTGCAACGCAGCGTCAGCGTCGGCGAGGAGGTCGTGCCCGGCGTGGTGCTGCGCGGCGTGGCCTTCGACCATGTCACGCTCGAGCGCGGCGGCGCGCGCGAGGACCTGTTCCTCGACCAGTCGACAAAGCCGAGTGCCGACGTGCCTCCACCCGGCGCGGCCCCCGCGGCAAGGCCAGGCCCGGATCCGCGCGTACCGCGCGACTCTGACGCCGGCGGGGGCGCGATGTCGCCCGACCGGCTGCGGACCGACATCACCGCCATCCCGCAGATCGAGGGCGGCCGCGTGGTCGGGCTGACGGTGCGCGGGCAGGGCGGCAATGCCTTCCGCGCCTCGGGGCTGCGCGACGGCGACGTCGTCACCCAGGTCGCGGGTCGTCCGGTGTCCGGCCCGGCCGACCTCGACCAGTTTACGCGCGAGCGCGCCCCCGGCGGCGCGGTCCCGGTCACCGTCCAGCGCAACGGCCAGACCGTCGCCCTCTCCATTCCGGTAAAATGATGAAGCGTCCCCACGTCCTCCTCGCTCCCCTCGCGCTCGCCGCCGCGGCGCAGCCCGCGCTCGCGCAGACCACGCTCAACGTGCGCGACGCCGATATCCGCGCCTTCATCGCCGACGCCGCCAAGGTGACCGGACGCACCTTCATCATCGACAATCGCGTCCAGGGCAAAGTGACCGTGGTCACCGATCGCCCGTTGTCGCGCTCCGAATATCTCGAGGTGTTCCTCTCGACCTTGCGCGCCAACGGCCTGGTCGCGGTGCCGAGCGCCAACGGCGCCTTCCGCGTGCAACCGATCGACAATGCGGCGAGCCAGCCCGGGCGGATCGGCCTGGCGGGCGCGCCGCGCAACCAGCTCGTCACCGAGATCATCCGGCTGCGCTCGGTCGACGCCGCGCAGGCGGTCGACACCGTGCGCCCGCTGGTCAGCGCACAGGGCTCGGTGACCGCCAACCGCGGCGGCAACAGCCTGGTGGTGGTCGACTTCGCCGACAACGTCCGTCGCGTGCGCGAGGTCGTGCGGCGGATCGACTCGGACACGTCGGCGACACGCATCATCCCGCTCAAGAACGCGCGCGCCAGCGAGGTCGCGACCGCGCTCCAGGGCTTGATCGGCGGCGGTGGCGCGGGCGGCGCCGCGGCGGCGGCGGGCGGCGCCTCGGCGGTGGCGATCGAGAGCTCCAACGCGGTGGCGCTGCGCGGTGACCCGCAGACCGTCGCGCGGCTGGCGGCACTGGCGCGCGAGCTCGACCAAAGCGCGCGCAACGCCACCGAGATACGCGTCGTCTTCCTAGAGAATGCCGATGCCAACCAATTGCTGCCGGTGCTCCAGCAGCTCGTCGGCCAGGCGCCCGACGCGATCGAGGAGCAGGCGCTCACCCGCTCGGGGCTGAGCAGCTCGAGCACCGGGTCGACCGGCGTGGGCGCGACGCCGCAGCCGGCGACGCGCTCGCGGCCGACGCAATCGACCACGCAGCAGTCGGGCAGCCAGCCGCAGCAAGCCGCGATCACCGGCCAAGGCAATCGCACCGCGGCGGTGGTGACCCGCTATGCCGGCGCCAACGCGATCGTGATCGCCGCGCCGGCCGACATCCAGCGCCAGCTGTCCGACGTGGTGAAGCAGCTCGACCAGCGGCGCCAGCAGGTGCTGGTCGAGGCGATCGTCGCCGAGGTGTCGGACTCGACCGTCAACCAGCTCGGCGCGCAGTTCATCCTCGGCAACCTCGATGGTGGCGCCTTCGCGGCCTCGACCTTCAGCAACTCGGCGCCCAACATCCTCCAGATCGCCGGCGCGATCGGCGCGCGCGAGCTGGCGAGCTCGACCACCACCACGATCGCCAACGGCGTCACCACGACCGTGACCAACAACACTCCGTCGGACACGCTGACGCAGTCGGCGATCCAGTCGATTATCGGATCGTCGGGTGGGTTCGGCGGTTTCGGCGGTCAGATCGGCAGCACCGTCTTCGGCGCGATCATCAACGCGGTGAAGCGCGACAACACGTCGAACCTGCTCCAGGTGCCGCAGATCATGACGATCGATAACCAGGAGGCGCACACGCTCGTCGGCCAGGAGATCCCGATCACCACCGGCGAGGCGCTGTCGAACAATTTCGACAATGCCTTCCGCACCACGCAGCGGCAGAATGTCGGCATCGGGCTCGACGTGCGTCCGCAGGTGAACTCCTCGGGCACGATCAAGATGAACCTCCACCTCGAGGTCAGCTCGATCGCGGGGCCCGTGTCGAACAACAACTCCGACCTGATCCTCAACAAGCGCGAGGTCGAGACCGTGCTGACCGTCGACGACGGTGCGATCGGGGTGATCGGCGGGCTGCTCTCCGACGAGGAACGCCGCACGATCGAGAAGATCCCACTGCTCGGCGACATCCCGCTGCTGGGCAACCTCTTCAAGTCGCGCGCCAAGAGCCGCTCGAAGACCAATCTGATGATCTTTATCCGCCCGACCGTGATCCGCAGCGCGGCCGACAATCGCCGCGTCACCGAGCAGCGCTACGGCTATCTCCGCCTCCAGCAGGCGGCGCAGGAGCCGCTGTCCGAGCCGTCCATCGACACCTTGGTGCGCGACTATATGGGCGCGACCCCGCCGCTGCCCCCGGCGGGCCAGCCGGGCAGCATCGAGGACCCGCGGGTGGCGGTGCCGGTCTATCGCAACTCCACCACCGTGATCCCAGGAGGAGGCAAGCGGAAGTGATCGTGCGCACCGGAGCCGAGATCGACGCCGTCGCCGCGCCGCTGCCGCCGCCCGGTGACGGGGTGACGGTGCCGCCCGCGGTGCTGCCGCCGGCGGCGCTTCCGTATTCCTTCGCGCGCAAGTTCGGCGTGGTGCTCGATCAGGGCGGGACGGTCGGGACGCCCAAGGTGGCGCTGCGCGAGGGGGCCGACCCGCGTGCGCTGATCGAGGTGCGCCGCGTGCTCGGCCGCGCCTTCGACGTGGCGGTGGTGCCGGTCGCGGCGTTCGACCGCCTGCTCAGCGACAATTACGCGATGGACGGCCAGGCCACCGCGGCCGCCGCGGTCGGCATGGGCGACGAGCTCGACCTGCTCGCCGAGGGGCTGCCCACCGCGGAGGACCTGCTCGACACCGCCGACGACGCCCCCGCGATCCGGCTGATCAACGGCATCATCGCCGACGCCGCGCGCAACGGCGTGTCCGACATCCACATCGAGCCGTACGAGACCGGGCTGGTGGTGCGGATGCGGATCGACGGCGTGCTGCGCGAGACTTTGCGCATGCCGCCGCACGTCGCGCCGGTGGTGGTGAGCCGCATCAAGGTGATGGCGCGGCTCGACATCGCCGAGCGCCGCGTCCCGCAGGACGGGCGCATGGGGCTGACGCTCGGCGGCAAGTTGCTCGACGTCCGCGTCTCGACGCTGCCCAGCCGCGCCGGCGAGCGCGTGGTGCTGCGTATCCTCGACAAGGAGAATGCCGGCATCGACCTCGACGCGCTCGGCATGACGCCGGCGATGTACGCTCTGCTGCGCGAGGTGATCGCCGAACCCAACGGCATCGTGCTCGTCACCGGACCGACGGGCAGCGGCAAGACGACGACGCTCTACGGATCGCTGCGCCTCCTCAACGACGGCAGCCGCAACATCCTGACGGTCGAGGACCCGGTCGAATATGCGGTCGAGGGCGTCGGGCAGACGCAGGTGAACAGCAAGGTCGGACTCACCTTCGCCGCCGGTCTGCGCGCTATCCTGCGCCAGGACCCCGACGTGGTGATGGTTGGCGAGATCCGCGACCGCGAGACCGCCGAGATCGCGGTCCAGGCCTCGCTCACCGGGCATCTCGTGCTCTCCACCGTCCATACCAACGACGCGGTGGGTGCGATCACCCGCATGCGCGACATGAAGGTCGAGCCGTTCCTGCTCGCCTCGACCCTGCGCGCGGTGATCGCGCAGCGGCTGGTGCGGCGGCTGTGCACCAACTGCCGCCGCGCGGTGCGCGCGAGCGAGACGGTGGCGCCACTGCTCGGGGTCGATCCGGGCGCGACCGTGTACGAGGCGGTCGGCTGCGAGCAGTGCAACCGCACCGGCTTCCGCGGCCGCATCGGCGTGTTCGAGGCGGTGCGCGTCGACGCGGTGGTGCGCCGCATGATCAACGAGGGCGGCGACGAGGACGCGATCGCGCGCCATGCCTTCGCCACCGGCGACACGCTCGCGATCGCGGCGCGCCGGCTGGTCGAGAACGGCCAGACGACCGCGGAGGAAGCGGTGCGCGTGTCGCGCAGCGAGAACGCCGACGCCGCCGAGCTGGCCATCACCGATGCGTGATCGAGGCCGCCGCTTTCCCGCACTACCACCGTCATCCCCGCGCAGGCGGGGATCCAGACGCGCGGACCTTCGCGATGAAGCCGCGACGTCAGCGTGTATGGATCCCCGCCTCCGCGGGGATGACGGACGTGGTGGGGCGGGAACGCCTTGCCACACTGCTCTGCGATCACTGTCCACGGCCACCCCTCATGGCTGACTTCGACTATCTCGCGATCGATACGCGCGGCAACGAGACGCGCGGGCATGTCGCCGCGGCCGATCTCGCCGCCGCGCGCGCGACGCTCGACCGCCGCCGCCTCTACGTCGTCCGGATCGAGCCGGGCAGCGCGCCCTCGACGCGGCGGCGCCCGCTGTTCGGGCTCGAGCTCGGCCGCGCCAAGATGTCGGGCAAGCAGCTGACCTTGTTCACGCGCCAGCTCGCCACGCTCAACCGCGTCTCGCCGCTGGAGGAGTCGCTGCGCACCATCACGCGCCAGACCGAGCAAGAGAGCGTGCGCGCGATCGTCCAGACCGTTCACAGCGGCGTGGTCGAGGGACGTCGGCTCGCCGACGCGATGGCGCGCGAGCCGAAGAGCTTCCCGCCGCTCTACCGCGCCATGGTCGCCGCGGGCGAGAGCTCGGGGACGCTGCCCGAGATCATGGAGCGACTCTCCGCCCTGCTCGAGCGGCAGGCGGAGATCCGCGGCAAGCTGCTCACCGCGATGGCCTATCCCAGCGTGCTGTCGGCGGTGGCGTTCAGCGTGGTCATCGCGCTGATGACCTTCGTGGTGCCGCAGGTGGTCGAGCAGTTCGACACCGTCGGGCAGGAGCTGCCGCTACTCACGCGGATGATCATCGCGCTGTCCGACCTGCTGGTCGGCTGGTGGTGGCTGCTGCTGCTGATCGTGGTCGGGGCGGTCGGCGGCGCCGTGGTCGCGCTGCGCCAGCCGCCGATACGGCTCGCTTTCGACACCTGGCTGCTGCGCGTCCCGCTGATTGGTCGGCTGCTGCGCGACCTCCACGCCGCGCGGATCGCGCGCACGCTCTCGACCATGGTCGCCAGCCGGCTACCGCTGCTCGAAGGGCTGACGCTCACCGCCGGCACGATCCACAACCGCCGGCTCAAGGCGGCGTCGGACGAGATCACCGACTCGATTCGAGGCGGCGGCAGCCTCTCCACCGCGATGCGCCGCACCGGCGTGTTCCCGCCGCTGCTCGTCTATCTCGCCGCCAGCGGCGAGGCGGCGGGGCGCCTCGACGAGATGCTCGAGCGCGCCGCCGACTATCTCGAGCGCGAGTTCGATCGCTTCACCGCCACCGCGCTGTCGCTGCTCGAACCTTTGATCATCGTCGTGATGGGCGCGATCGTCGCCACGATCGTGCTGTCGATCCTGCTACCCATCCTCCAGCTCAACACCCTGGCCGGCCAGTGAGACCCCTGATGCACACCGAACAGACAAAGCGCCGCAAGAAGAAGAACGGCTTCACCCTCGTCGAGCTGATGGTGGTGATCGTGATCATCGGCCTGCTCGCCACGATCGTCGCGCTCAACGTACTGCCCTCGGGCGACACCGCGCGGATCCAGAAGGCCAAGGCGGACATCGCCACGATCGAGCAGGGGCTGGAACTCTATCGCTTGCAGATCGGCAGCTACCCGACGACGTCGCAGGGCCTCCAGGCGCTGGTGACCGCGCCCGCGGGCGCCGACGCGGCGCGCTACCAGACCGGCGGCTACGTCAAGAAGCTGCCCAAGGACCCGTGGGGCCGCGACTATCTCTACGCCTCGCCGGGCCAGCACGGCGCTGCCGACGTGTGGACCCTGGGTGCCGACGGCAAGGACGGCGGCGAGGGGATCGATGCCGACATCGGCTCCTGGCAGTAAGCGCGGGCGGCCTCGGGTCGCGGGGCGCGGTGCGCGCGGCGCCCGGCCCGAGCCGGAATCCTGCGTCTTCCTTACATTCCTCCGTCATACCGGACTTGGTCCGGGATCCACTCGTCCGCGCATTCCGGAGCCGCGGCTCCTGCGGAACAGTGGATCCCGGAACAAGTCCGGGATGACGGCAGGAGAGGGGACGGTGGTGAAAGCACGAGCAGCGCGCGTGCAGCGCCGCGGGCCTTCGCGCCCCTCCAGCGGCTTCACCCTCATCGAGCTCATGGTCGTGATCACCGTCATCGGTCTCGCCTCGGCCGCGGCGGTGCTCGCCATGCCCGATACGCGCGGCCGGTTGGCGGACGAGGCGGCGCGCTTCGCCGCCCGCGCGCGCAGCGCGCACGATGCCGCGATCGTCGAGTCGCGTCCCGTCAGCCTGTGGGTGACCGAGACCGGCTACGGCTTCGACCAGTGGCGCGGCGGGCGCTGGTCGCCGATGGAGCCGCCGCTCGGGGTCGAGCAGTGGCGTCCCGGCACCGCGGCCGCGGGGTTGGTGCGTGAGCGCGTCACCTTCGACACCACCGGGCTGGCCGACCGCCCGCTGACGATCACGCTGACGCGCGAGGG
Organism: Sphingomonas citri; assembly: GCF_019429485.1. GTDB lineage: Bacteria > Pseudomonadota > Alphaproteobacteria > Sphingomonadales > Sphingomonadaceae > Sphingomonas > Sphingomonas citri. The sequence continues at coordinate 435,490 of NZ_JAHXZN010000001.1, read as the reverse complement.
CGCGCGCACCGACGTCGTGATCGAGCCCGACGGGCGCGCGCATGTCGCGGGCTGAGCGCGGCTTCACGCTGATCGAGATCATGGTGGCGCTGGCGGTGTTCAGCCTCGCCGCGCTGGCGCTGATCCGGCTGGAGGGGCAGACCATCCGCTCGACCGGCATCCTCTCGGCGACGCTGCTGGCGCAGGCGGTGGCGCGCAACGTCGCGATCGAGGCAGTGACCGACGCCGAGCCGCCCGTGCGGGGGCGCTCCTCCGGCGTGGAGCAGAACGGCGGCCGCGCCTGGACCTGGGTGCGCGAGGTACAGCCGCTCGGCGACGGCGACGTGATGCGGGTCGACGTCAGCGTGAGCGATTCCAGCGGCGCGGTGCTCGGCCGCATGACGATGGTACGCCCGCCAGCGCCCGCGCTGTCGGTGGACGTGGCGGGATGAGCACGCGTCGCGACGCCGGCTTCACTTTGGTCGAGGTGATGATCGCGCTGATGATCTTCGGCATGATCGCGGCCGCGGGCGTCGCGCTGCTCGCCTTCAGCGTGCGCGCGCAGGGCGCGAGCGAGGTCGCGCTCGACGACACCGGCGCACTGAGCCGGCTCTCTTCGATCCTCACCGCCGACCTGGCCCAGGCGCAGGATCGCAACACGCGCGACGTGAACGGCGTGCTGCTGCCCGCCTTCAGCGGCGATGCCGCCGCGACGCCGCTGCTGCGGCTGGTCCGCGCCGGGTGGAGCAACCCCGATCAGGCCCCGCGCGCCGAGCTCCAGAAAGTGGAATATCGCCTCGCCGGCGACGGCCTCGAGCGTGTCGCTTATCCGGCGCTCGACGGTGCGGCGGCACTGCCGCCGGCGCTGCTGCTCGACCGCGTGCGCACGGTGCAGCTGCGCTTCCGCTATCGGGGCGCCTGGAGTGACACCTGGCAGGGCAACCCGCGCGCCGCACTGCCCCAGGCGGTGGAGCTGGTGGTGACCCGCGCCGACTCGCGGCTGTACCGGCTGTTGTTCCTCGTCGGCACCGGCGCGGGGCGCGTGCAGGAGAGCGGCAGCGGAGCGCCGGGTGGCGGCGCGGGCGGCGGCACGGTGTCGCCGGGGTCGGGCGCGCCGGCGCGGGTGCCGGGAGGTGACGATGCGCCACGGTGAGCGCGGCGCCGCGCTGCTGACGGTGCTGCTGCTCGTCGCGGTGATCTCCGTCATGGCGGCCAGCGCGCTCGAGCGGCTGCGGCTGTCGACCCGGCTGGCGGCCAACGCGGTCGCGCTCGACGCCGCGCGCGGCTACGCCTATGCCGCCGAGACGCTGGCGACCACGCGCGTGACCTCGCTGCTGAGCCAGGCACGCGACCGGGTCGCGCTGACCGGGGGATGGAGCGGTCGGCCGTTCGGCCTGCCGATCCCGGGCGGTTCCGCCACCGCGCGCGTCACCGACGGCGGCAATTGCTTCAACCTCAACAGCCTCGTCCTGCGCGCACCCGACGGCAGCTACGCCGTCAACATCGAGTCGCTCCAGCAATTCCAGCGGCTGGCGCGGCTGTTGCGTGTGCCCGACGGCGACCGCGTCGCCGCGGCGGCGGCCGACTGGATCGACAGTGACGACAGCCCGCTCCCCGGCGGCGCCGAGGACAACGACTATCGCGGCTATCGCACAGCGGGCGTGCTGATGGCGGACGTCAGCGAGCTGCGCGGGGTGCGCGGCGTCACGCCCGAAGTGTATCGCGTGCTTCGTCCCTACCTCTGCACGCTGCCGCTGGCGCAGCGCAACGTCTTCAACGTCAACACAATGCTGCCCGAGCAGGCACCGCTGCTGGCGATGCTGGTGGGCGAGTCGCTCAGCGTCGAGGCGGCGCAGGGCGTGCTGCTGCGCCGGCCGCCCAACGGATGGTCGACCGTCGACCAGATGTGGGCACAGCTCTCGACCCAGAGCGGCGGCGCCTCGCAGGTCGGCGCCGCGCAGTCGACCAGCGTCAAGACCGTATGGTTCGCGCTGCGCGTCGACGTGACGCTCGGCACCGCGGAATTGCACGAACAGGGATTGATCGACGCGCGGACCCTTCCCGTCCGGCTCGTGACGCGGCAATGGGGAGATGCGCCATGACCGCTGCCACGCTCCTCTTCCTGCCCCCTGCCGACGACCAGCCGTGGCGCTGGTGGCGGATCCGCGACGACCAGGTCGAGCGCGAGGGCGAGGGTGTCCCTGTGCGCGACGAGGAAGTGCCGGTTATCGCCGTGGCCCCCGCCGACGCGGTGACGCTCCACTGGGCCGAGCTGCCCGCCCGCTCACCCGCGCAGGCGCTCGCCGCGGCGCGCGTGGTGGTGAGTGACGCCACTGCCGAGCCGGCGCAGGAGCTCCACGTCGCGGTGGGGGGTGAGAAGGGCGGCGAGCGCGCGATCGCGGTGGTGGCGCCGGCGCGCATGGCAGCCTGGCTGGAGTCGCTCGCGCGGGCCGGGATCGACCCGGGCGCGATCGTTCCCGCGCCGCTGCTGCTGCCCGTGCCGGAGGCGGGCTATGTCGCCGCCGATCTGCCGGGACAGCGGGTGGTGCGCGGCCGCACCAGCGGCTGGGCCGACGAGCCGCTGCTCACCGAGCTGATCACCGGGGGCGAGCGCCCGTCGCCGCTCGCGCGCGACGCGGTGCGCGGCGCCGCGGTCGCCGCGATCGCCGCGCCCGCGATCGACCTGCGCCAAGGCGCCTTCGCGCGGCGGCGCCAGCGCGTGGTCGACTGGGCATTGCTGCGCCGCATGGCGGTGCTGGTCGGCTGCATCCTGCTCGCCACGCTCGCGATCGATCTGGTGCGGATCCTGCGTTATTCCTTCGGCGCCGACGCGATCGAGGCGCAGGCCGACACGGTGGCGCGCCAGGCGCTGCCGCGCGGTGCGAACGCGGGCGACTCGGCACGCTTGCTCGGCGAGCGGCTGACGCGGCTGCGCGGACCGGGGCAGGGCTTCACTCGCACCGCCGCGGCGATCTACGCGATCGTCGACGCGGTGCCGGAGAGCGAGGTCACCGCGCTCCAGTTTGAGCCTAACGGATCGCTGCGCGTGTCGCTCTCGCTCGCCGGCGAGGCGCAGGCCAATACGATCAAGCAGCGGCTCGCCGGCGCGGGCTTCACGGTGGAGTCGAGCGTGTTCCAGCAGGCCAACAACCGGCTCACCGGCGACATGACGGTGCGGCCGTGAACCCCGCGCGCGCCTGGTTCGAGTCGCGCTCGCTGCGCGAGCGGCGGCTGATCGCGGTGATGGTCGTGCTGCTGGTCCTCACGCTGATCTGGGCGGCGGTGATCCTGCCGGTGCGCAATGGCCTCTCGTCGTCGCGGGCGCGCTATACCGACGCGGTGGTGCGGCTGGGGGCGGCGCAGAGCGGGCTCACCCAGGTCAAGTCGCTCCAGCGCCGTGGCCCCACCGCGCTCGGCGGCTCGCTCGCCGACGTGGTGCGCGCGCGCGCCGATGCGGCGGGTTTCGCTTTGGCCTCGCTCGACGTGGTCGCGCCCGATCAGGTCCGCACCTCGATCACCAGCGCGCGCGCCGGGGCGCTGATGCGCTGGGTCGCGGGACTGGAGCAGGAGGGCATCCTGGTTGACTCGCTCAGCGTCACCGGCAGCGGCGCGGGCAGCGTCACCGCGCAGCTCAGCCTGCGCCAGCGGGGCGAGTGATGCGGATCCGGCTCGCTACCGGGCGCCGCGCGCTCTTCATCGCGCTGTTCGTGCTGGCGGTGCTGACCTTCCTGCCGATGCGACTGGCGCTCGGCTGGGCCGGGCTCGACGCGCAGGGTTTCACCGCGCGCGAGGTGACCGGCAGCCTGTGGTCGGGCCGGCTGGTCGAGGCGCGCTTCGGCGACATAGCGCTGGGCGATCTCGACGCCGGCGTATCGCCGCTCGCGTTGCTGATCGGCCGCGCCCGGATCGCGCTGGAAGGCGCGGGCGCCGATCCGTCGCGCCAGCTGTCGGGCACGGTCGAGCTGGCGCGCAACCGCGCCGCGATCATCGGCGCGCGCGGGCCGCTGACGCCCGGCAACGCCTTCCGTCCGTTGCCCGTGACCGCGCTCGACCTCGACGACGTCACCGTGCGCTTCGTCGATTCTGCGTGCGAGCAGGCCGAGGGCCGCGTCCGCGCGACGCTGTCGGGGCAGTTCCTCGGCCAGCCGCTGCCCGGCGCGATCAGCGGCGCGGCGCGCTGCGACGCGGGCGCGCTGCTGTTGCCGCTGAGCAGCGGGGCGGGCGAGGGCGTCAACCTGCGGCTGTGGCCGGACGGCCGCTACCGCGCCGAGCTGACCCTGGTGCCGACCGACCCGACGGTCGCGGCGCGGCTCGACGCTGGCGGCTTCGTCGCCAACGGTGCGGCGCGCACCTTCGCGGTGGAAGGAAGATTCTGAGCGCCTTGACGAGAGGCCACGCGCCCCGCTAGGGGACCGGCCTTCGCGGCGATCGTAGCTCAGTTGGTTAGAGCATCGGTTTGTGGTACCGAGGGTCGCGGGTTCAAGTCCCGTCGATCGCCCCATTTCTCCCTCATCTGCATTTCGCGCTGGCGTCGGCCGCCGGCTACGAATATTGCGCTTCGCGGTAATATTCTGCTGCGCTTGACGGAGGCGTGATGACCTCGCTGTGGGACTATCCCGATTTCGACGCCCATGAAGGGCTTCACCTGTTCGCCGACCCGGCTTCCGGGCTCAAGGCGGCGGTCGCGGTCCATTCCACCGCGCTCGGGCCCGCGGCGGGCGGGGTGCGCTTCTGGCATTATGCCGATGATTCGCGCGCGCTGACCGACGCGCTGCGACTGTCGCGCGGGATGAGCTACAAGAACGCGATGGCGGGTCTGGCGCTGGGCGGCGGCAAGGGCGTGGTGCTCGCGTCGCGACCGGGCGAGACGATCAGCGAGGCGCAGCTGCGCGCCTTCGGCCGCGCGGTCGAGTCGCTGGGCGGACGCTACGTCACCGCCGAGGACGTCGGCATGTCCGAGGCGCGGATGAAGGTGATTGCCGAGGAAACGCGCTACGTCTCCGGCCTGCCGGTGGCGCAAGGCGCGGCGGGCGGCGATCCCGGGCCGTACACCGCGCATGGCGTTTATCTAGGCGTTCGCGCCGCCGCCAAGCGCGGGCTCGGCAGCGACGACGTGCGCGGCGTGCGGGTCGCGATTCAGGGTCTCGGCTCGGTCGGCGGCGGGCTCGCCAAGTTGCTCGCGCGCGACGGCGCGGTGCTGACGCTCGCCGACGTCGACCAGGCGCGCGCCGAGCGGCTCGCGGCCGAACTGGGCGCGACCGTGGTCGCGCCAGAGGCGATCCTGAGCGCCGATGTCGACATCGTCAGCCCCAACGCGCTCGGCGCGATCCTGACGGAACAGTCTATTCCTGCGCTCAAGGCGAAGATCGTCGCGGGCGGCGCCAACAACCAGCTCGCCACCGCGGCGGACGGGCGGCGTCTCCATGACGCGGGCGTGGTCTACGCGCCCGATTACGTCATCAACGCGGGCGGGATCATCAATGTCGGGCTCGAGTATCTCGGCCACGGCGATGAGGCCGAGGTCATGGCGCGGATCGCGCAGATCCCGGGCCGGCTCGATCAGGTGTGGGACGAGGCCGCGGCGACGGGTGACCCCACCGCGGAGGTGGCGGACCGTATCGCGCGGCGGCTGATCGGGCGCGAGTGAGGGCAAGGCGCGCCGCTGACGTCCGATGCGGCGCGGATGATAGGCGGCTCAGGTGGGCACGAGACACTCCGTGGCGGGTGGGACCTTCGCTCTCACTGCCGTCATCCTGGACTTGTTCCGGAATGACGGCAGGAGTGGTGGCGGGGTAGTTCGCTGCGACCGTGGCTCGCGCCTAACGCCACCCCCCAGACGGCCCTATCGTGCCAGCCCCGCCGCCGCGCGCGCGCGCGCCTCGATCTCTGGCAAAGTGCCTTCGGTCACCCAGCTGCCGCCGACGCACAGCACCGGATCGAGCGCGAGCCAATCGGGCGCGCTCGCCTCGGTGATGCCGCCGGTGGGGCAGAAGCGGCACCGGTAGAAGGGCGCCGCCAGCGCCTTGAGCGCCTTGATCCCGCCGCTCGTCTCGGCCGGGAAGAACTTGAAGTGCGACAGGCCCATGTCGAGCCCACGCATGATGTCGCCCGCGGTGGCGACGCCGGGGAGCCACGGGATGCCGCTCGCCTGGATGGTCTCGCCCAGCTTCTGCGACAGGCCCGGCGAGACGATGAACTCGGCGCCCGCGTCCTTCACCTGCGCCACCTGCTCGGCGGTGACGACGGTGCCCGCGCCGACGATCGCGCCGGGCACTTCCTTCATCGCGCGGATCGCGTCGAGCGCGGCGGGGGTGCGCAGCGTCACCTCCAGCACCTTGAGCCCGCCGGCGACCAGCGCCTCGGCCAGCCCGCGCGCCTGCGCGGCGTCCTTGATCACCAGCACCGGGATCACCGGGCTGGTGCGCATCACGGTTTCGATATCGCTCATGGTCTCACTGATGCTCCTGCGCGAAAGCCGCCGCGGCGCCGAACAGGCCGGGCTGGGGATGGGTGATGAGCTTGACCGGGATCGCCGCCATCATCGACTGGAACCGGCCCTTGGAGACGAAGCGCTGGTCGAAGCCCGAGCGCAGCAATTTGTCCTTGATCCGCAGCCCGAGCCCGCCCGCGATCACCACGCCCTGTGCGCCCTGCGCCAGCGCGAGATCGCCCGCCACCGCTCCGAGCGCGAGGCAGAAGCGGTCGAGCGCGGCGAGCGCGATCGAGTCGGTACCGTCCAGCGCCTCGGTCCAGATCGCCTTGTCGTCGCGACGCAGCACCGCGCGGCCCTCGAGCTCGGCGAGCGTCTCGTAGATCGCCACGATGCCGGGGCCGGCGACGATGCGCTCGGCGGAGACGCGCGTGTAGGTCTTGCGCAGCCGCTTGAGGATAGCGTCCTCGATGCCGTCGAGCGGGGCATAGTCCATGTGCCCGCCCTCGGTCGGCAGTACCCAATAGCGCCCGTCGCGCTTGAACACCTGCGCCACGCCCAGGCCCGTGCCCGGGCCGCAGACGGTGGTGACGCCGTCGCCCGGCAGGTCGGTGTCGGGGCCGCAGAGATGCTCGAAATCGCCCGCGGGCAGCTGCGCCACGGCATGGCCGATCGCGCCGAAGTCGTTGATGATCGTCCATTGCTCGGCGCCGAGCCGCTCGGGGATCAGCGAGGGGCGGATCACCCAGGGATTGTTGGTCAGGCGGATGACGTCGCCGGTGATAGGCGAGGCCACCGCGATCGCGGCGGCGGGGGGCAGCGTGCCGCCCTGGCGCGCGCGGAACGCCTCATAGGCGGTCTGCAGGCTGGCGTGCTCGGCGGTCTTGAGCGTCACCGGCTCGCCGAGCGACTGGACGCGGCCCTTGTCGACCTCGGCGATCGCGAAGCGGGCGTGGGTGCCGCCGATGTCCACCGATACGATCTGCATGCTCTTCTCCCTCTCCCCGCCGCGCGGGCCGCCGGTCACCGTGATGCGTGTCGCGGTACCGCGCTCGCGACCCTCTTCCCGCGGGAGAGGGTCCTTCGCTACTACAATCCGGCGCCCGCCAGTATCGCGCTGGCACCTTTCTCCGCCTCGTCGGCCAGCCCGCGAAACAGGCCGAACAGCTCGCGTCCCATGCCGCTGGCGGGCGGGGGCGCCGCGGCGGGCGCGCGCGCCGCCCATTCGTCGGCGTCGACCAGCGCGGTGAGCGTGCCCGCCTCGGCGTCGACCCGGATCAGATCGCCGTCGCGGATCAGCCCGATCGCGCCACCGCCGAGCGCCTCGGGCGAGCAGTGGATCGCGCACGGCACCTTGCCGCTCGCGCCCGACATGCGCCCGTCGGTGACGAGCGCCACCTTGAAGCCGCGGTTCTGCAACACGCCCAGCGGCGGGGTCAGCTTGTGCAGCTCCGGCATGCCGTTGGCACGCGGACCCTGGAAGCGGACCACCACGACCACGTCGCGTTCGAGCTCGCCGTTGCGGAAGGCGGCGAGCACCTCGAGCTGGTCGGCGAAGACTCGCGCGGGCGCCTCGACCACCCAGCGCCCGCGCTCGACTGCGGACACCTTGATGCAGGCGCGGCCGATATTGCCCTGGAGGATGCGCATCCCACCGTCGGGCGAGAAGGGCCGGTCGGCGGGGCGCAGGATCGTCTCGTCGCCGCTCGCCGGGACCGGCTGCCACGTCAGCTGCTCGCCCTCGATCACCGGGCGCTCGCCGTAGGCGGAGAGATCGTCGCCCGCTACGGTCATCAGGTCGCGGTGGAGATAGCCCGCGCCGATCAGCTCGCGGATCACGAACGGCATGCCGCCTGCCGCCTCGAACGCGTTCACGTCGGCCGAGCCGTTGGGATAGACTCTTGCGACGGTCGGCACCGCGGCGGAGAGCCGGTCGAAATCCTCCCAGTCGATCACGATGCCCGCGGCGCGCGCGATCGCGGGCAGATGGAGCAGGTGGTTGGTCGAACCGCCGGTGGCGAGCAGTCCGACCGCGGCGTTCACGATCGCTTTCTCGTCGACGCAGGCGCCGAGCGGGCGGTAATCGTCGCCGTGCACGCCGATCGCGGCGAGCCGGTGGACCGCGGCGCGGGTCAGCTCCTGGCGCAGCTTGGTGCCGGGATTGACGAAGGCGGCACCCGGCATGTGCAGGCCCATCACCTCCATCATCATCTGGTTGGTGTTGGCGGTGCCGTAGAAGGTGCAGGTGCCCTGCGTGTGATACGCCTGGATCTCGGCGTCGAGCAGCTCGTCGCGCGTCGCCTGGCCCTCGGCGAAGCGCTCGCGCACCGCCGCCTTGGCCTTGTTGGGCAGGCCCGAGGGCATCGGCCCACCGGGGATCAGGATCATCGGCAGGTGGCCGAAGCGCAGCGCGCCCATCAGCAGCCCGGGGACGATCTTGTCGCAGATGCCGAGCAACGCGGCGCCCTCGAATGTGCCGTGGCTCAGCGCCACCGCGGTGCTGAGCGCGATCGTGTCGCGGCTGAACAGCGACAGCTCCATGCCGGCATAGCCCTGCGTCACGCCGTCGCACATCGCGGGCACGCCGCCCGCGACCTGCGCGGTGGCGCCGACCTCGCGCGCCCACACCTTCATCTGCTCGGGGTAGCGGTAATAGACCGCGTGCGCCGAGAGCATGTCGTTGTAGGCGGTGACGAGGCCGATGTTCATCGCCTCGTGCCGTGTCGTCATCGCCTCGCGGTCCTCGGGCGTGCCGGCATAGGCATGCGCGAGATTGGCGCAGCCGAGCCGCGGACGCCCGATCCAGCCGTCGCGCTCGCGCTCGATCAGCGAGAGATACGCCTGGCGGGTCGGGCGCGAGCGCTCGATGATCCGGTCGGTGACGGCGCTGACGGCTGGATTCATGCTGCTACTTTCGGCTCGGGCGGGTCGTCGCGCGGCGGCGCGGTTGTGCGGCAGGGGCCTGCCGCACTCAAGTCCCGCGAGGTCGGAATACGTATTCGTTGGCGGCTCAGGCGGCCCAGTGGATGTCGACGGGCAGCTCGACGTCGGCGAGCACGCGGCCGATCGGATAGGGCGAGCCAGCGCCCTCCTTGATGGCGTCCTCGATCACCTTGCGCTTGGCGTCGCCGGCCACCGCGATCATCAGCGCGCGCGCGGTGGCGATCGCCTGACGGCTGAGCGTGACTCGCGCCACCGGCGCCTCGGGCGGCAGCGGATCGGGCATCACGCCGAGCGCGCGGCGCTCCTTGGGTCCGTTGAGCGCCTCGTCATAATCGGGTCCTGGGAAGATCGAGGCGGTGTGGCCGTCGCCGCCGACGCCGAGCAGGCATAGGTCGAGCGGCCAGTGCAGGTCCTGCATCAGCGCGTCGGCGGAGCGGCCCGCTGCCTTATAATCGTCGGTCGCTTTGGGCACGATCGGCATCACGCGTGCGCCCTTGGGGATGAAGATCTTGCCCAGCGCGGTGACGTTGGAGAGCGGGTCGCCCAGCGGGACGATGCGCTCGTCGCCGGGGATGATGGTCACGCGCTTCCAGTCGAGCTTGGCCTGGGCCAGCTTCTCATAGGCGGGCAGGGGAGTCTTGCCGCCCGCCAGCGCGATCACCGCCGAGCCGCGCGCGTCGATCGCGCTCTCGATGACGAACTGGATGTCGCCCGCGACCGCGTCGGCCAGCTCGGCCGCGTCGTCATATTCCCACCATTCGATCTCGGTCATGTCTCTCTCCGTCGCGACGCTCGGGGTCGCGCTGGTCGCCGCGCGGGTACGCGCCGGCAGGGTCGTCGCCCTGCTTTCGCAGGAAGTTCGGTCAGGTCAACCGAGCAATGCGGTGAGCGGGACGAGGGCAGGGTTGTCCATTGGTGAGCGGCCCTCCCCAGCAAGCCACCTCCCCGGCGAACGTCGGGGTCCAGTTGGGTAGGTGTTGGTGAGTCTCAGCGCGGCCTTCCCACCTGAGCCCCGGCGTACGCCGGGGCGGTAGCTATGTCAGCGCCGCTTGCTCCTGCGCAGGCGGAAGCCCAGGGTCATGGGCGCGCCGGCCTAAAACCCTGGGTTCCTGCGTCCGCAGGAACACGGCCAGTCTCAGTCGTCGTGCCAGCTCACGCCGTCGCGCTCGGTCAGTGCGATCGCGCCGGCGGGGCCCCAGGTACCGGCCGCATAATGTTTCGGCTTGGTCTGCGCAGCGGCCCAGCCGGCGCGGATCGCATCGATCCAGCGCCACTGCGCCTCGACCTCGTCGCGGCGGACGAACAGAGTCTGGTCGCCCTCGATCAGGTCGAGCAGCAGCCGCTCATAGGCGATGCGCCGGCGCGAACCCGCGAACTGCGCGTCGAGGCTCAGGTTGAGCGGCACCTCGCGCAGCTTGATCCCCTCGCGGTCGAGCCCCGGCTCCTTGGTCATCACCAGCAGCTGGATATATTCCTCGGGCTGGAGTCGGATGATCAGCTTGTTGGGCTGGAGCAGCCCGCCCCGCCCCGAGAACATCGAGTGCGGCACCGGCTTGAACTGGATCGCGATCTCGCTGCGGCGCTTGGCCATGCGCTTGCCGGTGCGCAGGTAGAAGGGCACGCCCTGCCAGCGCCAATTGTCGACGAACGCCTTGATCGCGACGAAGGTCTCGACATCGCTGTCGTAGCCGAGCTCGGAATCGTAGCCGCGCACGACCTTGCCGCTGACCGCGCCCTCCTCATACTGGCCGGTGACGGTATAGCCCTGCACCTCCTCCGGCTTCATGTGGCGCAGCGAGCGGAACACCTTGGCCTTCTCGTCGCGGATCGCGGTGCCGTCATACAGCGCCGGCGGCTCCATCGCGATCAGCGCGACGAGCTGGAGCACGTGATTGGCCACCATGTCGCGCAGCGCGCCAGCGCCTTCGTAGTAACCGGCGCGATCCTCGAGCCCGACCGTCTCCGCGATCGTGATCTGGACATTGTCGATGCCCGTCGCGTTCCAGATCGGCTCGAACATCGAGTTGCCGAAGCGCAGCGCCAGGATGTTCTGCACCGTCTCCTTGCCGAGATAGTGATCGATCCGGAAGATCCGGTCCTCGGGGAAGGCGGAGGCGACGGTGTCGTTGATCTCGCGGCTCGACTCGAGGTCGTAGCCGAGCGGCTTCTCCAGCCCGATCCGCACCGTGTCGCCGGCGAGGCCGACGCTCTCCAGCCCGCGCACCGCGGGTTCGAACAGCGAGGGCGCGGTGGACAGATAGATCGCCAGTCCGCTCGACACGTCGCCGATCTTGTCGGCGAGCGGCTGGAAGCTGTTCGGGTCCGACAGGTCGGCGGGCTGGAACTGGAGCCGCTGGAGGAAGCTGTCGATCGCGCCCGCGTCCTTGCGGTCCGCGGGGAGGAATTCGTCGAGCGCCTTGCGCGTGACGTCGCGGAAAGCGTCGTCGTTGAGGTCGCTGCGAGCCGAGCCGGTGATCGTCAGCCCGGCGGGCAGCAGCCCGTCGGCGTGCAGCCCGTAGAGCGAGGGCAGCAGCATTCGCTTGGCGAGGTCGCCGGTCGCACCGAACAGCAGCAGCTTGCCCACCGGATTGCGCTCCATCTGAGTCTCCTGCGTCGCTTTCTAGAGGGTCAGACCGGCGACGGGGTCGAAGCCGGCCATGATATTGAGATTCTGCACCGCCGCACCGGCGGCGCCCTTGCCGAGATTGTCGAGCGTGGCGATCAGCAAGGCTTGGCCGCTGGCCTGGTTGCCCACGACGCGCAGCGTCATGCGATCGGTCCCGGCGTCGTCCTCGATCTTCACCACGGTCGCCGCCTCGTGCGCGAAGCGGACGACGCGCTCGCCGTCATAGGCAGCGGCCAGCACCTCGGAGAGGTCGTTGAGCGTGAAGGAGCGGGCGAGCTGGCTGAGGTGGAGCGGTACCTGCACCACCATTCCGCGATAGGTGCGCGCCACCGCCGGCTGGAAGATCGGCGCGACGGTGAGCCCCGCGTGCCGCGTCATCTCGCCGACATGCTTGTGCGCGAGCGCCAGCGCATAGGGGCGGAAAGCGGTGGCCGCCTCGCCGCCCTCGAACTCGGCGATCATCGCCTTGCCGCCGCCGGAATAGCCTGAAGTGGCATTGACGCTGAGCGGCGCATCGGCGGCAAGCAGCCCGGCGCGCACGAGCGGACGAACCAACGCGAGAAAACCGGTGGGATAGCAGCCCGGATTGGCGACCAGACGCGCCGACGCGATGCGATCGGCCTGATCGGGCTCCAACTCGGCGAGACCATAGGTCCAGTCCGGCGCGACTCGATGCGCCGTCGAGGCGTCGATCACTCGCGTGCGATCGTTTGCGATCATCGCCACCGCCTCGCGCGCAGCGTCGTCTGGGAGGCAGAGGATCACGACATCGGCGTCGTTGAGCGCCTCGGCGCGCGCCGCGTGGTCCCTGCGACGCACCTCGTCGATCGTCACCAGCGCGACGTCGCCGCGGCCCGCGAGCCGCTCGCGGATCTCCAGCCCGGTGGTGCCAGCGGCGCCGTCGATGAAGACCGAGACCGTCACGCCGCGCTTACCGTCGCGGCGTCGACATAGCCGACGAGGTTGGCGTCCACCGCGATCCCCCAGGCGACGCCGCCGGTGAGGTCGAGCAGATCGAACGCGGCCCCAGCGGGCAGCTCCGCCAGCGCCGTCGAGGCAGGGTCGCGGGACTCGCGCAACGTCGCCGACGTGGCGAGTGCACGGCGCAGCGGCGCGGCATAATGCGGCGCGAAGACGCGGTCGGCGAGGCGGACGTCGGCGATGTCGGCGCGCACGGCATGGGTGCGCGGATCGAGCATACGCGACCGCCCCGTCAGCGTGAAGCCGCTACGCGGTGACGTGCTGCTGCCCGACGGCGCGGGCGGGCGGGTGGTCGCCGTCACCGATGAACTGGCCGAACTCCTCAAGAAAATCTGCCCCTTCGGATGTACGCGCGACGAAGATGTTGCGCTTGTCGCTGTCGTCGCGTTGGCGGCGCAGATAGCCGAGCGCACCCAGTCTGTTCAAGGCGCGCGTCACCACGGGTTTGGAGACGTTGAGCACGCGGGCCAGACCGCGCACGGTATGCGGACCGGGCCGCAAGTAAACGACCAGGAGGAGCGCCATCTGGCGATTGGTGAGGTCGGGCTCGCCCGAGCGCACGTAATCGACCAGCGCGTTCATCCACGAACTGAGTTCGGGTTGCGCCAATGTTGCCACGTCCTCGTCCCGCTGCATCACGCCCGGTCCGTTCCGGGTTTGTGCGAGAATAACGCCCGCTCCCGCGGCTGGTTTCAGCCATGTCACGAATTAGCGAGGCGAAATCGTGCCGTTCCGGCGGCGAGCGGCGCGGTTGATCCGCGCCCGTCGCTCCCCTATGTGCCCGCCATCCGGCGTGCGCGACCTGGTCGCGCGTGCCCCTCGCTGTATCGGACCCGCGTCGCTCCCATGTTCACCTTCCTGCTCGTCGTCCAGGCCATCATCGCGGCTGCCCTCGTCACCGTGATCCTGATGCAGCGCTCGGAAGGCGGCGGCCTGACCTCGTCGGGCAGCCCGTCCGGGCTGATGTCGGCGCGCGGCGCGGCGGACTTCCTGACGCGCGCCACCTCGGTGCTGGCTGGGATCTTCGTGGTGATGAGCATCGTGCTCGCCTTCATCGCGGCGCACCGCGGCGCGGTCTCGGTCGACACCTCGCTGCAGCGGCGCGTGCCCGCGGCGCAGACGCAGCAGCCGGCGCCGACTCAGCCCGACGCCGCCGCGCAGGTCCCGCTCGCGGGTGAGCCGGCGAATGCCGCCGCGCCCGCCCCGGCGCCGGCCGACAACGGCGTGCCGCTGGCGCGCTGATCACCCCTACAGCGTCGACTCGTCGCGCGCGGCCTCACCGCGCGCTTGCCCTTGCTCGTACTATAAGGTTAGGCAGTTCGCCCCATGGCGCGGTATATCTTCATCACCGGCGGCGTGGTCTCCTCGCTCGGTAAAGGACTCATGGCGGCGAGCCTCGCGGCGCTGCTCCAGGCGCGCGGCTATCGCGTGCGCATCCGCAAGTTCGACCCCTATCTCAACGTCGATCCCGGCACGATGAGCCCGTATCAGCATGGCGAGGTCTACGTCACCGACGACGGCGCCGAGACCGACCTCGACCTCGGCCATTACGAGCGCTTTACCGGGGTGGCGTCGCGCCAGTCGGACAACATCACTTCCGGCCGCATCTACAAGACGATCATCGAGCGTGAGCGGCGCGGCGACTATCTCGGCGCGACGGTGCAGGTGATCCCGCACGTCACCGACGCGATCAAGGCATTCGCGCGCGCCGAGACCGACGACCTCGACTTCGTGCTGTGCGAGATCGGCGGCACGGTGGGCGACATCGAGTCGCTGCCCTTCATCGAGTCGATCCGCCAGCTCAAGAACGAGGTCGGTCGCGGCAACGCGATCTCGGTCCACGTCACACTCGTGCCGTACATCGCCGCGGCGGGCGAGCTGAAGACCAAGCCGACGCAACATTCGGTGCGCGAGCTCGCCGCGCTCGGCGTCCAGCCCGACGTGCTGGTGTGCCGCTGCGAGAAGCCGCTACCGGTGTCGGAGCGCGCCAAGATCGCACTGTTCTGCAACGTGCCCGAGAGCGCGGTGATCCCCGCGCTCGACGCCGCCAGCATCTATGCGGTGCCGCTGCAATATCACGCGGAGGGGCTCGACTCGGAGGTGCTGCGCGCCTTCGGCATCACGCCTTCGTCCCCGCCCGACCTCAGCCGCTGGCAGGAGATCGTCGATCGCCTCCAGCATCCCGAGGGCGAGGTGACGGTCGGCGTGGTCGGCAAGTACGTCGGCCTTCAGGACGCCTACAAGTCGCTCAACGAGGCGCTGGTCCACGGCGGGATCGCCAACCGCGTCAAGGTCAACGTGCGCTGGATCGATGCCGAGCTGTTCGAGCACGACGACGAGGAGATCGTCAGCCAGCTCGAGCCGCTCGACGCGATCCTCGTCCCCGGCGCGTTCGGCGAGCGGGGCGCCGAGGGCAAGATCAAGTCGGTGCGCTTCGCGCGCGAGCGCGAGATTCCCTATTTCGGAATCTGCTTCGGCATGCAGATGGCCTGCATCGAGGGCGCGCGCGACCTCGCCGGCATCGCCGAGGCCTCGTCGACCGAGTTCGGCCCGACCGAGCAGCCGGTGGTGGGCCTGATTACCGAGTGGATGGGCCGCGACGGGCTCGAGCAGCGCGAGGCGCAGGGCGATCTCGGCGGCACGATGCGGCTCGGCGCCTATGACGCGACGCTGGCCGGCAACAGCGTGGTCGCCTCGATCTACGGCGACACGCAGATTTCCGAGCGGCATCGCCATCGCTACGAGGTCAACACCGGCTATCGCGAGGCACTGGAGAAGGGCGGCTTGGTGTTCTCGGGCATGTCGCCCGACGGCACCTTGCCCGAGATCGTCGAGCGGCCCGACCACCCGTGGTTCGTCGGCGTCCAGTTCCACCCGGAGCTGAAGAGCAAGCCGTTCGACCCGCATCCGCTGTTCGCCAGCTTCATCGAGGCCGCGCTCAAGCAGAGCCGGCTAGTGTAGGGTCGCGACGACCACTCCTAGGAGCGGTCGTCTTATAATTGAGGCAGCGGAACCGCAGCCGGGTGGCGGCGCGGTCAACGGAGCTCGCCTCTGATGAGTCAGTTACGCATCGCGCCCAGGCTGGTCCTGTCGTACGCGGTGATCTTCGTCGTCATGCTGGGGATCAACCTGCTCGCGCTCGCCAACGTGAGCCGCATGGACGCGATCGCGGAAGACATCGGCGTTCACCGCCGCCACAATTATGAGTCAGCCTCGGCGATGGCGCTAGCGGCCACGCAGTATCGGCTGGGCGAGGCCACGTTGGTAGCGGCGCGCGACGGCGCGGAGGCGACCGCCGCGGAGCGGGACCTCGCGGAGCGCGGGCGCGCGGTGGAGACGCGGGTCGCGGAGCTCGAGGGCCGGCTACGCTCACCGGTGACACAGGGCCTGTTGCGTGAGTTCGCCCACGACTGGTCGACCTACCGTTCGTCCGGATCGAGCCAGCACCGTCGTGCCGGCGAGCTGGAGCTGGCGACGTTCCGCGCGCGTGCGCCGGCCTTCTCCGATGTCGAGCGCGATGCCAACCGCCTGCTGGTGCAGCAGTCGGGCTCACTCGATAACGGCGTGGCCAGTGCGCGATCGCTCGTCGACGCGGCGCGAAGGATCACGTTTGTCGCGATGGCGCTGACGGCGCTGCTCGTGATCGCGCTGCTGATGCTGCTGATCCGCGGCCTCGCGCGTCCGCTCGACGCCGTCACTAACGGGCTGCTGCGGCTCGCCGACGGCGACCTGGGCGTCGAGATCGCGGGGTCGGGGCGCGGCGACGAAGTCGGTGACGTCGCCGCCGCGGCGATCACGCTGCGCGACCGGCTTCTCGCCGCCGAGCAGGAGAAGGCGCGCCAGACCGCACTGATCGTCACCAGCGTGGGCGCGGGACTCGACTCACTCGCCCGCGGGGATCTGACGACTCGAGTCGACACCGAGTTGGAGGGCGCGTTCGGCAAGCTGCGCACCGACTTCAACGATGCGATCGAGGCGCTCGCAGCGGTGCTCGCGGCGGTGCAGGCGAGTGCCGCCGGGATCAGCGAGGGCGCCGACGAGATCCTTCAGGCGGGCGACGATCTGTCGCTCCGAACCGAGAAACATGCCGCCGGTCTGGAGCAGACCTCCGCGGCGATGCAGCAGATCACCGAGACGGTTCGGCAGACCGCCGAGGGCGTGTCGCGCGTCAACGGCGTGGTGGTGGAGACCCGCGGCGACGCCGAGCGCTCGGGCGAGGTGGTGCGCCGCGCCGTCGAGGCGATGAGCGGGATCGAGCGCGCCTCGCACGAGATCGGCGATATCATCAGCGTGATCGACGGTATCGCCTTTCAGACCAACCTGCTCGCGCTCAACGCGGGGGTGGAGGCGGCGCGCGCGGGCGACGCGGGCCGTGGCTTCGCCGTGGTGGCGCAGGAGGTCCGCGCGCTGGCGCAGCGTTCGGCAGACGCCGCGCGCGACGTGAAGAAACGCATCGGCGCCTCGACCGAGCAGGTCGGCGCGGGCGCCAAGCTGGTGGTGGAGGCGGGCAATGCGCTGACCAGGATCATCGCGCGGGTCGGCGAGATCGGCGCGCTCGTGGCGCAGATCGCCGAGGCCGCGGAGCAGCAGTCGACCGGACTGGTGCAGGTGAGCAAGGCGATCGCCGAGATGGACGGCGTCACCCAGCAGAATGCCGCGATGGTGGAGGAAACGACGGCAGCGGCGCGCGCGCTCGCCGGCGAGGCGGACGCGCTCGCACAGGAGGTCGCGTGCTTCCTGCTCGACCGCCCGGCGCCTACCCGCGCCGGCCTGCCGCGCCACCGCCAGATCGAGGCCCCCGCGCGGCGCTTGCCCAAGCCCGCGCCGCGGCTCGGCCACGCCCCGCGCGGGCGAGGGGGTGAGGACGACGGCGCCCGACGCGCCGAGTGAGCCGATAAGGGAAAGGCGCCCGGACCTGTCGGCCCGGACGCCCCCACCGGCGCCTCGAAAGGGAGCAAAGAGACGCCGATCCCGCTCGCGCGGCTGACCCTTACGCGGCGCGCGCCGCGTCGGTGGCCTTGTCCTCCACCGCGGCGAGCTGCGGGCCGGTCTTGATCGCGATCGACTTCGGCTTCATCGCCTCAGGCACCTCGCGGACCAGATCGATCACCAGTAGCCCGTCGTTCAGCCGCGCGTCCTCCACAAACACGAAGTCGGCCAGCTCGAACCGCCGCTCGAAGCTGCGGTTGGCGATGCCGAGGTGGAGGAACTGCGCATTCTCCGCCCGATCGTCCTTCTTGCCGGCCACCTGCAGCAGGTTCTGCTGCGCGGTGATCTCGATCTCGTCGCGGCTGAAGCCGGCGACGGCCAGCGTGATGCGGTAGCGGTCGTCGGCGACTCGCTCCAGGTTGAAGGGCGGATAATTCTCGGATGCGCCGCGCGCGTTCGCCTCGATCATGTCGAACAGACGATCGAAGCCGATGGTCGAGCGGCGGTAGGGAGTCAGGTCGAAACGCATGTTCAAATCCTCCGATGAGCTATTTGAAGCAAGGCGCCCGGTCATCCGCGGCGCCTGTGTCCGTGCGGCCCGGCCAGCGGCACCGCACGCTAGCTAAATGGGAGTAGCGCGAAGCGTTTCAAGTCCCCCTGATACTCCTACTTCGTTGATGGACTATGCGGGATCGGCGATGCAGGATGATGTCGAGGTAAACAGGGGGAATTTCATGTCGCTCACGCTCGCGCTTCTACTGGCGCAGGCCGCCGTACCGTCCGCCGCGGCCGATCAGGCGGCCGGTGCGCCCGCCGATGCGGCACCGTCGCAGGACGATGCCGTGGTGCGCGGGGCGGTCGACGGCAGCGGTGACAACGAGCGCGGTCGGCTCGGCCCGGCGCAGCAGGGCGGGGGCGACATCGTCGTCACCGCGCGGCGCCGCGCCGAGAGCGTGCAGCGCGTGCCGCTCGCGGTCTCGGTGATCGGCGGCACCGCGCTGGCGGAGACGGGCGCGTACAATGTCAGCCGGCTGACACAGATCCAGCCGACGTTGCAATTCTACTCGACCAACCCGCGCAACTCGGCCGCCAACATCCGCGGCCTGGGCGCGCCGTTCGGCCTCACCAACGACGGCATCGAGCAGGGCGTCGGCATCTATGTCGACCAGGTCTATTACTCGCGCATCGCCTCGGCCACCTTCGACTTCACCGACACGGAGCGGATCGAGATCCTGCGCGGACCGCAGGGCACGCTCTACGGCAAGAACACCACAGCGGGCGCGATCAACATCACCACGCGGCGGCCGAGCTTCACGCCCGAGGCGCGGGTCGAGCTCACCGCGGGCAACCTCGAGTTCCTCCAGGCCAAGGCCTCGGCCTCCGGCCCGCTGATCGACGACACGCTGGCGATCCGCCTGTCTGCCTCCGTGACGTCGCGGCGCGGCACGATCTACAACACGCGCACCGGCGCCTATGTCAACGCGCAGGACAATCGCAGCCTGCGCGGGCAGCTGTTCTGGCAGGCCGCGTCCAACCTCGATCTCACGCTCGCCGGCGACTACAACCACCAGGATCCGGAATGCTGCGCGCAGATCTTCGCGCGCGTCGGCCGCACGCAGCGGCCGCTGGCGCGGCAATATGAGGCGCTCGCCGCCGCCTTCGGGTACGAGCCGCCGTCGCGCAACGCCTTCGACCGGCTGACCGACCTCGACACGCCCCTGCGCGCGCGCCAGGAGCTGGGCGGCGTATCGCTGGTGGCCAACTGGGACGTCGGCGCGGCGACGCTCACCTCGGTTTCCGCGTGGCGCCTCTGGGACTGGGATCCGTCGAACGACCGCGACTTCATCGGCCTGCCGATCACCACGGTGTCGGCCAGCCCGTCGCAGCAGAAGCAGGTGAGCCAGGAACTGCGCGTCGCCTCGAACGGGCAGCACCGCGTCGACTATGTCGCCGGCTTGTTCTACTTCCGCCAGACGATCGACACGCAGGGGCTACAGGTGCAGGGGCCGGCGGCGAGCCGCTGGCTGCTCAACCCGGGCGACCCGCCGTTCGGCGCCAACGGCTGCGCGCGCCCGAGCAGCGCGGCCTGTAACCCGGCGATCCTCGACGGGCTGACCGCGCGCAACACGATCGGCTTCACGAACACCTCCGCCGCGGCGTTCGGGAAGCTCACCTGGCATCTCGGCGACAGCTTCTCGATCGCGCCTGGCGTGCGCGTCAACTATGACAAGAAGCGCGGCTCCTACGTCTCGGTGGTGACGACGGGCAGCGGCTCGACCACGCTGACCAGCGACCAGCGCGGCGTCCTCGCGCCGCAGAGCTACGCGCCCGACTTCGACAATTGGAACGTCTCGGGTGACATCACCGCGGCCTGGGACATCGCCGCGGACGTCCACGGCTACGCCACCTACGCGCGCAGCTACAAGTCGGGGGGAATCAACCTCTCGGGTCTGCCGCTCGACGCCGGCAACAATCCTATCCTCAGCGCGGCGACGGTGAAGCCCGAGAAGGTCAACCACTATGAGCTGGGGCTCAAGACCCAGTTCCTCGATCGCCGCGCTACGGTGAACCTGGCGGCCTTCTGGACCGACATCTCGGACTATCAGGCGACCGTCACCAACGGCCAGCTCGGGGTGCTGCGCGGCTATCTCGCCAACGCGGGGAAGGTGCGTACGCGTGGCGTCGAGCTCGACTCGGCGTTCCACCCGACGACGCGTCTCAACGTCTACGCCAACGCGGCCTATACCGATGCCAAATACGTCGACTTCACCGACGCGCCGTGCCCGCCCGAGCTGTCGGGCGGCACGAGCAGCCCGGCCAATTGCGACATCTCCGGCCAGCGTTTGCCCGGCATCTCGAAATGGGCCTTCTCCTACGGTGCCGAATATGCGGTGCCGGTGACGCTGGGCGGGGAGGGCGGCAACGTCTATCTCGGCTATGACGGCAGCTATCGCTCAGATTTCTCGAGCAACCCGTCGGAGTCGATCTACACCAACATCCATGGCTACTCGATCTCGAACGTGCGGCTGGGCTATCGCAGCGACCGCGGGCTCAACGCTTTCCTATGGCTGCGCAACGCCTTCGACCAGGATTATTACGAGCTGCTGGCGACCCAGTCGGGCAACACCGGGCTGGTGGTCGGCCAGCCGGGCGATCCGCGCACTTATGGTGTGACCGTGTCGGCGAGCTTCTGAGCGGGCGAGGTCGCGGGCTCGAAGACGCGCGCGACCTTCTCCCTCATCCCGGTCTCGTTTGGGGATCCACGCCGCCGCGCATAGGTTCGCTTTGAGATCAGGGGCGGGGTGGACGCCGGAACGATTCCGGGGTGACCAGGACGCGCACAGCTTGAACGCGCGGGCGGCGCCACCACATTGCCGCCACAAAGCAAACGCCCGGGCCGCTCATCGCGACCCGGGCGCCTGCGTGACGATCGCTCGTCAGCCCCCTATCCCGCCGTCTGCCCGCGCGCTTCGGTGTGAAGCGGAGCTCGACGACATTCCCCGAACCACGGCCTTTGCCTGTGTGCCAGTGAGGGAAGGTATGCTGGCGCGGCGTTCGGCTGTCGACCGAAATGAACGCCGGCAAAACCGATTGCGGCAGCTCTGTGTCGAATCCGCCACACGCCCCGTTGCGCCGCCGCGCGCGCCATCCTAGAGGCGGCGGCATGTTGCTGTCGCGCTACGAGAGCATGATCGCGCGGCGGTATCTGCTGCCCGGTCGCGGTGAGCGGTTCATCGTCCTGGTCGCGGGCTTCTCGCTCGGCGCGGTGATGCTCGGCGTCGCCGCTCTGGTCATCGTGATGAGCGTGATGAATGGCTTCCGCGCCGAGCTGTTCGACAAGATCGTCGGGCTCAACGGCCATGCCGTGATCCAGGGCTACAACGGGCGGCTGCCCGACTGGCGTCGCGCGCTCGCCGAGGCAAAGGCCACCCCCGGTGTCACCAGCGCGATCCCTATGATCGAGCAGCCATTGTTCGTCACGTACAACGGCCGCGCCGAGGGCATCATCCTGCGCGGCATGCGGCCCGAGGACATCCGCGCGAACCGGACGATCAACTCCAAGGTGATCGTCGGCAGCCTGGCGAGCGTGACGCCGGGGAGCAACAACGTCGCGATCGGCGCGCGACTGGCGGAGCAGCTCGGCGCGACGATCGGGTCCGAGATCACGCTGATCAACCCGCTCGGCCCCTCGACGCCGTTCGGCACGATGCCGCGCTACGTCAACTACACCGTCGGCGCGATCTTCGAGGTCGGCGTGTACGACTATGACAAGGCCTATGTCGTGATGCCGCTCGCCGACGCGCAGACGCTGCTGCTGAGCGGCGACAGCGTCGGCATCATCGAGCTGCAGACCAGCGACGCCGACCGCGTCGGCGAGATCCTCGCCCCATTGACCCGTAAGGTGCAGGGCTATGCCGCGGTGGCCGACTGGCGCCGCCTCAACGCCGAGCTGTTCGACGCGCTCGCTGTCGAGCGCGTGGCGATGTTCACCGTGCTGTGCATCATCATCCTGGTCGCCGCCTTCAACATCGCCTCGTCGCTGATCATGCTGGTGCGCTCCAAGACGCGCGACATCGCGATCCTGCGCACCATGGGCGCGAGCCGCGGCGCGATGCTGCGCATCTTCATCACGGTGGGGACGACGATCGGGGTGCTGGGCACAGTGGCGGGGCTGCTGCTCGGCTTCGGCTTCCTGTTCATCCGGCAGTCGGTGGTGAACGCGGTGCAGGCGATCACCGGGCAGAACCTGTGGGACCCCTCGATCCGCTATCTCACCGAGCTGCCGTCCAAGCCCAACCCGGTCGAGATCGTCGCGATCGTGCTGATCACGCTGCTGATGACCTTCCTGGCGACGGTCTATCCGGCGCTCAAGGCGGCGGGCACCGACCCGGTCGAGGTGCTGCGTTATGAGTGAGGCGGTTCTCCAGACGAGCGGCCTAGCGAGGAGCTTCACGCAGGGCGGAGCGACCATTCACGTGCTGCGCGGGGTCGACCTCGCCATCGCGCCGGGCGAGATCGTCGCGCTGCTGGGTCCGTCGGGCTCGGGCAAGTCGACCTTGCTCCAGGCGGTGGGGCTGCTCGAGGGCGGGTTCGCCGGATCGATCCGCATCGGCGGCGTGGAGGCGGCGCAGCTCGACGCCGCCGGGCGCACCGCGATGCGGCGCGATCGGCTCGGTTTCGTCTACCAGTTCCACCATCTGCTGCCCGACTTCAACGCGATCGAGAATGTCGTGCTGCCCCAGCTGATCCACGGCGCCGAGCGCGCGCCGGCCGAGGAACGCGCCGCCGCGCTGCTGACCGCGCTCGGCGTCGGGCACCGGCTGACCCATCGCCCGGCGCAGCTCTCGGGCGGCGAGCAGCAGCGCGTCGCGGTGGCGCGAGCGCTCGCCAATCGGCCCGCGCTGGTGCTGGCCGACGAGCCGACCGGCAACCTCGACGAGCATACCGCCGACGTCGTGCTCGCCGAGTTCCTGCGGCTGGTGCGCGGCGAGGGCTCGGCGGCGCTGGTGGCGACCCACAACGAGCGGCTCGCCGCCAAGATGGACCGCGTCGTGCGGCTGCACGAGGGCACGATCGCGTGAGCCGCTGGCGCGAGACGCCGCGGCTGGTCGGCCAGCACGTGGTGCTCCGCCCGCTCACCTCGGAGGACGCACCCGCGCTCGCCGCGGCGGCGGGGGACGGCGACCTGACCGAGCTGTTCTTCGCCAACGTCTCCGGCCTGACCGATCCCGACGCCTTCGTCGCCGCTGCGCTGCGCGAGCGCGACTTTGGCCGCGCGCTGCCTTTCGCGGTGGAGACGCCCGACGGCCGCGTCGTCGGGCTCACGCGGCTGATGCGGATGAGCGAGGCGCACCGCCGCGTCGAGATCGGCGGCACCTTCTACGCGCGCGCGGTGCAGCGCACCGGGGTCAACACCGAGGCCAAGCTGCTGCTGCTCGGCCACGCCTTCGACGCACTCGGCTGCCAGGTGGTGCAGATCCGCACCGATTGGTTCAACAAGCGCTCGCAGGCCGCGATCGAGCGGCTCGGCGCCAAGCGCGACGGCGTGCTGCGCTCGCACCAATTGTTCAACGGGCGGGTGCGCGACCTAGTGGTTTATTCGATCATCGCGAGCGAGTGGCCGGGCGTGCGGACCAACATCGAGTTCCTGCTGCGGAGGCACGGATGAGCGCGATCACTGACCTGAGCGTGACTATCGCCGACGGCGGCGAGCAGCCGCTCGCGGACTATGCCGGCAAGGTGCTGCTGGTGGTCAACACCGCGTCACAATGCGGGTTCACGCCGCAATATGCCGGGCTGGAAGAGCTTCACCGCGCCTATGCCGAGCGCGGGCTGGCGGTGCTGGCCTTCCCCTGCAACCAATTCGGCGCGCAGGAGCCGGGCGACGCCGCCACGATCGCGACCTTCTGCTCGACCCACTATGACGTGAGCTTCCCGGTCTTCGCCAAGGTCGCGGTGAACGGGGCGGGGGCGGACCCCTTGTTCGAGCGGCTCAAGCGCGCCGCGCCGGGGCTGCTGGGCTCGCGCGCGATCAAGTGGAACTTCACCAAATTCCTGGTCGCGCGCGATGGTGAGACGGTGCGCCGCTATGCGCCTACCACGGCGCCCGAGGCGCTGCGAGCCGATATCGAGGCGCTGTTGTAGCGGCGGGTGGCCGCGACTCACTGCCTTCTCCCCACCAACAGCGTCATCCTGAACTCGTTTCAGCATCCACGGTCCCGCGACCGCCGTGGCCGCTGTGTGCGCGGCACGGTAAATCCTGAAACGAGTTCAGGATGACGCAAGGCGGAGAGGCGAGGGAGCCACTCCGCCGGTCCTCACCCCGGCTCACCTCATTGCTGCACCATCTCCTCCGGCACCGCGAAGGCGCTCGCGCCGCTGCGGTGGTCGCTCGCCGCGGCGATGGCGGTCACGCCGCCGAACAGGAAGCTGATCCCCAGCACATAGCCCGGCAGCGTCAGCGCCGACCATGGCACCGTCATCAGGATGAACAGCGCCAGCAGCAGGTTGATGGCGCCCAGCACGATCATCATCACGCGCCGGCGCCGCATCCGCGTCCCCGCCACGATCTCCAGCACGCCGCGCACGCCAAGCCATACCGCCACCATCAAGGTCAGCGATACCGCGCCCGTCATTGGCTCGAACACCATGATCGCGCCGACCACGACCGACAGGACACCGAACAGCAGCGCGTAGATCCGGCTCTCGCTGCCATGGCCGAACACGCCCGCCGCGATCGAGAACACGCCCGAGATGAAGAACAAGGTGCCGATCACCACGGTGGCGGCGTAGGTCGCCACATAGGGCCAGATGATCGCCGCCAAACCGACCAGCACCGACACCACGCCATAGGCCATGATCCAGCCCCAGCCCGCGCCCATCGCGCGCGGCGCGCCTCTAACATCGCTCATGTCCGTCCTCCTGCTGCGCCGGCGAACGGGCCGGCGCGGGCCGGGTTCCGGCGGTCGCGCGGGTGCTGGCCGAATCGGGTCGGGAGGCTTAGCTAGGGGCGATGCCACATTCGGGCTTCGTGCCGCTCCGCATCTTCTCCAGCTACACCATGCTCGACGGCGCGATCGAGCCCAAGGCGATCGCCAAGCGCGCCGCCAAGCTCGGCTTCCCCGCCGCGGCGCTGACCGATCGCAATGGGCTCTACGCGGCCATGGCCTTCTCGGACGCCGCCATGGGTGCGGGCGTCCAGCCGGTGATCGGCACGATGCTGGGGGTCGCGCGGCCCGACATGCCAGAGGGCGCCGCCACGGTGGTCGACTGGATCGCGCTCTACGCGCAGGACGAAACGGGGTACGACAATCTCTGCGCCCTGGTGAGCCACGCGCATCTCGACCGCCCGCTCGAGCTGGCGCCGCATGTCGGCGTCGAGCTGCTCGAGCGCCACGCCGCCGGGCTGATCGCGCTCACCGCGGGCGGCGAGGGCGGGGTGGCGCGGCTGTTCGCCGAGGACCAGCCCGCGCGCGCGATCGCCTATGCCGAGCGGCTCCACGCCACCTTCGGTGATCGCCTCTACGTCGAGCTAAGCCGCCGCGGCGACGCGATCGAGGAGCGCGCCGAGGCGCCGCTGCTCGACCTCGCCTACGAGCGCGGCTGGCCGATCGTCGCGACCAACCCGAGCTGCTTCGAGGAGGCCGATTTCGGCGCCGCGCACGACGCCATGCTGTGCATCGCCAGCTCCAGCTATCTGGAGAGCGACGATCGCCCGAAGAGTTGCGGTCACGCCTGGATGAAGCCCGCCGAGACGATGCGGGAGCTGTTCGCCGATCTGCCCGAGGCGATCGCCAACACGCTGGTGGTGGCGCAGCGCTGCGCGGTCGCCGCGCCCAAGCGCAAGCCGATCCTTCCCAGCCTCGCGGGCGACCGCGAGGGCGAGGCGACGATGCTGCGCGAGCGCGCGCGTGAGGGGCTGGCGGCGCGGATCGAGCGGATCGTCGCGCTGGGTCAGGCGCCGGAGGAGCCAACGTGGCAGGAGACCTACCGCCAGCGGCTCGAGTTCGAGCTCGACGTCATCATCCAGATGGGCTTCCCCGGCTATTTCCTGATCGTCGCCGACTTCATCCAATGGGCTAAGGCGCACGACATCCCCGTGGGGCCGGGGCGCGGCTCGGGCGCGGGCTCGGCAGTGGCCTGGGCACTGACGATCACCGACCTCGACCCGATCAAGCTGGGGCTTCTGTTCGAGCGCTTCCTCAACCCCGAGCGCGTGTCGATGCCCGACTTCGACATCGACTTCTGCGAGACTCGGCGCGGCGAGGTGATCCGCTACGTCCAGGAGAAATACGGCCGCGACCAGGTCGCGCAGATCATCACCTTCGGTAAGCTCAAGGCGCGCGCGGTGCTCAAGGACACCGGGCGCGTGCTGCAGATGAGCTACGGCCAGGTCGACCGGCTCGCCAAGCTCGTCCCCAATCACCCGACCGACCCGTGGACGCTCGACCGCGCGCTCAACGGCGTGTCCGAGCTGGCGCGCGAATATTCCAATGACAATGAGGTGCGGCGCCTTCTCGACCTCGCGATGAAGCTGGAGGGGCTGCCGCGTCACTCCTCGACCCATGCCGCCGGCGTGGTGATCGGCGACCGGCCGCTGGCGCAGCTCGTCCCGCTCTATCGCGACCCGCGCTCGGACATGCCGGTGACCCAGTTCGACATGAAATATGTCGAGGGCGCCGGCTTGGTGAAGTTCGACTTTCTCGGTCTCAAGACGCTGTCGGTCCTGAAGAAGGCGGTGCAGCTGCTGGCCAAGCGCGGCATCGCGGTCGATCTGGACGCTCTGCTGTGGGACGACGAGGGCGTCTATAAATTGCTCCAGCGCGGCGACACGGTCGGCGTGTTCCAGCTCGAGTCCGAAGGCATGCGGCGCACGCTCTCGGCGGTGCGGCCGACGAATTTCGGCGACATCGTCGCGCTCGTCTCGCTCTACCGCCCCGGCCCGATGGACAACATTCCGTCTTTCGGCCGGCGCAAGCAGGGTACCGAGGAGATTACCTACCCGCACCCGCTGCTCGAGCCGATTCTGAAGGAGACCTACGGGATCTTCGTCTACCAGGAGCAGGTGATGCAGGCGGCGCAGATCCTCGCCGGCTACTCGCTCGGCGGCGCCGACCTCCTGCGCCGCGCGATGGGCAAGAAGATCAAGGCGGAGATGGACGCGCAGCGCGCCACCTTCGTCGCCGGCTGCGCCGAGCACAACGGGATCAAGAAGGACTACGCCAACCAGCTGTTCGACTTGATCGACAAGTTCGCGGGCTATGGCTTCAACAAGAGCCACGCCGCGGCGTACGCGCTGCTCGCCTATCAGACCGCCTGGCTCAAGGCGCATCACCCGGCCGAGTTCTTCGCCGCCTCGATGTGCTACGACCTGCACCTCACCGACAAGCTGGCGATCTTCGTCGACGACATGCGCCGGCTCGGCGTCGGGCTGCTGCCGCCCTGCATCAACGCCAGCGCGGCCGAGTTCGACGTCGAGGTCGACGCCGAGGGCGTGCCGTCGGTGCGCTACGCGCTGGCCGCGCTCAAGTCGGTCGGCGAGGGCGCGATGGAGCGGTTGTGCGAGGAGCGCGCCGGCGCGGGCGTCTTCCGCAGCCTCGACGATCTCGCCACGCGCGTCGACCCGCGGCTGCTCAACAAGCGCCAGCTCGAGACGCTCGCGGCCGGCGGCGCGTTCGACTCGATCGCGCCCCATCGTGCCGGGGTGCATGCTGTCGCCGAGACGATGCTCGCGATCGCGGCGCGGACGCACGAGGGACGGGCGAGCGGACAGGGCGGGCTGTTCGGCGACGACGCGGGCGCGGGCGACACGATCAAGCTGCCCGACGCGCGCTGGTCGCTCGCCGAGCGGATGGAGCAGGAGAAAGAGGCGTTCGGCTTCTATTTCTCGGCGCACCCGGTCGATCGCTACCGCCATCTCGCCAAGACGCACGGCGCGCGCAGCTATGTCGCCCTCGGCGAGCTGCCGATTGCCGAGGGCGCGCGCGTGATGGCGACGATGGCGGTGCTGGTCGAGGACGCGCGCTGGCGCACCTCGGCGCGCGGCAAGCGCTACATGATGGCGACGCTGTCCGACTCGACGGGGCAGTTCGTCGCGACCTGTTTCGACGACGGGCCCGCCGCCGATCTGGAGGAAGCGGCGCGCAACGGCGGCTGCGGACTGGCGACGGTGGAGCTTGACCGTCGCCCCGGTGAGGAGACACCCCGCGTTACCGTCAAGGCGATCCGACCCTTCGAAGGACTGGCATCGTCGACGCGGTTCGCGCTCGAGGTCCTTGTCAGTGACGCTGCGGCGGTGGCGGGGCTGGTGGCGCTGATCGGTGACTTGCGCGGCGCGCGGGGCAAGGTGACGCTCAAGGTGCCGCTCGACGGCGACGAGCAGGCGACCGTGATCCTCGGCCGCGACTTCGCGCTCGACGCCGAGCTTGCGGAGCGGATCGAGCATCTGCCCGGCGTCACCAAGGTCGACTTCGACATAGAGGAAACCCGGCTCAAGTCAGTCGGCTGATCCCGGCAACGTAAAGCGCGAGCACCGCGCGTACCTGCGGCGCGGGCGTGTCAATGCGCGAGTCGAGCACGAGCGTGGCAAGGCCATGGACGATCGCTCAACAGCCCAAGGTCTGGCATCCGGCGGTATCGGCGCGACCTGGACAGCCTGGAGGCGTTCACCCCCTCCGAGCCGCATGGCGGTTGCTGGCGCGAGTTCTTGGCGGATCGCCACGGCAACGGCTTCTGGCAAGAGGCTTACTCGGCGCGTGGCGGGATGGAGTCGATCTACGTCGACATGCCCGAGCCATTGGGGCTCGGCGCCTTCGCCCCACCGAGGGCGGCGCCGGGGCCGCTGTTATCGAGCCGCGGGCGGTTGGGGCGGTAGGAGCCGCTGGACGATCATCCGCTGACCCTTTCCGTCATCGCTGACTGGGTCCGGGATGACGAGGGTTCAAGGGCGACCAGCTCGCGCTCCAACAAAGGCGTCGCGGCGCGCTCGAGGAGAACAGCTTCAGAACAGCTCGCCCTGCGCTCCCGCCGGCGCACGGAAGAGGTCGCAACGCAGGTCGAGACGACGCCGCTCGTCGCTGAAGCCGGCGCGCGCCCGCGCGATGCGGAAGCGGGTGCGGAGCAGCTCGGCCCAAGGACCTTGGCCGCGCATCCGCTCGCCGAACCGGGGATCATTGTCCTTGCCGCCGCGCAGGCTCTGGATGATCGCCATCACCTTGGCGGCACGCTCGGGATAATGTTCGTCGAGCCAGGCGCGGAACAGCGGCGCCACTTCCCAGGGCAGCCGCACCGGTATGTACGAGACGCCCAGCGCGCCAGCCGCGGCGCTGGCGGCGACCACCGCCTCCACTTCCTCGTCGGTGATCGCTGGGATGACTGGCGCCATGTTGACATAGGTCGGCACCCCCGCGTCGCTGAGCCGCCGCACCGCGGCGAGCCGGCGCGCGGCGGCGGGCGCGCGCGGCTCGACCGTCATCGCCACGCGCGGATCGAGCGAGGTGACCGAGATCGCCACTGCGACGAGGCCTTTCGCCGCCATCGGTGCGAGCAGGTCCATGTCGCGCACTACCCGGTCCGACTTGGTGGTGATCACCAAGGGGTGGTCGCAGGCGGCGAGCACCTCGATGACCTCGCGCGTGACTCGCCACTCGCGCTCGATCGGCTGATAGGGATCAGTGTTGGTGCCCATCGCGATCGGCGCGCAGCGATAGTCGCGTCGGCCGAGTTCGGCGCGAAGCAGCGACGCGGCGTCGGGCTTGGCGAAGAGCTTGGTCTCGAAGTCGAGCCCGGGCGAGAGGTCGTGAAAGGCGTGGCTCGGTCGCGCGAAGCAATAGATGCAGCCGTGCTCGCAGCCGCGATACGGGTTGATCGAGCGGTCGAACGGCACGTCGGGCGACTGGTTACGCGTGATGATCGTGCGTGCGCGCTCGACCGTGACGGTGGTGCGCGCCGAGTCAGGGCTGCCGTCGATCGTCGCGCGTGCGTCGAGCCAATCGCCGTCCTCCTCCGCCTGCGGCAGGTTGAAGCGCGTGCTCGCTGCGTTCAGCGTGGCGCCGCGGGCAGGTCTGGACGGTCGGTCGGCCATTGCATCAGCCTAGCCGAGCTCCTAGAACATAGCAAGAACATGGGAGATGGCGAGATGGCGCGGCTCAATTACCTGGAACTGCCGGTCGCGGACACGGCGCGGGCGAAAGCCTTCTACGGTTCGGCGTTCGACTGGGCGTTCGCGGACTACGGCCCGACCTATGCGGCGACGACGAGCGGCGATACCGATATCGGCTTCCAGGCCGATCTGGTGGAGAAGACGGCCGCCGCGCTGCCGGTCATCGCGGTCGACGACCTTGAGGCGGCCCTGGCTGCCGTGACGAGCGCGGGTGGCCGCGTGACACGGCCGATCTTCGCGTTCCCGGGTGGCCGGCGGTTTCACTTCACCGATCCCGACGGTCACGAGCTCGCGGCGGTGACCGCGGGCTGACGGCGCGCGGCGAACGGTTGATCCACTCGGTTGCAGTGTGCTCCGGCGCACGCCGGAGCACACCGCTGGCTCACACCACATGGCTCATCGCTCGGGCGGTGAGCGCGACGCTGGATACCTCGGAATTCTTCGTGCTTCGGATCACGTTTCAGCGAACGGGTGCCACACTCCGGCCGCCGCTCAGCGCTCGGTCAGTCGCGGCATCAGTTCGACGAAGTTGCAGGGGCGGTGGCGAATGTCGAGCTGGCTGGCGAGGATGCCGTCCCACGCGTCCTTGACCGCGCCGGTCGAGCCGGGCAGCGCGAAGACATAGGTGCCGCGCGCGACGCAGGCGCAGGCGCGGCTCTGCACCGTCGAGGTGCCGATCGTCTGATAGCTCAACCAGCGGAACAGCTCGCCGAAGCCGGGGATCATCTTGTCGGCGACCCGCTCGATCGCCTCGGGGGTGACGTCACGCCCGGTCACGCCGGTTCCTCCCGTGGTGATGACGCAGTCCACGCCCGCGTCGTCGATCCAGCGGTCGAGTTGCGTCACGATCGAGTCGACGTCGTCGCGCAGGATCGCGCGTTCGGCGAGCACATGCCCCGCCTCGCTCAGCCGCGCCACCAGCGCGTCGCCCGAGCGATCCTCCGTCAGGCCGCGCGTGTCGGAGACGGTGAGCACCGCGATGCGCACCGGCACGAAGGTGCGCGTGAGGTCGAGGCTCATCGCTCGGCGTGGGTCGTCGACTGCGCCGCGACCGTGCCGTTGATCGCGATCGCGGTGACGGGCGACTGCGACGTCATCCGCACCGCGCTGTCGCCGGGCAGGCCGGGGAAGCGCGGCCACATGCCCTGCGCCAGCGCGACGCGGCTGGGACTCTTCGCCTTGCCGCCGAGCGATTCGTACATCCAATAGTTGCGCAGCACCGTCACGACATAGCCGCGCGTCTCCCAGTAAGGGATGCTCTCGATGTAGAGCAGCGGATCGCCGCCGTCGCGGACGATCGCGTTCCACTCGCCGACCGGCTTCGGCCCGGCATTATAGGCCGCGATCACCTTGGGCAGCAGCCCGCCGGTGAGCCCCATGTCGCGCAGCTTCTCGATGTGGCGCTGGCCGATGTCGATGTTGGTCGAGGGGCGCGCCAGCGCGTCCTGGTCGATCGCGACGCCGCGCTCGCGCATATAGTCGGTCGCCGCGGCGGGCATGATCTGCATCAGCCCGAACGCGCCGGCGGGGCTGCGCACCTTGTTGCGGAAACCCGATTCCTGGAGCGTGTGCGCGTAGACCAACGCCTTGTCGATGCGCCAGCCGGTGTCGGGCGTCCAATTGGGCATCGGGTAACGCGTGTCGGCGGTGGCGACCGCGCCCTGCGGCATGTTGTGCGCGAGCCACACGGTGGTGGCGGGCAGGTCGAGTGTCTCGCTGATATGGACGAGGCTGGCGAACTCGGACGGATCGCCGATCCGTGCCTGCTGGCGCACCACCGCGTCGGCGCGCTCGCCCTCGCCGAGCTCGGCGAGCGCGGCGGCGACACGGACATTGGGACGGCGCTCCAGCCGCGCCCATTCCTCGCTCACCAGCTCGGGGCGGACCCGCTCGACCGGCAGCCCGAGCGCCTGGCGCGCGAGCAGCCCGTAGAAGGTCTCCTTATACTGCGCAGCGGTCTTGAGCCGCGCCTCGACCCGGTCGGGTCGGCCGCATGCCATGTCCGAGCGGGCCGCCCAGTAGAGCGCGGTGGCGCGCAGGTCGGTGTCGGTCGCGCGCGCGGCGACGGCCTCGAAATCCACCTGCGTCGCGGCGCAATCGTGCTGGCGCCACGCCGACAGCGCTTCGGTCCAGCGGCCGTGCAGCGCCCAGTCGCCGCTGCCCGCCGCGGCCTTGGCCGCCAGCGCGCGCGCCTGCGGGTCGAGCCCCTGAAGGAAATAGATCCAGGCGACGCGCGCCTGCCACTCGGTCTCCGCTTCGGGCGAGAGACCGTCGGTCGATTCGAGCAGCGCCTGCGCCTCGGCGCCCATGTCAGCCTTGACATAGGGCTGCATGCGCTGCGCGAGGTCGGCGGCGACCTGGTCGCTGCGCGTGGCGCGGGCGCGGACGCGCGCGGGCGCGCCATCCTGCCAGATCAGCCGCTGCGCGCTTGGCAGCAGGGGCAGGTCGGTGAAGCCGCGCGCACTCGCCAGCCGCATCAGCGCCTCGGCCTGGGGCAGCTCGGGCGCCTCGGCGATCAGCCGTGTCAGCGCCTCGTCGCTGACGCGCGGCGAGCCCTTGGCGAGTATCAGTTCGGCTCGGGCGTAAGCGTGGAGCGGGCCGCTCGCCATCGTGTCGAGTGTGATCTGCGCGTCGCTCCAGCGCGCGTCGCGGATCGCGGCGAACACCTGGCGATAGCCCGAGCGCTGCTCGGGGGTGAGCTGCGCCGGGATGCCCGCGGTCCGAGCGGTCGCGACCGTTACCGGCGGGGCGACCGGGGCAGGGGCGGGCGCCGCCGAGGCCATGACGGGGAGAGCGGCGGCGACGAGAGCGGCGGTGGCGGCCAGCGCGGCGCGGCGGGGGCTCATGACGCGATCTCCCCGGTGAGCATCAGCAGGTCCTTCCAAGTCTCGGCTTTGGCCGCGGGGCGATCCAGCAGGAAGCGCGGGTGATGGGTCGCCACGACGTGCGTGATCTTGCCCTGCTTATGGTTAATCAGGTGCGTACGTCCCCGCGCGTCCGCGACGCTCATCGCCAGTAGCGCACGGCTCGCCGCATCTCCCATCGCGAGCAGCCGTATCGGCGCCGCCAGAGCGACGTGGTGGCGCGCGATCTCGCCGAGCCGGTCGGCGATGTCGCGCGGCACGCGGCCGGTGGTGGGGCGGCGCGTGCAGACCGAGGCGAGCGCGGTGTCGGCGCGCGAGCGGCCGATCGCGGCGAGCATCCGATCGAACAGACGCCCGGTCTCGCCCTCCAGCAGCGTCTCGCGGTCGTCGCGCTCGGGACAGTCGACGAACACCATCAGCTCGGCGTCGGCCGGCCCGCTCGCCGCGATCGCGACGCCGCCCCAGCGCGCCTCGGGCGCGTCCTCTCCCAGCCGCCACGTCGCGAACGCCTCGCGCGTGTCGGGCAGCGCGGCGGGCGCGGGCGCCGGCGCGGCCGTCGGCGCGGCGAGCGGAGCGAAGGCGGCCGGTGCGGCGGTCTCGACCGCGGCGAGCCAGTCGAACGGCGCGTCCGCGACGAGCATGTCGACCCCCGCCTCGCGCCACCAGTCGAGCGCGCTCGCCGCGATCTTGGCCCAGTCGTGATTCTGGTCAGCCCCCATGGACGCATCATAGGATCGCGGTTGACGTGAGCGTCAACTTTCTGGCACCGCCGGCCCGATCAGCCGTTGCGACGATACGACGAGTGCCCGCGGTGAGGCGGCGCCGGGCGCTCCCGAGGAGAAGATGACGTGAGCGAACGCGAGTCCATGCCCTATGACGTGGTGATCGTCGGCGCCGGGCCGGCGGGCCTGTCGGCGGCGATCCGGCTCAAGCAGGTCGCCGCGGAGAAGGGCGCCGAGATCTCGGTCTGCGTGCTCGAGAAGGGCTCCGAGGTCGGCGCGCACATCCTCTCCGGCGCCGTCATCGATCCTCAGTCGCTCGACGAGCTGCTGCCGGACTGGCGCGAGCAGGGCTGCCCGCTGGCCGAGGTGCCCGTCACCGAGAACCTCCACTGGGTGCTGACGAAGAAGGGCAGGTTCACGCTGCCTCATCTCTGGACCCCGCCGTTCCTCCACAACAAGGGCACCTATACCGGCTCGCTCGGCAACCTGTGCCGCTGGCTCGCGGGCAAGGCCGAGGAGCTGGGCGTCGAGATCTTCCCCGGCTTCGCCGCGGCCGAGATCCTGTTCCACGACGACGGCAGCGTGAAGGGCGTCGCAACCGGCGACATGGGCGTCGCGCGCGACGGCACGCACAAGCCCGACTATCAGCCCGGGCTTGAGTTGCACGCAAAATACACCTTCTTCTCAGAGGGTTGCCGCGGACACCTGTCGAAAGAGCTGATGCGCCTGTACGACCTGCGGCGCGACTGCGACCCGCAGGTCTATGGCCTCGGCGTCAAGGAACTGTGGGACATCGATCCCGCGCTGCACACGCCCGGCAAGGTGATCCATACGCAGGGCTGGCCGCTCAGCGAGAGCGGCTCGAACGGCGGCGGCTGGATCTACCACCAGGCCAACGGGCAGGTGAGCATCGGGTTCGTCACCTGGCTCAACTATAGCAATCCCTATGTCTCGCCCTTCCAGGAGATGCAGCGCTGGAAGACCCATCCGGCGGTGTCGGCGCTGCTCCAGGGCGGCAAGCGCGTGAGCTACGGCGCGCGGGCGATCAACGACGGCGGGCTGCAGTCCATCCCCAAGCTGGTCTTCCCCGGTGGCGCGCTGATCGGCGACAGCGCGGGCTTCCTCAACGTGCCGCGGATCAAGGGCACGCACACCGCCATGAAGAGCGCGATGCTCGCCGCCGAGGCCGCGGTCGAAGCGATCGTCTCGCAGCGCGCGGGCGACGAGCTGGTCGCTTACCCCGAGGCGTTCGAGCGCAGCTGGGTCAAGAAGGAGCTGTCGATCGTCCGCAACGTCGTGCCGCTGGTGAAGCGCTTCGGCGACCTGCTCGGCTCGGGGCTGGCTGGCGTGACGATGTGGCTCGAGTATCTCGGGCTGCGCATGCCGTTCACGCTGCACCACCATCCCGACCACGAGACCTTGTGGCGCAAGGACCTCGTCAGGAAGATCGACTATCCCAAGGCCGACGGCGTGCTGACCTTCGACCGGCTGTCCTCGGTGTTCCTGTCGAACACCAACCACGAGGAGGACCAGCCGGTTCATCTCACGCTCAAGGACCCGTCCATCCCGGTCGCCTACGACCTGCCGCTCTACGACGAGCCGGCGCAGCGCTATTGCCCCGCCGGCGTGTACGAGATCGTCGGCGAGGAGGTGGGCGAGCCGAAGTTCGTGATCAACGCGCAGAATTGCGTCCACTGCAAGACCTGCGACATCAAGGACCCGACGCAGAATATCAACTGGGTCGTCCCCGAGGGCGGCGGTGGGCCCAACTACCCGAACATGTGAGGAGGTTTGGGGGTAGCGCGGAGGCGGATGACGTTCCTCGCTACCATCATACCGGACTTGGTCCGGGATCCAGCCTTCCGCGAGAGCAACTCTTTGCGAACGTGCGGCTCGGTGGGTCCCGGACCAAGTCCGGGAGACAGAGTAGGAGAGGACGCCTTCGTCGTCACGCCCTCGCTGTCCCCATCATGCGCAATAAACCTGGGCGTCGGGGTTGACGCGACCGCGCCCGAGCCGCGACAGCGGGCCATGCGGTTCAGCCCTCCCGGTCTCGCCTCCGCCGCGCTGCTGGTGCTGCTCGCGCCGGGCGCCGCCGCGGCTGCGACCGGCGATCTGGGCGCCTACATGAAGGCGCGGGCCGCGGCGGCAGACGGCGAGGTCGCCGCCGCAACCAGCGACTATGCGCGCGCGCTCGCCGCCGCCCCCGACAACGCCGTGATCGCGGTGCGCGCCTATCGCGAGGCGGTTCGCGCGGGCGACCTCGCTCTCGCCGATCGCGCGGCGGCGTCGCTCGCCGATCAGGGCGTCGCGCCCGCCGATGCCGCCTTGCTCGCGCTCGCGCGCGCCGCGCGCACCGGCGACCGGGTTGCCGCCGGCGCCGCCATCGCGCGCCTGCGCGACGACCAGCTCCGCATCCTCGCCGCGCCGCTCGCCGCCTGGGCCGCGCTCGACGCCGGCGGCGACGCGCTCGCGCCGCTCGCGCGCGCGCCGTCGGACGCCGTCTCGCGCCGCTTCGTCGAGGAGACACGCGCGCTGCTGCTGATCGCCACCGGCAAGGTGGTGGACGGCGAGGCCGCGCTGCGCCCGCTGCTCGGCAACGACCTCGCCAGCCAGGACCACCGCGTCGCCGCCGCGCGACTGCTGCTCGGTCGCGGCGAGCGGCAGGCGGCGGCCCAGTTGCTCGCCGCCGGCGGTGAGTCCGCGATCACCACGCTGCGCGCGGCCGCGGCCGACCCGGCACTGGCCCAGCGCTACGCCGCCAAGCCGTCGCTGGCGTTCGGCGCCTCCTATCTGTTCACGCGCGTCGCCTCGGACCTGGCGGTCGGCGCACCCGGCCCGCTCACCTATACGCTGCTCCAGGCCGCGCTGCGGGCCGATCCGGGCAACGATCGGGCGCGCGTGCTGCTCGCCGGCGTGCTCGCACGCGACGACGCGGTCGACCGCGCGCTGGCGGTGCTCGACGCGGTGCCGCCGACCAGCCTCTACGCCCCGATCGCGGCGACCGGGCGGGTCCAGCTGCTCGTCGACGACGATCGCGACAACGAGGCGCTCGCCGCGGCGCGTGTGCTGGGCGCCGCCCCCGACGCCGCGACCGACGACGTGCAGCGGCTGGCCGATCTGAACGTCCGGCTCGGCCGGCCCGCCGAGGCGGTGCCGCTGTACCGGCGGCTGATCGATCGCGCCGGCGCTGCCGCCGACTGGGCCGACTGGCTGCAATATGGCGCCGCGCTCGACGAGGCGAAGCGCTGGGACCAGGCGCGCCCGGCGCTGGAGCAGGCGGTCAAGCTGGGGCCGAGCGAGCCGCTCGCGCTCAACTATCTCGGCTACGCGCTGGTGCAGCGGCGCGAGCGACTGGGAGACGCGCAGAAGCTGCTCGAGCGGGCCGCCGCGCTCAAGCCCGACGACGCGGCGATCGCGGATTCGCTCGGCTGGGCGCTGCTGGTGCGCGGCCAGCGCGCGCGCGCCTTGCCGCTGCTCGAACGCGCCGCGCTCGGCGATCCCGCCAACGCCGAGATCGGCGAGCATCTTGGCGACGCATATTGGGCCGCGGGCCGGCGCTATGAGGCGCGCTACGCCTGGACCGCGGCGCGTCAGGTCGCAGAGGCCGCGGACGCCGCACGGCTCGACGCGAAGATCACGCGCGGCATCGGGGCGCTGCGGTGAGCGCGCCGACGGTGGACGCTACGGTGCTGGTCGAGCCGGCGCCGGCCAAGCTCAACCTCGCACTCCATGTCCGCGCGCGCCGCGCAGACGGCTACCACGCGCTGGAGACGCTGTTCGCCTTCGCGCGCGACGGGGACGTGGTGACGCTGGCACCGGCCGAACGCGACAGCTTCACCGTCACCGGCCCCTTCGCGGCGGTGATCGGCGACGATGCCGACAATCTTATCGTCCGCGCGGTCACCGCCTTCCGGGCGGTTTTCGGCGTGGACGGGCGCTACGCGATCATGCTCGACAAGAGGCTGCCGGTCGCCTCGGGGATCGGCGGCGGCTCGGCCGATGCCGCGGCGACGCTGCGCGCGCTCGCGCGGCATCATGGTGTCGCCGGTGACGACGCCCGGTTGGACGCGGTCGCGCGCGCGCTCGGCGCCGACGTGCCCGCCTGCCTGCTCGGCCGCGCCGCGCTGGGCACCGGGCGCGGCGACGATCTGGTGCCGATCGCGGGTCTGGGCGATTGCCCGGCGCTGCTCGTCAACCCCCTCGAGAAGGTCTCTACCGCGGCGGTGTTCGCGCGGTGGGACGGTGTGGACCGCGGCGCGATCGGCGACGGCGGCACGCTGGCGCTGGCGCTGGCGGGGCGCAACGACCTCCAGCCCGCCGCCGAGGCGATCGCCCCCGCCGTGCGCGATCTGCTCGAAGCACTGCGGCAACAGGGGGGCGTTATCCTGGCGCGCATGTCCGGCTCCGGCGCCACCTGTTTCGCGCTGTTCGACGACGGCGCGGCGCGCGACACCGCCGCGGCCGCGATCGCCGCGCGGCACCCGGCCTGGTGGCAGCTCGCGACCTCGGTGGCATGATCGCGCTCAAGATCCTCGACCATGTCGCGGTCATCTCGCTCGAGCGGCCCGACGCGCGCAACGCGCTGCCGACCGGCGCGTGGCAGGCGCTCGCGGCCAGCATCCGGACGATCCCGAGCAGCGTGCGCGCGCTGCTGCTGCGCTCCATGGTGCCGGGCGTGTTCTGCGCGGGCGCCGACCTCGCCGACCTCGCGCGACTGGTCGACGATGTCGAGGCGCGAACCGCGTTCCGCGTCGCGCTGGAGGATGCCGTGGGTGAACTGGCCGGGCTGTCGATACCGACGGTGGCGGCGGTAGAGGGTGCCTGCTTCGGTGCGGGCGTCGCGCTGGCGCTCGGTTGCGACCTCATCGTCGCCTCGCCCGCCGCACGCTTCGGGCTCCCGCCGGCACGGCTCGGGATCGGCTATCCGGTCGGCGACGTCGCGCGGTTGGCGCAGCGCGTCGGGCGCGCGCAGGCGGCGCGGCTGCTGTTCACCGCCACATCGATCGACTCGGCCGAGGCGCTCCGGATCGGGCTGGTCGACATGATCGGCGACGCCGCCAAGGTGATCGACGACATCGTGCGCAACGACGAGACCGCGCTGTGGCTGCTCAAGCGGACGCTCGACGACCCGCTCGACGAGTCGCTCGACGCCGCCTTCGAGGGTTGCTTCGCCAGCGCGCGCTTCGCCGCCGGGGTCGCGCACTATCGCGACAAGGCTTGATATCGCGGCATAGTTCCCTACTTGTTCTCGCGGAACAAAGAGAATACAAGAACGCCGTGCGTTGAACGCGACGCGCGGTTGCTCTAGCGAAAGGGTCCACGGCAATGGCCGCCAAACTTCAGGTGATCGATACCGGCATGGCTACCGCGAACGCAGACCGTCAGAAGGCGCTCGACGCCGCGCTGGCACAGATCGACCGCGCCTTCGGCAAGGGCTCGGCGATGAAGCTCGGGCAGAAGGAGACGATGCAGGTCGAGGCGATCTCGACCGGCTCGCTCGGGCTCGACATCGCGCTGGGCGTCGGCGGACTGCCGCGCGGCCGCGTGATCGAGGTGTATGGGCCGGAGAGCTCGGGCAAGACGACGCTGGCGCTCCACGTGATCGCCGAGGCGCAGAAGAACGGTGGCACCGCCGCCTTCGTCGACGCCGAGCACGCGCTCGACCCGGTCTATGCCAAGAAGCTGGGCGTCAACATCGACGAGCTGATCGTGTCGCAGCCCGATACCGGCGAGCAGGCGCTCGAGATCACGGACACGCTGGTGCGCTCCAACGCGATCGACGTGCTGGTGGTCGACTCGGTCGCCGCGCTGGTGCCGCGCGCCGAGATCGAGGGCGAGATGGGCGACAGCCACGTCGGCCTGCAGGCGCGGCTGATGTCGCAGTCGCTGCGCAAGCTCACCGGCTCGATCAGCCGCTCGCGCTGCATGGTGATCTTCATCAACCAGCTGCGCATGAAGATCGGCGTGATGTACGGCAACCCGGAGACGACGACGGGCGGCAACGCGCTGAAATTCTACGCCTCGGTCCGGCTCGACATCCGCCGCACCGGTGCGATCAAGGACCGCGACGAGGTGATCGGCAACGCCACCCGCGTGAAGGTGGTCAAGAACAAGGTCGCGCCACCGTTCAAGCAGGTCGAGTTCGACATCATGTATGGCGAGGGCATCTCTAAGATCGGCGAGATCCTCGACATCGGGGTGAAGGCCGGGCTGGTCGAGAAGTCGGGCGCTTGGTTCTCCTATGACTCGGTGCGGATCGGGCAGGGGCGCGAGAACGCCAAGACCTTCCTGCGCGAGAACCCCGAGATGATGCAGCGGCTGGAAAAGGCGATCCGCGCGCGGACCGAGCAGGTCGCCGACGGCATGATGGCCGGACCGAGCGAGGACGACGACGTCTGAGCCGCTCGCCTTCCAAGCGGGGCGGCGGCGACCGCGCGGGCGGCGGGT
Source organism: Sphingomonas citri (assembly GCF_019429485.1). Classification (GTDB taxonomy): domain Bacteria; phylum Pseudomonadota; class Alphaproteobacteria; order Sphingomonadales; family Sphingomonadaceae; genus Sphingomonas; species Sphingomonas citri. The sequence continues at coordinate 394,905 of NZ_JAHXZN010000001.1, read as the reverse complement.
CGGGCGATCTGGTCGCGGCCGGCACGTGGTGATCGGGCGTCCGTCTCCGCGGCCGCCCATCGATCGCGGTGCGCAGGGGACTGACCGATGACGTCGGGCGGGGACTGGAGCGCGCGCGTCGGGGCGACCTGGGCGGCGGAGTGGCGGCGCACCGAGCGCGCCTTCGGCGACGTGGCCAGGCTCCTGGACGACGCAATCGTCGCGGTCGCGCCGGAGAACGGGATTGCGGCGGACGTTGGCTGCGGCGTCGGGAGCACCGCGCTGGCACTCGCGGCAGCGCGTCCGGGGCTGCATGTGACAGGGATCGACCTCGCCGCGCCGCTCACTGCGATCGCGCGGGAACGTGCCGCTGTCGTCGCTCCTCACACCGTCCGCGGTGCCGGGGGTGATCGCGGGGTCGATTTCCTCGTCGGTGACGCCGCGGCTCTCTTGCCGACACTCGCCCCGTTGGACCTCATCGTCTCGCGCCACGGCGTGATGTTCTTCGACGATCCCGTCACCTCCTTCGCGGCGATGGCGCGCGCGGCACGACCGGGCGCGTCGCTCGTCTTCTCGTGCTTCCGGGCGCGCGAGGAGAACGACTGGGCCACCGCGCTCGACGCCGCGGTCGGCGTCTTACCCCGATCTACCGGGGCCTACGCGCCCGGGCCGTTCGGACTGGCCGATCATGCGCTGACGCAGAACGTCCTCGCCGCCGCGGGCTGGATCGGCGCGACCGCCACCCGCCACGACGTCCGCTACGTGGTCGGCGCCGGAGACGATCCGATCGCCGACGCGCTGGCCTTCTTCCGCCGCATCGGCCCGGCTGCCTCGGCACTCGCCGCCGCGGCGCCGGACGAGCGGGCGGCGATCGAGCGTCGGATCGTGGCCGCTCTCGCCGCGCGGATACGCGAGGGCACGGTCGCGTTCACCGCAGCGATCTGGATCTGGGTCGCGCGCGCAGGGAAGCCGTCATGACGATCGTCGTCCATCATCTCGAGAACTCGCGCTCGCAGCGGGTGCTGTGGCTGTTGGAAGAACTCGGGCTCGCCTATGAGGTGGAGCGCTACGCACGCGATCCCAAGACGATGCTCGCGCCGCCCGAGCTGCGCCGCGTCCATCCGCTCGGCAAGTCACCGGTGATCGAGGACCGCGACGGTGCCGCGGCGGGCGAGCGCGGTCGCGTGGTGGCGGAGACCGGCGCGATCGTCGAGTATCTCGTCGATCGGGCCGACGGAAGGCTCGGCGCCCCGACGAGACGCGACGACGCGCTGCGTTACCGCTTCTGGCTCCATTATGCCGAGGGATCGATGATGCCGCCGCTGCTGCTCAAGCTGGTGCTCTCGCGGCTGCCGCTGATCGGCAAGCGCGCGGTCGCGCGGGTGCAGCCGATGATCGACCGCCACCTCGATTTCGTCGAGGCGGAACTGGCGCAGCGGCCGTGGTTCGCCGGCGAGGCCTTCACCGCTGCGGACATCATGATGAGCTTCCCGCTCGAGGCGGCGCGCCATCGTGCCGGGCTGGGTGAGTCGCGGCCGGCGACCGTGGCGTGGCTCGCGACGATCCACGCCCGGCCGGCGTATCAGCGCGCACTCGAACGCGGCGGACCCTATGCTTATGCGCGGTGAGCGGACGGGCGGCGCGGGTCGGGTAGTCTGCACCCTGACCGCGCCGGCGCGCAGCATAGCTCAGAAGCGCGAGCGCAGCGTCACCCCATAGGTGCGCGGCTCGGCGAGGAAGGCGCCGAACAGCGCGTTGCCCGTGGCGAAGGACGGCGCGCCGAAGGCCTGCACCTGCGAGCGGCTGCCCGCGCCCTGGAACGGCAGGTTGAACGCGACCTGCTGATAATCCGCGTCGAGCAGGTTCTGCGCCCAGAACTCCACGGCCCAGCGCTGCTCGGGGCCGCGCACGCCGAGGCGCATGTTCATCACGAAGAACCCGTCCTGCGCCTTCTCCACGAACAGATCCGAGCCGGTATTATAGTCGCTGGTCAGACGGCCATCGACGTAGAATAGGCCGGTCAACCCGCCGCCGCCCAGCGCCGGGCTCCACGTAACGGCGCTGGTGACGGTGTGCTTGGGGGCGTTCGACATCTGGCTGCCGGGCAGCAGGAACAGCGCCGCGTTGAGCGGCTCGCCCGACTTGCTGCCGACGAGATCGCGCTGGTACTTCGCGTCGGCGAGCGTGTAGCCGAGGTTAACCGTGACATCCGGCGCCGGGTAGAGGCCCAGCTCGAGCTCGACGCCCTGGGTGACCACGCCCTTGCCGACCTTGCCGGTGCAGGCGCCCGTGGCCGAGTTGTTGTCGTGATCGGCGCCGTTCAGCGACTGGTCGCAGCCGCCGATGTTCTGCACGATATAGTTGGTGCCGTTGAAGGTGTTGAGCTGGAAGTTGGCGAACTCCGAGCGGTACAGCGCGACGTTGGCGGTGATCTGGTGCGCGCTGTACTTGAGCCCGAGCTCATAGGCGTTCACCGTCTCGGGATCGAAGCGCAGGTTGCTCGCGCTCGCCGCGGTCGGCGTCGCGAACACCGTCGCGCTCAGGTCGGAGCGGTCGAGATTGTACCCGCCCGCCTTGTAGCCTCTCGCGTAGGAGGCATAGACGAGCGTGCTGTCGACCGGCTTCCACGACACCACGCCGGTGCCGGTGAGCTGGCCCTCCTTGAAGCGGTCATTGAGCCCGACGCCGGTCAGCGCCGAGGTCGAGTTGCCGGTGCAGCTCAGCGTGATGATCCCCGCGGCCAGCGACTGGAGCGTCGCGTTGGTGCTGCGCAGCAGCGGTGCGAGCGCGGCCTGCTGCGCCGGGCAGACCGTGTTGTTGTTGTTGAACGCGGCGGCGAGCCTCTTGCTCTCGTGCGTGTAGCGCAGCCCTAGCGTGACGTTGAGCCGGTCGGTCAGCTTGTAGATGTTATGCGTAAAGAACGCCCAGTTCTCGCTGGTCTGGTCGTAGACGTCGCGCAGGCTGCCGAGGTCGTTGAGGCGGCTCAGCCGATCGATCCCGCCGACGATCTGCGGGCCCACCGCACCGGTCAGTGCGCCGCGCCCGGCCGTGCTGAGGCAACCCGGGTTGGCGGGGTTGCGCAGCGCCGCCAGCGGATTGATCGTCGCGACGATGCGGCACGCGGCGAAGGCGCCGTACTGCGTGCCGAAGCGGAGATTGTCGACGACCTCGAGGTCCTCGTGCGCGTAATAGCCGCCGACCAGCCAGTCGAGCTTGTTGCCGAGGATCGAGCCCGAGAAGCGGCTCTCGTGCGTGAAGGTCTTGAAGCGACGGTAGTTGTTGCCGTCATCGGGGCGGTAGCCGATGTCGACATTGCCATAGTCGATGTCGGCCGCGCCGGCGGACTTATACTCGCGGTAGGCGGTCAGCGAGGTCAGCTGGGTCGCGCCGATGTTCCAGCGCACGCGCGCCGAGATGCCGCCGTCGGTGGTGAGGTTCGAATAGGCCCGGCCCGGCGTGAAGGCGATCTTGCGGTTGTACGGATCACCCTCGCTCGGCAGCACGCCGCCGAGGCTGCGCAGGATCGCGGTGATGCGGTTGCCATTCGCGTTGAAGGCGAAGTCACCGGGGACGCCGGGGGTCGGATCGGTCGTCTCGGCGGTGCCGGTATAGACCGCCCCACAGCATTTCTCGTCGCGGTGGGTGTAGTCGCCGATCAGGCGGATCGCGAGGTCGGGCGTGACGGTGAAGAGCAGCTGGCCGCGCACGAAATATCGGTCGCGGTTGTTGTAATCGGTGTCGTTGACGACATCGCGGAGGAAGCCGTCGCGCTTCGAGTAGACACCGTCGACACGGAAGGCGAGCAGGTCCTTGATCACCGGCCCGGTCAGCGCGCCCGACAGGCGCACCGCGTCGTAGTTGCCATAGGTCGCCTCGGCGAAGCCGCCGAACTTGAACTCGGGCAGCTTGGTGTAGATGCTGATCGCACCCGCCGAGGAGTTGCGCCCTGAGAGCGTGCCCTGAGGCCCGCGCAGCACCTCTATCCGCTCGATCTCGCCGAGGTCGTTGAGCCCGGCGCCGGTGCGGCTGCGATAGATGCCGTCGATGAAGACCGCGACCGAGCTCTCGAGGCCGGGGTTGTCGCCGACGGTGCCGATGCCGCGGATACGCGCCGCGGCGTTCGCCTCCGAGCCGGTCGACGAGACCAGCAGCGACGGCGCGATCTGGGTCATCTGGCGGATGTCTGTCGCGCCCGAGTTCTGCAGTGCGGCCTGGCCGAACGCCGACACCGCGATCGGCACATTCGACAGTCGCTCGGAGCGGCGCGTCGCGGTGACGACGATGTCGGCGGTGTTGGGCGAGTCGCCCGACTTGGCGTCGCTCGGCTTGGCGTCGGCGGCGGACCCGCGCAGGTTCTGCGCCGCGGCGGGGGCGGCGAAACCGGCGAGCACCGCCGCCGAGAGCAGGAACGCGGACTTCGACATAGATAGACACCCCCCCATGCGGCGCATGCGCCGTAGCGGCGAGCGATTAGGCCGAAGTGGGATAATTAATGGTAAACATCGCGCCCGCTGCGGCTCCGAGCTCCGCCAGACGATCGCCGATGCGGGCAAGCGCGACGCTTCCCTCGGCGCGCGCACGGCTGTCCGGCGCGAAGCAGAGCGCGACAGTACGGCGCTGGTCGAAGCCGGCGAGCGGCACCAGCGCGAGCGCCGGATCGGCGTAGCAGGCGGGGAGCAGCGTCGTCGCGAGGCCGGCGCGGACATAGGCGAGCGCGCGCGAGTCGCTGTGGGTGCGCGCCGCCATGAACGGGCGGATCCCGCGCGCGGTGAAGAAGCGGCTGGTCTCGGCCAGCATCTCGCAGTGGCGTCGCACCACCATCGGCTCGGCGGCGAGTTCTTCCGCCTCGACGCTGACCCGTGCCGCGAAGGGATGGTCGCGCGCGAACGCCATCGCATAGGGCTCGTCGAACAGGGCGCGGTGCGGCAGCGCGGCGTCGAGCGGCGCGACGATCGCGTCGACCCGTCCGCGGTCGAGCGCGGCGCGCAGCTCGCCGGCGCGCCCCTCGACCAGCTCGAGCCGCTCGCCGGCGACCGCAGCGGTGCGCAGGGCTTCCTCGATCCAGGCGTCGGGCAAGGTGGCGCACAGGCCGAGCCGGATCAGCTTGGCGGCGGGCGAGTCGCTCACCGCCTGCTCGGCGGCGAGGAAGCCCGCCTCGATCCGGCGCGCGTGCTCGGCCAGCCGCGCGCCGGCCGCGGTGAGCGCGACGCGACGGCTACTGCGCTCGAACAGCGGCTGGCCGAGCAACGTCTCCAGCTTGGCGATCCCGACCGAGAGCGTCGGCTGCGTCACCCGGCAGTGCGACGCGGCGCGCGAGAAGGTACCCTGATCGACCACCGCGAGGAAGTAGCGCAACAGGTAGCGGTCGATCATAGACGCCATCTATGGAAAGTGTTCGTGCGCTTCAACTTGGGATGGTCTCGCGGCGCGGCTATGCTCGAGCGAACGAGGGAAGGACGCCGCATCGCGTCGGACACCACCCCGGCGAACGCCGGGGCCCAGTCGGGGAACGCTGGCGGCTAACCCGTCGGCCCTTCCACCTGGACCCCGGCTTCCGCCGGGGTAGTGATCGAGGTGGCCGGGCGATCCTTCCGAACGGTAGAGGATGCGGCCATGACGCCCGATTTCGATTTCGCGCTGGGCGAGAATGCGGAGATGATCCGCGACACGACGCGGCGCTTCGCCGCGGATAAGATCGCCCCGCTCGCCGCGCGGATCGACGCCGAGGATTGGTTTCCGCGCGCCGAGCTCTGGCCCGCGATGGGTGAGCTGGGCCTACACGGCATCACCGTGGACGAGGCCGACGGCGGGCTCGGGCTGGGCTATCTCGAACATGTCGTGGCGCAGGAGGAGGTGGCGCGCGCCTCGGCCTCGATCGGGCTCTCCTATGGCGCGCATTCCAACCTGTGCGTCAACCAGATCCGCCGCTGGGCGAACGCCGAGCAAAAGGCGCGCTTCCTGCCCAAGCTGATCTCGGGTGAGCATGTCGGCAGCCTCGCCATGTCCGAGGCCGGGGCCGGCTCCGACGTCGTCTCGATGAATCTTGCTGCTCGGCGCAGCGACCGCGGCTGGGTGCTCAACGGGACGAAGTTCTGGATTACCAACGCCCCGTTTGCCGACACGTTGGTGGTCTACGCCAAGACGGGCGAGGGCAGCCGCGGGATCACCACCTTCCTGATCGAGAAGGACATGCCGGGCTTCTCGATCGGGCAGAAGATCGACAAGATGGGGATGCGCGGGTCCCCCACCGCCGAATTGGTGTTCGCCGACTGCGAGGTGCCCGAGGCGAACGTGATGGGGCCGCTCAACGGCGGTGTGGGCATCCTGATGAGTGGGCTCGACTATGAGCGCACCGTGCTCGCGGGCATCCAGCTCGGTATCATGCAGGCGTGCCTCGACACGGTGCTGCCGTACCTGCGCGAGCGGCGCCAGTTCGGCCGCGCGATCGGCAGCTTCCAGCTCATGCAGGCCAAGGTGGCGGACATGTACGTCGCGCTCAACTCGGCGCGCGCGTACGTCTATGCGGTGGCGCGCAGCTGCGACGCGGGGCGAACGACCCGCTTCGACGCCGCGGGCGCGATCCTGCTCGCCTCGGAGAGCGCGTTCCGTGTCGCGGGTGAGGCGGTGCAGGCGCTCGGCGGCGCGGGCTATACCAGGGACTGGCCGGTCGAGCGCTTCCTGCGCGATGCCAAATTGCTCGACATCGGCGCGGGCACCAACGAGATCCGCCGCATGCTGATCGGGCGCGAGCTGGTCGGCGCGACCGAGCCGGTGGCGCAGTGAGCGCGCCCGTCCTCGCCTCGACGATCGCGCGCGACGACGACCGCTTCCGCGCCAATGACTTGCACCATCGCGCGCTCGCCGCCGAGCTGCGCGAGCGTGTCGCCGCGGCGGCGCTGGGAGGCAATGCGGCATCGCGCGAGCGCCACACCGCGCGCGGCAAGCTGCTGCCGCGCGAGCGGGTCGAGCGGCTCCTCGACGCGGGAGCGGCGTTCCTCGAGATCGGCCAGCTCGCCGCCGGCGGGCTCTACGGCGACGAGGTGCCCGGCGCGGGGCTGATCTGCGGCATCGGCACCGTCTCCGGACGGCAGGTGATGATCGTCGCCAATGACGCGACGGTGAAGGGCGGCACCTATTACCCGCTCACCGTCAAGAAGCATCTGCGCGCGCAGGAGATCGCGCTCGAGAACCGGCTGCCCTGCATCTACCTTGTAGATTCGGGCGGCGCGAACCTGCCGCACCAGGCCGAGGTTTTTCCCGACCGCGATCATTTCGGCCGGATCTTCTTCAACCAGGCGCAGATGTCGGCGCGCGGCATCGCCCAGGTGGCGTGCGTGATGGGCAGCTGCACCGCGGGCGGCGCCTATGTCCCCGCGATGTCGGACGAGACGGTGATCGTGCGCGGGCAGGGGACGATCTTCCTGGCCGGGCCGCCGCTGGTGAAGGCGGCGACGGGCGAGGAGATCAGCGCGGAGGAGCTCGGCGGCGCGGACACGCATGGCCGTCGCTCGGGCGTGGTCGACCATGTCGCCGAGGATGATCTTCACGCGCTGACGATCGTGCGCGACATCGTCGCCACGCTGCCGCCGGTGGTGCCGCCGACGGTCAATATCGCGCCGGCTACCGCGCCGCTTTACCCGGCCGAGGATCTGTACGGGATCGTGCCGTCGGACGGGCGCGCACCCTATGAGGTGCGCGAGGTGATCGCGCGGCTGGTCGACGGCTCGCGCTTCCACGAGTTCAAGCCGCTGTTCGGCAGCAGCCTGGTGTGCGGCTTCGCACACCTCCACGGCATGCCGGTGGCGATCCTGGCCAACAACGGCGTGCTCTTCTCCGAGAGCGCGCAGAAGGGGGCGCACTTCATCGAGCTGGCGTGCCAACGCCGCGTGCCATTGCTGTTCCTGCAAAACATCTCGGGCTTCATGGTCGGCGGCAAGTACGAGGCGGAGGGGATCGCCAAGCATGGCGCCAAGCTCGTGACCGCGGTGGCGACCGCCAGCGTGCCGAAGCTGACGTTGCTGATCGGCGGCAGCTTCGGTGCGGGCAATTACGGCATGTGCGGCCGCGCCTATGGACCCCGCTTCCTGTTCAGCTGGCCCAACAGCCGGATCAGCGTAATGGGCGGGGAGCAGGCCGCGGCGGTGCTCGCCACCGTCCACCGCGACGCGGCGACGTGGTCGGCGGACGAGGCCGAGGCGTTCAAGGCGCCGGTGCGGCAGAAGTATGAGGACGAGGGCAATCCCTATTACGCCACCGCACGGCTGTGGGACGACGGCGTGATCGACCCGGCGCAGACGCGCGACGTGCTCGGGCTGGCGCTGGCGGCGTGCCTCAACGCGCCGGTCGAGGAGGCGCCGCGTTTCGGGGTGTTCCGGATGTGAGCCACTCGGACGACCGAGAACCTCCCCGGAACGGGGAGGGGGACCGCCGCGCGCAGCGCGGTGGTGGAGGGGTGGGCGCCGCGCCACGCCGGACGGTGTTGCTAGCGCGCCGCGAACGCCGCAGCGGCAATCCCGCGGAAGTGCGTCTGTGGTTCGCACTTCGGACGCGTCCCGGCGGGTTCAAGTTTCGTCGACAACATCCGGTCGCCGGATATGCGCTCGATTTCGCCTGCCTCGCCGCCCGACTCGCGATCGAGATCGACGGCAAGGTACATGAGCGCGGCCACAACCTCGGCCGCGATCGTGCGCGCGACAAGGCACTCGCCGCTCTCGGCGTTGCCACCATTCGCTTTGCCGCGCGCGACGTCGTCGCGGACCTGGACGCGGTCATCGCCGCGATCGTCGCCGCGTGCCGTGAGCGCGCGCCCCTCCACCACGACGCTGCGCGTCGCGGTCCCCCTCCCCGTGCCGGGGAGGTTCGATAGGTAACCTCATGCTGCCCTCGCTCCTCATCGCCAATCGCGGCGAGATCGCCTGCCGCGTCATTCGCACCGCGCGCGCGCTCGATGTCCGCACCGTCGCCGTCTATTCCGACGCGGACGCGGACGCGCTCCACGTCCGCCTCGCCGACACCGCAGTGCGGCTCGGCCCGCCGCCCGCGCGCGACAGCTACCTGCGCGGGGACCTGATCCTCGCCGCCGCGCGCGAGACCGGCGCCGTCGCGATCCACCCGGGCTATGGCTTCCTCTCCGAGAACGCCGACTTCGCCGAAGCCGTGATCGAGGCCGGGCTCATCTGGGTCGGTCCCGATCCCGCCAGCATCCGCGCGATGGGCCTCAAGGACGCCGCCAAGCAGCGCATGATCGCCGCGGGCGTGCCCGTCACCCCGGGCTATCTCGGCGAAGACCAGTCGCCAGAGCGGCTCGCCGCCGAGGCCGAGCGCGTCGGCTACCCCGTTCTCATCAAGGCGGTCGCGGGCGGTGGCGGCAAGGGCATGCGCCGCGTCGACGATCCCGCCGACTTCGCCGCCGCGCTCGTCGCGTGCCGGCGCGAGGCGGCGGCGGCGTTCGGCGACGAGCGCGTGCTGATCGAGCGCTACATCCTCGCGCCGCGCCACGTCGAGGTGCAGGTGTTCGGCGACCGCCACGGCAACGTCGTCCATCTGTTCGAGCGCGACTGCTCGCTTCAGCGCCGCCACCAGAAGGTGATCGAGGAGGCGCCCGCGCCCGGCATGGACGCTGTCACCCGCGCCGCGGTGTGCGACGCCGCGGTGCGCGCCGCACGCGCGGTCGACTATGTTGGAGCGGGCACGATCGAGTTCATCGCCGACGCGAGCGAGGGCCTGCGCGCCGACCGCGTGTGGTTCATGGAGATGAACACGCGGCTTCAGGTCGAGCATCCGGTCACCGAGGCGATCACCGGCGTCGATCTGGTCGAGTGGCAGCTCCGCGTCGCCAGCGGCGAACCGCTGCCGCTGCGCCAGGACCAGCTCGCCATAAGCGGCCACGCGATCGAGGCACGGCTCTACGCCGAGGATCCCGCGCGCGGCTTCCTGCCCTCGACCGGCACGCTGATCGCCTTCGGCCCGGGAGCGGGCGTGCGCGTCGATACAGGGGTGGAGCAGGGCGCGACGATCTCGCCGCATTACGACCCGATGATCGCCAAGCTGATCGCGCACGCCGACACGCGCGACGCGGCGCGCGCGCGGCTCGGCGCGGCGCTCGCCGGCACGCAGGTGTGGCCGGTGCGAACCAACGCCGGCTTCCTGGTGCGCGCGCTCGATCATCCCGACTTCGCGGCGGGTGCGGTCGACACCGGACTGATCGAGCGCGCCGGCGAGGCGCTGATGCCGCGCGAGCGACCGAGCGAGGCCGCGCTGACCGCCGCCGCGGGCGAGCTGGCGAGCGCTGCGCTCGTGCCCGGGTTCAGGCTCAACGCGTCGCCGCGACGCGAGGCGGCGTTCCTGCTCGACGGCCAGCCGATTGAGGTGGCGCTCGCCTCGACCGCCGTGCCGAGCGATCGCCGCGAGCGCGCGCTGATCACCGAGGCTGGCCAGACCTACGCGCTGACGCCGTTCCGCGCCGCGGCGGCGGGTGGCGGCGCGGCGGGTGACGGCGCAATCCTCGCACCGATGCCCGGGCGCGTCATCGCGGTCGAGGTCAGCGCGGGCGAGCGCGTCCGCGCGGGGCAGCGTCTCGTCACGCTGGAGGCGATGAAGATGGAGCACAGCCTGTCCGCACCGTTCGATGGTGTCATCGCCGCGCTCGACGTCGCCGTCGGGGCACAGGTGGCCGACGGGGCCGCGCTGGTGCGGGTCGAGCGGGAGGATTCGTGATGGCAGGACGTCACTATGACGAATGGGCGGTGGGCGACCGGGTGGAGCACCCGATCCGCCGTACCGTCACCGAGACCGACAACCTGCTGTTCTCGACGATGACGCACAACCCGCAGCCGCTTCACCTCGACGCCGAGGCGGCGCGCGCGTCCGAGTTCGGGCAGATCCTGGTCAACGGCACCTTCACCTTCGCGCTGATGGTGGGGCTGTCGGTGGCGGAGACGACGCTGGGAACGCTGGTCGCCAATCTGGGCTATGACAAGCTCGTCATGCCCGCGCCCGTGTTCATCGGCGACACGCTGCGCGCGTCGACCGAGGTGTTCGCGCTGCGTGACAGCCGCTCGCGGCCGGAAGCCGGGCTCGTGACTTTCGAGCACCGGCTGCACAACCAGCGCGACGAGCTGGTGTGCCAGTGCCTGCGCACCGCGCTGCTGACGCGAAGGGGCGAGTGAGCGGCTTCTTCGGTCGAGGGGTAGCGCGAGGGCGCCGCGACCACCGTTCCCCGGCGATGGCGGGAGCCAGGTGAAAAGGCTATCGTGAGTCTTGCCGACGTCCCGCACCTGAACCCCGGCGTTCCCCGGGGAGCAGGAGGAGAAAGGCTCTGACGCCGAAGCACCGCGGCGGCGCCTCGTGCACCATCACCCCGCGAGGAGGTGTTCCCACCGACCGCGCGGCGCACTAGAGGAAGCGCGATGAACCAGCGTCCCGCTCTCTCGCGCCGCCGCCTGCCCTGGTGCACCGGTACGTTCGCCGCCATCGCCGCGCTGGTCGCGCCCGCGGCGGCGCAGGTCGCCGCGCCCGCTGTCCCGCCCGCGTCGACCCAGGTACCGGCCTCGCCGGTGCCGCCAGCGCCGGTGCCGGTCATCCCCGTCCCGCCGGTGGCGCCGAGCGTCCCGCTGCCGACGCTCAGCGCGGTGCAGCGCCAACAGCTCGCCACGCTGATCGCCGACGACGAGCTGGCGCAGGGGCTGCGGCTGACGCGGCGTACCGACCTCGACACGCTCGACTCCGCCGCGATGGTGCGCGCGGCGCTCGACCATGCGCGCGCGGTCCATGCCGGGCGGTTGATGCCCGAGGACTTCCAGAAGGACTGGGGCGTCCGCCCGACCACCTATGATCCGCTGCCCGCCTTCGCCGAGGCGGTGTCGCGCGATCGGCTGTCGAGCTGGCTTCGCTCGCTGCCGCCGCCCTACCAGGGCTATGATACGCTCGTCGCCGGGCTCGCGCGCTATCGCGCCATCGCCGACAAGGGCGGCTGGGGCACGCTGACCGCCACGCCCGCGTTCGGCAGCCGCGGCGCCGATGTAGCCAGACTGCGCGAGCGGCTCGCGCTGGAGGATCCGCAGGCACCGTCATCGGGCGACACGTTCGACGCCGCGCTGTTGGAGGCGGTGCGGCGCGCGCAGCGGCGCTACGGGCTCAACCCGGCCGGGCAGGTCGGCGCACAGACGCTCGCCGCGCTCAACGTGCCGGTCGAGCGGCGGATGCGCCAGATCATGGCCAATCTCGAGCGGTGGCGCTGGCTGCCGCCCGAGCTCGACAAGAAGCGGGTTCAGGTCAACATCGCCGCGGCGGTGCTCACCGTGTTCGACGGCGACGAGCCGGTGATGTCGATGCGTGCGGTGACCGGCCGGCCGGGCAACGAGACGCCGATGCTGATCTCCAAGATCAACAGCATCGTCCTCAATCCGCCGTGGAACGTGCCGACCTCGATCGCCACCAAGGAGCTGTGGCCCAAGGAGAAGGCGAGCCCGGGTTATCTGAAGCGCAACGGCTTCCGCGTGATCGACACCGGGAACGGCGGCAAGCGCCTGCAACAATCGTCCGAGAAAAGCGCGCTCGGCCGCTACAAGTTCGATTTCCCCAACGACTTCGCGGTCTATCTGCACGACACGCCGGCGCGGTCGGGCTTCTCCCGCTTCGACCGGCTGTCGAGCCATGGCTGCGTGCGACTGGAGAAGCCCGCCGATCTGGCGCGGCTGATGCTGCGCGACACGCCCGAGTGGCCGCCGGAGACGATCGACTCGACCGTGGCGGCCGGCAAGACGGTGCGCGCGGCGATGGCGACACCGGTCAGCGTCTACCTGCTTTATTGGACGGCTTTCGCCAGCCCGAGCGGGCAGGTAGGCTTCCGCGAGGATCCGTACAGCTGGGACGCGCGGCTCGCCGTTAGCGTCGAGCGGCGCTCGGCGGTGCAGGTGCAGGTGGCGGCGCGATGAGGACGATGACGATGACGAAGCGACTGATGCTCCCGCTGCTCGCGACCGCGGCGCTGGCGATCGCCGGCTGCTCGCGCGAGCCCGCCCCGGCGCCCGAGCCGACGCCCAGCGAGGAGGCGACGCCGACGCCCGAGCCGACCCCGACGCCCGAGCCCTCGCCGGTGGCGTCACCGAGCGAGCTCACCAACGCCACCGCCGCGCTGCCCCCCGAGGACAAACCAGCGCCCGACGAGCAGATGCTCGACGACGCGTCGGCGACCGGGATGACCGCCCGCGCCAGCCGCGACGCAGAGCACGAGTGATCGCGCGATGACGAGGTCGATGTCGGAACGGATCGGTTCGGGCTTGACCAAAGTTAACGCGCGCAGAACTATCCGATCTACTACGTGAGTAGTAGTTATAGGGGATAGGAAGGTGGCCTTCGTGCCCTTCGACGAGGAGCGCCGGCTCGAGGCGGTCGAGCGCGTGTGGCAGCCGGCACGTGATCAGCAGGCTGCGCTGCGGGATGTGGTGGAGGAGGCGGCGCGCGTCGCGCACACGCCCATCGCGGCGGTCTCGATCATCGACCGCCGCCGCCAATGCTTCGTCTCCAAGACCGGCGACGTCGACGACGAGATGCCGCGTGCCATCTCCTTCTGCGCGCACGCGATCCATCGCCCGGGCGAGCCGATGATCGTTCCCGACGCGCGTCACGACAAGCGCTTCTTCGACAACCCGCTCGTCACCGCGGCGCCCTTCATCCGCTTCTACGCCGGCCTGCCGTTGGTCGATCGCGCCGGCTATCCGCTCGGCGCTCTGTGCGTGATCGACGACAAGCTGCATGATGAGATGCCCGACCTGTACCGGCTCGGCGAGCTCGCGCGCGGGGCGGAGCGATTGATCGCGCATTGACGCGCGACCCCGCATCGCCGACGAGAACCAGCGATACCAACGACGAAGCCGTCGGCTGCCCCGGAGCGCAGCCCAGCGAGGGAGACGGATGAAGAAGCGCATCATGCTGGTCGAGGACGATCCGAGCCACCGTAAACTCTACTCCTCCTGGCTGAAGATCGGGGGTTACGATCCGCGCGTGATCGACGACGAGCGCGGCGCGCTGGACGCCGCCGCCACGATCGCGCCCGACGCGATCATCGTCGACATCCGCCTGCCCAATGTCAGCGGCCTCGACGTCATCGAGACGCTCAAGGGCGCGCCCGCGACGCGCGCGATCCCGGTGATGGCGCTCACGGTGCTCCAGAGCCAGCATGACATGGACGCCTGCTATGCCGCCGGCGCCGACGCCTTCGTGTCCAAGCCCGACCATATCGCCAGCTTCCTCGACAAGGTCTCCGACCTGCTGCGGTGACGTGGGAGCACATGAGGTGGGTGGCGGACAGCGTCGAGCCGATGCGTGTCGAGCATCCGCCTTACCCGCCGTGGCGGCGCAGTCTCACCGTGGCCGGTAGGCGATCTCCGCGGTGCCCTGCGCGCGTACTGGCAGGAACAGCCCCGCGCCGGTCACTTGCAGTCGACCGTTCTCCACCGAGGTGACGTCGGTCGAGAGGAAGAAGTCGCCCTGTTGCCGGGCCCCGATCGCCCGCTGCGCCTTGCCGAGCACCTCGGCATAGTCGCCGCGGAAATCGTGCTGGAGCGCGAGTGCGACCGCGCGCTGCACCTGAGCCTCGCCGAGCAGCCGGATGAGCAGGTCGAGCGCGGCCGAGTCCGTGTGCGCGACGAGCTGGACGTCGCGCGCGCGCACCAGCTGCGAGCCGGGATCGTTGTACGGCACGGCCGTGAGCCAGGCCTCGCCGCTGGTCGAGGCGCTGCCGACCGCACGCGGCGTCACCTTGGCTCGCACCCCCACGGCCAGACGGCCGCCTTGGGTGGCGTAAACGGTGACCTTGCCGAAGGCGACGTCGACCGGCCCGACCCCCGTGACGCTGATCCTGCGCGCGGCGAGCTTGCGCAGTGTGCGCTCCACCACCGGCTCGAGCGTGGCGTAGTTCGCCAGCACCGGCACCGAGAAGCGCAGCCCAGCACGATCGCCGACCCGCGTCGGGGCGGGCAGCGGCGTCACCGGCGGATCGGGCGGGCGCTGGCCGACGAAGGTCTCGGTCAGCGCCTCGGCGGCGAGCGTCAGCCGCAGCGTGCGGCCCTCGACGCGATAACCGCCGAAGCCGAGCGCACGCGGGGTCACGCGCAGCCAGGCGGGCGGGTTGCGCTTGCTCAGCTCGATCGAGGTGAACCCCTGCGGCCAGAGCTGCGCGATCTGGTCGCGCAGGTGCAGCTTGGCCAACTGGCGCGGCAGGTCGCGCTCCAGCTTGCGGACGATGCCCTTCAGTTTGGCGTCCGCGCGCGAGGTGAAGGTGACGCGCTGGCCCGCGACGTCGACGCCGGGTTCCTCGCGCCAGTCATAGGCGATGTCGAGCTTGGCGGTGGGCTGCCAGTCGCCGACGATGCCGAGCCGCCCGGTGGCGCGCACCACGGCACTCCCCGTGGCGGTCTTGCTCAGCACGCCGCCGACGTTCTGCGCCGTGATCGCCGCGCTCACCGGCATGACGAGATCGAGCCGCTCGCCCTTGCCAGACAGCCGGATCGCGCCGCGGGTGACCTGGCCGACGAGGCGGCAGCCGAGATCGGGCAGCACCTTCACCTTGCCGATGCCGAGATCGATCTTCTTGGCGGCGACGCAACGGTCGCGATGCTGGTCAATCGTCCACAGCACCCGCGGCGTCTCCTGGTTGAGCCCGCGCTCGAGCGCGGCGAGATCGGCGCTGACGGGGACGACGATGGTCGAGCTCTCCGCCGGCAGCTGCCCGGCCTGTGCCTCGACGCGCGGCGGTGCCGGGTCGTCGCGCTGTTTGCCGCAGCCGCTCAGCAGCGCCGCTGCAGCGAGGAGCGTGAGGATGGCGAGGCCGGGACTGGCGGAGAAGGCGGTACGAGGCACGATCGACTCCGCGAGGGGCGGCCGGGCACCGCGCCGTCGGCAGGTCGATTGATCCGTGGCGTTGACCCAGGTGTCAATAGCAGGGGAGGGCGGCAGGCGGGGGACGTCACCTCCGGGATGATCCGCCGCCTAGAACGCCGGCTCCTCGCCCGGCTTGCCCGCGACATGGATGCCGCACTCCACCTTGTCCCAGCCGCGCCAACGGCCCGCGCGCGGATCCTCGCCGGGGCGGACCTTGGAGGTGCAGGGCGCGCAGCCGATCGATAGATAACCCTGCGCCTCGAGCGGGTGGTGCGGCAGGTCGTGCTCGATGAAATAGGCGTCGAGCCGCTCCTTCGACCAGTCGGCGAGCGGGTTGATCTTGAGCCGGCCGTCATCGACCTCCACGCGCGGGATCGCGCGCCGGGTCGACGCCTGGAAGCCCTTGCGCCCCGAGATCCACCCCGCGAACGGCTGGAGCGCCCGCCGCAGCGGCTCGACCTTGCGCAGCTCGCAGCAGCCGTCCGGGTCGTACGACCAGCGCAGACCTTTCTCGTCCTTGAGCCGCAGCAGCCGCGGGTCGGGGCGGAACACGCGCAGGTCGGTGAAGCCGAGCCGCTCGGCGAGCTCGTCGCGATAGGCCAGCGTCTCGCCGAACATCTTCTGCGTATTGGTGAAGATGACCGGCACGTCGCGGTCCACCGCGGCGACCATGTGGAGCAGCACGGCGGACTCCGCGCCGAACGACGAGACCGCCGCGATCCGTCCCTTGAGCGGTCCGCCGATCATCTCGGCGAGCAGTTCGGGCGCGGTGGCGTCGGCGTAGCGCGCGTCGAGCGCCGCCGCCTCCTCCGCGGTGAAGGACGGCGCCACGTCGATCGTGTCGAGCTGGCGCGCGGGCTCAGCCATGCCGCAGCTTCCACACCGGCACCTTGGCGTCGGCGGCGCGCTGATACGGTGTCGGATAGCGCGCCAGCGAGCGCTCCAGCATCGCCCCGTCGATCGCGGACTCGGGCGCGAAACTGTCGAAGCCGCAGCGACGCATGTGCGGGATCTGGTCGACCAGCACGTCGCCCGCGGCGCGCAGCTCGCCGGCATAGCCCGCCTCGCGCAGGATCCGCGCGCTCGAATAGCCGCGCCCGTCGCGGAAGCTGGGAAACGACACCTCGACCAGCGCGAGCCGGTCGATATGCGGCAGCAGCGCGCGCGCGTCATCGCCCGCCTCGAGCCGCACCGCGCCGGCGTTGGTCTGCCCGGCGACGAAGGCGTCCAACGTCACCGCGGGCTCGTCGTGCGCCTCGTCGTCGCGGTAGCGTAGCACGTTGTCGCTCATGCGGTGATCCCCCGGGCGCGCGGCTCAACCATAGATCGCCTCCTTGAAGGGTTGCATGCCGACGCGGCGATAGGTGTCGACGAAGCGCTCGCCCTGCTCGCGCACCTGAAGGTAGGTGTCGGTGACGCGCTCGATCGCGTCGACGACGCCGTCCTCGTCGAAGCCGGGGCCGGTGATGCGCCCGAGGCTGACGTCCTCCGCGCCCGAGCCGCCGAGCAGCAACTGGTAATTCTCGGTGCCCTTCTTGTCGACGCCGAGGATGCCGATATGCCCGGCGTGATGGTGGCCGCAGGCGTTGATGCAGCCCGAGATCTTGAGCTTGAGCTCGCCCAGGTCGCGCTGCCGCCCGGCGCCGGCGAAGCGCTGCCCGATCTTCTGTGCCAGCGGGATCGAGCGCGCGTTGGCGAGCGCACAATAATCGAGGCCCGGGCAGGCGATGATGTCGCTGATCAGGTCGAGATTGGCCTCGGCCAGCCCCGCCTCGCCGAGCTGCTGCCACACCGGGTACAGGTCGGCCTTGCGCACGTGCGGCAGAACGATGTTCTGCGCGTGGGTGACGCGCAGCTCGTCGGCGCTGTAGCGCTCGGCGAGATCGGCCATCACGTCGATCTGCTCGGCCGAGGCGTCGCCGGGGATGCCGCCGATCGGCTTGAGCGAAATGTTGACGATCGCGTAGCCCGATTGCTTGTGCGGCTTGACGTTCTGGTCGAGCCACAAAGCGAAGTCGGGATCGGTGCGGTCGACGCTGTCGGGCGCGGCGGGGTCGAAGGGCGGGGAGGCGAACATTTCGCTGATCCGCGCCAGCTCGGCCGCGGGCGGGTCGATGCCGAGCTGCTTGACGGCGAGGAACTCCTCCTCGACCTGGCGGCGATACTCGTCCGCGCCGATCTCGTGGAGCAGGATCTTGATCCGCGCCTTGTAGATATTGTCGCGGCGGCCGTAGCGATTGTAGACGCGCAGACACGCCTCGAGATAGCTCATCAGCTCGTCCGCGCCGACGAAGTCGCGGATCAGCGGCGCGATCATCGGCGTGCGCCCCATGCCGCCGCCGACATAGACGCGCGCGCCGAGCGCGCCGTCCCGCTCGACCAGCTGGAGCCCGATATCGTGGAGCCGCATCGCCGCGCGATCCTCGTCGGCGGCGATCACCGCGATCTTGAACTTGCGCGGCAGGTAGGTGAACTCGGGGTGGAAGGTGCTCCACTGGCGCAGCAGCTCGGCCCAGGGGCGCGGGTCGGTGACCTCGTCCGCGGCGGCGCCGGCGAACTGGTCCGAGCTGATGTTGCGGATGCAATTGCCGCTGGTCTGGATCGCGTGCATCTCCACCGTCGCCAGCTCGGCGAGGATGTCGGCGGCGTCTTCCAGTTTGATCCAATTGTACTGGATGTTCTGGCGCGTGGTGAAATGGCCGTAGCCGCGGTCGTATGTGCGCGCGACATGGGCGAGCATGCGCATCTGCCGCGCGTTGAGCGTGCCATAGGGCACGGCGACGCGCAGCATATAGGCGTGGAGCTGGAGATAGAGGCCGTTCATCAGCCGCAGCGGCTTGAACTGGTCCTCGCTCAACTCGCCCGCGAGCCGGCGCCGGCACTGGTCGCGGAACTCGTCGACCCGTGCGTCCACGATCGCCTGATCATATTCGTCGTAGCGGTACATAGTACGTCCTTAATCCTCCCCGGCACAGGGAGGGCAACCGCTCGCCGCAGGCGAGTGGTGGAGGAGGCTCGCCGCGCACATTGCGCTCGCGGAAGCCCCCCTCCACCACCGCGCTGCACGCGGCGGTCGCCCTCCCCGTGCCGGGGAGGAGATCATATCACCCAGCTGCCCGCGTTCGGGTCGGCCGGCTTGAGCGTCAGGTCGGTGCGCACGGTCGGGCCGAGCGCGCGGATACGGTCCTTGATGTGCGCGGGGCGGGGGCCGTCGGGCGTCGCGGTCGCCTCGATCACATAGGGCACGTTGACGCGCCGGGCCGCCTCTTCCTCGCGGGCGATCGCCTCGGCGCGATCGCCGGCGTCGACCGCCTCCTCGATGTGCCGCGACCAGCCGCCGCCCGCCCACCAGACCACGTCACCCGTCGGCAGGTCGTTGCCGGTCACCAGCCTCATGCCGAGAGACTCCCGACGCTCTCGGCGACGCGCGCGTAGCCGGCGAGCCGGTCCTCGGCGTCGGATAGCTCGACCACCTCGCCGACGACAATGATGGCCGGGCTCGCCACGCCCTCGCGCGCCACCATCGCGCCGAGATCGGCGAGCAGCGTGCGCAGCGCGCGGCGGCCCGGCAGCGTGCCCTTCTCGAGCACCGCGACCGGCATGTCGGGCGCGACGCCATCGGCCATCAATTTGTCCGCGATCGCCTCGGCGGTGGCGACGCCCATGTAGATCACCAGCGTGCGGCCCTGGCCGGCAAGACCCGACCAGTCCTGATCGGTCAGCCCCTTGCACTGGCCGGCGACGAAGGTGACCGCCGAGCTGTGATCGCGGTGCGTGAGCGGCAGCATCGCCTCGGCGGCACAGCCGAGCGCGGCAGACACACCGGGGATCACCTCCACCGCCAGGCCGGCGGCGCGCACCGCCTCGACCTCCTCGCCGCCGCGTCCGAAGATGAAGGGATCGCCGCCCTTGAGCCGCACCACCACGCTGCCGGCGCGGACGTGCGCGACGATCAGCGCGTTGATCGCTTCCTGCGGCAGCGTGTGCCGCGCGCGGCGCTTCGCCACCGAGATGCGCTGCGCGGTGGCGGGTGCCAGCGCGAGCACGCGGTCGTCGATCAGCCCGTCGTGAACCACGACATCGGCCTGGCGCAGCGCTTCCACCGCGCGCACGGTGAGCAGGCCGGGATCGCCCGGTCCCGCGCCGACGAGAATGACGCGGCCGCGCGCGTCGGGATCGAGGAGGCTTGCCATGCCCGCTACATGGGCGGCGGGCAGGGGGGCGCGCAACCGTTGTTCGCTTGTCCTGTGCTTAGCCTGGCTTTTTCCGCGTGCGGCGACCTGATCGACCTCACCCCGCCGCCTGGCGCAGCACGCGCTCACCCTCGGCCTCGCTGACCGCCGCGCGGACCGCGGTGAGGAAGCCGGCGACGTCGCCCTGCGACGAGGGAATGGCGCGACGCAGCGTGATGAAGCCGTGGATGTTGCCCTGTGCCTCGCGGAAGCTCACCGGGACGCCCGCCTGTGCCAGCGCGGCGGCATAGGCGCGCCCCTGGTCGCGGATCGGGTCGAGACCCGCGGTGACGATCACCGCGCGCGGCAGCCCCGCGACGTCCCCGAGTAAGGGCGAGAAGCGCGGGTGGCGCGGGTCGCCAGCGTAATGGTCGTTGAACCAGATCATCCCCTCGCGCGTGAGAAGATAACCGTCGGCGAAGGCGTCGAACGAGGCATAGGGCCGGCTGGCGTCGGTAGCGGGATAGATCGGCGCCTGCACGATCACCGGCACCGCCGCGGGCCGGTCGCGCAGCGCCGCGGCGACGATGATCGTGAGGTTGCCTCCCGCGCTGTCGCCCGAGAGCACCAGCGAGGTGACGCCGCGGCCGAGCGCCTCGGGCGCCGAAGCGACCCAGCGAGCCGCCGCCTCGGCATCGTCGGGCGCGGCGGGCCAGCGCGCCTCGGGGGCGAGGCGATAGTCGACCGAGACCACCGGCAGATCGAGCTGGCGCGCCATCTCGGCCGCGAAGCTGGCGTGCGTGTCGAGGTCGCCGATCACCCAGCCGCCGCCGTGGAAGAACACCACCGCCGGCCCCGGCGCACGCGTCTCACGCGCGTCGAACAGGCGGACGCGCAGCGCGCCGCCGGGGCCGGGCAGGGTCAGGTCGCGCACCACCGCCAGCTCGCCGCGCGGCAGGTCGGCGACGTCTTTCATCGCGACCATCACCGCGCGTGCCTCGGCCGGCGGCAGCTCGTGCATCTTCGGCCCCGGCACGCTGTTGAGATAGGTCAGGAACGCCGCGACGTCGGGGCGGACGAACGGTGTCCGCTCGATCTCGGGGACGGTTCGGTCGGTCATGCGCGCTCCTGTGCGGGCGGCGCGATGGCGCGCCGCGATCCTCTCCTTATCTTAGGCGGATGATCCGGGTCGTCCACCATCCCGCCTATGTCACCGAGGCGCCCGCGCGCAGCACGTATCGCTGGGGCAAGAACGGCGCGATCCGCGACCTGCTGCTGGAGCGCGGCGCCGCGGTGGCGTGGCACGAGCCCGCGGCGATGCCGCGCGACTGGCTGGAGGCGACGCACGATCCCGACTATGTCGCGGAGGTGCTCGCCGCCGCGGTGCCGCGCGAGAAGGAGCGCCGCATCGG
This sequence comes from Sphingomonas citri, assembly GCF_019429485.1. Taxonomy (GTDB): domain Bacteria; phylum Pseudomonadota; class Alphaproteobacteria; order Sphingomonadales; family Sphingomonadaceae; genus Sphingomonas; species Sphingomonas citri. The sequence goes on along the minus strand of NZ_JAHXZN010000001.1, from coordinate 373,460 downwards.
TTTCCCGGTGACGGAGGTGGTCGCGCGCCGCGCCGCGCTGGTGCCGGGCGGGACCTACCTGGCGGCGCGGCTGGCGCTGGCGCACGGCTTCGCCGCCAACACCGCGGGCGGCAGCCATCACGCGCTGGCGACCACGGGCGCGGGCTATTGCGTGTTCAACGACCTCGCGGTGGCGGCGATACGGCTCGCCGCCGAGCGCGCGGCCGAGCGGATCCTGATCGTCGACGTCGACGTCCACCAGGGCGACGGCACCGCGGCACTGACCGCCGGTCACGCCGGGATCGCGACCTATTCGATCCACGCCGAGAAGAACTTTCCGGTGCGCAAGGCGTGCTCGACGCTGGACGTCGCGCTGCCGGACGCGGTCGGCGACGACGAGTATCTGGCGCGGCTGGAGGAGACGCTGGTGCCGCTGCTCGACGAGGCACGGCCCGACCTGATCCTCTACCAGGGCGGGGTGGATCCTTATGCCGGCGACCGGCTGGGGCGACTCGCGCTCAGCGACGCGGGGCTAGCGCGGCGCGACCGGCTGGTGGCGGGTCTGGCGCTCGCGCGCGGCGTGCCGCTGGCGAGCACGGTGGGCGGCGGCTACGGCGACGACGTGATGGCGATCGCGGCGCGCCACGTCGCCGTGATCGAGCGGTTGGCGGCGGTCTATGGGGGAGCCGAGTCACTTGCCTCCGCGGGGGCGGGCACGGATGATCTAGACGCCTCACTATCCTCCGTCATCCCGGACCCAGCCCGGGATACTCCCTCCCGCGAGAGCGGCGGCTTCGATGTACGCGGCACCCTGGATCCCAGATCACGTCCGGGATGACGGAGAGGTGGAAGGCAGGGATCCTGACGCGAGCGAGGATCGATCGGCGCGCCTGCACGCGCGAAATGCCGCCTGGTTCCGCCGCAAGCGCCCGCAGCCGGATGACATTCCCGCGACAGTCGCTATATGCGGCCGCGCACCAGGCGAGCCTCCGCACATGCTGACCACGAACCCGTTCGACGACGACCATCTGCACGAGGAGTGCGGCATCTTCGGCGCCTCCGGCTCCGAGGGCGCCGCCGCGCTGGTGGCGCTGGGGCTGCACGCGCTGCAGCATCGCGGCCAGGAGGCCGCCGGCATCACCAGCTTCGACGGCCATGACTTCCACACTCACCGCGCGATGGGCCACGTCGCGGGCAATTTCGACCGCGACGACATCATCCGCGCGCTCGCGGGCGAGGTCGCCTGCGGTCACGTGCGCTACTCGACCACGGGCGAGACCGCGCTGCGCAACGTCCAGCCGCTCTACGCCGAGCTCCAGTCGGGCGGCTTCGCGATCGCGCACAACGGGAACATCTCCAACGCGATGCGGCTGCGGCGCGAGCTGGTGCGGCGCGGCTCGATCTTCCAGTCGACGTCGGACACCGAGACGATCATCCACCTCGTCGCGACCAGCCAGTATCGCACGCTGCTCGACAAGTTCATCGACGCGCTGAAGCAGATCGAGGGCGCCTATTCGCTCATCGTGATGACGCCCGAGGGCATGATCGCGTGCCGCGACCCGCTCGGCATCCGCCCGCTGGTGATGGGGCGCCTCGGCGACGCCGTGATCTTCGCCTCGGAGACGGTCGCGCTCGACGTCGTCGGCGCGGAGTTCGAGCGCTCGGTCGAGCCGGGCGAGCTGGTGATCGTGCAGAATGGCCAGGTGCGCTCGATCCGCCCCTTCGCCAAGCTGGCGCCGCGACCATGCATCTTCGAGTGGGTGTATTTCTCGCGCCCCGATTCAATCGTCGACGACCATTCGATCTACTCGGTGCGCAAGGAGATCGGCGCCCAGCTCGCGATCGAATCGCCGGTGGAGGCGGACCTCGTCATCCCCGTGCCCGACTCGGGCGTGCCCGCCGCGATCGGCTATGCGCAGCAGTCGGGCATCCCGTTCGAGCTCGGCATCATCCGCTCGCACTATGTCGGGCGCACCTTCATCCAGCCGGGGGACAAGGTCCGTCACCTCGGCGTGAAGCTGAAGCACAACGCCAATCGTGCGCTGATCCAGGGCAAGAAGGTGGTGCTGATCGACGATTCGATCGTGCGCGGCACCACCAGCCTCAAGATCGTGCAGATGATGCGCGAGGCCGGCGCGGCGGAGGTGCATATGCGCATCGCCTCGCCGCCGACGCGGCACAGCTGCTTCTACGGCGTCGACACGCCCGAGCGCGCCAAATTGCTCGCGGCCAAGCACGACCTCGGCGGTATGACCGACTTCATCCACGCCGACAGCCTGGCGTTCGTCTCGATCGACGGGCTCTACAAGGCGCTGGGCGAGAGCCACCGCGCCGATATCCGCCCGAAATATTGCGACGCCTGCTTCACCGGCGACTATCCCACCACGCTGACCGACCATGACGAGAGCAGCGCGGTCGACCAGTTCGCCATGCTGGCCGAGCGGGTGAACTGAGCGTCGTGACCAAGCCACTGACGGACAAGCTCGCGCTGGTCACCGGCGCGAGCCGCGGCATCGGCGCCGCCACCGCGATCGCGCTCGCCGCCGAGGGGGCGCACGTCGTGCTCACCGCGCGCACCGCCGCGGGGTTGGAGGAGGTCGAGCAGGCGATCTTCGACGCCGGCGGCTCGGCGACGATCGCGCCGCTCGACCTCGCGCAGAGCGACTCGATCGCGCGGCTCGCGACCGCGATCGGCGAGCGCTGGGAGGCGCTCGACGTGCTGGTGCTCAACGCCGCGATGCTGGGCTCGCTCGCCGCGGTGCCCGCGATCGATGCCAAGGAGCTGGCGCAGGTGCTGACGCTCAACGTCTCCGCGCAGGTGGCGATGATCCAGGCGTTCGACCCGATGCTGCGACGCTCGGCGGGCGCGCGGGTCATCGGGGTGACCTCGTCGGTGGGCCGGACGCCGCGGGCCTATTGGGGCGCATACGGCGCCTCCAAGGCGGCGTTCGAGACGCTGCTCGAAGCTTATGGCGACGAGATGGCCGAGGTGAGCAAGGTGCGAGTCGCGGTGCTCGACCCGGGCGCGACGCGGACCAAGATGCGCGCGCGGGCGTACCCGGGCGAGGACCCGGCGTCAGTCAAGCCGCCCGAGGCGGTCGCGGCGCGGATCGCGGCGCTGGCGATCGACGGGTTCGAGCCGAACCACCGCGACAGCAACCTGTCCACTCACCGCCTACCTCAAGGAGCGGCATGAGTCATAGCGGCCTCACGACCGCTGCTCGGCTTCCTCGTTCGAACTGACCGGCCGCAGGCGCCGCAGTGACGCGGGGCAGAGGGTGACGTTCGATGTCGCGCTCGCCTCCGCACGGATCGGCCGACCAGGCGCACGCCTGCGGTTGCACCGCGCCGCCGCGCGTGTAGACGCGGGGGCATGGACCTCGACCCGGCCGCCGCGCTCAAGGCGCTCCAGAGCCGCAACTTCGGCGGGCACAGCGCGCGGCTGGGCATCCGCTACCACGATCGCGGGCCCGACTGGGTCGAGCTCGCGCTGCCCTTCTCGCCCGACCTGATCGGCGACGAGGACAGCGGCGTGCTCGCCTCGGGACCGATCATCGCGCTGATGGACGTGGCGACCAGCATCGCGGTGTGGCAGCGCATCGCCGCCTTCGCGCCGCACGCGACGCTCGACCTGCGGATCGACTATCTTCGGCCGGCGCGCCCCGGCCAGACCGTGATCGGCCGCGCCGAGTGCCTGCGCGTGGCACGCTCGATCGCCTTCACGCGCGGCATCGCGCACGATGGCGACCTCGCCGACCCGGTGGCGCATGTCGCGGCCACCTTCATGGTGCCGAGCGGCACCTACCCCAAGGTGGCGCCGTGAAACTCCCGCCTTATGCCGAGCTGCTCGGCGCCGCGCTCGAGTTCGGCGCCGACGGCGCGCCGCTGATCGTCATGCCGTTCGGCGAGGACGTCGTCGGGCGACCGGGCTTCCTCCAGGGCGGCGCGATCTCGGGGCTGCTCGAGGTCGCCGCGATCGCCGCGCTGCGCCACGCGCTGGCGGAGGAGGGCGGCGCGCGCGTCAAGCCGATCAACGTCACCGTCGACTTCATGCGCGGCGGGCGCGATCACGTCACCCGCGCGGCGGGTACGATCACGCGCCTGGGCACGCGCGTCGCCAACGTCGAGGCGGTGGCGTGGCAGGACGATCGCGACCGCTCGATCGCGGCGGCGCGAATGAACTATCTCATCGAGCGCGACTAGGTCCGCGATGACCCCGCCGCTCGAGCCCGCGGTGCTGCTGCCGGCCTTCGCGCCCTATCTCGACGTCGCCGGGATCGCGGTGTTCGCCGCCTCGGGCGCGCTGGCGGCGGCGCGGCGCGCGCAGACGCCGGTGACGCTCGCCTTCTTCGCGCTGGTCACTGGCGTGGGCGGGGGCACGGTGCGCGACCTGCTGATCGGCGCGCCGGTGTTCTGGGTGCATGACGCGCGGGTGGCCGCGGTGTGCCTGGTGATGGCGGCGGTGATCTGGGCGACGCCCGAGCGCTGGTGGCGCGGCGCCGCGCTCGACTGGTTCGACGCGGTCGGCCTCGCCGCCTATGCGGTGTACGGCGCGGCGAAGGCGCTGGGCTACGGCGTGCCGCCGGTGCCCGCCGCGCTGATGGGGGTGGTGACCGGCTGCGTCGGCGGCATCATCCGCGACGTGCTCGCGGGCGAGCCGTCGATCCTGATGCGCCCCGAGCTCTACGTCACCGCCGCGGCGCTGGCGGCGGGGCTGCACGTCGCGTTGCGCCAGCTCGGCGTGCCGCCGGTGGTCGCCGCAAGCGTGTCGGCGAGCGCGGGCTTCGCGCTGCGCGCCGCCGCGATCCGGTGGAAGCTGGCGCTGCCGGCCTATGGGGAGCAAGCTGACCGGGCTTGAGGCCGGCGACGCTCAGAAGTCCAGCGGGTAGAGGGCTGCGGCGATCTGGCGCTCCTCGGCGCGCAGTACACCCCAGGCACGCGCGGCGGCGCGGCTGTCCATCGCCTCGATCCCCATCCCGCGGGCGTCCAGCGCCGCCACCAGCGCCTTGGGGGCGCGGCGGAGCGTGTCGCCGGTGCCGAGCAGCAGGAACTCGATCGGGCCGGCGAGCAGCGGCGCCAGCGCGGCCTCGTCGAGCGCTTCCAGCGCCGGCGGCGACCAGGTATCGGCGCGGGTCGCGGTGAGCAGCAGCGCGGGATAGACGCCCATCGTCCCGTCCGGCGCGTCGACGCGGTAGCCGCCCGGGCCGAAGCCGCGGACCAGCGGCCCCGGCGCCGGCCGCTCGCGGTCTATCCGCATCAGCTGCGCGGTCCGACGCGCTCGGCGTTCTCGATCCCGCCGCGCTTCGGCGTGGCGCCGGGCTCGGGCTCGGCGCGCAGGCCGAGCGAGATCAGCAGCGACGACGAGACGTAGATCGACGAATAGGTGCCGACCACGATGCCCAGGATCATCGCCGCGGTGAAGCCGCGCAGCACGTGGCCGCCGAGGAACAGCAGCGCCAGCAGCGCCAGCAGGATCGTCACCGAGGTCATCACCGTTCTCGGGAGAGTCTCGTTGACCGACAGATTGATGATCTCGCGCATGTCCATCTTGCGATAGCGGCGCATGTTCTCGCGGATACGGTCGTCGATAACGATCTTGTCGTTGATCGAGTAACCGATGATCGTCAGCACCGCGGCGACGATGTTGAGATCGAACTCGAACCGCGTGATCGCGAAGAAGCCCAGCGTCATCAGCAGGTCGTGGACGATCGCGACGATCGTCGAGACGCCGAACTGCCACTCGAAACGGAAGATGGCGAACAGGCCGATGCCCAGGATCGCCAGCACCACCGCGAGCACGCCGTTGCGGATCAGCTCGTCGGACACCTTGCCCGACACGGTAGAGTAACGGAGGAAGGTGCTGCCCGGGAATTTGGCAGCGAGCGCGCTTTCCACCTTGCGCACGGCGGCGTTGGTGGCGCCCTCGTCGCCGCCCTTCTGCACGGGCAGACGGATCGTCAGCGTCTTGCCGTCGCCGATCGGCTGGATGTTGGCCTCGCCCAGCCCCTGCGAATCGACCGTGGCGCGCACCGCCTCGATCGCCGGCGGCTGCGCGAACTTCTCCTCGATCATCAGGCCGCCCTCGAAGTCGACGCCGAAGTTGAGGCCCTTGTAGACCGTGAGGCCGACCGCGAGCACGCTGAGCAGCAGCGTGAGCGCGAAGGCGATGCCGCGTAGCCGGACGAAGTCGATGTTGGTGTCGTCGGGGACGAGCTTGAGCAGTTTCATAGTACCTCGTCGCCGCGGAGAGCGGGCGCCGTGCGAGTGATCATGGTGAGCCCGCGGGCGAGCGTCGCCGCCGTCATATGTTGATCGTCTTCGGTTTGGTGCGGCGCAGCCAGCCCGCGACGAGCATGCGCGTGAAGGTCACCGCGGTGAACACGCTGGTGGCGATGCCGATCAGCAGCACCACCGCGAAGCCTTTCACGGGGCCCGAGCCCAGCAGGAACATGATGATCCCGGAGATGGCGTGGGTCACGTTCGCCTCGAAGATCGTGCGGCTGGCTTCCTTATAACCCAGCTCGACCGCCTGGACGACCCCGCGCCCGCGATGACGCTCCTCGCGGATGCGCTCGTTGATCAGCACGTTGGCGTCCACCGCGGTACCGATCGTCAGCACGAAGCCGGCGATTCCCGGCAGCGTCAGCGTGCCGTTGATCAGCGCGAGCACGCCGAGGATGACGAACACGTTGATGACCACGGCGAGGTTCGCGTAGAAACCGAATCGACCGTAGGTGACGAACATGAACGCCACCACCAGCGCCACCGCCACCGCGGAGGCGAGGATGCCGGCGCGCACCGAGTCGATGCCGAGATCGGGGCCGACGGTCGATTCCTCCACCACCTTGAGGTCGACGGCGAGCTTGCCCGAGCGCAGCGCGATCGCCAGTTGGTTGGCGCTGTCGACGGTGAAGCCGCCGCTGATCGAGGCGCGGCCACCGAGGATCGGTTCGTTGATGTTGGGCGCCGAGATCACCTGATTGTCGATCACGATCGCGAACGGCCGACCAACATTCTCCTTGGTCGCCTGCGCGAAGCGACGGCCGCCCTGGCTGTCGAAGGTGATCGCCACCTGCGGCGCGTTGGTCTCCGGCTGGAACTCCTGGCGCGCGTCGCTCAGCATGTCGCCGGTGATGATCGCCTGACGCTTGACCGCGATCAGCGGGATACCGCCCGGGTTGCCGGGGTAGGGCAGAATCTGGTCGCCCGCGGGCGCCTCACCCTTGGCGAGCGCCTGCGGGTCGGCGTTGATGTCGACGAGCTTGAACTCGAGCTTGGCGGTCTTGCCGACCAGCGCCTTGAGCTGCTGCGGATCCTGCAAACCGGGGACCTGGACGACGATGCGGTTGGTGCCCTGGCCGATGATCGTCGGCTCGCGCGTGCCGAGCGCGTCGATGCGCTTGCGGACCACCTCGACCGTGTCGCTCATCGCGGTCTTGATCGCCTGGTCGAGCCCGGCCTTGGTCGGCGTCAGCACGAAGCGGCTGGTGTCGACGACCTGGATGTCCCACTGGCGCTGGCCCGTCATGCCCGCGCCGGTGCCGGTGATCTGGAGCAATCGCTCGCGCGCGGCATCCACCTGGCTGGCATCGCGCAGCAGGAAGGAGAGCTGGCCGTTGCGGCTCGAGATCTCGCCGATGTCGATGCGCGGGGTCTGGCGCCGCATCTCGGTCTGCACCTGCTCGCGCATCGCCTCGACCCGCGCCGCAGCCAGCCCGTTGGTGTCGGCCTCGAGCAGCAGGTAGCTGCCGCCGGCGAGGTCGAGCCCGAGGTTGATCTGCGGCGGTGTGAAGCCGAGCCCCCGCGTGACCCGATCGGGCAGGAAGCTGGGGATCGAGAGCGACGCCAGCACCGCCAGCACGAGCCAGATGGCGGTCACTTTCCAGCGGGGAAAGTCCAGCATTTCAGTCGTTCGCCGGCTTGCCGCCGAGCGGCGTCACCTCAGCCAGCGTCGCCTTGACGACGCGGACGCGGGTGTTGGGCGCGATCTCGACCTCGACGAAGCCCTCCTCCACCTTGGTGACGCGGCCGACCAGGCCACCCGCGGTGACCACCGAATCGCCCTTCTTGACCGCGGCGATCGCGCTCTGGAGCGACTTCATGCGGCTCTGCTGCGGCCGGATCATGAGGAAATAGAAGACGACGAATACCAGCAGGAGCGGCGCCAGGCTGATGAAGCCGGCGAGGCCGCCGCCCTGGGCGGCGCCACCGGCCGTCTGCGCGTAAGCGGGAGGAATGAGCATCGGATTCCGTGCATGACATTGGGGCGGCCGAAGCCCGGCCGCACGAAGCCGCTGCCGCTATCATCGCCGGCGCGCGGGCGCAACAGACGCTCGCCCCGCAGCGGCGTGCGCGCTGTCCGCGGTGGCCGCCGCCTAGCCGCTTGCAATGCCCGGCGACCGCGCGTAGAGGCGCCCCCTCGGTCGGGGCGTAGCGCAGCCTGGTAGCGCATCACACTGGGGGTGTGGGGGTCGCAGGTTCGAATCCTGTCGCCCCGACCAATTTCAAACAGAGCGGATCGGCGGCAGCGGACGAAGCGACGTTCGCGGCGCGCGCAGCGTCAGACGGCGCTTCCCATCGGTGCTCGGCGGTGTCACGGCGGGCGCATGATCACGCTCCACGGCATCCCCAATTGCGACACGGTGAAGAAGGCGCGCACCTGGCTCTCCGACCATCACGTCGTTCATACCTTCCGTGACTTCCGCAAGGACGGGCTCGACCCCGCGCTGCTCGACTCGTGGATCGACCGGCTCGGCTGGGAGCCGCTGCTCAACCGTGCCGGCACCACCTTCCGCACGTTGCCCGAGCAGGATCGCGCCGAACTCGACCGGGTGCGCGCGACCGCGCTGATGATGGCGCAGCCCGCGATGATCAAGCGGCCGGTGCTGGTCCATGACGGCGGCGTGGAGCTCGGCTTCAAGCCCGAGCGCTACGCCGCGCTGTTCGGCTGAGCCGGGTGCGCCCGCCGCGCTGGTACCGGCTGCTCGTCGGCATGCTGCTGCTCTGGGCGGCGCTCTCCGCCTATGCCTGCGTCACACAGCTCATGGCAGGCGCGGGTGCGGCGGCCGATCCGGCGGACCGCGCGCTCCTCGCCGCGCTGCCGGGCTGGTACTGGCTCGACTATGCGGTGGCGAGTCTCGGCCTGCTCGTCGGCGCGCTCGCGCTGCTGCTGCGGCGCCGGGTCGCGGTGCCCGCGCTAACGGTGTCGCTGGTCGCGGCGCTGATCCAGTTCGGCTGGCTGTTTGCGATGACCGATCTGCTCGCGCGGCGCGGGGCGGGGACGCTCTTCTTCCCGCTGCTGATCCTGCTGGTCGGCGCGGTCGCGCTCCAGCTCGCGCATCTCGCCGCGCGGCGCGGCTGGATCGGGTGAGCGCGCCGGAGTAGCAGGGCGCATGTCCACCACCTTCACGATCGACTCCGCCACCAGCCGCGCCACGCCGGTCGCCGCGCCAATGAAGCGGCTCACCGTCCCCGCGATCCGCCGGCGCAAGGCCGCGATCGCGGCGGGCGAGGGCGAGCCGCTGGTGATGCTCACCGCTTACACCGTGCGCATGGCGCAGCTGATGGACCCGCAGTGCGACATGTTGCTGGTCGGCGACAGCCTGGGGCAGGTGATCTACGGTCTTCCCTCCACCGTCCCTGTCACGCTCGAGATGATGGCCGCGCACGCCGCTGCGGTGGTGCGCGGCAGCTATCACGCGCTCGTCGTCGTCGACATGCCGTTCGGCAGCTACGAGGCGTCGCCGGAGCAGGCGTTCGAGAGCGCGGCGCGGCTGCTCAAGGAGAGCGGCGCGGCGGCGGTCAAGCTGGAAGGCGGCAGCGCGATGGCGCCCACGGTCGCCTTCCTCGCCGAGCGCGGTATCCCCGTGATGGGTCATGTCGGGCTCACGCCGCAGGCGGTCAACGCGCTGGGCGGCTATGGCGCGCGCGGGCGCAGCGCGGCGGAGGCCGCCAAGATCGTCGGCGACGCGCGCGCGGTCGCCGAGGCCGGTGCCTTCGCCGTGGTGATCGAGGGCGTGGTCGAGCCGATCGCGGTCGAGATAACGAACAGCGTCGGGGTGCCGACGATCGGCATCGGCGCCTCCGCCGCGTGCGACGGCCAGGTGCTCGTCGCCGAGGACATGCTCGGGCTGTTCGAGCGCACGCCGCGCTTCGTGAAGCGCTACGGCGACATGGCAGGCTATGTCGCCGAGCGAGTCACCGCCTTCGCCGACGAGGTGCGCGCCCGCGCCTTCCCCGGTGCGGACCAGGTCTACGCGCCAAAGGAGTGAGCGTGCGGGTGGCCCGCCACGCGGTGCGGGACGAAGCGCTCGCGCGTGCTCTTTCCTCCCGCCGGCCGAGTCGCTACAGCGCGGCGGTTCCCCTTCAGCCCGGAGTGATCGGTGGCTCTGACGCCGCAAAACAATGAAGCGTTCCTGCGCGAGGTCGACGACGAGCTCCGCCGCGACCAGGCGATCCACGTGTGGAAGCGCTACGGCCGGGCGATCATCGCCGCCGTGGTGCTGGCGCTCGCCGCGCTCGCCGCCTTCCTGTTCTGGCAGCACCGCCAGACGGTCGCGGCCGAGCGCGAGGGCGAGCAGCTGCAGCAGGCGTTCGACTCGCTCGCCGCGCAGGATACCAAGGCGGCCGCGGCGCCGCTCGCCGGGCTGAGCGACTCGTCGCGTGACGGCTATCGTGCCGCCGCGCGCTTCACCCAGGCCGACGTGCTGCTGCAGAAGGACGATCTGCGCGGCGCCGCTGCCGCCTTCGCCAAGATCGCCGCGGACACTTCGCTGGCGCAGCCGTTCCGTGACCTGGCGGTGATCCGCCAGACCAGCGCCGAGTTCGACCAGCTCCAGCCGCAGGTGATCGTCGAGCGGATGCGACCGTTGGCGGTGACGGGCGGGGCATGGCTCGGCAGCGCGGGCGAGCTGATGGCCGCGGCCTATCTGCGCGAAGGTCGGCGCGATCTCGCCGGCCAGACCTTCGCGCGCATCGCCGCCGACTCCGGCGTGCCCAGCTCGCTGCGTCAACGTGCGGTTCAGATGGCGGGCGTACTGGAGACCAAGGCGCCGAGCGCGCCGGCCAAGAACGCCCAGGCGCCCGCCGCGCCGGCCAAGGATGAAGGTGTGAGCAAGCGATGAAGACGAGGTTCGCGACCGGCGTGGCGATCGCCGCGCTGGTGGGGCTGAGCGGCTGCGGCATCTTCAAGAGCGCGCCCAAGAAGACGCCCACGGTCGGCCAGCGCGTGCCGATCCTGGTGTCGGAGAACCCGGCCGAGATCGACAAGGGGCTCGCCGACGTCCAGGTCACGCTGCCGACCCCGGCCGCCAACGACGGCTGGACCCAGCCGGGCGGCAGCGCGGCCAAGTCGATGGGGCACCTGCTGCTCGCCGCGACGCCGGCGAAGAGCTGGAGCGCCGAGATCAACGGCGGCAGCAACCGCGCGCGGCTCGCCGCCATGCCGGTGATCGCCGAGAACAAGTTGTTCGTCGTCGACGTCGACGGCGTGATCAACGCCTTCGCCGCCGACACTGGCGCCAAGCTATGGACCCGCGCGATCACCGAGGGTGACGAGAACCGCGCCGCGCGTTTCGGCGGCGGGGTGAGCTACGACGACGCCAAGGTCTATGCCACCGACGGACTGGGCGACGTGATCGCCGCCAACGCTGCGGACGGCGCGGTGCTGTGGCGCGCCAAGCCGGGCGGTCCGCTCCGCGGCGCGCCGACGATCGCCAACGGCCAGGTCTATGTCTTGAGCCAGGACAATCAGATCGTCGCGCTCAACCAGGCCGACGGCAAGGTGGTGTGGACCCAGACCGCCAGCCTCGAGACGCAGGGCGTGTTCGGCGTCGCCGCGCCGGCGGCGAGCTCGGGCACCGTGGTGGCGGGCTTCTCCAGCGGCGAGCTCAACGCCTATCGCTACGAGAACGGGCGCTCCTTGTGGCAGGACGCGCTGTCGCGCACCTCGATCACCACCTCGGTGTCGAGCCTCGCCGACATCGACGCCGATCCGGTGATCGAGGACGGCCGCGTCTACTCGATCGGGCAGGGCGGTCGCATAATCGCGCTCGAGCTCGCCACCGGACAGCGGCTGTGGGAACAGAATCTGGCGGGCATCTCGACGCCGTGGATCGCGGGCGAGTGGATTTTCGTCGTCACCGATGACGCGCGAATGGTGTGCCTGTCGCGCGCCAACGGCAAGATCCGCTGGATCAGCCAGCTGCGCGCCTACAAGAACGAGGAGAAGCGTTCGGATCCGTACAATTGGTTCGGGCCCGTGCTCGCCGGCGAGAAATTGTGGCTGACCAACTCGCGCGGCGAGCTGGTGGCGCTGTCGGTCGCCGACGGCAAGGTGCAGACCACGATCCGCGCCGGCGACAGCTTCTCGCTCGCCCCGATCGTCGCCAACCAGACGCTCTACACCCTCGACGAGAAGGGCGTGATCACCGCCTGGCGGTGAGGTAGGCATCACGCGCTCGTAGAGGCTTGATCTCAGGCTCACCTGCGCTGCGGTTGGTGAGATCGGCTTCTGCGTGCGGACGCATCGCAGTGTGCGGCTCGACTATCGTTATCGCGCGTAAGCGGCTAGGAGGCAGCCATATGCTTTCGCGTCACTCCGTTCGCGCTGAGGAGAGGCTGAGCTTGGCGAAGCCTCGTCTCGAAGCGTCGGTGCTTAGAGACGCCGTCTCGACAGGCTCAATGGCTCCTCGGCACGAACGGCGAGGCGTTGAGCCACCATGTTCCAGGTCCCCGTCCCATGTCCCGTCTCCCCACCGTCGCGATCGTCGGTCGCCCCAATGTCGGCAAGTCGACGCTGTTCAACCGCCTTGTCGGCAAGAGGCTGGCGCTGGTGGACGATCGCCCCGGCGTGACGCGCGACCGCCGCGAAGGCGACGCGCATCTGCTCGGGCTCGATTTCCGCGTGATCGACACGGCCGGCTACGAGGACGAGGATCCGGACACGCTGCCCGGCCGCATGCGCCGCCAGACCCAGGCCGCGGTCGATAGTGCCGACGTCGCGCTGTTCATGATCGATGCGCGCGCCGGGATCGTGCCGCTCGACGAGGAGATCGCGCGCTGGCTGCGCGGCGCCTCCACCCCGATCGTGCTGGTCGGCAACAAGGCCGAGGGGCGCGCCGCCGAGGCCGGGCTGATCGAGGCTTTGTCGCTCGGTTTCGGTGACGCGGTCCAGCTCTCCGCCGAGCACGGCGAGGGGGTCGCCGACCTGTTCGAGGCGCTGCTGCCCCACCTCGAGGCGCTCGACGCAGAGGAGGCGGCGGAGGACGACGAGAACCCCGACGCCCCGCTCAAGCTCGCCATCGTCGGTCGCCCCAACGCGGGCAAGTCGACCCTGGTCAACCGCATCCTCGGCGAGGACCGGATGATCACCGGCCCCGAGGCGGGGATCACGCGCGACTCGATCGCGATCGACTGGGTGTGGCACGGCCCCGACGGCCCGCGCGACGTCCGCCTGATCGACACGGCAGGCATGCGCAAGCGCGCCAAGGTGCAGGACAAGCTGGAGAAACTGTCGGTCGCCGACGCGCTCCACGCGGTCGACTTCGCCGAGGTGGTGGTGCTGCTGCTCGATGCCACGCTGGGGCTGGAATCGCAGGACCTGCGCATCGCCGACCGCGTGCTCGAAGAGGGGCGCGCGCTGGTGATCGCGCTCAACAAATGGGACGTCGCCGAGGATCCCTCCAAGCTGTTCAACGGCGTGCGGACCGCGCTCGACGAGGGGCTGGCGCAGGTCCGCGGCGTGCCGCTGCTCGCGGTCTCGGCAGCGACGGGCAAGGGGATCGACCAGCTGATCGGCGCGGCCTTCGCGACCCGCGAGGCCTGGTCGCGTCGCGTCGGCACCGGCGAGCTCAACCGCTGGTTCGAGCGCGCGATCGAGGCCAATCCGCCGCCCGCGCCCGGCGGCAAGCGGATCAAGCTGCGCTATCTCACCCAGGCGAAGACGCGCCCGCCCGGCTTCGTGCTGTTCGGCACGCGCGTCGACGAGCTGCCGATGAGCTACCAGCGCTACCTCATCAACGGGATCCGGCGCGAGCTCGGCTTCGGCGCCGTGCCGGTGCGACTGATGCTGCGCGCACCGAAGAATCCCTATGGCGGGAACTGAGCGGACGCGGTTACCTCCTCTTTACCTCTAAGGCGCTAAGTGTCTGAGCGCAAAAGAGGAGGCGGGCGCGTGGCGGACGAGCCAGTGGAATTGGTGGATCGGGTGGCGCTGGCGCGTGCGCGCGCCGAGCTGGGCGCCGGTTTCGCGCGTATCCTCGGCTATTTCCGCGAGGATGGCGTCAAGTCGCTGAGCGCACTCGAGGACGCGATGCGCAAGGGCCATGCTGCGGCGCTGGTGATCCCCGCGCACACGCTCAAGGGCGAGGCGCGCCAGTTCGGCGCCAACGTGCTCGCCGCGCTGGCCGAGAAGATCGAGGATCACGCCCGCGCCTGCGTCGAGCACCATGAGTCCCCGCAGGATGCGATCGAGCACGTGGTGGCGCTGCGCCCGCTGTTCCTGCGCACGCTCGCCGTGCTGGAGAGTGAGGGCGCCGCGCCCGTCGCGGTGCGGCGGCCTGGAGGTTTCGGGCGCCGGGTCGCGTAGCGGAAGGGGGCCGGGTCCGCATCGGTGCCGTGCGCGCCACTGGCGGTTACCCTCGGCCACCCCGCTTGCGGACGTACCAAGTTCCGTGCGGCCGGACCGGCGCCGTCGTTCACCCCTTCAGGTAAGGTGCCGCGCCGCTCTCCGGCTTGTCATGCTCGCTCACCGAGTTGAGCTGGATATAATTGTGGATTCCCATCCGCTCGATCATCTCGAACTGTCGCTCGAGCGTGTCGACATGCTCTTCCTCGCTGGCGAGGATGTTGGCGAACAACTCGCGGCTGACGAAGTCCTTGACCTCCTCGCAATAAGCGATCGCCGCCTTGAGCTGCGCCACCGCCTCGATCTCCATCGCGAGATCGGCCTTGAGCGCCTCTTCCACTGTCTCGCCGATGCGCAGGCGGCCGAGGAGTTGGAAGTTGGGCAATCCGTCGAGGAACAGGATGCGCTCGGCCAGCCAGTCGGCGTGCTTCATCTCGTCGATCGACTCGTGGCGCTCGAACGCGGCGAGCTTGTAGACGCCCCAGTGATCGAAGAGGCGATAGTGCAGCCAATATTGATTGATCGCGGTCAGTTCGTTCTTCAACGACTCGTTGAGGAACTCGATGACCTTGGGATCGCCCTTCATGCCAGTCTCCACTATCCGGAACGGCATGGCGAATAGCCCCGAACGGGGCGGGAAGAAAGCTGAAAGTCCTTCGCGATACGGCGACTATTTGCTGCGACCGCTACGCAGCCGCACGTTCCTCATCGATGATTGCGCGGGCAAATTGAACACATTGGCCGCACTTCGGCGAGCGCCCGAGGCAGCGGTAAGCCTGGCAGGGGGTGGCAGCACCGGATCGCGCGGCCTCGCGCACCTGGCACTCCTTAATCGCATTGCAGACGCAGACGACCATGCGGTCTCCTTCCCGGCTGCGAATCGTCCTAGCCGAGTTGCGAACCGCTCGCAAGGGAAATGCGACGCGTTCGCATTACCCGCGGCGCATCGGCTGCGCCTGGCCGCGCGCGATCGAGCGCCACATCCACTCGGCCGGTCCATAACGAAACCGGGCGAGCCAAAGCGGCGCCCCTAGCAGCAGCAGCGCCCAGAGCGGCGGTAATAGCGCGTAAGACTCGGCGCGGCCCCAGCGCGCGAACTGCCCCAGTCCCCAGCCGTAAAAAATCGCGGCGAGCACGAGGCTCGACAGCAGATAGTTGCTCAGCGCGCTGCGCCCCAGCGCGGCGAGCCGCTCTCCCGCGCGCGTTCCCGGCAGCCAGCAGAGCAGCAGCGCGGCATAGCCCGCCACCAACGGCGCATGGATCAGCGGCCCGAGCGCGAAGGAGGCGGTGAGCACCGCTTCGAGCGTGAAACCGCGCGCGATGCCGTGGCGCGCGAGCGCCAGCTCGGCCGCCAGCCCAAGCGGCAAGGTCAGCGCCGCGACGGCGACGTAGCGGCGACGTGACCAGGCGCCGGTGGCGAAGCCGCTGCGATAGGCCGTCATGCCGAGCAGCATGTAGCCGAGCGTCTCCGGCCCGTTGGCGAGCAACCCGCCAAGCGCGCCGGCGTCGTGCCGCCAGCGCCACGCGATGCCGTCCGCCAGCGACCCGCGCAGCGCCGCGATCTCGCTCGCCAGCAGCGGTGCGGGAGGACGTCCGAAGCTCTGCTCCAGCGCGGCGCGCGAGGCGGGCAGCGCGGCGGCCTGGACCAGGCCGACCCCGCCGATGGTCGCCACCAGCAGCGCGGCCATGGCGGCGAGCAGCAGCACGCGCGCCGGCGCGTGGACGAACAGCAGCGCGGCGACGCCGACCAGCGCATAATGGTGGAGGATGTCGCCGTACCACAGCAGGTAAAGATGCGCCGCGCCGATCAGGTAGAGCACGCCCATGCGGCGGAGGTGGACCGCGGCGCCATTCTGCCCCGCCGCGTCGGCGCGTTCCACGACGAGCAGCAGCGAGGCGCCGAACAGCGCGGCGAACAGCCCGCGCATCTTGCCCTCGACGAGCACGAAGGTGAGTGCCCAGGCGGTGAGGTCGGCGGGTCCGGTGCCGCCCGCGGCGAGCGGAGAGAAATAGGCCGCCTGCGGCAGCGCGAAGCCGGGGAGGTTGGCGACGGTGATCCCCAACACCGCGACGCCGCGCAGGATATCGAGCGCGACGAGGCGGTTGGCGTCGGACATTGCGATGGCGTGCTAGGCGCGCGGCGCGGGGCTGGCAACGCTGGTGAGGGCGGGCTCATTCCTCCCCGGCACGGGGAGGGGGCGTGCGGGCGAGATCGTGTCCCCCGAACACGATCTTGGCATGCTGAAAGCACGCCAAAGCCCACACGCCGGCCGCAGGCCGGTGGTGGAGGGGGCTCTCCGCGCAGCGCCGCGCTCGTGCGAGCCCCCTCCGCCAGCTTTCGGCTGCCGTGCAGGTGGAATTGCCCCCGGCGATGCCAGCCATGTCCGGGCGACATGGCGACCTGTACGACCCTCCCCGCGAGCGGGGAGGGTCTCCTCAGATCGCCGCTTCGCCCGCCATCAGCTTGGGGAAGAAGCCCTCGTGCGCCGCGCGGAGCTGGTCGAGCGGCACGCAATAGTCGCCCTCGCGCAGCTCGAAGATCACGCGCGTGCCGATCGTGCGGCCGAGCGGCTCGGCGTCGACGCCGGCGTCGAGCGCGGCCTGGAGGAAGTCGAGCAACGCATGATCGTGCACCGTCACGACATAGACGCCCTGCTCCTCGGCGAAGAGCGCAGCGGCGGTCTCGAACGGCAGCGCGCGGTCGATCATCGCGCCGATGTTGCCCGCCAGCGCCATCTCCGCGATCGCCACCGCGATGCCGCCATCGGCGACGTCGTGGACGGCGCCGAGATGCCCCGCGTCGATCTGCGCGCGGATGAAGTCGCCGGTGCGGCGCTCCGCCGCCAGGTCGACGCGCGGCGGCGGGCCTTCCTCGCGCCCGTGGAGCTCGCGCAGCCACAGCGACTGGCCGAGATCACCGCGGCGCGTGCCGACCACGACGATGACGTCGCCGGTCTGCTTGAACGCGATCGTCGCGCTCTTCTGCCAGTCCCTGAGCAGCCCGACGCCGCCGATCGCGGGTGTCGGCAGGATCGCCGAGCCGCCGCCGGTCGCCTTGCTCTCGTTGTAGAGGCTGACGTTGCCGCTCACGATCGGGAAGTCGAGCGCGCGGCACGCCTGCGCCATGCCGTCAAGGCAGCCGGTGATCTGCCCCATGATCTCGGGGCGCTGCGGGTTGGCGAAGTTGAGGCAGTTGGTGATGGCGAGCGGGGTCGCGCCCACCGCGGTGAGGTTGCGCCACGCCTCGGCCACCGCCTGCTTGCCGCCCTCGACCGGGTCGGCGAAGCAATAGCGCGGGGTGCAGTCGGTCGTCATCGCCAGCGCCTTGTCGGTGCCGTGGACGCGCACCACCGCGGCATCGCCGCCGGGGCGCTGCACCGTGTCGGCGCCGACCATGTGGTCATATTGTTCCCAGATCCAGCGCCGGCTGGCGATGTCGGGCGAGGCCATCAGCTCGAGTAGGTCGGCCGCCGGGTCCTTGCAGTCGGGAATGTTGACCAGCGCCTTGGCGGGCGGGGTGGGGACATGCGGGCGATCGTACAATGGCGCGTCGTCGGCGAGCGGCGCGAGCGGGATATCGCACACGGTCTCGCCCCGCCATGTGAGCACCATCCGCCCGCTGTCGGTGACATGGCCGATCACCGCGAAGTCGAGCTCCCACTTCTCGAAGATCGCGCGCGCGAAATCCTCGCGGCCGGGCTTGAGCACCATCAGCATGCGCTCCTGCGACTCGGAGAGCATCATCTCGTACGGCGTCATGCCGGTCTCGCGCTGGGGCACGTCGTCCATCACCAGCTCGATGCCTACGCCGCCCTTGCTCGCCATCTCGACCGAGGAGGAGGTGAGCCCGGCCGCCCCCATGTCCTGGATCGCGACGATCGCGTCCGAGGCCATCAGCTCGAGGCACGCCTCGATCAGCAGCTTCTCGGTGAAGGGATCGCCGACCTGGACGGTGGGGCGCTTCTCGTCCGCATCCTCGCCGAAGTCGGCCGAGGCCATGGTGGCGCCGTGGATGCCATCACGCCCGGTCTTGCTGCCGACATAGACGATCGGATTGCCCACGCCCGAGGCAGCCGAGTAGAAGATCTTGTCGGTGTCGGCGACGCCCACGGTCATCGCGTTGACGAGGATGTTGCCGTCATAGGCGGGGTGGAAGTTCACCTCGCCGCCCACCGTCGGCACGCCGACGCAATTGCCGTAGCCGCCGATACCGTGCACCACGCCCGAGATCAGGTGGCGCATCTTGGGATGGTCGGGCCGGCCGAAGCGCAGCGCGTTGAGGTTCGCCACGGGGCGCGCGCCCATGGTGAAGACGTCGCGCAGGATGCCGCCCACGCCCGTCGCCGCGCCCTGATAGGGCTCGATGTACGAAGGGTGGTTGTGGCTCTCCATCTTGAAGATCACCGCCTGGCCGTCGCCGATGTCGACGACGCCGGCGTTCTCGCCCGGACCGCAGATCACCTGCGGGCCCTCGGTGGGCAGCTTCTTGAGGTGGATGCGGCTCGACTTGTAGCTGCAATGCTCCGACCACATCACCGAGAAGATGCCGAGCTCGACGAGGTTGGGCTCGCGGCCCAGTGCCTTGAGCACGCGCTCATATTCATCGGGGGACAGGCCGTGCTCGGCGACGATCTCGGGCGTGATGGCGGTCATGGCCGCGGCGCATAGCGGCTGCGCGCGGCGGTGGCCAGACGGTGCGAGTTCGACAGCACGCCCAACACACCGTTCGTGCTGAGGAGGCACCGAGCTCGTCGAAGTGCCGTCTCGAAGCATCAGTCACGACGTTCGTGGCCGCATCGAGAGGAGGCTTCGACAGGCTCAATCTCTCCTCAGCGCGAACGGGATCTTACCGGCCCCGCCTCCGTCTCAGCCGCCGCAGCAGGCCGCGTTTCTCGAACGCCTCGAACATCTCGCCCGGCCCTTCCGGATCGAGCACCTCATTGTCCGCGAGCCACTTCTCCACCGCGCTCAGGTCGTCCACTCCATAGGGCACCAGCGTCCGCCCGCTGCCGCGAAGCGCCTCGATCGTCGCGATCAGCCCGTCGCGCTCGACCCGCTCGCTCACCACCGCCGCGTCGACGCCGAGATGCTCGGCGATCAGGTCGTCCCGGATCGCCGCGATCGTCGCGGCGCCGTCGGTGATCGTCACGTCGCACTCGGTGTCGAGCCGCAACGAGCGGTTGTTGAAGTTGGACGAGCCGATGCGAATCGCCTGGTCGTCGATCACCGTCACCTTCGCGTGGCAGTAGATCGGCGTGCCCTTCTCATTGACCGGGTGGTACATGCGGAAGCGCCCGCGATGGTCGCGGCGGCGCAGCTCGGTGACGAGCCGGGCGCGGGCGGTGTCCATCGCGATCGGCTCGAGCCAGCCCTGCGCGGTCACCGGGTTGATCACGACGATCTCGGGCGGATCCTCCTCCACCAGTCGCGCGGCGATCGCCTCGGCGATACGGCGTGAGGCGAAATACTGGCTCTCGGCGTAGATGCGGTGCTTGGCCGAGGCGATCAGCGCGAGGTACAGCCGCTCGATCTCAAGCAGCTCGTCCTGCCCGTCATACCGAGGCTGCGAGCGCGACACCGCGACGTCGACGTCGGTGAAGACGGGCGTGAGCGACTCGGGCCAGCAACTGCCCTCGCGCGGCGGCGGCGGCGCGATCTCGGTGCCGCCCGCGATCACCCAGCGCGTGCGGCACAGCTCGCCCAGCGCGCCCGCGACCGGGCCCTGCAGCGCGGTGGTGGCATCGTGCCATGGCTTGTACGCGCGCCCGCCGGGCGAGGTGCGGCGCGGATCGTCGTCGACGTGCGCGCGCGTGTCCCAGCGCTCGTCGGTCATGTCGATCCCGCCGCAGAAAGCGAGGCAATCGTCGATCACCACGATCTTCTGGTGCTGCGACGCCGCTACCGGATGGTGGCCGTCGAGCAGCAGGTGGATACGCGGCTGGCGATAGCGCCAGTTGAGCAGAGTCCACAGCGTCTTGCCGCGCCCGAGCGTCTTGATCGCGCCCTTGTCCCAGCGAAGGATATGGACCTGAAGCCCTGGCGTGCGCTTCACCAGCCACGTGATGAAAGCGCCGACGTCGGTGGGCGCCTCGGGATGGTCGTCGTCGTAGGCGAGGTTGATGCGCGCGTCGAAGTCCCAGCCGACCAGCAGGATCTGGTGCTGAGCGCGCAGCATCGCCTGGCGCGCCGCGCGGAAATAGGCGTCGGCGTCGATCACCACCGCGGCTTGCGTGGCGCGCTCGACCCGCCAGCGCGTGTCCTCGGGCAGGATCACAGGAGCTCGCGCACCAGCTCGGGCGGGCGCGCGAGCCGGACGCCCTTGTCGGTCTCGACCAGCGGCCGCTCGATGCTGGCGGGATCGCGCGCCATCAGGTCGAGCGCGGCGGCGTCGTCGGAGACCGTCGGCGCGTCGCGACGAAGCGCGTCGCGCGGCGCGATGCCGCCGCGCGCGAGCAGCGCGGCGAGCGTGTCGCGCGAGGGCGGGGTCTTGAGGTACTCGATGACGGTCACGTCGGCGCCTGCCTCCCGAAGGATCGCCAGCGCCTCGCGCGACTTGGAGCAGCGCGGGTTGTGGTAGATCGTCGCGGCCGCGCCGCTCGCCTCCGTCACGCGTCCTGGCGCGCCAGCCACTCCTCCAGCCATTTGATCGTGTAGCTACCCTGCTGGAACTCCGGGTCGTCGAGCAGCGCCTGGTGGAGCGGGATCGTGGTCTTCATGCCCTCGATCACGAACTCCTCCAGCGCGCGGCGGAGACGACGCAGCGCTCCCTGCCTGGTCGTACCATAGACGATCAGCTTGGCGATCATGCTGTCATAGTAAGGCGGCACCATATAGCCCGCGTACAGCCCCGAATCGACGCGGACGTGCATCCCGCCCGGGGCGTGATATTGCGCCACGCGGCCCGGCGAGGGCGCGAAGGTGCGCGGATCCTCGGCGTTGATGCGGCACTCGATCGCGTGGCCGCGGAACACCACGTCCTCCTGGCGCAGCGTCAGCGGGTGGCCCTCGGCGACGCGGATCTGCTCGCGCACCAGGTCGAGCCCGGTGATCGCCTCGGTCACCGGATGCTCCACCTGCAGGCGGGTGTTCATCTCGATGAAGTAGAACTCGCCGTTCTCCCACAGGAACTCGATCGTCCCCGCGCCGCGATAGCCCATGTCGGCCATCGCCTTGGCGACGATCCCGCCCATCCGCTCGCGCTCCTCGGCGGAAATGACGGGGGAGGGCGCCTCCTCCAGCACCTTCTGGTGGCGGCGCTGGAGCGAGCAGTCGCGCTCGCCGAGATGGATCGCGTTGCCCTCGCCGTCGCCGAACACCTGGAACTCGATGTGGCGCGGGTTGCCGAGGTACTTTTCCATGTAGACCGTGGCGTCGCCGAACGCCGCCTTGGCCTCGGTCCCGGCCTGCTGCATCAGCGTCTCGAGCTGGTCGGGCGACTGGCACACCTTCATGCCACGCCCGCCGCCGCCGCTCGCGGCCTTGATGATCACCGGGTAGCCGATCCGCTCGGCCAACGCCTGCGCCTCGGTGACGTCGCTGATCGCGCCGTCCGACCCCGGCACCAGCGGCAGACCGAGCGCGCCCGCGGTGCGCTTGGCCTCGACCTTGTCACCCATCACCCGGATATGCTCGGGCTTCGGCCCGACGAAGATCAGGTTGTGCAGCTCGACGATCTCGGCGAATTTGGCGTTCTCGCTGAGGAAGCCGTAGCCGGGGTGGATCGCGTCCGCGCCCGAGATCTCGGCGGCCGAGATGATGTTGGGGATGTTGAGGTAGCTGTCGGTCGCCGCCGGCGGCCCGATGCAGATCGCCTCGTCGGCGAGGCGGACGTGCATCGCGTCGGCGTCGGCGGTGGAGTGGACCGCCACCGTCTTGATGCCCATCTCGTGGCACGCGCGGTGGATCCGCAGCGCGATCTCGCCGCGGTTGGCGATCAGCAGCTTCTTGATCTGGGGCAAGGGCGTTACTCGACCACCACGAGCGGCTGGTCGAACTCGACCGGCTGGCCGTTCTCGACCAGCACCGCCTTGACCGTGCCCGCGCTCGGCGCGGTGATCGGGTTCATCACCTTCATCGCCTCGACGATCAGCAAGGTGTCGCCCGCGGCGACGCTCTGGCCCACCGCGGCGAACGGCTTGGCGCCCGGCTCGGCGGCGAGATAGACGGTGCCGACCATCGGCGATCGCACCGCATTGGCGTGCGACGGCGCGGACGGCCCGGCGGTGTCGACCTGCGGCGGCGCGCCCGCACCAGGCGCGGCGGCGGCGGGCGCCGGCGCATAATGCACCGCCGGTGCGGCGACCGCGGCGGCCTTGCGCGCGACGCGGATCTTGCGCTCGCCGTCCTCGACCTCGATCTCGGTCAGCTGGGTGGTGTCGAGCAGCTCGGCGAGCTGGCGGACCAGATCGACGTCGACCTGCATCGCGCCGCCGTTGTGAGAGATGTCAGCCATGCAACCCTGTTTCCCCTAGATAGGGCGCGCCTCCTGTCAGAAGCGGGCCGCGGCTTCAAGCGCGAGCATGTACGACATCGCGCCGAAGCCGGCGATGGTTCCCTTCGCGGCGCTGCCGACCAGGGAGACGTGGCGGAAGCTCTCGCGCGTGTGCGGATTGGAAAGATGCACCTCGATCACGGGCGTCTTGATGCCCTTGATCGCGTCGTGCAGCGCCACCGAGGTGTGCGTGTAGGCCGCGGCGTTGAGCAGCACCGCGCGCGCGTCCACCGCCTGCGCCTCGTGTAGCCACTCGACCAGGTGGCCCTCGTGGTTCGACTGGCGGAGGTCGACGCGCAGGCCGAGCTCGCGCGCGCGATCCTCGAGCCGGCCGGCGATGTCGTCGAGCGTGTCGTGGCCGTAGATCTCCGGCTCGCGCGTGCCGAGCAGGTTGAGGTTGGGGCCGTTGAGGACGAAGACGGTGTCGGTCATGCGCTCCCTTGGGGTCGTTGCCCTGCGTGCAGGTGTCATTGCATCCGGCGCGGCGCGGCGCAACGTTGCCCCTGCGGGTCCGCGGGCCTAGATGGCGCGCATGGCACATTCCGACGGCACCATCACCATCACCCTCAACGGCGAGCACAAGCGAGTCCCCGCCGGGCTCTCGATCGCGGGCCTTGCTGAGTCGCTCGGGCTGGTGCCCGAGAAGCTCGCGGTGGAGCGCAACCTCGAGGTCGTGCCGCGCTCGACGCTCGGCGAGGTGCAGGTCGAAGACGGCGACGAGCTGGAGATCGTCCATTTCGTCGGCGGCGGCGACCATGCCGCCCCGCTCACCGACGACACATGGACCGTGGCGGGGCGCACCTTCCGCTCGCGGCTGATCGTCGGTACCGGCAAGTACAAGGACTTCGCGCAGAACGCCGCCGCGCTGGAGGCGTCGGGCGCGGAGATCGTCACCGTCGCGGTGCGTCGCGTCAACGTCAGCGACCCCAGCGCGCCGATGCTGACCGACTTCATCGACCCCAAGCGCGTGACCTATCTGCCCAACACCGCCGGCTGCTTCACCGCCGAGGACGCGATCCGCACGCTGCGGCTGGCGCGCGAGGCGGGCGGCTGGGATCTCGTCAAGCTCGAGGTGCTCGGCGAGGCGCGCACGCTGTACCCCAACATGCGCGAGACGCTGAAGGCGACCGAGGTGCTGGTGCGCGAGGGCTTCAAGCCGATGGTCTATTGCACCGATGATCCGATCGCGGCGAAGCAGCTGGAGGAAGCCGGCGCGGTCGCGATCATGCCGCTCGGCGCGCCGATCGGCTCGGGGCTGGGTATCCAGAACCAGGTGACGATCCGGCTGATCGTCGAGGGCGCGGGCGTGCCGGTGCTGGTCGACGCCGGCGTTGGCCAGGCGAGCGACGCCGCGGTGGCGATGGAGCTCGGCTGCGACGGCGTGCTGATGAACACCGCGATCGCCGAGGCAAAGGACCCGATCCTGATGGCGGCGGCGATGCGCGCGGCGGTGGAGGCGGGGCGGATGAGCTACCGCGCCGGCCGCATGGGCAAGCGCCGCTACGCCGACCCGTCGAGCCCGTTGTCGGGGCTGATCTGAGCCGCGACGAATTGACGTACGTCAATCATCTGCCGGAACATCGCCGTTTCGGGTCCGTTGTCCTGTCACCGGGTTACACTAGACGGAGAACGACGATGGGCGAGCTCACCGACAAGATCAAAGGCAACGTCAACGAGCTGGTCGGCAAGGCCAAGCAGGCGATGGCGGACAAGGATCCGGCGGATCGCACCGCGGCGGACGACCGCCTCGCCGCCGAGGGCGCCGCGCAGGAGACGAAGGGCAAGGGCCAGCAGTTCGCCGGCAAGGTGAAGGGCGCGCTCGGCGACGACATCTGATCGTCGAGCCTCGTCGAGGAAGGGCCGTCGCGGGAGACCGTGGCGGCCCTTCCTCGTTCGCGGGGTTTGGTAAAAGGAGCGCTACCCCATTACCCGGCGTCGTCCTGAACTCGTTTCAGGATCCACCGTGCCGCCGACGGAGCGGCGTTGGAAGACGCAGGACCGTTCATCCTGAAACGAGTTCAGGTCGACGCTAGCTGTTTTGGGGACCTTTGGCGCACGGCCCCTCGCCGCCGCCTTCATCCCTGCCGCAGCGCGCTCAGCGTCAGCCCCGCGGTGATCTGCTCGACGTCGGTGCGGCAGTGGATCAGCCGCACGCCGCGCTCAGCCAGGGCGCGGTCGAGCGCGGGCGCGAACGCCTCGGTTCGCTCCACCGTCTCGGCCCAGCCGCCATAGGCGCGCGCCAGCGCGGCGAAGTCGGGGTTGACCAGCCGCGTCGCCGACGGACGGCCGGGATATTCGCGCTCCTGGTGCATCCGGATCGTCCCGTACGCGCCGTTGTCGACGAGGATGACGAGCAGGTCGGCGCCGTGCTGCACCGCGGTGGCGAGTTCCTGGCCGTTCATCAGGAAGTCGCCGTCGCCCGCCAGCGCGACCACGCTGCGACCCGGCCGGCGCAGCGACGCCGCCACCGCGGCGGGCACGCCATAGCCCATCGCGCCCGCGGTCGGCGCCAGCTGCGTGCCCGGCCCGGCATAGCGCCAGTAGCGGTGCCACCAGCCTGAGAAATTGCCCGCGCCGTTGCAGATGATCGTGTCCGCCGGCAGCTTCTCGCGCATCGTCGCGACGCACGGGCCGAGATCGAGCGCGACGCCGTCGCGGGGGCGGGGCGTGCTCCACGCCTCATAGGCGGTGCGCGCCTCGGCGGCATGCGGGTGGACGCCGCCGTCGAGCGGCACCAAGGCCTCGGCGAACTCGGCCATGCCGGCGCAGATCGCGAGGTCCGTGGCGTAGGTGCGCCCGAGCTCCTCGGGATCGGGGTGGACGTGGACCAGCCGCTGGCCGGGGTGATCGGGCGTGATCAGCTGATAGCCGTCGGTGGTCGCCTCGCCGAGCCGCGCGCCGACCACGATCAGCAGGTCGGCGCCGCGCACGCGCTCGACCAAAGCGGGGCTGGGGCCGTAGCCGAGGTTGCCGGCATAGGCCGGGCAGTCGTTGGCGATCGCGTCCTGGCGGCGGAAGGCGGCGGCGAGCGGCACGCCGGTGCGCGTCGCCCAATCGGCCATCGCCGCCGCGGCGGCTACGTCCCAGCCCGCGCCGCCGACGATCGCGAGCGGGTTCTCGGCGGTGGCGAGCAGGTCGCGCAGATGCTCGATCGAGTCCTCGTCCACTGCCTGGGCGACGCGCTCGACGCGCGCGCGATCGGGCACGGTGACGGTGTCGAGCAGCATGTCCTCGGGCAGTGCGAGCACGACCGGGCCGGGGCGGCCGTTGATCGCGGTGGCATAAGCGCGCGCGACATATTCCGGGATGCGCGCGGCGTCGTCGATCCGCGCCGCCCATTTGGCGATCGGCGCGAACATCGCCTGGAAGTCGATCTCCTGGAATGCCTCGCGATCGCGCGTCGAGCGGTCGACGTCGCCCACGAACAGGATCATCGGCTGCGAGTCCTGCATCGCGACATGGACGCCGATGGCGGCGTTGGTCGCGCCGGGGCCGCGCGTGACGAAGGCGATGCCGGGGCGATGGGTCAGCGCGCCGTCGGCGCAGGCCATGAAGGTGACGCCACCCTCCTGCCGGCACGTCACCACATCGATCGCGGGGGTGTCGTGCAACGCGTCGAGCACCGCGAGGAAGCTCTCCCCCGGCACGGTGAAGAGACGGTCGCAGCCCTGGGCGACGAGCTGGTCGACGAGCAGGCGTCCACCGGTGCGGGGTTCGATCATGCGGCGAGCCTAGCCGCCCGAAAGGGTTAGGCGAAAGGGGTATTAGTTCCGAAGCGGCGGAACGTCTCAGCCATCTGCCCGGCGCGGCGTGTGGCGAGCGATCGTCCCGCTCTGCATCGCTGATCCACCGCACACCCCGATTGCCTTCGCCGCGCCGACCGCTAAGGATCGCGCGCATGCGGGACACGGTGATCTTCGACTTCGGCGGGGTGATCACCTCGTCGCCGTTCGCGGCGTTCAACCGGCTGGAGCGCGAACGCGGCCTCCCGATCGACCTGATCCGGCGCCTCAACGCCACCGATCCGGACAGCAACGCCTGGGCGCGGTTCGAGCGCGCCGAGATCGACGCCGCCACCTTCGACCGCGACTTCGCCGTCGAGGCGAAAGCGATCGGTCATGAGCTGCGCGGACGCGACGTGCTGGCGCTGCTGTACGGCGACGTCCGCCCGCGCATGGTGCACGCGCTCGACTGGTTGAAGCGCGAGGGCTTCCACATCGGCTGCATCACCAACAACGTTCCCGCCGGCGACACGCCGCGTGACCCGCAGGCGGTCGCCGCAGTGGCGGCGGTGCTCGCGCGCTTCGACCACGTGGTGGAGAGCAGCAAGGTCGGCATCCGCAAACCCGACCCGCGCATCTACCTGATGATGTGCGAGACGCTCAACAAACGCCCCGACCAGTGCGTCTACCTCGACGACCTGGGGGTGAACTGCAAGGCCGCGGCGCAGCTCGGCATGGCGGCGATCAAGGTGAGCGGCGAGGGGCAGGCGCTCGACGATCTGTGCGCCGCGCTCGGCATCGCGCCGGGCCATTTCTGAGGGAGACAGCGGGTGGTGGACAAGCTCTACGACAGCGCCGCGGCGGCGCTCGACGGGCTGCTGTTCGACGGCATGACGATCTGCGCCGGCGGCTTCGGCCTGTGCGGCATCCCCGAGCGACTGATCGACGCGATCCAGGCCGCGGGGGTGACCGGGCTCACGGTCGCCAGCAACAATGCCGGGATCGACGGGGAGGGACTCGGCAAGCTGCTGCGCACGCGCCAGATCGCCAAGATGATCTCGAGCTATGTCGGCGAGAACAAGGAGTTCGAGCGCCAGTATCTCAGCGGCGAGCTGGAGGTAGAGTTCTGCCCGCAGGGCACGCTGGCGGAGCGCTGCCGCGCCGGCGGCGCCGGCATCCCGGGCTTCTACACCAAGACCGGCGTCGGCACGTTGGTGGCCGAGGGCAAGGAGGTGAAGGCGTTCGACGGCGAGGACTATATCCTCGAGCGCGGCATCCGCGCCGACCTGTCGATCATCAAGGGCTGGAAGGCGGACACCAGCGGCAACCTCGTGTTCCGCAAGACCGCGCGCAACTTCAACCAGCCGATGGCGACCGCGGGCAGGATCTGCGTCGCCGAGGTGGAGGAGGTGGTGCCGGTCGGCGCGCTCGATCCCGATCACGTCCACCTGCCCGGCATCTACGTGAAGCGGATGATCGTCGGCGCGCCCTACGACAAGAAGATCGAGTTCCGCACGACGCGCCCGCGCGCGGAGGCCGGTGCGGCGTGACGTCACGGCTGCTGGTATCGGGCGCGGCGGCGGCGCTGCTCGCCGGTTGCGCGACCGCGCACCCCGAGCGCCCGCCAGCGCGCGCGGTGAGCGCCGTCCCGACGGCGCCCGTGTCCGCCGCACTGCCGGCCGGGGCGATGGCCTATCTGTACGGCTCGGCCGAGGCCGCGGCGTTGAGCGAGCAGACCTATAACGCGCTCACCGCCTATGTCCGCGGCGTGATCGAGCGCGCGCGCGACCGTCGCGGGCGGCTGCCGACCGAGCGCCGCGCCGGCACGCTGCCGCGCTGGCCGCAGTCGGCGGTGCTGGTCCCCGGCGCGACCGCGGCCAGCGCCGAGACGAGCCCGTGCAGCGCGCTGCCGCCCGCGGTGGTGCTCGACATGGACGAGACCGCGGTGCTCAACCTTGGCTATGAATATGACGAAGCGCGCACCGGTGCGGCCTATGACGTCAAGCGCTGGGATCGCTGGGAGCGGACCGGCGCCGACAAGGTCGTCGCGGTGCCCGGCGCGGTAGCGGCGTTCCGCCAATTGCGCGCGCTCGGCGTGACGATGGTGATCAACAGCAACCGCTCCGCCGACAACGCCGCCGCCGCCGCCAAGGCGCTGCGCACCGCAGGGCTGGGCGAGTTCCGCCACGGCGACACGCTCTACCTCAAGGGCGACGTCGACGGCCGCTCGGGCAAGGACGGGCGTCGGCTCGAGATCGCCAAACATTATTGCGTGCTCGCGCTCGTCGGCGACCAGCTCGGCGACTTCGCCGACCTCTTCAACCCGCCCGGCCCGGCGCCCGCGCTCGGCCGCCGCGCACTCGCCGGCGTGGGGCCGATCCAGGCGCGTTGGGGGCAGGGATGGTTCGTCTTGCCCAACCCCGTCTATGGCACCGGGCTCGGCACCGGATGGGACGAGACCTTCCCGCAGGACAAGCGCTGGGGTGACGCCCCGGCCGAAGGAGCGAAGTGATGGCCGTGGACGCCAAGGGCTGGGACCGCAACGGCATGGCGGCGCGCGCCGCGCGCGAGCTGCGCGACGGCTATTACGTCAACCTCGGCATCGGCATCCCGACATTGGTCGCGAACAATATACCGGATGGCATCACCGTGACGCTGCAGAGCGAGAACGGCATGCTCGGCATCGGTCCGTTCCCCTATGACGACGAGGTCGACCCAGACCTGATCAACGCGGGCAAGCAGACGATCAGCGAACTGCCGCAATCGGCCTATTTCGGCAGCGAGCAGAGCTTCGCCATGATCCGCGGCGGGCACATCGATCTCACCGTGCTCGGCGCGATGGAGGTGTCCGAGCGCGGCGACATCGCCAACTGGATGATCCCGGGCAAGATGATCAAGGGCATGGGCGGGGCGATGGACCTCGTCGCCGGCGTGAAGAAGATCATCGTGGTGATGGAGCATGTCGCCAAGGACGGCGCGCCCAAATTCATCCCGGCGTGCACGCTGCCGCTGACCGGGCGCGACGTGGTCGACATGATCGTCACCGACCTGGCGGTGTTCCAGCGCCCCGACCATCACAGCGCGTTTCGCCTGATCGAGCTGGCGCCGGGGGTGACCGCGGACGAGGTCGCCGCCAAGACGAGCGCGCACTACGAGGTCTGACGCGATGGCGTACACGCTGATCACCGCCAACCGGAACTACTCGAGCTGGTCGCTGCGGCCGTGGCTGCTGATGCGCGTGCTCGGCATCGCCTTCGAGGACCGGATCGAGCCGTTCGCGACACTGGACAATTACGAGGCGTTCCGCGCCTTCTCGCCGACCGGACAGGTGCCGGTGCTGATCGACGGCGAGCGGACGGTGTGGGACTCGCTTGGCATCACCTCATACCTCGCCGAGCGCCATCCCGGCGTGTGGCCGACGGACGAGGCGGCGCGCGCCTGGGCGGTCTGCGCGGTTTCGGAGATGCACGGCGGCTTCGGCGCGCTGCGGCGCGAGCGGACGATGACGGTGGGGCAGCGGATCACGCCGACGCGCGGCTCGGACGCGCTCGCGCGCGACGTCGCGCGGGTCGCCGAGCTGTGGGACGAGGGGCTGACACGTTTCGGTGGACCGTGGCTGGCAGGCGAGCATTTCACCGCGGTCGACGCCTTCTACGCGCCGGTGGCGTTCCGCGTTCGCGCATGGGGGATCGACGTTGGCGCCGCGGGTAAGCGCTGGGTCGAGACGCTGCTGGCGCACCCGGCGACGCTCGAGTGGGAGGCTGCGGCGCTGGCCGAGACGTTCCGCGAAGACGGGCACGAGGCCGAGGTGGCGGCGTACGGCGAGGTGACCGAGGATCTTCGCGCCGCGGTGTGAGGCTGCGCGTCGCGGGGCCTGGCGATCCTGCGCACGCAGGATCCCAGGTTGACAGAGCGGGCCGCTCGCAAGGCTGGGTTCCTGCGAGCGCAGGAACACGAGGCGTTCAAGAGGCAAGCGACACTCCATCCGGTAAATGGGGTGACGTTGCCCGCCACTCGCGTGAGAGACGTGCGTCGCACTTACCCGTTTTGCCGGTCATCAGCCGCAACCCACGACATTTCCTGTCACTCCACCTTGGAGCGACAGACCTTTTCGGTTAACAGCCCCTGATCATGTCCAGCCCGCGCACGCTTTACGAGAAGGTCTGGGACGCTCACGTGGTCGAGCGCCGAGACGATGGTTCCTGCCTGATCTACATCGACCGCCACCTCCTTCATGAGGTGACCAGCCCGCAGGCGTTCGAGGGTTTGCGCGCCGCCGGCCGTCGCGTGCGCCGTCCCGACCTCACGCTCGCGGTGCCCGACCACAACCTTCCCACCACCACGCGCATCGACGCCGCGGGGCAGGAGCTCCCGATCGCCGATCGCGAGAGCGCCGAGCAGCTCGCCGCGCTGCGCCGTAACGTCGCCGAGTTCGGCGTGCCCTATATCGACGCGCTGTCGGCGCGGCAGGGGATCGTCCACGTCGTCGGCCCCGAGCAGGGCTTCACGCTGCCCGGCATCACGATGGTCTGCGGCGACAGCCATACCTCGGCGCATGGCGCGCTGGGGGCGCTCGCGTTCGGGATCGGCACCAGCGAGGTCGAGCACGTGCTCGCGACCCAGACGCTGATCCTCTCCCCCTCCAAGACGATGGAGGTGCGGGTCGACGGCACTCTCGGCTATGGCGTCAGCGCCAAGGACGTGGTGCTCGCCATCATCGGCAGGATCGGCGCGGCGGGGGGCACCGGCCATGTCATCGAGTTCACCGGCGAGGTGATCCGCGCCCTCTCGATCGAGGGGCGGCTGACGATCGCCAATATGTCGATCGAGGGCGGCGCGCGCGCCGGCATGATCGCGCCCGACAAGACCACCTTCGCCTATCTCAAGGGGCGCCCGATGGCGCCGCGGGCTGACGACTGGGCGCGCGCGGTCGACTGGTGGCGCACGCTGCCGAGCGACGCCGGCGCGCGCTACGACAAGGTCGTGCGGCTGGAGGCGAGCGACATCGCGCCGGCGCTCACCTGGGGCACCAGCCCCGAGGACGTCGTGCCGATCACCGGCAGCGTCCCCGCACCCGACAGCTTCGCCGACGCCTCGAAGCGCGCGGCGGCGCAGAAGTCGCTCGATTACATGGGGCTCACCCCGGGGATGCGGATGCAGGACGTGCCGATCCAGCACGTCTTCATCGGCAGCTGCACCAACAGCCGCATCGAGGACCTGCGCGCCGCCGCCTCGGTGGCGAACGGCCGCCACGTCGCCGATGGGGTGCGCGCGCTGGTGGTGCCCGGGTCGGGGCTGGTCAAGCGCCAGGCCGAGGCGGAGGGGCTCGACCGCATCTTCACCGCCGCCGGCTTCGAGTGGCGCGAGCCGGGCTGCTCTATGTGCCTGGCGATGAACCCCGACAAGGTGCCCGCGGGCGAGCGCTGCGCCTCGACGTCGAACCGAAATTTCGTGGGAAGACAGGGACCTGGCTCGCGTACCCATCTGTTGTCGCCGGCGATGGCGGCGGCGGCGGCGGTGACCGGGCGGCTCGCCGACGTGCGCGAGCTGATGGGATAATCGGCGCGATCATCCGAGGGGATATTCCATGAAGAAAGTGCTCATGTTCTTGATCGCCGGCTCGGTGCTGAGCGGCGTGGCGGCCTATGCGGCGATCGCCAAGCCCGCGATGCCGCCGAGCAACCCGGCGCGCTGATGCGGGCCGTCACCCGCGTCAGCGGCACCGCTTATCCCTGGGGCGCCAAGAACGTCGACACCGACGTCATCATCCCGGCGCACTGGCTCAAGACGATCACGCGCTCCGGTCTCGGCCGCGGCGCGTTCGAGACGGTGCGCGCGCAGCCCGGCAACCTCTTCGACGACCCGCGCTACGCCGGCGCGCCGATCCTCATCGCGGGCGACAATTTCGGCTGCGGCTCGAGCCGCGAGCACGCCGCCTGGGCGCTCGCCGACATGGGGGTGCACGCGGTGATCGCGCCGAGCTTCTCCGACATCTTCTCGGGCAACGCGTTCAAGAACGGCATCGTCACCGTGGTGCTGCCGCAGGAGGCGGTCGACCGCCTCGTCGAGGTGGCGAAGACCGATCCGGTCACCGTCGATCTCGAGACGATGACAGTCACCACGCCGTACCAGGATCGCTATACGTTCGAACTCGACCCCTTTCGCCGCCGCTGTCTGATGGAGGGGCTGGACGAGGTCGGCCTCACGCTGGCAAAGGATACCGTGATTTCGAATTTCGAGGAGCGGCTCGGCGTCGAGCGCCCTTGGATCGGGCGCGGGAGAGCGGATCATGCGGGCCTTGCTGTCGAGGGTGCCGGGCGGGCCTGACACGCTGGAGATCGGCGAGCTGCCCGATCCCGTCGCGGGCGCGGGCGAGGTGGTGGTCGCGGTCAAGGCCTGCGCGATCAATTATCCCGACGTGCTCGTGATCGAGGATCGCTACCAGATGCGCCCGCCGCGCCCCTTCGCACCGGGCGGCGAGATCGCCGGCGTGGTCGAGGAGGTCGGGGAAGGCGTCTTCCGCTGGCAGGTCGGTGACCGTGTGATGGGCAACACGATGATGGGCGGGCTGAGCGAGCGGCTGCGCTTCGCCGCGGACTCGCTCCACGCCGTGCCCGAGGGTCGCAGCTTCGAGGAAGCTTCGGCGCTGCTGCTCACCTATGCGACGACGATCCACGCCCTGGTCGACCGCGGCGCGATCGCCGCGGGCGAGCGGCTGCTGGTGCTGGGTGCCGCGGGCGGGGTCGGGCTCGCGGCGGTGGAGCTGGGCAAGGCGTTCGGCGCGCACGTCGTCGGCGCGGTATCGAGCGAGGCCAAGGCGGCGGCGGTGCGCGCGGCCGGCGCTGACGAGGTGCTGGTCTACGATCGCGCGCCGTTCGACAAGGCGCAGAGCAAGGCGCTGGCCGACCGCTTCA
Organism: Sphingomonas citri; assembly: GCF_019429485.1. Classification (GTDB taxonomy): domain Bacteria; phylum Pseudomonadota; class Alphaproteobacteria; order Sphingomonadales; family Sphingomonadaceae; genus Sphingomonas; species Sphingomonas citri. The sequence goes on along the minus strand of NZ_JAHXZN010000001.1, from coordinate 339,728 downwards.
AGGCGGCGGCAGGGCGGGATGGCTTCGACCTCGTCTACGATCCGGTGGGGGGCGACTATGCCGAGCCGGCACTCCGCTCGCTCGGCTGGGAGGGGCGCTACCTCGTGGTCGGCTTCCCCGCCGGCATCCCCAGGCTGCCGCTCAACCTCACGTTGCTGAAGAGCTGCGACGTCCGCGGCGTCTTCTGGGGCGCGTTCGCCGCGCGCCATCCCGAACGCAACCGCGCGCACATCGCTCGCCTGTTCGACTTGTGGGGTGAGGGCAGGATCGCGCCGCGCGTCACGGAGGTGTTCCCGTTCGAGCGCGGCGGCGCGGCGATCGCGCGCATGGCCGCGCGAGAGGCGGTCGGCAAGCTGGTGGTGCGGGTGGGGGGGTAGAACGACCAGCGTGATCGATCCTCCCCTTGAAGGGGAGTGCGGGCTTTGGCTTGCCCCCGGCAAGCCAAGATGGTGTCCGGGGGACACCATCTCGCCCGCACTGGCGCGTGCAGCGCGTCGGATGGGTGACCCGGCCGGCGCGCGGCCCTGACGTTACCACGGGCGGCACCTCTTCGTCAGGCCTGCGACCTGCCTCCTCCCCTCGCAGGGGAGGACGCGTCGCGAGGCCGGCTGCGATCTCCGCCGCGCCGTCCGCCCGTTGCGCCGCGTCGCCGCCCGCACTATCCCGGTGCGCTACACCGCGGGGAACCAGCATGACCACCTTCGAGGACCGCCAGCGCGCGTTCGAGGCCAAGTTCGCGCGCGACGAGGAAGTGGCGTTCCGCATCGTCGCGCGGCGCAACCGCCTCGTCGGGCAGTGGGCCGCCGAGCTGATGCAACTCACCCCGGCCGAGACCGACGCTTATGCCAGGGCGGTCGTCCAGGCCGACTTCGAGGAGGCCGGCGACGAGGACGTGGTGCGCAAGGTCTACGGTGACCTCACCGCCGCCAACGTCGACGTCGACGAGGCCGCGGTACGCCGCGCGCTCGAGGAGAAGACGATCGAGGCGCGGCGCCAGCTGCTGCAGTCGGAGTAAGAAGGATGCCGATGGAAGGGGCGGAGATCGCCGCGCTGATCAAGGCGGGCATCCCCGATGCCGAGGTGGAGATGACCGATCTCGCCGGCGACGGCGACCATTGGTCCGCGCGCGTCGTGGCGCCGTCGTTCGCGGGCATGCCGCGGGTGAAGCAGCATCAGGCGGTCTATGCCGCGCTGGGCGGTCGCATGGGCGGCGTGCTCCACGCCTTGCAGTTGACCACCGCCGTCCCGAAGTAGGCGCGGTACAAGAGGGTTGAAGCGATGACCGACGACACGAACGCCCGCATCGACGCGGTGGTGAAGAACAATCCGGTGGTGCTGTTCATGAAGGGCACGCCGCTGTTCCCGCAGTGCGGCTTCTCCAGCCGCGCGGTGGCGATCCTGGAGCGGCTCGGCGTCTCGTTTGAGAGCGTCGACGTGCTGCAGGACCAGGCGATCCGGCAGGGCATCAAGGGCTATTCGGACTGGCCGACGATCCCGCAGCTCTACGTCGGCGGCGAGTTCGTCGGCGGCTCGGACATCATGATGGAGATGTACGAGTCGGGCGAGTTGGCGGAGCTGTTCCAGAACGCCGGCGCGGCGGCCGCCGAGGCGAAGTAAGAAGGATGGGTGGCCTGGGCGCCACCTCGATCATCTCCCTGTCACCCCGGCGCAAGCCGGGGTCCAGTTGGGAAGGCTGTCGAGTGTTCCACCGGCGGCTCCCAGCTGGACCCCGGCTTCGCCGGGGTGACGTGTATGTGGAGGATCGCGCCTGCGCACGGACGACGCACACACGATCGGACCGTACCTCTGGGACCCGAGATCGGGTGCGCTTCGATGTTCCATCCGTCACGGCGCGACAGCGATCGCGAGGACGGTAGCCCCGCGTCGGAAATGCCGAGGTTCGGGGCAATGGAAAGGCGACGTTCGGTCAAGCGACTGGCGCCGCCCGAACGACTGTAAGGAATAGCAAAGCTTCAGCCGCTCAGCGCCCTTGACTACATCCGTAATCGACACGATTACAGTCGTAGTCAACGAGGAGCGAGTCGTGGCCGAGCGGATCAGCGATGCCGAGCATGCGGTGATGGAGGTGTTGTGGGACGACAGCCCTCTCACCGCGCAGGACGTGGCCGAGCGGGTCGACCCCGCCCGCGGCTGGAGTGCCGCGACGGTGAAGACGTTGCTGGGGCGCCTGCTCGCCAAGGAGGCCGTGCGCCACGAGGTCGATGGCCGCCGCTACCTGTATAGCCCGGCGGTGCAGCGCGAGGATTATGTCGACGGCGAGTCGCGCCGGCTGATCGACCGGCTGTTCGGCGGCCGGCTCACCCCTCTGGTCGCGCACCTCGCCGAGCGCGACGCGCTCACCGAACAGGACATCACCGAGATCGAGGCACTTCTGCGGGAGTTGAAGCAATGATCGCCTGGGCCATGGAATCCCTGCTCGCGTCGGCGCTGCTGATGCTCGCGGTGCTGGCGCTGCGCGCGCCGGTGCGGAAGACCTTCGGGGCGCCGGTCGCCTATGCGCTGTGGGCGATCCCGGCTCTGCGGCTGCTGCTCCCGCCGCTGCCCGCCGGCTGGCGCACCGAGGCGCTGCCGACGCTCGCCTCGCTCCCCGCGGCCGAGCCGATCGCGCACGCGCTCGAGCCGGTCGCCGCGCTGCCGGCGCTGGTGCCCGAGACGGCATCGCTGCTGCCGGCGATCGTGCTGGGGACCTGGGCCGCCGGTGCGGTCGCGCTGCTGCTGTGGCAGGTGGCCGATTACTGGCGCTTCCGCTACCGGCTGCTGCGCCACGGCCTCGCGCTCGACCAGATCGGCGGCGTCATGATCGTGCAGAGCGAGACGGCGAGCGGGCCGGTGGCGTTCGGCGTGTTCGACAAGGTCGTCGCTTTCCCGCGCGACTTCGCGGCACGCTTCGATGCCGAGGAGCGCGCGCTCGCGCTCGAGCATGAGCTCGGCCACCACCGTCGCGGCGACCTGGTCGCCAACTGGGTGGCGCTGGCCGTGCTCGCGCTCCACTGGTTCAACCCGCTCGCGTGGGTAGCCTTCCGCGCTTTCCGGGCGGACCAGGAGATGGCCAATGACGCGGGTGTGCTCGCGCGGCTCGGCGGCGCCTCGCGCCACGCCTATGGCTGCGCGATCGTCAAGGCGGCGCACGGCCGTGCCATCACCGCGACCTGCCACCTCCACACCGTCAAGGACCTGAAAGGGAGACTGCGCATGCTGAGCAGGACGCGCGCCTCGCGCACTCGCACGACGCTCGGCGTCGCCGCCACCGCCGCGATCGCGCTCGGCGCGCTGGGGCTTACCGCCTCGGGCACGCAGGCGGCGGAGCGGATGCGCGGCGGGGTCGAGGAGGCGGTCGGGATCGACCCGCACGCCTTCGATGACGCTCTGTCGCTGATGGCGTCTTTCCCCGAGCCGCCCGCCGCGCCGGCGGTGCCGAGCGCGCCCGCGGCCCCGGCAGCCGGCCATCACGGCCAGCGGGTCACGATCGTGCGCGACGGCCAGACCACGACCTACGAGGGCGAGGAAGCGGCCGACTATATCGCCGCGCACCCGGTGCCGACCCCGCCGGAGCCCCCGGTCGCGCCGCTGCCCCCGCTGCCCGCGTTCGCCTCGGTGCCGCCCGTCCCGCCGGTGGCCAGCCGCCGCTGCGGCGGCGAGCCGACGCGCTTCGTGACGAGCGCGACGCAGAACGGCCAGCGCGTCACCGTGATCTGCACCGACCATATCGAGCGCGCCGCGCGCGAGGCGAGCCGCGCGGCAGTGGAGGCGCGCGGACAGCGCGACGGCGCGATGCGCTCCGCGCTCGCCAGCCTGGAGCAGACCCGCGCTCAGCTCGCCGCCAACCGCGACATGCCCGCCGAGGCGCGCCGCGACGCGGTGCGCGAGGTCGAGCAGGCGATGCGCGAGGTGCGCGACGAGATGGCGCAGCGCGACGACGACTGAGCCGCGCCGCCCGCTTCGCGCCGGCTTGCTTCGCCGTCGCGCAGCCGCCATCTGGTGGCGCGATGGCGAAGCCTCCTCCCACCGGCCTGGCCGTGCCGATCGAGCCGCTCGTCACCCGCGTGCTCGCCCCCAACGCTTCGGCCTACACGTACACGGGGACGCAGACGCATATCGTCGGGCGTGACGATGTCGCGGTGATCGATCCCGGCCCCAACGACGCCGCGCATCACGACGCGCTCCGCGTCGCCATCGCGGGGCGCCCCGTGCGCGCTATCCTGATCACGCACCACCACCGCGACCATTCCCCCGCCGCGCGCGCGCTTGCCGAAGCCACCGGCGCGCCGATCGTCGGCGCCGCCGCCACGGTGCGCGGGGGTGACGGCGAGGGCGCCGCCGTCGACGCCGCCTTCGACCGCGACTATGCTCCCGACCGCGTCCTCACCGACGGCGACGGCGTGAGCGGCGACGGCTGGACGCTCACCGCGCTGGCCACGCCGGGCCACACCAGCCAGCACCTCGCGTTTGCGCTGGAGGAGAGCAAGGCGCTGTTCTCGGGCGACCATGTCATGGGCTGGGCGACCAGCGTGATCTCGCCGCCCGACGGCGACATGGGCGAGTATCTGGCGAGCCTGGAGACGTTGCTCGCGCGCGACGACCGAATCTACTACCCCGGCCACGGCGAGGCGGTGGAGCGGCCGCAGCGTTTGGTGCGCGGCATGCTCGGGCATCGCAAGCAGCGCGAGGGGCAGATCGTCCGGCTGCTCACCGCCGCGCCGCGCACGGTCGCCGCACTGGTCGAGCGCATGTACGTCGGGCTCGACCCGCGGCTCGCGGGAGCGGCGGCGCGCTCGGTGCTGGCGCATCTCATCGATCTGGAGCGGCGCGGCGTGGCGGCGCGGGAGGAGGGCGCGTGGCGGATCATCTGACCGGGCTGGGCAAGCTGCTGGTGTCGCTCGCGATCGCCACCGCGATCCTGGTCGCGACCTTCGTCGGCTACCGTTACTATACCGAGCGCTACGCCGTCTCGACCGACGACGACGGCGTCGCGGTGGCGCGCGTCGTCGCGGGGCGGCTGTACGGCAGCAGTGACCTGCGCGTCAGCCATCTCGCGGGCACGGTGCAGTCGACCGCGTCCACCACCCGGATGTGGGGCTGGCTGCGCTACGTGCGGCTGATCAAGGCGCCCTACGACGTCGACTATTTCGTGAACCTCGGCGCGCTGGCGCCGCGCGACTTCCGCTACGACGCGCGTCGGCGGACTCTGCTCGTCGAGGTGCCCGACGTCGTCGTCGGCACTCCCAACGTCGACGAGAGCCGCGTCACGCTCGACACCACCACCGGCTTCCTGCCGCCGCGCGGCGCGATGGCCGAGCTGCAGAAGATGGTGTCGGCCAAGGCGACGACGGTCGTCGCCGCCAAGGCGCGCGAGCCCGAGAACATGCGCAAGGCGCGCGAGAACGGCCGCGCGGCGCTGGAGCGGCTGTTCGCGGGCAGCCTCGACGCCGCGGGACTGCCCGTGACCGTGACGGTGCGCTTCGCCGGCGAGCCGCGCACCGGCAGCAGCGAGCGCTGGGACCTCACCCGCTCGCTCGAGGAAGTGCTCGGCAACGGCAGCTGACTTGATCCGGCGGCGCTGCCGGGCCATCTGCGCAGCCATGGACCAGCCGACCAACCTCGCCGGGCTCGACCTGCGCGCCGAGATCGACCGCCTCCGCACGGAGCGCAACGCCGTGATCCTCGCGCATTATTACCAGAAGCCCGAGATCCAGGACCTGGCCGACTTCGTCGGCGACAGTCTCGATCTCAGCCGCAAGGCGCAGGCGACCGACGCCGACGTGATCGCCTTCTGCGGCGTGCGCTTCATGGCCGAGACCGCCAAGATCCTGTCGCCGCAGAAGACCGTCGTGCTGCCCGACATGGACGCGGGCTGCTCGCTCGAGGACAGCTGCCCGCCCGAGCAGTTCGCCGCCTTCCGCGCGCAGCACCCCGACGCGATCGCGCTGACCTACATCAACTGCTCGACCGCGGTGAAGGCGCTGAGCGACGTCATCGTCACCTCCTCCTCGGCCGAGGCGATCCTCGCCAAGATCCCGCCCGAGCAGAAGATCATCTTCGGCCCGGACCGCAATCTGGGCGGCTATCTCGCGCGCAAGACCGGGCGCGACCTGATCCTGTGGCCGGGCGTGTGCATCGTCCACGAGGCGTTCAGCGAGACCGAGCTGCTCAAGCTCAAGGCCGAGCACCCCGGCGCGCCGGTGGTGGCGCACCCGGAATGCCCCGCGGTGATCCTCGACCACGCGGATTACGTCGGCTCGACCCGCGGCATCCTCGAATATGCGATGGCGATGCCGGGCGACACGCTGATCGTCGCGACCGAGCCGCACATCATCCACCAGATGGAGAAGGCGCTGCCGACCAAGCGCTTCATCGGCGCGCCCGGGGCGGACGGCAACTGCAACTGCAACATCTGCCCGTACATGGCGCTCAACACGATGGAGAAGCTGTACCTCGCGCTGCGCGACCTCACGCCGCGGATCGAGATCGAGGAGGGGCTACGGCTCGAGGCGAAGAAGAGCCTCGACGCGATGATGAGCATGGCCGGCGCCGCGGTGGGGCAGGGTGACCTCGGCAAGGTGAAGGTGACGGGGGACTGAAGGGGGCGGCCCCGACTCTCTCGCACCTCTGCTCTCCCTCTTCCGTCATCCCGGACTTGGTCCGGGATCCACCCGTCCACCTTCTCACCGGCACCTGGGTTCGCGGAACAGTGGATCCCGGACCAAGTCCGGGATGACGGCCGGCGAGAAGCGGAGCGTGGTGCCAGCCTCGGTCGCACCACCATCGTCCGTCACCCGCGCGCTTCCCCTCTGCCGCCGCCGCCGTTACGCAGGGCGGCGATGAAGACCCTTCTCCCGCTCGCGCTCCTGCCGCTGATCGCCGCCGCCGCGCCCGCCGCTGATCCCTATCGCTGGCTCGAGGACATCGAGGGCACGCGCGCGCTCGACCAGGTCAAGGCGTGGAACGCCGAGACCGAGGCGACGCTCACCAAGGACCCCCGCTTCGAGCAGGACCGCGCCCGCGCGCGCGAGATCCTCGACGACGAGGCGCAGATCCCGGACCCCGACGCGGTGCTCGGCCAGCAGGTCACCAATCTGTGGCGCGACGCGCGCAACCCGCGAGGGCTGTGGCGCGTGTCGCCGCTCGCCGACTATCGCGCGGGCAAGCCCCGGTGGCGCACGCTGATCGACGTCGACGCGCTCGGCAAGGCGGAGGGCAAGAGCTGGGTATGGCACGGCGCCTCCTGCCTCGAACCCGCCTATACGCGCTGCCTCGTCAAGCTCAGCAACGGCGGCACCGACGCGCAGGTGGTGCGCGAGTTCGACCTCACTAGCGGCCGCTTCGTCGAGGGCGGCTTCGTCGTTCCCGAGGCCAAGAACGACGCGACATGGGTCGACGCGGACACGCTGCTGGTCGCGACCGACTGGGGCAAGGGCTCGCTCACCGAATCGGGCTACCCGCGCATCGTCAAGCGCTGGCGGCGCGGCACCCCGCTCGCCGACGCGCGCGTGGTGCATGAGTCGCCGGTGACCGCCGTGGAAGTGACCCCGCTCGCCTTCACCGACGCGATGCGGCGCTGGCCGATGATCAGCGTCGGCAACAGCTTCTTCGATCGCGCCCTGCTGCTCGGCACCGATGACGGCCGCTTCGTCCCGCTCGGCCTGCCCAAGAACGCCGACGTGATGGAGGTGATCGACGGTCGCGTCGTCGCGCGGCTGAGCCAGAGCGCGCTTGGCTTCCCCGCCGGCGCGCTGGTCGCCTGGTCGCTCGCCGACATCGCCGCTGGTCGCCGCTCGACGCCCGACCTGGTGCTCGCGCCGACCGAGCGTCAGGCGATCGAGGAGGCGGGCGCGAGTGACCACGTGCTCTGGGTCAAGCTGCTCGACGACGTCTCGGGCAAGCTGCTCGCGCTGCGCCGCGGCGGCGACGGCACGTGGACGCAGCAAGCGGTGCCGCTGCCGGGCAACAGCACGGTGCATCTCGCGACGCAGATCGGTGCCAGCGACGAGACCTTCGTCTCGGTCGAGGGCATGCTGACGCCGCCGACGCTGTACGTCGCGGGCGAGCGGGGTGCGCCGCGCGTCGTCCAGTCGCTGCCGGCGCGCTTCGACGCCAGCCGCTTCACGGTGACGCAGCGCTTCGCCACCTCGCGCGATGGCACGCGCGTGCCGTACTTCCTCGTCACCAAGAAGGGGGCGACGGCACCCGCGCCCGCGCTGATCCACGCCTATGGCGGGTTCAAGCTGGCGCAGACGCCGACCTATCTCACCGGCCAACCCTATCGCGCCGGGCCACTGGCGTTGTTCTGGGTCGAGCAGGGCGGCGCCTATGTGCTCGCCAACCTGCGCGGCGGCGGTGAATATGGCCCGCGCTGGCACCAGGCCGGACTGCGCGAGAAGCGCCAGAACGTCTACGACGACCTCCACGCGGTGGCGGAGGATCTGGTCCGCACCGGCGTATCGGCCAAGAAGAAGATCGCGGTGTCGGGGCGCTCCAATGGCGGGCTGTTGGTGGGCGTGGCGCTCACGCAGCGGCCCGATTTGTACGGCGCGATCATCGCTGGCTCGCCGCTGGAGGACATGAAGCGCTACTCGCACTTGTCCGCCGGCGCCTCGTGGATCGACGAATATGGTGATCCCGACAAGCCGGCCGACTGGGCGTTCATCCGCCGCTACTCGCCCTATCAGAACGTGCGCGACGGGGTGCGCTACCCGCCCGCTTTCTTCTATCTCTCGACCAAGGACGATCGCGTCCACCCCGGCCACGCGCGCAAGCTGGCGGCGCTGCTGAAGGCCAAGGGCAATCCGGTCTATTTCCACGAGTATCTGGAAGGTGGCCACGCCGTGGGCGCCGACCATGCCGAGGACGCCAACCGCGCCGCGCTGCTCGACGCCTTCCTGCGGCGCGAGCTGATGGGGAAGTGACGTGACGTGCTCCGGCGGAGGCCGGGGGCGAGGTGGGTGACGCCCGTAGCTGCTCGTCCTCCGCCCCGGCGTTCGCCGGGATGCAGTTGGGGAACGTCTGCGAGTCCCACGATGGCCTTCCCACCTGGACCCCGGCGTTCGCCGGGGTGGGCCGATGAGATGGCGCGCCGTCTCTTGTCCAAACACCTTGACTTGCCCCCGTCCGCCTCCAGACAAGGGCGGCTTCCAAGACACTGACGGGAGCAAGCGCGTGGAGAGCAGTCGGCGGGATCTGATGATGATGATGGCACTCGGCGGCGCCGGCGCGGTGGCCGCGACCGGGGTGGCGGGCGAGGCCGAGGCGGCCGCCCCCGCGATCCCGGCGAAGGTGGTCCACCACGTCTTCTTCTGGCTCAAGAACCCCGGCGACGCGACCGACCGCGCCAAGCTGATCGCCGGCCTGCGCACGCTGGCGGGCATCCCCGCGCTGCGCGGGCTGCATATCGGCGTGCCCGCGCCGACCGAGCAGCGCGACGTGATCGACTCGAGCTGGGACGTGTCCGAGCTCATGTTCTTCGACACGGTCGCCGACCAGAAGGCCTATCAGGACCACCCGATTCACCGTGCCTTCGTCGCCGAGTGCGAGAAGCTGTGGCGCAAGGTGACGGTGTACGACGTGCTCAGCGCGTGAGGTGAGAACCGGTCGGAGGTGACACCTAGCCCCCTGCGCCGACCGCCCCGGCGCACGCCGGGGCCAAGGTGGGAAGGCCGGTGTAAGGCCACGAGCGTGCCCCACCTGGACCTCGGCGTGCGCCGGGGTGGAGGCTGCGGAGGCGCGCGCGCCAGGCCACGCGCCCTCCCGCGCCGCCCCTCAGTTCATCAGCTCGACCGCCATCGCCACCGCCTCGCCGCCGCCGATGCACAGCGAGCCGACGCCGCGCTTCGCGCCGCGGTTCTCCAGCGCCGCCAGCAGCGTCGCCAGGATGCGCGCGCCCGAGGCACCGATCGGGTGACCCAGCGCGCAGGCGCCGCCGTTGACGTTGACGACCTCGTGATCGAGCGCGAGCTCCTGCATCGCCACCATCGCGACGCAGGCGAAGGCCTCGTTGATCTCCCACAGGTCGACCTCGTCCTTGCTCCAGCCCGCCTTCTCCAGCACCTTCCGCATCGCCGGCACCGGCGCGGTGGTGAAGCGCGCGGGGCGGTGCGCATGGCCCGCGTGCGCGACGATCCGCGCCACCGGCTTGATGCCGAGCTTCTCCGCGACCGACAGCCGGGTCAGCACCAGCGCGGCGGCGCCGTCCGAGATCGACGACGCGTTGGCCGCGGTGATCGTGCCCTCCTTGGCGAAGGCGGGTTTGAGCGTCGGGATCTTGGTGATGTCGCCCTTGCTCGGCTGCTCGTCGGCGCTCACCGTCGTCGTGCCCTTGCGCCCGACCACGTCAACGCTGACGATCTCGCGCTCGAACGCGCCGCTCTGCTGCGCCGCCTGCGCGCGCTGGAGCGAGGCGATGGCGAAATCGTCCTGCGCCTGGCGGGTGAACTGGTATTCCTGTGCGGTGTCCTCGGCGAAGATGCCCATCGCCTTGCCCGGCTCATAGGCGTCCTCGAGCCCGTCGAGGAACATATGGTCGAACAGCCGGTCGTGGCCGATCCGGGCGCCGCCGCGGTGAGCCTTGGAGAGATAGGGCGCGTTGGTCATGCTCTCCATCCCGCCCGCGATCACCAGATCGACCGAGCCGGCGGCGAGCGCGTCGCTGCCGAGGATCGCTGCCTGCATGCCCGAGCCGCACACCTTGTTGAGGGTGGTGGCCTCGACGTGCTCGCCGAGCCCTGCGCGGATGGCGGCCTGGCGCGCGGGGGCCTGGCCCACCCCGGCGGAGAGAACGTTGCCCATGTAGATCCGCTCCACCGCGGCGGCGTCGACCCCGGCGCGCTCGACCGCGGCCTTCACCGCCGCCGCACCGAGCTCGCTCGCGCTCAGCCCTGCCAGACTGCCCTGCATCGAGCCCATCGGCGTGCGCGCGTAGGACAGGATGACGACGGGATCGGTGGCCATGGCGGGGTTCCTCTCGTGCGATATGTTGCGCCGCATCTAATCGCTCGCGGGGTGCTTTACAAACCGCTAGGCGGTCGCGGGTGACCAGCGGGACGACAGCTAGCGGGGCAGGACGGTGAAGCCGATCGTGCGTTGCCGCGCGGTTCCCTCATGTCGGGCGTCACCCCGGCTAACGCCGGGGCCCAGGTGGGGGACGCCTGGTGAGGGTCGCCACCGCCTTCCCACCTGGACCCCGGCGTTAGCCGGGGTGACGAAGGTCACTAGGCCTCGCTGGCGACATCGATCCGATGGCTGACCCGCTCGTCTGGCCCGCGCTGCTCGGCGTGCTCGGGGCGATCGTCGGCAGCTTCCTCGCCACGATCGCGGTGCGCTGGCCGGCCGGCCGCTCGGTGCTGACCGGCCGCTCGGCGTGCGACTCGTGCGGCCGCACGCTCGCCGCGCACGAGCTGGTGCCGCTCGTCAGCGGCGCGGTCGCGCGCGGCAAGTGCCGCAGCTGCGGCGCCGCGATCGACCAGCGCCACCTTCTCGTCGAGGCGGGCTGCGCCGCGATCGGTGTCGCCGCCGGGCTCGCGGCGCCGGGCTGGCAAGCGGCGGCGGGTGCGGTGTTCGGCTGGCTGCTGCTGGTGCTCGCGATGCTCGACGCGAGCGACTTCTGGCTGCCCGACGAGCTGGTCGCCGCGCTCGCGCTGGGCGGTGCGGCGAGCGCCTGGTGGTGCCCGCCCGACGTGGTCGAGCGCGCGATCGGCGGCGTCGCCGGCTTCGCGCTGCTGTGGCTTGTCGCGGTAGGCTATCGCCGCTGGCGCGGGCGCGACGGGATGGGCGGGGGCGACCCCAAATTGCTCGGTGCGATCGGGCTGTGGCTCGGCTGGCGGCTGCTCCCCGCGGTGCTGCTGGTGGCGGGACTGGTCGGGCTCGGCTGGGTCGCGTTCCAGCATCTGCGCGGGCGCGGGCTGGCGCGCGACGACGCACTGCCGTTGGGCACGCTGCTGGCGATCGCTGCTTATCCGGCGTGGCTCGTCATGATAGTCTCGGCGCCATGACGCTCGCTCTCCTGCTCGCGCTGGCCCAGGCCGCGCCGGCGCTCCCGGCCGACTCGATCGACGGTCTTCCGCTCAGCACGCTGCCGCGCCAGGAACTGCCCGCGCGCGGCTGCGCGGCCTATCTCTTCTCCACCGGCCAGGTGCGCGGGCTCGCCGCGGTGGCGACCGCCGATCCGGCGACGCTGCGGATCGCGCTCGACGGCTCGGTCCGCGACCTGCCGCGCGCCGCGGCGGCGGGAACGGTCGCGCTCGGGCTCAACGCCGAGTCGGTCTATCGCGCCGGGGAAGTGACCGCGACGGTGCAGCTCACGATCGAGCCGCGTCCCAATCTCAACAACGGCGCCGCGGTACCCAGCGCGACACTGCGGCTCGACCGTCCGGGGCAGGACACGCTGGTGGTGCCGCTCGCCGGGCTGGTCGGATGCGCGCCCGCCGCTGCCAAGCCGCGCTGAGCGGGGCCACATGAGAAAGGCCCGGCGGATCATGTCCGCCGGGCCCCTGCTCACGGCTCGTGCCGCCGACGCTGGCGCGTCAGTGCAGCGAGTCGATCTCCTCCTTCAGCCTGAGCTTCTGCTTCTTCAGGTCCGCGATCACGATCGTGTCCGGCGCCGGTCGCTGCGTCTCGCTGGCGATGCGCTGCTCGAGCGTCGCGTGCTTCGCTTCCAGGGCCGAGAGGTGCGCGGTCTGCATGGCAGTAGCCTCCTTCTTGGTTGAACGGAACTTCGGAGTGAACCACGAAATGGCCGAGAAGTCGCGTGTCTTTTGGTGTCGATCGATCGACCGCGACGACGATGCGACGACTCGTGCGGGGCGCCGCGAATTCGCTAGGGAGAGAGCGGGGGCCGCTGCTAGGGGCGGTAGTGCACGATCGAAGGGGTGGCGACAGATGCAGGCGGACGCGGACGAGGTGGAGATCGCGGCGCGGCTCGGGGCGCTGCGGCTCGAACACCGCGACCTTGACGCCGCGATCGCCGCGCTCGGCGAGGGCGCCACCGCGGACCAGCTCCAGCTGATGCGGCTGAAGAAGCGCAAGCTGCGACTACGCGACGAGATCGCGCTGCTCGAGGATCAGATCATCCCCGACATCATCGCCTGACCGCGCGCTCGCGCGAAAGATGGTCAACGCGCTTGGCGGCGCGAGGCAGTTCGTGGCAGAATCAACGGCATGGCACAGCTACTCGACGTCGAGCGGATGCAGCGGCGGCTGATCGACACCTTCTACATGGAAGCGATGGTGCTGGCCGACGAGGCGCGCCACTATTTCGACGAGGGCGGGCGCGCCGAACGCGAGGCGCTCGCCCCGATCGAGCGGGTGACGTTCAGCTGCGAGTCGCTCAAGGTGACGACGCGGCTGATGCACGTGATCGCCTGGCTGCTGACCCAGCGTGCGGTGATCGCGGGCGAGCTGACGCCGGGGCAGGCAATGGACCCGGCGCGTCGGCTCGGCGCCGCGCCCGCGACCGAGCCGGGCGAGGTGGAGTCGCTGCCGGAGCGCGCGCGCGCGATGATCGCGGCGAGCAGTGAGTTGCACCGCCGTGTCGCCCGGCTCGACCGTGCGCAGGTGGCGGAACAGCCGTCAGCGAGCCCGGCGCGCTCGATGCTCGATCGGCTCGCGACCGCGTTCTGAGAGTGCCGCAGCGCCAACGGTGGGTTGGCGGAAAATTGAGAGAGGAACGGGAGATAGCGGCTCCGCGGGGCGCCGCTCCATGCCCTCCGCCGTCATCCCCGCGAAAGCGGAGATCCAGACGCGCTGACGGTGCCGCTCCCTCGAGGACGTGCGCGTCTGGTTTCCCGCCTTCGCGGGAATGACGAAGGAAAGGGTTCGGTCACGCTCGCGGCAGAGCCTCTGCCCGCGCGCCCCGCTGTTTGACGCAGTCGCTCGCGCTACCTCCTCGCGCCCCTCACGCCTCGATCCGCGCCCGCGCGGCCGCATACTCGCGCGCGATCCGCTCCACTCGATCGGCCACCGGCTCGATCCGGTCAACCGCGCCGATACCCTGGCCCGAGCCCCAGATGTCGCGCCATGCCTTGGCCTTCGCGCCGCCCTCGTTGCCCGCGGCCGAGCCGAAGTCCATCGTGCGATAGTCGCCCTGCGGCAGATCGTCGGGATCGAGCCCGGCCGCGGTGATCGAGCCGCGCAGGTAATTGCCGTGCACCCCAGTGAAGAGGTCGGTGTAGACGATGTCGGCCGCACCGCCGTCGACGATGCCCTGCTTGTAGCGCGCGTCGGCGCGCGCCTCCTCCGTGGCGATGAAGGCCGAGCCGATATAGGCGAAGTCCGCTCCCATCGCCTGCGCCGCCAGCACCGCGTCGCCGGTGGCGATCGCGCCCGACAGCGCCAGCGGGCCGTCGAACCAGGCGCGGATCTCCTGCACGAGCGCGAAGGGCGAGAGCTTGCCCGCGTGGCCACCCGCGCCGGCGGCGACCGCGATCAGCCCGTCGGCGCCTTTCTCGATCGCCTTCCGCGCGTAGCGGTCGTCGATGACGTCGTGCAGCGTGATCCCGCCCCAGGCGTGGACCGCGTGGTTGAGGTCCTCGCGCGCGCCGAGCGAGGTGATCGTGATCGGCACCTGCCACTTGGCGCAGACCGCGAGGTCGCGCTCCAGCCGGTCATTCGAGCGATGGACGATCTGGTTGACCGCGAACGGTGCCGCCGGTCGGTCCGGATGCGCGCGATTGTGCGCCGCGAGTTCCTCGGTGATCTGGTGGAGCCACTCGTCGAGCAGCACCTCGGGGCGCGCGTTGAGCGCGGGAAAGGACCCGACGATCCCCGCCTTGCACTGCGCGATGACCAGCTCCGGCCCCGATATGATGAACATCGGCGAGCCGATGATCGGCAGGCGGAGGCGGGAAAGGAGCGGTGGGATCGACATGATCCGGGTTATGTGGAGGCGCCTTGGCGCTGGCAAGGCTGACGCCACGTCAACCGATCGGTGGCGCGTCGATCCGCTCCAGCGTCGCAGCGGCGGCGTGCGCGTTCTCGACGTAATGCGCGGCCGAAACCCGCAGCGCCGCCACCGCGGCGTCGTCGAGCTCGCGCACCGCGCGCGCGGGGCTGCCGATGATCAGGGTGCGCGGCGGGAAGACCTTGCCCTCGGTCACCAGTGCGCCCGCGCCGACGAGGCAGTCGTCGCCGATCACGGCGCGGTTCAGGACGATCGCGCCCATGCCGATCAGCACGCGCTCGCCCAAGGTGCAGCCGTGCAGGATGGCGCGATGGCCGATCGTGCAGTCGGCGCCGATCGTCAGCGGTGCGCCGGGGTCGGAGTGGAGCGTGGAGCCCTCCTGGACGTTGCTGCGCGCGCCGATCACGATGTCGGTATTGTCGCCGCGGATCGTCGCGCCGAACCACACGCCGACGTCCTCGCCCAGCCGTACCGCGCCGATCACGTCGGCGCTCGGCGCGACCCAGGCGCGCGCGGCGAGCGTCGGTTGCTGTCCCTTGAAGGCGTAGAGCGGCATCGGTCGTCTCTCCTGTCGCTGCTGTCCCGCGGCGGGAAGCGCGCGCGGCACGAGGAACGTGGTCCAAAAAGTAAAAATCGCGTTAAAGCATAGTCATGGATCGCAGACTCGTCCTCACCAATGAAGGCGCCCGCCACCCGTTCCGTCGGTCGCTGCCGCCGCCCCCGCCGCTCGTCGCCGTATCGCGCTCGCGCACGCGCGAGGACGCGAAGCTGTTTCTGCTGAGCTTCTCGGCCTTCTTCACCTGTTTCTACACGCTGATCGCCTGATCGCCTGATCGCGAGACGGCGGGCGCTTGTCGTGGCGCGGCCGGCTCGTGGCGCGTGCGACCTCGCGGCGGTCGGCCTTGGAGAGAGAGCGGCCGGTTCGCTCTCATCGGCGTCACGAGCCCATGGCGTAGCTCGTGCGGACCCGGGGATCCTGAAACAAGTTCGGGATGATGCCAGTGTGGGTGTTGCTGCGCTGTCCAGCACGCGCGGCGATCGCGCGCGCGGTCACCTCGTCCGCCGCTGTCCTACACGCGAGCGCTCTGGCACGACGCTCGGCCGCGCTCTGTCTCATCGCTGGCGGTCGCGCGCGACGACGCACTCCGGCACCATATTTCAGCTGACCCTGCTCCGGCGTCCGGAAGCGACTCAACGTTCGCGCGATCTGCGCCACCGGCTCAACATTCGCAACATTCGCGTGACCGGCAGGCCTCTCGCCCCGGCCACGATCATGTGTCAATTTCAGGAGAGAACAACAACCTGCGAGGACAACTTCACGTCACGTCACGGCCGCAGCGAATGTTGAGTCCCGTTGGATCTGTGGCCGCCGTCAGTCGCAGGCGCGGTGCAGCCGCTGCGCGATCCAGGCGGAGACGACGCACATGCCCGCGACGACCAGCAGCAGCTGCGAAGGGGTCACGCCCATCGCGGTGATCGCCGCGACCACGATCGACCCGATCGTCATCGCACCCGCGTTGACGACGTTGTTCGCCGCCACGGTGCGCGCGGTGTGATCCTTGGTCACGGTGGTGGTGAGGAAGGCGTAGAGCGGCACGACGAACATGCCGCCGAAGATCGCGACGCCGAGCAGGGCCAGCAGCACCAGCGCGGCGTGCGGCTGGTGTAGGAAGCCGCCCATGTCGAACAGATGCCCTGGTGCCGCCGGCGCCCACAGCCCCACCACCCAGCGGAAGGCGAGCACCGCGAGGCCCATCGCGATCACCGAGACGGGCGAGTAGCGCGCCGAGATCTGCCCGCGCAGCAGCAGGTTGATCACCACCGATCCGATCGCGACGCCGACCGAGAAGACCGCCAGCACCAGGCTGGCGACGCTCGCGTCCGCGGTCAGCACGTTCTTGACCAGCGGGGGGAACACGATGATCAGCACCGAGCCGATCGTCCAAAAGAAGCTGATCGCGCAGATCGCCAGGAACAGCCGCGGGATGTGCATCGTCCCCGCGATCAAGCGCCACGAGGCGCGAAACGGGTTGAGGTCCAGCGCCAGCTTCGGCCCGAGCCGCGGCGCCGCCGGCACGGCGCGCGCGGTGAGCCAGCCGAGCAGCGCCACCGCGATCGTCAGCGCCGCCACCAGCGCGGTGGAGCGATAGACGAAGCCGGCCACGATGGTGCCGAGCAGGATCGAGAGGTAGGTCCCCGCCTCGACCAGCCCGGTGCCGCCCAGCACGTCGTCCTCGTCGAGATGCTGCGGCAGGATGGCGTATTTGATCGGGCCGAAGAAGGTCGAGTGGACGCCCAGCCCGGTCACCGCGGTGAGCATGAGCACCAGCGGGAAGGTCACCGCGCCGGTGCGTGCCAGCATCAGCCCGGCGGTGCCGACCGCCATGATCGCGATCTCCACCGTCTTGACGATGCGGATGATGCGCGCCTTGTCCATCGTGTCGGCGAGCTGCCCGGCGAGCGCGGAGAGCAGGAAGAAGGGCAGGATGAAGAGCGCCGCGCTGAGCGCGTTGAAGAAGCTCTCCTGCGTCTCGTCGGCGAAGATCTCGTAGGTGGCGAACAGCACCATCGAGGTCTTGAACAGATTGTCGTTGAAGGCGCCGAGGAATTGGGTGGTGAACAGCGGCAGGAAGCGCCGCCGCTTGAGCAGCCCGAGGGCATTGATCATGACGCGGGACCAAGCCCTTCGGAAAGTTGGTACGTGGCGCGGCCATAGCCCGTGGGGGCGCGCGTTCCAAACGCTGTTTTTCGCGGGCGCGGGTTGCGCCGCGGGCGCGCGCGGTCCACGTCGGCAAGCGATGCTGTCGCTGCCCAACCTCCTGACCCTCTCGCGGATCGTCATGGTGCCGCTGCTGGTCGCCTTCCTCTGGTGGCCGAGCTGGCAGGCCGGCTTCGCGATCGCCTTCTGCCTCTACTGCCTGATGGGCATCACCGACTATTTCGACGGATACCTGGCGCGCGCGCAGGGCACCGTCTCGAAGCTGGGCGTGTTCCTCGACCCGATCGCGGACAAGATCATGGTCGCCGCGGTGATCCTCATGCTGGTCGGGACGAGGCACGACGACATCGCGGTGATCACCGGCGTCCATATCATCGCCGCGCTCGTCATCCTGCTGCGAGAGATCGCGGTGAGCGGACTACGCGAGTTCCTCGCCGGCCTGCAGGTGTCGCTGCCGGTGTCGCGGCTGGCGAAGTGGAAGACGACGCTCCAGCTGGTGTCGCTCGGCGCCCTGATCCTCTCGGGGGCGGTGCCCGCGGCGGTGTGGGTCCACCAGGTCGGGCTCGCCAGCCTGTGGGGCGCGGCGGCGCTGACGATCGTGACGGGGTGGGACTACCTCCGCGTCGGTCTGCGGCACATGGATTGAGCGCGGTGCGGCTATTGTATTTCGCCTGGGTGCGCGAGCGCGTCGGCGTCGGCGAGGAGGAGGTGACACCCCCCGCGTCGGTGACGACGGTGGCGGAACTGGTCGCCTGGCGCGCCGCCGCGAGCGAGCGCCACGCCGCCGCCTTCGCCGAGCCGGCGCGGCTGCGCGCCGCGGTTGACCAGGCCTTCGTGCCGCTCGACGCTACGTTCGCGGGCGCGCGCGAGGTGGCGATCTTCCCGCCGGTGACGGGCGGGTGATCCGCGTCGTCGTCTCGACCGCAGTAATCGACCTCGCGGCCGAACTCGCGGCACTCGAGCGCGACGGCGCGGTGGCGAGCTTCACCGGTCTGGTCCGCGGCGACGACGGGGTCGCGACGCTGGAGTTAGAGCATTATCCCGGAGCAACCGAGGCAGCACTGGGGCAGCTCGCCGAGGCAGCCAGCGCGCGCTGGTCGCTCACCGCGGCGACGATCGTCCACCGCGTCGGGCCGATGGCACCGGGCGAGCGGATCGTCTTCGTCGGCACCTGCGCGCCGCATCGCGGCGCGGCGCTGGAGGCCTGCGCCTTTCTGATCGACCGGCTCAAGACCGACGCACCCTTCTGGAAGCGAGAGACGGTGAACGGCGCGGCTCGCTGGGTCGAGGCGCGTGACAGTGACGACGTAGCGGCGACGCGCTGGGAGTAGGATGCGTCTCCGATCTGCTGGGCCTCGGCGGAGGCCGGGGCCCAGTTGGGGACGATAGCGAGACCCACTCCCGCCTTCCCAGCTGGACCCCGGCCCCCGCCGGGGAACACCGAGTTTCCGCTCACCTCAGCGCGGCAGCACCCAGTGGACGCGGTCGACGAAGGTCGCCGCGACCGGCGTTCCGGCATCGTCGAGCGCCGCGGTGAAGCGGCCGCGGCGTTGGTAGAGCCGGCACGTCGCCTGATCAAGCGCGCCATACCCGCTCGGCGCGGTGACGCTGCACCCGGTGACCTTGCCCGCGGCGTCGACCTGGACCGCGATTGCGACCACGCCCTGCTCCCCGGCGCGGATCGAGGAGGGCGGATAATCCTCGGTCGAGATCCAGCGCGTGCGATCGCCGCGCGCGCGGACGCCGCTCGCCTTGCTCAGCGGGGGTGGGGGCGGGGTGATCTCCACGGTGCCGCTGCCACCACCGACGATCGGCGTAATCGGAATGATCGGGGTGAGAGGCTCGATCGTGAACGACGTGTCGGTGGCGGTCCGCACGACGGGCTGGGGCGTGACGATCGTCTGGGTCGGCTGCTGCTTGGACGCGATCTGCGTCGGCTGCGGCGCCGGATCGAGTGGCGGCGGCGTCTCCAGCGGGATGTTGCGTATCGTCAGCTCGGTGGTCACCGTCGTCACGAAGCTCGCCGCCATGCCGCTGACGAATACATAGCCGATCAGGCCATGGATCGCGGCGACCGCGGCGAGGGTGGTGAGGCGTCTCGAACTGGGGACCCGGTCTGCATAAGCCATGCGACAACCCTCCAACCTGGAGTGCCGTGGCGGCCATCTTGCCCGACCATCGGCGAGCTCCGGACCCGAGAGGCTGCGCTTGGCTCGGAGGAGGGTCAAGCCTGGGTTCGACCCGTTGTGGGCGGAAGATGGGACAGTTTTCACCCGCTTAGCCCGCGGCCTTGAGCACCTCGCCGAGCAGCTGGAAGTCGCGCTCGCGGGGCGAGGCGCGGCGCCACACTAGCGCCAGCGTGCGCACCGGATGCGCCGCGTCGAGCGGGCGGGCGGCGACGTTGGTATGTTCCAATATGCCGGCGTCGAGCGCGATCTTGGGCAGCATCGTCACGCCCAGCCCGTTGTCGACCATCTGCACCATCGTGTGGAGCGAGGTACCCAGCATCGTCGCCTCGGCGCGCAGCTCGGCGCGGTTGCACGCCGCCAGCGCATGGTCCTTGAGGCAGTGACCGTCCTCGAGCAGCAGCAGACGCGTCTCGTCGATCTCAGCGGGGCTCACCGCCGCGGGGGTGGCGGGCATTTCGCCCTCTGGGAAGGCGAGAAAGAGGTGATCGTCGAACAGTGGCAGCGTCGTCACCTCGCCACAGGCATAGGGCAGCGCCAGCAGCACGCAGTCGGTGCGGCCGTTGTGGAGCGCCTCGCACGCTGGGCCGCTCGGCTCCTCGCGCAGGAACAGCTTGAGGTCGGGATAGTCGCGTCGCAGCCGCGGCAGCACGCGCGGCAGCAGGAAGGGCGCGATCGTCGGGATCACGCTCATCCGCATCTCGCCCGACAGCGGCCGCCCTGCCGCGCGCGCCATGTCGCCGAGCTCCTCCGCCTCGCGCAGCACGGTGCGCGCCTTGGCCGCGATCTGCTCGCCCAGCGGGGTGAAGCGGACGACCCGGCGGGTACGCTCCACCAGGGTGACGCCGATCAGCGTCTCGAGCTCGCGCAGCCCCGCCGACAGCGTCGACTGGGTGACGAAACAGGCCTCGGCGGCGCGGCCGAAATGGCCGTGATCCTTGAGCGCCACGAGATATTGCAGCTGCTTCAACGTGGGTAGGTAGATGGCCGCCATTTATTGCCTCGGTCGATCAACGCCTTCGTAATAACCGACTTGATCGATTACGCGAACCCCCTTAGTGACCGCTCAACGAGAGGCGGCTAACCGCCCGTGCGCGAGAGGATGGCTGAAGCCCATATTTCCATCAGGAGGCTTCCATGCTGACCATCGGCGATCAGTTCCCCGCCATCACCGTTCCCGTTCAGCAGGGCACCAGCGCGCTGCCTGCCGGCGAGACGCTTGACCTCACCACCGCCTACCCTGGCAAGTGGAAGGTGCTGTTCTACTGGCCGAAGGACTTCACCTTCGTGTGCCCGACCGAGATCGTCGGCTACAGCCAGATCAAGGGCGACTTCGAGGATCGCGATGCGGTGCTGATCGGCGCCTCGACCGACACCGCGCACGTCCACCTGGCGTGGCGCAAGTCGGACCCGGACCTCGCCGCAGCCGACTTCCCGTGGCTGGCGGACAACGGCCGCACGCTGGCCGACGCGCTCGGCATCGTCGACAAGAACGAGCATGTCGCGTTCCGCGCGACCTTCATCGTCGATCCGGACAACGTGATCCAGGCGGTGCAGGTCAACGGCCTCAACGTCGGCCGTAACCCGGCCGAGACGCTGCGCGTGCTCGACGCGCTGCAGACCGACGAGCTGTGCCCGTGCAATTGGAACAAGGGCGACGACGTCCTCCAGGTCGCGGCCTGATCTGTCCGGGGGCGGGGCCGCGCGTCCCGCCTCCTTCACTTACCTGTCGCCCCGGCGGCGGCTGATCCCTCGCGTATACGCCGGGGCCGGTCGCGCCGGGGCGACTCACGTTCGAGAGAGAGACATGGCACTCAAGGAATTCGCGGGCACCTTGCCCGACTTCGCCAAGGACATCCGGCTCAACGTCGGTTCCTTGCTCAACGAAACGGTGCTCAACGACCAGCGCAAATACGGCCTGCTGCTCGCCTGCGCGCACGGTTCAGGGCACAAGCCGCTGGTCGAGGCGACCGAGGCCGAGGCGGCCGACAAGCTCTCGCCCGAGGCGGCCAATGCGGCGCGCGCCGCGGCGGCGGTGATGGCGATGAACAACGTCTATTATCGCTTCACGCACCTTGCCGGGAACGACGAGTACCAGCGCATGCCCGCCAAGCTGCGCATGAACGTGATCGCGGCGCCCGGGATCGACAAGGTCGACTTCGAGCTGTTCAGCCTGGCGGTCAGCGCGATGAACGGCTGCGGCATGTGCATCGACAGCCACGAGCAGGTGCTCAAAAAGGCGGGCGTCACCGCCGAGGTGATCCAGTCCGCGGTGCGCGTCGCCTCGGTGATGAAGGCGGTCGCCACGGTCCACGCGGTCAGCGCCTGAGCCGACGCCCCGGCGCGGCGGACGCGCCGGGGCAGCGAGGTCACATCAGCACCGCGCGCACGAAGCCGTAAGTGCTGGTGATCGTCAGCACCGCACCGACCAGCACCAGCATCACCTTCATCGGTATGCGTCTGGCGAACAGGGCGCCGAACGGCGCGGCGACGACGCCCCCGATCAGCAGGCCGATCGTGGCGGTGGCGAAGTCCTTCACGCCGAGATGATAGATGAAGGTCGCCGAGACGATCGTGGTGAGGAAGAATTCCACCGCGCTGACCGTGCCGACCACCTTGCGCGGTTCGACGCCCTGGACGAGCAGGTTGGAGGTGACGATCGGTCCCCAGCCGCCGCCGCCCGCGGCGTCCATGAAGCCGCCGATCAATCCGAGCGGCTCGACCACCTTGGGCTTGCTCACCTTGGGCGGGAAGAGCAGCCCGCGGATCAGCAGATAGACGCCTACCGCGATGAGATAGCCGAGCACGAAGGGTTTGACCGTGTTGCCGTCGAGGTTGGTGAGCAGATAGGCACCAGTGACCCCGCCGATAACACCCGGGATCAGCAGGCGCAGGAACAGCCTACGGTCGATGTTGCCGTGCAAGGCGTGGCTGATCCCCGACACCGCGGTGGTGAAGGTCTCGACGATATGGACGTTGGCCGAGGCGCGCGCGGGCGCCACTCCCATCACCGCCACGAGCAGCGTGTTGCAGATCACGCCGAAGGCCATGCCGAGCGCGCCATCGACGAGCTGGGCACCGAAACCGACGGCGATGAACGGAAGCAGGCCGGCGACGTCCAGCTGAGAGAGTAACTGCATGCACCTTCCTGATCGCGCCCGCCGCGTGCCCGATGCTAAGGGCTTGAGCCAACATCTACAACCGCGATAGGAAATTCGAGTTTACGGCACGCAAGCGGCGCTTATGGAAACCGCCGCGCGTTCGCCTTATCTGTGGGCGACAACCATGATCGAGCGTCGGCGCGGCCGGCGGTCGAAGGGGGGCCGGCGGGGATACGGATGGCGCGACTGAACGAATATCTCGACTCGATCCGCGCGCGCGATCCCGCCCCGCACTCGCGGCTCGAGATCCTCACCTACCCGGGGGTGTGGGCGCTCGGCTTCCATCGCGTCGCTCATCGGCTCTATCGCCGCCGCTGGTTCCTGGGCGCGCGCGTGGTGAACCATGTGTCGCGGCTGCTCACCGCGATTGACATCCATCCCGGCGCCAAGATCGGTCGGCGCTTCTTCATCGACCATGGCTTCGTGGTGATCGGTGAGACCGCGGAGATCGGCGACGACGTCACCATCTACCAGTGCGTCACGCTCGGTGGCACCAGCCCCGACAACGGTGTCGCGGGCAAGCGCCACCCGACCATCGCCGACGGCGCGATCATCGGCTCGGGCGCGCAGGTGCTCGGCCCGATCCTGGTCGGCCCGCGGGCCAGGGTCGGCGCGAACGCGGTGGTGACGCGGGACGTCCCCGCCGGCGCGGTGATGGTCGGTATCCCGGCGCGCCCGACGATGGTCGAAGGCGGCGCCGCACCCGAGCCGCGCTTCGTGCCTTATGGGACCCCATGCAGCGAGGTGTTCGATCCTGCGACGCAGAAGGTCGAGATCCTGCGTTGCGAGCTCGAGGCAATGAAGAAGCGGCTCGACGCGCTGATCGCCGAGCGCGGCGACCAGCCGGAGCGCGATCGCGCCTGATGGGGATCGTCACACCTTTCCCGGGCGGCACGCGGCCGATCCAGGTCGGCTTCGAGCGGCTCGAGCTCAATCGCATCCTCGATCTCTACGGTCGCATGGTCGCGGCCGGCCACTGGCGTGACTACGCCATCGACCTGGGCCGCGACGCCGCGGTCTTCAGCGCCTTCCGCCGGACCGCCGAGCGTCCCGAGTTCCGTATCGAGAAGCGCCCGGCGCTGCGCCAGCGTCAGGGCATGTGGGCGCTGGTGGGTGAGGCGGGGCAGGTGGTCCGTCGCGGCCATGAGCTCGGCCCGGTCCTCGCTCCGGTCGAGCGGCGGCTGATGAAGCTCGTCGAGGAGTAGGTCGACGTAGCGGCCCTTTCGCCGCCGGTCGCGTCCCCCGACGTCAGATCGCCGCGGCGATCGGCGGCAGCCGCCGGCCGAGCGCACCCAGTCGCAGGACCAAGCGCGCGCGGATCCCCTGCCAGAAAGCGGACAGCGACAGCAGCGCCGCACCGATGACCAGCGCGGTGAGCGCGGCGGAGAGTTCCACCGCCCCGGTGGTGCGGATCAGCGCCGACATCGCGTAGAGCACATAGACGAGGCTCGACACCAACAGGGCGCGACGGTCGATCGCCAGGGCCACCAGCGCGAACACCAGGTAGAGCAGCAGCACGACGACGGCGGTGCCGAGCGCCAGTTGATCCTCGAACACGCCGAGCAGCTGGAACACAGGATGCGCGATCATCGGCGCGGCGACGAGGTGGAGCCAGAAAGCGACGTCGGCTCGCCGCGTCTCGCGGCGCGGGTCGCTCATGTCCCAGCGCATCGCATAGCCGAACACGGCGAGTCCGCCGGCGAGGAGCATCGCCCAGACGAGCGGCCGCGCGGTCGGTACCGCCGCCACGATCAGGCTGATGACGAGGCCGACCGAAGCGGCGGCGCCAGCCGCTGGGGTGATGGGCACGCGAAATCGCCGCCAGTGCGCCCAGGCTCCGAGCGCGGCCAGTCCGGCCGCCGCACTGACCGCGGTGGCGCTCGATCGGTCGTCGACGAGGATGGCGTGCGGCGCCGGGATCGCGACGATCGCGGCCGCGATGCCGCCGACGAAGGTCAGCAGCAGCACGATGCTGGGCAGAGCCATGCGCCGACGCGCGGTGAAGTAGAGCGCGAGTACCCAGGAAGTGGCAGCGATCGCCGCCGCACCCGCCGCGGGGGCCAAAAGCCCGCCGAGCTGCGCCACCGCGACGAGCAGCAACGTGATGGCGATGGTGACGAAGATGTCGTTGAAGCCGGTCAGAAAGCGGAAGTGCTCCTCGTCCACCGCCGGGGTCGCGCGCTGGGCGGCGACATAGTCGCGGAAGTCGGCGGCAAGCTGCGGCGGAAGCACGCCCGCCGTCACCGCCTGATCGAGGTCGCTGTCGCTGTACATGCGGGTGACTGTCGCGGCGATATCGTCGGTGCGCAACCTACCGCGTGACCCGATCGGACCGGTCGCTCAGCCGCGCGTGAGTCTCGCCCCGATCAGCATCGCCTGCGCCGCGCCGGACTCGGGCACGATCTCTTCGGTGCGGTCGGTGATCGCCGACCAGTGCGCCGCGACGCCCTCGGGCGAAAGCGCCTCGCCCTCGAGCAGCACACCGGGCGTGAGCGTGATCTGGCTCGCCTGGAACACGCCGGCGCCGGCACCGACGATCTGGTTGCTCGGCGCGTCCTCGCTGACAAGGAACAGCGCGGCAGGCGCGACCTTTTCCGGGGCGAAGGCGGCGAAGGCTTCGGCCGGGAAAAGCTCCTCGGTCATTCGCGTACCGGCCACCGGCGCGATCGTGTTGACGCGGATGCCGTAGCGCGCGCCCTCGAGGTGAAGGGTGCGCGCCAGCCCGACGACACCCAGTTTGGCGGCGCCGTAATTCGCCTGGCCGAAATTGCCGAACAGGCCCGACGACGACGCGGTCATGAGCACGCGACCGTAGTGCTGCTCGCGGAAGGTCTCCCAGCACGCCTTGGTCGCGTTGGCCGAGCCGATCAGGTGGACGTCCACGACGAACGCGAAATCCTCCGGCGTCATCTTCGCGAAGGTGCGGTCGCGCAGCACGCCGGCGTTGTTGATCAGGATGTGGACGCCGCCCCAGGCCTCGCGGGCGCGCGCGACCATCTCTTCCATCGCGGCGACATCAGTCACGCTGGCGCCGTTGGCGATCGCCTCGCCGCCCGCGGCGCGGATCTCCTCGACCACCGCCTGCGCCGCGTCGGAGCCGCCCTGGCCCGAGCGGTCGCCGCCGAGATCGTTGACAACGACGCGCGCACCGCGTCGCGCGAGTTCGAGCGCATAGTGCCGACCGAGCCCGCCGCCGGCGCCGGTGACGATGGCGACGCGGTCGTCGAAGCGGATGGACATGGGAAAGGCGCCCCTCGTGCGATGGAGCGCCTCTCCTAGTCAGGTGCGGGACGGGCGAGAAGCCCGTACCGTTGGATCAGCGACGACGCGCGCGCGCGCGCTTCTTGCCGCCGGCGTCGCTCGCCTGCATGCAGCCGTCATACTGGCCCTTCTTGCAGACGGGGTACTCCGACTTGGCCGCGGGCGCCGGATAGGCCTGATCGGGCGACGGCGCGGGCTGGAAGCGCACGGTCGCGCCGGGCTGCGGCGTGCCGGACAGCGCCGGCTGCGACGGCTGGTAGCCCCCAGCGGTCTCGGTGCCCATCGCACCACCCGCGGCGGGCTGCGGCGACGCCGGGCTGGCCGACGGCGGCGTCGCGGCATCACCGGTCGAGGGCGCGCTCTGCATCGGCGCCTGCTGCTGGCTCATCGCCGGATCGGCGGTGGTGTCGGCCGAAGGCGCCGGGGCCGCGTCGGCCGGCGCGGTGGCGTCGGGCGCGGTGGTGGTGTCGGGCTGCATCGTGCCGGTTTGCGGCGTCTGCTGCGGAGTGTCCTGGGCGATCGCCATCGTCGGGACGGCGATGACGGCGGCTGCTGCCAGAAGGATCGTCTTCATGTTCTCTCTCCTGCCGTGCGTTCGGTCAGAAACGCGTTAAGTCACGCGGGTCGGCCAACGAACTGGCGGCGAGAAAAGGTCCCTCGTTGCGCCGGCGCACCGAAGAGAAGCGGGCAACATGTCTCGGAAAAGACCGCGATCACCCGGAGGTGGGAACCCGGGGCTTCGCCTTCAGCGCTTCACCGTCCCGCGTCCTTGAGAGCTAAGTATTTGAAGACGCGCTCAATGCCCCGTATCTAGCGCGTAACCGGCGGAGCGTACGGTGCGGATGATGTCGGGTCGGCCGCCCTCGTTGATCGCCTTGCGCAGGCGGCGGATGTGAACGTCGACGGTGCGGCTCTCGATGTCGCTATCGTGGCCCCAGACGCTGTCGAGCAGCCGCTCGCGCGAGAAGACATGGCCGGGATGCTCGAGGAAATGCTTGAGCAGGCGAAACTCGGTCGGTCCCAGCGCGACCACCTCGCCGCCGCGGCGGACCTTGTGGCCGACCGTGTCCATCTCGAGGTCGGCATAGGTGAGCTGCTCGCCCGCCAGCGCGGGGCGGACGCGGCGCAGCACCGCGCCGACTCGCGCCACCAGCTCGCGCGGCGAGAAGGGTTTGGTGACGTAATCGTCCGCGCCGGTCTCCAGCCCCCGGACGCGGTCCTCCTCCTCGCCGCGCGCGGTGAGCATGATGATCGGCACGTTCTGCGTCTCGGCGGCGCGGCGGAGGCGGCGGCACACCTCGATCCCCGAGATCCCCTCGACCATCCAGTCGAGCAGCACGATGTCCGGCGGCGTCTCCTTGGCCATGAGGAGTGCCTCCTCGCCGTCGATCGTGTGCTGGACCGCGAAATGCTCGCGCGTGAAATGCCACACGAGCAGTTCGGCGAGGCTGGCGTCGTCCTCCACCAGCAGCATGCGGGCCTTGGCCATCAGATGGTACCCCCGTGGTGTGATTTGTCGCGTTCGGTCAGTCGCGTCCCCGTCGCCGCGAAATAGACCATCTCCGCCACGTTGGTGGCGTGATCCCCGATCCGCTCGAGGTTCTTGGCGACGAACAGCAGGTGCGCGCACTGGCTGATCGTCTTCGGATTCTCGACCATGTAGGTCACGAGCGTGCGGAAGATGCTGTCGTAGAAATCGTCGAGCGCGCGGTCGCTCTCGCATACCGCCAGTGCCTTTACGGGATCGCGCGCGGCGAAGGCGTCGAGCACCGCGTGGACCATCTCCGACGCCATCTTGGCCATCGCGGGGAGGGTGGAGATCGGGTCGATGCGATGCTCGCTCTCGATCTGCGGCACGCGGCGCGCGATGTTCTTGGCATAATCGGCGATGCGCTCGACCACGCCCGCGATCTTGAGCGCGGCGACGACCTCGCGCAGGTCGTCCGCCATCGGTGCGCGCAGTGCGATGATCCGCACCGCGGTGCGCTCCACCTCCGCCTCGAGCGCGTCGATCTTGCGATCACCCGCCGCGACGCGCGCCGCCTGCTCGGCGTCGCCGCGCTGCAGCGCCACCATCGCCTCGGCGATCGCGCTCTCCGCCAGCCCGCCCATCTGCGAGATCAGCCCGCGCAGCTGGCCGATGTCCTGGTCGAAGGCCTTGACCGTGTGTTCCTGGCTGTTCGCCATCCGTCCCGTCCCGTCTGTCAGCCGTAGCGCCCGGTGATATAGTCCTTCGTCCGCTCCTCACGCGGGTTGGTGAAGATGTCGGACGTATCGCCGTATTCGACCAATTGGCCGAGGTGGAAGAAGGCGGTGCGCTGGCTCACCCGCGCCGCCTGTTGCATGTTGTGCGTGACGATTACGATGGCGTAGCGCCCGCGCAGGTCGTGGATCAGCTCCTCGATCCGCGCGGTGGCGACGGGATCGAGCGCGCTGCACGGCTCGTCCATCAGGATCACCTCGGGATCGACGGCGATGGCGCGGGCGATGCACAGCCTCTGCTGCTGCCCGCCCGACAAAGCGGTGCCGGAGTCGCCGAGCCGGTCCTTCACCTCGTTCCACAGCCCCGCGCGCGTGAGCGAGCGCTCGACGATCTGCGCGAGATCCGCCCTGGAGCGCGCCAATCCGTGGATGCGGGGGCCGTAGGCGACATTCTCGAAGATCGACTTGGGGAAGGGGTTGGGCTTCTGGAACACCATGCCGACGCGCGCGCGCAGCTGCACCACGTCCATCGTCTTGGCATAGACGTCCTCGCCGTCGAGCCGGATATCGCCCGAGACGCGCGCGCCCGGGATCGTGTCGTTCATGCGGTTGAGCGTGCGCAGGAAGGTGGACTTGCCGCAGCCCGACGGGCCGATGAAGGCGGTGACGTCCTCCTGGCGCACGTCGATGCTGACGTTCCGGATCGCCTGCTTCGCGCCGTAGAAGACGTCGACGCCGCTCGCGGTCATCTTGGGCGGGGCGTTGCTCATCACCAGCGGGTCTCGAAGCGGTTGCGGAGGTAGATGGCGAGACCGTTCATCGCCAGCAGGAACACGAGCAGCACGATGATGGCGGCCGAGGTCTTCTCGACGAAGCCCGCCTGCACGTCGTCGGACCAAAGGAAGATCTGCACCGGCAGCACCGTCGCCGGATCGGTCAGCCGCTCGGGCGGCGCGGCGATGAAGGCGCGCATGCCGATCATCAGCAGCGGCGCGGTTTCGCCGAGCGCCCGCGCCATGCCGATGATCGTGCCGGTGAGGATGCCGGGCAGCGCCAGCGGCAGCACGTGGTGGAACACCACCTGCACCGGCGAGGCGCCGAGCGCGCGCGCGGCGTCGCGGATCGAGGGCGGTACCGCCCCGATCGCGTTGCGCGCCGCGATCACGATCACCGGGGTGGTCATCAGCGCGAGCGTCAGCCCGCCGACCAGCGCGGCCGAGCGCGGCATGTGGAACGTGCCGAGGAACACGGCGAGCCCGAGCAACCCGAAGATGATCGAGGGCACCGCGGCGAGGTTGTTGATCGACACCTCGATCAGGTCGGTCCAGCGGTTCCGCGGCGCATATTCCTCGAGGTAAAGTGCCGAGAACACGCCGATGGGAAAGGCGAGCAGCAGCGTCACCAGCATGGTCAGCAGCGAGCCCTTGAGCGCACCCCAGATGCCCGCGCGGGTCGGGTCGGTCGAGTCGGCGCCGCCGAGGAAGTCGCGGTTGAGGCCGCGCGAGAGCTGGGGCGCGAGCGTTCGCGCGATCGCCCGGTCAGCACGCGTGCCGCCTCCCTTGAAGGCGATGTCGAGCCGAGAGGCGACGGGTACGTCGATGGTCGCGCGGCGACCCAGCAGGCCGGGATCGCGCTTCACAGCCTCGCGCACGCGCAGCCACGCCGCATCGGACAACAGCGCCGCGCCGCCGACGCGCGGGAAGGCGGTCTCGGCGGCCGTATCGACCGCCCGCTCCAGCCCGGCACCGGCGAGCGCGAGATCGGCGCGCGGGCCGCGCAGCTGCGCGGGCGTCACGTCGAGCCCGGCGCGCGCGAGGTCGAGCGGCAGCGCGATCCGCGTCTCGACGAATCCACCGGCACCGCGCGCCAGCATCGATGCGAGCAGGAAGAGCAGGAAGGCGGCCGAGGCGACCACCGCGGCGAGCCCGAGCCAGCGGAACCTCCGCTCGGCGGCGTAGCGCTGGCGCACGCGGCGCTGCATCGACGCGGTGCGCCAGTCGGTCGGGCGTCGCTCAACCGACTGCGCGGCGCTCACCGGCGCCTCGGGGACCAGCGACTTACTCATACGCCTCGCGGTAGCGCCGCACCACGATCAGCGCGACGACGTTGAGCAGCAGGGTGATGACGAAGAGCGTGAGCCCCAGCGCGAAAGCGGCCAGCGTCTTGGCCGAATCGAACGCCGCCTCGCCGGTGAGCAGGTCGACGATCTGCTTGGTGACGGTGGTCGCGCTGGCGAAGGGGTTGAGCGTCAGCGTCGCCACGCCCGAGGCGGCCATCACCACGATCATCGTCTCGCCGATCGCGCGGCTCACCGCCAGCAGCACGCCGCCGACCACGCCGGGCAGCGCCGCGGGGAGGAGCACCTGCCGGATCGTCTCCGAGCTGGTCGCGCCCATCGCCAGGCTGCCGTCGCGCATCGCCGCGGGCACGGCGGAGAGCGAGTCGTCCGCCATGGACGAGACGAAGGGGATGATCATCACGCCCATCACCGCACCCGCGGCGAGCGCGCTCTCGGACGAGGCCCAGCTCACCCCCAGCGCGACACCGAGGTCGCGCACCGCCGGCGCCACCGTCAGCGCCGCGAAATAGCCGTACACGACGGTCGGCACGCCCGCGAGGATCTCGAGCAGCGGCTTGACCCAGCGCCGCGTCGCCGGTCGCGCATATTGCGTCAGGTAGATCGCGCTCATCAGCCCGAACGGGATCGCGACCGCCATCGCGATCACCGCGCCGATGAAGAAAGTACCCCAGAACAAGGGCACCGCGCCGAGCGAGGCGCCGGGATCGCGCGGATCGATCGCCTGCGGACTCCAGTGCGTGCCGAGCAGGAAATCGCTGAGCGGCACGATCCGGAAGAAGCGCGCGCTCTCGAACAGCAGCGAGACGATGATGCCGATCGTGGTGACGATCGCGATCAGCGAGGCGCCGAGCAGCGCGCCCATGATCACGCGCTCGACGTGCGTGCGCGCCGAGAAGCCGGGGCGTACGCGCAGGTAGGAGAGGGTACCCCCGGCGAAGGCGAGCAGCAGCGCCGCCGCGGTGGCGAGCCAGTCGTAGTGCGCCTGCGCCGCGGCATAGGCCGGCGCGAGCTGCTCGGACAATGGGTGAAACGCGCCATAGGCGCGCCCGGCGGCAAGGTTGCGCGCCTCCGCCAGGATCGCGGCGCGGTCGAGCCCCGGCGGGGGCAGCGTCGCGGCACCGGGCGTGGCGAGCACCGCCTCGGTGACCAGCGCGGGCGAGGTGAGATGCCACAGCGTGAGAAACAGCAGCGCCGGCAATAGCGTGCCCATCGCGACGAACCAGCCGTGATGCTGCGGCAGCGAGCTGAAGCGGCGGGTGGTACCGCGACGGAAGCGCGCGGCGCGGGCGCGCGCGGTAACCCAGCCGATCAGCGCCAGCGCGGCGATCACGAAGGCGAGCGCGAGCGGCGACATCAGCGCAGCATCGCCGGATCGAGCGCGATCTCCTGCGCGATCACCGCGGCGGCGCGCCGCTGCACCGGTTCGCGCGAGGCGATCAGCCCGCGTCGCACCAGTGGTCCCTGCCGGCCCCATAGAGCGCCATATTGGCGAAGGAAGGCGCGCAGCCCGGGGATGGCGCGCAGGTGCGCCTTCTTGACGTAGAGGTAGAGCGGCCGCGCTCCGGGGTAGCTGCCGTCGGCGATCGTGGCGTAGCTCGGCGCCACGCCGCCGAGCGTCACGCCGCGTACCGCGCCGGCATTCTCCTCGAGA
Organism: Sphingomonas citri; assembly: GCF_019429485.1. Taxonomy (GTDB): domain Bacteria; phylum Pseudomonadota; class Alphaproteobacteria; order Sphingomonadales; family Sphingomonadaceae; genus Sphingomonas; species Sphingomonas citri. The sequence goes on along the minus strand of NZ_JAHXZN010000001.1, from coordinate 307,560 downwards.
TAGGCGTAGCCGAATATCCCGATCGCGTCGGGGTTGGCCCGCAACTTCTGTACGATGAGATTGTCGTTCTCGCCCGCGTCGATATAGGCGCCGTCGTCGCGAAGCCGGTGGCAGCGCGCGGCGAACAGCTCGGGCGCGCGCTCGCGCAGCGTGCGCGTGTCGGGCTCCACCGCCTCGCACCCCGGCGCCATGATGAGCTCGACGAAGGATTCGCGTGTCCCGCTCGTCGCCGGTGGCCCGTAGACCTGGATCGGGCTCGCGGGCAGCGCCGGGTTGACGTCGCGCCACAGCCGCGCGGTGTTGCGGCGTCCGCCGGGCGCCGCGGCGAGCGCGCGATAGAGGTCGGTCGTGGTCAGCGCCACTCCCGGTCCGCGCAGCGACTCGGCCATCGCGATGCCGTCGATGCCGACCTGTACCTCGATCACCGCACCGACACCGTGGCGCGTGCACGCGTCATATTCGGCCCGATGCATTCGTCGCGAGGCGTCCTCGATGTCGGGATGTGCTGCACCGAGGCCGGCGCAGAACAGTTTCATGCCCGCGCCCGTGCCGGTCGACTCGATCACCGGCGGCTTGGCGCCCGGGGTGTTGGCGAGGAACTGCTCGGCGACAAGGGTCGTAAAGGGATAGACGGTGGATGAGCCGACGATGCGGATCTGGTCGCGCGATCCCGCCGCACCGCCGGCGGCCTGGTCGACACAGGCCCCCAGCGCACCGAGCGTCATCGCCGCCAGCACGAGGTGCGGCAGCGTCGCCGGCATCCTGGCCGCGAACGCTTGGACGAGGCGCGACATCATTCCCCCGAGCGGGCGGCCGACACGGCGCCGCGATGGGGCCGCCAATGTGACACGTGAGTTACGTCTTGATGACAGCGGCGGCCGAGCCGCGCTCAGACCAGCGGCGCGGGGATGGCGGCGGGTAGGGTGACGGCCACGCGCGTGCCGACCCCGACCTGGCTGGCGATGTCGAGCCGCCCGCGATGGCGCTCGACGATATGCTTGACGATGGCGAGGCCCAGCCCGGTGCCGCCGAGCGAGCGGCTGCGGCCGGGATCGACGCGGTAGAAGCGCTCGGTCAGGCGCGGCAGATGCTCCGATGCGATGCCCTCGCCCTGATCCGCCACGACGAGGCAGAGATTGCGATCGACAGCGCTCAGCGACACCTCCACCGGCGTGCCCGCGCGGCCATATTTCATCGCGTTGCCCACGAGGTTGTGAACCAGCTGCGACAGTTGCGCCTGGTCGCCGATCACGCGCGGTACGTCCTCGGCCAGCTCCAGCCGGATGTCGTCGCCGCGGTTGCCATGCGTCGTGTAGAGCGAATCGCACGCGTCCTGCACTAGCTCGGCGAGGTCGACTTCGGCGCGCGGCAGGCGGAACTTCTCCGCCTCGATCCGCGACAGGCTCATCAGGTCCTCGACGAGCCGCTCCATCCGCCTCGCCTCGTCGAAGACGATGCCGAGGAAGCGCTGGCGCAGCCCGGGGTCCTCGCCCGCGGCGTCGGCGAGCGTCTCGACATAGCCGAGGATCGAGGCGAGCGGGGTGCGCAGCTCGTGGCTCGCGTTGGCAACGAAATCGACGCGCATCCGCTCGGCGGCATATTGGTCGGTCTGGTCGACGAGATGGACCAGCCGCAGCTCGGGCCCGAGCGCGGCGGTGCGCATCTGCCAGCGCTGGTCGAGCGTGCCGATCCCGACCAGGTCGACCGGATGCTCGGCGCCTTGGGCGAGATGCTCGGCCGCGCCGGGATGACGGATCGCGACGCGGGCGTCCTCGCCGAGGATATGCTGGCCGAGCAACCCGCGCGCCGCGGCGTTGGCGACCACGACGCGGCCGGCGCGCAGCACCAGCACGGGTTCGGCGATCGCCTCGAGCGCAGCCTCGTACGGCACCTCGGCGCGGGTCGGCTCGGGCGCGGCGTCGGCGGGCAGCTCTTCCGGGATGGTGGCGATGATCACCACCAGCGCCGCACAGCCCGCCAGCGCGGCGAGCGCAGTCTGGTAATCGTCCGCGAGCACGAGCACGACCGCGGCGGTCGCGATCGCGATCGCGACCGCGAGCCAGGTGCGGAGCGGGATCTCGTCGATCACGCGCGCCGATGTAGCGCAGATCGTCGCGGCTGGGCAGCGGGCGCGCTCGCGGATAGGCGGCGGAATAGCACGATCACGGTCAACACCGCGACGATGATCAGCGTGTCGGCCAGCCAGTCCATCACGTCGCAGTCGCGGTGGAGCGAGGGGATCGACTGGAATACCTCGATCAGTGCGCCGAGGAACGACATGCGCTCGCCGATCCGCAGCAGCGAGGTCGCCGGAAAGGCGAGAACCGACAGGATCGTGAGCGTGCCGAAGGCGAACATATGCTGCCACTTGTCGCTGATATGGCCGACCGACGGCGGATGCGGCATCAGCGCCAGCGTCACCGCGCCCGCGGTCGCGATGATCAGAGCGACGAGGAACAGAGGGCGCACCTGCGCCAGCGACGTGGTCTCGGTCATAGCCGCTCCAGTGTGGGGAGAAGGTCGTCGAACCCGTCGATGATTGCTTCGGCGCCGAGCTCCTCGACCGGCTGCATCAGGAAGCCGAAGCGGCACGCTACCGCTGGGAGCCCGGCGGCGTGCGCGGCCTGAATGTCGTAGATCGAGTCGCCGACGAACGCCGCGCGCCCGCCGCCGCAGCGTTCCACCATGGCGTCGATCGGCTGCCGCGACGGCTTGCCGTTGCCCGGCCCCATCGTGTCCCCGCCGATGATCGTGACGAAACGCGCGGTCAGATCGAGCTGGCCGAGCACCTGACGCGCGAGATGCTCGAGCTTGTTGGTCACGACCGCGAGCCGAACGCCGCGCGCGGCGAGCGCGTCGAGCGCGTCGATGGCGTGCGGATAGGGCTGGGTGTGGACGGTGAGATGCGCCTCGTAATAGTCGAGCAGCCGGCGGTGCAGCACCGCCAACTCCTCCTCCGAGCAGCCGCCGGTCGCCGCCATGCCCTGCGCCAACATGTGGCGCGCGCCGCCGCCGATCATCGGCTTGACCTGCTCGACGGTCAGCGTGGGACGCCGGACCGAGGCGAGCGCATGGTTCACCGCGTCGGTGAGGTCACCCGAGGTGTCGAGCAGCGTGCCGTCGAGGTCGAACCCGACGATCTGGAAGGGAAAGTCGTTCATGCGCGCGCCGCGTTGCCGCCTCATACTGGAATTGGCAAGCAAAGGGTGGCAGGGCACGCCCATGTCGAGCCAGCCGCCCGTCGCTATCGTCGTCCTTGCCGCGGGCAAGGGCACCCGGATGAAGTCCGATCTGCACAAGGTGCTGCATCCCATCGCGGGACGGCCGATGCTGCTCCACCTGCTCGCCAGCGCGGCCGCGCTCGCGCCCGAGCGCACCGTCGTCGTGGTCGGCGCCGGGCGCGAGCAGGTCGAGGCGGCGGTCGCCCCGCTCGGCGCCGGGACCGCGCACCAGGCCGAACAGCTCGGCACCGGCCACGCGGTGATGCAGGCCGAGGCGGCGCTGGCGGGCTTCGCGGGCGACGTGCTGATCCTCTACGGCGACGTGCCGCTGGTCAGCGCGGCGACGATGCGCGAGATGCTCGACCGGCTTCACGCCGCCGATTCGCCCGAGGTGGTGGTGCTCGGCTTCCGCCCCGCCGACCCCGGTGCCTACGGCCGGCTGATCGTCGCGCCCGGCGGTGACCGGCTCGAGAAGATCGTCGAATATAAGGACGCCAGCGACACTGAGCGCGCGGTCGACCTGTGCAACACCGGGCTGATGGCGGTGCAGGGCGAGCGGCTGTTCGCGCTGCTCGCGCGGCTCGGCAACGCCAACGCGGCGGGCGAATATTATCTCACCGACGTGGTCGAGCTGTCGGGGCAGGCCGCGGTGATCGAGGCGGCGGCGGACGAGGTCGCCGGGGTCAACAGCCGCGCCGAGCTGGCCGCGGTCGAGGCGACGTGGCAGCAGGCGCGCCGCGCGCGCGCGATGGCCGAGGGTGCGACGCTGCTGGCGCCCGAGACGGTGTGGTTCGCGCACGACACGGTGGTGGGGCGCGACGTGACGATCGCGCAGAACGTCGTCTTCGGACCCGGCGTCGAGGTGGCGGACGGCGCGACGATCCACGCCTTCAGCCATGTCGAGGGCGCCAAAGTGGCGAGCGGGGTCGAGGTCGGCCCCTATGCGCGGCTGCGGCCGGGCGCGGTGCTGGAGCAAGGCGCCAAGGTCGGCAATTTTGTCGAGGTGAAGAACGCGGTGCTGCACGCCGGCGCCAAGGCCAACCACCTCAGCTACATCGGCGATGCCGAGGTCGGCGCCAAGGCCAATATCGGCGCCGGCACGATCACCTGCAACTATAACGGCTATCTTAAGAGCCGTACCGTCATCGGAGCGGGGGCCTTCGTCGGCTCCAACTCGGCGCTGGTCGCCCCGGTGACGATCGGGGCCGGCGCCATCGTCGCAGCAGGTTCCATTATTGTCCGGGATGTTACGGAGGATTCACTTGCCTTGGCGCGAGGTCGGCAGGAAGAGCGCGCGGGTTGGGCGGCGCGCTTCCGCGCGTCGATGAAGGCGAAGAAGGGCGGCCAATAGCATGTGCGGTATCGTCGGTATCCTCGGCCACGACGACGTGGCGGATCGCCTGCTCGACGGGCTCAAGCGGCTCGAATATCGCGGCTATGACTCGGCCGGCATCGCCACCGTGGTGGACGGCCAGATCGCGCGTCGTCGCGCCTCGGGCAAATTGATCAACCTTCAGCGCGAACTCGCCGCCGATCCGCTGCCGGGCCACACCGGCATCGCGCACACGCGCTGGGCGACGCACGGCGGCCCGACCACCAACAACGCGCACCCGCACGCCACCGACGAGGTGGCGGTGGTACACAACGGCATCATCGAGAACTTCAAGGCGCTCCGCGAGGAGCTGATCGCCCGCGGCCGCGTCTTCACCAGCGAGACCGACACCGAGGTGGTCGCGCACCTGATCAGCGAGAAGGTCGAGGCCGGCGCGGCACCCGAGGACGCGGTGCGCGAGGTGCTGCCGCGGCTCCACGGCGCGTTCGCGCTGGCGATCCTGTTCCGCAGCCATCCCGACCTGCTGATCGGCGCGCGGCTCGGCTCGCCCTTGGTGGTCGGCCACGGCGACGGTGAGACCTATCTCGGCTCGGACGCGCTCGCGCTCGCGCCGCTGACACAGCGGATAGCGTATCTCGAGGAGGGCGACTGGGTCGTCTGCACGCGCGACGGCACGCAGGTCTACGACCGTGACAATGCACCGGTCGAGCGGCCGGTGACGATCTCGGGCGTGACCGGCGCGCTGATCGACAAGGGCAACCACCGGCACTTCATGCAGAAGGAGATCTACGAGCAGCCGATCGTGGTCGCCCAGACGCTGCGCAGCTATCTGCAGCGCTTCGAGGGGCGGATCGTCCTGCCGATTCCCGACTTCGACCTCTCCGGCATCCGCCGCGTCACCATCGTGGCGTGCGGCACCAGCTTCTACGCCGGGATGGTCGCCAAATATTGGTTCGAGCAGTTCGCGCGCGTACCGGTCGACTTGGACGTCGCGAGCGAGTTCCGCTACCGCGCGCCGGTGATGGAGGAGGGCGGTCTCGCGCTCTTCATCAGCCAGTCGGGCGAGACCGCTGACACACTCGCCGCGCTGCGCCACGCACGCGCCGAGAAGCAGGTGATCGCGGTGGTCGTCAACGTGCCCACCAGCACGATGGCGCGCGAGGCCGACCTGCTGCTGCCGACCCATGCCGGGCCGGAGATCGGCGTCGCCTCGACCAAGGCGTTCACCTGCCAGCTCGCGGTGCTCGCCGCGCTCGCCGCCAACCTCGCCAAGGCCAAGGGTCGGCTGACCGAGGCGGAAGAGCGCAATATCGTCCGCCAACTCGCCGAGGCGCCCGCCGCGATCAACGGCGCGCTGGCCTATGATGAGTCGATCGAGGCGATCGCGGGCACCGTCGCCGGCGCGCGCGACGTGCTCTACCTCGGCCGTGGCACGGACTATCCGCTGGCGCTCGAGGGCGCGCTGAAGCTCAAGGAGATCAGCTACATCCACGCGGAGGGCTATGCCGCGGGCGAGATGAAGCACGGACCGATCGCGCTGATTGACGAGCATGTCCCGGTGGTGGTGATCGCGCCGACGGGGCCGCTGTTCGACAAGACCGTCAGCAACATGCAGGAGGTCCAGGCGCGCGGCGGCAAAGTGCTGCTGATCAGCGACTATGACGGCGTCGAGGCGGCGGGCGAGGGCTGCGTCGCGACCATCACCATGCCCAAGGTCCACCCGCTGATCGCGCCCCTGGTCTATGCGGTGCCGGTGCAGCTGCTCGCCTATCATGTCGCGGTGGCGAAGGGGACCGACGTCGACCAGCCGCGCAACCTGGCGAAGAGCGTCACGGTGGAGTGATGCGGACGAAGCTTCGGCGGGCGCAGCAGCGCGGAGCCGCGGCACCTCGTTCTGTCCTCGCCCTCACCTCTGGCGTCATCCTGAGCGTGTCTCAGGATCCACGGTTCCGCAGGCGTATGACTCGTCGCGTGAGAACCGGTTGCGTGCTCCTGCCGACGCAGGAGCCTAGAGCGACGCGCGGCCCTCGTGCGGGCCTGGGCTCCGGCGTTCGCCGGAGCACGGTTCCATCGAGATGGATAGCCGTTGGCCCACGGCACGGCACGGTGGATCCTGAGACAAGCGCAGGATGACGGCAGGGTGGGGAGGGTCGTCGCTCCCCACCGCCTCACCCGCTGTCGGTGACCTCGTCCAGCACCACCCGTAGCAGCCCGAGCCACGCCGCCATCCGCTCCAGTTCCGCCAACAGCCGCGGCATCGTGTCGGCAGGCGCGTTCGGCTCGAGCGTCACGCGCCGCGCCGCCAGCACGCCCGCGGCACGGTCGGCCTTGAGGTCGACCCGCGCCACCAGCGCCTCGTCGAGCAGGAAGGGCAGCACGTAATAGCCGTGCTGCCGGCGCTCCTGCGGCACGTAGATCTCGATCCGGTAGCGGAAGCCGAACAGCCGTTCGGTCCGTCCGCGCTCCCACACCAGCGGGTCGAACGGTGCCAGCAATGCCGCGCATCGCACCCGCCGCGGCGCCGCGGCGTCACGATGCAGCCACGCGCGCTGCGGCCAGCCCTCGACGCGCGCCGGCAGCAACACCGCCGCCTCCGCCAGCGCCGCGATCGCATGGTCGCTCTCGGCGGGGCGCAGGCGGTAGTAATCGCGCAGGTCCGCCGCGGTCGCCACCCCGAGCGCGCGGGCGGCCCGCTCTACCAGCCCCGCCTGCGCCACCTCGGGCGAGGGCGTCGGCAGTGCCAGCACCGACGCGGGCAGCACGCGCTCGGGCAAATCGTACACGCGCGCGAAGCTGCCGCGCCGCGTCGCGGTGGTGATCCGGCCCGACCAGAACAGCCATTCCAGCGCGTGTTTGGTGTCGCTCCACTCCCACCAGCCGCTGCGGCTCGCACCATTCTCGAAATCGGCCGCGGTGAGCGGACCCTCGGCGGCGATCCGCTCCAGCACCGCCATCGCGCGCGGTCGATCCTCACCGGCGAAGCGACGCAGCCGCAGATAGCCGGTCTCCCCGCGCTCGGCCCGGGCCATCCGCCAGCGCAGCAGCGGGTGGAGGTCGAGTGGCAGCAGCGACGCTTCGTGCGCCCAGTATTCGAACAGCCGACGCTGGCGGAGCGGCCCCCAGGCGCCGCGCTCCAGCAAGCCGCGATCGTAGCCGCCCAGCCGCGCGAAGGCGGGAAGGTAATGCGCGCGCGTCAGCACGTTCACGCTGTCGATCTGGAACAGGCCGAGCCGCTCGGCGGTCGCGCGCAGCTGCGCAGCGCCAGGGCTCAGGGGCAACCGGCGGCCGAAACCCTGCGCCGCGAGCGCGATCCGGCGCGCCTCGCGCTGCGAGAGGGTCAGCGTCATGCGCGCCTGCCCTGCCGTCCACCAGGCGGCGGCGTCAACCCTCGGTCAGATCAGGCGGCGCGCGCCACCAGCGGTGACGTGCCGGCGCGCACATGCTCATCGATCGCGGCGACGATCGGCTCGATCAGTTCGGGCGGGAGCGTGTGCCCCATGCCCTCGATCTCGAGCAGCCGCGCGCCCGGGATCGCGCGCGCGGTCTCGCGCCCGCCCGCGGGGGGTACCAGTGGGTCGTCGCTGCCGTGGATCACTAAGGTCGGCGCCGCGATCGCGCGCAGCCGCTCGGTGCGGTCGCCGTCGGCGACGATCGCGGCCATCTGGCGCAGGAAGCCGGTGGGGCAGCGGTTCCGCAGCGTCTCGGCGCGGATCCGCTCCGCCATGATCGCGTCCTCCATCGGGAAGCGCCCGCTCACGGCGCGGCCGGCCATCGTGCCGTGTGCGACGATTGCCTCGATGTCGTCGCTGCGCGGATGGCGCAGCAGCAGCGCGGTGGCGCGCATCGACGGGCGCGAGCAGCCGGGATGGCCGGTGGTCGACATGATCGAGGTGAGCGAGGCGGCGCGCTCGGGCCAGCGCGCCGCCATCAGCTGCGCGATCATCCCGCCCATCGAGGCGCCGACCAGATGCGCGCGCTCGACCCCGAGCGCGTCGAGCACGCCGACCGCGTCGGCCGCCATGTCGGTCAGCGTATAGGGAACCGGCGGCACGCGGCCGAACTGCTTCTGCATCACCGTCCAGACGATGCTGGGCACGCCGGCATGGTCGAACTTGGTGGAGAGGCCGACGTCGCGGTTGTCGAAGCGGATCACGCGATAGCCGAGCGCCGCGAGCGCCTCCACCATCGCGGGCGGCCAGCGCACCAGCTGCGCGCCCAGGCCCATGATCAGCAGGATCGCGGGCCCGTCGCGCGGGCCGCTCTCTTCCACGTCGATCTCGATCCCGTTCGCTCGTACCAGCGTCATCATTCACTCCGTCCCGGGCGCGCCTCCCGCCGCGCCCTCTGCCTGTATGATAGGCGTCATATCACCGTCACGTGAATGCAACATTTCCATCCTGGTTCCGCTGCGCCGCGTCCCGTGATAGCGCAGCAGCTTCATGGCCGATCGCCTCCACCTTGACCGCTTCCTGCCCTATCTGCTGTCGGTCACCTCTAACCGGGTGAGCGACCGAATCGCGCGCGCCTATGACGCGCTGTTCGGGCTATCGATCCCGGAGTGGCGGCTCATCACGCTGATCGCGGAGCACGCACCGATCACGCAAGTCGAGCTGGGCGAGCGCAGCCGGATGGACAAGGTGACGGTGAGCCGCGCCGCTATCGCGCTGACCGGGCGGGGCCTGCTCGAGCGCAGCCCCAACGACACCGACCGGCGCTCGCATCATCTGCGGCTGAGCACGGCGGGCGAGGCGCTGTACGCCCAGGTCGCGCCCGAGGCGAAGGCGCTGGAGCGGCGCATCTTCGGTCGCTTCACCGCGGCCGAGCTCGACCAGTTCACGGACATGCTGCGGCGGATCGACGCCGCGGTGCAGGAGGAAAGTTGAATGGCGCAATTGCCGCTGATCGCGGGCGTTGAACTCGGCGGGACGAAGTGTATCGCGGTACTGTCGCGCGGTCCGGACGCGATCCTTGAGGAAGTGCGCGTGCCCACCACGCGCCCGGAGGAGACACTCCCCGCGCTCGAGGCGGCGCTCGACCAATGGCGCGGCTTCGCGGCGATCGGCGTGGCGAGTTTCGGTCCGGTGTCGATCGACCCGCACTCGGGCGACTATGGCAAGATCACCTCCACCCCCAAGCCGCACTGGGCGAACACCGACGTCGCGCGGCGCCTCGGTGCGCGCTACGGCGTGCCCGTCGGCTTCCACAGTGACGTCGTCGGCGCGGCGCTGGCCGAGGCGCGCTGGGGCGCGGGGCAGGGGTTGCCCGACCTCGCTTACGTCACGGTGGGGACCGGTGTCGGCGCGGGCATGATCGCGCATGGACGCCCGGTCGACGGGCTGACCCATTCCGAGTTCGGCCATATTCGGCCACCCCGCGTCGCCGGCGACGACTGGATCGGTGCCTGTCCCTATCACGGTGCCTGTGTCGAGGGGCTCGCCGCCGGCCCCGCGATCGCGGCGCGGACGGGGATCAAGGGCGAGGACCTCGGCGCGGATCACCCCGCGTGGGAGACGGTGATCGGTGCGCTATCGACGCTGTTCGCGACGCTGACGCTCACCGGCGTGCCGCGCCGGATCGTACTGGGCGGCGGGGTGATGGTGGGCAACCCGTGGCTGCTGCCGCGGCTGCGCGCGGCGACCGCGGCCAATCTGAACGGCTATGTCGCGCTGCCCGAAGTGACGGACATGGACACGTTTCTCGTCCCGGCCGCGCTCGGTGGCAACGCCGGGCCGCTCGGTGCGGTGCTGCTCGGCGCCTTGGCGGTGGAAGACCGGCTCGGCGCCGCGCTGGCGGGGTAGTGGTTCGGAAGGGGTGGAGCGAGCGGCGCATGCTGCATGCCTCGCCCGCGAAGCTCTGGTTCGGCTTGTCCGAAGCGCTGGCGGCGACTCTTGTCCAGGGAGGACGCTCGGTACTGCCGAGGATCGCCGCCGTAGGTAATTGCGCGGTGTCTCTCAGTTTCTCGCTGCGACATCCGCGGTACACTCCTCACCTCTCGTCATCCCGGACTAGTTCCGGGATCCAGTTCTCCGAGAGCAGCGGCTATGCGCATCGGCACGGTGGATCCCGGACCAAGACCATCCTGAGCTCGTGGACGGGTTGGGGACGACGGAAGAATATCGCAGAGGATCTTGGAAAGGCGGCGCGGGCAGCTCAATACTGGCAAACCCACGCCTTGTTCTTGTCACCTGCCGCCACTCCGACACCATCCTGGTTTCCACTGGCGAGGCTGAGGCGACACTACGGAGGATGACGTATGTCGCGCCGCGGCGGATATCTCGCGCCGCGACGTGCGCGGGAGGATGCAGGGCTTGGATACGTACCCCCAGGCTGCTGCCCATCGAGTGGCCTACCCTCCACTGCGACCCTCCCTTCGAGCGCGACGAGCGTACGCGCCTCGGTCGACGCCGACGCGGGCGCGCCTTCGTCACGGCGCCAGACCCATCATCATGTCGTTTGCCTCTCCGACATGACAGGCGTGACGGGCGCGTCCAACAGTGGCGCGAGCGCATCGACAGGGCTGACGGTCGGCAGCGCCGCGAGCGCTTCCTCAAGTCGTGTACCGCTAACGCTATTCAGCGGTCCGCTGAGCAGGCCGAAGACGCGGCCGCTCGGCTTGGCCTCGAAGCCCGCGGCGTAGCGCTGGTGCAGCGAGCCGAGATCGCTCATTCGCCCGAGCATCGCCAGCGCGATCGCGTGACGCAACACCACGATCTGCTCGACGTCGCTGAGCGGCGCCGCGGCGCGGGGCAGCAGCGACTGGTCCGCGACGACGAGATCGGCCCAGCGCCGCTGCTTCCACAGGATCTCGCTGCGCAGCGCGGCACTGTTCGGCACCTCCGCCAGGATCGCGACGGCCTGGTCGACCCGGCCGAGCTGCGACAGCGCGATCGCCTGGATACGCTGGCGCTCCGCGATCATCGCGGGCGTATAATCGCTTCTCGCGGTGGTGCGCAGCAGCGTCACCGCGTCGCCCGGCTTACCGGCGAGGATCTGCAGCGTGGCCACGCGCGCGGAGAGCGGGCCCTGCGCGATGTCGCTGATGCGATAGCGCAGCTGGTAGGCGAGCAGGTCGGCCGCCTGCTGGTACAGACCCGCTTGGACGAGGCGCTGCGCGAAGGTCTCGATCAGCTGATTACCGCTCGCGCCCGGCGGCAGGATGTCGCGATAGTCCCACAACAGGGTCGCGCTGCGCGGTAGCGGCGTGGTCGCACCCGGGCCGATCAACGCCTCGAGCTGGCGCTGCACCTCGGCGCGGAAGTCGGCCGGGCGGCGGGTCACGTCGAAATAACGGAGCAGCGCACCGCCGGCGGCGAGAGCAGTGGCGTGGTCGCCGCCCTCGGCCGCGAGCCGGAAGGTGAGCGCGCGCGCACGCTCCTCGACAGCGTCGCCGCGCCAGGTGAAGGTGAGCGCGTTCAGCTGTTTGATCGCCGCCTCGGGCGCGAGCGACCGGTCCGCCAGGCCGACCTCGATCAGCCCCAGCCTGGCGGCCGCGCGGTCCACTGCCGGCCCCTCGCGCTCTATCTTGCCGAAAAGCGTGCGCGCCGGGGCATATTGCCCCTCGAGCGCCTGCGCCCGCGCGCGCAACAGCGTCGCGGTAGGGTGATCCGCGGGCATGCCCGCGAGCACCGCCGTCGCCGCTTCGGGCCGACCCGTCTCGAGCGCGACCATCGCGATCGCCAGCGTGAACGGCGTCCTTGCCACCGCCGGTCGGGCCATCAGTGCGGGCGTGGCGCAGCTCACCAAGGCGCGCGCGGCCTCATATCGAGCGAGCTCGGTCAGCGCGCGTAGCCGCCAGGCACAGCGCTCGGCGCTCGGCGAGTCCGTCACGCCGGACGGCGGAGTGAGCGCGATAAGCGCCTCATTGTCGTGGTGCGCGAGCGTCAGCGCGGCGCCGTAGGCGAGCCGGAACGAGTCGAGCAGCAGCAGATCGGGCTCGTCCTGACGCATCGTCTCGAGCACGCCCAGCGCCTCGGCGCCGCGGTCCTGCCCGATCAGGCTGCGGGCGAACGCCCAGCGCGCCGGCTGCCGCTCGCTCGAGGAGACGCTCAGCGCGCGCCAGGATGCGGAGTCGGGCACGATCGGCCACGCCGCCTTGCCGCTGGGCAGCGGCAGCCGCGCGAGCGTCGGCGCGAAGGTGGCGCCGCTCGTCTGCGCGGTCGCGCCGCCGGCGGCGAATGCCAGCGCGAGCGCAGCGGTAAGACGCGCCCTCACGACAGCACGTCCGGGATCAGGCCGAGCAGCGCCACGCCGGCACCACCCGCGGCGGTCGCGGAGAGGAACAGGCCGATCAACGGCCACGACGGCCCATCCTCGCCGCGATCGCGCGGAGCTGTCGAGGGTTCGACCTCTAATGGGGCATCGTCCCACGGGCGGTCACGCTGCTCGACGCGCGACGCCGGTCTCTCCCTGTCGCGGGTGATCACGCGATAGCGTGGCGGAAGGTTTCGTCCGGGCATTGACCATCCATCGAGTTGCTCGTCCTATCATAGGAGCGGATGAGCGGCGCGCGGTGGCGCCGCGTCGCTTTCGGAGGATCGCTTGAGACGCTCGCTGCTGCGTGCCCTGCTGCCGCTCGTGCTGGTTGCGGCTGACCGCGGCGCCGACATCCGCGGCTACATTACCGACCGCCCGATCGTGTACGTCGATCCGATCGAGCTGCCGCTGTTCGAGGGCGGGACGATCAGCGGTCGGATGCGGGTGCGACTGGCCTTGCAGGCCACCGACTCCAACGGCGCACTGCGGCTCTACCAGCAGCGGCCGGAGGCGCGGTCGGCGCTGCTGATCGCGCTCATCGACTTCGATCGCGCCGAATGTGGGCCGCTGGCGCCGATCAATGCCGAGCGGATGAGCGGCGTGCTCAACCGCGCCATGCAGCGCACGGGGATGAGCGACGCACGCCGGGTGTTGATCCTGGAAGTGACCAGCGAACCGATCTGAGCGACGCTGACTTCACGACCTCGGGTGGGAGGCGAGCGCGGATGGGTCATGCACGTTGCGCGCTGGTCCCGGTGCGAACGCGGGGCGACAGGGTCTCAGCGAACGCGTCGCCGAGCTGTTGCCGCCAAGGGCCGCTACGACGCGCGCGCCCAGCGCGCGCTTCGATACGCGAGCCTCGTGATCGCAGAGCGTCATCAGCGCCTCCTGAGCACCGCTGCCACGCCGATCCACCCGGTAGCTGACGCGCCGGTCGCGAGGGCCCTTGTCCGCGATACGCGATCATCGAGAAGCCGCTGCCAACATCGAGCTCGTCGCAGGAGTTCCCGTTCGACGTCCGTGTGGAGACGCGCGACCCGCAACTGGCGCGCTCCGACGCGCTCGGCGACACCGCCGGCGGCGACTTCCGCGTCCAAATCGACGCGAGCTGCGGGCTGATCGGCCAACAGATCAACGTGCCGACGGCGCCCTACCTGTAACCGGCCGCCGTGTGTCGCTTTGCTGACATCATTACGGGCGAGCGCCGGGGAAGCATTCGGGCTGGCTACCGCTGAAGTCGCGCAGTGCCAGCGAAATGCGCCAGGCGACGTGGTCCGCCGCGGGCCCAGCATGAGGGGGCAAAGGATCACGGGTCAGAGGCGCTTACGACCGGGCGATGACGCCGCCCGGGGGCCGGCATGCACCCGACACTGCGGCGTCGATCAGTTCGCGTTGCACGGCATGCCATAACCGTGCGCGACTTAGGTCGCAGGTCGCGCCGGCTGGGCTGCGGACCTAGCGGGCAAGCCGCCGGCGTCAGCGGGGGCGAGCGGCGGGGCGGCGATGCGCGGTGTGCTCACCCGCGGCGCGGCCGGGCCCAAGGGGGACGGGTCAGTGCGCGTCGGTGCCGCCGGCTGGTTTACCACCGGCCGCGGCGTCGACGGTCGCGGCGCCGCTGAGGGTAGAGTGATTCCCGCCGCGCTGGCGACGCGCTGCTGCGCCACCGGCATATCGGGCGCGGCACGCCCGGCGAGCGCGGTGCTGAGCCTCAGCGCGGCCGCGGGGGTCATCGCCCCCATCATCAGCGCCAGCGACCGACCGCGCATGCGCCGCGCGACCTGTGCCTGCAGATCGATGTCCAATGCCGCGAAGACGGACGCCGCGCGATTCGGCTTCATCGTCTGATAGATTCGCGCGAGATCCTCAATGGGTTGCGGCGCATCGCCGTAGCCGCCCGCCTGGTCGGCACGCGTTTCGTCGCCGCGCCGGGCACCGAGCTGCGACTGCACCCGCTGCTCCAGCGCCAGCGCGCTCTGCTCGCGCAGCTCCGCCGCACGATTGCGTCGCGCGATCGCTTGGTCACGCTCGCTGATGCTCTGCGCGATCGCGTTGCCGAAGCGATTGTCGCTCACCGCCTCGGTCGCGCTCGTTCCGGCCACCGCATGCGCGATCGTCGAGGCCGCCGCGGCGCCGGCGGTGAGCGTGAGCAGCGAGGGACGCAACAGGCGTTTGGTCCAGCCGCGCGCCGGCGCCGCTGCCACACTGGCGGGATTTAGGGGATCTGCAGAAGCTACGCCAACGCGCGCGGCGGGTGGAGGAACAACTTGCTGGGTCACGATCGGGATTCCTTGGCGGCGGCTTCGGGCGACGAGTCGGCGCGATCGACCTCACCTGAGGGCAGGTGCTCGCTCTGATCGGTCGAGGAGGGCGCATCGGCCGCGCGGACAGCCGCGAGTGCTCTTCCGCGACCATTGCGGCCAGCCTTCTCCACTCCATCCGGCCCGTCGGTAGGTGCCGGCGAGGATCGGCCGGGCATCGAAGCTGCGTCCTCGAATTCCGCGCTCGCTTCCTGCGCGGGCGACGAAGACGCTCGTCCCACCGGGTCTTTGGCGGCGCTCACATCGGCCTCAAGGTCGCGGGGTGGCGCACCGCGAGCGCCGTTCGCCGCCGCCAGGATGCGTTCGGCGACCCCGTTGCCGATGTCGATCATCAGCGACAGCTCGTCGCGCAGGGTGACCAGCTGCGCCCGCAGGTCGCGGGCGCCGCGCACCGCCGCGTCGAGCGGCGGACCCTCCGCGCTCAGCACCTTGGTGAGCTCGCCGAGCGCCTGCTGCGACGTGTCCGTCGCGGCCTCGAGCGAGGCGACCACCTCGATCAGTCCGGCGTGGCGAAGCTTGTGCACGGCGCGCGAGAGCCGCACCGTCTGCACCAACACCGCGGCGCAGAACAGTGAGGTGATGACATTGGTGATGAAGGAGAGGTCGGTCACGACGCCACCTGGCCGATCGGGGTGCTCAGACGGATCGCCGCCAGCGAGCTGTGCGTGCCGATCGTCCCCGTCGCGAGCGGGACACCGCGACACTCGAGCGCGACGCCGTCGTCGGGTGCGCGGTCGAGCGTGATCGTGCGCCCCTCGCTGAGCGCGAGATAATCCTCGATCCGCAGCTCGCGCTCGCCGAGCACGGCGTCGACTTGCACCTCGGTATGCAACAGCTCCTCGGCGATATGGCTCTCCCACATCGTGTTGCGCCCCATCTTCTCGCCGACGAAGCGCTCGATCAGCTTCTCTCGTACCGGCTCGATCGTGGCGTGCGGGAGGACGAGAAGGAAGCGGCCGCCGCGACCCTCCATGTCGATGCGAAAGCTCGCTACCGCGGTTAGATTGGTCGGCGCCGCGATCGCGGCGAAACGCGGCGTCACCTCTACGCGCTCGAGCGTGAAGTCGACGGGCTCGATCGCCTCGAACGACTGGGCGAAATCGTCGAGCGTCTGCTGCATCATGCGCCCGACCAGATGCGTCTCGATGGCGGTGAAGGCGCGACCGTCGATGCGCATCGTATTGGGGGCTCGTCGACCGCCCAGAAGCGAGTCGACCACCGCGTAGACGAGCGACGAGTCGACGGTGATCAGGCCGTAATTGCCCCATTGCTTGGCGAGAAAGACGCCGATCATGGCGGGGAGCGGCAGATGGTCCATGAACTCGGCGAATCGCATGGTGCTGACGCGCTCGGCGCGGACGTCGAGCGAATCGGCGGTCAGATTGCGCATGCTGGTACCGAGCGTGCGGACCATGCGCTCGCACACGACCTCGAGCATCGGCAGTCGCTCGTGATTGGCAACGTCCGCCTCGATCAGCGCGCGCAATCCGGTGCGCCGCGCCGGTCGAGGGGCGCTCTCGACGCCGAAGAGGGCGTCGATGCTCGCCTGGTCGAACGTGTCCGGCGCGTCGCTGCCCGGGCCTGGCTCGACCGTGTCGGTCGGCTTGGCCTGACTTAGATCACTCACCGTGGAAGTCGGCGCGGGACCCGTGGTGGCGGCGTCCCCCGCCGGCGCAGCAGGGCCGGGCCGCGCCGTTACAGCCGAGCCACTCGCTTGTGCGTCGGCCCGCGGGGCGCCGGGATCTCCGGGCGCCGTCGCTCCGGCCGCCGCGGGTGCGCGCACCTCGCTCCGGCGCGGCGTCGCGGCGGCGGTCGAGCGATCGGTGTTGACGCGGTCGCCGCGCGCCGGATCGGTGCGCTCCGGGCGTGCGGAGCCGGGCGCGCGGCCGTCGGGACTGGTGGTCATTGCTCGATCAGGTCCTGGATCAGCACCTCGTTCACGCCATCATGGCCGAGCGCGTCGCGCAACCGGACCAGTATCTCTTCCTTGACCCGGAACACGGCGGCCGAACCGCTGAGATCCTCGGGGCGCAGCTCGCGCAGGAACGATTGCAGCGTGTCGAGGATCAGCGGCATCGCCGACGTGATCCGGCCGACCTGGGCGGAGTCCGAAGCGACGATGACGAAGTGCAGTTTGAGAAAATGCTGCCGGCCGTCGGCGCTGCGCAACGTCACCACCATCGGCGGTACGTCGACGTAGCGCGCGCTCGCGGCCTGGCCGCTCGGTTGCCCGGCGGTCTCCCCGCCAGCGAAGGGCCACACGCCCGCGAGTGCCATGCCACCGCCGATGATCAGGAGAGCGGCCAAGGCGACGATCACCGCCAGCAGCAGGCGACGTTGCTCGTCGCGCGGTTCCGTCGTCACCGCCGCGGGGCCGCGGGACCGGTTGAATCTCAACACGTCGGCTCGTTCTGCCACGTCATACCTCATGCTTGGCCGCGCAATTTCGAGCGGTGAGCCACCACCCGGCGCGGTTGGTCCTATTATAGGGGCGAGCCTCGGGCAGTTGCCGCGACGCGCTGGTTTTTGGTGCGAGGACCGCGCCGATCCCGGTCGCGACGGCGGCGCCGCGGCGATGCAACGTAGAAGGACGGGCGAGAGAGACGGATGGGATCCGACGTATCCACCTATGTGCTGCTGAGCCACCAGGCCGCGCTGCGGCGTCAGCTAGACGTTACCGCGAACAACATGGCGAACAGCAGCACGGTCGGCTTCAAGCGCGAGCAGGAAGTCTTTCGCGAACACGTCGAGCGCGTCCGCCGCGCCCCGATCGAGGACGCCAAGCGCCTGTCGTTCGTGCTCGATTACGGCCAAGTGCATGACTCGCGCGCGGGCGCCTTCCAGGCGACCGGCCACCCGCTCGACGTGATGATCGACGGCCCGGGCTATCTCTCCGTGGAGGACGCGAGCGGTGCGACCGCTTACACGCGCGCCGGGTTCATCACTCTGCTGACCAACGGGGAGCTCGGCACGCCCTCGGGCGCGCCGCTGCTCGACGAGAACGGCCGCCACATCGCGGTATCGCCGGAGGAGCAGGGCAGCCTCGCCATCGCCGGGGACGGCACCGTCTCGACCAGCGCCGGCCCGATCGCACGGCTGGCGGTGACCCAGTTCGACGAGATGCGCGTGAACGAGCGCGGTGACGGCCTGCTCACCGGTGCCGGCGGGCGGCTGCTGCCCGCCGCCGAGACGCGCCTCCGAAGCGGCGGCGTCGAGGGCTCGAACGTGCAGCCGATCATCGAGACGACCAACATGATCGAGGTGCTGCGCGCCTATCAGCGTACCAGCGAGGCCGCCGCCAACATCGACACGTTGCGCAAGCTGGCGATCTCCCGGTTGGCCAAGCCCGACTGACTTTCCTCCGACCTCCTCCTCTCACAACAGGAAAACCTAGATGCGCTCCCTGTCGATCGCCGCGAGCGGAATGCTGGCGCAGCAGACCAACGTCGACGTCATCGCGAACAATATCGCGAACATGAACACCACCGCCTTCAAGCGGCAGCGGCCGGAATTCGAGGACCTGCTGTACGAGCAGGTGAGCCGGCCCGGCGCGGCGACCAGCGCCGACGGCACGCGCGTGCCCGCCGGCATCCAGCTCGGCAGCGGCGTGCGCGCCGCGGGCGTGTATCGTGTCCTGGAGCAGGGAGCGACCACCGAGAGCAAGAGCAAGTTCGACGTCGCGATCCTCGGTCAGGGATATTTCCGGATCGCGCTGCCCAACGGCGAGGTCGCCTACACGCGTTCGGGCGCGTTCAAGCTCTCCGACCAGGGCGAGGTGGTGACGACCGACGGCTATCGCGTCCAGCCTGACATCACGATCCCGAACGGCGCCACCGACGTGTCGATCAGCCCGACCGGACTCGTGCAGGTCAAGCTCGCCGACCAGGTGCAGCTGCAGGACGTCGGCCAGCTCGACCTCGCGACCTTCGTCAACGAGGCGGGGCTAGAGGCGCTCGGCTCAAACCTGTTCCAGGAGACCGAGGCCTCGGGTCAGCCGACGGTCGCCAACCCGGGTCAGCCGGGTTTCGGGACGCTCAAGCAGGGCTATCTCGAGGCGTCGAACGTCAACCCGGTGGCCGAGATCACCGCGCTGATCAGCGCGCAGCGCGCCTATGAGATGAACAGCCGGATCGTGAAGACGGCCGACGAGATGCTCGCCACCACGACGCAGCTGCGGTGAGGATGATGCGGTTCGGGCTCGCGCGCCTCACCGTGGCACTCCTGCCGCTGGTGGGGGCGCCCGCGGCAGCGCAGTCCGCGGCACCAGCGGCGCCGGTCGTTCTGGCGCAACCGGTCGCGGCGGGCGCCGTGATCAGCGCCGACGATCTGCGCGTCTGGGACACGGGCGATCCGCCGCCGATGCGTGGCGCGTTGGCGGCGGCGAACATCGTCGGTCGGGCCGCGGCGCGCCGGCTCGCCGCGGGCGCGGTCGTGCGCGAGGGCGACGTGCGCGCGCCGCAGGTCATCCAGCGCGGCGAGCCCGTGACGCTCGTGCTGCGCAGCGGCGCGCTGACGATCAGCACCCAGGGCCAGGCGCTCAACGCCGCCGGCTTGGGCGAGCCGGTTCGCGTGATCTGCGATTCGACCAAGCGCACGCTCTCGGGTCGCGCCGAGGCGCCGGGCCGAGTCGTGGTCGCCGGCTGAAGGAAGGAAGAGCGTGATGAGACTGCAGCCCTACCGCGGCGTCCTGCTGCTCGCCGCGATCGTGCCGCTGCTCGCTGGCTGCGGTTCGGTCGGCCGACTGAAGGCAATCGGCAAGCCGCCCAAGATCGAACCGGCGGAGACCCCGGTGGCACCGACGGTGACCCCCTCGCTCGGCGACCAGGCGCAATATGGGCGAGACCCTTCGGCGATGACCGAGCCGGGCGGCAGCGCCTCGCTGTTCCGTACCGGCGCCGGCGCCTTCTTCCATGACCAGCGCGCCTCGCAGGTCGGCGACATCCTCACGGTGCGGATCAGCATCGCCGACAGCGCCACGCTCGACAATAAGTCGAGCCGGGCGCGAAGCGGCAACGACAGCGTCGGCCTGCCCAATTTCCTCGGGCTGGAGAACACGCTGAAGAAGGTGCTGCCGTCGGGCGCCAACCCGGCGTCGCTGCTCGACACCAAGAACGCGTCGGGCAGCACCGGCACGGGCAACACATCGCGCAGCGAGCAGATCAACACCGTGGTCGCTGCCACCGTCGTGGGAGTGCTGCCCAACGGCAACCTCGTGATCCGCGGTCACCAGGAAGTGCGAGTCAATTTCGAGCTGCGTCAGCTCCTCGTCAGCGGCATCGTCCGACCGCAGGATATCGCGCGCGACAATAGCGTGCTGAGCAGCCAGATCGCCGACGCCCGCATCAGCTACGGCGGCCGCGGGCAGATTACCGATGTGCAGCAGCCGCGCTGGGGCCAGCAAGTGATCGAGGCGGTCTCTCCGTTCTGAGCCGCGCGGGTCCGCGGCTGATCTCGTCTCGCCACGCCCGAGGACGTGAACGGCACGTGGCGACGCGCCGCCGAACACGTCCCGGTCTTGCCTGAGCAGCGTCCGCGACTTGATGCGGAGGACGCTATGGGGCGACCGTGAGTCCGGCGCTGTGCAGGCGCGATGAGGAGGCCCGTCACAAGCTGCAGCAGTCGTCTTGATCTCATCCCTCGAGCGCAACCTGGTCGGTCTGACGAAGGGGCTTGTCAGTTAGGCCGTCGGGCGGCGTGCACTCTTCTGACGGCTTCGTGAAGTCCGGCGTCGCTGCCGCGAGGAAGAGTGGGTCGCCAGTCCCACGACGTCGTCGCATACAGTACGGCGCTTTCCGCGAGAACCCAGAGCGCTGAAAGGATCCAGGGCGTTACGCCATACCACCTCAGCGCATCCTCTTTTGGCCACCTGGATCGCCTGGGCCACTCCACGATCTCACCCTAGGGTACCGGCGCTGACCGTCGCCTCGAGCGGGCGTGACAGGTCGGCGCGCACGCGGCTCCGTTGATCGCTTGGTTAATGACCCCTTGTCGACGCCGTGCGCTGCTGCGAGGACAGGGAGTGTCGAAGGCGCGGCACGGAAACCGGTCGCGTCGAAAGGGAGAAAACTATGCGTGTTCGTACCGTCCTGATCGCCGCCTGCGGACTCGCGATGCTCGCCGCCTGCTCGAAGAAGCCGGTCACGCCGCTGCCCCCGCCGCCGCCGCCGGGCGCGGTCGCCGGCAGCAGCGCCGCCGACCGCGACGGTGACGGTATCGTCGACGGCTATTACACGTCGGACGGCATCTATCACCCCTATGCGCCGCCGGCCCCGCCGCCGCCGCCGCCCGCGCCGACCCGTCGCGGAGAGCGCGGCTGATCGCTGACGCGTCGTTGCGGCGAGCGGGGCGTTGGCGCACGGCGGTGCTGCTGCTGCTCGCCGCCGCCGCGCCGGCCGGCGCCGAGCGAGGAGCGGCAGCAGCCCCACGAACCGCATCGGCGCGCGCGACGGCCGACGACGCCGCCGAGCGCGCCGTCGCCGCGGCGCTGCGCGACCGCGCAGGGGGCTGGATCGGGCGGGTCTATGCCGAGCGCGGCTATCGTCCGCTCTGGGCCGCCGACGGCCGCCTCGGTCCCGCCGCCGACGCGCTGCTCGACGACCTCGAGACGAGCGCGCTGGACGGGCTCGTCTCAAGCTATGGCGCGCGCGATCTTCGCGCTCAGCTCGCCGGCGCACGCCAGCGCGGCGACGCCGACAGCGTCGCGCGCGTCGAGCTGGCGCTGTCGAAGGCGTTCACGCGCTACGTCCGCGACCAGCGCCGCGCTCGCGACGTGGGGATGATCTGGGCCGATCCGTCGCTCAAGCCGAAGCGCTTGAAGTTGGAGGCGGTGCTGCGCGCCGCGACTTTCCCGCGATCCTTCACCGACTATGTCGCCGGCATGGAGTGGATGAGCCCGCATTACGTTCGCCTCCGTGCGCTGGTCGCGCGCGCACGCCGCGACGGCGTCGCACCTGCCGATGAGCAGCGGCTTCGCCGCAACCTCGAGCGCGCCCGGCTGCTACCCGGCCCGTGGACGCGGCACATCGTCGTCGACGCCTCGTCGGGCCGACTTTGGTATTATGAGGCCGGCCGCCAGGTGGGCACGATGAAGGTGGTGGTGGGCGCGCGCGAGACGCAGACGCCGCTGCTCGCCGGCGTAGTGCAATGGGCGATCGTCAATCCCTATTGGAACGTCCCGACCTATCTCGCCCGCAAGAGCGTCGCGCCGAAGGTGCTGGCGGGCCGCTCGCTCGCCTCGTTGCGCATGGAAGCGCTGAGCGACTGGAGCGCGGCGGCGCAAACGTTACCCGCCGGCGCGATCGACTGGCACGCGATCGCCGCCGGCACGCGCGAGATCCGGCTGCGCGAGCTGCCGGGGCGCGGCAACTCGATGGGGCGGGTCAAGTTCCTGTTCCCCAACGACGAGGGCATCTACCTCCACGACACGCCCGACCGCGAGCTGCTCGACCGCGACGACCGCCATCTCAGCAACGGCTGTATCCGGCTGGAGAAAGCGCCGGTGCTGGCACGCTGGCTGATCGGTCGCCCTCTGCCGCCCTCGACAAAGAACCCGGAGCAGGCGGTGGCGCTCCAGGTGCCCGTTCCCGTCTATCTCACCTATCTCACCGCGACCGAGAGCAAGGCGCGCGTGGTGTTCCGCGACGACATCTACGGCCGCGACGCCGCCAGGAGCTAAGGCGGCCTGCCGTCGAGCGCCGCTCAGCCCGAGTAAGCGAGGAAGGCGGGCAGGGCGGCGGCGCGGAGCGACAGCGCCGCTGGCGCGGGCGCGCGTCGCAGCGTGACGATGTCCGGGACGGTCGCGCGAGTGTAATGCCAGGCGATCGCCTCGGTGATGTCGGCCTGCAGTGGACGGCTCTCCGCCAGCCAGTCGTCCACCTGCGGTGACATCGTCGACCATCGCCGCCGGCGTAAGATGACGCTCGGCCTGAGTAGAGCGTTCGGCATAGGCGAGGATGAGCGTCGAATCGATCAGCTGTGTGCCGTCATCGAGCACCAGCGTCGGCGCCTTTAGGCCAGGCGTTCCGCCCGGGCGCATCATCGTCTCCGCCGCGCTCCCGAACGACAGTCCACGACGAAGACCCTAACGATCGCCCGTGTTCCTGCCCTGGGCGCCTCGACCCGAGGTGGCCGACTCGCGGCGGTCGGAGGCGCTAGCGCAGCCGCCGGCCCAGCAGGATCAGCAGCAGCCCGCCGACCGCGAGCGCGCTGCCGTAATCGGCCCAGACCCGCTGATCGAGCATGAAGCTCGAACGCGGCCAGTGAATGTAGCCGAGCCCTTGGCCGATCCAGAGCAGACCCATCAGCGCCATCACGGCGCCGAGCACGATCAGGATCGGCCGAAGGCGCATCGGCTCAGCGCTGCGCCAGGGGCACGTAGCTGCGCTGCGTCGGCCCCGTGTAGAGCTGACGCGGGCGGCCGATCTTCTGATCGGGGTCGGTGATCATCTCGTTCCACTGCGCCACCCAGCCGACGGTGCGCGCCAGCGCGAACAGCACGGTGAACATGCTCGTCGGGAAGCCGATCGCCGAGAGGATCACGCCCGAGTAGAAGTCAACATTGGGGAACAGCTTCTTCTCGACGAAATAATCGTCGCTGAGCGCCAGCTCCTCGAGTCGCAGCGCGGTCTCGAACAGCGGATCCTGCACGTTGAGCGCCGCGAACACCTCGCGCACCGTCTTCTGCATCACCGTCGCGCGCGGGTCATAGTTCTTGTAGACGCGGTGGCCGAAGCCCATCAGGCGGAACGGATCGTTCTTGTCCTTGGCGCGCGCGATGAACTCGGGGATGCGCTCGGGCGTGCCGATCTCGTGCAGCATGTTGAGCGCCGCCTCGTTGGCGCCGCCGTGCGCTGGGCCCCACAGGCAGGCAATGCCGGCGGCGATACAGGCGAACGGATTCGCGCCCGACGAGCCGGCGAGCCGCACCGTCGAGGTCGAGGCATTCTGCTCGTGATCGGCGTGGAGGATGAAGATACGGTCCATCGCGCGCTCGACCGCCGGGTTCACCTCATAGGGCTCGGCCGGCACGCCGAACGTCATGCGCAGGAAGTTGCCCGTGTAGCTCAGCGAGTTGTCGGGATAGAGGAAAGGCTGGCCGACGCTGTACTTATAGGCCATCGCCGCGATCGTCGGCATCTTGGCGATCAGCCGGTGGGACGCGATCATGCGCTGCTGCGGATCGTGGATGTCGGTCGAGTCATGGTAGAAGGCGCTCAACGCACCGACGACGCCGCACATGATCGCCATCGGATGCGCGTCGCGGCGGAAGCCGCGGAAGAACTGCGCCAGCTGCTCGTGCACCATGGTGTGGCGCGTGATCGTGTGGCTGAAACGGTCGAGCTCGCCCTGGTCGGGCAGCTCGCCGTTGAGCAGCAGGTAGCAGACCTCCATGAAGGTCGACTGCTCGGCCAGCTCGCCGATCGGATAACCGCGATGGAGCAGCACGCCCTCGTCGCCGTCGATGTAGGTCAGCTTCGACTGGCACGAGGCGGTCGAGGTGAAGCCCGGGTCATAGGTGAAGGCGCCGGTCTGCGCGTAGAGCTTGCGGATATCGACCACGTCGGGGCCGACCGAGCCCGACAGCACCGGATATTCGAGCTCCTTGCCCGACAGGGCGAACTGGGCTGCTTCGGTCATGGATGATCTCCTGTCAGGCTTTGTGGTCCGCGATCCGAGCGAGGCTCTCGTCGCGTCCTAGAAGGACGAGTACGTCGAAGATGCCGGGCGAGGTCCTGCGCCCGGTGAGCGCGGCGCGGAGCGGCTGGGCGACCTGCCCCAGCTTGACCCCGGCCGCCTCGGCCACCTGCCGCACCGCGGCCTCGGTGGTCTCCGTATCCCAGTTGTGCACTGCGTCAAGCGCGGCGTGCAGCCGAGCCAGCAACGCGGGCGCCTCTCCCGCCAGCAGCGGCGCCGCGTCGGCGTCGATCGCGAGCGGACGCGTTGCGAAGAGAAACGCGGTACCCTCGGTCAGCTCGTTGAGGTTGGCGGCGCGAGGTTTCAGCGCCGGCATCGCCGCGGCGAGCGCGCGGCGGCGCGTGTCGTCGTGATCGAACCCGAGCTTCTCCGCGACCAGGTCGGCGAGCCGCGGATCGTCGCTGGAGCGAATATAATGACCGTTGAGATGCTCGAGCTTCTTGAGATCGAACCGGCTCGGCGACTTGCCCACGGCGTCGAGGTCGAACCAACGGATCGCGTCCTCGCGCGCGATGATCTCCTCGTCACCGTGGCCCCAGCCGAGCCGCAGCAGGTAATTGTCGAGCGCTTCGGGGAGGATGCCCATCTCGTCGCGGTAGGCCTCGATGCCGACCGCGCCGTGGCGCTTGGACAGCTTGGCCCCGTCGCTACCATGAATAAGCGGGATGTGCGCGTAGACCGGATCGGGCCAGCCACCCTCAATCGCGTCCATCGCGCGATAGATCGGCAGCTGGCGAAACGCGTTGTTGAGATGGTCGTCGCCACGGATCACGTGCGTGACCCCCATATCGTGATCGTCGACCACGACCGCGAGCATGTAGGTCGGGGTGCCGTCGGAGCGCAGCAGCACGAGGTCGTCGAGCTCGGCGTTCTGGACGGTCACCTCGCCTTGAACGCGGTCGTGGATCGTCGTCGCGCCCTCCGTCGGCGCGCGCAGGCGGACGACATAGGACTGGTCGGCGGGCCAGTCGGTGCGATCACGCCACGGCGAGCGGATCCGCAGCGGCTGTTTCGCCGCCTGCGCCGCGGTACGCATCGCGTCCAGCTCCTCGGCGGTGAGATAGCAGCGATAGGCGTGCCCGGCCTCGATCATCCGGTGAGCGACCTCGGCGTGGCGGTCGGCGCGCGCGAACTGATAGACTTCCTCGCCGTCCCAATCGAGCCCGAGCCAGCGCATCCCGTTCAGGATGGCGTCGATCGCCGGCTGCGTGGAGCGCGCGCGATCGGTGTCCTCGATCCGCAGCCGGAAGGTGCCGCCGTGGTGGCGCGCGAAGAGGAGGTTGAACAGCGCGGTGCGCGCGCCGCCCAGGTGGAGGAACCCGGTCGGTGACGGGGCGAAGCGCGTGACGACGGCGCGCTCATTGATCTCGGTTGCGCTCAAGCGCGCGTGCTCCCAGGCTGGATGGTCGGATGGCTCGATCGGCCGCGCCCGCCCCTAGCAAAGCCTCTCTCCCGCATCAAATCGCGTCCTGGGCGGGCAACGCTTTGGAACGTTGGCTGGAGGCGGAGCGCGACCAACTTTTCCTGTGGCTGCCGGTGGCGCTGGGCACGGGCGCGGCGGCGTGGTTCGTGCTGCCGGAGCGGCGCGAATGGGTCGCACTCATCCTGATCGCGCTCGGTCTCGCCACTGCCGCGGCGGTGCGCTGGCGCGGCGGTCGCGCGGCGCCGTTCGTGGCGATGCTCGGGCTCGCGGTCGCGGCGGGGACGGGGCTCGCGTGGATGCGCGCGACACGAGTCGCCGCGCCGACGCTCGACCGGCCCGCGGTGGTGCGGCTGGCGGGCGAGGTAGAGAAGATCGAACCGCTGCCAGCGCGCGGGCTGGTGCGGGTGACGTTGGGGACGCTGCGGTGGGAGCGGCCACCGCGCCGCGCGCCGCTGCGCGTGCGCGTGAGCCTGCCCCAGCGCGCGGTACCGACGACGCTCGCAGCGGGGGCGGCGATGACGTTACGCGCGCGGCTGATGCCGCCCGCGCCGCCCACGGTCCCTGGCGCCTATGATGCCGCCCGCGCGGCCTGGTTCGACGGCGTGGGGGCGAGCGGACGCGGCTTCGAGCCAGTCACCGTTCGAGGAGTTGGCGCGCCAGGCGTGCGCGACCGGCTCACCGCGCATATCACCACGGCCCTCGCCGGTAGCGCCGGCGGCATCGCGGCGGCGCTGGTGACGGGCGACATGGGCGCGATCGACGACGCCGACTCGCTGGCGATGCGGCGTGCCGGGCTGGCGCACCTGCTCTCGGTCAGCGGGCTGCACATCACCGCGACCGTCGGGATCGTGATGGCGGCGATGCTGCGGCTGCTCGCGCTGTCGCGGCGACTGGCATTGACGGGGCTGCTCCCGCTCGTCGCGGCCGGAGCGGGGGCGGGGGCGGCGATCGGCTATACTTGGCTGACGGGATCGCAGGTG
This sequence comes from Sphingomonas citri, assembly GCF_019429485.1. Classification (GTDB taxonomy): domain Bacteria; phylum Pseudomonadota; class Alphaproteobacteria; order Sphingomonadales; family Sphingomonadaceae; genus Sphingomonas; species Sphingomonas citri. Next base: position 280,339 of record NZ_JAHXZN010000001.1, on the reverse strand, counting down.
CCGACGATCCGCAGCTGTGTCGCCGCGCTGATGGTGCTCGCCGCGCTGGCGCTCGGGCGCGAGGCGCTGACGCTGCGGCTGGTGGCGATGGGCGCGCTGGTGGTGCTGGTCGCCTGGCCCGAGGCGGTGGTGGGGCCGAGCTTCCAGCTCTCCTTCGCCGCGGTCGCCTCGATCGTCGCGTTGCACGATCACCCGCGGGTCCGCGCCGCGCTGCTCGCGCGCGACGAGCCCTGGACGCGCAAATGGCTGCGCGAGGCCGTGTCGCTGCTGGTGACCGGGGCGGTGGTCGAGCTCGCGCTGATGCCGATCGCCGTCTTCTACTTCCACCAGGCCGGCGCCTATGGCGCGATCGCCAACATCGTCGCCATCCCGCTGACCACCTTCGCGATCATGCCAGCCGTCGCGGTGGCGCTGCTGCTCGACGCCGTCGGCTGGGGCGCGCCGGCCTGGTGGGTGGCCGGACGAGCGATCGCGCTGTTGCTATGGATCGCGCACGGCGTCGCCGCGCTCCCCGGCGCGGTGCGCGCGATCCCGGCGATGCCGCTGGGTGCTTTCGCGACGATGGTGGCGGGCGGGGTGTGGCTCGCCTTGTGGCGCACGCGAGCGCGCTATCTTGGGCTGGCACTGCTGGCGATCGGGGCGGCGTGGACGCTGGTGCCCTCCGCACCGGACCTGCTCATCACCGGCGATGGGCGCCATCTGGCGGTGCGCCAGGCGGACGGCGGCTTGGCGCTGCTGCGCGACCGTGCCGGCGGCTACGTCCGCGACGTGCTCGCGCAGAACGGCGGGATCGACGGCGTGCCGGGTCTGCTCAGCGACTCGCCCGAGGCGCGCTGCAACCGCGACCTGTGCTGGTGGCAACGCCGCGTCGACGGGCGCTGGCGGCGCGTGCTGGGGACGCGCAGCGGTTACACCGTACCGGTGGAGCGGCTGGCGACGCTCTGCACGTCGGCAGACGTCGTGGTGAGCGAGCGCCGGCTGCCGCGCCGCTGTCGCGCGCGCTGGTTGACCCTCGACCGTGACGCACTGGCACATAGTGGCGGGATCGCGATCACCTTCAAGGATGAGCGCGTGGTTCGGGTACGGAGAGAGGGGGATGAACACCCGTGGGTGACGGCGGGGGAGGAACCGCGCCGTTCTCCAGCACACGGCCGCGCCGAGCACTACGAGCGATGTCGCCTGCGGTCATGGGCTCCTGCGTGCGCAGGAGCATGGCGAGATCGATAGACCGGCGAGCGACCGGAGCGTGTGCAGGAATCGTCTGCTCGGCCACCCTTTCCCCCGCTCAATCGTAGCGACGCAGGATCCCCGCCAGCTTGCCCTGGACGCGCACCTGGGTCGGCGCATAGCGTTGCGGGTCGTAGGAGCGGTTCGCCGGATCGAGCCGGATCATCGCACCCTCGCGACGAAAGTATTTGAGGGTGGCCTCGCTCTCGTCGATCAGCGCCACCACGATCTCGCCGTCGCGCGCCACTTCCTGGCGGCGGATCAGCGCATAATCGCCGTCGAGGATGGCGGCGTCGACCATCGAGTCACCCGCCACCTCGAGCGCGAAATGCTCGCCGCTGCCGAGCAGCGCGGCGGGAACGGGAAGGGTGGTCGCGCCCTCGAACGCCTCGATCGGCACACCGGCGGCGATGCGCCCGTGGAGCGGGATCTCGACGACATCGTTGGCGGGCACCGCCGGTTCGACCGGGGCCCGCTTGGCCGGGGCGGCGGCGCGCTTGGGCTCGCCGCGCTCGGGCGCCTTGAGCACCTCCAGCGCGCGCGCGCGGTTCGGCAGGCGGCGGAGATAGCCGCGCTCCTCGAGCGCGCTGATCAGACGATGGACACCCGACTTGCTCTTCAGCTCGAGTGCGTCCTTCATCTCCTCGAACGAGGGCGACACGCCGCTCTCGGCGAGCCGATCCTCGATGAAGCAGATCAGCTCGTGCTGTTTGCGCGTCAGCATGTCCACACTCCCCATTCGCGAACGGATGCGGAACCTTTATGGAACACGACAGGCCTCGTCAAGCGATCACGAGGATTTCCGCCGAGTCGCCGGCGCGCGCCATCGGGGCGTGCGGCGGACGCACGATCAGGCAGGTCGAGCGCGCCAGCGTGCGCAGCATCGAACTGTCCTGGATCGTCGAGGCATAGGCACGTCCGTCGCGCAACTCGGCGCGCAGATAGTCGCTGCGCTCGGCGTTGGCGGGCAGGTCCTCGCCGAGCGTCGCGCTGGTCGCCGCGGGAAAGGGTTCAGCCGCGCCGGCGAGGTGCGCCACCAAAGGCCGGACGAACAGCAGCGCCGTGACGAACGCCGACACCGGGTTGCCGGGCAGCCCGACCACTGCCAATCCATCGCGTTGCCCCGCCAGCATCGGCTTTCCCGGGCGCAGCGCGATCCGCCAGAAGTCGAGCGTCACCCCCGCTGCTTCAAGCGCCGGCCGTACCAGGTCGTGGTCGCCGACCGACGCGCCGCCGGTGGTGACGAGCACGTCGGCGTCGACCGCGGCGAAAGACTGGGTGAGTGTGTCGAGCCGATCGGGCAGGATGCCGAGATCGACGATCTCCGCGCCGCTCTCGGCCAGCAGCGCGCGCAGCAGCAGCCGGTTTGACTCGGGCAACGCCTCGCCCGGCGTGCCGGGCTCCACCAGCTCATTGCCGGTCGCGGCGAGCGCGACGCGCACCGGTCGAGCGACCGCGACCCGGCCGACCCCGCCGGTGGCCGCGACCGCGAGCCGCGCGGGGGTGAAGCGCTCGCCGCGCGCGACCAGCACGTCTCCCGCGGCGAAGTCGAGCCCGCGCGCGCGCACGTTACGACCCTGATACGCCGGCCCCTCGCCGTCGAGCTCGACCTCGTCGCCCTCGCGCCGCGCCTCTTCCTGGACGAGGACGGTGTCACTGCCCGCGGGCATGATGGCGCCGGTGAAGATCCGCACCGCCTCGCCCGGCGACAGCGCGCCCGCATGCGGAGCGCCCGCCGCGCTCTCGCCGACGACGCGCAGGGGACCGGGTAGGTCGGCGTAGCGCAGCGCATAGCCGTCCATCGCCGAGACGTCGCGCGCGGGCTGGGTACGCCGCGCCACGACCGGCGCGGCGGCCCAGCGCCCGAGCGCCTCGGGCAGCGACACCTCGACCGGCGGGACGGGCGTGCCCAGCGCCAGCACGCGGGCCTGCGCCTCGGCGACGGGCAGCAACCCCGGCCGTGACGGCGACGCCATCAGGCGCGCCAGTCGCCCGAGCGTCCGCCGCTCTTGGCGAGCAGGCGCACGCCGCCGATGACCATGGCTTTGTCGAGCGCTTTGGCCATGTCGTAGACGGTGAGTAGCGCGACCGACACCGCGGTGAGCGCCTCCATCTCGACCCCGGTCTTGCCGTCGGTCGCGACCGTGGCCGAAGCCGTCACCCCATGCTCGTCGACGGTCAGGTCGAGCGCGACGCGGCTGATCGGCAGCGGGTGGCAGAGCGGGACGAGCTCGCTGGTGCGCTTGGCCGCCATGATCCCGGCGACACGCGCCACGGCGAGCACGTCACCCTTGGCGATCGCGCCGTCACGAATCGCGGCGGCCGCCTCCGCCACCATATCGATCCGGCCGCTCGCCACCGCCTCGCGTCGCGTCACCTGCTTGCCGCCGACGTCGACCATGTGCGCCGCACCCGAGTCGTCGAGATGGGTGAGCCTCGTCATCTCAGCCGACCAGCGCGTGCGTCGCTGCCGTGACATCGGCCTGGCGCATCAGCGCCTCGCCGATCAGGAAGCAGTGGACGCCGTGTGCCGCCAGCGAGTCCAGGTCCGCGCGGGAGCTCAGCCCGCTCTCCGCGACCAACAGCGTGCCCGCGGGCGCGCGCTCCGCCAGCTCCCAGCTCCGCCGCACGTCGACCTTGAAGCTGCGCAGGTCGCGATTGTTCACCCCGATCAGCCGCGAGCGCAGTCGCGCCGCGCGCTCCAGCTCGGCGGCGTCATGCACCTCGACCAATACGTCGAGCCCGTGCTCGATCGCGGCCGCCTCGCACTCGGCGAGGAGCGCGTCGTCGAGCGCGGCGACGATCAGCAGGATCGCGTCGGCGCCGATGCTGCGCGCCTCCAGCGCCTGCCACGGGTCGACGGTGAAGTCTTTGCGCAGCACGGGTAGATCGCAGGCCGCCCGCGCCGCCATCAGATACTCTTCATGCCCCTGAAAGTACGGCGCATCGGTCAGCACCGACAGGCACGAGGCGCCCCCCGCGGCATAAGCACGTGCGTGCGCCGGCGGATCGAAGTCCTCGCGGATCAGCCCTTTCGACGGACTGGCTTTCTTGATCTCGGCGATCAGCGCGTGCCGACCCACGGCGACGCTCCGCTCCAGCGCCGCGCGAAAGCCGCGCGGGGCCGCCTGCGCGGCTGCGCGTGCTTCTAACTCACTGTCGCTCACGGCGGCACGGCGCGCGCGCACCTCGTCACGCTTGGTAGCGCAGATATCGGCGAGGATGGTCATGCGTAGGCGATCCAGCGGTCGAGCAACGCGCCCGCGTTGCCGCGGTCGAGCGCCTCGGCGGCGCGCGCCGCGCCATCGGGGAGGGAAGAGTCGCGGCCGGCGAGCACCAGCGCCGCGGCGGCGTTGACGAGCACCGCGTCGCGATAGGCACCGCGCTCGCCGCCCAACAGCTGGCGCAGCGCGAGCGCGTTATATGCCGGGTCGCCGCCGCGGATCGCCAGCGTCGGGTGGCGTGCGACTCCCGCGTCCTCGGGGGTGATCCGCGCCGGCAACGCCACCGCGCCGATCGATACGACGTGCGTCGGCCCGGCGCCGGAGATCTCGTCGAGTCCCTCCTCGCCCGCGACGACCAGCGCCGCCTCGCTCCCGAGCTGTTCCAGCGCCTCGGCGTAGATCGAGGCGTAATCCGGCCGCGCGATGCCGATCAGCTGGCGCGTGACGTGCGCCGGATTGGCGAGCGGGCCCATCAGGTTGAAGATCGTGCGCCGTCCAACCTTGCGGCGGATCGGCGTGATGCGGCGCATCGCCGGGTGGTGGTTGCCGGCGAAGAGGAAGCAGATGCCGAGGTCGCGCAGCGTCGCCTCCGCCTGTGCGCCTGCGCGCTCCATGTCCAGCCCTAGCGCCTCGAGCGTGTCGGCCGCGCCCGCCTTGGACGAGGCCGCGCGATTGCCGTGCTTGGCGACGGGCACGCCGCACGCCGCGACGACGAGGCTCACCGCGGTCGACACATTGAGCGTGTGCTGGCCGTCGCCGCCGGTGCCGCAGACGTCGATCGCGCCCGCCGGCGCGGTGATCGGGATCATCCGGTCACGCAGCGCGCGCGCCGCCTCGGCGATCTCGACGCTGGTCTCGCCGCGCAGCGCCAGCCGGAGCAGGAAATCGGCGATCGCCTCCTCGCTCGCGCGTGCGTCCAGGATGTCGGCGAAGGCCTGCGCCGCACTCTCGCGCGACAGCGGCGAGGCCGGGTCGGGCATCAGGGTGACGGTGGTCACGCCGCAGCCCGTGTGACGTGGTCAATGCCGGCGAGCCGTAGGAAATTGGCGATGAGCGCATGACCGTGCTCGGTGGCGATGCTCTCGGGGTGGAATTGCACGCCGTGGATCGGCAGCTCGCGGTGGCGCAGCCCCATCACCGAGGCGTCCGCCGCGGTGGCGTTGACCGCGAGCGCTTCGGGCACGTCGGTGACGATCAGCGAGTGGTAGCGCGTCGCGGCAAAGGGCGAGGGCAGGTCGGCGAACACGCCGGTGCCGTCATGCTCTACCGGGCAGGTCTTGCCGTGCATCAGGCCGCCGCGAACGACACGACCGCCGAAATGCTGACCGATCGCCTGGTGGCCGAGGCAGACACCGAACAAGGGCCGGCGCGCCTCCGCGCAGGCGGCGACCAACTCGAGGCTGATGCCCGCCTCGTTGGGGGTGCACGGCCCCGGCGAGATCAGGATCGCGCGCGCGCCGCTCGCCAGTACATCGGCGGCGGTCAGTTCGTCGTTGCGCACCACGCGCACCTCGGCACCCAGTTCCATGACGTAATGGACCAGGTTCCAGGTGAAGCTATCGTAATTGTCGACCACCAGGATCATGCCGCATGCCATAACCGATGCGGGGCGCATCGCAACACGCCGCTGCGCCGCGGTGGCGAAAGGATTCTTGCGCGGCGGCAAACAATCGACATAGCGGGGCCATCACCCGCGCGGAGCCAGCGGCTATCGCACGCGTTGTGGTCAGCGAGGAGAAGGTCGATGCTGCGTACGCTAGTCGTGATGGTCGCCGGTCTCGCGCTGCCGCTCACCGCCGCGGCGCAGACCGAGAGCGCGGGAGATACCGGGCGAACGCCGCAGCGCGTGCGCAGCGTGACGCTCTCGGGCAACGAGCAATGCCCCAAGTCGCAGGGCGACGAGGTGGTGGTGTGCAGCCGCATCAACCCCGACGAACAGTTCCGCATTCCCAAGGAGCTGCGCAACACCGCCGAGCCAGCGGCGAAGAACCAGGCCTGGACCAATCGCGTCGCGGTCGCGGACCGCGCCAGCCGGGTCAATGGTGGCGTGCCCGACAGCTGCTCGCCCGTCGGCGCCGCGGGTCAGTCGGGCTGCGCGCTGGCGATCAACAACGCCTTCGCCGCCGAGAAGCGGGCGGCCGAGAAGAACGACTCGATGATCCCAGGCGGGCGGTGACGCCAGCCTGAGGCGCTGCTCACTGTGCCTATGCCCGTCATCCCGGCTAGAGGCCGGGGTGACGGCGTCCTCGGACAACTTCAGCGAAGTAGCGACACGCGTCAGACACGCGCGTCACCGCTGGTGAGTCTATTATTGCCCGAACCCGGGCTCGCTTGCCTGGCGGATCGCCTCGCGTGCGGCGGCGAGCAGCGCGCCCGACTTGGCCTCGCACTCGCGCTGCTCGGAGGCGGCATCGCTATCGGCGACGATACCCGCGCCTGCTTGGACGTGGATCATGCCATCCTTCACCACCGCAGTGCGCAGCACGATGCAGGAGTCCATCGAGCCGTCGGGTGAGAAATAGCCGACCCCGCCGGCGTAGGCCCCGCGCTTCTCCGGCTCGAGCTCGGCGATGATCTGGCACGCGCGGACCTTAGGCGCACCGCTCACCGTACCGGCCGGGAAGCCCGCGAACAGTGCGTCGATCGCGTCGTGCTTGGGATCAAGCCGGCCCACCACGTTCGAGACAATGTGCATGACGTGGCTGTAGAATTCGATCCCGTAGCTGTCGGTGACCTGCACCGTACCGGCCGCGGCGACGCGACCGACATCGTTGCGACCGAGGTCGAGCAACATGAGATGTTCGGCGCGCTCCTTCGGGTCGGCGAGCAGGCTGTCGCGGTTGGCGGCGTCCTCCGCCGCGGTACGGCCGCGCGGGCGCGTGCCCGCGATCGGGCGGATCGTCACCTCACCGTCGCGCGCGCGCACCAGAATCTCGGGGCTGGATCCCGTGAGCGCGAAGCCGGGCAGGTCGAGATGGTATAGGAAGGGCGACGGGTTGATCCGCCGCAGCGCGCGGTACAGCTCGAACGCCGGGAGCGGGAAGGGCGCGGTGAAGCGCTGCGCCAGCACCACCTGGAAGATGTCGCCCGCGGCGATATAATCCTTCGCCGCGGCCACCATCTCGCCGTAGCGTCCCGCCGGCAGGACGGGCGCGAGCGCCAGGTCGGTCGCGTCGATCCGCGCCGGCGCGGGCAGCGCGGCATGCGCCAGCCGCGCCTCGGCCGCGTCGAGCCGCTCCTCGGCGCGCGCTACCACAGCCGCCGGGTCGTCCGCCCCGGGCCACACCGGCGCGACGAGGAAGAGCGCGTCGGCGAGCCGGTCGAACACCAGAACCACCGTTGGGCGCACGAACATCAGGTCGGGCAGGCCGAGCGAGTCGACCGGTGCGGCGGGCAGCTTCTCGACCAGCCCGACCGTCTCATAGCCGAAATAGCCGACCAGACAGGCGAGCGCCCCCGGCAGCTCGGCCGGCACGTCCATGCGAATGCTCGCCACCAGCGTGCGCAGCGCCGCCAGCGTCGGCTCGGCGCAGGGCAAGAAGGCGGCGCGATCGTTGAGCCAGTCGCGGTTGATCTCGGCACGCTCGCCCTGGGCGCGTAGCACCAGGTCCGGGGCGAGCCCGATCAGGCTGTAGCGCCCGCGCACTGCGCCGCCCTCGACCGACTCGAGCAGGAAGTCGCCGCGGCCCGGCTCGATCAGCTTGAGCGCGGCAGCGACCGGAGTCTCGGTGTCGGCGATGCGACGGCGCCACACCAACGCGGGGCGGCCCGCGGCCAGGGCGGCGCGTGCCGCCGCGGCGCTACTGCGCCCCGCCACCGACCAGGTCCTGCTTGAGCTGCGCGATCGCGTCGTCGAAGCGCTTGGCGCCCTGCAGCTTGGCCACCGCGTTGGCGAACTGTTGGGCATATTCCGGACCGATCGCGCGGCCGAGGTCGGCGCGGGTGGCCTGGATCAGCGGCGGCTGCTTGCGCGCGTCTCCCGGCACGACCTGATCGAGCTTAAGCACCAGCCAGCCCTTGCCGTCGGGCGACGGCACTGCGCGCGCGCTGCCCGGCGCCATGCTGAACAGGGCGGCGAGCACCGGGTTGACCTGGCCGCGCGCGGTGATCTCGCCGCGCGAGGCGCTGATCGGCTGCACCGGCGGCGCCTTCACTCCGGCGGACGACAGCGCCGCCGGCAGCGCGGCGCCGCCGTTGACCTTGGCCACCAGCGCGCTGGCCGCCTGCTGCGCCGCCTTTGCGGCACGATCGGCGGTGAGGTCGGCGACGACGCGCGCGCGCGCCGCGGCGAGCGGCACCGGGGCCGGCTGCACCACGCGGTCGAGCGCGACTACCGCGAAGCTGCCGTCCTCGCCGAGGTTGACCGTGGTCGGCGTGTCGCCCTCCTCGGCGGCGAAGGCGGCGGCGACGATCGGCGTCATGCCCGGGTCAGCCGGCGTCTGCGGCTGGTCGGGGTTGGTGCCATTCTGCAGCAACGCCGGCGTGGTCTGCGCGCTGAGCTTCTGGTCGTTCACCACCTCGCTGATATTGGCGTTGTCGGCGAGCGAGTCATCGACCTTGTCGCGGATCGCGCCGATCGCCGCCTTGGTCTTGCTCGCGCGCAGCTGGGTCACCAGCTCGTCGCGCGCCTGTGCCAGCGTCTTGCCGGGATCCTGAGTGACCTTGTCGACCCGCGCGACGACGAAGCCGATCGCACCGCGCAGGGGACCGACCACGGCGCCGCTCGCCGCGGCCGCGATCGCCTGCGCGACCGCGGGCGAGGTCTGCGTGGCGAGCGCGCCCTGGTCGAGACCCGAGATCGTGCGCGGCTCCAGTCCGGCGGCGCGCGCCGCGGCGGCGAGCGGCGTGCCGGCCTTGACCCTCGCGGCGAGCGCGCCAGCGGCCTTCTCGTCGAGCACGGTCACCAGCGTGACGTCGCGTAGCGTCTTGGGCGCGTAGGTCGCCTTGGCGGCGTCATAGGCCTTCTGCACCTCGGCGTCGCTCGGCGTCACCTGGCCGGCGACCTGCTGCGGTCCGACGACGGCGTAGCGGATGACGCGCCGCTCGGGCGTGGTGTAGCGCGCGATATTGCGCTGATACCATTGCTGCACCTCGGCGTCGCTGGGTGCGACGCCGCTGGGCGCGGCGGGTACGAACGCCACCTGGCCGGTGCGGCGCTCGAGCAGCAGCGAGGCGTAGGTGAGCGCCAGCTGCTGCGGCACCTGATGCGCGCCGATCGTCGGCTGGGTGAGGAACTGCACCATGATCTGGCGCGCGAACTGGGCCTGCACCTGCGCGTCGGTGAAGCCGCGCTGCGCGATCAGCCGCTCATAGGCCTGCTGGTCGAACTGCCCCGTCGCACCCGCGAAGGCGGGGATCGCCTTGAGCTCGCTGCCGATCAGCGCGCGGCTGACGCGCATGCCCTGGTCGCGCCCGAACGTCTCGAGCGCGAGCGCGCTGACGTTGCGGTTGATCACCGCGTCGAGCCCGCCGAGCTGGACGAACTGCGCCATGTCGAGCGTCGGCTGCTCCTGCCGCGCCTGAGTGAGCTCGTCACGCGCCTGCTGGCGGACGTCAGCCGCGGTGACGCTCTCGCCGCCGACGCTCGCGATCGGGTGGCCGACCAGCCCGGTGCTGCTCGCCAGCCCGGTCACGTCGCCCGCGGCGAACGCGAGCGCGATGACGATCAGGACACCGAAGGTGACGATCATGCCGACCTTGGAATGGATGATACCGCGGAAGAAGGTGAGCATATGCGAGCGGGGACCGGATGGAGGAGAACGCCGCGTCCTAGGGACAAGCCGAGGTGGCATCAAGCCGCGAGGCCGGTTATCGCGGATCCGAAACGAGAAGGGGGAGCGGGATGACGCGTCGCAAGCTGGTCGCCGGCAACTGGAAGATGAACGGCAGCCGCGCCGCGCTGGGCGAGCTCGAGGCGATCGCCGCCGCGGCGGCCGCCAGTCCGGCGGTGGACGTGATGGTGGCGGTGCCGTTCACGCTGATCGCGCCGGCGGCGGAGCGTGTGCCCGCGCTCATGATCGGTGCCGAGGACGTGCACGAGGCGGACAGCGGCGCGCACACCGGCTGCGTCTCGGCCGCGATGGTGCGCGAGGCGGGGGCGCGCTTCACCATCGTGGGTCATTCCGAGCGGCGCCACGACCAGCATGAGACCAGCCAGGACGCCTGGGCCAAGGCCGCCGCGGCGCATCGCCACGGCTTGCAGGTGATCCTGTGCTGCGGCGAGACCGGGGCCGAGCGCGACGCCGGTCGCGCCGAGCGCGTGGTGCAGGCGCAGATCGAGAAGTCGCTGCCCGAGAATGCCGCGGGTGACTGGCTCACGCTGGCCTATGAGCCGCGCTGGGCGATCGGCACTGGCGCGACCCCGACGCTCGAGGACATCGCCGCGATCCACGCGATCGCGCGTGCCAAGATGCGCAAGCTGATCGGCGACGCGGCGAGCGGTGTGCGGATCCTCTACGGCGGCTCGGTCACGGGAGACAACGCGCGCGCGATCATGGCAACTCCCGACGTCGACGGCGCGCTGGTGGGCGGCGCGAGCCTCACCGCGGCCAAGTTCGTGCCGATCATCGCCGCCGCGGCCGCGGAGTAGCGGGGGGGGGCGCGCGGGCGGGGGGAGGGCCGCTCCGACCTAGTTTCCAGGAAAGTGGCGCGACAAGCCCGAGACGCCACCTCCACTTCCGTCATCCCGGACTTGGTCCGGGATGACGAAGGACGGGGAAGCGAGCCGTGAAACTGCTCCGCCCGCGCAACCGCTCACCTCAGCCGAACCGCGCCTTCAGCAGCGCGTAGGCCGCGCGCAGGCCATAGGCCTCGCCGCCGCGCGGTCGAGCCGGCTTGGCCGTCGGGCGCCAGGCGAAAGTGTCGAGATGCGCCCAGGGCAGTGTCGCGGGCACGAAGCGGCGCAGGAACAGCGCCGCGGTGATCGCCCCCGCGAAGCCGCCGTCGGGCGCGTTGACCAGGTCGGCGACGTCCGACTTGAGCATCTCCTCATACCCCCCCCACAGCGGAAGCCGCCACAGCGGGTCGCGCACCGTCTCCGCCGCGCCGAGAAGTTCGGCGGCGAGCGTCTCGTCCTGCACGAAGGTCGCGGGCAGATCGGGGCCCAGCGCGACGCGCGCGGCGCCGGTCAGTGTCGCGAAGTCGATCAGCAGGTCGGGCGCATCCTCGACCGCGCGCGCCAGCGCGTCCCCCAGGATCAGCCGGCCCTCGGCGTCGGTGTTGGTGTTCTCGACCGTCAGTCCCAGCCGCGTCTGGAGCACGTCGCCGGGGCGGAAGGCGCTGCCCGAGATCGCATTCTCCACCGCCGGGATCAGCACGTGAAGCCGCACCTTGAGCCGCGCCTGCATCACCAGCCCGGCCAGCGCCAGCGCGTGCGCGGCGCCGCCCATGTCCTTCTTCATCAGCCGCATGCCCGCCGATGGCTTGATGTCGAGCCCGCCCGAGTCGAAGCACACGCCCTTGCCGACCAGCGCCACGCGCGGGTGCGCCGGATCGCCCCACAGCAGCTCGATCAGTCGCGGCGCTCGCTCGCGGCTCGCCGCCTGGCCGACCGCGTGGATCATCGGATAGCCGGTCGCCAGTGCATCGCCCCGGGTCACGGTAACCGTGGCGCCATGCGCCTGCGCGAGCGCGTCCGCCTCGGCCTCCAGCTCGGCGGGACCGAGGTCGCTCGCGCCGGTGTCGACCAGGTCGCGCACGCGCGCGGTCGCGGCGGCGAGGCGCACCGTGTCGTCGATCGACCCGACATCGCCGGTCAGCAGCACGCGCGGCCGCGCCGGCTCGAGTTTGCGATAGCGCGTGAAGCGATGCTGCGCGAGCAGCCAGCCGAGCCCGGCGGCGCCGAGCGGGGCCTCGCCAACGAGTCGATAGCTGCCCTCGGGCAGCGCGTCGCCCAGTGAGGCGATCCGCCACGGCGAGGACGGCTCCTCGTCGCACACCAGCAGCGCGGCCCAGTCCTCGGCGCCGTCGCCGGGCAATAGCGCGCGGTCGCCCGCCTTGCCGGTCACGCGCGCCGCTGCCGCGGCGGTGCGCGCCCGCGCCGGCTGGGCGGCGAACCAGGCGTCATAGCCATCTGGGTGGACGACGTGGAGCAGCCGCGCGGGCTGGCCGCGATCGGGCTGGAGGAGCGCGGAGAAGTCGGTCATCGCGCGACCAAAGCAGGACTTGTTCGCGCGCGCAACGCGCGGTTCCCTTCGCGCGACCGGCACCTTACATCGCCGCCATGACCACGCACACGACTCGCATGCTGATCCTCGGTTCGGGCCCGGCCGGGCTCTCGGCAGCCATCTACGGCGCGCGCGCCGGCATGGCGCCGATCGTCGTCCAGGGCATCCAGCCCGGCGGCCAGCTCACCACCACCACCGACGTCGAGAATTATCCCGGCTTCCGCGAGGTCATTCAGGGCCCCTGGCTGATGGAGCAGATGCAGGCGCAGGCCGAGCACGTCGGCACGCGGCTGATGTGGGACACGATCGTCGAGGTCGACCTGACCCGCCGCCCGTTCCGCCTGATCGGCGACGGCGGCGACGTCTATGAGGGCGAGGTGCTGGTGATCGCCACCGGCGCGCAGGCCAAGTGGCTCGGGCTCGACAGCGAGGACGCGATGAAGGGCAAGGGCGTCAGCGCCTGCGCCACCTGCGACGGCTTCTTCTATCGCGGCAAGAAGGTCGCGGTGATCGGCGGGGGCAACACCGCGGTCGAGGAGGCGTTGTACCTCACCAACCACTCGGACGACGTCACGCTGATCCACCGCCGCGACTCGCTGCGCGCCGAGCGCATCCTGCAGCAGCGCCTGTTTGCGCACCCCAATGTGACGGTGCTCTGGAACAAGGAAGTGCGCGAATTCGTCGACGGCGGCGGGAATGCCGGCCTCGTCGCGCTCGAGCTGGAAGACACGCGGACGGGCGAGCAGTCGCGGCTCGATGTCGACGGCGGCTTCGTCGCGATCGGCCACCATCCCGCGACCGAGCTGTTCCGCGGCCATCTCGCACTCGACGAGGACGGGTATATCGCGGTCGAGACCGGCTCGACGCGCACCAGCGTGCCCGGCGTGTTCGCGTGCGGCGACGTGATGGACAAGGTGTATCGTCAGGCGGTCACCGCCGCGGGCACCGGCTGCATGGCCGCGCTCGACGCCGAGCGCTTCCTCGCCGCCGCGGAATTCGCCGAGGTCAGCGAGGCGGCGGAGTAAGGCTCAGACCAGCGCCTTGCTCGCGGCGAAGCGGGTCAGCGCACCGAACGTCTCGAGCATCTCGCCGTCGACCTCGTCGTCCTCGATGACGATGCCGAGCCGATCCTCCAGCTCGGTGAGCACGCCCGCGACCGCCATCGAATCGAGCTCCGGGAGCGCACCGAACAGCGGCGTGTCGGCGCGAAAGGCGTCGACCCGCTCGGGGGACAGCGCCAGCACGTCGGCGAGCACCGCCCGTACCGTGGTCTCGACCTCACTCATGCCTTCCGGGATCACGCTGCCTCCTCGCTCGCGCCGCGGCGAGCGGCGATGCGCGCGGCGTTAGGCGGCGACGCGGTGGAGCGCAACCGGGTCGCATACCACCACGCGCGACGACGCGGGCGCTACTGTCCGCGCGCGATCCGCTCTAAAGGCTGACGTCATGGTTCCGCTCGATCCCGTCCCGTCGCCGATCGATCACGTCCTGCGCGGCGAGCCGGATACGATCGCGCTGGTCGATCGCACCGGCGCGCTCGATTATACCGCGGCGGAGGAGACGGTGGCGCGGCTCGCCGGCTGGCTCGCCGCGCAACGGGTACCGCCCGGCACCCGCGTCGCCACCTGGCTGCCGAAGACGCGTGAGGCGTGCTGGATGCCGCTCGCCGCGGCGCGTGCGGGGCTGGTCCACGTGCCGATCAACCCGCTGCTCAAGCGCGCGCAGGTCGCGCACATCCTCGCCGACAGCGGGGCCGCGCTGCTGCTCACGCACGCCCCGCGCGCCACCACGCTGGAGGACGGCGACCTGCCCGACGGCTGCGTGCTCCACGTCGACGTGGGGCAGGGCGACGCCTTGCCGCGCTCGCGCGCCGACCCGGACTTGCTCGCGGCGCTGCTCTATACGTCCGGCTCGACCGGTCGGCCGAAGGGCGTGATGCTGAGCCATGCCAATCTGTGGCTCGGCGCGATCAGCGTGGCGCATTACCTGGCGCTCACCCCGGACGATCGCGTGCTCGGCGTGCTGCCGCTGAGCTTCGACTACGGCCAGAACCAATTGCTCTCGACCTGGGCGGCGGGAGCCAGTGTCGCCCCGCTCGACTATCTCGCGCCGCGCGACGTGGTGAAGGCGGTGGAGCGCGTCGGCGCCACCACGCTCGCCGGCGTACCGCCGCTGTGGGTGCAGTTGCTAGAGGCGGAGTGGCCGGAGGCGACCGCGGCGCAGCTGAGACGGCTGACCAACTCGGGCGGGGCGCTCACGCCGGCTTTCGTGCGCGTTCTGCGCGCGCGCTTCCCCGACGCCCGCCTCTTCCCGATGTACGGGCTGACCGAGGCGTTCCGTTCGACCTATCTCGACCCGGCACTGGTGGATGAGTACCCCGAGTCGATCGGCCGCGCGATCCCCTTCGCCGAAGTGCTCGTGGTGCGCCCGGACGGCACACGCGCCACGACGGACGAACCCGGCGAGCTGGTCCACGCGGGGCCGCTGGTGGCGCAGGGCTATTGGCAGGATGCCGAGCGCACCGCCGCGCGCTTCCGCCCCGCGCCGTCTTTCGCGCGCGCGGGCGGCACGGCGGTCTGGTCGGGCGACACGGTGGTGGAGGGCGCCGACGGGCTGCTCCGCTTCGTCGCGCGCGCCGACGAGATGATCAAGACCGCTGGCAACCGCGTCAGCCCGCAGGAGGTGGAGGAAGCAGTGACCGCGGGCAGCGAGACGAGCGAGGCGGTCGCGATCGGTGTGCCCGATCCGCGGCTCGGCCAGGCGATCCTGGTGGTCGCGCGGGGCGATGGCAGCGCCGAGGCAGGGTTGCGCGACCGGCTGAAGCGCGACCTGCCCGGCTTCATGCAGCCGGCGCACTTCGTGTGGCGCGC
Organism: Sphingomonas citri; assembly: GCF_019429485.1. GTDB lineage: Bacteria > Pseudomonadota > Alphaproteobacteria > Sphingomonadales > Sphingomonadaceae > Sphingomonas > Sphingomonas citri. The sequence continues at coordinate 264,853 of NZ_JAHXZN010000001.1, read as the reverse complement.
CGAGCTGCCGCGCAACGCCAACGGCAAGCTCGACCGCGCCGCGCTTCGGGAGGAGCTCGCGTGAGGCCGATGGGTCCGCTGCCGCCCGCCTTCGCGCGCCAGCAGGGTGCGCTGACGATCGCGGGTGAGGATGCCGCTGCGCTGGTGGCGGCCCATGGCTCGCCGCTGTTCGTCTACGACCTCGCCGGCGTCGCGGCACAGGTGGCGCGTTTCCGTGCGGCGATGCCCGTGGCGATCGGGCTTCACTACGCCATCAAGGCCAATCCGTACGCGCCGCTGCTGGCGGCGATGGCGCCGCTGGTCGACGGGCTCGACGTCGCCTCGGGCGGCGAGCTCGAGCGCGCGCTCGCGGTCAAGCCGGCCGGCGCGGTAAGCTTCGCCGGGCCGGGCAAGCGCGACGACGAACTGGCCGCGGCGATCGCGGCGGGGGCGACGCTCAACATCGAGTCGGCGGGGGAGGCGCGGCGCGCGCTGGCGGTCGGCGAGCGGCTCGGCATCGCGCCGCGCGCGGCGGTGCGGGTCAACCCTGACCTCGAGCTGCGCGGCTCGGGGATGAAGATGGGCGGGCGCGCCTCGCCGTTCGGGATCGACGCCGAAGAGGCCGTCGCGGTGGTGCGCGCGCTGATCGCGGGCGGCGCGACGTGGCGCGGCTTTCACATCTTCGCGGGCAGCCAGGCGCTCGACGCGGGCGCGCTGATCGAGACCCAGGCGGCGACGCTCGCGCTCGCCGCGCGGCTGGCCGACGCGGCCGGCGTCGCACCCCCGCTGGTCAATCTGGGCGGCGGCTTCGGCGTGCCCTATTTCGCCGGTGACGTGGCGCTCGATGTCGAGCGGGTCGGCGCGGCGCTGACGGAGTCGCTTGAGCGCCGCGCCGACGTGCTCGCGGACAGCGGCATCGCGCTCGAATTGGGGCGCTGGCTGGTGGCGGAAGCGGGGGTGTATCTCACCCGCGTCGTCGACAGGAAGGTGAGTCGCGGCGAGACCTTCCTCGTGGTCGACGGCGGGCTGCACCACCAGCTCGCCGCCTCGGGCAATTTCGGCACCGTGGTGCGGCGCAACTATCCGCTCGCCGTGGCAGGGCGGATGGGCGCGGTGGGCGAGGAGGAGGTGAGCGTCGTCGGCTGCCTCTGCACCCCGCTCGACCGGCTGGGCGATCGCGTGCTGCTGCCGCGAACGGCGGAGGGCGACGAGATCGCGGTGTTCCTCGCGGGTGCCTACGGGCTGACGGCGAGCCCGAGCGCGTTCCTCGGCCACCCGGCGCCGGCGGAGGTCGTGGTCGGCTGAGCGGCAGAGGTGCTCGTGCCGAGCTGTGTCGCGTCGATCACCCTCTCGTCAGCACCCGGCTGGTCCAGGCGTCGAACAGCTGCGGCCAGTGCGACCCCGGTAGCGCGGGCGGCAGATAGGCCGGACCGAAGCCATGACCGCCTTCCTGAAAGAAATGCGCCTCCACCGGCACCTGCGCGGCCTGGCAGGCGGTCAGCATCGCCAGCGGCTCGCTCACCGGCACGGTGGTATCGTCGAGCGCGTGCGCGATGAAGATGGGGGGCGTGTCGCGACGCACCCGCCGGTTCGTGTCGAACCGCGCCGCCGCGCGCGCACCCACCCGCATCCGGTCGCCCGTGATCACGGGATAGACCAGCCCAGCGAAGGCGGGGCGTGCGTCGCCCGCGTCGGCGGCGTCGACGCGATCGTACACCGGGTCCATCGACGCGGTGGCGAGGCTGGCGGCGAGCAGCCCGCCCGCGGAAAAGCCGATCGTCCCCAGCTTCGCCGGATCCACGCCGTAGCGCGCGGCGCCGGCGCGGATCAGCCGCATCGCGCGCTGCGCGTCCTGCAAGGGCACGTCCTCGCTCTCCAACCAGCCCTCGCCGGGCAGGCGATAGGCCAGCACGAAGACGGTGACGCCGAGCGGGGTGAAGACCTTGGCGACGTTGATCCCCTCATTCTCGACCGAGAGGAAACGATAGCCGCCGCCGGGCATCGACAATAAGGCGCGCCCGTCGGGCTGCGCGGCGCGATAGACGCCGACGACCGGCTCGGCGACACCGCGCAGGTGCAGCTCGCGGCGCGGGGCGGCGCCTTCCATGCGGTTGTCGGGGGTGGGCAGGCGGCGCGGCGCGTTGGGCGGCTGTTGGGGCCAGAGCCGGAAGCTCTCGGCGGGCGGCCAGGCGGTGTCGCGCGCCGCCTCCTGCGCGAGCGCGCGGGGCGCGGCGGCGAGTGTCGCCAGCCCCGCGGATGCGCCCATCATCGTGCGTCGATCGATCCGCATGACCGCTCCCATCGTCATTGTCGGTGCCAGATCGGGTCTATGGGATGGCGGAGCGTGTAGGCAAGCGGCCGTCGCGCCCAGGTAAGCGTCTCACCGGAACCCTCCCAGCGATCCCGACACGACAAGGCCCCCGCCGGATCGCTCCGACGGGGGCCTCGTTCTGCGCGTACGTTACCGCCTCAGGCGAACAGCTTGGCCCAGGCGCGGGTCGGGCGATCCTTCCACAGCCCGCGGTGATAGGCGTCCGACGCCAGCAGCGGCATCACCGAGCCCGCCTCGGCGAACACCATCTGCTCGATCCCGGTGTTGACCTTGCCCCAGCTCGCCGCCTCCTGCAGCGTCGAGGAGGAGCAGGCGCCGTCGCGCACGTCCGCCACGGTGATCTGCACCGCGTATTTGTGCACCGCGACGTCGTCGTGGCCGAGGATCTCGGCGCACACCACCGTGTCCTGGATGAAGTTCTTCGGCACGCCGCCGCCGATCATCAGCAGGCCGGTGGTGCCCGCCTTGATCTTGATCTCGGTGAGCTCGCGGAAGTCCGCCACCGCGTCGATCATCAGATAGGGCTTGCCCGCCTTGGCCGAGTCGACCTGGTGCTTGACCAGCCCGAAGCCCGCCGAGGAATCGACGAACGCCGGGCAGAAGATCGGCACGTCATGCTCATAGGCGAGCTTGACCAGGCTGTTCTCCTTCTTGCCGTGCTCGACGAGATACTTGCCCATCTCGCGGATGAAGGCGCGGCTCGAATAGGCCTTGGGCTCCAGCGACTCCGCGATCTCGAAGATCGTGTGGTCGACGTTCTGGAGCGCCTCCTCGTCGATGTACGTGTCGTAGATGCGGTCGATGTAGAGCGAGCGCAGCGTGTCGTCGTCGGGGATCTCGAGCGCCTGATAGTGCTTGTGGCCGAGGCCCTCGAAGAAATCCATGTCGACGATGGTCGCGCCGGTGGCGACGATCACGTCGACCATGTTGTTGCGCACCAGCTCGGCGTACAGGTCCATGCAGCCGCCGGCCGAGGTCGAGCCCGCGATCACCAGACACACCGTGCAGTCCTTGTCGGCCAGCATCTGGTTGTAGATCTTGGTGGCGCGTCCGAGGTCGCGGCTGGTGAAGCTCATGTCGCTCATCGCGTCGACGATCGGGCGCGCGTCGAAGCTCTTGATGTCGACGTGCTTGACCTGCTTCGACAGCAGCTCCGCCTTGCGCGTGTCGTTGATCGTCGCCTGGTCGTGCGAGGGGGCGAGGGTATCGGTCATGGGGTGCTCCCACTGGGGTACACGTCGTTCACGGGGACGCGGAAACCCATCTGACGGCGGCACGCCACTGCGCGCCGCCGCCAATTCCTTGTCGTCGTAAGGTTACAGCTTGACGACGTTGCTCGCGACCGTGGGTTCCACCACGGTGTAGAGCGATTCCATCGGCTCGTCGGTCGCGATCACCGTCTCGTCCGAGCCGAAGCCGTTGAACGCGGTGCGCATCGCCGAGCCATAGGCGCCCAGCATGCCGATCTCGACATAGTCGCCGACCGTGATGTCCGCGGGGAGCGGGAAGGGGCCGGGCATATGGTCGAGGTCGTCGCAGGTCGGACCCCAAAAGCTGAACGGATGATCGCGGACGTTCGACTCCGGCTCGCGCAGCAGTGCGACCGGGTAGCGCCAGCCGATGTGCGCCGCGTCGAACAGCGCGCCATAGGCGCCGTCGTTGATGTACAGCTCCTCGCCGCGGCGCCGCTCCACGCGCACCACCACCGAGCTGTACTCGGCGCAGAGCGCGCGGCCCGGCTCGGCCCAGAGCTCCGCCGAATAGCTGATCGGCAGGCTCTCGAACGCGCGGTGGATCGTCTCGAAATAGCGCTCCAGCGGCGGCGGGGTCATGCCCGGATAGGCCGAGGGGAAGCCGCCGCCGACGTCGATGACGTCGACCGTCACCGCGGCGCCGACGATCGCCTGGCGCACGCGCTCCATCGCATTGCCATAAGCGTCCGGCGTCATCGCCTGCGAGCCGACGTGGAAGCAGATGCCGAGCGCATCCGCCACCTGGCGGGTCGCCAGCAGCAGCTCGCGCGACTCGTCCGGCGCCACGCCGAACTTCGACGCGAGGCTGAGCTTCGAATGCTCCGACGACACGCGCAGCCGCACGCAGAGCGTGAGGTCCGCCGCGCCGCGGGTGCCACGAACGATCTTCGCCAGCTCTTCCATGCTGTCGAGCGAGAAGGTGCGAACGCCGTGCGTGAAATACGCCTCGGCGATTGCCTCTTCGGCCTTCACCGGGTGCATGAAGCACAAGGTCGCCTGCGGCAGCGTGCGGGCGACCAGACGCACCTCGGCGATCGAGGCGACGTCGTAGGTCGTCACGCCGTTGTCATACAGCGTCCGTAGCAGCTCCGGGCTCGGGTTCGCCTTGACCGCATACATGGTCCGGCCCGGAAACTTCTGCGTGAAGAAGCGGGCGGCCCGTGCCGCGGCGTGCGGACGAACGATCGTCACCGGCTGAACCGGGTGACGGGCGGCAATGTCGATGGCCCCGGCGACGCAATCGGCGGGAACGGTCGAGAGGGGCGCTAGCCCCAGCGCGCGATGATGCTGGTGCAACTCAAGGGACCTCCAATTGCCTTGCGGCATACGGTGACAAAAAGCTGCCTTGCGGTTGGAAGTCCCATGGGGCAGCGGAGGCGCGAATTAGGATCGCTCGATCGCCTTGTAAAGTGGTTCGGTGGACGAAAGGTTCAAATGTGACTGTTCTGCGACAACCGACGCGGGCGGGTGTGCGCGACGCCGCCGCCAAGGTCGCCGCCATCCTGCCGCCGACCCCGGTTTTTGTACGCGAAATCAACGGCGTAGACATAGTACTCAAGGCCGAGTCGCTGCAGCCGATCGGTGCCTTCAAGGTGCGCGGCGCGTGGCATCGGCTGACGGCTCTGGACGACGAAGCGAGGCGTAGAGGCGTCGTGGCGTTCTCCTCGGGCAATCACGCGCAGGGGATCGCCTGGGCGGCGCGCCGGCTCGGCATCGCCGCGACGATCGTGATGCCCGCCGACGCGCCGCGGGCGAAGCGCGAGTCGACGCTCGCGCTCGGCGCCGAGGTGGTCGACTATGACCGTGCGACGCAGAGCCGCGAGGCGATCGCGGCGCGGCTCGCCGAGGCGCGCGGCGCTACGCTGGTGCCGAGCTTCGACGATCCGTGGGTGATCGAGGGGCAGGGCAGCGCCGGCATTGAGGCGGCGCGGCAGGTGGACGCGCTCGGGCTCGGCGCGGTGCGGCGCGTGGTGGTGCCGTGCGGCGGGGGCGGGCTGGCCGCGGGAGTCGCGCTGGCGCTGCCCGAGGCGGCGATCACCGTGGTCGAGCCCGAGGGCTGGGACGACATGCGCCGCAGCCTCGAGGCGAGCTGGATCGAGCCCGTCGGCGCCAACCCGCCGCCAACCGCGTGCGACTCGCTCCAGACCAAGGAGGTCTCGCCGCTGACCTTCGACGTGCTGTCGCGCCGTGACGCGACCGGCGTGGCGGTGAGCGAGCGTGCGGTCCGCGAGGCGCAGCGCTGGGCGGCGGCGCAGCTGCGGCTGGTCGTCGAGCCCGGCGGGGCGGTGGCGCTGGCGGCGCTGCTGACCGGGCAGGTCGCCGCCGAGCCGGGCACGCTCGCGATTCTCTCGGGCGGCAACGTCGACGCGGCGGCCTATGCCGCGGTCCTCGCCGGCGAGCGGCTCGCGGTCGCGGCGGCGCACGAGTCGGCGGAGCCAGTATGACCCCCGCGTTCGGCAGCATCGCCGCGGCGGCGCCGGCCTTGGCGATGCTGGGCGCGCTCGCCTGCCTGATCGGCGGGGGCTATCTGATCGCGACGCGACGCGACCTAACGAAGGGCGTGCTGATGCTGGTGATGGCCGCGGTGCTGGCCGGCAACGTCTTGATCTGGGTGGCGTGAGCGCGGCACCGCGGCGCGAACGTTGCGAATGTTGAGTCGCTGCGCGTGGGAGCGCGAAGCGTATCTTGAGTCGGCACGGGAGTGAGCTGAGGGCCGGGCGCATCGGCGCAACCTATCGCCGCAGTAGTCACGTAGGACAGCGCTGAGGGGCCACCCAGCTCCTCCACGGCACGGGAGGGAGATCACTCGCCGAAGGCGAGTGGTGGAGGGAGCCCTCCTCATAGCGCAGCGCCAGCGGACGCCCGCTCTACCATGCTCCGCATGATCCCCTCTCCCCGCGCCGGGGAGGATGTTAGAAGTGCGTCACCTCACTTGATCGGCGAGTTCGGGTCCAGCCGCATGTCGAGGTAAGTGTCGACCGAGCGCATCAGGTCGTCCATCTCGTGCTCGAAGAAGTGGTTGGCGCGCGGGATCACGTCGTGGTGGATCGTGATGTGCTTCTGCGTCCGCAGCTTGTCGACCAGCTTCTGCGAAGCGAGCGGAGTCACGACCTCGTCCTCTGCGCCCTGGATGATGATGCCCGACGAGGGGCAGGGCGCCAGGAAGCTGAAGTCGAACATGTTGGCCGGCGGCGCGATCGAGATGAAACCGCGGATCTCGGGCCGGCGCATCAGCAGCTGCATCCCGATCCACGCGCCGAAGCCGAAGCCCGCCACCCAGGTGGTCTGCGCCTCGGCGTGGAAGCTCTGCACCCAGTCGAGCGCGGCGGCCGCGTCGGAGAGCTCGCCCACGCCGTTGTCGAACACGCCCTGGCTCTTGCCGACGCCGCGAAAGTTGAAGCGCAGCGTGGCGAAACCACGGCGCTGAAAGGTCTTGTAGAGCTCCTGCACGATGCGGTTGTTCATCGTGCCGCCCGCGTTGGGGTGCGGGTGGAGGATCATCGCGACGGGCGCGCGCGGGCGCGGCGCTGGAGCGAAGCGGCCCTCGATGCGGCCTTCGGGTCCGGGAAAGATGACTTCGGGCATGGTCACTCGTCTGGAGGCGGGGCGTTGGGCCCGGCGAGAAGCGCGCTATATAGGCCGCGCGCCCGATAATGGAACGATTGGTTGACCGAACTCCGATCCCTCGACGACACGGCCCCGCCTGACGCTCCTCCCGCGGATGCGTCGGTCTACCTCGATCACGCCGCGACCGCGCCGCTCACCGCCGCCGCGCGCGCGGCCATGATCGAGGGGATGACGCATTGGGCCAACCCGTCGTCGCCGCACGCCGCCGGTCGCGCCGCGCGCGCCGCGCTGGAGCGCGCGCGCACGCAGGTGGCTGCGGCCTATGGCTGGCGGCACGAGGCGCTGTTCACCAGCGGCGCCAGCGAGTCGCTCACGATCGCGCTGGGCCGGGCGGTGGCGGGGCGGCGCGTGGTCAGCGCGGTGGAGCATGACGCGGCACTGCGCGCGGCCGGTGCGGCGGAGGTGCTGCCGGTCGACCCGCTCGGCCGCGTCGACCCGGCGCGGATCGGCGACGTCGCGGGGGCGGTGGTGGCGGTGCAATGGTGCAACAGCGAGACCGGGGTACGCCAGCCGATCGCGGAGATCGCAACGGCGGTCCGCGGGCGCGGCGGCATCCTGGTCGTCGACGCGGCGCAGATGCCCGCCTCGGACGAGCTCGCCGCGCACGCCGACATGGTCGCGCTTTCGGCGCACAAGCGCGGCGGCCCGCCGGGCGTCGGCGCGCTGCTGGTGCGCGATCTCTCGCTCCTCCACCCCAGCGGCGGACAGGAGCGCGGCTATCGCCCCGGTACCGAGAACCTGCCGGGCGCGCTCGGCTATGCCGCCGCGCTCGCCGAGCCCGAGCCCGACCACGACGAGCTGCGCGCACGGCTCGACGACCTGATCCGCCGCTCGGGCGGCGAGGTGGTCGGTGAGGGCGCCGAGCGCCACGCGGCGATCGGCTCCTATCGCATGCCCGGGGTCGCCGCGGCGGCGCAGCTGATCCGCTTCGACCTGGACCGTATCGCGGTGTCGGCGGGCAGCGCCTGCGCCAGCGGCAGCCTCAAGCCCAGCCACGTGCTGCGCGCGATGGGCTGGGGCGAGGACGCCGCGCGCGAGGTGGTGCGCGTGAGCTTCGGGCGCACCACCACCGCCGCCGAGGTGGAGCGTTTCGCCGCGGCCTGGCGCGCGGTGGCGCGGACGCGGCGGTTCGCGGCGTGACCTATCTCGACTATCAGGCGACCACGCCGCTCGCGCCCGAGGCACTGGAAGCGATGCTGCCGTGGCTGCGCGATCAGCATGCCAACCCGCACTCGCCGCACCGCCCCGGCCGCGCCGCGCGCGGGGCGGTGGAGCTCGCACGCGACCGGGTCGCGGCACTGCTGCCCAGCAGGGGGCGGGTCGCCTTCACCGCGGGCGCGACCGAGGCGCTCAACTGGGCGATCAAGGGCGCGCCGACCGGCCGGGTGGTGACGATCGCGACCGAACACGCCGCGGTGCTCGACAGCGTCGCGGCGCGCGATGACTCGCTCGTGCTGCCGGTCGGCGCGGACGGGTCGGTCGACCTCGCCGCGGCCGAGCGCGCGATCGTGCCCGGAGTGGCGCTGGTCGCGGCGATGCTGGTCAACAACGAGATCGGCGTGATCCAGCCGCTCGACGCGCTGGCAGCGATGGCGAAGCGTGCGGGCGCGCTGCTGCTCTGCGACGCGGTACAGGGTTACGGCCGCGTGCCGATCCCCGCCGACGCCGACCTGGTCGCGGTGTCGGCGCACAAGGTGTACGGCCCCAAGGGCATCGGCGCCTTGTGGATCCGCGACGGCGTGACGCTCGCGCCGCTGCTCCACGGCGGCGACCAGGAGGGCGGTCGCTCGGGCACGCTCTCGCCCGCGTTGTGCGCCGGCTTCGGCGCGGCGGCGCTGCTGCTCGCCGAGCGGCGCGAGGCCGACGCCGCCCATGTCGAGCGGCTCTGGCAGGTGGCGCGTGAGCGGCTCCCCGGCTGGACGATCAACGGCACGACCGAGGCGCGCTATCGCGGCAACCTCAGCGTGCGACGCGATGGTGTCGACGTGGCGCGGCTGATGAGCGACGTGCGCGACGTGGCCTTCTCGGCCGGCTCCGCCTGTGCCAGCGGCTCGGGGCGGAGCAGCCACGTGCTGCGCGCGCTCGGGCTGAGCGAGGCCGAGGCGCGCAGCACGATCCGGCTCGGCTTCGGCCGCTACACGCGGGAGGATGAGCTCGCGGCGGCGCTTGACCGGCTCGACGCCGCCGCCAGCGCGCAGCGGATCGCGGCATGAGGGTGCGGTTCACCGATGGCGGCGCGGTGCGCGAGGTCGAGGCGGTGCCGGGCGAGCGGCTGCTCGACGTCGCGCGGCGCGACGGCCAGCCGCTGGAGGGGACCTGCAACGGCGAGCTGGCGTGCGCGACCTGCCACGTCATCGTCGCCGCCGAGGACTTCGATCGGCTGCCCCCCGCCAGCGAGGAGGAGGAGGACATGCTCGATCTCGCCCCCGACGCGCGGCGCACCAGCCGGCTCGCCTGCCAGATCGTGCTGACCCCCGCACTGGATAAGCTTTCGGTTCGATTACCAACAAGTTCAGCATGAGTGCAGCGCGACTCCGCGATGGTCCTCGCACAGGGACATGTGAGGAGTGTTGCACATGAGATGGATGATGATGGGCCTCGCCGGCGTACTCGCGGCGACCTCGCTGGCACCGATCGCGGCAGAGGCGCAGCGCTGGCGCGACGATCGCGGCTGGCACGACAATGGCCGCCATCGCGGCTGGGACCGCGGCGACCACCGCCGCTGGGATCGCGAGCGACGCTGGCGCGACGACCGCCACTGGCGCGGCGACGGCCGGCGCTACGGCTGGAACGGCTACGGCCGCGACCGCGGCTGGGATCGGGGCCGCACCGTCTGTCGCTGGCAGGACGGGCGCTACGGCCCGGTTAAGCGGTGTTTCCGCGTCCGCGGCTGACGCGGGCTTGATTGCGCCGCCCGGCTCCGCCATATGGCGCGCGGGAGTCGGGCGGACGTGGTCGTCGCCAACCTGGTCAGGTCCTGACGGAAGCAGCCACAACGATTTCGCCGCGGGTCGTTCCGGCTCCCACCTTCGCCACCATCGCGGTTCGCCACTCCGGTCGTCACCCTACCGGGTCGACACATCGCTGCGGCGTTGCAACAAAGCGGGGCGTCGCCTGTTTCGCTACGCATGCGAAACTTCTCCCGACGCGACCTGATCAGCACGGCCGGCGGCGCTTCGCTGGTCTCCAGCCTCACCTGGGCCGTGCCCGGCCTCACCCAGAGCGGGGGTGGCGAGACGCCGTTCTCCTGGGCGATCCTGCAGCAGCGCGCCGCCGCGCTGGCTAAGCGTCGCTATCAGCCGCCGCGCGAGAGCGCCGCGGCCAAGGCGCTCGACTTCGACGACGTCGGTACCATCCGGTTCAAGCCCGATCGCACCGTCGCGGGCGGCATCCGGCTGTTCCCGCTCGGCAACGGGGCGGTCACGCCGGTGGCGATCAACCTGGTCGAGAACGGCCGCGCACGCCCGATCGTCTTCTCGCCCGAGTTGTTCGAGGGCGGCAAGGTCTCGCCGCCGCCCGGCTTCGCGGGCTTCCGCGCGATGGAGACGGGGCGCGAGAGCGACTGGCTCGCCTTCCTCGGTGCGTCCTACTTCCGCAGCGCGGGGTCGCAGGACCAATATGGCCTGTCGGCGCGCGGCATCGCGGTCGATACCGGGCTGGCGCGCGAGCAATTTCCGAATTTCACCGAGTTCTGGATCGAGCGCGGGGGTGACCAGAGCTTTACCATCTACGCGCTGATGGACGGCGAGAGCCTCACCGGTGCCTATCGCTTCGTCAGTCGCCATCCGAAGGCGGTGGTGCAGGACGTCTCGTCAGTGCTGTTCCTGCGCCGCGCGGTCGAGCGGCTCGGCGTCGCGCCGGTGACGAGCATGTTCTGGTACGACGACCGCACGCGTCGCGGCGCGACCGACTGGCGTCCTGAGATCCATGACTCGGACGGGCTCGCGCTGATCAGCCGCGAGGGCGAGCGCGTCTGGCGGCCGCTGCGCAACCCGCCGCAGCCCGCCACCGACAGCTTCGCCGCCGACGACGTGCGCGGCTTCGGCCTGCTGCAGCGCGACCGCAACTTCGACCATTATCAGGACGACGGCGCCTTCTACGACAAGCGGCCCAACTTGTGGGTCGAGCCGCGCGGGTCGTGGGGGCAGGGGCGCGTGATGCTCTACGCCTTCCCGACCGACAGCGAGACGGTCGACAATGTCGTCGCCTTCTGGACCCCGACGGCGCCGGTGCGCGCGGGCCAGCGGCTCCAGTTCGACTATCGCCTGACCTGGACCTCGGACGACCCGAGCCTCGACCGCGCCGCGCACGCCACGGACGTGTGGGTCGGCGCCGCGGGCCGGCCGGGACTGCCGGCGCTGGCGGGGGCGAGCAAGCTGGTGGTCGACTTCGTCGGTGACTCACTCGCCGGTCTCGATCGCGACAGCAAGGTCACCGCCGAGATCGGCGTCACCCGCGGTACGCTGCTGCACAGCGCGGTCTATCCCGTCGTCGGTCAGCGCAACCGCTGGCGTGTCACCGCCGACCTCCGCCCCGCGGCGGCAGGCGCCAGCGCAGGCCCGGTCGACGTGCGGCTGTATCTCAAGCGCGGCGAGGCGGCGCTGAGCGAGACCTTGCTCGTGCCGATCTACCCGGCGTGAGTGCGCTGCCGCCGCGGCTGCCCCCCGAGGCGCCGCTCGCGATGCCCGAGCAGCGTTTCGACGGTCCGCCACCCGTGCCGTCGGCCCCGCCGCCTATCGTCGGCGCGATCGGCTCGCCGACCGACGTGCTCGCGCGCCGCGCCATCCTGGTGCTGCTGACGCTGGTGCTGGCGCTGTTCGCCTCCACCTCGCTCAAGGAATCGGTGCTGAGCGACGGGATCGGCGTGACCGACGCGATGTTGCTCGCGATCTTCTTCCCGCTCTTCGCGCTGCTCGCCTTCGGCTTCATCAACGCGACCGTCGGCTATGTCGTGCTGACCACCGGTCTGCACCCCGGCTTCCGCCCGGTACCGCGCTGGTCCGAGCCGCTGCAGGGGCGCACCGCGGTGCTGATGCCCGTCCACAACGAGGACGTCGCCGACGTGTTCGGTCGGCTCGCGCATATGGCGGACGCGCTAGAGCGCGCCAGCGCGGCGGGGTCGTTCGACTTCTTCGTGTTGAGCGACTCCGCCGCCGACAATGAGGCGGAGGAACTCGCCGCCTGGGAGATCCTGTCGCGACGCAGCGCCTGCGCGATCTATTATCGTCGGCGCACGGAGAATGTGGGACGCAAGCCGGGCAATATCGCCGAGTGGCTCCGCCGCTTCGGCGCCAGCTACGACTATATGCTGATGCTCGACGCCGACAGTCTGATGGGCGGCGAGACGATCCTCGGCATGGCGCAGATCATGGACCGTCGCCCCGCCGTGGGCCTGCTCCAGACCGTGCCGCAGGTAATCGGGGCGCGGACGCTGTTTCAGCGCTGGATGCAGTTCGCCAGCCGCATCTACGGCCCGATCGCGACGGCGGGGCTGGTCTGGTGGTCCGGTCCCGAGGCGACCTTCTGGGGCCACAACGCGCTGATCCGGGTCCGCGCCTTCGCCGAGAGCTGCGGCCTACCGGTGCTGCCGGGCCAGCCCCCCTTCGGCGGCACGATCATGAGCCACGACGTCGTCGAGGCGGCGCTGCTGCGGCGGCGCGGCTGGCGCGTGCACATGGTGATGACGGAGGACACGTTCGAGGAATATCCGCCGACGATGATCGATGCCGCGGTGCGAGACCGGCGGTGGGCGCAAGGTAACCTCCAGCACCTCGCGCTGCTGCACGCATCGGGCTTCCATTGGATCAACCGGCTGCAACTGCTGCTCGGCGCGGCGGGCTATCTCGCTTCGCCGCTGTGGCTGCTGCTGATCACGGTGAGCGTGGTGCAGGCGGTGCGCGGCGAGCGCGGGCTGATGTCAGGCGATTCGACCGGCACCGTTCTGTTCGTCACGCTGGCGCTGCTGTTCGGCCCCAAGCTGCTCGGCGTGCTCAACGCCATCGCCGACGTCCGGCTGCGGCGATCGATGGGCGGGACGGGCGCGATCCTGCGCTCGGTCGCGCTCGACGTGCCGCTCTCGACGCTGGCGGCCCCCGCGATCGCGCTGACCCAGACGATCGACCTGATCGGCATCACGCGACAGCGCCGCGCGGAGTGGCAGCCGCAGAACCGTCGCGGCGACTCGCTCGCCATGGCGGCGATCCTGCCGCGCTACCGCTGGCATCTCGGGCTGGGCGTGCTGCTGCTCGCGCTGACGCCGCTGATGCCGCTCACCGCCTTGTGGCTCGCGCCGGTCACGCTCGGGCTGCTGCTGTCGCCGCTTATCGTGCAGTGGACCGCGAGCGAGCGCTGGGGGCGGCGCGCCGGCGCGGGTCGTCTTTTCCTGACCGACGTCGGTGTGCCCGAGCCGCAGCCGCTGCCGATCCTCGAGGGTAGGGCCGGTCGCGGCACCTGAACGTGCCACGAAAAAGGGGAGCGCCCGGCTGGGCACTCCCCTTCCGCATCACGCGATCGGTCAGCTCAGTTGCTGTCCGAGTCGTCGCCATCGTCGGCGATGATGATGATGCCGGCGACGACCGCCGCGGCGGCCACGGCCGCCACGATCAGCCCGCCGCCCGCGAGCGCCTTGCTGTCCTTCGAGGTCGTCGTGCCGGCGCGAGCCGACTTGGCGACCGACAGGCTCGCCGCCGGGTTCGCCGGCGCCGCGACCGCCGGAGCGACCGCGAGCGAGGCGGCAGCGGCCGCGACCAGATACTTACCGAACTTCATTACTTATCTCCCCGGAAGGAGTTGGTCGTTTTCCATGTCATCGCTCAGAAGGCAATTCTGAACTGACCCAAAACGCGACGGGTCGATGACGTCGAGCGGCCACGTGGCGCGACAGGCCCGCGATCGATCCCGCTCACTCCTTCGCGGTGCCGGGTTCCGCCATGTTGCGGTGCATGTGCGCGGTAACCTCGGCGGGAAGGACGTGCGCCGCCGCGGCCTGGAGCTTGTTCTTCCAGCCCGATACGATCGAGTGCTTGCCCGCCATCAGCGCGTCCCAGCCGTCGCGCGCCACCTTGGCCGGATCGGACTTGCTGTCCGAGGTGCCGACGTCGGTGTCCATCATGTCGGCGCGATCGAAGAACTCGGTGTCGACCGGTCCCGGCATCAGCGTGGTGAGGGTGACGCCCTGATGGTCCTTGAGCTCGTCGCGCAGCGCGTCGGTGAAATGGTCGACGAACGCCTTGGTGCCGTTGTAGACCGCCTGAAAGCTGCCCGGGATGAAGCCGGCGATCGAGCCGGTCACCAGCACCTTGCCGTCGCCGCGCGCGACCATCTGCCGCAACACTTTCTGAAGCAGATAGGTGGTGCCGGTGATGTTGGTGTCGACCACACGCTTCCAGTCGGCGACGTCCTGGTCGAGGAAGGCGCGGCCAAGCCCCACGCCCGCGTTGGCGCAGAGCAGGTCGATCGGCCGTCCGCTCGCCGCGGCAAGCAACTGGTCGACGCCGCCGATCGTCGCGAGATCGGCCTCGACCGAGCTGACGTGCGTGCCGAACTGTTCGAAGTCGGCCGCGGCGGCATCGATCAGCGGCTCGTCGGCGACGACGAGGATGTCGTAGCCGTCCTGCGCCGCGAGTGTTGCCAGCTCGAAACCGATGCCGGTGGAAGCGCCGGTGATGATCGCGAATTTGTCCGCCATGTCTGTCTCTCCTCAGTCCAGACCGGGCTTGAGCACGATCTTGGTGACCTCGTTCTGCTGGTCGTGGAACATCTTGTAGCCCTTCGGCCCTTCGCTCAGCGGCATCCGGTGCGAGATCAGGAACTCGGTGTCGATCTTGTCCTCGAGGATCGCCTGAAGCAGCGCGGGCATGTAATGCTGGACGTGGGTCTGACCGGTCTTGAGCGTCAGCCCCTTCTCCATGAAGGCGCCGAGCGGCCATTTGTCGACGAACCCGCCGTACACTGCCGGCATCGAGACGCGACCGCCCTTGCGGCAGGCGATGATCGCCTGACGGTTGGCGTGCGCGCGGTCGGTGCCGAGGAAGGTCGAGGCCTTGATCTGGTCGAGCACGTTGTCGACGAAGAAACCGTGCGCCTCGAGCCCGACCGAGTCGATCACCGCGTCGGGGCCGATCCCGCCGGTCATCACCATCAGCGCCTCGTAGACCGCGGTCTCCTCGAAGTTGATCGTCTCCGCGCCGAAGCGCTTGGCGAGCGCGAGCCGGTTGGGGAAATGATCGATCGCGATCACGCGCTCCGCGCCCATCAGGAAGGCCGACTGCACCGCGAACAGCCCGACCGGGCCGCAGCCCCACACCGCCACCGTGTCGCCCGGCTCGATGTCGGCGTTCTCTGCGGCCATCCAGCCGGTGGGGAGGATGTCCGAGAGGAACAGGACTTTATCGTCCTCCACGCCGTCAGGAATGACGATCGGGCCAACGTCGCTGAACGGCACGCGGACATATTCCGCCTGGCCGCCGGCATAGCCGCCGGTCATGTGGCTGTAGCCGAACAGCCCGGCCATGGGCTGGCCGTACAGCTCCTGCGCGATGTCCTGATTGTCGGCGGGCAGACCGTTGTCGCAGGCGGAATATTGATGCTTCGAGCAGTGATAGCAGCTGCCACACGAGATGGTGAAGGGCACCACCACGCGCTGCCCCTTCTTCAGCGTCGACTTGGGGCCTACCTCGACCACCTCGCCCATGAACTCGTGGCCGAGCACGTCGCCCGACTGCATCGTCGGGATATAGCCGTCGTAGAGGTGGAGGTCCGAGCCGCAGATCGCGGTGGAGGTCACCTTGATGACGCAGTCGCGCGGGTTGACGATGCCGGGATCGTCGACCGTGTCGACGCGGACGTCATGCTTGCCATGCCAGGCGATCGCCTTCACAGCCCCATCTCCTCATATTGCTGGCGGTTCATCGCGGGCGTGGCGATCTCCCCGGTCTCGAGCAGCTGCTTGAGCCGGCGCAGGTCGCGGCGTGCCTGGATCGCGGGCTCGCGCTGGAACATCTTGGCGATCACCTTGCCGATCACGCCGCCGGGCGGGTCGTAGAGGATCGTCGCGACCAACACGGTGCCCCGGGTGCCGGCGTCGTGGAACTCGACCCGGCCCGAGTTGGGCACCTCCGCGCCGCCCTCGCTCGTCCAGGCGAGGAGCTTGTTCTCCTCCTCCGCGGTGAGCCGCGCGTCCCACTCGACCGTGCCGCCTGCCGGCGCCTTCACGACCCAGTGCGAGCGTTGCCGGTCGAGCACGTCGATACGCTCGACATTCTCCATGAAGCTGGGCAAGTTCGCGAAGTCGCGGAAGTAGGCATAAACCTCCTCGACCGGGCGGTTGATCGTCACCGCGCGCGCGGTGATCTGCGTACCGCTCGCCTCGGGGATCGACGCCTTGGCGCGCTCGACCGCGTCGCGCTGTTTCGAGGTGGCGAGGGGGGCATCGTCGGACTGCTGGTGGAGCAGCTGGTCGGCCATCACGGGCTCCTTCGTATCTGCTGCCCCACCAAGCGCGCGCTATCGCGTTGTGTTCCTCGCTAAAATCAACGACTTGATCTAACTCAATCAGCTCGTCTCATGGATTGCCCTTGCCGCCGTGCGCGCCCACCGCGGTGCCGGTGGAGAAGCTGGTCCCGTCCTCCGCCAGGGCGACGTAAAGTGGGGCGAGCTCGGCCGGCTGACCGGCGCGGCCCATCGGCGTGTCTTGGCCGAACTCGCCCATCTTGCCGGGTAGCTGGCCGCCGGCGACCTGGAGCGGGGTCCAGATCGGCCCCGGCGCCACCATGTTGACGCGGATGCCTTTCTTGGCGAGCTGCTTGGCCAGCCCCTTGGTGAAGATGAGGATCGCGCCCTTGGTCGAGGCGTAATCGAGCAGCTCCTCGCCGGGATCGTAGCTGTTGACCGAGCCGGTGTTGATGATCACCGAGCCCGGCGGCATCGACGGGATCGCCGCTTTGGCGATGCGGAACATCGCGAAAATGTTGGTCTCGAAGGTGCGCACCATCTGCTCGTCGCTGATCTCGGCGATGTCCGACTTGCTCTGCTGATAGGCGGCGTTGTTGACGAGCAGGTCGAGCCCGCCGAGCCCGCGCACCGCGTCGGCGACCAGCTTGGTGCAGGCGCGCTCGGTACGGATGTCGGCCGGCAGCAGCACCGCCTTGCGCCCGGCCTGCTCGATCAGCGCCTTGACCTCCTGCGCGTCGGGCTCCTCGGTCGGGTAGTAATTGATCGCGACGTCCGCACCCTCGCGCGCGAAGGCGATCGCGGCGGCTCGCCCGATCCCGCTGTCGCCGCCGGTGACGAGCGCCTTACGGCCCGTGAGCCGACCCGAGCCGCGATAGCTGGTCTCGCCGCTGTCGGGACGCGGGTTCATCTTCGACTGCAGCGCGGGCCAGGGCTGGCGCTGCTCGGGGAAGGGCTGGCTAGTGTATTTGCTGCGCGGGTCGCTGAGCTTGGCCGGGCCGGACGGCTGTGCGCCGCTGCCCTGCGCCGCGGCGGTGGTAGCGGTTAAGGCGAGGCCGGCGGCAGCGCCGCCCAGGATGGTACGGCGCGTCGTGCCCTGATCGTCCATGTCGCTGATCTCCAAGAAGGATTTGCGCCGAACGGGTGAGAAGGGCAGAGGTTCAGGGGGTAGCGCGACGGCGCGCGAATGTTGCGAATGTTGAGTCGCGGGCGCGTTTGGGTGCGGGGCGTTTTGCTGGGGGTACGATGTCAAAGCGCGGCCGCCAGGCTAGCTCGATCCCCGCCAAGTAGGACAGCCCCGAGATCCTCCCCGCTTGCGGGAAGGGGGACCGCGGCGAAGCCGGTGGTGGAGGGGGCTGTCCACACACAGGCTGGGTCGTATGCGGACGCCCCCCTCCACCAGCCTGCGGCTGGTCTCGCTCCCCGCGAGCGGGGAGGATTTAGGCCCACCTCACGGCCCGTTCGCCGCCAGCTCCGCGAGCCACGCCTTGGCCGTGCCATCCGACGGCGCGCGCCAGTCGCCGCGCGGCGACAGAGCGCCCCCCGCCGACACCTTGGGTCCGTTGGGGATCGCCGAGCGCTTGAACTGGCTCGTCTGGAAGAAGCGGACGAGGAAGCGCTCGAGCCACAGCCGCACCGTGTCGAGGTCATAGGCGGTGCGCGCCGCCTCGGGGTAACCGATCGGCCAGCGCCCCTGCTCCAGGTCGCGCCAGGCGTGCCACGCCAGGAACGCGATCTTGGATGGCGCGAGCCCGTGGCGGATCACGTAGTGCGCGAAGAAGTCGTTGAGCGCGTACGGCCCGATCTTGCTCTCGGTGCTCTGCAGCTCCTCGCCCGGCACCAGCTCGGGCGAGATCTCCTGCGACAGGATGGCGTCGAGCACCGCGTTGGTCGGTGCGTCATATTGACCGGTCGCGATCGCCCAGCGGATCAGGAACTGGATCAGCGTCTTGGGCACACCGGCGTTGACCGCATAATGGCTCATCTGGTCGCCGACCCCATAGGTGCACCAGCCCAGCGCCAGCTCGCTGAGGTCGCCCGTGCCGACCACCAGCCCGTCGCGCTGGTTGGCGATGCGGAAGAGATAGTCGGTGCGCAGCCCCGCCTGGACGTTCTCGAAGGTGACGTCATACACCGGCTCGCCCCGGCCGAACGGATGGCCCATGTCGGCGAGCATCCGCGTCGCGGCGGGGCGGATGTCGATCTCCTCCGCGGTGATGCCGAGCGCGTCCATCAGCTTCCAGGCGTTGCTCTTGGTGCCCTCGCTGGTGGCGAAGCCGGGAAGGGTGATCCCGAGGATGTCCGCGCGCGGCCGCCCGAGCCGGTCGAGCGCCTTGGCCGCGACGATCAGCGCGTGCGTGCTGTCGAGCCCGCCCGACACGCCGATCACGAGCCGCTTCGCGTTCGCGGCGACGAGCCGCTTGGCGATGCCCTCGACCTGGATGTTGAACGCCTCGTAGCAATCCTCGTCGAGCTTGGCGGGATCGTTGGGCACGAACGGGAAACGGCGCAGGTCGCGCTCCAGCCCGACGTCGGCGACATCGGGCCGGTGCGCGAAGCCGACGCGGCGGAAGCGCGTCTCGGGATGGCCGAGCAGCGCGGCGCTGTCGTTGAACGTGCCGTTGCGCAGCCGCTCCTGCGCGAGCCGCTCGAGGTCGACGTCGGCGACGACCAGCTCGGGCTCGTGCGCGAAGCGGGTCGACTCCGCGAGCAGCTCGCCGAGCTCGTGCACCGTGCCCTGGCCGTCCCAGGCGAGATCGGTGGTGCTCTCGCCGGGCCCGGCGGCCGAATAGACGTAGGCGCACATCGCGCGCGCCGACTGCGAAGCCGACAGCATCATCCGCTCGCGCGACTTGCCGATCACCACATTCGAGGCGGAAAGGTTGGCGCACACCAAAGCCCCGGCGAGCGCGCCGAGCGTCGAGGGCGGTGTGGGGGACCAGTAATCCTCGCAGATCTCAGCGTGGACGACGAAGCGCGGCAGGTCGTCCGCGGCGAACAGCAGGTCGGTGCCGAACGGCACCTCCTCTTCGCCGATACGGATCGACAGCCCGGCGAGGCCGCCGCCGCTCGCGAACCAGCGCTTCTCGTAATATTCGCGGTAGTTGGGGAGGAAGGTCTTGGGCACCACGCCGAGCACGCGCCCGCGCGCGACCGCCAGCGCGGAATTGTAGAGCCGACCCTCTCGCTCGAGCGCGGCGCCGACCAGCAGCACGGGGCGCAGGTCGGCGGAGGCTGCCACCACGCGCGCGATCGCGTCGCGCGTGGCGCGCTGCGACGCCGACTGGAGGTGGAGGTCGTCGATCGCGTAGCTGCTGAGGTTGAGCTCGGGGAAGACGACAAGGTCGACGGCCTTCTCGTGTGCGCGTCGCGCCAGCGCGATCGTCGCCTCGGCGTTGAAGGCGGGGTCACCGACACTGGCGGTCGGGGTGGCCGCGGCGACACGCAGCAGGCCGTGGTGGTGGATCGAGCGGAAGGCCGGGTTCATGTCACTGACCTACCCGCCTGCGCGCCGCCTCACCACCCGGCGTATCTTAACTTCTCTCAGTCGCAGCACCGCGCTAGGCTCCCGAACGCGATGAACCAACCGTTGACCTCGCCGAGCGATCCGACGCTGCTGTTCGTGCATGGCGGCGAGATGGGCCAGCGGATCCTGGCGCACGACTGGTCGGCCTCGCCGCTCGGCCCGATCGCCGGCTGGCCCGCGGAGCTGCGCAACGCGCTGGCGCTGGCGCTGCCCGCGCGAGTCGAGATCGTGCTGTTCTGGGGCCCGGATTACGTCGCGCTCTACAACGACGCCTACGCCCCGACGATCGGCGCCAAGCATCCGCGCGCACTGGGCCGGCCGGCGCATGAGTCGTGGAGCGAGCTGTGGGACGATCTCGAGCCGCTGCTCGCGCACGTGCGCACCAGCGGCGAGACCTTCGCCGCCAAGGACCGTCCCTTCTACATCGAGCGCACCGGGCAGGGCGAGACGGTCTATTTCGACGTCAGCTACTCGCCGGTGCCGCTGGCGGACGGCAGCGTCGGCGGCGTGCTGTGCATCGTCTCCGAGACCACCGCTCGGGTGCGCGCCGCGCGCGCGATGGCGGAGGACCGTGAGCGGCTGCGCGAGATGTTCGATCAGGCGCCGGGTTTCATCGCGGTGCTGCGCCAGCCCGGCCATGTGGTCGAGCTCGCCAACGCTTCCTACCGCCGGCTGGTCGGCGGGCGCGACGTGGTCGGCCGCGCTTTGGCGGAGGCGGTGCCCGAGGTGGCGCAGCGCGGGCTGATCGACAAGCTCGACGGCGTGGTGGCGACCGGGCGACCGTATCGCGGGACCGAGGTGCCGCTGCTGCTGCCGCGCGACGACGGTGGCAGCGAGGAGCGCCGGCTCGACTTCATCCTCCAGCCAGTCACCGACGCGAACGGGGCTGTCACCGCGGTGTTCGTCGAGGGCACCGACGTCACCGAGCGCCACCGCGCCGAGAGCGCGCTGGCGCTGAGCCGCGACTCACTCGAACTCGCCACCGAGGCGGGCGAGATCGGCACCTGGGACTATGACCTCGCCGCCGACCGCTTCTCCTGCTCGCCGCGGACCTGGGCGATGTACGGGATCGAGCCGGGGCCGGCGCAGTCGCTCGCCGAGTTCGCGGCCTTGCTCCACCCAGAGGACCGGCCGCGCGTGCGCCAGGCCTTTCTCGCCACGATCGATCCCGCGCGCCGCGCGCGCTACGACATCGAGTATCGCACCTGCCCGGCGCCCGACGGCTCGACCCGCTGGCTCGCGGTGCGCGGACGCGGGCTGTTCGAGGACGAGCGCTGCGTGCGCGCGATCGGCACCGTGATCGACGTCACCGCGCGCAAACGCGAGGCCGACGCGCTGCGCGAGAGCGAGGCGCGCTTCCGCATGCTCGCCGACAGCCTGCCCGCCCTGGTGTGGCTGACCGACGCCGAGCTGAACCTCACCTTCGCCAGCGAGGGCTTCCGCGCGATCCTGGGCGTCGCGCCCGACGAGGTAGTGGCCAGCGGCTGGCTCTCGCTGCTGCCGAGCGAGCTGCGCGCGGCGGCGGCGCGGCGGCTGGTCGAGCGGCAGCGCGCACGCGACCCGCTGAGCGGCGACTATCGCCTGCTCACGCGCGCGGGCGGCGAGCGCTGGGTCCACGCCGAGGCGCGCGCGCGCTTCCTCGGCGGCACCTTCCTCGGCTATGTCGGCTGCGCGATCGACGTGACCGAGGCGCACCTCGCCGGCGAGCGCCTCGAGGCGCGGGTGGAAGAGCGCACCGCCGAGCTCACCCGCCAGATCGCCGAGCGCGAGAAGGTGGAGGAGACGCTCCACCAGCTTCAGCGGCTCGAGGCGATCGGCCAGCTCACCTCGGGCGTGGCGCACGACTTCAACAACCTGCTCACCGTGGTGCTCGGCAACGTCGAGATGGTGTCGCGCGCCGCGGCGCGGGGGCCGCTGACGCCGCGCGCGCTGGAGCAGCTCGATCATGTTCGTGCGGCCGCCGAGCGCGGGGCGACGCTGACCGCGCAGTTGCTCGCCTTCTCGCGCCGCCAGCGCCTCGAGGCCAAGGTGGTCGACCTCAACGCCGCGGTGACCGGGCTCGTCCCGCTACTGGAGAGCACGCTGGGGCGCTCGATCGCGATCGAGGCGGCGGTGTGCGACCAGCCCTGGCCCGCGATGGTCGATCCGACTCAGCTCGAGCTGATCCTGCTCAACCTCGCGATCAACGCGCGCGACGCCATGCCCGGCGGGGGGACGCTGCGGGTGAGCACCGCCAACGTCGCGCTCGGCACCCCGATGCGGCCGGAGGAGCCGTGCGCGGGCGATTACGTCCGGGTCGCGGTGAGCGACACCGGCACGGGCATGACGCCCGAGGTACTGGCGCGCGCGCTCGAGCCCTTCTTCACTACCAAGGAGGTGGGCAAGGGGTCGGGGCTGGGCCTCGCACAGGTGTTCGGCTTCGCCAAGCAATCGGGCGGGGGCGTGCGGATCGACACCCGGCCGGGCGAGGGCACGCGAGTCTCGGTCTATCTGCCGCGCGCCACCGCGGCACCGGGCGAGGCCACGGCGGGCGAGCGGCGCGACGACGTCGGCTCGGTGGCGGGACGGCGCGTCTTGGTGCTCGACGACGAGGACCGCGTGCGCGAGATCACCGCCGACGCGCTGCGCGACGCCGGCTGCGGCGTGGTCGAGGCGGCGGACGGCGCCGCCGCGCTCGACGCGCTCGACGCCGATCCCGCGATCGAGGCGGTGGTGGCGGACGTCGCTATGCCCGTGATGACCGGGGTGGAGTTCGCGCGCCGCGCGCGCCGGCGCCGGCCGACGCTACCGGTGCTGTTCGTCACCGGCTATGCCGACGCCGACGAACTCGCCGACGTGCCCGCGCCGCAGGTGATCCGCAAACCCTATACGCGCGTTCAGCTCGTCGAGCGGCTCGCCGCTCTGCTCGCGCCGGCGGAGCTGTCCCAAGGCTGACTCGCCGGTTCAGCCATCATTCTATCATCTCGCGCTAGACCGTGCGCATGATGGGGCCGGGGGTGCGCCGGCGAGTGAGAGTGACGGCCATGATCAAGGCGTTGGTGGTTGGACTGCTGGTGGGCGCCGGTCTGGTGCCAGCGGCGTCGGCGCAGCAGGGTACGCTGCGCGACGCGATGCGCGCGCGCATGCAAGCGCGGGTCGAGGCGCGCGGTGATGCGCCGCGAGGGCCCGGTCCGCAGGCCGCGGCGCCGGTGCCGCGCGGCGACTGGAACCGTCCTGACCGTCCGGAGCGGGTCGACACCGGCGGCTGGGCGCGACGCGACCCAGGCAACGGCGGACGCGGCGGCCGTGCCGGCTGGCGGGCGCCGCCGGTGCCCGCTCCGGCACCGGCGCCGCGTCCCGACGCGCGGCCGGGCGGCTGGGGCTATGGCGCCGCGCCGGCGGTGCGCGGTGAGAGCGATCGCTCGCGGGCAGAATGGCGCAGCGGGCGCGACCGCTCGCCCGGTTGGGACGGCCGAGATGACGCACGCACCCGCGTCGACGGCGACTGGCGCAGCGCGCGATCCGGCGATGGCTGGCAGCGGCGCGACCGCGACGACGACGCCTGGCAGCGGCGCGACCGCGGCAGCTACGCCTGGAGCAATGGCGGTAACGGACGCTGGGGCGGTCGCGACGACCGCGCGCGCTGGGATCGCGACTGGCGGCGCGATCAGCGCTACGACTGGAGCGGCTATCGCAGCAGCAACCGCTATGCCTATCGCCTGCCGCGCTATTACGCGCCCTACGGTTGGGGTGGCGGCTACACGCGCTTCGGCATCGGCGTCCGGATCGCGCCGACGTTGTTCGCGCGCAGCTACTGGATCGATGATCCCTACGCGTATCGCTTGCCCGACGCCTACGGCCCGTACCGCTGGGTACGCTATTATGACGACGCGCTGCTGGTCGATCTCGACAGCGGCCAGGTGGTCGACGTGATCTACGACATCTTCTGGTGAGCCGAGCGCGGCCGCGGGCAGCTTGCGTGTCGCCCCGGGCCGCGCGATGGAGCCGGCATGGCCCTGACGACCCTTCCCCCGGGCGGCCCCTCCGCCGCGCGCGCCGCGATCGGCGCGGCGGTGGCCGCCAAGCTCGATGCCGATCCCCGGATGCAGCGTCTGCCCAGTGACCAGATCGCGGCATGGCGCTGCCTCGACTTCCTCGACCATCCCTGGTGCGACTGGCTCATCCAGGTGATCGACTCGAACCGCCGCCCATCCTCGCTGCTGAGCGACCGCGGCGATCCCAACAACCGCACCAGCGAGAGCTGCGACATGGACCGTTTCGCCGACGGCATCCGCCAGGTCGACGAATCGATCGCCGCCTTGCTGGGCATCGCTCCCGAATATGGCGAGACGATGCAGGGGCAGCGCTACGCGCCGGGCCAGCTGTTCCGCACGCACCACGATTATTTCCACGAGGGCGAGAGCTACTGGCCGCGCATGCGCGAGAATGGCGGGCAGCGCACCTTCACCGCGATGGTCTATCTCAACGCGGTGGAGGAGGGCGGCGCGACCTGGTTCCCGCAGGGCGGGCTACGCGTCGCGCCGCGGCGCGGGATGCTGCTCGCCTGGGACAATATGAACCCGGACGGCAGCCCCAACACCGCGACGCTGCACGAGGGCATGGCGGTGGTGGAGGGCACCAAGTACGTCGTCACCAAGTGGTTCCGCGAGGAGCCCTGGGGGCGTGCCGCACGCGCGGCGGCGGAGGCTGCCGCGGCCGCGGCGTCGACGGGCGCGCCCGCCTCTGCTAAGCGGTGACATGCTTCAGGCCAGCCCCGGTTTCTCGCTCAGCACCCGCCCGCGCGCGATCGCGCGCTGGCTCTACTGCGTCGCCGCGCTGATCGTCGCGATGGTGGTGGTCGGCGGGGTCACCCGGCTGACCGAGTCCGGGCTGTCGATCACCGAGTGGAAGCCGATCTCGGGCGTGATCCCGCCGCTCACCACCGCGCAATGGCAGGCCGAGTTCGCTAATTACCAGCGCATCCCCGAGTATCAGCAGCTCAACCGCGGCATGACGCTCGACGGCTTCAAGGCGATCTTCTTCTGGGAATATGCGCACCGGCTGCTCGGCCGCGTGATCGGCTTGGCCTTCGCGCTCCCCCTGCTGTGGTTCGCGGTGAAGCGCCAGGTGCCGCGCGGCTATGGCTGGCGGCTCGGCGCGCTGCTCGCGCTCGGCGGACTGCAGGGCGCGATCGGCTGGTGGATGGTCGCCTCGGGTCTTTCGGTTCGCACCGACGTCAGCCACGTTCGGCTCGCGGTGCATCTCGGCACCGCGCTGTTCATCCTCTCCGGCATCGTCTGGACCGCGCGCGACCTCGTCGCGCTCTCCGACAACCCGCTGGCGCGTCCGGCGCCGCTACGCGCGATGCCGGCGCTGGCGCTCGCGCTGCTCGCGGTGCAGATCGTGTTCGGCGCCTTCACCGCTGGGCTTGACGCGGGCTATGCCTTCGCCAGTTGGCCGCTGATGGGAGACGCTTTGTTCCCCGCGAGCACGCCGATGGTCGCGCCGGCGTGGCGCAACGCGGTCGACAACCCGATCGTGGTTCAGTTCATCCACCGCTGGTTCGCCTTCGTCGCGGCGGCGGGGCTGCTGCTGCTGACGCATCGCGCGCGGCAGGTGCGCGCGCACCGTGCCGCGGCGGCGGTGGCGCTGCTGGTGGCGACGCAGATCGCGCTCGGCATCGCGACCTTGCTCAGCGGCGTCGACCTGCCGATCGCGGTGGCGCACCAGGCCAACGCCGCGCTGCTGCTGATCGGCGCAGTCGCGGCGGCGCATGCCGTGAGCCGCAATCGCGCCTGATTGGCGTCATGGTATTACAATACCCGTCGACAAAGCCGCGGAAACCTTGACTTCGTAGGCTCGCGGCGGCAATGCACCGCCATCGACGCGCAGGCCCGGCGGGGCGGCGCGTCTTTTCTATTCGAACGCGAAACGAGGTCACAGGCACCATGAAGGCGCTGATGAAGACCACCAAGGCGGCCAAGCCGCACGAGGTGGAGAAGAAGTGGCACATCGTCGACGCCGACGGCCTGGTGGTCGGTCGCGCTGCGGTGGTGATTGCCAACGTGCTGCGCGGCAAGCACAAGACCAGCTTCACCCCGCACGTCGACTGCGGTGACAATGTCATCGTGATCAACGCCGACAAGGTGCGCTTCACCGGCAACAAGCTGGGCGACAAGGTCTATTACAAGCACACCGGCTATGCCGGCGGCATCAAGGGCGTCACCGCGGCCAAGGTGCTCGAGGGTCGCTTCCCCGAGCGCGTGCTCGAGAAGGCGGTCGAGCGGATGATCCCGCGCGGCCCGCTGGGTCGCCAGCAGATGCGCAACCTGCGCATCTACAAGGGCACCGAGCACCCGCATGAGGCGCAGAGCCCCGCGGTGCTCGACATCGCCGGCATGAACCGCAAGAACAAGGTGGGCGCATAATGTCCGACAACCGCCAGTCCCTCTCTGACCTCGGTGCGGCGCTCCAGCAGCAGCGCGAGGTCCAGACCGACGCCGCCGACGCCTCGGCCGAGGCCTATCTCGCCGGCAGCATCGACGAGCCGGTCCAGCGCGCCCCGCTGCGTGCGCAGGAGCTCGACAAGCAGGGCCGCGCCTATGCCACCGGCCGCCGCAAGGACGCGGTCGCCCGCGTGTGGCTCAAGCCGGGCTCGGGCAAGATCACGATCAACGGTCGCGACCAGGAGATCTATTTCGCGCGTCCGACGCTGCGGCTCGTCATCAACCAGGTGTTCGGGATTACCGAGCGCGAGGGTCAGTATGACGTCGTCTGCACCGTCAAGGGCGGCGGTCTCTCGGGCCAGGCCGGCGCGGTGAAGCACGGCATCAGCCAGGCGATCACCAAGTATGAGCCGGTGCTGCGCGCGCCGGTGAAGGCGGCGGGCTTCCTTACCCGCGACAGCCGTGTCGTCGAGCGCAAGAAGTACGGCCGCGCCAAGGCGCGTCGCAGCTTCCAGTTCTCGAAGCGCTAAGCGGATATTGCCTGAGCTCCTGCGAACGCAGGAGCTCAGAGCCACAAGCACCAGCCTTCGTCGCTCTGGAATTCTGCGTGCGCAGGAACACGGCGCGACGGGGAGAACCCAGAGAGGGCGGTCCGGCGACGGGCCGCCCTTCTCGCATCTGGCGCATGTCACTTCGGTAACAGCGCCGTGACAGCGCGCGTCACCGATCCGTCGTGAAGCTGACACGCAACGAGTGGAGAGAGGTCGGACATCACCGTCGCCCGCTATCGGGTCCAACGAAGGTAATGCGCTGACATGACAGCAGTGATGACGACGGCCGGGGTCGCCCAGGCCTATGATCGCTGGGCTCCGATCTACGACCTCGTGTTCGGGCCCGTCTTCCGCCAGGGTCGCGCCAGCGCGATCCGCGCCGCGGACCGGATCGGCGGCCGGATCCTCGAGGTGGGCGTAGGCACCGGCATCTCGCTGCCGGGCTATGCGCGGACCAGTCGGGTGACCGGCATCGACATCTCCGAGGACATGCTCGACAAGGCGCGCGCTCGCGTACGCCGGCAGAACCTGCACAACGTCGACGCGATCCGCGTCGGTGACGCCGAGGCGCTCGACTTCGCCGACGAGAGCTTCGACGTCGTGGTAGCGCAATATGTCGTCAGCGCGGTGGCCAACCCGGCGCGCGCGCTCGACGAGTTCGCGCGCGTCTGCCGGCCGGGCGGCGAGATCGTCATCACCACGCGCGTCGGCGCCGAGAAGGGCGTGCGCGGCACGATCGAGAAGACGCTGATGCCGGTGACCAGCCGGCTCGGCTTCCGCACCGACTTCCCCTTCGCGCTCTACGCCGACTGGATCGCCGGGCGCGACGACGTCGCGCTGATCGAGCGCCGCGAGATCCCGCCGCTCGGCCATTTCTCGCTGGTGCGCATCGCCAAGCTCGACCGGGAGGACCAGTGATGCCGACGATCCGCAAGCTCCGCTTCGAGGACGAGCAGGGCAATCCCGGCTTCCGCGCGCAGCTCAAGGAGCAGCGCTGGGACGACCACCGCTTCTACCATCACAATCTGGTCAATCAGAGCCTGCACTTCGTCAGCGCCTGCACCTTCCTGGTGGCCTATGCTTTGCTGTTCGTCGACGCCGCGCTGGCGAGCCTGCTCGCCTGGGGTGTGGCGATGACGAGCCGTCAGGCCGGCCATTTCTTCTTCGAGCCCAAGGACTATGACCACGAGAACGGGGTCAGCCACGAGTATAAGGAAGAGGTCAAGGTCGGCTACAATCTCACGCGGAAGTACGTCCTGATGGGGCTGTGGCTGGCGATCCCGCTGGTGCTCGCGGCCGAGCCGACGCTGTTCGGGCTGCTCCAGCGACCCGATACGGCGCTCGACTTCCTCCGACACGTCGGCTTCGGCTGGCTGTGCTTCGGGGTGGTCGCGATCCTGTTCCGCGTCACCCAGCTGTGGATCGAGCGCGACCTCGAGACGGGTATCGTGTGGGCGACCAAGATCGTCACCGATCCGTTCAGCGACTTCCGCCTCTACCGCACCGCGCCCGCGCGGCTGCTCAAGGGCGAGCGCAGCGGGGATCACCACGCCGCGGCGTGAGGCTGTCAGGGGCGACTTCCGCTCCCCTGATCGTTCCCCGGCGAAAGCCGGGGTCCAGTTGGGGGACGCTGGTGAGAGCCACCATGGCCGTCCCCCAGCTGGACCCCGGCCCTTCGCCGGGGAACAGCGACGGGGGAGGGCTGAGTCTCACCGCATTAGCCGCGCCCGCAGCGACTCGCGCAGCGCCATCCGACGCAGCTGCTTATCGCTGACCGCCGGTCCGCTCCACCAGCCGTCCGCGTGCATCGCGCGCGCGGCGGTGACGAAGCGGCGGACGATCTCGTCGAAGAGCGCGTCATCCATGTCGAGGCTGAAGATCAGCCGCCCGGTGCCGACCCAGCTGAGCGCCAGCCCCTCGGCGCGGAGGTAGTATTGCAGCATCCAATTGTAGCGCGACGGCCGCGTGTACAGGACGGTCCAGATCGTCGAGAGGTTGGCGACCGACACCGGCAACCCCGCGTCGGCGAGCGCGGCGTTGAGCTGCGCCGCGCGCGCGTCCCACCGGGCGTCGAGTCCGTCGTACAGCGCCTGTACCGGGCGGGTCTCGAGCCGGCGCAGGAACGAGTCCATCGCCGCCATCACATAGGGATGCGCGTTGAAGGTGCCGCGCGCGAAGCAGATGTCGACCGGGCGGTCGTCGCGCCAGCGCTTCATCAGCGCGGCGCGCCCGGTGAGCACGCCGACCGGCAGCCCGCCGCCCAGCGTCTTGCCCCAGGTGATCAGGTCGGGCTCGACCCCGACCCGGCGGAGCAGGCTGCCCGGCGCGAGCCGGAAGCCGACGAACACCTCGTCCGCGATCAGCACGATGCCGTTGGCGCGGCAGGTCTCGGCGAGGCGGTGGAGCCAGCGCGCGTAGCCGTCGAGATCGGCGCCGGCGCGGCGCGCGCTGTCGACCAATTGGCCGTCCGAGGGCGCCGACGCATTGGGGTGGAGCGCCTGGAGCGGGTTGACCAGCACGCACGCGATGTCCTGGCGGGTGGCGAGCACGCGCAGCGTCTCCTCGCTCATCTCGGCGAGCGTGAGCGTGTGATCGGCCGGGACGGGATTGCCGATGCCGGGCTGCACGTCGCCCCACCAGCCGTGATAGGCGCCCGCGAAGCGCACCAGCCGGCGCTTGCCGGTGTGGTAGCGCGCCAGTCGCACCGCCTGCATCACCGCCTCGGTGCCCGACATATGGAACGACACCTCGTCGTGTCCCGACAGCGCGCACAGCCGGCGGACGTTGTCGGCCACCACCGGGTGATAGGCGCCGAGCAGTGCGCCGAGCGGCTCGGCGGTGGCGACCGCCTCGCGCAGCGTCTCCTTGTAGAAGTCGCTGCCGAACAGGTTGACCCCGTACGAGCCGGTGCAGTCGATCAGCCGGTTCCCGTCCAGGTCGATCAGCCACGCGCCTTCCGTTCGCTCGACGAAGGCGCCGGTCGGCAGCTTGGCGCGCACCACCTCGGCGAAGGGGAAGGGGACGCGGTAGCGGCCGGTGAATTGCAGGTCGGACAGCCCCGCGCGCGTCTCGGCGGTGAGCGCGAGCGTCCGCGGGAAACGCTCGGCGAAGAGCTCGCTCAGCCCGCGAAAGCCGTCGCGCCGTCGCGCCGCGACCGCGTGATCGCAGCCGTCGGCGCGGAAGAAACGCTCCTCCGGGTGGCTGTAGAACGAGATCTGCCCCGCCACGCGCTTGGCCATGCGGACGTGCCCGCCGAGCGAGGGATGTTTGGCGCGCGACAGGCGCAGCCGCTCGCGTCCCTTGCTGACCGCGAACAGGGTGGTGGCGACCGCGCCGGCCACCGCAACGAACGTCCTTTTCTCCATGCCTCCCCACAGACCCTCACGATGACGCAGGTGTGACAATGCGCTCGGCTTTCCTCCGCCTGCTGCTGCAGGAGGATCTCAACTTCCTGCTGACCAACCGCATACCGCGACGCTGGGCGACCGGGCTGGTCGGGCGCATCGCCGCGGTGGAGCATCCTCTGGTGGCGCGGCCCGCGCTGGCGGCATGGCGCTTCTTCTCCGACGTCGACCTGTCCGACGCCGCGACCACCGAGTTCCGTTCGCTGCGCGACGGCTTCATCCGCCGGCTGCGCCCGGGCGCGCGCGCCTATGACCGCGATCCGGCGACGCTGGCGAGCCCGTGCGACGCGATCCTCGGGGCGCACGGCCGGATCGAGGGCGACCGGGTCTATCAGGTGAAGGGCTTCCCCTATCGGCTCGGCGAGCTGGTGCCCGATCCCGCGCTGGCGGAGCGCTTCCGCGACGGCTGGTACGTGACGCTGCGGCTCACCGCGGCGATGTACCATCGCTTCCACGCGCCGGCCGACCTGACGGTGGAGGGCGTCACGTACCTCTCGGGCGATTGCTGGAACGTCAACCCGATCGCGCTCAAGCGGGTCGAGCAGCTCTTCTGCCGCAACGAGCGCGCGGTGATCGAGGCGAGCTCGGCAGGGCGACCTTTGCTGCTGGTGCCCGTCGCGGCGATCCTGGTGGCGAGCATCCGGCTCGGCTTCCTCGACGTCGAGACGGTGCTGCGCGAGCAGGGAAGCGCGCGCGTGGCGTGCGACAAGCGGATAGGGAAGGGCGAGGAGATGGGCTGGTTCGAGCACGGCTCGACCATCCTGCTGTTCCTGCCGCCCGCGGCGCGGCTGCGCGACGGGCTGCGGCTGGGCGACACGATCCGCGCCGGGCAGGTGCTGGCGGACTGGTGAGGGGGTTGGTTGCCGCCTTAGCCTGTCCTGCTGCCGTCATCCTGATCTTGTCTCGGGATCCACCGTGCCGCGCACGCTCCGGCCGCTGAGTCCGCGGCACCGTGGATCCTGAGACGACTACGGATGACGGCAGGAAAGACGAGGGGGAGGGCGGGGCGGCCACCAGCGCTACCCGCCCCCGCTCACCCCACTCGATCCGCCACCAGCGCGTCCACCACCGACGGGTCCGCCAGCGTCGAGGTGTCGCCCAGCGCGCCGAGATCGTTCTCCGCGATCTTGCGCAGGATGCGGCGCATGATCTTGCCCGAGCGCGTCTTGGGCAGCCCCGGTGCGAACTGGAGCGCGTCGGGCGTGGCGATCGGCCCGATCTCCTCGCGCACCCATTGCCGCAGCGCCGCGCGCAGCGCGTCCGACGGCTGCTCGCCCGCGTTGAGCGTGACGAAGGCGTAGATGCCCTGGCCCTTCACCTCGTGCGGCATGCCCACCACCGCGGCCTCGGCGACGCTGGCGTGCGCCACGAGCGCGCTCTCCACCTCGGCGGTGCCCATGCGATGGCCGCTGACGTTGATGACGTCGTCGACCCGGCCGGTGATCCAGTAATAGCCGTCACCGTCGCGGCGGCAGCCGTCGCCGGTGAAATACTTGCCGGGGTAGGTCGTGAAATAGGTCTGGAAGAAGCGCTCGTGGTCGTTCCACACGGTACGCATCTGCCCCGGCCAGCTGTCGGTCAGGCAGAGGTTGCCCTCGGTCGCGCCCTCGAGCACCTTGCCCTCGGCGTCGACGATCTGCGGCTGGACGCCGGGCAGCGGCCTGGTCGCCGAGCCGGGCTTGAGGTCGGTGGCATAAGGCAGCGGCGAGATCAGGATGCCGCCGGTCTCGGTCTGCCACCACGTGTCCACCACCGGGCAGCGCGAGTCGCCGACGACGCGGTGATACCAGTTCCACGCCTCGGGGTTGATCGGCTCGCCGACGCTGCCGAGCAGCCGCAGCGAGGCGCGGCTGTGGCGCGTCACCCACTGGTCGCCCTCGCGCATCAGCGCGCGGATCGCGGTGGGCGCGGTGTAGAGGATGTTGACCCCGAGCCGGTCGACCGTCTCCCACAGCCGACCGTGGTCAGGGTAGTTGGGCACGCCGTCGAACATCACCGTGGTCGCGCCGTTGGCGAGCGGGCCGTAGACGACATAGCTGTGCCCGGTGACCCAGCCGATGTCGGCGGTGCACCAGAAGAGCTCGCCGTCGCGATAGTCGAACACCTCCTTGAAGGTCTTCGTGACCCAGACGAGATAGCCGCCGGTGGTGTGGAGCACGCCCTTGGGCTTGCCGGTCGAGCCCGAGGTGTAGAGGATGAACAGCGGGTCCTCGGCCCCCATCGGCTCGGGCGCGCAATCGTCGTCCACGCTCTCCAGCGCGTCGTGAAGCCAGACGTCCCGGCCCGCGGTCATCGCCACGTCGCCGCCGGTGCGGCGGATCACCAGGACGTGCTCAACCCCGGGGCAGTGCGCCACCGCCTTGTCGACGTTGGCCTTGAGCGGGATGCGCTTGCCGCCGCGACAGCCCTCGTCGGCGGTGATGACGATCCGCGAGTCGCAGTCCTGGATCCGGTTGGCGAGGCTGTCGGGGGAGAAGCCGCCGAACACGATCGAGTGGATCGCGCCGATGCGGGTGCACGCCAACATCGCCGCGGCGGCATCGGCGATCATCGGCAGATACAGAGTCACCCGGTCGCCGCGGCGCACGCCGAGCGACTTGAGCACGTTGGCGAAGCGGCACATGTCGCGGTGCAGCTCGCGATAGGTGAGCGTGCGGGTCTCGCCGGGCTCGTCGCCCTCCCACACGATCGCGACCTGATCGGCGCGGGTCGCGAGATGGCGGTCGACGCAATTGACCGAGACGTTGAGTTCGCCGTCGGCGTACCAGCGGATGCGGAAGTCGGCCTCGTCGAACGACGTGTCCTTCACCTGGGTGAAGGGGGTGATCCAGTCGACCCGCTCCGCCTCGCCGCGCCAATAGCCCTCGGGGTCGGCGACCGAGCGGCGATAGGCCTCCTCATAGCCGGCGCGGTCGATGCTGTCGGGCAGGCCCGCCGGCGCGGGGTGACACGTCTCGCTCATCGCTCGTACTCTCTCCTCGATCCTTATCGCCGCCGCGCTGGGCTCAGCCCTCGGGCGGCACCGGCGGCGTCTCGTCGCCCAGTGTCAGCCCGTGGCGCATCAGCATCGGCACGTTGGCGACCGCGAACAGCATGGTCACCGGGATGACCACCCACACCTTGTAGATCGCCCACAGGTCCCAGCCGCGCTGCGCGCCGAACGTGGCCGCGGCGCCGCGCCACACCGCCTCGTTGGCGAACGCCATCGCGACGAAGAACCACACCCAGTTGAGCGTCAGCCGGTGCCAGCCGCGCTCGCTCAGCCCGGGGTAGCTCGATCCCATCAGCTGCTGGAGCAGCGGGCGCCCGGTCGCGGCACCGAAGCCCAGCGTCGCGGCGAGCAGCGCGTAGACGATCGTCGGCTTGGTCTGGATGAAGCGCGGGTCGCGGAAATACATCGTCAACCCGCCGAACACGATGACGAGCCCGGCCGAGATCAGCAGCATCGGCGGCACGCGCCCGAGCTTGGCCTTGGCGATCACCAGCGCGACCACGCTCGCCAGCACGAAGGCCGCGGTAGCGACGATCACGCGCGCGAGCAGCAGCGCCTCGACGCGGGTGAGATCGGACAGCGCGGGCGTCACCGCGGCGACGAGCCGGCGCGCACTCTCGCCCGGCAGCAGGAAGTTGACCGCGAAGAACACCGCGAGCGGGCCGTAATCGACCAGAGCGCGCGCGCCCGCCGACTCCTTCGGCGTCGCGCTCACTTGCGCGGCCCCGTGTCGACCCCGGCGATGATGCGGCTGACCTCGCGCGCGTCGAACGGGCGCAGGTCGTCCATCTGCTCGCCGACGCCGATGGCGTGGATCGGCAGGCCGTAGCGCTCCGCCGCCGCCACCAGCACGCCGCCGCGCGCGGTGCCGTCGAGCTTGGTCATGACGAGGCCGGTGACTCCCGCCACCTCTTTGAACACCTCGATCTGGTTGAGCGCGTTCTGGCCGGTGGTGGCGTCGAGCACCAGCAGCACGTCGTGCGGCGCGGCGGGATTGAGCCGGCCGAGCACGCGACGGATCTTGGCGAGCTCGTCCATCAGCTCGCGCTTGTTCTGGAGCCGCCCGGCGGTGTCGACGATCAGCACGTCGGTGCCGATCTCGGTCGCCTTCTTCACCGCGTCCCAGACGATGCCCGCGGCGTCGCCGCCCTCGGGGCCGGTGACGATCGGCACGCCGATCCGCTCCGCCCAGGTGCGCAGCTGGCCGATCGCGGCGGCGCGGAAGGTGTCGCCCGCGGCGAGCATCACCTGATAGTCCTGCTCGAGGAACAGGTGCGCCAGCTTGGCGATTGTGGTGGTCTTGCCCGAGCCGTTGACGCCGATCACCAGCACCACCTGCGGGCGCGGGAAGGCGTCGATTCCGAGCGGCTTGGCGACCTGCGCCAGCACCTTCTCCACCTCCTCGGCGACGACGAGACGGATGCCGAGCTCCTCCATGTTGCGCTCGAACGTGCCCTCGGCGAGCCGCGCGCGAACGCGGCCGGCGGTCTCCGGACCGAGGTCGGAGCCGATCAGCGCCTCCTCGACTTCATCGAGCGTGTGTTCCTCCAGCCGCGCGCCGCCCAGGCCGGCGAGGTTGCCGACCAGCCGGTCGGAGGTGCGGCGGAAGCCGCCCAGCAGCTTGTCGTGCCAGCTCGTGCTCATGCGATGGTTCCGGTGAGATGGTCGGGCGCGGCGGCGACGATCGTGACGTCGTGCACGCTGCCGATGGGGAGCGGGGCAGCGAGGCGGACCTCGCTGAAATCGGGGGCGTGGCCGCGGTCGCCGGGGCGCTCGACCAGCACGCGCTGCACCGTGCCGACCTGGCGCGCGAGGCGGTTGGCGAGCCGCGCGGTTGAGGCGGCGCGCAAGGTGGCGGCACGGGCGCGCGCCACCTCGGGCTCGACCTGCGGCATGCGCGCCGCCGGCGTGCCCGCGCGCGGCGAATAGGGGAAGACGTGCGCGTGAGTGATGTCGGCCTCGTCGACCAGCGCGAGCGTGTTGGCGAACATCGCCTCGTCCTCGGTCGGGAAGCCCGCGATCAGGTCCGCGCCGATCGCCAAATCGGGCCGTGCGGCGCGCAGCCGCTCGACCAGCGCGATCGCCTCAGCGCGGCGATGGCGCCGGCGCATGCGCTTGAGGATCAGGTCGTCGCCCGCCTGGAGCGAGAGATGTACGTGCGGCATCACCCGCGGCTCCTGGGTGAGCAGCGCGAACAGCGAGTCGTCGATCACGTGCGGGTCGAGCGAAGAGAGGCGGATTCGCTCCAGCCCCGGCACGCCGGCGAGCAGTCGCTCGACCAGCGCCGCGAGCCCGGCGCCGCGGTCGTCGTAGCTGGCGAGGTCGACCCCGCTCAGCACCACCTCGCGCTGCCCCGCCTCGACCAGCGCGGCGACGCGTGGGACGATCTCGGCGATCGGATCGCTGCGGCTCACGCCGCGGCCCTGCGGGATGGCGCAGAAGGTGCAGGCATGGTCGCAGCCGTTCTGAACGCCGACGAAGGCGCGGGTCTGCGCGCGCGGCCGCGGCGCATTGCCGCGCGCGCTCCCCCAGCTCGCCGGCAGCAGCTTGGCGGCGTTCGGGACCAGGCGGTCGACCTCTGGCATGGCGGCGAAGCCGGCGCGGTCCATCTCGGCGGCGCAGCCGGTGACCACCAGCTCGGCGTGCGGCAGGCGCCGCCGCAGCCGGCGCACCGCGGCGCGTGTGTCGCGCATCGCCTGGTTCGTCACGCCGCAGCCGTTCACCACCGCCACACCCGCGCCAGCGAGCTGGCGGATCGCCTCGCTCTCGGCGATGTTGAGGCGGCAGCCGAGTGTCACGACCTCTGGCTGGGGAACGGCGGACATGGCGCGCGATCTAGGGGGCGCGGCGGGCGAAGTCGACCCTATGGTGCGGGAGGCCGAAACGGTTCGCCAGAACTTGCCGTACCAACCAGCGTCATGCTGACCTCGTTTCAGGATCCACTGTGCCGCACACGTAGACGCGCAAGCTCGCGCAGAGCCGTGGATCATGAAACGAGTTCAGGATGACGGCTGGGAATCAGCGCGCGGCGCCATCACCTCGATCACCCCGGCCGCGACGTGCGCGGTCACCGGCGTGTGCGCCAGCACCTCGCCGTCGATCGAG
This sequence comes from Sphingomonas citri, assembly GCF_019429485.1. Lineage (GTDB taxonomy): Bacteria > Pseudomonadota > Alphaproteobacteria > Sphingomonadales > Sphingomonadaceae > Sphingomonas > Sphingomonas citri. The sequence continues at coordinate 228,209 of NZ_JAHXZN010000001.1, read as the reverse complement.
ATCGGCAACGGCGGGTCGCTGCGCACCCGGATCGACGTGCCCGAGAAGGTCACCACCTCATGGTGGCGCTCCGGGCGCCCGAGCCAGCTCGCCGCCCAGTTGCTCACCAGCCGGCGCTTGTAATGTCCCTTCACCACCTGGACGACGATCTTGCCCGAGTCGACCGCGGCCTCGTCCACCAGCCACGTGCCACCGTGATAGGGGCCGTTGGAGATCCGCACCTCGACCGCCTTCAGCTTCTGCTCGTCCCTGCCATCGCCCGCGTCGACGTAGAGCGTGAAGGGTCGGAAGCGCGTCAGCTGATAGCCCGCCCAGCCGAGATAGCCGAGCCGCCCCGCCACCTTCTTGAGCCGGTGTGGCACGGTCTCGGCGATCTGCGGACTCAGACCCATCGCGGCGCAGTTGGCGAAATAATCGTCGTCGATCATGCCGAGGTCGATCCGCCGCGGCGCGCCGGTGCGGAACACCTCGATCGCGCCGTCGATGTCGAGCGGCAGGCCGAGCGTGCGCGCGAAGCTGTTGGCGGTGCCGAGCGGCAGCACGCCGAGCACGACGTCGTGGCCGACCATGAGATCGACCAGTCCGCTGATGGTGCCGTCGCCACCCCCAAGGATCAGCAGATCGGGCTTCTTCTCCAGCGCCTTGCGCACGGTGCGGTCGAGGTGCTTGGGATCCTTCACCGCGTGCGGCTCGACCTTGAACGGCAGTTCGCGCAGGCGCCGGCAGGCGCGGCGGAACAGCTTGCGCCCACGCCGCGACTTGGCGTTGACGACGAGCGCGGCGGAGCGGATCTCTCTCATGCGCCGGCTAACGCGCGAGCGGGCGTTCCGCTGCCGTAACGCTTGCATGGCGCGTCCGATTGCGGGAAAGCCGCTGGCATGCACGCTGCCTATCCCGCGCTGCGCCTGCGTCGCACCCGCGCCGCCGGCTGGAGCCGCCGCCTCCACGCCGAGCATATCCTCACCCCGGCCGACCTGATCTGGCCGATGTTCGTGACCGACGGCGAGCAGGTGGAGGAGCCGATCGCGACGCTGCCGGGCGTGTCCCGCTGGTCGATCGACCTCGCGGTGGCACGCGCCAAGGAGGCGCACGATCTCGGCATCCCGTGCCTCGCGCTCTTCCCCAACACGCCGCGCGAGCGCCGCAGCGACGACGCTGCCGAGGCGCTCAACCCCGACAATCTGATCTGCCGCGCGACGCGCGCGATCAAGGACGCGGTGCCCGACATCGGCATCCTGACCGACGTCGCGCTCGATCCCTATACCGCGCATGGCCACGACGGGGTGATCGACACCGCCGGCTACGTCCGCAACGACGACACGGTCGAGCTGCTGGTCGGGCAGAGCCTCAACCAGGCGCGCGCCGGCGCCGACATCATCGCACCGAGCGACATGATGGACGGCCGCGTCGGTGCGATCCGCGCCGCGCTGGAGCGGGACTCGCACGTCAACGTCCAGATCATGGCCTATGCCGCCAAATATGCCTCGGCTTACTACGGCCCGTTCCGCGACGCGGTCGGCACGCGCGGGCTGCTCAAGGGCGACAAGACCACCTATCAGATGGACCCGTCCAACCGCGAGGAAGCGCTGCGCGAGGTCTCCCTTGATCTCGCCGAAGGCGCGGACAGCGTGATGGTCAAGCCGGGCCTGCCGTATCTCGACATCGTCCGCGCGGTGAAGGACGCCTTCGCGGTGCCGGTGTTCGCCTATCAGGTGTCGGGCGAGTATGCGATGATCGAGGCGGCGGTGGCCGCGGGCGCGGCCGACCGTGACGCCATGGTGCTGGAAACGCTGCTGGCCTTCAAGCGCGCCGGCTGCGCGGGCGTGCTCACCTATCACGCGGTACACGCGGCGCGGCTGCTCGGCGCGTGATCGTCACCGAGCGCCTGATCCTGCGCCCGGCCGAGCCGCGCGACCGCGCCGCGCTCCACGCGATGTGGGCCGACGCGCGCGTGATGGCGGATCTCGGGCCGGTGAAGGACGAGGCCGCGAGCGACGCGGCGATCGCACGCCACGCCGGCTACCGCACCGAACATGGACTGGGGTTCGGCACGGTCGAGCGCCGCGACTCGGGTGACCTGATCGGCTTCTGCGGGCTCAAGCCGGGCGCGCCGACGACCCCGATCCGCGGCGAGCTCGAGATCGGCTGGATGCTCGCGCACGCCGCCTGGGGTCAGGGCTATGCGCAGGAGGCCGCGGCGGCGTGGCTCGACTGGGCGTGGTCACACCGCGACGAGCCGCGCGTCGTCGCGATCACCGCCGCGGCCAACGCCGCAAGCCAGCGGCTGATGATGCGGCTCGGCATGCACCGGCTCGCCGCAGGCGACTTCGACCATCCCGACTTCGCCGCGGACGACGCGCGCCGCGCCACGGTGACCTACGCGATCGACCGGCCACGATGATCGAGACCGAGCGGCTCACGCTGCGCGGCTGGCGCGCCGAGGACGTCGAGTCCTTCCACGCCATCGCGCAGGATGCTGAGGTGATGCGTCACATCGGCCCGTCGGAGACGCGGCGCGAGAGTCGCCGTGCGTGGCGGCGCATGGCGGCGGCACAGGCGCGTTACGGCCATTGCTTCTGGGTGGTCGAGCGCCGCGCCGATCAGGCGTTCGTCGGCCTGTGCGGGCTGCTGCCGCTCAAGCCGCCGGTGGCGGGCGAGGTGGAGATCGGCTGGCGGCTCGGTCGCGCGCACTGGGGCAGGGGCTATGCGCGAGAGGCGGCGTCCGCCTGCCTCGAGTGGGCGTGGGAGCATCTCGACGTGCCGACGATCGCGGCGGTGACCGTGCCCGGCAACACGCGCAGCCGGCTGCTCATGGAGCGGCTCGGCATGACGCGCGTGATCGGCGGCGACTTCGACCATCCCGCACTCGAGGCGGGTGATCCGCTTCGCCGCCATCTGCTCTATCGCATCGCCCGGCCGACGCGTGGCTGAGGCACGGTCGCGACGCGGCGGCGTGGCGCCGCTGTTCGTCGCGACCATGCTGACGGGCTCGTTCCTGCTGTTCCTGGTGCAGCCGATGATCGCGCGGCTGGCGCTGCCGCGGCTCGGCGGCGCCCCGGCGGTGTGGAACTCGGCGATGTTGGTCTACCAGGCGCTGTTGCTCGGCGGCTATGGCTACGCGCATCTGATCGGCCGGCTCGCGCCGCGGCGGCAGCGCGCGATCCACCTCGCGCTGCTGCTCGCCGCCTGTGCCTTCCTCCCGATCGGGCTGAGCGACCGGGCGCTGCCCGCCGACGCCGAGCCCGCCTTGTGGGTGCCGTACCTGTTCGCGCTCTCGATCGGGCCGCTGTTCTTCGCGGTCTCGTCGCAGGCGCCTCTGATGCAGCGCTGGTATGAGCTGGCGCGGCCGGGCACCGATCCATATCCGCTCTACGCCGCCTCCAACCTCGGTAGCTTCGCCGGGCTGATCGCTTTCCCGCTGCTGGTCGAGCCGCTGCTGCCCGTGACGCAGCAGCGCTGGCTGTGGAGCGGAGGCTATCTGCTGCTGGTGGCGCTGGTGCTGCTGTGCGCGACCCGGCTGCCGCCGCGCGCGACGACCGCCGCCGATGTCGCGCCGAGCGCGCCGCCGCCGCCGCGATCGCGCGTGCTGCTCTGGGTGGTGCTCGGCCTGGTACCCTCGGGCATGATGCTGGCGACCTCGACCTTCATCAGCACCGACCTGGTCGCGATGCCGCTGCTGTGGGTGATCCCACTCGCGCTCTACCTGCTGAGCTTCTCCATCGCCTTCGCGGCACGCCGCTGGCCGGCAGACTCGCTGACGCGCGCGGCGCCGGTGACGATCCTGCTGTTCGGCGGCATCATGATGGGCGGCTTCGCCGATCGGGCGACCGCGAGCACGCTGATGGCGCTGCTGCTGCTCTTCATGATCTCGGTCGCGCTGCACACGCGGTTGTACCGGCTGCGTCCCGAGCCGGCGCGACTGACCGGCTTCTACCTCGCCATGTCGGTCGGCGGCGCGCTGGGTGGAGTCTTCGCCGGGCTCGTGGCGCCGACCTTGTTCGACTGGACCTGGGAATATCCCATCCTGATCCTGGCAGCGGGCGCGCTGGTGCCGCAGGCGCCGCTCGCCGCCGGGCTACGCGTGCTCTGGGCGCGGCCTCGGGCCCGCTGGGTCGCCGTCGCGGCGATCGCGTTCGCGCTGGCGGTGGTGGCGGGCGTGTTCGCGCACGAGGCGGGCGGGTTGCGGACGGTGCGCCACACCGGCGCGACGTTCGCGGTGGTTGCCGCCGTCGGTCTGCTGACGCTCGGCGCGCGCGCGCCGTATCTGTTGGTGCTGGCGAGCGCCCTGCTGCTGTTCGGCGGCTTCCGCTCGCTGTCGCTGTCGCTCGAGCCGGGGGCGCGGCTGCGCAGCTATTTCGGCGTCTACACGGTGGTGGAGGAGCCGCGCCGGCGCACCCTGGTCCATGGGACGACGCTGCACGGCGTCCAGCTCACCGGCACGGCCGCGCGCGAGCGCACGCCGACGAGCTATTACACTCCCGCCACCGGGGTCGGCCGCGCGATGCGCACCGCGCCGCTGCTGTTCGGCGACAAGGCGCGGATCGGCGTGGTCGGGCTCGGGACCGGGACCCTCGCCTGCTACGCGCGGCCGGGCCAGCGCTGGCGCTTCTACGAGATCGACCCCGCCATGGCCGAGCTCAGCCGCACGCACCGCTTCACCTTCCTCGCCGATTGTGCGCCGGACGCGACGATCGAGCTGGGTGACGCGCGCGTGTCGCTGGAACGTGCCGCGACTGGCAGCCTCGACCTGCTGGCGCTCGACGCTTTCTCGTCCGACGCGGTGCCAATGCACCTGCTGACGCGCGAGGCGTTCGCGGTCTACGCTCGGGTGCTGGCCCACAATGGCGTTTTGGCGGTCCATATCTCCAACCGCTTCATCGATCTTGGACCCGTCGTCGCGGCGGCGGCGCGCGCCGGGGGATGGCACGCGTTGATCCTCAATCACGTTCCGATGGACGAGGAGGAAGAGGGTACCCCCTCGTCCTGGATCGTGCTGACGCGCGATCCATGGACGCAGGCGCTGCTGGCTGGCGACGACGGCGACTGGCACGTGCTGCGCCGGCGCCCGGGCTTCGCGCCCTGGACCGACGACTACGCGACGATCCTGCCGCTCCTGCGGTTCTGAGCGTGCGAGGCTTAACGACGACGTGGGCGGCGCGGAAAAACCGGCTTGCCTACGCGCCTCGCGCCCGGGTCAGCCGCTCGGCAGCGACGCGGCGAGCGCGTCGATGCGGCGGGTCTGGGTCGCGGCGGTGGCGCGCGCCGCGTCCAGCGCCTGCTCGAGCGCGGGATACGCCGGTTGCAGCGCCTGTGCGCGTGCAGCGGCGAGTTCCTCGAGCTGGTTGAGCGAATCGGCGTGGGCCGAGCGGAGCGAGTCGAGCTCGGCGATTTCCGTCTGCGCCTCCAGCCAACGCTCGCTGCCGGCAGCCGCGCCGCGCGCCGCCGACGCCCGGGCGGTGGCGCGCTCGGCCGCGGCGTCGAACTCGCGCGCCGCGGTAGCACGCGCCGTCAAGATCCCGGCGAGCCGCGCGTCGAGCGCCGGGTCGGCGGCGACCGGGGCGGGGGGCGGCGTCGCAGGTTCCTCGAAGCCGAGCTTCTCGACGGGCCGTGGCGCGAGCGAGGGATAGCCGCTCATGTCGGCGCTGCAACCCACCAGCGACAGCAGGGCGACGCCGATCAGCGGGACGGTGGCGAGCGGCGACGGGGCGCGCGGGGAGCGTGGCATGCGATCTGCGTAGAGGCGCGAAAAACTTACCGCAACGCTCTTGCGCCCCCGCGCGGTGGCGTCTAACAGCGCCGCTCCATTGCGCGCCCGTAGCTCAGCTGGATAGAGCATCAGACTACGAATCTGAGGGTCGGACGTTCGAATCGTTCCGGGCGCGCCAATGGATACCCGCCGCGAGGTGGGGCAGACGGCCGGCATCATGCCATGCCGCGATGCGCCCGTAGCTCAGCTGGATAGAGCATCAGACTACGAATCTGAGGGTCGGACGTTCGAATCGTTCCGGGCGCGCCATCGTTCACCGTCAGAGGGCGAGCGGGAGACTGGTCAGTGGTGATCCATCGTCCCTGCGAGCGCTACCCCAACGGCAGGCACCGCTGATCTTCTGACCGCTGTTGTCGGCTTCGGACGCATCCTTCTTCTTCGTCGCCGCCTTCTTGGCGCCCGTCCCGGTACCGCCGCCGCGTCCGGTGCCGAGGCTGCCGCGCGCGCCATCGCCGCCTTTGGCGGTCACCGCTCCTGGATTACCGCCCGCGCCTTTCTGTGCCATGCTCCGTCTCCTCGTTTCGTCACACCAAAAACGTTGACGCAAAGAGAGTAGTTGCAAGCGAATACAGCAGCTTATGTCGGCAACCTCGATCGAGCCGCAACATACAGGCGCGGTCGGATCAGGTGGCGGAGAGGGTGGGATTCGAACCCACGGTGAGCGTGAACCCACGGCGGTTTTCAAGACCGCTGCCTTAAACCACTCGGCCACCTCTCCGCAGGCGACCCGCTTAAGCGCGACGCGTGGGCGAGTGCAAGGGTTCGCTCGATTAGCGGTTCCGTGCGCCGACCCGCTGTGCCAGAACGCCCCGACCATGACAGCGGTCGCAACGCTCGCCCGCGGCATCGCCGCCACGCTCCTCCTGCTCGCCGCGCCTGCCTCCTCGGCGCAAGGCGTCGCGCCGTCCGCGGTCGACGCCGAGGCCTCGGGCTTCCAGACCTATCTGTCGCAGGTCCGCGCGCGCGCGGTCGCCGCGGGGGTGCGCTCGGCCACGGCGGACAGCGCGCTCGCCGGGCTCACCTTCAACCCGCGCGTCGTCGCGCTCGACCAGCAGCAGCCCGAGGCGCGCCCCAACGCACCGGTGCCGCTGTTCGCACCCTATCGCGCCGCGCACGTCGACACCGCCCGCATCTCGCGCGGGCGTGCCGCGTACACTGCCAACCGCGCCAAGCTGGCGCGCGTCGAGGCGGAGACCGGCGTGCCCGAGCAGATCATGGTGGCGATCTGGGGGCACGAGACCAACTACGGCTCGTACACCGGCAATTTCGACCTGCTGCGCAGCCTCGCCAGCCTCGCTTATGAGGGGCGTCGCCGCCCGCTGTTCGAGGGCGAGCTGATCGCCGCGCTCAAGATGATCGACCGCGGCGTGCCGCGCTCGCAGCTGGTCGGCAGCTGGGCGGGCGCGATGGGCAACCCGCAGTTCCTGCCCTCGGTCTACCTCCGCCTCGCGCGCGACGGCGACGGCGACGGGCGCATCGACATCTGGAACTCCTCGGCCGACACGCTCGCCTCGATCGGCAATTACTTCACGCAGGCGGGATGGCGCGCGGGTGAGCCGTGGGGCGTCGCGGTCAGCGTGCCCGCGGGCTTCTCGCGCGGCAGTGTCGCCAACCGCCTGGTGTCGCCGCGCTGCCCGCGGGTGTTCGAGCGGCACAGCGGCTGGCGCAGCATGGCGGAGTGGCGCGCGCTGGGGCTGGCACCGCTCGGTGGCCGCTGGCCCGGCGATCAGGTGCAGGCGGTGCTGATCGAGCCCGACGGGCCTGGCGCCACCGCCTTTCTATTGACGAGCAACTATCGCGTCATCCTCGACTATAATTGCTCTAACTTCTACGCTCTGTCGGTGGGCTTGCTCGCCGACGCGATCGCGCGCTAGGGCGCGAGCCTCGACGCGAACCCACGCATCTCCCTTGCCTGCCATCGAACCGGATTCCGCCCCATGACCAAGCTGCTGACCGTCCTCGCGCTGCCCGCCGCCGTCCTCGCGGTCGCCTATCCCGCCATGGCGGCGGCGCCGCAGTTCGACACGCCCGCGCCGGTCGCCTTCATGGAGGACCTGTCCTCGGGCGCGGTGCTCTACGCCAAGGACGCCGACCGCCGCATGCCGCCCGCCTCGATGGCGAAGATGATGACGGTCTACACGATCTTCCAGATGATCAAGGCGGGCGACATCAAGCTGTCGACCGAATATGAGGTGCGCCCCGAGACGTGGCAGCGCTGGCACGGCCCCGCGGCGGGCTCGACCATGTTCCTCTCGGTCGGCGAGCGCGTGTCGGTGGCGAACCTGCTGTACGGCATCGTCACGCTGTCGGGGAACGACGCCTGCGTCGTCATCGCCGAGGGTGCCTCGGGCACCGAGCAGGCGTTCACCGAGCGGATGAACGAGAACGCGCAGAAGCTCGGGCTGACCAACAGCCATTTCGGCACGTCGAACGGCTGGCCCGACGGCGGCGTCACCTATGTCACCGCGCGCGACCTCGCCAAGCTGGCGGCCGCGACGATCACCGAGTTCCCGCAGCTCTACAAGCAGTTCTACTCGCGCCGCGACTTCACCTGGGGCAAGACCATGGGCGCGGGCGCCGCGATCACCCAGGCCAACCGCGACCCGCTGCTGGGACGCGTCGCCGGCGCCGACGGGCTGAAGACCGGCCACACCGAGGAAGCCGGCTACGGCTTCACCGGCTCGGCCGAGCAGAACGGGCGCCGGCTGGTGATGGTGGTCGCGGGGCTGACCAGCTTCAACCAGCGCGCGCAGGAGTCGATCCGCTTCATGGAATGGGGCTTCCGCGCCTGGCAGGCGCGCCCGGTGGTGAAGGCGGGCAAGACCGTCGGCACCGCGGCGGTGCAGCTGGGCGACTCGAGCGAGGTCGAGCTGGTCGCGCCCAAAGCGCTGGCGGTGACAGTCCCCTCGGGCACGCGCCCGCAGCTCTCGGGCAAGATCGTCTATGACGGTCCGGTGAAGGCACCGATCAAGCAGGGCGCGCATATCGCCGATCTCGTCGTCTCCGCGCCGGGCCTGCCCGAGCAGCGCATGCCGCTGGTGGCGGCGCGCGACGTCGGCGAGGCGGGCTTCTTCGGGCGCGCCATGGCGGGCCTGCGCGGCCTGTTCTGATGTCGCGGGGGCGCTTCCTCAGCCTGGAGGGCGGGGAAGGGGCCGGCAAGTCGACCCAGGCGCGCGCGCTCGCCGCGGCGCTGCGCGAGCGCGGCGTCGAGGCGGTCGTCACGCGCGAACCCGGCGGCAGTGCGGGCGCTGAGGCGATCCGGGCGCTGCTGCTCGAGGGCGAGCCGGGGCGGTGGAGCGCGCGCGCGGAGACGTTGCTGTTCGCCGCGGCGCGCGCGGACCATGTCGAGAAGGTGATCCGCCCGGCGCTCGATGAGGGCCGCTGGGTGATCTGCGACCGCTTCGTCGACTCGACGCGCGCCTATCAGGGCGTGGCCGGCGGTATCGACGACGCCGACGTACTGGCGCTACACGCCTTCGGCAGCGAGGGATTGCTTCCGGATCGTACGTTCCTGCTGACGCTGTCGCTCGCGCTCGGCGCCGAGCGCTCGGCGCTGCGCGACCGCGGGGCGAGCGACCGTTTCGCGGCGCGCGGCTCTGACTTCCACGCCGCGGTGGCCACCGCCTTCGCGCACTTCGCCGCTGCCGAGCCCGAGCGCTTCCGCCGCATCGACGCCGCTCAGCCGCCCGAGGCGGTGACCGCCGCGATGCTCGCGGCGCTGGCGGACTGGCTGCCGTGACCGACCTGCGCGGCCATCGCGCCGCGGTCGACGCCTTCACCGCCGCGCTGCGCGGCGGCAACGTCCACCACGCCTGGCTGCTCGCCGGCCCCGAGGGCGTCGGCAAGGCCACCTTCGCGCGCGCCGCGGCGGCGCGGCTGCTCGCCGAGGCGATGACTCCTGGCGAGTTGGCCCCAGGACTGGCCGTGCCGCCCGACCATCGCACCGCGACGCTGCTCGCGGCCGGCTCGCACCCCGATTACCGCGAGCTGCGCCGGCTGCCGAAGAAGGACAAGGACGACGAGCTGGCGCGCTCGATCACGGTCGATCAGGTGCGCGCGCTCGGCCCGTTCCTCGGCACGATGCCGTCGCTCTCGCCGCGGCGCGCGATCGTGATCGATGCCGCCGACGACCTCGAGCGACCCGGCGCCTCCAATGCTTTGCTCAAGAGCCTGGAGGAGCCGCCCGCGGGAACGGTGTTCCTGCTGGTGAGCCACGCGCCCGGCCGGCTGCTCGCGACGATCCGCTCGCGCTGCCGCGTGCTGCGGTTCGAGCCTCTCGGCGACGACGATATGGCGGCGGTGCTGCGCGGCGCGCTCTCCGACGCTGAGCCGGACGAGATCGCGTCGCTCGCCGCCGCCGGCGAGGGCTCGCCCGGCCGCGCGCTCGGCTATGCCGGGCTCGACCTCGGCGCGATCGAGCAGGCGCTCGCCGGGATCGCACGCGACGGCGACCCGACGCTGACGCGCCGCGGCGCGCTCGCCAAGTCGCTCGCGCTCAAGGCGGCGCAGCCGCGTTACGAGGCCTTCCTCGATCGCGTGCCGACGCTGATCGCGCGCGCCGCCGCGACGCGCGTCGGTACCGACCTGCGCGCCGCGCTCGACGCCTATGACGAGGCGCGCTCGGTCGCCGCGGCGGCACGCGCGCTGTCGCTCGACCAGCAGGGCACCGTCTACGAGCTCGCCGGCATCGTCGCGCGGCTGGCATCGCGCGAGGGAGAGCGTTAGGAGGCGCGGCATGGGCCATCCCTTCTACATCACCACCGCGATCAGCTATCCCAACGGCCGCCCGCACATCGGCCACGCCTATGAGGCGATCGCCGCCGACGCGATCGCGCGCTTCCAGCGCCAGGCCGGGCGCGACGTCCGCTTCCAGACCGGCACCGATGAACATGGGCTCAAGATGGTGCAGACGGCGCGCGACCGCGGCGTCGAGGTGCGCGCGCTCGCAGACGAAATGTCCGGTTATTTCAAGGTGATGTGCGACAAACTTGCGATCAGCTACGATCGCTTCATCCGCACCACCGACGCGGACCATCACCGCGCCAGCCAGGCGATCTGGCAGGCGATGGCGGACACTGGCGACCTCTACCTCGACCGCTACGAGGGCTGGTATTCGGTCCGCGACGAGGCCTTCTACGACGAGAAGGAGCTGACCGAGGGGGAAGGGGGCGCCAAGCTCTCTCCGCAGGGCACGCCGGTGACCTGGACCGCGGAGGAGACGTGGTTTTTCCGCCTGTCGAAGTACCAGCAGCCGCTGCTCGACTTCTACGCGGCGAACCCCGACTTCATCCGCCCCGAGGCACGGCGCAACGAGATCCTGCGCTTCGTCGAGGGCGGGCTGTCAGACCTGTCGGTGTCGCGCACCAGCTTCGACTGGGGCGTGGCGGTGCCGGGCAGCCCCGGCCACGTCATGTACGTCTGGGTCGACGCGCTGACCAACTATCTCACCGGAGCGGGCTATCCGGACAGGGAGCTACGCTACTGGCCGGCGGACCTGCACCTGATCGGCAAGGACATCGTGCGCTTCCACGCGGTCTACTGGCCCGCCTTCCTGATGTCGGCCGGGATCGCGCTCCCGAAGACGGTGTTCGGTCATGGCTTCCTGCTCCACCGCGGCGAGAAGATGTCGAAGAGCCTCGGCAATGTGGTCGATCCGCTCGATCTCGCCGAGGCGTTCGGGGTCGACGGGTTGCGCTACTTCCTGCTGCGCGAGGTCAGCTTCGGGCAGGACGGCAGCTACTCGGCCGAGGCGATCGTGACGCGAGTCAACGCCGAACTCGCCAACGCCTTCGGCAATCTGGCGCAGCGGACGCTGTCGTTCATCGCCAAGAACCTCGGCGGCGCCTTTCCCGACGCAGGCCGCGCCGAGGCAGCGGACGCGCAGCTGATCGAGGAGGTGGTGGTCGCCTGCGCCGGGCTGCGCGCCGGTTTCACCGACCTGCTGCTCAGCCAGGGGGTCGAGGCGTGGCTGCGCGGCGTGTTCGCGTGCAACCAATATATCGACGCGCAGGCGCCCTGGTCGCTGCGCAAGACCGACCCCGAGCGGATGCACGCGGTGCTCCGAACGCTGGTGCGCGCGATACGCATGCTCGCGATCGCGATCCTGCCGGTGGTGCCCGAGGGTGCGGGCAGGGTGCTCGACCAGATCAACGCCGACGAGCGCGACCATGAAGCGATCGACGACGATGGCTGGTACCAGCGCCAAGTCGACGCCGGCGCGACGATCGCGCCCCCGACGCCGGCCTTCCCGCGGCTGGAGCTGCCCGCCGAGACGGAGCCCGCCTGATGCTCGCCGACAGCCACTGCCACCTCAACTATGAGGGCGTGTTCGAGCAGCAATCCGCAGTGCTCGAGCGCGCGCGCGCGCGCGGCGTCACCGCGATGCTCAACATCGCCACGCGCGAGCGCGAGTGGGACGCGGTGCTCGCCACCGCCGAGCGCGAGCCCGACGTCTGGGCCAGCGTCGGCATTCATCCGCACGAGGCCGACCAGCACCCGCACATCGACACGGCCAAGCTGGTCGAGCGAGCGCGCCACCCGCGCGTGGTCGGCATCGGCGAGAGCGGGCTCGACTATCACTACGATCATTCCGACCGCCAGCGGCAGCAGGCGAGCTTCCGCGCGCACATCGCCGCGGCGCGCGAGAGCGGCACGCCGATCATCGTGCACACGCGCGACGCCGAGGAGGACACCGCCGCGATCCTGCGCGACGAGATGGAGCAGGGGGCCTATGCGGGCGTGATCCACTGCTTCACGGCGAGCGACAGCTTCGCCGATCAAGCGCTTGACATCGGGATGTTTATCTCGATCTCTGGTATCGTCACCTTCCGCAACGCCGAAGCGCTGCGCGCGACTGCGGCGCGAATCCCGCGCGAGCGGCTGTTGATCGAGACCGACGCGCCGTTCCTCGCGCCGGTGCCTCATCGCGGCAAGACCGGGGAGCCCGGCTTCGTCGCCGACACCGCCGCCTTCCTGGCCCAGCTTCGCGGCGAAGATGTCGAGGAACTTCAGCGCTATACCGCCGAGAACTTCCACGCGCTCTTCAGCAAGACGCGGGCCGCGTGAGGGTACGCATCCTCGGCTCGGGCACGTCGTCGGGGGTGCCGCGGATCGGCGGCGACTGGGGCGACTGCGATCCCACCGAGCCACGCAATCGCCGGACACGCTCCTCGCTGCTGGTCGAGCATGACGGCGTGCGGGTCCTCGTCGACACCAGCCCTGACATGCGCGAGCAGCTGCTCGTCGCCGGGGTGGGCCAGGTCGACGCGGTGATCTGGACGCATCAGCACGCCGATCACGTCTTCGGCATCGACGACCTGCGCCAGGTCTACCACGCGCTCGGCCATCCCGTGCCCGGCTATGCGCGCGAGGGCTGTGCGGCGGCGCTGCGCCAGCAGTTCGCCTATGTGTTCAAAGGTGCCGGCGGCTATCCACCCACCGTGGAGCTGTCGCTGCTGCCCGATCGTCTCAGCGTCGGCGGCCTGACGATCGAGGTGGTCGACCAGCCGCACGGCTCGATCAGCTCAGCCGGGCTGCGCTTCACCGCGGCCGGCTTCTCGGTCGGCTACGCCACCGACATCAGCGGCATGACACCGCCGATGCGCGAGCTGTACCGCGGCCTCGACGTCTGGATCGTCGACGCGCTGCGCCGCCGGCCGCACCCGACCCATCCGGATCTCGCGACCGTGCTCGGCTGGGTCGAGGAACTGCGGCCGGCGAGGACGGTGCTGGTCCATATGGATCAGTCGATGGATTATGCCGGTCTGCTCGCCGAGCTGCCCAGCGGCGTCGCGCCAGGTTATGACGGCTGGGAGATCACGGCGTGAGCGAGCGTGTCGGCGCCGGGCTGATCCTGCTGCTCGTGCTGGTGCTGCCGGTGTCCGCGCTCGTCGCGCGACGCATGCCGGTACAAGCGATCTTCCGCTATGCGCTGGCCTGGGGTGGGGTCTTCATCGCATTGTTCGTGATCGTCGCCCTCTTTACATAATACATATTATCACTTTGTGGGGCTGACTCTGACGTGTAGACGCAACGTACAAATGGCACACTCCCGCTATTTAGAAAAGGCACAGCCGTTCTGCAGCGGGCCTCCGGTGCCATAACCATCCTCGGACATTGAGGATGTGTGAGCGATGACGGTGCTGACGATGAGTGCTGCCGAAGTGAGCCGGTTCGATACGCTGATGCGGCTGGACCGCGGTGAGATCCGGCCGAGGGCCGGATAGACACAGCCAGGGCCTCTAGGTCAGAGGCCTGCCATTAGCGGTCCATCGGCGGCAGGGCGGTGCCGCACCACGGGCAGAAGGCAATCTCGATAGCGCTGCAGCCGCCATCGTGAACCATTAACCCGAAGCCGCCATTCATCTCAGCGATGAACGCGTCGGGACAATCGGTTCGGTCAGCGTGAATGGTGCACGCGTGGCTTAGGTCGCTCGCGAGCCGGTCGCAGCAATATGGGGCGGTAGACATTCGTCATCTTCCGCGCTTCGCGCGCTCGCCGCAACGTCCGCTTTGTGTCAAAAGCCGCCTGTCCGCTTTCCTGCCAATACCGGACATCAAATTGTCCGGCGCCGCACGTCAGCTTTCAACCCGAAGCCGGTCAAAGCCGAGGCAAGTTGCCCATCTCACGAGCGGCATCCTAGGACGGATTTGAGGCCTACTAGCCCTGCACAAGCCGCGCGGGCGCACCGGCGTCGCCCCCGACCGGTTGTGTGACGTCCTGAATGTCAGCTTACGCGACCCGCGGAACCGAACGCCTATAGCTTCATTTGACAGGATGATGTCATATTGGAAGCGCGTTGTCGTATGTCGATTGTGAACAATGACGTGCGCGAGCTAGCGTTGGCGGTCTTCGCTGCCAATGGCCGGCTTGTCAGTGCCGGCAACGAGCTTGTCGCGCATCTCGGCCTAACCAGCGCCTGGTGGCAGGTGCTGGCGGCGCTGCGCTACTCGCCCATGCCGCTGCCTACCGCCTCGATTGCCCGTAACATGGGCCTGACGCGGCAAGCGGTGCAGCGCATTGTCGATGTGCTCGCGGCGCGAGGGCTGGTCGAGTTCCAGAGCAACCCTCACCACCAGCGCGCCAAGCTAGTCGTTCTCACGCCCGCCGGCCTGGAAGCAGTCGTCGAGGCGGAAAACGTAGTTGCGCCGCTCGACCAGGCCATCGCGGACCAGATCGGGAGCGAGCGCCTGCAAGCCGCGAACGCCACGCTGAACGAGATGATCGCCGTCATCACCGAGAGGCTCGATCGTGTCGAAGGCGCATCGGCCTCTGTCTCCCACACCGATGAGGAAACCCTGTCATGATCTTGGTTCTAGGCGCCACCGGCGGCATCGGCGGCGAGGTCTGCCGGCAGCTCAAGCAAGCAGGCGCGCCGTTCCGCGCGATGGCCCGCAAGCAGGAGCAGATCGATCGCTTGCGCCAGGATGGCGTGGACGCGGCGCTCGGCGACCTCGACCGACCCGAGACGTTGACGGCCGCGATGACCGGCATCGACACGCTGTTCCTCGTCACCGCGCCTGAGCCGCCCCAGGTCGCGCGGGAGACGGCGGCGATCGACGCGGCCAGGCGGGCAGGCGTCGGTCGGATCGTGAAGATCTCCGCGTCGGACTGTAACGTGCGGTCGAAAATTCCCTGGGCCAGAGCCCATGCGCTGATCGATCATCACCTGCGCGCTTCCGGCGTCGACTGGACCATCCTGATGCCGACAGCGTTTATGCAGAACTTCCTGTGGTTCACCAAACCGGTGGCCAAGGGCTATCTGCCACTCGGTGCCGGCAAGGGGTCGGTGTCCTGGATCGACTCGCGCGACATCGCGCGGGTCGCCGCAACCGTGCTGACGCAAGACGGGCACAGCCGCGCGACCTATTTCCTGACCGGGCCACAGACCTTCGACATGAAGGACGCTGCCGCGCAACTGTCGAAGGTGACGGAGCGCAACGTGCGCTACCTCGATCTGCCTGTGCCGGTGTTCCGCACGGTCCTGCGGCTGGCTGGCAACTCGCGTTGGATGGCCAATGGGCTCATCGCGCAATTCAGCGACATGGTGGCAGGCCACCACGACATTGATCCGACCGGCGAAGTCGAACGCCTGACCGGCGAGCCCCCGAAGGACTTCGCGAGCTTCCTGCGCGATCATCGCGACGCATTCGCCAGAGCCGCCTGACCCGCCTGCTTTCCGTCCGGAACGGAACGATGTGCGGCTGAAGCTCTCGACCTATGATCGCGACGCAGCAATCGTCGGCTCGGGTGATCGAAAGTTCAAACGTCTGCTGCTGGCGACGCGAACGTCCGCTTTCCTGCCAATCTCAGACGTTTGAGGTGTGTCCGGCCGGCGCAGCGGGTGAATGGCCGAGATTGGCAGGTTAGCGGAAGGACCGCTTTGGCAGGAATGCAGAATGTCTGCTTACGGGAACGCCGAGGCCATAGCTGACACCGCGCGGCACCGCCTTCTCTGGAAAGCGATGGCGTTTAGGGGTGACAGTCAATCTGCGTTCGAAGCGGCCATATTCACGTTCGCGTCCGGCTTTGCTAATGGCCGACGAGGATGTGCCAGAGGGCCTGTCCGCTCTTGGACGCCCTGATGATCCGTACCCAGCCTGTCAGCTTCTTCGACCGCATCGTGGCCTGGTCGCTCGAACTTCAGCTGTCCCGAGCCGCACAATATGTTCTGACCGCGATCATGATCCTGGCTGTGGGGTTGGGCCGCGTGGCGTTCGTACCCGACACGCTGCCATGGCTGCTCTTCATACCGGCGACGATCGCCATCGCCTTGGTCCTGGGCAAGAAATCGGGGCTTCTCGCGGTCGGCTTGTCGACGGCGACCGGCATCGCGTCGCTCGGCACCGTCGATCAACCGACCTGGCTGCCCGGACAGCAATGGGTGGCCGCGTCGCTTTTCCTGATCGTCATGGTCGGTCTGGTCATGCTGACCGCCGAGTTGCGGGCATCGCTGCGCCGCGCGCGGCGCCTGAACCAGGACCTGATCGAAAGCGAGCGGCAGGCGGTAGAGCGACAGGCGTTCCTGTCCGGCGTGCTGGCCAGCTCGACGGATTGCATCAAGGTGCTCGACCTCGATGGCAAGCTGACCTTCATGAGCGAGGGCGGGCAGCAGGTCATGGAGATCAGCGACTTCAACGAGGTCGCCGGCTGCCCCTGGCCGGACTTCTGGCAGGAAGCGGGCAACGCGGAGGCTCGTGCCGCGATTGCCGCCGCACGGCAGGGCGAGGCGCGCAGCTTCATCAGCAAGGCCGATACCTATCGCGGCACGCCGAAATGGTGGCACGTCGCCGTCAGCCCGATTGCCGGACCGGATGGGCGCCCCGATCGGATCCTGTCCGTCTCGCGCGACATCACCAACCTGCGCGCGAGCGAGGAAGAGCGCGACCGATTTGTGCGGCTGGCCGAGAATAGCACCGACTTCATCGGTATGGCCCGGACGGACGGCAGCGTGTTCTACCTGAACGACGCGGCCAGGCGGCTTGTCGGCTTGGATGACGATCAAAGCGCGCCGCTTGTCATCGCCGACTTTTTCGCGCCGGAGCAGGCCGAGATGGTCGCTCGCGAGGTGTTGCCCGCGGTGGAGCGAGACGGCCAGTGGGTGGGGGAAGTGGACTTTCGCCATTTCCGCACCGGCGCACCGATCCCCGTCCTCTATTCGGTGTTCCCCGTTACCGATGCGACCGGCGCCCTGATCGGATACGGCACCGTCACCCGCGACTTCCGCGAACGGCGACGTGCCGACGATGATATGCGCCTGCTGAACGGGGAGTTGGCACATCGCCTCAAGAACGTGCTCGCGGTCGTTCAGTCGATCATCGCCCAGACGTTGCGCGGCATTCCCGAAGCGGAAACGGCCAGCCAGAACCTTTCTGCGCGGCTGGTGGCTCTTGGCGCCGCGACGGATGTGCTGACGGGTGAATGGCCGAGATTGGCAGGAAACCTGAAGGGCGGCTTTCGGGCGCTCCGGGAGCGATAGCTGCCATTGATCCCGCCGGCCCGAGCGACAGCTACCGACCAAAAGGCAGTCATCCGCGGAACGTCTCCCATCTCGGAAGCGGACATTTTTGAACCGGCCTTCTGACACCTGCAAGGCTTTGAAATACCGTGCGAGCGCGAAGGTGTCACAACTGGACGGTTGTGACACTCCGCTTTTCGCAGACGATGGCCGTGCTGGAAGGCCATCGCTTACGAATACCAGTTCTCAGGTAGTCGAGCCGATCGTCATCGCGCCGTGCTTCCGCTTGGCTTCCGGCTCGACGTGAATCGAGATAACACTGTCCGGGTGCTCAACCCTCAGTGCCGCCTCGATTCTATCGCAGATGGCATGCGACGCATCGACGGTCATCGATCCGGGCACAATCAAGTGGAAGTCGATGAACGTCATACGGCCGGCATGCCGGGAGCGAAGATCGTGCGCCTCCAGCGCTCCGTCCATGTGCGCATTGATCGTCGCCTCGACGGCCGCAAGGTCCTCGGGCGGCAACGCGGTATCCATCAGTCCCCCGACGCTTTCCGTGATGAGGTGCCAGCCTGCCCACAGGATGTTGAGCGCCACCAGTGCAGCAAGGATGGGGTCGAGGATCTCCCACCCGGTCAGCGCGACCAGCAATACGCCGACTATCACGCCCCCCGAGGTGTAGACATCGGTGAGCAGGTGCTTGCCGTCCGCCACCAGTGCCGGCGAACGGCGTTGCCGGCCGGCGCGGATTAGCAGCCAGCTCCATAGGCCGTTCAGCGCCGAAGCGCCGGCACTCACGGCAAGGCCCAGCGCAGGGGCTTGCAACGGATGCGGATCGCGAAACGCGCCATAGGCTTCCCGCAGGATCGCGAGCGAGGCGACAAGGATCAGCACGCCTTCCAGAACAGCGGAGAAATATTCCGCCTTGGAATGCCCATAGGGATGATCGGCATCGGCCGGCCGCAGGCTGATCCGGATCGCGAAAAATGCCGCCACAGCCGTGACGACGTTGATGATGCTCTCGATCGCATCCGAGTAGAGCGCGACGCTGCCTGTCAGGGCATAGGCGAGGTATTTCAGGCCGAGAACGACCAGGCTGACGAGGATGCTCCCCGCCGCCAGTTTCAGGATGTTCGTCGGCTTCGTCGCTGCCTCGCCCGTCACCGGCGGTTGCCTGAGCTGATGGCTGGCACGCGGTTGGTAATGCGGTTTCCGGTTTGCGTCCCTGCCACGTTGTACCCCTCCATCACGCCGCGCCGGACAGATGCTGGAACAGGATTGATCCGCCGATGGCAACGAGAACGAACCCACCAAGGATGCCAGCATAGCGACCGAGATAGGGACCGACATGCTTGCCCAAAATCATGCCGCCCGTCGCGACTACCGTCGTGATCCCGCCGATGACCGCACATGCGATCCAAAGGTTCACGTCCATGAGCGCAAGGGAGACCCCGACGGCCGCAGCATCGATGCTGGTAGCGATGGCGGTCGCGGCCAGACGCCAGAAACCCGGACTGGAAGGCTCGCAAGCCTCGTCCGCATCGTTTTTCTGAAAGGCTTCGCGGATCATATAGGCACCGACCGCGAGCAAAAGCCCGAACGCCACCCAATGGTCGTAGCTGGCGATCCAGTCGTTCAGCAAATAGCCGAGCAGGTAGCCGATCGCCGGCGTCAGTGCCTCGAAGAAGCCGAAAACGATGCCGACGCGCATCGCGTCCGACCAACGGCTCCGCTGCTCCGTCGCGCCTTTGCCGAGCGACGCCGCGAAGGCGTCAACGGACAGGCTGGCGCCAAGGGCGCCAAGCGTCAAAATACCAGTCATGCAACATCACTCACGGGCCTGACAAACAACGACGAGCCTACCTCCGGCCACTTAGAGGCGACACGTCGTTGGTCTTGCCGGGCAAGCCCAATGGCTTGCTGTCCACGCCACGACGGCAATCCGAAGATGCCGGCGATTATGTTGACGAGGACCCCGCACAGCGGGTGGCTACTCCCCAAGGAACGACGCAGCACCTAGCGGGATAGGGCAATCCGATCAATCCCATCCGATTGCGCTTGGCAAAAAATAGACATAGGGGGTACTCCTATGTCACACGTTACCGGGACCAATGCCGATCTCGTCGCGCGCGTTCGCCGCATCGCAGGTCAAGTGAATGCCGTGGAGCGCGAACTGACGGCTGACGCGTCATGCACGAAGGTGCTGCACCTCGTCGCAGCCGTTCGTGGTGCGGTGAACGGCCTGATGGACGAGATCATCGCCGAACACCTGGAAGCGCACGTCGCGCGGCCCGGGCTGAGCGACGAGGAACGCGCCGAGGGTGCCGAAGAACTGCTGGCGGTGATCCGCCGCTACGCAAAGTAGGTCCGCTGATGGCTATTCTGTCCGAACTCGACGTTCACACCCATGAGCATGTCTACCTTGGCGCAGCGCACGACGAGAATGCGCGGCGCACGCGCTGGGTCGTCGTGCTCACGGCCGTGATGATGATCGGCGAAATCATCGCTGGCTATGTGACGGGCTCGATGGCGCTGCTTGCGGACGGCTTTCACATGGCGACCCACGCTGGTGCGCTGAGCGTCGCGGCGGCTGCCTATTCCTACGCGAAGCGCCACGCCCGCAACCCGGCCTACAGCTTCGGCACTGGCAAGGTGGGCGATCTTGCCGGATTTGCTTCGGCGATGGTTCTGGGCCTGATATCGCTTGCGATCGGCGTCGAGTCCGTTGTCCGGCTTTTCCAGCCGATCACCGTCGCGTTCGGTGAAGCCATCTGGATCGCGGTGATCGGCCTGCTGGTGAACATCGCCTCCGCTTTCCTGCTTTCCGGCGGGCACGGGCACGACCATGGGCACCACCACGGGCACGATCATGGGCATGGGCATCACCACGGCCATGGTCATGGCCATGGCGGCGACAACAATCTGCGCTCGGCCTACATCCACGTCCTGGCCGATGCCCTGACCTCGTTGCTTGCCATCGCCGCCCTTGTCGCAGGGCGATATCTGGGCTGGGTCTGGATGGACCCGATCATGGGGATCGTCGGCGCGATCGTCATCGCGCGTTGGTCATGGACGCTGATGCGGGACACATCGGCCATCCTGCTCGACCGGACTGACAATCATGTCGCTGACGAAATCCGCGAGTTGGTCGAGACACCTGGCGATGCACGGATCACCGATCTCCACGTCTGGCGCGTCGGACCGGAAGCTCATGCCGCCATCGTCAGCGTTATCGGTGAGGACAATATGACCCGGGACCTGATCGAACGCCGGCTTGCCCCGGTGCACGAACTCGCCCACCTGACCATCGAGCGTCGATGAACCATGAAATCGCCGTGCGTCGAGCTATGCGGCTTCGATGGTCGTAGTGGCTGGTGCCAGGGGTGCGGTCGCTCGCGTGAGGAAGTGCGGCGCTGGCGCAACTTGCGACCTGGTGAAGCGCGCCGGGTGCTGGATGATTTGCCTCGCCGACTTACGAAACTGGCGCAGACGGACGCGCCGGCTCGGGCGAGCAAATCATGATCTATCTGGCCATCAAGGCAGCGATCTCCGGGGTGCTCATCGCCGTCGCCTCGGAGCTGGCGAAACGCTATCCCGGTTTCGGGGCGCTGATCGCGTCACTTCCCCTTGTGTCGGTGCTGAGCATGATCTGGCTGTGGAACGCGAAGCCGGACGCGGAGAACATGGCTGCGCACTCTGCGGCGACGTTCTGGTACGTCCTGCCATCGCTACCGATGTTTCTCGTCATTCCCGTTCTGCTCCGGCAGGGCCTGTCTTTCTGGCTGGCGCTGGGATTGGCGTGCCTGCTGACGATCCTACTCTATTCCACGATGACATTCGTCGGACCTAGGTTCGGCCTCAGGCTGTGACGATAATTGACAGGTGCAACGTTTCCGGCTGCCCGCTTTAGCCATCGGCGCCCGCGGAGCACAATGAGGTGTCACAACCGAACGGTTGTGACACCGCAAACAGAAGGTTTTCCGACCTGTCTGGCTGCCCTTTGCGCAACCGGTTCTCACCGGCGTGACCGAGCCCGCTGCTGGAGCAGCGGGTCCAAGGGCGCAACACTCGAGAGGTGACCGCCTCAGCGGAGGCAGCGCTGCGCTGCTTGGGGAGCTCCACGCTGCCCCCGCTGCCACGAGGTGTCGTTTCTATCTGGCGGAGAATGTGCCTTTTCTAAATGGCGGCAACAGGGGCTGACTCTGGCGCGTCGGATGTCGGCAACCTTTCCTAACGGATATTAGCGTCGCCCCGCGCGCTATCGGCTGCGCAACCATCATGAGGGCTGACATGGACGCCGCCTCG
Organism: Sphingomonas citri; assembly: GCF_019429485.1. Lineage (GTDB taxonomy): Bacteria > Pseudomonadota > Alphaproteobacteria > Sphingomonadales > Sphingomonadaceae > Sphingomonas > Sphingomonas citri. The sequence goes on along the minus strand of NZ_JAHXZN010000001.1, from coordinate 206,177 downwards.
GTCTTCACCACGCTCGACCTCGAGCTCAAGCCCGATCCCGCTCGCACCGTGATCCGGCCGTTCAGCTTCGACTATCCGGAGGCGTTTTCCGCGGGCAAGCCGAGCCGCGCCGGCGCGGTAGCGGCGCGGCTGATGGCGCTGGACGAACCGATGCGCCAACGCATGCTGCGGCTGCTGCACGAGGCGATGCGGCCGCGCCACCGGCGCGTCGACCAGGTCTTCCTTCGCCGCTTCGACGAGGTGCGCGAGGCGATCGGGATCGAGGTCACGGCGGAGTGCGATCGGCTGCTCGTCGGCGCCTATTTCAGCCAGGAATATGCTTTCGAGAGCGCGGCGCTCTTCAACCCCTCGATCGTCGCGGTTCCCGACCAGGATCCGAACGACGACCGCCTCTCCTTCCTGCTCTCGCTGCGCGGCGTCGGCGAGGGGCATATCTCCTCGGTGACCTTCCGCTCGGGCAGCTGGGACGGCGGCACCCAGCTCACCGTCGACCCGCCGAGCGCTCAGGGCGTGCCGCCGCGCATCGAGCGCGACGACGACGCGGGCTGGGTCCGACTGCGATCCGACGACAGCGAGGACATCTCGGAGACGGTCATCTTCCCGATCCTGCCGAGCCAGCGCAACGGCGTCGAGGACCTTCGGCTGGTTCGCTTCACTGACCATGACGGTACGCAGAGCGTCATCGGCACCTACACCGCGTTCGACGGCCGCGTCGCCCGCGCCGAGCTGCTGCGCGGCATCGACGTGCGCACCTATGAGATGCGCCCGCTCACCGGCGCGATGGCGGGCTACAAGGGTATGGCCTTATTCCCGCGGCGGATCGGCGACGACTTCGTGATGCTCGGCCGCCAGGACAATGAGAATATTTGGCTGCTCCGCTCCCTCGACCTGCATCATTGGGAGCGCGGCGATATCATCATGCGACCGAAATATCCGTGGGAGTTCGTCCAGATCGGCAATTGCGGCTCGCCGATCGAGATCGACGAGGGCTGGCTGGTGTTCACGCACGGCGTCGGGCTCGTGCGCGGCTATTGCGTCGGTGCCTGCCTGCTCGACCGTGACGATCCTAGGAAGGTGCTGGCGCGCACCCCTTCCCCGCTGCTTTTCCCCAGCGCCGAGCAGCGTGGCGGTTATGTGCCGAACGTGACCTATAGCTGCGGCGCGCTGCTGCATCGCCGCCGCATCCTGTTGCCCTACGCGATCGGCGACGAACATACCGCGTTCGCCACCGGCAGCGTCGATGATCTGCTGAGCGTGATGCGCTGAGAACATTGCCCCTGCCTCATCGCTATGCTTCACTAGGGTTTGTTTCCTGGGGGAAAAGCGATGCGGGTGGGCGACGGAAGCACGCTGTTCGGCGGCCTCCTCTTCATATTCGCGAGTGTTAGTGGAGCGGCGGTGCAGGCGCGCCAGACGAAGACCGCGGACGCGCCGGAGCGCGCCGCCGACGCGCGCGACAAGATGATTTGCAAGCGGTTCGTTCGGACCGGCTCGCTGGTCGCCGGTTATCGCACGTGCAAGACAAAGTGGGAGTGGGAGCGCGAGCGCGAGAATCTGCGGCAGCAGTCCATAAGTGACTCATGTCGTGACCGCGCCAACGGGGGTGCCTTGTGCAGCTGAGACGATCCGGCCTCGCGCTCCTCCTCGCGTCGCTGATCGCCGTGCCGGCGGCATCGCAGGATCCGGCACCTGAGCGGCCGCCGCATTATGACCGGATCCCGCTGTGGCCGAACGGCGCGCCGGGCGTCAGGCGCCGCCGCGCCGAGGCCGAGGTCGCGCGCGACTATTGGGTCCGCAACATCCATGACCCGTCGCTGATCCCCTTCCCCGCCCCCGCCGCCAAGCGCAACGGCGCCGCGATCGTGATCCTGCCAGGCGGGGGTCACAAGCTGCTGGTCTGGACCAACGAGGGCACCAAGGTGGCGACCGCGCTCAACCGCGCCGGCATCACCTCCTTCGTGCTGAAGTACCGGCTCGCGAACGAGCCCGGCTCAACCTACACGGTCGAGCGCGACGCCGCCGACGACGCCCGCCGCGCGATCCGCTGGGTGCGCGCGCACGCCGCCGAATACGGCATCGACCCTGCGCGGGTCGGCGCGATGGGCTTTTCCGCGGGCGGCGAGCTCGTCACCCAGGTCGCCGACCATCCCGAGCCGATCGGGCGACCGCGCACCGACGCGATCGACTCGCTCTCCGCCCGACCCGACTTCCAGGTGCTCGTCTTTCCTGGTCCGCGCGGCGTGCCGGCGCCGGCGATCGCGACCGCGCCGCCGGCCTTCCTCGTCGCCGGCAGCCGCGACGACTGCTGCGCCGCGCCCACCGTCACCCTGTACGAGCAACTGCGCCGCGCCGGCGTCTCGGCCGAGCTGCACATGTATGCCGACAGCGGCCACGCCTTCAATCTCGACGAGTCCGAGCGACTCTCGATCCTGCACTGGCCCGATCGGCTGTACGACTGGCTCGCCGACGGCGGCTGGCTCTCGCCGCGACCGGTCAAGCACTGAGCGACGTTGCGTCGCATCGCGCTGCCGCTACGCTGGGCGCCAAAGGGGAAATCACATGCGCTACCTGCTCGCCGCGACCGCGCTGTCGCTCGTCGCCACGCCCGCGCTCGCCGCACCGGATTATGCCGCGGCGATCGGCGCCGACTATGACAAGACACTCGGCGCGATGTGGGACGACTTCCATCGCAACCCCGAGCTCTCGTTCAAGGAGGTGCGCACCGCGGCCAAGATGGCGGCGGCGCTGCGCGCGGTCGCGGGGATGCAGGTGACCGACAAGGTCGGCGGCACCGGCGTGGTCGGCGTGCTGCGCAACGGCACGGGGCCGGTCGTGCTGGTCCGCGCCGACATGGACGGGCTGCCGGTCGAGGAGAAGTCGGGGCTGCCGAACGCGAGCAAGGCGCGCCAGGTCGGCGTCGACGGTGTCGAGGCGCCGGTGATGCACGCCTGCGGGCACGACACGCATATCGTCGGCCTGCTCGCCACCGCGCGCCGGCTCGCCGCGCTCAAAGACCGCTGGGCGGGCACAGTCGTCTTCATCGTCCAGCCCGCCGAGGAGCGTGTCGGCGGCGCCGCGGCGATGCTGCGCGACGGGCTCTACACGCGCTTCCCCAAGCCGCAGTACGCGCTAGCCTATCACTCCAACTCGGAAGGGCTGGCCGGCACCGTCTCGGCGTCCGAGGACATCCAGTACAGCTCGTCCGACAGCGTCGACATCACCGTTCCCGGGATCGGCGCGCACGGCGCGAGCCCACACACCGGCAAGGACCCGGTCTATATGGCGAGCCAGCTCGTCATTGCCTTGCAGGGGCTGATCAGCCGCGAGCGCCAGCCGCTCCGCCCCGGCGTGATCACCGTCGGCAGCTTCCACGCCGGGCTCAAGCACAACATCATCTCGGACGAGGCCAAGCTGCAGGTTACCGTCCGAGCCAACGACGAGGCGACGCGCAAGCAGCTGCTCGTCGGTATCGAGCGGGTCGCACGCGGGATCGGCGAGCTCAACGGCATGCCCGCAGACAAAATGCCGGTGGTCAAGGTGATCGAGGGCACGCCGACCACGATCAACGACGCCGCACTGGCGCGCCGGCTCAACGGCGTGATGGCGACGACGCTGGGTGCGGAGAAGGTGATCCCGTTCCAGCAGAAGGGCATGGGCGCGGAGGATTTCGCTGCCTTCGTCCAGCCCGAGCTCGGCGTGAAGGGCTATTATTTCGCGGTCGGCGGCACCCAGCAGGCGGCGTTCGACGCCGCGGCCAACGGCGGGCCGCCGGTGCCGTCGCATCACTCGCCCTTGTTCAAGGTCGACCCGCGCGCGGTGGTGACCACTGGCGCCACCGCGATGACCGCGGCGGTGCTCGAGCTGCTCAAGCCGGGCCAGCCGAGCCCGGGCTGAGTGGGTCGCGGGCTCCTGCGCCGCGGGAGCTCGATATCAGGACCGACGTGGAGAGGATAATGCGGTTTTTCTTGGCAGCGCTCGTCTTGATGGCTGGGCTGGTGCCGGTCGCGGCGATGGCACAGGCGACGATGAACCATGTCGCGATCAACGTCACCGATCAGGCGCGCAGCGTTGCTTATTACAAGGAGGCGTTCGGACTGAGCGAGATCCCCGCGGCGCTCGACGCCGCGCCGGGCGGTCCGCGCTGGCTGCGGCTGGGCAACGGCGTCGAGCTGCATATCCAGGCGATCAAGGTGCCGTTCACCCCGCCCCCACGCATCATCCACTTCGCGCTGACGGTGAGGGACCTCGATCCCGTGATCGCCTACCTAAAGAAGACCGGCCGAACCTGGACCGACTATGCCGGCAAGGTGGGCGAGATCAAGCGCACGCGCACCGACGGTGTCCGCCAGATCTTCACCCAGGACCCGGACGGCTATTGGATCGAGGTCAACGACGCCGCCGACCGCCCGCCGCGCTGACGCTGGCCGCGCGCGTCGTCGGCTGCTAGCGCGGCGGCATGAGCGAGCAGCGAACGAGCGCCGAGATCGATCGGCTGGCGGCGATCATGGCGCGTCTGCGCGGCCCGGGCGGCTGCGAGTGGGACCGGGCGCAGACCTTCGCGTCGATAGCGCCCTACACGATCGAGGAGGCCTATGAGGTCGCCGACGCGATCGAGCGCGGTGCGATCGACGAGCTGCGCGACGAACTCGGCGACTTGCTGCTGCAAGTTGTCTTTCACAGCCGCATCGCGGAGGAGGAAGGCGCCTTCGCCCTGTCCGATGTCGCCGCCGCGATCAGCGACAAGATGGAGCGCCGCCACCCGCATATCTTCGGCGACCTGGCCGAGGGCGGCCACCACCTCTGGGAGGAGGTCAAGGCGGCCGAGCGCGCCGACAAGGGCGCGGCCGGGGCACTCGACGGCGTCGCGGTGGCGCTGCCCGCGCTGGTTCGCGCGGAGAAGTTGCAGAAGCGGGCGGCGCGCACCGGCTTCGACTGGCCCGACGCGAGCGGATCGCGTGCCAAGGTCGACGAGGAACTGATCGAGGTAGAGGAGGCGCGCGATCAGGCCGAGCGCGTCGAGGAGATCGGCGACCTGCTGTTCGCGGTGGTGAATTGGGCGCGGCACCTCGGGGTCGATCCGGAGCAGGCGCTGCGCGCGGCCAACGCCAAGTTCGAGCGCCGCTTCCGCGCGATCGAGGCGGCTGGCGGCGCCGGCTTCGCGGCGCTGCCGCTGGAGGAGAAAGAGGCGCTATGGCAGCGGGTGAAGGCGGGGTAAGAGGCCGACAACGCTTCGAGACGAGGCTTCGGCAGGCTCAGCCTCTCCTCAGCGCTAACGGAGGCACTCGCTCGTTTCACGACGCGCCGTTCGTGCTGAGGAGGCACTGAGCTCGTCGAAGTGCCGTCTCGAAGCACCGTCGCGCAACGCTCTCCTCACCCCTGCCGCGACAGGAAGCGCTCGTGTACCGCGGGCGCCATGCGCACCTCGTAGCGCACGCGGTCGCCCTCGACCTGCTGGTCGAGCACCTCGCCGTTGGCGTGGAGCCAGGCCGCCCCCGCGCCGTCACCCGCGTCGAGCGCGATGGCATAGCGCTGGTGGCCCTGGGTCAGCAGGTCGGCGACGTGCCGGATCAGCTCGTCGACCCCCTCCCCGTTCAGCGCCGACAAGGCCACCACGTCGTCGCGCCGCGCCGCCTCGTCGAGCAGTTCGGAGCGCGCCTCGCCGTGGAGCAGGTCGAGCTTGTTCCACGCCTCGATCCGCGGCGTGGTCTCGCTCACGCCGACATCGGCGAGCACGCCCTCGACGTCGGCCTTCTGCGCCGCTGTATCCGGATGCGCCACGTCGCGGACGTGGATCAGCAGGTCGGCCGAGACCACCTCTTCCAGCGTCGCCTGGAACGCCGCGACCAGCTGGGTCGGTAGCTCCGAGACGAAGCCCACCGTGTCGGAGAGGATCGCCTTGTCGATGCCGGGCAGGCTGATCTGCCGCAGCGTCGGGTCGAGCGTGGCGAAGAGCAGGTCCTCCGCCATCACGTGCGCGCCGGTGAGGCGGTTGAACAGCGTCGATTTGCCCGCGTTGGTGTAGCCGACCAGCGCGATCACGGGCCAGGGCGCGCGCTGGCGCCGTTCGCGGTGGAGCCCGCGGGTGCGAGTCACCTGCTCCAGCTCGCGCCGCAGCCGCGCCATGCGGTCGCGGATCAGGCGGCGGTCGGCTTCGATCTGGGTCTCGCCGGGGCCCCCGAGGAAGCCGAAGCCGCCGCGCTGGCGCTCGAGGTGGGTCCAGCTGCGCACCAGCCGGCCCGATTGATAATCGAGGTGCGCCAGCTCGACCTGGAGCCGCCCCTCGGCGGTCGCGGCGCGCTCGCCGAAGATCTCGAGGATCAGACCGGTCCGGTCGATCACCTTGGTCTCGAGCGCGGTCTCGAGGTTGCGCTGCTGGATCGGCGTGAGGCTGCCGTCGACGACGACCAGCCCGGCCTCCTCCATCCGCGCACGCGCGGCGAGCTCCTCGATCTGGCCCGCGCCGATCAGCGTCGCGGCCCGCGGCGTACGGATGCGCAGCGCGACGCGATCGGCGACCACCACGCCGATCGCCTCGGCGAGCCCGGCGGTCTCCTCCAGCCGCGCCTCGGCGTCGCGCGACGAGCCGCCCAGGTCGGGATAGACCACGACCGCCCGCGCACCGCGCGAGAATTCGTCCCGGTCGCGCTCGAAGCCGCCGCTCATGCGGACTTCCTCACTCGTCCTCCCCCGCGGCCTGCTCCTCGGCGAGGTTGAGCGGGCGCGACGGCTGGATCGTCGAGACGGCGTGCTTGTAGACCAGCTGCGACATGCCGTCGCGCTGGAGCAGCATGCAGAACAGGTCGAAGCCCGCGATCGCACCCTGCAGCATCACGCCGTTGACGAGGAACATCGTGACCGGGTCCTCCGACTTGCGCACCGCGGAGAGGAAGATGTCCTGCAACAGCTGCTTCTTGCCGCCCTCGCCGAGCTGCCCCACGATGCCGGCGACGTCGATCGGGCCGGCGGGCATGATGGTGGAGATCGCGTGCTTGTAGATCAGCTGCGACTGGCCGTCGCGCCGCAGCAGCACCGAGAAGTTGTCGAACCAGGTGACGATGCCCTGGAGCTTGACCCCCTTGACGAGGAACATCGTGACGGGAGTCTTGGACTTGCGCAGCGCGTTGAGGAACAGGTCCTGGAGCGAGGTCTGCTTGTCGGCCATTGAAGGGTCCTTGTTCTTGGCGGGAGGTTCCCCGCGGGGTGCGCCGTTGCCGGCGTCGGACGTGCCGCGCTGTAAGCGGCGAGCGTAAAATAGGGTTCCGCCGCGGGCGCGTCTAGGTGGGGTGATCACGGGCGCCTGTCTTACCCACGTTCGCGCTGAGGAGGCGCTGAGCGAAGCCGAAGCGCCGTCTCGAAGCGCAGCTACACCGGTCGTGGCGGTGCTTCGAGACGAGGCTTCGACGAGCTCACCCTCTCCTCAGCACGAACGGCGCGCGCTGAGGTAAGGTCCTGACTGCTTATTCCTCCCGAGTCTCGGTGATCCCGAGCAGCTTGAGCTTGCGATGCAGCGCCGAGCGCTCCATGCCGATGAAGCTCGCCGTGCGCGAAATATTGCCCGAGAAGCGCCGTATCTGGACGCGCAGATACTCGCGCTCGAAAGTCTCGCGCGCCTCGCGCAGCGGCGCCCCCATGATCGCGGTCGCGCCCGGGCCGGCGTCGTGGCCGCCGAGCACCTCGGCGGGGAGGAGATCCAGGTCGATGCGGCCGATGCGGTCGCCGGGGGCGAGGATGATGGTCCGCTCCACCACGTTGCGCAGCTCGCGCACATTGCCCGGCCAGTCGTAGGACTGGAGCGCGACCAGCGCGTCGGTCGCGATCTCGGGCACGGGCACGCGACGCTCGGCGGCGTAATGCGCGACGAAATGCTCGACCAGGGCGGGGATGTCCTCGCGCCGCTCCGCCAGCGGCGGGATCGTCACCGGCACCACGTTGAGGCGGTAGTAGAGATCCTCGCGGAAGCGGCCCTCGGCGATCTCCAGCGAGAGGTCGCGCGCGGTGGCGGAGACGACCCGCACGTCGACCTTGACCACGCGAGTCCCGCCGACGCGCGTGAAACTCTGGTCGGTCAGCACGCGCAGGATGCGCGCCTGGGTCGCCTGCGGCATGTCGGCGATCTCGTCGAGGAACAATGTCCCGCCATGCGCCTGTTCGAGCAGCCCGGTGCGGACGAGGTCGCCCCCCTCCTCTACCCCGAACAATTCCTCCTCGACCCGGTCGGGGCTCATGCCCGCCGTGCTGACGATGACGAAATTGGCGTGGGCGCGCTGGCTCCAGCCGTGGAGCAGCCGCGCCGCCACCTCCTTGCCGACACCGGCGGGGCCGACGATCAGCACGCGGCTGCCCGTCCCCGCGACTCGCTTGAGCGTCGCGCGCACCGCGTTGACCGCGGTGGAGCTGCCGGTGAGATCGGTGCCGCGCCCCGAGGCCGCGCGCAGGCTCGCCACCTCGGCGCGAAGCCGCTCGGTCTCGGTCGCGCGCTCGACCATCAGCAGCAGCCGCTCGGCCTGAAACGGCTTCTCGATGAAGTCGGCGGCGCCCTTGCGGATCGCGGCGACGGCGGTGTCGAGCGTGCCATGGCCCGAGATCACCAGCACCGGGATCGAGGGATCGCGCCGCTTGATCTCCTCGAGCAGGTCAAGCCCGTCGAGCCGCGAGCCCTGCAGCCACACGTCGAGCAGCACCAGGCTGGGGCGACGCGTCGCGATCGCCTCCAGCGCGGCGTCGCTGTCACCGGCCATGCGGGTCTCATAGCCCTCGTCCTCGAGCACACCGGCCACGAGTTCGCGGATGTCGAGTTCGTCGTCCACGACGAGGATGTCGATCGCCATAGCTGTCTAGATCCGATTCCTGGTCAAAGCGGCGATCGTGCGATCGTCGTCGGTGGAGCCCGCACCGGGCGGGACAGAATCCTCGGCGGCGAGCGGGGCGAGCAGCGACGCGTCGAACGACAGGGTCACCACGGTGCCGCCGCCGGCGCGGTCGGCGAAGGTCATCGTGCCGAAATGCTCCTCCACGATCTTCTTAACGATAGCGAGCCCCAGGCCGGTGCCGCGCGCGCGCGTCGTCATGTAGGGCTCGACAATACGGTCGCGCTCGAGCGGCAGGCCGACGCCGGTGTCGGCCACCTCGATCACGACCCGGCCCTCGCCTTCACGCAGCGCCATCGTCACCGCGCCCTCGCTGACGTCGGCGGCCTCGACCGCCTCTACCGCGTTCTTGACGATGTTGGTGAGCGCCTGGCCGATCTGGCGACGGTCGCACACCAGGGTCGGCGCGGGCTCATCATGCTCCAGCACGAAGCGGATGCCGGGATGCGCCACCTCGTGGAGGAACATCGTCTGGCGCGCGATGTCGACCAGCGCTTCCTCGCGGAACACGGGCTTGGGCATGCGCGCGAAGGAGGAGAATTCGTCGACCATGCGGCGCAGGTCGCCGACCTGGCGGACGATCGTGTCGGTCAGCCGCGCGAAGGTGGTGTCGCCCGCCTCGATCTTGCTCCCGTAGCGGCGTTGTAGTCGCTCGGCGGCGAGCTGGATCGGGGTGAGCGGGTTCTTGATCTCGTGCGCGATGCGGCGCGCCACGTCGGCCCAGGCGGCGCGTCGCTGATCGGTCAGCTGCTGGGTGATGTCGTCGAAGGTGATGATCGGTCCGGTGCCGTCGCGCGCGATCCGCGCCGCGAAGGTCCGCATCTCCCCCTGGACATTGTGCTGGACGTTGGCCTCGCGCGCGCCCTCGTCGAGCATCGCGTCGAGCTCGGGCGCGACCGCGCGCAGCACCCGGCCGACCGGCGGCGCGTCAAGCCCCAGCAAAGTCTGCGCCGAGCTGTTGACCAGTCGGATCGTGCGATCCTGCGAGTCGATCGAGATCACCCCCGCCGACACGCCCGACATCACCGCCTCGATCAGCGCGCGACGGTTCTCGAGCTGGGTGTTGGCGGTCACCAGCGCAGTGTTCTGCGTCTCCAGCCGCGCCGTCATGCTGTTGAAGGCGTTGGCGAGCGTGCCGACCTCGTCGCGCGCCGGCGTCTCGGGCACGCGGGCCGCGAGATCGCCACCCTCGACGCGGCGTGCGGCGTCCACCAGCTCGCCGACCGGGCGCACCAGCCGGTCCGCGACCGCGAGCGCGATCCACACCGCGACGCCGACGATCAGCAGCGAGACGATCAGCAGCGCGGCGTTGAACCGGAGCTGGAGCGAGCGCGCGCGCGCGATCAGCTGGCGATAGTCGGCGAGCACCGCCGCGCCGCGGTTGAGCTGATTGGCGAGCTGCGGGTCGAACACGCGCGCCGAGTAGAGATAGGTGTGCGGCTGATAGTCGAGACGAGTCAGCACGCCGACGCGGTCGCCCGAGCGCACCACCACCGAGGCGGCCCCGCCCTCGATCTGGTCGATCATCGGCGCGGTGACGACTCGCTCGAGCTGCCGGTCGTAGGGGTTGACCAGGGCGCGGGTCCGAAGCTCGCCGTCTTGCCCGCGCTGAACGATCAACGCCTCCGACAGGTTACGGAGGTACAGCTGATAGGCGAGGCCCGCGGCGAACCGCTTGCTCTCGATCGGGTCGGCGCGGAGATAGTCGGCGAGGTCGCCCGCCATCGTCATCGTCTCGCGGCCGACCCGGTCCGATTCGTTGCGATAGCTCTCCTGCGCCACCGAGGCGGCGTTCTCGAACATGCCGCGCGCGCGGTCCGAGTACCAGAACTGGACACCGTATTGGAACAGCAGCGAGGCGAAGATCGTCACCAGCAGCGCGGGTACCGCGGCGACGAGCGAGAAGAGCAGCACCAGTCGGACATGGAGCCGCCCCTCCCCGCCGACGGGCGAGCGCGCGGCGCGGTTGAGCGCGATCCGCCGCCCCAGCAGGATCATCAGCGCGATGCCTGCGACGAGGTTGGCGACGAGCAGCAGCGCGACCACCGGCGGCTCGATCAGCGCGGCGGTGCCGCCCTCGCTACGTACCGAGAAATAGCTGCCCACGCCGATCGCGACCGCTACCGCGAGCACCGCTAGCTCCAGCGCCGGCGTCACCGTCGGCCGCCGACGGGCGGACGACGTGGTGGAAGAGGAGGGAGTGACTCCCGCGATCATCGCTCCCCCGCTACAACATCGGTGTTGCACAGAGAACACATATTTCGGGAGCTTATGGCTCGTCCGATCCCGCCGCGCGCGCGCCCGGGCTGATCCCGAGCGCGTCGAGCCGCTTGCGCAGCGTATTGCGGTTGAGCCCGATCGCGCGGGCGGCACGCAGCTGGTTGCCGCCGTGCCGCGCCAGCATCGCCGCGATCAGCGGGCGCTCCGCCGCGCCGATCACGCGATCGTAGAGCGAGCCGTCGTCGAGCGCGCCCGGCTCCTCGCGTGCCAACCGCTCGATCATCGCGCGGACCGCCGCCTCGATGCCGGGATCGGGCAAGGCCTCGGAGAGGCCGGCGTTGGGCGCGGGCGCGGCACCGATCGTCGCCACCACCTCGGCCGCGCCGATCCGGTCGTCGCGCGAGAGCGCGGCGAGGCGGCGCATGAGGTTCTCCAGCTCGCGCACGTTGCCGGGCCAATCGTGCGCCTCGAGCGCGGCGACCGCCTCGGCGGCGAGCGTCTTGCGCGGCAGCCCCGCCTCGGCGGCGCGGTCGAGGAAATGACGCGCCAGCTCGGCGATGTCGCCGCGGCGCTCGCGCAGCGTGGGCAGCGCGACCGGCACGACGTTGAGGCGGTAATAGAGGTCCTCGCGGAACTGCCCGCCCGCGACCGCCTGCTGTAGGTCGCGGTTGGTGGCGGCGACGATGCGGACGTCGGCGCGGATCGTGCGCGCCCCGCCCACCGTGGTGAACTCGCCCGACTGGAGCACGCGCAGCAGCCGCGTCTGCGCCTCGATCGGCATGTCGCCGATCTCGTCGAGGAAGAGCGTGCCCCCGGCAGCCTGCTCGAAGCGGCCGGCGCTGCGCTGCGCCGCGCCGGTGAAGGCGCCGCGCTCATGCCCGAACAATTCGGCCTCGATCAGCTCGCGCGGGATCGCCGCCATGTTGATCGGCACGAACGGCGCGCCGCGCCGCGCGCCAAGATCGTGGATCGCGCGCGCCACCAGCTCCTTGCCCGTGCCCGACTCGCCCGAGACCAGCACCGTCAGATCGTTCGAGATCACGCGCGCGATGACGCGATACACGTCCTGCATCGCGGGCGAGCGGCCGATCAGCGGCAGCTGCTCCTCCTCGACGACGCGGTCCTCCGCCGCCGCCCCGCCGCGCTTGAGCGCCGCGGCGACGGTGCGCGTCAGCGTGTCGAGGTCGAACGGCTTGGGAAGATAGTCGTACGCCCCCGCCTCGGTGGCGCGCACCGCGGTGGTCAGCGTGTTGCGCGCGGAGAGCACGATCACCGGCATGTCGGGGCGCTCGCTCGCGAGCCGGCCGGCATGGTCGATGCCGTCGCCGTCGGGCAGCACCACGTCGGTGACCAACACGTCGGGCGGGTGGGTGCGCAGTTCGCGCGCCATGTCGGCGAGGCTGGCGGCGGTCCGCACACTATAGCCGGCGCGACGCAGCGCGTGCGCCACCACGGTGCGCACCGCGTCGTCGTCGTCGACGATCAGGACCTTGCCGCCGGTCACGCGGCGCGCGGCAGCAGCAGGCGGAAGACGGTGTGGTGCGGCTGGCCCTCGCGCGCATATTGCACGATCCCGCCCATGTCGCGCACCAGCTTGTCGACCAACGCCAGCCCCAGCCCCTTGCCCTCGGGTCGCCCGGAGACGAACGGGTCGAAGAGATGGTCGGCGATGTCGTCGGGCGCGCCCGGCCCGGTGTCGATCACGCACAGCTCGATCGGCAGCGCGACTCGCTCGCGCCCCTTGCCGGTCGCCACGGTGATGCCGTGACGATAGGCGGTGGTGAGGGTGATGCGCCGCTCGCCGCGCTCGCCCAGCGCCGCGGCGGCGTTCTTGAGCAGGTTGAGCACCACCTGGAGCAGCGCGTCGCGGTTGCCGAGCACCGGCGGCAGCGAGGGGTCGTAGCGTTCCTCGATCGGCACGTCGCGCGCGAACCCCGCCAACGCGACGCCGCGCGCGTGCGCCAGCAGCGGGTAGATGTTGAGCGGCGCTACCTCGCGCGGCCGTGTATCGGTGAAATCCTCCATGTGATCGATCAGCGCGGCGATCCGGTCGACCTCGGTGATGACCAGGCCGGTGAGTTCGTCTGGCGACGCGCCGTCGGCGATCAGCTGCGCGGCGCCGCGGATGCTCGACAGCGGGTTCTTGATCTCATGCGCCAGCATCGCCGCCGCCCCGACCGCGGCGCGTGCCGCCGCGGCTCGGTCGCCCGAGACGCCGAGCCGACGCGACGCCGCGGCATGGTGGAGCGTGATCGTGCGCCAGCCGGGCTGGTCGACCACCGCCGCCTCGACCAGGTCGACGCGTATGCGGACACCGCCGCGCATCTCCAGCTCGATGTCGAAGGCGGCGAAGGCGTGTCCCGCGCGCCGCGTCTCGGCGTCGGCCACCCCGAGCAGCTCGGCGACGGTCTGTCCGCGCATCGCTCGCTCGGAGAGGTTGAGCAGCGTCTCCGCCTCGGCGTTGGCGCGTTCGACGCGATCGTCCGGGTCGACCACCAACACCGCGACCGGCAGCGCGGCGAGCAGCTCGGCCTCGCTCGGCCCGCGCTGCGTCGATCTCACGCGGCGTCCCGCATCCGGTGCGGCGCGTAGAAGTCGGCGAGCATCGCCTTGACCCGCTCGGGGTCGGGCTCCTGGTTGACCGCGTTGCGGAACTCGGCCGAGCCGTGGATCCCCTTGGTGTACCAGCCGATGTGCTTGCGCGCCATATTGACGCCGGTGACGATGCCATAGTGGCTCAGCATCATTTCGTAATGCTCTGACATCACGGCATATTGCTCGTCGAGCGTCGGGTCGGGCCGGCGCTCGCCGGTGGCGAACCAGTGCATCACCTGGCCGAGCAGCCACGGGCGGCCGTAGGCACCGCGGCCGATCATCACGCCGTCCGCGCCGGACTGCGCCAGCGCGGTCTCGGCGTCGTCGATCCCGCAGATGTCGCCGTTGACGATCACGGGGATCGACACGGCCTCCTTGACCGAGCGGACGAAGCCCCAGTCGGCGCTACCCTTGTACATCTGATTGCGGGTGCGGCCGTGGACCGTGACCATGCGGACGCCGAGGTCCTCGGCGATGCGCGCCAGCTCGGGCGCGTTGAGGCTGTCGTGGCACCAGCCCATCCGCATCTTGAGCGTCACCGGCGCGTCGACCGCGCGCACCACTTCCTTGACGATCGCCGCGGCGAGCCCGAGGTCGCGCATCAGCGCCGAGCCGGCGTCGCCATTGGTGACCTTGCGGACCGGGCAGCCCATGTTGATGTCGATGATCGCGGCGCCCTTGTCGCGCGCGAGCCGCGCCGCCTCGCCCATCTCGTGCGGGGTGCAGCCGACCAGCTGCATCGACACCGGCTCCTCCGACACGTGCCACATCGCCTTCTGCAGCGACTGGCGCGTCTCGCGGATCGCCGCCTGGCTCGCGATCATCTCGGTGACGTTGAGCCCCGAGCCGTAGCGGCGGACCAGGGTGCGGAACGGCTGGTCGGAGACGCCGGTCATCGGCGCGAGCACGACCGGCTGGTCGACGCTCACCTCGCCGACACGGATCGGCGTGAGCCGGGGAGGAAGAGGCTGATTCATCGCTGCTGCTCGAAAAATGGGCAGGTAGTCGACGCGCACCGGTCTGGCAAGGTCGGCGCGGAGCGGCTAGGGCGCGCCGCCATGACCACGGTCGCCCTCATCGTCGCCGCCGGCAGCGGCTCGCGCAGCGGCAGCGCCGCGCCCAAGCAATATGCGCCCGTCGCGGGCCGGCCGATGATCGCGTGGAGCCATGCCGCGCTGTCGGCACACCCGGCGATCGATCGCGTGATCGTCGTGATCGGCGCGGGGCAGCAGGCGCTGCTCGCGGCGGCGGTGCCCAGCGCCGAATGGGTGATCGGCGGCTTCGAGCGGCGTGACTCGGTGCGCGCGGGGCTCGAGGCCGCCGCTGGCGCGACGCGCGTGCTGGTGCACGACGCGGCGCGACCGTTCGTGCCGCACGCGGTGATCGACCGCCTGCTCGCCACGCTCAAGGATGCACCCGGCGCAATTCCGGTCCTGCCGGTCGCCGACACGCTTGTAGCGACGGACGGTGCCACGATAGCGCGGGAGACGCTCGCGCGCGTGCAGACGCCGCAGGCGTTCGACGCCGCCACACTGGCGCGCGCGCACGCGGCGTGGGAGGGCGGTTCCGCGACCGATGACGCCCAGATGGTGCGCGCGCTCGGGCTGAGCGTGGCGCAGGTCGAAGGGGACATGATGCTCGACAAGATCACCTACCCCGCCGATTTCACCGCCGCGGCGGCGCGCGTCGGCGTGGAGACCCGCTCGGCGAGCGGCTTCGACGTGCACCGGCTCGAGGACGGCGAGGAGCTGTGGCTCGGCGGCGTGCTGATCCCGCACCACCAGGGTCTCTCCGGCCACAGCGACGCCGACGTCGCACTCCACGCCATCACCGACGCGGTGCTCGGCACGATCGCGGCGGGCGATATCGGCACGCACTTCCCGCCGAGCGATCCGCGATGGCGCGGTGCCGAATCGGGACAGTTCCTCACGCACGCTCGCTCGCTGGTCGAGGCACGCGGCGGGCGCGTCACCTTCGTCGACCTCACGCTGATGTGCGAGGCGCCCAAGATCGGCCCGCACCGTGCCGCGATGCAGGCGCGGATCGCGGAACTTCTCGGCCTCTCGACCGATCGGGTGAGCGTGAAAGCGACCACCACCGAGCGACTCGGCTTTACCGGCCGTGGGGAAGGGATTGCCGCGCAGGCGGTCGCGACTGTCACGCTGCCCGGCGGGTTCGACGCATGAGCCGCCTCCCCTCGCTCGCCGCGGCGCTCGCCGTCGTCGCGTTGCTCGCCGCGCCCCCCGCCGCCGCGCAGGACCGCTGCCTGTCGAGCACCGACGCCGAGTCGATCGCGCTGGTCGCCCTGCCCGAGATCATCCGCGACGCCGGTCGCGTCTGTGCCGCGCTGCCCGCCTCCAGCCTGCTGCGGAAGTCGGACAGCGCCCTGCTCCAGAAATATGACCGCGAGGCCGACCGCGCCTGGCCCGCGGCGCGCACCGCGATCGCCAAGCTCAGCGACCCGGCGGTGGAACTGCTGCTGCTGAGCGACTATGCGCGCCCGATGCTGACCTCGCTCTTCGCGCCGCAGATCACCGGGCGGATCCAGCGCGGCGACTGCGGGACGCTCGACCGGCTGGTGACATTGCTCGAGCCGCTGCCGGCGCGCAACACCGCGGGCATCGTCGTGGCGACGCTACAATATCTCAAGGCCGAGAAGAGCAAGGGCAAGCGCGACGCGATCCCCGACCTGCCGGTCTGCGCGGCGGCGACCGCGCCGTGAGCGACGACGTTCTTCCGCAGCAGCTGGTCGACGCGGCGCGCCGCGTGATCGAGGCCAATCGCGCCGCCGGGCGCCGCGTCGCGGTGGCGGAGAGCTGCACCGGCGGGCTCGTCTCCGCCGCGCTGACCGAGATCGCAGGCTCGTCCGACGTGTTCGACGCTGGCTTCATCACGTATTCCAACGAGGCCAAGCAGCGCCAGTTACGGGTGAGCGGCGACGTGCTCGACACGTTCGGCGCGGTCTCGATCGCGGTGGCGTGGAGCATGGCGCAGGGGGCGCTGGCGCAGTCCGAGGCCGACGTCGCGGTGGCGATCACCGGCGTCGCGGGTCCGGGCGGCGGGACCGAGAAGAAGCCGGTCGGGACGGTGGTGTTCGCGCGCGCCGAGCGCGCGGGTGATCCCGCCAACGTGGTCGCCGACAAGCGCTTCTTCGGCGACCTCGGCCGCGCCGGGGTGCGACTTCAGGCGGCGCTGTGCGCGCTGGAACTGCTGCTGCCCGAACCCGACGAGGAGCCAGCGACCGAGTCGCCGTAGAGTGCGCGCGCGCGCTCCTCAAAGGCGCCGATCATCCGGCGCAGCGCGACGCCGAAAACCTGCCCCGCGAGCATCTCGAACATTCGGTTCTTGAAAGCGAAGTCGACGGTGAAGTCGACCAGCGAGCCGCCCTCCCCGTCGGGACGGAAACGCCAGTCGTTGTGGAGATACTTGAGCGGCCCGTCGACGTATTCGACGCGGATCGTGTCCGGGCGCGCCTTGGCCACTTTCGAGGTGAAGGTCTCGCGCAGCCCTTTGAAGCCGACGATCATGTCCGCCAGCGTCTCGGTGTCACCGTCGCGGCGCACGCGCATCGCGGTCACCCAGGGCAGGAACTCGGGATAGCGGCGCACGTCCGCGACCAGGTCGAACATCTGCTCGGGGCTGTAGGGCAGCCGGCGGGTCTCGCTATGCTTGGGCAAGCTTGGCCTCGCGCGCTGCCCGCATCTTCGCGAAATCGTCGCCGGCGTGATAGCTCGACCGCGTCAGCGGTGAAGACGCCACCAGCAGGAAGCCCTTGGCGCGCGCGATCGCGGCATAAGCGTCGAACGCCTTGGGGGGCACGAACTCGGCCACCTTGGCGTGGCGAGGCGTCGGCTGGAGATACTGGCCCATCGTCAGGAAATCGATGTCGGCCGAGCGCATGTCGTCCATCACCTGGTGGACCTCTAGCCGCTCCTCGCCGAGCCCGAGCATGATGCCCGACTTGGTGAAGATCGACGGGTCGAGCTTCTTGACGCTCTCGAGCAGCCGGATCGAGGCGTAATAGCGCGCGCCGGGCCGGATCGTCGGGTAGAGCCGCGGCACGGTTTCCAGATTGTGATTATACACGTCTGGGCGCGCCGCGACGATGGCTTCCACCGCGGCTTCGTGCTTGTTGCGGAAATCGGGTGTGAGGATCTCGATCGTCGTCGTCGGGTTGGTGCGGCGGATCGCCTCGATCACCCGTACGAACTGCCGCGCGCCGCCATCGGGCAGGTCGTCGCGGTCGACGGAGGTGACGACGATATGCTCCAGCCCCATCTGCGCGGCGGCGTCGGCGACGTTCTGCGGCTCCATCGGGTCGACCGCGCGCGGCATGCCCGTCTTGACGTTGCAGAAGGCGCAGGCGCGCGTGCAGGTGTCGCCCAGGATCATCACCGTCGCGTGCTTCTTGGTCCAGCACTCCCCGATGTTCGGGCAGGCGGCCTCCTCGCACACGGTGGTGAGGCTCTTCGAGCGCATCAGCGCGCGCGTGGCGGCGAAACCCTCGCTGGTGGGCGCCTTGACGCGGATCCAGTCGGGTTTGCGCTGGCGCGCGGGAGCCGGAAGCGGAGTCATCTCGTTCATGCCGTCGCAGATAGCGGCTGGCGGTCTTCGAAACAACGGAAGGGTAACTGACGAATGAGCAAGTTCCACGATATGATTGACGGCTATTATCGCTTTCGCGGTAACGAGTGGCTGGAGGAGCGCGAGCGCTGGACCGAGCTGGCCAGCGGGCAGTCGCCCAAGGTGATGGTGATCGCCTGCTCGGATAGCCGGGTCGATCCTGCCACCATCTTCGGCAGCCGTCCGGGCGAGGTGTTCGTGGTGCGCAACGTCGCCGCGCTGGTCCCGCCGTTCGAGACCGGCGGCGGGCGCCACGGCGTCTCGGCGGCGCTCGAGTTCGCGGTCACCGTGCTCCAGGTCGAGGAAGTGCTGGTGCTCGGCCACGGCGCGTGCGGCGGCGTCAAGGCGGCGCTGTCGGGCGACCTCAAGCAGGCCGAGCCGGGCCACGGCGGCTTCGTCGCGGCGTGGATCGACCTGCTCGACGACGCGCGCGAGAAGGTGATCCACGAGCACGGCCAGGGCGCCGAGGGTCAGACCGCGCTGGAGCAGGAGGGCGTCAAGGTCTCGCTGGCGAACCTGATGACCTTCCCGTTCGTGCAGGAGCGCGTCGAGGCGGGCAAGCTGCGGCTGCACGGCGCGGTGTTCGCGATCGCCGACGGCAAGCTGCGCGTGCTGCAGGACGACGGCCACTTCGAGCCGGCGTGAGGTGACTGGGGCGTTCGCGGGAACGGGGCGCCCTACCCTCTTCCGTTCCCCGGCGAAGGCCGGGGCCCAGTTGGGAAGGCCGTGGCGGGATTCACCGACGTCCGCCCAACTGGGCCCCGGCCTCCGCCGGGGAACAGCTTCAAGGAACGAGCAACACCCCCTACCCTCGTCCCCTCACCCCGCCTTGGGCGCCACCAGCGCGTCGCTGTCCTTCGGCAGCTCGGCGGTCACCTTGATGTTCAGCTCCTTGAGCTGCTTGGCCGAGACGAAGCTGGGCGCGCCCATCATCAGGTCCTCGGCCTTCTGCGTCATCGGGAAGACGATCACCTCGCGGATGTTGGGCTCGTCGGCGAGCAGCATCACGATCCGGTCGATCCCCGGCGCCGACCCGCCATGCGGCGGCGCGCCGAACTTGAAGGCGTTGATCATGCCCGCGAAGTTGGTGTCGACGTCGGCCTTGGTGTAGCCCGCGATCTCGAACGCCTTGTACATGATGTCGGGGCGGTGGTTCCGGATCGCGCCCGACGACAGCTCGATGCCGTTGCAGACGATGTCATACTGATAGGCCAGGATGTCGAGCGGGTCCTTGGTTTCCAGCGCCTCCAGCTCGCCCTGCGGCATCGAGAAGGGATTGTGGCTGAAATCGACCTTCTTGCTGTCCTCGTCATATTCGAACATCGGGAAGTCGACGATCCAGCAGAACTCGAAGCGCGACGTGTCGATCAGCCCGAGCTGGTCGGCGACGCGGGTGCGCGCCAGCCCGGCGAGCTTGGCCGCCTGCGCCTCCTTGCCGGCGGCGAAGAACAGTCCGTCGTCCGGCCCGAGACCGAGCGCGTCGGCGAGCGCGTTCATCTTCTCCTCGCCGTGGTTCTTGGCGATCGGGCCGCCCCACTCGCCGCCCTTGCGGGTGGCATAGCCGAGCCCGGCATAGCCCTCGCCCTGCGCCCAGGCGTTTATGTCGTCGAAGAACTTGCGGCTCTTGTCCGCGGTGTTCGGCGCCGGGATCGCGCGCACCACGTCACCCGCCTCGACGATCGAGGCGAAGCGGCCGAAGCCCGAACCGACGAACTGCGCGCCGACGTCGCTGATGATCAACGGGTTGCGCAGGTCGGGCTTGTCGTTGCCGTATTTGAGCATCGACTCGCGGTACGGGATGCGGCGGAACGGCAGCGCCGAGACGGTGCGCCCCTTGCCCTGCCAGTCCGCGAATTCCTCGAACACGCCGTGGAGCACCGGCTCGATCGCGGCGAAGACGTCGTCCTGCGTGACGAAGCTCATCTCGAAGTCGAGCTGGTAGAATTCGCCGGGGCTGCGGTCGGCGCGCGCGTCCTCGTCGCGGAAGCAGGGCGCGATCTGGAAATAGCGGTCGAAGCCCGCCACCATCAGCAGCTGCTTGAACATCTGCGGCGCCTGCGGCAGCGCGTAGAACTTGCCCGGGTGGACACGGCTCGGCACGAGATAGTCGCGCGCGCCCTCGGGCGACGAGGCGGTCAGGATCGGCGTCTGAAACTCGGTGAAGCCCTGCTCCACCATGCGGCGCCGGATCGAGGCGATCACGCTCGAGCGCAGCATGATGTTGGCGTGGAGCTTGTCGCGGCGCAGGTCGAGATAGCGGTTGCGCAGCCGGATCTCCTCCGGATACTCGGCGTCGCCGAAGACGGGCATCGGCAGCTCGGCCGCGGCGCTCTGCACCGTCGCGGCGCGCGCGTAGACCTCGATCTCTCCGGTCGCGAGTGCGCCGTTCACCGTCGCCTCGCTGCGGCGCTTCACCTCGCCGTCGATCGTCACCACCGACTCGACGCGCACGCTCTCCAGCAGCGACAGCGCGGGCGAATCGCTGTCGGCGACGATCTGGGTGACGCCGTAATGGTCGCGCAGGTCGACGAAGAGCACGCCGCCATGGTCGCGCTTGCGGTGCACCCAGCCCGAGAGGCGGACGGTCTGGCCCGCGTCGTCGGCGGTCAGCGCGGCGCAGGTGTGGGAGCGGTAGGCGTGCATGGGGCGGAAACTCTGGCTACGGCGCCGCGCTTCGCTCCGGGCGCCGACGCCGCAAAGAGCGGCGGCACGGCGGCCGGCGACGCGCCGCGACGGCGGTTGTCGGATGGTCGCCGCCCTCTCGCGTCATTACCCTCTTTGTCAACCCGCGCCTGCCCGGCTATGGGCAGGCGCTTATGCACGTTCACCCCCTGATCACCGACAGCGCGACGCTGGCCAATCTCTGCACCCGCCTCAGCGAGGCGCCGTACGTGATGGTCGACACCGAGTTCATGCGCGAGAGCACCTATTACCCGGAGCTCTGCCTGATCCAGATCGCCGACACCGAGGAGGCCGCCGCGATCGACCCGATGGCGCCGGGCATCGACCTCGCGCCGCTGCTCGCGCTGCTGGTCGACAATGAGGACGTGCTCAAGGTGTTCCACGCCGGCGGGCAGGACATCGAGATCATCTACAATCTCACCGGCAAGACCCCGCACCCCTTGTTCGACACGCAGGTGGCGGCGATGGCGCTCGGCCAGGGCGAACAGATCGGCTATTCCAACCTGGTCGACAGCTGGCTCGGCATCTCGGTCGACAAGGGCGCGCGCTTCACCGACTGGGCACGCCGCCCGCTCGACGCGCGCCAGATCGAATATGCCATCGGCGACGTCACGCATCTCGCCAAGATCTTCCCCAAGATGCTGGAGCGGCTGCGCAAGACCGGGCGCGGGGCGTGGCTCGACCAGGAGATGGAGCGGCTCGCCGACCCGGCCAATTATGCCAACGACCCCGACGTGGCGTGGAAGCGCGTCCGCGTGTCGAGCCGCAAGCCCGAGGTGCTCGGCCGGCTCAAGGCGATCGCGCGCTGGCGCGAGCTGGAGGCGCAGGCCAAGGACCTGCCGCGCGGCCGCATCGTCAAGGACGAGACGATCGCCGATCTCGCCAGCCACCCGCCGCGCAAGCAGGTCGATCTCGCCAAGGTGCGCGGCCTGTCGCAGACCTGGGCGGGCAACGACATCGGCGCGCGGCTGATGGCGGCGATCGAGTCGGCGGGGCCGCTGCCCGACGCCGAGCTGCCGCCGCGCGAGGACCGTAAGCCCGGGCTCGGGCGCGAGGGCGCGCTGGTGGCGGACCTGCTCAAGCTGCTGCTCAAGATCCGCGCACGCGACATCGACGTCGCGCCGCGGCTGCTCGCGCGCGGCGACGAGCTCGAGGCGCTCGCGGCGGGGCAGCGCAACGGGCTGCAGATGCTGCAGGGCTGGCGCTACGACCAGTTCGGCCATGACGCCCTCGACCTGGTCGAGGGACGGCTCGGCTTCGCGGTGCAGGGCGGCAAGCTCAAGATGACGCGGACGGAGGCGGCGGCATGAGCCGGGTGGCGGTCGTGTCGGTCGTGCTGGTCGCGCTGGCGGGCTGCGCGCCCAGGGCGGCGGCGCCGGTCGCTGCGACGCCGGTTCTGGGCGGTGAGGTGCCGGGCACGCGCTGTGACGCCGGCGCCGCGGCGGCATTGGTCGGGCGCGCGGCCGATGCGTCGGCGGCGGAAGCGCAGCGGCTGAGCGGCGCGCGCACGGTGCGGCGCTACGCTACCGGTGACGCGGTGACGATGGACTATCGCGCCGACCGACTGAACGTGGAGACCGACGCCGACGGGGCGATCGTCAAGCTGAGCTGCGGCTGAGAGCTGAGGAACAAAGGCGGAGGGCTGATAGCTGAGGGTTGAGGGCTCGCTAGCACGTTCCCTAATGCCGTCATCCCGGACTTGGTCCGGGATCCACGGTGCCGCTCACTCAGTGGCCGCTGGGTACGCGGACGGGTGGATCCTGAAGCGAGTTCAGAATGGCGCTAGTGGGTGATGGGAGAAGGCGCCACGCGCCCACAGCCGCCCTCACCCCAATCGCGGCTGCAATCCCAGCGCCTGCGCCAGCGCCCTGTGCCGCTTCTGCACCGTCTCGCCGTACAGCGCGGCGTCGTCGCCCGGCAGCGTCACTAGCAACTCCCCGGCCTCGACCCGCAGCGACGAGCGCGCCAGCGGTCCCGCCACGCCGCCGCTGAGCCGCTGCCCCAGCCGCATCGCGGTGCCCCACGCCGCCGCGCGCTTCAGCGACGGCTCGTCCGCTAGCAGCGTCAGCGGCGGCGGCGGGGTGGCGGCGCCGCCCATGCCGGTCCACAACGCCTGGCCCAGCATCGCGCGGCCGCGCGCGTCGATCCCGACCCAATTGCCGTGAAGCGCGATCTCCAGACCGCGCTCGGCCCGGAAATCGGGATTGGCACGCCAGCCCACGTCGGCGAGGTGGCAGGCCGCGGTGCGCAACCGCGCGTCGCCGGCCTCCTCATCGGCGAAGAGCGGCGCGATCCAGGCATCGAGCAGGTCGCCGTGCTCGGGAAAGCGCCCGCTCACGCGTCCCTCCTCGCGCGCCGCCACTACCAAGGGATCGAGCGCGCGCTCCTCGACGCTGAGCTCGTCGTAGAGCAATCCCTCGCGCAGCCCATAGGCCGAGACAATCGTCTGCGTGCTCCCGAGATGGCGCAGCACCGCGGCGAGCAGCGCGGCGGCGTCGCCCAGGGTCGGCACGCGCCCCCCCGAGATGCCGGGGATCTCGCGCAGCCGCGCCTTGTTGACGTGCGCCAGCGTGCGCCGCAGCCGCGCGATCGTGTCCGCCGACATGCTGTACTGATGGATCACCGGCAGCAGGTAATGCGTCACCACCATGTCGAGCCGCGCCAGCGACCGCCACGAGCCGCCGACGAGATAGAGCGGCGTCCCTCGCCCCGACCCGGTCCAGCCGCCCGCGTCGAGCAGCGCGCCCACCTTCTTGTCGAGCTGGTTCTTCTCGCGTAGCGCGCCGATCCGCAGCACGCCGAGCGGGAAAGAGGCGCGCTCGTGCAGCGCGCCGGCGCGCACGCGGACCAGCTCGAGGCTGCCGCCGCCCAGGTCGCCGACGATCCCGTCGGCGTCGGGGATGCCCGACAGTACGCCCAGGCCTGCCGCCTCGGCTTCCTTCTCGCCCGGCAATGTCTCGACGCTGAGCCCCGCCGCCTCGGCCATCGCGATCAGCTCGGCGCCGTTCGCGGCGTCACGCACCGCCGCGGTGGCCACGGTGCGCAGCCGGGTCACCTCCATCTCGCGCGCCAGCCCGGCGAAGCGCTGGAGCGCGACACGCGCGGTCGCCATCGCCTGCGCGTCGATCGCGCCCGACTGCGCCAGGCTGCGCCCGAGGCCGGCGAGGACCTTCTCGTTGAACAGGATCGAGGGCAGCCGCGGCGGCCCCTGATAGACCACGAGGCGGATCGAGTTCGAGCCGATGTCGATGATGGCGGTGCGCGGCGGCTCATCCCCGCCTACTTCCGGCGTGCGCCGCACACGGCGCGTCGGCAACAGCCTCAACGCCGCCGCCTCAGCGACAGCACCGGCACCTCGTCACCGTCGAGCGCCGCGCCGCGCCCCGACAGTGACGGATTGACCATGAAATAGCGGTGCAGGTTGAACGGCTTGTCCCCCGGCTCGACGCGCTCATAGCTGCCGTCGGGCTGTAATTCCCAGCTCTGCTCATTGTCGATCAGATTGGCGACCATGACCTGGTCGAGCACCTGGTCGTGGACCGTCTCGTTGTCGATCGGCAGCAGATATTCGACGCGTCGATCGAAGTTGCGCGGCATCCAGTCGGCGGACGAGATATAGACCAGCGCGTCGTCGTTGGGCAGCGCGGCGCCGTTGCCGAAGGCGGCGATGCGGCTGTGCTCGAGAAAGCGGCCGACCACTGACTTGACGCGGATGTTCTCGGACATGCCGGGCACGCGCGGCTTGAGGCAGCAGATGCCCCTGACGATCAGGTCGATCTCCACCCCGGCGTTGCTCGCCTCGTACAGCTTCTCGATGATCGTCGGGTCGACCAGCGAGTTCATCTTGGCCCAGACCGCGGCGGGGCGGCCGGCGCGCGCGTGCGCGATCTCACCGTCGATGTCGCGCATCAGCCGCTCGCGCAGGTCGCGCGGGCTGAGCACGACTTTCTCCATGTCGCCCGGCTCGACATAGCCGGTGATGTAGTTGAACAGCCGCGCCGCGTCGCGCCCCACCCGCGGGTCGGCGGTGAAGAAGCTCAGGTCGGTGTAGATCCGGGCCGTCACCGGATGGTAGTTGCCGGTGCCGAAATGGCAGTAGGTGCGGAACTTGCCGTTCTCGCGCCGCACCACCATCGCCACCTTGGCGTGCGTTTTCCAGTCAATGAAGCCGTAGACGACCTGCACGCCGGCGCGTTCCAGCGCGCTCGCCCATTGCAGGTTCTGTTCCTCGTCGAAGCGCGCCTTCAGCTCCACCACCGCGGTGACCGACTTGCCCGCCTCGGCCGCGGCGATCAGCGCGCTGATCACCGCCGATTGCTTGCCCGCGCGATACAGAGTCTGCTTGATCGCGACCACGTCGGGGTCGTTCGCCGCCTGCTTGAGGAAGGCGAGCACCACGTCGAACGTCTCGTACGGGTGGTGGACGACGATGTCCTTGGAGCGGATCGCGGCGAAACAGTCGCCGCCGAACTCACGGATCCGCTCGGGGAAGCGCGGCGTGAAGGGGACGAACTTGAGGTCGGGTCGATCCTCGTCGGCGAGCAGCGACAGGTCGCCGATGCCGAGGAACGACCCGGTCTCCGTGACGATCGCGTCGGCCCCGCCGAGCTCGTCGCGCAGCACCGCGGCGAGCGTGTCGGGCATGCCCGTCTCCAGCTCGAGCCGGATCACGCGGCCGCGGCGCCGGCGTTTGATCGCGTTGGCGAAGTAGCGGACGAGGTCCTCCGCCTCCTCCTCGATCTCGATGTCGCTGTCGCGGAGCAGCCGGAATTCCGCGGCGCCGAGCACGTCGTAGCCGGGGAAGAGCGCGGGTGCGAAACGCTTGAGGATCGACTCGGTGGCGACGTAGCGCGCGCCCTCGCCGGGCACGCGGACGAAGCGCGGCATGCCGGGCGGCAGCATCACCAGCTCGCGGATCGGCTCCTGGTCCGAGCGGCGCATCAGGTCGAACATCACCGCCATGCCGCGATTGGGCAGGAACGGGAACGGGTGCGCCGGGTCGAGCGCCTGCGGCGTGATCACCGGGAAGAGCTGCTCGTGAAAATGCGTCTCGAGCCATGCCTGCTGCTCGGCGTCCAGAGCGGCGGCGAGCGCATGGCTGCCGAGCACCGCGATACCGGCCTCGGCCAGCTCGGCGCGGATGTCGCGCCACACCGCCTGCTGGCTCGCCATCAGCGAATCCGCCTCTTCTACGATCGCGGCGAGTTGCTGGCCCGGAGTCAGCCCGTCGGCCGAGCGCGCCTCGACGTCCTGGAGCTGCTGCCCCTTCAGTCCGGCGACGCGCACCATGAAGAATTCGTCGAGGTTGGCGCCCGAGATGGCGAGGAAGCGGAGCCGCTCGAGCAGCGGATGCGCGCGGTTGCAGGCCTCGTCGAGCACGCGACGGTTGAACGACAGCCACGACAGCTCACGGTTGAAGTAGCGCCCGCCGTCGCGATCGACGAACGGATCGTCGAGCACGTCCTCGGCGTCGATGCGGGCGATGGTGGTGGGTCGGGTCATTGCTGGTCGCTCTGCGCGGTGAACGCCGCGTCGGGCTGGAGGGTTTCGCGCGCCAGCGGGATCGACAACCGGCGCCGACCCGCCAGTGCGGCGCGATCCAGTCTCTCTATAGCATCGATGACAGCGGCATGACTCCGCTCGACCCGCGCGGCGAGCCAGGCGATCAAGTCGGGTCGCGCGTCGAGGTGACGGCGCGCGAAGCCCCGCTCGAACAGCGCGCGCACCAGCGCGTCGTCGGGCGCGCCGATCGTCGCCGCCGGGCTGGCGGCGAGGCGCGTGCGCAGGTCGGGCAGCGCGATCGCCCAGTCGGGCGGCAGCGCCGCGGCGAGCAGCAGCAGCGGGCGACGTTCGTCCTGCGCGCGGTTCCAGGCGTGGAACAGCGCCTCCTCGTCGCGGGTCTCGGCATCGTCGATGAGACGACCGCCCGAGCGCGCGGCGAAGATCTGCCCTAGCAACGTGCGGCCCGAGCGCGGCGGTCCGGCGATGATCGCGGTACGCACCGGCCAGGTGGCCCAGTGGTCGAGCAGCCGCACCGCGGCGGCGTTGGAATCGGTGACGAGGAACTCGGCGTCGCGCGCGTCGATGGGCAACGCCAGCGGCAGCGCGAACTGGCTCATCCCGCCGGTCCGCGCGGCGGCGCGGCGGCGGGCTCGGTCGGCGTTGGCGCGGCACCGGGCGGCGCGCGCCGGATCCGCAGCGTCGTGCCGCTGCCGAATACCTGCCAGCCGCGCGCCTCCATCGCGGCACGGAAGGACTCGGGCGTGCCGGCGTAGCTCACCGCCATCAGCGAGACGCCGCCGAGCGCGAGGCTGGTCGTCGCCGCCGCGCTCACGCCGGGGACGCCGCGCAGCGCGCCCTCGGTGCCGGTCACCGCGCCCGCGTCGGGCGTGTCGAACTGCACCGTGATGCTGCTGGCGATCGCCGTCGGCGCGGTGAGGTCGGCGAATGTGTCGGTGAGATCGATCGGCGTCGGCGTCGCCTCGGGCATGATCGGGTTGAGCCCGCTGTCCGGGTCGAGCGCGCCGCCGCGCAACGCCTCCTGGTAGATGGTGTCCAGTCGCCGCACCGCCTCGTCGAGTAGCGCGGGTATGCCGCGCGCGCTGCCAACGCGCAGCGTGAAGCCCCGCAGCAGACGATGATCGGGGCCGTAGCGCGCCTCGAAGCTGCCCACCACCGGCCCGCCCGGCCACTGCCGCGTCAGCCGCGCGGTCGGCATCAGCACGTCGCTCGCGCCATATTGGTCGAGCACGGCGCGCCACCAGCCGCGGTCGGGGCGCTGCGTCTCGCCGACGTTGAGCAGCAGCGGGTCAGGCCCCGTGCCGCTCGGCCGTACATAGTCGATCGTGCTGCCGCCGGTGCGGAAGCGCGCCCACGCTTCCTGCCAGAGCGTACGCTGCTCGAACGCGGTGCCCACCCCCGTCGCCCATTGCACCGGCACGACGACGAAGGGCGGCGAACGCTCGACATAGGCCGACACGCCGAGCAGCGCCGCAGTGCGCGCGCGGTCGAACAGCAGGCCGAGTCGCGCGAGATAGCGGTTGGGCCCGATCTGCTCCTGCTCGACGACGATGCTGGACACGATCGAGTCGAGCGCGCCGTCGGGTAGCGTCCGCTCGCCCGCGCCGAGCCGCTGCGCGAGTTGAGTGAAGCCCTTGCGCTGCGCCTCGCGCCAGCCGGCGAGCCGCGCCGCCTCGGCGTTGGGCCCCGAGACGTCGACGCGCACGCCGCTGACCTCGAAATCGTCCGAACTGTCCACGGCGGCGACGCCACGGTCGCCGCCCTCGATCTGCGCGACGACCGCGGCGGCGCCGAGCGCGCTCGCGGCCACGGCGGCGATGATGACGGGGAGGCGGCGCATGTCGCGCGTCTTTTGGCGAAGCAGGCGTGGAAATCCAAGCGCGATGTGGCTAGGCGCGTCGCCATGAGCAACGAAGGTTACACCTACGAGCAGGCCGGCGTCTCGATCGCGGCCGGCAACGCGCTGGTTCGCGCCATCGCCCCGCTCGCCCGCGCGACCCGTCGGCCGGGCGCCGACGCCGACCTGGGCGGCTTCGGCGGCTTCTTCGACCTGCGCGCGGCCGGCTTCACCGACCCGCTGCTGGTCGCTGCCAATGACGGGGTCGGCACCAAGCTGAAGCTCGCGATCGAGTGGCAGCGGCACGAGGGCGTGGGCATCGACCTTGTGGCGATGTGTGCCAACGATCTCGTCGTGCAGGGCGCTGAGCCATTGTTCTTCCTCGACTATTACGCGACCGGTCGGCTCGACACCACGGTCGCGGAGCGAGTCGTCGCCTCGATCGCGGAGGGCTGCCGCATCGCCGGCTGCGCGCTGATCGGCGGCGAGACCGCGGAGATGCCGGGCATGTACGCCGAGGGTGATTATGATCTCGCCGGCTTCTGCGTCGGCGCGGTCGAGCGCGGCGACGTGCTCACCGGCACCACGATCGCGTCGGGCGACGTCATCCTCGGGCTCGCTTCGTCGGGCGTTCACTCCAACGGCTTCTCGCTGGTGCGTCGACTCGCCGTCGACAAGGCGTGGAAGCTCGACCGACCGGCCTTGTTCGATCCCGACAAGCTGCTGGTCGATCACCTGATGGTCCCGACGCGTATCTACGTCGCGAGCCTGCTGCCGCTGCTGCGCGCGCACCGGATCAAGGGCCTCGCGCATATCACCGGCGGCGGGTTGCTCGAGAACATCCCGCGCGTGCTGCCCGCCGGCACGCACGCGATGGTCGACGCCGACGCCTGGGAGCAGCCGCGGCTGATGGCATTCCTGCAGGCGCAGGGCGCGATCGAGCCCGAGGAGATGGCGCGCACCTTCAACTGCGGCATCGGCATGGCGGTGGTGGTCGCGGCGGATCAGGCCGACGCCGTCGCCGCGGCGCTACGCGCGGCGGGCGAGACGGTCCACGCGATCGGACGGATTGAGGCGGGCGAGCGCGGCTGCACCGTCTCGGGCTCGACCGAGACGTGGAGCGCGCGCGCCGACTGGATCGCGACCCACCGCGCATGAGTGCAACGGTGCGGGTCGCGGTGCTGGTCTCGGGCCGGGGGTCGAACATGCGCTCGCTCGCCGCGGCGGCGGGCGATGCCTATGAGATCGCGCTGGTCGCCTCGGACAAGCCCGAGGCGGCGGGGCTCGCCTGGGCGCGCGAGCAGGGGCTGGCGACCTTCGCGCTGTCGCCGCGCGGGATCGGCAAGCCTGCCTATGAGGCGGCGCTCGACGCGGCGCTGCGCGAGGCAGGGGTCGAGGTGATCGCCCTGGCGGGGTATATGCGCCTGCTGTCGGACGATCTCGTCACGCGCTGGCGCGGGAGGATCATCAACATCCATCCCTCGCTGCTGCCCAAGTACAAGGGGCTCGACACGCACGCGCGCGCGATCGCGGCGGGTGACGCGGTCGCTGGCTGCTCGGTCCATGTCGTCACCGAGGAACTCGACGGCGGCGCGGTGCTCGGACAGGCGGAGGTGCCGATCGAGCCGGGCGACACGCCCGATACGCTCGCCGAGCGGGTGCTGTCGGCGGAGCACCGGCTGTACCCCGAGGTGCTGGCGCGCTTCGTGCGCGAGGGAACGTGGCGGGAGGGTTGAGCGGCGCGGGGCGCGGACGGCCGTGAGAGATGACGACCATTTCTCCTCGCTAGCGTCATGCTGAGCTCGTCTCAGGATTTACCCGTCCGCACCCCCAGGTGCCAAGGTGTTCGCGGTACGGTGGATACTGAGTAGTTCAGAGGACGTCACTCGATGGGGGTGACGCCCGCGATCACGCTCCTGCGTGGGGTCTAGCGCCCACTACACCGCCCGCCCGTAGACGCGATCATCGTGCCAGGTCGCGCCGACCAGGAAGCGGCGTTCGCCCACCACCGAGAAGCCGTGCTTCTCGTAGAAGGCATGCGCGCGCCGGTTGCCGCCATACACGCCAAGCAGCACACGGGCGCATTTCATGTCTAGCGCGTCGACGAGCGCTCGCGCGATCAGTGCCGCGCCCAATCCTGTGCCATGATACGGCGCCAGCGCGTAGATCCGCTTGAGCTCGATATCACCCTGCTCCGGCGCCACTGGCAGGTCCGGTGCGGTCAGCAGCGTGTAGCCCACCGGCGCCGCGCCGGGCTCGATCTCGGCCAGCGTCGCGATCGCGCCCGCGGCGAGATAGCGCGCGAACGCCGCCGCGCTGCTATTGCGCCCAACATGGGCGACGATGTCCGTGCCATCGAGCACGCCCGCGAACGCCTCGAGGAAGGTCGCGCCCGCGACCAGCGCGAGCGCGTCCGTATCCTCGGCCCCGGCGCGACGCAGACGCCACGCCGACGTCGTCATCTCAGCCGACGATCTCTTCGGGCTTGAAGAAATAGGCGATCTCGATCGCGGCATTCTCGTCAGAGTCCGAACCGTGCACCGAGTTCGCCTCGATCGACTCGGCCAGCTCCTTGCGGATCGTGCCGGGGGCGGCGTTCTCGGGGTTGGTCGCGCCCATGATGTCGCGGTTGCGCTGTACGGCGTTCTCGCCCTCGAGCACCTGGACGACCACCGGACCCGAGATCATGAAGCTGACCAGGTCACCGAAGAAAGGCCGCTCCTTGTGGACGGCGTAGAAGCCCTCGGCCTGCTCCTTGGTCATCTGGATGCGCTTGGACGCGACGACGCGGAGCCCCGCCTCCTCCAGCATCTTGGTGACGGCGCCGGTCAGGTTGCGACGCGTCGCGTCGGGCTTGATGATCGAGAAGGTACGGTTCGCGGCCATGACGGTCACGGGCTCCTGCTGATAGATAAGGGAAGTGGCGCTCCCCTAGGCGGGGGCGCGGCGCGAGGCAAGCGCTACGCCGCCTGCTCCCAGCGCCCGCTCTCGTTCTGTTTCCAGTAGCGCCGCGCAACGCCGGGGCGCTCCGCCAGCGCCTTCCATGCCGCGCGCGCGGGAGCGATCTGATCCTCGGCGAAGAAGTGGAACACGCGATCGAAGTCGAGCGCATCGTCGCGCCACTCCCCGTCGACCAGCGCGACGTGACGCGCGCCGTTGGCGGCATCGAGCGTCTCCGCGATCAGCACCGGCTGGCGCTGGTCGTCGCCCTCGCCCAGCCGCGCGTGCGGCAGGAAACTGGCGGGCGTGTAGCTCCACAGCAGCCGATCGAGCGCCAGCCGCTGCGCCTCCTCGGCGGCGACGATCAGCAGCCGCGCGCCGTTCGCCACCACTTTCTCGGCCACCTGCGGCAGCGCGCGCTCGAGCGGCATGCGGGTCAGATGGTAGAAGTCCACCTGCACCGTCCGCTCGCTCGGGTCGCCCGCCACCGCGCTCACGCCTCGCAGGCGTCCGCGACGAAGCGGTCAAGCACGCGCACGCCATAGCCGGTCGCGCCCTTGGCCCAGGTTGGGCCGTCCTTGTCGGCCCAGACCATGCCAGCGATGTCGAGGTGCGCCCAGGCGACGCCCGTCTCGACGAAGCGCTGGAGGAACTGCGCCGCGGTGATCGAGCCGGCGCCGCGCGGGCCGACGTTCTTCACGTCGGCGATCGGCGAGTCGATCAGCCGGTCGTAGGCGTCGGCGAGCGGGAAGCGCCACAGTTGGTCGCCCGAGGCGCGCCCGGCGGCGAGCAGCGCGTCGGCCAGCGCGTCGTCGTTGCTGAAGAGACCGCCATACTCGTTGCCGAGGCTGACGATCATCGCGCCGGTCAGCGTCGCGAGGTCGACGATCCGCGTCGGCTTGTGCTCGCGCTGCACCCAGGTCAGGCAGTCGCACAGCACCAGCCGCCCTTCCGCGTCGGTGTTGATCACCTCGACGGTCTGGCCCGACATGGTGGTAACGACGTCACCCGGCCGTTGCGCGTTGCCGTCGGGCATGTTCTCGACCAGCCCCATCACGCCGATGACATTGGCCTTGGCGCCGCGCTTGGCCAGCGCGAGCATCGCGCCCGCCACCGCCGCGGCGCCGCCCATGTCCCACTTCATGTCCTCCATACCGGCGGCCGGCTTGATCGAGATGCCGCCGGTGTCGAAGGTGACACCCTTCCCGACCAGCGCGGTGAGCGGTGCGCCCTCGCCTGCCCCCGTCCAGCGCAGCGCGAGGATGCGGGCGTCGCGCGCCGAGCCCTGGCTGACGCCGAGAAGCGCGCCCATGCCGAGGTCGCGCATCTCCGCCTCAGTCAGCACCGTCGCCTCCAGCCCGAGGCCGTCAACCGCGGAAAGCACGCGCTCGACGAAGGTCTCCGGGTAGAGGATGTTGGGCGGCAGCGTGGCGAGCAGGCGGGCGAGCGCGACGCCGTCGGTCACCGCGGCGCGGTCGCGCCACGCCGCGTCGCTTCCCACGACCGTGAGCGAGGCCAGGCTGGGTTTCTGCTTGTCCGCGAGCTTGGTGCGATACTCGTCGAAGCGCCATGCGCGCTGCGCCGCGCCCGCCGCGAAGCGCGCCGCCGCCAGCGGCGCGGCGGCGCCGAGGTCGGCCACGGCGGCGGTGACTCCGCTGGTGAGCAGCCGCGCCGTCAGGGCGCCGCCGGCGCGCTCGTAGCCGGCGTCATCGCCAGTTCCGACCCCAAGGAGCAGAACGCGCCGTGCGCCGCCCTCCGCGGGGACGAACAGCTCGGCGACGCTGCCCGCCTCGCCATCGAAGCGCTGGCCCGCGGCGGCCGCGGCGAGCAGCGGGTCGGCCTCATCGACCAGCCCGGCGGTGCCGCCACCCTTCTGTACCGGCAGCGCCAGCACCTCGCCCGCGGCGAGGGCGGTGTCGGGGCGGGTGGCGGCGAACGCGATCTTCATGCGACTGTCCTTCTCGATCATGCGCGTTGAATAGGGCCGAGCGCGTGAACTGGCAAAGCGTTGCAGCCGCGCCTGTGCGATGCGATAGGGCGGCGTTGCGCCGTCGCCATCCCGGCCGCGCGCGCGGGGGTGCAACGGAAGCGACGTGACGCGTAACGATCTTCTCGCCGGCGGCGCGCTGTGGCTGCTCGCCGCCGTCCCGGCCGCGGCGCAGGCACCCGACGCGCCCGCGGCGCCGGCGACTTCCGCCGTCGCGACCCCCGCGCCGGCCGCCGCGACCGAGACCGAGCAGGTCCAGTTCAGCGCCGCCGCGCTAGAGTATGACACCGAGGCCGACATCGTCACGGCCACCGGCGAGGTGCGGATGACGCGCGGCGCCGACCGGCTGCGCGCCGAGCGGGTGGTCTGGAACCGCAAGACCGGCAAGGTGGTGGCGACCGGCAACGTCGCGGTGACCGATCCCGAGGGCGACATCGCCTACGGCGACTCGATCGAGCTGACCGATACGCTGCGCGACGGCATGGTCGACAACCTGCTGGTGGTGCTCGAACAGGGCGGTCGGCTCGCCGCCGTCCGGGGGACGCGCGAGCCCAGCGGCATCTACAATCTGGACCATGCGGTCTATTCTCCCTGCGCGGTCACCGACTCGGAGGGCTGCCCGAAGGAGCCGGCGTGGAAGATCACCGCGGTCAAGGTGACCTATGACGCCGACCGCCAACGCGTCTCGTACGAGGGCGCGCGCTTCCACCTCTTCGGCCTGACCAGCCCCTCGCTGCCGCGCTTCAGCCACTCGATCGCGCAGAGCAACGACAGCGGCCTGCTCACCCCCTCGATCGGCCTCACCCGCCTCAACGGCGCCGAGCTGGTGCTGCCGGTCAACTTCGCCCTCGGCCCGAACCGCTCGCTCGTCATCGCGCCGCACCTCTTCTCGTCCGAGGTGCCGATGCTCGAGGCGCGCTACAGCGCGGTCAACGAGCTCGGCGCCTATTCGATCGCGGGCTATGCCACCAGCAGCCGGCGCAGCGACGACCTCTCAAGCGGCTTCATCTCGGACACCACCCGCGCCTTCCGCGGCTATCTAGACGGCAGCGGACGCTTCCAGTTAGATCCCAACTGGAGCATCTCGGGCTCGATGCGGATCGTGACCGACCGCACCTTCCTGCGCCGCTACGACATCTCCAACGACGACCGGCTGCGCACCACGATCGCGCTCGAGCGGATCGACACAGACAGCTATTTCTCGCTCGCCGGCTGGGCGGTGCAGACGCTGCGCGTCGGCGACCGTCAGGGCATGCAACCGGTGGCGCTGCCCGAGCTGGACTATCGCCGCCGCATCACCGACGCCCCGCTCGGCGGCGTGCTGCAGCTCCAGTTCAACACGCTCGCGGTCGGGCGCAAGGCGGGCCAGGACACGCAGCGCGCCTTCGCCAGCGCGCGCTGGGACTGGCGCGGGGTCACCGTCGCGGGTCAGGAAGTGACGCTGACCGCTTATGCCCGCGGGGACGCCTATAACTCGGACGACACGGTCGCCACCGCAGTCGACCAGTATCGCGGCATCGAGGGGTTCCAGACGCGCGCGATCGGCGCGCTCGCGGCAGACGTGCGCTGGCCCTTCGTCGGCGAGCTGTTCGGCGGGCTGCAGCGCTTCTCGCCGCGCGTCCAGGTCGTCGCCACGCCGCGCACGCGTAACATCCAGGTACCCAACGAGGACGCGCGCGCGGTCGACCTCGAGGACTCCAACCTATTCGCGCTCAACCGCTTCCCCGGTTACGACCGGTGGGAGGATTCGAGCCGCGTGACCTATGGCGCCGACTGGTCGCTCGACCTGCCCGGCGTCGCGATCACCACCAACGTCGGCCAGAGCTACCGCCTCAACTCGCGACCGAGCATCCTGCCCGACGGCACCGGCCTGTCGGACCGCTTCTCCGACATCGTCGGGCGCACCAACGTGCGCATCGGCGAGTTCGTCACGCTCACGCACCGCTACCGGCTCGACAAGGACAACTTCGCGGTACGCCGCAACGAGCTCGACGCCACGGTCGGCTCGCGCCGTACGTACGCCAGTGTCGGCTATCTCCGCCTCAACCGCGACATCACCGAGCTGGAGGATCTGCAAGACCGAGAAGAAGTCCGCGCCGGCGGCCGCGTCGCCTTCGCGCGCTTCTGGTCGCTGTGGGGCTCAGCGGTGGTCGACCTCACCGATCGCGCCGAGGACCCGCTGTCGCAGGCCGACGGCTTCACCCCGATCCGCCATCGGCTGGGCGTCGCCTATCAGGACGATTGTCTCGAACTGGGCCTGACCTGGAAGCGCGACTATCGCACCGTCGGCGATGCCCGTCGCGGCGACAGTTACCTGTTGACGCTTTCCTTCAAGAACCTCGGCCGCTAAGCCCCTGTTCAGTTCGCTCCGGGCAGGAACGGCCGCTGCGGCCCTTGTCCGGGAGCCGTGGTGGACGCGACGACGTGCGGCGACGCGATAGGGATTTCGAGACACACGTGATGATCAAGACGAGGCGCGCGACGCTGACCCGCCGGTTGCTGGCGGCGCTGCTGATGGTGGGGACGGCCGGCGTGGCGATCGCGCAGACCGCCGCGGATCAGGACGGTGCCGAGCAGGAGGGCCAGGGCGTCGACCCGACCGGGCTCGGTCTGCCCGCCAACCTTCAGGTGTTCGGCAACGTCGACCCGAACGTCCGCAAGGCGACGGCGATCGTCAACGAGGCGGTGATCACGCGCACCGACGTCGATCAGCGCGTCGCGCTGATCGCCGCCGCCAACAACGTCAAACTGTCCGATCAGGAGCGCGACCGGCTCCAGCTCCAGGTGCTGCGCCAGCTGATCGACGAGACGCTGGAGATCCAGCAGGCCAAGACCGCCGACGTCACGATCACCAAGGACCAGATCGATCAGAGCTTCGCCCGCGTCGCGCGCAACTTCGGCAAGACGCCCGAGCAGTTCGCCGCCTTCCTGCGCGAGAACGGCTCGTCGGATCGCTCGATCCGCCGCCAGATCGAGGGCGAGCTGGCGTGGAGCCGCTATCTGAGCAAGCGGGTCGAGCCGTTCGTCAACGTCGGTGACGAGGAGGTGAAGGCGATCCTCGACCGGCTCGAGGCGGCCAAGGGCACGGAAGAGTTCCACCTCAACGAGATCTATCTCGGCGCGACACCCGACCGGCAGGAGCAGGTGTTCACCAACGCGCGCCAGCTGATCGCCGAGATCGGCCAGGGCAAGGCACCCTTCGCTTATTTCGCGCGCAACTTCTCCGAGGCATCGACGCGCGGCGTCGGCGGCGATCTCGGCTGGGTGCGCGCCGCGCAGCTGCCCGATGCGTTGGCCCAGACCGCGACGACGATGCAGGTCGGCCAGGTGGCCGGTCCGGTGGCGACGCCGGGCGGCTTCTCGATCCTCTACCTCGTCGACAAGCGCCGCGTCGGCAGCGCCGATCCGCGTGACTCGCGGCTCAGCCTGAAGCAGCTGACGATCAAATTTCCCAGCGGCACCACCCAGGCGCAGGCGACCGCGCGCACCTCCGCCTTCGCCGAGGCGATCCAGAAGCTGCAGGGCTGCGGCTCGGTCGACAAGGTCGCCGCGACGCTCAACGCCGAGGTGGTCAACAACGACGCGATCCGCATCCGCGACCTGCCGCCGCAGCTGCAGAACATCATGGTCAACCTACAGGTCGGCCAGGCCACCCCACCGTTCGGCTCGCCGACCGAGGGCGTGCGCACGTTGGTGCTGTGCGGGCGCGACGAGGCGCAGGGCGGACAGCTGCCCGGCGCGCAGCAGGTGCAGAACCAGCTCGAGCAGCAGCGCGTCAACCTGCGCGCGCAGCAGGCACTCCGCGACCTGCGCCGCGACGCGGTGATCGAGTATCGCTGAGGACCGCCGCGTGACCCAGCCGATCGTCATTTCGATGGGGGATCCCGCGGGGATCGGGCCGGAGACGATCGCCAAGGCGTGGATGGAACGCGAGGCGCGCGCGCTCCCGCCGTTCGTCGCGGTCGGCGACGGGCGAGCGGTGGCACGCGTATGGGATGGGCCGATCGCGCCGGTGAGCGACCTTGCCGCGGTGGACCGCGTCTTCGCCGAGGCCTTGCCCGTCCTCACCGTGCAGGACGCGGGCGAGATCGTGCCGGGCCAGCCAGACGCCGACGGCGCGCGCTGCGCGCTCCACGCATTGGAGCTCGCCGCCGGGCTGGTGCGCTCGGGCGCGGGCCGCGCCTTGGTCACGGGCCCGGTCTCCAAGTCGCAGCTCTACGGCGTCGGCTTCACGCATCCGGGCCAGACCGAGTTCGTCGCCGAGCGCTGCGGCATCGCCCGCGACAATGCGGTGATGATGCTTGCTGGCCCTGGGCTGCGCGTGGTGCCGATCACGACCCACGTCGCGCTCGCCTCGGTGTCGGGGCTGCTGAGCGTCGAGCTGATCGTCGCCAAAGCGCGCGTGACCGCGCGCGGGCTGACGCGCAACTTCGGCATCGCCGCGCCGCGGCTCGCCTTCGCCGGCTTCAACCCGCACGCCGGCGAGGACGGCACGATGGGGCGCGAGGAGATCGACGTGATCCGCCCGGCGATCGAGCAGCTCGTCGCCGAGGGCATCGACGCGCGCGGCCCCTACCCCGCCGACACGATGTTCCACGCCCGCGCCCGCGAGCAGTATGACGCGGCCTTGTGCTGCTACCACGACCAGGCGCTGGTGCCGCTGAAGACGCTCCACTTCGACGATGGCGTGAATATCACCCTGGGGCTGCCGATCGTGCGCACCTCGCCCGACCACGGCACCGCCTTCGGTATCGCCGGCACGGGCGTGGCGCATCCCGGCGCGACGATCGCCGCGATAGCCATGGCGGACGCCGCGGCGCGCCAGCGTGCCCTCTGCGCAGCAGCGGCGTGAGTGACGTGCCCACGCCGGCGGCGCTGCCGCCGCTGCGCGACGTCATCGCGCGCTACGGCCTCAACGCGTCAAAGGCGCTGGGGCAGAACTTCCTGTTCGACTCGCAGCTGCTCGCCCGCATCGCGCGCGTGCCGGGCGATCTCGCCGGCGCCGAGGTGCTCGAGGTCGGGCCGGGTCCGGGCGGGTTGACGCGCGCGCTGCTCGCCGCGGGGGCGCGCGTCACCGCGATCGAGCGCGATCGCCGCTGCATCCCCGCGCTGGCCGAGCTGGGCGCGGCCTTTCCGGGGCGGCTCGAGGTGATCGAGGGCGACGCCACCGCGATCGACGCGCGCGCGCTGTTCACGAGCGCGCCGCACATCGTCTCCAACCTGCCCTATAATGTCGGCACCGCGCTGCTGGTCGGCTGGCTATCGGCCGAGTGGCGACCGTGGTGGCAGTCGCTCACGCTGATGTTCCAGCGCGAGGTGGCGGAGCGCATCGTCGCGCCGGTCGGCGGCGACGCTTATGGTCGGCTCGCGGTACTGGCGCAGTGGCGCGCGAGCGCGCGGATCGCGATGCCGGTGCATCGCTCGGCCTTCACCCCGCCGCCCAAGGTCATGTCGGCGGTGGTCCATCTCGTACCCGAAGAGGCTCCGGAGGGCGTGCGGCTGGCGACGCTCGAGCGGCTGACCGCGGCGGCGTTCGGGCAGCGGCGTAAGATGCTGCGGCAGAGCCTGCGCGGCGTGCCCGGCGCGATCGAGGCGACCGAGGCGGAAGGGATCGACCCGACACGGCGCGCGGAAACGGTCAGCGTCGCGGAGTTCGTCGCCGTGGCGCGGCGACTGGATGAAGGCCGGGGCTGAGCGATCGGGGCGCCCCGCTCGTCGCCCGGTCCTAGCAGGCGACGATCCGGCGCCAGTAGACTCCCAACCCTTCCGACCTCCCGGACTTGTTCCGGGATCCACTGCTCCGCGGCAGCAACGCTCCGAGAGGTTCGCGGCCCGGTGGATCCCGGAAGAAGTCCGGGAAAACGGGAGAGAAAGAGAATAAGGTGTCGTTCACGAAAGCCGCACCAACCCACCGTTCGGGTGGACGACCGCCTCCCTCTCAGATGAACTCGATCTTCGACACGACGTAATAACGATCCCCCGCCGGCACCGCGACCTCGACCTCGTCGTCGACGCTGCGCCCGATCAGCGCGCGGCCGAGCGGCGAGTTGTAGCTGATGCGGCCGGTCTTGGCGTCGGCCTCAGTCTGGCCGACGATCTGGTAGCGCACCGGCTTGTCGTCCTCGTCGATCAGCGTGACGGTGGCGCCGAACACGATCTTGTCGCCCGACAGATCGCGCGGG
The DNA here is from genome assembly GCF_019429485.1 of Sphingomonas citri. GTDB lineage: Bacteria > Pseudomonadota > Alphaproteobacteria > Sphingomonadales > Sphingomonadaceae > Sphingomonas > Sphingomonas citri. The sequence goes on along the minus strand of NZ_JAHXZN010000001.1, from coordinate 166,724 downwards.
TCGATGATCTGCGCGCGGCTGAGCTTGTCCTCGATGTCGGCGATCGACGCCTCGATCTGGCCCTGGCGCTCCTTGGCGGCGTGATATTCGGCGTTCTCGGAGAGGTCGCCATGGGCGCGGGCTTCCTCGATCGCGTCGACGATCTGCGGCCGCTCGGTCTTGAGGCGCTTGAGATCAGCGTTCAGCTTCTCATAGCCCTCCTGCAGCATCGGCATCTTCTCGACCGTCGCCATCGTCTATCCTTCGAATAACACCCCCCGAGCGGCCGCGTCGTCGCGACCGCCCGCACCATCCGGATTGTCTGGGGATCAGTTGTGCGGCTGCGAATAATAGGCCTGCAGCGGACGCACTTCAAGCTTGCCCCCGGAATTGCCCGCCACACCGGCGCTGATCGCCGCCGCGGCCTGCACCGCCGCCGAGGCGGTGGTGAAATAGGGGATCTTGCCGTTGACCGCCGAGGCGCGGATCGGCTGTGAATCCTTGAGGCTCTGCCACCCTTCGGTGGTGTTGAAGATCAGGTCGATCTTGCCGTCCTTGATGCGGTCGACGATGTGCGGTCGCCCCTGCGCCACCTTGTTGATCCGCTCGACCGGTAGCCCGGCGCGCTCGAGATGGTCGGCGGTGCCCGCGGTGGCGACGATCGCGAAGCCGGCCTCGACCAAAGCGCGCACCGCGGGAACGATCGCCTCCTTGTCGCCCTGTTTCACGCTGACGAACACCGCGCCGCCGCTCGGCAGCACCGTGCCCGCGCCGAGCTGTGACTTGGCGAAGGCGGTGGTGAAGTCGCGGTCGATCCCCATCACCTCGCCGGTGCTCTTCATCTCGGGCGACAGCACCGGATCGATCCCGGGGAAGCGGCTGAACGGGAACACCGCCTCCTTCACCGCGAAATAGTCGATGTCGCGGTCGATCGCGGGCAAATCGGCGAGCTTCTCCCCCGCCATCACGCGCGCCGCGATCTTGGCGATCGGCGCGCCGATCGCCTTGGCGACGAACGGCACGGTGCGGCTCGCGCGCGGGTTGACCTCGATGAGATAGACCAGCCCGTCCTTCACCGCGAACTGGATGTTCATCAGCCCGCGCACCGACAGGCCGTTGGCGAGCGCCTCGGCCTGGCGCTCGATCTCGGCGACGATCCCGGGCGCGAGCGAATAGGGCGGGATCGAGCAGGCGCTGTCGCCCGAATGGACCCCCGCCTCCTCGATATGCTGGAGTACGCCGGCGACCACCACCTGATCGCCGTCGCAGATCGCGTCGACGTCGACCTCGACCGCGTCGCGCAGATACTGGTCGATCAGCACCGGGGCGTCGCCCGACACCTGCACCGCGGTCTGGATATAATCCTCGAGCTGCTGGTCGCTGTCGACGATCTCCATCGCGCGCCCGCCGAGCACGTAGCTCGGCCGCATCAGCACCGGATAGCCGATGCGGTTGGCGACGTTGAGCGCCTCCTCGCGGCTGCGCGCGATGCCGTTGGCGGGCTGGAGCAGCTTGAGCCGGTTGACCAGAGCGGCGAAGCGCTCGCGGTCCTCGGCGAGGTCGATCGCGTCGGGCGAGGTACCGAGGATCGGGATCCCCGCCTGCTCCAGCGCGCGCGCGAGATTCAGCGGGGTCTGGCCGCCGAACTGGACGATCACGCCGACCAGCTCGCCCGACTGCTGCTCGACGTGGAGGATCTCGAGCACGTCCTCGGCGGTGAGCGGCTCGAAATAGAGCCGGTCCGACGTGTCATAGTCGGTGCTCACCGTCTCCGGGTTGCAGTTGACCATGATCGTCTCATAGCCCTGGTCCGCCAGCGCGAAGCAGGCGTGGCAGCAGCAATAGTCGAACTCGATCCCCTGCCCGATCCGGTTCGGCCCACCGCCCAGGATCACGATCTTGCGCCGGTCGCTCGGCTGCGCCTCGTTCTCGGGCTCGCCGAACATCGGCGCCTCATAGGTCGAGTACATGTACGGCGTCTTGGCTTCGAACTCGGCGGCGCAGGTGTCGATCCGCTTGAACACCGGGCGGACGCCGAGCTTGACGCGGTGCTGGCGCACCTCCTCCTCGGTCACGCCGCCGGTCATCGCCTTGACCGCCTCGTGGATCAGCCCCGAGCCGCGCGCGATGCCGCGTTCCATCCCGCGCAGGTTGGCCGACTGGAGCGCGAGCCAGGCGAGCCGCTTGTCGGAGAAGCCCATCGCCTTGAGCCGGCGCATGCCGGGCGCGTCGATCGGCAGGCCGTGGGTCATCACCTCGGCCTCCGCGGCAACGATCTCGGCGATCCGCTCGAGGAACCACGGGTCGTATTTGGCGATGGCGTGCACTTCCGCGACGGTGAAGCCTTCCCGAAGAGCCTGGGCGGCGACGAGCAGCCGGTCGGGCGTCGGCGCGGCGAGCGCGGCCTCGACCTCGGCGCGCGGCGCGCCGACGAGCCGCTCGACGTCGTTGAAGCCCGACAGGCCGGTCTCCAGCCCGCGCAGCGCCTTCTGCATCGACTCGTGAATATTGCGCCCGATCGCCATCACCTCGCCGACCGACTTCATCGCGGTGCCCAGCGTCGCCTGCGCGCCCTTGAACTTCTCGAAGGCGAAGCGCGGGATCTTGGTGACGACATAGTCGATCGTCGGCTCGAACGAGGCCGGGGTGGCGCCGGTGATGTCGTTCTCGATCTCGTCGAGTGTGTAGCCCACCGCCAGCTTGGCGGCGACCTTGGCGATCGGGAAGCCGGTCGCCTTGCTCGCCAGCGCAGAGGAGCGCGACACGCGCGGGTTCATCTCGATGACGATGAGCCGCCCGTCCTTCGGATTGACCGCGAACTGGACGTTGGAGCCGCCGGTCTCGACGCCGATCTCGCGCAGCACCGCGATGCTGGCGTTGCGCATGATCTGATATTCCTTGTCGGTCAGCGTCAGCGCCGGCGCGACGGTGATGGAATCGCCGGTGTGGACGCCCATCGGATCGATGTTCTCGATCGAGCAGATGATGATGCAATTGTCCGCGCGGTCGCGGACCACCTCCATCTCATATTCCTTCCAACCGAGCAGCGACTCCTCGATCAGCACCTCGGTGGTGGGCGAGGCGTCGAGCCCCTTGCGAACGATCTCGAGGAACTCCTCGCGGTTGTAGGCGACGCCGCCGCCCGTGCCGCCGAGCGTGAAGCTGGGGCGGATGATCGCGGGCAGCCCGACCTTGTCGAGCCCGGCGAGCGCCTCGGCCTCGCTGTGGGCGATGTGGCTGCGCGCGCTCTCCAGCCCGATCTTGTCCATAGCGTCGCGGAACTTGAGCCGGTCCTCGGCCTTGTCGATCGCCTCGGCGTCGGCGCCGATCATCTGGACGCCGTACTTTGCCAGCGTGCCGTCGCGGAACAGCGCCAGCGCGGTGTTGAGCGCGGTCTGCCCGCCCATGGTCGGAAGCACCGCGTCGGGGCGTTCCTTGGCGATGATGGTGGCGACCACCTCGGGGGTGATCGGCTCGACGTAGGTGGCGTCGGCCAGCTCGGGGTCGGTCATGATCGTCGCCGGGTTCGAATTGACCAGGACGATGCGATAGCCCTCTTCCTTGAGTGCCTTGATCGCCTGCGTGCCGGAATAGTCGAACTCGCACGCCTGGCCGATGATGATCGGCCCCGCGCCGATGACGAGGATCGAGGAGATGTCGGTGCGTTTGGGCATGCGTCAGATCCTGCCTTCAAGGCTTCTTGTCTCGGGCGGACGGCGCCACCGTCCGCCCGCTATGTCGGCTCGGCGCGGCGTCAGCCCGCGCGCAGCGCCCCTACGAACCGCTCGAACAGGTACAGGCTGTCCTGCGGCCCCGGGCTCGCCTCGGGGTGATATTGCACGCTGAACGCGGGACGGTCGGTCAGCTCGATGCCGGCGTTGCTGCCGTCGAACAGCGACACGTGCGTCTCGCGCGCGTTGGCAGGCAAGGTCTCGCGCTCGACCGCGAAGCCGTGGTTCATGCTGGTGATCTCGACCGCGCCGTCGCTGAGCCGCTTGACCGGGTGGTTGGCGCCGCGATGCCCCTGGAACATCTTGGTCGTCCGCGCCCCCACCGCCAGCGCGAGCAGCTGGTGGCCGAGGCAGATGCCGAACAGCGGCTTGCCGGTGTCGAGCAGCTGGCGGATCACCGGCACCGCATATTTGCCGGTCGCGGCGGGGTCGCCGGGGCCGTTGGAGAGGAAGATGCCGTCGGGCGCGAGCGCCATGATCTCGTCGTAGGTCGCCGTCGCGGGCACCACCGACACCTTCGCCCCGGCCTGAACCAAGTTGCGGAAGATGTTGGATTTGCTGCCGTAATCCACCGCGACCACGTGCGGCCGCGCGCCCTCGCCGGCACCGTCATAGCCGAAGCCGAGCCGCCAGATGCCGCCCTCCCAGCTGCCGTGCGTCTCGCGCGTGACGTCCTTGGCGAGGTCCATGCCCTCCAGCCCGGGCCAGCCGCGCGCCAGCTTGAGCAGCAGGTCGAGGTCGAACTGCCCGTCGGGTGCATGCGCCACCACGCCGGTCGGCGCGCCCCCGCCGCGGATGCGGCGCGTCAGCGCGCGCGTGTCCACCCCAGCGAGCCCGATGCGGGCGTGCCGTTCCATCCAGCCGGCGAGATTCTCCATCGCGCGGAAGTTGCTCGGCGCGGTCGGATCCTCGCGCACGATCATGCCGAGCGCGTGCGGGTTGTCGGCTTCGACGTCGTCGGGGTTGGCGCCGACATTGCCGATATGCGGGAAGGTGAAGGTGATGATCTGACCGGCGAAGCTCGGATCGGTCATGATCTCCTGGTAACCCGTCATGGCGGTGTGGAAGCACACCTCGCCGACCGCCTGGCCAGTCGCGCCGAAACCGCGGCCCCACGCCACCTCGCCGCTGGCGAGGACGAGGACGCCCGTCGCTCCATCCGGTCTGGGCGCGTGCGGAAACGTGGCGTCGGCCATGGCAGGCGGGCACTCCTTGTGTGGGTCGGCAATGTCGCTAAGCCCCGCCCGCTAGAGACGCGCGCCGGACGCGTCAATCGGTTAAGGACACGGGTATGATTCGGGACGACATCAAGGCCGCGCAGATCGCGGCGATGAAGGCGGGCGACAAGGAGGCGCGCGCCACCATCGGGCTGATCCAGGCGGCGGTGAAGAATCGCGACATCGAGCTGCGCACCGGCGCGGCACCGGCCGACGACGACGCCGTGGTGGTCGAGGTGCTGCAGAAGATGGTCAAGCAGCGCCGCGAGTCGATCGTGATGTACGAGCAGGGCGGCCGGCCCGAGCTCGCCGCGGCGGAACAGGCCGAGGTGGCGGTGATCGAGCGCTTCCTGCCGGAGCAGATGGGCGAGGACGAGACCCGCGCCGCGATCGAGTCGATCAAGGCCGAGCTGGGCGCGGGCGGCATGAAGGACATGGGTCGCGTGATGGCCGAGCTGAAGGCGCGTCACGCCACCACGCTCGACATGAGCAAGGCGAGCGCGCTGGTGAAGGCGGCGCTGGCGGGGTGAGGCCGCGGGTGGAGTGAGGCTTTACTCGGGGGGCGCAAAGGCGCTCCTTCTTCCTCCCCTCTCCCTGCCGTCATCCCGGACTTGATCCGGGATCCATCGAGCCGCACATCCACAAGGCGGTAATCCCGCGGAACAGAGGATCCCGGACCAAGTCCGGGATGGCGGTAGAGAGTGGTAGCAGGACGTGCGGCATGGTGTGCCACACCACCCCCTCCCACCGAGACACGTTGCCCTCGGCGCGCCCCTGCGTCATAAGGGGTATAATGCGCTGGTGAGTCTCACCCCCGCCTTCCTCGACGAGCTGCGTGCGCGCACCTCGCTCACCGCGCTGGTCGGCAAGACGGTCAAGCTCACCCGCGCCGGGCGCGAGTCGAAGGGCTGCTGCCCTTTCCACAACGAGAAGACGCCCAGCTTCTACGTCAACGACGACAAGGGCTTCTATCACTGCTTCGGCTGCTCGGCGCATGGCGACGCGATCCGCTGGCTGACCGATCACCAGGGCCTGCCCTTCATCGACGCGGTCAAGGAACTCGCCGCCGCGGCGGGGATGGAGATGCCCGCGCAGGACCGCCAGTCGGCCGAGCGCGCGGAGCGCGCCAAGTCGCTCCACGACGTGATGCAGGCGGCGGCCGACTTCTTCACCCAGCAACTCGGCGGCAGCGAGGGCGCCGCGGCGCGCGCGCTGCTCGACGGGCGCGGGGTGAGCGGGGCGACGCAGCGCACCTTCGGCTTCGGCTACGCGCCCGACTCGCGCACCCGGCTGCGCGCCGCGCTCAAGGATTTCGGAGACGCCATGCTGGTCGAGGCGGGCTTGCTGATCCAGGTCGAGGGCAAGGAGCCCTATGACCGGTTCCGCGGCCGGCTGATGATCCCGATCCGCGACCCGCGCGGGCGCGTCATCGCCTTCGGCGGGCGCATCATCGGCGAGGGCGAGCCCAAATACCTCAACTCGCCCGACACCCCGCTCTTCGACAAGGGCCGCACGCTCTACAATCTCGACCGCGCCGCCGCCGCCGCGCGCAAGGCCGAGCGGCTGTTCGTGGTCGAGGGCTATATGGACGCGGTCGCGCTGGCGCAGCACGGCATCGGCGAGGCGGTGGCGCCGCTCGGCACCGCGCTGACCGAGGCCCAGCTCGAGCGGCTGTGGCGCGTCGTCGACGTGCCCTATGTCTGTCTCGACGGCGACGCGGCCGGGCAGAAAGCCGCGATCCGCGCGGCGCAGCGCGCGCTGCCCTTGCTTGCGCCGGGGCGCAGCCTCGCCTTCGTCACCCTGCCCGAGGGGCAGGACCCCGACGACCTGATGCGCGCGCAGGGACCGGGCGCGTTCGAGCCGCTGGTGCGGAGCGCGCAGCCGCTGGTCGATCGATTGTGGCAGCACGAGCTCGCCGCCGAGCCGCTGACCACGCCCGAGCAGCGCGCCGGCTTCAAGCGCCGTCTCGGCGACCTCGTCCAGTCGATCACCGACCCCAGCGTCCGCGCCGAATATCAGGCCGAGTTCCGCCACCGCTTCGACGAGCAGTTCGCGCGCAACCGCCAGCCGTTCCAGCAGCGCACGCCCTTCTACCCGATGGCGCAGCGTCGCCCCGGGCAGAAGTGGACGCCCCCGCCCCCGCCCGTCACCGAGGATGCGAAGCGCGTCGGCGCCGCAGGCGGGATCGACCGCGTGCTCGCCAAGGCCGTGCTCGCCGGGCTGGTCCGCCATCCCGCCGAGATCGCGCGCCACATGGAGGTGCTGGGCGGCCTGCGCCTCGCCGAGGGTGCGCTCGGGCGACTGTTCGAGGCGGTGGTGGATGTCGCGCTGGAGGATCGTCGCGGCGATCCGCTTGATAGCGGGCGGCTCGTCACCATATTGGCGCGGTCCGGTTTCGATACGGTCGCGCACGACCTCTTGAGAGCCGATACGATGCCCTATTCGTTCACGCGCGCCGGCGCCGACGAGAAGCAGGCGCGCGACGACCTCGACGAGGCGATCGCGATCCTGGTCGCCCGGCCGGAGGTCGATGCTGCGCTGGCGGAAGCAACTTCCGCGATGAAGGCGCGCTTCACCGCCGAGGCGTTCGAACGACAAGTGGCGTTGGTGAACGAACAACGCGCGCTGGATGAGCGGCTTGCAAATCTGGTGCAGGCAAACGAAGACGCCCGCGCGCTCGGACTTGAGGACGATTGATGGCGAAGATGAACGGTGGCGGTGGTGACGAGGGCGCGGAAGTGGCCGACGCTCCGCTGATCGATCTGAACGACGCGAGCGTCAAGAAGCTGATCGCGCGCGCCAAGAAGCGCGGCTACATCACCTACGACCAGCTCAACGAGGCGCTGCCGCAGGACCAGATGTCCTCGGATCAGCTCGAGGACGTGATGTCCGCGCTCAACGAGATGGGCGTCAACATCGTCGAGAACGAGGAAGCCGGCGAGGACGGCGAACCCGAGGAGCGCGCCGACGACGACGAGGCCGAGCCGGTCGACAATGAGTCCGATTCCGACGGTACCGCCCCCGCCCCCGAGGCGAAGAAGAAGGAGACGATCGACCGCACCGACGACCCGGTGCGGATGTACCTGCGCGAGATGGGCGCGGTGGAGCTGCTCAGCCGCGAGGGCGAGATCGCGATCGCCAAGCGCATCGAGGCGGGTCGCGACACGATGATCCTCGGGCTCTGCGAGAGTCCGATCACCTTCAACGCCATCATCGACTGGTCGACCGCGCTCAACGAGGGCACGATGCAGCTGCGCGAGATCGTCGATCTCGACGCGATGCTGTCCAAGGGGCCGTCGGCCGAGCAGGTCGAGGGCGCCGAGGACGACAGCGGCGAGATCAGCGAGTCGAGCACCGGACCGTCGTTCAAGGAGGAGGAGGAGCCCGAGGAGGCGCCCGCCGACGACGAGGACGACATGACCGAGCGCCGCGCGCCGCGGCCGTCCGACGACGAGGAAGAGGACAATACGCTCAGCCTCGCGCAGATGGAGGAGACGCTCAAGCCGCTCGCGCTCGAGAAGTTCGCCAACATCACCGCGATCTACCGCAACTTCTCGAAGATGCAGGAGAGCCGCCTGGACGCGATGGCGTCGGGCGCGGACCTGTCCGACGCGCAGGAGCGCAAATACCAGAAGCTGCGCGAGGACCTCACCGCCGAGGTGGAGAGCGTGCAGTTCCACCAGAGCAAGATCGAGTATCTCGTCGACCAGCTCTACAGCTACAACCGGCGCCTCACCGCGCTGGGCGGGCAGATGCTGCGGCTGGCCGAGCGGCACAAGGTGAACCGCAAGGACTTCCTCGATCAGTACATGGGCCACGAGCTCGACGAGGGCTTCCTCGACGCGGTGCGCGGGCGGGACAAGAAGTGGGCCGCCTTCGCCACCAACGAAGCGCCCGCGATCGACCGCATCCGCACCGAGGTCAGCGAGATCAGCCAGCAGACCGGCATGGCGCTCGCCGAGTTCCGCCGCATCGTCAACATGGTGCAGAAGGGCGAGCGCGAGGCGCGGATCGCCAAGAAGGAGATGGTCGAGGCCAATCTCCGCTTGGTGATCTCGATCGCCAAGAAGTATACCAACCGCGGCCTGCAGTTCCTGGACCTCATCCAGGAGGGTAATATCGGCCTGATGAAGGCGGTGGACAAGTTCGAGTATCGCCGCGGCTACAAGTTCAGCACCTATGCGACCTGGTGGATTCGCCAGGCGATCACCCGCTCGATCGCGGACCAGGCGCGCACCATCCGCATCCCGGTCCATATGATCGAGACGATCAACAAGCTGGTCCGTACTAGCCGCCAGTTCCTCCACGAGCAGGGCCGCGAGCCCACGCCCGAGGAGATGGCGGAGCGCCTGAGCATGCCGCTCGAGAAGGTGCGCAAGGTGATGAAGATCGCCAAGGAGCCGATCAGCCTCGAGACGCCGATCGGCGACGAGGAGGATTCGCACCTCGGCGACTTCATCGAGGACAAGAACGCGGTGATTCCGGTCGACGCCGCGATCCAGGCCAACCTCAAGGAGACGGTGACGCGCGTGCTCGCCTCTCTTACCCCGCGTGAGGAGCGCGTGCTGCGCATGCGCTTCGGCATCGGCATGAACACCGATCATACGCTGGAGGAGGTCGGCCAGCAATTCTCGGTGACGCGCGAGCGCATCCGCCAGATCGAGGCCAAGGCGCTCCGCAAGCTCAAGCACCCGAGCCGCAGCCGCAAGATGCGGTCGTTCCTCGACCAGTGATGACCGGCGCGTTGGTGCGCAGCACTGCTTGATCTTGATCAGCCGCGGCGGTCGCATGATCGTCGCGGCGGTTTTTCCTTATGATTGATGGCGATCAATTCACATTTGATCGATTAACATCAATTAGTTGCTTATGATTGACCCGGCACCCGGCCGCGACGCTCCGCGGCTTCACGTCACGGCGTCGACGCTGGTCCGGCACTTCGGCGAGTGGCAGGAGCGTGCCGCTCGCGCGCCGGTGTACGTGCTCCATCACGGACGCCCTCGCCTGATCCTCGTCGGCGTAGAGCTCGCGGCGACGCTCGGCGACGGCGGTCGATCGGATCAGCCCGCCGCGGCGCTGCTCGACCCCATTCTCGACGCGCTCGATCTGCCGCTGCTGCTGCTCGACGGTGAGGGGCTGATCGCGCGCGCCAACACGGCCGCGCGTGCGCGCTTCGGCGATCGGGTCACGGCGAGCGCCGGTGTCATGGCACTGTCGCAGCGCGACGGCGGCACGCTCGCCGCCGCGGTGCGGCGCGTGCTAGACGGTGCCGCGCGCGAGCGCGTGACGGTGGCGGTGGATCGTGCGCCCGGGCGTGCGCTGGGCGTGACGGTAGAGCCGCTGCCCGAGGGCTGCCTGCTCCGGTTCGAGGATGAGACCGCGGCGATGGAGACGCAGGCCGCCGTGGCCGCGCGTGACTCGATCATCGCGGCCGTCGAGACCACGGGACTTGCCGCGCTCGCGCGGATAAGCCTTCGCGGCTTTCTCGTCGCGCCCCGACCCGCCTTGGCGGAACTGCTGGAGACGCCCCTTCCCCTCCTCGCCGCCACGCGCTTCCTTGACCTGGTCGCCACAACCGACCGACCTCTGGTCTGCCAATCGCTTGAACGCGCGAGCGGAGGCGAGACTGACGAAGTGGTGAAAGCGGCACTGCTGACCAACGACGGCGAAGAGCTGGACGTTGCGCTCAGTTTCTGGCCGATTCGGGTCAATGGACGCGTCGACGAGGTGGTCGCGGCAGTGGTTCGGCGTTCCGCGTAAACCGCACCTTTACGTCGATCAGCTAGCTCGCAGCGCGCGGCCGAGGCGTGCCGCGGTAGCGTGGAGGCAAGAATGATGGCGGACGCGAGTCAGCGCCCCGAGGACGGTCCGGCCGACCTGATCCTCGCGATGGTCGCGCGCGACGGCACCGCCGCGTCACGCCACGTCCAGGCACTCGCTGACCCGGGTTCACCGTTGCGCGACCTCGCCGACGCGATCCACGCGCTGTGCGTCGTCCACGGCACCTTCCCCGGCATGGTCGATCACGCCACCGCGCACGGCGTCGACACGCTCGCACCGGCGTGGCTCGCGCGGGCCGCGAGCGTGATGGCGGCGGAGCGCGCGCTGCTGGTACGCCTCGCCGCCGCCGCTGGCCCGCTACCCTCGACGCCCGGCCAGGCGAGTGCGGCCGCCGCGATCCTGCAACAGCGCGACACGCTGGCGCTGCTGGCGCGCTCGGACCGGCTCGGCTGCGCCACCGGCGCCGCCGCCGCCTTCGTGCTCGACTGGGTCGCGATCCGCGGCCTGCTCGAGCGCTGCGCGGTGCGGCTGGGCGAGGAGACCACGTCCAGCTTCGCCACGGCGGGCAGCGAGGCGATCGAGATGCTGCGCGGCCTGGCGCTGGCGCCGGCGCGCGTGCGCGCGCTCACCTTCGGCGCCGACCAGTTGCTCACGCAGCATCGTGGGCTGTGGCAGTTGCTGGAGTCACGCGCCGCCGCACGGGGCGGCTGAGCCGGCTTGTCAGCCGCCGCGGTGCGCCGCATGACGGCTTGCATGGAGCGGTTCGAGGGCACCGGCGACTATGTCGCCACCGATGATCTCAAGGTGGCGGTCAACGCCGCGGTGCGGCTGCGGCGTCCGCTGCTGGTCAAGGGTGAGCCCGGCACCGGCAAGACCGTGCTCGCACACGAGATCGCGCGCGCGACCGGCTATCCGCTGATCGAGTGGACGGTGAAGTCGACCACCAAGGCGCAGCAGGGCCTGTACGACTATGACGCGGTGGCACGGCTACGCGACGGCCAGCTCGGCGACCCGCGAGTCCATGACATCGCCAACTACATCCGCCGTGGCAAACTGTGGGAGGCGTTCGAGCGCGACACGCCCGCGGTGCTGCTGATCGACGAGATCGACAAGGCCGATGTCGAATTCCCCAACGACCTGTTGCAGGAACTCGATCGCATGGAGTTCCACGTCTACGAGACGGGACAGACCGTGCGCGCGATCCAGCGGCCGATCGTGGTGATCACCTCGAACAACGAGAAGGAGCTGCCCGACGCGTTCTTGCGCCGCTGCTTCTTCCACTACATCCGCTTTCCCGACCGGGCGACGATGCAGGGGATCGTCGACGTCCACTTTCCCGGCATCCAGACGACGCTGGTCAGCCGCGCGCTCGACCTGTTCTACGAGGTGCGCGAGGTTCCCGGGATCAAGAAGAAGCCCTCGACCAGCGAGCTGCTCGACTGGCTCCGGCTGCTGCTCCACGAGGACCTGCCGCTCGAGGTGCTGCAGCAGCGCGACCCGACCAAGGCGATCCCGCCGCTGCACGGCGCTCTGCTCAAGAACGAGCAGGACGTGATGCTGTTCGAGCGGCTCGCCTTCATGGCGCGGCGGCACGCGCCGCGGCCCTGAGCCCGGCGCGATGTTCCTCGCCTTCCTCGACGCCCTGCGCGCCGCGGGGATCCCGGCGAGCCTCAAGGAGCATCTGCTGCTGCTCGAGGCGCTCGACGCCGCGGTGATCGACCGTTCGCCCGAGCAATTCTATTATCTCAGCCGCGCCATCTACGTGAAGGACGAGGCGCTGCTCGATCGCTTCGACCAGGTCTTCGCCGCGGTGTTCCGCGGCGCGCTGCCGGTCGAGGGTGTCGCGCCCGCCGAGCTGTCCGAGGCGTGGCTCCGCGCGCTGGCGCAGCGCCATCTCACCCCGGAGCAGCGCGCGACGATCGAGTCGCTCGGTTCATGGGACGAGATCATGCGGACGCTGCGCGAGCGGCTCGCCGAGCAGCACGCGCGCCACCAGGGCGGCAGCAAGTGGATCGGCACCGGCGGCACCAGCCCGTTCGGCAACGCGGGCTACAACCCCGAGGGCGTCCGCATCGGCGGTGAACCGACCCACGGGCGCGCGATCAAGGTGTGGGAGCAGCGCGCTTTCCGCAACCTCGACTCCTCCCGCGAGCTCGGCACGCGCAACATCAAGCTGGCGTTGCGCCGGCTCCGCCGCTTCGCCCGCGAGGGCGCCGCCGACGAACTGGACCTCGACGCGACCGTCGCCGGCACTGCGCGGCAGGGCTGGCTCGACGTGCGCCTCCGCCCCGCGCGGCGTAACGCGGTGAAGCTGCTGCTCTTCCTCGACATCGGCGGCTCGATGGATCCGTTCGTCACCGCCTGCGAGGAGCTGTTCTCCGCCGCCACCAGCGAGTTCCGCGACCTCGAATTCTTCTACTTCCACAATTGCGTCTACGAGGGCGTGTGGAAGGACAATCGCCGCCGTTTCGACGCGCGCATGCCCACGCTCGAGCTGCTCCACACCTATGGCCGCGATTATAAGCTGCTATTCGTCGGCGACGCGGCGATGAGCCCGTACGAGATTACCCATCCCGGCGGCTCGGTCGAGCACCATAATGACGAACCCGGCGCGGCCTGGCTGCGGCGGCTCACTGAGGCTTACCCCGCCGCGGCCTGGCTCAATCCCGCGCCGGAAGCGCACTGGGATTATTCCGCCTCGACCGCGCTTGTCCGCGACCTGCTCAACGGGCGCATGTTCCCGCTCACGCTCGACGGGATCGACGCCGCCACCCGCGCGCTGGCGCGCCGCCGCTGATCGCGACTCAGCCGCGCCAGATCCGAAGCGGGGCGCCCGGCTTCAGCCCACCCTGGTGCGCCGGGCAGCGCGTGTATCGGAAAGCCTTGTCGACGCAGAACCAGAGCTCGTCGAGCCAACCCTGCTTCGTCGCGGTCACACGCATCATGTCAGCGCGCATCCCAGGGTTAACGCGCGCTACCGCCGCGGCCATCGCGCCCGCGGTCAGCGGTCGGCGCGACAGCGCCGCCATGTCAGGAAAGCGCAGCCGTCCATACATCGTGTTCGACTGCGTGAAATAGCGCTCGGGCGAATAGCCCGCCATGCAGGTACCGTGCTTGGCCCATTCGTGCTGGAGCAGCTGCGCCGAGGGAGTGGCGCACAGATGGCGGCGCAGCACCGCCGCGGGCAGGATCGGGGTGGCACGGCAATATTGCGGCCACGCCTTGCCCTCGCCGTCCGGCCACAGGCCGTGGAGCACGAAGCCGAAGCGATTGGCCGAGCCGCACTGGAAGCGCGCGTCGCGCCCGTCGCCATGATCGCGGCAATATTGCGGGCTCCACGTCACCGCCAGCGTGTAGCTGCCGATCGGCACCCGGCGTGTCGGCTGGCTGGCGCTGGGCAGATCGGGGCGCGGCGCCGCGATCGTGTCGGGCAGCGCGCAGGAGAGCGCCTGCGCGCCTGCGCTCCCGGGAAGCGCCACCAACGCCGCCGCGGCCAACCAGCGCGTCATGCCAGCTCCTCCCGATGGCCGTCGAGCTCGTCCTCGCCGTCGGCGTCATCCAGCCCGAACCAGTCGCGCGCCGCGGGCGCGAACAGCTGCGTCACCGCCACCACCTCCAGCGCGACGCGCACCAACCCGAGCAGCGTCGGCGGCGCGAGCGGCGCGCTGAACAGGCCGGGCAGCAGCCCGAGCAGGTGGAGCGTCGTCAGCAGCACCACCATCCAGCGCACCCAGGCGACCCCGCGGCGCGCGACCGCATAATACTGGAACAGCGCGATCGCGACGTTGAGCCCCAGCGCCGCGGCGAGCATCCAGCCGAAGGCGGCGGTGCGCGGGTCGTCCGCGAGCCGCGTCGACAGCTGGTCCCAGGTCAACGCCCAGATCAACAGCCCCAGCGCGAAGGAGGTCAGGTACAGCCGCTCGAAACGGACGATCGGGGGCGGACGCGTCACGATGACCTCTCATGGTTGCGCGCGCGCTCTGCGCCGCCCCGCGCGCCGACGCAAGCCGCCAGGCTCACGCCGCGGCGACGTCGAGCCCGATATCCGCCGCGGCGGCCGACTGGGTGATGCGGCCGACGCTGACATAGGTCACCCCGCTCGCCCCGATCGCGGCGATCGTCTCGAGCGAGACACCCCCCGACGCCTCGGTCGGCACACGACCGTCGACCAGCGCCACCGCCTCGCGCAGCATCGCCGGGGGCATGTTGTCGAGCAGCAGGTGGGTCGCCCCTGCCTCCAGCGCGGGCGCGATCTGGTCGAGCCGGTCGACCTCGACGATGATGTCGGCGATCCCCGCGGCGCGGGCGAGCGCGGCGGCGGGGCCGACCCCGCCCGCGACCGCGACGTGATTGTCCTTGATCATCGCCGCGTCCCACAGTCCCATGCGGTGGTTGCGCGCCCCGCCGGTGCGGGTGGCGTACTTCTCGAGCCGGCGCAGCCCCGGCAGCGTCTTGCGCGTGTCGAGCAGCGTCGCCCCGGTGCCTTCCAGCGCCGCGACATAGGCGCCGGTCAGCGTCGCGATCCCCGACAGATGCTGGATCGTGTTGAGCGCCGAGCGCTCGGCGGTGAGCACCGCGCGCGCCGCGCCGGTAACGCGCAGCAGCTTGGCGCCCGGCGACACCCGCTCCCCGTCGCGCACCAGCGGCTCGATCGTGGCATCGGGGTCGAGCCGCCGGAAGAAGGCGGCGGCCAGCGCCACGCCGCAGACGATGATCGCGTCGCGGCTGTCCATCACCGCAGCGAAGCGTGCCGTCGCGGGGATCACCGCGGCGGAGGTGATGTCCCCCCCCTCCCCGAGGTCCTCGGCCAGCGTCGACTCGACGAACGCGTCCGTGTCGAAACCCTCCAGCACGAAGCTCATGGCAGCACCTCGCCGGGCGCGACGCCCCACAGCCGCTCGGTCTGGACGAAGCCGGCCTGGCCGTGGACGTCGAAGCGGCACCAGCCGTTGCCGCACTGGCTCAATCGCCCGACCACGCCCGGCTGCGCGCGCCACAGCACGTGGGGCCCGCCGGGGCGGTCGCGCAGCTCGGCGGGCTCACCGCCGGTGACGATCGCGGTGCGAATGTGGCTCACGAGAGTGCCCAGCATCCAACCCTGCGTGCCGCCCGGGTCCTCGACCTTGCGCCATTCCTTGAACACCGCGACGACGCGGACCGGCAGGTCGGCGCGGACATAGACCCAGCTCGACGGGAAGGTGCGCCCCGGCCCGGTCCGCATCCGCGCGCGCGACGGGCTGAGCGAGGCGAAATAGGGCGGCTCACGCAGGTCGGGCGCGGCGTCCGCCGCCGCGCCGCACGCCATCGCCGCCACCATCACCGCCGCCATCGCGGCGCGCCGTCCCGCTGAGATCCCGCTGTCCACGCGCGAACCTGTAAGAGGCGCACGGCGCGCCAGCAACCGCTTACCGTTGACGCCCGCGCGGGGCTGCGCCAATCCGGGCACATGGCCGATCCGCGACGCTGCGCCCATCCCAAGGTGACCGTCACGCGCGAGCTGCCCGCGGTCGTCATGCAGCGGCTCGAGCAATTGTTCGACACCAGCAGCAACCGCGGCGACCGCCCGCTCTCGCGCGACGCGCTCGCCGCCGCGATGGCAGACAGCGACGTGCTCGTCCCCGCCGTCACCGACACGATCGACGCGGCGCTGATCGCCGGCGCGGGCGAGCGGCTCCGCCTGATCGCCAATTTCGGCGCGGGGGTGAACCACATCGACCTGCGCGCCGCCCGCGCGCGCGGCATCATCGTCACCAACACGCCCGGCGTCCTCACCGAGGACACCGCCGACCTGGTGATGGCGCTGATCGTCTCGGTGCCGCGCCGCCTCGCCGAGGGCGAGAAACTGGTCCGCTCGGGCCAGTGGACCGGCTGGAGCCCGGGGGGAATGCTGGGCTATCGCATCGGCGGAAAGGAGCTGGGCATCGTCGGCATGGGGCGGATCGGCCAGGCGGTGGCGCGGCGCGCGCGCGCCTTCGGGCTGTCGATCCACTATCACAATCGACACCGCCTGCCCGCGACGGTCGAGAGCGAGCTCGGCGCGACCTGGCACGCCGAGCTCGACGATCTGCTCGGCGCGGTCGACGTGCTGACGATCCACACGCCGCTCAATGCCGACAGCCGCGACCTGATCGACCGGCGCCGGCTCGCGCTGCTGCGCCCGCACGTCTTCGTCATCAACGCCAGCCGCGGCGGCATCCTCGACGAGGACGCGCTGGTCGATGCGCTGGAGGCGGGGCGGCTCGCCGGCGCCGGGCTCGACGTGTGGCGCCACGAGCCCGAGATCGACCCGCGGCTGCTCGCGCTGCCCAACGTCGTCATGACACCGCACATGGGCTCGGCGACGTACGAGGGCCGCGTCGCCTCGGGTGAGCGGGTCATAGCCAACATCCGCAGCTGGGCCGACGGCCATCGCCCGCCCGACCAGGTGCTGGAGGGCTGGGCCTGAGCCCTCGCTGGCGCGCGAATGTTGAGAAAGTTGAGTCGCTGGACGGTCTCGCGCGCGGGACTCAACATTCGCCAGACATGATGGCCGATCTCGCCTTCCCATCATAAGCGCCTGTGATCTGTAGCTTTTGTTTGGTCCGTGGCGACCCGCCGCTGGGTTCGGCATCGGTGCGAATGTTGAGTCATGTTGGAGGTATAGCGGAGGAGCGATGATCGACGCCGCCCGCCGTCCTCGCCGCGGCGATGAGAACGATGGGGTGCGACGCTGACGTGCACGCGGCGCGATCCGAGCTCCCTTCCGTCGGAAGATTGTCACTCTCGTCATCCCGGGCTGGACCCGGAATCCAACGCGCCGCGCGAGCCTCTGCCGTTGCTTCTGCGGAACCATGGATCCCGGCTCAGGGCCGGAATGACGAGAAGAAGTGGCGCCGCGTCGATGATGCAACGATCTCCTCCAAGGAGGGAATTACGTGCGGTCCGCCGCCCTAGCGCAGCCACCCCCGCGTAGGACAGCCCCAGCCGCGCCGGTCAGCGCCCGAAGGCGGCGCGGTACACCCGCGCCACTCTCGGCAGGTGACCGTCGGTCAGCTTGGCGTTGATGCCGCCGTCGGAGCGGTTCCAGTAATTGTGGTGCGACAGGCGCGGTCCCTGCGCGACGATCCAGGCGGCGAGCAGCTGCGCGAACACCGCGGCGCGGTCGTCGTCGACCCCCCATTCCGACAGGCCGATCAGCTTGCCGTGGCGCGCGCCGAAGCTCGACAGCCAGGCCAGGCCGAACGGCTGCGATAGCCGATAGCCGAAGATCGAGCGGCCGGCGTCGCGCATGTTTTGGTCGTCATACTGGCCCTGATAATAGAGATCGAGGCTGACGACGTCGACGACGTCGTCGCCGGGATAGCATTGCTCCGGGTTGATCCCGCCCTCGCCGATATTGGGGCACCAGTCGAAGTAGAAGCGGTGCGAGACCTGGCGGAAGACGCCGGCGATGCGGCGCCATGCCGCGACATAGAGCCGAGCCGCCCAGCGCCCGCCCGCGTCGCGCGCGGCGAGCGATTGCGACGGCAGGTTGAACTCCCACGGCAGGCGCACGTAGATGCGGCTGTTCCCGCGCGGATAGGCGGCGAGGATCGCGCTGGCGACGCGCCGATAGAGTTCGTCGCGCTGGCCCGCGGCGACGCTGTCGTAACCGCCCGGGCCGCCGACCGGCACCGACCATTGCACCCGCCGACCCTGCGCCAGCACCTCGCGGCCGACGCCGGCGATGAAGCCGATCGACTGGTCCAGCTGCTCCCAGCTGTCCTGGTTGAAGTAGAGCAGGTCATGGTCCTGCGGGCGGCCGAGCCACTGGGCCCACTGCCGCATCGCCGCGGGATCGTTGCCCGTGATCGCGCCGAGCTGGCGCGTCGGGATGCCGTCCTGGCGCAGGCCGGTCACCTCGACGGCGTGGCCGCGGCACGCCACCAGCGCGGTGGCCGCCGCGCCGGCACCGAGCCGCAGCGCGTCACGTCGACTGGTCTGCCGCGGCTGATCGGTATCGAACATCATCTTCCTCCTCGAACCCCGTCGCTGGGGTAGAAGTTGCTGCGACTGCGAGAAAGCCCGGCACACCCCGCACCCGCTCCGCTCGCGCCGCACCGACCACCGTTCACCGGCTTCCGTGCCGCGGCTGCGACGAACCGCCGCCTACGCCGCGCTCTGCCCCGTCAGCGCGCCGGGCCCGGCACTCTCGGCTAAGTCGTTGTTATTTGCGGATGAGCCCGCAGTGGCCGGGAGCGAGCGCGGCATCTCGGCGTTGAGCGCGGCGGAGGTGTGCATGACCGAGGAAGACGAACGCTGGATGCGCGAGGCGATCGCGGTGGCCCGCTCGAAGGGATCGGACCCGTCGACCTCGCCGCTCGGCTCGGTGATCGTGCTCGACGGCAAGGTGCTCGCGGCCGAGCGCAACCAGACCCACGAGCTGCCCGACGCGACCGCGCACGCGGAGATGATGGCGATCCGCCGCGCCTGCGAGAACAGCGGCGAGCTCGAGCTGCGCGGCGCCACGCTCTACTCGACGCTGCAACCGTGCGGCATGTGCACCATGGCCTCGATCTGGTCGAAGGTCGGTCGTGTCGTCTATGGCGCGGGACGCGAGGACGTCCACGCGATGTACTGGGAGGCACAGCACGTCGACACGCTGTCGTTCATCGCGGACGCCTATCGCGACGACATCGTGATCGAGGGCGGCTGCCTGCGCGAGGAATGCGCCGCGCTCTATTACCCGCCCGACGCCGAGCTGCCCGAGGAGGAGCAGGCGAACCTGTGAGGCGGAGGCTGCGCTCGGCCCGAGGCGTCGTGCCTCGTCGAGCGCTTCCCCGCTCTCCTACTTTGGCGTCATCCTGAACTCGTTTCAGGATCCACATCGCCCCGATCCTCGCCGCCGGCGAAGCACGCGGGAGGGTGAATGCTGAAACGAGTCCAAGATGCGGAGGATGAGATGAAGCGGCGGCGCTCGCGACCGCACCGCCCTACCCCGTCGCTGCGAGGTCCACCCCGCGGTAGCGCTCCACCATCGCGCGCACCTCGACTCGCGCACCGAGCCGCGCGCACAGCAGCGCGGTGCCGCTCACCTTGCGCTGGACGAACAAGGTGTCGACCGGCGGCAGGTGCCAGGTCGAGCGGTCGCTCGCCACCGCGGTCGCTTCCTCACGGATCACGCCCACGAAGCCCCGGTCGCCGAAGTCGAACAGCCCGGGCCGGCCGAGTTCGGTCAGGATCACGTCGATCATGCGGTCGACCGCCGCGCCGTGGCGCTCCACCGCCGCCTGCCCGAGGAAGCCCGCCGCCAACGCCGCCTCGCGCACGCGCGCGCGGTCGCCGTCGAGACCCGCCATCAGCAGCCGGTGATAGCCCGCGCGCGTCTCGGCGCGAACCGGCCGCGCCGCGCCGAAGTCGAGCAGCACCAGCCTCCCCGTCTCCGCTTGCCAGCGATAATTGGCGAAGTTCGGGTCGGTCTGCATCACGCCCCAGTCGAACAGCTCGCGCAGCACCAGCCGCACCAGTGCCGCGCCGGCGATGTCGCGCGTTGCCTGCGGCGCCTCGGCGAGCGTCTCGACCGGCGCGCCCGCTACGAAATCCATCGCCAGCACGCGCGCGGTGCTCAGCGCCGGCTCGGCCGCGGGCAGCACATAGGAGGGATCGTCGCCGAGCAGGTCGCGATAGCACTCGAGCATGGCCAGCTCGCGCCCGTAATCGGCCTCCTCGCGCAGCTGGCGCTTGGCTTCCTCGAGCAGCGGGCGAAGGTCGAGCTCGCGCGGCAGCAGCCCGGTGACGCGCAGCAGCGTGGCGACATTGTCGACGTCGGCGTCGATGCTCTCCGCCACGCCGGGATATTGCACCTTGATCGCGAGCACGCGCCCGTCGCGCAGCTCGGCGCGGTGGACCTGGCCGATCGAGGCCGCGGCGATCGGATGCGCCTGGAAGTGGCGGAAGCGCTTGCGCCAGCCCTCGCCCCATTGCTGCGCCAGCACGCGGTCGAGCTGCGCCGGGGGCATGTGGTGCGCATTCTCGCGTAGCCGCGCCAGGATCGCGGTGAGCTCGGGCGGCAGCACGTCGCCCGCGTCCATCGAGATCATCTGCCCCAGTTTCATCGCCGCGCCGCGCAGCTGCGAGAGCTGGTCGGCGACGCGCGCGGCATTGGCGGGGGTGAGCAGCAGCTCGTTCATGCGCGGCCGCTCGCCGGTGGCGAGCCGCCGCGCGCCCTCGGCGATCACCCCGCCGGCGACGCCGCCGGCGAGCTTGCCGAATCCGCCCAGCCGCGACCAACGCCCGCTCGGTACCGCGCGCCCGCGCTCGTCCACCATCCGCTCACTCCTTCGCGCGAGAGCAACGGCCGGGCGCGGCGTTCGGGTGCACGCGGCGACACACACCATTGACAACCAAATTGATTTATCCGTCTAATCAAAAGCGTAGCCGGGTGGCAGCGGATCATCCGGCGCGGGCGGGAGAGTGACGATGCGGCGAGCGACACGATGGGCGGGCGCGGTGGCGCTCGCGACGCTGACGGCGAGCGGCGGTCACGGCCAGCAGGCCGGCCCCTCCGGCGTCGACCTCGCCGACCCGCGCGTCGGCACCGCGCCGCTCGACCGCCCCGAGCTGATCGGCAACGCGCCGCCGCCGGGCGAGCCGACCTATTCGGGCATCACCTCGCCGGGCGCGCGGCTGCCGCACAGCGCGGTCGAGGCGGCGCCGGTCAACGTCAACGTGCCGCTCAGCTACCCCACCGGCGTCGCGACGCCCTATTACTACAGCAACCCGACGATGATCGGCTTCACCGCCGGCGGCGGACCGACCTATGGCGGGCGCGCGCAGCCCTTCGTCATGCCCGTGGTCGGTGACTGGACCGTGCCGCCGGCGTCGACCCAGGCCTATTACGACAAGGCCAAGGAGGTGGCATCGCCGGGCTATTATGCCGCCGATCTCACCAGCATCGGCGTCAGGGCCGAGCTGACCGCGACCCGCGCCACCGGGCTGATGCGCTTCACCTTCCCCGCCACCGAACGGGCGCACCTGATCCTCAATCTCAACCGCCGCGGCGGCGCGATCGAGGTGGTCAATGATCGGACCGTGCGCGGCGCCGCCACCGCCAACGACGATCACGACGCCCGCGACGGTCGCTACTTCGTCGCGATCTTCTCCAAGCCGTTCAAGCGCTTCGGCACGTTCCGCAAGGCTGCGGGCGGTGGTCAGGGCTATGGCATCGGCGGCTCGGACGTGTTGCCCGACGCACGCACGATCGAGGGCGGTTTCGCCGGCGCCTATGCCGACTTCACCACCCGCGCGGGCGAGCAGGTGCTCGTCAAGATCGCGCACGGCGCGAGCTACGCCGACGCCGAGGCGCGACTGCGCGCCGAGAGCCCCGGCTGGGACTTCGACGGCATGCGCGGCGCGGCGCGCGCGGCCTGGTCGGGGCTGCTCGACCGCGTGCAGGTGAGCGGCGGCAGCGAGAAGCAGCGGCGGCTGTTCTACTCCACCTTGTTCCAGTCCTTCGCCAGCCCGCGGCTGATCGCGCGCAAGGGGGAGCGCTTCGCAGACAGCAACGGCAAGGTGCAGACCGCGACGCACGACCGCTACGGCCCGGTGCCGTTCTGGGATACCGGGCGCAACCAGATCGTGCTGCTGGAGCTGCTCGAGCCTCAGGTCGTGCAGGACATCATGGCGTCCGAGCTCGACATGGCGCGCGAGCGTGGCTTCATGAACACCTCGTTCCACGGCGACAATGCGGTGTTCCTGTATCTCGGCGCGATGCGGCGCGGCATCCCGTTCGACTATGCCGCGGCCTACGGCTACATGCGCAAGAACGCGACCGATCCCGCCGGGCCGCGCGGCTATCTCGCCGAGTATATGCGCCGCGGCTGGATCTCGGACGAGGTACCCGCGGGCAACCCCAGCCCGCCCTACGCGGGCGGCAAGGCAGGCGCGGCGACCACGCTGGAATATGCCTGGGACGACCACGCCATGGCCGAGCTGGCCGAGCGGCTCGGGCGCCGCGACGATGCCGCCATGTTCCGCCGCCGCGCCGCCAACTGGCGCAACGTGTTCGACAAGCGCACCGGCTTCGTCCGCGGGCGTACGGAGGACGGCAAGTGGATCGCGCCGTTCGACCCGCAGGAGCCCTATTACAACTTCATGATGAAGGAGGCGTCGGGCTGGTCGACCCTGTGGCTGGTACCGCACGACGTCGGCGGGCTCGCCGGCGCGCTCGGCGGGCGTGCGGCGTTCAACGCCAAGCTCGACCGTTTCTTCGCGACGCCCTACACGCCCAAGGGAATCTGCCGCGACTGCACGGGGATGGTCGGCCAGTACGTCCAGGGCAACCAGCCCGACCAGCACGCGCCCTTCCTCTACGCCTGGGGCGGGCAGCCGTGGAAGACGCAGGCGCTGGCCCGTCGCATCCTCGACAGGCTCTACGGCAGCGACGCCTCGGGCTTCGGCTATCCCGGCATGGACGACCAGGGCGCGACCTCGTCGTGGTACGCGCTGACCGCGCTGGGCTTCTACCCGGTCGATCCGTCGAGCGACGTCTATATGCTGGCGAGTCCGGTGTTCGACCGCGCCGCGGTCACGCTCGGCAACGGCAAGGTGCTGGAGATCGTGGCGACGAATAACGGCGCGGCGAACCCGTACATCCAGTCGGCGACGCTCAACGGGCGCCCCTGGACCAAGGCGTGGTTTCGCCACGACGACGTCAAGGACGGCGCTCGGCTCGAGCTGGTGATGGGGCCGACGCCCAACAAGGCCTGGGGGAGCGCCCCGGCCGACGCGCCGCCGACGCTGACGCCGATGCCGCGGTAGGTGCGGAGGGCGCGGCGAGGCGGTGCTGGTCCCGGGAGGGTGGCGACGGTGGTAGGCGGAATGTCGCCCTCCTCGCCGCCACCCCGGCGGCCGCCGGGGTCCAGTTGGGCGACGCGTGCGGCTCTCAGGAGGACCTTCCCACCTGGACCCCGGCGTCCGCCGGGGCGGTGCGTTCGGGGGCACTCCCGTGTTCCTGCGAACGCAGGAACCCAGGGCCACGAAGGGTAACGGGCTGCCGCCCTAGGCTCCTGCGTGCGCAGGAGCACTGCACCGCCAAGCGGGAAAGTCGACCGCCACCAGCCTGTTTTCCGGCGTAGGGCGGGGACCAGTCGTGCAACGGCGGTGGCTCTCACGCGGACCTACCCACCTGGACCCCGGCGTCCGCCGGGGCACGCCGTCAGCGTCGCGCCCCGGCTCTCACCCCCGCGCCATCCGCCCGAACGACGGCGGCCGGTCCGCCGGCGCGGTGCCGAAGCGCGACGGCGCGGCGCCCATGGTGAACTCGAGCGTGCCGCCCTTCACCAGGTCGCGGTGCGCGATCCAGTTGCGCGTCCACGGCTTCCCGTTCCAGTGCACCGATTGGACATAGGGCCGGTCGGGCGCGTTGCCGATCGCGCGCACGCGCAGTCGGCGCCCGCCACCCAGGTCCAGCTCGGCCGCGTCGAACAGCGGCGAGCCGAACACGTACACCGCGCTGACCGGATCGACCGGGTAGAAGCCGAGCGAGCTCAGCACGAACCAGGCGCTGGTCTGGCCGCAATCGTCGTTGCCGATCACACCGTCCGGGTCGGCCTTGTACATCTCGTCGCACAACCGCCGCACCATCGCCTGCGTCTTCCACGGCGCGCCCGCGAAGGCGTAGAGATAGGCGACGTGCTGGTCGGGCTCGTTGCCGTGCGCGTACTGGCCGACCAGCCCCGAGATATCGGGCGGCGCGTTCTTGGGCAGCGTCGAGGGCGCGCTGAACAGAGCGTCGAGCTTGGCGATGAACTTGGCGTCGCCGCCGAAATGCTCGATCATGCCGTAGCTGTCGTGCTGGTTGAGGAAGGTCGCCTGCCAGCCGTTCGCCTCGGTATAGTCGCGCTGCTTCTCGGGCGCGTGGCCGAGCTGGATCGGGTCATAGTCCTTCCACCAGCTGCCGTCGGCGAAGCGCGGGCGCGCGAAGCCGATCGACGGGTCGATCACGTTGCGCCAGTTGCGCGCGCGCCGGCGCAGCGCGGCGGCGTCGGCCGTCGCGCCGGCGGCCTCGGCGATCACCGCCGCGGCCCAGTCGTCATAGGCATATTCCTGCGTGCGGCTGACCGATTCCCAGGTCTTGTCTGCCGGCACGAAGCCCAGGTCCATGTACCAGCCGCGCCCGAGCGAGCTGTCCGAATCCTTGAAGTCGCGGTCGAAGGCGCGGCGCCGCAGGTTGGGCCAGGCGGCGGCGTAATCGGCCTTGATCCCCTTGGCGCAGGCCTCCGCCATCACCGATACCGCGTGCCAGCCGATCATCGTGCCGGTCTCGACCCCCTGGAGCGGCCACACCGGTGGCCCGTACGGGCTCTCCACTGTCTGGCGCACGAGATCGCGCACGAGCAGCCCGGCCTGCTCGGGCTTCACCAGCGTGAGCAGCGGGTGCAACGCGCGATAGGTGTCCCACAGCGAGTAGGCGCTGTACGCCGCCTCGCCCGCGGGGACACGGTGGACCTGGCGGTCGAGCCCGACGTAGCGGCCGTCGCGGTCGGTGAAGAGCGTCGGGCCGACCAGGCAGTGGTAGAGCCCGCTCGCCATGATCGTGCGCTCGGCCAGGGTGGCGCCCGCCACCTTGATCGAGTCGAGCTCGCGCGCCCAGCGCCGCCGCGCCGCGGTGGCGGTGGCGTCGAAGTCCCAGCCGGGTGCCTCCTCGGCCAGCGCCTGCCTGGCGCCCGCGACGTCGACCGCGGAGATGCCGGTCTTGATCAGGATCGGCGCGCCGCCCGCCTGATCGTAGAAGAGGGCGACCTTGAGCTTGGCCCCGGTGGCGGCGCGCGCGCCGGCGGGCAGCGGGCGATCGTCGTCGCCGTAGAACTGGACCCGGTCTGGCTGGCGCGAGAGCCGCATCGCGAAGTGGATCCGCCGCCCCTTGGCCCAGCGATGGACGCGGCGGCTGCCGGTGAGCAGCCCGTCGGCGTCGAGCTGGAGCGACGCCTCGTCGACCAGCACGCCCTTGTCCCACACGTCGAGCACCATGTGCGCGAAATCGACCAGGATGTGCGCGGGCCCGTCGGGGAAGCTGTGGCGGTGCCAGCCGGTGCGGTCGGTGACGGTCAGCTCGGACAGCACGCCGCTCTCGAGCCGGACGCGGTAGTAACCCGGCTCCGCGTGCTCGTCGGAGAAGCGCTGGCGGTAGCCCTGGTCGGGGTCGCTGAGCGGTCCGGGCTGGAGCTGGACCGGCCCGCGCGTCGGCACCACCAGCACGTCGAGCATGTCGCCGATGCCGGTGCCCGACAGATGCGTGTGGCTGAAGCCCATGATCGAGGTGTCGGTGCGGTGATAGCCCGAGCAGGAATCCCAGCGCGTGTTGTCGGTGTCGGGGCCGAGCTGGACCATGCCGTGCGGCATCGTCGGCCCGGGGAAGGTGTGGCCGTGGCCGCCGGTGCCGATGAACAGGTCCGGCGCGGCAGCGGCGGGCGCCGCACCGCCCTGCGCGCGCGCGACGGCGGGGAGCGCGCCGGCCAGGCCGAGCGCGGCGGCGGAGGCGAGCGCCTCGCGGCGGGTGGTGGTCATCTCGGGTCCTTCAGGGTCGGTCAGGGCGGGGCAGTCAAAGGCGGGTGGCGAGCAGCGCGGGACGACGCCGCTCCAGATCGAGGATGAGGTCGCCGAACAGCCCGTTGGCCCAGGCGAACCAGGGGCGCGTGAACTTGGCCGGATCGTCCTTGTGGAAGCTCTCGTGCATGAAGCCGGTGCCGGCATGGGTCGCCTTGAGCCAGCGCAGGCATTGCAGGATCTGCGCGTCGTCGTCGCTGTCGAGCGCGCGGCTGACGATCGACATCGGCCAGATCATGTCCATCCCGACATGCGGGCCGCCGATCCCCTCGGCCGCGCTGCCCTTGAAGAAATACGGGTTGCGCTCGCTCCACGCCAACGCCTGGGTGCGACGGTAGAGCGGGTCGTCGCGCTTCGCCGCGCCGAGCAGCGGCAGCGCCGAGAGGCTCGGCACGTTGGCGTCGTCCATGAAGATCGCGTTGCCGTAGCCGTCGACCTCATAGGCCCAGACCTCGCCGCCCTGCCCGTCCGGCATCTTGCCGTGTGCCGCCAGCGCGGCCTCGACCTCGCTCGCCAGCGCCTCGGCGTCGGCGGCGCTGGTGGCGTCGCCCGCGGCCTCGCGCTGGACGGTGGCGAGCATGCGCAGCGCGCTCACCGCGAACAGGTTGGACGGGATCAGGAAGGGGTACAGGCAGGCGTCATCCGAGGGGCGGAACATCGAGTGGATGAGCCCGACCTTGCGGGTCGGCGCGCCGCGCCCCTCGAACATCAGCGTCTCGGTCGGCGACAGGTTGAGCCGCTGGAAACGGTACGGCCCGTCGTCGGTCTTGCGCTGCTGCTGGCGCAGCGTCGCCACCGCCAGCGCCATCGCACGCTGCCAGGTGGCGTCGAATGGCGCCTTGTCGCGCGTCGCAGTCCAATAACCGTGTGCCAGCCGCATCGGGTAGCAGAGCGAGTCGATCTCCCACTTCCGCTCGGCGACGCCCGGCTTCATCTCGGTCTTGTCGTCGCGCGCGCCCAGGTTCGAGCGCGCGGTCGGGTCCTCCATGAAGGCGTTGGCATAGGGGTCGATCAGGATGCAGCGCGCCTGGCGCTGGATCAGGCCGTGGAAGAGCCGGCGCAGCGGCGCGTCCTTCGGCGTGAGATGCACGTAGGTCTGCAGCTGCGCCGAGCTGTCGCGCAGCCACAGCGCCTCGATGTCGCCGGTGATGACGAAGGCGTCGGGCTTGCCGTCGACCGTGCCGACCTTGGTGACCGTGGTGTCGAGCGTGCTCGGGTAGCAATTCTCGAACAGCCAGGCGAGCTCGAGGTCGGCGATGCGACGCTTCACGCGCGCGATCTCGGCCTCGACCGCGGCGCTGGTGAACCTGCGCTGCGCCTTGGGCGGGCGCTTGCTCGCGAACGCCTGCGCCGCCGCGGCGCGCGGCAGCGCGGCCGCGACCGCCGCCGCCCCCGCGCCCGCCATCAGCTCACGCCGCGCGATCACTTCACCGCCCCGGGCGCGCTCATCGAGAAGGGCCGGTCCGCCTTGGCGGTGCCCCATTGCTTGTTCGGCGTCGGCCCCATCACGAAGCGCAACGTGCCGCCGGCCTGAAGCGCCTCGCGCGACAGCCACGGCTTGCTGTAGGGCGCGCCGTTGAGCGTCGCCGACTGGATGTAGACATTGTCGCGGCTGTTGTTCTCGGCCTCGATCGTCAGCACCTTGCCGCCCGGCATGGTGACGCTGGTGCGGCGGAACAGCGGGCTGCCGATGGCATATTGCCCGACCGTCGGCGTGACCGGATAGAAACCGAGCGCCGAGAAGACGTACCAGGCCGAGGTCTGGCCATTGTCCTCGTCGCCGGGATAGCCGTCGGGCGCGGCGGAGTAGAGTTTCCGCATCACCTCGCGCGCGTGATACTGCGCCTTCCACGGCGCGCCGGCCCAGTCGTACAGATAGATCATATGCTGGATCGGCTGGTTGCCATGCGCGTACTGGCCCATGTCGACGATCTGCATCTCGCGGATCTCGTGGATGACCTGCCCGTAATAGCTGTCGTCGAAGATCGGCGGGGTCGAGAACACGGAGTCGAGCCGTGCCACGAACTTCTGATCACCGCCCATCAGGTCGATCAGGCCCTGCACGTCCTGCATCACCGACCAGCTGTAATGGATCGAATTGCCCTCGGTGAAGGCATCGCCCCATTTGTACGGGCTGAACGGCGTCGACCAGCTGCCGTCCTTGTTGCGGCCGCGCATCCAGCCGCTCTGCGGGTCGAACAGCTTGCGATAGTTCTGCGCGTGCTCGGCATATTTCTTCGCGTCGTCGGTCTTGCCCAGTGCGGCGGCCATGCGCGACAGCGAGAAGTCGGCGGTGGCATATTCGAGCGTGCGCGCGGCATTCTCGTTGATGCCGACGTCATAGGGGACGTAGCCGAGCTGGTTGTACAGCTCGACGCCCTCGCGCCCGACCGCGCTGAGCACCTTGCCGCTCTTGTCGCGCGGGCGCCCCTCGGAGGTGGTCGCGTTCTTGACCATCGCCTCGTACAGCGTGTTCGCGTCGAAGCCGCGTACGCCGTTGAGATAGGCGTCGGCGATCAGATTGGCCGAGTTCGACCCGATCATCACGCTGCGGTGCCCCGGGCTGGCCCATTCCGGCAGCCAGCCCGATTCCTTGTAGGTGTTGACCAGCCCCTGCATGATCTCGCCGTCGCGCTCGGGATACATCAGCGCGAAGAACGGGAAGACCGCGCGCCACGTGTCCCAGAAGCCGTTGTCGGTGTAGAGCGGGCCGTCGTGGACCTTCCCGTCGTACGGGCTGTAGTGGATCAGCTTGCCGTCCGCGCCGCGCTCGTGGAACTCGCGCGGGAATTGCAGCATGCGCCACAGCGCCGAGTAGAAGGTACGGCGGTTGTCGAGGTCGGGATCGTCGACCTTGATGCGGTCGAGCTCGGCCGACCAGGCGGCGCGTGCCTTGGCCCTGGTCTGGTCGAACGTGTCGCGGCCGATCTCGCCGTCGAGGTTGCGCTGCGCCTGCTCGGCGCTGATGAACGAGGAGGCGACGCGCGCGCCGACCTGCTCGCCCTTCTTCGTCGCGAAGCTGATCACCGCGCCGACGTGGTCGCCCTCGGCGCGGCGCCCCGCGGTCAGCGTGCCGCTGCCGTCGAAGGTCTGGCTGACGGTGAAGGGTTTGTCGAACTCGACCACGAACCAGTTGCGGAAGTTGGCCGGCACGCCACCGTGGTTGTTGCTGACATAGCCGGTGATGCGGCGCCGCGCCGGGTCGACCGACACCATCGAGCCGCCGGCATAGCCGTCGAGCAGGACATGCGCGTCCTTGGTCTCGGGGAAGGTGAAGCGGAAGTGCGCGGCGCGCTCGGTCGGCACGATCTCGGTGGTGACGTCATAGTCGGCGAGATAGACCTTGTAGCCCCAGGCGCGGCTCTCCTCCGCCTTGTGGCTGAACCAGGAGGCGCGCTCCTCCTCCTTCGCCTTCACCGCGCCCGTCATCGGCAGCAGCGCGAAGGCGGCATAGTCGTTCATCCACGGGCTCGGCTGGTGCGTCTGCTTGAACCCGTTGATCTTGTGGGAGCTGTACGTGTAGCCCCAGCCGTTCCCCATCTTGCCGGTGACCGGCGTCCAGGCGTTCATCCCGAACGGCACCGCGATCGCGGGATAGGTGTTGCCGTAGGACAGCTCGTAGCTGCTGTCCGTCCCCATCAGCGGGTTGACGAGGTCGACCGACGCCGGTGGCGCGTCCTGCGCCACCGTCGCCGCGGGGGAGAGCATCATGGCGGAGGCGCACAGCGCCGCGATGATGCCCCGGCGCCGCGCGCTTGCCATGTTCACTCTCCCTGAGACTTTACGATAATCAGAACTTGAAGGCGGCGCCGAGGTAGAAGCGGCGGCCGGCGTAGACGTTCGAGATGAAGCGATCCTTGGTGTCGTTGCCGAGATGCTGGCGCTGCTCGGACTTGGTGAGGTTGATCACCGAGGCGGTGATCTGGACGTTCTTCATCACGTCGATCGCGCCGTTGAGGTCGAACTGCTCGTACGGATCGTCGTAGATGTTGAGACCCGACGACAGCCCACGCACCACCTCGCCGCGGCGGTTGTACGACACGCGCGCCAGCACCGGCCCGTGCTCGTAGAAGAGCGAGGCGTTCACCTGCGTCTTGGCGCTGCCGACCAGCGGGGAGGTGCCCAGCTTGGTCCCGTTCAGCGCCACGTCGGCCTGCGACGTGTCGTTGTAGGTGAAGTTGACCTGCGCGCCGAGACCGAAGTCAAGCGTGTGCTGCGCATAGACCTCGACGCCCTGCGACACCGCCTTGGACCCGTTGGCCTGGGTGCCATATTGCTGCACCGTCACCGTCTCGCCCGCGACCTCCTGCGCCAGATCGATCACGACCGGCACGATGAAGTCCTTCACGTCCTTGCGGAACAGCGTGAAGCCGACGACCGAGCCGGGGTGGAAGTACCACTCGACACCGGCATCATATTGCCATGCGTTGAACGGCTTGAGCGCGAAATTGCCACCGCTGCCGAACCAGCCAGGCAGCGCACCGAACTCGGCACGGTCGAACACGAACGGATCCGAGTTGAAGGTGAGCGAACGCGCGCCGGCGAGATCGCCATAGCCCGGCCGCGCGATCACCTTCGACGCGGCGGCGCGCAGCAACAGGTTCGACGCCGCTTCCCACGAGATGTTGAAGCTCGGGAGGAAATCGGTGTAGCTCTTCGCCTCGGAGTTCGGGCTGAACACGCGAACCTGCCGCTGCGCCTCCGGGATCACCAAGCAGTTACCGTCCTCGCCGACCGGCTTGTTCGGGTCGAACGCGCCGCCCGGGCCATTCTGGCAATACTCGTTCTCGTAGAACAGCGCGTCGGTCGACGTCCCGTCCTGCTTCGTATTGACTACGCGGAGGCCGATATTGCCTCGGACGTTGTTCATCTTGAAGTTGGCCTGAGCGTAGCCGGCCCAGATCTTCTCCTGGATGTTATAGACGTTCTGCGGCTCGGGCACGCGCACCGGCCCATTGTAGGTCCGGTTCAGATAATCGATGTAGTTGCCGATGTTGATCGCCGGGAAGGCGCTGGTCTCGAAGCCGCCGGCGATGTTGCCGAGCGAGTTCGGGTAGAAGACCTCGGGCAGCGCCAGCGCGCCGCCGGGCGTGTCCTGGAAGCGGAGCGTGTTGGCCGCGTCCGAATACCATTCGAATCGACCCGTCTCGCGGTGGACTCGACCGTCGCGCCACTTGGCACCGACCTGGATGGACGCGAGAACCGGCGAGTCGAAGCTCCGCGTCACATCCACCTGGGCGTAGCGCTGCGAGATCGAGCTGTTGGTGAAGCCGGACCCGGTCGAACCAAGATCGATCTGCGCCACGCCGTTGAGCATGTTCTGGATGACGTCTGGCGAGAAGTTCATCGCGATCGACTGATCGGTGAAGTTCCAAGCGCTCAACATGTTGCCGTTGACCGATCCGTTGCGCGGCTTGGCTTGGGCAAAGAACTGGAACGACGGGCCGCCGGTCGCGCGTGTCTTGCCGAAGACGACGTCGACGCTCAGATGATCGACGTTCCACTTGGCATGGACGTCATAGGTGTTGGAAACACTCTTCTCGCGCGCCAGCGTGTCCTGCGGTGCGGGCGTCTCCATCGTGCACGGGTTGGCCCGGGCGCGACACAGCGTGCCTTCGGGCGGCACCTGGAAGGTGGCGCCCGTCAGGACCGTACCGCTCTTGTCGAAGGTCGCGTCGGTGAAGAAGTTGCCGTAGCCCCACTCGGGGATCTTGATCGTGCTGCTGGTGTAATTGCCGTCGAGCTGGAAGCGGAAGTAATTGGCGGTAATCTCCAGATTGTCGAACGGCTTGGCCTGCATGGTTGCCTGGATGCCGAGCCGCTTGCGCTTCTGGTCGAGGATGGTTTCGCTGACCGACTGCGGTGCCCAGTAGCCGCTGTAGCGCGTGCCATCGCGCGTCTGCGTGCCGCCGTTGTCGCCGCTGTTCCAGTAGGACACTGCCGAGTCGTTGGCGAAGGTGTTGCCGTTGATATCGGTGGCGGGT
The DNA here is from genome assembly GCF_019429485.1 of Sphingomonas citri. Classification (GTDB taxonomy): domain Bacteria; phylum Pseudomonadota; class Alphaproteobacteria; order Sphingomonadales; family Sphingomonadaceae; genus Sphingomonas; species Sphingomonas citri. The sequence goes on along the minus strand of NZ_JAHXZN010000001.1, from coordinate 134,471 downwards.
TGCGCCGCCTTGTCGTCGGTCCACCACTGCCAGCTGCTGCCGTTGGCGCTCAGCGAACGGTTCGTACGGACCTGGTAGGTCGCACCAACGAGGAAGCCGAGCGTCTTCTCCTCATTGTGCCACGACAGCAGGCCCGAGACGTTGGGCTCCACCTTCTCCGTGACGTCGGCATACGTGCCCTCGGCCGAGATCGTGCCCGACCACGGGTTCAGGTCGAACGGCACGCGCGTGTGGTTGATGATGACGCCGCCGACGCCGCCCTCGTCGAGCCGCGCCTCCGGCGACTTGAACACCTCGACGCTGCCGATCAGCGTCGACGGCAGCAGCAGATAGTTGAACGAGCGCGAGGGATCGCCGCTGTCCGCGGAGGCAATGAAGTTGCCGTTCAGCTCGGTCAGCGTCAGGTCGGAGCTGAGTCCGCGGATGCTGACACGGCTGCCCTCGCCGCCGTCGCGGTCGATGATCACGCCGGGAACGCGCTGGAGCGAGTCGGCTACGTTCTTGTCGGGGAACTTGCCGACGTCCTCGGCGGTGATCACGTCGACGAAGGCGTTCGCCTCGCGCTTGCGGCTGAGGCTCTGCTCGATCGAGCGGCGGTAACCGGTGACGACGATGTCGTCGCCGCCCGCGGCATCCGAGTCAGCGGCCGAGTCGGCGGCGTCGGCCTGGAGCTGGCCGGGGCTGTCGAGCGTGCTGTTGGCGGCGGGCGCGGAGACCTCGCCCGTGTTGCTCGACGGTGCCGGGACGGTCGTCTGGTCGGGCGCCTTGTCGGCCTGCTCGGCCTGGGCGCCGGCCGCGGTCGAGGGGCTGGTCTGCTGCGCCTGCGCGCTGCCGACGATGCCTGCGGCCAGACTCACCCCTGCCAGCAGCAGCGGCATCCGGCGGCGCAGCGGCGCGCGCGACGGGGCTTGGGCAGTAAAACCTCGCATAAGTCCATCCCTCCTCTTCGCGGTGGGATTCGTTGCCCCGCCGCGTCCCTCACCGGACCGCCGCGAGCGCGCCAGCGGCGCGCCGCACCCCTCATGCCGAGCGGCGATCACGGGTCAATCAGACAATAGCAAAAGCAAATTGTCAAATGGAAGGATTGAGAACGTTCGCGCAAACCTTTGCGAAGAGGTGTTTTATAGCCGGCACGGCCTTATTCGACCGCCTTCCACAGCGCACCCGGCTTCGGCAGGAGAAAGTGGCTGAACGGCAGGATGGCGGCGCCGACCGCGGGCGCGTCCTCGGACAAAGCGGCGCGTTCGACCGGCGCCACGGCGGGCGCATTCGTGAACGCGCCGAGCAGCGCATTGACCCGCTCGGCGAGCGACTCGACCAGGGCGGCCGGCAACCGGCCGCCGATCAGCACCGCGGCAGGGTCGATCAGGCAGCTGATCGCGTCGAGCGGGGTGCACAGCTGCCGCGCCGCGCGGTCGAGCCACGCGTCGACGCTGGCGCGCGCGCCCTCGCCCGCGTCGGGGGCGAGCGCGGCGGCGATGGCGACGCCGTCACGCGCGAGATGCTCCTGCAGCCCCGAGCGCGACACCAGCTTCTGCACCTGCTCGCGCGTGCCGCCCTCGCCGGGCGCGAGCATGAAGCCGAGCTCGCCGCTGCGCCCGTGCGCGCCGCGCGCGTAAACGCCATCACTCACGACTCCGCCGCCGAGCCCCGAGGAGATCAGGATATAGAAGAAGTTGCTCAGCCGCTGCCCACGCCCGAGCTGCATCTCGCCGGTGGCCGCGGCGGCGGCGTCATTCTCGACGAAGACCGGCAGCGCGAGCGGCTCGGCGAACAGCGCCGCCATGTCGACTCGCTCCCATGCGTCATAGGCGGGGGGTCGGCCCGGCAGATCGACCGATCCGAGATCGTCGGGAACCGCGACGCCGAGCCCGACCAGCTTGGCCGGATCGACCCCGGCGCCGCGCAACATCGGCTTGATCGAGCGGCGATAGAAAGCGCGCACGTCGTCGGGCAGCGCGAAGTCGACCTCCTCCGATCGCCGCGCCAGCGTCTCGCCGGCGAAATCGACCAGCACCAGCGTGATATGGTCACGATCGACGTTGACCCCGATGGAGTAGCAGGCGTCGCGCTTGACCTCGAGCTTGGTCGGCGGCTGGCCGCGACCGCCGCGGCGCTGCCCTGCCTCCTGGATCAGCCCGTCCTGAAGCAGTCGCCGGGTAATATTGGCGATCGCGGGGCCGGTCAGCCCGGTGATCTGCGCCAGCTCGACCCGCGTCAGCGAGCCGCCGACTCGGATCGCGTGCAGCGTCACCCTCTGGTTGTGATCGGCGGCGCGCTCGAGATTGGTGCCCGAGAGGCGCGGCGCTGGCCCGCTCACGCCACCTGCCCCGTCGTCGCCCGCCCCGCCGCCGATCGTCGCATCCTGTCGTCCCCTGGATTGTTATCGCTCCCGTTCCAGCGCCTTTCGCCCAGCACCGCAAGCAAGAACAACCGCCACGACGAATTTGAATTATGCAATTTGGTGTTCTAAACACCTTTGTTCAGGATCAACGCGCGACCTTCACGCGCGACGGTGAAAGAGGCGGGGGAGAGGGCGATGCGATATCAGGCGGACGGGCCGGCGGCGCGCGCGCCACTCGCTGGGGTCGAGCTGGGCGGCACCAAGTGCGTCGCGACGCTGGCGCATTCGCCCGACGCGATCCTCGACCAAATGACATTGCCGACACTCGCCCCGGACGAGACGCTGCCCGCGCTCGCCGCGGTGCTGGCGGGCTGGCGCGAGCGCCACGGGCTCGCCGCGGTCGGCATCGCCTCCTTCGGGCCGGTGTGCCTCGACCGCGCCTCGCCGCGGTACGGCCATGTCCTCGCGACCAACAAGCCGGGCTGGCGCGACGCCGACGTGCTCGGCACCGTCGCCGCGCCGCTAGGTCTGCCGACCGGGTTCGACACCGACGTCAACGGCGCGGCGCTCGCCGAGATGCGGTGGGGCGCGGGCCGCGGGCTCGACGATTTCGCCTATGTCACCGTCGGCACCGGCGTCGGCGTCGGCCTGGTGGTGCACGGCCGGCCGACGCGCGGGCTCGGCCACAGCGAGATCGGCCATATCCGTGTCCCCCGTGCGCGCGGCGACGACGCGCCCAGTGCCTGCCGCTACCACGACGACTGCGTCGAGGGGCTCGCCTCCGGCAGCGCGCTGCGGCTGCGGCTCGGCGACCGCGACGTCACGACGGTCGGACCCGACGACCCCGTCTGGGAGCCGATCGTCGACGTGCTCGCGGCGATGTGCCACGCGCTGGTGGGCAGCACCGGACCGCTGCGGATCGCGATCGGGGGCGGCATGCCGGTCAAGCAGCCGCACCTGCTGCCGCGGATCGCGGCGCGGCTCGAGGCCAGCCTGGCGGGCTATATGGAGCTGCCCGAGGACGGTTACATTGTCCCGCCCGCGCTCGGCGACCGCGCCGGTCCGCTCGGCGCGATCGCGCTCGCGGCCGACGCGCTGGAGGAAGCGGCCGACGTCGCCGCGCGGATCGAGGCGGAGGCGATGCTGTGAGCCGCGCCGCGCACCCCCGCCCCGCCGCCCGCCACCGTCTCGCCGCCGGCAGCGCCGCGCTCGCGCTGCTCGGCGCTCCCGCGCTGGGGCAGCAGCGCCCCGCTTCCGCGGCAGCGGTGGCGCCGCCCGTGCCCGTCACCGATCGCGCGCGCACGATCGACGCGGTCGACCCGTTCATCGGCACCGGCGGCGAAGGCCACACCTTTCCCGGCGCGGTCGCACCTTTCGGCATGGTGCAGCTGTCGCCCGACACCGACACCAGCTGCGTCATTCGCGAATGCTACGCGCACGCCGCGGGCTATCGCCACGACGACCCGACGATCGAGGGCTTCAGCCACACCCACTTCTCGGGCGCGGGCCATTCCGACCTCGGCGACGTGCTGGTGATGCCGGTCAGCGGCGACGCCGTGGCGATGGACCCGGGCACGCCCGCGGCACCGGGCTACCGCTCGCGCTTCGACCATGCCAGCGAGGTGGCACGCCCGGGCTATTATGCGGTGACGCTCGACGCGTCGCAGGTGCGCGCCGAGCTGACCGCGGGCACGCGCGTGGGCGTGCACCGGTATACCTTCCCGTCAGGCACGGCGGCGCACCTCGTGCTCGACCTGCGCCGCTCGCTTTACAATTACCCGGGTAAGGTGCTGTGGTCGGGGCTCCACCTGCGCAGCGACGGCACGCTGACCGGCTTTCGCGAGACGCGCGGCTGGGCACCCGGGCGCAAGCTGTTCTTCGCGATGCGTTTCTCGGCGCCGCTGACGGGCCATGCACTGGTCGATCGCGACACCGACATCACCTACAAAGGCTTCCAGGCGCCCGGCCGCGGCAGCGACGCGCTGGCCGAGAAGCTCGGCAAGCAGCTCGAGGCGCGGCTCGACTTCGGCGCGCTCGACCGCCCGCTCGAGGTCCGAGTCGCGCTGTCGGGGGTGGACGAGGCGGGCGCCGTTGCCAACCTCGACGCGGAGCCGGGCGCCTTCGACGCGGTGCAGGCGCGCACCCGCGCCGCCTGGGACGCGGCGCTCGGCGCGGTCGAGCTGGAGGCGCCCGCGCCGACCCGGACGATCGTCGCCACCGCGCTCTACCACAGCCTGATCGCGCCGAGCGTGTGGAGCGACGCCGACGGACGCTACCGCGGCCCCGACGACCAGGTCCACCAAGCCGAGGGCTATACCTTCCGCTCGACCTTCTCGCTGTGGGATACGTTCCGCGCCGAGCACCCGCTGCTGACGCTGGTGCAGCCGGCGCAGACCACGAACGACGTGGTGCGCTCGCTGGTCGACAGCCAGCGCTACAGCCCGCACGGCATCCTGCCAGTCTGGCAGTTCGCCGGGCGCGAGACCTGGACGATGATCGGCTATCACGCCGTGCCGGTGATCGCCGACGCCTATCTGAAGGGCTTCCGCGGCTTCGACGCGAACGCCGCGCTCGACGCCATGGTCACCAGCGCGGACTATGCCCCGTACGGCGGGCTCGGCGACTATTTGAAGCTCGGCTATGTGCCGATCGACCGCGAACCCGAGGCGGCGTCGAAGACGGTCGAATATGCCTATGACGACTGGACGATCGCGCGGATGGCGCGCGCCTTGGGCCGCGCCGACGTGGCACAGCGCTTCGAGCGCCGCGCGACCAACTGGCGCAACAGCTTCGACATCAGGACCGGCTGGCTGCGCGCGCGCAAGAGCGACGGCAGCTATCGTACGCCATTCGACCCGACCGCGATCAACTACGGCTCCGATTACACCGAGGGCAATGCGTGGCAGTACAGCTGGTTCATGCCGCAGGACCAGGCCGGCCTGTTCCGGCTGCTGGGCGGCGACCGTAAGGCCATCGCCAAGCTCGACGCGATGTTCGACTATGACAATTCCAAGCTCGACTACAGCCATGCCGAGGATATCGCCGGCCTGATCGGGCAGTACATTCATGGCAACGAGCCCAGCCACCACGTCGCCTATCTCTACAATTATGCCGGCGCGCCATGGCGGACGCAGGAGCGGCTCAAGCAGATCGTCGACACCCAATATCACGCGAGCCCCGAGGGCCTGAGCGGCAACGACGATCTCGGCCAGATGTCGGCCTGGCTGGTGTTCACCGCGCTCGGCTTCTACCCCGTCGCGCCGGGCAGCAACCAATATGTGATCGGTCGCCCGTTCGTCTCGCGCGCGACGCTGCGGCTGCCCGACGGCAAAAGCTTCACGGTGGTCGCGGACGGCCTGTCGGACGCGAACCGCTACGTCGGCGCGGTGGCGCTCAACGGCAAGCCGCTGACGCGCAGCTGGATCGAGGACGGCGAACTGCGCGCCGGCGGCGAATTGCGCTTCACCATGACGGCGCGGCCCAACAAGGCCTGGGGCGCGGCGCGCGCGGCGCGGCCGTTCTCGACGACGCGCTGAGGGACACAGCCCCCTCGTCATCCTGGACCCGACCCGGGATCCATCTGTCCGCGAGTGCCTGCGGCGGGCTGGGGACGCGGCGCCATGGATCCTGGCTCAAGGCCGGGATGACGGCGGAAGGGAGCGATGACGCTGAACGCGTCGGGTCGACGGCTAGGCGGCTCCCGCTAGCCCGCCCTCACTACCACACAGTCGCTCAGCGGCGCTCGGGCCGGCGCAGCCGCGCGCTGCTGATGCTCGCGAGCAGCAGCTCGTAATGGTCGTTGGTGTAGCCGGCGGCGAGGAAGTTTTTCACCGCGCTCACCGGCACCGCGAAACCTTGGTGCCACGCGTGCACCGCGAGCCGGCGCAGCGCCTCGAGCTTCGGATCGGCCAGCCGCGGGTTGGGCTGCTTGCCGAACAGCACGCCCATTGCCACCGCGATCCGCCCGGGCTCGCGCAGCGACGAGAGCCGGTCGCGCCGGGCGAGCGAGACCACCAGCCACTCCAGCGCGCTGAGCGCGGCGCGATCGGCGGCGACCTCGGGCTCGGCCATCGGTGCGACGGAGTTCGACGCGATGTGGCGCTCGGCGGTGAGCGCGGCGGCACCGCCGATGGCGGACGTGAAATCGATGAAGGCCATGTCGTCTCTCCCCTTCGGAGTATGCGGGGCGCACGCCACCCGCCGGAGAACCGGGGCGAGAGCGCCGTGTCAGTCTAGAGCGAGGGTGCCACGCGGTGGACGCGCCGCCGCGCCGGCGATCAGGTCGCTGGATCGTGGGTGAGCGGTCGTGCCATCGCGGCGTCCCTCCGGTGAAGGTGTCGCCGGAGCGTCACCGCCGTTTCTATACTGTGTGGTATAGAAAGCCCGCGGGACGACGTCAACGCTTTATGTACCGGTCGGTAGCGTTTTTTCTTACCAGCGGCTCAGCGTGTCGGCCACATCGCGAGACTGGTGTCGACCACCTGCTCGAGCTCGGTGCGGGTGGCGCCCGAACCGGCCTGCACCGCCATCCCCTGCAGGATCGCGTAGAGATACTGGCAGAGTGCCTGGGGCGTGATGTGCGCGGGAAACTCGCCGGCCTGTTGCGCCTGCTCGAACCGCTCGACCAGCGCCTTCTGCGACGACGCACGACGCGCGATCACGTCGTCCTTGATCGACTGTTGCTCGTCGCCGCAGGCGGTGGCGTGGATCACGCCCATGCAGCCCTTGGGACCGCCGCTGTTGCACTGCGCCTCGATCGCGCCGCGCATGAAATGCTCGGCCACGGCGCGCGCGGTCGGCTGGTTGAGCGCCTCGCGCGTGTAGGCGAGCTTCTCCGCCTCGTAGAGGTCGAGCGCCTTGTGGAACAACGCTTCCTTGTTGCCGAAGGCGGCGTAGAGGCTGGGCTTGGTGATCCCCATCGCCGAGGTGAGGTCCGCCATCGACGCGCCCTCATAGCCCTTGGTCCAGAAGACGCCGAGCGCGGCGGCGAGCGCCTGCTCGGTGCAGAACTCGCGCGGACGGCCCTTGACGGCGGCACAGGCGGTGGCAGTGGATTCCATAACGCGCGGTATGTAATGCGCCTGCAACGCCGCGTCTAGGTCGGCGGCGCTCGGCTCGTCCCGTCGCGGCGCGGCTCGGGACGGCTCGTCCCGGCACCCGGCACCCGGCGCGAGCGGAACGGCACCTTTGCCGCAGCCTCACCTTCTTCGTCACCCCGGACTTGTTCGGGGTGACGGGGCGTCGAAACGAAGGTCGCGCCCGCACCGCAGGACACCCGCGGCTCCCCGCTCAGCGATAGCGCCCCATCTTCACCTTCAGCACCTGCGGGCGATCGACCAGGTTGATGCCGTAATCGGTCTGGTCGCCGTTCCACACGCGCGACATGACCCATTTGCCGGCCTTGAAGCCGCCCTCCTCTACTCGCACCACCATTCCCTCGCCGCTCGCGGCGGAGAAGGTGACGCGCGCGTGGTCGCCCACCAGCAGGAACTCGTCGTCGGAGAGCTGCGCCACCGCGACGCCGCCGACCGGCTCGTTCGCCCAAGGCGCCGGGTCGGCCTTGAGCCAGGTCCACTCGCGCATGCCGAACTGCCACTCGCCCCAGGTCGCCGCGATCTTCCACGCGCCGAGCGTCGTGGAGACAGCGGCGCCGTCGTCGGGCTTGGCCGCACCCCAGGTAGGGCGCGAGGCCGCGATCCGTGCCCAGTCGCGCGCGATCGGCGCGAGCGTGGCATAGGGCAGAGCGATGGCGTCGAGCGTCGCCGGGTCGAGCGACTTGGCGCCCAGCGGGAAGTTGAAATATCCCGTCGCATCCATGCCGAACGGGGCATAGCCGATCGCCCCGCGGCCCAGCGCGGCGTAGAAGAATCGCGCGAACTCGCGCGCGTTGCCGATCTCCGGTACCATCAGCGCATTGTCGGGGCGCGCGTATTTGTCGAGATACTGGATCACGTTGGCGCTCTTGCGATCGTAGATGTCGGGCGCGGCGAAATCGATCGAAGGTGCCGCTGCCTTCCAGATGTCGAGCACGTCCTGCTGCGGCCCCCCGCTGGCGACGCCGTCGGGATCGGGCACGTTCGACGGCCCGGCGAGCGCCGCGTTGACGTACATCGGCAGCGGCTTGGCCTTCTTCCCCGCCTCGGCGATGGCGTTGACGTAGGAGGCGACGTACCAGGTGTTGAAGGCGCGGTCGGCCTGCGCGCCGAACGCCTGCGCCCAGGTGCCGCGCTTGCCGGTGCGCTTCGCCAGCACGGCCGGGATAGGCTGCGCGAACAAGCGGTTGCCCTCCGCGCCATAGTCGCGCGGGTTGCGATAGCTGCCCGTCTCATTCTCCGGCTGGACCATCACGACCGTGTGCTGCTGGTCGTGGTCGCGGAGATATTCCATCACCTTGACGAAGGCGCGCCGATCCGCCGCCAGCGTCGCCTGCGACAGCGGGGTGAGCACGCCGTGATCCTTGCCGTCGCGCGTCTTCATGCGCGGGAAGCGGCGGTTGTCGAGCTTGACCCAGTCGGGCGTGTAGCCCGGGCTGGTGTTCTTCCACGTGCCGAACCACAGCAGCACCACGCGCTTGTCGTGCGCGCGCGCCTGATCGAGCAGCGTCTGGAGGAAGGAGAGGTCGAACTGCCCTTCGCGCGGCTCGACCTGCTGCCAGGCGATCGGGATCTCGATCGTGTTGGCGTGGATGCGGTCGAGAACCGGCCACACCTCGGGCAGCGCCGCGGCATAGTTGCTCGAATTGTTGACCTGCGCGCCCAGCATCAGGAACGGCGCCCCGTCGACCAGCAGCGCGTGGCGCCCGCTTTGGCTCACCAGCCGCGGCAGCGGCGCGGCGCCCTGCGCGCCCGCGCCCGCCGCCGCCAGCGCGGCCGCTGCCGCCGCCGCGAGCACTGCGGCTCGTCCCAACAACGTGATCATTCACCCTCCCCCTTCGGATCGCCGTACATGATGCCGCGGCCATCGGTGCCGACATAGACACGGCCGTAGCGCCGCGGGTCGCCGCTGATCACGCGCAGCCGCAGTCCCCAGCGGTGCGCCGCGTCGTTGATCTGGATCCAGCGCGCGCCACCGTCGGTCGATCGGTAGATCCCTCGCGTGCCGTCCACCGTCGCGATCGCGTAGAGGGCCGGCCAGATGCTGCCGGGCGCCGCCTTGCCGAGGCCGTAGCGGTCGATCCGGGCCGCCCCGTCCGCGCGCGTCCAATGCTCGCCCGCGTCCTCCGAGTGATAGAGCGTGCCCGCAGCGAGCAGCCACAAAGCGCCAGCCCGCCCCGGCACCGCCACCAGCGGGTTGGCCGCCTCGCGTCCCACCGCGCGTGCACCCGACAGGTCGGCCGGCAGCCCCTGCCCCGCGGCGGGCGCGAAGCTGGCACCACCGTCGTCACTGCGGAGAAGGCGGCCACGCCCGGCGTCGACCGCGTAGAAGCGCATCGGGTCCACCTTGTCCGCCGTCACGCGCGCGCCGACGGGCAGGCCGGCGACCGCGCGCCACGTCGCGCCGCGATCGCGGGTGAGCAGCGGGCGGTCGCTCTCGACCAGGAAGGTGGCGCCGTCCGCCGAGACGGTGATCGCGGCGCTGCCGGTCTGCGCCCGCGCGGGCGTGCCGTCAGCGCGCGGGATCGTCTCGCTCGCGGGCAGGCGAAGCGGCGCCCAAACTTCGCCACCGTCCTGCGACCAGGCGAGCGAGGTGTCGGGCACCACCGGCTTGTGCGTGTTGCCGCTGCGGACCAGCACCAGCGGCGCCGCGCCGGCATAGTCGAGCGAGTTGGTGTTGGTGAGGAACGGCGTGCGGTGGACGTGCGCGGGCGAGCGCGTGAGGTCGGCGTGGCGGAAGCCGCCGAGATCGCCGAAGCCCGACACCAGCGGCGCGCCGCCGGTCGGGCTCACCAGCGTGATGATCGCGGTCTGCTCGATCCCGCGCGTCCAGGGCCTCCAGCGCATCGTGCCCGGACGCGAGAAGTCGTCGGTGGCGTAGACGGTCGCGCCGGTGACATAGGCGGCGTGCGCCGGATCAAACGGGTCGATCGCGAGCCCCGCGATCCAGTGGCCAAAATTCGCCCGACCGTCGAAGTCGAGGAACGGCGTGACGCCGACGTCTCGCGTGCTGCGGCGCCACAGCTCGTCCCAGTGCGCGCCCGCGTCGGTGGAGCGCCACACCGTGTCGACCGGCTGGTACCGGTTGACCGTGCTGACCGCGATGACACGTGGATCCTGCGCCGAGACCGCGACGCCGAAGAAGCCGCCGGGCACCTCACCCGCCGCGCGCGGCGGGGTGAGGTCGCGCCACGTGCCGGCGTCGGGATCGTAGCGCCACACCGCGCCGTCTTTGACGCCGTTCGGCCCGATCGCGTCGCTGTAACTCAGCGTGACGACGCCGTCCCCGCCGACCGCGGCCTTGACCGGGAGCAAGGCGGCACGCGGCCCGCCCGAGACCGCGCGCCACGTCGCGCCGCCGTCGTCCGAGCGGAACAGGTGGTGCTCGCCCGGGTCTGTGCTGCCGACGAACATGCGGCCGCGGTGCGCCGGGTCGAACAACACGAACGACAGCCCGCCGTGCGTCGTCCGCGGCCGGTCGGGGCGACCGAGACCGGCGAGCGGGAAGGCTGCGACCTTGTGCCACGTCGCGGCGGAGTCATCGCTGCGCCACAGACCGTCGTGGCGCGAACCGAAGAACAGCGTCGCGCGCGCGTCGGGGTCGATCGCGAGCCGCTCACCCAGACCGCGGCCGTCCTCGTTGCCCCCCATCGCGAACGGCACCGGCGTCGTGCGCCAGTGCGTGCCGCGGTCGCTCGAGCGCAGGATCGCCGAAGGGCCGCGCGCGCCCATCCCGACCGCGAGATAGACGAGGTCCGCGTCGACCGGATCGGGCGCGACGCTCTCCACGCCCATGTAGCTCGCCTCGGCGACGTCGTCCTGCAACGGCACCCAGCGGCCGCCGGCAGCGTCCCAGCGATAGGCGCCGCCCATATCGGTGCGGAGATAGGCGAGCCCGCGCTCGGCACGGCTGAAGACGATGCCGGGCGCGAACCCGCCGCCGCCGACCGTCACGTTGCGCCAAGCATAAGGAAGGGTCGGTGCGGCGAGAACGTTCACCGACAGCGCGATGAGCGAGGCGAGAAGCATGGCAGCCGACCGGATCCTCACCCCTTCTCCCTTTCGCGCGATTTATCAGATCACTTGTGCGAGTGCCGGCTATGGCACGAAAGGTACCGCTACCACAATGGCTTCCGGCCAGCTCCACGATCCTGCGTCGTCATCCTGCACTCGCTCCAAGAACCATGGTACCGCGAGTCCAATGACGGCGGCGCGCGCGGAACGGTGGATCCTGGAACGAGTCCAGGATGGCGCCAGACGACAGGTCGCGCTAATCCTTACCGCGCCCGCGCGCCGGGTCGACGCCGCGGTGCCGCGTCCGACTGACGCCGCACCAACGTGTGATCGAGCACGAGATCGGGCGCACTGGCCGATGGATCGTCGCGTCTCGCACGCAGCATCTGAGTCAGCATCTGCACCGCGGCGCGGCTCATGTCCGCGATCGGCTGGTGGATCGTGGTGAGCTCGGGCCAGATCGTCGTCGCCAGCGTGCTGTCGTCGAAGCCGACCACGGTGAGGTCGCCCGGCACGTCGAGCCCGCGCCGATGCGCCACCGCCACGCTGGCGGCGGCCATGTCGTCGTTGCTGGCGAAGATCGCGCTGGGCGGCTGCGCGATGTCGAGCAACTCCTCGGTCGCGTCGAGCCCAGAGCGATAACTGAACAGCCCGCGCGCCACCAGCGACTCGTCCTGCGGCAGCCCGGCCGCCGCCAGCGCGTCGCGATAGCCCGCCAGTCGCTCCTCGCTGGCGGTAAGGTTTGGGTTGCCGGTGATGAAGCCGATGCGCTGGTGCCCGAGCGCGAGCAGATGCGCGGTCATCGCGCGCGCGGCGGCGCGATCGTCGATCGACACCCGGCCGATCCCAGCGGGCGAGCTGCTCGTCGCCACCACCACGGTCGGCACGCGTGCGGCGAGCAGCACGTCGAGGACGAGCGGCGAGTCGCACAAGGGCGGCGGCAGGATGATGCCGTCGACACCCGAGGCGACCAGGCGAGCGGCGACCTCGGCCTCATGCTCGCCGGGGTCGCATTTCTGCACCACCAGCTGGATGTCGCCGCGCCCCGCCTCGTCGAGGCTGCCCAGCAGGAAGGCGCTGAGATAGGCCTCGCTGGGGTTGCTGTAGAGCAGCCCGAGCCGCACCTGCGACGCCCCCGCCAGGCTGCGCGCGGCGCGGTTGGGCGCATAATCGAGCCGCTGGATCGCCTCGCGTACCGCCGCGCGGGTCGCCTCGCGCACGTTGTTCTCACCGTTGATGACGCGCGATACCGTCATGGTCGAGACGCCGGCGAGCTGCGCCACGTCGGCGATCGTCGGTGCCCCGGTCTGGCGCGACCCGGTGCCGCGGACCCTGCGGATATCCCCACTCATGGCTGCGATACGTACCAGTAAAAGCTGCCGCGCCTAGTCGCCGCGACGAAAATGCTGATAGCGTTCTCAAGCCGCCGCTTCTATGTTCACGCCGTCTAGGGGATCGCACCGCCAGGGGCCGGCGACCCGTCTCGGGAGGGGAAGAATGGGGCGTTTCTCACAGATCTCGCTGGCGCTGCTGCTCGCCGGCAGCGCCACTGCCGGCATCGCGCAGGTGGCGCATCCGGATCGCTGGCCCGCGGCCAAGAGCGTCGGCCTGGTCGACGCCGCGACCGAGGCGAAGGTCACCGCGCTGATGAAGCAGATGACGCTCGAGGAGAAGATCGGGCAGATGATCCAGGCCGACATCGGCTCGATCAAGCCCGAGGATCTGCGTCGCTACCCGCTCGGCTCGATCCTGGCGGGGGGCAGCTCGCCGCCGCTCGGCAGCCCGGATCGCTCGCCCGCCGCCGCCTGGGTCGCCACCTCGCGCGCGTTCAACGCGGTGGCGCTGGAGAAGCGCGCCGGTCACGTAGCCATCCCGCTGATGTTCGGCGTCGACGCGGTGCACGGCGACAACAATGTGGTGGGCGCCACGCTCTTTCCGCACAACAGCGCGCTCGGCGCGATGCGCGACCCTGCGCTGATCCGCCGCATCGGCGCGGTCACCGCCGAGGAGACCGCGGCGGCGGGGATCGACTGGGCCTTCGGGCCGACGCTGGCGGTGCCGCAGGACGATCGCTGGGGCCGCGCCTACGAGGGATATTCGGAGGACCCGGCGGTGGTCGCCTCCTATGCCGGCGCGATGATCGAGGGGCTGCAGGGCATCCCCGGCCAGCAGGGCATCCAGCGCGGCCATGTCGCCGCGAGCCCGAAGCATTTCCTCGGCGACGGCGGCACCAGGGACGGCGTCGACCAGGGCGACACGCAGGTCGACGAACAGACGCTGATCAAGGTTCACGGCGCCGGCTACCCGCCCGCGATCAAGGCCGGCGCGATGACGGTGATGGCCAGCTTCTCGAGCTGGAACGGCCAGAAGATGCACGGCAATCACTCGCTGCTGACCGACGTGCTCAAGGGCCGCATGGGGTTCGAGGGCTTCGTCGTCGGCGACTGGAACGGCCATGGCCAGGTGCCGGGCTGCACCAACACCGACTGCCCCGCCACCTTCGCCGCCGGGCTCGACATGGCGATGGCGCCGGACAGCTGGAAGGGCATGTTCGACACCACGCTCGCCGCGGTGAAGGCGGGCAAGCTGCCGATGACGCGAGTCGACGACGCGGTACGCCGCATCCTACGCGTCAAGTTGAAGCTCGGGCTGTTCGACCCGGCGCGGCCGTGGGAGGCGCGCGGCGCGACGGTGGGCTCGGCCGAGCATCGCGCGGTGGCGCGCGAGGCGGTGGCGAAGAGCTTGGTGCTGCTCAAGAACAATGGCGTGCTGCCGGTCAAGGCGAGCGCCAACATCCTCGTGGTGGGGGACGCGGCGGATGACATCGGCCGCCAGGCCGGCGGCTGGACCCTGTCGTGGCAGGGCGACGGCAACACCAACGCCGACTTCCCCGGCGCAACCTCGATCTACGCCGGGATCGCCGCCGCGGCCAAGGCGGGCGGCGGCACTGCGACGCTGTCGCGCGACGGCAGCTTCACCGCGAAGCCCGACGTCGCGATCGTCGTCTTCGGCGAGCAGCCCTATGCCGAGATGCGCGGCGACGTGCGTACGCTCGAGTTCGAGCCGGGTGACAAACAGTCGCTGGCCTTGCTCAAGAAGCTGAAGGCGGCCGGGGTGCCGACGGTCTCGGTGTTCCTGTCGGGACGGCCGTTGTGGGTCAATCCCGAGCTCAACCAGTCGGACGCCTTCGTGGCGGCCTGGTTCCCCGGCTCCGAGGGCGCAGGCGTCGCCGACGTGCTGGTCGGCGGCAAGCGCGACTTCACCGGCAAGCTCTCCTTCAGCTGGCCCAGGACCGCCGGCCAGTTCACGCTCAACAAGGGCGCACCGGGCTACGATCCCTTGTTCCCGTTCGGCTATGGGCTGAGCTACGCCAGCCGCGCCAGCGTGCCGGCGCTCAGCGAGGAAGCCGGCGTCGACGCCAGCCTCGCCAACACCAGCCTGTTCTTCGCGCGCGGGCGCGTGCCGGCGCCGTTCCAGCTCGCGCTCGACCCGACAGTGACGCGTACCGCGGTGGACAGCGCGACCGCGCAGGAAGGCGCGGTGCAGCTGAGCTGGCGCGGCGCGGGCAGCGCGCGGATCACCGGCCCGGCGCTGTCGCTGGTGCGGGAGACCAATGCCGACCTCAACCTTCAGGTCAGCTACCGCATCGACCGTGCCGCGACCGGGCCGGTGTCGCTGGCGCTCGGCGGCGGCAAGGTCGACGTCGCGCGCGCGCTCGACTCGAGCGCCGGCTGGCACGTGCTGCGCGTGCCGCTGAAATGCTTCCGCTCGGCGGGCGCGACCATGGAGTCGGTCGATACGCCGATGGCGCTGACCGCGACCGCGCCGTTCACGGTCGCGATCTCCGATATCCGGCTCGCCACCGACCCCGCGGGTGCGGTATGTCCGGGCGCATGACGATGGACCTGCCCGGGAACCTGCCCAGCCGCCGCGCCGTGATCGCCGCGCTCACCGCCGCGCCGCTCGCCGCGCCTCTCGCCGCCGCCGCCGCACCCGCGGCGCCGGACGATATACCCGGCGCGACGATCCTGCTCTGGCCCGACGCCGCGCCCGGCGCGCCCGCGACGTTGCCTACGCCCAAGATCGAGCAACGATCGAAGGACGCGGGCTTCA
Organism: Sphingomonas citri; assembly: GCF_019429485.1. Classification (GTDB taxonomy): domain Bacteria; phylum Pseudomonadota; class Alphaproteobacteria; order Sphingomonadales; family Sphingomonadaceae; genus Sphingomonas; species Sphingomonas citri. Next base: position 118,907 of record NZ_JAHXZN010000001.1, on the reverse strand, counting down.
ACGACCGCTGGGTCACCGGCGTGGCACGACCGGGCCTGACGGTACGCCGTCCGGCGCGCCCCAGCGGCGCCGCGGTGCTGCTGATTCCCGGCGGGGGCTACGGCTTCATCGCCTGGGACAATGAGGGCGAGGAGCAGGCGCGCTGGCTCAACAAGCTGGGCGTGACCTGCTTCATCCTCTCCTACCGCCTGCCCGCGGAGGGCTGGGGCAACCGCGCGCTGGTGCCGCTGCAGGACGCGCAGCGAGCGGTGCGGCTGATCCGCGCCCGCGCGGGCGACTTCGGGGTCGATCCCAAGCGGGTCGCGGTTCTGGGCTTCTCCGCGGGCGGACATCTCGCCGGCAGCCTCGCCGCGCGCCACGCCGAGCCGGTCTACCCGCCGGTCGACGCCGCCGACGAGCAGTCGGCGCGACCCGATCTCGCCGGACTGATCTACCCGGTAGTCACCCTGGCAGAGACCTTCACGCACGAGGGTTCGCGCGACAACCTGCTGGGCACGCCGTCGAGCGACGCGCAGCGCCGCGACGCGTCGGTCGAGCGCCGCGTGACCGCGGACACGCCGCCGGTCTTCCTCGTCCATGCGAGCGACGATAACACGGTGCCGATCGCGAACAGCCTGGTGCTGTATCAGGCGCTGCTGGCCGCGAAGCGGCCGGCCGAGCTGCACGCCTTCGATCAGGGCGGACACGGCTTCGGCACGCGCCTGCCCGACAGCGCCCCGGGATCGGTATGGCCGAAGCTGTTCGCCGCTTATGCCGCTCGGCACGGGGTGTTCCCGGCAGCGGGGTGATGAGCGCGGAAGGGGCAAGCCGGTTGGGATCGGCCTCCCCTTCGACCCCTTCCGTCATTCCTGCGTAGGCAGGAATCCAGACACGCTGAGCTTGCGGCGCGAAGCGTGACGTCGGCGCGCCTGGATCCCCGCCTACGCGGGGATGACGAACGGCGGAGGACAAAGGAGACCCGCAACCTCAGGCAGCGGTCACCGATCTCCTACCCCCAACCAGCGCCACGCCCCCGCCCTCACATCTCGCCGCGCGCGCGCCGGATCGCGAACCACCGCTTCACGTTGGCGTTGTGCTGCTCGAGCGTGTCGGCGAAGACGTGCCCGCCGGTGCCGTCCGCCACGAAATACAGCGCGCGCGACGGCGCCGGATCGAGCACCGCGTCGATCGACAATCGCCCGGGATTGGCGATCGGCCCGACCGGCAGGCCGGTCGAGGCATAGGTGTTGTAACCGTTCTTCGCGCGTAGCTCGCTCTGGCGGATGCGGCGGCCGAGCGGTCGCCCCTTGGTGATCGGATAGATCACGGTCGGATCGGCCTGGAGCGGCATGCCGAGCCGCAGCCGGTTGGAATAGACCGCCGCCACCATCCGCCGCTCCGCCGGCTTGCCGGTCTCCTTCTCGACGATCGAGGCGAGCACCAGCGCCTGCTGCGGCGTCGTCACGGCCGCGGTCGGCTTGCGCCGCGCCCAGGCAGCGGCGAGATAGGTGCGCATCGCGCGCTGCATTCGCGCCAACACCGCGGCGCGCGGCTCGCCGCGCTCGAACGAATAGCCGTCCGGCAGCACCGAGCCCTCCGCCGGCACCGCGACGTCGCCGCTCAGCGCGCCGGCACGCAGCAGCACGTCGCGCACCATCACCGCGGGCAGGCCCTCCGGGATGACGACCAGCCGCTGCACCACCTTGCCGCTCTGGAGCAGCGCGAGCACCTGCGACGCGCTGGCCCGCGCGGGGATCGCATATTCGCCGGCGCGGATCGGCGTCGCGCTGCCGAACAGCCGCGCCTGCAGGCGGAAGCGGTGCGCCGAGGCGATCACCCCCGCGCGCTCGAGCGCGGTGGCGGCGCCCGCCAGTGAGCTGCCCTCTGCGACGGTCACGGTCGCGTCACGCCGCAGCGGACCGGCGCCCTTCCATCCCTGCGCCACCCACACCCCCGCGCCGAACAGCAGCAGCGCGACGAGCAGTCCCAGGCAGCCGAGCCGGCGCATGATTCAGTGGCCTCAGATCGTCTTCATCACCAGCGAGGCATTGGTGCCGCCGAAGCCGAAGCTGTTGTTGAGCACCGCGCGCACCTCGCGCCGACGCGCGACATGCGGCACGAGGTCGACCCCCTCGGCGCCCTCCGACGGATTGTCGAGGTTGAGCGTCGGCGGCACGACTTGGTCGCGCATCGCCAGGATGCAGAAGATGCTCTCCACCGCGCCGGCCCCGCCGAGCAAGTGACCGATCGCCGACTTGGTCGAGCTCATCGACAGGCCGCCGATCGCGTCGCCGAAGAGCCGCTTGACCGCGCCCAGCTCGATCATGTCCGCCATCGTCGAGGTGCCGTGCGCGTTGATGTAATCGATGTCCGAGAGCGCGAGGCCCGACTTGCGCATCGCCATCTCCATCGCGCGATACGCGCCCGACCCCTCGGGCTCCGGCGCGGTGACGTGGAAGGCGTCGCCCGACAGGCCGTAGCCCACCACCTCGGCGTAGATATTGGCGCCGCGCGCCTTGGCCCGCTCATATTCCTCGAGCACGACGACGCCCGCGCCCTCGCCCATGACGAAGCCGTCTCGATCGCGGTCATACGGGCGGCTGGCCTGCTCGGGCCGGTCGTTGAAGCTGGTGTTGAGCGCGCGCGCCGCCGCGAAGCCGGCGATGCCGATCGGGCACACCGTGCTCTCCGACCCGCCCGCGAGCATCACGTCGGCGTCGTCCAGCGCGATCATCCGCGCGGCGTCGCCGATCGAGTGCGCGCCGGTCGAGCAGGCCGTCACCACGGCATGGTTCGGCCCCATCAGCCCGTATTTGATCGAGACCTGGCCCGAGATGAGGTTGATCAGCCGCCCGTGGACGAAGTGCGGGCTGACCCGCTTCGGCCCCTTCTCGGCGAGAACGAGCGATTCGCTCTCGATGCCCGGCAGGCCGCCGATGCCCGAGCCGATCGAGCAGCCGGCGCGCAACCGCTCCGCCTCGCTCATCTCGGTGAGCCCCGCGTCCTCGAGCGCCTGTCCGGCCGCGTCGATGCCGTAGACGATGAAGGGATCGACCTGGCGCTGAATCTTGTGATCGACCCGCCTGTCAGGATCGAAGCCCCAGGGATGGTCGGCGGGCTTCACCTCGCACGCGATCGTGCACTTCTGGTCCGACGCGTCGAAGCGCGTGATCGGGCCAGCGCCCGACTTACCCGCGATCAGATTGGACCAGCAGGTCTCCACGTCGGCCCCGATCGGGGTGACGAGGCCGAGACCGGTGACGACGACACGGCGCATAGACGTTCCTTCTTCCCCGGCGCTGCGCCACGCGTCGCGCCGCCGGTCCTTCTAAACGAAACGGCTCCCCACCCCCTAGCCGAGGACGGAGAGCCGCTCAGATCAGCTCGCTAGAGCGGGAGGTCTCCCCCCGTTCCTCAGCCCTTGTGCTCGTCGATATAGGTGATCGCGTCCTTCACGGTCGAGATCTTCTCGGCCGCGTCGTCGGGGATCTCGACGCCGAACTCTTCCTCGAACGCCATCACCAGCTCGACGATGTCGAGGCTGTCCGCGCCCAGATCGTCGATGAAGCTGGCGTCCTCGGTGACCTTGTCGGCCTCGACGCCGAGATGCTCGACGACGATCTTCTTCACGCGGTCGGCGGTCTCGCTCATAGCTTTCCCTCTTTCAATTGGGGGGTAGGTTTCGAATTGCTGAACGCAGGTAGAACGGGCTCGCTCCCGTGGCAAGGGTGCGAATGGCTCGCGACGCCCCCCCGACCCGCGCGTTTCGCCGCCCCAGCGGCTCAGACCATCGCCATACCGCCGTTGACGTGCAGCGTCTGGCCGGTGACGTACCCCGCCTCGCGCGACGCCAGATACACCACCGCCGCGGCGATGTCCTCGCCGCTGCCAAGGTCGCCGGCGGGGATGCGCCCGAGCAGCGCGTTCTTCTGCGCCTCGGGGAGCACGCCGGTCATCGCCGAGCGGATGAAGCCCGGCGCGACGCAGTTGACGGTGATATTGCGGCTGGCGAGCTCCTGCGCCAGCGCCTTCGACATGCCGACGAGGCCGGCCTTGGACGCGGCGTAATTGGCCTGACCCGGGTTGCCGGTCTGCCCCACGACGGAGGTAATCGAGACGACGCGGCCGAAGCGCGCCTTCATCATCGGCTTGGCGGCGGCGCGGATCAGGCGGAAGGCGGCCTCGAGGTTGACCCGGATCACCTGGTCCCACTCGTCGTCCTTCATCCGCATCGCGAGATTGTCGCGCGTGACGCCGGCATTGTTGACGAGCACGTCGAGCTTGCCGAGCGCCTCTACCGCGCGCGGGACCAGCGCGTCCACCGCGGCGGCGTCGGACAGGTCGCAGGCAAGCGCGACATGCTCACCGCCGAGCTCGTCACGGAAGCGTTCCAGCTTGTCGGCGTTCGAGCCCGACAGCGCGAGCCGCGCGCCCTGCGCGGCTAGCCCGCGCGCGATGGCGGACCCGATCCCGCCGGAAGCGCCGGTGACCAGCGCGGTCATGCCTGTGAGATCGAACATCGTGGCTCCTCGTATCTGGTCTGCCGCTTTATCGCCTCCGATCTGGTCGGCAAGCCCGCATTGGGACGGACGAGGCCCGTGACAAAGCGTCGAAGGCGCCGCTAAGATCGACCTAAGTCGCTTATGCCGAAGGGAGGTATGAGCGGCGCGGGGGAAAGCGGGGAGATGACCAGCATCGCGGGTGCCAGCGTCGCGGGGGCGAGCGCGGGCAGCGAAGTCGAGCGGGACGACGGCGCCCTGCCACGCGGCGGGCGCGATCGCGCCATCGACGGATGGCGCGCGATCGCGGCGCTGTTCGTCGTGGTCGCGCATGCCGCGACCTTCCGCTTCGGCGCGGCGGAGGGAGCGCTCGCGCACGTCGCGCAGCGCCTGGCGACGCCGCTGGCGCAGACGGGCGTTCAGATCTTCTTCGTCATCAGCGGCTATATCATCACCGCGCTGATGATGCGCGAGCGGCAGGCCAGCGGCCGTGTCGACCTCGCCGCTTTCTACACCCGGCGCAGCTGCCGTATCCTGCCGCCGCTGCTCGTCTATTATGCCAGCCTCGTCATGCTGGACGCGAGCGGCGCGCTGTCGCTGCCGCTGACCAGCCTGGTGTCCTCCGTCAGCTTCTCCTGCAACACCGGGATCGTCGACTGTCACTGGTGGGTAGCGCACACGTGGTCACTCGCGGTGGAGGAGCAATTCTACCTCGCCTGGCCGATGATCTTCGTGCTGGTGGCGCCGCTGTTGCGCGTGCGCCTGCTCGCGCTCGGCGTGATCGCGTGCGGCATCGCGGTCGCGGCGCGGCCGGGCGTGTTCCACAGCAACGCCACGTCGTTCGGTTGTATCGCCGCTGGCGCGCTCTACGCCTCGAGCGCCGGTCTGCGCCGGACGATCCAACGCGCCCGTGCGACCGTACCGTGGCTCGGCGCGGTGGCGCTGCTGGCCGTCGCGCCGCTGACCCGGCTCGATGCCGCGGTCGCGGTGTTCCTGCCGCCGCTCGTCACCTATGTCGTCTTCTGCGGCAATGCGCTGCCCTGGGTGCGCACGATCCTGGCAGCTCCGCCGCTCCAGCTGGTCGGCGCGGCCTCGTACAGCCTGTACCTGTGGCAGCAGCTTTTTCTGGCGCAGCCGCGTCACTACGCGGCGGACGCGCCGTCCCTCCTGCTGTTGCCCCTCGCTGTGCTGGCATCGGTGTGGCTGGTCGAGCGCCCGTCGATCGCGCTCGGCCGCCGGCTGTCACATCGCGACGCGGTCGCGGTCCCGGTGTGATCAGAGCCGCTTCAGCAGCGCCTCGACGTCGTCCATCGATACCACGCTGACAGCCTCGACGTCGGGCGCGATGCGCTTGACCATCGGCGCGAGCACCTTGCCGCCGAACTCGACGAACTCGGTCACCCCCGCGTCCACCATCGCCAGCACCGACTCGCGCCAGCGCACGCGCCCGGTCACCTGCTCGACCAGCAGCCGGCGGATCGCGCCGGGGTCGGCCACCGCGGCGGCGTCGACGTTGGCGAAGACCGGCACCAAAGGCGCGCGCAGCTCGGCCTCGGCCAGCGCCGATTCCATCGCGCGCGCGGCATCCTCCATCAGCGAGCAGTGGAACGGCGCCGAGACGGGTAGCAGCACCGCGCGCTTGGCGCCGAGTTCCTTGGCAAGCGCGATCGCGCGCTCCACCGCGAGGCGGTGCCCCGAGATCACCACCTGCGACGGGTCGTTGTCGTTGGCGACGGTGCAGACCAAAGGCTCGCCGCCCTCGGCCAGGATCGAGTCGACCGCGGCGCCCGCGATCGTCTCGGCCTTAGCGACGTCGGCGCCGAGCAGCGCCGCCATAGCCCCCTCGCCCACCGGCACCGCCGCCTGCATCGCCTGACCGCGCCGCTTGAGCAGCCGCGCCGTCGTCGCGAGGTCGAAGGTCTCGGCCGCGCACAGAGCGGTATATTCACCCAGCGAGTGGCCCGCGACATAATCGGCCTTGTCGGCGAGCACGACGCCGCCTTCCTGCGTCAGCACGCGGAGCGTCGCGATCGCGTTGGCCATGATCGCGGGCTGAGCGTTCTCGGTCAGCGTGAGGTCGTCGGCCGGCCCCTCCGCCATCAGCCGGCGCAGGTTCTGGCCGAGCGCCTCGTCGACCTCGCCGAACACCTCGCGCGCGACCGCCGAGGCGTCGGCCAGCGCGGCACCCATGCCGACCGCCTGGCTGCCCTGACCGGGGAAGATGAACGCGCGCATCGTGCCTCTCCTTGGAAAGGCTGCGCTGCTACGGCGGCGCTCCCGGTCGGTCAACCGCAGGCCCTTGCGCGCGAAGCGGTTCTGCGGCATAGCGCGCCCACTCGGGGCGGGAAGCTACGGCTTCTTCCGCCCCTTGTTGTTGCACGACAGCCGGAGGGGCGTGGCACATGGGGTGCCCGTCAGCGATCGGCCAACATAGAGGTACATGCATGGCTCTGTACGAGCACGTGTTCCTTGCGCGCCAGGATCTGGCACAGGCGCAAGTGGACGCGCTGGCGGAAGCCGCGACCAAGGTGGTCACCGACCACGGCGGCACGGTCGTCAAGACCGAGACCTGGGGCCTGCGCAGCCTCGCCTATCGCATCGCGAAGAACCGCAAGGCGCATTACGTGATGCTCGAGATCGACGCGCCGGGCGACACGGTCGCCGAGCTGGAGCGTCAGACCAGCATCAACGAGGACGTGATCCGCTACATGACCGTGCGCGTCGACGAGCACGAGCAGGGTCCGACCGTGATGATGCGCAAGCAGGAGCGCGACCGCGAGCGCCGTGGCGAGCGCGGGGAGCGTGGCGACCGCGGGGATCGCGGTGATCGGGGCGACCGTCCGCGTCGTGACCGCGAAGAGGAGAACGCATAATGGCGCGCCCGTTTTTCCGCCGCCGCAAGTCGTGCCCGTTCAGCGCCAAGGACGCGCCGCGGATCGACTATAAGGACGTGCGTCTGCTGCAGGGCTTCGTGTCCGAGCGCGGCAAGATCGTCCCGTCGCGCATCACCTCGGTGAGCGCCAAGAAGCAGCGCGAGTTGGCGCAGGCGATCAAGCGCGCCCGCCACCTGGGCCTGCTGCCCTACGTCGTGAAGTAAGGAGAAGAGCAGATGGACGTCATTCTGCTTGAGCGCGTCGAGAAGCTCGGCGGCATCGGCGACGTGGTGAAGGTGAAGGACGGGTTCGCCCGCAACTTCCTGCTGCCGCGCAAGAAGGCGCTGCGCGCCAACGAGGCCAACCGCAAGGTGTTCGAGGCCAATCGCGCGCGCATCGAGGCCGAGAACGCGTCGCGGCGCTCGGACGCGGAGAAGGAGGCCGGCTCGTTCAAGGACGCGCAGGTCACCCTGATCCGCCAGTCGTCGAACACCGGCCAGCTGTACGGCTCGGTCGCGGTGCGCGACCTGGTCGAGGCGCTCGAGGCCGACGGTCACAAGGTGACCAAGAGCCAGATCGTGCTCGACCGCCCGATCAAGGCGATCGGCGTGTACGACGTGCGCGTGCAGCTCCACCCTGAGGTGGCGGTGACCGTGAAGGTCAATGTCGCGCGCTCGCCGGAAGAGGCCGAGATGCAGGCGCAGGGCGTCGACGTCATGGCGCAGGTCTTCGAGGAAGGCCGCGACCAGGGCGGCTTCACCGAGGATTACGATCCCAACGCCGAGCCGGGTGCGACCGCCGAGGCGCAGGACGAGCCGGCGCAGGGCTGAGCCCCGTGCCACCATTCCCGGTGTACAGAAAGGCCCGCCCGGAGCGATCCGGGCGGGCCTTTCCGTTGGGCGCCGTGGGGGGGGGTTGGGGGAAACGACGCCCGGGGGGCTGTGGGTTCAGGGCACCGTCACGACCGCGCCGACCACTGCGGCGAGCGGGACAAGTGCTAGAACTAGCGGCATAATCTTGCTCATGGCGCGACCTGTTGTGCTGGATCGCCGGGGAGAATGCCTGCCGCGCGCAAAGGTTGCGGCGGGCTGAACGAAAAGGCGCTGCGACAAAGCGTTTCCGCGTGCGACGAGCGACGCTGCCGAACGGAACGCGCGCGATCCGGGCGGGTTGATCTGCAGTGACGGCGACCGCGCATCGGATCGGGTGCGACGGTGGTCTTGGTATGAGCGTAAGGACATTCGGGTCGTGACGGCGACGGACAGAGACAGGAGAGAGCGCCTCACCGCGCTGGGCAAGGTGCTGCGCACGAGCGTGATGGTGCCGACCGACACCTATATCACGCACGACATCCCGCTGTTGCTGACGCGACTGTCGCAGGTGCCGGCGAGCGGGACGAAGCGAGAGAAGTAGGTCGCACGCCGTTACAGCGCGCGTTGATCCCTCCTCCCGGCACTATGAGACGGCGTCATCCTGAGCTTGTCTCAGGATCCACCGGCCCGCAGGCGCCGCCGGGGTCACTCACGCGGCACTGTGGATCCTGAAACGAGTTCAGGATGACGCCGGTGACTAATCGCAGCGGTCATCACGCCCCTCACCGTCGCGCGAACAGCTTCTCGATGTCGGGGAAGTCGAGCTTCACCCAGGTCGGGCGCCCGTGGTTGCACTGGCCCGAGTGCGGCGTCGCCTCCATCTCGCGCAGCAGCGCGTTCATCTCCGCCAGCGAGAGCGCGCGCCCGGCGCGGACCGAGCCGTGGCACGCCATCGTCCCCGCCACCGCGTCGAGCCGCTCGCGCAGCGACAGCGCCTCGTCATAGGCGGCGAGCTCGTCGGCGAGGTCGGTGACCAGCGCGGTCGGGTCGCCGCTCCCGAGCAGCGCGGGGGCGGCGCGCACCAGGATCGCGCGCGCGCCGAACCGCTCGAGCTCGAGCCCGAACTCCGCCAGCTCGTCCGCACGCGCCTCGAGCCGGTCGCAGGCTGGCTCGTCCAGCTCGACCACCTCGGGGATCAGCAACGCCTGGCTCGCCACGCGCCCGCCCGCCAGCGCGGCGCGCATCCGCTCCAGCACCAGCCGCTCGTGCGCGGCATGCTGGTCGACCAGCACCAGCCCGTCCTGCGCCTCAGCGACGATATAGGTCTTGTTGACTTGCCCGCGCGCCGCCCCGAGCGGATAATCATCGCGCTCGGGCGGCGGCGCCCAGCTCGCCTCCGCGCGCGCCTGCGGCGGCGGCGTCAGGAAGGTGGTGCGCTGCTCGCGCAACAGCGTGCCGCCGGGCGACGGCGCGGCCATCGGCGCGGCATCGAAGCCGAACGCCGGCGCCGCGCCGGCAGCGACCGGCTCGGGCCGCCACAACGCGCCGATGTCCGCCGGCGCCGAATGCGCGACGCGGTGACCCGCGGCGTCGAGCGCGCGGCGCAGCCCCGAGACGATCATGCCGCGCACCAGCGCCGGGTCGCGGAAGCGCACCTCGGTCTTGGCCGGGTGGACGTTGACGTCGACCTCGCTCGCGGGGACGTCGAGGAACAGCGCGACCACGGCGTGGCGATCGCGCGGCATCATCTCGGCATAGGCACCGCGGATCGCGCCGATCAGCAGCCGGTCGCGCACCGGCCGCCCGTTGACGAAGAGATATTGGTGATCGGCGACGCCGCGGTGGAAGGTCGGCAAACCCGCCACCCCGCCGAGCACGTGCCCGTCCCGTTCCAGATCGACCGCGACTGAATTGTCGGCGAGCGCGCGGTCGGTCAGCGCGGCGACTCGCCCAGGTCGGCCCTCCGCCGCGGGCACCGCCAGCACGCGCCGGCCATCATGCTCGACCGCGAAGGCGATATCGGGCCGGGCCATCGCCAGCCGTTTCACCACATCGAGGCAGCTGGCATATTCGGAGCGCGGCGAGCGCAAGAATTTGCGCCGCGCCGGCACCCGCGCGAACAGCCCCTCCACCACCACGCGCGTGCCGGGCGGCAGCGCGGCGGGGCCGTCGCGCTCGACGGTGCCGTTGTCGACGGTGCGCGCCCAGCCCTCGGCACCGCGCCGGCGGCTCTCAATCGTCAGCCGCGCCACCGAGGCGATCGAGGGCAAGGCCTCGCCGCGGAAGCCGAGCGTCTGCACCGCCTCGATCGCGTCGTCGGGCAGCTTGGAGGTGGCGTGGCGCTCGAGCGCGAGCGCGATCTCCCCGGGGGTCATGCCGCAGCCGTCGTCGGCCACCTCGATGCGCTCGACACCCCCCGCGGCGAGCACCACCGCGACCCGCGTCGCGCCGGAGTCGATCGCGTTCTCGACCAGCTCCTTCAACGCGCTGGCCGGTCTTTCCACCACTTCGCCCGCGGCGATGCGATTGACCAGATGCGAGGGGAGCCGGCGTATTGACACAGCGCAGCACCTAGCCCAAGCCGCCGCTTCCCGCGACCCCGCAGATAGAATTGCACGCATGATTCACGGCGGCGGCGCGCGGATCGGATATAGACGAACATGGCCGGTCGTCCCGCCCGGCGCGCACAGCAACGGACCCCAACGTCAATGGTATTCTCGCGCTTGTTCAAGATGACCTCGCACGACATGGCGATCGATCTCGGCACCGCGAACACGGTGGTGTACGTGCGCGGGCGCGGCATCGTGCTGAACGAGCCCTCGGTGGTCGCGGTCGAGACGGTCAACGGCCAGAAGCGGGTCAAGGCGGTCGGCGAGGACGCCAAGCTGATGATGGGCAAGACGCCCGGCTCGATCGAGGCGATCCGCCCCTTACGCGACGGCGTCATCGCCGACATCGACGTCGCCGAGCAGATGATCAAATACTTCATCGAGAAGGTGCACGGGCGCCGACGCTTCATGCGCTGGCCCGAGATCGTGATCTGCGTGCCCTCGGGCTCGACCAAGGTGGAGCGCCGCGCGATCCGCGACGCCGCGCAGAACGCCGGCGCCAGCGCGGTCTATCTGATCGAGGAGCCGATGGCGGCGGCGATCGGCGCCGACATGCCCGTCACCGAGCCGGTCGGCTCGATGGTGGTCGACATCGGCGGCGGCACCACCGAGGTGGCGGTGCTGTCGCTGCGCGGCCTCGCCTACACCACCTCGGTGCGCGTCGGCGGCGACAAGATGGACGACGCGATCGTCAGCTACGTCCGCCGCAACCACAATCTGCTGATCGGCGAGGCCACCGCCGAGCGGATCAAGCAGGAGCTGGGCTGCGCCAAGCCGCCGATCGACGGCATTGGCAAGACCGTCCACATCAAGGGCCGCGACCTGGTCAACGGCGTCCCCAAGGAGATCCAGATCAACCAGGCGCAGATCGCCGAGGCGGTGAGCGAGCCGGTCGCCGCGATCGTCGACGGCGTCCGCATCGCGCTGGAGAATACCGCGCCCGAGCTGGCCGCCGACATCGTCGACCAGGGCATCGTCCTGACCGGCGGCGGCGCGCTGCTGCAGGGGCTCGACGAGGTGCTGCGCGACGAGACCGGGCTGCCGGTGACGGTCGCGGACGACCCGCTGATCTGCGTCGCGATCGGCACGGGCCGCGCGCTCGAGGATCCGATGTTCCGCGCTGTTCTTCAGAACGGGTAAGCTCGAGGCGAGGAGATGGCGGCAATGGCGCCGTCACGGGATCGGCGTCCGGGCTTCTCGCGGCGCGCACAATATAGCCTGTTCCTCACCTACATCCTCGGCATCGCCGGGGCGGTGGTCGGCGCGGTGCTGCTCGCGCTGTCGACCTTCAACCCGGTCGCGTTCAACGCGTTGCGGTCGGCGGTCGCTGAGCTGACCGCACCGCCCGCCGCACTGCTGGCGGGCGCCGGCAGTCAGCTCGCCTCCATCCCCGACGCGATCGCCAGCCACTTCCAGGTGCGCGGCGAGAACCGGGAGCTGCGCGCGCGGCTGAACCAGGCGCGCGGCGCGCTGCTCGCCGGCCGACAGGCGCAGATCGAGAACGTGCGGCTGCGGCGGCTGCTGACGTTGCGCGACCGGCTGCCGGAGACGATCGCGGCGGCGCGGATCGTCAGCACCAGCGCGTCGAGTACGCGCCGCTTCGGCCTGCTCAACGCGGGCAGCTTCCAGGGCGTGGCGGACGGCCAGCCGGTGACGGGGCCGGAGGGGCTGATCGGGCGCGTGCTGTACGTCGGCCCCGATACCGCGCGCGTTTTGCTCATCACCGACCCGGAGAGCGTCGTGCCGGTGCGCCGCACCCGCGATGGCCGTCCCGCGCTGGCGGCCGGGCGCGGCGACGGGCTGGTCGACGTGCGCACGATCGACACCGCGGACGGGCGCTTTCGCCCCGGCGACCTGTTCGTGACCTCGGGCACGGGCGGCATCTTCGTCCCCGGCGTGCCGGTCGCGCGGGTGCTGCGCGCCGGCACCGACAGCGCGCCGGCGCGGCCGTTCGCTCGCCCCGACTCGCTCGACGTCGCGCTGGTGCACCGTGCCTTCATGCCGCCGCCCCCCGCCCCGCCCGCTCCCGCGCCCAAGCCCTCGCCCTCCGCCACGCCCGAGCCGTGACGCTCCCCGCGCGCCCGCTGTTCAAGGAGCCGCTGCCGCCCGGCCGCGCGCGCCTGCTCCCCTGGGCGAGCGTGCTCGCCGGCTCGCTGGCGACGACGCTGCCGTGGAACGCCTCGCTCGGGCTGTTGCCGCCGCTGGGGCTGCTGATGATGCTGGCGTGGCGCCTGCTCGCGCCGCTGTCGCTGCGCGTCTGGGCACCGGCGCTGCTCGGGCTCTTCGACGATCTCGTCTCGGGCCAGCCGCTGGGCAGCGCGATGCTGCTGTGGACGCTGGCCTTCTTCCTGGTCGAGGCGCTCGAGGCGCGCTCGGGCGTGCGCGACTTCGCGCAGAGCTGGGCGATCGCCGCGGTGGCGATCGCGCTCGCGCTGGCGGGCGGACGGCTGTTCGCGAGCCCGCTCTCCGCCTATGTCGACGGCGTGCTCGTGATCCAGATCCTCCTCTCCGTCCTGCTCTTCCCCGCCGCCGCCCGGCTGGTGGCGTGGATCGACCTCAAGCGGGCACGCTGATGGCGCGGCCGCCGCGCGTCATGACCGAGGCCGCGCAGGCCTACAGCTTCTCGCGCCGCGCCTGGCTGCTCGGCGCGGGCCAGATCGGGCTGGGCGGGCTGCTGATCGGGCGGATGGGCTATCTCGCGATCACGCAGAACGAGCATTACAACCTGCTGTCCGAGCGCAACCGCGTGAGCATGACGATGATCCCGCCGCGGCGCGGCTGGATCGTCGACCGCAACGGCCAGCCGATCGCGAGCAACCGCACCGATTTCCGCGTCGACGTCATCCCCGACCGGCTCGAGGACAAGGAGCGCACGCTGGCGAGGCTGCGTGCGCTGCTCGAGCTCGACGACGAGGAGGTGGCGCAGATCGAGGCCGAGCTGAAACACTCGCCCGGCTTCCGCCCGGTCGAGATCGCCGAGAACATCGACTGGGACCGCTTCGCCGCGGTGCAGGTGCGCCAGCCCGAGCTGCCCGGCGTGGCGCCGTCGCGCGGCTTCGCGCGCCACTATCCGCAGGGCGCCGCGGTGGCGCATCTGATCGGCTATGTCGGCGCGGCGACCTCCGAACAATATAAGAAAGCGCGCGACCCGCTCTATCTCACCCCCGGCTTCAAGCTCGGCAAGGATGGGCTGGAGAAGACGATGGAGCCGCTGCTGCGCGGCACCGCGGGCGCCAAGCGAGTCGAGGTCACCGCGCGCGGCAAGCTGGTCAAGGAACTCGCCACTCGTCCCGACGTGCCCGGGCGCACGCTGCGGCTGACGATCGACGCCGGGTTGCAGGAATATGCCGCGCGGCGGCTCGGCACCAACTCGGGCTCGTGCGTGGTGTTCGACTGCACCAACGGCGAGATGCTCGCGATGGTGTCGATGCCCGCCTATGATCCCAACAGCTTCTCCGAGGGGATCAGCCAGCTCGAGTGGAAGATGCTCAGCGAGAACGACCACGTTCCGCTGATGAACAAGGTGACTCAGGGGCTCTACCCGCCGGGGTCGACGGTGAAGCCGATGAACGGGCTGGCGCTGCTCGCCGCGGGGATCGACCCGAACGACCGCGTGTTCTGCTCGGGCGCGTTCCAGGTCGGCAACGGCGTGTGGCACTGCCACAAGCGCCACGGCCACGGCCCGCTCGATCTCAAGAACGCGATCATGCAGAGCTGCGACATCTACTTCTACGAGATGGCGCGGCGCGTCGGCTACGACAAGATCGCGCCGGTGGCGCGCGCGCTCGGGCTCGGGCAGAAGTTCGACCTGCCCTTCGCGACGCAGCGCTACGGCACCGTGCCCGACAGCGAGTGGAAGCGGCGCAAGTACAAGACCGAGTGGAAGGTCGCCGACGCGATCAACGCCTCGATCGGCCAGGGCTATGTGCTCGCCAACCCGCTGCAGCTCGCGGTGATGGCGAGCCGATTGGGCTCGGGGCTGGAGCTCCAGCCGACGCTGCTGCGCGACCCGTTCAAGCCGCGCGCGCAGCCCATGGCGATCGACCCCGAGCATTTCCGCCTCATCCGTGAGGCGATGTACGGCGTGGTCAACGCCGGCGGCACGGGTGGCGCGGCGCGGATGCAGGTGCCCGGCATCGCCATCGCGGCCAAGACCGGCACCGCGCAGGTGCGCCGCATCACCACGGCGGAGCGGCGCAGCGGCGTGCTCAAGAACGGGCAGCTGCCGTTCAAGCTGCGCGATCACGCCCTGTTCGTCTGCTTCGCTCCCTATGACAATCCGCGCTACGCCGCGGCGGTGGTGCTGGAGCACAACGGCCATACCGTGCGCAACCTCGACACGCCGATGATCGGGCGCGACATCATGACCTACCTCTTCGACCGCGAGCGCGCGCTCAAGAGCCTCGCCGAGGTCGAGCCGACCTGGGGTGGCGACATCCGCACGCGCATGGCGGCGGAGGAAGCGGCCTATCGCGCCGCGCACGCCCCGCCCCCGCCGCGCCCCGACCTCGACGACGTCGCGGCGTCGGGCTCCGACGCCGTGGCCGCGGCGACCGACGCCTCGAACGCCACCGCCGAAGCGCAGGCGGCCGACACCGCGCGCGGCGACGGCCCGGCCCGCAGCGGCTCGCCCGAGCCCGACAGCGAGGGTGGTCGCGGTGACGGCGGAAGCGGGCGCGAGTGAGCGGCTTCGTCCCCGCCCCGCTCGCGGCGCTGCCGTGGCGCGTGCTGCTGCTGGTCGCCGGGATCGGCGGATTCGGGCTGATCGTGCTCTACTCGGCCGCGGGGGGCAGCCTGACCCCCTGGGTGGTGCCGCAGGGTCTCCGCTTCGTAGTTTTTCTCGCGGGCGCCGTGGTGCTGTCGCGCGTGCCGCTCGACTGGTGGAAGCGATCGGCGTTCTGGATCTACGCGGTAATGCTGGTGCTGCTGATCATGGTGGAGCTCCTCGGCGCGGTGCGCGGCGGCAGCCAGCGCTGGCTCGGCTTCGGCCCGATCCGCATCCAGCCGTCCGAGCTGATGAAGCTGGCGATCGTGCTGGCCTGCGCGCGCTTCTACGCGCTGCTGCCCGCGACCGAGACGCGGCGCTTCGCCGCGCTGTGGCCCGCGGCGGTGCTGATCGGCCTGCCCGCGCTGATCGTGATGGCGCAGCCCGATCTCGGCACCGGGCTGATGATCTGCGCCGGCGGCGCGACCGTGATGTTCCTCGCCGGCATCCCGCTGCGATTGTTCGTCGGCGGCGCGCTGGCGGCCGCGGTCGCGATCCCGCTCGCCTTCGAATACGTGCTCCACGATTACCAGCGCCACCGCGTGCTGATCTTCCTCGATCCGGAGAGCGACCCGCTCGGCACCGGCTATCACATCAGCCAGTCGAAGATCGCGATCGGCTCGGGCGGGATCTTCGGCAAGGGCTTCCTCAACGGCACGCAGAGCCACCTCGATTACCTGCCCGAGGGACACACCGACTTCGTCTTCGCCACCATGGCGGAGGAATGGGGACTGGCGGGCGGCGCCTTCCTGATCATCGCCTTCCTGCTCGTGATACGCTGGGGCGTGAATGTCGGCGTGCGCGCCGAGGACCGCTTCGCCAAGCTGGCCGCCGCGGGGCTCGCGACGACAATGTTCTTCTACATGGCGATCAACCTGATGATGGTCATGGGGTTGGCGCCCGTCGTCGGCATCCCGCTGCCGCTGGTCAGCTTCGGCGGCTCGGCGCAGATGACGGTGCTGATCTCGCTGGGCATTCTGATGGGGATCGATCGCTCCTCCAAACTGCGCCAGCGCTGGTGAGCGGCTTTTCTCGCCGCAGCGCGAAAAAAGGGGTTTGCAAAGCCGGATCGCGTTGGTAGAGGCGCGCTTCCCGATCGCGGGGCGGCACCAACCGCTTCCTTCCCGCCGGTCACGGACGCATAGCTCAGTTGGTAGAGCAGCTGACTCTTAATCAGCGGGTCCTTGGTTCGAGCCCAAGTGCGTCCACCAGTTTTTTCAACGGCTCCGCAGCGATGCGGGGCCGTTGTGCTATGGGCCGGGACATCACCGGCCCCTCACGACGGAGACGACTCAGGCATGGCAGGCTTCAAGGCCCCCGATTTCAACGACCGCGCCCAGGCGGCACGCGAGGCCAAGCAGAAGGCGCTCGAGCTGCTCAAGAACCGCCCCGCGCCCGACCCCGAGCAGGTGGCGGCGCGTGCCGCCGCGCGCGCGGCCAAGGAAGCGGCCGAGGAGGAGAAGCGCGCCGCCCACCGCGCCGCGATCGAGGCCAAGAAGGCCGCCAAGGAAGAGGCGCGTCGACAGGCCGAGGCCGAGGCCGCCGCGGCCGAGCAGGCTGCCGCCGAGGCCGCCGCCAAGCGCGCCGTGTCGCTGCCGACCGCGGCCGAGCTCAAGGCGGCACGCGACGCGCGCTACGCCGCCCGCAAGGCGCGCCAGCGCAAGTGATGCGGCGCCAGTGATCCCGCGCGAGCTCGTCGGGGTCGCCGAAGTCCCGGGCGGCGCACCGCTGCGTCTGTTCCGGCGCGGCGCCGATCACATGATCGTGCTCGACCGCAACGAGCTGATGAGCACGCGCATGAGCGGCTCGGAGGAGGCGCTCGGCACGATGACGTGCGACCGGCTCGGCGATCGTCCGGCGCCGCGGCTGCTGGTCGGCGGTTACGGCATGGGCTTCACGCTGCGCGCGCTGCTCGCCCGGCTCGGCTCTGACGCCGAGATCCTGGTGGCCGAGCTGGTGCCGGGGATCATCGACTGGGCGCGCGGGCCGATGGCCGAGCTCACCGCGGGGTGCCTCGACGATCCCCGCGTGTCGCTCGAGATCGGCGACGTCGGCGCGGTGATCCGGCGCGCGCGGCGCCGCTACGATGCGATCCTGCTCGACGTCGACAACGGCCCCGACGGGCTGACGCGCGAGGCCAACGACTCGCTCTATCACGCGCGCGGCCTCGACGACGCGCGCGCGGCGCTGGCGCCGGGCGGCGTGCTCGCGATCTGGTCGGCCGCGCCCGACCCCGTCTTCGCGCGCCGGCTCGCCCGCGCCGGCTTCGCGGTGGACGAGGTGAAGGTACGCGCCCGCTCCAACGGCAAGGGTGCCACGCACGTCATCTGGTTCGCGCGCTGACCCGATCATGCGCGTCGCGCGGAACACCCGCCCCGGCTGCGGCTTTACCGCTCTTCTGTAGCCGCCGCATCAAAGGGAGACGTTATGGCCGCGAACGAGCTGGAGATCGACAACAACTCGCTGCTCGACAATATCGACGAGCGCCAGGTGGAGTTCACCGCCGAGGTCGACGGCGACGAGCAGGAGTTCGCGGTGCAATATGACGTGCTCGAGGCGCTGAGCGGCGACGCGCCGGACGGCGACGCGATCGACATGTTCAACCGCTTCGTCGACACGATCAGCGAGGCCGCTCTGTCGGCGCTGTCGCGCGGGAATGGCACCGGGCTCGTGATCGTCAGCGAGAACGATCTGGAATAATTCACAAAGTTCGTCAGGCGAGCGGCGCAACAACACCATTGCGCGGCTCGTCGACTCGCGTCACTCTCCTGCCACAACGATAGCCGCACGACGGCGAGGAGAGGATCATGGACGTACCCAGCGCGCTGGTAGTGGCGGTCGGCGGTATAGGGGCTCTGGCCACGCTCGGCATGGTCGTGGTGTTCGCGCGCCGCGCGCCGGATACGCCGCGGCGCTGAGGGGTGACGGAGCAACGGGGCGCGACCCGATAGACTGACGCTTCCTTATGTCCTCCCCTCCTAGGGGAGGTGGCGCGCGCAGCGCGGCGGAGGAGTTTTGCCGGTGGCGTATGTCACTACCTTGGCCAGCCGCGACACCCCTCGATCAGGCCTCCGGCCTGTCACCTCCCTTTCCCGGGGGAGGATCCTTTCGGATCAAAGCTCGAAAACTTTTGGCGAGGGCGCCGCCCCGGTCTCCCGGCGCGGCGCCCTCGCGCATTCACCTCACGCGGTCGCGGCGTCGAACCGGCGACCCACCTCGTCCCAGTTCACCACGTCCCACCACGCCTTGAGATAGCCCGGCCGGTCGTTCTTGTAGGTGAGGTAATAAGCGTGCTCCCACACGTCGTTCCCCAGGATCGGCGTGCCGCGGTCGCTCACCACGTCCATCAGCGGATTGTCCTGGTTCGGCGTCGAGGTGACCTTGAGCTGGCCGCCCTGGTCGACGATCACCCAGGCCCAGCCCGAGCCGAACTGGCCCGCGCCCTTGGTGTTGAAATCCTCCTTGAGCTTGTCGAGCCCGCCATAAGCGTCGATCGCCTCGGCCAGCTTGCCGCTCGGCCCGCTGGTGCTGCCGGGCTTGCCCATGATTTTCCAGAAGAAGTCGTGGTTCCAATAACCGCCACCATTGTTGCGCAGCAGCGGCGGCAGCGACGAGATCTGACCCAGGATCTGCTCGATCGACTGGCCCTCCAGCTTTGGGTCCGCCGCGACGCCCTCGTTGAGCTTGTCGGTATAGGCCTTGTGGTGCTTGTCGTGGTGGAAGGTCATCGTCTCCTTGGAGATGACAGGCTCCAGCGCGTCATAATCGTACGGCAGCGGCGGGAGTTCGAAAGCCATGGAATCCTCCTGTGGGTTCGCGTGCGCAACGCGACGCCCGCCCAAATGGCTCCCGCGCGATCGTTACGCAACCGCCCCGATCAGGTCGTGGCGGCGCAGCGCGTGGCGCAGCTGGTCGTAGCTCAGCCCCAGCGCCTCGGCCGTCGCGCGCTGGTTGAAGCGATGATCGGCGAGCGCCTTGGCGAGCAGTTCGCGCTCGAACCGCGCGACCCGGCTCTTGAAGTCGGACGGGCCGACCTCGCAGGCCGCCACCTCCTCGTCCTCCGGCTCGGCGGGCGCCTCGCGCGGCGGCTCGCCGGGCGACGTCCCCGCCGCGGCGGGTGACGGCGGCGCGCTCGACACTGCCGGCCGCGGCGTTCCCGGGCGATAAGGCGAGGCAAAGGGATCGAACTCGATCTCGCCGATCGCGCCGCCGCGATCCCAGCGATAGACCGCGCGCTCGACGACGTTGCGCAGCTCGCGCACGTTGCCGGGCCAGCGATAGGAGCGCATCAGCTCCATCGCCTCGTCGGTGAACCCCTCCCATTCGTCGCGGCCGAGCTCGGCGGCCATGCGGCGGCCGAAGAAGTCGGCGAGCACCGCGATATCGCTGCGTCGCGCGCGCAGCGGCGGCAGCGTCACCACCTCGAACGAGAGCCGGTCGAGCAGGTCGGCGCGGAAGGTCCCGGCGTCGACCCGGTCGGGTAGATGCTCGTTGGTCGCGGCGACGATGCGGACGTCGACGCGGCGCGGGCGCGAGGCGCCGATGCGCGTCACCTCGCCGTACTCGACCGCGCGCAGCAAGCGTTCCTGCGCCCCCATCGACAGGGTACCGAGCTCGTCGAGGAAGAGCGTGCCACCGTCCGCTTCCTCGAAACGGCCGACGCGCGCCTTGGTGGCGCCAGTGAACGAGCCCGCCTCATGGCCGAACAGCTCGGCCTCGATCAGCGTCTCGGGCAGCGCGGCGCAGTTCATCGTCACCAGCGGCTGGTCCCAGCGCTGGCTGAGATGGTGGAGCCGCTCGGCGACCAGCTCCTTGCCGGTGCCGCGCTCGCCGATCACCAGCACCGGCCGATCGAGCCCGGCCGCGCGGCTCGCGCGCTCCAGCGCGTCGAGGAAGACGCCCGACTGACCGACGACCTGAGTGGTTCGCTCCATGCGCCAACTTCTGGCGCAGAATACCAAGCGCTGGCAACCGTCGAAATCTTCCTATCCGCTCGCCAGCGCGGCGCCCTGGCCGAAAATGGCGGAAAAGCTGAGGTTGCGAGCCGCGACAGGCAGTTGGCACGCCTCCTGCAAAGCTCTCGGCAACTCAGGACGAAGGAGACACACCATGACCCGCACCGATCGCACCAGCAAGCTCGCCACGCTCGCCCTCACCCTCGTCGTCAGCGCCACCATGGTGCTCGGCGCCGTTGGCCCGGCGACCGCGCTCGGCAACGCACCGATCCACCGGGTGGCGTGACACGCCGCGCGGCACGGCACCCTCCCCGCCGCCCGCGCGATCCGCTACAAGGGACCGACTGACGCAGGAGTCCTTATCGAGATGGGCATTTTCTCCCGCACCCGCGACATCGTCGCCGCCAACATGGCCGAGCTGCTCGAGCGAGCGGACGACCCGGCGAAGATGGTTCGCATGATCATCCTCGAGATGGAGGAGACGTTGGTGGAGGTGCGCGCCTCCGCCGCCCGCACCATCGCCGATCAGAAGGAGATGCGGCGCCACATCCAGAAGCTGGCCGAGATCGAGGCGAGCTGGACCGAGAAGGCCGAGCTGGCCCTGTCGAAGGATCGCGAGGACCTCGCCAAGGCGGCGCTGGTTGAGCGCGGCAAGGCCGCCGAGATGGGCGCGCAGCTGCGCGACGAGGTCGCCACGCTCGACGAGGCGCTGCGCTCGTCCGAGGAGGACATCGCCAAGCTGCAGAACAAGCTGCGCGAGGCGCGCGCCAAGCAGAACGCGATCGCGACGCGGCTGGAGAGCGCCAACACCAAGGCCAAGCTGCGCGAGATGTGGAACGGCCCCAAGACGCACGAGGCGTTCAGCCGCTTCGAGGTGCTGGAGCGCCGCGCCGACGAGGCCGAGGGCCGCGCCGAGGCGATGGGGCTCACCCCGCGGACGCTCGAGGACGAGTTCAACGCGCTGCGCTCGAGCGACAAGATCGATGCCGAGCTGGCGGCGCTCAAGGCCAAGCTGAACCGGGAGAATTGAGGTGGCTGAACTGTTCGTACCGCTGATCGCGATCACCTCGCTCTTCATCGGCCTGCCCTGGCTGATCCTCCATTACGTCACCCGCTGGAAGACCGCACCGCGGATGACCGACGAGGACGAGCGGCTGCTCGACGAGATGTACAATCTCGCGCGCCGACTGGAGGATCGGGTCAACACCGTCGAGCGGATCGTCGCCGCCGACAATCCCGATTTCCGCCCGGGCATGGCCGATTATCGCAGCCAACCCGACTATCGCCTCGACCAGCCGACGGCACGCTCGATCGATCGGAGGAACTGATGTCCGACAGTCGCACCAAATTCTATCTCGACCCGCAGAACGGCCAGTGGAAGGGCGTCTGCTCGGGCATCGCGGATTACACCGGGATCGACGTCGTCTGGGTGCGCGTGATCACCGTGCTGCTCACGATGGCGAGCGGCTTCTGGTGGACGATCCTGGCCTATGTGCTGATCGCCTGGATGGCCGAGCCCAAGCCCGCCGGCCTGTACCAGGACCGCGAGGACCAGAAGTTCTGGCAGGGCGTGCGCTCCAACCCCAAGCGGTCCACCGCCGAGGTGCGCGCCAAGTTCCGCGAGATCGACCGGCGGCTCGCCGACATCGAGCTGCACTATACCAGCCGCAACAGCGCGCTCGCGCGCGAGATCGACAGCCTGCGCTGACGCGGGCGCGAGAGGGAGGCACGGACATGGACATGGGTTGGATGGTGCCGGTGGGGATCGTCACCGCGGTGAGCGCCTCGCACGCCTTCCGCACCTGGGTGCGCGCGCGCCACGGCTATCCGCTCGACGACGACCGGCGCGGACGGCGACGCCATGGCGCGCAGGCGCTCGCCGGCGACACGATCGGCGCGGACCGCAGCGTCGCGCTGCTCGAGGCCGAGAACGAGCGGCTCACGGGCAAGATCGGCCGATTGGAGGAGCGGATCGCGGTGCTGGAGCGGATCGCCACCGATCCCGCGGTGCGCACCGCGCGCGAGATCGAGGCGCTGCGCGACCGCTGACGCCATAACGGGAGGAACACGCCATGTGGTTCGAACAGCTCAACGGTTTCACCCTCTTCATGCTGGCCTTCGTGGTGATCGGCCTGCCCGTGATCCTCGGGGTCGGCGGCGAGATGTTCCGCCGCTGGCTAACCCACAAGGAGCGAATGGCGCAGGTGCTGACCGAGGCGACCGCGGAGAGGGCCGCGCAATATGCGGCGCAGACCGAGCGTCTCGAGGCACGCGTCCGCGTGCTGGAACGGATCGCCACCGACCGCGGCGCGGACGTCGCGGCTCAGATCGAACAATTGCGCGACGATCGGCTCAACTGAGCCGCGCGCCACGAGGGAGAGTAAGATGGGTCCGTTCTCGATGGTCGTCGCCATCGTCTTCATCCTGATGATCGGCCGCGTGCTGCAGGAACGCTACCGCGCGATCGGCCGGGTGCGCGACGGTGACGGCGCCGGTTACCCGAGCGTCGACGTCGCCCGCTCGCACGACGAGGTGCGTCAGCTCAAGGAGCGCGTCGCCGTGCTCGAGCGCCTGATCACCGACAACCACGGTCGCGCCGATCTGGAACGCCAGATCGAGCAGCTGCGCGACCGCTGACCTCAACCCGCACGGAGACGGCAGCCATGTCCGATCCCACTTTCTACCTCAGCATGGCCGCGACCGGGCTCGCCGGGCTGGCGATGCTGATCTACGCAGCGCTCAACGGCTGGCGCGGCTGGCTCCAGCTCCAGCACGAGCAGCTCGGTCACGACCGCCACGGGCAGGCCCCGGCGCCCGCCAGTGCGGGCGCGCGCATCGAGATCGCCGATCTCAAGGAAAGGATCCGCAAGCTCGAGGCGATCGCGGCGGGGGTGGATCTCTGAGCGGTGGAGCTCTGGGCGGTTGCGGCACGCGCACGCGGCGGCTAGCCCCCGCTCGATGACCGACACCGCCCCCACGCTCGACGCGATCCGCGAGGAATATGAGTTCGTCGAGGGCGATGACCGCTACCGCCTGCTGGTGGAACTGGGACGGTCGCTCGAGCCGATGCCCGCCGCGCTCAAGACCGAGGCGACGCTGGTGCGGGGCTGCTCCGCCTCGGTCTGGGTCTATCCGACGGCGGCCGGGGACGGCACGCTCCACTTTCTCGCCGACAGCAATGCCGCGATCACCAAGGGGATCATCGCGCTGGTGCTGCTGACGGTGCAGGACCGCGCGCCGGGCGAGATCCTCGCGACCGATATCGAGGGCGCGCTGGCCCCGTTCGAGCTCAAGGCACAGCTGAGTTCGAACCGGACTCAGGGCATACCGAACATGATCGCGCTCATCCGCGAGACCGCGCGGCGCTACGCGTGAGGCGAGCGGGGGGCGCGGGCGGCCCTGCCGTACTCGCCCTCCTCCTCTCCGTCGTCGTCCAGAACTCGTTCCTGGATCCACGACGCCGCCCTCGCCTTTCTCCTCGGCTCCGTCATCCTGAACTCGTTTCAGGATCCATCGGCCCGCAGGCGCCGCCACCGCCGAGTGAGCGGCGACGTGGATCCTGAAACGAGTTCAGGATGACGGAAAAAGGGGGCGACCACGTGCTCCCCCGCCGGCGCTCTCACCCCTCGCCGCGCAGTCCCGCCGCCAGCGTGGCCACGTCGGCACCCGCCTCGACCAGCCGCCACCGATCCGGCGCGCGCGTGTCGACCAGGGTCACCGCGCCGCGCGGGCACACCCCGAGACAGCGCACCTCGACCACGCCGAGCGCCGCCTTGCGGCCCTTGCCCAGTCCCGGCTCGTCGCGCAGCGCCCTGGCGAGCGACCTCTTGCCCTTGCGCCCGAAGCCGCCGCCCAGCTTCTTCGAGCATTTGCCGCAGACCAGCAGCGCGCCGCCCCAGCGCGCGCGCACCTCGTCCCTCACGCCTCCGCCCGCGGCTTCCAGGTGCGCGCGTCCTCGGCGGCGCGCAGCACCTCATAGGCTGCCTGGATCGCCTGGAAGCGCTTGGCCGCCTCGGCGTCGCCAGGTCGGACGTCGGGGTGGTTCGATTTGGCGAGCCGGCGCCACGCCAGCCGCACGTCGTCGAAGGACGAATCGACTTCGAGCTCCAGCACCTCGAGCGCGCGCATCTCGTCGCGCGAGCGCGTGCCGTCGCCCGGCCCCGCCCAGGCCTGGTGGCGCGACTGCTGATACCCGCCGGCGTCGCGGCGCTCGTCGGCCTCGCGCGCCGCCGCCTCCTCCGCGGAGAGGCCCTCGAAATAGTTCCAGCCGCGATTGTACTCGGCCGCGTGCGCTTGGCAGAAGTACCAGCGATCGGGGCTGTTGGGCGACTTGGGCGCGGGACAGTCGCCCGGCTCCTCGCAGCCGTGGCGATCGCACAGCCGCACGTTCGCTGCCTCGCGGCCCGCGCCGTAGCCGCGCCAGCGCGGGAAGCCCCAGTCGTTCGAGCGGGTGGGAGTACGTGCCATGCGCCCCGGCACATAGGGGCCGCCGCCGCGCGCGCCAAGCGAGCGCGGCGGCGAAAATGCCAGGGAGCCTGTAAGCCGGGTTCTGTCCATCCCTCTCGGGACTGGGCGACCATTCCTCTCGGCGCGCCGTCGCCGACGCGCTCCAGCAACCAACCCGGGCGGCGAGCGGGAACACGCCCCGGACGCGCGAACGCGCCCATGCCGCCCCTATTCGGTCTTGCTCCCGGTGGGGTTTACCGTGCCACGACCGTTGCCGGCCGCGCGGTGCGCTCTTACCGCACCCTTTCACCTTGGCCCGGCCGAAGCCGTGGCCGTCTGCTCTCTGTTGCACTGTCCCTGACCGCGGGCTCGCGCCCTTGGCCGGCGGGCGTTACCCGCCACCGTCGTTCCGTGGAGCCCGGACTTTCCTCGGCACGCTCACGCGTGACGCGGCCGCCCGGCCCCCTGGCGCCGCCGCCCTAGCGGCTGCGGCGGCGCGTGGGAAGCGTCAGTCGTCGCCGCGCGGCCGCGGCAGCAGAAGCGCGAGCAGGATCATGCGGCACTCGGCGTCGATCTCGCCGTCGATCAACTCGGGGCGGAAGCGTCGCTGGAACGCCATGATCGCCGCCATCCGGTCGGTGACGTCATAGCCGAAGCGCTCGAGCGCGAGGCAGAAAGCGGGCTCGCTCCAGAACGGGTCCATCAGGTTCTTGGTCGGCCGCGGCAGCGCCAGCCGCAGCCGCGCCAGCCGGTGCCACGGGAACAGCTCGCCCGGATCGCGCTTGCGCGCGGGCGCGACGTCGGAATGGCCGACGATGTTGCCGCGCGTGATCTCGTAGCGGTCCTTCAGGTGCGCGACGAGCCGGATCACCGCGTCGACCTGCGGCTCGGGGAAGGCGCGATAGCCGAACTCATGCCCGGGGTTGACGATTTCGATCCCGATCGCGGCCGAGTTGACGTCGTCCACGTCGCGCCAATGCGACGCGCCGGCGTGCCAGGCGCGCTTGTCGTCGTCGACGAGTCGCAGGATCGTACCATCCTCGTCCACGACATAGTGGCTCGACACCTCGGCCGCGGGGTCGCGCAGCCGCGCGATCGCCGCCTCGGCGTTGCGCATGCCGGTGTAATGGAGCACGATCATCGAGATCGGCAGCTTGCGCTCGTTAAAATTGGGCGACGGCGCCTCGACACATCTCATGCTCGTCGCTCACCCTTCGCCGCCGTCCGGATCGTCACGATCGCCACCCCCAGCATCGCCACCGCGCCACCGGCCACCATCGGCCAGGTCAGCAGCGTGCCGAACCAATAGGATGCGGCGGCGACGCTGACCACCGGCGCGGCGAGCGTCAGCGGCGTGACGGTCGAGACCGGGTGGCGCTGCAACAGCCACATCATCGAACCGTGGCCGAGCACGGTCGAGCCGATGCCGGAGAAAGCGATCGGCAGCAGCGCCGCGATCGGAGTCCGCGGCAGTCGCGCGATCGCGCCCGGCTCGAACCACCACGACGCCGCGGCCAGCGCCAGCGTCCCGAGCAGGCCGATCCAGGCGTAGATCGTCAGCACCGGCACGCCGACGAGCCGGCGCTGGATCAGCGAACAGATCGCCCAGACCAGGCTGCTCGCCGCGGTCAGCGCCAGCCCCAGCCCCTCGCGCGCCGCGGCGGGATCGAACACCAGCAGCCCCACGCCGGCGAAGGCGAGCAGGATGCCGATCACGCGCGGGGCGTGGATCCGCTCGCGCAGCACCGCGATCGCGAGCAGCAGCGAGAAGGGCACGCCGAGCTGGCCCGCGATCGCCAGCGCCCCGACATTGTCGGACACCGCCAGGCTGAGATTGATGAAGACGTAGAACAGCCCGCCCGAGAGCACGCCCAGCGCGAACAGCGGCACCATCTTGCCCGGCACGACGCGCAGCGCACTGGCGCAAACCAGCAGCACGATCAGCTGGCGCAGCATGCCCGCGGTGATCGGCGGAACCAGCACTACCGCCTCCTTCACCGCGACGATGTTGAGCCCCCATAGCAGGTTCATCATCACCACCACGGCGAGATCGCGGGCGCCGAACGTGCTGGTGGTGGTCGGGGCGGCGCTGCTCACGCCCCGCCGAATCGCGGACTTAGCGAGCGGTGTAAAGCCGCTCCGGCGTGTCGGGTGCACCGACGCGCTCATAGAAGCCGCGGGCGCGGCGGCACGGGCGCAGTCGCTCCGACTGACCGATGACGGTCTCGCCCGCGCCGAGCAGCAGCACGCCGCTCGGTTTGAGCGCGGCGGCGAGCCGCTCCAGCACCTGCTCGCGTAGGTGCGGCGCGAGGTAGAACAGCACGTTGCGGCACAGGATCAGGTCGAACAAACCGGCCGGCGCCGGGTCGGTCACCAGATTGTGGCGGCGATACGCGATGGTTGCGAGCAGCTTGGGCTGCGCCACCCAATGATCGTTCGGAGCGCTCTCGAACCATCGCATCATGCGCCGGATCGGCAGGCCGCGCTGGATCTCAAACTGGCTGTAGCTTCCCGCGCGCGCGCGCGCGATCGCGGCGGCGGAGACGTCGGTGGCGACGATCTCGGGCACCGGCCCGCCCGCCTCGGCGAACAGCATCGCGAGCGACAGCGGCTCCTGGCCGGTGGCGCAGGCGGCGCACCACACGCGTGCGGGCGCGGGCTGCTCCTGCACCAACTTGGCGGCAGCCTCGATCACGCCCGCGTCCCGGTAGAAGCTGGTCTCCTGGTTGAGCAGCGAGTCGACGATCCGGTCGGCGAGTGCGGTGTCGTGACGTTCCATCAGCCTCGCCGTGAGTTGTTCGACCCGATCGAGCCCGAGCGACTGGAGCAAAGGCTTCAGCGCCGCGTCGAATTTCCAGCTGCGGCCGGCGGCGATGCGCTGGCCGGTGCGCGCCTCGAGCAGCGCGGCGAAGACCTGTGCCGAGCCAGCGTCGATCGTCGGCTGTCCCTGCGCCGCCGCGCTCACCGCCCGCCCCCCGCCGCGATCGTCGCGCCGAGCTCGGCGGGCGACATCACACCCTGCGCCAGGCCCGCCTTGGCGACCGCGCCCGGCATGCCCCACACCACCGAGGTGCCGCGGTCCTGCACCAGCACGGTGCCGCCGGCGTCGCGCACCGCGCGCGCGCCCTCGAGCCCGTCGCGGCCCATGCCGCTCAGCACGATCGCGAGCAGGCGTGGGCCGTAGACCGCGGCGAGGCTCGCGAACATCGGATCGACCGAGGGCAGGTTGCCGGTCGGCGCGGGCGCCTGTGACAGCCGCGTGGCCGCGCTGCCGTCGTGGAGCGCGTGAGCAATCAGGTGCGCGTTGCCCGGTGCGATCACCACCTCGCCGGCGCGAACGCGGCCATGGTCCTGCGCGATGACACTCGGCCGCTTGGCCGACACGCCGACCTGCGCGGCGAAATAGGGCGAGAAGGACGGCGGCAGATGCTGTGTCACCAGGATCGGCTGGGTCACCGCGGCTGGCACCTCGGCGAGCAGCGAGGCGAGCGCGTGGATGCCGCCGGTGGAGGCGCCGATCGCGATCGCGTCGAAGGCGGGCGCCGCCGGCACGAGCGGCACCGGGGTGACCAGCCGGCGCGCCGGCTCGGCCAAGGCGAGTGGCCCCGCCGGCGCGATAGGGGCGGCGAGCACGTCGAGCCGTGCCAGCAGCGTGTCCCCGAAACGGCTGGCGAAGGCGCCCGCGACGGGCTTGACCAACGTGTCGGCCGCGCCGAGCGCGAGCGCGCGCATCGTGACCTCGGCGCCCTCCGCCGCGGTGCTCGACACGATCAGCACGCGCGCGCCGGCGCCGGCGACGAGCAGCTGCGGCAGCGCATCGATCCCGCTCTGCCGCGGCATCTCGAGGTCGAGCAGGATCACGTCGACCCGCTGCGTCGCGAGGAAGGCGAGCGCGCGCGAGGCGTCGCCGACCGCGCCGGCCAGCTCGAACCGGCCGCTCGCCTCGACGTAGCGACCGAGCGCGGCGCGCGCGACCGCCG
Source organism: Sphingomonas citri (assembly GCF_019429485.1). Lineage (GTDB taxonomy): Bacteria > Pseudomonadota > Alphaproteobacteria > Sphingomonadales > Sphingomonadaceae > Sphingomonas > Sphingomonas citri. The sequence goes on along the minus strand of NZ_JAHXZN010000001.1, from coordinate 89,989 downwards.
AATCGTCGACGATCAGCACGCGCGGCGGCGCGCCGCGCGGCGGGGCCAGAGAGGACGCGAACTGCGGCATGGCAGCGATCGGCGCGGGTGCGGCGGGCGCCGGCGTCAGGCGACGCCGACGATCTGGAGCTTGCTCTGCAGCGTCTCGCGATCGAACGGCTTCATCACATATTCGTCGGCGCCGGCCTCGATCGCCGCGCGGATGTGCGCCATGCCGTTCTCGGTGGTGCAGAACACCACCTTCGGGCGCGCGGGCAGCGACTCGTCGCCGAGCGCGCGAAGGAACTCCATGCCGCTCATCACGGGCATGTTCCAGTCGAGCAGGATGACGTCGGGGCAGGAGGCGCGGCAGGCGGTGAGCGCCTCGCGGCCGTCGCCCGCCTCCGCGACGGTGAAGTCGAGCGTCTCCAGGATATGCCGGGCGACCTTGCGGATCACCTTGGAGTCATCGACGATCAGGCAAGTCTTCATGGGGCGGTCCTGCGATACCAAGCGTGGCCTGCTTGTGCCGCGCGAGGGGTAAGTTTGACGTTAACGGCGCGGCGAAACTTGTCGGGAGCGCACGGTCATCGGGAGTCGTATGGATGATCCCACCGATCCACTTTCATCCGCCATCCCGAACCTGATTCGATATCCATGCTCCCGAACTCAGAAGGTTCATCGGATGAACCGGGGACGCTCGCCCCTTGCTAGGCCCGGTCAGGTCAGCGCACTGGCGCGCGCGACCAGCCGGTCGACGTCGAGCGCCAGCAACGTCTCCTGCTGCCCCTCGCCGATGCCGGTGACGAAATCCCACTCGCCAGCGGTGTCCAGCCCCGCCGGCGCAGCGCCGAGCTGGAAGGTGGAGACGTCCTCGAGCGAGTCGACGGCGATGGCGTAGAGATGGCCGTCGACGATCGTCGCCACGGCGCGGCCACCCTCGCGACGCTTCTCCTCGGGACAGCGCGCGACCCCGAGCAGCGTGCGCACGTCCAGCACGGTGGCGACCCGGCTTCGCATCGCCGCCAGCCCGATCACCGCGGCGGCGGCACCGGGCGCCGGCACCACCGCGCCGACCTCGACCACCGAGTCGACTCGCTCCGCGTCGAACAGCACGCCACAGCCGCCGATCCGCGCCACCAGTTGCAGCGATCCGATCATGCGCGATGCTCCTTCAGCGCGGCGATCAGCGCGCCGCGATCATATCGGTAGAGTGGCTGGCCGCGCGAGCGGCTGAGCCGCAACGCGGGCACCGGCGCGCTGTCGGCTTCCTCGTCGATCGCCAGCGCGATGGCGGGGCGCTCGCCCGGGTTGATCGCGCGGACCACCCGGTAGCCGGCCTGCTCGATCGTCGGCTTCAGGAAGGCTTCCATCCACGCCCCCTCGCTGCCGTGAAGCAGGCAGAGCGGGCGCTCGGCCGCGACGGGCAAGGCGGCGAACAGCGCGAGCGGGTCGACCAACTCGATCGGCTCGCCCGCGATCACCGCCAGCCCCGCGATGGTCCCGTGCGGATCGGCGGCAGGTGCCAGCTCGTTGGGCAGCGGCACGATCTCGACCGCCTCCTCGACGGGATAGGCGAGCTCGAGACCGTCCGCTTGGAGCCGCAGCACGGTCCGCACGGTGTCGGCGACGACACCCTGCCCCGCCCAGACTGGCACCGAGCGGCCGTCGATCGTCAGCCAGGTGCCGCCCGCGAGCGCGCGCACCGCACCGGCGGCGACCTTCTCGATCCGGTCGACCGCGTCGGACACGATCAGGCGGCGCTCGCCATCGACGTCGAGGAACAGCAAGGCGCGCACCGGCTCGACCGCGACGGAGGCGGAAGCCTGCGCCTGGGCCTGCTCGAAGGTCAGCCCCGCCTTGGCGGCGATGCCGGAACAGTCGAGCAGCAGGATCGGCAGACCATCGTCGGGCAGCATCTGCCCGGCGTAGATGCCCGCGCGCATCACCGCGGGCGCGGCGGGCTTGACCACCAGCTCCTGGGTATCACGCACGCCGTCGAGCGCCAGCGCGAAGCGGCCCTCGCGCAGCGAGACGATGGCGAGATAGCGCGGCGGCTCGGCGGGCGCGCGATCGAGCAGGTCGCCCAGCTCGACCATCGGCAGCCGCTGCCCGCGCAGCAGCACGACCGATCCCGTACCGACGCGATCGACCCGCACCGCGCCGCCGTCGACCGCGACGATCTCGTCGACCGACTGGCGCGGCACCGCGAAGCGCGTGCCCGCCGCGTCGACCAGCACCGCGTTGAGGATGGCGAGCGTCAGCGGCACCTCGAGTGAGACGGTGAGCCCCTGCCCCGGTCGGTTGACCAGCGAGATGCGCCCGCCGGCCTGTTCGACATTGGCCTTGACCACGTCCATGCCGACGCCGCGGCCCGACAGCGCGGTGACCTCGTCGCGCGACGACAGGCCGGGCTCGAAGATCAGCCGCAGCCGAGCCTCCTCGTCGAGCGCGCGCAGCTCGGCGGCGCGCGACGGCTGGTCGCGCAGGATCTTGGCGACGAGCCGGTCGGTGTCGACGCCGCGGCCGTCGTCGACGATGTCGATGATGATGAGGTTGCCCGCCTGGCGCGCGACCACGCGCAGCTCGCCGGTGCCGGGCTTGCCCGCGAGGATGCGGTCGGCGCGGTCCTCCAGCCCGTGGTCGACCGCGTTGCGGACGATATGGACGAGCGGGTCGCGCAGCAGCTCGATCATCTCGCGGTCGAGCTCGACGTCGCCGCCCTCGATCACGAGCGTCACCGACTTGCCGAGCGACGCGGCGGAGTCGCGCGCCAGCCGCGGCAGCGCCGAGAACAGCGCCTCGACGCGCTGCATGCGGGTGCGCGTGACGGTGTCGCGCAGTTCGTCGACCGAGAGGCTTAGCCGCTCGAGCATGGCCTCCAGCCGCGGGTCCTCGATCAGGCGCAGGTGGCGCGCGAGCTGGTTGCGCGCCAGCACCATGTCGGACACGCCGCTCATCATGCGGTCGAGCAGGTCGACCGAGAGCCGCACCGAGCGCTTGTGCCCGGCGCGCTGCGCGGTGGCGGAGAGCGCAGCGGGATCGGGCAGCGTCGGCGCGCTCGGGGCCGTCGGAGTGGGCGTGGCGGCGGCGGGCACGGCGTCGAGCGCGGCGATCAGCAGCGCCTCGCCGCCGTCGTCGAGCGACTCGCCCGCGTCGATCGCCTCGACCAGGTCGCCGATCCGGTCGATGATAGCGAGGATGGCGCTGACGAGCGCACTGTCGGGCACGCGGTCGCCGCTGCGGACGGCGGCGAGCGCGTCCTCGGCGGCGTGGCTGAGCCGGGCGAGCCGCGGCAGGTCGAGGAAGCCGCAGCTGCCCTTGATGGTGTGAACGAAGCGGAAGATCGAGTCGAGCCGCGCGCGATCACTCGGATCGGCTTCCCAGCCGACGATCTCGCCCGAGAGCGCCTCGAGCGTCTCGCGCGTCTCGGCGATGAATTCCTGCAGCAGATCGTCCATGCGGCCCCGTCGCGTCCTGTCGGCGAGCGGGGCATGGCACGGCGGCGGTTAAAAGGGTGTTTACTGAGGGTGCGCGGCACCGCCCGGAGGAGCGGCGCCGCCGAAGGAATTACTTGAGCTTACCGGTGAGCAAGCCCACCTCCGCCGTACCATCGCTGAACTTGAAGTCTGCGATAAGAGCGATCTCCTTACCGCCTGGTCCGAAAAGGCGGCCGCGGAACTCGCCGGAGATCTTTCCGTCTTGGCTCTTCAGGGAACCGGTGAGATGCTTGCCCGCGTCGATGGCGCCGTTCAGCTGATACACCTTCGCGGCTTTATTCTCACCGACCCTCGGGATGGTGCCGCTGATGGTGCTCTTCGAAAAATCGACTGTCAGCGGCGCCGACTCGACGCCGTGCTTATCGTTTTCGCTCTCGTCAATCAGTGCCAAGTAGGTGCGTACGTCTGCCCCGCCAAGTTCCGCCGGGTTCGTCGGATAACCGAAGAGAAATCCACGGCCCTGCTTCGAATCGTCGTAGAAGGCGGTCGCAATGAAGCTACGGTCGACTTTGAAATCGATCTTATCGTAGGTGTAAGTCCGCGCCGGCGAGGGCGACGGCGAGGGAGGCGGCGCGACGTTCTTGCTGCTCGCCGTATCAGACGTCTTCGTCCCCGTGCCGTCATCGCCGCAGGCGCTGAGCATCAGCGTCAGCGTCAGCGCCACCGCGGTCATCGTCCGTCGCATCATCGAATAGCCCGATAAAAAATCGTACATCCTCCGATCGGATGCACGATCATTCCATGGCGTTTCCGGTTCGTTCCGGCGTCGCGGTCGGCACGCCGGGTCGTTAGTTTCAACGCGATATTTCGATGATTTGACGAGCAGAACCGCCACCGTGAGGCAGCCCGATCAGCTCACCTGTTCGGCAGCGCCGCGCCGAACAGTAAGGTCCCGTCGACCGCGTCGCTGACCATCACCGAGCCGCCCGCCTCGGCCGCGATCGTGTTGACCAGGAACGCCGCCGCTGCCCGCGGGGTGATCGCCGCGCCGTTCGCGCCGTCGGTCAGCGTGGTGCGCAGCTCGGGGTCGAGCACCAGCCGCGGGCCTTCGGCGCGCAGCACGATCTCGGTCGTCTCGGCGCTCTCCTCCACCCCGATCGTCACCGTGCCGCCGCGCACCAGCGTGTCGCCGGCGATCAGCGCGAGGTTGAGCAGCACCTTCACCGCCGCCTTGGGCAGCTCGGGCTCCTCGATCAGCCATTGCAGCTGCAGCCGCTTGTTGTCGCCGAGCAGCCCCTCCACCGCCTGGCGCGCCTCGCGCACGTCGACGCGCTCGCCGAAGCCGCCCGCCGCGCCGAACGCGAGGCGGAAGAACTTGAGCTTGTTGGCGGACACCCGCGCGCTCTCGTTGAGCAGCTCGAGGCAGCGCGCGCGCATCTCGGGATCGGTCTCGTCGTTGAGCAGCTCCAGCCCGTTGTTGAGCGCGCCGACCGGCGACAGCAGGTCGTGGCACAGGCGCGAACACAACAGGGAGGCGAAGTCGACCGGGCTGATCGTCATGTCGGGGGATTACTCCGCGCGGGGGGCGTCGCCGCCTTGTGGCGGGTCACCGCCGCCTTCGCAACCGCCGTCGCGCATCTTCACAGGCTCGAAGCGGCCATGGAGCACGCCATCCTCGATCGCGCGCCACGCCGTGACCTCGCCCCCCGCCACGATGAGCCACAGGCTGCCGTCGGGTACGGCGTCGGCGGCGTCGCGCGGCGAGGGACGCGCGTCGCCGCTCGGGTGCGAGTGATAGTGGCCGAGCACGGCGGGGCCGCCGGCGCGCGCCGCGCGGTGCGCCGCGAGCAGCGCGGCGGGATCGAGCTCGAAGCGCACCGCCGGGGTCGCGGCAACGTTGCGGCACGGCGGCGCCCGCTCCACCCGCTCGCCGCGGCCGAGCAGCAAGCCGCAGACCTCGTCGGCGCTGCCGGCCGCGGCGGCGACCAGTTCGTCACGCAGGCGGATTGAAATGTCGATCATCGTCGCCACATAGCATGAAGCAATGGACCGGGGGGTTTCCATCATCTCAGCGACGATCGCGCCGGCCGCCGACGGCTGGCGGCTGGATCGCGCTCTCGCCGACGCCGTGCCGACGCTGTCGCGCGAGCGGCTCAAGGTGCTGATCAACGCCGGCCAGGTGACCCAGGACGGGGCGGCGGTGCGCGATCCCTCGCGCAAGTCGCATGCCGGCGACGCTTATGCCGTCATGGTCCCGGCCCCCGCCCCGGCGCACAACGAGGCGCAGGATATCCCGCTGGTGGTCGCCTACGAGGACGATCATTTCATCGTGATCGACAAGCCCGCCGGCTTGGTCGTGCATCCCGCAGCGGGCAATCTCGACGGCACGCTCGTCAACGCGCTGCTGCATCATTGCGGTGGCTCGCTCTCCGGGATCGGCGGCGTGGCGCGGCCGGGGATCGTCCACCGCATCGACAAGGACACGTCGGGGCTGATGGTCGCGGCCAAGACCGACCGCGCGCACGAAGGGCTCGCCAAGCAGTTCGCCGCGCACACGATCGATCGTCGCTACCGCGCGATCGTCAACGGCTGGCCGATGCCCGCCGCGGGCAGCGTCGACGCGCCCCTGGCGCGCTCCGCCGCCAACCGCAAGAAGGTGGCGATCGTCGCGGGCGGCAAGCGCGCGGTCACTCACTACACGCTGCTTCAGCCGCTACGGGATGCCGCGCTGGTCGAGTGTCGGCTCGAGACCGGACGGACCCACCAGGTGCGCGTCCATATGGCATCGCTCGGACATGCCTTGCTGGGCGACCCGGTCTATGGTAGAACGAAACAAGCACATCGCGGCGTGATCGAAACGCTCGGTTTCCGCCGCCAGGCCTTGCACGCCGCCCGCCTCGGGTTCATCCACCCGATCACTGGCGACGCGCTGTCGTTCGACAGTGCGATGCCGCGGGACATGCAGGAACTGTTCAGTCAGCTCATCGTATAGGTGCGAAGCGCGCATCGTCCGGCACTTGGCTGGGCATCGCCGCGTTTCCCGCCAGGAAGGGAGATCAAGGATCATGGCAGCACGCAGCAACGTCCCGGCGACGATCCCTGCGCTCGGCGGGGAGCAGAGCCTCAACCGCTATCTCGCCGAGATCAAGAAATTCCCGATCCTGGCGCCCGAGCAGGAGTATATGCTCGCCAAGCGCTTCCAGGAGCACGGTGACACCGAGGCGGCGGCGCAGCTGGTCACCAGCCACCTTCGCCTCGTCGCCAAGATCGCGATGGGCTATCGCGGCTACGGCCTTCCCGTCAGCGAGCTGATCTCCGAGGGCAATATCGGGCTGATGCAGGGCGTGAAGAAGTTCGAGCCCGACCGCGGCTTCCGCCTCGCCACCTATGCGATGTGGTGGATCCGCGCCTCGATCCAGGAATTCATCCTGCGCTCGTGGAGCCTGGTGAAGATGGGCACCACCGCGGCGCAGAAGAAGTTGTTCTTCAACCTGCGCCGCATGAAGGCGCGGCTCGACGCTTTCGAGGACGGCGACCTGCGCCCCGAGGACGTGCAGAAGATCGCGACCGACCTCGGCGTCACCGAGGCCGACGTGGTCAGCATGAACCGCCGCATGGCGATGGGCGGCGACACCTCGCTCAACGTCTCGATGCGCGAGGACGGCGAGGGCCAGTGGCAGGACTGGCTTCAGGACGACGCGCCGCTGCAGGACAAGGTCGTCGCCGACCAGCAGGAAGCCGACGTGCGCCACGACATGCTGGTCAACGCGATGGGGGACCTCAACGACCGCGAGAAGCACATCCTCACCGAGCGGCGTCTCACCGACGATCCGAAGACGCTGGAGGAGCTGAGCCAGGTCTATGGCGTCAGCCGCGAGCGCGTCCGCCAGATCGAGGTGCGCGCGTTCGAGAAGCTCCAGCGCGCGATGATGCGGCTGGCGGGCGAGAAGCGGCTGCTGACCGCCTGACGTGGCGCGCGGCGCGGATGCGGTGATCGTCGGCGGCGGGGCCGCCGGCATCGCCGCGGCGCGTCACCTTCACGACGCCGGCCGCGACGTGCTGCTGCTCGAGGCGGGCGACCGGCTCGGCGGGCGCGCGCACAGCATCACGATCGGAGGCGCCAACGTGGATCTCGGCTGCGGCTGGCTCCACTCCGCCCGACGCAACCCGTGGACCGGGATCGCGCGCGCGCGCGGCTTCACCGTCGCCACCGACACCGCGCGTTGGGGGGAGCAGTGGCGCGACCTGGGCTTCCCGCGCGACGATCACCGTGCCGCCAACGCCGCGCGCGAGCGGATGACCGCGGCCGCGCACGCCTTGGCGACGGCGCCCGATCGCGCACTGGGCGCGGCGGTGCCGTCCGACGAGCGCTGGCGGCCGCTGCTCGACGCCATCTCACGCTTCGCCAATGGCGCCGCGATCGACGATGTCTCGCTGCACGACTGGCTCGCCTACGAGGATGCCGCGACCGAGGACAATTGGGCGGTGCGCGAGGGTTATGGCACGCTGATCGCGGATCATGCGCGCGGGCTGCCGGTGCGGCTCGGCTGCGCGGTGACGCGGATCGACCATCGCGATACGCGCGTGCGTGTCGAGAGCGCGGCCGGGACGATCGAGACCGAGGCAGTGGTCGTCGCGGTCCCGACACCGGTGCTGGCGCGCGGCGCGATCGTCTTCGATCCACCGCTGCCCGAGAAGGTCGACGCCGCGGCCGGGCTGCCGCTCGGCGTCGCCGACAAGGTGATGCTGCGCGTCGATCGGCCCGACTGGCCTGCCGACTCGCACCTGATGGGCAATCCTTATTCGGCCGATACCGCGAGCCATCGCCTGTCGCCCTTCGGCTACCCGCTGATCGAGAGCTTCCTCGGCGGCCCAACCGCCGACGAATTGGAGGACTCGAACGCCGCTGCCGCCTTCGTCGTCGACGAGCTCGTCGCGCTGCTCGGCGGTGAGTGGCGGGCGCGGCTCCATCCGGTGGCCGCGACCCGCTGGCGGCACGAACCGTGGATCGGCGGCAGCTACTCGCACGCCGCGGTCGGCCACGCCGGTGCGCGCGTTGTGCTCGCGGCGCCGATCGATGCGCGGCTGTATTTCGCGGGGGAGGCCTGCTCGCCGCACGATTTCTCTACCGCGCACGGGGCATATGCGACGGGGATGGCGGCGGCGCGGGCGATCCTCGGCGAGGTGTGACGCCGTCCGCAAACTGAGAGCCTCGTCTCCGCGCTTCTCACCGCCACGCGCGCCCGCTACCACGCGTCGCATGTTCCGCCTGCTCCGGCTTCTGCTTAAGCTCCTCCTCGGCTTCGTCCTGGTCTCCGTCGCCTGGGTACTCCTCTATGCCGTCGTGCCGGTGCCGTTCACGCTGACCATGGCGGGCGACCTGTTCGCCGGACGCGGCGTCACCAAGGAGTGGCGTCCCCTCGCCGCCATCGACCCTGACATGCCCCGCGCGGCGATCGCCGGCGAGGACAGCAAGTTCTGCACGCACCACGGCTTCGACTGGGGCGCGATCGCGGGCGCGGCGATGCACAACGCCGAGGGCAAGCGCATTCGCGGCGGCTCCACCATCAGCCAGCAGACCGCCAAGAACGTCTTCCTGTTCCAGGGTGGCGGCTATGTCCGCAAGGCGCTGGAAGCGTGGTTCACGCTCCTGATCGAGACGATCTGGGGCAAGCGCCGGATCATGGAGGTCTATCTCAACGTCGCCGAGACCGGGATCGGCACCTACGGCGTCGAGGCCGGCTCGATCCGCTACTTCCGCCACTCGGCCGAGCGGCTCAGCCCGATCGAGGCGGGACGGATCGCCGCGGTGCTGCCGCTGCCCAAGAAGCGCGCCGCGATCGACCCGAGCGGCTTCGTGCGCCGCCACGGCGACCGGCTAGCACGCTACGTCGGGGTGGTGCGCCGTAACGGGCTGGACGCGTGCCTGCGATGAGGCGGGCTTGGACGCTTAGGCGCGGCCTTGGCCCACCTCATCGCCGTCACCCCGGACTTGGTCCGGGATCCACCGCGCCGCACTCCCGGGACCCGAGGTGCCCGCGACTCGGCGGATACTGAAACAAGTTCAGGATGACGCTGGTAATTGAGGCGCGGTCACGTCTCAGAGCCGCCACCGTTCCGTTACTTCGCGGCGCGATCCACCGCGGCGCCCGCCTTGTCGGCGGTGTCGCCGACGCTCTTCGCCGCCGAGGTGATCGCGTTGTTCTTGGCGACCTCGCTGTCGTTGCGGACGAGCAGCAGATAGGCGCCGACGATCACCGCCAGCAGCACCGCCAGCCCGATCAACACGCCACCGCCGCCACCGCGGCGCTCGATCACCGTCGTGTGCGGGGTCTGGGTCACGCGGTCGTCACTCATGGCATCCTCCTCTCACCGAAGTGAGCGGAGGAATGCGAGCGGCGGGCGGTTGTTCCCGCCGCGCAACGGTCCGACTGTCCCGCCTCAGAACGGCAGCTTGAACCCCGGCGGCAACGGCAGCCCGCTGGTCATCTTCGACATCTCGGTCGAGGAGACCGCGTCCGCCTTGGTGCGCGCGTCGTTGAACGCGGCGGCGACGAGATCCTCGAGCATCTGCTTCTCAGACGGAACGATCAGCGAGTCGTCGATCGCGACGCCGATGATCCGCCCCTTGGCCGAGGCGCGCACCTTGACCAGGCCGCCGCCGGCGACGCCCTCCACCTCGATCGTGTCGAGGCTCTCCTGCGCCTTCTGCAGCTCGTTCTGGACGTTCTGGGCCATCGCCAGGATATCGTTGAGATCCTTCACGTGATACTCCGCTTGGCTGGTTTGGGGTCGATCAGTTCGGCCTCGGGGAAGGCCTCGAACGCGGCCGCGACGATCGGGTGCGCGCGCGCGGCGTCGTGGCGCGCCTGCACCGCGTCCTGCTCCGCCTCGAACATCGTCGGCGCGCCGGGCGCGTCCGCGACCGCGATCTTCCACGGCATGCCGGTCGCCTCGCGCAGCACCGCGGCGAGTTCGGTCAGCGTGTCGGTGGAGAGCGGGCGCGCGCCGCTCAGCACGATCTCGGGCGGCGCGTAGCTGACCAGGCTGGCGCCGCGCTTGAGCCGGACGAGCAGCTCGAGCTTGTTCAGTTCGTCGAGCAGCGCGAGCACCCCCGCGAACTCGCTCGGTACGCGGTCCGCCGGGGACGGCGGCGCGGGCGGCGGCACCGGTGCGACGGCGGCGGGCGCGGGCATGGTTCCGCTCGCGAGCCGGCGCGCCAGCTCGCCCGGATCGGGCAGCGTCGAGGCGTGGATCGCGCGCAGCAGCGCCATCTCGGCGGTCTCGATCGGCAGCGCGGCGCGCTGCACCTCCTCGTGCCCCTTGAGGAACAGCTGCCATAGCCGATGGAGCAGCGGGAACGACAGCTTGTCGGCCCAGTCGCGATAGGCGCCGCGCTCCTCGGCGGGCTGCGCCATATCGTCTGGTGCGCCGACCTTGACCTGGGTGACGCCGTGCACCGCCTCGAGCAAGGCGCGGATCACGCCGAGCGGGTCGACGCCGAGGTCGTACTGGCGGCGCAGGGCGGCGAGGGCGCCCGGCGCATCGCCCGCCAGCACCAACCCGAGCAGGTCGCGCACCGCGCTGCGATCGGAGAGGCCGAGCATCTCGCGCACCGCGTCGGCACTCACCCCGCCGCCGGCGAGATCGGCGTGCGCGATCGCCTGGTCCAGGATCGACAGCCCGTCGCGCGCCGAGCCCTCGGCGGCGCGCGCGATCAGCGCCAGCGCCTCGGGCTCGGCCTGCGCGCCCTCGGCCTCGACCACGCGCGCGAAATGCTCGGCGAGCAGTGTGGCGGGGATGCGGCGCAGGTCGAAGCGCTGGCAGCGCGACAGCACGGTGACCGGCACCTTGTTCACCTCGGTGGTGGCGAACAGGAATTTCACATGCGCGGGCGGCTCCTCCAGCGTCTTGAGCAGCCCGTTGAAGGCCGCCTTCGACAGCATGTGGACCTCGTCGACGATGTAGATCTTGTAGCGCGCCGAGACCGCGGCGTAGCGCGACGCCTCGATGATCTCGCGGACATCGTCGATGCCGGTGTGGCTCGCCGCATCCATCTCGATCACGTCGATATGACGCCCCTCCGCGATGGCGCGGCACGGCTCGCACACGCCGCACGGGTCGATCGTCGGGCCGCCCTGCCCGTCCGGGCCGACGCAGTTGAGCGCCTTGGCGATCAGCCGCGCGGTCGAGGTCTTGCCGACGCCGCGGACACCCGTGAGCAGGAAGGCGTGCGCGATACGGTCGCGCCTGATCGCGTTGGCGAGTGTCTGCACCATCGCGTCCTGACCGATCAGTGCCTTGAACGACTGCGGACGGTATTTGCGCGCGAGCACGCGATAGGGCTGTGCGCCCGCGGCGGGCGGCGGGGTCTCGAGATCGAGGGATTCGGCCATCGCCGCAGGATATAGGGCGTGGGGTCGCGCTTGTCGAAGCATGCGGGCGCGGTGAGGCTCATGCCGGCGCGCCGGTCATCGCCAAGCGCGCAACAAGGCCGCGCGTTGGGTCGGTGGTGTACCGACCCCGCACGCACGATGGTCACCGTGGCGCGGCGAAGCGCGCCTTGGCCTCACCCTTGGCCGAGCGCCTCCGCCACGACGCGGTTGACGATCCGCCCGCCGCGCACGTTGACGCCCTCCATCAGCCCGGCGTTGGCCTCGGCCGCGGCATAGCCCTTGTCGGCCAATGCCAGACCGTACGGCAGCGTCGCATTGTTGAGCGCGTGGCTCGAGGTGAGCGGCACCGCGCCGGGCATGTTGGCGACGCAATAATGGATCACGCCGTCGACCTCATAGGTCGGCTCGGCATGGGTCGTGGCGTGGCTGGTCTCGAAACAGCCGCCCTGGTCGATCGCGACGTCGACCAGCACCGCGCGCGGCTTCATCAGCGCCAACATCGGACGGGTCACCAGCTTGGGCGCCGACGCGCCCGGGATCAGCACCGCGCCGATCACCGCGTCGGCTTCCGCCACCTCGTGCTCGATCGCTTCCAGCGTCGAGACGCGGGTGCGCACGCGCCCGCCGAACAGCTCGTCCAGCTCGCGCAGCCGCGGGATCGAACGGTCGATCACGGTCACCTCGGCGCCGAGCCCGACCGCCATGCGCGCCGCATGGGTGCCGACCACGCCGCCGCCGAGCACGACGATCCGTGCCGGCTGCACACCCGGCACGCCGCCGATCAGCACGCCGCGGCCGCCGTTGACCGCCTTGAGCGCGGTGCCCGCCGCCTCGATCGACAGCCGGCCCGCGACCTCGCTCATCGGCGCGAGCAGCGGCAGGTGGCCGCGCTGGTCGGTCACCGTCTCATAGGCCACCGCGGTGACGCCCGAGGCCATCAGCCCCTTGGCCTGCTCGGGATCGGGCGCGAGGTGGAGGTAGGTGAAGAGGATCTGGTCGTCGCGCAGCTGCACCCACTCGCTCGGCTGCGGCTCCTTCACCTTGACGATCATCTGCGCGGTGGCGAACACCTCCTCGGCGGTGTCGACGATCGCGGCACCGGCGGCGCGATAGGCCTGATCGTCGGCGGCGATGCCCGCCCCCGCGCCGGTCTGCACCACCACCTCGTGGCCGCGCGCGACATACTCGCGCACCGCGCCGGGCGTGAGGCCGACGCGATACTCGTGGTTCTTGATCTCCTTGGGTACGCCGACGCGCATGTTCCGGGCTCCTCTATCCTGCGCGCAGGATAACGACGCGACCACGCCGAGTCCGCGCGAAGTGGCGGGGTGGCGGGTGGCTTTCCGCCGACTTCATGCGCAAGGTGGATGCATGTCGCAGGAATCCACCAGTCTCGACCGAATCGACCGCCGCCTGATCGCGCTGCTGCTCGGCAACGCGCGCGCGACCGCCTTCACGCTCGCCGAGGCGATCGGGCGTTCCGCCACCGCGGTGGCGCGGCGGCAGCGCGCGCTGGAGGAGGCCGGCGTGATCACCGGCTATGCCGCGCGGCTTGATCTCGCCAAGCTGGGCTGCGCGACGATCGTCCACATCAAGGTCACGCTCGAGAGCCAGCGCAAGGACGTGCTCGACTCGTTCGAGCAGGCGATCGCCGCGAGCCCGTCGGTGGTGCGCTGCGACCTGATGTCGGGCAGCTACGACTATCTGGTCACGGTGCGCGCGCGCGACCTCGGCGACTTCGCGCGGATCCACCGCGAGGAGCTGTCCCGGTTGCCGGGGGTGACACAGATGGAGTCGGGCTTCGTGCTGCGCGAGGTGGTCGCGCCGCGATTGCCGCTGACGCTGCTGGAGTGAGGGGAGACGATTGGCGGGCGCCGCCCGGCTGAACCTTCTGCTAGCGCCATCGTAAAAGCGGGATGTCTCGTCTCGAGCCCAGATCTAGCCGTGAAGACGACACCCCGCCTCTATTCCACCCTCGCCATGCTCCCCACCCTCCGCAAATAGTCCGCGTGGGTCGGCAGCGTCGCCACCGCGGCGGCGCCGGCGGCGTGCATCTGGCGCAGCGCGGCGGCGACCTTGGCCTCGTCGAGCGCGTCGACCGCGGGTTCATAATCGGCCGGCACCAGCCCCTGACCGAGCCCGACCGCGACCCAGCTCGCGGTGGTGAACAGCTCGGCGGCGTCGCGGAAGACCCGTCCCTTGCCCGCGAACAGCGCCATCCGCCGCCGCAGCGTCTCGGGCACGTCCATCGTGCGCACCGCATCCCAGAACGGCGTGTCGTCGCGCCGTGTCGCTTTGTAGTGGAGGATGATGAAGTCGCGCACGTCCTCGTATAGGTCGCGCATATGGCGGTTGTACTCGTCCCGCTCCTCGGGATCGAAGCGACGATCGGGGAAGAGCGCGATCAGCTTGGCGATGCCGGCCTGGACGAGATGGATCGAGGTCGACTCGAGCGGCTCGACGAAGCCGCTCGCCAGTCCGAGCGACACGACATTGGCGTTCCATGCCAGCGTCCTCCGCCCCGCGACGAACGACAGCCGACGCGGCGCCGCCTGCAGCTCCCCTTCGAGCGAGCCGAGCAGCGCCGCCTCGGCCGCGTCGTCGCCGAGATAGCGGCTGGCGTAGACATAGCCGTTGCCGAGCCGGTGCTGCAGCGGGATGCGCCACTGCCAGCCGAACGGCCGCGCAGTCGCGCGGGTGAAGGGCTCCGGGTCGCCCGGCAGCGCGCAGGGCACCGCGACCGCGCGATCGCACGGCAGCCAGTGGCGCCAATCCTCGTAGCCCGTCGCCAGCGTCTCCTCGATCAGCAGCCCGCGGAAGCCGGAGCAGTCGACGAACAGCTCGCCCGCGATCTCGCGGCCGTCGGCGAGGCGCAGCGCGGCGACCTGCCCGGTCGCGGCGTCGCGGCGGACCGACACGACGCGCCCCTCGACCCGCGTCGCCCCCGCCGCCTCGGCGTAGCGGCGCAGGAAGGCGGCGTATCGGGCCGCGTCGAAATGGAAGGCGTAGCGCAGGTCGCGCAGCGGCGTGGGCGAGTCCGGTGCGGGCCGCGCAAAGCGGCCGGCGCGCGCGGCGACGCCGCTGACCGCCCAGTCAGCGATATCGGGCATGGTGCCGCCGGCCTCGCGCGCGCGCCGCGCCGCGCGCAGCCAGAGCTGGTGGAAGTGGATGCCCTGCAGGTCGCGACCGTGCGCGCCGAACGGGTGCAGGTAGCGCTCCCCCAGCGCGCCCCAGTCGACGAACTCGATGCCGAGCTTGAACGTCCCCGCCGTGGCGCGGAGGAAGTCGTTCTCGTCGATGCCCAGCATCTGGTTGAAGGTGATGAGCGGCGGGATCGTCGCCTCTCCCACGCCGACGGTGCCGATCTCCTCCGACTCGACCAGCGTGATCCGCGTCACGCCATTGTCGAGGAAGCGCGACAGCGCCGCCGCCGCCATCCAGCCCGCGGTGCCGCCGCCGAGGATGACCACGTCGCGGATCGTATGCTCGTTGATCAACCGCTCTCCCCTCGCCGCGCGTCACGCTGCGCTCCGCCGTCTTTGACGCAGCCGGGCCGCGGCGGGAAGCTGCCGCGTCGCGCCCACTGGAATGCGAGCGGCCGGGGCGCGCCGTCGACACGCCCCGGCCGCCCCGACCGCACCGGGGCGCAGCGTTCACTTCTTCTTGCTGGTTCCCGACGCGTCGGACACGGCGTTGCCCGCCGACTCGAGGTCCTTGCCGGCGCCGTGCACGGTGTTGCAGGCGGTGAGCGCGAGCAATGCGCCGAGGCCGATGCCCAGGCCAATCTTCTTGGTCATGTCAGACTCCTTGCAGGAAAGGGGGCGGCGGGCCCGGTACGCCGGCCCGGCGCCGGTCATCAGCGCAGGCGGCGGCGAGTCGCCGCCGTCGCGCCGAACGCGGCCGCACCGGCGCCGGCGAGCAGCGCGAGCACGAGGATGAAGGAAGTGCCGGCGGCCGCACCCGCGGCGGCGTCGGTGGCGGACTTGGCGGTCTGCACCGCGTCGTTCTTCGCCTTCACGAAGTCCTGCTTCGCGCGCGTGACCTGTGCCTGCGCCTCGGCGCGGCTGATCTTGCGCTGCGCCGCGACGATGTCGACGATGCGGCCCTCGGCGCGCGCGCCCTCGGTGCCGCCGCGTGCCAGCGCCGGGAGCTGTTTGGCGATCTCCGTTTGCGCCTGCTCCGGCGTCATCCGCGCCGGATCGCTGGGCGCGTCGGCGAGATAGGCCGAGGCTTCGTCGCGCACATCATTCCGATCGACGCCCGCGATCTGCGCCACTTTCGGCGCCGCCGCGCCGACCGTCGTGCCCGCCGCCCCGGCGACGGCGCCGACCGTGCGGAACGCGCCGCCGATGATGCCGCCCACCGCCGAGGTGAGGAGGTACAAGGTGAGAATCAGCGTCACACCCCAGACCACCAGCCCGTGGACGAGCGCGTCGAACCGCTCCGTCACGCCCGACAGCCGCGCCGCGGCATAGCCGCCCGCGCCGAGCGCGACGACCGTGGTGATCAGCCAGTAGAGCCCCGCGCCGATGCCGAAGCCGGTCGCGCCCGGCGTCGTGCCCTCGACCGGGTCGACCATCGACAGGCCGATGCCGGTGCCGAGGATGCCGAGCAGCAGCTGAACCGCCACCGCCAGCACCACGCCCGCGAAGATCGCGCCCCAGGACACACGCCTGCCGGCGCGCGCGAGAGCCACCTCGTCCAGCGGCGCGTAGCCGCCCGTCACATTCGTCGCCATAGTCACTCCTGTTTTGTCGGTTTGCGGGCGGGGTCGGGCGTGCGCCCCGCCTCCTCCTGCTGCGCGCGCCCCTCGCGCACCGCGGCATCGTCGCCGATCAGCTTGCCGATCGCCGCGCGCGCCGCGCCCTTGGCGCGGCGACGGTCCGCCGCCTCGCCCCGTTCGGGATCCTTCGTCATGCTGGCACCTCCCGCGGCCCGACCGCGACCGCCTCGCTCTCGAACCCGCGCGCGCGCGCCCAGGCAGCGGCCGCGGTGCGGCGGTTGACCCCGATCTTGGCGTAGATCCGCGCGACATGGTTGCGCACGGTGTTGCCCGAGACACCGAGCGCACGCGCGATCGACTTGTCGTCGAGCCCACGGCAGATCAGCGCCAGCACCTCGCGCTCGCGCGCGGTGAGATCGTCGATCCCCGCCCCGCCCAGATCGGGCTGGGGCGCGCGCAGCCGCGCCAGTTTGTCCATGATCGAACGGCTGAACCAGCTGGTGTCCTTCATCACCGCCTCGATCGCCTCGACCAGTTCGAGTTCTGTCGCCTTGCGCTGGGTGATGTCCTGGAAGGCCCAGAGCAGGCAGGCATCGTCGCCGAGCGTGATCGCCTCGGTCGAGACGAGGCAGTCGATCGCGCCGCCGTCCTTGGCGGTGATGCGCGCCTCGTGCGCGCGAAGGTCGCGCCCGTCCTCGATCGCGGCCTCGATGTCGGCGCGCACTGCGTCGCTCGACCACAGGCCGGCGTCGGCGAGCGAGCGGCCGATGATCTCGGTCGCGGCATAGCCGGTCAGCGCGGTGAAGCTGGCGTTCACCTCGCACAGCAGGTGGCCGTCGCGCGCGCCGATCGCCATCGGCACCGGCGCCATCTGGAAGGTGCGGGTGAAGCGCTCCTCGCTGTGGCGCAGCTGCGACTCCGCCTTTCGCCGCGGCTCGAGGTCGGCGAAGGTGAACAGCATGCAGGGCTGGTCGCCCATGTCGATCGGCTGGCCGGCGACGATCACCAGCTTGGTGCCGCCGCCCGGCAGGTCGAGCTCGGCTTCCATCTGCGGGATCGTGCGCCCCTCGGCGAGCCGCTCCTTGGCCAGCTCGCGGCGGTCGGCGCGGCGCAGCACGTCGATGTCGTAGACGGTCTTGCACAGCACCTGGTCGCGCGCGTGACCCGTCATCTCGAGGAAGCCCTGGTTGACCTTGACGAAGCGCAGGTCGGCGAGGCGACAGATCACCGCCGGCGCCGGGTTCGCGTTGAACGATTGTTCGAATCGGTCTTCCGCCTCGTAGCGCGCGGTGACGTCCTGGATCACCAGCACCACGCACGACGGTGCATCCTCGTCGCCGTCGTTGAGCACGAGGCTGCGCACCTGGTGAACCCAGCGCGGCTCGCTCTCGCCCGCGACGGTGACCTCGACCACCACCTCGGAGAAGGAGTCTCCCGCCACCACGCGCTCGATCGGGTAATCGTCCGCCTCGAGCCGGTGGTTGTTGCGGTAGCGCAGCTGGAAGCGCGCGCGATACGCGTCGACGGTGTCGCCAAGCTCGTCGATCCGCTCGACGCCATGCATCGCCAGCGCCGCGGCATTGGCCCACAACAAGGTCTCGTCGGGATCGATCAGGATCACGCCCTCGTCGAGACCGGCGATGATCTGGCGCAGGTGACGCAGATCAGCGGTCTCGCGCAGCGACTTGAGCGACGGTGCCACGCGCGCTCCCGCGTCAGCCGCGCCGGCCGCTGGCGAACCAGCCGAGCGCGAAGCCGCCGAGCGCGGCGATGGCGGCCCACAACATGCGCTCATCGCCCCCCGGCACCGCGGTTTGCGCCTCGTGCGCCCTGCGGCGGGCCACGTCGGCCGCGCGCGCGGCGGCGTCGCCGGCCTTCTCGCGTGCTTCCTGGATCAGGCCGGGCGTGGCGTCGGCGACGTCATCGGCGATCGACTGCGCGCGGCCGAACAGGTTCTCCGCTCCGCCGGCGACCTGGTCCTTGACGCCGCTGACCTGCCAGTCGCGGCTGTCGACCGTGTCGCCGATCGCTTTCTCGACCTTGCCGCCGAGGTAGCGGGCACCGCCGTGCAGCTCGTGCTTGTTCATCTTGGTCCTCCTGTCAGGTGCCCGGAAGAGTCGGCGCGACGCCCTGCGACCGGCGCGAGCCCTCACCCGCGCAGATCGTCGTGGTGTGATCGATCCCACCCGCGACGCCGCGGATGCAGGGTAGCGGCGCACCAGCGACGTCGCGGGCGGGATCGCGGCCGCCGCGGCGATACGCTGCCGCGGCGGTGCCGAGCGGGTGACGCGCCCCACACGACGAGGAGCGCACCGCGTCGACGCCGTCGAGCGACGACGAGGCAGCAGCGCTCCGATCGACGACATGGTGCACGGCAGACCCTCCGGCCCGGAGGCGACATGCATCCGGTTCGGGAGCTAAACCTATCGCAGATTAGGGCGTTCCTGGTAACTTTGCGCTTAAGGACTAGTCCTGTTGTACCAGGCGCTCCCCGTTGGCACGCGCTCGGTACAGATCGGCGAAGCGCTGGTGCAGCACGCGCGCCGCATCGTCGCTGGCGCGCGCGGCGCGGATGAGATGCTCCTCGGAGCGGCGCAGGAGATACGCCCGGTCGATCTTCTTGGCCGCCATGCTCGCCTCGTCCCTCATCACGGCCGATCAGGCCGGATCACCGGACTAGGCGGCGCGCAGGGAGGAGAAAATGAGCTTGAAGTACCAGCCGACTAGTAGGCCAGGCTGGTAGCCCGCAGCGGTCGTGGTGGCGCAAGGATCAGCGCTGGCGGTGCGGCCCGGCAGCATCGGCGCGGGCGGCGGGACGAGGGAATGGTGGAGCCGAGGGGGATCGAACCCCTGACCTTCGCAATGCCATTGCGACGCTCTCCCAGCTGAGCTACGGCCCCATTCCGTCCCGGGAGGCAGCCCCCTAGCCGGGGGCTGCTGGCTTGGCAAGCGGCCTGAGCCGCCTGCCTCGCATTTTTTTCGACCTTAGTTGTTCTCGTCGTCGTCGCTGCTGGTCTCGACGCCGAGATCGTCGTCGCCACCCAGATCGACCTCGTCGTCGGCCGAGGGCTCCTCGTCCTCGTTCGTGTCCAGATCCTCGTCGTCACCGGCGAGGTCGCGATCGGGCTCCTGCTTGTCGGGCTTGGCCTGCTCGAACGGCAGCGGCTGCTTGGACTTGAGGATCGGTTCGGGCTCCCACGCGTGCCCGCAGTTGATGCAGGTGACGGGGTCGTCCTTCTCGAGGTCGTAGAAACGCGTCGCGCATTTCGGGCACGTACGCTTCGTGCCCCATTCCGGCTTGATCATGCCGTGCAAAGCCTTTCGGATGGGTGGATCGACGATGGGTGGCCGTCGAAGTGGGGCGCGCCTTGCCATAGCACAAGCCGGCTGGCAAGCACCGCGCACGATGGCGCATTCCCCTCACACCTCCCCTTCCCCGCGCGTGATCCGCGCGCCCGCCCGGCTCTCCGGCCGCATCCGGGTCCCCGGCGACAAGTCGATCAGCCACCGCTCGCTGATGCTCTCGGCGCTCGCGGTGGGCGAGAGCCGGATCGAGGGTCTGCTGGAGGGCGAGGACGTGCTCGCCACCGCCGCGGCGATGCGCGCGATGGGCGCGACGATCGCGCGCGGCGACGACGCGGTGTGGCGCGTCCAGGGCGTCGGCGTCGGCGGGCTGCTCCAGCCCGCGCAGGCGCTCGACATGGGCAATTCGGGCACCTCGACGCGGCTGCTGATGGGGCTGGTGGCGAGCCACGCGGTCAGCGCCACGTTCGTGGGTGACGCCTCGCTGTCGGGCCGGCCGATGGGGCGCGTGATCACGCCGCTGGCGCGGATGGGGGCCGACATCACGTCGTCGCCGGGCGGGCGGCTGCCGCTGACGGTGCGCGGCCTCGTCCCGTCGGTGCCGATCGACTATGAGCTGCCGGTCGCCTCGGCGCAGGTGAAGTCGGCGGTGCTGCTCGCCGCGCTCAACACGCCGGGCATCACGCGCGTGATCGAGCCGGTGCCGACGCGCGACCATAGCGAGCGCATGCTGGCCGGCTTCGGCGCGCGGCTGACGGTCGAGCAGGGGCCGCGCGGCCGCGTGATCGCGCTCGAGGGCGAGGCCGAGCTGCGGCCGCAGTCGATCACGGTGCCGGGCGACCCCTCGTCCGCTGCCTTTTGGATGGTCGCCGCCTCGGTGGTGCCAGGCAGCGACGTGGTGATCGAGAATGTCGGGCTCAACCCGACGCGCGCCGGGCTCGTCACCGCGCTGCGGATGATGGGCGCCGACATCGCCGAGCTGGCGCCGCGGACCGTGGGCGGCGAGCCCGTCGCCGACCTGCGGGTGCGCCACGCCGCGCTCAGTGGGATCGAGGTGCCGCCCGATCTCGCGCCGTCGATGATCGACGAATATCCGGTGCTGTTCGTCGCCGCCGCCTTCGCCGCCGGCGCGACCGTCGCGCGCGGTGCCGAGGAGCTGCGCGTCAAGGAGAGCGACCGGATCGCCGCGATGCGCGTCGCGCTCGAGGCCAATGGAGTCACCACCGTCGAGCACGAGGATGGGCTCACCGTGCATGGCAATGGTGGCGACAAGATCGCGGGGGGCGCCACCGTGGCGACCCAGCTCGATCATCGCATCGCGATGAGCATGACGATCGCCGCCCTGCACGCGCGCGACTCGATCACGCTCGACGACGCGAGCCCGGTCGCCACGAGCTATCCCGCCTTCTATCAGCAACTCGCAGAGCTTTCCGGAGAGACGGCGTGATCATCGCGGTGGACGGACCGGCGGCCTCGGGCAAGGGCACGATCGCGCGCGCGCTGGCGCGTCATTATCACGTTCCCCATCTCGACACCGGCCTGTTGTACCGGGCGGTGGCGCTCACCGTAATGCGGCTCGAGCTCGACCCGTCGATCGAGGCCGACGCGGTCGCCGCCTGTGGCTTCGACGAGGATCTGCTCGCCGACGCGGCATTGCGCGACGACGCTACCGGGCAGATCGCCTCGATCGTCTCGGCGCATCCGCTGGTTCGCGCGGCGCTGCTCCAACGGCAGAAACGGTTCGCGCACCAGCCCGGCGGCGCGGTGCTCGACGGGCGCGACATCGGCACGGTGATCGCCCCCGACGCCGACGCCAAGCTGTTCATCCGCGCGACCCCGACGATCCGGGCGCAGCGCCGCCATGCCGAGCTGCGCGCGCGCGGCGACGACACCAGCTACGACCAGGTGCTCGCCGATATCCGCTCGCGCGACGACCGCGACAGCTCGCGCGCCACTGCCCCGCTGGTGCCCGCGATCGACGCCGCGCAGCTCGACACCAGCTTCCTGTCGATCGAGGCGGCGGTGGCCAAGGCGATCGCGCTGGTCGAGGCGCGGCTGGCACGTGCCGCCGCGATGGCAGCGCCGTCGGTTTGAGGGGGCTGGCGTGAGAATGATGTCGAGGCGCGGGGGCGTTTGGCACCAGTCTCCCCACCCCTTCCACCTTCATCCTGAACTCGTTTCAAGATCCACCGCTCCGCAGGCGCCGCGACGGGGGCGTGAGCGACACCGTGAATCCTGAAACGAGTTCAGGATGACGGCGGTTGTAGGGCGCTAATGGTAGCGCCTTGGCCGACCGTGCGTCCGCCGCTTGTCCACCCTCCGCTTATCCGCTATATAACTTAGGTCCGGTGGGCTGGGGCTCGCGGAGGCATGGCGCGACAGGCAGGTCCTCTCGCGCCTTTTCGCTTATGGGCGGCGTCTCCTCGCACCTCGTGCCGACACGGATGTCGCGCGCGGCATGCGGCCGCCGCGACGGTGATGGCCAAGACCAGCGGACCCAACCGCTTGGCCGGAAACACGACTAGGACGAAGCATTTATGGCCTCTACGGCAACTCCCTCGCGCGACGAATTCGCGGCGCTGCTCGATGACATGTTCGGCGGTGCCGACAGCTTCGAGGGCCGCGTGGTGCTCGGCACCGTGACCGGCATCGAGAACGACCTGGCGGTGATCGACGTCGGTCTGAAGAGCGAGGGCCGCGTGCCGCTGCGCGAGTTCGCACCGGCGCCGGGACAGAAGGCCGAGCTCAAGGTCGGCGACGAGGTCGAGGTCTATGTCGACCGCGTCGAGAACATGCACGGCGAGGCGATGCTCAGCCGCGACCGCGCGCGCCGCGAGGCCGCCTGGGACAAGCTCGAGCTCGAGTTCAGCAAGACCGCGCGCGTCGAGGGCGTGATCTTCGGCCGCGTCAAGGGCGGCTTCACCGTCGACCTCAACGGCGCGGTGGCGTTCCTCCCCGGCTCGCAGGTCGACATCCGCCCGGTGCGTGACGTCACGCCGCTGATGGACATCCCGCAGCCGTTCCAGATCCTCAAGATGGACCGCAAGCGCGGCAACATCGTGGTGTCGCGTCGCGCGGTGTTGGAAGAGACCCGCGCCGAGCAGCGCTCGGGCCTGATCCAGTCGCTCCACGAGGGCCAGATCATAGACGGCGTGGTGAAGAACATCACCGACTACGGCGCCTTCGTCGATCTGGGCGGGATCGACGGCCTGCTGCACGTCACCGACCTCAGCTACAAGCGCGTCGGCCACCCGAGCGAGATGATCAACATCGGCGACACCGTGAAGGTGCAGATCATCCGCATCAACAAGGACACGCAGCGCATCTCGCTGGGCATGAAGCAGCTCGAGAGCGATCCGTGGGACGGCGCGTCGTCCAAGTACCCGGTCGGCGCCAAGCTGTCGGGCCGAGTCACGAACATCACCGAATATGGTGCGTTCGTCGAGCTCGAGGCGGGCATCGAGGGCCTCGTCCACGTGTCCGAGATGTCCTGGACCAAGAAGAACGTCCATCCCGGCAAGATCGTGTCGACCTCGCAGGAGGTGGACGTGGTGGTGCTCGAGGTCGACGAGGACAAGCGCCGCATCTCGCTGGGCCTGAAGCAGGCGCAGGCCAATCCGTGGGAGGCGTTCGCCGCCGCGCACCCGATCGGCTCGACCGTCGAGGGCGAGGTCAAGAACGCGACCGAGTTCGGTCTCTTCATCGGCCTGGACAACGACGTCGACGGCATGGTCCACATGTCCGACATCGCGTGGGGCGTGTCGGGTGAGGACGCGCTCAACCTGCACCGCAAGGGCGAGACCGTCCAGGCGGTGGTGCTCGACATCGATCCGGAGAAGGAGCGCATCTCGCTCGGCATGAAGCAGCTCGAGCGCGGCGGTCCGGTCGCGGCGGGCGCGGGCGATCGCCTGGGCAAGAACCAGGTCGTCACCGTCACCGTGCTCGAGGTCCGCGACGCAGGTCTCGAAGTGCAGCAGGGCGACGACGGCGCGACCGGCTTCATCAAGCGCACCGACCTCGGCCGCGACCGCGACGAGCAGCGTCCGGAGCGCTTCCAGGTCGGCCAGAAGTTCGACGCGATGGTCACCGGCTTCGATCGTTCGAAGAAGCCCACCTTCTCGATCAAGGCGATGCAGATCTCCGAGGAGAAGCAGGCAGTGGCGCAGTACGGCTCGTCCGACTCGGGCGCGTCGCTGGGCGACATCCTGGGCGAGGCGCTCAAGGCGCGCGACACCAAGAAGTAAGCTGTTCGACACCGCGAGGTGACGAGCGAGGGGATCGGCCGCGAGGCCGGTCCCCTTCCTCGTTCTTCCCGATCGGTGCGATGGTAGCGCTCAACCGTACAACACTGACCCATAATGCTGAAAAACGACCAGATCGGTGCTATCGCGCGGGGAAGCTTATCTGTATCAACCCGGCTCGCTTGGTATACGCCGGAAGTGGACGCAGGATGATACGCTCGGAGTTGGTGCAGCAGTTGGCCGCCGGTAATCCGGAGCTGGCGCAGCGCGACGTGGAGGCGATCGTGGCCACCTTCTTCGACGAGATCACCGCGCGGCTGGCCAGCAACGGCCGAGTCGAGCTGCGCGGCTTCGGTGCCTTCTCCACGCGCGCACGCGACGCGCGTGTCGGGCGCAACCCGCGCACCGGCGAGACCGTCGAGGTCGACGCTAAGCGCGTGCCGTTCTTCAAGCCCGGCAAGGAGATGCGCGTCCGCCTCAACGTCGGCGAGTGACGCGCCGGGTTGACGCGGTCCGTCGCAACCGCTTCGTGGGCGACGATGGGCGGACGTGGCGGAATCGGTAGACGCTGGGGACTTAAAATCCTCTGCCATCGGCGTGCGGGTTCGAGTCCCGCCGTCCGCACCATCTTCGGGCGAGCGACCGCGGCCGCGCTGCTGATCACCACCGCCAGCTGCGGGCGGCGCGCCGACGTCGGCCCGGTGGTCGTCAGTGTCATCGGCGGCGCGCCCCAGCTGCCCGGCCGCAGCCGAGCGCGACTGGGCGAGCCCGAGCGGTTGCTCATCGACTCGCTCGCCGAGGGTCTCGTGCGGCTCGACGCCTCGGGTCAGGTGGAGGCGGGCGTGGCGGAACGCTGGATCGTCACAGACGAGGGCCGCAGCTACATCTTCCGCCTGCGCGACGCGCATTGGCCCGACGGTGCACCGGTGCGCGCGGCGCAGGTGGTGGCGCTGCTGCGGCGCGAGATCAGCGCGCGCTCGGGCAACCGGCTCGCGCCCTATCTCACCGCGGTCTCGTCCATCGTCGAGATGACCCCTGAGGTGATCGAGGTCGAGCTGGCGCGTCCACGCCCCGACCTGCTGAAGTTGTTTGCCCAGCCGGAGCTCGCCCTGGTGCGCGATCGCCCGCGCCCGCCCGGCGGCGCGGGGCCGTTCCGTCAGCGCGCCGAGCGCGGCGGAGGGCTGCTGCTCGCACCCGCGCTCGATCCCGACCGCGACCCGGAGGAACCCGGCCCCGCCCCCGAGGATGACGTGCTGTTGCGCGGCGAACGCGCCGCGAGCGCGATCCTGCGCTTCGTCGAGCGCCAGTCGGACCTCGTCACCGGCGGCACGATCGCCGACTGGCCGCTGCTGCGCGCCGCCAACCCCGCACCGATCAACGTCAAGCTGGATCCCGCCGCCGGCCTCTTCGGCCTGGCGGTAGTCCGGCGCGATGGCTTCCTCGCGGACGCTGCCAACCGCGGCGCAATCGCTATGGCGTTCGACCGCGGCGATCTGGTGGCGAGCGTCTCGAGCGACTGGGCAGCGCGCGAGACCGTGCTGCCCGAGCAGCTCGACTCCGCCGCGCCACCGGCCAACCCCGGCTGGAGCACGGTCCTCCCCGAGCAGCGTCAGACCGCCGCGCGCGCGCGCGTGAGCGCGTGGCGGCTCGCCAACGGTGCGACGCCGACGCTGCGGCTCGCGCTGCCCGGCGGCGCGGGCGGGACATCGCTGTGGGCGCGGCTGGCGCGCGACCTTTACGGGATCGGCGTGCGGCCGGTCCGCGTCGCCGCCGATTCGACCGACGCCGATTTGCGCCTGGTCGACGAGGTCGCGCCCTATGACAGCGCGCGCTGGTATCTCTCTGAGGCCTGCGCCTCCTGCTCGGACGCGGCGCATGAGGCGATCGAGGCGGCGCGGCTCGCCGACACGCTCGACGCGCGCGCGCGCGCCAGTGCCACCGCCGATCGGCTGCTGACCGACGACGTCGCCTTCATCCCACTGGCGCGACCGTTCCGCTGGTCGCTGGTGGCGCTGCGGCTGCGCCAATGGCAGCCCAACGCGCGGGCCTGGCACCCGTTGAACCGGCTGCGCGCCGACACCAACTAAGTTCCATGAACGCTCGTCCCACCCCGCTGGCCGCGCCGCTGCTCGACTCGCTGCCGACCGGCAGTGACCCCGCCTCGGTGCGTCGCCGCGTCGAGGCGATGGAACAGCTGCTCGAGGGGCTGTTCGTCATCCCCGGCATCAATCGTCGCGTCGGGCTAGACGCCATCATCGGGCTGGTCCCCGTGGTGGGCGACCTGATCACCGCGGCGATGGGGATGTGGATCGTCTGGGAGGCGCGCAATCTCGGGATGAGTCGTGCCGCGCTGATGGGGATGACCGCGCGGATCGGCTTCGACACCTTGCTCGGCGCGGTTCCGCTGATCGGCGACGCGGCCGACCTGATGTATCGCTCAAACACGCGCAACGTGAAGCGGATCAAGCGCTACCTCGACAAGCATCACCCCGCGACGGTGACGGTCACGCGCTGAGGCTCAGCGAAGTCTTGGCCGGAACACGGTACCGCCGCACAGCGGACGCGGCGCACCGGTGGTGCCGGGGAAGCTGATCGGCAGCCCGCGCAGTGTCCGTACCGCCATGAAGGCGAAGCCCTCCGCCTCGAGCGAGTCGCCGTTCCACCCGAGCACGTCGACCGGCTCGGCCGGGAGGCCGGTCTGCTCGGCGATCATCCGCATCAGCGTCGGGTTGAGCCGCCCGCCGCCGCCGACCAGCAGCCGTCGCGGCGCGCGCGGCAGCAGCCGCAGCGCCACCGCGACGCTCGCCGCGGTGAAGGCGGTCAGCGTCGCCGCGCCGTCGGCCAGGCTCAGACCGCGCGCGGGCTGGATCGTGAAGTCGCTGCGATCGAGCGACTTGGGATAGGGCGCGTCGAAGAAGGGGTGGTCGAGCATCGCGCCGAGCACGCTCTCGTCGACCCGGCCGGCCGCGGCGGTGGCGCCGTCGCGATCGAAGCGCTCGCCCGCCTCCTGCTCCATCCAGCTGTCGATCAGGCCGTTGGCGGGGCCGGTGTCAAAGGCGGCGAGCGGCGCGCCGTCCGCCACCAGGGTGATGTTGGCGACACCGCCCAGGTTGAGCACCGCGACCACGTCGCCGAACGCGGCGGCGCGCGCGGCGTGATAGACCGGCAGCAGCGGCGCGCCCTGCCCCCCCGCGGCGACATCGGCGGAGCGGAAGTCGCCGACCGTAGTGATGCCCGTGACGTCGGCGAGCGTCTGGCCGTCGCCGATCTGCCACGTCCAGCCGCGATCGGGGCGATGCGCCACGGTCTGGCCGTGGAAGCCGATGGCGTCGACCTCGCCGGCCGTCACCCCGGCGTCGCGCAATAGCTTCTGCACAGCCAGTGTGTGGGTGCGCGTGATCAGGTCGGCCGCGGCGACGATCGGCGGGCTCGCGCGCGGGCGCTGGAAGCCGAGCGCCAGCTGGGTGGCGGCGGCGAGCTGCGCCCGCGCCTGATCCGAATAGGGCTCGCCGCGAAACGCCACCAGCCGCGCCGCGCGCTCGCCGTCGGTCTCGATCAGCGCCGCGTCGATGCCGTCGAGCGAGGTGCCCGACATCAGCCCGATCGCCAGCATCGTGTCTGTCTCCCGCCCCATCATCGCGCGGTCCTATCGCTACGTCAGCGGTGCTGGCAAATCGGGCCGTCGCGCATTATGTGCGCGGCGTCTCATGGCAACTTTACTCCCCTCCCCGCCGCGCGTCGGCATGGTCTCGCTCGGCTGTCCGAAGAATCTGGTCGATTCCGAGCGGATCCTGACGCAGCTGCGCGCCGACGGCTATCAGATGTCGCCCGACTATGCGGGTGCCGATGTCGTGCTGGTCAACACCTGCGGCTTCCTCGACTCCGCCAAGGAGGAGAGCCTCGAGGCGATCGGCGAGGCGATCGCCGAGAACGGGCGCGTGATCGTCACCGGCTGCATGGGCAAGGAAGCCGAGGCGATCCGCCAGCGCTTCCCCGACGTGCTCGCGATCACCGGCGCGCATGAATATGAACAGGTGGTCGAGGCGGTCCATGCCGCCGCACCTGCGGCGATCAGCCCCTATGTCGACCTGATACCCGACGCCGGGCTCAAGCTGACCCCGCGCCATTACAGCTACCTGAAGATCTCGGAGGGCTGCAACCACCGCTGCTCCTTCTGCATCATCCCGTCGCTGCGCGGCGATCTGGTCAGCCGCCGCCCGGACGCGATCCTGCGCGAGGCCGAGAAGCTGGTCGCCGCGGGCACGCGGGAGCTGCTGGTGATCAGCCAGGACACGTCCGCCTACGGGATCGACATCCGCGACCAGCCACGCCGCTGGAAGGACCGCGAGGTGCGCCCGCACATGACTGATCTCGCGCGCGAGCTCGGCCGGATCGCGCCCTGGGTGCGGCTCCACTATGTCTATCCCTATCCGCACGTCGACCAGGTGATCCCGCTGATGGCGGACGGTCTGGTGCTGCCCTATCTCGACATACCGTTCCAGCATGCCGCGCCCGCGGTGCTGCGGCGGATGAAGCGGCCGGCCAACGACGCCAAGGTGCTCGGCCGCATCCGCGCCTGGCGCGAGATCTGCCCCGATATCGCGATCCGCTCGACCTTCGTGGTCGGCTTTCCCGGCGAGACCGAGGCCGATTTCCAGTATCTGCTCGACTGGCTCGACGAGGCGCAGCTCGACCGCGTCGGCGCCTTCCGCTTCGAGCCCGTAGCGGGCGCGTCGGCGAACGATCTGCCCGACCCGGTGCCCGAGGCGGTGAAGGAGGAGCGCTATGCCCGCATCATGGAGAAGACCGCGGCGATCTCGGCGGCCAAGCTCGCCGCCAAGGTCGGGCGCACGCTCGAGGTGATCGTCGATGCGGTCGACGCGGCGAGCGGTGGCGCCACCGCTCGCTCGCAGGCGGATGCGCCCGAGATCGACGGCGAGGTGCAATTGCGCGACGCCGGCCATCTCGCGCCCGGTGACATCGTCCGCGTCGTGGTCGAGGACGCCGACGAGCATGATCTATACGGCGTGCCGGTTGCCGCTTGACGCCGCCGCGCCCACTGCTAAGAGGCGCCCTCGCTTCGGCGAATGCCCTTGGGGCGGAGTAGCTCAGCTGGTTAGAGCAGCGGAATCATAATCCGCGTGTCGGGGGTTCAAGTCCCTCCTCCGCTACCATCGCCCAACAAGATGCTTCAGCGCGCGAGGCGCGCAGCAGACTGGGCACCTTCATCACGCTCCTGGCCGTCGGGCACGGTCGCACGGCACGGACCTCCGGCGTCACGTGCACATAATTGCACCTCACGGGTGATCGGCGCGTTCGGCCAAGGTAAGCATCAGCGCGGTCGTTCGCGCAGGCTCAGCGCCCTTCGACTGACCTGCGATGAGCTTGGATCTTCCCGTGCTAGCGGGCGGTATCACGCGAGGCGAGATAGAAGGCCTTGGCCGATCGCGAGCGCCACTCCGCCAGCCGCTCAGCCTCGGCGGCTCGGTGGCGCTGCACCGCGAGCTCCCAGGCTCGTCCGGACTGGCAGACCTGTCGCGGTACTGCGCCACCGGCGTCCTCGCGCTCCTGGACACAGACGATCCTCTGCTGCTCCTCGCGGGACAATCGGCTCGGCCGCTCGCGTGCCTCGGCCGCGCCGAACATGGCGGCGGCGATCAATGGAAGCAAGAGGATCACGCGCATCGGTCTCAACTCCGCGATACGGAACCCATAGAGACGATGATCGCCGCGCAGGTCAACGGCCGAGCGGCACCAGAGCGGCGCGACATGCCGTCACAGGCCCGGGAACCGATTATCCGTCAGCGGTCGAACAGGTGGCGCGACAGCGGCTCCCACGGGCCGCCGCGATACCAGTAAGCCGACAGCCCAGCGATCGTCACCGGTCGCGCGACGAACACCGCCTTGAGCCGCTCGAGCAGCGCGCGCGCCTCACTCGGCTCGACCTTGTTCTGCACCGTCACGTGCGCGCGCCAGCCCGCCTGGTCCTGCGGCGTCAGCGAGCCGCGAAACGAATCCGCGAGGCGCGCCCGTATCGCCTCCAGTTCAGGGCTCTCGACACGATAGGCGACGCCGCGCCCCAGCGAGACCACGCCCGCGAGCCGCGCGCGCGGCGGCGCCACGCCGCGAGTCTCCGCTACCAAGCGCTGGCGCAGCTCGGCCGCGGCGCTCGGCGGCAGATGGTGGAACATGGTCAGGTGTGCCGCCAACTGGTTCCGCTCGGGCGGGAAGTAGGCGCGGCGCTGCTCGTCGAGGAAGGCCTGGTCCGCCGCACCGAACAGAGCGGTGACGATGATCGGCGCCGGGGTCGGGGGGACGGGCTCGCTCAAATCTCGATCTGACTGCCCAGTTCGACCACACGATTGGTCGGCAGGCGGAAGAATTCCATCGCGCTCTCGGCGTTGCGCAGCATCCAGCTGAACAATTTCTCGCGCCAGATCGCCATGCCCGGTCGGTCCGAGGCGAGCAGCGTCTGACGGCTGAGGAAGAAGCTGGTGTCCATCATGCGGAACTCGGCGCCGCAGCCGTCATAGGAGCGCAGGTGCGCCGGCACGTCGGGCTCTTCCATGAAGCCGTAGCGCAGGACCACCCGGTGGAAGCCCTGCCCGAGATCCTCGTGGAGGAAGCGGTCCTCCTCAGGAAAATACGGCATGTCGGTGACGCGCACCGTCAGCAGGATCACGCGCTCGTGCAGCACGCGATTGTGCTTGAGATTGTGGAGCAGCGCGTGCGGCACGCCCTCGGGCGTCGAGGTCATGAACACCGCGGTGCCGGGCACGCGCGTGGCGGAGGTGGCGGCGGAGTCGATGAAGATCTTGATCGGCATCGCCGCCTCGCGCATCCGCTCGAGCATCAGCTTGCGCCCCTGCGACCAGGTGGTGAGCAGCACGAAGACGATCACCGCGACCAGCAGCGGGAACCAGCCGCCGTCCGGCACCTTCGTCAGGTTCGAGGCGAAATACAGCCCGTCGATCGACAGGAAGGTGATCTCGAACAGCGCGGTCGCCCAGATCGGCCAATGCCACACGCGGCGGATCAGCACGCCGACCATGCATGTCGAGATGAACATCGTCCCCGTGACCGCGATGCCGTAGGCCGCGGCCAGGTTGGACGACTCGCCGAAGCCGAACACCAACAGCAGCACCATGATCATGAGCGCCCAGTTCACGGCGGGGATGTAGATCTGGCCCGCCTCCGACGCGCTGGTGTGCGTGATCCGGATCCGCGGCATCAGCCCGAGCTGCACCGCCTGCTGCACCACCGAATAGGCACCGGTGATCACCGCCTGGCTCGCGATCACCGTCGCCATCGTCGCGAGGATCACCAGCCACAGACGCCAGCTCTCCGGCGCCATCAGGAAGAAGGGATTCTCCGCCGCGGCGGGGTTCTCCAGCAGCAGCGCGCCCTGTCCGAGATAGTTGATCATCAGTGCGGGCAGCACGAAGCCAAGCCAGGCGTAGGAGATCGGTTTGCGCCCGAAATGCCCCATGTCGGCGTACAGCGCCTCGGCTCCGGTCACCGCCAGCACCACCGAACCCAGCGCGAGGAAGGCGAGCGTCCCGTCGTTGGCGGCGAAGCGCACCGCGTACATCGGGTTGAGCGCGTAGAAGATATCGGGTCGCGCGACGATGTGGATTCCGCCCATGACCGCGAGAACCACGAAATAGACCAGCATGATCGGCCCGAACAGCCGCCCCACCTTCTCCGTCCCGATCGACTGGAGATAGAAAAGCGCGATCAGGATCGTCACCGCGATCGGTAACACGAACGAGTCGAAGCCCTGCTCCACCGTCGCGAGCCCCTCGACCGCCGACAGCACCGAGATCGCGGGCGTGATCATACAATCGCCGAAGAACAGAGCGGTGGCGAGCACGCCGAGGATGACGAGGCTCGGCCCCCAGCGCTTGCCCGCGCCCGAGCGGCGCTGGATCAGCGCGAGCAGCGCGAGGCTGCCCCCCTCGCCGTTGTTGTCGGCACGCAGGATGATCAGCACGTATTTGAGCGTGACGATCAGCATCAGCGACCAGAACACGAGGCTGATCACGCCGAAGATATGGAGCGGATCGACCGCGAGCGGATGGTGCCCGACGAACACCTCCTTCATCGCGTAGAGCGGGCTGGTGCCGATGTCGCCGTACACCACGCCGATCGCGCCGAGCGCGAGCCGCGCGAGCCCGTCGCCGCTGCCGTGGTGATGCCCCGACTGGGCCTGCGCCCGGACCGCCGGATCGTCGGTGTTCACGCTCATGCGTTGCCGACCGTGCTCGAGGCGTCGCCCGCGTGTCTACCCATGGTGCTGGCGCGCCTAGCACGCGCGCAGAGGGCCGGCAACGCGGAACAGATATCGAACGGCGGGGTTGTCGACACGCTACAGGAGATGGTGATGAGCGACGACAACCCCAAGACCCACCCCTACTCGAACGCGGAGAAGGACCCCGACGACTGGACCACCGGCGACGAGCCGATGACGGGCGCGCAGGCGAGCTATCTCAAGACGCTGAGCGAGGAGGCGGGCGAATCGTTCGACGAAACGCTGAGCAAGGCCGACGCGTCGAAGAAGATCGACTCGCTGCAGGAGCAGACCGGGCGCGGCAAGGCCGACTGATTCGATCGCGCGGGCGTCACCCTCCGCGCGAGGGATCGACGCCCGCGGCGATGAACTGATCGAGCACCAGCACGCGCCGCACCAGCTCGCGACGGTAGTCGGTACGCGGCGCGGAGAGCGCCACCGCGCGCAGCCACAGCGCGCGCGCCTGGGCGAGCTGACCCGCCTTCAGATAGGCCATGCCGAGATAGTAAGGCGGCGCCGGATGCTCGGGCGCGAGCCGCGCCGCCTGGCGGAAGGCGAGCAGCGCCGGGGGAGAGAGCCGGTCGCCCGCGTCCGCCGCGAGCGTCACGCCCGCCCAGGTCCACAGGATGAAGCTCTTCGGCAGCTTCGACAGGCCCCCCATCACCACCCGCGCGGCGGCACGGCTGTTGCCACTGCGGGTCATGGCATCGGCGGCGACGAGATAGGCGGTGTCCGCGGTGTAGCGCCCGAGCAGGCTGTCGCGCAGCGCGATCTCGTCGGGGTCGATGGGCGCGATCTCGGTGCGCGGCGTCGCCGGCCGGGCACCGAGCAGCGGCGAACCCTGCCAGGCGTAGCCGGCGCCGCCGAGGCAGAGCGCGGCGGCGAGCAGCGTCCACAGGGCACGATCCGCGCGCAGCAGCGCCAGCGCGCCGAAGGCGCCGGCGCCGAGCAGCAGCAGCGCGACGAAGCCCATCACTGCTTCTCCAGCGTGCGGGTCTCGTGCATCTTCCCCGCCATCTGCGGCGGCATGTATTTCTCGTCGTGCTTGGCGAGCAGGTTGGTCGCGCTGAACGAGCCGTCGGGGTTGAAATGTCCCTCCGCGACCACGCCGGAGCCCTCGCGGAACAGGTCTGGCGCGATGCCGCTGAAGCGCACCGGCGTCGTCGCCTGTCCGTCGGTGACGGTGAAGGCGATCGAGACGCCGTCACCCGCTCGACGGATGGAGCCGCGCTCGACCATCCCGCCGAGCCGCACCGCGCGGTCGGGCGCGGGCAACGCCCCGCGCACGTCGCTCGGCGCGTAGAAGAACGCGGCTTGCCCGCGCAGCCCCGACAGCGCCAGCAGCGCCGCTGCGGCGAGCGCGACGAGGCCGAGCACCACCAGCGTCATCCGCTGCGACTTGGGCGTCACTTCTCGTGCTTCCGCATCGCGCGATAACTCAGCCAGCCGACCAGCGCGCCGGCGCCGAGGACCAGGACGTAGGCCGCGGTGACGTAGGGCCAGGGGTTCACGCCAGCGCCCTCCGCCGCAGTCGCGCCTCGGCCTTGGCCGCGGCGAGGATCGCGCGCATCCGCATCAGCACGATGGCGCCGAACAGGCAGGAGAAGCCGACCAGCATGATCGGCAGCGGCCAGAGCAAGGAACGGTCGATCGTCGACGAGGTCAGCCCGATGCTCGGCCCCTGGTGCAGCGTGTTCCACCACACCACCGAATAGCGGATGATCGGCAGCAGCACGGTGCCCGCGATGCCGTAGATCGCGGGGACGCGCCCGTCGCCGCCGCGCTCGCGATCGGCGTTGGAGAGCGCGATGAAGCCGAGATAGACGAAGAACAGCAGCAGCATCGAGGTCAGCCGCCCGTCCCACTGCCACCACGTTCCCCAGGTCGGCCGCCCCCAGATCGCCCCGGTGACGAGGCACAGCGCGGCGAAGGTCGCGCCGGGCACCGCGACCGCGCGAGCGGCGACCTCGGCGAGCGGGTGCCGCCAGACCAGGAAGGCGGTGCTCGCGATCGCGATCGCGCTCCACCCGCCCATGCCGAGCCACGCCGAGGGCACGTGGACGTAGAGGATCCGCACCGTCTCGCCCTGGAGGTAATCGGGCGGAGTTTGGGTCAGCCCGGCCCAGCTGCCGAACGCCACCAGCGCCACCCCCAGCCACCACAGCCAGGGCGTGAGCGGGCGCGCGATCCGCAGGAAACGGGCGGGATTGGCGAGGGCGTGGAGCGTCGGCAAGAGTGTGGTGCGTCTCGATCGGGTCAGGCGGGAGGAACAGCTAGGCGATGCAGCAGCTTAGCGGCTCTTACCCGGCGAGGCGAGCGGCTCAGTCGCGCGACGACGGCGGCGCCGCGGGCGGCACGGTGCTGGGGGCGCTGACCTGGGCGGTGGTGACCGGCGGACCCTTGGCGATCACCGCGGCGAGCTCGGTCGCCTGGGTGCACTGGCCCTGGCACAAGCTGCGCACCCGGGCGAGGTTCTGCTTGGCGCGCTCCACCGCACCCTTGGCCACCATCGCCTCGCCCTGCCCGGTCAGCGCGGCGATGTCGTTCGGCTCGAGCAGCAGCGCCTCGCGATAGAGCCGGATCGCCTTGCCCGGCAACTGGCGCGCTTCCGCCACCTGCGCGAGCGCGATGAAGGCCTGTCGGTTGCGCGGATCCACCGCCACCGCGCTCTCGAACA
Source organism: Sphingomonas citri (assembly GCF_019429485.1). GTDB lineage: Bacteria > Pseudomonadota > Alphaproteobacteria > Sphingomonadales > Sphingomonadaceae > Sphingomonas > Sphingomonas citri. The sequence goes on along the minus strand of NZ_JAHXZN010000001.1, from coordinate 54,940 downwards.
GATCGGTCGCGCCGTCGATATTGCCCGCGGTGCGCGCCGCTTTGCCCTGCTGGAGCAGCGCCATGCTGCGCGCGTCGATCTGGTCGTCCGGGCGCTGGCCGTGCAGCGAGGTCGAGATCGACACCAGCGCCAGCGCCGCCGCAGTGGCGACCGAGGTGAAACGCATGAACGGCTCCAGCTTCGACACGATCGCCAGCGCCTAGCATGGCGCCCGCAGCCGCGCGACGAAAAAACCGTCGGTGCCGTCGTGCGCTGGAGTGAGGCGGACGCCTTGCTCGCGCGCGCGTCCGAACGGCAGCGCGAGCGGCTCGGCCTGCCAGCCGGGATGATCGGCGAGGAAGCGCTCGATCTGGTCCGCCCCCTCGGCGTCGAGCAGCGAGCAGGTGACGAACACCAGCGCACCGCCGGGGCGCACCGCCGGCGCCCCCAGCGCGAGCACGTGGCGCTGCATCGCAGCGTAGCGCTCGAGCCGCTCGGGGGTGAGTCGCCAGCGGGCCTCGGGGTTGCGCCGCCAGGTGCCGCTGCCCGAACAGGGCGCGTCGACGAACACGATGTCGGCGACGATGTCGGCGAGCGCTTCGGCCTCGCGCCCGCCATCGAGCAGGCGAGTCTCGATGATCGTCGCCCCCGCTCTGTTTGCGCGGGGCGCAAGCCGGGCCAGCCGCGCGCGGTCGACGTCGCTGGCGATGATCCGGCCCCGGTTCGCCATCGCGGCGGCGAGCGCGAGGCTCTTGCCCCCGGCCCCGGCGCAGAGGTCCAGCACCGTCATGCCCGGCGCGGCGCCGGCGGCGAGCGTCACCGCCTGGCTGCCCGCGTCCTGCGCCTCGATCAGCCCGGCATGAGGCGCGAGGTCGATACCGGCGGGTAGCCGGAGCGCGTCAGGCAGGCCGGGGATCGCCGCCGCGCCGTCGATCGCAGGTGCCTCCCCGCGCAGCCGGTTGACGCGGACGTCGAGCGGCGCGCGTTCGACTAAGGCAGCCTGCTCGTCGTCGCCGAGCCCAGACGCCGCGAACCGCTCGGCCAACCAATGGGGCAGGACGCCGGGGGTCGCGGCGGTCTCGTCGCCGATCGGCGCGGGACCGTGCGGTGAGCCGTCGAAGGTGGCAGCGAGCGCCGCGTCGTGGCGTGCCAGCGCGAGCAGCGCGGCGCGTCCGCTCGCCGGTCGCTCGCCGAGCGCGCGGATCGCGGCATAGACCAGCTCGCGCACCGCGCGCCGGTCCTTCGAGCCGGCGTAGCGACGCGTCGCGAAGTAGCGCGCGATCAGCGTGTCCGCGGCGGCGCCGCCCTGCTCCGCGGCCGCGACGATCGAGTCGAGCAGCTCGATCGCCGCCTGAGTGCGCGCCGCGGGAGTCATTCAGCGGGTCGGGTAATTGGGCGCCTCGCGCGTGATCGTGACGTCGTGGACATGGCTCTCCTTGAGCCCCGCACCGGTGATCTGGACGAAGCGCGCGCGCTCCTGGAGGTCGCGGATCGTCGCCGAGCCGGTATAGCCCATCGCCGCCTTGATGCCGCCGACCAGCTGATGGATCACGTCGCGCGACGGCCCCTTATAAGGCACCTGCCCCTCGATCCCCTCGGGCACGAGCTTGAGCTGGTCGCGTACCTCGCCCTGGAAGTAACGGTCCGCCGAGCCGCGCCCCATCGCGCCCACGCTTCCCATGCCGCGATAGGATTTGTACGCACGCCCCTGATAAAGGAAGGTTTCTCCCGGAGCTTCCTCGGTCCCGGCGAGCAACGAGCCGACCATGCAGGTCGACGCGCCCGCGGCCAGCGCCTTGGCGAGATCGCCCGAGGTGCGAAGCCCGCCGTCGGCGATCACGGGCACGCCCGCGGCGGCGCCGGCCTCGGCGCAGTCCATCACCGCGGTGAGCTGGGGCACGCCGACGCCGGCGACGACGCGGGTGGTGCAGATCGAGCCCGGACCGATGCCGACCTTGATGCCGTCCGCGCCGGCGTCGATCAGCGCGCGCGTTGCCTCGCCGGTGGCGACGTTGCCAGCGACGACCTGGACCGAGTTGGACAGCTTCTTCACGCGCTCGACCGCGCGCGCGACGTCGCGGTTGTGGCCGTGCGCGGTGTCGATGACGATCAGGTCGCACTCGGCGTCGACCAGCGCCTCGGTGCGCGCGAAGCCCTTGTCGCCGACCGTGGTGGCGGCGGCGACGCGCAGGCGGCCCGCCGCGTCCTTGGTCGCCTCCGGGTACATTACCGCTTTCTCGATGTCCTTCACGGTGATCAGGCCGACGCAGCGATAGGCATCGTCGACGACCAGCAATTTCTCGATGCGGCGCTGGTGGAGCAGGCGGCGCGCCTCTTCCTTCGCGACACCGGTCGAGACGGTGACGAGATTCTCGCGCGTCATCAGCTCGGCGACGGGCTGGTTCGGATTCTCGGCGAAGCGCACGTCGCGGTTGGTGAGGATGCCGACCAGCTTGCCGTCGCGCTCCACCACCGGGATGCCGCTGATGCGGTTGGCCTTCATCAGCGCCTGTGCCTGCGCCAGCGTCGCCTCGGGCGCGATCGTGATCGGGTTGACCACCATGCCGCTCTCGAAGCGCTTGACCTGGCGCACCGCGGCGACCTGCTCGTCGACGGTAAGGTTGCGGTGGAGCACGCCCATGCCGCCCAGCTGCGCCATCACGATCGCCATGTCCGCCTCGGTGACGGTGTCCATCGCCGAGGACAGGATCGGAATGTTGAGCGCGATGTCGCGCGTCAGCTTCGTGCGCGTGTCCGCCTCGCCGGGGAGCACCGCGGACTCGGCGGGCGTGAGCAGCACGTCGTCGAAGGTGAGGCCGAGGCGGATATCCATGAGGCGCCGAATCCTTGGGAGCGAGGAGTGGCGCGCCATGTAACCGCGTTCCCCGCATCTCGCTAGGCCCCCCGCCCCGCGCCGGCTATGATCGCGGCGTGGACGTGGTGAAACCGCGGGGGAGAGAGACGATGACGGTGACGCTGGCCTTGCTGTTCCTGGCTTTGGTCGTCTTCTACCTGCTGACGAGCATCAAGATCGTCCGCCAGGGCTATCAGTACACGATCGAGCATTTCGGCCGCTACACCGGCACCGCCGCACCCGGCTTCAACTTCTACCCCGCCTTCTTCTACCGCGTCGGCCGGCGCGTGAACATGATGGAGCAGGTGATCGACATCCCCGGGCAGGAGATCATCACCAAGGACAATGCGATCGTCTCGACCGACGGCGTGGTCTTCTTCCAGGTGCTCGACGCCGCCAAGGCGGCCTATGAGGTGTCCGATCTCTATGTCGCGCTGCTCCAGCTGACGACCACCAATCTGCGCACCGTGATGGGCTCGATGGACCTCGACGAGACGCTGTCCAAGCGCGACGAGATCAACGCGCGGCTGCTCTCGGTGGTGGATCACGCCACCGTCCCGTGGGGCGTCAAGATCACCCGCGTCGAGATCAAGGACATTCGCCCGCCCGCCGACATCGTCGCGGCGATGGGCCGGCAGATGAAGGCCGAGCGCGAGAAGCGCGCCAACATCCTCGACGCCGAGGGCGCGCGCGCCTCCGAGATCCTGCGCGCCGAGGGGCAGAAGCAGGCGCGCATCCTCGAGGCCGAGGGCCGGCGCGAGTCGGCCTATCGCGACGCCGAGGCGCGCGAGCGGGCGGCGGAGGCGGAGGCCAAGGCGACGCAGGTTGTGTCCGATGCGATCGCCTCGGGCGGGACTCAGGCGATCAACTATTTCGTCGCGCAGAAATATGTCGAAGCGGTCGGCAAGTTCGCGACCAGTCCGAACGCCAAGACCATCCTGTTCCCGGTCGAAGCCACGCAACTGATCGGCACTCTCGGAGGGATCGGCGAGCTCACCAAGAGCGTGCTCGCGCCGAAGGACTCGCCCGAGGCACCCCTCGACCTGCCGCGCTCGGCACTCGAACCGCGGTGATGGGCTGGGACTGGCTGGGTGACCCCGGCGCGGCGTGGCTCGCCGCCGCGCTGCTGCTCGGCATCGCGGAGCTGGCGGTGCCGGGCGTGTTCCTCGTCTTCCTCGCGCTCGCGGCGGCGGTGACCGCGGCGATCAGCTACGCGCTCGCACCGCTGCCGCTCGCGGCGCAGCTCGTCTGCTTCGCCCTCTGGAGCGTGATGGCGGTGATCGTGGGGCGGCGTTGGTACCGCGACTATCCGGTCGGCGGCGGGGACGAACGCCTCAACGACCGCGCCGCCCGACTCGTCGGCGAGGTGACGCGACTGGAGAGCGCGATCATCGACGGCCGCGGCCGCGTCGCCGTGGGTGATGGGAGCTGGCCCGCGCGCGGCCCCGACCTCCCCGCGAACGCGCGCGTGCGCATCGTCGCGGTGCGTGACGGCGTGGTCAGTGTGGAGGAAGCGTGAGGGCGTGAGCGCATCGGCGTGGGGCGTGCGCTATGCTGCGGCCGGCTCGCGGCGTCGGCGTGGCGCCAGCAGCTATTCCGGCGTCATCCTGAGCTTGTCTCAGGATCCACTGCTCCGCGAACGCCCCGGCCTCCGGAGGAGCGGGACGGTGGATCCTGAGACGAGCTCAGGATGACGCCAAGTAAGAGGGGCGTGCGAGACCGCAGCGTCTTCGGTTGCGCCGCTCACACTTCGCGGGCGCCTCAGTGCGGCAGGCCGTAGCGCGTCACCAGCGACTCGAACGTCTCGTCGGTCAGCGGGGAGAGGAACTGGCAGCCCGCCACCAGATCGTCGGCCCAGACGACGATCGCCGCGACCACGCCCAGGCCCGGAATCGTGAGCCAGATCGACTCGTCGCGCGCCATGGCGGAGAAGGTCAGCAGACGGCAGCCGTGCAGCGAGAGGTCCATGACCTTGCACAGGGTGCGCGCCATGCCGCTCTGCTCGACCGGTGCCGAGACGGCGACGGGGGCGCGACGTCCGCGGCGGACGGGGCGCTCGGCGGGGGCATATTCGGCAGCGAACATGGCGGCGAAGCTACGCCGCCATGCCTAACAACAGGTTTACTTACGCAGCGTGAGCCCGCCGCCGAAGCGCTTGTTGAAGCGCGCGACCTGGCCACCCTGGTCGAGCATCTGACCCTTGCCGCCGGTCCAGGCCGGGTGCGCGAGCGGATCGATCTCGAGCGTCATCACGTCCCCTTCCTTGCCCCACGTGGAGCGAGTCTCGTAGACGGTGCCGTCGGTCATCTGCACCTTGATCATGTGATAGTCGGGGTGGGTATCGTTCTTCACGGTCACGCTCCTGAGCGGCTGGTTCCGACCAGCCTGGGACAGCAAGCCGCGCGCCCTACAGCGCGCGCGCGGCAAAGTCAAAGTACGGCGGAGTGGTGCTACGCCGCGGCGGGCGGGTCGGCGATCATCGCGGTGAAGTTCGCCTCGGCGGCGACCGCGCCGTCGATCCTCGCGACACCGGCGAACTTGCACACCGCGCTGCGCTTCTGGACGAACTCGACCTCGAGCGAGAGCAGCACGCCGGGCTCCACCGGCTTGCGGAACTTCGCGCCCTCGATCGCCATGAAATAGACCAGCTTGCCCGAGCCGGCGAGGCCGAGGCTCTCGACCGCGAGCACGCCAGCGGCCTGTGCCAGCGCCTCGACGATCAGCACGCCCGGCATGATCGGGCGGCCGGGGAAATGCCCCTGGAAGAAGCTCTCGTTCATCGACACCGCCTTGGTGGCGCGGATCGAGCGGTCGCGCACCAGCGTCTCGACGCGGTCGACCAGCAGCATCGGGTAGCGATGCGGCAGCAGCGCCATCACGCGGGTGACGTCGAGCGGGCCGATCGGCCCGCCCGACTCACCGTCCGCCCCGCCGGGCGACTGACCGAGCGGGGCGTCGCTCATCGGCCGGTCGGCGCGCGATTGTTGGTCGCGGGCGCGGGCGTGGCGGCCGGCGCCGCGGCGGCGGCGCCGCCGTCCTGCTGGCCCGGCTGCCAGTTGGCCGGCGGCGTGATGCCGACGGTCGGTACGGTGCGGTCGAGCTCGGCGGTGATCGCCGAGGTGATGTCCGCGGTCGGGTTGGCGAACAGCGCCGCGTTCGGGCGCAGCAGCAGGCTCACGTTCTTGGCGCGCGCCGCGGCGCTCACCGCGTCCTGCAGCTTGGCCGAGATCTGCTCGATGGCGTAGGACTGCGCGCGCGAGGCGGGCGCGGTGAGGCGCTGCAGCTCGGCGTTGGCGGTCTGCTCGCGGGTCTGGATCGCCTGCGCCTGGGTGCGCAGCGAGGCCTCGGTCGCGCCGGGGGCGGCGGCGGCCTTCTGATAGGCGGCGACGAGCGGCTGGAGCTCGGTCTGGATCGCCTGGCGACGCGTGTTCGCCTGATCGAGCTGCGCCTTGTACTGCGTCTGGATCTGCGTGCGCGCGGTCGCCCAGGCCTTGGAATTGGCGACCGCCGCCTCGGGATCGGCGACGGCGACGCCGCCGACCTGCGCGGTCGCGGCCGGAGCGGTCAGCGTCGCCGGCGCGACGAGCGCGACGGCGAGCAGGAGGTGCTTGAAGGTGGTCATCAGAACTGAGTCCCTACGTTGAAGGTGATGAGCTTCTTGTCGTCGCCGGGCTGGGTCAGCAGCGCCTTGGCGAGATCGATGCGGAGCGGGCCGAACGGCGAGTTCCAGTTGACGCCGATGCCGACCGAGAGGCGCGGCCGCGCCGAGTCGCCGAGGAACGTCTCCTGGAACGGCTGCGAGGCGATCTGCGGGTTGTTCGCGATCACGCCGTTGCAGCTGCCATTGGCGCCCGGAATGCCGGCGGCGCAGGTGGTGGAGACGCTGAGACCGTCGGCATTGGTGTAATAATAGAGTGGTTGCTTGGCATCGTTGTACACCGGCAGCGGCAATACCACCGTATTGCCGTTCGCGTCCGTGGTCGTCGGGAACACCGCGGTCGGCAGCGGGCGGGTGATGTTGAAGAGGCTGCCGACCTGCGCGTAGATCGACGGTCGCAGCCCGAGCTCGCGCGCGCCCGAGCCGAGCGGGATCTCTATCTCGAAGCGGCCCAAGTAATACGCCGTGCCGCCGAGCGCGTCGTCGATGATCTGGTCGCGGTCGGTGACGAGCACCTGCGCGCCATTGGCGTCGGTCGTGTAATATTGCCGCTTCACGCGCGGCCCCACGCCGCGGATGTCGAAGCCGCGGAACTGCGGCTCGCCGAGGTAGAAGCGGTCGGTGATGCGGACGCGATCGACCCCCTCGCCGCGCGATTTCTCGAGCGAGCGGATATAGCCGCCCTCACCCACGACCGAGGCGATGAACCCGCCGCCGATGTTCCAGAACTTCGAGCCCTCGACGCGGGTACGGACGTATTTGACCGAGCCGCCCAGTCCGGCGAAATCCTGGCTGAACACGAAGCGCTGGCCCGCGGTCGGGCGCAGGCGGCTGTTGAGGCTGTCGTAGATCAGCGAGTAACCGACCATCGAGGTGAGCCGGTTGCCCAGCGCCTCGCACAGGTAGCGCCCGGCCTTGAGCGGGTCGCACGAGCCGTTGGTGAAGAAGGAATTCTGGTCCAGCCCGACCTTGTCGTAGGAGAAGGTGTAACGACCGGCGAGCTGCCAATATTCGGTCAGCGGCACGCCGGTGCGGACCTGGAACCCGGTCGACACCTGGCTGTAGGTGGTGCGGCGATCGGTGCCGTAGAAGTTGAACGAGTTATAATCGCGGCGGAACAGGTCGACCCCCAGCGCGATGTTCTTGTCGAACACGTAGGGCTCGGTGAAGCCCAGCTCGATCGACTTGGAATAGCTGGAATAGTTCACGCCGGCGCGGAGCGTCTGCCCCTTGCCGCGGAAATTGTTCTGCGTGATGTTCGCCTGGATGATGAAGCGCTCCAGGCTCGAGAAGCCCGCCGAGAGCTGGAGTTCGCCGGTGGATTTCTCCTCGACGTTGGCCTCGAGCACGACGCGGTCGGCGGCGCTGCCGGGCGTCTGCTTGATCTCGAACTTGTCCTGGAAATAGCCCAGGCTGTTGATGCGGTCCTGCGAGCGCTTGACCTGGAAGCTGTTGAAGGCATCGCCCTCGGCGAGGCGGACCTCGCGGCGCACCACCTTGTCCTGCGTCTGGGTGTTGCCGGTGATGTCGATCCGCTCGACATAGGTGCGCTGCGCCTGGCCGATGTGGAAGTTGATCGACATCGTGTGCGCTTCGGAGTCGCGCTGGAAGTCGGGCTGCACCTCGGTGAAGGCATAGCCGAACAGCCCGGCGGTCTCGCTGAGATGCTCGACCGTGTCCTCGACCAGTTTGGCGTTGTACCAGTCACCCTTCTTGATGCCGAGCGTGGTCGCCATCTTCTTGCCGTCGAAGTCGCGGATGTCGCTGTCGACGGTGACGTCGCCGAACTTGTAGCGCTCGCCTTCCTCGACGACATAGGTGATGATGAAGTCCTTGCGGTCGGGCGTCAGCTCCGCCACCGCCGAGGTGACGCGGAAGTCGGCATAGCCCTCCGTCAGGTAGAATTGCCGCAGCTTCTGCTGGTCGTAGGCGAGCCGGTCCTGGTCGTAGGACGTGCCCGACGAGAGGATGCGGAAGAAGCGCGCCTCCTTGGTGGCCATCTGCGCGCGTAGCTTGCCGTCGTCGAAGACCTTGTTGCCGATGATGTTGATCTGGCGGACCTTCGACTTCGGCCCCTCGCTCACCTCGAAGATCACGTCGACGCGATTCTGGTCGAGGCTGACCATCTTGGGCTGCACCGTCGCGGCGAAGCGGCCCTGGCGTCGGTACAGCTCGATGATCCGCGCGACGTCGGCGCGCACCGCCGAGCGGGTGAAGATCTGGCGCGGCTTGAGCCGCACCTCCTTGCCGATCTTGTCTTCCTTGAGGCGCTTGTTGCCCTCGAAGATGACGCGGTTGATGATCGGGTTCTCGCGCACGCGGATCACGATATTGCCGGTCGCGGCGCCGTCGATCGTCACGTCGGCGAACAGGTCGCTGGCGTATAGGTCCTTGATCGCCTGGTCGAGCGTCTCGTTGGTATAGGGCTGGCCCTGGCGCAGCTTGGTGTAGCTCAGCGCCGTCTCGGGCTCGATCCGCTGCGTCCCCTCGACTCGCAGCGTGGTGATGGTGCGCGCGGCCTGCGGCGCCGGCGCGGCCGTGGCGGCGGGTGGCTGCGCCGCCGGGGTTGCCGGAGTCGCGGCGGGCGCGGGACGGGTCTGCGCCGCGGCGGCGAGCGGCACGCCGGCCAGCATCGTGCAGCCCAGCAAGGTCGCCGAGGCACGCGCCCGCGAAGTTGAAACGTTCAGCACCGTCACCTAAATCCCACCCGAGAGTAACCGCCACGCATGCGGGCCGCGTCGCCCTGCCTTACCTTGCTCACCCGATCAAGCCGGCCAGCTGCTGCCACAGCCCGCGGTTGCTGAGGTCGTTGAACGTCACCAGCAGCATCAGCGCGAGCACCGCCGCCAGCCCGCCCCGGAACGCCCATTCGACCAGCTGCGGCGGTGCCGGTTTCCGCCGCACCGCCTCGATCGCGTAGAAGAGCAGATGGCCGCCATCGAGCATCGGCACTGGCAAAAGATTGATGAACCCGAGATTGATCGACACGAGCGCGACCAGGAAGACGAACGCGTCCGGTCCCAACGTGAGCTGCTCGCCCGAGGCCTTGGCGATCGAGAGCGGCCCGCCCAGCTCCTTGACCGAGCGCCGCCCGGTGACGATCTGGCCGATCGTCTCGACCATCATTCCGACGATCTGTCCGGTGCGCCGCACCGCGACGACCGGTGCCTCGAACGCGCCGACTTCGGTGATCACCGGCGTCGTCGGCGCGATGCCGAGCAGGCCGACACGATATTCGTTGCCGAAGCGATCGCGCTGCAGCTGCGTGCCGATCGTCGCGTCCACCGCGGCGGCGCGGCTGCCCCGGACGTAATCGACGCGGACGCGCTCGCCCGCGCGGATCTTCACGTACCGGACCATGTCCTCGAACGTGTCCATCTCGCGCCCGCCGAGCGCGGTGACCCGGTCACCCGCGCGCAGGCCGGCGGCCGTGGCGGCGGTGCCGGGCAGCGCCTCGCCCACCACCGCTGGCGTGCGCGCGTCGCCATACGCCAGCGCGAAGCCGGCGAGGATGAGCACCGCCAGTACGAAATTGACGACCGGGCCGGCGGCCACGACGATCGCGCGCTGCCACACCGGCTTGGCCTGGAAGGTGCGCGCGCGCTCCTCCGCGGGCAGCGCGAGCCACTCGGGGCCGGGCTGGCTCGCCGGGTTCATGTCGCCGGCGAAGCGGACGTACCCGCCGAGCGGCAGCCAGGCGAGCTTCCACCGCGTGCCGCGGCGATCGGTCCAGCCGGCGATCTCGCGCCCGAAGCCGATCGAGAAGGCCTCGGCGTGCACCCCGAACCAGCGCCCGGCGAGATAATGGCCCATCTCGTGGACGAAGACGAGCGGGCCGATCACCAGGACGAAGGCCAGAGCGGTGATCAATACGCCAGGAGTCTGGATCAAGCGACGCAATCCTTCACGCGCTCGCCGGCTCTCCTTCGCGCTTCCGCGTCGATCGCGAGCACCGCGTCGAGCGTCTCCGGCGCGGCCGGGTCGTAGCGTTGTAGCGTATCGTCGACGATTGCGGCAATTTCAAGAAAGCCGATCGCGCCCGCCAGGAAAGCGGCGACCGCCACCTCGTTCGCGGCGTTGAGGATCGCCGGCCGCGCCCCGCCCGCCTCGGCGGCGTCGCGCGCGAGCGTCAGCGCGTGGAAGCGCAGCGCGTCGGGCGCCTCGAAGTCGAGCCGGCCGAGCTTCACGAGATCGAGCGGCGCCATCGGCGTCGCCATCCGCTCGGGCCAGGCGAGGCAGTGCGCGATCGGCACGCGCATGTCGCTCGGGCCGAGCTGCGCCAGCATCGAGCCGTCGACGTAATCCACCATCGAGTGGATCACCGACTGGCGGTGGATCACGATCTCGATCCGCTCGGGCGGCACCGGGAACAGCCGCGCCGCCTCGATCAGCTCGAGTCCTTTGTTCATCATCGTCGCGCTGTCGACCGAGATCTTGGCGCCCATCGACCAATTCGGGTGCGCCACGGCCTGCGCGGGCGTCACCGCCGCCATCTGCTCGAGCGTCCAGTCGCGGAACGGCCCGCCGCTCGCGGTCAGGATGATCCGGCGGACGTTATCGGGGCGGGTCGGGTCGAGGCACTGGAACACCGCGTTGTGCTCGCTGTCGGCGGGCAGCAGCGTGGCGCCGTGGGTCGCCGCGGCGGCGGTGATGATGTCGCCGGCGGAGACCAGAGGCTCCTTGTTGGCCAGCACCACCGTGCCGCCGCGCTCGATCGCCGCCAGCGTCGGTCGCAGCCCGGCGCAGCCGACGATCGCGCCCATCGTCCAGTCCGCGCCCAAGGCGGCGGCGTCGCATATCGCCTGTGCGCCCCCTGCCACCGCGGTGCCTGTACCGGACAGCGCGTCGCGCAGCGCGGGCAGGCACGACTCGTCCGCCACCACCGCCAGCTCGGCCCCGGTGCGCCGCGCCGCCGCGGCGAGGCGCTCGACGTCGCAATTGGCGGTGAGCGCGACGACGCGGAAGCGATCGGGCTCGCGCTCGACGAGGTCGAGCGTCGAGGTGCCGACCGAGCCGGTCGCCCCCAGGATCGAGACGGTCCTCACCCGAACGCGCCCAGCGAGACGACCAGCAAGGCCGCCACCGGCGCCACCGGCACCAGCCCGTCGAGCCGGTCGAGCACGCCACCGTGGCCCGGCAGGATGTTGCCCGAGTCCTTCACGCCGGCGCGGCGCTTGAGCCAGCTCTCATAGAGGTCGCCCGCCTGCGCCAGCACCGCGAGCAGCGGCGAGGCGAGCGCCAGCACCAGCGGCAGTCCCGCGGCCGCGTGCAGCAGCGCACCCAGCGCGGTGGCCGCCGCGGCGCCGCCGATCAGCCCGGCCCAGGTCTTGTTGGGGCTGAGCCGCGGCGCCAGTTTGGGCCCGCCGATCGAGCGGCCCGCGAAGAAGGCGCCGATGTCGCACGCCCAGACCAGCGACATCGCCCAGAAGGTCTCGAGCAGCCCCTCGCCCTGCCTCCGCAGCACCACCAAAGCGAGCACCGGCAGCGCGCAATAGACCACGCCGAGCGCGAGCTGCGGCAGCCGCGTGACGATGGCGACGAAGAAGGCCGCGCCCGCGATCAGCCCGAGCGTGAAGAAGGGCCGCGGCTCGATGATCAGCCACGCCGGCGCCATCGTCGCCAGCGGCACGCTCAGCGCGAATTGCGCCAGCCGCTTGGTCTTGGGCGGTACCTTCTCCAGGTCCGACCATTCCGCCATCATGAACAGCGCGATCACCACCGCGAGCAGCCAAAAGGCGATATCGCCCAGCACCAGCGCGACGCTCGCCACCGCGATCATCGCGACGCTGGCGATCATTCGCAGACGCAGGTTGGAAGGGGTACGCAGCTTGGCGTCGGGCGTCGGCTCGGTCATGCGGGCCGCGTCACAGCCCGCCGTAGCGGCGCTGGCGCTTGCCGAACGAGTCGAGCGCGGCGGCGAGCGCGGCGGCGTCGAAGTCGGGCCACAGCGTGTCGACGAACAGCAGCTCGGCATAGGCCGCCTGCCAGAGCAGGAAATTGGACAGGCGCTGCTCGCCCGAGGTGCGGATCAGCAGGTCGAGCGGCGGCAGGTCGCGCGTCTCCAGCTCGGCCTCGATCGCGGCGGCGTCGATCGTCTCGGGCGCGAGGCCGTCACGCGCGGCGCGCTCGGCGAGGCGGCGGGCGGCAGTGACCAGCTCGGCCTGCGCACCATAATTGAGCGCGATCGCGAGGATCGGCCCGGTGTTGGCGGCAGTGCGCTCCAGCGCGTCGTCGACCAGCTCGACCACGTCGGCGGGGAAGCGGCGGTAGTCGCCGAGCACGCGCAGCCGCACGTTCTCGCGCACCAGCTCCGCGAGATCGTTGCGGATGAAGAATTTGAGCAGCTTCATCAGCGCGCCGACCTCGTCCTCCGGGCGGCGCCAGTTCTCCGAGGAGAAGGCATAGAGCGTCAGCGCTTCCAGCCCCATCGCGCGCGCGGCGCGGGTGACCGAGCGCACCGCCTCGACGCCGGCGCGATGGCCGGCGGCACGCGGCAGGTGGCGCTGCGCCGCCCAGCGGCCGTTGCCGTCCATGATGATGGCGACGTGGCGCGGCAGCACCGCGGGCGCCTCGCGCGGCATCGCGGCGGTCGCCATCACCCCTCCCCCCCAGGCGCGAGCGACGTCACTTGTTGAGGATTTCCTTTTCCTTCGCGGCCGAGACCGAGTCGATGTCGGCGATCGTCGCGTCGGTCAGCTTCTGCACCTCGGTCTCGAGCCGCTTGCGCTCATCCTCGGAGATCACGCCCTTCTTCTCGTCAGTCTTGAGCGCGTCCATGCCGTCGCGGCGGACGTTGCGCACCGCGATCTTGGCCTTCTCCGAATACTGCCCGGCGAGCTTGGCGAGTTCCTTGCGGCGCTCCTCGGTCAGGTCAGGGATCGGCAGGCGCAACGTCTGGCCGTCGTTGATCGGATTGAGTCCGAGCCCGGCGGAGCGGATCGCCTTCTCGACCGGGCTGACGTTGGTCTTGTCCCACACCTGAACCGACAGCATGCGCGATTCCGGTACCGACACGGTTGCCACCTGGTTGAGCGGCATGTGCGCACCGTACACTTCGACCGTCACCGGATCGAGCAGCGAGGTCGAGGCGCGGCCGGTGCGAAGCCCGCCGAGGTCACCCTTGAGCGACTCCACCGCGCCGTTCATGCGGCGCTCGAGGTCGTTCTTGTCATACGCGGGCATCGGTCGTCTCCACTTCCTTCTGCACCACCGTCGAGACACCTTCGCCGCGCAGCACGGCAGCGAAATTGCCGTGCTCGCGGATGTTGAACACGACGATGGGAATGTTGGAATCCCGGCACAGCGCCACCGCGCTGGCGTCCATCACCTTGAGGTTCTTGGCCAGCACCATGTCGTAGCTGACCGTCTCGTAGCGGGTCGCCTGCGGGTCCTTCTTCGGATCGGCGTTGTAGACGCCGTCGACCGAGGTGCCCTTGAACAGCGCGTCGCAGTTCAGCTCGGCGGCGCGCAGCGCGGCGCCCGAATCGGTGGTGAAGAAGGGCGAGCCCACCCCGGCGGCGAAGATCACGACACGCCCTTTTTCCAGGTGGCGCTCGGCGCGGCGGCGGATGAAGGGTTCGCACACCGAGTGCATCGGGATCGCCGACTGGACGCGCGTGTCGACGCCGATCTGCTCGAGCGCGTTCTGCACCGCGAGCGCGTTCATGACGGTGGCGAGCATGCCCATGTAATCGGCAGTGCCGCGCTCGAAGCCCTTGGCCGCGGCGGCGAGCCCGCGGAAGATATTGCCTCCGCCGACGACGATGCACAGCTCATAGCCCTGCGCCTTCACGTCGGCGATCTCCTCCGCGACGCGGGCGGTGACCGCGGGATCGATCGCGAGACCGCCCTCGCCCATCAGCACTTCGCCGGAGAGTTTCAGCAGGATGCGTTTGTAGCGGGGCTGGGTCATCGAGTCTCGTTGTACAGGGGGCGGAGCGGCGCGGACCCTAGGCGGCGGGTCGGCGGCTGGCAATGGGTTGACACAGTCGGGGAGCCGGGAGGCGCGTCCAGACGCGCCGCGCCATCCTGCCGTTATCGGCGCCATTGCCGTCACTGCCGTCACTGCCGTTACTGCCGCCATCCCGAACTCGTTTCGGGATCCACGGTGCCGCGCACCCAGGAGCGGCGGCTCTTGCGTAAGAGTGGATCCTGAAACGAGTTCAGGATGACGGCGGGTTGAGGGGGCAAGTCAGCCACATCACTCGCTATCCACGGATGGGAGTGGATCGCCTCTCCAAAAACGCGAACCGCCGCCCCGGCACGTTGCCGGGGCGGCGGCGCATCATCCTAGACGGACGATCCGGCGTCAGACCGGCTGCGGCACGCCCGAGGCGGCGGCGACCTCGGCGGCGAAGTCGGAGACCTCCTTCTCGATGCCCTCGCCGAGCTGGAAGCGGACATAGTCCACCAGCTTGATCTCGGCGCCGGCATCCTTGCCCGCCTTGGCGACGACGTCGCTGATCTTGGTCTTGCCGTCCATCACGAACAGCTGGCTGACCAGCGCGTGCTCCTTGCGGTACTTGGCGATCGAACCCTCGACCATCTTGGCGATGATGTCGGCCGGCTTGCCCGACTCACCCGCCTTCTCGGCCGCGATCGCGCGCTCGCGCTCGATCTCGGCCTCGTCGAGGTCCTCCTCGTTGAGCGCCTTGGGGAAGGCCGCCGCGATGTGCATCGCCAGCTGCTTGCCGAGGCCCTGCAACACCTCGTCCGACGCCGCGCTCTCCAGCGCGACGAGCACGCCGATCTTGCCCAGGCCCGGCGCCTGCTGGTTGTGGACATAGGCCACGACCGCCCCCTGGCTCACCGAAAGCGAGCGCGCGCGACGGATCGACTGGTTCTCGCCGATCGTCGCGATGTTGTTGGTCAGCGCCTCGGCGACGGTGGTGCCCGACGGCATCTGCGCCGCCTTGATCGCCTCGACGTCGCCGCCGCTGGCGAGCGCGATCTGGGTGACCTCGCGGACGAAGTTCTGGAACTGCTCGTTCTTGGCGACGAAGTCGGTCTCCGAGTTGACCTCGACCGCGGCGCCCTTGGTGCCGCTCACCGCGACGCCGACCAGGCCCTCGGCCGCGGTACGGCTCGACTTCTTCTGCGCCGCCGCGAGGCCCTTGGTGCGCAGCCAGTCCAGCGCGGCGTCCATGTCGCCCGAGGTCTCGCTGAGCGCCTTCTTGCAGTCCATCATGCCCGCGCCGCTCTTCTCGCGCAGGTCCTTGACCATCGCTGCCGTGATATCGGCCATCGTCTTGTCCTCAGCTGGTTTTTGCATCGACGCGCGACGATCGGTGAATCGCCGCGCGCCGAGGGGAAATGAGGGAGGCCGCGGCTTAGGCAGCCTCCGTGACAATCGTGCGTCCGCGCGAGGGCCGCCCGCGCGGACACGCGGGTCAGGCGGCGGCGGGCTCGGCCGCGGGCGTCTCGACCGTGAGCGCCTCCTCGGCGGGCGGCTCGCTCATCGCGCCCAGGTCGACGCCACGGCCGGCCTGCTGCTGCTGGTTGCCGCGCGTCGCCGCGATGGCGATCGCCTCGCAATACAGGCGGATGGCACGCGCCGCGTCGTCGTTGGCGGGCACCGGGAAGGCGATGCCGTCGGGCGACACGTTCGAGTCGAGGATCGCGACGACCGGGATGCCGAGCGTGTTGGCCTCCTTGATCGCGAGCTCCTCCTTGTTGGCGTCGATCACGAACATCACGTCCGGGATGCCGCCCATGTCGCGGATGCCGCCGAGCGACAGCTCGAGCTTGTCGCGCTCGCGGGTGAGCTGCAGCACCTCCTTCTTGGTCAGACCGGCGGTGTTGCCCGACAGCTGCTCCTCGAGCGCCTTGAGGCGCTTGATCGAGTTGCTGATCGTCTTCCAGTTGGTCAGCATGCCGCCGAGCCAGCGGTGGTTGACGAAATGCTGGCCGGCGCGGCGCGCCGCCTCGGCGACCGGCTCCTGCGCCTGGCGCTTGGTGCCGACGAACAGCACCTTGCCGCCCGAGGCGACCGAGGAGCTGACGAAGTCGAGCGCGCGCGCGAACAGCGGCACGGTCTGCGACAGGTCGATGATGTGGACACCGTTGCGCTCGCCGAAGATGTAGGGCTTCATCTTCGGATTCCAGCGGTGCGTCTGGTGGCCAAAGTGAGCGCCGGTCTCAATGAGCTGCTGCATCGTGACGACAGGTGCCGCCATAATTGAATTCCTTCCGGTTAAGCCTCTGGGAAGCGAGTGACGCGGCCTCGAAGGCGGCGCACCGGTGTGTGTGTTGCTTCCCATGCGGGGTTGAGGGGCGCGCCTTAGCCGATCGGCCGAACGATCGCAAGCGGGAGAACAAACGCTTGACAGGCGTGAACATAGTTGGAACAAGACGGTGGAACACAGGGTGAACGGCAGAAGCACGGTAAGAACGTTTCGATGCCGGATCGGACCAGTACCGATCTGACATTGATCTCGGAACCCTCTGGCAACGCGGAGGTTCTACTGGCCAAGCCGCGGAACGGGAGTCGAACAATGATGACGGTGATGACCCTCGCGATCTTCGGCGGCGCGCTCTCGACCGCAGGCTATGCGCTCCACGCGACGCTGGCGCCCAGTCTCGACAAGATCGTCGGCGCGCTGCGCGGCGAGATGGCGGTGGCGCGCCCGGCCCCGCTCGCGACGCTGGTACGTGCCGAGCGGCGGATCGCGGTCAGGCGCTGGGCGGGGTCGGCGGTGCCGGCAGTGGCGCCGCTCCGCCAGCGCGGAGCCGCCTGACCCGCGTGTAGCTCGCGACGCTGAACGGCATGGCGAGCAGATAAGCGATGCCCGCGGCCGCGGCGGTCTGCCACGGCGCGCTCACCGCCGCCGCCCCCACCGCGACCACGACCGCGATCGCCTCGAAGCGGATGTTGGGGCGCAGCCGCAGCGACGACCAGGAGAAGGTCGCGAGGCTCGACACCATCAGCAGCGCGATGCCCACTGTCCAGGGCGCCACCAGCCGCGGGTCGCGCAGCAGCGGCTCGTCGGTGACGAACCACAGGAACAGCGGCAGCATCGCCAGGCCAGCCCCTGCCGGTGCGGGCACGCCGGTGAGGAAGCCGGCCGATTTGTGTGGCTGGTCGTCGGCGTCGATGTTGGCGTTGAAGCGCGCCAGTCGCAGCGCACAGAAGACCGCGAGCACCAGCGCCGCCATCCAGCCGAAGCGCGGCAGCGCGTGGAGCGACCACAGATACAGGATCAGTGCGGGCGACACCCCGAACGAGATCGCGTCGGAGAGCGAGTCGAGCTCGGCACCGAACCGGCTCTCGCCGTGGAGCATGCGCGCGACGCGTCCGTCGAGCCCGTCGAGCACGCCGGCGAGCAGCACCATCGTCACCGCCAGCTCCCAATGGCCCGAGATCGCGAAGCGGATCCCCGACAGGCCGGAGCAGAGCGCCAGCGCGGTCACCGCGTTGGGCGCGACCGCGCGCAGCGGGAGTCCGCCGGGCGGGCGACGGAGCGGGCGGCGGACGGGGCGGCGCATGCTTACTGCGCGACGC
Source organism: Sphingomonas citri (assembly GCF_019429485.1). GTDB lineage: Bacteria > Pseudomonadota > Alphaproteobacteria > Sphingomonadales > Sphingomonadaceae > Sphingomonas > Sphingomonas citri. Next base: position 36,949 of record NZ_JAHXZN010000001.1, on the reverse strand, counting down.
CGCTGACGCGCTCGGCGCCGAAGCGCGCCAGCACGGTCTCGCCCGCGATCGCGCGCTGGCCGAGTGCCACCTGCGGCGCATAGCCCTCGGGGAGGTAGACGTCGACGCGGCTGCCGAAGCGGATCAGGCCGACGCGCTGGCCGGCGGCGACGATGTCGCCGATCTTGGCGAAGCCGACGATGCGGCGTGCCACCAGCCCCGCGATCTGGGTGAAGCCGACGCGGCGCCCGTCGAAGCCCTCGACGACGAAATGCTGGCGCTCATTCTCCTCGGACGCCTTGTCGAGGTCGGCGTTGAGGAACTTGCCCGAGATATACACTACCTGGCGGATCGTCCCCGCGATCGGCGAGCGGTTGATATGGACGTCGAACACCGACATGAACACCGACACGCGCACCATCGGCATCTCGCCGAGGTCGCCGATCAGCTCGCGCGGCACGGGCACGCGCTCGATCATCGTGATTAGCCCGTCGGCAGGCGAGACGATCAGATCGTCGCCCACTGGCGTGGTGCGCACGGGATCGCGGAAGAAGGCGGCGACCCAGAGAGTGAGACCCAGGAACGGCCAGAAGAACACCTTGGACACGATCGTCATCAGCAGCGTGATGCCGAAGGCGATCGCGGTGAACTTCTGTCCTTCGGGGTGGACGGCGGGAAAGCGCCACTTCACGGTCGTGGTGACGACCGGCGGCTTGTCGAGCGAAGTCATCGCTTCGTCCTATCGACCGGCGCGCGCGGTGACAACGCGCTTGCTCGCCGGCGTCACCGTCACAGGTTAGTCGTCCGGCACCAGCGGTAATGCGCGCCGGCGCGCAGGTCGGTGTAGCTGGTGCGGCTATCGACGCGGATCTTGAGCCGCTCGGCGGCGCGATACTGGCGCGGCCCGCCATATTGCACGCAGCTCTGCCGCAGCGTGTAGCGCTGGCCGATCCGGGCGAGCACGCGGGCGTGGCACTGGCCGGCCTTGCTCGAGCCGATCCCGTCGCCCTGATAGTCGCGCAGCGCCACGTTCGGCGCGCCGCGGCACGGCGTCCCGGTCTCGACATAATAGCCGCGGGTGAGCGGCAGCGTGTCGGCGAGCGCCGGGGCGGGGAGCAGGACGGCGAGGAGAGCGGGATAGCGGATCGTTCGCATCACGATACGAACGGCGGTGCGAGCGAAAGGCTCCCGCGGCATCGCGGCCGAAACCTCCCATCTTCTGGTTCGAGCTGTATCCCCCTCCCCGCGTCATCCTGATTTCGTTTCAGGATCCACCGTCCGGCAGGCACCGCCGTCGCTGAGTGTGCGGCGCGATGGATCCTGAGGCGAGCTCAGGATGACGGGGGAGGAGAGAGGCGCGAGCTTCCACCCCCCGGTTGATCCCCCGCGCCCTTGCCCCTATCGACCGCGGCAACGCTTCTCAGCAAGGACACCGGCATGGCCAAGATCAAGGTGAAGACGCCCGTCGTGGAGATCGACGGCGACGAGATGACTCGCATCATCTGGGAGTGGATCCGCGAGCGCCTGATCAAGCCCTACCTCGACATCGACCTCGACTATTACGACCTCGGCATCGAGCACCGCGACGCCACCGACGACGCCGTCACGGTGGAGAGCGCCAAGGCGATCCAGAAGTATGGCGTCGGTGTGAAATGCGCCACGATCACGCCCGACGAGGCGCGCGTCGAGGAGTTCGGCCTCAAGAAGATGTGGCGCTCGCCCAACGGCACGATCCGCAACATCCTCGGCGGCGTGGTCTTCCGCGAGCCGATCGTGATGAAGAACGTGCCCCGCCTGATCCCGGGCTGGACCCACCCGATCGTGGTCGGCCGTCACGCCTTCGGCGATCAGTATAAGGCGACCGACTTCAAGGTGCCCGGCAAGGGCAAGCTGACGATGAAGTGGGAAGGCGAGAGCGGCGAGACGATCGAGCACGAGGTGTTCGACTTCCCGTCTGCCGGCGTCGCAATGGGCATGTACAACCTCGACGAGTCGATCCGCGACTTCGCGCGCGCCTCGCTCAACTACGGCCTGGGCCGCAACTGGCCGGTGTATCTCTCGACCAAGAACACCATCCTCAAGGCCTATGACGGCCGCTTCAAGGACATCTTCGCCGAGGTGTACGAGAGCGAGTTCGTCGACCAGTTCAAGGCCGCCGGCATCGTCTACGAGCATCGCCTGATCGACGACATGGTCGCCTCCGCGCTCAAGTGGAACGGCGAGTTCGTCTGGGCCTGCAAGAACTATGACGGCGACGTTCAGTCCGACCAGGTCGCGCAGGGCTTCGGCTCGCTCGGGCTGATGACCTCGGTGCTGATGACCCCCGACGGCAAGACGATCGAGGCCGAGGCGGCGCACGGCACCGTCACCCGCCACTATCGCCAGCACCAGCAGGGCAAGGCGACCTCGACCAACCCGATCGCCTCGATCTTCGCCTGGACCGGCGGGCTCAAGTATCGCGGCAAGTTCGACGGCACGCCCGACGTCACCCGCTTCGCCGAGACGCTGGAGCAGGTCTGCGTCGAGACGGTCGAGAGCGGCGACATGACCAAGGACCTCGCGATCCTGATCGGGCCGGACCAGAAGTGGATGACCACCGAGCAGTTCTTCGAGGCGGTGCGCGTCAACCTCGAGAAGAAGATGGCCGCCTGGGCCTGAGCTGACAGAGGGCGGCGCGTTCCGGCGCGCCGCCCTCCTGGATCGCTAGACGTGCGCGAGGCAGGGTGCCGAGCGCGGATGCGTCGCCTCGCCCTTCGCGACGCCGGCGGAACGGAAGGAGCAACGAGGGCTCGTCGCCGATCTCCTTTCGACGATCCTTCGTGATGGCCGCGAAGGCGGGAGCCATAAACGCCGGCGTCGCGGCTCCTTCTCAGGTCCGCGCGTCTGGACTCCCGCCTTCGCGAGGATGACGGGCTCGGGAGATCGGCAGCGGGCCACCGGCGACGACCAACCCATCCGCCGGCCCCGCACTTTTTCTCTCGGCACAACGCGACAAGCGCGCTCGATCCCGCTTACAACCCCGATCATGGCAATCGGACTTCAGAATGAGGGCTTCAGCGACGCGCTCGTGATCCTCGGCGCGGCGGGGCTGGTCATTCCGGCGTTCGCGCGTTTCCGCATCAGCCCGGTGATCGGGTTCATCCTCGTGGGCGTGCTCGTCGGTCCCGCCGGGCTCGGCGCGCTCGTGCCGCGCGCGCCATGGCTCTACTATCTCACCATCTCCGATCCCGAGGCGATCGAGCCCTTCGCCGAGTTCGGGATCGTGCTGCTGCTCTTCTCGATCGGGCTAGAGCTCTCCTTCAGGCGCCTGTGGGCGATGCGACAGCTCGTCTTCGGGACCGGGCCGATGCAGTTGCTCGGCTCGGCGCTGCTGATCGGCGTCACCCTCCACTATCTCGGTCAGAACTGGAGTGGCTCGGCCGGGCTCGGGCTCGCGCTCGCGCTGTCGAGCACCGCGCTGGTGCTGCCGCTGGTCGGCACGTCCAGCCCGGTCGGGCGCGGCGCTTTCGCCATCCTGCTGTTCCAGGATCTCGCGCTGGTGCCGATCATCTTCTCGCTCGGCGCGATGGCGCCGACCGCGGCGGCCGGCTGGGTCGGTATCGCCGGCGTCGCGCTGCGCGGCGCGCTCACGGTGATGGCGATGTACGTCGGCGGGCGGCTGGTGCTGCCCCGGCTGTTCGCGCAGGCGGCGCGCACCAAGAGCCCCGAGCTGTTCCTCGCCGCCTCACTGCTGGTGGTGATCGTCGCCAGCGTCGCCACCACCGCGGCGGGGCTGTCGCCGATCGTCGGCGCGCTGCTCGCCGGCCTGCTGATCGCCGAGACCGAGTATCACAGCGAGGTCGAGGTGATGACCGCGCCGTTCAAGGGCCTCGCGCTCGGCGTGTTCCTGATCACGGTGGGAATGAGCCTCGACCTCAAGCTGATCCTCGCGAACTGGGGGTCGCTGCTCGCCGCGGTGATCGGGGTGGTGAGCGCCAAGGCGGTGGTGACCTACCTGCTGCTGCGCGTCGCCAACGCGCGTCGCGGCATCGCGCTGGAGACCGGCCTGCTGATGGGCAGCCCGTCCGAGACGACGCTGATCGTGCTCGCCACCGCCGCGCAGGCGCAGCTGATCCTCGGCTCCACCGCCGCCTTCTGGCAGACCGTCACCGCGATCGGGCTGACGATCACGCCGCTGCTCGCCAAGCTGGGTCGCGTCGTGTCGCGCCGGATCGAGGGACGCGACCCCCTGCCCGACGCGGTCTCGGCCGAGCAGGGCACGCGCGCGGTGGTGTTCGGCTTCGGTCGCGTCGGTCAGCTCGTCGCCGACATGCTGGCGCGCCACCAGCAGCCGTTCGTCGCGGTGGAGGCCGACATCGACGCGGTCGCGGAGGCGCGCGCCGCGGGCTATCCCGTGGTGTTCGGTGACGTCTCGCGCGCCGAGCTGATCGATCGGCTCGATCTCGCCAGTGCGCGCGCGCTGATCCTGACGATGGACGATCCGGTGCTGACGGTGCGGCTGGCGCGGCGGCTGCGCGAGTCCTTCCCCGACCTGCCGATCATCGCGCGCGCGCGCGACACGGTCCACGCCGCTGAGCTCTACAAGGCCGGCGTCACCGACGCCGTCCCCGAGACGCTGGAGAGCTCGCTACAACTGTCCGAGGCGGTGCTGGTCGATCTCGGCGTGGCAATGGGGCCGGTGATCGCCTCGATCCACGACAAGCGCGACGAGCTGCGCCAGACGATCCGGCGCGTCGCGATGCTCGACCGCGAGCCGCGCATCCGGCGGCTCCGACGGAGCGACGAGATCGAGCCGGCCTGACCCGCGATGCCGATCAGCCGCGATTTTGCCGCAGAAACGAGCTAGCGGGCGCGCGATGAGCTCGCCTCCCGCCTCCTCTGCCGCCGACGGCGGCACGCCCTCGCCGCGCGTCGCCTTCTTCAGCGGCAACTACAATTACGTGCGCGACGGCGCCAACCAGGCGCAGAACCTGCTTGTCGGCCACCTGCTCGACCGCGGCGTGGCGGTGCGAGTCTACTCGCCGACCACGCCAACCCCCGCGTTCGAGGCGCGCGGCACCGTCGTCGACGTGCCCGCCATCCCGATGCCCGGCGGCCGCGGCGAATATAAGCTCGGGCGTGGCCTGCCCGCGCGCCCGCGCCGCGACCTGGAAGCGTTCGCGCCCAATATCGTCCACGTGTCATCGCCCGAGTTCCTCGGCCATGCCGCGGTGACCTGGGCGCGGCGACACGGCATCCCGGTGGTGTCGGCGGTGCACACGCGCTTCGAGACCTACTTCGAATATTACGGCCTCGCCGTGGTGCAGCCCGCGATCAAGTGGATCCTGCGCCGTTTCTACGACCGTGCCGACCGCGTGCTGGTGCCGACGCCGTCCATGGCGGAGGTGATCCGCGGGCTCGGCGTGACGACTCCGGTGTCGCTCTGGGGCCGCGGCGTCAACCATCGCCGCTTCCACCCGTCCGCGCGCGACCTGGCGTGGCGACGCTCGCTCGGTATCGCCGACGACGAACTGGCGATCGGCTTCCTCGGGCGACTGGTGCTGGAGAAGGGGCTCGGCGTCTTCGCCGACGTGCTGGCGCGGCTCGATGCCATGGAGATCAGGCACCGCGTGCTCATCGTCGGCAAGGGGCCCGCGCGCGACTGGTTCGCCGAGCGCGTGCCGCAGGCCGCCTTCGCCGGCTTCCAGAGCGGCGACGACCTCGGCCGCGCGGTGGCGTCGATGGACCTACTGTTCAACCCGAGCGTCACCGAGACCTGGGGCCAGGTGACCTCGGAGGCGATGGCCGCGGGCGTGCCGGTGGTGGCGGCGCGCGCGACCGGCGCGGTCGACCTGCTCGACGACGGCGTCACCGGGCTGCTGGTGACGCCGCAGGACATCGAGGGCTATGCCGCCGCGATCGCGACTCTGGCGCGCGACCCGGCGCGGCGACGCGCGATGGGCGAGGCCGCGCACGAGCACGCCAAGAGCTTCCGCTGGGACACCGCCAACGAGGCGGTGCTTGACGTGTACCGCGAGCTGCTGGCGGGGCGGTGACGCGGTCGACGACTTTCGCTCGCGACGCTCTCGTACCTAATCGTGCCCCGGCGAAGGCCGGGGCCCAGCTGGGAAGGCCGAGGTGAGAGCCACCATCGTCCTCCCAACTGGGCCCCGGCCTTCGCCGGGGCACAAGGCGAGACGGTGGTGGTGAGGCCGGCCAGCGCCTCGTGGCTGAGCCGGCTGTGATCCCTCCTCAGCCCTCGCGCCAGTCGAAGGTGAGCGGCGCCTCGCGGAAGGCGAAGCGGTCGAGGTGGCTCGACACCACCTCGCGCATCCGCGCCACGTCCTCGCCCTCCGGCACGGTGAGCACCACGTCGAGCGTCTCGCTGTCGGCGCGCATCGCCAGGCGCGCGCCGTTGGGGAAGTCGATCTCGCCCTCCTCCGCCGAGTAGCGCACCGTCATCTTGTGGCTCCAGTGCTTGGCGAGCTGCTGGAGATAGCGGCTCGCCGAGTGCGTCGGCACGCGCGCGACCGAGACGCTCACTTCCGCCGCTCGATCGTCTGCGCCAGCGCGTCGATCAGCGCGGCGACCTGGAACATCTCCTCCTCGTCGGCCGTGCCGTGCAGCCGGTTCTGCACCGCGTGGCGCAGGTTGTGGAGCGCGCGCCGCACGGGGGCGTGGTCGCCGCGCGAGCGTTCGGCACCGAGCCCGGTGAGCCGCTCGAGCAGTGTCGCCACCTCCGCCGCCTTCTCCGCGAGATGGGCGCGCCCCCCGTCGGTCGCGGCGAAGCGCTTGCGCGCGCCTTCGCTCGCCTGCTCCTCGATCTGCTCCATCTCGGCGAGCATCGACAGCGCGGGATAGACCACTCCCGGGCTAGGCGCATAGGCGCCGCCGGTGAGGTCCTCGATCGCCTTGATCAGCTCATAGCCGTGGCGCGGCTCGTCCGCGATCAGCTTGAGCAGCACCAGCCGCAGCTCGGCGCCGTCGAACATCCGCCGACGCCCGCCGCCGCGCGCCGCCTCGTCCCAGCGGGTGGCGAACTCCGCGGCGACCCGCTCCCAGCCGCCGCCGCGACCGCCGCGCGAACCGCAGCCGCGCCCCATGCCACCGTGGCGGCCGTGTCCGTGCATCTGTCCAAACATGATCGACTCCTTTATGCGATGCGCTCAAGATATATCGTACAGCTCTTTCGTCAAGATGGTCTGCGATATATCGTCAGATCGCGAGATGACGCGCCGGCCGCGTGCGCCTACATCGGCGCGATGGCCGACCTGTTCGCCGGGCTCGACCCGGCCGCTCCCCCCGACCCGCCCGCCGCGGCCGACGCGCCGCTCGCCGACCGGCTGCGTCCGCGCGCGCTCGACGAGGTCGTCGGGCAGGACCATCTCACCGGCGCCGAGGGCGCGATCGGGCGGATGGTGGCGGCGGGGCGGCTCTCGTCGATGATCTTGTGGGGGCCGCCCGGCACCGGCAAGACCACGATCGCGCGGCTGCTCGCCCAGGCGGTGGGGCTGCGCTTCGCCGCCATCTCGGCGGTGTTCTCGGGTGTCGCCGACCTCAAGAAGGCCTTCGCCGAGGCGCGCGACCATGCCCGGCTGGGCAAGCGCACCCTGCTCTTCGTCGACGAGATCCACCGCTTCAATCGCGCGCAGCAGGACGGCTTCCTTCCTTACGTCGAGGACGGCACGGTGACGCTGGTCGGCGCCACCACCGAGAATCCGTCGTTCGAGCTCAACGCCGCGCTGCTCAGCCGCGCGCAGGTGCTGATCCTCCACCGGCTCGACCGTTCCGCGCTGGAGCAGCTGATCGCGCGCGCCGAGACCGAGGTCGGCCGCGCGCTGCCGCTCGACCCCGCCGCGCGCGACGCGTTGGTGGCGAGCGCCGACGGCGACGGGCGCTTCCTGCTCAACCAGGTCGAGACGCTCTTCTCGGTCGACCTACCTGCCCCGCTCGACCCGGCCGGCCTGTCGAGCTTCCTCCAGCGCCGCGTCGCGGTCTATGACAAGGACCGCGAGGGGCATTACAACCTCATCAGCGCGCTGCACAAATCGATCCGCGGCTCGGACCCGCAGGCGGCGCTCTATTATCTCGCGCGGATGCTCACCGCTGGTGAGGAGCCGCTCTACCTGCTGCGCCGGCTGACGCGTGCCGCGGTGGAGGACATCGGGCTCGCCGACCCGCAGGCGCTGGCGCAATGCCTCGCCGCCAAGGAGGCCTATGACTTCCTCGGGTCACCCGAGGGCGAGCTGGCGATCGCGCAGGCCTGCGTCTATCTCGCCACCGCGCCCAAATCGAACGCGGTCTATGCCGCGCAGAAGGCGGCGTGGAAGGTGGCGCGCGAGACCGGCTCGCTGATGCCGCCCGCCAACATCCTCAACGCGCCGACCAAGCTGATGAAGCAGATCGGCTATGGCGCGAACTACGAATATGACCACGACAGCGAGGGCGGCTTCTCGGGCGCGACCTACTGGCCCGACGAGCTGCCGCCGCAACGCTTCTACGCGCCGACCGATCGCGGCTATGAGAAGCGCGTTGCCGAGCGGCTCGCCTGGTGGGATGAGCGGCGGCATGCGCACCGCGACTAAGCTCCTCCTCTCCGCCCTGCTCGCCGCACCCGCCGCGGCGCAGTCGCCGCAATCTGTGCGCTACGACGACCACCAGCGTTACGCGCGCGCGATCGCGGCGGGGTACAAGGCCTACAATCTGTGCGACGGGCTGTACACTGCCGGGCGCAGCGAGCGCTCGGTCGAGACGCTCGAGCTACGCGGCATCTATCCGGAATATGACGCGATCGTGCCCACGCTGGCGGCGCGGGTGGACCGACCGGCGCGGACGGTGAGCGTCGCCTTCGATCCCGCTCAGCCGCCGCGACACGCCAGCTGGGCGGCGGGCACGGGCTGCACGCTCGCGCCGATCGGTGCCGAGGCGATCGCGCGCGCTCCGGCGCCCGGACTGCCGCGCGCACCCGGACCCGACCCGCGGCGCTGGCCGCTCGGCGACGCCGGCATCGCCCCCCGCCCCGCGCCCGCGCTAGCCGGTGCGGTGGCGCGCGCGTTCGAGGGCGCGTACGGGCGCGGCACCGAGACGCTCGGCGTCGTCGTGCTGCGCGACGGTCAGGTGGTCGCCGAGCGCTACCGCGAGGGCTTCGGCCCCTATGTCCCCAACCGCACCTGGTCGGTGGCGAAGAGCATCACCGGCACGTTGGTCGGCATGAGCGGGGTCGACCCGCTGCGCCCCGCGTCCGTGCCCGAATGGCGCCGCCCCGGCGACCCGCGCGCGCGGATCACGCTCGACCAGCTGTTGCGGATGAGCTCGGGGCTCCACAGCGACACCGCCGGCAACCGCACGGACGCGCTGTATTTCGGCGGTACCGCCGTGACCGAGCAGGCCACCGGCTGGCCGCTGTCGTCGCGCCCGGGCACGCACTTCCGCTACGCCAACAACGATATCCTGCTCGCGGTGCGGGCGCTGCGCGCGTCGCTCGGCGAGGCGCGCTATCGCGAACTGCCCGGGCGGCTGCTCACACCGCTGGGCATGCGGCACACGGTGGTCGAGAGCGACTGGCAGGGCAATTACCTGCTCTCCAGCGCGGTATGGACCACCGCGCGCGACCTCGCCCGGCTCGGCCAGTTCTGGCTTCAGGACGGCGTGTGGCAGGGGCGGCGCCTGCTGCCCGCCGGCTGGATGCGCTACATGACGACGCCGCGCCTGCCTCAGCCCGAGCGCGACGAGGGCTACGGCGCCTCGATCTGGCTGTTCGGCCCGCGCCAGGGACTGCCCGCGGGGAGCTACTCGGCGCAGGGCAATCGCGGACAATATGTCATGGTGGTGCCGTCTGAGCGGCTCGTGATCGTTCGCCGCGGCGAGGATCCGACCGGCGCGCGCTTCGACGTCGCGCGCTTCACCGCGGACGTGATCGCGGCGCGGTGAGCGCGCCGCCGCCCGGCCGCTTCACCGAGTTCGTCGCGATCGACTGGTCGGGGGCGCGCGGCCGCCGCCACCGCGGCATCGCGGTAGCGCGCTGCGGCCTGGGCGACGACGCGCCCGCGCTGGTCACCCCGTCGGGCCGCGACTGGTCACGCGCGGAGGTGCTCGACTGGCTGCTCGCGCGGCGCGACCGCGCCATGCTGGTCGGCTTCGATTTCAGCTTCTCCGCACCGTTCATCGCGCGCGGCGCGCATCTGCCCGGCGAGACCGAGACGAACGACGCGCCGGCATTGTGGCGCTACGTCGACGAGGCGAGCCCGGACGACGACCTCGGCGCCGCGTCCTTCCTCGAGGCGCGGCGCGGCCGCCACTTCTATCTCGGCGCGGCCGACGGCGCCAAGCGCGACTTCCTCCACTGGCGCGTGTGCGAGGTGGCGCACGACGGCAGCACCAAGCCCTCCACCGTCTATGACGCGATCGGCGCCGCGCAGGTCGCCAAGGCGAGCTTCGCGGGCATGCGCCTGCTCCACCACCTCGACGGGCGTATCGCGGTCTGGCCGTTCGACGCGGTGCCGCCGACGGGGGCGCTGGTGGTGGAGATCTACACCGCGATCGCCGCGCGTGCCGCGGGTCTGCGCAAGGGACGGAGCAAGCTGCGCGACGCGGCCGCGCTCGACGCCGCGCTGGCGGCGCTCGGCAGCATGCCCCACGCGCCGCTCGCGCGCTACGACGACCATGCCACCGACGCGATCCTCGCTGCCGCCTGGCTGCGCACGCGCGTGAACGAACCCGGTCTGTGGCAGCCGAGGGGGCTCACCGCGGCGGTGGCGCGGACCGAGGGCTGGACCTTCGGCGTCGGCTGACGCATGAGGGCCGCCGCGCCGGTTTAGCTCAGCTGGTAGAGCAGCGGTTTTGTAAGACGTTCTTTCCCCTGGAAAAAGTGGCGGAAATCTGCGGATTTCTGCCGGTTCGATAGCCAGTGTGGGGATTTGTGTGGGGATTTTTCGCCGGGCCTCCGTAAGGGGTTCCGCGCATCTCGCTGAGCAGTCTCCTAGTACGCGTGAGCTGTTCGCTATGTGTTAGGTGGAGGGGCCGCTCGCTTGCCTTTCAACCGCGTGCAACCGACGTACCCGCAGATCTCTAAGGCAGCGTTCACCGGTTCAACCGGAATGGTGTCGTCTTCTAGGCTTTAACCGCTCGCCTCCAGATGGAGCAGCTTGAGCCGCTCAACCATCTCGTACTAGTAAAGCGACGCGCGTTCTCGTTGGGTAGGGGGATGCTTGCACCGCTAAGCGCTAGCAAGCGAAGTGACACTGATTGGTCATCGGGCAAGAAGACGGGTATTTTCGGGGGGGATGAGTCACGTGAAGACTGAGGTGACGCCGAAGATCAAGAGCGGATTCTTCTTGAATGAAGTAGAGCTAACCCGCATCAAAGACGCCCAAAACGAACAGATAAAGAAAGCGTCGGGCGGTATCGACGCCGCTTTCAAATACGCTGTGAAATACAGGAACGGGGTGATTGCAGACCACGCTAGCGTTTCGGAGATAGTCAGCGAAGAAAACGACGGCACGCGGGCTGTTGTGAGGATGAGCTTGAAAGCGATTAATCCTGTCGATCCTGAATGTTACGTGGAGGTGACATTCAGCGATGTTGCATATGAACAAAATTCAGACAGCATCCCAATATCATTTGCAGTCTCATCCAACGACAAGGATTGGACCTTTGTGACGGCGTCCACCATTGAAGAGCGGATAGATAAGGTAAAAAGCTCAAAAATCCGAAACGCTTTCTCCGCAAAAAACTTTGTGCGAGCCTTCCCATTGATCGGTGTCAGCGCTTTGTCCGCCATGACATTCATGATGGAATCGGCCACCGACCGCAAAATCGAACGAATAAAAGAGATCAGAAGAACCTCTCGGACCTTAGCAGAATACATCTTCAGAGTAGACACCATGCGTTCAACAGAAAGCGACATGACATACTACTTCATGCCTCTTGTCTTGTTGCCGATGTTTCTGCTTTTACTGTCTGATCCTTTAGAGAAACTTTTAAGACCTTTGTTTCCGCGGTACGTATTTTACTGGGGAGACAATATTCCTCGTCAAGATCGACGAATTGCTATGCTTAAAGTCCTTGGAGGCGGAGTGGTTCTTGCCATCATCGTCGGTGTAATTGGAAATTACATCTATGATCGGCTACCAGGACACTGAGTACCGGAACGCGGCCCATTGCGGTGCCGGATGTCGGACTCGAACCGACGACCTACCGCTTACAAGGCGGTTGCTCTACCATCTGAGCTAATCCGGCTCGCCTCTCCGCTAGCGCGGTAGGGGAGAAAAGTCGAACATTGTGTGGGGAAAAGTGTGGGGATTTGACCCGCTATCGACCTCGGAGAGGCCACTAGGCATAGCACAGAATGCTGAAAAATGGCTGATTTCCGTTGATCTTGGGTTAACCTTGGTTAGGAAAAGTTTACCAGAAGATTTGTAAACCGAAGGTCGCGGGTTCGATCCCTGCAACCGGCACCACGCCTCCGCCTTCACCGCGTTCGAGCGGCGGCCCCCGCTCGCCGACGTCCAGCATCGCGGCGGTTCAACATGACCACGCTCCAGATCTTGACGGAGCCACCGACCGAGCGCGCGTGCTCGCTGCCGCCGCATCGGTCTCGGCGGCCGCGGGTGGCCGTGAGCGAGTCCAGCGATCAGCCCACCCCTCGGGCGAACCGAGTCGCTTCCCTCGCGCGCGCGGTAGGTCGCAGGAGCGGATCAGGCGGTGCCGGCGCCTCCATGCCCGGGCTGCCCCTTGCGCCACCGCGCTCCGTCAGGGCGATTGTTTCCGGGCTCGCTCCAGGCCATTCTGCCCGGCTCAATGGGAGATCAGCGATGCGTCATATGTCGATCGTCGCGACCGCCGTCGCGGGCCTCCTCTCCGCGGTCGCGACGACAGCGCCCGCCGCCCCACGCGGTGTCGAGGCGGCGCTGGCGCGGCTCGACATGGCGCAGAAGGAGATGGTGGCGCAGGCCGACGTCGCGAAGCTGGCGGCGCTGTCCGCGCCCGAGCTGACGATCAACGCGCCGACCGGCCGCGTCCTCTCGCGCGAGGAGTTCCTGGCGATGATGCGGGACGGACGAATCGGCGCGGAAGAGTTCGACCGGACGATCGAGCGCGTTCGCGTCAGCGGCGACACCGGCGTGGTGATGGGCAGCGAGCGGTTCACCCCCACCGCGGCGAGCGAGCTGGGGCGGACCTACGGCACCGCCCCGCTGCGACGGCGCTATACCAACATCTACCAGCGCCACCATGGCCGCTGGTATTGGCTCGCGCGTCACGCCAACGTCGTCCCGATGCCGCCGGGACGATCGCCGTGAGCCTCCTCGCGCACCATCGTGCGCGCGTCGGTCCCGCCGCCCGTCGTGCGGTCAGGCCGCGCTTGCCGCGGCGACACGGCGCCGGCGGCCGAGCCGCAGCGCCGCGCCGACCAGGCCGAAGCCGAGGATCAGCATCGACCAGACCGAGGGTTCGGGCACCGCGCTGGTCAGGCCGAAGCGCTGGTCCATGTCGCGGAAGCCGGCGGCCTGCACCGCGCCGGTGACGTGGACGCCGTCGAACGAGAAGAAGCCCGCGCAGCCGCTCGCCTGCGCGCCCGCGGCGACGCAGTTGGTATCGGCACGCAGCGGCGGCAACCCGAACTGGTCGGGGTGCTGCAGCACCCGCACGTTGAACTCGCTGAGGCTGTAGAAGTACAGGTCGGTCCCTGCGCTGACGGTCAGCCCGCCCAGCGCGGTGCGCAGATAGTTATTGGCCGCGATGGTGTACGGGTCGCCGGCGAGCGGGAAGTCGGTGAACAGGATGTTGCGCGCGCCGCGCTCGTTGAGCGCCTTGATCCCGGCGACATACTGGTTCGCCGCCGCCTCGAGATAGCTGTTCACGTCGGGATAGTCGCCGATCGCGCCGACCGGGCCGAACACGCCCTTGGCGCCGAACACGTCGTTGCCGCCGAAGTTGAGGATGTACAGGCCATTGGGATCGATCGCCTTGCCCGAGGCGGCGAAGGTGCTGAGCTGTGCGCCCAGGTCGGGGATGACGTCACCGGTGTCGACCACGCGCGCGCCGCCATAGGCATAGTTGCTCCCGCCGGCGCGCGAGGGCGTGGTCGGCACGCCGAAGAGCTTGAGCGAGATCAGATCGGGATAGTCGAAGCCGTCGGTGAAGCGGTTCTGGAAATAGCCTTGGCTCGGGTCGGGGCGGGTTCCGCCGTTGGAGAGGTAGAGATTGCCGGCGTCGACCAGACTGTCGCCGAACACCGTCACCGAGGTGAACTGCGCGGTGCTTCGGTCCGCGCCCGCCGGCTGTACCGCGATCAGCCCCAGCGCGCTCAACGCCAAGGTCCATTCCCTCTTCATTCTCGGTCTCCCGCGTCGCCGACATGGCGCACCACACGATAGACCGTGCCGCAGAAACGATGATCTGAAAAGAGGGTGTTAAGGCTATGTAAAGATTCTTTCCCGCCACTCCGAACCGATCAGTGATCGCTCGCCTTGACGGCCCCGATGCCGGTCTCGGACCGAACCCGCTGCGCGACATAGCCGGCGCGGTCCACCGCCGCCCGGCCGCTTCGATCCAGGCGCGAGACCAGCCAGATCGTCGCGAACGCCGCGGGCATCGAGAAGAGCGCGGGCGAGCCATAGGGGAAGATCGCGGCGCCGTGACCCAGCACCGTCACCCAGATCGCGGGCGACAGGATCGTCAGCCCGAGCGCGAGCGCCAGCCCGACCGCCCCGCCCGCGACGACGCCGCGCGTGGTGCAGCCGCGCCACAGCAGCGACAGCAGCAGGACCGGGAAGTTGGCCGAGGCCGCCATCGCGAACGCCAGGCTGACCATGAAGGCGACGTTCTGCTTCTCGAACAGGATGCCGAGCGCGATCGCGACCAGCGCGAGCGCCACCACGGTCACGCGCGAGACGCGCAGCTCCGCCGCCTGGTCCGCGCGGCCGCGGCGGAACACGCTGGCGTAGAGATCGTGGCTCACCGCCGAGGCGCCCGATAGCGTCAGCCCCGCGACCACCGCGAGGATGGTCGCGAACGCCACCGCCGAGACGAAGCCGAGGAACAGGTCGCCCCCGATCGCGTGCGCGAGGTGTACCGCGGCCATGTTGCCGCCGCCGCGCAGCGCGCCCGCGGCGTCGAGGTAGCGCGGGTCGGTGCCGACCAGGACGATCGCGCCGAAGCCGATCACGAAGGTCAGCAGGTAGAAATAGCCGATCCAACCCGTCGCCCACAGCACCGAGGTGCGCGCCGCACGCGCGTCGGGTACGGTGAAGAAGCGCATGAGGATGTGCGGCAGCCCGGCGGTACCGAACATCAGCGCGAGCCCGAGCGAGATCGCCGAGACCGGGTCCTTGATGAAGCCGCCCGGCCCCATGATCGCGCGCCCGGCGGCGAGCGCCTCGGCCGGCGCCGCGCCCTTGGCGGCGGCGGCGGCTGCCTTGGCCTGCACCGCGCGCGCGAACAGCGCCTCGGGCGAGCCGAACTGCCACAGCACCGCCGTCGCCATGAAGCTCGCCGCGCCGAGCAGTAGCACCGCCTTGACGATCTGCACCCAGGTGGTCGCGAGCATGCCGCCGAACAGCACGTACAGCGTCATCATCACGCCGACGATCGCCACCGCATAAGGATAAGGCAGGCCGAACAGCAGCCGGATCAGCTGCCCCGCCCCGACCATCTGCGCGATCAGATAGAAGAGCACGACCAGCAGCGTCGACATCGCCGCCAGCGTGCGCACCGGCGTCTGCGCGAAGCGGAACGAGGCCACGTCGGCGAAGGTGAAGCGGCCCAGGTTGCGCAGCCGCTCCGCCATCAGGAACAATACGATCGGCCAGCCGACCAGGAAGCCGATCGAGTAGATCAGCCCGTCATAGCCGTCGGCGAAGATCTGCGCCGAGATGCCGAGGAACGACGCCGCCGACATGAAGTCGCCCGCGATCGCCAGGCCGTTCTGGAAGCCGGTGATGCCGCCGCCGGCGGCGTAGAAGTCGGCCGCGGTGCGCGTCCGCCGCGCCGCCCAGCGCGTGATCGCGAGGGTCAGCAGCACGAAACAGCCGAACATCGCCAGCGCGGGCCATCCGGTGCCGCCGCCCGAGCCGGTCATCGCCGCGCCTCGGCGACGATCGCGGCGACCTCGGCGTCGAACTCGCGGTTGGCGCGGTACACGTAGATCCCGGTCAGCGCGATCGCCAGCAGGATCACGCCCAGCCCGATGGGAATGCCCAGCGAGGTGGCCCCGCCCGCCAGCGACCGCGCGAGCAGCGGCTTGTCGAAGGCGACCAGCAGCACGAAGCCGAGATAGGCGACGAGCATCACCGCGGTCAGCGCCAGCCCGAGCCGACCGCGGCGCCGGACCAGCCGCCGGTAGCGCGGGTCCTCCGCCAGCCGCTCGAGCGCGGCCTCGCCCTGCTCCATCCTCGCATCTCCCCTCTGCCGTCGGATCATAGAGGCTCGCGGCGGTTTGGCGAGCGATGATCGCGGGTCGCCGCGTTGGGCGGCACCGCCCCGCGTCGACGGACGTTAGGGGCGCCATTACCCGGTCGTCACGGAGCCGTCGCATGCCCTACCCCGCCCCCTACACCGCTGATTCCGCTCGCTATGATGGGCGGATGCCGTACCGTCGCGTCGGCCGCAGCGGGCTGCGCCTGCCCGCGATCAGCCTCGGCCTGTGGCAGAACTTCGGCGGCAGCGACGTGTTCGAGACCGGCCGTGCGATCCTCCGCCGCGCCTTCGATCAGGGCGTCACCCACTTCGACCTCGCCAACAACTACGGGCCGCCCTACGGCTCAGCCGAGGAGGCCTTCGGCCGCGTGCTCGCGACCGACTTTGCCACGCATCGCGACGAGCTGATCGTCTCGACCAAGGCGGGCTGGGACATGTGGCCCGGGCCGTACGGCGATGTCGGCTCGTCGCGCAAATATCTCATCGCCAGCTGCGACCAGAGCCTGCGCCGCATGGGGCTCGACTATGTCGACATCTTCTACTCGCACCGGGTCGACCCGAACACGCCGCTGGAGGAGACGATGGGGGCGCTGGTGCAGCTGCACCGTCAGGGCAAGGCCCTGTACGTCGGCATCTCCTCCTATGAGCCCGGCCTGACCGCGCGCGCCGCGGCGATCCTGGCCGAGGAGAAGGTCCCGCTGTTCATCCACCAGCCGAGCTACTCGATCCTCAACCGCTGGATCGAGCGCGGGCTGCTCGACACGCTGGAGTCGCTCGGCACCGGCTGCATCGCCTTCTCGCCGCTGGCGCAGGGCATGCTAACCGACAAATACCTCCACGGCGTGCCGGAGGGCGCGCGCGCCACGCGCGGCGGCTCGCTCGGCCAGTCGCTGCTGAGCGAGCAGAACCTCGCCGCGATCCGCGACCTGAACGCGATCGCCGCGGCACGCGAGCAGACGCTGGCGCAGATGGCGATCGCCTGGGTGCTGCGCGATCCGCGCGTCAGCTCGGCGCTGATCGGCGCGCGCACGGTCGAGCAGCTCGACGACTCGCTCGACGCGGTGAAGCGGCTCGACTTCGCCGAGGACGAGCTGGCGCGGATCGACTCGCTCGCGCGCGACGGCGGGATCAACCTGTGGGCGGAATCGTCCGACATCGTCGAGCTCCCCGCGGCGCAGGGCGTGCCCGCCTGAGCGCGGCGACACGTGAAGGCGCGCGCGACGGCGCTTGAACGCGCGTGCGGCGACACGACATCGCCGCCCGCTCCATCGACACGCGAAGCATGAAGGACCCGACATGAAGGCCATGACGATCGGCGCCCCGCCCACCCTCGACACGCTCGGCTTCACCGAGCGCGCCGACCCGGGCGCGCCCGGCCGCCGCGCGATCCGCGTCGCCCTGCACGGCAGCTCGCTGAACTATCACGACCTCGGCGTCGTCACCGGCGGCATGCCCGCAGGCGACCGCGTCATCGCGCTCGCCGACGGTGCCGGCACGGTCGAGGCGGTGGGCGAGGGCGTGACCGACTTCCAGGTCGGCGACGCGGTCGTCTCCTGCTTCTTCCCCGACTGGCAGGACGGCGCGCCCACGATCGGCGACTTCCGCCGCACGCCCGGCGACGGTATCGACGGCCACGCTACCGAGACCGTCGTCCGTCCCGCCACCGCCTTCACGCGCGCGCCCAAGGGCTATGACGCGGTCGAGGCGGCGACGATCACCACCGCGGGGCTCACCGCCTGGCGCGCGCTGGTCGGCGAGGGCGCGCTCAAGGCGGGCGACACGGTCCTGCTGCTCGGCACCGGCGGCGTCGCGATCTGGGGCCTCCAGATCGCCAAGGCGATGGGCGCGACCGCGATCGTCACTTCCTCATCGGGTGAGAAGCTGGAGCGCGCGCGCGACCTCGGCGCCGACCATGTCGTCAACTATCGCGAGGTCGCCGACTGGGGCCGGGCGGTGCGCGACTGGAGCGGCGGCGGGGTCGATCACGTGCTCGAGCTCGGCGGCGCGGGCACGCTGACCCAGTCGATCGAGGCGGTGCGCGTCGGCGGGCAGATCGCGCTGATCGGCACCGTCGCCGGGGTCACCGGCGACGTGCCGACCGCGGCGCTGATGGGCAAGCAGGCGCGGCTGCAGGGATTGATCGTCGGCTCGCGCCGGCAGCAGCAGGAGTTCGTCCGCGCGATCGAGGCCACCGGCATCCGCCCGGTGATCGACCGCCGCTTCCCGCTCGAGCGGCTGCCCGATGCCTTCCGCTTCCAGCAGTCGGCCGGGCACTTCGGCAAGATCGGCGTCGATTGGTGACGTCGCTCGACCACTTGAAAGTCGCGTGAAAACAACCATCTTCGCGTCATCGTCAACAACGGGAAGGAGGTGATCGAATGTCTCATTGTCACAAGCCGGTATCGGCACAGGGCGCGGGCATGATCGCTTCTGCGGGGCATGCCGCCGCCTGACACACTGCCGGCCCCGGCCGACAATGGAGAGGCCGTCCCGCGAGGGGCGGCCTCTCGCTTATATGGGAGCCCGATGGACGACCTCTTCGACCTGTCGCTGATCCCCGGCCTGCGCAGCGTCCCCGCGTTCGTCGATGTCGACGAGGAGCGCGCGCTCGTCGAGAGGATCGACTCGCTCGCGCTCGCGCCCTTCCGCTTCCAGGGCTGGCTCGGCAAGCGGCTGACACACAGCTTCGGCATCCACTATGATTTCGATCGCGCCGCGCTGGCGCGCACCGACCCGCTGCCGCCGTGGCTCGCGGCGGTGCGCGATCGCGCCGAGCAGGCGGTCGGCCTCCCGCCGGGCACGCTCGAGCAGGCGCTGCTGATCCGCTACGATCCCGGCGCGGGCATCGGCTGGCACCGCGACCGGCCGCACTTCGATCACGTCGTCGGCGTCTCGCTCGGCGCGCCCGCCGCGATGCGCTTCCGCCGCCGCCTCGGCGAGCGGTTCGAGCGTCGCACCGCGCCGCTGCCGCCGCGCGGGCTCTACCATCTCGCTGGCGAGGCGCGGTACGAGTGGGAGC
Organism: Sphingomonas citri; assembly: GCF_019429485.1. Classification (GTDB taxonomy): domain Bacteria; phylum Pseudomonadota; class Alphaproteobacteria; order Sphingomonadales; family Sphingomonadaceae; genus Sphingomonas; species Sphingomonas citri. Next base: position 17,556 of record NZ_JAHXZN010000001.1, on the reverse strand, counting down.
ACAGCATCGCCGCGATGGCGGCGACGCGCTGGTCGATCACGCTGCGCAGCCTGTCCGGACGCGGGCGCGCCGCCGTGGGCGACTGAGCCGCAAATCGAGCGGGTTCAGGGTCGCGCGAAGGTGCGCGCCAGCCCGTGGTACAGCTTCTCGCGACACACCAGGCTGCTCGCGCCGTCGGCGAGGAAGGCGGCGGCGAACATCGGCAGCATCAGTCCGCGGCTCGCGGTCGTCTCGGAGAGGATGATCACCGCGGTCAGCGGCGCGCGCACCACGCCGGCGAAATAGCCGACCATGCCGAGGATCACGATCGCCGAGGCGGGCTCGTCCGGGAACAGCGGGCGCAGCAGGTTGCCCAGCCCCGCGCCCACCGCCAGCGACGGCGCAAAGATGCCGCCGGGCAGCCCCGCCACCGCGGTCGCCAGCGTGGCCAGGAACTTGGCCGGGCCGAACCACAAGGGCGCGTCGACCCCGACGATCATCGCGCGCGCCGCGTCATAACCGGTGCCCCAGGTCAGCCCGGTGGCCACGCCCAGGCTTCCGACCACCACGCCGCAGATCGCCGCGAAAGCGACCGGGCGCTGCTTCGACCAGACGGTCAGCCGGCCAGGGCCAGTGGCGAGCGCCAGCATCAGCCGCGCGAACAACCCGCCGCTCAACCCGCCAGCGATCCCCGCGACCGGCACCGCCAGCAGCGCCGGGCCGAGCGCCAGATGCGCGCCGATCACGCCGAAATAGACGTAATCGCCCTGCACCGACTGGGCGACCATGCCCGCGATCACGATCGCCGCGATCACCAGCAGCGTCACCCGCTGCTCATAGGCGGAGGCGAGCTCCTCGATCGCGAAGAGCAGCCCGGCGAGCGGCGTGTTGAATGCCGCCGCCACGCCCGCCGCGCCGCCCGCGATTAGCACCGCGCCGCGCAGCGGAACGCGCAGCAACCGGTGACTCAGCCCCATCACCGCGGCGGCGATCTGCACCGTCGGCCCCTCGCGCCCGGTCGAGGCGCCGCCGAGCAACGCGGCGAGCGTCAGCAGCGTCTTGCCCGCCACGGTGCGGATCGACACCAGCGAGCCGGTGGCGCGCTCCGGATCCTGCTGCGCGACGATCACCTGCGGGATGCCCGATCCGCGCGCGAGCGGGACCCAGCGCCGCGTCAGCCACACCAGGACGGCGAAGAGCAGCGGCGTGGTGAGCAGCGGGGCATAGCGGTACCGACGTGCGTAGCTCGCGAACAGCGCTCCCACCGAGTCGGCGGCGAGCGCGAACAGCGTGGCGGCGACGCCGATCGCGACCGCTCCGGTCAGGATCGCCATGCGCGTGCGAAACCGTACGGAACGAGGCCCCTGCGCGCGCAGCAGGGCGCGATAGCGGCGCGCGGTCCACCGGCGCTGGCCATCGGTGGGGGAACGCGGTTCGATCATGTCCCGCTCCTATCGCCCTGCCGCGAAAAGGCCAGCGCGGCACGGATGCACCACGCCGTTACGGGCTGTTAAGCCTATCGCGCGATAAGCGGATCATCGTGCGAGGCAGGTGGACGTGACGTGGAGCAGGTGAGCGCAGGCGGCGATGACGTGTGGCTGGAGGCGGCGTCGTGGAGCGACAACCGCCGCGAGCTGCGCATGCCGACGGCGCTCGAGGGCAGCCTTCGCCTGTTCCTGGGCGAGAGCGAGTCGGTCCAGGTGATCGATGTCTCCAACCGCGGCTGCCGGCTGCGCGGCGTCGCGCTCAAGCCCGCGCAACGCGTCTGGCTACGCATCGGCGGCCTCGAGACGCTCGTCGGCACGGTGGCGTGGTGCGACGACGGCGAGGCGGGCATCCGCTTCGAGCAGCGCCTGCCGCGCGAGGTGATCATGCTGCTGTCGGGCGGCGCGCGTGACGACGACGGCTACGAGGACATCTGACGTGAGCGGCGCGGTCAGCAGCGACTCGGCCGCGCGCGAGCATCAGCCGCGCGCGGAGCGCCATCGCGTGATGCTGGGCGCGCTGATCGAGCGCTTCGGCCACGGCGGCGCGACTCGCCACCGCGTGCGCGACCTGTCGAGCACCGGCGTGCGGGTTGACCAGGCGGAGCGGCTGCAGCGCGGCGCGACCGTGCTCGTCACGGTCGGTTCGCTGGCCGCGGTGGGCGCGACGGTGATCTGGGTCGATCAGGGCGCCGCCGGGCTGCGCTTCGCCCAGCCGATCAACCCCGACGACGCGCGCGCCAAGACCTTCGTCGCCAAGCCGAGCGCGCCGGCTCGCCCGCGCGAGGAGCCGCTCGGCAACGCCGGCTGGCTCGGCCATATCCGCGGCGCCTACGACCGCTGAGGCGGAAGTGAAGGGTGAAAAGGCGCTCCCGCTCGAGCGGGAGCCCAGTCACGGACGATCATGACCTGGAGGACCGCTGATCCTGCCGACGCAGGAGCGCGGTTCAGCAGATCGTCGTCGTCACGGCCGTCGGCGGCAGGACCAGACCAACGCGGCCAAGCTGCCGATCACCGCGGCCATGGCCGTGATCAACGGGGCGTCGAGCAGGATCATCGGGCACCTCCTTCCACGCGCTCAGCCATAGCGCGAGGCCGCGATGTAGGACAGAACATATTGAGAACATTGCGCTTGCGACATGGCGTGCGGCGCGACCGCGATCGCCAGCGATCCGGTGTGGGCGCAGTGCGAGTTCATCGGTAGCGCGACCTGCGATGAGCCGAAGTTCGGGTACGAGACTGCGGCGCGGTGGTATCTTTGGAGAAACGGCAGACACCGCTCGGCGAGACGCCCTTCGACCGTTCGCGGCCTACACGCCCTCGCCGCGGTCCCCGATCATGCGATGCTGCCCGCGCGCCCGCGCTGCGCTGCGGATGAGATGCTCGCTCATCTGCATCGCCACCTCGGCGCTGACGTTGAAGGAGCGGCCGCAGCTCGACTCGATGATCACCACGCCGTCACGCGCGGCGACCAGCGGCACGCTGGTGCAGACTCTGGCGCTCACGCTCACTCTCCGGTTCGTGGCGGCGCGCGGCGCCGCCCGCAGCGCACCCGCGTGCGCCATCGAAGTGACACAAACCGGCCGAACGACTCGCCGTTCCACGGCGCGTCGCGCCCTGCTCACTGGTCGTCGCTGCCGCCCTGCACGATGAAGTCGGTGAAGTAAGCGGCGTCGACGTGCCCGGTGTAGCCGTCCGCGGCGAGCTGGCGGTTGACCGCGCCGGTGATCGCGCCGAGCAGCTGCTGCTTGCCCGCGTCGGTCATGTCGGCGGCCTCGCTGGCGTCGCCGAAGGCGAGGATCATCGCCGAGCGCAGCGCCGGATCGTCGCGCCGCAGCGCGTCGAGCACCTTCGGGTCGCGCGTGCTCACCGACACACCCGCCTGGAGCACCGCGTCGGTGTCCCTGATGTTGACCGTCAGCGGCGGATCGAAGGCGTAGAATTGCACCGGCAGCACCGCCGGCACGACGGGCGCCGCGTCCGCGCGCACGTCCGATTCAACCGCCGCCGCGACGCCGTCGCGCGAGAATACCACTCCGCCGGCCGCGCCCAGCCCGATCACCAGCACCGCCGCCACGGGCACCAGCGCCAGCTTGATCCCTCGCTTCATCCCGCGTCCATCCACTGCCTCGCCGGCCATCGTAGCGCCAGGTGATTACCGTCACGCTAACTAGCGCCCGCTGCTGCAACCGCGGGGCGGCCCGACTCGTTACGCGTGCGATGAGGCTCAAGGTCGCCAGCTACAACATCCGCAAGGCGATCGGCACCGACCGCCGCCGCAACCCCGAACGGATCCTCCAGGTGCTGCGCGAGATCGACGCCGACGTGGTGGCGTTGCAGGAGGCCGACCGCCGCTTCGGCCAGCGCGCCGCGGTGCTCACCCCGCACCTGCTCGAGGAGCACAGCGACTGGCGCTCGGTCGGGCTCGGGATGCGCGCCACCAGCATGGGCTGGCACGGCAATGCCTTGCTGGTGCGCAAGGGGGCGACGATCCTCGACTGCCAGCAGCTCCACCTCCCCGCGCTCGAGCCGCGCGGCGCGGTGTGCGTCGATATCGCGATGGATGGGGCGATCGGGGGCGAGGCGGTGCGCGTGATCGGCATGCACCTCGATCTCTCGGGGCTGTGGCGGCGCCGGCAGGCGGCGGCGATCCTCCAGCACGCCGCGCATCGCGCCCCCGGCCCCGCGACGGTGATGATGGGCGACCTCAACGAGTGGAGCCGCGCCTCGGGCTGCCTCAGCGACTTCGCGCGCGACTTCCACTTCGCCGAGACCGGGCCGAGCTTCCACGCCCGCCGCCCGATCGCGCGTCTCGACCGCATCATGGTGTCGCGCGCGCTGCGCGTGGCCGCCTGCGGCGTCCACCAGTCACCCGCGTCCCGGGTCGCCTCGGACCATCTGCCGATCTGGGCCGAGATCGTCGCCGCATGAGCACGGCGGCGGTGCGCGAGAAGGAGCTGCGGCTCGCGCTCGTCTGCTACGGCGGGATCAGCCTGGCGGTCTACATGCACGGCATCGTCAAGGAGGTGTGGCATCTTGCCCGCGCCAGCCGGGCCGCCCGTGACGACGCGACCTGCGACGGCGCCAGCGCGCGCGTCTATCGCGCACTGCTCGACGAGATCGAGGAGAGCGCGGGCTGGCGCGTGCGCGTGCTGCCCGACATCGTCGCGGGCGCGAGCGCGGGCGGGATCAACGGCGTGTTCCTGGCGCAGGCGATCGCGAGCGGTCAGTCGCTCGATCCGCTCACCGACCTGTGGCTCGAGGGCGCCGACGTCGAGCGTCTGATCGACGCCGACGCCGCGCCGGCCTCGCGCTTCTCCAAGGTCTGGGCGCTGCCGCTCGCCTGGATGGCGGCGGGGCGCAGCGCCGACCAGCTCGAGGCGCTCGACGAGGCGACCCGCGACGAGGTCCGCGCCAAGCTCTCGCATTTCGTGCGCTCGCGCTGGTTCGAACCGCCCTTCTCGGGCGAGGGCTTCACCGCGATGCTGCTCGACGCCTTCGAGGCGATGGCGGCGGCGCCGCGCGGCCCCAGGCTCCTGCCACCGGGCCAGCCGCTCGACCTGTTCCTCACCGTCACCGATTTTGGCGGCCACCCCGAGCGGCTCCAGCTCCACTCGCCGCCCGAGGTGATGGAGACCGAGCACCGCCTGGTGCTGCCGTTCAGCGACCATGGCGTCGCGCTCGACACGCTCGCCGCCGTCCCCGAGCTCGCCTTCGCCGCGCGCGCGACCTCGAGCTTCCCCGGCGCCTTCCCGCCCTTCACGGTGGCCGAGCTGGACCGCGTGCTGCGCGCGCGGCGGCGGCGCTGGCCGGGGAGACGCGACTTCCTCGAGCGCGTTCTGCCGCGCCACGCCGCCGCACGCGCCGCCGAGCGCGCGGTGCTGATCGACGGCTCGGTGCTCGCCAACGCGCCCTTTCGCCCCGCGATCGACGCGTTGCGCGAGCGCCCGGCGAAGCGCGAGATCGACCGCCGCTTCGTCTATGTCGACCCCTCGCCCGGCCATAAGCTGACGCTCGGCGCGGGCAGTGCCGGGCCACCCGGCTTCTTCCAGACGATCCTCGGCGCGATCAGCGAGCTGCCGCGTCAGCAGCCGATCCGCGACAATCTCGAGGCGCTGGCCGAACGGTCGCGCCGGATCGAGCGGATGCGCGCGATCACCGAGGCGATCCGGCCGCAGGTCGACGCCGGGATCGAGGAGTTGTTCGGGCGCACCTTCTTCCTCGACCGCCCGACCCCCGCGCGGCTGGTGGCGTGGCGCCGCCGCGCGCAGGAGGCGGCGGCCGAGCGTGCCGGCTTCAGCTATGTCGGCTACGGCCAGCTCAAGGCCGCCGGGGTGATCGAGTTCGTCGCCGCATTGCTCCACTCGATCGGCGGTTCACCTGGCGCGCAACGGTGGAGTCGCACGCGCCAGCGGCTCGACGCCGCGCTCGCCGCGCGCGGGCTCGGTGCCGACGCGGTCTATGCCGGCGGCGCGAGCGAGGCGATGGTCGCCTTCCTGCGCACCTTCGATCTCAACTTCCGCGTGCGCCGGCTGCGGCTGCTCGCGCGGCGGCTCGGCGAGTTGGAGCATGAGGCGAGCGCCACCGCGCTCCAGCCGCTGCGCGACGCGATCTACGACTCGCTCACCGATTATCTCGCCGCCAAGCGCACCGACACGCACGCGGCGCTGCGGCGCGAGGTGCGCGCGCTGCGCGACGACGCCGCGCCGCTGCTCGACGCGTTCGGCGCCTCGCTCGACCTCACCGCGCGCGACGCCGCCACCGACGCGCGCATGGCCGCCGCGCTGGCGGCGGTACCGCGCGAGGTGCGGCGGCCGATGCTGCTCAACTATCTCGGCTTCCCCTTCGTCGACGTGGCGACGCTGCCGCTGCTGCAGGGCGAGGGGCTCGACGAGTTCGACCCGATCAAGGTCGACCGAGTCTCGCCCGACGACGCCCGCTCGATCCGCTCGGGCGGCGCGGCGGCCACGCTGAAGGGCATCCAGTTCAACAGCTTCGGGGCCTTCTTCAGCCGCGCCTATCGCGAGAACGATTACCTCTGGGGGCGGCTGCACGGCGCCGAGCGGATGATCGACATCACCGTCTCGACACTACCCGCGGCGACGCGGCTGCGCGCGGGGCGCGTCGCGGCGATCAAGCGCGCCGCCTTCCGTGCCATCCTCGACGAGGAAGAAGCGCGGCTCACGCACTCGCCGGGGCTGGTGGCGGCGCTGCGGCGCGAGGTGGGGTGACGGGCGGAGACGCGGCGACGTGCCTCCCTGTCCCGGATGGTTGCTCGCGCTATCGTCGTCACTGTCCTCACCGCCCTCTCTCGTCATCCCCGCGAAGGCGGAAATCCAGACGCGCAGACGTGGCGGCAAGAAGGGAGGCGTCAGCGTGCATGGATCCCCGCCTGCGCGGTTATGACGAAGGGGAGCCGGGAGCGGCGAACGTTTACGGAAGCGCGCTCCACCGAAACGTCGGTGGCGTCGTGAGGGTAATCACGTCGTGCCGCCTCCCTCTTCCGAGCCACGCCAGTCCCATTCCGCGCCGCCGCGGTGCGCCACCGCGCACTGGTAAATTCGGGACGCGCCGCCTAGCGTGCGGCGATGCAGTTCCTGAAGCTCCTGTTCTGGTGCCTGATGGCGTTCCTCGCCGCGGTGTTCACCTTCGGCAACTGGACCAACGTCTCGATCCAGCTGTTCGGCGGCCTGGTGGCGGAGGTGAACCTGCCGCTGCTGCTGCTCACCACCTTCCTGCTCGGCTTCGTGCCGACGCTCGTCTATCAGCATTGGATGCGCTACCGCCTGCGCCAGCGGCTCACCGCCGCGGAACGGTCGCTCGAGACCGAGCGCGCGCTGGCCGCCGCGCGCGCGGGCGAGCCGGTCGCGCCGGGCACCATCGTCCCGGTCACGCCGCCACCGCCCGCCGCGATCCCCACCGCCGTGCCGCCCGGAGTCGCGTGATGAGCAGCCGCGTCTATGTCGCCCTCGACACGCCCGATCTCGCCCGCGCGCAGGCGCTCGCCGCCAAGGTCCGTCACCATGTCGGCGGGATCAAGCTCGGCCTCGAGTTCTTCTGCGCCAACGGCCCCGCCGGGGTGCGCGCGCTGGAGGAGGTCGGCCTCCCCGTCTTCCTCGACCTCAAGCTCCACGACATCCCCAACACCGTCGCCAAGGCGGTGCAGTCGCTCGCGCCGCTCGCGCCCGCGGTGCTGACGGTCCACGCCGCCGGCGGCCGCGCGATGCTGGAAGACGCCAAGGCAGCGGCGCACCCCGACACCAGGGTGGTCGCGGTGACGATGCTGACCAGCCTCGACGAGCGCGACCTCGCCGACACCGGCGTGGCGGGCAGCGCGCACGACCACGTGCTGCGCCTCGCCGAGCTGGCACGCGCCGCCGGGCTCGACGGCATCGTCTGCTCGGGGGCCGAGGTGCGCGCGGCCAAGGCGGTGTGGCCGGACGGTTTCTTCGTGGTGCCCGGGGTCCGGCCGGCGGACGGCGCCGTCGGCGACCAGAAGCGCGTGGTGACGCCGCGGCAGGCCGCCGACGACGGCGCCTCGATCCTGGTGATCGGCCGCCCGATCACCCAGGCCGACGACCCCGACGCCGCCGCGCGCGCGATCGCCGCGACACTGTAGCACAGCGATCGCGCGGTCACGACCCGCACCTGGGTCGGCGTGAGACCTGCCTTGCCCCACCCTGCCGTCATCCCGGACTTGGTCCGGGATCCACCGTCCCGCACCTTCTGTAGGTATTACTCTCGCGGAGGAGTGGATCCCGGACGACGTCCGGGATGACGGGTGGAAAAAATTCGGGAGGAGGGGTCGGAACGGTCGCGACGACGGCATAGACGGGGGCCGCCGTCGCGAGAACCTCGACGACCGTGACCCGGTTGTCGTGTTGGCCGCCGCGACGTGGCAATCCCGCCCCGCCACGCCTATGTCGCCGCCTCCACCGCTCGAGTCAGTCATGCCCGTCACCGCCAAGATCTGCGGCCTCTCCACGCCCGACACGCTCGACGCCGCGCTCGCCGGGGGCGCGAGCCATGTCGGCTTCGTCTTCTTCCCGCGCTCGCCGCGTCACCTCGCCTTCGACCAGGCGGCCGCGCTCGCCGCGCGCACCGGCGAGCGCGCGCGCCGCGTCGGCGTCTTCGTCGATCCCGCCGACTCGCTCGTCGTCGAGGCGGTCGTCGCGGCGCGGCTCGACGCGATCCAGCTCCACAAGGTGACGCCCGCGCGCGCCGCCGCGCTGCGCCGAACCGCCGGTGTCGAAAGCTGGGTCGCGCTGGCGGTGAAGACCGCCGCCGACCTCGCCGCCGCCCCCGCCTACGCCGGCGCCGCCGACCGGCTGCTCTATGACGCCAAGACCCCCGACGACGCCGCGCTGCCCGGCGGCATGGGCGTGCGCTTCGACTGGCGGCTGCTCGAGGGCGCGCGCCACCCGCTCCCTTGGGCGCTGTCGGGCGGGCTCGACGCCGGCAACGTCGCCGAGGCCGCGATGCGCACCGGCGCGCGGCTGGTCGACGTCTCCTCGGGCGTGGAGCGCGCGCCGGGCGTCAAGGACGTGGACAAGATCGCCGCCTTCCTGCAACGGGTCGCCCAGCTATGACCGACACGCTCACCCCCGCTCTCGATCCTGCGGCGCGCGCCAACAGCCTGCGCCAGCAGCCCGACACGCGCGGCCATTTCGGCGATTACGGCGGCCGCTACGTCGCCGAGACGCTGATGCCGCTCATTCTCGAGCTCGACCGCGCCTATCGTTCGGCGCGGCAGGATCCCGCGTTCAAGGCGCAGTTCGACGATCTGCTCGAACATTATGTCGGCCGCCCCTCGCCGCTCTACTACGCCGAGCGGCTGACCGAGACGCTGCGCCAGAGCGCCGACGAGGGCCCCGATGGTCAGAAGCGCGGCGCGCAGGTGTGGTTCAAGCGCGACGAGCTCAACCACACCGGCGCGCACAAGATCAACAATTGCATCGGCCAAATCCTGCTCGCGCTCCGTATGGGCAAGACGCGGATCATCGCCGAGACCGGCGCGGGCCAGCACGGCGTCGCCACCGCCACGGTGTGCGCGCGCTTCGGCCTGCCGTGCGTGATCTACATGGGCGCCAAGGACGTCGAGCGGCAGCAGCCCAACGTCTTCCGCATGAAGCTGCTCGGCGCCGAGGTGCGCGCGGTGGAGAGCGGCGCGCGCACGCTCAAGGACGCGATGAACGAGGCGCTGCGCGACTGGGTCGCCAACGTCCACGACACCTTCTACATCATCGGCACCGCCGCGGGCCCACACCCCTATCCGGAGCTGGTGCGCGACTTCCAGAGCGTGATCGGGCGCGAGGCGCGCGCGCAGCTGCTCGACCGCACGGGGCGCCTGCCCGACCTGCTCGTCGCCGCGATCGGCGGCGGGTCGAACGCGATCGGGCTGTTCCACCCGTTCCTCGACGATGACGTCGCGATGCTCGGCGTCGAGGCCGCGGGCGAGGGGCTCGACGCCAAGCACGCCGCCAGCCTCGCCGGCGGCTTCCCCGGCGTGCTCCACGGCAACAAGACCTATCTGCTCCAGGACGAGGACGGGCAGATCGCCGAGGCGCACTCGATCTCGGCCGGGCTCGACTATCCCGGCATCGGCCCCGAGCACGCCTGGCTCAAGGACATCGGCCGGGTCGAGTACACCGCCGTGACCGACACCGAGGCGCTCGACGCCTTCCAGCTGCTGTGCCGCACCGAGGGCATCATCCCCGCGCTCGAGCCGTCGCACGCGATCGCCGCGGTGGCGCAGCGCGCCAAGCAGATGCCGGCCGACCGCATCATCCTCGCCAACCTGTGCGGGCGCGGTGACAAGGACATCTTCACCGTCGCGGCGGCGCTGGGAGTGAGCATGTGACGCGGCTGTCCGACGCCTTCGCCAAGGGCCGGGCCGCGCTGGTGTGCTTCGTCACCGCGGGCGACCCCGACGCCGCCGCGACGCCGGCGATCCTCGACGCTTTGGTCGCGGGCGGCGCCGACGTGATCGAGCTCGGCATGCCCTTCACCGATCCGATGGCGGACGGCCCCGCGATCCAGGCGGCCAACATCCGCTCGCTCGCCGCGGGCACGCGCACCGCCGACATCCTGCGGATCGCCACCGACTTCCGCGCGCGCCACCCGCAGGTGCCTCTGGTGCTGATGGGCTATGCCAACCCGATGCTGCGGCGCGGCCCCGAGTGGTTCGCCGCCGCGACGCGCGACGCGGGCGTGGACGGCGTGATCTGCGTCGACGTCCCCGCCGAGGAGGATGAGGCGCTCGGCCCTGCGCTGCGCGACGCCGGCGTGGCCATGATCCGCCTCGCCACGCCGACCACCGTCGGCGAGCGGATCGGCGAGGTGCTCGCGGGGGCGGACGGCTTCCTCTACTACGTCTCGGTCGCGGGCATCACCGGCAAGCAGCAGGCGGTGCAGGCGTCGATCGAGGAGGCGGTGGCGCGGCTCAAGGCCGCGACCGACCTGCCGGTGGCGGTCGGCTTCGGCGTGCGCACCCCCGAGCAGGCGGGCGCGATCGCGCGCGTCGCCGACGGCGTGGTGGTCGGGTCGGCGATCGTCGAGCTGGTCGCGCGGCACGGCGCGGCCGCGGCGGCGCCCGTCACCGCCTATGTCCAATCGCTCGCGGCAGCCCTCGCAGCCACCGCCGAGGCAAGAGAGGTGACCGCATGAGCTGGCTCAGCAACGTCCGCAACGCGATCGGCGGCTTCGTGCCCGGCGGCAAGACGCAGGCGCCCGACACGCTCTGGCACAAGTGCAAGGGCTGCGGCACGATGGTGTTCAACAAGGAGCTGGAGGAAAACCAGTTCGTCTGCCCCAACTGCGACCACCACGAGCGCATCGGGCCGAAGGAGCGCTTCGCCTATCTGCTCGACGAGGGCAGCACCGAGGTGCTGGCGCCGCCGCGCGCCGCCGAGGATCCGCTCAAGTTCCGCGACTCGAAGCGCTACGCCGACCGGCTCAAGACGGCGCGCGCCAGCACCGGCGAGCAGGACGCCTTCGTCAACGCGCGCGGCACGATCCATGGCCAGCGCGTCGTCATCGGCGTGCAGGACTTCGCCTTCATGGGCGGCTCGATGGGCCAGGCGGTCGGCGAGGCGTTCGTCCAGGGCGTCGAGGCCGCGATCAAGGACCGCGCGCCCTTCATCGTCTTCACCGCCAGCGGCGGCGCGCGCATGCAGGAGGGCATCCTCAGCCTGATGCAGATGCCGCGCAGCACGGTGGCGATCCAGCTGCTCCACGACGCCGGCCTGCCCTATATCGTCGTGCTGACCGACCCGACCTCGGGCGGCGTCATGGCGGCCTATGCGATGCTGGGCGACGTGCAGATCGCCGAGCCCAAGGCGACGCTCGCCTTCACCGGGCGGCGCGTGATCGAGAACACGATCCGCGAGAAGCTGCCCGAGGATTTCCAGACCAGCGAATATTATCTCGAGCACGGGCTGATCGACATGGTGGTCCACCGCCGCGAGCTGCGCGACCGGCTCGCCACCGTGATCGGCTATCTCTGCGGCGAGCGCCGCGCCGCCTGAGGCGACGCGCCCCCGCCCGATGGCCGACCACGCCGTCTCCGCCGACCCGCGCGTCCAGGCGCAGCTCGACCGGCTGTGGGCGCTCTCGCCCGGCGCCGACGTGCTCGGGCTGGAGCGGATCACGCGGCTGCTCGCGCGCGTCGGCGACCCGCAGCGCCATCTGCCGCCGGTGTTTCACGTCGCCGGGACCAACGGCAAGGGCTCGACCTGCGCCTATCTCCGCGCCGCGCTCGAGGCGGCGGGGCACCGCGTCCACGCTTATACCAGCCCGCACCTCGTCCGCTTCAACGAGCGCATCCGCCTCGCCGGCCGGCTGATCGCGGACGACGCGCTCGCGCCGCTGCTGGCGGAGGTGCTCGACGTCGCGGGCGACCTCGGCGCGAGCTTCTTCGAGGTGACCACCGCCGCCGCCTTCCTCGCCTTCGCGCGCACGCCCGCGGATGCCTGCGTGATCGAGGTCGGGCTCGGCGGCCGGCTCGACGCCACCAACGTGCTGCCCGCGCCGCTGGTCTGCGGCGTCGCCGCGCTGGGGATCGACCACCAGGCCTTCCTCGGCGACACGCTCGCGCAGATCGCGGCGGAGAAAGCGGGGATCGCCAAGCCGGGCGCGCCGCTGGTGACGATGCGCTACCCGCCCGAGGCGGCCGAGCCGGTGGCGCGCGCCGCCGCGGCGGCCGGCGCGCCACTGCTGGCCGAGGGCGCGGCGTGGCAGCACCGCGTCGCCGAGACCGGCGTCGTGCTCAGCGACCGGCGCGGCAGCGTCACCCTTCCGCTCCCCGCGCTGCCGGGCGCGCACCAGGCGCACAATCTCGCGCTCGCCGCGGCGATGCTGCGCGCGCAGGACCGGCTCGCGGTGGGCGACGCCGCGCTCGCGGAAGCGGCCCGCGGCGCACGTTGGCCGGCACGGCTCCAGCGGCTCGCGCGAGGACCGCTCACCGCCCCACTCGGCGCCACCCCGGTGTGGCTCGACGGCGGCCACAATGAGTCGGCCGGTCGCGCGCTCGGTGCCGCGATCGACCGGGTCGCCGGCGCGGGCGAGGCGCGCTCGCTCGCCTTGGTGCTCGGCATGCTGGCGAACAAGGACCCGCGCGGCCTGCTCGCGCCGATCGCGCACCGCGTCGGGCAGCTCGTCACGCTGCCCGTGCCCGGCCACGCGCACCACGATCCGGCCGATCTCGCCGCCCTCGCGCGCGAGCTGGGCGTGCCCGCCACCGCGACCGCGGAGACGATCGGGTCGGCGTTCGCCGAGGTGGCGCGCAGCCGGCCCGGCGCGGTGCTCGTGCTCGGCTCGTTGTACCTCGCCGGTGAGGCGTTGAAGGCGAACGACGAGCTGCCCGACTGACCCACAACTTTGCGATTGACTATCAATAGCGCGTGAACGACCCTGCGGGACGATCGAGGAGTCGCCCGTATGTCCGAGCTTTCCGCCGCCGCCACCCTCCAGGCCCTGCCCTATGCCTTGCCCGAGTGCGGCAACGCCCGCGTCGTCCTGTTCGCGATGCGGCGGATGGGCGCGCACGGGCTCTCCGACGCACGCGCCGCGCACGCGCTGTTCACCGCCTTCGGCGAGGCGTTCCGCCGCCCGCTGACGCTGATCCGCGCGCTGATGGCGGACATGGCGGCCAACGCCGCCGCGCCGATCGCGATCGCGCCGTGCTGCTGCGCGCGCATGACGCCGTCGGAGCAGGTGTTGCTGTCGATCCTCGCGCGCGTCGAGACACGCGTGGAGAGCGCGCGCTTGCTGATGCAGGACCTGCTCGGACAGCGCCATGTCGACGGCGTGCTCGCCAGCGCCGCCGCGGTAGCCGCCGCCTTCGCCGACGAGGGACGACCGGTGTCGCTGTGAGGGCGTGGGAAGAGGGCGGGAAAGAGGCTCAGGTGGCCCTCGCGGTTTTTCTCCCTCATGTGATCGCCTTCTCACCGTCATCCCCGCGGAGGCGGGGATCCAGACACGCTGACGCTAGCGATGGAGTCGCCACGGCAGCGGCTCTGGATCCCCTCCTCCGCGGGGATGACGGCGGGAAGGAACCAGCGGGCGCTCCCTATGCCATCCGCCCGTCGCGCGCGTCGCCCGGTCCCTCGGTGCCGGCGCTGCCGACCGAGCGATCGATCAGCCCCGAGCGCCCCATCCAGCAGAACAGCAGCACGCCCGGCAGCGCGGCCGCGACCGTCAGCCAGTAGAAGCCGACATAGCCGAACCGCTCCACCAGCGCGCCCGCGGTCGTGCCGGTGACGATCCGCCCAACGATGCTCGAGGCGGCCGAGATCAGCGCATATTGCGCCGCGGTGAAGCGCAGGTCGCACAGCGCCGAGAAATAGGCGACCACGGTCACGCCGCCGATCCCCGAGGCGACGTTCTCGAAGATCATCGCGCCCGCCAGCCCCAGATTGCTGTGCCCCGTCGCGGCGAGCAGCGCGAAGCTGACGTTGGACACCGCCATCAGCACGAGGCTGAGCAGCACCGAGCGCTTCATGCCCAACCGCGCGTAGAGCCAGCCGCCGATGAAGATGCCGACGAGGAAGGCCCAGAAGCCGACCCCGACGTCGTACAGCGCGATCTCGTCGTTGCTGAAGCCGAGCGAGTCGAGCAGCAGCCGCAGCACCAACTGCCCCAGCGTGTCGCCGATCTTGTGGATCAGGATGAACAGCAGGATCACCACCGCGCCGGGCCGCTGGAAGAATTCGGTGAACGGTTGCCACGTCGCCGCGAGCGCCTCGCCCATGCCGCGGCGACGCACCGGATCGCGGTGGCGGCGCGGCTCGCCCACCACCAGCGCGGCGAGCATGGCGGGCAGCGCCAAAGTGGCACAGGCGCAATAGGCCGCCGTCCAGCCGTAGCGCGCCGCCACGATCAGCGCGAGCGACGCCGCCCCGGCCGAGCCAATGCGCCAGCCATATTGGCTCATCCCCGAGCCCACGCCGAGCTGGCGCGGCTCGAGGATCTCGATTCGATAGGCGTCGATGACGATGTCGTAGGTCGCCCCCGCGACGCCGACGAGCACCGCGGCGACCGCGGTCGCGGCGATGCTGGCCCTCGGATCGGCGAAGGCGAGATGCACTACGGCCGCGATCACCAGCGTGCCCGCGAACAGCAGCCACGACACGCGCTGGCCCAGGCGCCCGATCAACGGCAGCCGCACGCCGTCGACCACCCAGGCCCACAGGAACTTGAGGTTATAGGCGAGGAAGGCGAGACTGAAGGCGGTGACGGTCTTCTTGTCGATCCCGTCCTGCGCCAGCCGCGTCGTCAGCGTCGCGGCGATCATGGCGTAGGGGAAGCCGGAGGAGACGCCCAGCGCGAAGGCGGCGAGCGGCCCCCGCTCGACATAGGGCCTGATCCCGTCCCGCCAGGTCGTGCCGTCCGCGCGCGTCGCCATCAACTCGATCCGCTCCGTCCTCTGCCCCGCCGCGGCGCGCGCCGGACAGCGAGCGCTAGACGATCCCCGCCGCGAGCGGAAGGCGCGGCGGCCGCGGGCTTGCGGCAGGGCGGTGCGGACGGTGGACGGGGCGGCGTAGCGCGAGCAGTGAGTTCACGCGACGGCGCAAAGACGGTGTTCGCGCGCGGGCGCCGAAATGTCACCTCACGCCGCCGCGCAGCCGCTCTGATCCTCCAGCATCGGTCTGGTGCGCGCCGCGGGCCGAAGGCGGGCGCTCTCCGCGCCTCCGCGCCTTCGCGCGATCCATGTGAACGACCGGATCGCCGCGGCCCGGCATGCAGTCTCGCGGCAGCGAGGCGATCGCGCTGTCCTACACCTGCGTCGCCGTGGCAAAGTGGGCGCATGCCGCCTTCCGCCACCGCTCATGTGGTCGCAGCGACGCGCGCGACCCCGGCCTCCCTCCAACATGACTCAACGTTCGCTTCGCGCGACAGCCGCGCCTCGTTCTCACGCAAAGGTCAAGGAAATGAACAAAGCCCAGCCGGCGCTGGATCTTACGGACAGGATCTCACTCAGGATCTCAAATCAAGGCCAATGTTGAGTCCCGCACACGAACCGTGCCGGCGACTCAACATTCGCAACATTCGCGCGCGCTCAGGCGGTCGCCGCACCGCCGGAGTGGAACAGCTGGAATCCTCCGGGCAGCCGCCGCGGCGGCTTGCCCGCGACGCTCTGTTCGATCGCCACGATCGCGGCGAGCAGGTCGCGCTGCGCGTAGGGCTTGGCGAGGAAGCCGCTCGCCAGCGTCGCCGCCTCGTCGGGGCAGTCGCCGGTGACGAACAGCACCGCCACGCCCCGCGCCCGCGCGACCCGCGCCACCTCGACGCCGCTGCCGTCGGCGAGTGTAACGTCGACCAGCACGAGGTCGACCGGCGTCTCGGCGGCGAGCACCGCCAGCGCGTCGGCGACTCGATCCACCGTGGCGACGATGCTGTAGCCCTGATCGGTGAGCAGATGCTCGGCGTCGAACGCCACCAGCGGCTCGTCCTCGACCAGGAGCAGCCGCTCGAGAACCCGCTGTTTGCGCCCGAAGACCATGTGCCCTCACCGTCGTTACGCCGGCACAACGCGCGGGCGGGCGCGCGGGTGCAAATAAATGCCGCTAAGTGCGCGACGATCGGCTAAGCGGCCGCGATGGTCGACCCCCATCCCGAAGGGCGCGCGGCGCGACGCGCCGAGCATCGTATCGCCAAGCTGCTCGCGCGCGCCGGCGTCGCCTCGCGGCGCGAGATCGAGCGGATGATCGCCGAGGGGCGCGTGGCGCGCGACGGGGTCGTGCTCGACACGCCCGCGACGCTGCTCGCCACGCTCGACGGCGTCACGGTGGACGGCCAGCCCGTCGCCGCGCCCGCGCCGGCGCGGCTGTTCCTGTTCCACAAGCCCGCCGGCGTGCTCACCACCGAGCGCGACTTCAGCGGGCGGCCGACCATCTACGACCGGCTGCCGAAGAACCTGCCGCGCGTGGTGCCGGTGGGGCGGCTCGACCTCAACACCGAGGGATTGCTGCTACTCACCACCGACGGCGAGTTCAAGCGCGAGCTCGAGCTCCCCGCTACCGGCGTGGAGCGCAGCTATCGCGCGCGCGCCTATGGCGCGGTGACGCAGGGGCAGCTCGAGGAGCTGATCCACGGCGTCGAGGTCGAGGGCGTGCGCTACGGCGCGATCGACGCCAATCTCGAGCGCCGCACCGGCGCCAACGTGTGGATCGAGATGACGCTGCGCGAGGGCAAGAACCGCGAGGTCCGGCGCGTGCTCGAGCACCTGGGGCTTCGCGTCGGGCGCTTGATCCGCACCCGTTACGGCCCGTTCGTGCTCGGCGACCTGCCGGTGGGCGGTGTCGGCGAGGTGCGCGCCGCCGATCTCGCCGGCTTCCGCCAGACGCTGCGCTCGCCCGCGGCGACGCGGCTGCCGGTCGAGCCGGTGACGGTGCGCGACCAGCGCGCCGGGCGCGGCGCGGGGACGCGGGTGGCGGGCGCCGCGGGCGATGCACCGCGAAGTGCGAGGGTGGCGCGGCCGGCCGGAGGAACGAGCGAGCGGTCCGGCGCCGGTCGGCCGGCGCGACCCGCCGCGGACGTGAGCGAGCGCGCGGGTGCCGCGCGCGGCGCGCGGCCGGCGCCGGGCGCGGCGCTC
>NZ_JAHXZN010000019.1 GCF_019429485.1 Sphingomonas citri | reverse complement strand
GCGCGGCAGCGAGCCGCGCCGGCTCGGGCGCGGCGATGGCGCCCGGGCCGGGCGCGCCGGGCGCGCCGGTCTGCGCCGCGACCGGCGCCGCGGCCAGCGCCAGTGCGGCGAGGAGAGACGGCCGCGCGATCACGCCGCGACCTTCTCGCTCTTCGCCTTCGCCTTCAGATACTGGTGCATCGTCGCCGCCACGTCGCGGCCGTCGCGGATCGCCCACACCACCAGGCTGGCGCCGCGGACGATGTCGCCCGCGGCGAACACGCCGTCGAGGCTGGTCATCAGCGTCTTCGAGTCCACCAGCACCGTGCCCCAGCGCGTGACGCCGAGCTCGGGCGCGTCCCACAGCCGCGGCAGCTCCTCGGCGTCGAAGCCGAGCGCCTTGATCACCAAGTCCGCCTTCATCGTCTCGGCGCCGCCCGGGGCGACCTCGGGGGCGCGCCGACCGCTCGCGTCGGGCGCGCCGAGCCGCATGCGGTTGACCTCGACCGCGCTGACCTTGCCCTCGGGGCCGCTGAACTTGGCGGGCGCGGCGAGCCAGACGAACTCGACGCCCTCCTCCTCGGCGTTGGCCACCTCGCGCTGCGAGCCCGGCATGTTGGCGCGGTCGCGACGGTAGAGGCATTTCACGCTGGTGGCGCCCTGGCGGATCGCGGTGCGGACGCAGTCCATCGCGGTGTCGCCGCCGCCGATCACCACCACGTCGCGTCCGGCGGCGTTGAGCGAGCCGTCCTCGAAGGCGGGGACATGGTCGCCGAAGCCCTTGCGGTTCGACGCGGTGAGGAAGTCGAGCGCGGGGACGACGCCGGCCAGGTCGTTGCCGGCGAGGTCGATCGCGCGCGCCTGGTAGACGCCGGTCGCGATCAGCAGCGAGTCGTGGCGCGCGCGCAGTTCGCCCAGTGTGGCGTCGCGGCCGACCTCGAAGCCCTCGTGGAAGACGATCCCGCCCGCCTTGAGCCGGTCGACGCGGCGCATCACCACCGGCTTCTCCAGCTTGAAGCCGGGTATGCCGTAGGTCAGCAGTCCGCCGGCGCGGTCGTGGCGGTCGTAGACGTGGACCTCATAGCCGTGGCCGCGCAGATATTCCGCCGCGGTGAGCCCGGCCGGACCGGCGCCGATCACGCCGACCGACTGGCCGCGCGCGGGGCCGGGGACGAGCGGCTCGACCCAGCCCTCCTCCCACGCGGTATCGGTGATGAACTTCTCGACCGAGCCGATCGTCACCGCGCCGTGGCCGCTGAACTCGATGACGCAATTGCCCTCGCACAGCCGGTCCTGCGGGCAGATGCGGCCGCAGATCTCGGGCATGGTCGAGGTGGCGTTGCTCAGCTCATAGGCCTCGCGCAGCCGGCCCTCGGCGGTGAGCCGCAGCCAGTCGGGGATATGGTTGTGGAGCGGGCAGTGGACCGAGCAATAGGGCACGCCGCACTGCGAGCAGCGCCCGGCCTGATCCTCCGCCGCGGGGGTGGCGTAGCGCTCGGCGATCTCGCGGAAATCGTCGGCGCGATCGGCCGCCCCGCGCTTGGCGGGATAGGATTGCGCGCGATCCACGAACTTCAGCATGTCGGCCATCGGTGTCCTCCGACAGCCGACGTCTCACACTGACATAGGTGAGTCACGCACTTTCTGGCCGATACGTCAGCAAACCTGCCGTAAAAACTTCGATTGTTGCGCGCTTGCGCAGCGTCCTTCCACTCAGGCGTGAGAAGAAGGTCCGCTTCGGATCAATGTAGCGCGAGCAGGATGAGCGCGAGCGTGCCCGCGACGATGCGGTACCAGGCGAAAGGCGCGAACCCGTGCTTGGTCACCACGCCCATGAACCAGCGGATCACCAGCAGCGCAACGACGAAGGCGACGACGAAGCCGATCGCGATGGCGCCGTAATCGACGTGGCCGGGCAGGTCGCGGCTCTTCCACAGCGCCAGCGTGGTGGCGCCGAGCATCGTCGGGATGGCGAGGAAGAAGCTGTACTCGGCGGCGGTCTCCTGGTCGACGCGCATCGCGCGCGCGCCCATGATCGTCGCGCCCGAGCGGCTGACCCCCGGGATCATCGAGATGCACTGCACCACGCCGATGCCGAGCGCGACGCGCCACGACATCGTCTCCACCTCGCTCTTGGGGGCCGGGGGGACGGTGCGCTCGATGAACAGGATCGCGATGCCGCCGACGATCAGCGCCACCGCCACCACCGTCGGCCCGATGCCGGGCGCCTCGAGCACCTTGCGGATCGAGGAATAAGCGATCGCGCCGACGACGGCGGAAGGCAGGAAGCCGAGCAGCACATTGCGGGTGAAGCGGATCGCCGCCGGATCGCGCCGCAGCAGCCCCTCGCCGACCTTCAGGAAGCGCCGCCAGAACAGCACGATCACCGCCAGGATCGCGCCGAGCTGGATGACGATGTCGAAGGTGGCGTCGGCCTCCTTCAGCCCCAGCAGCGCGCCGGCGAGCACGAGATGCCCGGTGGAGGAGACGGGCAGGAACTCGGTGACCCCCTCGACGATGCCGAGGAGGATGGTGATCAGCAGGTCGTTCAATGTCTTTCTCCCCCCGAGCTCACCGGCGCGTCTCCCGCGCGCCGATCAGCCCGCGGTCTGGTTGATCATGCTGAAGCGCCCCGCCTTGCGGTAGCGCACCAGCCAGTTGGGCGCGACCGCGTCGATCGGGGTCGGCTCGACGCCGAGCGCGGCCAGCCCCTCGGCGCCCTGGCCGACGACGCTGTCGTGGCCCAGCAGCTTCCACTGGTCGCCCGAGATCGGCGTCAGCGGCAGCGCGGCGAGCAAGGCGCCCGCGCCGTCCGGCACGGTGACGAAGTGGGGGCGGCGGCCGATATGCTCGGCGACGCGGCGGTTGAGCTGGAGCATCGTCAGCACCTCGGGCCCGCCCAGCTCATAGATATGGCCGGCGTGCGCGTCGCGGTCGGCGATGGCGGTGAACACCGCCTGCGCGACGTCGACGACATAGACCGGCTGGAAGCGCGCGCCCGGGCGCAGCACCGGCACCACCGGCAGCCGCGCGATCATCCCGGCGAAGCGGTTGAGGAACTGGTCCTCACGCCCGAACACGGTGGACGGGCGCAGGATCGTCGCGGACGGATCGGCCTGGCGCACCGCCTGCTCGCCCGCGCCCTTGGTGCGCGCGTAGACCGAGTCGCCGTCCGCGTCGGCGCCGATCGCGGAGACATGGACCAGCGCCGCACCGGCGTCGCGCCCCGCCTCGGCGACGATGCGCGCGCCGTCGACGTGGACGCGCTGGAGATTGCCCGCGAAGGTGCCGACCAGGTTGACCACCGCATCCGCGCCCGCGACCGCGCGCTGGATCGTCTCGGGCCGCGCGATGTCGGCGGCGACGAACTGGGTCTGCCCCAGCCCGCCGAGCGGCTTGATGAAGAAGGCCTGGCGCGGGTCGCGCTGCGCCACGCGGACGCGCGCGCCGGTCTTGAGCAGGGCCTGCGCGACATAGCGGCCGAGGAACCCCCCGCCGCCGATCAGCGTGACCAGTCTGTCGTTCATGCCGTCCTTCATCTCGAACGCCTTTCCGCTACGCGCGCCGCTCTGCCCGCCGCGCCGGCCGATGACAAGGCCGGATGCGGCAGTGCGGCGAGGTTCGTGAAAATGCGTGTTGACAAGGGCGGCGACCACCCCCTAGAGGCGCCGGCCTACCCCGTGCCCAGATGGCGGAATTGGTAGACGCACCAGCTTCAGGTGCTGGCGATCGCAAGGTCGTGGAGGTTCGAGTCCTCTTCTGGGCACCATTCTTCCGCAGAGCTGATCGATGCGCCGCGCGCTGACCCGCGGCGGCGGACGGGTGCGCATCGCACCTTGCCGCGGTGGCCGGCGGGGCGCATCGCTCGCGTGATCAGCGACGAGGTCGGCGGCGACGATGGACAGCGCTCTCCCCTACAATGGCGAGGCGGCGCGGCCCGGCGAGCAGGCGGCACCCGCCTCGACCATCACCCCTGACGCAGCGGCGCGGCGCCGTCGGACGCGGAGGAGGCGCTCAGCGTCGCGGCGCGGATCGGCGACGTCGCTTATGTCACCACGCTGGCGCGACCGCCGCGCGGCTGGCGCGCGGTCGAGGCGATCTTCGCGAGCGATCCGAGGCTGACCTAGATCGTCGTGGTGCGACCGAGCCAGATCGGCGGCTCCTATCCGATCCGTCGCGACGAACGGGCCGGCGCGCCACCGCCGGGCTGACGCGGGTGCCGCTGACCCGCGGCGGCGATCGATGGTCGGCGTCCACTTGTCGGGCGGCGATGTTGCCAGCATGTTCCTCCCGTGATCGCGAGGGGGCAACGAGATGTGGTCGGCGTGGCGGCGGTTTCTCTCCTCCCGGCGGCGGACCGACACGGCAATGAGGAAGAACGAGCCTTCCGACGACGATTGGCCGAGCGCGTGGCGCGGCTATGATCGCGCGGCCGGGGCGCGGCCGGACCGTGTGCCCGCGCTGACGCTCGCCACCGCGGACGGCCGCTCGCGGCACGTCCGCTTCGACGGAATCGACGGCGACTATCTGATCGATCGCAAGCTGCGCGTCGTCGATCTGCCGCGGTCGCGTACGCAGCTCATGCGTCAGGCCGAGGCGCTGGCGCAGGCGCGGTGCTACGCGACCTGGGAGATGCCGACCGAGGCGGAGCGCGCGCTCGCCGCCGCGATACTCGCGCGCGCCGGCGTGCGACGGATCAAGCTACGGGTGATGAACCCGTGACGCTCGCGCCGGTGGCGCGGCTGGTCGCGACGATGGTGCTGTTCCTCGAGCAGGCCGACGAGGCGCAGCTCGACCTCGACTATGCGGTGAAGGTCGCCGAATATCTCTGCGCCCCGCTGCGCGCGCTGAGCTATCTGTCCGGCGGCGCGCTGGCCGCGGCGCTCGACTCGGTCGCGGAGGAGGTCGGCGGCGCGGCGGCGGCGCTGGTCCGCTCGTTGCCGGTCGGTTTCGCGCTCTACGTCGGCGCGGGCGCGGCCTTCCCTGAACCGGTCGAGCCGATCGAGGCGGATCGCGCGCGGGCGCTGGCGGCGGAGATCGACCCGCTCGCCGCGGCGCTGGCGCGACTGGTGGCGACCTATCTGCTGCTGCTCCAGGGCGCGGCGGAGGAGGTGGTCGCGCCTGCCGCGCTCGCGCGGGCCGTGTGGTGCCTGACCGAGGCGCTCTGGCGGCTCGACCGCGCGTCGCTCGACCGGCTGATCGCCGCCTTCGCCTTCGTCGCGCCGGAGTTCGACGCCGAGGCGTGGCAGGTCACGGTGATCCCGACCCGCTACGGACTGCGCGCGACCGGCGCGGACCAGCGGCGCGACCGCGGTGCCGGGCGCGGGGCGCTCACCGTGGCGGAGCTCGCGCGAGTCTACGCGGCGGCCTACGTCTTCCTCGAGCAGACCGGCGAGGAGCGGCTCGACCTCGACGTCAACGTCACGCTGGGGGAGCATATCGGTCACGCGATCGACCACCTCGAACTCGAGCAGGCGCCTGCCCTGATCGCCGCCTTCGCCGCGCTGGCCGACACGCTCTGCGTCGAGGAGGCGGCGATCGTCCGCGGTATCGCGGAGAGCCATGGCCTGACCGATCGCCACAGCGTATCGGCGCGGCTCACGGCCGGGATCGCGCACCAGCGGGCGACCTGTGACCTAGCCGGCATCTCCCCCATCGCGGCGGTGGCGGCGCATGTCGTGACGGTCTTCACCTTGCTGCTCGAGCGCTTCGGTGACGAGGAGATCGAGCCCGGCGTCGACGACGAGGGGATGCGGCGGCTCGCGGCGACGCTCCACGCGCTGCCGCCGCCGTCGCTCGCCGAGCTGATCGCCGCCTTCGACGTCATCGCGCCCGATTTCACCAGCGACGCCGATGCCGTCCGCGCGATCCCGCGCGACTTCAAGCTGCTGGAGGCGCTCGCCGGCGCGGTGCCGGTGGTGGAGGCGCCTGCGACGCTGCGCCGGGCGCGCGCCGGTCTCCCGCCCCGCGTTTCCGTGCCGCGGCTGATCGGGTGACGATCTTCGCGCGGGGGAGCCGGCGAACCTCCGGGGACGGCGAGCTCCGGAAGGCGCGGGCAGGAGGGGGTGGGGCAGGCGGAAGGTCGCGGAGAGACCGCGCGGCGCTCGCCACGCCGCCGTGGACCCCTCCGCGCAGGTGCCACGGGCAGGACGGCCCACCGCCCCCGTCCCGCTCTAGCACAGCCCCGCGCGCCTCTCCGCCGCGACGCCGCATTGCGCCGCGACTCGCGGACGCTACGAGCGCTCGTTGTGTCATCGCAACGAACCGTCGTCCTGCTCGCCGCCGCCCTGCTCGCGCGCTCCTCCGTCGACCTCCCCGCCCGCGCCGAGCCGTCGCGGCTCGCGCCGCCGCCACGCGCCGGCGCGACCGAGTGGCGCCAGCGGATCGATCCCGCCCCGCGCGGGTCGGCGCTGCTGCGCCAGGCCATGCTCGAGGAGCACAATCGCGCGCGTGCCGAGCTGGCGCTGCCGCCGCTCGCCTGGGACGAGACGCTGGCGCGCGCCGCCGACGCTTATGCCCGCGAGCTGGCGCGCACCGGCCGCTTCGCCCACGCCGCGCAGCCGCGCGGCCGCCAGCGCCAGGGCGAGAACCTGTTCGCCGGCACGCGCGACGCCTACGCCTATGCCGAGATGGTGCGCTGGTGGCTCGACGAGCGCCGCGCCTATGTCAACGCGCCGTCGCCGCGCTTCAGCCGCACCGGGCGCTGGCAGGACGCGGTGCACTACGCGCAGATCGTGTGGCGCGGCACCGCGCGGCTGGGCTGCGCGCTGGCGGCGGGGCGGCGCGACGACGTGCTCGTCTGCCGCTACGCCCCGGCGGGCGAGACGATCGGCGAGACGGCGTATTGAGCCGGCGCGGCGCGGTCGGCGGGAGCACCGTGCGCCTGCGACCGCGGCCGCCCGACGCCGCACGCGCCGTCACCGGCTCGGTCCCGGGCGTGCGCCGGCGCGGGACCTCCCGCCGCGCTACGCGCCATGAGGCTGGCCTGTGCAACCTGGCCCGTGCTCGCGTGCGCCGGAGCACCGCGACGATGAGAGATAGGCGAGCCGACCCCTAGCCCGGCGCCGCCGCCGAGCCGGCGAGCAGCCCGCCGTCGATCGTCAGCTCGGCGCCGGTGAGATAGGTCGCCTCGTCGGAGGCGAGCAGCACCGCCACCGCGGCGACCTCCTCGGCCTCGCCGAAGCGGCGCAGCGGCGTGTCCGCCACCAAGGCGCGCATCCGCTCCGCGCGCGCCGGACCGTCGCCCAGCATCGGCTCCCACATCGGGGTGAGGATCGCGCCGGGGTGGATCGAGTTGCAGCGGATCGCCCAGCCCTGCTGCGCGCAATAGAGCGCGACGCTCTTGCTGTGGTTGCGCACCGCCGCCTTGGACGCGGCATAGGCGGCGGCGCCGGGTACGCCGACCATGCCCGAGCGCGACGAGACGTTGACGATCGCGCCGCGACCCGCCGCCTTCATCGCGCCGATCGCGTAGCGGCAGCCGAGGAAGGTGCCGTCGAGGTTGACGCGGTGGACCGCGCGCCAGTCCGCCAGCGTGGCATGCTCGGGGTCGTGCGCCACCGCGCCCGCCTCGAGGCCCGTGACCCCCGCGTTGTTGACCAGCACGTCGAGCGCTGGGACGTCGCGCGCGAGGTGCGCCCAGTCGCTCTCCTCGCGCACGTCGAGCGCGCGGAAGGTGCAGCCGATCGCGGCGGCGGCCGCGGCGCCGGCGGGCTCGTCCAGGTCGGTGAGGATCACGCGCGCGCCCTCGGCGTGGAAGCGCGCGGCGATGGCGCGGCCGATGCCGCGCGCCGCGCCGGTGACGACGCAGGTCTTGCCGTTCAATCGTGTCATGTCGGTCTCGGGTCGGGAGAGAAGGGGGCGGCACGCGCCGCCGGCCGGGCCGCCTCAGCGGCGATGCGGGACCATGGGCGTCGACTCCGTTGACCGGGTGGCACGATAGCGCGCCTCCGTGGCGAGGGGAAGCGGCGGCGGCGCGAGACGGGGCGGGTGGATCGCTGGCTTTGTCATCGAAGACGCGGGCGGGTGCAGCGAGTCGGGGGCCGGAAGAGGCGTCGCCGCGTCCGCGGAAAGGGCGCGCAGAAGTACGTCCCTGGCTCAGATCAGCCCGCCACACCCTCTCCGTCATCCCGGACGGGGGCCGGGATCCACCGTGCCGCTCGCTCCGCACCCGTTGCTCCAGCGGATCAGTGGATCCCGGACCAAGTCCGGGATGACGGCAGGGGGGGGAGGGGGCCCGCCTCCGCCAGGCGCCTGGATCGCAGATGAGTGAGTGAGATTGCCCTTTCCCCCAGCAACATCGCGTTACTTTTCGCGCGCGGCCGCGTTCCTGCCCTGGATCAACGAGGAAGCGAGTTATGGGGCGGTTGCTCACCGTGGCGCTGGCATGGGTCGTCGCGATTCTCGGCGGGTTCTTCGCGGTCGCCGGCGGGGTGCTCGCGTCGCTCGGGGGCTCGCCGTATTACGTGATCGCGGGTGTCGCGATGGTGGCGAGCGGGGCGCTGCTCGGGCGCGGCCACCCGGCCGGGCGCTGGCTCTACGTGGCGGTGTGGGTCGGCACCTTGCTGTGGGCGCTGTGGGAGGTCGGGCTCGACGGGCTCCAGCTGATCCCTCGACTGGTGGCGCCGACCGTGCTGCTCGCGCTGGTGCTGCTGACCGGCTGGCGGCGCGGGCCGCGCGCGCGCTCGCGCGCGGTGCCGGCGGTGGCCGCTGGCGTGGCCGCGCTCGCCGGGCTCGGGCTGATGCTCGGCCATCAGGATGTCGCCGCGCAGGGGGCGACGCCGGGGAGCGCGCCGCGTGCCACTCTCGCCGCGGCGCCGACCGGCGCGGCCGACGCCGACTGGCGCGACTATGGCGGCACCCCGGCGGGGCGGCGCTATTCCGCGCTGGCGGACATCACGCCGCAGAATGTCGGCAAGCTCCAGCTCGCCTGGACGCAGCGCACCGGCGACCTGCCGATGCCCGCCGAGGCGACCGAGCACAAACGCGAATATCACTCGGAATCGACCCCGATTCACATCGGCGACACGCTCTACACCTGCACGCCGCACTCCTTCGTGCAGGCGATCGACGCCACCACGGGGAAGACCAGGTGGAGCTGGCACGAGGCCGCCCGGGTCGAGGGCAACAATTATCTCGTCTGCCGCGGCGTCACCTATTTCGAGGCGCCCGCCGGTACCGAATGCCCGCGGCGCATCTTCGCGCCGACGTTCGACGCGCGGCTGGTCGCGCTCGACGCCGACACCGGCCGGCCCTGCCCGAGCTTCGGCCAGGGCGGCGCGATCGACCTGCGCGCCAACATGGGCGTGTCCAAGCCGTCCGACCAGATCGGCACCACGCCGCCCGTGGTGGTGAACGGCCGGCTGATCATCGGCGAGCGCATCACCGACAACGTCAACCGCGACATCCCCTCGGGCGTGGTGCGCGCCTATGACCCCGTCTCGGGCGCGCCGGTCTGGGCGTGGGACGTCGGCCGCTCGCCCGACGCGATCGCCCCGCTGCCCGCGGGGCAGGTCTATACCCGCGGCACGCCCAACGTATGGGGCGCGATCACCGCCGATCCCGACAACGGCCTGGTCTATCTCGGCACCGGCAACGCCTCGCCCGACTATTGGATCGGCTATCGCCGCCCGTTCGACGACCGCTTCGGCAGCGCGATCGTCGCGCTCGAGGCGCAGACCGGCAAGCTGCGCTGGGTGCGCCAGCTGGTCCACCGCGACATGTGGGACATGGACCTGCCGATCGGCCCGTCGCTGTTCGACTATCGCGCGCCGAACGGGCAGGTGATCCCGGCGCTGATCCAGACCACCAAGATGGGGCAGGTGTTCTTCCTCAACCGGCTGACCGGCGCGCCGATCGCCGCGATCACCGAGCGCAAGGTGCGCACCGACGGCGCGACGCCGGGGGTGCGCGTCTCGCCGACCCAGCCCTTCTCGACCGGGATGCCGAGCTTCACCCCGCCCGCCCCGCGCGAGGTGGCGACCTGGGGCGCGACGCCGATCGACCAGCTCTTCTGCCGCATCGACATCCGCCGCGCGCAGGGCACCGGCATCTACCAGCCGATGGGGCTGAAGCCCATCATCGGCCACCCGGCGTTCGACGGCGTCACCGACTGGGGCGGCGCGGCGGTCGACCCGGTGCGCGGGGTGATGACGGTCAACACGATGGAGATGCCGTTCAAGCTGTGGCTGATGCGGCGCGACGACCCGCGCGCGGCGAAGCTGATGAAGCAGAAGCAGGGCGGCGAGAACGCGATGCAGGCGCAGCTGCAGACGCAGTATAACACGCCCTACGTCGCGGTGGTGAAGGCGTGGGTCGGCATCTTCGGCGCGCCCTGCGTCGCGCCGCCCTGGGGGCATCTCACCGCGGTCGACCTCGGCACGCGCAAGGTGCTGTGGCGCGAGGTGCTGGGCACCGCGCGCGACACCGGGCTGTTCGGCTCGCACCTCGGCGTGCCGCTCAAGACCGGCGTGCCCAACCTCGGCGGCTCGATCATCACCGCGGGCGGGCTGGCCTTCATCGGCGCCACCACCGACCAGTATCTGCGCGCGTTCGATCTCAGCACCGGCAAGGTGGTGTGGAAGGCGCGGCTGCCCGCCGGAGCGCAGGCGACGCCGATGACCTATCGCGGGCGCGACGGTCGGCAGTACGTCGTGATCACCGCGGGCGGCCATGGCGCGCTGGGGACGCGCTACGGGGATTACACGCTGGCCTACGCGCTGCCGCGGACGTGAGGGCGGGACGTGTAAGCGCGCTGAGGTGAGGCGGACCGGTTGGTGAGGCGGTGAGCTGCCGCAGCAGGCCCGTGCCCCGGCGAAGGCCGGGGCCCAGTTGGGAGCCGCTGGTGGCTCGAACATGCGCCTTGCCACCTGCGCGCCGGCGCCCGCCGGGGCACGATGCGGGCGATGCTCCGCTCACTCCATCGCCGCCACCCGGGCGTTTGTCGAATTCAGGTGAGAGACGCTGGCGAACCTCACGTCGGCCTTCCCCACTGGGCCCCGGCCTGCGCCGGGGCACTGGGACCGGAGATGCGCCGCTCAATCCACTGCCGCCACCCCGGCGGAGGCGGGGATTCAGTTGGGGACGCTCGTGGGACTCACCGACGCCATCCCACCTGGCCCCGGCGTTCGCCGGGGCGGTCCTGGCGGAACGGATCGGCGAGCCCCAGAGCCGCTCGAGCGTGGCGCCTACGCTTCCCTCAGAACACCGCCGCGACCAGCTGGCGGAAGGCGTCGCCGCGGTGGCTGATCGCGTTCTTCGCGGGCTCGTCCATCTCGCCGAAGGTGACGTCGTGCCCGTCGGGCCGGAAGACCGGGTCGTAGCCGTGGCCCTTGTCGCCGCGCGGCGGCCACACCAGGGTTCCGTCGACGCGGCCCTCGAACCATTCGACGTGGCCATCGGGCCAGGCCAGCGCCAGCGCGCAGACGAAATGCGCGGTGCGCGGCGCCTCGGGCAGCGCGGCCAGCTTGTCCTCGACCAGGCGCATCGCGTGGCCGAAGTCCTTGTTCTCGCCGCCCCAGCGCGCCGAGAAGATGCCGGGATCGCCGTTCAGCGCGTCGACGCACAGACCGCTGTCGTCGGCCAGCGCGGGCAGCCCCGACAGGTCCGCCGCGGCGCGCGCCTTGAGCTCGGCGTTCATCACGAAGGTGGTGCCGGTCTCCTCCGGCTCGGGCAGGTCGAGCTCGCCCGCCGAGACGACGTCGAGCCCGCGCCCCTCAAGCAGGGCGGCGATCTCGCGCACCTTGCCCTGGTTGTGGCTGGCGATCACGAGCTTGCCCGGGGCGAGCTTGCGGATCGCCTGCGGCTCCTTCCCCTCGCCGCTCACGCGACCGCCTTCGCCTGCGCGGCGAAGATGTCGGTGCAGCCGATCCGCGCCAGCCGCAGCAGGCGGAGCAGCGCCTCCTCGTCGTAGGTGGCGTGCTCGGCGGTGGCCTGCGCCTCGGCGATATGGCCGTTCTCGAGCAGCACGAAATTGGCGTCGGCGTCGGCGTTCGAATCCTCGTCGTAATCGAGGTCGAGCACGGGGTTGCCCTGGTAGATGCCGCACGACACCGCCGCCACCTTCTGGCGGATCGGGTCGGCGCCGAGCTTGCCGTCGCGCAGCAGCGCGTCCACCGCGAGCCGCAGCGCCACCCAGGCGCCCGAGATCGAGGCGGTGCGGGTGCCGCCGTCGGCCTGGATCACGTCGCAGTCGAGCGTGATCTGGCGCTCGCCGAGCAGCGCCATGTCGGTGACGGCGCGCAGCGAGCGGCCGATCAGCCGCTGGATCTCCTGGGTGCGGCCCGACTGCTTGCCCTTGGCGGCCTCGCGGCTGCTGCGCGTGTGCGTGGCGCGCGGCAGCATGCCGTACTCGGCGGTGACCCAGCCCTGGCCCTTGCCGCGCAGGAACGGCGGCACGCGCTCCTCGACCGAGGCGGTGACCAGCACCTTGGTGTCGCCGAAGCCGATCAGCACCGATCCCTCGGCGTGGCGCGTGAAGCGCGGCTCGATCGTGATCGCGCGCATCTGGTCGGGGGCGCGGCCGCTGGGGCGCATGAAACTCTCCTCAAGCTCGGACGGTGCCGGCCCTAGCCGCGTTGATGGCGCGGCGCCAGCGGGTTGCGGGGAGGGGGGGGGGGAAGCCGAGCCCCTCCCCTCAAGGGGAGGGGTTGGGGTGGGGCGCTTCCTCGAGCACTGCACTCGCGGAGAGGCCCCACCCCCGACCCCTCCCTTGAAGGGGAGGGGAGAAGCTTGCTCCAACGCCCTAGCGCCCGTAGCGCGCGGCGAAGTCGCGGTCGGACATCACCAGGTAGCGCACCATGTCGACGATCGACAGCGGCACCGTCACCAGCGCGCCGATCACGGTGAAGGTCAGCACCGCCATGATGATCCCCGAGGTGACCCGGCCGAGATAGAAGCGGTGGATGCCGAAGATGCCGAACAGGAAGGCCAGCACCGCGGCGATATATTTGTTGCGGTCGGTGGTCGGCACCGGCGCGGCGGCGGTGGACGTCGGCGTAGCGGGGGGCGCGGCGGCAGGCGCGACCGGCACCGGGAAGACGTTGCGCGCGCGCCCCGCCGCGGCCTCGAAGTCGACCAGCTGCCCGCGCGACGGCTCGCCGTGCTGCGCCCAGTCCTCGGGCGAGAAGGTGTAGCGTTCGCCGTCCTCGCCCGCGACCAGCCCGTCGCCGCTGCGTACGTCGACCCCGAGTATCTGTCCGCGCATCCGTGACTCCGTCGTGTCGCGCCGGTGTTCCCGCAGCCGCGCGCGAAAGGCAAGGGAGGAGCAGGGGGGCCGCTGACCCACCCGCGTCCTGCTCCCGCGCAGGCGGGAGCCCAGCGCCGTGCGCGCGGCTTCGTTGCCCCGGGCTCGCGCGAGCGCAGGAGCACGAGATGACGAACCTACAGCAGCAGTTCCTGCGGCGTCATCCGCCCGACGTGGCCGCCGCCGCGGCGCCGCGCCATCTCGGTCTCGGCGGTGTAGCGCACGTCGGGGTCGCGGTCGGTGAGGAACTTGACCAGGCTCTCCTCCTCGATCTCGCGCCACTCCTTGCCGCGGTCGGGGCCGTAGCGGACGCGCGGCAGCAGCCCGGGCTCGCTGGTCCACTGGATCAGCTGCGCCACCGAGGCCTCGTTGAGCTGGTCGCGCAGGTGGTGCGCGGTGACATAGGCGTCGGGGAAGGCACGGTGCGCGGGCAGCCCGCGCTCATGCTCCAGCCCGGCGGGCTTGCGCCAGTACCGCAGCACCTGGTTGGAGAAGCTGGGGCTGTCGGGCCACAGCCGCAGCGCGCACTTCCACGTGCAGATCCAGTCGGCGCCGTGGGTCAGCGCCGGGGTGCAGAACTGCTCCTCGAACGCCGAGCGGTGCGCCGCCAGCGCGACGCGGCGCGGATAGGGATCGAGCACCTGGCGCGCGACGTCGTGCCACCACGGCGCGTCGGCGACGTCCTCGTCGCGGATATGGTGGACCGCCTGGGTGATCGCGGGCATCGGCCGGCCCGGGTTGACGAGGATGTTGCCGCCCTCGCCGTACAGCTCCCACCGCCCGTCGGCGCCGAGCGCGACGTCCTGCCAGCCGACCTCGCACACCGCGTGCGCGGGCGGGGCCGAGCCGGTGGTCTCGAGGTCGATGACGCGGACGATCTGCGGCTGCGGGCGACGGGCGTAGCTCATGTGTCGCGTTATGTGGGGCGGCGGCGCGGGGAATGCCAGCGTGAGGTGCGGGGCGGGGCGAACGGCGCCGCCGGGACGGGCGGCGGAGCATGACCGTGCACGCCGGCTCGTCCGCGCCGGCGTGGGGCACCGAGGTCGCTGCGCTTGTTCTCGCCCTCTCGACGAGAGCAAGCGGGGGCCGGTGCGTACGACCAAGTCTCAACGACACCGGGTGTGCGCCGATGCGCACCGTCCCATCCGCTGGCGTCATCCTGGGCGTGTCTCAGGATCCACGGGGCCGCGTACCGGTTGCTCCGTCGCTGGCGAGGCCGGGTGCCGCGGGCGGCCGGTACCGCGGCGCCACGCGGCATCCTCTCGCGGGCCGGAGGAGCGGGCGGACAAGTGGATCCTGGAACGAGTTCAGGATGACGGCAGGGAGGGAGGGGGGGCTGCGCGCAGGGCGACCAGCGGCCGGCGGTCCGGACCTGCGGCCGCGGCAGCGCGGATCGCCGCGCCTCCGCCGCCCCTCGGCTCACCGCCGGAACGGGTCCTCGAACGGCGAGACCGGGCCGCGCAGCTCGCCCGCCTCGGCCGCCTCGGCGTCGCGCGCGGCCTGCTCGCGCTCGGCGCGGAGCGAGGCGATCAGCGCCTCGCGGTCGCCGTCGAGCCGCGGGTCGTTGGCCTGCTGCTCGATGCCCGCCGCCTTGGCCGCCTTGGCCACCGCCGCGTCGAGCTCGCGCTGCGTGGTGAGGCCGAGCGTCACCGGGTCCTTCGGCGTGATGTTGCCGATGTTCCAGTGGCTGCGGTCGCGGATCGCGGCGATCGTGGTGCGCGTCGTGCCGATCAGGTTGCTGATCGCGCCGTCGCTGATCTCGGGGTGGTTGCGGATGATCCAGGCGATGCCGTCGGGCTTGTCCTGGCGCTTGCTGACCGGCGTGTAGCGCGGGCCCTTGGTGCGGCGCACCTGGTCGGGGCCCTTGGTCATCTTCATGCGATAGGCGGGGCTGGCCTGCGCCTTGTCGATCTCCTCCTGCGTCACCTCGTGCGCGCGGACGGGATCGCGCCCGGTCAGCTTGGTGGCGGCGGTGTCGTCCGCGATCGCCTGGACCTCGAGGATGTGCAGCCCGCAGAAGTCGGCGATCTGCTCGAACGAGAGCGAGGTGTTGTCGACCAGCCAGGAAGCGGTGGCGTGGGGCATGAGCGGCTGGGCCATGCGGAATACTCCATAAATGCAAAGGGCCGCCCCTTCCCGGAGCGGCCGCCTGTTGCCCAACGACTTAGTGCCTGGCGCGCGCGAGGGCAAGCGGGCGTGGAGGGAGGGGGATGAGGGGGAGATCCTCGCCGCATGGCGGGGAGGATCAGAGTTTCCCTACGCCACCAACCGCAGCGTCGCCCCGAACGGCGCGAGCGCGTCGAGGAACTGGCGCGCGCTCGCCGCCCAGGTGAAGCCCGCCCCCGCCGCGGCGCAGGCGGCGCGGTCGAGCGTCAGCGCGCGCGCGATCGCCTCCTCGAGCCGCTGCGCCATCGCGCCGGTGGCGGGGGTCAGCACGTCGACCGGGCCGGGCACCGGATAGGCCGCCACCGGCGTGCCGCACGCCAGCGCCTCGATCATCACCAGCCCGAACGTGTCGGTGCGGCTCGGGAACACCAGGACGTCGGCGGCGCGATAGGCCGCGGCGAGGTCGCCGCCGAACAGCGCGCCGAGGAACAGTGCGTCGGGGAAGCGCCGCTCGAGCGCGGCGCGCGCCGGGCCGTCGCCCACCACCACCTTGGTACCGGGCACGTCGGCGGCGAGGAAGGCCTCCACGTTCTTCTCCACCGCGACGCGGCCGACGTGGAGCAGCACCGGCGCGCCGCCGCTCGACGCATCGTTCGACGCCCGCGCCGCCGCCATGCGCGCGTTCACCGCGCCCTCGGGCCGGAACGCCGGGCCGACGCCGCGGCCCCAGCGCCTCACCCGCGTCAGCCCGTGCGCGCGCAGCGTGCGCTCGATCGTGGCGGTCGAGACGAGCACCGCCGCGGCGGGATCGTGGAACCAGCGCACGTAGCGCCACACCCATTCCGGGTCCGCCCCGGTGCGCGCCGCGACATAGTCCGGGAATTGCGTGTGATAGGCGGTGGTGAAGGGCAGGCCGCGGGCGCGGCACCAGCGCCGCGCCGAGAGGCCGAGCGGCCCCTCGGTGGCGATGTGCACCGCCTCCGCGCCGAACGCCGCGATCCGCCGCCCCACCGCCGCGGGCGACATCAGCGCGAGCCGGATCTCGGGATAGGTCGGGCAGGGCAGCGACGGCGCGCCGCTGGGCGAGACCACCAGCACCTCGTGCCCGCCCGCGCGCAGCTCGGCGATCACCGCCTCCAGCGTGCGCACCACGCCGTTGACCTGCGGCGCCCAGGCATCGGTGACGATCGCGATCCGCATGCGCGCGGCTCAGGCGGCGAGCGCCGCGCGCGCGGGCACCGGGGCGGCGAGCGCGACCGCGGGCGGCGCGCCGCGGCGGCGCATCTCCTCGCCCCAGTCGAGGATCTCCATCCGCCCGTCGTGATGCTCGACCAGAGCGGTGCAGCCCTCGACCCAGTCGCCGTCGTTGTAATAGGCCACGCCCGCGATCTCGCGCATCTCGGCGGTGTGGATATGGCCGCACACCACGCCCTGGACGCCGCGGCTGCCCGCCGCCTCGGCGACGATCTCCTCGAAGCGCGAGATGAACGCCACCGCGTTCTTCACCTTGGCCTTGGCGTGCTTGCTCAGCGACCAATACGGCATGCCCCAGCGCCGCCGCACCGCGCTGACCCAGCGGTTGAGCGCCATCAGCATCGTGTACGCCGCGTCGCCGACATGCGCGAGCCAGCGGTGCGACAACGTGATCGCGTCGAACTCGTCGCCGTGGAGCACCAGCAGGCGGCGGCCGTCGGCGGTCTCGTGGATTGCCTTGCGGCGGATCTGGATGCCGCCGAAGTCGAGCCCGGCGAACTGGCGGAACATTTCGTCGTGGTTGCCGGGAATATAGACCATTCGCGTGCCGCGGCGCGCACGCTTCATCAGCCGCCAGATCACGTCATTGTGCGCGGCGGGCCAGTAGAAGCGCTTCTTGAGCTGCCACCCGTCGATGATGTCGCCGACCAGGTACATCGTGTCGCTGTCGACATGGTCGAGGAAGTCGATCAGCATGTCGGCGTTGCAGCCGCGCGTGCCGAGATGGACGTCGCTGATCCACACCGTGCGGTAGCGGCGGCGCGCGCCGGTGGCGTGCTCGGGCCGGTGAGGCCGCCCCTCGGCGTCGAACAGATCGGC
Source organism: Sphingomonas citri (assembly GCF_019429485.1). Classification (GTDB taxonomy): domain Bacteria; phylum Pseudomonadota; class Alphaproteobacteria; order Sphingomonadales; family Sphingomonadaceae; genus Sphingomonas; species Sphingomonas citri. The sequence continues at coordinate 5,169 of NZ_JAHXZN010000019.1, read as the reverse complement.
GATGTCGCCCAGCGGCAGGCCCGCGGTGAGCGCGCTGATCGAGTGAACCGTCGTCGGCATGGCAGCCCTCCCTCGCTGCCCCGTTCTACGCCGCCTGTGTTACGCGCATGTCTCCGCGGCTTGACGCTGGGGTGACGCGGACGTGACGGTTCGGCGTCACGCCGAGGGAGCGCGGGGCAACGCGGCGACCCGATGTGGCGGGCGGGGTGACGGCGGCGCCCGCTCGCATCCTCCCGTTTCCGTTCGCGCTGAGGAGAGGCTGAGCTCGTCGAAGCCTCGTCTCGAAGCGGCGCCACCAGCGGGACGTCATGTGCTTCGAGACGGCGCTTCGACAGGCTCAGCGCCTCCTCGGCACGAACGGAGTGGCGTGAGGCGGGAATATCGCATGGAGGAGCCCGAAGACGCGGCCTCGCCCCTTCAGGATTTGGCCGCCGCCCGCCCGCCCGCCCGCTCAGTCGTTGTCGAGCAGCGCGTCGGCGCCGCGGCGCACGCCTTCCACGGTCGCGGCGAAGACGAGGTGCGACGCCAGCGTGTAGAGGTTGCCCTTCGCCTCCGCCTCGGGCCACGGCCCCCAGCCAGCGGCAGGGACGAGCAGGTCGTCGAGCAGCAGCATCGTCATCGCGCCGAACGGCAGGCCGAAGCCCGTCGCGGTCTCGGGCCAGCGCTCCGCCGCGGCGACATAGCCGATCCCGAGCGCGGCGCCGACGCCGTAATGCATCGCCCCGCCCGCGAGCCGGCGGTGCTTCTGCGTCACCGGGCGGCCCCCGACGACCTGGCTGACGCTGTCGGCGGCCTTGACCGTGGCGGGATCGTCGTTGCCGCCGCTCTGCCCCAGCGCGGGGGCGGCGGCGGCCTGGAACTGGTCCATCGCGAGGGAGGCGACGAGCCCGGCGCCGAGGCCGATCGCGACGGTGGTGAGGAGCGAGCGCATGAGGGTCTCCGATGATGGCGGAGGGCGCAACGCGCGAGGCCGGGGAGAGGGTGCGGGGGACGGGGATCTGATCCTCCCCTGCAAGGGGAGGTGGCAGGCCGCAGGCCTGACGGAGGGGTGACCCGGCCGGGGATGGTCGCGCCGCTCACCAGCGGCGAAACCCCTCCGTCAGCGCTGAAGCGCTGCCACCTCCCCTTGCAGGGGAGGATCTTAGCGCACCTTCATCGTCAGTTGGACCAGGCGCTCGCCGCCGCTCAGAACTTCCACCCCAAGGTCGCCTGCACCGTCCTGCGGTTGCCGTACCAGCACCATTGGTAATTGGCGAAGCAGGAGGTGAGATAGCTCTTGTCGAAGATGTTGGTGGCGTTGACCGCGAGGCTCAACCCGCGCAGCCCCGGCGCCGCCACGCCGAGGTCGTAGCGCACCAGCGCGTCGTAGACGGTATAGCCCGGGCTGTTGCGCGGCCCTGCCGCCGCCTCGCCGAAGCTCGGCGTGTAGACCCCGGCATAGGCCTCGTCGGCGTGGCGCAGCGCGCCGCCCAGCGTCAGGCCGGTGAAGGGGCCGCCCGGCGCGGTCCAGTCGAGGTTGACCGAGGTGCCGCCGCGCCCGACCGTCTCCAGCTCGCGGCCGACGCGCGACGGATCCTGCGGGTCGCTCGTCACGCGCACGCGCTGGCGGCTGAACGCGCCGCGCAGCGTGAAGCCGTGGCCGAGCGGGGCGAAGCCCTCCAGCTCGACGCCGGTGGAGCGCACCTCGCCGGTCTGTCGCGACACGGTGAAATCGGGCGTCGAGGTCAGCACGTTGGTCTGGTCGATGCGGAACCAGGCGGCGCTGAGCAGGATCGGCGTGCCCGGCACGCTGAACTTGGCGCCCGCCTCGATCTGCTTGCCGAGCGACGGGTCGGGCAGGCCGAAGCTGCCGTCGTCGCGCAGCACGCTGCCGCTCTGCGGCTGGAAGGAGGTGGAATAGCTCACGTACGGCGCCAGCCCGAACGGCAGCGTGTACAGCGCGGCGGCGCGCCAGGTGAACTTCTCGTCGCGCTGGGTCGACCCCTCCTGGGTGCGCTCGCGCGCATAGGCCCAGTCCTGCCGCCCGCCGAGCGTCACGCGCAGCGCGCCGAGCGAGAGCTGGTCCTGCGCGTACACGCCCTGCTGGCGCTGGCGCGTGTCGTAATTGCCGCCGAACGGGTTGGGCACCGCCGCGGGGGTCTGCGGCGTCGCCACCGTGCCGTAGACCGGCTGGTAGGCGTCCAGCGCGGGCGCGCTGCCGAAGGCGTAGAGCTCGGTCGAGTGCGCCACCTGGCGGTCGACCCCGATCAGCAGCTGGTGCTCGATCGGGCCGGTGCGGAAGGCGCCGCTCAGCTGGTTGTCATAGGTCCAGTTGTCGAGCTCCTCGTCGGTCGCATAGGAGGCGCGGTTGTAGACGCGCAGCCCCGCGTCCGCGGGCGCGCCGCTGACGTAGATCAGCCCGAGCCGCGCGGTGACGTTCTGGTAGCGGCCCGAGGCGCGGAAGCTCCACCCGCCGCCGAAATCGTGGCGGAAGATATAGGTGCCCGAGGCCTGCTCGCGGCGGAAACGATTGCCCGCCTCGCCGCCGTCGAAGCGCGTCGACAGCCGGCCGCTGGGATTGTCGATCAGCGTGCCCACCGCCGGGAAGACGCCGTACGCGCCATTGTGCGGGTCGTGCGAGTAATTGCCCAGCAGCGTCAGCGTGGTGGCGCCGCCCGCGCCGAGCGTCACCGCGCCCGAGATGGTCTGGCGCTCGCGCCGGCTGAAGCGCTGCTGCGTGTCGGCGCCGTTGACGCTGCCGTAGACGCGCCACAGCACGCTCTCCCCGGCGCGCCCGCCGATGTCGGCGTCGACGCGGTAGAGGTCGAAGGTGCCGTAGCTCGCCGCGACCGCGCCGTAGAGCGGCGCGTCGACCGGCAGCTTGCTCGACTGCGCCACCAGCCCGCCCGGCGAGGACTGGCCGTAGAGTACCGAGGCGGGGCCCTTGAGCACCTCGAACCGGTCGAGCCGCGACACGTCCACCTGGGGCACGGCATAGCCGGTCGGGCTGCCGAACTGGCGCAGCCCGTCCAGGAACACCGCGGCGTCGAACCCGCGCAGCTTGAACTGATCGTACACCTCGGCGCTGGAACCGCGCGTCTCGGGCGTGACGCCGGCGACGAAGCGCAGCGCCTGGTTGAGGTTCTGCAGCCCGAGCCCGGCGATGTCGGCGGCGGTGACGACGCTGACCGACTGCGGCGTCTGCGCCAGCGGCGCGCTGCCCTTGGTGGCGGAGGAGCCGACGTCGCGCGTCTGCACCCCGGTGACGACGACGTCGTCGCCCACCTGCTGCTGGTCGGGGGCGCCGGCGGCGGTGGCGACAGTGTCGACGGCGGCGTCGGTCCACGCGGGGACGAGCGGCGAGTCGGGCACGGCGGCGAGCGCCGGGAGCGGGCAGAGCGCGCTGGCGACGAGCAGCGCGCGGACGAGACGATGATGCATGTGAGAACCCCTTCTGATCGGGGCTCTATCGCTTGTGCGAACGAGTATCAATAGCTTGTTGATGAAGCGGAGCGGGCACGCGGGCGGTTGCGAGAGCCGCTTGTGCCGATAGCGCTACGTGGATATGAGATCGCGATCCGGGTCGTGAGCCGGTCGGGCTTCCCGACGTCGCGACGTGGACATGCCGGAACTAGGCACGCGAGGCCTAGCCATGGGTGTGCGGGTATAGCACAATGGTAGTGCAGCAGCCTTCCAAGCTGAATACACGGGTTCGATTCCCGTTACCCGCTCCAACCCTTGGCTGGGGCAGCGACCTCGCCCCCGCGGCGAAGCCCATCACGCCATGGGGAGCTTTCCATCGCCTGTGGCGAGCGGCGGCGAGAGCTGATCCACCGGCAGCGGACCATCCGTTCATCGCAGCTTGGCGGCTGATCCGCTCCCGCGTTCGCAGACCGCTATATCGGCGGTGCCCGGCCCTCTGCCAGCCAGTCCTCCACCGACTGGTGCGCCTCGGCGGTGCAGGCGGGTTCTCGATCCGTATCACGAGCATTTGATCCTGTGCTAGGCAGAAGCTTCACTCGCTCCGCCGAGGCCGGCAGCGGAATACAAGGAGTGCGCATGCGTCGGTGGATCGTGCCAGCCGCGGTCGGAGCTGCCTTTCTTAGCTGTAGCTCAGGCGCGGCGAGCCCAGCGCAAGGCGTGGCCTCGGGCATCTATGGTGGAGACCTACGGAGCGACCACGCCTTCGAGGCGATCGACAGCGCGACCGAGGGCCTTCCCAACTCGACTCGAGTCACCGCTCGCATGAGGCTGCGCAAGTCTGTTGCAGTAGCCCGGATCAGAATATCGACCGCAGGGGATCGGGTCGGGATCGCTTATGATGCCAAGGCACCCATCACCCTCTGGATAGGTGAAGAGCCGGTCACGTGGAAGCTGACCGACGTTCTTGTCTTCGAGGTATCGGCAAGAAGAGACGGTGACGCGCTCGCCATACGGTTTCGCGGAGAGGACAGCGATCGGACGACGACCTATCGCACTGTCGGTCGGGATCTGGAGGAGGAAACCACCATGATCGTCCCGCATGTATCGACACCGATCGTCTTCAAGCGGGTCTTTCATCGAGAGAACTGACAGGTTCCCGTAAGCCCCCTGCATCCGCCGCGCCCGCGTCCGCGTATCTCCCCGCGCAACAGGAGAGCGGCCGATGCCCGAGCCAGCGCGAGTCGCGCGCAGCATCGCGATCGGGGGCGGGCGGCGCGTGGTGCTCTACGCCCCCGCCACCGGGGATGACGCGCGCGCGCGCAACCTCGTCTGCCTCGATCGCGCCGGGCGCGTGGTGTGGCGCGGTGAGCTGCCGCCCGCGGCCGGCCCCGACCGCTTCGTCGCGGTGGAGCGCGACGGCGACTCGCTCCAGGTCGAGACGGAGAGCGGGCGGCGGCTGGCGATCAGCCCCGGTACCGGGCGCGCGCTCGGCTGAGCGGCACCACCGGGGGCGACAGGAGACTTGACAGCGCGACGCTGTCCGCGTACAAAACATGAACATCGAGATGATGCGAGTCGGGCCGGGCGGTTCGGGAGCGAGGCTCCCGCCGCGCCGGCCCGCTCGCGTTTCAGCGGGAGATCGGCGATGCGGGGCGAGCGCTCGAACGGGGCGGCGGCGCGCGCGCGTGCGCCCGCCGCCCGCGCGGAGGGCGAGGCCGCTCCGTCCGCCACGCGCGGCGCGGACCGCTCGGCCGCCGGTCGCGCGGC
>NZ_JAHXZN010000018.1 GCF_019429485.1 Sphingomonas citri | reverse complement strand
TCGTGGTGACCGCGTCACCGTCGTGCTGGAGCGCGAGGCTGAGGCACGCGTTGATCCGCCGCCCCTCGACGATCACCGTGCAGGCGCCGCACTGGCCGTGGTCGCAGCCCTTCTTGGTGCCGGTGAGGTGGAGATGCTCGCGCAGCGCGTCGAGCAGCGTCGTGCGCGGGTCGAGCGCCAGCTCGCGCTTCTCCCCGTTGACGGTGAGACGCACCGGCATGGTCGGGGTGGCGCTCGCGGGTGTCCGCTGCGGCGCAGCGCCGGCGGGCGCCGCGGCGGCGACCGCGCTGGCGGCGCTGCCGGCGAGGACGCCGCGGCGCGACATTTCGATCTCGCTCATCATCGCCGTCTCTCCCGTCACAGCTTGTTGTATAAGGCGTCGGCGACTGGTTCGAGCCAGGTCACGGACGTACCGTCCTGCGCTTCCGAGACCGCGACATGGGTCATCGCGGTATCGCGTGCCGCACCATGCCAGTGCCTGACGCCCGGTGAGATGAAGACGGTGTCGCCCGTCGCGATCGGCTTTGCGGCTTCTCCGTCGACCTGAACCCACCCGTGCCCAGCCGTCACGATGAGCAGCTGCCCGAGTGGATGCGTGTGCCAGTTCGTGTGCGCTCCCGGCTGGAACGTCACCGTCGCGCCGCCAAGGCGCGCATCGCCAGTACTCTTGAAGGGCGATGCGACCGACACGCTGCCGGTGAAATACTCGGCCGGGCCGGACTTAGGGTCCTGAGCGGGATGGATGATCTGAACGTCGGACACTGCGACAACCTCCTTCGGGGCGAACACCTTGCCCGCGACGTCGATGGCGGCGTTCGCCTTCGGCCATCCCGCGTAGAAGGCCAGGTGAGTCAGCGCCTCGACGATCTGCGGCTGCGTCAGCCCGTTCTCGAGACCGCGCTGGACGTGGAAGGCGAGCTGGCCGCCATCACCGCCCGCGGCAAGCGCGGCGATGGTGACGAGGCTGCGGTCGCGGGGCGACAAGTCGGTGCGCCGCCAAAGATCCGCGAACAAGACGTCGTTGGTGAGCTGCGCGAGCTTGGGCGCGATCGGGCCAAGCGTCCTGTTCACTGTCGCCGCACGCGCGGGATCGGAGCCGGGGAGCGGCGCGATGGCGGGAGACACCGCTGAAAGCGGCTTCAGATCGACATCGCGCTCGGCGAACACCTTCTCGACTTCGTTCAGAGCCGAAACGGCGTTCGGCCATCCGGTGTAGAAGGCCAGCTGCGTCACCATGCCGGCGACCTCGGACGGCTCGATGCCGTTATCGAGGCCACGACCGAGATGGCTCGTCATCTGCGCTGTTTTGCCGGTCGCAATCAGCACCGATAGAGTGACGATGCTCCGGTCACGCGGGGGCAGCTCGGGACGCACCCACACGTCGCCGAACAGCACCCGGTCGGTGTAGCCGGCAAGTGCCGGCGCGATGGCTCGCATGTTCCTGGGCGCAACCGAAGGACGCTCCTCCGCCTCGACCGGCACGGCCATCGCCAGCGCGGCGGCAGTTGCAGAAGCGACCTTCATCGTTTCGTCTCCCATTCCGATCCCCGGGCAGGATCAATCGCCGCCAGCGCTCGCCTTCACCGGACGAACGAGCCGCGAGAACGTGAGCTGAGCCAGGCGCCACTGCCCAGCCCGCCTGTTGTAGACCTCCGTGACCATGAACGGATTGGTGACGGTACGAGCGCCGACCACGGCCTCCAGGTCCAGGTCCTCAAGGACGATCGCGGTGTCACCGAACACGCGCACGTCGACCGCGTGGATCGACGCCTTCTTGTACCAGATCCCGCCGCTCTTGATGGTGGCGAGTTCCGTCGTCTTGCCCCACGTTCCGCCCATGTGGGTGAACATGGCCCGATCGTCGAAGAGTGCCGCCAGGGGCTGGACCTTCTTGTCCGCCATCCAGTCCCATTTGGTCTTCGACAGCTCGATGATCTGCTGCTCGGCCGCGGTATGCGTGGCGGCTGTCCTGATCGTCTCCGTCGGCGGTGCCGGCGTGTCCTGCGCAAGCAGGGGCTGCACCGGTAGCACCGACAGGACAACGGCGCCTGCCAGGCGAAGCCACTTCGTTCGCTGAGTCGACCGGAAGTCCATCGTAACTGCTCCCGCATGAGGTCGAAGGTGGAAGGCCCGACGCCGTGACATCGGCCAGGAGATCACATCAGAGCTTCCGTTCGCCGAGCCACTTCACCATCGCCGGATCGCGGTGGTCGAAGAAGCTGCTCGCCTTCTGCTCTAGGGTCGCGATGGCGCCGAGATCCTCCGCGTCGAGCGCGAAGTCGAAGATCGCGATGTTCTCGGCCATGCGCTCCTTGCGCACCGACTTGGGGATGGCGACGATGCCGCGCTGGTTCAGCCAGCGTAGCACCACCTGCGCGATGCTCTTGCCGTGCTTCTCGCCGATCGAGCGCAGCACGTCGTTCGAGAACAGGCCGTTCTTGCCCTCGGCGAACGGTCCCCACGCCTCGGCCTGGATCGCGTGCTCGCGAAGGATCGCCTCCGCATCCTCCTGGCTGTGAAACGGGTGAATCTCGATCTGATTGACCGCCGGCTTCACCTCGTTGTGGAGGACGAAGTCCACCAGCCGGTCAGGGTAGAAGTTGCTGACGCCGACCGATCGGACGCGACCGGCGCGCTGCAACTCGACCATCGCCCGCCAGGCGCCATACACGTCGCCGTACGGCTGGTGGATGAGATATAGGTCCAGGTGGTCGAGCTGGAGCTTGTTCATCGAGCGCTCGAAGGCGGCCTTGGCGCCCTCGTAGCTGGCGTCCTGGACCCACAGCTTGGTCGTGACGAACAGCTCGGCTCGTTCAATGCCATGCTGCCGGATCGCCGTGCCTACCGCCTCCTCATTACCGTAGGAGGCCGCGGTGTCGAGCAGGCGGTACCCGACGTCGATCGCGTCGCGCACGCTGCGCTCGCACTCGGCCGGGTCGGGCACCTGGAAGACGCCGAAGCCGAGGCTCGGCGTCCTGTTGCCGTCGTTGAGCGTGACGGTCGGGACGGTGGTCATGTCGATGTCTCTCCAGGCGCTCAGCGATTGATCAGGCGCTGGTGTGACGCCGGGTAGCGCTCGCCCTGGACCTCGATCCGATCGAGCGCCTGACCGATCCGTACGATATCGTCGGACGTCAGCTCCACGTCGACGCCGCCGAGGTTTTCCTCGAGGCGGTGCAGCTTCGTCGTGCCTGGGATCGGCACGATCCATGGCCGCTGCGCTAGAAGCCACGCCAGAGCGACTTGCGCTGGAGTCCGCTTCTTCTCCGCGGCAATCGAGCTGACCAGGTCGACGAGCGCCTGGTTCGCGGCCAGCGCATCGGCCTGGAAGCGCGGCACGACGCTGCGGAAGTCATCCTGACCGAAGGTGGCGGACGCGTCGATCGTGCCCGTGAGGAAGCCCTTACCGAGCGGGCTGAACGGCACGAAGCCGATGCCGAGCTCCTCGAGGAGGGGCAGGATCTGCTTCTCCGGCTCGCGCCAGAACATCGAGTACTCGCTCTGTAGCGCCGCAACCGGATGGACCGCGTGAGCACGCCGGATCGCGTCCGGTCCTGCTTCCGAGAGCCCGAAATGCCTGACCGAGCCCGCACCTACCAGTTCCTTTACGGCGCCAGCGACGTCCTCCATCGGCACGTCAGGATCGACGCGGTGCTGGTAGAAGAGATCGATGCGGTCGGTCCGCAGCCGCCGTAGCGACTCTTCCGCCACCTGCCGGATGCGCTCGGGTCGACTGTCCGCCCCCTCGCCTGGCTTCCCGTTCCTGAACCCGAACTTGGTGGCGATCACGACTTGGTCGCGGAACGGCTCGACCGCTTCGCCTAGAACCTCCTCGTTGTCACCCGGGCCGTAGGCTTCCGCGGTGTCGAAGAAGGTGACACCGCGATCGAACGCGGCTCGGATGAGCTTGATCGCGTCGCTGCGCTCGGTCGCCGGCCCGTAGCCGAAGCTCAAACCCATACAGCCGAGACCCAGCGCCGATACCTTGAGGCCGCTGCGGCCTAACTCTCGCTTCTGCATGGTGTTCGATCCCGTCGTTGGAAGATCGGCGCCTCGAGGCGTCGGCATGACAAATATGTAATGCAGATCCGATGGACGGATTAGACAGGGTAAATCGCTTGGGTCTATGACGGCATGTCATGAACGCATGGTGTGGGCGGGGTGCAGTGAGATGAGACGGGAGGAGCTCGGCAGCCTCGCGATGTTCATGGCGGTTGCCGAGGAGCGCAGCTTCACCAAGGCCGCAGCGCGTCTTGGCATTTCACAGTCTGCGCTCAGCCATGCCATGCGCCGGCTGGAAGCGAGGCTCGGGCTTCGCCTTTTGACCCGGACGACCCGGAGCGTAGCGCCGACCGAAGCTGGCGAGCGCCTCATCGAGACCCTTGGTCCAGCACTGAACGACATCGATCAGAAGCTCGCCGCCCTTACCGAGCTGCGCGAGAAGCCAGCTGGAACGGTGCGCATAACCGCGGGCGCGCACGCCGCGCGCAAGGTGCTCTGGCCCGCGATCGAGCGCGTCACGACGGAGTACCCGGACGTTAGGATCGAGGTCAGTGTCGACGCCGAGCTCGTGGACATCGTGGCCGAGCGCTTCGACGCAGGTGTTCGTCTCGGCGAAAGGCTGGAGCAGGACATGATCGCGGTTCCGATCAGCCCGAGGCTGCGCATGGCGGCTTTTGCCTCTCCGGGTTACCTCGCTGCCTGGGGCACGCCCACATCGCCGTACGAGCTTGCTGCCCACAGCTGCATCAACCTGCGCTTTGCGGGATCTCGCGCGCTTTACAGCTGGGAGTTCGAGCGCGACGGCAAGGAGCTCAAGGTGAAGACCGAGGGGCAGCTCGTCTTCAACGATGTCGACCTCATCGCTCAGGCCGCTCTGGCCGGGCGCGGCATCGGGTTCATGCTTGAGGACCACGTACTGGATCATCTGGCGAGCGGACGGCTCGTGCGCGTGCTGGAGGAGTGGTGCGAGCCGTTCGACGGCTACTATCTGTACTATCCCAGCCGTCGTCAGCCTTCGCCGGCATTCCAGCTTGTTCTTGAGGCGCTACGCTTACGTGCCCGCATCGGTACTCAGCACGCGGCAGGAGCGTGATCGATGAAGCCTTGACCGCTTTCACGTCGATGTACAGCCCTGCTTCGATTCAAAGACGGAAGCAGCAGAGGGCGTCGCCGTCTGCGATGTTTCCAATCCCAGAAGCGGCCGCGCAGGACCGCCATCCCGCGTCCTGCTCCGCCCCCAGCGATCGTCATAGGCATAAGCGATGACGAAGCCCGACAGCAGGAAGAAGAAGTCGACCGCGAGGTAGCCGTGGTTGATGATCTGCCGCGACGGGTCACCGTCGGCCTAGGCCTCGAACGTGTGGAACATGACCACCATCAGCGCCACGACGCCGCGCAGCCCGTCGAGTACGACATAGTGGCTCTTGCCCGGCGCGGTCGCGTCGGTCGACGTCGCCGCCGCGCCGGACGTGATGCCCGGCGTCGCTGTCATCGATGCGCCGCTCCCGGTCGACGCACCAGCGCGACGATCCCCGCCGGCGGCACAGCGATGACATGCGCGCCACGCCTCAGGTCGATCGACGTGCGCGACACCTCGCGCCCTTCCGCGTCGGTGGCGCGCGCCTCGTAGCGGCCGAGATCGCGCATCGCCTCCACCACCAGCCGCTTCGCCGCGGTGGCGTTGACGAGGTCGATCGCGCGCGACGGCGCCTCCAGCGCGATGAGGCGATCGGCGTAGGCGGCAACGATCTGCTTGTCGGCGGTCGCCGCGCGGACGAGCTCGTATTGCGCGTTGAGCCCTTCCGGACGGAAGCGCCCGTCGAGCAGCACGGCACGGTTGGTGCGCCAATAAGCGAGATAGTGCGTCAGCATCGCGGCGTGTGCGGGCGTCAGCGTGTCGAGCCGCATCGACACCTGCGGCACCGCGAACAACGTATCGAGCAGTTGGAGCGCGGCGGTGTCGCTGGGCTCGTCGGGGTGCCACACGATCGGGTCGGCGTGGACCGGGGTGGCGCCGGCGAGCAGGCGCAGGTCGACGATGCGCTGACGGTTGAGGATTGACTCGTTCGGCGCATCCGAGGCGCGCAGCATGTTGCCGAAGGTTCGGATCACCGGGCCGCTATAGGGCTGGCGGAACTCGATCATGACGTCGGGGCGGACCGCGCGCAGCGCCGTCATCACGTCCACCATCAGCCGGTTGACCGCCTCGTAGACGGAAGCGATGTCGCGCCCGTCGGCGCGGTCAAGCACGGTCGTCTCGTCGCTGCTGAACATGTCGATGAAGTCGAGCTTGAGCCCGTCCCACCCCCAGTCGCGCACCGCGCGGCGGAAGGTATCGACCAGATAGGCACGCACCTCGGGATAGCGCGGATCGAGCACGTTGGTGCGCTGCTCCGCCCAGCGCCGCAGGATCTTGCCGCGGAAGCGCGGCAGCACCGCGGCCTCGTCGCCGACCAGCGGCACCGAGAACCACAGCATCCCCTTCATCCCGCGCGCGTGCAGCGCGTCGGTGACGACGCGCATGCGCCGCAGCCGCTCGGGGTGCCAGTCGCCGGCATGCGCGTAACCCCGATTGGTGTCGCCGGTCTGCCAGCCGTCGTCGACGATCATCACCTTGAAACCGCGCCGCGCCGCCGCCTCGGCCTCGGCCAGCACCGCCGCCTCGTCGACCGCCTGGTGATAGCTGTACCAGGTCGAGTCGAGCGGCTCGCGCGCGCTCGGCGGCGCGGGCACTGGCGCCTTGCCGGGCTGCCGCGACCACCACGCCGCGACGTCGCCGAGCGTGTCCGCGACCGGGATCGCGCGCGTGTCGAGGCGCAGGCTGGTGGTGTAGCGCGTCAGCGGCGCGTGGCGCTCGCTGAACAGTTCGACGCTGCCGTAGACGCGCACGTCCTCCTCGCGGAGCCTGGCCGCGAGCAGCACCGGGCTCACCGCCTCCTCGACCGCGACGGTGAGCCGGTTCTGCTCGCCGCGGCCGTAGAGCGCCAGCACGGGCGCGGCGGCGGTGAGCGTCGAGCGCAGCCGGGTCGAGGCGAAATCGGGCACGATCGTCCGACCCAGGCTCGCGTCGGGCGTCCACATCCCCGCCATGTCGACCGACGGCTGCGACCAGCGGATCGTCAGCCGCGGCGGGGGCGCGGGCGTGGCGCGCGTCAGCGTCAGCACCGCGCGCGCCACCCCCGGAGCGATCGGCTCGGCGCGTACCGCGAGCGCGAAGCCGTCGAGCGCGCCCGTGACGGTCAGCTCGAGCCCGGCCAAGGTAAGGCTGCGCCGCGTCTCGACCAGCTTCGGCGGACTCGTCTGCGCCGATGGGGCTGCGGGCCACAAGCAGGCGGAGAACGCCACAGCGGCTATCCATCGCGTCATCAACGCTCTCCTTCCGCGGTGATCTCTCCGCGCGCCATCGCCCTGCCGGAGTGTCGTGTACTATGCAAAAAAGAGGCCCGACGCGCGAAGCGTCGGGCCAGGGGGGAGGTCGTTAGAACTTCACGCGCGCGCCGAAATTGTAACGCGCACCAGTTTCCTGGAGCAGGAGGAAGCGCTCCTCGATCGCGGACCATTCGTGCACCCGCCGATTCGTGACATTGACGCCCTGAACATAGACCTGGACGTTGGGGGTGATGTCATAGCCCAGGTTGAAGTCGAGCTGACCGTAGGCGGAGCGGTTGCGCGGACGGCCCTGGTCGGAGCGGCAGGCGCGCAGATAGTCGGAGCGCCAGTTATACGAACCGCGGGCCGAGATGCCGTACTTCTCGTAAAACACGCTGCCGTTGGCCGAGTGCGGCGACAGTCCGTTATAGCCGCACTCATAGTCTGCCAGCGAGGAGTCGCGCTCGGCCTTGCTCTCGACGTACGTGTAGTTGCCGGCGACGCCGAAGCCGGACAATACGCTGGGCAGCCAGTCGAACGTATACTGGCCGCCCACCTCGATACCGCGGATATAGCCGGTCTGGCCGTTCCGCGTGCGCGTGTCCTGGAAGGTGCGCCCGAAGCGCTGCACCGGCAGGGTCTGCAGTTCGAGGAAATTGTCGAGCGTCTTGTAGAAGGCGCCGGCGCTGACATAGCTGATCGAGTTGAGGTAATATTCGACCGAGACGTCGTAGTTGGTCGACTTGAACGGCTCCAGGGTTGGGTTGCCGCCGCTCGATTGCGGCACTGAGATGCGGCCGCCGTAGCTGTTGTCGACGCCGAGGTCGGTCAGCGTCGGGCGGGTCACCGTCTGCGAGAAGGCGGCGCGCGTGATCAGCTTGTCGGTGACGTTGAACTTGATGTTGGCCGAGGGCAGCGCGTTGACGTAGCTGTTGCGCACCGCCACCGGGGTCGAGGTGCCGTAGGTGAACACCAGCGTGTCGTCACCGCGCGTGTTAGTGATATCGATCACGGGCAGGTCGAAGCCGCGCGACACCGTCTGGGTACGCACCACGCGGACGCCGGCGTTGGCGCTCCAGTTCTGGCCGCCGAACGACATGGCGACATAGGCCGCGAGCAGTCGCTCGTTGACGTTCAGCCGGCTGCCGACGTTCTCGCGCGTGCCGTACGGACCGCCCGGCAGCGCCAGCAGCCGCGCCGCCTCGGCCGCCTGCTCCGCGGAGGTGCGGCCCTGGCGCGCGCGCGCGAGGTTGGTCGGATCCGAGAGGAAGGCGATCACCGCGTTGGGATCGTAGGTGAAGAACTGCTGCGGAACGTTCTGGCTGCCTGACACGCCGGAAAGGAAGTTGTCGAGCTTGTACGACGACAGCAGCGACGTATCCATCGGGATGTCATAGCCGCAATAGGCGCAGCCGCCGTCCGAGTTGTTGAAGAAGCGTCGCTCCTTTGTGCGGTCCGAGTAGGCCACGCCGATCCGCACCGACTTCAGGATACTGTCCTGGATCTTGTAGTCGGTATCGAGGTGGAACTCGGAGCTGCGATCACTGACGCGGTTGTTCTCGACACCGGTGTAGTGCGCCAGCATCAGCGAGGCATCGGTGATGTTGCCGAAGTTGGACGCGGTCGGCAGATCCTCGCCCTTGTTGAGGTCGAAGCGCGGACTGGTCTGCGCGAGCGAGCCGACGACCACGAACTGCGTGGGGTTGCGCTGCTTGGCGCGCGTGGTCGAGGCGTCGAGCCGCACCTCCACGTCCTCGGCGGGATTCCACTTGAGGTTGCCGCCAATCTGGTAGGTCTGCGTCAGGCGATTGTTGGTGTTGACGATATTGTCGTTCTGCGAGAGCGACACGCTGCCGTTCAGCGCCGGGTTGGCGGCGAGGAACTGCTGCCCCGGCCGGTTGAAGCCGATCGCCGAGCCGGTGTCGTCGAGCTCGAGCCCGATGTACGGCGCCGAGTAGAAGTTGGCGAAGATGTTGCGCGAGGTGAAGACGTCGAACTTGGAGTAGATGCCGTCGACAGTCAGCAGCAGCTGGTCGTTGAGCTGGGCCTGCACGGCGCCCGCCACGTTGATCCGCCGACGCCGATCGAGCTGACGCGCGAAGGCGAGGTTCTGGGGCACGTTGACGGTGGTTCCGGTGTTGCCGAGCGCGGCGGTGGTGAGCCCTGCCGAGGTGGCGCTGCCGTTGACGACGTTCTGGGGGCCGAACAGCCATCCGTCGGTCTGGACGTAATCGAGCTGGCTGCGCCGATCGGTGTACGATCCCGACAGCACCAGGCCCAGCGTCTTCTCCTCGTTGGTGAGTGACGTCACCGCGGAGAAGTCGGGGCTAAGCTTCTCGCGCAGCGTGTCGTAGATGCCGCCGGCCGAGGCGGCGAGGTGGAAGCCGCTGCGGCCGTCGAGCGGGCGCGCGGTGATGATGTTGACCGTCGCGCCGATGCCGCCTTCCTGCAGCTCGGGCACGCTCGACTTGTAGACGTCGGTGCGCTGGATCATGTTGGACGAGAGCACGTCGAACGAGAATTCGCGGCCGGGATTGTCGGTCGCCATGACCCGGCCGTTGACGAGCACGGTGTTGAACTCGGGTCCGAGGCCGCGGACGGTGATGAACTGGCCCTCGCCGCCCGAGCGGTCGATCGCGACGCCGGTGATGCGCTGGAGCGACTCCGCGATGTTGGCGTCGGGGAATTTGCCGACGTCCTCGGCGGAGATGGTGTCGACGATCTGCTGCGCGTCGCGCTTGATCCGCGCCGACGAGGCCAGGCTGCTGCGGATGCCGGTGACGACGATCTCGTCGGTGGCGTCGCTCGCGCCCGGGCCGACCTGCGCGGCGGGCGGCGTCGGCTCCTGTATGGTGCCGTCCGGGCTGGTCTGCGGCGCACCCGCGGCGGGCTGTGCGGTCTCCTGGGCCAGCGCGGGCAGCGCCAGCATCACGCCGCTGGCAAGAAGTGCGGCTCTGATAGACGTACGCATTGTAACAACCTCCCCTGTTAGTATCCCTGTCTCACTTCTGCGACGAGCCTCGTGACGGGCTCTTCTCAATGTTCGTGTTCAGTCGATCGCGTCGAAGACGAAGGCCGTTCCGACATAATCTCCCTTGAGCGGCGCGCGTAGTCCGCGCTCCATCCAGTAGGCGCCGCTCGCTTGCGCAGGCACGCCCTCGGGGAGCGCTCCGCCACCAAGGACGCGCACGGCGTAGACGCGTGCGGCGTCGAGACCGCGCGGATGCTGGGCGGCAGGATTATCACGCCACATCGAGGAGTGGAGCATCTGGAACATGACGCCCTGACGGCGATCCGCGGCAACATACATCGTCGCGGACGACGCGTTGTCTCCACTGGGCGGGTCGATGCGGTAGAGCTGGCCGCGCTGCACCGTCTGACGGATCGTCTTGTAGGCGGCGACCCACTTGGCCGCGGTCGTGAAATCCTCCGCCTGCCACTTGTCGAGATTGGCACCGATGCCAAGCCCACCCTGCATCGACGAGAGGAAGCGATAATCGAGCGACGTCGTACGGGTATTGGCCCAGTTCGGACTGTCGGTCACCCACGCCATCATGACCGCGACCGGATAAGCCTGGGTGAAGCCGTCCTGGATCATCAGCCGATCGGCGGGATCGGTATTGTCCGATGTCCAGACCTCATCGGTGAGCCCGATGATACCAAGGTCCACGCGTCCGCCGCCGCCCGAGCAAGCCTCGATCTCGAGCTTGGGATGGCGACGGCGCAGCTCGGACAGGATGTAGTAGAGGTTGCGGACGTATTGAACGTACACCCTCTGCTGATCCCGCACCGGTGCCTCCGGCCAGCCCGCCTCGGTCCAGTTGCGGTTATAATCCCATTTGAGAAAGGCGATGTCGTTCTCGCTGACGAGCCGATCTAGCACCGCCAGCAGGTGGTCGCGCACCTCCGTGCGCGCGAGATTGAGGACGAGCTGGTTGCGCCCCTCGGTGCGTGGCCGGCCGGTATAGTTGAGCACCCAGTCGGGATGTTTGCGGTACAGGTCGCTGTCGACGTTGACCATCTCGGGCTCGACCCAGAGGCCGAAGTCCATCTTCAGCGCATGCACCTTGTCGATCAGCGGCTTGAGCCCGTTCGGGAACTTGGCCGGGTTGACGGTCCAGTCGCCGAGCCCGGCCTTGTCGCTGTTGCGCGCGCCGAACCAGCCGTCGTCGACCACGAACCGCTCGACGCCGATCCGTGCGGCCTTCTCCGCTAATGCCTCCTGACCCGTCGCGGTCACGTCGAAGGCGGTCGCTTCCCAGCTATTGTACAGCACCGGGCGCAACTTGGCCGCAATGCCGCCGGGGACCACATGTGCGACCTCGAAACGGTGGAACGTTCGCGATGCCGCGCCCCAGCCGTCGGCCGAGTAGCCGGCGTAGAAGACCGGCGTTTCCAGCGTCTCGCCGGGCTTGAGCGACCAGGAGAAGTCGTAGGAGTTGAAGCCGCCGGCAACGCGAACGCGGCCGAGATTGTCCTGCCCCACGCTGATTCGGAAAGAGCCCGACCAGGCGAGCGCCCCGTACCAGACCGGGCCGTGCTCCTCCGTCGTCAGCCCTTCACGCCCGATCGCGAAAAAGGGATTGTTGCCGTGCCCGGTGGAGCCGCGCCGACTTTCCAGCACCGTCAGCGCGGGCGTGATCGAGACGTCCTTCTTGGTCCACTCGGCGGCGTGGCGGCCGGTGAGATAGTGGAGCCGGTAATCGTCGCCGACCGGCAACGTGAACACGGCCGCCGCGATCTGATCCACTCGCACCGGTCGGCGGTCGCCGTTGCGCACCGCGGCCGAGCGCGCCAGCACACCAGTCTCCGGATCGATCGTGTAGCGGAGCGTCACCGTCAGCGGGCGGCGGATGTCGGCGAGCTCAACGATCAGCGTCTCGCCCTCGACCCGGTGAGACCGATACTTGAGGACGAGGTCGCGATTGCCATCCGCGAAGATCGTCTTGATGCCGGGCTCGCTGACCAGCCCCTCGCCCTGCCCCGAAAACTCCTGGAGCGTGACCGAGCCGGCCGGATCGAAGCCGGAGAGTTCGCCCGGCGCCTTGGCCAGCACAGGCTCGCCGGTCTTTGTGAGGTCAGTGGAGACAAGCGGGTCGGCTGGCGCGAGCGACGTCCCCCAGTAGAGCGGCTGAAGATACCCCTTGTCGTCGACGCCGAGGGCGTAGGTTACTCCTCCACCATCGAGCCTGAAGACGCGTGAGGTTTGATCGGCCTTCACTCGGGCATGGGCCGGTGCTGCGAAGGTGCTTACGATCAATACCGCCGCAACGAACCGCATTCGCGTTCCCCCCGCCTGACGTCGCGCTTGTTACGCAATCGATTGCAGTGGATTATCTGATAAATGAGCTCCATGCAAGCGGGATCATTGAATGTCGGTCGCGCTTGAGCCTCACAGGCGTTCCTCCGGGTACGGTTCGTATCCTGCGCCCGAGACCAAAGGGGCCGCTATTGGAACTCTAGCAGTCTAATTAGCTAATCCGGCCACCTGTCCGAATAGGCCTGCCAATCTGGCGCAAATGGCGCGCCAGCATGATACCCGCAGCGATCGCCAGAACCGCTGCCATCGCGAGGATCAGCGCGGCTCCAACGAATTCTGGCGCAGCGCCTAGTCGGTCGAACGCGACGCCGCCGATCGTGGCACCAACAGTGATCGCAAGCTGAATGACAGCCACCATCAACCCTCCGCCGGTTTCCGCATCATCAGGTGCCGCCCGCGTGACCCACGTCCACCAGGCCACGGCAGCCGAACTGACCAGACCCCAGAGCGCAAGGAGGCACATGACCGCTGTGACCGAGGCGCCAAACATCGCCAGCATCACGGCGATGGCGGCCATGACTGCAGGCGCTGCTACCAGCGTCCCAGTAAGGCTGCGTTGAACCACACGGCCAACCACAGCATTGCCGATGAATGCTGCTACGCCGATGATGAGAAGGATCGTCGAGAGCATGCCAACGCTGACATGAGTCACCTGCTCCAGGAACGGGCGCAGGTAAGTGTAAAGCGCGAACTGGCCCATGAAGAAGAACGCTACGGCGATCAGTCCTACAAGCACGGCTGGGCGGCGCAGCAGCGCGACCATGCTGCCGCTTCTCTTGCCCGATGTCGCAGGCATGCGCGGCAGCGCCAAGGCCTGCCATAGCACCGCCGCCAAGGCGATCGGAACGACACAGAAGAAGGCGCCACGCCAGCCGATCAGTCCACCCATAAGACTGCCGAGCGGAGCTGCCACCGTCGTTGCGACCGCCGCACCGCCATTCAGAATAGCGAGCCCCTTGGGAACAGACTCTTCCGGCACCAGCCGCATCACCGTCGCGGCTGACATCGACCAGAATCCACCTACCGCGACACCGACAAACGCTCGACCGATCATCAAGACAGGGTAGCTGGGCGCGAAAGCGACCAGTGTGCCGGAGACGATCAGCAGGGCGGTGAGGCCGAGCAGCACATGACGCCGGTCAAGGGTCCCGATCACCGAACTGATCGACAGGCTGGTCAGCACCGCGAAGACGCCCGAGATCGAGATCGCCTGCCCCGCCTGGCCTTCCGTGAGGCGCAGCGTGTGCGCGATGGGGCTGAGAAGGCTGACCGGCATGAACTCGGATGCGATCAGCGTGAAGGTGCAGAGCGACAGCGCATACACTGCGCCCCATGCAGGGGCGATGACGCGGACGTCGCTCGCTTCAACAGAGAGTCCGGTGCTGCTCGTCATGCTCTGCTCGCCTGTCTTGCCGGCCGAGAGACCACGGTCGTGCACGGCACCGTTCACTTCATCGCCACCGGAGCGAGGTAATCTTCGTCGCTTACCTTCTCCAACCACGTCACGGGGGAGCCGCCGATGGCCTCCTGGATCGCGATGTGCGTCATGGCGTCGTGCTGCGTGGCCCCATGCCAGTGCTTGTGCTCCGCCGGGCACCAGAGAATGTCGCCGGCGTGGAACTCCAGCTTCGGACCGCCCTCGATCTGGGTCCAGCCGACACCTTCGGTGACGATCAGCGTCTGGCCCGCCGGATGGGTATGCCAAGCGGTTCGCGCACCCGGTGCGAAGTGAACGATCGCGCCACTAACCCGCGAGGGGGCGGGGTGCTGGAACTGCCCGGTAACGGTGACCTGACCGGTGAATCTCTCGGCCGGGCCCTGGACCGTTCGCAGGTCCGCTTTGCGCGTGATGTCCATCGCAGTTGTGCCTTTCTGCGCCAAGGCGGCGCTCGTGATCGCCAGGAAAGCGAGAGAGGACGTGGCGAGCGTCAGCGGAGCGGTCGTCATCGCGTCGGGCCTCTCAATGCGCGGTGAAGCCGCCGTCGACGGGCAACGCCACGCCGACGACGAAGCTCGCGCCCGGGCTGCACAGCCACAGCACCGTCTGCGCCATCTCCTCGGCGGTACCGAGCCGGCCGATCGGCTGCTGCTTCAAGAACTCGTCCATCGCCGCCATCTGCGTCGTCATCATGTCGGCGACCATCGGCGTCTCGATCACGCCCGGGCAGATCGCGTTGATGCGGATGCCGCGCGGCGCATATTCCAGCGCTGCGCTCTTGGTGAGGCCGATCACGCCGTGCTTGGAGGCGTGATAAGCGCCGCGTTGCGGCAGCCCGACCAGGCCACCGAGCGACGAGCAGTTGACGATCGCGCCAGAACCCTGCGCGCGCATCTGCTTCAGCTCGTGCTTCATGCAGGCACAGATGCCGCGCAGATTAACCGCCTGCACCCTGTCGTAATCTTCGGCCGTCTCGTCCGCCGCGTCGGTCGGCGGCGCCTGGATACCGGCGTTGTTGTAGGCAAAATCGAGCCGGCCGAACTGGTCGACCGCGCGCGTGACCAATGCGGCGGCCTGCGCCTCGTCGGAAACGTCGCATGCCATGCCGAGGGCGTTGTAGCCGGCCGAGGTCAGCGTCGCGGCAGCCTCGTGCACCGCGGTTTCGTCGATGTCGGCAAGGCCACCGCCGCGCCGCTCCTGGCGAAAGCCTCTGCCGTGGCGAGGCCCATGCCGCCTTTGGCACCCGTGACAAGCGCCACCTTGCCCGAGAAATCAAAAATCGGGTTCATGTCGGTTCTCCCGTCGAGCAGTCCGCCTTCGCCGCGGCCGGTCGTGTTCGAGGAGCGAGATAGGCCGACAGGACCGGGGCGATTAGCCCGTGACCGATTGATGCTGACTTGAGCTCAGCTCATCGTCGAGGCCGTACCAGCTATAGGCCGAGAGGTCGCATTTCGCGGATCAGGGCGATCAACAGCCGCAAGCCGGTCGGCAGCTGACGCGTGCTGGAATAATAAGCGTAGAAGCCTGACCCTACCGGTGCCCAGTCCTCCAGGATCAAGCGAACGCTGCCGTTCGCGACCAAAGGCGCGATCAGAGGCTCCGGCGCGTACATCAGCCCGACCCCGGCCACGAGCGCCGCGAGGATGGCGCGGCTGTCGTCGAAGATCAGCGAACCGGGGACGTCAACCGCTATCTCCTCGCCGGCGCGCTCGAACTCCCACTTGTAGATGCTGTCGTCGCCAATACGGAAGCGCAGGCACCGGTGCGCTGCGAGATCATCCGGATGATCGGCGGTGCCATAGCGATCGAAGTAGGCGGGAGAGCCAGCGACCACCCATCGTATGTCGGCGGACAAGCGCTGCGCCACCATGTCCGTCGGGACGGTCCCGCCATAACGGATGCCCGCGTCGAAGCCTCCCTCGGTGACATCGACCAGATGGTTGCTCACCGCGACGTCGAGTTCGACGTCCGGATAGCGGTCGACGAACTCTCGAAGAATAGGCCCGATCAGCAGGGTCGCTGCCTCGACGGGGATGTTGATCCGTATGCGCCCGGTCGGCGTGTCGCGATACCGATTGAGCCGATCGACCGCCTGCTCGATATCGTCGAAAGGCCGACTGATCGCAGCCAGCAGTTCCTCACCGGCCGCGGTCAACGTGACGCTTCGATTGGTCCGGTTGAGCAGCCGGATACCCACCCGGGTCTCGAGGCCCTTCAAGGCATGACTTAGCGCCGAGGCGCTGACGCCTAGATCAAGGCCGGCGCGACGGAAACTGCGATGCCGAGCGATCGCCAGAAAATAGCTATAGTCCGCGAGGTCGGTTCGGCTGAGGGGCATGATTGAAGGTGCCTCATCGTACCAGGTTTCGCAACCTTCAGGCCAATAGGCCATGACGCGGCACAACCCGCCGAGCGGCAGTGTCTCTATCCTGCCCAACTACCCTAGGTGAGCACGTTCGAGAGCTAGCCTGACGAGACCGATAAGCGGTCATTAGCTGGCGTTAGCCTGCTCCTCATCTTCGGCCATTCGTTCAGATTTGAACGGCGCATACTGCGTCGCCGTCAAGCTACGTACTGAGGTCAGAGCTGAGGCAACAGCGCGATGCTTGTACAAGGCGCATCAATGGGCAGGCCGTAGGATCTCTTCATACGGCCAGCAGCGCGACGAGCCGGAAGTGGACTAACGAGCAGCAGCGTTGCGACGACAGCCTGGCCCTCCCCTGCAAAATTCGCGGGGTCTGCCTTCGAAACGCGCAAATCGCGAACGCCTCGCATTAGCCTTGACTCTGCAATTGGGTCGCAATATCGCCTTGGCAGCAGGGGGCTACAATGCTTAGAAATGGACCTACCTACCTGGCGCTCTCGTGCGTCGGGTTCATCGCTTCGGCGTCTGCCGCCGCGGATCCCGGCACGGGCGCGCCGATCACGGTGCAGGATAGCCCCGAGGGTCGCGACGACATCATCGTCAACGGGGCTCCCGCCGAGCCGGCTAAGCTCGAGAGCCCGAAGGCTACCTCGGCGCTTATCGACATGCCGCAGACGGTCACCGTCCTCAACGACCAGACGATCCGCAAGCAGAACCTCCAAACGCTCCGCGATGCGCTGCAGACCATACCCGGCATCACCTTCGGGGCCGGCGAGGGCGGCGGCGGCTATGGCGACAACATCAACCTACGGGGCTATTCCGCCACCAACGACATCACGGTCGACGGCGTGCGCGACAGCGGCCAGTATAGCCGCACCGACCCGTTCAACCTCCAGCAGATCGAGGTCTACAACGGCGCCAACAGCGTCTTCAACGGCTCGGGCTCGGTCGGCGGCACGATCAACCTGGTGTCGAAGGTGCCGACGCCGCGCGATCTCACGGTCGTGCAGGGCTCGATCGGCACCGACGATTACTATCGCGCCGCGATCGACGCCAACAAGCGCGTCGGCGAGGACGTGGCGGTGCGGCTCAACGCGGCCTACCATCGCAACGACGTGCCGGGGCGCGACATCGAGAAGTTTGAGCGCTGGGGCGTGGCGCCCGCGGTGACGATCGGGATCGACGGGCCGACCAGCCTGACGCTCGCCTATGTCCACCAGGAGGACGACAACACGCCTTACTACGGCGTGCCCTTCTTCCGCACCACTCTGTCGAGCGGCCTTCTGCCGGGTGCGGACCGCTCGGCCTATTACGGCATCGTCAACCTCGACAGGCAGGACCAGGTGCTCGACCGCGCGACCGCCACCTTCCGCCACGCGGTCAGCGAGGCGGTGTCGGTGCGCAATCTGACGCGCTGGCAGCACGTCGTGCAGAACGGCGTCACCAGCGCGCCGCAGGGCACCTTCTGCCTCGCGGGGGTGGCGCTCCAGCCGACCGGCGCCGCCTGCCCCGCCGGCCTTGCGCCGGGCGAGTGGCGGCCGGCCGGGCCGCGCGGGCTGGTCCGCGACCAGGAAGCGCAGCTGGTCTACAACCAGACCGACCTGCGCGTCGCGACCGGCGCCCAGGGCGGCGTCCGCAACACGCTCAACCTCGGCTTCTCGGGCGCGATCGAGGATTATGCGATCACGACCGCCTCGCTGCTGCGCAACGCCGACGGGTCGGCGGTGACGCCGCTGCCGGTCCTGTCGATCGGCGACCCGGACACGACGTGGCGCGGGCCGCTTCACCGCACCGTCACCGCGCAGGCGCGCGGCGAGACGCGCAATTTCGCCGTCTACGCCTTCGACACGCTCGAGCTCGGCCGCTTCGTCGAGCTGAACGGCGGCGTGCGCTGGGAGTCGCAGCATGCGACCTTCCGCAACCTGCCGCTGGCGGTCGTGCCGCCCGGCGCGACGCAGGTGACCGAACTGGCCCAGCGGCCGCAGCAGAGCCGCGAACGGCTCTTCTCCTATCGCGGCGGCGTGGTGCTGCACCCGGTGCGGCAGGTCAGCGTCTATGCCAGCTACGGCAACGCCAAGACGCCCTCCTCCACGACGGTCAGGCTCGGCTGTGGCGCGCCGGTGGTGCAGGTGATCGACGGTGCCGCCGTCACCTACGACCCCTGCCAGGTCGCGCCTGAGACCGCGCGCAACTACGAGGCCGGGGTCAAGGCCAGCGTGTTCGGGCGGCTCGAGCTCACCGCCGCGGTGTTCCGCAACGAACGCACCAACTATCGCGTCCCCTCGGTCGACCCGGCGCTGCCTTCGTCGACGCAGGTGCTCGACGGTCGCAGCCGCGTCGACGGGGTCGCGCTGGGCGCGTCGGGCGCGATCACGCCGGCCTGGACGATCTTCGCCAATTACACCTATCTCGACGGCACGATCCGCCAGTCGGTGTCGGACCGCTGCCTCGCCGCGCCGAGCGTGGCGTGCGGCAACTCGTCCGCGGTGCCAGACCCGCAGCGCGGCAGCCGGCTGACGCAGACGCCCGAGCACTCGGGCAGCCTGTTCACCACCTACCGCCTCCCGTTCGGGCTCGAGTTCGGCTACGGCCTGACCTACCAGGGCGGGTTCGCCATCGCCGCCGCGTCGCTCGCGGCGCCGGCACAGCCGCTGGTGGACGACTATCTGATCCACCGCGCCTATCTCGCTTACACCTTCGCGGGCGGGCTGACCGCGCAGCTCAACGTCCAGAACGTCGGCAACGAGCGCTATTACACGGGCGTGCGCAACAACGGCTGGGCGGTGCCGGGCGACGCGCGCTCGGCGGTGCTCAGCCTCTTCTACAATTTCTGAGCGGCGCGGTGACGGACCCGGACGGAGCACGCGCATGCTGATCGCCATCCCCGACGTGCTCGACGTCGCCGCGCTCGCGCGCGTCCGCGCGATCATCGACGCCGGCGAGTGGGTCGACGGCAACGTCACCTCGGGACCGCAGTCGGCGCTCGCCAAGCGCAACCGCCAGCTGCCCGAGGACTCGGCCGCCGCGCGCGAGGCCGGCCGGATGATCCTCGACGCGCTCGGGCGCACGCCGCTGTTCGTCGCGGCGGCGCTGCCGCTGAAGGTCTTCCCGCCGCTGTTCAACCGCTACGCCGGCGGCGAGGATTTCGGCCTCCACGTCGACAATGCGATACGGATGAAGCGCGGCACCGACTTCCGCCTCCGCTCGGACCTGTCGGCGACGCTCTTCCTCGAGGATCCCGCTGCCTATGACGGCGGCGCGCTGGTGATCGAGGACCAGTTCGGGCCGCAGTCGGTCAAGCTGCCGGCGGGTCATCTCGTCCTCTACCCCGCCTCCAGCCTGCACCGCGTCACCCCGGTCACGCGCGGCGAGCGCGTGGCGAGCTTCTTCTGGCTCCAGTCGATGGTGCGCGACGACGGTGAGCGCCGCACGCTGTTCGAGCTCGATCGCGCGATCCAGGCGGTCGCGACCGACCGCGGTCACGGCGACGGCGCGGTGGTGCAGCTCACCGGCGTCTACCACAACCTGCTGCGCCGCTGGGCCGACGCGTGAGCGTCGCGGCACGCAAGTCCGGCGGACGGCGCTGGCGCTCCTGGTGGCTCAAGCAGCTCCACACCTGGCACTGGGTGAGCGCGGCGGTGTCGCTGGTGGCGATGCTGCTGTTCGCGCTCACCGGGATCACGCTCAACCACGCCGCTAGTATCGCCGCGACGCCGGTGGTGACCGAGCGCGCCGCGGTGCTGCCCGCGCCGCTGCGCCACCAGCTCGCCGGCGCGCACGCCAGGGACGCGCCGCTGCCGCTCGCGGTCGCCGAGGCGGTCGCGCGCGCGGTCGGTGTCGACCCGATCGCGCGCGCCGCCGAATGGTCCGACGGCGAGGTCTATGTCGCGCTGCCGCGTCCCGGCGGCGACGCCTGGGTCAGCGTCGATCGCGCGACCGGGGCGATCACCGCGGAGATCACCGACCGCGGCTGGATCTCGTACCTCAACGACCTGCACAAGGGGCGCAACGCCGGCGCCGCCTGGTTCTGGTTCATCGACCTGTTCGCGGCGGCGTGCGTGCTGTTCACGCTGACCGGGCTGCTGCTGCTCTACCTCCACGCGCGCCATCGCCGCGCCACCTGGCCGCTCGTCGCGCTCGGGCTCACCGTACCGGCGCTGATCGCGCTCTTCCTGATCCACTGAGAGGACCTCGCCATGCGCCCTTCCATGCTCGTGCTCGCCGCCGGCACCGTGGCGACCCCCGCCGCGGCGGGCACCGTCAGCATCACCGTGCCGGGCCTCGCCGTCGCCTAATACCACCGCCCCTATGTCGCGGTGTGGCTCGAGCCCGCGGCCGGCGGGCCGGCGCGGACGCTCGCGCTCTGGTACGACGTCAAGAAGAGCGGCGCCGAGCCCGGCACCAAGTGGCTCGCCGAGCTGCGCGGCTGGTGGCGCAAGGGCGGCCGCAGCCTGCACCTTCCCGCCGACGGCATCAGCGGCGCGACGCGACCGCCCGGTGTCCACACCATCGCGCTGCCCACCGACCTCCGCCCGGGTGCCTATGTCCTCCACGTCGAGGCGGCGCGCGAGACCGGCGGGCGCGAGCTGGTCCAGGTGCCGCTCACGGTCCCCGGCGCCGGGCGCGCTGGCGGCGGCCACGAGCTCGGCGCCGTCACCGTCAGTGCCCGCTGACCCGACCGGAGGCCTTCCCATGATCGCACGTACCCGCTTCCTCGTCGCCGCGGCGCTGCTCGCGTTGCCGGCCGCCGTCTCGGCGCATCGCATGTGGCTGCTGCCATCGGGCACGATCTTCTCCGGCACCGACGGCTGGGTGACGGTCGACAGCGCGGTGTCGAACGACCTGTTCTACGCCGACCACCAGCCCGGCCGGCTGGAGAACGTGCGGGTCTGGCAGCCTGACGGCACGCCGGGGACGCTCCAGAACGGTGCCACCGGGCGCTATCGCTCGGTCTTCGACGTTCGCCTCGACAAGCCGGGCACCTGGAAGATCGGCAGCGCGATGTCGGGCATTGTGGGCAGCTTCAAGGTCGGCGGTGTCGAGAAGCGCGTCGGCGGCCGCGGCGGCCCGCCGACGAGCGCGGGAGGACCGCGCCAGCCGCCGCTGACCGTCGCCGACATCCCCGCCGACGCCACCGACGTGCGCCTGACCGAGACGTCGGCGCGCAACGAGATCTTCGTCACCGCCGGCGAGCCCACGCGAACGGTCCTGACCCCCAGCGGCAAGGGGCTTGAGATCGACTATGTCACCCACCCCGACGAGCTGGTCGCGGGTGAGATCGCGCGCTTCCGCTTCCTGGTCGACGGCCAGCCCGCCACCGCGCTCAAGGTGATCGTGGTGCCTGGCGGCAAGCGCTACCGCGACGCCGAGGGCGCCCGCGAGCTGACCACCGCGGCGGACGGCACGCTCGCGATCGAGTGGCCGGGCGCTGGCATGTACTGGCTCAACGCGACGCTTACCGACTCGCACGCGACCGCGCCGCGCGCGACGCAGCGGCGGATGAGCTACACCACCACGCTCGAGGTGATGACGCCCTGATGTCGGCGCCCCGGATCGCGCTGCCGCCGGCGATCGATCCGGCGGCGCTGTCGTCGCACGATCCCGCCGCGTGGGTCGAGCTGATCGAGGGAGAGACGATGGGAACGACGTGGCGCGTGCGCTACGCCGGCCGGGTCGCGCCGCTGACGGTCGCCGCTGCGATCACGGCGCGCCTCGCGGCGCTCGTCGATCAGATGAGTCACTGGGAGCCCGGCTCGGCGCTGTCGCGTTTCAACGACGCGCCTGCCGGCAGCTGGCACGAGCTGCCGGCGGACCTCGCGCGCGTCGTCGACCTCGCCCTCACGCTGGCGCCGCGTAGCGGAGGCGCCTTTGATCCCGCGATCGGTGCCCTGGTCGACCTATGGGGCTTTGGGCCAGCGGGCGCGCGCGCCGCGCCGGGCCCGCGGGAGATCGCGGACGCGCTGGCGCTCGGCGGCTGGCGCCGGCTGACGTGGGACGCGCCGCGGCGACGGCTGCGCCAGCCGGGGGGCGTTCGGCTCGACCTCTCGGGCATCGCCAAGGGTTATGCAGTCGACGCCGTCGCCGATCTGCTGGACGAGTTGGGCGTGCGCCACTGCCTCGTGGAGATCGGCGGCGAGCTCGTCGGTCGGGGATGGCGTCCCGACGGCGACCCATGGTGGGTCGACATCGAAGCGCCCAGCGGCGCCGACGTGCCGCCGCTGCGCGTGGCCGCGCATCAACTCGCGGTGGCAACGTCTGGAACCTACGTCCGCGGCGCACACAACCTCGACCCGCGTACCGGGCGACCACCGATACATGGGGTTGTCTCCGCCAGCGTGGTCGCGCCGAGCGCGGCGATGGCCGACGCCCTCGCAACGATGGCGGTCGTTGCCGCACCCGCGAAGGTGATGGCGCTAGACTATCCTGTCCGCCTGATCGTGGGTACGGTTGACGTTTATCAGGAGCTGCTTTCGCATCGGCTAGTCGAGATGCTCAAACAGGATTATTGCTGACACCATCGTCCAAGGACGGCTAATATATCCATGTTGCGGAGGACTCGACCCACTGCCGGTCACTCAGGACCACCTGCCCGCAGTCCAACTTCAGCCATTCGTTCATGCTGGTGTTCAAGCCTTCGACGCTGCCCGGGCAGTTGTCGGCTTGGCCTTATCGGGAGGTAATAGGAACGGTAGCTACCCTACCATAATCACACCTTCAGGATGATTCCGCGGCGATCGAGCGCGCGCGCGAACAGGCAGCAGACCGAGGTGTAGGTCAGCGCGCACAGCAACGACCCCAGTGGCCCCGGCGCCAGCCGCTGGAACAGCTCGAGCCCGACCCAATGGTACAGTCCCATGCCGGGACGTACCTGGATCAACTCGAGCGTCACCACCAGCAGCTCGGAGAAGAGGTAGAGCGCCAGCGGGTTGCGGCCGAGCATCTGAAGGAAGCCGCGCCCCAGCCGCGCGCCGCGCAGCT
>NZ_JAHXZN010000017.1 GCF_019429485.1 Sphingomonas citri | reverse complement strand
ACGGGCCCGAGGACTATCACGCGCGGATCGACGATCCCGCGACCGGGATCACGCCCGAGACCTTGCTGTTCATGCGCGGCGCCGGGCCGGTCGGCTATCCCGGCGCGGCCGAGGTGGTGAACATGCGCCCGCCGGCGTATCTGATCACCGAGGGCGTGCATGCCTTGCCGTGCATCGGCGACGGGCGCCAGTCGGGGACGAGCGGGTCGCCCTCGATCCTCAACGCCTCGCCCGAGGCGGCGGCGATGGGCGCGCTGGCCTTGCTGCGCACCGGCGACCGCGTGCGCGTCGACCTCAACCGGGCGCGCGTCGACGTGCTGGTGGACGAGGCCGAGCTGGCCAAGCGCCGCCGCGCGCTCGAGGCGGCGGGGGGCTATGCCTATCCGGCCTCGCAGACGCCGTGGCAGGAGATCCAGCGCGCGGTGGTGGGCCAGATGAACACCGGCGCGATCCTCGAGGGCGCGGAGAAATACCAGCGCATCGCGCAGACCATGGGCCTGCCGCGGGACAACCACTGAGGCGGTAGGCGCGTGGTGGCGGGCGCCGGCGGCGCGTTGCGCCCCGCCTGCCACCCAGCGCTACCGTCATCCTGAGCGTGTCTCAGGATCCACCATGCCGCGTACCCCATGGCCGCGGCGCCTCCGGGACAGTGGATCCTGAGACGAGCTCAGGATGACGCGGGGAGAGGAGGGCGCCCAGCCGTCTTGCGGGACCGCGCTCGGGACAGATGCGCTCACCGCGCTCCCTCTCCGCGCCTTCGCGCCTCCGCGTAAAGGAACTTCGCCGCGCGAAGTCGCGCAGCGGGACGCGGTACCGCCACCGTGTAAGCAACACCTCATACCCGATCACCCTGAGCGAGCTTTCGCGCTTCCCCGCCGTGCGCCGTCCCGCTACGCCCGCCGCATGGCCGCGCTGACCCGTCGCAAGCTGCTGATCTCCGGGGGGGCCGGCGTCGGGCTGGTGGTCGCCTGGGCGGTGTGGCCGCGACATTATGGCGCCGCGCTGCCGACCGCGCCGGGCGAGGCGGCGTTCGGTGCCTTCCTCAAGATCGCGCGCGACGGCCAGGTGATCGTCGCGGTCCCGCAGTGCGAGCACGGCCAGGGCGTCTACACCACGCTGGCGCAGATCGTCGCAGACGAGCTCGGCGCCGACTGGCGCACCGTCGGCGTCGAGGCCGCGCCGCTCGCGCCGCCCTACGCCAACCCGCTCGGCGCCGCCGCGCTGTTCGCCGATGACGCGGCGCACGTGCCCGCGCGGGTGCGCGACGAGCTCTGGACGCGCGACTCGCTGCTGGTCACCGCCGGCTCCAGCTCGGTGCGCCGCTTCGAGCAGCCGCTGCGCGAGGCCGGGGCAGCGGCACGCGTGCTGCTGTGCCAGGCCGCGGCCCAGCGCTGGGACGCCGACTGGCAGCAGTGCGACACGCGCGCCGGCTTCGTCACGCTCGGCGACCGCCGCCTCCGCTTCGCCGAGCTGGCCGAGGCGGCCGTGGGCGGGCAAGTCCCCGAGGAGCTGCCGCTGCGGCTCGGCGACGAGGGACGGCTGAGCGGCGAGTCGCTGCCGCGGCTCGACTCCCCCGCGAAGGTCGACGGCTCGGCCAATTTCGTCGCCGACGTGCGCCTGCCCGACATGGTCTTCGCCAGCGTCCGCCAGGGGCCGCAGCCCGGCGCGCGGCTGCTCTCGTGCGACAAGGCAGCGGCCGAGCGGGTGCGCGGCCTGATCTCGGTGGTGACGACCGATCACTGGGTCGCCGCGGTGGCGAACAATTGGTGGTCGGCCAACCACGGTGTCGCCGCGCTGGCGCCGCGCTTCGCGCGCCGCGGCGCGATGGTCGACGACGCCGCGATCGAGCGGGCGCTCGACGCCGCGCTCGATCGCGCCGGCGAGCCGGTCGCGCGCGTCGGCGACGCTGCCGCGGCGTTGCGCGGCGCGGGCGTGATCACGGCCGAATATAGCGTCCGCCCCGCGCTCCACGCCGCGCTGGAGACCCCGGCCGCGACCGCGCACTGGCGCGACGGACGGCTCGAGCTGTGGCTCGCCACCCAGGCGCCGACGCTCGCCCGCGCCGCCGCGGCCGCCGCGGTCCAGCTGTCCGAGCGCGATGTTATTGTCCACCCGATGCAGGTCGGCGGTTCGTTCGGCGCGGCGCTGGAGCATGACGTCGCGGCGCAGGCGGCGGTGCTCGCGCGCGCGCTGCGACGGCCGGTGCAGCTCTGCTGGTCGCGCGGCGAGGCGCTGCTGCAGGACCGGGTCCGCGCCCCCGCCAAGGCGCGGATGCGCGCGCGGCTCGGCCCGCGCGGCACGATCCTGGCGTGGCACGCTGCCATCGCCGCGCCGTCGACCGGGCGCGCGCTCGGCGAGCGGCTGCTCGAAGGCGACCCGCTCCGCCGCGTCGCCGCCGCGCTGCCCGCGGGCGCGGACCGCTACGCCACCTCGGGCGCGGTGCCGCCTTATCGGCTGCCGGCGCTCGCGGTCGACCATCACCCGGTCGCGCTCGACCTGCCGACCGGCCACCTGCGCGGCGGCGCCGACGGCTACACCGCCTTCTTCACCGAATGTTTCATCGACGAGCTGGCGCGCGCCGCGGGGAGCGAGCCGATGTCCTACCGCGTCGGGCTGCTCGGCGGCGACGCGCGGCTGGCGCGCTGCCTCACCACCGCGGCCGAGCTCGGCGGCTGGTCGGGCGGGGTGCCCGGCAGCGCGCAGGGCATCGCGTGCCATCGTCTGGCGGGCAGCGCGATCGCGGTGCTCGCCGAGGCCGAGATGGAGGAGGGGGGTGCGCCGCGCGTCAGCCGGCTGGTCGCCGCGGTGGATTGCGGGCGCGCGATCAACCCCGACGTGGTGCGCCAGCAGATCGAGGGCGGGCTGGTGTTCGGCGTCGCCGCCGCGACCGGCGCCACGGCGGGCTACCAGGACGACCTCGCCGCGGTCCGCCACCTCGGCGCGCTCGACCTGCCGACGCTCGCCACCGCGCCCGAGATCAGCGTGGAACTGATCGCCAGCGGCGCGGATTGCGGTGGGATCAGTGACCTCGGCGTGCCCGCGGTCGCTCCCGCCATCGCCAACGCGCTGTTCGCTGCCGCCGGCACGCGCCGGCGCGCGCTGCCGCTCAGGAGTTCGTAGATGCTGCCCGCCGACCATCCGACGATACCGGCGCCGCGCGTCGGCGTGCTGCTGATCAACCTCGGCACGCCTGATTCCGCCGACACGCGCGCGGTGCGCCGCTACCTCGCCGAGTTCCTGTCGGACCGGCGCGTGGTCGAGCTGCCCAAGATCGCGTGGCAGCCGATCCTGCGCGGGATCGTGCTGACCACGCGGCCGAAGAAGTCCGCGCACGCCTATCGGCAGGTGTGGAGCGAGGCGGGCTCGCCGCTCGCCGCGGTGACGCGCGCGCAGTCGGCGGCGCTCCGGGGCGCGTTCGGCGACGGCGTGCTGGTCGACTGGGCGATGCGCTACGGCAACCCGGCGATCGCCGACCGGCTGGCGGCGATGAAGGCGGCGGGGTGCGAGCGCATCCTGCTCGCGCCGCTCTATCCGCAATATTGCGCCGCGACGACCGCCACCGCCAATGACAAGGCGTTCGCCGCGCTGGCGCAGTGGCGCTGGCAGCCCGCGATCCGCACCTTGCCGCCCTATCACGACGATCCCGCCTACATCGCGGCGCTGGCCGCGCGCGTCGGCGAGGGGCTGGACGCGCTCGACTTCGCCCCGGACGCGCTGATCGCCAGCTTCCACGGCATGCCGCAGCGGACGCTGGAGCGCGGCGACCCCTATCACTGCCACTGCCAGAAGACCGCGCGGCTGCTCGGCGAGGCGCTGCGCGAGCGGCTCGCCGGCCGGCCGCTGACGGTGGCGTTCCAGTCGCGCTTCGGCAGCGCCAAGTGGCTCGGCCCCGCCACCGACACCACGCTGGAAGCCATGCCGGGTCAAGGCGTCCGCAAGGTCGCGGTGGTGGCGCCGGGCTTCTCGGCCGACTGCCTGGAGACGCTGGAGGAGCTGGCGATCCGCGGGCGCGAGAGCTTCCTCGCCGCGGGCGGCACGCACTTCGCCTACCTGCCCTGCCTCAACGACTCGCCGCAGGGCGTCGACATGCTGCGCACCATCCTGTCACGCGAGCTTGAAGGCTGGGTGGCGCGCGGCTAGCCTCTCACCAAGGTTAAGGGAGAGGCAGGCATGGCAAGGGTCGCGATCGTCACCGGTGGGACGCGGGGCATCGGCGAGGCGATCAGCGTGGCGCTACGCGACCTCGGCATGACCGTCGCCGCCAATTACGCCGGCAACGACGAGCGCGCGCGTGACTTCACCGCGCGCACTGGCATCGCCGCGTACAGATGGGACGTGGCCGACCATGACGCCTGCCAGGACGGCTGCGCCAGGGTCGCGGCCGAGCTCGGCCCGGTCGACGTGCTCGTCAACAACGCCGGGATCACGCGCGACGGCACGATCCTGAAGATGACCTACCAGATGTGGAAGGAGGTCATGGACACCAACCTGGGCGGCTGTTTCAACATGGCCAAGGCGGTGTTCCCCGGCATGCGCGAGCGCAAATGGGGCCGGATCGTCAACATCGGCTCGATCAACGGCCAGGCCGGGCAGTACGGCCAGGTCAACTACGCCGCGGCGAAGAGCGGCATCCACGGCTTTACCAAGGCGCTGTCGCAGGAAGGTGCGCGCGCCGGCGTCACCGTCAACGCGATCGCGCCGGGCTATATCGACACCGACATGGTCGCGGCGGTTCCCGGCGAGGTGCTGGAGAAGATCGTCGCCAAGATCCCGGTCGGCCGGCTCGGCCAGGCGCAGGAGATCGCGCGCGGCGTCGCCTTCCTGTGCTCGGAGGAGGCCGGTTTCGTCACCGGCTCGACGCTGAGCATCAACGGCGGCCAGCACATGTACTGAGACCGGCCCGAACGCGTTCGAAGCAAGGCGTGCTCCTGCGCACGCGGGAGCCCAGGGCAAGTAGCGGCATCGCCCGCGAGTCTGGGCTCCTGCGTGCGCAGGAGTTCGGGTCGGCTTGGATGCATCGAGCCTTGGATCCCGGAGAAGCGCTCAGGCAGCTCCCGCGGTCACGATCGCGGCGAAATGGGCGGCGGCGGGCGGGCTCGCGGCGGCATGGACGAGCCACATCGCGCTCACCGCGCTCTCGTCCGCCAGCGCGGTATAGACCAGCCCGGCCGACTGGAGCGCGCATAGCGACTCCGCCACCACGGTGATGCCGACCCCGGCCGCCACCAGCCCGAGCAGCGTCGAAACCTCGCGCACCGTCTGCGCGACGCGCGGCTCGGCCCCGGCCGCGCGCATCAGCGCGAACAACTCCTCGGTGAAGCCGCCGCTGCGATCGCTGGCATAGACCACGAGCGGGTACGCCGCCGCGTCCGCCAGGCGCAGCCCCCTGCGACCGGCGAGCGGGTGGTCGGGACGGGCGGCCACGACCAGACGCTCGCGCAGGATGCGGGAAGCCGTGAGCTCGGGCGGCAGCGCGGGCGGGGCGGCGCTGCGGAGGAAGCCGACGTCGAGCGCGTCGGCCAGGATCGCCGCCACCTGTGCCGGCCCGGCGATCTCGGACAAGGCGAGCTGCACGTCGGGGTAGCGCAGCCGGTAGGTGTGGATCGCGGCGGCGACCTGCGGGATGAAGGGAGCGGAGGCGTTGAAGCCGACGCGTAGCTCGCCCAACTCGCCGCGAGCGGCACGGCGCGCCACCGCCGCCGCCGTGTCCGCCTCGACCAGCGTGCGCCGTGCCGCCTCGAGGAACATTGTCCCGGCGTAGGTGAGCGTGACCCGGCGACTGGTACGATCGAGCAGTCGTACGCCCAGCTCGTCCTCCAACTGGCGGATCTGCTGGCTGAGCGGGGGCTGAGAGATTCCGAGTCGTGCCGCCGCGCGCGCGAAATGCAGGTCCTTGGCGACTTGGACGAAGTAACGCAGATGCCGCAGCTCCATGATCGATAGGCTGTACGTATCGATTGGCCCGGAAACAATATTAGACAAACCGTTAACCAGCGCTCATTCGCTGCACCGCGGCATGTCATTGCGCCGCCGTCCCTTCCTGGTTGTCCGACGCCGCGCTCGCTAGGCTGGCGCGCGACGCCGCTCACGAGGGCGGACGTCACCTACGGGAAGCTGTGCCCATGATCGGCATCGTACGCATCGCGCTGGCGCGCCCGCTGACCTTCATCGTCATGGCGATCCTGATCGCGATCGTCGGCGTGCTCGCGGCGATCCGCACCCCGGTCGACATCTTCCCCGACATCAGGGTGCCGGTGATCGCCACCGCGTGGCAATATGCCGGCCTGTCGCCGGACGAGATGTCCGGGCGGATCATCACCCCGTTCGAGCGCGTGCTGACCACCACGGTCAACGACATCGACCATATCGAGAGCCAGTCGCTGCCGGGCATCGGCGTGGTGAAGATCTACTTCCAACCCGGCGCCGACATCCGCACCGCCACCGCGCAGGTCACCTCGGTATCGCAGACCGTGCTCAAGCAGCTGCCGCCGGGCATCACCCCGCCGCTGGTGCTCAACTACAGCGCCTCGACGGTGCCGATCGTCCAGCTCGCGCTGTCGGGGAAGGGCCTGTCCGAGGGGCAGATGTTCGATCTCGCCAGCAACCAGGTGCGCCCCGGGCTGGTGACCGTGCCGGGCGCGGCGATCCCCTATCCCTCGGGCGGGCGCCAGCGCCAGATCCAGATCGACCTCGACCCCGACGCGCTCCAGTCCAAGGGGCTGTCGGCGCAGGACGTCGGCAACGCGATCGCGGCGCAGAACCAGATCAACCCGGCAGGCTTTGCCAAGATCGGCGGCTTCCAGTACAGCGTCCGCCTCAACAACGCGCCGGGATCGATCGAGGAGCTCAACAGCATCCCGGTGAAGGTCGTCGGCGGCGCCACCATCTACATGCGCGACGTAGCCCACGTGCGCGACGGCTCTGCGCCGCAGACCAACGTCGTCCATGTCGACGGCGCGCGCTCGGTGATCATGACCGTGCTCAAGAACGGCGCGACCTCGACGCTGGCGATCGTGCAGGGGATCAAGGACGCTTTGCCCAAGATCCAGGAGACGCTGCCGAGCACGCTCAAGATCGTGCCGATCGGCGATCAGTCGCTGTTCGTCCGCGCCGCGGTGGAGGGCGTGGTCAAGGAGGGCGCGATCGCGGCGGCGCTGACCAGCCTGATGATCCTTCTGTTCCTCGGCTCCTGGCGCTCGACCGTGATCATCGCGATCTCGATCCCGCTGGCGATCCTGTCCGCGATCATCGGCCTCGCTGTCACCGGCAACACGCTCAACACGATGACGCTGGGCGGTCTCAGCCTCGCGGTCGGCATCCTGGTCGACGACGCGACGGTGACGATCGAGAACATCAACTGGCACCTCGAACAGGGCAAGCCGGTCCACCGCGCCATCCTCGACGGCGCGGCGCAGATCGTCACGCCCGCCTTCGTCTCGCTACTGTGCATCTGCATCGTCTTCGTGCCGATGTTCTTCCTGCCGGGCGTCGCGGGCTTCCTGTTCGTGCCGCTCGCGCTGGCGGTGGTGTTCGCGATGATCGCCTCGTTCATCCTGTCGCGCACGCTCGTACCGACCATGGCGATGTATCTGCTGCGCCCGCACGGCGCGGGCGACGACCACGACCAGCACAGCGCCGGCGCGCCCGCGTCGCGCAACCCGCTGGTGCGCTTCCAGCGCGGCTTCGAGGCGCGGTTCGAGCGGATCCGCACGGGATACGGCGGGATGCTCGAGCGCGTGCTCGCCGCGCCCAAGGGGTTCGTGATCGGCTTCCTGGCGGTGGTGCTGCTGTCGTTCGGACTGGTGCCCTTCCTCGGGCAGAACTTCTTCCCCTCGGTCGACGCCGGGCAGATCGCGATGCACGTGCGCGCGCCGGTCGGCAGCCGGATCGAGGAGACGTCGGCCGAGTTCGACCGCATCCAGCGCCGCATCCGCCAGATCATTCCGGCGGAGGAACTGATCTCGGTGGTGGACAACATCGGCCTGCCGGTCAGCTCGATCAACACGACCTACAATAATTCGGGGACGGTCGGCCCGCAGGATGGCGACGTGCTGATCCAGCTGTCGCACGATCACGCGCCGACCGATGATTATGTCCGCCGCCTGCGCGAGCAGCTGCCGCGCGACTTCCCCGGCGCGACCTTCTCCTTCCTGCCGGCGGACATCACCAGCCAGATCCTCAACTTCGGCGCGCCCGCGCCGATCGATATTCAGGTCGCGGGCAAGGATGCGGCCGCCAACGCCGCGTATGCGCAGAAGATCATGCGCCGCATCGCCAAGATCCCCGGCCTCGCCGACGCGCGCATCCAGCAGTCGGCGCGCTACCCGCAGCTTAACGTCGCGGTCGATCGCAGCCGGATCGGCCAGTACGGGCTGACCGAGCGCGACGTGACGACCAGCCTGGCGAGCTCCCTGGCGGGCACGCAGCAGACTGCGCCGGTGTTCTTCCTCAATCCGGACAACGGCGTGTCCTACCCGGTGGTGGCGCAGGCGCCCGAGTATCGCGTCGGCTCGATGAGCGACCTGTCGAGCATCCCGGTGACCGGCGCCAGCGGGCGCTCGCAGGTGCTGGGGGGGCTCGGCACGATCGTGCGGAGCAACGCGCCCGCGGTGGTGTCGCACTACAATATCGCGCCGGTGGTCGACATCTTCGCCACCCCGGCGGGGCGCGACCTGGGCGCGGTGGCGGGCGACATCCGCACGGTGCTCGACGAGCTCAAGGCCGAGGCCCCGAAGGGCGCGACCGTCACGCTGCGCGGCCAGTACGCCACGATGAACAGCGCTTTCTCCGGCCTGGGCTACGGGCTGCTCGGCGCGATCGTGCTGATCTACCTGCTGATCGTCGTCAACTTCCAAAGCTGGCTCGACCCGTTCGTGATCATCACCGCGCTGCCCGGCGCCTTGGCGGGGATCATCTGGATGCTGTTCACCACCGGCACGACCTTGTCGGTGCCCGCGCTCACCGGCGCGATCATGTGCATGGGCGTGGCCACCGCCAACGCGATCCTGGTGGTGAGCTTCGCGCGCGAGCGGCTCGCCGAGCTCGGCGACGCCACCGCCGCCGCGTTGGAGGCGGGCATGACCCGCTTCCGCCCGGTGCTGATGACCGCGCTGGCGATGATCATCGGCATGCTGCCGATGGCACTGGGGCTGGGCGAGGGGGGCGAGCAGAACGCGCCGCTCGGCCGCGCGGTGATCGGCGGGCTGCTGGTCGCCACCTTCGCCACGCTGATGTTCGTCCCCGTCATCTTCAGCCTCGTCCACCGCCGCCGCGCCGCCGCCGCGCCGACGCGCGAGGCCCATCATCTGGAGCAAGCCCATGTCTGAGGCGTCGTTCGAGACGTCCCCCGCGGCGCCGCCCGCCGCGCCCGCGACGGCGTCGTCGCGCTCGCTGCGCACCGCCGGGATCGCCGCGGCGGTGATCGCGGTCGGCGTCGTCGGCGCGGGGATCGCGACGCGCTCGCGCACCGACAGCAAGCTCGCCGACTGGACCGCGGCGCAGTCGACCCCGACCGTCGCGGTGATCCAGGCCAAGCCTGCCGCGGCGACCGGCGCGCTGACGCTCCCCGGCAACCTCCAGGCGATCAACAGCGCCCCGATCTTCGCGCGCACCAGCGGCTACGTGCGGAGATGGTACGTCGACATCGGCGACCCCGTGCGCGCCGGCCAGACGCTGGCGGTGCTCGACGCGCCCGAGATCGACCAGCAGCTCGCCGCCGCACGCGCCGACCTGGAGACCGCGCGCGCCAACCAGCAGCTCGCCGCCTCGACCGCGACGCGCTGGCGCAACATGCTCGCCAAGGACGCGGTGTCGAAACAAGAGACCGACGAGAAGGTCGGCGACCTCGCCGCCAAGACCGCGGTGACCAACGCGGCGCGTGCCAACGTCTCGCGGCTGACCTATACGCAGGGCTTCACCCGGCTGATCGCGCCCTTCGCCGGCATCGTCACCAGCCGCTCGACCGACATCGGCGCGCTGGTCACCGCGGGCACCGCCGCGTCGACACCGTTGTTCACCGTGTCCGACGTGCGGCGAATGCGCGCCTATATTCGCGTGCCGCAGAATTATTCGGCGCAGATCCACCCGGGCATGCACGTGACGCTGACGCTGCCCGAATATCCCGGCCGCAGCTTCGACGCGACGCTGACCCGCACCGCCGGCGCGGTGGAGCAATCCTCGGGCACGGTGCTGGTGCAGGTCGAGGCGCCCAACCCCGACCGCGCGCTCAAGCCCGGCGCCTATGCGCAGGCGAGCTTCCCGGTGGCGGGGGCGAGCGGCGCGGTGGCGCTGCCCGCGAGCGCGCTGATCGTCGGCGAGAGCGGTACGCAGGTCGCGCTGGTCGGAGCGGACGGCAAGGCGCACCTGCGCACGATCCGGATCGGGCAGGACCATGGCAACACGGTGGAGGTAAGTTCGGGCGTCACCCCGCGCGACCGCGTGATCGACAACCCGCCCGACTCGCTCGCCGACGGCGACGCGGTGCAGGTGCAGAAGGCGGGCGCGCGGTGAGGGGGCGGGTGCGGCGTCCGCGGCCCTGGGCTCCTGCGTTCGCAGGAGCACGGATCCGGGCGGTGAACGACGGATGTGTTCCTGCGCACGCAGGAACCCAGGGCGTTGTGGCGGAACGCCTGATGTGCTGCGGTCCGGGGAGCGCACCGTCGCCCCTCGCCCTTCCGTCACCCCGGACTTGTTCCGAAGCCCGAAGTGCCGCTCCTCCAATGAGCGTGGATCGCGCTGACGGGTGGATCCCGGAACAAGTCCGGGATGACGGGAGGAAGACAGAAGGCCGCTCCTTCCTCGTCACCGGCCGCCTCGCCACACTCGGCGCGCTGCTCGCCACCGCGGCCTGCTCCGTCGCGCCCGCGTATGTCCGCCCCGCCACGCCCGCGCCCGCGGCCTACAAGGAGGCGGAGGGGTGGCAGGCGGCCGGCACCGACGTCGCTCCCTCGGGCAAGTGGTGGGAGGCCTTCGCCGACCCGGTCCTCACCGGCCTCGAGGAGCGAGTCGTCGCCGGCAACCAGGATCTCGCCGCCGCGGTGGCGCGCTACGACCAGGCGCGCGCGGTCGCCCGCCAGGCGCGCGCCGATCTCTTCCCCGAGGTCGGCGTGTCCGCCGACGTCAGCCGCGACCGCGTCTCGGCCGGCCGCCCGCTCGCGCTCGGCAGCGCCGCGCCCTATACGGTCGGGACGGTCGGCGCCTCGCTCGCCTATGAACTCGACCTGTTCGGCCGCGTGCGCGACTCGGTGCGCGCCAGCCGCGCGGACGCCGCCGCGAGCGAAGCCGATGTCGCGGCGGTGACCCTGGGGTTGCAGGCGCAGCTCGCCAGCATCTATTTCGACATGCGCGGGCTCGATGCGCGGATCGTGCTGCTGCGCCAGACGGTGGAGGCGAACGCGCGCGCTTATCAGCTGACCGACACGCGCCACAGCGGCGGCATCGCCTCGGGGATCGACGTCAGCCGCGCGCAGAACCTGCTCGCCAGCGCGCGCGCCGAGCTGTCCGCGGTCGGCGTGGCGCGGCAGCGCGACGAGCATGCCATCGCGGTGCTGCTCGGCGAGGCGCCGGCCGGCTTCACGCTCGCGGTCGAGGACCGCCAGCTCGCGCCGCCCGCGATCCCCGCCGGCCTGCCCTCGACCCTGCTCGAGCGCCGCCCCGATATCGCCGCCGCCGAGCGGCGCGTCGCCGCCGCCAACGCGCGCATCGGCGTGGCGCGCTCGGCCTTGTTCCCCAGCGTCACGCTCGGCGCGGCGGGCGGATTCGAGGCGGCGCGCGGCTCGCTGCTGAGCGCCTCCAACGGCTTCTGGGCGCTGGGGCCGCTCTCCGCCGCGCTGGCGATCTTCGACGGCGGGCGCCGCCGCGCCGGCGTGCAGCGCGCGCGCGGCGAGTATGACGAGGCGGCGGCGTCGTACCGCCAGACCGTGCTCACCGCTTTCCGCGAGGTGGAGGACGCGCTCGCGAGCCAGCGGCTGCTCGCCGCGCAGGAGCGCGACCAGCGCATTGCGGCCGAGGCGGCCGAGCACACGCGCGAGCTGGCGCTGATCCGCTACCGCGACGGGGCGGCGGACTATCTCGAGGTGGTCACCGCACAGACCGCCGCGCTCGACGCCGAGCGCGCGCTGCTGACGGTGCGCAGCCAGCAGCTCCAGACCGCGACCGACCTGATCCGCGCGCTGGGCGGTGGTGTCGCGGCGGGCTGAGCCGCCCGTCATCGTTCTGCCGCATGGCGCGGGTAGGCGCAGCCGTCGGTGCTGCGCTTAGGGGACAGGAGCGGCGTGCTCCTGCGGACGCAGGAGCCTAGGGCCGTGAACGTCGCGTGTGCGGCTCTGGGTTCCCGCGTCCGCGGGAACACGGCCGCCAGATTGTCGTAGAGCGCGAGGGCGCGGGGCGCCGCCGCGAAGGAGCATGCCATGCCGCCGATGCAGGACCGCCGCAGCTTCATCCGCGGCATGATGGCCTCCGCCGGCGCCGCGGCGGCGCTGACCCCCTCGATCGCGCGCGCGCTCGAACTTCCCGGGCGGCACCGCACTGGCACGCTGCGCGATGTCGACCATGTCGTGATCCTCACCCAGGAGAACCGGGCGTTCGACCATTATTTCGGCGCGATGCGTGGCGTGCGCGGCTTCGGCGACCGCTTCGCCGCGCCGGCGCCGCCGCTGCCCGGCGCCCAGAACCGCACCGTGCTGCTCCAGCCCAATGAGCATCCCGGCACGTCGCCGGCGCTGCTCGCGCCGTTCCGGCTCGACACGGCGACTGACTTCCGCCTCTATCGCCCGCTCGGCACGCCGCACGGCTTCGCCGACAGCCAGGCGGCGTGGGACAACGGGCGGATGGGTGCGTGGACCGCGGCCAAGCACAACCATGCGATGGCGCATTTCACCCGCGCGGACCTGCCGTTCCAATATGCCCTCGCCGAGGCCTTCACGCTGTGTGACGCCTATCACAGCGCGATGCACCTCAGCACCAACCCCAACCGGCTGTACATCTGGTCGGGGACGCACGATCCGCTCGCGCACGCCGGCGGCCCCGCGATCGACAACGGCTATGACAGCCTCGACGCCGATCCGCTGCGCCACGGCGGCTATCGCTGGACCACCTATCCCGAGCGGCTGATGGCGGCGGGGGTGAGCTTCCAGGTCTACCAGGACATGGCGGACAATTTCACCGACAACCCGCTGGTCGGCTTCCACGCCTATCGTCGCGCGCGATCTGCCACGGACGAGGCCGCGGCGCTGCTCGCGCGACGGACCACCACGACCCGCACGCTCGACGACCTGCGCCAGGACGTGCGCGACGGGCACCTGCCCGCGGTATCGTGGATCATCGCGCCCGAGAAGGCGTCGGAGCATCCCAGCGTGTCCACCCCGCTGCAGGGCGGCGACTACACCGCGCGCGTGCTCGACGCGCTCACCGCCAACCCCGACGTGTGGGCGCGCACCGCGCTGCTGATCAACTTCGACGAGAATGACGGCCTGTTCGACCATGTTCCCCCGCCGGCGCCGCCCGCGCGGGTGGACGGCCGCCCGGTCGGCGCCAGCGACGTGCCCGCCGACGACGAATATCACGTTCACTGCCGCACGCCCGAGGACGCCGCCTATCGTGACCGCCCCTACGGCCTGGGCATGCGCGTGCCGCTCTACGTCGTGTCGCCGTGGAGCCGCGGCGGTTACGTCGCCTCCGAGGTGTTCGATCACACCAGCATCCTGCGCTTCTTGGAGGCGCGCTTCGGCGTGCGCGAACCCAACATCAGCGCGTGGCGACGCGCGGTGTGCGGCGACCTGACCTCCTGCTTCGACTTCGCCGCCCCCGACACCGTGGCGTTCATGGCGAGCCTTCCCGCCACCGCGAGCGCTTCGGCACGTGCAGCGGGGCTGACGGGGGTCGCGCCGCCACTGCCCGCCGCGACCGAGCCGCCCGAGCAGGAGCGCGGCCTGCGCCGGCGCCGCGCGACGCCCTATGCCCTCGACGCCGAACTGCGCGGCGGCGACTCGCCCGCAATGCTATTGATCAACCGCTCGCACGAGCGCGCGGTGGTGTTCCACGTCTATGACATGGCCCGGCTGGACGAGGTGCCCGCGCGCTACACCGTCGCGGCCGGCGGCGCGCTGCCGCACCCCCTGCCGGACGGAACGGCCGATCTGTTCGTGCTCGGACCCGACGGCTTTCACCGCCGGCTGGTCGGCCGCAGCGACCTGTTCGGCGCCGCGCTGCTTCACGCGCGCGCGCCGGCGTTGCTGCTCCAGAACCGCACCGCCGCCGCGCTGTCCGTGACGATGACCGACCGCGCTTATGGGGCAGCCCCGCTCACGCTCGAGTTGCGCCCGCACGAGACCCGCCGCGTCGCGCTCGATCTCGCCGCGAGCCACGGCTGGTATGACCGGCAGCTCGTCGCCGGCGCGCAGGCGTGGCGCATGGCCGGACATAGCAGGACAGGGGGCCACTCGTTCTCCGACCCCGCGATGGGAGGGGCGGGGCCGCTGATGCTGGAGCCGCTGGTCTGATCTTCGCGCGCCGAGCGAGCAGCGCGGCGGAAGGTGGCGGAGAGGGTGGGATTCGAACCCACGGTACCCGTGAGGGCACAACGGTTTTCGAGACCGTCCCAATCGACCACTCTGGCACCTCTCCGCGGAGGACACCGGGGCCTGCGAGAGGCGCGCCGGCGGCGATCGAGCGGCGCCCCTAGCCCGGTCGCGGGGCAGACGCAAGCGTGTCTGTTGTTGTGCGCGCCGATTTCCGCACTAGATTGTAGCGATGACCAGCGAACACACGATCATCGCTCAGGCCGAGGCGCCGGTGGCGCCCCCGATCGCGCACGCGCGCTTCTCGATCGGCGACGTGGTGCGCCATCGCATGCTCGATTTCCGCGGCGTGATCTTCGACGTCGACCCCGTCTTCGCCAACAGCGAGGAGTGGTACAACTCGATCCCCGAGGATTTCCGCCCGAGCAAGGACCAGCCCTTCTACCACCTGCTCGCCGAGAACATGGAGTCGAGCTACGTCGCCTATGTCAGCCAGCAGAACCTGGTGCACGACGACAGCGAAGAGCCGATCGACCATCCCGCGATCGCCGGCCTGTTCGATCGGCTCGACGGCGGCCGCTACGGGCTGAAGCGCCAGCATCGCCACTGACGTCGCGGCTTCGTCGATCGGTCACGGAATCGGTTGACACGCCGGGAGGCTTCGCATAGCTCGCACGCTTCTCTCGCAGGGTACGCCCTCGCGAGCTATGAAATTTGGGAAGTGACAAGAGCCATGTTCGCAGTCGTGCGCACGGGCGGCAAGCAGTATCGCGTCGCCGCCGGAGACAAGATCGTCGTCGAGAAGATCGAGGGCGAGGCCGGCGCGTCGGTGACGCTGGGTGACGTGCTGCTCGCGGGCGAGGGCGCGGATCTCAAGTCGGTCGACGGCCTTACCGTCGCGGCGGAGATCGTCGCCCAGGCCAAGGGCGAGAAGGTGATCGTCTTCAAGAAGCGTCGCCGCCACAATTATCGTCGTCGCAACGGCCATCGCCAGAATCACACGATCCTCAAGATCGTGTCGGTCGGCTGATCCCGTAGCGCGCAGGAGCAAGAGCAATGGCACATAAGAAAGCAGGCGGTTCGTCGCGCAACGGTCGTGATTCGGCCGGCCGTCGTCTCGGCGTGAAGAAGTTCGGCGGTCAGGAAGCGATCGCGGGCAACATCCTCGTGCGCCAGCGCGGCACCAAGTTCTACCCGGGCCGCAACGTCGGCATCGGCAAGGACCACACCCTCTTCGCGCTCGTCGACGGCCGCGTGGTGTTCCAC
The DNA here is from genome assembly GCF_019429485.1 of Sphingomonas citri. GTDB lineage: Bacteria > Pseudomonadota > Alphaproteobacteria > Sphingomonadales > Sphingomonadaceae > Sphingomonas > Sphingomonas citri. Next base: position 20,179 of record NZ_JAHXZN010000017.1, on the reverse strand, counting down.
GAGGGCAAGCTCGGCCGCAAATTCTGCTCGGTCGATATTATGGCGGCCGCGGCCGAGTAACATCGGGCAACCAACCGGGTTGCCCACCAGGGCGACCCGGGGTTCCGCAGCACGGAACCCAGCCAACAAGGGAGACGGGTCGCCCCGGCTCCCTTTTTTCATGCTCCCTCGCCCCAGCGTGTCGCGCCACCGTCATCCGGTTGTGGCAGCGGCCCGAACAAGGAGACGGAGCATGTTCGCGTTGACGCCGAGACTCACCCTCAGGCCGGGCTGGCTGGAGGATGCCCCCGCGCTGGCGCGCGCGATCGCGCACGAGGCGGTGGTGTCGCGGCTGGCGCGCGTGCCCTGGCCCTATGCCGAGGAGGACGCGGCCGCCTTTCTCTCGCTCCCGCCGCATCCGCGCGAGCCGCGCTTCCTGATCGCCGAGCGCTTCGGCGACTATCGTCTGGTCGGCGGCGTCGGGTTGCATCGCGGTGAGCGCGGCGGGGTCGAGCTGGGCTATTGGCTCACACCCGAGGTGTGGGGACGCGGCTATGCCACCGAGGCGGGGCGGGCGGTGCTCGACCTCGCGCGCCACGCGCTGGGACTGACGCGGGTCGACTCGCATCACCACGCCGACAATCCGGCTTCCGGACGCGTGTTGCGCAAGCTCGGCTTCGTCGAGTGTGGCGGGTCGCGGCGCTACGCGCTGGCGCGCGACGCCGAGGTGGAGTGCGTCGACTATACGCTCGACCTCGCCGCCGGGCTCGCGCGAGCGATGCCGATCGCGGCCTGATCGTCGGTTGCTTTCGGCGCGGAAGCGGGCACAAGGGCAGCAACATTCCGCAACCTCGACAGGTCACGATCCGATGCCGCGGGCGACCGCTGCCCTTCCCCGCCGGCGGCTGACGCCCGAGGCGTCGCGCGACGCGGCGCTGGAGGCGGCGCGCGCGCTGTTGCTGGAGGATGGCCCGCAGGCGGTCACGCTCAAGGCGGTGGCGGGGCGGGTCGGTCGGACCCACGCCAACCTGCTCCACCATTTCGGCTCCGCCGACGGGCTGCAGCAGGCGCTGATCGAGCGGATGGCGGCGGCGATCGTGGCGACGATCCGCGACGCGGTGCGCCGCTCGCGCGCCGAGCGCGATCCGGCCGAGCTGGTCGACGTGGTGTTCGATGCCTTCGGCGCTGGCGGGGCGGGGGCGCTGGCGAGCTGGATGATCCTCACCGGCAACCGCGACGCGCTCGATCCGGTGCTCACCGCGATCCACGACCTGGTCGAGGAACTCGCGCGCGACGAGGAGCGCTCCGACGCGCCGATCCGGGACGAGACGCTGCAACTGGTGCTGGCGGCGCTCGGCGACGCGCTGCTCGGCGCGGCGATGGCGCGCGCGCTGGAGCTGCCGCGCGGCCGCGCGCGCGAGCTGGCTGGCCGCATGCTGCTGCGGGACCGGGGCGGGGGGAAAGAGTAGGGTTCGTCCGGTCTCGACGAGGATCATCCTTGTGCTGCTGTGGACGCAGGAGCCCAGCATTGCGGAGAGCACCGAGCTGGGGTCCGGCCTTTTCCGCAACCCGGTTCGCCCGACACGTAAGTTGAGCAGTCGAGCGACACTAATCTGACGGAGCGCGCGCGCTGTCGCCTCTCAGATGCGCGTGCCGCTACCTTCTTCGTGTGAGCGTGCAGGCAGCAACACCGTCCGCCTCGCCGCTAAGCGTTCGCGTCGCACGTTCGCGGCGATCGCCGCACCCACCGCGACCGTCCCCGCCGCGAGCGCCCATCGCGTGACGAGCCGCTCGCGATCGTGCCGCCACGCCGCGCCCAGGCCCATCTCGGCCGGCACGTTGGGCAAGGTGCCGCGCGACAGATCCTCCATCACGCCCTCGACCACGTCGACCCGGTCGGCGCCGAGCAGGATCAGCCAGTGCAGCCAGTTCGATTCGCTCCAGCGGAAGGCGAGGCGCCGCAGCGCGCCGCTCACCCCGCGCGGCGGCACCGAGGTGCCCACCACCGCTGGCTGACGGACGTGCTCGATCGACTGCAGGATCTCGACGTCGGGCTGCTGCACGGGGGGGCGATCCCAGCGGCGCGTCAGCCCGTGATCGTGCGACTGGTCGCGGATCGGATAGGTCGGATCGTTGCGCGCGTCGGCGTCGACGCCCCAGCCGGGGATCGTCGCGGGATCGGCGAGCGCGGGGCTCAGCGTCTTGGCGGGGCGCTCCATGATGTGGTCCTCAGCCGGCATGCGGCACCAGCACCGGCTTGATGCAGCCGTCCAGTTTGTTGGCGAACAGGTGATAGGCGTCGGCCACGTCACTGAGCGGCACGCGGTGCGTGATCAGCGCCTTGGGATCGATCCGCCCGGCGCGGACATGCTCGATCAGCCGCGGCAGCAGCCGCTTGACCGAGGCCTGATTGGCGCGGATCGTGATGCCCTTGTTCACGACATTGCCGATCGGGACCATGTTGCCGGTCGGGCCGTAGACGCCGACGACCGAGACGATCCCGCCCTTCTTCACCGCGTTGATCGCCCAGTGCAGCGGGATCGCCGAGCCGGCCTCCAGCTTCAGCTTGGTGCCGAACAGCCAGTGCCAGGCGTTGCCGCTCGCGTCGCCGCCGACCGCGTCGATCGCGACATCGGCGCCGAGGCCGTCGGTGGTCTTCTTGAGAAACACGACGACGTCGTCGAGCTCCTTGAAATTGTACACCTCGGCCGGCCCATAGGTGCGGACGAAGTCGAGCCGGTAGTCGTACATGTCGAGCACGATCACGCGCCCCGCGCCGAACAGCCAGGCGGCGCGCGCGGCCATGATGCCGACCGGGCCGGTGCCGAAGATCACGACCGTGTCGCCCTTCTGGATCCCGCCCATCTCGGCGGCCTGATAACCGGTCGGCACGACGTCGGTGAGCAGCACCGCGTCGTCCGGGTCCATCCAGTCGGGGATCTTGGTCGGGCCGACGTCGGCGTAGGGCACGCGGACATATTCGGCCTGCCCGCCGTCGTAGCCGCCGGCGGTGTGCGAATAGCCGAAGATGCCGCCGACGGCGGTCGCCTGCGGGTTCGACTCGTGGCAGTTGCCGTACAGGCCCTGCTGGCAGAAGTGGCAGTGGCCGCAGGCGATGTTGAACGGCACCAGCACATGGTCGCCCGGAGCCAGGTTCTGCACCTCCGCGCCGACCTCCTCGACCACGCCGCAGAACTCGTGGCCGAAGGTGCTGCCGACGCGCGTGTCGGGCACCATGCCGTGATAGAGGTGCAGGTCCGATCCGCAGATGCACGATCGCGTGACGCGCACGATCGCGTCGCGCGGGTGAAGGAGGCGCGGCATCGGCTTCTCGGAGAGGCGGACCCGGTAGGGCCCGCGATAGTCCATCGCCAGCATTCGTGTTCCCCATGAGGCGGCCGAGGTCGCCGCGGGCCCAGCTAACGCGCTGTTTTTCATGCCGGTTCCTCTCGTCATGGAGCGCGAAGGGCGCTTCGCAACCTCGATCAGTCACTTTCCGCACGATCGCGGCGGCCGATCACTTCTCGCGTCGGAACAGGTACTTAGCGCCGTCGTTCCAGCGCGACGCAGCAGGAGCGAGAGTGATGACCACGACGAGCGACGCACAGGCCGCACGCGGCCGAACCCTGGCCCTGACCGCCGCGATCGGCGTGGCCGCGGGACTCGCCGCCAACCTGTTGCGCAAGGCCGCGGTGCAGGCCCCGACCGTCTTCGCGGGCCCATGGGACGAGGCGCTCGCCGCCTAACATGCCGCCGCGCTCAAGCTGTTCGACGCGCTCGAGAAAACCGACGAGAACGCCACCAAGCGGCGCACGTTGCTGCTCGCGCAGCTCAAGCACGCGATCGCCAAGCACGCCTTCCAGGAAGAGAATGTCGTCTACGCGGAGATGCGCGACCACGGCCTCACCGAGGGCGCGGACCAGCTCAACCACGAGCACGGCTATGTGAAGCAATATTTCTTCGAGCTGGGCGCGATGGCCAAGGACGACCCGGCCTGGATGCCCAAGCTGCGCGCGTTCCGCGCGATGATCGAGGAGCATATGCGCGAGGAGGAGGACGAGCTGTTCCCCTCGTTGCGCGCGCAACTCAGCGACGAGCAGAACCGCTCGGTGACCGCGGCGATGAACCGCGAGGGGCTGATCCTGGCGTGAGAGCGCCGGTCTGATGCGATCACCGCCGCCTCCCCTTCGCGGGAGGCGGCGGTGAGCACGTGTCTACTCGCCGACGACCCCGCGACCGGCGACCTTCTCGTAGCCCGACAGCTCGTCGCCCACCGCCACCTTGGCGGCCAAGTCGTCCGCGCGGGCGCGATCCTTGGCGGCGCGCTTGGGATCGTCCTTGTCCGCGTCCGGATCGGCGGCGCCGACATTGGGGCTGTCCGGCACGTACAGGACGGGCTGTTCCTCGCGTTCGTCTGACATGATCGTCTCCTTCCCCGCGCCAAACGCCTCGCGCGGCGGCGGGTGCCAGAAGTTTCGGACCGGCCGCGCCTATAGCGCCATGATCCGTTCGGCGTGGCGGGCGAGATGGGTCAAGTCGTAGACGTCGAACAGGCCGAGCCGCGGCCGCGTGTCGGCGACGCACAGCGCGCCGAGCGCGAAGCCGGCGTGATCGACCAGCGGCACGCCCGCGTAGAAGCGGATATGCGGGTGCCCCAGCACGGAGGGATTGGCGATGAAGCGGCGATCGTCGCGCGCGTCGGCGACGATCATCGGCTCGCCCGGGCGCAGGATGGTGTGGCCGCAGAAGGACTCGGTGCGTGGCCCCTCGTCCCCGTCGATGCCGATGCGGGCGGCCAGCCACTGGCGCGAGCGGTCCACCACCGAGATCGCGGCGATCGGCGCGCGCGCGAGCCGCGCCGCTTCCTCGACGATCCGCTGGAGCTCAGGGTTGCGCGGGCGCGTGACGATGCCGGACGCATCCACCGCGCGTTGGCGCAGCGGCTCGTTCAGTGGCATCGGAGCGGCGACGCCCATCAGATCACCACGTCGGCGCTGGGCCGCGGCGGGAAGCGCAGCTTGGCCTCCACCTCGCGCATGTAGCGCTCCACTTCCTGCGCGGCGCGTATATCGGTCAGCGAGCCCGCGACGCGCGCCGCCACTTCCAGCTCGTTCTTGAGCTTGCGCGGATCATCCACGGCAGCTCTCCTATCGCTGTGATTGTGACAGACGATCTGCCATAAAAGTCCTAACAGAGTCTTAAGGTCACGGTTAACGGCACGGTAACCACCAGCTAAGTGGCTTGAGGCGCAACGGCATTGTCGGCCCCGGCGCGATCGGTCGCAGCGACGCCATTGACGACGCCGCCGCGGCGGGGAAGGTAGGGCGCGCGCCGGGCGATACCCGGCCGCGAAGGGGAGGAAGACAGATGACCAAGCCGATTGCCGCGGCGCTGGCCGCGCTGCTCATCGCCGCGCCCGCGCTGGCGCAGCAGGGCACGACGGTCAGCACCGACGCGGGTCCGGTCCGCGGCGCGGTGAGCGACGGCATCGCGAGCTGGAAGGGCATCCCCTTCGCCGCGCCACCGGTGGGCGCGCTGCGCTGGCGCGCACCGCAGCCCGCGGCACACTGGACGACCGCGCGCGACGCCACGCGCTACGCGGCCGACTGCATGCAACTGCCGTTCCCCAGCGATGCCGCGCCGCTCGGCACCACGCCGTCCGAGGACTGCCTCTACGTCAATATCTGGAAGCCGGCCGCCGCCAAGGGGAAGCTGCCGGTGCTGGTGTGGATCTACGGCGGCGGCTTCGTCAACGGCGGCGCCTCGCCGCCCACCTATGCCGGCGCCAACATGGCCAAGCGCGGAGTCCTGTTCGTCAGCTTCAACTACCGGCTCGGCCGGTTCGGCAGCTTCGCGCTGCCGCAGCTGAGCCAGGCGAACGCCGACGGCGGCCGGCTCGGCAATTACGGCACGATGGACCAGATCGCGGCGCTGCAATGGGTCCAGCGCAACATCGCCGCTTTCGGCGGCGATCCGGCCAAGGTGACGATCGTCGGCGAGAGCGCGGGCGGCATGTCGGTGCACCAGCTCGTCACCTCGCCGCTGGCGCGCGGGCTGTTCCACCAGGCCTTCGCGATGTCGGGCGGTGACGGTCACCCCGACCCGAGCGGCAAGGCGCTGGCCGACGCCGAGCGGATCGGCGCCAATTTCGCGCGCAGCAAGGGCATCGATCCCGCCGCGCCCGACGCGCTCGAGCGGCTGCGCGCGCTGCCCGGCGAGCAGGTGGTCGACGGGCTCAACCTCGCCTCGATGGCGCCGCGCGATCCCGCCGCGCCGACCTACTCGGGGCCCTTCATCGACGGCACGGTGGTGGTCGACATGGGCGCCGCCTACGACCAGGACCGGTTCGCGCGCGTGCCGATGCTGATCGGCGCCACCAGCGCCGACATCGGCGGGCGCACCGGCTATATGATCGCCGGCGCGCGCGACGCCGCCGCGCGGCTCGCTGGCAAGGGCGTGCCGGTGTGGTCGTACCGCTTCTCCTATGTCGCCAGCGCGATCGGCAAGCCCGGCGCGCAGCACGCCACCGACATCCCCTTCTTCTTCGACAATGCCGCGATCAAATATGGCGCGCAGACCAGCCCGCGTGACGTCGCGATGGGACATGCCATGGCGCAGTATCTCGCCAATTTCGTGAAGTCCGGCGATCCCAACGGCGCCGGTCTGCCGCGCTGGCCGCGCTACGATCGCGCGGCCGACACGATCGCGGACTTCGCCGCGGACGGGAAGACGGTGGTGGCGCGCGACCCGTGGGGTGCGGAGATCGACCAGGCACGCACCGCCGCGACGCCGGCACGATGACGTTTATTACAGGAGAGATGGGATGCGACTGATCGCGATGCTCGGGGCGCTGGCACTGGCGCAGGCCGCCCCCGACCCGCACCTGCCGACGCCGACGCTCGACACGAGCCCGCCGACGCTGCCCGCCGGGATCGAGCGCGGCGTGCTGATCGTCAGCAAGACCAACGGCTGGCGCCACTTCGAGCATATCCCGCACTCGAACGAGGTGCTCGCCGACATCGCGCGCGGGCTCGGCCGCAAGAGCTTCCAGACCGAGAACGGCGCGGTGTTCAACGACGACGCGCTGAAGCACTTCTCGGTGGTGGTGCTCAACAGCGCCTCGGGCGAGTTCCTGACACCCGAGCAGCAGGCGGCGTTCCAGCGCTTCGTCGCGCGCGGCGGCGGTGTGGTCGCGCTCCACGCCGCGGGCGACAACAGCCACAAGTCGCCCTGGTACGTCGACACGATCATCGGCACCGAGTTCATCGGCCACCCCAACGGCGCCGATCACATCCAGCGCGCGACGATCCTGGTCGACCAGCCGCGCCATCCGGTGATGGCGGGGGTGAAGCTGCCCTGGACGTCGAGCGACGAATGGTATTCGTTCAGCGGCGACCCCAGCCAGCACGGCATGACCGTGCTCGCCCGCGTCGACGAGGCGAGCTATCGCACCGGCGACAAGCTGCGCATGGGCAAGCACCCGATCATGTGGGTCAACCCGCGTGCCAAGGGGCATGTCTTCTACTCGGCGCTCGGGCATGACGCGGCCAATTACGACGATCCCAATTACCGGCGCGTACTGACCAACGCGATCCGCTGGGCGGCGGCGAAGTAGGGGCAAGGCGGAGCGCCGCGCAAGTCGCGGCGCTCTCTGCGCGGCTTATTGATGTGACCCGGCGGCCGGGATGCCGCGTCGTCCCGAAACCCGGCCAGAGTTCCTGAACGCCCGTCATCTTCCGTCATCCCGGACCTGTTCCGGGATCCACCGTGCCGCGCCCTCCTTAGGCGTTGCTCTCGCCGAGACCTGGATTCCGGAACAAGTCCGCGACGACGGATCGAAGGCGCCCCCCTGTGCTCCCACGCACGCGGGAGTCCGAAGCGTCAGGGTGCCCCCGCGCACGCGGGAGCTCCGAGGGGCCGACGGCGTCGTCGGCCCCGGAGCGCCGGCATTTGCCGGCGCACGCCGACGCTGCTCAGACCTTAGCCGATCGCCTCGCGCGACCAGGCGACGAACTCCTGGCGCTGCTGGCCGAGCTTCTCGATGCCGAGCTCGACCACGTCGCCGGCCTTGAGATACCACGGCTCGGGCTTCTGGCCGAGGCCAACGCCCGGCGGCGTGCCGGTGGTGATGATGTCGCCCGGCTCCAGCGTCATGAACTGCGAGCAGTAGGCGACGATCTGCGCGACGGTGAAGATCATCGTCGACGTCGACCCGTCCTGCACGCGCTTGCCGTTGACCGACAGCCACAGGCCGAGCTGCTGCGGGTCGCCCACTTCGTCGGCGGTGACGAGCCACGGCCCGACGGGGCCGAAGGTGGGGAAGCCCTTGCCCTTGTCCCAGGTGGGCCCGCGCTCCTGCTGCCAGTGGCGCTCGGACACGTCGTTGACGACGAGATAGCCGGCGACATGGTCGAGCGCGTCGGCCTCGTCGACATAGCTGGCGCGCGTGCCGATCACGACGCCGAGCTCGACCTCCCAGTCGGTCTTCTTGCTGTCGCGCGGGATCACCACCGGGTCGTTGGCGCCCTGCAGGCAGTTGACCCATTTGTTGAAGACCACCGGCTCGGCCGGGATCGGCAAGTTCGATTCGGCGGCATGGTCGGCATAGTTGAGCCCGATCGCGACGAACTTCTGCGAACCCGCGACCGGCACGCCGTAGCGCGGCGTGCCTTCCACCAGCGGCAGCGTCGCAGGATCGAGCGCGGCGAGGCGCGCGAGCGCGTCGGGCGCGAGCTCGGCGCCGGTCAGGTCGGCGATCACGCCCGACAGGTCGCGCAGCGCGCCGTCGGCGTCGACCAGCGCGGGCTTCTCGGCGCCCTTCGCACCGTAGCGGCAGAGTTTCATCGTGATCACCTCGAGGACTGGAGGAAGCGGGTCGGGCACGCGGACGTTGCCATCCGCCGCCAGTGGATGCAGGTTGCACCTATGCGCTACAGCGCGCCACCGCCTTCGTGAACCCGAACCCCATGACAATCGTCGCTTCCACCCTCGATTTCCGCGAGCTCGCGCGGCGCCGCCTGCCGCCTTTCCTGTTCGAATATATCGACGGCGGGTCGTACAGCGAGACGACGCTGCGGCGGAACGTCGCCGATCTGGAGACGATCGCGCTGCGCCAGCGCGTGCTGCGCGACATCGGCACGCTCGATCCCTCCACCGAGTTGTTCGGCCAGCGCATGGCGCTGCCGGTGGCGCTCGCGCCGATCGGGCTCGCCGGGATGAACGCGCGCCGCGGCGAGGTGCAGGCGGCGCGCGCGGCGGAGAAGGCCGGGGTGCCCTTCTGCCTCTCCACCGTCTCGGCCTGCCCGATCGACGAGGTGGCGCGCGGCACGACGCGGCCCTTCTGGTTCCAGCTCTACATGATCCGCGACCGCGGCTTCATGCGCGACCTGCTCGCCCAGGCCCGCGCGGCGGGGTGCAGCGCGCTGGTGTTCACGGTGGACATGCCGGTGCCGGGCTCGCGCTACCGCGACTATCGCTCCGGGCTCGCGGGAGCAAGCGGCTGGCGCGGTGCAGCACGGCGCTTCGGGCAGGCGCTGCGACATCCGCGCTGGGCGTGGGACGTCGGCGTCCACGGTCGCCCGCACCAGCTCGGCAATGTCGCCCCGGTGCTCGGCAATTCGAGCGGGCTGGAGGATTTCCTCGGCTGGATGCGCAATAATTTCGACCCGACCGTGACGTGGCGCGACCTCGACTGGGTCCGCCGGGAATGGGACGGGCCGCTGATCCTCAAGGGCGTGCTCGACGCCGAGGACGCGCGCGAGGCGGCGGCGCTCGGCGCGGACGGGCTGGTGGTGTCCAACCACGGCGGTCGCCAGCTCGACGGCACGCCCTCGACCGTGCGCGCCTTGCCCGCGATCGCGGCGGCGGTGGGGGATCGGCTCACCGTGCTGGCGGACGGCGGCGTGCGCACCGGTCTCGACGTGGTGCGGATGCTCGCGCTCGGCGCGCGCGGTGTGCTGCTCGGCCGCGCCTGGGCCTATGCACTCGCCGCGGGGGGCGAGGCGGGGGTGGCGCGGATGCTGGCGCTGATCGAGGCGGAGATGCGCGTCGCGATGGCGCTCACCGGCTGCACCGACGTCGCCGCGATCGGCCCGGACGTGCTCGTGCGCGACTGAGCGCGGTCAGCGCGCCGGTGCGACCGGGGGCAGACGCGCGCAGACGGGCACGTGGCGGCGAAGCGCGACGCCCGTCGGCACCTGCCCGACTTGGACCACGCTGCGGTTCTCATAGTCGGAGAGGAAGAGGCGGTCGCCGTCGACGTAGAGTAGCCGCGCGCGGCCGATCAGCACGGGATAGACGCAGCGCTGTCCGAAGGGGGTGACGAACAGCGCGGCCGCGCGCGCCGGAGCGCTGACGCCGAAGGGAGACGCGGCCTCGCCGAGAGCGATCAGCGTGATCGTCGCGCTGAAGCAGAGGAGGAACCAGCCGAGCGGGCGGACTTGCGCCTGCAACATTCTCTCGCTGCGGGTCAGCTGCGCCGCCACCAGAGCCACGATGATCAACGTCGCGAACACCGCGATGAGCAGCTGGAACACGCCGTCTACCGAGGCGATGGCGTAAGCGCAGAGCGCGATGCCGATGATCTCGGCGGCGAAGACGCTGGAGCGGGGCGCGCGCTCGACCAGGCCGCGGGTCAGCAACTCCGAGATGGGCCAAACCAGCGTCGCCGCGACAACCCACACCGCGGTGAGGGTCAGCAGCGTCGGCCCGAGATTGAGCCAGCCGGCGGTGGCCAGCTCGGAGAGGTCGAAGGCGCCGAGGCCCGCGCCCCCCCCCGGCGCGAACGCACCGAGGCTCAGCAGCACGCCGCCGACGTAGAAGAGGATCGGCAGCGCCGCGACGATCGGCACGATCCAGTGGAGCAGCCGACGCGACTTGCGCGCGACGCCCCTTACCACGAGCGTCTCCCTGCGAAGAGGGGCGGGGCGGGGGAGGAATAAGGGCATCGCATGGCGGCGGTGTCGCGGTGCCATCCGCACGCTTCAAGATTAAGGCCGCGCTATCCGTCGACGGTGCCATCCCGCCGCGGCCTAGCTCGTTGTGCCGTAGCGGCTTCCCCGTCGCACCTCGCTGACCCGGCGTGGGGACCCTCGCCTCGTCGGCCCGCCACCGCCTCAGCCCGCCTCGGCGTAGCTCCGATCGAGTCGCGCCAGTTCGCCGCTCTCGCGCCCGCGGCGGCCGTAGAAGAGCTCGAACAGCGGGCTCGCCATCATCGTCGTCACGATCGCCATCAGCACCAGCATCGAGAACAGCGTCGGACCGATGATCCCCTTCTGCAACCCGATGTTGATGATGATCAGCTCCATCAGCCCGCGCGAGTTCATCAGCGCGCCGATGCCCAGCGCGGTGCGGTTGTCCTCGCCCGACAGCCGCGCCGCGAGATAGCAGGCGCCGCCCTTGGCGATCACCGAGGCCGCCAGCACGCCCAGCGCGATCAGCAGCAGCTCGGCCGAGTTCACCATGTCCATCCGCGTGTTCAGCCCCGAGTAGGTGAAGAACATCGGCAGCAGCAGCACCACCGTCAGCGGCTCAAGCTTGCGCTTGATCTCGGCGGTGAGCAGCCCGCGCGGCATGACCGCGCCGAGGATGAAGCCGCCGAAGATCGCGTGGATGCCGACCACGTCCATCAGGAAGGCGGAGCAGCAGAAAGCGATCATCACGACGGCGAAGCTGGTGAGGCTCAGCTCGCCCTCGCGCTCCACCTTGCGCGCCAGCGGGGCAAGCAGCCGCGGCCCGGCGAGCACCACGAACAGCGCCCACAGCAGCCCGCCGCCGATCGCCAGGATCGCCACGCCTGCGCCGCCGCCGAACGTGGCGAGCACCAGCGCCAGCACGCACCACGAGCAGGCGTCGTCGAAGGCGCCGGCGGTGAGCGACAGCGTGCCGAGCGAGCTGTCCGCCAGCCCGCGCTCGTTGATGATCCGTGCCAGCATCGGGAAGGCGGTGAGCGCGATACAGGCGCCGAGGAACAGCGTCGCATTGGCCTGGCTGATCCCACTCGCGAACAGCCCCGGCACGCTGAGCAGCAGGGGGGTGATCAGCACCGCGATCAGGAACGGTGCCGCGATCCCGGCCATCGACACGAACGAGGCACTTCGCGCCTTGGTGCGGAAATGGTCGAGCCGCAGCGTGGTGCCGACGAGGAACATGTAGAGCCCTACGCCCAGCTGCGCGCCGGCGTAGAGCACGTTCTTGGTCTCCTTCGGGAAGATGGCGCCCTGCAGCCCGGGGAAGAGCAGCCCGAGCAGCGACGGCCCGAGCACCACGCCGGCGATCATCTCGCCCACCACCTGCGGCTGGCCGAGCAGCTTCTGGCCGAGCCAGCCGACCACCCGGCAGGCCACCAGGATCACCGCGAGCTGGAGGAAGAAATGGATCGAGAAATCACCCGGCGCATAGCTGTGCGCGGCCGCTGCGGTGGCCGGGCCGTGCGGTTCGAGCACGTTCGCCACGGTTGTCCCCAGGCTTCTCAGCCAGTCGCTCATTCTTTCCTCCCCCGGCGGACGCACGCTTGCTCTCGCCGCGCGGAGAAGAGGCCGGTGTGGCCGCACGCGCAAGGCATGGCGTGCGGCCGCGGCGCGATTTCTCGGCAACGTGCCAGAAACGTTGCGGCATGGCCACGATGTAGTAACGTGCCTACGTCGAGCGCAGGCTACGAATCGTCCTGCGACGAGGAAGAGGTAGGCTCATGCGAACGCTTTCCAGCCGCGCGTTCAACCAGGACGTCAGCCACGCTAAGCGAGTCGCCGCGCAGGAGCCGGTGCTGATCACGGATCGCGGCCGCCCGACGCACGTGCTGCTCAGTTTCGAGTCGTTCCGCCAGCTCGCCGGCCAGGGAGACACGCTCGCCGACCAGCTCGCCGCGCCCGAGCCGGTGACGGTCGAGCCCGACTGGCGCGCGATCACGCGCTGGTCGCGCTGATGCACCTGCTCGACACCGAGCTGGTCTGGGCGTTGCGCGGCGCCAAGGCGGGGGCGTGTGACCCGGCAGTGGCGGCCTGGGCGGCGGCGCAGGCGCGCACCGCTTTGTTCGTCTCGGCGCTGACGCTCGGCGAGCTGGTCGCGGCGTCAGTGCAGATCGAGCGCGTCGACAAGGCCGCCGCGACCGCGGCGCGCGCCTGGGCCGAGGAGATCGTGCCACGCGCCTTCGACGGACGGGTCCTCGCGGTCGACGCGGCGGTGGCGCGCCGCGCCGCGACGCTGGGCTATGCCGAGCCGCGCGACGTGCTGCTCGCGGCGACCGCGCTGGAGCACCGGCTCGCTATCGCGACACCGCATCCCGCCCGCTACCGCGGGAGCAAGGTGCGCACGATCGACCCGTGGCGCTACGTACCGCGCGCGAGCGAGGAGGCGCTCGACTGGCGCGAGGCCGCGCGCGGCGGCCCGCTGTGGCTCAGGAGCCTGTTCGCGCGGGGCTGAGCGCGGTGCCGGCGAGCTGCTCGACCAAAGCGCGGTGCGGCGGCAGCTCGCGCGCGGCGCGCTCGCCATAGGCGCGCACCCGCGCGAACAGCCGCTCGGCGCGCGCGGCGGCGGCGGCGTCCGCCGCGCCTGCGTCGGTGGCGTAGCCCATGCCGTAGAGGATGTACTGATAGTTGAAGTGGGCGAAGGTCTCGCTCTCGAGCTGAAAGTCGAAGCGACTGGGCGGGCGGTGCCGCCACTGCTCGAGCCATGCGGCGAGCCGGGGCGGCAGCGTCGCGGGATCGGCGTTGTCGCGCCAGAACGACTCGGGGCGGCGGCTGAGACAATAATGCAGCTTCAGGAAAGCGGCGATGTTCTCGTAGCGCTCGGCCATCAGCGCGTTGAACCGCGCGGCACCGCGATCGACGGGCCCGCGCGGCGGCAGCAGCTCGGCGATCATCGCGGCGGCGGCCTCGATCAGCACCACACCGGTCGACTCGAGCGGCTCGAGGAAGCCGCCCGACAGTCCGACCGCGACGCAATTGCCGATCCAGGCGCGCTCCTGCCAGCCCGGCGCGAAGGCGATGCGGCGCGGGGCGAGCTCGGCGGGGTCGCTGCCCAGATAGCGCGCGAGTACCGCCGCGGCGCCCGCGTCGTCGAGATAGCGGCTGGCATAGACGCAGCCGATCCCGCGCGCGCCGGCCAGCCCGATGTCCCACAGCCACCCGGCGGCGTGCGCGGTGGCGACGGTGGCGCTCTCGATCGGCGTGTCGGGCGCGGCATAGGGCAGCTTGCAGGTCAGCGCGCGATCGGTGAACAGTTGGTCGGCGACCGAGTGGAAGCGCGCGCCCGGCAGTCGCCCGATCAGCTCGGCGCGGAACCCGGTACAGTCGACGTACAGGTCGGCGGTGAGCGTGCCGGCGTCGCTCTCGACCCGCGCGATCGTGCCGTCCTCGGCGAGCACCAGGTCGTGGAGCCGGCCGCTCAGGTGGGTGACGCCGAGCGCGCGCGCGCGATCCGCGAGCAGGGCGGCCAAGCGCACCGCGTCGAAGTGAAAGGCGTAGGTGAGCGGCCCGGCGAAGTCGCCCTCGCCGGGCTGTTTGGGCGCTCGGCGCGCGGCGGCGACCTGGTGCTGGATCGTCACCGCCTCGGCGAACGGCGCGCGGGTGAGCTCGCTCTGTCGCAGCCAGTCGGCGACGAGGCCGGGCTCGGGCTGGAAGGGTGCGTCGAACGGGTGAAAGTAGCTGTGCGGCGTGCCGTCACTGTCGGGCTGCCAGCCAGTGAAGCGCACGCCCTGTTTGAACGTGGCGCCAGCCGCGCGGACGAAGGCGGCCTCGTCGATGCCGAGGAAGCGCAGCGTCTCGCGGATCGTCGGGAAGGTGCCCTCGCCGACGCCGATCGTGCCGATCTCGGGCGACTCGAGCAGCGTCACCGCCACGCCGGCGCCGAGCGCGCGCGCCAGATAGGCGGCGGTGAGCCACCCGGCGGTACCGCCGCCGACGATCAGCACGTGGCGCTGGTGCGACATCGCACGGGCTTAGCGCAGCGTGGGGGTGGGTGTCAGCCGCGGTGTTGGCGGAGGGCGACGCGCATTGCCGAGCCGCGGTCGCGCCCTTCGCCCCGCCGTCATCCCGGCGCAGGCCGGGATCCATCGTGCCGCGCGCTCACAAGCCTTGGGACTGGCGGAGGGGTGGATCCCGGCCTTTCGCCGGGATGACGCGAGTGTCGAGATAACTCGGCGCAGCTACGGACGTGTCCGCTCGCCGCTGGACTCTCTCATGACTCCAGCATAGCTTTCCATGTTAACGATAACATAGGAGAGAAACATGCACCTTCCCATCGGCTTGCACATCGGCCGGCGCCTGGCGCTGGGCGTGGCAGCCGCAATCGCCGCCACCCTCAGCCTGCCCGCCGCGGCGCAGGACGATACGATGACGCCGATCGCCACGCCGGCGCAGCAGGGAGCGCTACCGCTCGGCACCGGCGCGCTGCCCGGCGCCAGCGTGAAGGAGTCCTGGTTCCGTCAATATGGCAGTACCTTCACCCGCAACGTCACCGAGGCGACGCTCACGCCCTTCCTGCCCGATCCGGCCCGTGCCAGCGGCGCGGCCGTGATCGTGGCGCCCGGCGGCGGCTTCCGCACGCTGTCGATGGACAATGAGGGCTATGACGTGGCGCGTGCGCTCGCCGCGCGCGGGGTCGCGGCCTTCGTGCTCAAGTATCGGCTCAACCAGACGCCGGCGGAGATGAACGCCTTCGCCGAATCAATGCGCGCGATGTTCTCGGGCACCGCGGCGCGCCCGCCGCGCCCCGACGCGGCGACGATGGCGACCCAGCTCGGGCCGCAACTCGCCGACTCGCGCGCCGCCTTCGCGCTGGTGCGGCGCCGGGCCGCCGAGTGGCACGTCGACCCGAGCAAGATCGGCATGGTGGGGTTCTCGGCGGGTGCGATGCTGACGCTGGCGACCACGCTGACGCCGAGTGACGCCAAGCCCGCCTTCATCGGCACGATCTACGGCCCGCTCACCGGCGTGACGGTGCCGGCTGGGGCGCCGCCGCTGTTCGTCGCGCTGGCGGCAGACGATCCCTTCTTCGCCAACGGCGGCTTCGGGCTGATCGAGCGCTGGCGCGAGGCCAAGCGGCCGGTCGAGTTCCACCTCTACGAGCAGGGCGGCCACGGTTTCGGCATGTACCCCAAGACGACGACCAGCACCGGCTGGTTCGACGCCTTTGCGCGCTGGCTGACGATGCACGGGATGATCAAGGCGGGGTGAGCCGCGGGCGATCAGGGATCGAGCGGGTCGAGCGGGTCGACGCGGAGCGACTCGCGCGCCGGGCGGAACTCGATCGCGCTGGGCGAGCGCCGCGCACCGATCGTGCCGGGCAGATAGCCCAGCTCACGCCGGTTACGCTCGGCGAAGGCAGCGCCCTCGATGTAGCGGCTCTGCTCTGGGTTGCAGACGATCAGCGCGGGGCGATCGAGCGGGGCGCCGAGCGCGACCAACTCTCGCGCCGCGTCGCGCAGGTTGGTGGTGGTGTGGCGGGCATAGGGTTCGAGCACGATCGCCTCGGCCGGCACGCCGTAGCGCTCTATCAGCGCGCGGCGCATCTCCACCGCCTCGGTGAAGCGGGTCGCGCGGGGATGCGCGCGGCCGCCGCTGACGATGATCAGCGCGGCGTCGCCCGCGGCATAAAGCTCGGCGGCGAGCCGGACGTGATACTGGCCGCCGGGGCTCAGCGGCATGTCGGGCACCTCCGGCCCGACCCCGGTGGCGATCAACGCGGTGTAGCGATAGCGTGACCAGTCGAGCGCGCGGGCGCGGCGGCGGGCGGGGGCGTCCAGGGCGGCGTCATCACGCACTGCGTCGGTGCGATCGTTGGTCTGGAGCAGCGCCAGCGCGAGCTCGACGCTCGGATCGAGCGCGCCGGCGCGCGGGGTGGCGGCGAGCGCGACGGCGGCGCGCAGCCGCGTCCTCGCCTCGGCGCTGTCGGGTGTGACCTCGGGTCCGTCGATCGCCGGGTAGCGCGGTGCGACGCCTAACGCATACGTGTCGAGGATCGCGGTGACGCCGCGCAGCTCGCGACCGAGCTGCGCCGCCGCGCCATCGTCGGCCACGGCGGGGGAGGCGGTGGCTCGCGGTGCGGCCGCAGCGGCGAGCGAGTCGATCTCCGCCCCTTCCCAGCGCGAGGCGCGCGCGACGCAGGCGGCATCGTCGCCGCAGGCGCTCACCCGCGCGGCGCGGGCGCGACGCAGCGGCTCGGGCACCGCGCCCGCGCCGTGTCGCGCGAGCAGCGGGAACAGCCGCGCCGCGAGCGTCTCGCTCGCGCGATCACGCACCGGCGACGCGGAGGCGGACACCGGCACGCTCGCGGCGAGCGGGACCGCCGCCGCGAGCAGCAGCGCGACCGCGCGCGCGCTCACCACGAGCGCGTCACCACGAGCCGCACGTTGCGCCCGAAGATCGGGCGGCCGTAGATGGCGTTGGCGGTGCCCTGGCCGCTGAGATTGTCGGTGCGCGTATTGCCCTCCGTCAGCCCCTTGGCGTTGGTGAGATTGTCGCCGACCACCTGCACCTGCCAGTCGCCCCGCGTCGCGGTCACGCCCGCGCCGAAGGTGGAATAGGACGGCAGCGCGGTGTTGTTGTAGATGTCGACGTAGCGCTTCCCCATGTAGTTCCAGCGGCCGTACAGGTCGACGTCGGTGTCGCCCGCGGCGAAGCGGAAGGTCGGGCGCAGGTTGCCGTAGACCTTGGGCTCGCGCACGATCTGCTTGCCCTCGGCGGCCTGCGGATCGGCGCCGGTGCTGCTGCGGAAGTTGCGATATTCGGGGCTGCTGACGGTCAGCGCGGCGTTGAGCTGGAACCAGTCGGTCGCCTTGAGCAGGCCGTCGAGCTCGACGCCCTTGATCTGCGCCTCGCCGATGAAGGGCACGTTGACGTCGTTGCGCCCGGTGCTGGGGTCGAAGGCGAGGAACGAGGCGTTGAGCGGGTCGAAGTTGGTGTAGAAGCCGGTGGCATAGAGGTACGAGCCGCCCGACTGCAGCTTGATGCCGACCTCATATTGGTCGGCCTTGGTGGTGATGATCGTCGGGTTGATCGTGTAGGTCACCTGCATCGACGGCGGCGTCTCGAGGTGCGAGGCGCGCGCGTAGAGGCCGAAGTGGCGCGTGAAGTCGTAGTTCACGCCCGCGGTCCAGTTGGTGATGTTGGGCTTGAGCGTGCGATTGGTGATCGTGCCGGTGAAACCGCGCGTGGCATTGTCCGCGAGCGTGGTTGGGTCGCCGAGATTGTATTGCGCGGTGTTGGCGGCGTAGCCGGCGTAATCGTAGCGCTCGTGGCGGATGCCCGCGTCGACGCGCAGCCCGCGCACGATCTCCCAGGTGTCGTTGGCATAGACCGCGACCATCTTGGCGTCGGCGTCGCCCTTGGTGAGGGTGGCGGCATAGTTGAGCGCGCCATTGTCGGTGACGCGGCCGAGCACGGCGCCCGTGGCGGAATAGGCCACGAGGTCGAGCGTGCGCGGCTTGCCCGCCACCTCGATCAGATAATTCTGGTAGATCGACTCGGCGCTGGCGCCATAGGCGCTGGCATAGACGCCGACCTTGAGGTCGTGCCGCCCGATCGCGGTGTCGAAGGCGCGCGCGACGCTGAGATCGCCCTGCGCCGAGTAGAAGCGCGAGTGGATGTCGCGATACTGGCCCTGCACCACCAGCCCCGAGGCGGCATAGGGATCGTAGACCGTGTTGGTTCCCGCGAGGACGTAGCCCATCGACGCGACCGGGCCGAAGGCGGTGCGCGAGGCGGCGAGGTAGGAAGTGGCGAAGGCGTTGCCGTCGCTCGGGTTGGTGGTCGAGTAGAAAGCAGTGAAGTCGAGCCGGCCCTTGGTAAAGCCCGCCTTGGCGGAGATCAGCCAGTCGCCGAGGTCGGTGTCATATTGCACGCCGGCGTTGAACATCTGCATGTGGCGCCCGGTGGCGAGGTCGCTCGAGCGGCCCTGGATCACGCCGGCGCCGTCGCGATATTTCAGGTTCACGTCGCGCAGCGCGGGCGAGTTCATCGTGCCGCTGAAATAATCGATGTAGCGATCGAGCGAGCGGCTCGGGTCGCGCGGGTCCGCGGTCGGGATCGGCAGGTAGAAGACGTTGTGGTCGTTGACGTAGTTGGCGCTGACCTTGAGCGTGCCGGTGCCCGTGTCGTGGGTCAGGTTGGCGCGGATCTGTCCGCCGCGGTCGTTGGGGAAGCCGTTGTCGCGATAGCCGTCGTGGTAGCGCAGGAAGCCGCCGATCGCGTAATGCGTGCTGTCGTCGAGCCTGCCCGACTGGACCGCGTCGAGCCGGTACAGCCCGGTGTCGCCGAGCGTGACCCGCGCCTTGCCGCGCGCCTCGTCGCGTCCGGTGACGGTCACCGCGTTGACGATCGCGCCCGAGTAGCTGGCGTAGACCGGAGCGGGGCCGCCGCGCACCACCTCGAGCCGCTCGGTCATCAGGTCGGGGCGGATCAGCGCGTCGCCGCGGAAGAAGAAGCCGTCATTCTCGTGGAACAGCGGCAGCCCGTCCTGCTGGAAGCTGACGAAGCCGCCGTCGTTGGGCAGGCCGCGGATGCGGTAGATGTTCTGCACCTCGCCGCCGGTTGACTCGGTCTGGAAGCCGGGGAGCTGGCCGATCAGGTCGGCGGTGTTGAGCGGGGCGATCCGCTGGATCTCGTCCTGCGACACCGAGTTGATCGCGTAGGAGACGTCGAAGCGGCGCTCGGCGCGGGTCGAGCCGGTGACGATGATGTCATCCGCCGAGGTGTCGGCGCCCTGCGGCGCAGCGGCTTCCTGCGCCAGCGCGGCGGGCGCCGCCAGACAGATGGCCATAGCGGCCGTGCAAGCGAGCACGTGCTTTCTCACGATAGGTCCCCAATATGTCGTTGATACGGCGTTGCGCCGTTGCGGCGGGGGCTAGGTGCGGGCGATGACGATCAGGTGACAATCCGGCGTCTTCTCAGTGACATGGGTTCGGTTCCGCGACCCACGCACTTTTTTGCATTTTTCCGTTGACGGCCTGTTGGACCGCCCATATAAGCCGACTTCTCGACGGGGCGGGCCACTCGCTGGAACGCTCCATCGGTCAGCGCTAGATCAGGTGCCAGCGTCGCTCCGGTAAAAGGGAGTTTGACGGGGCGCCGGTTTTTCGCGGCTCTTTGACATTGTAGGTAAAGATGAAGGGACATGTGGACGGTGGTCTGCGGGGTCTGGGCATGCAAGGTGCTTGGACGTCGTTATCAGACAAGCTGTTCTATGTGTCCTTCACGTTATCCAT
>NZ_JAHXZN010000016.1 GCF_019429485.1 Sphingomonas citri | reverse complement strand
AGGTGTCGGGACGAGGAGCGTCATTCTTCCGCCCCTCGCCCCTATCGGGGCAGGGCGGTTCGTCACGCCTGCGGCGCGTCGAACTAGGAGCGGGGGTTAGAAGGGGGCAGTCAAGCGCAATAGTTTTATATTCTTCTATTGACAGCTATTGACAAGGCGGGCATATAAGAAGGACCGGACCGAGGGCGGCAACCCTCCCCGGCATCCACTCCCGCAGGAGCATAACATGACCTTCCGTACCCTACAGCGGCCCCCCGTCACCGCCGAGCAGATCGACCAACTCAAGTTCGAGTGTCGCAAGGGGGGCGCGATAATCCGCGTCAAGAAGCTGGACGGCAGCCAGCGTGGTTGCATCCGTATCGTGTTGGTGAGCGGCACCCGCGAGGCGGTGCGTGCGGCCCTTGTCGCGATGGATGGAGCTACCAGCTTTGGCCGACCGTTCGCGCACCCTGACTGGCATTTCGCATGGAACGGCCCGAGCGAGGTCAACGCCTGCTTTCCCTACAGCTTGAAGGCAGCGGCATGACCGAGGATTTCAAGCGCCAGATGCGTGCCGACACCGTGCGGATCGAGGGGCTGGCCGCAGCCCTTCCCGCCGATCACGACGGACGCCGCGCCGCGTTGGTCGAAGCCGCAGACGCCTACCATGCCGCCATCATGGCCGGTGACGAACGCGCACGCCGCACCGCAGATGAGCGCGCGCTTGCCGCGTTGGTGGCGTTGAACGACGGCGAGCTATTCGGCTTCGCAATGTCGGGGAAGGCTCCCGACCAGATGCTCGACGCCTGCGCCGCCCAGCCCGGTACGGTTCCGGGTTGGGGGCAGCGCGGCGAGTTCGTCCTAACCGTCGATGGTATGCGCGTCCGTGTCGTCTTTGATCCCAACCTTGGCCGATCCATGCCCGCGCACATCGGGTTGCATGTGGTGGACGCGGGTAAGCCGTTCATCAGCGACACAGGCTTTTGGTCCCGCTGGCAAGGCGACATGATCGAGGGGCAGACGGTGGACGAGGCCGCGCGCGTGATGATCGAGCAGAGCCTATCGGAGAGCGGGCGCAAGATGCTTGCCCCCGGTTTCCGCGAGCGCCGACAGGCCGAGGCGGTTCCGGCATGGATCGACGGCGCAGCGGCCCCGGCATCGGACTTCTACGAGGATCGGGGAGGACAGGTCGCGTTCGCGTTCTAACGTCAATAGTTTATAGTAAATCTATTGACAGCTATTGACAGCGCGCCTATATAAGAGGGACCGGGACCGAGGGGCGGCAACCCCTTCCCGGCCCCTCAATCTCCACCGCAGGAGCCAGCCATGACCACCGGCAAGCCGACCCCGACAATCGCACAATGGATCGCACTTCTCGACTTCCGCGACCGCTACGGGCGCACTTGGAAGGACGCGCTTTGGACGAAATGGGGCAACGGGCAGGACCATTACGAGCCGCACGCCGCTGACCTTCATGCCGTCCGCAACCATGCCGATTTCGGGCCGAGCTGGCTTCATGGCCTCAAGCCCGACCTGTTGCAGCGCCAGCGCGAGCGGTTCACCCTCACCCTCGCCCATCGTGACGACAACACCGTCAGGGCCGAGCAAGAGGCAGTCGCCAGCGCGCTTGCGAACGACGACGGCCACAAATGGGCCGACATGACGCCCGAGGCGCAGGCCCCGTACACGCGCAAGGCAACGCTCGCCATGCTCGCCCTGTCCAATCTCCGCTACCAACGGGAGCAGGGCCGCTAGGCCCTGTCGGGAGGTACGCAATGCGCTTTGCCCGTCACACCCGCCACCACGACGCCTACAACGTCACTCCGCGCAAGATCGCGGCGTTCGAGCGAAAGAAGGTCGCAGAGCGCAACGCCCTGCCCTTGTTCGCAGCGCAGACGGCAGCGCGGCAGATCAGCGCCGACGAGGAGATGCAGCGCCGGGAGGAAAACTGGACCCGGCGCGTGATCGAGCGGCGGGGGCAGATCGCGGCAGAGTGGCGGGAGGTTCGCGCTCGCTTCTACGCCCTGCCCCCGCATATCCGGGACGAGGTTCGCAGCCGTTGGGCGCGCTGGACCGGCCCGCTGACGGCCTCGATGCAAAATCATATCCGGCGTGAGGTTGCCAAGACGCTACCCGCCGAGCCGGACGATTTCGCCAGCATGAGCGTTGCCGAGCGGATCGCAGAGACAGCGCGCTTAAACGACATAGCGCGGGCGCGGGAGTTCTACTGGACGCATTGGGATTATTCGCCGGGGCTGCTGCTATGGCTTTCGCCTTTTTTCGAGCCGACACCGGAGCAGCCAGAGCCGCACCGGCACCTGACCGTTTCGCGGGGCCTGTGGTCGCGGTTCTATCATGCGTTCGCGGACTATGCGGATTGGGGCCACAACACCGATCCGAGCGGCGAGCATCGGGAAGGCATCTTCACAATCGACGCGCAGGCGTTCCGGTTCGAGATTTCCTACCATCGCTATGACAGCGACGAGGAATCGCGCGTGCCGTGGAATACAGACCTGACCCGCCGTGTCGTTTGGGTTGGGTTGGCCGATGAGCGGAGGGCCTGACAATGGCCCGCCGTGCCGTGCCGTGCGCGAGCCGCGCCACGTTCCTACCCCGAAGATCATCGGCCACCAGCCCGACCTATTCGACGGTCCCACCCTCACCCATGAGGCCAAGCCGGTGCCGGTATGCAGCGACCGCCAGCTTCGCGGTTGGATGCGCGCCACGACCATAGCCGACATCGAGGGCGGCAGATGATCCCCCAGGACGAACCCGAGCGGCAGTTGACCCCGGATGGCCGCTGGCGTGCAGAGTATCGCGCGCGCCAGCTCGCCCAGCGGATCGCGACTGTTCAGGCCGATTTGTTCGGCGCACCAGCTATCGAGACATACCATCCGAACACGGCACCGAGGCCGCCAAAGCGTACCGCGCGAAACTTCAAGCCGCGCCCCTTTCTGACAAAGGACGAGATTGCGGCAATGCTCGCCAGCGCGGCAAACTGGTTGCGGCTAGGTCAGCCGGTCAAGATCGCAGATGACAGCCCCGGCGAGTTTGCAGGCAGATGCGGTGTAATCTGGCGCAAGGGGAGCGCCGTCTTTCCCGATATGGTCTATGTCTATCTTGACCTTGTTGGCAACGAGCGCAGCGAGAAGATCGCGTTTGTCGAGGTTCGCGACGTAGCGCCCAACTATGGCGAGTGACTGTCAATAAATAATGTCAGTTCTATTGACAGCTATTGACAGTTTGCCTATATATGAGGGGCCGGGATCGAGGGGCGGCAACCCCTTCCCCGGCGCTTTCTCTAACTCCCGCAGGAGTGGCGCAATGGATAAGCCTACCGCGATCGTCGCAAACCTCGTTCCCGAGGATAAGCGGCTTTCGGTTTTGCCCGACTTTTTCGAGTTCCGGCAAATGATTCATGCTGAAAGCATGACCTTCAAGTTCATGGAACGACTGTCGATCGACTACGCCGGGGGCTACTGGCATTACTACCGCCTGTCGAATGGCGGCTTTTACATGGCCCCGGCGAACGACAAGCCGATGCGCGTTTCGTGGAACGGCAACGGCTATGAGGGAACCATGAGCGCGGATGCCGCTGGTATCGTCGCCACCCTGTTCATGCTCAACGTGCTGGCCGAGGACGGCACCGAGCGGATGGCCGACCTCTATTATCAGCTTCGCGACTTCGCGAGCGAACACGCCGAGCGGCCCGCCATCTTCGCGGCCATCGACTGACCGAGGCAGGCCGGGGGACTTCCCCCGGCTTTGCTGGACGAGGAAACCGCCATGCCCCGCCCTGTCCACCTTGTTGCATGTGTCAGCCAGAAGCGCAGCGAGCCAGCGCGGGCGCGCGACCTCTATCAATCGGATTGGTTCAACAAGGCCCGCGCCTATGTGACCGCACAGGGCGGGCGCTGGTTCATCCTGTCAGCACATTATGGGCTGGTCGCACCATCGCGGGTGATCGCGCCCTATGATGTGACCCTTGGCGATATGACCGCAGCCGAACGCCGCGCATGGGGCGAGCGCGTTACCGCCCAGCTTGCCGAGCAGATCGGGCCGCGAACCCCCGTCGTGATACTGGCAGGCAGGCTATACCGCGATCCGCTATCGTCATGGACTGGCGCGCGTGGTCGCGTTCCTATGGAGGGCTTGGGTATCGGCCAGCAAAAGGCATGGCTTGCCGCCCAGGTTGAAGCAATCAGAGAGCGCACCGCTATGGCGGCGCAGCTCGACTTGTTCGAGGGCCTGTCGTGATCCTTTGCCTCATGGTTGGCGATAGCCTCGCCCATTTTGCCGCACAGGCCGTCAGGGCCGCGCAGGGGCCAGCTTGCAGGGTTGTGGCGCGTAAGGGTGCCGGATCAGCCGAAATCGCGTCGTGGCGCGTCCCTCCGGTCGATGCGACGTTCGTTGTTATCTCCGCAGGCAGCAATGATCCGCGCAACCCTGCCCTGCCCCGTAACCTTGCCGCGATCCGCGCGCGGATCACCGGCAAGCGCGTGGCATGGCTTCTGCCCTACGACCGGCAGGCCGCGTTGATCGTTCACCGGGTCGCGGTCAGTTTCGGGGATTCCGAAATGGACCTTGCCGCCTATCCCGCGCGCGATGGCATCCACCCACAATCCTATGCCGGCGTTGCTGGCGCGCTCACCCGTTGGGGCATCCGCTTTGGAGGTACGCCGAAATGAAAATCGACGTCGAGCAGGTCAAAGCCCGTCATAGCCTAAGCGCGGTTATCGGCCGTCGCGTGAAGCTACGGAAGGCGGGGCATGAGCATGTCGGGCTTTGCCCCTTCCATCAGGAGAACACGCCCAGCTTTCGGGTCAACGACACCAAGGGCCTGTTCCATTGCTTCGGGTGCGGCGCGTCGGGCGACGTGATCGACTTTATCCGCGCGATCGACGGGCTGGACTTCCGCGGTGCGGTTGAGTTTCTGGCGAACGGCGATTTGCCCGCGGCCGATCCGATCGACCGCGTGAAGGCCGAGCGGATCGAGCGCGCCGAGCGGATCGAGGCGACGAAGGAAGCCTTTCGCCAGTGGGCCAGCGCCCGCAGCATCACCGGCACCCCCGCCGAGATCTATTTGCGGTCGCGGGGCATCACCGGGCCGGTCCCTTGGTCCGTCCGGTTCACCTATGCGCCTATTCGGATCGACAAGGAGACAGGCAAGCCCGGTCCCCGCCTGCCCGCTCTAATCGCCGCCTGTCAGGACGTGAGGGGTAAGATTGTAGGCGTGCAGCGCATCTTTCTGGATCGCGAGGGCCGAAAGGCGCGGATGACGAACCCCAAATTGAGCTTGGGGCAGACACGCGGTTGCGCGCTCCGTCTAGGCGACGTGGCGCGGCGTATCGTGCTTTGCGAAGGCCCCGAGGACGGTTTGACCCTTCGCCAGCGCCACCCCGACGCGAGCGTTTGGGTTTCACTTGGAACCGGGGGGCTGGCGCATGTCGAGTTGCCGCCCGAGGTCGAGGAGGTGATTTTGGCGGGCGACAACAATGCACCAGGCCGTGCCGCGATCGAGGCCGCCGAGCTGGCCTACACCGAACAGGGCCGGAAGGTCCGACACGTTTTCCCCGATCCCCGCTTTGAGGATTGGAACGACGAGCTACAGCAGAAGGTGAAATGTCGGTGACGGCGCGGTTTGACGAGTACGAAGCGGAGTGGATCAAGAAGGCTGGCAATGCCTTCATGGTTCTAAAGCTGATTACAGACCATCGCTACGTTGAAGATCAGGGATTAAGCCCCGAGACAATCGCGAACATCAGCCAGCTTGGGGCCTTGTTGGAGGGTATCTACGACTTGGGCGAACGCCATTGGCGCGAGTTCAACACGCCCGAAAAGCTCGCAACGGTCGAGCAGCTTATGACCAAGCTGCAACACGATCATGAGGAGCGAGTGAGCGTTTATCTTGGGGCTATCGTCAAATGAACGAAAGCCTACTATTGACAGGTGTTGACAACGGATCGGGCGAACGCCCGAAAGATGGAGATAGGACGTTGAGCAGCGCGACGATGACCCCCGAGGAGTTCGACGCCGTACAGAGCCGGTTGGGCCGCATGACGCTCGACACCTTGCGTCTCGCACGCGAGGTTCTGGTTGATGGCAAGAGCCAGACCGAGGTTGCAGCGGCATACAATTTCAGCCGGCAGCGCGTGAACCTTGCGGTTCAGCGCGTCGTGAAAGAGGCGAAACAGGTTCCGGCGAATTGGCAGTTGCTGGAAATCTGGCTTCCCCCCGAGCTGATCGCGCGCGTGCGCGAAATGGAGGCCGAGGCCCGCGCCCAGGTGGCGAACTCGTAAGTTGATGGCCGCGCAGGCGCGGCGCTTGATGGAGATAGAGCCGTGGCTGATACGCCGTCGAAATCCGAGATACCCGCCCCCATGCAGCGGACCAACGTTGAGCGCGATCGGCAAGTCGAGATCGCGCCGAAGCTGGCACAGCATGAGGCAGAGCGCGAGAACATCGAGGAGCTTCGCGAGCGGGCGGCGAACAGCGCGCAGCGCGCCGAGCCGGGGCAGACCTATCGCGGCAAGATTATCGCCGTGACAGCCGAGCATGTGTTGCAGCAGCGCGAGAACCGGGCGAACGAGGTCATCCAGCATGACCGCATCGCGTTGAGCGGTGCGGTGCGCGAAGGTCGCGACACCGAAATCAGCTATCCGCACGGAAAGGCTGGCCTCGCCACCGATATGTCCAAAGCCAGCGGCCACGATCGGCAGCACCAGCACCAGCACCAGCACCAAACCGACCGCCGCCACATCGAGGCCGAGCGGGACTAATGCGCCCGTATAGGCCCCGGCGTCGGCGCTATCCGGCCTGGACGTGGTTTGCGGTGACGGGTGCCGGTATCGCAGCCGCAGCCTTGGGAATGAGCGTCCCCGTTGGGGACGCGCGTAACCATCGAAAGGCTGGCGCCGATGGAGCGCCTTCGGCGCGCGCATCTGACAGGGCCGCGCCTCCGGCGCGGGAGGATGGATACGTGCGCGTCATCGACGGGGACACGTTCGACATTGACGGCGAACGAGTACGGATTTGGGGAATAGATGCGCCGGATAAGCCGGAATCTATGAAGCGTGCCGCAGGGCGGCGGGCAGCGGCAATCATCGAGCAAGAAGGGCTTTCTTGTTCAACGAGCCTAGCGGCCAATGTGGCGTTGCGGACAGGGAAAATGTGTCCGTCGAGCCTCACCAGCTACGGACGTAAAAACGCGCAATGCCGTTTGAATAGGACAGGCGAAGATTTCGGAAACCGGATGATCCGTGAGGGCTTCGCAGTCAGCTATAAGCGATACGATTGCGGGTTTTATGACGACTTGATGAGCAAGGCGAAGCTCACGCGCTCGGGATTGTGGCGCAGCTACCCGGAGCAGATGGCAAAGCTGGCGGACTTGCGATCGAGGACCGCCAAAGGCCGTTATTGAGGAGACAGTAAATGCACGATGATAATCGGGCCGAGTCAGATTTCTGGATCGTAGAGTCGCTAAAGGTCTTGGAGGTCGCCATTCATAATACGCGCTTCTATGTGAGCGATGCTGGCAAGTCCGAGCAGGTTGCAGAGCTGCTGACCTTGATAGCGGATATTCCGCCTTTGGTGCGTCAACGGGCGCTTAGTCCAAACGGTACACGGCGGTTGGGTTTCATCGTGGAGCGGGCCAACCAGATCATGCGGGATATTGAGCAGGGGATTGGCCGGACGCCGCCAGAACCGACAATTTTGGGTCGATTGAGCCATGTTAAGAACGCCTTGAGCGCAGCGTGGCGGATACAATTCGGTGGCAGATGGGTTGCACAAAGGGGGCAGTCGGATAGCACAAAGGTTGCAGAAAGGTTGCAGATCGGTCGGTTTCCGGGTGGTAAGGGCGTGATGATCGAGGGCTTGTAGAAGGGAGCAGGGAAAAAAGTGGAGAAGTTGGGCGCGGCCCTTCGGGCACGGCTACTATCTCCGCTTCGCTCCGACCAAGCCCCTTCGGGTCTTGGCCCTATCGGGTAACGATCCTCGCGTGCCGCTGTGCGTGGCTACGCCATGCTCGCAGCAGGGAGGCCGGCAAGCCGGCCGCGTTTTTGAGGTAGGGTGATGACCGACAGAATTGCGATGATCGTTCGGACGTTCACCCCGATCATGGAGCAAGCTGGTTTCCGGCAAGTCGGCCGGGAATCGGCCGAGGAAATAGAGCTGGACGAAGGCGAACGCCTCGCATTGATCGACACGCTGATACGGCGCTTGATGATGCGAACCGGGCGGGATGCCCCTGCCCTGCCTATCAGCATCGAGGATGCTCCCGCCGATCGCCTCGAATGGTTCGGGATCGCCGTGCAAACATGCGCCGAGGCCGGATGCTATTACGAGCGAGCCGCCCAGGCGAACCGCTGAATGGGAAATGAGCGCGCATCGAGCGCGCCCCTTTCCCGCTGCCGCAGGAATATAACTCTCTCTGATGACCTCCTAGCATTTCGGCAAAAGCGGCCAGCATCAATGATCGACGGTTCCCCCAATTTGCTTCGCAAATCGGCTCCCCCGTCGCCCGCTAAAGCGGCGCGGCTAAAGCCGCGTCATTGACCCTGCCCGCTTTCGCCGAACCGCCGACTTTGTCATCAAGACAAAGAGGAAGGATCGAACATGCGCTGGATCATTACCGCAGACCACATCGGCACGAACTCGCACGGAGTTGGTGACGATGAGAACGGCAAGCGGGTGCAGACCTTTGTTACCGCTGGCGACCCTCTCTCTTACGATTTCCGGCTCTACGACGACGACGGCAACCTCTACTATGAGGGCCGCACCAACGACATAAACGAGGATGAGGAACGCGCTTTCGCACCGCTGGATTGGGCGCGGTACAAGGCAGGATGCACCTACATGACCTACCGCCAGCACGGCCTTCATAACACCGAATGGTTGGAGCTTTGATCGACAGGGGGCCGGGGCAACCCGGTCCCTTTTTTTGTCCGCGATCGTCGCCCAGGTGCAGCCGTTGAAAGGGGGGCGAACAGGCATCGAGCCTGCCCGCCCCCCGTTGCCACGGACAAGAAAACTCTCTCTCTGTAGTCCAAGCGTACCCGACGTGCCGAACCGCGTCGAGGATCGACGGTCCCCCAATTTTCACGCCGGCCCCACTCCGCTGCGCTCCGGGGACCGGCGAGAAAATCGGTTCCACCATCGCCCGCTGCGCGGCGCGGCATAGCCGCGTCCCCGACCCGGCTCGACACGCCGGGAACGCAAGCGTCGTCAGATGAAGGAGGACGCGATGCCGAAGCTAGTCATGCACATTGATGACCGGATCGAAATGCTGGAACGCGAGTACCGCGCATGGGAGCGGCTGTACGATCGCCGGCAAGAGGCGAAAGACGCCATCAACTGGAACTTGATGACGCCCGCCGATCGCCGCGCAGCAGAAGCCTATGACGAACGGATCATCGAGGACGGCGCGTTCATATGGTGCGAGCTGGATCACGTCCGACATTGGCATAACGAGCAGCTATGGTGAGGGGCATTGCCCCTCTCCTTTTCATCGGTCGAGAGGGGGCGAACTGGCATCGAGCCAGCCCGCCCCCACGCGCTACCGCGCATGAGCTTGATGGGGTCCGGCCAGACCGGGCGCGATCCGTCAAAGGGTTGGTCCTCGCCATGCTCCCCATGCTCGCGCCTGGCCTGCGGCTAGGCGCTGCGCGTGGGTCCGCGTGGCTCCGGTCCCGGCTTCGCCGCCTTTGACGGATCGCGCTCGCCCCGGCTGAATTGGAGGTGTCGGGACGAGGAGCGTCATTCTTCCGCCCCTCGCCCCTATCGGGGCAGGGCGGTTCGTCACGCCTGCGGCGCGTCGAACTAGGAGCGGGGGTTAGAAGGGGGCAGTCAAGCGCAATAGTTTTGCTATATTCTATTGACAGCTATTGACAAAGGAAGCCGTCCGCGACTATATATATGTCATCGAAACAGCCACTTAGCCCCCACCGGAGTAGATGACATGGCGAAGCCCGCAGCCCGCAAATCGACCACCCGCACCGCCCCCGCGACCGACGCCTATCAGGACGTAACGGACGCCATCGTCGCCGCGTTGGAGGCTGGCACGAAGCCTTGGGAAAAGCCGTGGCAGTCGGGCGGCGTGGCGCAGTATCCGTTGCGCGCGTGCGGCACGCCCTATCGCGGGATCAACGTGCTGGTGCTGTGGATGACGGCGCAGGCGAAGGGCTATTCCTCGCCCTATTGGATGACCTTCAAGCAGGCCATTGCGATCAAGGGCGCGTGCGTCCGCAAGGGCGAAAAGGGATCGAAGGTTTTCTATTCGGGCGCAACCGCGATCACCGAGGAAGGCAGCGACGGCAGCGAGGAAACCCGCATCGCGCGCTTTCTGAAATCCTATACCGTTTTCAACGTCGAGCAGATCGACGGCCTGCCCGCCCATTACTACCCGCAGCCGGTCGAGCCGACAGCGCGCCAGAAGGCCGAGCGGATCGAACACGCCGAGGCGTTTTTCGCCGCGATCCCGTCAACGGTGCAGCATGGCGGCAATCGCGCCTATTACCGGATCGACGCCGACCATATTCAGATGCCGCAGCTTGAGGACTTCACCGACGCCGAGCGGTATTATTCCACCCTCGCCCACGAACACACCCACTGGACCCGCCACCCTACCCGCCTCGATCGCGACTTTGGGCGCAAGCGTTGGGGTGACGCTGGATATGCAGCCGAGGAGCTTGTTGCCGAGCTGGGGGCCGCGTTCACATGCGCGACCTTGGGTTTCCGCCCCGACCATATCGAGAGCCACGCCGCCTATATCGGATCATGGCTTGAGGTGTTGAAGAACGACAAGCGCGCGATTTTCACCGCCGCTTCGCACGCGCAGCGCGCGGCCGACTTCCTCGCCGCCTATTCGGGCGCGACGATCGCGGCCGAGGACGAGGACGAGCAGCGCGCCGCCTGATACCATCGGGGGGCATCCTGCCCCCCTACCCCCCGGATGCCGGCAAGCATCCCCAACCCGCAGGAGAAGCCCGAATGTCCCGCCACGAACTGGACCCCCGCCCCGACTTACCCGAGGCGTTCCGACGCGCAACGATCGCGATTGGATGGGATGGCCCGCTACAGACGTTCTATGTGATCGTGAACGAGGACGAGGCCGACGACGCCGCGATATGGGTTGGCACGGCGACCCGTGAAATCACGAATGTTGATGCCGCTCTAGCACACGTCGAGCCGTGGGCGATCGTCCCTGCCAGCTTGCGCGCCGAGCTGGTGGACGAGCAGCAGAGCGACCAGCGCCCCGGCCGTCACCCGTTCGCCATCATGTAGCATCGAGCAGCCAGACTAGCGGCAGAGGGTAGGGCGGTGCGGTTGCACCGCCCTTTGCCGTTTGGGGCAGGGGGGGGCAGCGGAGGCCGGTGAACCGGCCGCATTTTTGCCGGGGGGCGAAGCCGGGGGGATCGACCCCCCGGCTTCGCCAGGATGCCGGCTTCGCCGGCAGATCGGCGTTGCCGATCGGGGCAGCGGCACCGTTGGGGGTAATCTTCTCTCTGTGTGATGAGGTATTTTGGCATGGGTGCGCGCCGGCCCTCAAGGATGAGCGGTTCCCCCAATTTGCTTCGCAAATCGGCTCCCCCACTCCCCGCTGCGCGGCCGCTTCGCGGTCCTTGACCGCCGACGCCGGAGCCCATGCCGAGGGGTCTCCTCACTCAACGAGAAGGAGAACCAGATGCACATCAAATTGTTTAGAGCACTGAAAGCGGCTAACGTGTCCGACGACGCGGCAGCCGAGGTTGTGGAGGCTATCGAGGAGTATATCGCGGTGAAGGTTCAGGAAGCAAACAAAGGTCTGGAAGCGCAGTTGAAAGCGCAGACGTGGGTTATCGCGTCTTTCGGCTTTGTCCTGACACTCATCGGCCTCGCACCGGCAGTATTCAAGCTGTTCCAGTAACGAGCAGGGGAGGGGCTTCGGCTCCTCCCTTTTCTTTTGATCGTTCCGAAAACGGGGGCGAGCGCATCGAGCGCCCGCCCCCGTTTCGCGCTACCGCGCAAGAACTTGCCGGGTGTCCGGCCAGACCGGGCGCGATCCGTCAAAGGGTTGGTCCTCGCCATGCTCCCCATGCTCGCGCCTGGCCTGCGGCTAGGCGTCCGCGTGGGTCCGCGTGGCTCCGGTCCCGGCTGCGCCGCCTTTGACGGATCGCGCCCGCCCCGGCTGAACCGGAGGTGTCGGGACGAGGAGCGTCATTCTTCCGCCCCTCGCCCCCATCGGGGCAGGGGTTCGCCTTCGCGTGTCGCACGTCGAACTAGGAGCTGCGGGAGGGGAGGGGGTGTCAGTGAACCGCGCTGACTGCGCCGCACATCCCGATAACGCATACACCAATGACGCTGACGGCAAGGCCAGCCCGTCGAAGGGTGAAGTTTGCAGCCGCGTTCATCAGGGCGATTCCGCCGATGGTGCCCACGGCCCCAATCAGGGCTAGAGGAGCAAGCGCAGTCATGTAAAATCTCCGATCAGGGCTGATACTCGAAAGCACGAAGCCGAGTCAGCGAAACAACGCCCCCGATAGAGCCAGCGCGGCAATGGCACCGGCTACCCCACCCCCAGCAACGCCCGTGAGGAGGGCTAGGAGCGCGAAGCGGCGTGCTGACCCCGCGACCATCGACGCAGCCGCCTTTGCCTCTCTGGCGGCGCTCTGGACGGCTTCTAGGGTATCCCCGACTTGGGAGGCGGCTTGCTCGCCAGCGGTGCGGACGAGGGCGGCCGAGGACTCCCCGGCCGACTTCACTTTGCGCTCAATGTCGTCGGCCACTTCGGGCAGCTCGACCTTGAGGGCTTCCATGCGATCGAGCAGCACCCCGGCATCGCCCAGGAGTTCCGCTAGGAGGGCTTCGCGGGCGGTGTTGGGGCCTGCCACGACCTAGCCCCTACTTCGCCACGACAGCGGCATATACCGCGTCGAGATTTTCTTTGCCCGATGCGGCGAGGCGACGCATCGAGATCATGTTGGCGGCTTGTGCCTTTTCCTCCGGGTTGGCCGGATTCTTGAGCTTGGCCTTCCAATCGGTTGTGTCAGCCAACAGTTCATCAACCGTCATGTTCATGGCGCGGAGCCGCTGGAACAGATCGCTATATTCGATGACGGCCCCGGTCTTGAGGGTGAACGCCTTTTCGCCCTCATGGAAAGCGAAGATCGGGAAGAAGGCTTCTTCCAGCACGTCATCCGATTCCACCTTGTTGAACACGACCCGGATTTTCTTCGCCGGGACACCCATCTTTTTGAGCGCCTGAATGGTCGCGATCGTGTCGCGCATTTGCTTGCTCTCTTTGACGACAGGCACGACGTAGAGGTCGAAATCCTCATGCGAGCCGCGATACTGCTGCATGAGCTTGATGAAATCCTCGACGTTCGATGCGCCAACGTCCACCACAGCGGCATCCAGCATCATTAGCTGTTCCTGTAGCGCGCCGAATTGCTTGCCACGGACCTGATCGCCATCACCTTCATCGGAATTGATGGATTCGACGGCCACGAACTCCGCATCCTTGATCCGGTTTTGCAGGAGGTGCTTGGCAACGGTCGATTTGCCGACGTTGCCCGAAAAGTTGATTACGGCGACTTTCATTTCTTCTCACTCCGATTGCGGCCAATTAGGACCGGCTTTCGTTGCATGTACTGATCCGTATTCGCATCCCGTTTTCTCGGATCGAGTATATCGTTCAGCGAGCTTTCGGGGGCGGGTTCCGTTTCAGGTTCCGGCACTGGTGTTTCCCCATCCGAATTGCCGTTCGTTATGGGTTCCAAATCGGGTCCGGTATTCCGATCCGTATTAGGTTGATCTGGTTGCGGTAGAGGTACGGTTTGAGCGGGTGGCGTTTTGCCCTTTGTCTCTTGCCGATACCGATACAGATAGCTTTTGAAGGTTAGCAGGGTCAGGTCGATACCGCCCTCTGCCAGCCATTCGATAATGGCCTTGAGCGCCACCCCGTCAGCGATCCGTCGTTCAATCTCGGGCATGTAGGCCCGGAGCTTTCCCGACTTTGTGCGTGGGGGTATCGCGGCCAGTTTCTCCAATTGAGTTGTCATCGCGGCCCCGGTTCGTTGCTGCCCCTGTGGTATGGGCGCGCTGTCAATAGCTGTCAAACCTTTTTGCAACCTCTGTGCCCCCTTTCTGCCACCCCCGTGCAATCCGCCAATGGTTTTTGCAACCTTTGTGCTATCCGACTGCCCCCTTTGTGCATCCCCGGTGCCGCCTTCGTGCCACTTTCGGCCCCGTGGACCTGCTGAACTTCGTTCATCAGGGTAGATTCGACCCCCTTAAAGGAGTGGGGTCGCGTTTGAGGCAGTCGGCGGGTTCCAAAATGAGCGAAATTTCCTTAAACTGAGGTCGTACACCATACGCACCTTGCGGTGCAGCTAAACCATTGAAATACAACGGTTTATTGGTTTGGTGTGGTTGCATGTCGTGCCGCCCGTGTGCCACAACGTTTGAAAAAGCGAGGAAAACCGGGTACTTGAGGGCTGTATAGTGTGCCATCCCCGTGCCAGAGGTGCCATGAAACTCGACAGTTACACCCGCGTCCGCCTCACAGACGCCCAAACGCTGATTTACACCGCCCAGGCCGAGCAGCGTGGGGTGCCGTTGAGTACCTACCTCCGCGAGAGATTGGAACGTGCCGACAGGGCCGACGAGGAGCTGTCCAGCATCCGCGCATCGTTGATGGAGCTGGGTGACGCGGTGGACGAGCTGCGCCGTGAGCGCCCTGTTGAGGGCCACGCCTCGCACGCACCCTCCAAACCCGCAGACGACGCACTGGCGATCGAGACGCTGTTGCTCCTTCGCGGTTTAGCGGGACCGCAGAAGCAACAAATGGTAAAGGCAGAGGTCGAACGCCAAGGCTTGATCCCTTGGAATGGATCGGAGGTCCGTAATGCACCCAGACGATAAGCGCCAAATGGCCGCTTGGATGGTGATTATTTCGCCAATCCTCGGTTGGTTTTTTGCCGTAAAGCTGAATTACAGCCTCGCAAAACCGGCCATAAAGAGCCTTTGGTATTTGGTAAAAGACACGCCCCATCGCCCGGTTTTATGGCTCGGGCTATTGGCCGGTCTGGCGGTCGGCATATTCATGGCATGGCTGATAAACCTTTCCGGCGACGGGGCGTTTGGGGGTGCTAAGTTCCGTCGTCGTTTACGTGGCACGGTTATGGTCGAGGCGACCCGCCTAAAGCGCCTGACAACCGAGAAGAAGGCCGAGCAGATTAGCGTTGGTGGCTTGCCGATGCCTACGAAAGTGGAGAGCCTTCATACGCTTATTGCCGGATCGACCGGCGCGGGTAAGACCGTGCTAATCCGTGAGATGTTCTATACCGCTCTTTTGCGGGGTGATCGCACTATCGCCTTTGATCCAAACGGAGAGCTTTATTCCAAGTTCGGCCGTGATGGTGACGTTCTGCTAAATCCCTATGATGCCCGCACTAAGGGTTGGTCCTTTTTCAACGAAATCCGCAATGAATACGACTTCAAGCGGTACACGCTTTCGATCATTCCGAAGTCGAAGGATGCGGGTGCAGAGGAGTGGCGCGGCTATGCCCGATTGCTGTTCCAAGAGACTGCCCGCAAGCTCCAGCATATCGGCAACCCGTCGATCCAAGAGCTATTCCGCTGGACGACGATCGCGGAGCCGAAGGACCTGAAGAAGTTTCTTGAGGGAACCGCAGCCGAGTCCATGTTCGTCGGAGCCGACAAGGCGCTGGCAAGCGCGCGGTTCGTCCTGTCCGAGTTCCTTCCCGAGCATCTGACCATGCCGCCCGGTACGTTTTCGCTCCGCAAATGGCTTGAGAACCCCAAGGGGGGCAATCTCTACATCACATGGCGCGAGGATCAGGCCCCGGCATTGAAGCCGCTAATTTCGGCGTGGGCCGACGTGCTTTGCACGTCGATCCTGTCCCTACCCGAAAGCCGCGATCGTCGCATTTGGATGTTCATGGACGAGCTGGCGAGCCTCTATAAGCTCCCAACCCTCATGGACGCGCTGACCAAGGGACGAAAGCACGGCTTGCGGATCGTCGCCGGCCTGCAAACCGTCGCGCAGCTCAACCTCATTTACGGCGATGACGAGGCCCAGGCGCTCCGCGCGTCATTCCGCACGCTGGCGGTTCTTGGCGGCGCGCATACCGATCCCGAGACGTGCGAGGAAATGAGCAAGAGCTTGGGCGAGCATGAGGTCGAGCGCGACAATTTCAGCAAAAGCCGCAACTCGAAAGGCACCAACCGCACAACCTCCCTGCATACTGTCCGAGAGCGCGTCGTCATGCCGACCGAGATTTCCGGTTTGCCTGATCTAAACGCCTATGTCGCATTTGCGGGCAACCATCCGATTGCACGGGTGGCGATGGAGATTTTGCAGTTCAAGACGCGGTTGGACCCGTTTGTGGAGCGCAAGATGGCAACCGCCAATGCTTAGTCAGCACGTCATCAAGCGCGGCGACGTGGATCGCATTGCCAGCTATTACGGCGATTCCGAGGACGACTATTACGCCAAGGAAGGTGAATCGCAGGAGTGGCAGGGGAAGGGGGCCGAGGCACTTGGGCTTTCCGGCGCGGTTGATAGTAAAACCTTCCGAAAGTTGCTTGCTGGCGAGATTGGACCCGGCGAACATGCCCGCACGTCGACGAGGAACGACAGCAACCAGCGGCTAGGGATCGACCTCACGTTTTCCGCGCCTAAGAGCGTGGCGCTGCAAGCGTTGGTTGGTGGAGACGTGGACCTGATTAAAGCCCACGACGAGGCCGTCAGACGGACCTTGGAGAAGATCGAGGCACTCGCCCAGGCCAAGACCAAGGCCAAGGGCGTGACGAGCGTTGAGACGACCGGCAACCTGATTATCGCCAAGTTCCGCCATGAGACGACGCGCGAGAAAGAGCCGTTGCTTCATACCCACGCGGTTGCGCTCAATCTCACCCAGCGAGCAGACGGCAAATGGCGGGCGTTGAAGAACGACGCCATTATCAACGCCGTCAAGGTTATGGGACCAGCCTACCGCGCCGAGCTGGCCGACATTCTACAGAAGCAGGGCAGGCAGCTTCGGTTCGGCCGCGATGGTATGTTCGAGCTGGCGCACATCACGCGCGAGCAGATCGAGGCATCCAGCACGCGGGGCCAGCAGATCGAGCGCCGCCTTGCCGAGAAGGGTCTGACCCGCGAGACGGCCAGCGGCGACCAGAAGCAGATTGCCACGATGGAAACCCGCGTCAGCAAGGAGCGCAACGTCGATCGCGCGAAGCTGCACGCCGATTGGCAGGCTCACTCCAAAAGCATCGGCATCGACTTTGAGCGGGGCCGACCCGGTGCAGCCAAGGGCGACACCCACCTAGCCGAGCGCGAGCTTGGCGATCGAGACGAGGGCGACGCCGCTGCCCGCGCAGCCGTCCGCTACGCCATCAAGCACATTGCCGAACGTGAGGCGGTGATGGGCCGGGGCGACCTACAAGACACCGCCGTCAGGCACGGGGTTGGCACCGTCACCCTTGCCCGTATCGACGCGGAGATTGACAGACAGGTGAAGCAGGGGCGTCTAGTCGCGGGCGCGCCAGAGTATCGCAACGCATCCGAGTTGAACGGGCCGCGCATGACGAGCGCCGCCCTTGTGCAGCAGCGTGTCGTCGCTGGCGCCGATCCAAGCGCCGCAGCGCGCGAGGTCCGGCAGGAAATCGGCCGAGGTAACTACGTCCAGACCGAGCAACGATACACCACGCCCACCGCGATCGAGCGCGAGCGGTCAATCTTGAACATTGAGAAGCAGGGAAGGGGAAAGCTCGCCCCGATCATGGGGGAGAAGGCCGCAGCGGAGCATTTCGCGCGCGCACCGCTCAACGCGGGGCAGAGGGACGCCGCCACCCTCATGCTCGCCACAACCAACCGCGTTGTGGGCGTTCAGGGCTATGCAGGAACCGGCAAGAGCCACATGCTTGATACGGCGAAAGAGCGCATCGAGGACGCCGGTTTCAAGGTCCGCGTCCTCGCCCCCTACGGTAGCCAGGTCAAAGCCCTTCGCGAATTGAACGTCGAGGCCAATACCCTCGCATCGTTCCTAAAGGCCAAGGACAAGGGCCTGACTGACAAGACCGTGCTGGTGGTGGACGAGGCCGGGACAGTGCCGGCGCGCCAGATGCAGCAGCTTCTACAGCTTGCCGAAAAGGCCGGTGCGCGCGTCGTGATGATGGGCGACACGGCGCAGACGAAGGCGATCGAGGCGGGCAAGCCCTACGATCAGTTGCAGGCCGCAGGGATGGCGACCGCTGGCATGACCGAAATCATGCGCCAGAAAGACCCGCTTCTAAAGGAGGCGGTCGAACTGGCGGCCGAGGGCAAGGCGCGCGCGTCAGTCGCCAAGATCACCGACGTTCGGATGATCGAGGACGATCGCGAGCGCCACAAGGCGGTTGCCACCGAATATACGAAGCTCTCCCCCGAGGACCGGGCCAAGACGATCATCGTCACCGGGATCAACGACGCCCGCCGCGAGATCAACCGCAACGTGCGCGAGCAGTTGAGCCTTGAAGGCAATGGGGAGGTTCATTCCGCTCTAACCCGCCGCGACACGACGCAGGCCGAGCGCGCGCACGCCAAGAATTACGACGTGGGCGACACCATCCAGCCCGAGCGCAATTTCCCGAAATTCGGTTTGAAGGCTGGCGAGCTTTACACGGTGCTGGACAATGCCACGCCCGGTAACGTGCTGACCGTTCGCGGAGAGGATGGCGCGGAGCTTCAATTCGATCCGGCGAAGGTGAAACAGCTATCGGTCTATGAGACGACCCGGTTGGAGTTCTCACCCGGCGACGTGGTGCGCGCGACCCGCAACGATGCGTCCCGCGACCTCGCCAATGGGGAGCGGTACACCGTGACCGAGGCCAGCGCCGGCAGCGTCAAGATCAGCGACGGCAAGCGCGAAATCGAATTGCCGACCAATCGGCCGATCCACCTAGACCATGCCTATGCGACGACGGTTCATAGCTCGCAGGGTTTGACGGAGGATCGCGTCTTGATCGACGCCAAGACGACGAGCCGCACCACCGCCCAGGACGTGTATTATGTCGCGATCAGTCGGGCGCGACACGCCGCGACCATCTTTACCGAAAGCCTCAAAAAGCTCCCCGACGCGGTAGCACGGATCAATGAAAAGTCGGCAGCTTTGGAGCTTGGCCGCGATCGGGACGGCAAGTTCGGGAAGGCCAACCCGGGCGCGGTGGAGAAGGGCAGGGGCGACCGCGATCGAGCAGCCCAGCAGCGCCCGCCAGAGAAGGCCGCAGATCGCGATTACGAGCGGGCATGATCGTGTGTGCCTCATATACGACAAAGCCCGCCAGCACGGGGCTGGCGGGCTGTCCGACGCAGTTCCGCGGTTGATTACCGCTTAGGGACCGGCACCCACGTCAGGGGTTGTGCAGGCCGACCGGGAACCGCGCTGTAGCTGACAAGGCCGCTACCAGCGGAGCAGACCTGATCCATGTAGCGCGCGCCCTTGGAGAACGCCTTGCCGTCGAAATAGCAGAAGTTGACGGCATCGAGGGGCGCACCGGGCCGCTGATCCGCTTGCGGAGCAGGACCGGGCGCAGCAGGAGCCGGCGTCGTCTGTGCCGAGGCCAGCGCGGGCA
The DNA here is from genome assembly GCF_019429485.1 of Sphingomonas citri. Taxonomy (GTDB): domain Bacteria; phylum Pseudomonadota; class Alphaproteobacteria; order Sphingomonadales; family Sphingomonadaceae; genus Sphingomonas; species Sphingomonas citri. The sequence continues at coordinate 18,628 of NZ_JAHXZN010000016.1, read as the reverse complement.
GGGCCAGCAGGCCGACCAGCGCGAGGGACTTCATCATAGGTTCGCATCCTCATGGTGATTATGGGGCAGGGAGGGCCGCCGATCGCGCGCCCCAGGCGCGAGCCGCAGACTATCACCGGCAAGGAACGCGACTAGATCCCCGCCAGAGACAATACGGATGAAGCCGGAATCCGTCGCGCTATCGCGGCCGACGGTTGTTGTCTTTCCAGTGTGGACGAACAGCCCGCGCGCGCCGAGCTGGCGGCAGAGGGCATCGAACGAGAGAATGTCGGCCGTTCGGACAGGCCCACGGTAGCGTTTGGCTTGGATCAGCCAGCGCCGCCCGTTGAGGACGAACGCACCATCGGCCCCGCCGTCGCCGCTGTAGCGCCGGTTCCGTTTGATGGCATGGCCGCGCCGCTCCAATTCCGTCAGGATCATTTCTTCAAAGACGTAGGGATCGACCTTCCGCAGATAGCCGAACACGCGCGCAGGATTGGCACGCGGGCCGATCCGGTTGACGGTCGCCAGCGCCGATGCGGCCGAGCGGACTTTGCGGGCATGACGACGCTCGCTCGCAGAGGGGCCGCGCAGCCAGCGCGCGCCGATCGCGGCGAACCAGATGCAAAAAAGGGCGGTCGCTATGACCGCCCCGAGCAGAACCGGCGACGATACCGGCACCGTCAGTTTCCGATTTTCGAGTTTGCGAAGATCGGATCGTAGAACACTTCAACGAGCTGGCGGTCTTGGAAATACAGGGCGACGTTGATCGTCCGATAGAGGAGCAGGTTGACCATTTCCACGTCGAGGCTTTTCCCGACTTCGCTCTTTTTGATGAGCGTGGCGATGCGCTCGAATGTCCCCAGCGCGCCGTTGGCGTGAACCGTCGTGATCGAGCCGGGATGCCCGGTGTTGAGCGAATTAACGTATTCCCAGGACTCGTTGCCACGAAGCTCCGCAAGGAAGATACGATCAGGCGACATACGCATACAGGCCGCAAGACAGGCATCGGCCGAGACGCGGCCGACACCCTCGCCATAGAGCAGATGCACCTTGTTGCGGTGATCGGGCAGGAACAGTTCATGCACGTCCTCAATCGTGATGATGCGTTCCGAGCGCGGCACCTTTTCGATCAGGGACCGGGCGAATGTCGTCTTGCCCGAGTTCGTCTTGCCAGCGATGACGACGTTGCGCTTGTAGGTGATGCAGGCGTGCAGAAACTCCCGCCAGCGGCCTTCGCGCTTGAGGGCCAATAGCTCTAGCTCGAACGGTTCGAGCCGACCGAAATCGCGGCGTTCCGCTTCCGCAGCCGCTTCCGCCGCAGATGGACGGTTGAAGCTCTTATCGGCCAGCGAGGGGCTGGAAAATGCGCCCTCCGCATCGAGCTGTTCCAGCGACTTCGCAACCGTCGAGTGCTTTCGGATCGACAGGGAGATTGAGCCGTCGATGACAGCCGGGTCGCGAACGATTTGGCCGCGCTGACCACCGGGCAGCACGACCGAATTGATTGCACCGGGATTTTTCCCGTTGAACACCGCAATGGCCGTGGTGAGCGACGTGATATAGGCCATGTTGAGTGCGGGGGCTTCATGCTCCTCCCACTCGTGGCGAGTACGCACGAAGATGACGCCGGGATAGTTGATCGTAACTTCCGTCACGTCGTCCCGGTCAAGATGCGGCATCAGGGGGCGCAGCAATTGCTGCACCACCTGATCCCTTGCCGGCTTAGCGCCGCTTGAGGTCATAGACCCCCCGGAAATCGAGATCGCGGGCGACATAGACCGACACGCGATCCCCTTGGTTTTTGTAGAGCGTGGGCGGGATATTGATCGTGTTTTCCAGCACGCGACCCGCCGTGTCGCTGGTGGTGTTGGTGCTTTGCCCGAACCGGATATTGCCGCTGGTGCCTTGATTGGCGGCATACTGACCCGCAGCGTCGATCAGGCTCAACAGGATCGCAGCCCCGAACCGCTGCATAAAGTGATTGTCGATTTGACCGCCAACGCCGCCCTCACCGAGCGGGCCAGTACCGGGGCTGTCCACGTTGATGATGACGCCCTTCGGCGTTTCCACGCGCGACCACTGGATGAAGATGCGCGACTGACCTTGCCGGATGCCGCCTTGGTAGAAGCCGACAACCTTGGACCCGCGATCGAGCAGCACGACGCGCCCGTTCGAGGAATAAACGTCCCGCGTCAGGTAGCAGGAGGTCATACCCGCGACCGTGGAGACGATCTTGGTTTCCAGCACGCAATCGAGCATCGCGCCCCGTGTCAGCAGATAGTCGCGGTTGCCGAGCTGGCCCGCGCGCTCCGGGGTGATCTTGAGCGGTTGCAGCGCGCTTTGCAGCTCGCCCCCGCCGCCACCTTGACCGCCCGAAGCGTCACCGCCCGCTTGCGCCGCAACGGGCTGGACGCTCCCACCACCGTTACCGCCGCCAAAGTCGCCACCAAGGCGGCGCGCTCGCAGGGCTTCCGCACGCGACACCGGACGCGCCCCGCCGCCACCCGCATATTGGGGCGGGGGAGCCGAGACATTTGCAGCACCAGGTTGTGCGCCAACCGGCGTCAGGGGCGCGGTGCCGTCGATTGCGGGAACGACCTCGCCATTGGGGCCGATCAGCGGCTTGCCGTTCGCATCGACTTGCGCCGGGACTAGCTGCCCGTCAGGGCCGACAACGAGGTTCTGTGCCGCTTCCGGCGCTGGCGTCGGGACGCCCGTGGGCGCAGCGCCGGGGCCGCGACCAGCGTTCGGATTCTTCACCTTCACCATTTCGGCTTCGGGCTTCTCGTTCGTCTCCCGCGTCACCCGCAGCGCACGGGAAATGAACACGACAGCGAAGATCGCGACGAACGCGAGGACGACCATCATAAAGGCTTTGGTGCCGGGGGCCGCCTGTCGTTTGAGGCCCGCCGAGAACGCGCCCCGCTCGCCCTCGATGCGGTGCGCGCCGTCGTCGTCATCGACCCGATCAGCTTCGCGGGCAGCTTCGCGCGCGGCCAGTTCGTCCTCGACGTCGATAGGCTCGTTTGAACGCCGACCGATCATTGCGCGTCTCCCTTCAAAACGCGCTCGACATTGGGCGACGACGTACCCGAGTTGTTGGGGACGCCGTAGGGGTCGAACGCTTCATTGAACACGGCGAGGCTTTGATTTCCGAGCCGCAGATAGAATTTCGGATTGATTTTCTGGACGACCACCACGTCATTAGCCGCGCCAGTGGTGTTGCGGTTGACGATGCTTTCCTTGCCGTCAGCATCGACCATGTAGATCGCGGGAACGTCGCGGTTGCCGGGGAACTTGAAGAAGGTGAACTCTCCGTTGTCCCACACATTCACCGGGGCGATGCTGTAGTCCCCCGACATGGTATATTTGAGGTTCGGCTTGCGACGTTGCGCCGTGAAGGCCGCATCCGTCGCGGCACGTTCCACCGCCGAGGCACGGCCCTGCGCCGTCTCACCCGGATAGGTAAAGGCGAGCTGGTACACCGCACTCGCCTTGCGCGTGGGGACGTAGTTCAGCCGGAAATTGTAGCTGCGCCTGTCCGTCACGATGACGAGGTTCGTCGTGGCGTTATCCGCCTTCGGCTTGATGAAAACGTGGTTGCGCTCGATCGCGAACGACCACGCATCCGCATCGCCAAAGGCGTGCGTCACGTAGGTTTCGCCCTCTTGCAGAATGATATGCGTTGCGATCCCGATAACGCCGTCGAGCTGGACGACGTTTTCGGGATCGTACCGCACATAGCGGATGCGATTGTCTTTAGGGGACACCGTAGGGACTTGCGCGGCGACCGGCGCGGCCACGACGCAGGATGCCAGCAGGGCCAGGGCGAGCTTTCTCATCGCGTGATCCTCCCTCACCGTTGCACGACTTCGGGGTCAGCCCGGTAGGACGTGACCTGAAAACCGAGGGGGTTGATGCGGCGATCAGCCTCGTTCGTCGGCGCGTTAATGTATTTGTAGGCGACCGTTCCCACCCAGTTCAGCACCGGAGCCGGATCGCCGTTCGAGTTGACCTGTTGCGTGCTGAACCGCACCACGGCGGTTCCACCTTGCCGGGTCGGGGTGATCGAGGCGACGTTGACGACGATGCGCGCCCGATTGGTCAGCACCTTGTCGCGACCTTCCGGCCCCTCATAGATCGCGAAGTATTCCTTCTGGACCGCAGGGGAGCTTAGGAGCGCCGTGGTGTTATACGTCGTCTGGATGGTGTTGTAGTCGTAGCCCTCGCGGTTGAGGACGTAGGTGTTCAGGAAATACCGATCGACCGCCTCGCCATAGGTTTCTTGGGCGTTCGACAACCGGGTAATCGGCTCGACCCGGCCCGTCGCATTATCGACGCGAAGCACGAACGGCTCCACCGTCTTTAGCGGTGTCAGACCCGCAATAGCAGCGATAGCGCCGAGCGCGCCGATCGTCGCGGTTCCGGCGACCAACCATGCCCGCTTTGCGGACTTTTGCAGTTCGAGCAGATAGTCGCGTTCAAGCCCACGGCTTTCCGCGATATAACTGCCAACCTCCTCTGACCTGACCCGCTTTCTCACAGTTTGATCCCTTGGCCTTCGAGTTCGGGGGGAAGCGTCCGATTGATCGGAACGCGGTGGCGTTCATTCGGCCTAGCGGGGCCTTTTGACGCGGTGGCACACCCCACCAGCGAAAGGGCCGCCAAGATTAGTACGGCGTGTCTCATGCGCTTCCCCTAGATAGAATCTACCAACACCGTAGCATTACACATCGAAATTGCAATTTTGAAGGCATAAAAAAAGGGGCGGCATTTCGGCCGCCCCGGATCAGGTATTTGGTTACGGTATTGTTGCGGCTACCGCTTGAAATACCCTACGGCAGCGCGGGCCGTTGCCCTAGCGGCAGGCGCGTAGGCTCGACCAGCAGCAGCCGCCCCGCTCCGAATTGTTGCCGCGTCCTTTGCCAGTGACGCCGAGGCGGATTTGCCGACCGAGCCGGCCATGCTGGCACCGCCAGAGGCTACGGCTTTAGCGCCGCGCAATTCATGGAAGAAGCTGATAGCCGCACCACCGGCCAAGCCCGACGCCATACTCGGTAGCTGCATCAAAACGAAGATCAGAGCGACCGACAAGACGACCGCGCCGCCCACCGTGTAAACGATGTTGACCTCCCCATCGAAGGCCATTTGTTCCATGTAGTTGCCGTATATGTTGATGAGCAGGCCGAAGATCGAGGCGAACATGACGATCAGCAGGCCATAGTTCACTATCTGCCCCACCCACGATTCAAAGAACCGGGACGTGGCCGGGAACAGCATAGCGGCTATGAACAATGGCCCTAGCCCCGCCAGCAGCGCGAGCGCCAGCTTGGCTATGATGAGAAAGGCCGCGCCGATCGCGCCGAAGATCGCCGTTGCCAGGATGATGACAACGGCGAGGAGCGCATAGGTGATGCCGTTGTCCTCAAAGAACCCGGCCTTGTCGAACGCCTCGCCAGCGGCCTTGAAGCCCTTGCCTAGCGCATCGTCAATGATCCCCCCCGTGCCTTGATTGACGGCTGTAGGATCGGACAGGAGCGCCGAGGCGAGCTGGTCCGGTGTGGTGCGGATCGCAGCGGCAATGTCGCCTTGGTACAGGCCGACAGACAGGCCAGCGCCGACGATCAGAGCGATACGCGCCGACCGCATGACGAAATCCGCAAACGGCATTTCGACTTTGCCCTGTGCGATAGCCAAGCCGTAGAGGATGAAAGAAACCGTCAGACAGATGATGACGACGGGTGTTATCGCCGCGATTGCCTTGGACGAAATGTCGGTTACGAACCGAGCAGTCGTTTCATCAATCTTGGTGAAAAGTGGCTGGACTAGCGCATAGCCTTCCATGTCGAACGCTCCCTACTACCGGATGACCGGCACTTTTTTGTTATTGGGGTCGAGCGCCAAATCGTTGAGCGCCTTCTTAGCGTTACGGCAGTTTGGCGACATGCCGAGTTCGCCGGGGTTGTTGTTGCACTCCTTGATTTTGGCGGTGCGTTCCTCCCCATTGGTCTTGTAATAATCCACGTCATGCGTGGCTTCACCGCAGCCGGCGAGCGCGAGGCTCGCCAGCACCAGCGAGGCGGCGAGGGCTGGCGCCCTCACCGGATCACCGGGACTTTGGTGTTGTTGGGATTGAGGATGCGCGAGCTAAGGTCGCGCTTTTGTTGGCGCACCAGATCGGCCTCCGACTGCTGCAACATCGACATGAGTTGCAGCTTGGTTTGCTCATTCTGCATCGCGCCCTGTTCCGAGGCGATGCGGGCTTGAAGCTCCGCGATGGCCTTCGGGTCTTGAGTGCGGCTGATTTGCTGGGTGAGCTGGTCGAGCTGGTTCAACCGGGCCTGCGCCCCGGCGTAGGCTTGCATCCCCACCGCCTTGTTGGTTGCCCCGAGCGCCGCTTGCCGTTGCCGGATGCTACCCATGCCGTTGTTGACGGTGCCGGATAGCTGGTTCTGGCGCGCGATGGCGTCGATCGACCCCGAGATACCCGCGTACCCGCCCCGCTGCGCCGAGTCATAGACCTGCTGCCAGTTGGAGGGCAGATTGTTGCGGATGGTGCGATCATTGAAAATGTCGCCCATTCCGCGCGAACCCGTCGCGGACTTGTAGGTGCTTTCGAGCTGCGAATAGGTGCGCTGTAGCTGGGAGAGCTGCTGGCGCATCTGATCGACCTGCTGCTTGGCTTGGACGATCGCTTTCAGATCGACCACCGCCAACTGTGCCGACGCAGGGGCCGACAAGACGAAGGCCGCCACAAAGGCGGCCCCCGTCAGAGTGAGACTTTTTCGCATGGTCACTTACTCCTTTCCGCTTTCGCCTGCTCCAAAAAGATCGGGAGCCATTTAGCCGGATCGTCGCCGTATTCCCCAATGATGCGTTCCGCCAAATCGGCGTTTTCGGGGGTGCCGGATAGGACCAGCAATTCGTCATCAAAGCCCGTCAGGTTCAATTCGGCAAGTGCCGATGAATCGCCCTGTTTTATCAGGAAGCGGCGGCTTGTCTCCCCCAGGTCGCGCACCAATTCAAACTCGGTTTCGGTGAGCTTGAATCCGTTGACGTAATCGTCCCGATCCGCACCGGGATTGGGGAGAAAGATATACGTCGCGGTTTGCTGGACGAGGGTTTTGGCAATAGGGCTTTGAAGCGCGTCACTCGGCTCCTGCGTGGCAAAAACGAAGATGCCGTTTTGCTTACGTATGGTCTTGGCTTTGTTCTTCGCCAAATCCTCGAAATCCGGGTCCGAGAGCATTTTCCAGAACTCATCGAACGCATAGATGAAGGGCGGCTTTTTGGCCGCATCTTCCGGCGCAAGCATCCCTTCCGTGCGATAGATCAGGTACATCATAAGAGGCGCGCGGATTTCCGGCGTCTCCAAGAACTCCGTCACGTCAAAGCCGTAGATACGGTGCGTCGTCAGGTCGAGTAGGTCAGCATCATTGTCGAAAAGCCAACCGAACTCACCACCCTCCGCAAACTTCATCAGTCGTGCATGGACAGTCGGCCGACCTTCATCGGACAGAGGATTGGGTAGGGATTGCAGCAACACCGACATGCGCCGGTACGGCTTGTCGATATGAAACATGAGCGTGTTGAGCGCGCTGTCGATTTGCTGTTCGTCTACGTGCGTCACCGGATCACCAGCGCCGCTCGCAAGCCGCGTCAGCAGGCGCTTGAGGAACGTGATGTTGCGGCCCGTGGGTTCGAGCTGGAACGGGTTGAAGCCCGTGGGTTCACCGATGCGAAGCGGGAGGTAGCGCCCGCCCATCGCACGCAGCACGATTTCCATGCCGCGATCCTTGTCGAACGCGACGATCGTCGGGCCGTATTTCTGCGCCTGTGCCAGCATGAAGCCGAGCGTTACGGTCTTACCCGTACCGGACTTCCCGATCAGGATTGTGTTGCCCAGGTACGGCTTACCGCTCGAATCTTCGGTCGCGGGCGAGGGGTGGAAATTGAAATAGACCGGCGTTTTGCTGACCGTCTTGAGGATGGTGACAGCCGGACCCCACGGGTTCCCCGTGGGCTTGCCGCTCATGTAGTTGTGGAAGGGCGAGAACGACAGGAAGTTGAGCGACGTGATCGGCGCGGGCCGAGGCCGGTACTTCCAGTTGGCGGGGAGCTGCGCCCACCAGCCAGCCTCTAGGGCGAGGTCGAGCGTCTTAGGCACCAGCGCCACGTCAGCCAGCATCGCGGTAGTAGCCGAGATATGCTGGCGCACCTGTTCCGCCGTGTCGCCAAATACGGTGACGGTCGCGTGATGCTCGCCCATGACGAACTGACCCGACATGAGCGAGTTTAGCGCCTCATCAATCTCCGCGATTTGGACGAACGCCACGTCCTTGGCATCCTCCAACAGCTTTTTCTGCTTCTGTAATGCCTCTTTGGCGGCAGGCCGCGAGAGCGACGAAAAGCTCTGCGTCAGCACGAACTCAAAGTCGGATTGCAGGAGAGTGTTGAGCTGCCCCGGCTCCGTCTGTGCGTCGTACTCGCCCACTTCGACCATGCCGAAGCGCCGCAGCCGGTTCGAGGTGCGGATTTCGCCAATCTCACCCCACTGGCTGAAAATCGGCCGATTGACGGCCATGTATTCGCCGAAGCGTTCACGGCATACCGGCATGGGGATATGCTCGCCATTGACGAGGAACGCCAGAAATTCGAGCGCCGACGAATAGGCGTGGCCGTTGTGATCGTAGATGCCGAGAACTTCGGGGCGATACTTGTCGAGCGTCTTGGTCAAAGCCCCGACGGTATCTTCCAACCCCTTGAGAGCGATCCCCTGCCGGGTCAGCTTTTGCTCAAGCGTCGGCTTTTCCCGACGCGCGAAGAACGACAGCACCTTGTCGGTTTCAGGCCGCCAGATGATCGTCAGGTAGAGGTCGTTGACCATGAGGGTCAAATCTTCAAAGCTCGAACGATACTTGGAATCGAGCTGGCGGCAGAACACGTTCGAGAACTCCGCATCCGGGTACTCGAACACCTTGCGGCGAACGACGTGCGACCAGAACGAGACGTGCGCCGAGGCGAGGCCGCGAACCGCGTTGTTCAATTCGCGCGTCCAGCGAAAGACCTCCTCCTCCGATGCCGCCTGATGCGAGCGGCCCGAAATACGGAGGATGGTCATATACTCGCCATTGCGAGTTGAGATCGCAGTATCGCTTACATGGTGCGAAAACGGCAGATAGTCCGCAATCGCGCCCTCACTCTTGAGAACATCAAGCGCCGTTTTCGTCGCCATGCTACTTCCTTTTTTTGCGATAGCGGGCCGTGGAATAGGTCGAGCCATTCCAGAAAGCCTTGTTGCGATTTCGGAACTTAGTCTCGAACCACAGGCCCCAGATGCGGAAAGCCTTGTCGTCGTGTTTCGTGACCGCCGCCATGACGATCCAGAACGGTATCATCAGGAGCCAGAGCCAGAGGCTAAAGAGCATCGCGATCGACGCGACGAAGATGCAGACGTACAGAAACGCCATAAAGGGGACACCCGCGAAGGTCGCTACGCGGGTGGCACCTTTGAACAGCGGGAACGCTTCCTGCTGTTGCCGAGCCATAGCTTAGGACCCGGACCAGAACATCGGCACCAGGGCCGAGGCAGAACCCGCGATGATGCAGCCGACCGCGACACGAACGAACGTGTCCTTTTCGACCATGCGCGCGCCGTAGCCCACGCCGGTCAGGATAACGATGATCGTAAAGACGATTGGGCCGATGATCTGGATTTGATCGAGAAAGCTCTGCGTGATGCTCTGCGCCTGTTGCAGACCCTGCGCCATCGCAGGCGAGGTTGCGAGAGCGCCAGCGGCGACACTTGCACCCAAACGGAGCGCGATCCGACCAGCTTCATTTTTCTTCATGAGTTTCATCCTTCAACATGAAAGTGCCCTCGGAGACACCGAATTTGTCATCCAAGAAGCTGAATAAGGACCGGGGATCAGCCCAGCACCGCAACTCCCCTCGCTGGGTTCCCAAGGAGCAAGTAGCCGGAATCCCCGTTTTGGGATCGACAACCTGAAACGTGAAATACCAGCACTTCGCTTCCTTCCGAACAACCGTTACGTTTTCGACAGGATACTCACGAAAAGCCCGTTCGACCTCCCGTTGCTCGATCAACCTCATTGCCCGCCCCCCATTTCTCGCGAACCAGCAAAAGCCGAATCCGAGAAAATGACAGATTTAAGGCCGCTCAATTGACCGAGCCTAATCCTATCAGCATTGCAGTTTTGAAGGCAATAGCCAGAACGCACGATCAGAAACTTTCCACGGAGGCCGTCAGGCGAACCGGGCCGGTGTCCGATTCGGGCAGATTTTCGGGGGCTGGCGGGGGCGCAAAGGCGTCCCGAGGGCCGCGTGAGAAGGCATCGCGCATACCGTCGTTAGCGGATGGTTGAGCGGCTTCACTCGCACCACGCGGCCCCGTGATATGGCCCCGATCGACCGAAGCGATCTCGACCGGATCGCGCTGGCGAGCTGGGGGAGCCGCGCGAGGCACGGTGCCGGACGACAAAGCAGGCACAGGCAACGAGACTTGTCCGACGACCTTGCGGACATAGCCGTTGGCAAAGCCGCGCCGCAGATTGCCAGTGTTGTAGCAGGAGAGCGCGCCGTGGATGGCGGCCTGCCCGCCATACGACTTCACCGACTTGGCGTAGCATTGCGTCAGGATGACCGCAGCCGCTTTAAGGTTGGTGCATGGCTCAAACAGAATGTCCGGCGTGAGGCCCAGCGCAGTAAAATTGTTCGAGTTTATCTGACCCAAGCCAGCGTCGAAATTATAACCATTTTGGAGCAACCAACGAACTGTTGCGATTGCTTCCGCCTCGTTTCGAGGCTGGCGCGGGAGTTGTGACTTACCGTTTATGCCGATTGCGAACTGGTATCCCTTGGACTCCTGCATGACCACCGCCGACAAGGTGCGAAGATGCACGGAGGGCGCGCAGCGACCCGCAAGAGACTCGAACGATTCCGAATAGCCGGGGCTTGGCTCTTGGGCGGACACCTGCGTTGCCGGGGCCGCAACGGAGGCCATCAAAAGTGCAGTTTCGAGGCTCTTTTTCGTCCCGATTTTCGCTGCACGTTTCATCTTACCTAACCGTCTGTTAGGTTGATATGACCCACCATGAGGCACCCGTTGTCTCCTACCTTGAAGCCTAATGGCATCAAGATTGCAGTTTTGCAGCGGTTACGCAACGTGAATGGGGGTTAGTTCGGATGAGCGATGACGATAGCGTACCACAAAAAGGCGATTACATGAGCGACCTTCAATCTATGGACACCGACGCGCTAAACGCGATGCGTAGCGAGATTGAAGCGGAATTGAAGCGACGTGAGGCGAAGGAACGCGCCGAAGCTCGTAAGAAGATCGTTGACCTTGCCAATTTGCATGGGATCGACCTATCATCCATCACCGGAGCGTCAAAGGCCCGCTACCGCAATCCCGATGCACCGTCCGAAACGTGGACGGGCAAGGGCCGGAAACCAAAGTGGGTTGCGGACCATTTGGCTGCTGGAAAGTCACTGGCGGATTTGGAGCTATAAGGCGCTCCCACGGAGGCGAGCATGAGCAACGTGATCCCGTTCCGGCGCATCGGTGAGGAGACTACCTCCGATGTTGCGCCGGAAAGCTCCCCAAAGCCGCGCATCGACGCGGCCAAGGTCCGGCGTCAGAGCGCGATGGTCGCGCGAGGCGCTGGCGGGTTCGCGTTCGGCTTGCTTCGCCTGGCGCTTTTCCTGCCGCTGCTATGGTTGCGGCGACCGATCCGGTTCATGCTCGGCCTCGCGATCTTCGGTCTGTTTATCGCCATGCCGCTTATCTGGTTCGGGATGCACGGCGACGATCCCAAGCGCATGTCCCTGTTCCTCACCGCGTCAGGGTCATGGTTTGGCGGGTTGGTGTTCCTATGGTGCTACGACAGCCTCTTGCTGCGGTTGTCACCCACACCGATAGTTCTCAACTGACGACGGAGGGGGCCAACCGGCCCCCTCTCTTTTTGCCGCCTCTGGCGGCTTTGCAGGCTTTCTATGACCGACGTGACCACGGCCACCAGCTTGATGAAGATGGCGCTTGCCCTCCTCGATCGGACGGACGAGCAATCCGCCGCCTGCCATCTGCAGGCGGCTATCGACGCGATCGAGAAGCGCGGGCCAATGCTCCCCGGCGATACAATCAGCGAGGCCGACGAGCTGCGCTATCTTGGCCCCATCCCCATCGCGGCCAATTAGTCGTCTGTGGCGCGTTCACGGATCGCACGGACAATATCATCTAGCAGTGCCAGGATCGTCGCATCGGTCTGTCCCGATGCGAAGGCTTCCACGATCCGGGCCGACTCCTCGAAACCGTCTGGTGCAACTTCGGGCATGGCAACGTCTCCACGGTCGTTAGACCCATATCCCTAAGCTGTAGTGCTACGATGACAACAAGATTGCCAGCAGCATCGCGACAACACCGAGGATCGCGGGAAAGACAGCGACTTGGATGCGGACCATTCCGACCGCATATCCCCCGCCGCTAAATAGAGCCACGGTCATGCCGCAGTAGAACAGTACGTCTATCACCGTAGGTCTCCGGTTTTGGTTCAGAGACATTAGGTGAACATTGGCCTGCTGGACATTGTTAGTCCGTGCAACTAATGGCCTTTTCTATAGGCAACTCTCTAGTGCCGGTCTTACCCTGTCCATCAAACAACCCGAGTAGGAATGAGGTCGCCAACGGTTTTTGCTCCCCCGCCGACGACCTCACCCGAGGCGCAGCCGACCCGGCAGGATGGGAGGACACAAGTCTCGCAGCCATCACGCTTCACTTACCCGGCCCCAACCGTCCGGCAAACGACCGTTTATCGAGCAGCCAGCGGCATGATCCGAATATGGTCCGGTTTACCGCTTGCACTGTCCGAAAACCTGTTTAACCATCCGTGACCGATAAACGGGTGCCATTCGGCATATCGGACACCGGGATTGCATGACACGATGACAGCGCAGCACGCCTCGCCCAAGGCAATGCGAATTGGCTATGCCCGCGTCTCGACCGAGGACCAGAGCCTTGAGGCGCAGATTGCAGAGCTGCGAGCGGCCGGATGCGAGGAGATCTATTCCGAGCGCGCCAGCGGTAAGAAAGACAACCGCCCCGAGCTGAAGAACGCCCTACGCGCGATGCGCGCCGGCGACACGCTTGTCGTTACCCGGCTTGATCGACTTGGCCGCAGCCTGTCCCACCTCGTTCAGACGGTAGCGGACCTTGGCAAACGCGGGATCGGGTTCGAGAGCCGCGCCGAGCATATCGACACCGCCAGCGCCGGGGGTGAGCTTGTGTTCCATATGTTCGCCAGCTTCGCGCAGTTCGAGCGCCGCCTAATCAGCGAGCGCACGAAGTCCGGCCTGTCGAGCGCCCGCGCCCAGGGCCGACTTGGCGGGCGGCGACCCAGCATGACGATCGCGCAGCTTCGCCAAGCGAAGCGCCTGCTAGACGATCCAAAGATTTCATCCAGCGATGTAGCCAAGACTTATGGCGTAAGCCGGTCAACGCTGTACCTTGGACTGAAAAGACTCGAAGTAGGAGCGAGTCAATCACCCGCCAAAGCGGCTGCATAGGGGCGGCAACCCCGTAGTCGTGATGCCCGCACGAAGGATTGAATATGTCGAAAGAGCCAACGGCAATTGGTGCAGTCACCGCAGACCTTTTCGCGTCCATTGAACGCCAGCAGAACAAGAGAACCCCGCGTGACCTTGCACTGATCGAGCGCGGCCTAGAGATTGCGGCCCGCCGCCCCGAGGGCGACGAGGTTACGTTCATGCACTCGACGCTTTGCGCGGTCGGGATGCCGCGATCGAAGGTGGAAGGTGACACCTTTTCCCGGATCAACGGAAACGCCGCGATCGAGCTGCGCGCCGGGAAGCTCTGGAACGGCAAGGCGATGGTCAAGCAGCCCCTACCCTATGGGCCGATCCCCCGCCTGATCCTCGCCTATGTGTCTGCCTATGCGGTGCGCGAGAACACCCCCGAGATACCGTTTGGCGATAGCGCCAACGACGCCTTGCGGCTGTTGGGGATCGAGAAAAGCGGACAGGGATTCCGCATGTTCCGCACCCAGCTACAGGCACTCGCAGCTTGCCAGATGACTATCGGTTTCACGTCCGGCGATATTGCATCGACGTTCGACGGTAGCCCGGTCGAGCAGTTCGACGCTTGGCTTCCGGGGAAGGAAGGCCAGCGTTCGCTTTGGCCTTCGCGGCTGATCCTTGGACGGCGGTTTTTCGAGACGCTGCGGGACCACGCCGTACCGATCGACCTTGAGGCCCTGTCGGCGCTTCGCAGTTCGGCATTGGCGATGGACGTGTATCTGTTCCTTGTGCAGCGGCTCTACCGCATCGGCGCACCCCTGACGCTGAATTGGTGGCTCCTAAAGGATCAGTTCGGCCAAGAGTATGTCGGAGCGGATGCGCTGGCCGACTTCAAGAAGAAGTTTAGGAAGGCGCTCGCCCAGGCATTGAGCGTCTATCCGGGGGCAAACGTCGAGGTGGTCCGTGGTGGCGTGACCTTCCGCAAATCGGCCCCGGCAGTCGATCCCGTTACCGCCAAGCGCCTTCGCGCCGCATAGAGACAGCGCCAAGGGGGCCGGTGATAATCGGACCCCCTTGATGGTGGTGATAATCAGACCCCCTCCGCAGCCGGTGATAATCGGACCCCCGGCGTGCCGGTGATAATCGGACCCCTTTTCGGGTGGTGATAATCGGACCCCCCGGCGAGGTCGTGGGAGCGGTGATAATCGGACCCTTTTTGCGCTTTCAGGCGGTGATAATCGGACCCCCTTTGGCAAATCCGAGGCGGTGATAATTGGACCCTATTCCGGTGATGATCGGACCCCTTGCGCGGTGATAATCGGACCCGAGACGACTCGCGTTTTCGGTGATGATCGGACCCCCCTAACCTATAGAAACCTATACCCCTTCCTTTAGCGGCGCGCCTGTGGACAAGTCGCGAAGCCAGATCGAGGCGAAAGGCGAAGCGTACAAATCCAGACCCGAGAGTCAGCACCGCCTCTTGGGGGCTACGCCCCCGCCGGCTCCTCGCTTCGCTCGCCCGACCACGCTTCGCGCGGTCGTCCCACCCGGCATCCCCCTTTGATGACGGCCTACGGCCGACGTTTTTTGAATCCTCCCTCGCTGGCGTCTCGCTTCGGAGAGTGACGAGAGCGATCGGGGACCAGGACCGGAGGAGCTGGAGGAAGGGACAGGACGCGGCGGCAAGCCGCCGCGATGGCTTCCGAGAAAGCCAAGCGGTTCCGGCAGCGCCCACATCGAACGCAGGCCCAGCGGAAAGGTCAGTGAAGGAAGTATCGGGGCCAGCGCCGCCAGAAATGAAATGGGCTTGGAGGGCGGCAACCCATCCAAGCCCGGTTTCGCTCGCCCGCAGGAGGGAGTGAAAGTCGAACTCCTATATAGCCCGTCGCGCGGTGAAATCCAACAGGGGCCGCAGGATGCGGCCTGAAAAAGACAATGCGGCGACCTGTGCGACAACCCTGTTCCCATTCTGTTCCGGCGCGGTACAATGGGGCGAAAGGGATTCTCGTATGCTGCCACTCATGCAGCCGGTCCCGCTCGCAGAGGTTTCGCCGTCGCTTCGGCTTCGGATCATCGGCGCAGCGGGTGCCGGCTTCCCCTCCCCGGCCCAAGATTGGGAGGAGGACGCCATCAATCTTGCCGAGCTGCTTAGGCTCAATCGCGCGGGCAGTTTCGTGTTTCGGATCAGCGGCACGTCGATGATCGAGGCCGGTATCAATGACCATGATGTTGTCGTGGTCGATCGGGACCGAAACCCGATGCCTGGGCATATCGTGATCGCGGTAGTCGATGGCGGGTTTGTGTGCCGCCAGTTGGTAGCGCGCGACGGCGTGCCGTACCTTGAGGCCCGCAATGCGCGGCAGAACTATGCACCGACGATCGCGGCCGACCCGGTTGAGGTATGGGGCGTCGTTCGCGCGAGCGTCCGCGACTTTTTGAGATAGCGCCGTGACGTGGGCGATCGTTGATATTTCCAATTTCTATGTGTCGGCCGAGCGCGTCTTTGACCCCAGCTTGCGCCGCGTCCCGGTGATCGTGTTGAGCAACAACGACGGTTGCGCGATTGCCAGGAGCGAGGAATCCAAGGCGCTGCATATCAAGATGGGCGACCCGCTGTTCCTGCTGCGCGACACGATCCGCAAGCACGGCATACAGGTCCGATCGAGCAATTATGAATTGTACGCCGACCTCAACAGGCGGTTTAACATGGTGCTGGCCGAGCATAGCGATACCGTCGAAATCTACTCGATAGACGAGAGCTTTTTCCGTCTCCCTTTGCTGGCGAATGGGCGCGGCGACGTGCGCGCCGCACATAAGGTCCGCGCCTCTATCCTACGGACTGTCGGGCTTCCGACGCGCATCGGCTTAGGGCCGACCCGCGCGCTATCGAAAGTTGCCAACGCACTCGCCAAGGCCACCGAGAAAGTTTGGAATGGCGTTGTGGACCTCCACGACGAGGAGTTGCGCCGACGCCTTTTTGCAGAATGGCCGGTTGGCGAGGTGTGGGGCATTGGCAAGGCCCTGACTGCATCGCTGCAACGGCTTGGCGTGCGGACTGCCGGCGACCTCGCCGCGATGGAGCCAGCGGTCGCGCGCGACGTGGGGACCGTCGTTCTCGAGCGCCTAGTTCGCGAGCTTAACGGCATCGAGTGCGACGACTTCAAACCGGAGCCAGATGCGATGAAGGCAACCGCCGTGACGCGCCAGTTCGGGGCGCCCGTCACATCGGTTGACGATCTACGCGAGGCAATGGCGCGGCGAGCTGGACGCGCGGCCGAGAAGATCAGAGCTAGGGGATTGGTCGCGCAACGCCTGATCGCGTTCGCGCATGGATCGAAGCATCGCCCGAACCCGCCGTCCGCTTCCCGATCGGTGCGGTTGTCGCCAGCAAGCAACGACCCGCGCGTCATCATCGCGCATACATCGCGGATGGTGGACCAGATGTTTGTTCAGGGCGGGGTCTATACGAAATGCGGCGTGCTGTTGGAGGAGCTGACCCCGGAGGGAGCCGCCCAGGCCGACCTATTCGCCCAGCCTGATCCACGCGCACCGGCTTTGCTGGCAGCATTGGACGGTATCAATGCCCGGTTTGGTCGAGACACCATCAAGATCGCGGCGCAAGGGTGCGGCGCGAAGCCGAGTGACACGCGGCGCAGCCAGAAAAGCCCGTCGTGGACCACCAATTTTGCGGAGATTCCCGTAGCCAGGTGAAGGACGAAGAGGGGTTCGACGCCTGCCGCGCTACGCGCGTCACCGTGGCCCCTAGTCGCTTCGCTCCCCAAGCCCGCAAGCGGTCTTGGCCCTGACGGGTTTGGACCCACATGGCAGAAATCCGACGGCGCAGACGCGCCGTAGTGGGGAAAGGGGGACGCTGCCCCCCTCTCCCCTGCAAGGGCTATCAGGCCGACCGAGGCTCAGTCGCTTCGCTCCCTGCGCCCGCACCACTCGGCCAGATAGCCCTTGCCCCCCACGCCCCCCGCTGTTCGCCACGAGGCAGGGTTGCAGGCGGGGCCTGCACCCCAGCGGACGAGGGAAGGTGTGAAATGACCGAGGCTATCGAGCGTGACGAGGTAGGGGCAAAGCTGTTGGAGCTTGGTCTTTGCACGGCCTACGAGCTGACCCACGAAAAGACGCATATCGGGGCGCGCGACTGTGCTTCGCTGCCGTCGCCTTGGAACCTGCCGTCGCGGCTTATCCAGTACCCGCTTGATATGACCGCGCCGCATGGTGACGTGCCGCGCCGGATCGCGCTGCGTCACCCCGCGCTGGCGGGGCATCCGCTGGTACAGCAGATCGCGGATGCAACCGGCGTCGAGGTTGAACCCTACGGCCTCTCCAATCGGCACGGCATCCGCAACGACTATGGCGAGTACCACCACGCTGTTGACCTGATTTGCGAGTTTCAATGGCGCGAGCTGCTAGAGACGCGCGCTTTCACGACAGAGGATTCGATAGCCAGCGCGGTAACGCACGGGTTGAGTTCTTCCCCCCATGACCGGAACCGCAAAGGCTATCTCGCCCCAAGCGAGGCACGGCAAATCATGGCGGCGATCGACGCCCCCGAGCCGGAAAATGCAGCCGGGTTGCTGCAAATCTTCGCCGCCCCGGCGCTGTCCAATCAGGGCGAGGGCGGAAAGGGCTGGCCTATCAACTGCCTTTGCGGTGCCGAACGCTACAGCCGCGCATGGGCGAAAATCGTCGGGATCGAGCGCGGTTGGTTCGCTTATGATCGAGCCGGTTTCCTACAGTGGGCCGAGGAAGGTCGCACCCGCTATGCAGCCGGTGACGGCCCGACATTCACCGAGGCAAGCGGGCAGGAAGCGTTCGCGTTCTAGGCATCGTGGGCCGGGGGGAAATCCCCCCGGCGCGCTACCGCGCGCATCGTCGGTTGGGGTCCGGCCAGATCGGGCGCGATCCATCAAAGGGTTGGTCCTCGCCATGCTCCCCATGCTCGCGCCTGGTCTGCGACTAGGCGCTGCGCGTGGGTCCGCGTGGCTCCGGTCCCGGCTTCGCCGCCTTTGACGGATCGCGCTCGCCCCGGCTGAATTGGAGGTGTCGGGACGAGGAGCGTCATTCTTCCGCCCCTCGCCCCTAT
>NZ_JAHXZN010000015.1 GCF_019429485.1 Sphingomonas citri | reverse complement strand
TGGTACGTGCCACGCGCAATCTTCACGACGTCGTCGGCACCGTGGAAGAGGAGGTGCGTCGCACCGCGGATGCTGTTGGCCGGTGTTTCGGAGTGAGCGGATCCGACCGCCTTGAGCACCTCCGCCCAGCGCAAACCGCCGGGGTTTGCCGTGAGGATAGCGCGGGCTTCGTCCTGGATTTGTGAGCGGTTCAATTTCGCCACGCTCGTTCCCTTCCGGTCAGTTCTGCGCTTCCGCGCCGCCAATCAGCATGGATAAAAGCAGCGGGCACATCGGGCCGTAAACCGCCTCGATCGCGCGAGTTGATCAAGTTTCAGCTGGCCAGCGTGGGCGACGCCGGCGCTAAAGCCCCATAGAGCCTTTGAGGCTTTGTAGGTCCGTCAGGAACTCGTCGGCCATTTTCATCGTGTAGATGCGTGCAATTTTACCTTGGTTCTGGCGTTCGACAATCTTTCGCAGGTCTGAGCGTCGGGCCGTCCAAGTCGAGCCGTCGGTCACGAACAAGAGCGTCGTGTCGTGCCGCTTGGCGTCAATAATCGCATCTAGATCGCCAATGATGTCGGTCATCTTTGACCCGGTGGCATTGTAGCCTTTGACCTCAATAACAATCCGAGGCCGACCTCTGTCTGGAATGGCAACGTCGCATTTCGCGGTTTTGCCATCGGCGCCGGTGAAGGTGCAGCGGCTCTCAAAAGCGGTGCCAAACACCTCCTTGACCAGAGCTTCCGTGAACTCCTCTAGGCCACGGCCGCGCTTCTGACCTTGAATAGCAGACCCTCGACCGGAGCGTAGCCTCTCCATGAGGATGTCGCTCCAGATCGGCTGATAGTTGATCGTGGTCGTCATCAAGTCTGGTAAGCCAAGCCGGTCGAAGGCATCGAGGAAGGCTTCGCGTTCAGTCTTATACCGTGTGACCCCAGGGCTGCCGTCGCCGCCGAGTTCGCGCCGCAGCTCGATTGTCATGTTGTCCTTGGACAGCATCAGAAACAGGCGGGCACAGAGGATCCCCCGCTCGAACCCCTGATCGAGCATAGCGGCCACGTCATCCCGCTCGTAGCTTGCCTTGACCGGCAGCTCGGCCAAAAATGCCATCGCTTCGGCCGCTACGTCGTCCATCCAGTTGACGTTCAGCGGGCTAAGGTTGTTCTCGATCTCGTCGAGGGTCTGATCGCGGACCTGCATCATTGCCCCACGATCAGGTATTCGGTCACGGCAGCACGCTCGACGCCCCCATGCGTACCAAAGTGGTAGCGGTGCGGCTTCTCAAATACCCGCACGCTGCTTTTGTGCTTACGCATCAGACTCTCAAGCTGCTCAAGGTCGGGAAAGCCGTTCGAACTATAGGACAGCACAATCTGGCTTTTGGCGAACCGGGAAAACATGCGGTCGAAGGCTTCAACAGCGGTGCGCCGATAGCTAAATGGCGTGTACCGCTTCGCGATCTTCTTGACCTTGGTCGACGGATCCACTGGCAGGCCCTGCCAGTAGCAGGACAGGCCTTCCAGAAAATGATAACGCTTGATGTAGCAGTTATCATCGGCCCGGGGGACGTAAGGTGGGTCGAGATAGACCAGATCTACTTTGCGCCGTGGCAGCTCGAATAGGTCGGAGCGTAGCGCTTGGTTGCGGCGGCCATTGTCGAAAACGGCAGCATTGTAGATTTCGATCTGCTCGAGGAAATGCTCCTCGATCGAAAGCTGGAGATCCCGGCGGCCATCATCGTAGCGGGAGAGGTCGCCTGAGATTGTGAAGACGCCCCGAGGTTGCCGCTTGAGGCAGGAGCGAAACAGGGCCGCATAGGCGAGGGCCTGCTGATAGGGATCCTGTAGCTGGCCAATGTTGCCTGAAACACGATCCAAAAAGCGCAGGTCCTCTGGCGTGTAGAACACGCCACCGAAGGTTTGCTCGATAAAATGGTGGGTTGCGGGCGTGCGGTCGATCAGTCGCTTGATCGCTCTGCCGTCAAGATGAACGCTGTTGTTCTCGATCGTCGCGCGCGCGACAGTGCTGGTGAAGTTCAGGAAGTCCGACGCGGTCACGCGGCGGTCCATGGCTTTCATCATGTACGCGACGCAGCCAGTGCCCGAGAAGGGATCCAACGCCGTTTCGAAATCCAAGCCTTCCAGAACACTGTGGATCCACGGCAGCAGCCGCGCTTTAGAACCCATGTAGCGCAACTCTGGATAGCGCGTGGCTCGACCGGGAAGAGCGGCCAGCTCCTTCAGTTTGGGACGAAGCGGAACGATCTTCGCCGGGATCTTGGGGGTAGCTTTTAGGGCCTGGCTCATTCTGCCTCGCTTTGGAGCGAGCTGCGCCCGCTGAGGATGTTCTGGTATAAGGTGGAGATTGTCGTTGCTAGCCATGGGGTGCGGACAATGCCCGATACAGGGTGGCATGGTGGCATTTGAGCAGCTTGGCCGCTTCGCGGACTGACGTGCCCTCCCCTACTAGGCGCTCCCCAAGAGCGATTTGGTCAGTAGTGAGCTTGGGCGGGCGGCCGAACCGGACCCCCCTCGCCTTCGCCGCTACCCGCCCGCTGCTGGTGCGCTGGTGGATCAGCTCGCGCTCGAACTCAGCGATGCCCGCGAACACGGTCAGCACCATGCGGCCAGCTGGCGATGTGGTGTCCGCCCAGGGTTCGGCCAGGGAGCGCAGGCCGGCACCGGCCTCCTTCAGCTTCTCGGCGATGTCGAGCAGGTCGCGGGTGGAGCGTGCCAATCGGTCGAGCCGCGTCACTACTACCGTGTCATCGTCGCGCAGCTGCTCGATCATCTTAGCCAACTCGGGCCGGTCACGCTTTGCGCCCGAGATCTTCTCCTCGAACATCCGCTTGCACCCGGCCTCCTTCAACGCGGCCCGTTGGAGCCGGAGATCTTGGTCGTCGGTGGACACACGGGCGTAGCCGATCAGCATGTCGCAAATATGCATTGAAACTTATGTGTTTAGCAAATGACTTTTGCGACAGGTATGCACGAGGAGCAACGCTGCTTCACGCCGCTGTCGCGAAACTTAGGACTTATGCGACGTTTACAATAAATTCCTTGGCCTTGAGCCACGATGGCGCCACAATGGCGCCCATGAAAGCCGACCGCAAAGATTCGCGCTCTAGTGCGCTGGTGTCGTTTTCAGAAGACGGCTGCACTGAACGTCAGAAGCCGACTGCACTATAGCAGCGGAGGGGTTGGATCCATCAGGCAACGACGGGCTGCTGCCGGCCAATAGCCGACAATGACGACACTGGAAATCCCCGCCTGTGAGCGTCGGCTCAGGGCGGGACAGCGTCATCCAGCTACCTGCGCCACTGACTCAGCCTTGTCCAGCCGGCCGCGCCGCACGAACAGACTGACCAGCCGTTGACGGATCGCCACCTGGAGTTCCGCCAGTTGTTCCGGCGTGATGCGAATTTCACCCGCTCGACGAGCGCAACACCGGCGCCGCCTACGCCAAGAACCGGCGAATCGAACTCAAACTCACGAACCGCTGAGCGCCGCGTCACCGCGCTGCTGCGCCAGCCAGTCGCGCGGGGCGCAGCCCATGCGCACGCGGAAGGCGCGCGCCAGAGCGTTCGGGCTGCCGTAGCCGACGCGGTCGGCCACCACCGCCACCGGCCGCCCCTGCTTGAGCAGGGTGCAACTGACGTTCATCCGCCAGTCGGCCAGATAGTCGCCCGGCGTGACGCCCACCGCGTCCTTGAACGCGGCGGCGAAGCGCGCGCGTGACATGCCCGCCTTCGCCGCCAGCGCCTCGAGCGACCACGCGGTCTGCGGCGCATCGTGCATGGCGGTTATGGCGCGCGCGAGTTTCGGGTCGGCCAGGCCCGCCAGCAGTCCGGTGGCGCCAAGCCGCCCATCCATCAGATAACGCAGCAACTGGATCAGTAGCAACTCGCACAAGCGGTCGATGGCGGCCTGCCGACCGCACTGGTCGCGCTCGGCTTCGGCAAACAGCAACTCTAGCGTCGGCCCGAGGCCGGGCAAGTCCGCCAACGGAATCAGCAGCATCGACGGCAAGGCCATGGCCAACGGATTGCCCGTCGAAGCGCCCAGGTCGACCTCCGCACACAACAGCTCAGCGGTATCGCCGGGGGCGGCGACAAAACGATGCGACGCCACGCGCGGATAAAACAGCAGGCTCGGCTCGGTAACCAGCAGATCTTCATGCACGGGCGAACGCGCCGTAATCGGGCCGCGCCGCACCAGATGGATATAGCCATGCGGCGCCGCGTAATGATGCTGCCTACAGAAGGCGCCGCTGTGAAAAACGCGCGCCGAAAGCGAGTAGTGCCGGAGCAAGCCGGCCAGTCGATCCGCCATTCCACTCTCCATATAAGACGATAGGTTACGTATTTGATACTTTACGTGCCATATCGTACCAAACAAAGGGCTATCATGCCCACGTGCTCTTGCACCTCACCCACTACGGAGATAGACATGCCCCAAATCGCCCCCCTGACCATCGACACCGCTGACGCCGCTACCGCTGCCACACTCAAGGCCGTCAAAGCCAAGCTTGGCATGGTGCCGAACCTGTTCGCCACGCTGGCCCACGCGCCGGCGGCGCTCAATGGCTACCTCGGCTTGTCCGAAACGCTGGGCACCGGCCGCCTGAATGCCTCCCAGCGCGAGATCGTTGCGCTCGCTGCCGCTCAAGCCAATCGCTGCCAGTATTGCCTGAGCGCACACACCCTGATCGGCAAAGGTGCCGGACTGTCGGCAGAGGCCATCGCCGCGGCCCGCACCGGCCAGGCGGCCAACGCACTTGACGATGCAATCGCCGGCTTTGCCCGCGCGCTGGTCGAGCAACGCGGCGTGGTGTCGGCCGACGCCATGGCCAACTACCGCCGCGCGGGGCTCGACGACGGCCTGATACTGGAAGTGATCGCCAACGTCGCGCTGAACACGCTCACCAACTACACCAACCACATCGCCGACCCCACGGTGGATTTCCCCGTGGTCGCCGTCTGATCTCCATAGGCATATAAGGAGAACACGATGAAAATCGCACTCACCGGCGCTCTGCTCGCCAGCGCCCTCGTCCTGCCACTGGCCGTCACGGCCGGCGACTAAAGGCCTCGGCCGAGCACTACCGCAAGACCGGCAAGTTCTTGGACGGCGCCACGCTGGTGAAAGAGATCCGCAAGCTCGAAACCAGCGCCATGACCACTGGCAACCCTGTGGTCTGGGGTTCCGATGCGGCCGTGTGGTTCGTGATGGTCAAGGACGCCAAAGGCCGTTTCGCCAGCAACCCCTTGTGGGGCGGCGGCTGGAGGCACGGCGTAGCTGGCGCAGTACAGGTCGACCAGCACGCGCCCGAGCCGGATCAGGTCGCGCAGGTCCGGCGTGTTCTCCAGCCGCGAGACGGTGGGCTGGCTCATCAGGTCCGCGCCGCTCTCGGGCAGGCGCCCGCAGGCGAGCTTGAAGGCGGGGTCGGCGCGCAGGTGGTCGAGGTCGTCCGCGTCCTCATACCCGCAGGCGATGGCCAGGATGCGCGCCAGGAGGATCTCGGGCAGCGGGTGCACGATCCGGCTCGGATCGCGCCGGTCCGGGATCACCGCGGCGAGCTTGTCGGCAATCCGCATCCGCCGGGCCGCCTGAGCCAGCAGCAGGACGCCGCCGTCCGAGGTCAGGCGCCCGCCGTCGAAGGCGGCTGTGAGCTTCTTGGCTCTCACGGATGGAAACGCGAACGGAAGTGCGTCAAGATCGGACATGGCGGGCGTGGCGGGCTCGATGGGGTGAAGAAGGTTGGTGTGAGCACCCAATCCCTAAGCCAGATCAATGCTTTACGCTACGCTCGCCAGCTTCGATCCACCGCCCTCATGAATAAGACGGGCTAATTTCGTTCACGATGATCATCACCTTCCTTGACTGCACTGCACTGTGCAATGTATGCTTTGGAGACTGAACGGTGCAGTGCAAACGAGGAGATAGGGTATGTCAGTCGTAAATTCCAGCGTCGCTTTGCCTGCTGAGGTCTCAAAGGACCGTTTCGCCAGGGGATCTGCTACATTCGCCGCAGTCACCGGCATTCCCACGGAGGCATACCTTGATGGATTCAAGGATAGCTCGCCTGATTTTGGTCGCTATGTGATTGAGTGGGTCTTCGGCGATGTATACAGCCGCACCGATTTGGATTTGAAAACCCGGGAACTCGTTATCATCGCAGCCGGCGCGGCGTTGGGCGCAACGGGAATTGATGTCATCAAATTTCATGTCCCCACTGCGGTACGCGCGGGTGCAACCCGAGACCAGATTTTCGGCGTTCTTACCCAGGTAGCGATTGTTGCAGGTGTTCCCACAGCAATCGCCGCAATTTCGGCGGCGGCACAAGTCTTGGAGCCACACTCTCAGGTCGCTGATCCTCTCTTATTCACCGGGCTGCTGCGTGATGGCTTAATCCGGGACGGGGTGGCAGGCTGAGGCGGCCAGCGGGCTCTGTTGCAAAGATTGGCGGCAGTCAGAGGTAGGCTGTCGCTCTGCGCCGATCAGGCGGCTGCTGCGAAATGGTGGTTGAGCATGCCCATGGCCTCCGTCAGCGCCGAGGGCCCAATGCCAAAAGCTCTCTCCACAAGGCGCACCTCGCCCCTGATGCCGGGCTGCAGGCACCAGGGGCGAGCCTGTCCTTTGCGCAGGGCTCGCATGACTTCGAATCCCTTGATCGTGGCATAGGCCGTGGGGATCGATTTGAAACCGCGCACCGGCTTGATCAGTATCTTGAGCTTTCCGTGATCGGCCTCGATCACGTTATTGAGATACTTCACCTGCCGGTGGGCCGTCTCCCGGTCCAGCTTTCCTTCGCGCTTCAATTCGGTGATCGCTGCACCATAGCTCGGCGCTTTGTCGGTATTGAGCGTGGCAGGCTTTTCCCAGTGCTTCAGGCCTCGCAGGGCCTTGCCCAGGAACCGCTTCGCTGCCTTGGCGCTGCGGGTCGGCGACAGGTAGAAATCGATCGTGTCGCCCCGCTTGTCGACTGCCCGGTACAGGTAGGTCCACTTGCCCCGCACCTTGACGTAGGTTTCATCCAGGCGCCAGCTCGGATCAAAGCCACGCCGCCAGAACCAGCGCAGCCGCTTCTCCATCTCCGGGGCGTAGCACTGGACCCAGCGATAGATCGTCGTATGGTCGACCGAAATGCCGCGTTCCGCCAGCATTTCCTCAAGGTCGCGATAGCTGATCGGATAGCGACAATACCAGCGCACCGCCCACAGGATCACATCACCCTGGAAATGGCGCCACTTGAAATCCGTCATCGTTCCGTCCGTCCAATCTCCGCCAAGCATGCTCAAGCTTCACGATTTTTGCAACAGAGCCGGAAATCGACCAAAAACGCGGTGGGGCGGGTAACGACGGCCGGGACGCCAACGCGCTCCACGGCCTCGGCCCAGCGCGCGGCCGGCGGCTGGAGCAGGCCGTTGTGCACGGAGCCGTGATAGGTGCCTACCGCCAACGCGAGCCAGCGCTCCAGCTCGCGCAGCGTCAGGGTGGCCATCTTCTCGGAATCGTACTCGCCGCGCTGGCCGGGATTGGAGAAGGTCGTCCCCGGTAATTCGTCGTGGATCATCTGCATCGCCGTGCCGATGATCCGTTCCACGATGCCGCCGTAGTGCGGCTGGCCTGGTGGGCGATAGTCCAGCCGGATGCCATGCTGTTCGCAGCCACGGCGCAGCGCTTCGCTTTTGAACTCGGCCGCGTTGTCCAGATAGAGCAGCCTGGGCTTGCCGCTCATCGGCCAGTCCATTTCCACATTCAGCCCTTCCAGCCAGGGCCGCTTGTCGCAGGCGGCATGCGCGAGGCATAGGCCGACCGAGACGGCGGACGGCGCTTCCAGCGTGACCACCATGCCGAGTACGCAGCGCGTGAACACGTCGATGGCGAGGGTCAAATATGGGCGGCCAATCGGTTGCCGGTCGCGCTCGTCGACCACGATCAGGTCGATGACGGTGTGGTCGATCTGCACCTGTTCCAGCGGCATGGTGACTTCTGGCGGAATGCCACCCGCGCCTTGCAAGGGACGGGCAGCGTCCTGCCCGCCCCGGCTGCGGGCTATTTTCGCCGGGTGTAGTCCGGCAATCCGCTGGGCCACGGTGTTGCGCGCCGGCACCGGCAGCTTCTGGGTTTTGCACGCCTGCGCGACTTCGCGGTGGAACGCCGCCAGGCTGCGTTTCTGCTTGGTCAGGAAGCGCTTTTGCAGCAGCTCGCGGATGATGCGCTCGACCGGTTCCGGCAAGCGCCCCTTGCCTTTGCCGCCGCCGGATCGGCCGGGCGTCAGGTCTGTTACCAGGCCAGTACCCTGCCGGGCGCGACGGATCAGGACATATACCTGTCGCCGGGACAGGCCCAGCGCTTGGGCTGCCTCATCGGCGGCTTCATGCCCGACCACCTCAAGCGCTGCCAGTGGCCCGATGATTTCCGTCCGGTGCCGGGCTTGCGCCCATGCCTCGTCGGGCAGGGTGGCCACGCCTTGCGCGGCAATCGGTGGAGTGTCTGATGTCATGCCCAAACCTCGCTTTGGTGCACACGAGTATTGAGCATAGTCGAGATTGGTGCAGACGACTCCTGATATTGGGCTGTCAGGAGCCGTATGCACACCAGGCGTTACATCCAGTCAGATGGTGCGGTCGTCTTCTGAAAACGACAGCGGCAAGCTGTCGCACAACTTAGGACATTAACGACGCACCAGCTGTCCCGCTTCTCCGTCGCACCCGGTGAGTTTTAGGAAAGAGCAATCGGGAACAGGTTCTGGGAACGCGAAGCCGGCAGCGCTCAACGGCTCACCACTGCCCTGCCCTTCTCGCCTCAGCTTCCCAATCGGGAATGCCTACCGGCGTCAGAGCAAGCCATTTCATAAGTTAGTCGAACTACAGACGGTTCAGGTGGTTATGTCAGGATGACCGTCTCGACCGATCCCAATGCGCTTATCGTCGATGACGATCCCATCATCCTTATGGACCTCGACGGCATCCTCTCGGATGCCGGCTTTCGGTGCGTCGAGGCTGACAATGGTGATGACGCGAAGGCCTTGCTGCCGGGGCAGGCCCACAGCATTACCCTGCTATTTTCCGATGTAGAAATGCCAGGAGGCACTGACGGCTTCGCGCTGGCTCGGCACGTATCGTCAAGTTACCCGTGGATTGAGATCGTTATCGCCAGTGGCCGGATCAAACCCGAGCCGGGCGACATGCCGGAGAACGCCACGTTCCTTGGAAAGCCGTTCAGCGCGAGGATGGTGCATGAACACCTGCGCGAGCGTCTACCGGACGGAAAGAAACCCGAGCCTCTAAAGCAAGCCGTTTGACCGATTACCCAAGGTTCCGTCCGTCCCGGGCGGTTTGTCTGCGGGAATGGAGGGGCGTGCAGATGCGCTTGACCCTGTAGCGGCTACAGCCTCTATGGGCGTGCCTTCATACAGCGTCCCGACCATCGCGACGCCCATGCGAAGGTGGAAGCGTGCGATACGGATCAAGGCTCAAGCGATCGATAGCGTCGGCGATCGTGTTTTCCGGCTTTGCCTTGATGGCGACAGGTGTGGCGGCACAGGAGCGACCCGCCGCCCCGACGCAGCCGACACCAACCGAGGAGGCAGACGAAGGTGAGGAAATCGTCGTGCAGGCGACTCGCACGGGCCGGCGCGTGCAGGACGAACCGATCCGGGTGGAGGTGCTGGACCGGGAAGAGATCGAGGAGAAAATCCTCATGCAGCCCGGTAACATCGCTATGCTGGTCAACGAGACACCCGGTATCCGCGTCCAGGTCACGTCGCCGGCGCTGGGGGCGGCGAACGTCAGGGTGCAAGGTCTGAAGGGGCGCTATACGCAAATCCTCGCCGATGGCCTGCCGCTCTACGGCGGGCAGACCCCTTCCATCGGCCTTCTCCAAATACCTCCGACCGATCTGGGGCAGGTCGAGATCATCAAGGGCGCGGCGTCGGCGCTCTACGGGCCGTCCGCGTTGGGTGGCGTCATCAACCTCGTGTCGCGGCGTCCGTCTCCGGTGCAACAGGGCGAGCTGCTGCTGAACGCGACCAGTCGCGGCGGGCAGGACGTGACCGCCTACAATTCCGGCCCGCTGACCGACGCGCTCAGCTACTCGCTGACCGGCGGGTTCAACCGGCAGGACGCGCAGGACATCGACGGCGATGGCTGGGCGAACATCCCCGGCTATCATCGCTGGACGTTCCGGCCGCGGCTGTTCTGGGAAGGCGCCAGCGGTGCCAAGGTCTATGCGACCGTAGGCGCGCTCGCCGAGCAGCGAAGCGGTGGTACGCTGCCGGTGCGCGTCGTGCCGGACGGCTCGCCCTTCCCTCAGAACCAGCGCAGCCGGCGCTTGGACGCTGGTCTTAACGCGCAGGCACCGATCGAGGGCGTCGGCACGCTCTACCTGCGCGCGTCGGGCGTCACGCAGGGACACCGCCATGTCTTTGGCGATGTGGTCGAGAACGATCGTCACCGCACCGTGCTGACCGAGGCATCGCTTGGAGGTGGCACAGGCGGCACGACCTGGCTCGCCGGCGCGGCCTATCAGGTGGACAGCTACCGCTCGCGAACCTTCCCGGCCTTCGACTACACCTACCGGGTGCCGGCGCTGTTCGCGCAAGGAGAGCAGAAGCTGTTGCCCGACCTGACGCTGGCGGGCAGCGCCCGCCTAGACGATCACAGCGAATACGGCACGCGCATCAGCCCGCGCCTGTCGATGCTGTTCAAGCCGGGGCCGTGGACGGTGCGCGCGTCACTCGGGCGCGGCTTCTATGCGCCGACGCCGTTTATCGAGGAGGTGGAGGCGGCGGGTCTGTCGCGGATCACGCCGTTGCGGGGCCTGCGGGCCGAGACGGCCGACTCCGCCTCGATCGACTTCGGCTATGCACGCGGGCCGATCGAGGCGAGCCTCACGCTGTTCGGATCGAACATCGACCACGCCGTGCAGCTCCGCGACGTGAGCGCGACCCGCGCCGAGCTGGTCAACGCCGATGGCGTAACCCGGACTCGCGGTGCCGAGCTGCTGCTGCGCTACCGTCTGGACGCGATCACCTTTACCGGCAGCTACGTCCGCACCGACGCGCGCGAGCCGAACCCCGATGAGGCGGGTCGCCGCTTCGTACCGCTCACCCCGCGCAATACCGCCGGACTGACGGCGGTGTGGGAGAAGCACGGGCGCGGACGGATCGGGCTGGAGGCCTATTACACCGGGCGTCAGGAGCTGGAGGACAACCCCTATCGAACCCGCAGCCGGCCCTATGTCGAGCTGGGCGCGATGGGCGAGCTGGTGCTGGGCAAGGTCAGCCTGTTCATCAACGCCGAGAACCTGCTGGACTTCCGCCAGACCCGCTACGACCCGCTGCTGCTGCCCCGGCGCGCACCGGACGGGGCATGGACCGTGGATGCCTGGGGGCCGTTGGACGGACGCACCATCAACGGGGGCATCCGCTTCAGGTTCGGCGCGGACTGAGCCAGCTCGGCCCGCGCCTTGCGGATGATCTGCCAGCCCCCGGATACGCCCAGACCGGCGAGGATCGCAGCGACCGCAATGTCAGGCCAGCCCGTGCCGGTGCCGAACACGCCGAACGCCGCAGCCACGACGGCGATGTTGCCGATCGCGTCGTTGCGCGAGCAAATCCAGACCGATTGGCGGTTGGCGTCGCCGCCCCGGTGTCGCCAGAGCAGCGCGGCGCAGACGAAATTGGCGACAAGCGCGGCAACACCGATTATCCCCATCGTCTCCGCGCCCGGCAGCGTGCCTGCCGTCGCCATCCAGACCGTATAGCCCAGCACCCAGAGGCCGAGCAGGAGCAGCGAGACGCCCTTCGCCAGCGCGGCGCGAGCGCGCCAGCGCAACGCCATTCCCGCGACGCCGAGGCTGATCGCATAGTTCGCGGTGTCACCCAGGAAGTCGAGCGCGTCCGCCTTGAGCGCCGCGGAGTGCGCCGCCACGCCGGCGACGATCTCGACGCCGAACATGCTGGCATTGATCGCGAGCGCGACCCACAGCACGCGCCGCCATGCCCGATCGTCAACCTTCGTGTCGGGCGCGGCGCAACCGCCGCAGCATCCACCTGCCATGTCGTCACCTCGCAA
Source organism: Sphingomonas citri (assembly GCF_019429485.1). GTDB lineage: Bacteria > Pseudomonadota > Alphaproteobacteria > Sphingomonadales > Sphingomonadaceae > Sphingomonas > Sphingomonas citri. Next base: position 28,058 of record NZ_JAHXZN010000015.1, on the reverse strand, counting down.
TCACCAGTGCGACGGTCCATGTAGGGGCTGTAGCAACTACAGGGTCAAGGGCATGGCGCTGACGATCGGCGATCTGGGCAAGGCGACGAACACCAAGGTGGAGACGGTGCGCTATTACGAGCGCATCGGCCTGCTGCCAGCGCCCGCCCGCAGCGCCGGCAACTACCGGACCTATGGCGTGGCCGAGCTGGGCCGCCTGTCGTTCATCCGGCGCGCGCGCGACCTCGGCTTCTCGCTCGACCAGGTGCGCGCGCTGCTGGGCCTGTCGGACGACCGGACCTGCGACTGTGCCGGCATCGACCGCATCGCCAACGAGCATCTGCGCGAGGTGGACCGCAAGCTTGCCGATCTGACCGCGCTCCGCCGCGAGCTGAAGGCGGTGATCGACTCCTGTGATGGCGGCACTGTCGCCGAGTGCCGGATCATAGAGGCGCTAGGACCCTCAACCGACAATTAAAACCTTCCCAGATCGCCGCGTAAACAGGTTTTGGGAAAGGCTTGTCCTTCCCGTTTCTCGATCATTTCTGGGAAAATAGTGTGAGCTACGGCGTGACGGGGCTTTGCTCGATCTGACGCATGACCCGGTGCAGGTCGAACGGTTTGGGTAGGAACGTCGCCTTTTGCGGCAAGGCTTCCTGCGGGACCGGGGCGTCACCCGATACGACGAACAACAGCGTCGGGGGGAAGCGCTCGCGGACATAGTGAGCGAGCTTCAGCCCATCCATGCGCCCGCTGACCATCGCGTCGATGAGCACGACCCGGATGTCATTGCGCTCGTCGAGTATGTCCATCGCCTGGTCGGCATTTTCGGCCTCATACACGCGCCATCCACGCTCTTCGAAGAAGGCGATCATGTCGAAGCGCACCAGCGCCTCAGGCTCGACGATGAGGACCGTGTTGCTGCCGATCGGTTTGCTCTGACCCATAGTCTCTACTCGCCCGTGGTCGCGGCATCACTCAGCCGCGCCTCCAGTTCAAAGGACAAACCTTCCGGTTTGTAATGAGTTGCCGCTTTCCCCCTGAAATAGGACTTGAGGGAGCGTTCGATCAGGATCGATCCGAAGCCCTTGCGTTGCGGGGGAGAAACCGGCGGGCCACCCTGCTCCCGCCAGCAGATCGACAGGGTGGAGTCGTCACCCCCGCCAGCCACGTTCCATCCGAACGTCACCGTACCTCTGTCGTTCGACAATGCGCCGTATTTGGCCGCATTCGTGGCCAGCTCATGCAGCGCCAGCGCGAAGGCGACCGTCACCTCAGCTTTGAGGTTAACCCGCGGTCCATCGAGCAGGATGCGCTCGCCGATCGCGCCGTGCGGCGCCAGCGCGCGCATCGCGACCTCGCCCAGGTCGGCCGAGCGCCAGGAGCTGCCGGTCAACACGTCCGTGGCCGCCCCCAAGGCCACGAGACGCGCGCCGAGGTCGCTACTGGCCGATGCCATGTTCGGTGCGGTGCGCAACGTCTGCTGGGAAATGGACTGGACGACTGCCAGCACGTTCTTGAGGCGGTGTGCCAGCTCGCCGTTCAAAAGCTGCATCTCGCTTTCGGCGCGCTTCAGCTCGCGATAGTCACGGGTCACTGTGCCGTAGCCGATCAGGGCACCCGCCGCGTCGGTGATCGGGAACACCGAATAGAGGACGGGGATCAGCTCGCCGGTCGAGAAATGCCGGAAGCTCAGTTCGCCTGCCCAATGCCCGTCGTGGGCGACAGTTGGCAATACGGTCTGTGCGACGATCTCGATCTGCTCGGGCGGGAAGAAGTCCGCGATGACGAGTTTGGTAATGTCGGCGTCTTCGAGCCCGACGAGGCGGCGTGCGGCGTCGTTGATGTAGAACACACGTCCCTGGGTATCGGCCATGCCGACGAAGTCAGTGCTGTTCTCGGCCAGGCGCACGAAGCGGTCGCGTTCCTCTTCCGCGAGGCGCTGGACGCTCTGGTCGCGCAGCACCTTCACGAAGCCGACTGCCGTTTGCTCTCCGTCAAGCAAAGGCGTCATCTCACCGGCCGCCCAGAAGCGTTCACCGTTCTTGCGGACATGCCACCGCTCGTCATTGCCACGCCCTTGTCCAAGCGCGTCCTGCATTTCCTTTTCCAGCCGCCCGAGTTCCCGATCTTCCGGGGTGAAGAGCCGTTCCAAGGTCTGGCCGAGCATTTCCGCTTCGGTCCAGCCAAGGATGCGTCGCGCTCCCTCGTTCCAGGTCGTGACCTGCCCGGTGAGATCAGTGGCGATGATGGCGTAGTCGGTCGCGCTATCGACGATCTGGCGGTTGCGGACGTTGTTCTCGCGGATCGTGCGCGCCGCGATGACTGCCTGGGTCGTCTCGATACAGGGGCAGAAAAAGCCCAGCACCTCGCCATCATCGTTGCGGATCGGATTGAACGAGAAGCTGAAATGCGTCTCTTCGTCGTACCCGTTGCGATCGGTGAACAACGTGATGTCGTCCATATGCGTGACCGTGCCGGCATAGGCTGCCTCGACGATCGGACGCATGTCGTCGGCGACGTCACTCCACACGTCCAGGAACGGACGCCCTAGGGCACCAGGATGCTTGTCGCCGAGGATCGGACGGAGCTGGTCGTTGTAGAGCAGGGTCTGTGCTTCGCCCCAGACGATAAACATGGGCTGGTTGGCGGTCAGCATCAGGCCGACGAGCGTGCGCAATTCGGGCGGCCAACGGTCTAGTGCGCCGAGCGGCGTTGCCGACCATTCGTGACCACGGACGCGATCCGCCTGCTCCCCCTTGTGATCCCGAAAACGCATCGTCGATAAACTGCCTCGCCATCACCTCCGAAAAGAGGGATTTGATGCACGTATATCAGGCTCTTGCACATCGTCAGCTATGTTGGCTCGGGCAAAGCCCAGACATTCCCATATCACCATCCCAATTGGGACGGTCGCTGGGCTTTGAGTACGATCTGACCATCTCTCACCGGCCCCCAACAAGCATGCACTCTGACGATAGGTTGCGTGCGATCCTGATAAACTGCATACCTGCAATATAAGCAAACTGAAGGTGTGCACACGTGCAGATTATCACTCTTGCAGCCCAAAAGGGCGGTGTCGGTAAGACGACGTTAGCGGTCAACCTTGCGGTTGCTGCCCAAGCGGTTGGCATCAAGACCGCCCTGTTTGACCTTGATCCGCAGGAGAGCGCGACAGCGTGGAGCGAGCGACGCGAAGCCGAATTGCCTCATGTCGAGCCTATCAGTGCGCGCAGGCTCGACCAGGCGATTGATGCAGCGGAAGCTAATGGCTTCGCGCTGACCATTATCGACACGCCGCCCGCAGCTGGCGCGGAAGCAGCGGCGGCTGCTCAACGGGCCGATCTTGTAGTGATTCCGTGCCGGCCATCACTCATCGACCTTGATGCGATCAAGCGCACGGCGCAGCTCATCACAAGCACAGGGCGAACTGGTGTTGTCGTGCTGAACGCGGCGCCTCCAACCGCTTCAACGCTGCTCGACGATGCCCGGACGCTTGCAGAAGCAACCGGTTTGCAGGTGGCACGCGCCGTGTTGCGGGAACGCAGCGCATATCGTGCAGCATGGCCTTACGGCTTGGGTGTCATTGAGCATGAGCCGAAAGGTAAGGCAGCGCAGGAGGTTGCAGCCTTGCAGAAACACATATTTGATGATTTGATAGGTTGCACACCTGCACAATTGAAAGCTTGATCATGGCGAAGCGTACATCCCTGTTGGCTCCAGCGGTGACGCCTCAGGCCCAGCGTAAAGTTGAGCCGAATGAAGCGTCCTCGGCACCAGTGTCGACTGCGGCGACAAACACGGGGCGGTCGGGGGGGAAGCGACCCGGTAAATATCATCTTGGTGCCTATTTTGATCCTGCGGATCCTACGGCCGAGGCCTTCCGCGTTTTGGCGGCACGGACCAGGCGCAGCCATCAGGACCTTCTTGCAGAGGCAATCGCCGAGCTGGTCGCCAAGTATGATGCGGACAAGCAGTTCGGTCGCGCTTGATGATGTGCACATCTGCACAATTGCAAAAATGCAAGGTGGCTTAGATGAGCAAGCGCCACAACCCTAACCCAGAGTTCGATCTGTTCATTCCGTTGATGGGCGATCTTCCCCTGAAGGATCAGCGGGAGACGATGGAGCGGCCGTTTTTCTCGCTCCAGAAGCGCAAGCGAGTGAAGCCGATTGAATACCAGAGCCCAGACGGTGAAACATGGGTGAAGATCGAGGCGATCCCCGCCTATGGCATGGCGACAATATGGGATGCGGACATTCTGGTGTGGGCCGCCTCCACGCTTAATCGGATGCGAGAGCAGGGGGTCAACGACCTACCCCGAACGCTTAAAACCACCTCCTATGACCTGTTGCGGGCAATCAAACGGGATACCAGCGGGCGAGCTTACCAAGAGCTGCAAGCCGCGCTTCAGCGCCTTCAGACAACCTCCATATCGACCTCCATCCGTGCGCCGAAACGGCGAACCAAGGCGGGCTTCAACTGGCTCGATAAATGGACTTTGGAGGTGGACCCCGAAACGGATCAGCCGAGAGGCATGTCGATCACCCTGTCAGATTGGGTGTATGAGGGCATCATAGGGGAGCGGTCGCTTCTCACCATGCACCAGGATTACTTCCTCCTGACAGGCGGTCTAGAGCGCGCCCTGTATCGGATTGCACGCAAGCACGCCGGCAACCAGAAGGGTGGGTGGACGTGTCGGGTTGAGGTTTTGCGCGACAAAACCGGCAGCGACAGCAAACCCAAGGAGTTCAATCGGATGCTCCGCAAGGTGGTGGAGGCCGACCAGCTCCCTGATTACGCCTTGGAAATGACGACAACGGCAGATGGCAGTGCGGCTGTGCTGTTCCGGCTTCGGGGAGAAGCCGAGGCATTGGCGCTAACCGCCAAGCTGGAGGCCGAGCGGGAACGTCGGGATCGCTTCGATGCCGAACGCCGGCGTGCAGGCGAGGTTGACGACCTGATGGACAGGCTCGCCAAGGGACGCTGACTATCGTGGTTTCACACACCGCTTTTCACGATTTCCCTAGCACGATGAGACCGCGAGGGCCTGTCCATGCGTTGATGGGATATAGTCCATCACCTCGAATGCGGCCGACCTGTGGATAAGGGGCCCAGACTATCGTGGTTTCACACACCCTAGCGTCGTGGGATCACACACCCAAGTATCGTGGGATCACACACCGAATCACGTGGGATCACACACCGCGCTATCTCTTAAACCCGCAGAAAACCGCCATCTTTCAGGTCATTTTTCCCGCTTAACTTCTTTAACAGAGTCTATCTAACAGAATCCCTTAACGGCAGCGTCGCTCTTGAGGCGGTGTGTGCATGCAGGCGGAATCGGCCTTCGGCCGATAAGCCTTTGATCCGTGTCGGCTAACGCCGCCACCAAGACGGCCTACGGCCGTGTGGCTTTCAGGAAAGCCAAGTCGAACCCACAGCTCCTCTCCATCAGCACCTTGCCGGGTGTGTGCGGTTTTGCGATCCTGTCTGTGCGGTCCGGTCAATCCCGGCCGTGGGGCGTAGGAACCCCGACAATCGCTAGGTCCGGTCGAGCTTCTCGGCCGGGCGGCTGTCACGCATGTCCAAGGCCTGGCCCAAAGGTGGCAGCGCCTTGTCCTAGCGCAGGGTTCCTAACGCCCGGCTTCGCCGCCGGGTCGCCTCCGATCAACCAGGCAGGAGGTGATGATGCCTATCATGGAACAGTTTGTGGAGGGTGCCCCGCGCATCGTCGCCCGCACCCGGCTTCAGGAAGTCGGGCGCTGGATGGACGAGCTTATGACCGCCGCCAGCAACCAGACCGGGTTCGGCAAAGGCACCTGCATCGTCGCCGCCATCTCGACCCTGTTGAAAGAGGGCGACGAGGAAGCGTTCGAGGAGGTCCAGCGCGGCTTCCTGGCGCTGCTCGCCAAGCGGCATGTCAGGGCAGGGGGTTCGACCGAAATCTATGACCCGGAGGAATAGCAGCCGCTCTCGCCTGTGAGGCTCTCAGCGGCTACGCTGTCGTCGCTTCATAGGCTGTCAGTCCGTGAACCAGGGTCTGCCGCGGCTGCTACCATGACAGACCGTCTTTCCATTATGCGGCCGGATCGGCCGAGCCGGGCAGGGGCGTGGCGACGAGCGCCTGATATTCGGCGAGGAGCGGGGCCGGCACCCAGCGGATGCCGCGCCGATCGGCGGTGCGGCCGGCGATCAGCATGTCGGGGGCTACGGAGGCCCAGGAGGACGGGTCCGCATTGTCCGGCAGGGTTTTGCAGCCTTCGGCCGCCATGCGGTCCTGAAACGCATTGGCGCGGTCCCAGCGGCCGCGCAGCGCATCGACATGAGCAGCGGGGATCGGCGGGTCGAAAGTGCCGCGTACACGCTCACCGCGCTGCATGGCATATTCCTGTTCCGCCCAGACGGGATCATTGTAGATGATCGTCGCCGCGGCGATGCCGCGCATTGCCCAATCCGATCCGCTGTCAGTCATCATGTCGCCTCCGGTGTGTCTGTGAAACGCGCCAGCAGCGCGAAAGGGGGGCGATTATCACCACCCCGGATGCGGGCGCGCGAGGGTAGGAAAGGGCGCTCAGCCATGCGCCGTCACCCGCCTGGGCGGCTTGCCGCCTCTGTCGTGAACGGTGATCGCGAACAGGCCGGAGCCGGCGATGCGGTCGATCAGAGCGTCGGCTTCCTCTATCCGGTTGCTGGGCCAGTCCCGCGCCACGTGGATGCTGTCACCGTCCACCTCGATCGTCAGATGCGAGATGGTGGGATCGAGATCGAGCAGCCGCGCCATGTCGGCCTGAGCCTGCGGCGTGACATGCTCCAGTCCATGCCCGGTCATGACGAGCTGCCAGGTGCGTTCGGTCATTCGTCCGTCTCCGCTTCCGCCTCGAATGCGCGTCGGCCGCGGCGCTTCCACAGCGTCAGCACGTCCCCGCCATCATCGCCCCGTGCCTTGCCCGCCAGCTCCAGCAGCGCGCCGTAGAGCGTCGCGCGATCGTCCTCGACCAGTTCGATCAAGCCGGCTTTCTGGACGAGGCCGCCCAGCTCGATCAGGTGCCGGGTGCGTTCACGGCGCGCCACGATCCACTCCTTGCTAGATGAGCGTTGAAGCGCCGTTTCCGTCCGCCGCATCGCTGTCCGGTTGCACCGCTCCAGTGTTGCCGTCGTCTTGAGCAGGCCCGCGACCCTTGCGCCCACGCCGCTGAAAGAAGGCTGCGCCCTTCGTGCGCCACGCCTCCTTCGCGCCCGTGTCCTTTGAGCCGGCCGCATCGAGCATTACGCCGGCAAGCACTTCCAGGTCGAGCGCATCGGCACCGGTGGCGGCAACAAGGGCGCCGAGTTGTTCGACCTTGCGGGCCTTCAGCGCCTTGGCCTTGTCGTTCAGCGCCTTCAGCTCGGCATCGTAATCCCGAACTTTCCGCATCACCTTCTCCTTCCGCGTATCGCTGACCCATGCAGCGTAGCGTACCACCTGCCATCGGAGAAGCGGCTTCAGAGGTTAATGCAACCAAGTCAATCACGGGGAGCACAGCGATTTGTGAGTGCGCGCTTATACGTTGTTGCCGACGTGCGCTAAAATTGGCAGGTTCAGTGTTGCAATGGCGATCTATCACTTCTCCGCCAAGGTCATCAGCCGCGCGAACGGCTCTAGTGCCGTTGCGTCCGCCGCCTACCGCTCCGCATCCGAACTGCACGACGAGCGGCTTGGGCGGAACCACGACTTCTCCAACAAGGCAGGCGTGATCCATTCGGAAGTGCTGCTACCGAAAGGCGCACCTGAGCGGCTATCGGATCGCGCGGCATTGTGGAACGAGGTGGAGGCAGGCGAGAAGCGCAAGGACGCGCAACTGGCGCGGGAGGTGGAGTTCTCGATCCCGCGCGAGATGAACCGGAAACAGGGCGTCCAGCTCGCCCGTGAGTTCGTCGCCGAGCAGTTCGCGAAGCGCGGGATGGTGGCGGACCTCAACGTGCATTGGGACCAGGCCAAGGACGGCAGCCCCAAGCCGCACGCGCATGTGATGCTGGCGATGCGCGAGGTCGGGCCGGACGGCTTCGGCAAGAAGGTGCGCGACTGGAACAGCACGGAGCTGCTGAAGGAGTGGCGTGAGGCGTGGGCCGCGCATGTGAACGAGCGCATGGCCGAGCTGGGGCTGGAAGCGCGGATCGATCATCGCTCCTATGCCGACCAGGGCGTCGAACTGGAGCCGCAGCACAAGATCGGCCCGGCAGCGTCGCGCCGGCCTGGGCAGGGGCTCGAAGCCGAGCGGATCGAGGATCACGCCCGGATCGCGCGGGAGAATGGCGAGAAGATCGTCGCCGACCCGCGCGTCGCGCTGGATGCGATCACGCGCACCCAGGCGACCTTCACTGTCCGCGACCTCGCCACCTTTGCCTTCCGCCATAGCGACGGCAAGGAGCAGTTCGACCAGGTGATGGCGGCGGTGAAGGCATCGCCCGAGCTGGTGGCGCTGGGCCGTGACGGACGCGACCAGGAGCGGTTCACCTCCCGCGACATGATTGCGGTCGAAAGCCGGTTGGAGCGCGCCGGTGATGCGCTGGCGGTGCAGGCCGGACACGGTGTCGCCGATCGGCAGCGGGCCGGTGCGTTGGGCGCGGCCGAGGTGCGGGGGCTGGTGCTGTCGGGCGAGCAGCGGGACGCCTTCGAGCATATTACCGGCGCTGAAGGGCTGTCGGCGGTGGTTGGCTATGCCGGCACCGGCAAGTCAGCGATGCTCGGCGTCGCGCGAGAGGCGTGGGAGGCGCAGGGCTACACCGTGCGCGGTGCGGCACTGTCCGGCATCGCGGCCGAGAACCTCGAAGGAGGATCGGGCATCACGTCGCGCACCATCGCCAGCCTTGAACATGCGTGGGGGCAGGGGCGCGAGCTGCTGACCCGCGGCGACGTGCTGGTGGTGGACGAGGCGGGGATGATCGGCACCCGCCAGATGGAGCGGGTGTTGTCCCATGCTCGTGACGCCGGCGCCAAGGTGGTGCTGGTGGGCGACCCCGAGCAGTTGCAGGCGATCGAGGCAGGCGCGGCGTTCCGGTCGATCAGCGAGCGCCACGGCGCGGCCGAGATCACTGAGGTTCGCCGGCAGCGCGAGGGCTGGCAGAAGGAAGGGACGCGGCAGCTCGCCACCGGGCGCACGGCCGAGGCGATCCATGCCTATGACGAGCATGGCATGGTGCAGGCGGCCGAAACGCGCGAGACGGCGCGGGCCGCGCTGGTGGACGGGTGGGATCGGCAGCGTCAGGCCGAACCCGACCGCTCCCGCGTCATCCTCACGCATACCAATGCCGAGGTGCGCGAGCTGAACGAGGAGGCGCGCGGCCGGCTTCGTGCCACCGGCGATCTGGGCGAGGACGTGGCGTTCGGCGCCGATCGCGGCGAGCGGCAGTTCGCCACCGGCGACCGGATCATGTTCCTGCGCAACGAGCGCGGATTGGGCGTGAAGAACGGTACGCTGGGCACCATCGAGCGGGTCGGTCCCGATGGCATGGCGGTGCGGCTCGACAGCGGCGCGCGGGTCGCGTTCGAGTCCAAGGACTATGCCGCGGTCGATCACGGCTATGCGGCGACGTTCCACAAGGCGCAGGGCGTCACCGTCGATCGGGCGCACATTCTCGCCACCCCCGGCATGGACCGGCACAGCGCCTATGTCGGCCTGTCCAGGCATCGCGACGGCGTGCAGCTCCATTACGGCCGTGACGACTTCGCCGATCAGCGCCGGCTTGCCCGCACCCTGTCGCGCGAACGTGCGAAGGACATGGCTGCCGACTACGCCGCGCCCGAGCAGGACCAGGCACGTGCCTTTGCCGAGCGGCGCGAGATCCGGTTCCCGGAACTCGCACGCGAGCTGGTGGCGAAGGTCGAAGGCAAGGCGAAGAGTATGTTCGCCGGGTTCCGGCCCAAACCCGCAGCGCCGGTTCCGGTGCTCGACCAGGAGCGGCAAGGGGGGGCAAACATCACCACCCCTGATGCGGCCCGGCAGTCCCGTGCGATCCAGGGCTATGCCCGCGCATGGGCCGATGCGGCGCGGATGCGCGAGCAGGGCTTGCCCGTGCTGCCTCACCAGCAGCAGGCATTGGCAAAGGCCGGCGACGCGCTCGATGTGACGCGGCCACAAGGCGCGCGCGACCTTGCCGCTGCGCTGGAGCGCAATCCCTCACTCGCGCGCGATGCCGCCGGAGGCCGGACCGGATCGGCGCAGCACGGCATGATGTTGGAAACCGCTGTTCGCCTTGATCCGGAACGGCGGGCCGATCGGTTCGTGGAGAGCTGGCAAAGGCTGGCGCGTGAGCGGGCGGGCAGCGACGGGGCGCGTGCGGAAAAGGCCACGACCCGCATGGGCGTGATAGCCGATAGCCTGAAGCGCGACCCCGAGCTGGCGAAGGTGCTGGAACGGCGCGCGCCCGAGCTGGCGCTGAAACTGGAGCGCGGGCGCAGCATCGACCGATCGCTGGAGCAGTCGATCGGGATCGGGCGGGATCGGGACCGAGGCATGAGCCGGTAGGAGCGGATGGCAGACGACGATTATCAGGAAGGCGGCGACCCCGCCGAGGCATTCGAGGCACTACGTGGAGAGGTGGCGCTGGTGTTGCGCGCCGTGCAGGGCTTGGCGGCGGAACGGCGCGAACTCGACGTACCCGACTATTCACCGACGCTCGCACATATCGATGCCCGGCTGACCGAGGTATCGGATCGTCTCGACACCATCGAGCAGTCGCCGGCATTGCGCGCTACGCCGCAGCAGTTGGGAGGCCAGCTCACGGCTGCATCGACCGAGGCGCGGCGTGCCGACCATGATGCGTTGGAGCGCGCGACGAGCACCATGAACCAAGCCGCGCGTGACATGCGCGGGCTTGCCTTCGCAGATCGCAATGCCCGCGAGCAGAACCGCTGGCTGTATATCTTCGGTGGCGGCGGGCTTGTCCTTGGCATGATGCTATGGGCGGCCATGCCAGGGTGGGTCGCGCGTGAAATCGTGCCGGCGAGTTGGCAATGGCCGGAGAGAATGGCGGCTCGAACCCTTAAGGAACCGATGTGGGAAGGTGGCGCGCGCTTGATGCGGACCGCATCGCCTGAAGGCTTCGCTGCGTTTATGGCCAGCGATCGGATCGTCACCGCCAATCGCAAGGCGCTGGATGCGTGCCGGAAGCGCGCGAACAAGGCGCGCGAGGCAGTGCGGTGCACCATCGATGTCGAAGCGGATGCGAGGTGAAACGGGTGCAGGCTGGTGTCACAACCGAGCGGTTGTGACACCAGCGCCGGTTTGGCAGCTCTCGACCACTCGCGGTCATTCACCGGCCGAACTGCGCTTTTACATAAGCAGCCATCCGTTCACCCATACTACTTGCTAAGCGATGCCTGATTGTCGCTTTAAGTCCGACCGGCTACCGGTGCTTTGTCGCATGCTCGATGCCGTCGTAAAGCGCGGCGCGGGATAGTTCCCCCAGCTGGAGCCGCACGATCGTCCCGTCCGCTGCCACAAAGGCGGTAGCGGGATAGCCCGCGATGTCCAGCGCACGGCTGAGATCGCGGCTGGCATCCATTGTCACATGTGTCGGCTCGATCCGCGCGCGTGATAGGAAAGCGGCAACCGTCTGCATATCCTCTCCCTGGTTGACGAGCAGGATCGGCAACGCACCGTGAGCCGACGCTGCGCGGGTGAGCATTGGCAGCTCGCGTCGACATGGGCCGCACCATGTTGCCCATAGGTTCACGACGAACGGGCGCCCGATAGACGTGTCGATCGCTATCGGATCGCCCGCTGCAGTCCAGATCATCATCCCCCTCGGAAAGGGACGAACCGGCTCGGCCGTGGCGACGCTCACGGTCAACCAAGCTGCAGTCGCCATCCCCAGTGCGGCGCCCGTGACTGCCAGAGCACGCGACCGTCCGACGTTCAGCAGCAACGTCAGGAAAGCGGCGGCAATGCCTATGGGCGCCGAGAACCCGCCCTGCCAGATTGCAAACGCCGAGACTGGATCATCAGCATAGCTCGTCCAGTTCATGACAACGTAGGCGATCCGGCTTGCCACCGCTCCCACAACGCAAGCCAAGGTCGCTGCCGAGGATGCTCGGGTGGCGAGGAACCTGTCAGCCAGCGCCACCAGAGCAAGGAACATGCCGATAGCGAGGAACGCCAAGAGACGATCCGTGGGAAGCAACAGCGGCCCCAACGTGATGGCGGGCGGCATCAGAAGCGCCCACTCACAACGCAGGACGTGTTTGGTGGCGCGCTTGAACGGCGTCGCGGCCCTCGGAGTCCGGCATTTCCACCTCGACAATCTTCATGACAGCGATGCTTCCATACACTGGCGGTTGGACGCCTAGCCTTTCAGCCAGACTCGGATCAGTCCGGCGACGGCGCCGAGCGTCACCACGCTGGTGGCCCAGATCGCAGCCAGCCATAACAGGCGCTGCCACAGCGGAGCTTGGCTTTGAGACATCAGTGATACCCGTGCGTTCCGACCTTGCCGCGGAACACCCAATATGCCCAAGCGGTGTAGGCAAGGATCATCGGCATGATGATGGCGGTGCCGACGAGCATGAACACCTGGCTCCTTTCAGGGGCAGCAGCATCCCAGATCGTAATGCCGTCAGGCACAATATACGGGAACAGGCTGATCCCTAGTCCGGCGAAGCCGAGCGCGAAGAGCGCCAGGGCGAGGAGGAAGGGTGCTGCCATCGCGCCCCGTCGCAGGAGGCGGAAGAACAGGAAGGCGACGATCAGGGTCAGCAGCGGGACCTGTGCGGTCGCCAGCACGCCGGGCATGTCGAACCAGCGCTTCCAATATTCGAGGTACAGGAACGGTGTCGCCGCGCTGACCGCTGCCATCGCGATCAGGGTTGCGGCCCCGGCGTAAAGCGCAAGCCGACGCGCATGCGCTTCGGCCGAGCCCTCCACCTTCCAGACGAGCCAGGTGGAGCCAAGCAGCGCATATCCGACGACCACCCCGGCCCCAGTCAGCAGGGTGAACAGCGACAGCCAATCGAGCCAGCCGCCCGCATAGGCCTGATTCTCCACCCGCACACCCTGAAGGATCGCGCCCAGCACCAGGCCCTGGCAGAAGGCTGCGACGAACGAGCCAAGGCTGAATGCCATGTCCCAAAGCGGCCGATGCCGAGGGTCGCGCCAACGGAATTCGAAGGCGACACCGCGAAAGATAAGCCCAAGCAACATGGCTATGATCGGCGGGTACGTGGCGGGCAGGATCACGCTGTAGGCGAGCGGAAATGCCGCGAGCAGCCCGCCGCCGCCCAGGACCAGCCACGTCTCGTTGCCGTCCCAGACCGGCGCGATCGAGTTCATTGCCTGGTCGCGCTCCTCACCAACCTTGAAGGTCGGGAAGAGGATGCCGATGCCGAGATCGAATCCGTCCATCACGACGTACATGAACACGGCGAACGCGATGATGAACGCCCAGACTGTGGTGAGATCGACGTTGATGGCCATGACTCTTACTCCCCGACCTGCGCGCCGAAGGCGGGCGCGGGCGTAATCCCGGCGGTGCGCACGGGCGTTGCGTCGGGCTCATCCTCGTGCGCCTCGGCCGGCCGATGCATCAAGTGCAGGATGTACCAGGTTCCCGCGCCGAACACGGCGAAATAGACCAGCACGAAGGCGATCAGCGATGCGGCGACGGCGGGTGCCGCGAGTGGCGAGTGCGACTGATTGGTCAGGAGGTGCCCATAGACGGTGTAGGGCTGACGCCCGACCTCCGTCGTGATCCAGCCCGCGACGACCGCGACGAACCCGGAAGGCCCCATCACGACGGCGGCGCGGTGCAGCCACGACCAATCATAGAGCCGCCGGCGCCAGCGCCCGACAAGGCTCCACAGCCCCAACCCCAGCATTGCGAAGCCGAGTGCCACCATCACCCTGAACGACCAGAAGATAACCGAGACAGGCGGCTCCCGGTCATCTGGGATCGTGTCGAGCCCGGGCAGGGGCGCGTCCAGGTCATGCTTCAAGATCAGGGACGATGCCTTGGGGATCTCGAGCGCATGGTCGATCCGCTTCTCGGCCGAGTTGGGAACACCGAAAAGGATGAGGGGCGCGCCGTCCGGATGGCTATCATAATGCCCTTCCATCGCCATGACCTTGGCGGGCTGGTGCTCCAGCGTGTTGAGGCCATGCGCATCGCCAACCACGATCTGTACCGGCGCGACGATCGCCGCCATCCACATCGCCATGGAAAACATCTTGCGCGCGTGCGGGTTCGTCCGGTCGCGTAACAGGTGCCACGCCCCCACCGCGCCGACCACCAGCGAGGTCGTCAGATAGGCTGCGATCACCGTGTGGACGAGGCGATAGGGAAAGCTCGGACTGAAAATGATCGTCGGCCAAGAGTCGCCCGGCAGAAAGCGCCCGTCGCCGTCCACCACGAAGCCGGTCGGGGTCTGCATCCAGCTGTTCACGCTCAGAATCCAGAAGGCGGAAATGAAGGTTCCGAGCGCGACCATGCAGGTCGCTGTGAAGTGCAGGCCGCGCCCGACCTTCTTCATGCCGAACAGCATCACGCCTAGGAAGCCCGCCTCGAGGAAGAAGGCGGTGAGCACCTCATAGGCCATGAGCGGACCGATCACCGGCCCCGCCTTGGTCGAGAATACCGACCAGTTGGTGCCGAACTGATAAGACATGACGATGCCCGACACGACGCCCATCGCGAAGGCGATCGCGAAGATCTTCGCCCAGTATCGAAACAGGTCGAGATAAAGGGTGCGACCCGTCTTCAGCCAGAGGCCCTCGAGCACCGCCAGGTAGCTCGCAAGCCCGATCGAGAAGGACGGAAAGATGAAGTGGAAGCTAACCGTGAAGCCGAACTGGATGCGAGCCAGCATCACCGGGTCTAGTGAGTTGAACATCTGCTATCCTCAGAAGGTCGGGGCGCTTCGTCACCGATCGGCGGGATGAACAGCACCTCGTCGGATCGTGTCGGGGTGACGCCGGACACGTTGACCAGCGCGTCGCCCAGCGTGCGGCGATCCTGTTCCTGGATCAGCGTGCGGGTCAGCACCTGGACCGATTGCGGCACCTGGATCAGCGGCGTGTCTGTGCGCGTGGCCGCGCTAGTTCCGGGTACGCCATAGCTATCGCGAGTACCGGTCACGACGATGTCGGTTCCGGACCAGCTTGGCGTCTGCGTGTCGTCCGCCGGGGCGGTCTGCGCCATAGCCGGCGATCCGAGCCAAAGGGCTGCGATGACGGTGAGGCTCGTCGATGCGAGCGGATGCCGCCCGATCATGCCGCGATTCCCAAGCGCTTC
Source organism: Sphingomonas citri (assembly GCF_019429485.1). Classification (GTDB taxonomy): domain Bacteria; phylum Pseudomonadota; class Alphaproteobacteria; order Sphingomonadales; family Sphingomonadaceae; genus Sphingomonas; species Sphingomonas citri. The sequence continues at coordinate 12,812 of NZ_JAHXZN010000015.1, read as the reverse complement.
GCGGCAGCGTTTACAGCCGCATCCACCTGCGCATCCATCCACGGCGTCCGACCAGTCAGTTCGGCCACCCGCTTCGGGCCGGCCTCCTGTGGTGTGCCGTTTCGGAAAGGCGGTTCGGGCGCGTATTCGATGATGAGCTGCACCCGGCGGGCGGCTTCCTCGTCCTTGAGGTGCGCCGCCAGCGTCAAACCGAAGTCGATGCCGGCGGTGACGCCTCCGCCGGTCATCCGGTTGCGGTCGATCACCACCCGCTTGTCGACGTGGCGCGCCCCCATGCGCGGCAGGAGATCGGCGACTTGCCAGTGCGAAGTCGCGTTGTAGCCCTTGAGCAGCCCTGCGGCCGCCAGCGCAAGGCTGCCGGTGCAGACGCTCGTCACCCATTTCGCGCGCGATCCACGATCGGCGAGGAAGGCCATGACCGCAGGGTCGTTCATGCAATCGACGGTGCCCATGCGGCCGCCCGGCACGAACAGCACATCGACGTTGGTCGGCACCTCGTCGAACGTATGCGTCGCTGTGATGGGCAGGCGGACATCGGTCGAGACCGGCACCTTGTCTTTCCAGACGAGCATGACGTTGCAGCGCAGGATATTGAACACCGTCAGCGGCCCGATCAGGTCGAGCGCGACCATCTTGGGATAGACCAGCATCGCGATCTTCGGTGCATCGGCCGGGATCGCCATCATATCGCCCATATGCTGCGCCCCAGGGTCGGTCGGTGTCTGGGCTGAGGCAGGCAGTGCGGCTGCGGCACCGCCAATGGCGGCAAGCGCCAGCATCTGACGCCGATCGAACGGCGCGGTAAGATCGGTCATCGATTGTCTCCAAAACGGTAGGCAAGGCTGATGGTCGCGCGGCGCAGATTGGCCGCGTAGCAAGTGCCGGCGGACGGGCAGGCGCCAACGTACTTCTTGTCGAACAGGTTCGAGACGTTGCCGGCGAGCCGGACGGCGCCGAGGTCGTAGTGGATGGCCGCGTCGAAGACGGTCGCGGACGGCACCGCCAGCGTGTTGGCGGTATCGGCCCAGCTCCGCCCGACATGGCGGATGCCGCTACCTAGCCCGAAGCCCGGCAGGAAGCTTCCCGCCGGCAGCGTGTAGTCGATGAATGCCGAGGCGCTGAACCCGGGCGTACCGGTCGGTGCCTTGCCGAGCGTCGCCGCGGCACCTTCCCGGTTCTCGGTTTTGAACGCGGTCAGGGCGGCTGTGATGTTGAGCGTTGACATCGGCCGGGCCTGCACCTCGACCTCTCCGCCGCGCGAGCGGACCAGGCCGAGTTGGCTCTGGTTGGTCGGGAAACCCGCGACCGGATTGGACACCAGGATGCCGTCACGTTCGATCGAAAACAGCGAGGCCGACGCAATCAGCGGGAAACCCCGCGCCTCATATTTGATGCCCGCTTCCCAAGCTTCGCCTGTCTCTGGCCGATAATATTGGCCCGTTGCCGCCTCAGCGCCGATCACCGGCGTGAACGAGGTGGCGTAGCTGACATAGGGCGCGAGCCCGACCGGCGTGACGTAGCTGAGGCCGGCCCGATAGGTCGTTTTGTCCGGATCGCCCCGCGTCACCGCGCCCGTGGCGCTGGTGCTGGTGATGCCGATCCAGTCGTGCCGCGCCGACAGTAAAGCAACGAGCCCGCCTAGCGTGATCCGGTCCTGTACGTAGAGCCCGGTCTGATCGAGCTTCTGGCGTGTCGTTGACGGTACGCCGAGCGCGGGCAGCGCGACGTTGTAGACGGGTGCGAAGATGTCGAGCCGCGGTGCGGTGCCCTGCCGCTGCGAACTGGCCGTGCGCGAGAAACTATAGTCGATCCCGGCGGTCAGATCATGGACGAGCGCGCCGGTTCTGATCGTCCCCGAGAGGCGATTGTCGATCGTAACATTATCGAGCCATGCGTCCTGCCGCGAGTTGCCGCGGTTGAGATAGTAGCGCCCGCCCGCCAGCACCGGGTTGCCGGTGAACTGCCCGAACAGCCCGGCATAGGTGAGGTCGATCTCGGCGTAGCGGCCATTCGAAACGAAACGCAGGTTCTCGCCCAGCTTCGTCTCGAAGGTGTAGCCGACCTCATATTGATCGCGGTCGTAGCGATCGACGGATGGATCACTGACGAACAGGTCGATCGGGATCTTTCGCCCGTCGCCGAGCGGCGTGACGAAGCCCGCGTAAGGCACGAAGCCGGTCGGGCGTTGCGATCGGTCGCGGGTGTAGCTGCCGCGCAGCGTCAGCGACGTGTCGCTGGTCGGCGTCCAGCCTAGTGCAACCGAACCATAGGTCCGGTTGTCCTCGGCAAGTTCGACCTGCGTATCGCCGCGCCGGACCAGCCCGTTGACCCGAACCGCCAGCGTGTCGGAGATCGCCCCGCCGAGATCGGCGGAGCCATAGGCACTGCCATATTCATCAATACCCGCCTCGATGTTGGCGATGGTGCGGCGGTTCGGCGCCTTGGAGACGATGTTGACGAGGCCGCCGGCGCTGCCGCTGCCGTAGAGGACCGAGGACGGTCCTTTCAGCACCTCAAGCCGCTCGATTCCCTCCGCCGGCGTCGTCCACGAGAGGAAGGCGCCGGAATTGTAGAGGACTAGCCCGTCCTTGAAGAAGTTCGAGTTGGCGAAGCCGCGGAGCTGATAATAGTCGATGCGGGTGTCGCTGCCGAATGCCTGGCTGCGAACGCCCGAGGTGTAATTCAACGCCTCCGCGACCGTGCGCAGGTTCAGCGTGTCGATGAAGTCGCTGTCGACGACCGAGATCGCCTGCGGCGTCGACAGGATCGGCGCGTCGGATTTGGTGGCGGTGGTGCTGTCGGCGACGACGAAGTTGCGGCCGGTCACCACGATGTCATCGCGGCGCGCCGGGTCAGGGGTGTCGTTGCGGGCACTGCGTGTCGCATCGGAGTTTTGGGCAAGAGCTGGCGGTGCCGGCGCGGTGCCGGCGATCAGCGCCAGCAGAGTGATGGATTTCATTAGTCCCCCAAGGTCTTCAAATAGGCTTCGTGATCGGCTGCGGTGCCGACGAAGCGCTTCATGCGGGCAAGCCGCTCGGGCGGCAGTTTGGCTTCGGCCGAGGCAAGCTGGTCGGCGATCCAACCAGCATTGAAGTCGGGCACGCCGGCCCGCTTCAGATTCTCTGCCCGGCGGATCGAATCACCGCTGCACAGCAGCAGCATCCAACCGTATGCGCCGCGCTCAAACAGCGCCCGACCGCCGAAGTCGCCCTGCGTCCAGTCGGCGATCGCATGATCACCGCTGACGACGACGGGGCCGACGTCGATTGGTGCCAGCGGGCTGCCGAAGTGCGCCTCGGTCGCCTCGCGTATACGGCCTTCGTCGACGACCGGGTTCTGGATCGCACACCCGGCGAGCGCGAGCGCGCCCACCAACATCGCCCACCTAAGCACGGATCAGCTTGCGCAGCCGCTCGACCGCTTGCGTCTCCGGCTCCTTGGCATCCATCGTGTCGACGAACTGCCCGTCGCGATCGAACAAAAGGATGCGCGCGGTATGGTCGATTGTATAATCGCCGTTGGGTAGCGGCACCCGCTCGACATAGACTTTGAACGACTTTTCCATGCGTTCCAGCTCGGCCGGATCGCCCGTCAAGCCGATCACCGGTGCATCGAACATCGATAGGAAGCTGGCGATGTCTTCCCGCTTGTCATGCTCGGGATCGACCGAGACGAACACGACGTTCATCTTCTCCGCGTCGGAACCTAGTCTTTTATGCAGCAGCGCCATGCGGCTCATCGTCGTCGGGCAAACGTCCGGACAGCGGGTAAAGCCAAAGAAGATGGCGTAGGGTTTGCCCTTAAGCGTCTGATCGGTGACGGTCTGTCCTTTGGTGTCGACCAATGTGAAAGGGCCGCCAGGTCCGGGATTCGCCGTCGCTGCGGCTTGGCTGTTCCCGGTTTCCGGTTCGCGAGAGCAGCCAGTGACACCGATCGCCAGACCCACCGCCAGAAGCGATGCGAGAGCCGTCCCGCGGATTAGGCCACGTGTACGAGGGTTAGCCATCAGTGATGGCCCCCATGTTCCGCATCCGGGCCAGACGCACCCGGCCCAGCAACCGTGAAGAGGACTTTCAATGTGCCGGCGCGTGCAAAGCGCAGTGTCGCGGGAATACGCTCGCCTTCCTTGAGCGGCGCCTTGAGGCCGATCAGCATGATGTGGTTGCCGCCTGGTGCCAGCGCCGCCTCACCGCCCGCCGGGACCTCCAGGCCATCGGGAAGCTGGCGCATCCGCATGATGCCGTCGTCCAGCGACATGGTGTGGATCTCCACTTTAGCGGCACGTGGCGAGGTCGCGGAAATCAGGCGATCGGGCTGTGCGCCGCTGTTGCGGATCGTCAGATAGCCGGCGCCGACGCTCGCACGGTGCGATGTGGCGCGCGACCAGGGGGCGGCAGCGGTGATTGAGCCCTTGCGGGCGTCCTGCGCAATCGCAGGAGCGGCGAGCGTGGCGACAAGCGCCAGCGCGACACGGTAGGTCATAGGTGTTCCTTGAGCGAGACGGCGCAACCGCCAGGTCGGGCAGACAGGCCTTTTGCCCGCAGCCGGGAGGCTCGGGCGGTAAGCCGTCTTTATCCGATCCGGAGCTGTACCGAATTCGGGCAAAGCCCGTCACAAAGAGCCCGCCCGATCACATCAGGCAGGCGGCATGCTCAGATCAACGGAACAGTGGAGGACCGCGTAGAGGAGGACGCAAGTAGGGTGCGGACGCAACGATGGTCCGCGGCGTGGCACGAAGCGCCATCGCGGCGACCAAGGCAAGCGCCACGACCAGCAGAACAGGATCGGCGCCGCCAAAGACTGGCGTCGACAGTCCGGAGAAGGCGCACGGCATCTCCGCTTTGCCGTGTTCCTTCGATTTGCCATGGTCCGGCATGGCGTGATCCATACCCGCCATGTCCATCGCCATGGACGGCTGCTCGACAACACCCGAACACAGAGTGATGGTGACGCGGCCATGATCGCTGGAGACCATGTAGCCGGTCGGGATTAGGATGCGCAGAGCCAGCACCGCGACGTAGATCAGCGCAGCCATATGACTATGGGCCAGGACAAGGCGCCGTAAGGCTCGCACCCTCTGGCACTACCGTCGATGCCCGACACTGTCACTTGGACATTTCGTCCCAACCAGATCCAACCGATAGCCTCTGAAAACGAAGCCTCTTGGAAGGACGTCAGCAGTGGAGCAGTTTGTCTCGACCAGATATGCGGAACAGCCAGTCCTCAAGCATCATCTGCATGGCCGAAATGCCGTGGTAGATGTCCTTTACGCCATGATGCCGCTGCAGGACACGGGTCGAACACACCGACACGCAGGGCTCCATGCACATGATCAATCGAAGGACGGCCATCGTCTCCGCCGCTGTAACTCTTGGCGGAATGGCGCTGGCAGGTAGAGCAATCGCGCGTCAGGCCGGTATGACCTCCGGCGTCTTCGATGCTTCGAAGAATGCGAACCCGGAGAAGATACCCCCTTATCAGGCGCGGTTCGGTCGCACGAAGCCGCTCGTAGCGATAGTGGGATTGAACGAAGGCACGATCATCAGCGACTTCTGCATCCCGTTCGGCGTGATGGCACGCTCGGGCGTCGCCGATGTCATGTCGGTATCGGTTAAGCCGGGCCCGGTGAAGATGCAACCGCTCACGTTCCAGCTCCAGGCCACCGTCTCCGAGTTCGATAAGCGCTATCCCGAGGGCGCTGACTACATCTTCGTGCCGGCAGTCGAGAACGACAGCGATCCCGACCTTCTGAAATGGATCAAGGCGCAGGCCGGCAAGGGATGCACGGTCATCAGCATCTGCTACGGCGCGATGGTCGTTGCCAATACGGGACTGTTCGATGGCCATCGCGCCACGTCCCATTACAGCAACGAGGGGTTCCGAGCGAAGCGCTTTCCCAAGGTGCTATGGCAGAAGAACATCCGCTACGTCGCCGACGGGAAGGTCGCTTCGAGCGCAGGAGTCAGCGCATCGATGCCGACTTCGATAGCGCTGGTCGAGGCGATCGCCGGCGCTGCCAAGGCTGCCGAGGTCGCCCGCGACGTGGGCATCGACGATTGGAGTTCCCGGCATGACAGCGATGCATTCCAGTCCGATCCGGGCAATGCGGACATGCCTGCGCGGGACGCGAGGCCCGATGTCACGCTGGGTATCCCGGTCAAGGCTGGCGACGACGAGATCGCTCTGGCAGTGACGGCCGAAGCCTATAGCCGGACGGGCAACACCTTCGGCTATGCCGTTGGCCCGAGCAAGGCACCGGTGCGACTGGCCCATGGTCTCGTCGTCCTGCCCGACATGGTTGCCGGTACGGCGAAGGTCAGTCGCATGCTCGCCCCGCTTGAGGCGCATCAGGCGACCCGCGCGCTGGATATCGCGCTGGCGGATATCACGAAGACGTACGGCCCGAAGGCGGCCCGCAACGTAGCGCTGTTCATGGAGTATCCCGGCAAGATCAATTGACCACGATAGACGATCAGTCCGAAGCATCCTTCCCCGCCGAGAACCGCCGCCGGTAATCGGACGGGGACAGGCCGACGATCCGGTGGAACACCTTCCGGAACGCGCTCGGATCGGTGTAGCCGACCTCCCAGGCAACCTGGTCGACGGCCAAGCCAGTATCGCGCAGCTTCGTCTTGGCATTCGCGACCCGCAGGCGTTGCCAATATTCGGTAGTGGTGTGACCGGTCGCCTTGTGAAAGCGGCGAAGAAAGGTCCGGTCTTCCAGACCGGCCCTGGCCGCCAGCGTCGCGACCTCGACGATCTTGCCCTCGGTCTCGTGCAGGAAGTCCTGCGCTTTCGAGATCGCATCGTCCTTGTGACCGATATGGGGGCGAAATCCGCTGTAGTAGCTTTGCTCCCGACCCGGAGGATCGATCAGGAAGCCGCTGGCGACCTCCATCATCACCGCCTGCCCGACGAAGCGCTGGATGAGCGTCAGGCACAGGTCGGTCCACGCCATCACCCCGCCGGCGGTCATGAGGTCGCCGTCGTCGATGACGATCCGGTCGGTATCAATCCTTGCTTGCGGAAACTGACTGCGGAAGCGATCCTCGTACGTCCAGTGCGTCGTGACGGTCCGGTCGTCGAACAGGCCCGTCGCGCCAAGAACGAACGCGCCGGAGCAGATCGAGGCCAAGACCGCGCCATCGGCATGGCGCTCCCGCAGCCAGCGCGTCACCGCTGGTTTCGGTTCGTCGACCGGACCGGCCAGGGCAGGAGGTAGGATGCAGATCGATGGCGTGGCGCGACAAGGCGCTGACGCATAGACTCGCGCAAGCTCGCGTTCAGCACCCATGGACGCCCAATGACTGACGGTCAGCACGGGCGAGCCATCGTGACCCGGCATGGCGCGTGCTGCTCGATCAGCTGCAACCAGAAGGTCCGTCATTCCGAGCACTGCTGCTTGTTGTGCTCCATCATACATCAGAATCGCAACTTCGAGCATGGCACAAACAACCCATTCTTTGTCGTTATCGCCACTGACGTAATGTGCTCACGATAGATAAACAGCATTCAATCGGCATGGAGGAAGAAATGGCGAAGCGCGCAGTGATCATCGTCGATCTGCAGAACGAATATGAAGCTGACGGCAAGCTGCCGCTGGAGAACCTGGAGGAGGCGGTCGCGAATGCGCAGCGCGTGATCGGCGCGACACGTACCGCCGGCGAGACGATCATTCATATCCGGCACGAGACGCCAGGTTCCGAAGACGCACCGTTCGCAGTCGGTACGAAGGGCACGAATATCATTGAGGCCGTTGCGCCGAGCGGTGGCGAGAATGTGCTCACCAAACATTACCCGAACGCATTCCGCGACACCGGGCTGAAGGCTCTGCTCGACGAGGAAGGCGTGACCGACGTCGTCATCGTCGGTGCCATGAGCCATATGTGCATCGATGCAACGGCCCGCGCGGCGTTCGACTTCGGCTACGGCGTGACGGTGGTCGGCGATGCCTGCGCGACCCGCGCGCTGTCGAGTGATGGAGTCGAGGTACCCGCCACGCAGGTCCATGCCGCGTTCATGGCCGCGCTCGCGTTTGCCTACGCCTCGGTGGTGCCCACCGCCGCTTTCCTGTCCGCCTGAACCGGGAGAAGCATCATGTCATTCGATCGCCTGCCCGATCTCGCGCGTCGATCGCTGCTCACTGCCGGTGCGGGTGCTGCCGCCTTCGGAATGGTGGCATCGGTAGAGGCCGCCCCGATGCCGGCCGCCGGCACCAAAGACGCGATCGTCTAGGTACGCAATGCGACCATCCTCGTCGACTACGCCGGCGTGCGTTTCCTGATCGATCCGATGCTCGCCGATCCAGGTGCCTATCCCGGCTTCCCCGGCTCGGCGATGAGCCACCTGCGCAACCCGCTCGTGCCGCTGCCCATCCCGGTCGCCGATCTGGCGGCAGCGGATGCAGTGATCGTCACCCACACTCATATCGATCATTGGGACGACGCAGCGCAGAATATGCTGCCCAAGGCGATGCCGATCTTCGTGCAGAACGCGACCGATGCAACGACCATCCGCGGGCAGGGGTTCACCGACGTCCGTATATGACCGCCGACACGAGGTTCAAGAACGTACGGCTATCTCGGACCGGCGGGCATCATGGCGCAGAACCGGTGCTGCGAGCAGTGCCAACGCTCGATCCGGTAAGCGGTGTGGTGTTCCATCATCCGGCGCACAAGACGGTGTATGTCGTCGGCGATGCCATCTGAGACCTATCAGCCGCAGGTCATCGTCCTGAACGCGGGTTACGCCCAGTGGATTGATCTGGGTCCGATTCTGATGGGACCGCATGGCGTGCTTTCAGTCCATCGCGCCGCCCCAAGTGCGCAATTGATCGCGACGCACATGGAGGCGATCAACCATTGCGTCCTCAGCCGCGCCGACCTCGCGGCCTTCGCGAAAAAGGAGGGGTTCGCGCAGCGTCTGCTCATCCCGGCCGACGGCGAGCGCATCTCGATCTGACCGGCGAAGTGGTTGGTACGGGGGGTTGCTCGATTCTCGGCAATCCTCCGTCGGCCATGAGCCTACAGCATTCGTGCCAGGACGTCACTGCCGGGCCGCCTGTCGAAATAGCGGTGCTTCACTACGCCTGCGACGTGGAGGCCGACCATCGCGAGCAACGTATAGGCCAGGATCCTGTGCAACGACTGGAATATCGCGAAGCGCGTGTCATCCTTGGCAAGCAGTTCGGGAACCGGAAAGCCGAAGAAGGTGACACCGTCGCTTTGGCTGTAGCTGCTCGACATGGCATACCCCATCAGCGGCACCGCCACGAGCAGCATGTACATGGCGCCATGGACCAGCTTCGACAGCCGCGCTTCCCATGCATCGAGGGCCGAGGCGCACGGCGGGAGCCCGGTGCTCAGCCGGATCGCGATCTGAACGACGACCAGCCCGAGAACCAGCAGTCCGAACGACTTGTGGGTCGGATAGAGCGTCCCGTACTTCCACGGTACCGCGTCGGCGAGGCTGGTCATCAGCCAGCCTGCGGCGATCATCCCAATGACCAGCGCGGCACGGGTCCAGTGGAGTAGTCGCAAGGGCAGCGAGTAGCGCAGGCCATCCCTACCAGTCCCGGGGATCACCAAAGGCTGCCGCTGAACGGGCGGGACGATGGACACGCTACTTGCTTACCGAGAAGCCGCCGTGGATGGGCGTGCTCTTGAGGGGAGTATTGCGCAACATGTGCGCGAGCGCCTGCCCCGGCGTCAGGCGCCCCTTAACCGCCATGGTCTTCATGGTCCGGGTGGGTCGGCCCTTCACCTGATCCGTGTCGATCGAAGCCGGGCAGCGGGTGATGCTGGTGAACCTGGCGATCGCCTTATCAAGGCTCATCGGCGCGATCGCGATCTTAAGCCGATCGTTTTGACAGTCGTAGAAACTGGCATCCTGCGCGTTGGCGGGTTGCGACGGGAATACGGCGAAACCAAGAATGGCCGAAAGCAGGAACGTGCGCATGACATCTCCCTGTGCCAAGGTGGCAGGTGCGATGTAGAGTGGTTCGTCTGAACGTTCTGAGGACGTCATCGGTGGTATTGAGCAATGATCGGGCCGATCATGCCCCGGGCGGCTTCCAACATCTGCGGTGACGCAGTCTCCACCGTGCCCGTCCGAAAAGGCGGATGCGGATCATATTCGATCGCGAACTCCGCCAGCTCGCCCGCCTCACGACCGAACGCGTCCGCCGCAACCAGCAGCGCCACCTCGAAGCTCCCGATGCCGGGACCGGCGGTGTATAGATTTCCATCGACAGCGGCACCCTCACCGGAGGTGAGCACCTTTGCGGCGCCCAGTTCCTTCAGCAACTCCTCTGCCGCAAAGTTGCTTGCGACCGTCCGCCCTTCTATCAGGCCTGCCGATCCGAGCAGTGCAACGCCGTTGCACACGCCGATTACGTAACGCGCACTCTCTGCGGCTTTGCGGGTGAAGGCAATTACCTCCGGGTCGTTCTGGACTTCGGGCGGGTTCATGCCGACTGCGAAGACGTCCAACGTCGGGCATGTCTCGAATGTCGTAGTGGGCATTGTCGGCCACGACCGAAAGCCTTCCACCACATCGCGGTTTTTCCAGATGAAATGGATCTGTGAGCCGGGCATCATAGCCAGCACGGTCTGGATCCCAACGATGTCCATCGGCACGAAGCCAGGTCCGATAAGGATGCCGACATGGAACGGGGCGACACCCTCTAATGTCAGTGCGGCAAGCATGCCGTCGTATGAGGTGATTTTCATAGGAGAATCCGCGGTGAGAGCTGGATCTATGCTCTACGCCTCCAGCGGTGCCTGGCTGTAGGGCATAGATCCCTCGATTTCGGCCATCCCGCAAATTTGCGCATGCCTCCTGTCGCTACCCGCCTAAGAGGTGCTTAGTGTCGGTTCACAAGGGAGTGCCATGTCAGCGTCGTTCGCCTTCTACCTGTGCGAAGGCTTCCAACTTCTCGATCTGGCGGGGCCAACGGCAGCTCTGACTGCGGCAAATCGCCTGCTGGGGTCCGAACACTATCGGATTGAGCTCGTCTCCAACGACGGCGGTACCGTTCAAGGCGACGCGGGACTCGGACTGGAAACGCGCCCATCGGGATCTGTCGAAGCAGAGACGGTCGTAGTAGTTGGCGGCAGGGTCGAGCCTATGATGGAGGCCGACAACATTGCCGGAATTCGACGGGCGTCTGCCGAAGTCTCAAGCATTGCGAGTATATGCACCGGAGCTTTCCTGCTTGCCGCTGCCGGCTATCTCGACCGCAAACGGGTTACGACTCACTGGCAGTTCGCGAAGAGATTGCAGGACCTGTACCCGAAGGTGACGGTTGATGCAGACCGGATCTTCATCAACGATGGCGCAATTTGGACGTCGGCTGGCATGACGGCCGGTATCGACCTGATGCTGGCGCGGATTGAATTCGATAATGGTGCAGAGCTGGCTAAGGCAGTCTCGCGCGAGCTCGTCGTGTACCATCGGCGACCAGGTGGCCAATCGCAGTATGCGGCCATTTCCCAGATGGAGCCGCAGACTGACCGCATCCGCAAGGCGTTGACCTACGCGCGAGATCATCTCTCCGAACCGTTGCCGATAGACCGGCTTGCCGAAGCTGCCTGCCTGAGCGTTCGCCAGTTTGCCCGCCTGTTTCGAAAGGAGACGGGTGAAACCCCGGCGCGAGCGGTCGAGCGTCTGCGCTGCGAAGCCGCACGTATCCGCCTCCGCGACAGCAACGAACCTGTTGGCACTGTCGCACGGCTTGTCGGGTTCGCGGATACGGAGCGCATGCGTTGCGCATTTCTGCGCAGTTACGGTCATCCTCCACAAACGCAGCGTCGGCTTGACCAACCATTGGATGGCGAAAGGGATGGTTATACGTGCTGGCCACCATTAGCGTAGCAATGGGTGGTTAGCGCGTACCAACTATCTTCGCTGATCATCTCTCAAGCCACTCGTTTTTAAAATAACCATTTTGCAGGACAACGTCGGCATAACGAGCGGCAGCTATTCGCCCCGAGGCTCCTGATAGCTGACGGGCAGGTAAGTCCCTAAAGGCCGCCAATGTGAAGGTGTCAAAACCGGACGGTTGTGGCACCGTCTGAGGTTCGCTGCGTAACGTCAGAACAGCCGGTTTAGCAGCCGTGGCTCGCTGGCCTTCAGACGGTCCAGCATGGTGTTGACATAGAACATGTCGGGGCTGGCGATGGCGGGGAGGACGACTACGCCATAGTCCGGCTGGTCGATGTCGAGGGTGAAGACAACCAGGCCCACACCGTGGATGCTGCACAGCGAGGTTAGGCGGTTCATGTCGTCGCTTGTGGTGGTTCGGGGTACGACGATGTAGCTCTTGTGGCTGAACAGCCGATAGGCGACCGCCTGACCGAAGGCGACGACAGGTTGGCTCGGGGTGGCCTTGATCTCCGCCGTTACGATCTGCGGCTCAAACTTGAAAATGTCTTGCGCGCGGGGTTTCAGGACGCCCATCACATCTGGGGTGCCCCACTTGCCACCCAGCACGCTGCCGCCCAGCGGGCCGGCGATCGTCACCTCGTCATTCTCCTCCAGCCATTCGGCAAAGCTGGCGTAGAAAGCTTGCTCCGACACGGATGCGGCGTTGGGTGCGTCCGCGTTGATAGTGACAGGGGCAGTGGCGACTGCCTCATCCTGCGCGACGGTTTCGGCGGCGTCAGCTTCGGCGAAGTGTGCGAGCTGGTACGTGCCACGCGCAATCTTCACGACGTCGTCGGCACCGTGGAAGAGGAGGTGCGTCGCACCGCGGATGCTGTTGGCCGGTGTTTCGGAGTGAGCGGATCCGACCGCCTTGAGCACCTCCGCCC
>NZ_JAHXZN010000014.1 GCF_019429485.1 Sphingomonas citri | reverse complement strand
GTCAAAGAGCCGCCGACGAAGAAACCGGACAAACAACCCTCCCCCACCCTTCGATCGGGGAGACCGCTGTCCTTCCTATCTGGCGACCGACCCAGAAGCACCGCCTCAGCAGCAACCCCCGTCCGGTAAAGCGGCATATATGGAGCACTTCCGAAGGGGTCAAGCGATTCGATGACAGTTTTTTGGCGGGGCAATGTCAGTTCGTCGTACGCGCCAGACCTCGGACAAGACTGGCTGATTCACGTCAAAGCTCGGAACGTCGCCGCCGCGCCGATCGGTTGAGTGCCCGACCCAAGATGGAGATCACACCGTGACCGACCGCCCCACCCCGCCCTATCCCGAGCAGCAGCAGCCGATGCCGGGCACCACCGCGGCGATGGACCCGCGCCCCGACCACGGCGAGCACAGCTATGTCGGCCGCGGTCGCCTCACCGACAAGAAGACGATCGTCACCGGGGGTGACAGCGGCATCGGGCGCGCGGTCGCGCTCGCCTTCGCGCGCGAGGGCGCGGACGTGCTGATCTCCTATCTCAGCGAGGAGGAGGATGCGCGCGAGACCCAGCGGCTCGTCGAGCAGGCCGGGCGTCAGGCGGTGCTCGTCCCCGGCGACATCAGCGACCCGGCGCATGCCCGCGTTGTGGTCGATCGCGCGGTGGAAGCGTTCGGGCGGGTCGACGTGCTCGTCAACAATGCCGCGCACCAGGCCAGCTTCCAGAAGATCGAGGACATCGCCGATGAGGAGTGGCAGCTGACCTTCGCCACCAACATCCACGCGATGTTCTATCTGTCGAAGGCGGCGGTGCCGCACATGCGCGAGGGGTCGTCGATCATCAACACCACCTCGATCAACGCCGACCAGCCCAACGAGCAGCTGCTCGCTTATGCCACCACCAAGGGCGCGATCCACAATTTCACCGCCGGGCTGGGCCAGATGCTCGCCGAGCGCGGGATCCGCGTGAACGCGGTCGCGCCCGGTCCGGTGTGGACGCCGCTGATCCCCTCGACCATGCCGCCCGAGAAGGTGAAGAGCTTCGGCGAGAACACGCCGATCGGTCGCGCCGCGCAGCCCGCCGAGCTGGCACCCGCCTATGTCATGCTCGCCAGCGACGAGGCGAGCTACATCCTCGCGGCGACCGTCGCGGTAACCGGCGGACGACCCTTCCTGTGAGCGATAGGCGCGCCCGGAGCGTCGCGCTTCGGGCGCGCGGACTTGACGCAAGTTGCTGTAATAAGGCCGTTATTCTAATCCACTATAGTAAACTTCGGGCGCGCTGAGCCGTTGGCGGATGATCGGGGCGGGATCATCCCAACAGCGAGGACGTGCGATGTACTATCACGACAAGCGACTCCAATATCCGGTGCAGGTGAGCGAGCCGGATCCCGCCTTCGCGCGGATGCTCCAGCAGGCGATCGGCGGCGTCGAGGGCGAGATCCGCGTCTGCATGCAGTATTTCTTCCAGGCCTGGGGCAATCGCGCGCCCACGCCGAAGTACCGCGACATGCTGCTCCACACCGCCACCGAGGAGATCGGTCATATCGAGATGCTCGCCACCGCGGTGGCGCTCAACCTCGACAAGGCCCCCGCGAGCCTGCAGGCCGAGGGTGCCGCGGACAGCATCGTCGGCGCGGTGATGGGCGGCGAGCGGCCGCGCCACATCATCGAGGGGCTGATCCACAAGAACCTGCTCTCGACCGGGCTCGCGGCGATGCCGGTCGATTCGGACGGCGTGCCGTTCAACATGAGCCATATCTACGCCAGCGGGAACATCGCAGCGGACATGTACTGCAACGTCGCCGCGGAGAGCACCGGGCGCGTGCTCGCGACGCGCCTCTACAATGCGGCGCGTGATGAAGGCATGAAGAAGATGCTCCACTTCATGATCGCGCGCGATACGATGCACCAGGAGCAATGGCTCGCGGTGATCGAGGAGCTCGGCGGCGCCGCGACCCAGCTGCCGATCCCCAACTCCTTCCCTCAGGAGAAGGAGGATCAGGAGCACAATTACGACTTCTTCGTCACCTCGCTCGACGGCAGCTACCCCGAGGGGCGCTGGACCAGCGGCCCGAGCATCGACGGGCGCGGCGAGTTCACGGTCTTCCGCAACGAGCCCCTCGGTGGCGAGCCCGAGCTCGGCGCGGCACGGCCCGATGGCATGGCGCAGGTCGAGCAGACCGACGCGACATCGGTCTGAGCCGCGCGGCCGGCGCGACCGTTGCGCGCCGGCCACAGCTGCAGCAGGATCGTGCCGATGCGGTCCCGCCGTCCCTTTGAAATCGATTAACGCCGGCATAAAATCGCGGCCGACGTCACCCCCAATGAGAGGGTGACGCGACCCACGTTCCTCAGGAGGGGAAGATGCCGCTACTCACCACGCGACGCGCCGCTTTGCTCGCCGGCGCCGCGCTGCTGCCGAGCGCGCCCGCGCTGGCCCAGACCGCCACCAGCCCTGCGGCCGCCCCGGTCGCCGAGCAGACCGGCACGCCCACTCCCGCGCAGGACGCGCCCGACACCGCGCCCGAGACGGCGCCCGCGGCCGACAACGGCGACGGGCTGCAGGACATCGTCGTCACCGGCCAGACCTCGCGCGACCGCCCGCTGATCACCTCCTCGGCCGACATCACCTACGCCACCCGCGACGACATCGACCGCCGCGCGCCGCGCTCCACCGCCGACATGCTCGAGCTGGTGCCCGGCATCTTCGTCGAGGGCACCGCGGGCGAGGCGTCGAACAACTATTCGGTGCGCGGCCTACAGGGCGGCGGCCAGCGCTTCGTCCAGCTCGAGGAGGACGGCATGCCGATCCTCTACGGCGGCGGCGGTGCCGACTTCTTCTTCCAGCAGGACCTCACCATCGACCGGCTCGAGGCGGTCAAGGGCGGCTCGTCGGGCGTGCTCACCGTCAACGGCGCGGGCGCGACGATCAACTTCATCTCGAAGCGCCCCAACCAGGAGCGGTTCGAGGCGATCGCGCGCGGCACCTACTATAATTACGGGCTCAAGCGCGCCGACCTCTACGTTTCCGCCCCGCTCGCGCAGAACCTCGCCTTCAGCATCGGCGGCTATTACCAGAGCAGCCCGGGCGTGCGGCGCAACCCGTTCGACTATGACGGCTATCGCGTGAAGGCGATGCTGGAATACCGCTTCGACGACGGCGGGTTCCTCCGACTGTCCGCCAAGCGCGGCGACATGAACACGGCCTATTACGCCAGCATGCCGTACCGCTACGACAACGGCGAGCCGAGCGGCTTCCCGGGCCTCGACACGCAGCGCGACAACATCGGCGGTGACGCCTTCCGCAACATCGCGGTGCCGGTGTCGACCTTCGTCGAGAGCGACGGCATCCGCAACTTCCGCTACGATCAGGGCATCAAGTCGATCTCGAACCAGTTCCGCGTCGACTTCGAGAAGCCGGTGACCGACTCGTTCGATGTCTTCCTGCGCAGCCGCTATCTCGACTATTCCTACGATTTCAACGGCCTGTTCCCCGGCTCGGGGACCGGCAACGCCGGCCTGGCGAGCGCGGTGAGCTATCTGACGCCGGGCAGCGGCTCGCCGATCAACGACCTGCTCAGCGCCGGCGCGGTCGCCTTCCCCGCGCGGGTGAGCTTCGGCATCCGCAACCTGCGCACCGGCACGGTGATCGGCGCCAACCAGACGAGCGAGCTCAACGCGCTCAACGGCAACGGCTTCCTCCAGCGCACCACGCTCAACCACGATCGGCTCGACGCGCACGACTTCGGGCTCAATCTGGGCGGGCGCTGGGAATATCAGGGCGGCAGCTTCACCAACTCGCTCACCGCGGGCATGATGTATTACGCCGTTCACCGTCGCCAAAATCAGTCGGCGGTCGCCAGCGTCGTCAACGACGTGCGCAACAACAGCGACATCTACGACATCGTCGCGCTCGACGGCGGCAACAACGTGATCGGCACGCTGAGCGACAACGGCCTGGTCTCCTACGGCGACTGGGGCAACGGCATCCGCGTACGCGACGACAATGCCGTGTCGCTCTACGCCAATGACGAGCTCGCGATCGGCAAGCTCCGCATCGACGGCGGCATCCGCTTCGAGAACATCCAGTCGACCGCGCGCGACGGCGTGGACGCCGCCGCTGTCGATGCGGCCAACCGGATCGTCGAGATTCGCCCGGGCGTGTTCCAGCAACAGGTACCGAGCGGCACCGCGGGTGTGATCACCACGGTCGGCCCGACCTTCGCCGGCCAATATACCACGCTCAACCGCGGCCAGGAGAAGATCGCCTGGACCGTCGGCGCCAACTATCTGATCACGCCGAACCTATCGATCTACGCGCGCTACGCGGACGGCTTCCAGACCAACAGCGCCGATCCGATCACCACGATCAAATTGTACGAGGCCGGTATCCGCTACCAGTATGAGCGCTTCTTCAGCGGCTCGGTCACGGTGTTCCGCACCAACTTCGACGACCAGAACTACAATTTCGCCAACCCCGAGAACCCGGCGCAGCAACAGAACATCAACGCCGACCTGCGCACCAAGGGTATCGAGATCGACGCGGTGATCCGGCCGGTGCGCTGGTTCTCGATCGACGGCCAGGCGGTGTTCCAGGATCCGCGGCTCGAGAACCTTCAGCTCGATGGCGCCACCCAGGCGGGCTATGAGGGCAACCGCCCTGAGCGCACGCCCTCCACCTTGTGGACGGTGACGCCGGCGATTCAGCTGCCGAACGGCCTCGGCGACATCTTCGCTCGCTATAAATACGTCGGCAAGATCTTCGCAGACGCGGGCAACGGCGTCGCGCTGCCCGGCTATGGCGTGACCAGCGCAGGCATCAACGTCAACGTCACGCCGCAGCTGCAGGTGAGCTTCAACGCCGAAAACATCTTCAACGTCGTCGGCCTGACGGAGGGCAACCCGCGGCAGGGCCAGACCCAGGCGATCACCCAGGGCTTCTTCTACGCCCGGGGCATCGTCGGGCCCACCTATGGCGGGTCGGTCACGCTGCGGTTCTGAGGACGGGGGCAAGCGGCGAGGATAGGTCGTCCTCAGCCGCTTTCCCACAAAGCGCTTCTGCGCACGCAGGAGTCCAGAGCCGAGAGCGCGACGGCCGCGATCCTGGGCTCCCGCGTGCGCAGGAGCACGGCGACAGCTACAGTGCTGACGAGTCTACCACCCACATCCGGAGCCGAACATGACCCGCGCCGCCCGCCTCCTTGCCGCGCTGCTGCTCGCGGGCAGCGCCGGGGTGGCGCTCGCCCAGCGTCCGCCCGAAGTCGCCTATCAGCTCAGCGAGGGCGACAATCTCAACGCCTTCCTGCGCGACGGCGCCACCGCGGCGCACCTGCTGCTGCGCGAGGGCGCCGAGCCGCGCATCCTCGTCGGCTTTCCCGCCGGCAACAGCGGCGTCGGCCTGTGGTTCGAGCGTACCGCCGCACCGGTCAGATGGCGTCTCGACCGCGCACCCGCCGCGATCACGCTGGCCGACGCGCGCGGTCGCGCGCTCCACGGCATCCGCGCCACCGCCAGCATCGCCGCGCCTCGGCTCGCGCTGCGTCGGGCGGTACTGTCGAACGTCCGCTTCCTGCGCGACTATCAGAGCGTCGGCCGCTTCCCGCCTGAGGTAGCAGTGGCCCCGCGCCTCGGCCGCGACACGATCACCTACGCGCGCGACCGCGCCGACGGCGCGCCGGGCTACCTTCTCGGCCTGCGCGTACTCGCCGGCCTGATCGAGCGCGGCGCGCTGGTAGCGGGGCGGGACGGCCGCATCCAGCTGGAGATCACCGCCGCGACCGGCGACACGCCGCTCACCGGCATCGCGCTGCCCGAGCTGCTCAACGCCACGGCCGCCGACGATCCTACCGCACGGAACGCGCTGCGCTTCCTCAGCTATCGCGAGAAGTTCCTGGCGGGTTCGTGGCGCTTCGACACCTATTTCGGGCGTGACACGCTGATGTCGGTGCGGCTGCTGATGCCCGCGCTCCAGCCCACCGCGATCGAGGCGGGGCTCGGTGCGGTGCTGGCGCGGCTCGCGGCCGACGGCGACGTCGCGCACGAGGAAGGTCTGTCCGAGTTCGCGTTGCTGGAGAATCGCAGGGCCGGGCGCAGCGGTGACGCCGCGACGCTCGACTATGCCATGATCGACGACGACTTCATGCTCGCGCCGGTCGCCGCCGCTTATCTGCTCGAGCGCGCCGACCCGGCCCGCGCGCGCACCTTCCTGGCGCGACCGATCGCGAGCGAGGCGCGCCCCGGCACCAGCGAGCCCGCCGGTGCGGCGCTGCTGCGCAACCTGCGGCTGGTGATCGAGCGCGCGCGCGGCTTCGCCGAGGCACCCGCGGTCGACCGGCTCGTCGCGTTGCGCCCCGGCCGCATGACCG
Organism: Sphingomonas citri; assembly: GCF_019429485.1. GTDB lineage: Bacteria > Pseudomonadota > Alphaproteobacteria > Sphingomonadales > Sphingomonadaceae > Sphingomonas > Sphingomonas citri. The sequence continues at coordinate 54,562 of NZ_JAHXZN010000014.1, read as the reverse complement.
GCCAGTGGCGCGACAGCGAGGAGGGGCTCGGGCGCGGGCGCTTCCCCTATGACGTCAACGCGGTGCTGGTCCCCGCCGCGCTCGACGCGGCCGCCCGGCTGAGCGCGGCGGGGCTGCTCGACCCGTATGTGAGCGCGACCGATCGCGCCGGCCTCGCGCGCGCCGCGGCGATGGCGACCACGTGGCGCGAGCGCGCGCCCGCGCTGTTCCGCGTCGAGCTGCCCGCGCGCGAGGCGGCACCCCGGATCGCGGCCTACGCGCGCGCGCTCGGCGTCCCCGCCGCGCCCGCGCTGGAAAGCCTGGGTCAGACCCCGCTGTTCTATCACGCGCTGTCGCTCGACGAGCGCGGCCGCGCGGTACCGATCCTCAACTCGGACGAGGGGTTCGCGCTGATGTTCGGCGCGCCGCCCGCGGCCGAGCTGGAGCGCGACGTCGCCGCGCTGATGCGGCCCTTCCCCGCCGGGCTGATGACCGACGTCGGCCTCCTCGTCGCCAACCCGGCGCTGGCGGACGCGGCGACCCAGGCGCGCTTCACCCCCGCCGCCTATCACGGTGCGGTGGTGTGGTCCTGGCAGCAGGCGCTGTTCGCCGCCGGGCTGGAGCGGCAGCTCCAGCGCAGCGACCTGCCCGCCTCGACGCGCGCGGTGCTGACCGACGCGCAGGCACGGCTCTGGCGCGCCATCGCCGCGACGCGCGCGACGCAGAGCTCGGAGCTGTGGTCCTGGGCCTATCGCGACGGGCGCTACGCGGTGGTGCCGTTCGGCGCGGGCAAGAAGGATGTCGACGAGTCCAACGCGGCGCAGCTGTGGAGCACGGTCTATCTGGCGGTGCGCCCGCCGCGATGATGTTTCTCCCCCCTCATCCCGGACGTGGTCGGGGATGACGGCAAGGGGGAACAGGACCACCTCACCCCATCGCCGCGACCAGCGCGTCGTCGTGCGTCGGCAGCGTCGGCGCGGCGCGCGCGATCAGCGCGGCGAGCGCGCGCACCTGCTTGATGTTGGCGCCGCCGTCGAGCGCGGCGGCGAGCGGGTGGTAGCCCTCCGCCGCGATCCCCTGCCCCTCCAGCACCGCCAGCCAGCTCGCCTCGCGGAACAGCTCGTCGGCCTCCAGCATCAGCCGCCCGCCGCGGCGGTACAGCGCCTCGCGCCCTTGGAGCGCCTCGGGCAGCGCCATCGCGCGACACGCTTCCCACAGCGGCTCGGCCTTCCCGCGCTGCGCATGATAGTGGAGGATCAGGAAGTCGCGGATCCGCTCCATCTCCGCCGTCATCAGCCGGTTGTAGCGCGCCGCCAGTGCCGCGTCGTCGCCGCGCTCGGGGAAGAGCGTCAGCAGCTTGGCGATGCCGCTCTGGATCAGGTGGATGCTGGTCGACTCGAGCGGCTCGAGGAATCCCGCCGCCAGCCCGATCGCGACCACGTTGCCGCGCCACGGCTCGGGTCGGGCACCCGCGGTGAAGCGCAGGAAGCGCGGCTCGCCCAGCGCGGCGCCGTCGAGATGGGCCAGCAGCGTCGCCGCCGCCTCGTCGTCGGAGAGAAAGGGCGAGGCATAGACATAGCCGTTGCCGGTGCGATGCTGGAGCGGGATGCGCCACTGCCAGCCGCCCGCGCGTGCGGTCGAGCGCGTGTACGGCAGCGTCGGCCGCGTCGCCGCGCTGGGCACCGCCACCGCGCGGTCACACATCAGCCAGCGTGACCAATCGTCGTAGCGCGCGCCCATCTCGCCCGCGATCAGCAGCGCGCGGAAGCCCGAGCAGTCGACGAACAGCTCGCCCGCGAGCCGCTCGCCGCGCTGGGTGGTGAGCGCGGTGACGCGGCCGCTGCCCGCGTCGCGCTCGACTGCGGCGAGCCGCCCCTCGACCCGCACCACCCCGGCCGCCTCGGCGAGTCCGCGCAGATGCGCGGCGTAGCGCCCGGCGTCGAAATGATAGGCATAGCCGAGCGTCGACAGGATCGAACGCTGCTCCGCCGCCGGCTTGGCGAAACGACCGGCGAGCGCCGCCTGCGTGGTCAGCGACAGCGCGGCGAGCGGCAGATCGAGCCCCTCCGCCCGCGCGCGCAGCCAGCGATGGTGGAAGGCGACCCCGGGCAGCGCCGCGCCATAGTGGCCGAACGGGTGGAAGTAGCGGTGCGCGGGCCGCGCCCAGTCGACGAACTCGATGCCGAGCTTGTAGGTCGCCCCCGTGGCCCGCAGGAACGCCGCCTCGTCGAGCCCGATCAGCTGGTTGAACCAGTGGATCGTCGGGATCGTCGCCTCGCCGACGCCGACGGTGCCGATCTCCTCCGACTCGAGCAAGGTGATCGCCACCGAGCGCCCGAGCTGGCGCGCGAGCGCGATCGCGGTCATCCAGCCGGCGGTGCCGCCGCCCAGGATCACGACGCGCCTCACCCGCTCCCTCTCCGCCACACCCGTCTCCCTTCGACGACGGTGTAGGGCGGAACGGCGCCGAGGGGGAGCGGGAACGCAGTGGGTCGGGCGAGAGAGGGCGTGACACCTTCTTCCGCCTTCATCCTGAACCTGTTCCAGTTTCTACTGATCCGCAGGCGTCGCGGCCGTTAGGCAGGCGGCACGGTGGATCCCGAGACGAGCTCAGGATGACGGCTGAAGATGAGGCGGCGACACGATACCGCCTTCCTCCCCGCACACTGGCCGCGCCCCCGCCCGCTCTGCTATCGCCGCGGCGATGACGTGCTCCCCGCTGTCCGCCCGCGCGCGCGCCGCCGCGCTGTCGCTGCTGACGCTGCTCGCGCTCCTGCTGGCGCCGCTCGCCGCCGCGCAGGTCGACCCGGTCACCGCCGCCACGGCGCGGCTGATCAAGGCCGAGCGTGAAGTGCGCTCGGTCGACGGCGCGCTCGATCTGTCGACCGACCGGGAAGCGCGCGACAGCTTGCGCGAGCGGGTCAACGCCGCGCGCGAGGACGCCGCCGCCGCCGCCGACGACCTCACCGACCAGCTCGCGCTCGTCGACGCGCGCGCCGCGCAGCTCGGCCCCGCCGCCGCGGGCGAGGCGCCCGATCTCGCCGCACAGCGCGCGCGGCTGGCGCGGCAGCGCACCGCGATTGATTCGAACAGCAAGCGCGGCAGGCTGATCGCGGTCGAGGCGCAGCAGCTGGTCGAGGAGATCGACCGGACAGAGGCCGAGCAGTTCAGCCAGACGATCGCGGCGCACGTCCCGTCCCCGCTCTCCCCCGGCTTCTGGGGCGCGGTGCTGCAGGCCGCCCCGCGTGACCTGCGTCGGATCGAGGTGGTGGTCACGCTGGCGACGCGCCAGCTCGCCGCGGGATGGCGCGCGGCACCGGTCTGGCCGGCGCTGCTCGGGCTGCTCCTCGCGCTGGCGATCGCGGTGCCCGGCCGCGCCGCGGCGGTGCGGATCGGCCTGCGCTTCCTGATCGACGACGCTCCCGGGCATCGCGTGCGCCGCTCGGGGAACGCGATCTGGCGCGTGCTGGTCGGCACGCTGACGCCGCTGCTCGCGAGCTTCGCGCTGGTGCAGGGGCTGCGCTGGGCCGGGCTGGTGCCCACGGCGGTCAACGGGCTGGCGGACACGTTCGTGCAGGCGAGCTCGTTCGCTGGCTTCACCGTCGCGGTCACGGGCGCGGTGCTGATGCGTCACCAGCCGAGCTGGCGCGTCGCGCCGATCGCCGACGACGTCGCAGCGCGACTTCGTCCCTTCAGCTGGCTGCTCGCCGCGGTGGCCTTCCTGTCCATCACCGTCAACGCGTTCAATCAGATGGTCGGCGCGAGTGCGGCGGCGCTGAGCGCGACGCAGGTGCTCGTCGCGCTGCTCCACCTGCTGATCCTGGCCGCCGCGCTGGTCGCGCTCGGCCGGTTGCGCGCGGCGCGAGCGGAGGACGAGCAGGCGCCGGCACGCGCCGGGCTCGGCGCGGCCTCACTAGTGGCCTGGACGGTGGTCGTGGTGGCGACGTTCGCGCTGCTGCTCGGCTATGTCGGCCTCGCCTCGTTCATCGTCCGGATCGTCGCCTGGGCGACGGTGCTCGGCTGTGCCACGTTCCTGCTCATGGCGGCGATCGACGACGTCGCCACCACCGTCTTCGCGCGCGACGGCGGGCTCGGGCGGACGCTGTCGCGCGCGCTGGGCGTGCGCGGCGCGCTGATCGAGCAGTTCGGCGTGCTCGCCTCGGGCGTGCTGCGGCTGACGCTGGCGCTGTTCGCGCTGGGTCTGCTGTTCTCGCCGTTCAACGGCGGCAACGGCGTCGGCGCGCTCGTCTCTCGGCTGGGCACGCTGGCGCAGGGCGTGCAGGTCGGCGGCATCGCGATCTCGCCCGGGACGATCCTGCGCGGCGTGGTGGTGCTGTTCATCGGGCTGGCGCTGGTGCGCGGCTTCATGCGCTGGCTCGAGCAGCGCTATCTGCCCGCCACCGACCTCGACGGCTCGGGCCGCAACTCGGTCAGCCTGGTGGCGCGCTACGTCGGCGTCGCGCTGGCGGTGATCTGGGCGCTGGCCTCGCTCGGCATCGGCGTCGAGCGGATCGCGCTGCTGCTCTCGGCGCTGTCGGTCGGTATCGGCTTCGGCCTGCAGGCGATCACCTCCAATTTCGTGTCGGGGCTGATCCTGCTGGCCGAGCGCCCGATCAAAATCGGCGACTGGATCCGCGTCGGCACCGACGAGGGTGACGTCAAGCGCATCAGCGTGCGCTCGACCGAGATCGCGCTGGCCGATCATTCCACGCTGATCGTGCCCAACAGTGAGCTGATCACCAAGTCGGTGCTCAACAAGACGCTGGCCAGCCCGCTCGGCCGCATCCAGGTGCAATTCTCGGTGCCGCTGGAGAGTGACGCCGACAAGGTGCGCGCGATCGTCGCGCAGGCGTTCGCCGATGAGAGCGCGATCCTCGACGATCCGGCGCCCGCGATCTTCATCGACTCAATCGCGGACGGGCGGATCTTCTTCAACTGCTTCGCGCACGTCGGCTCACCCCGCGCCGCCTACGGTGCCCGCAGCGCCGTCTTCACGGTGCTGCTGCGCCGGTTCCGCGAGGAAGGGATGGAGCTGGGCACGGTGCCGCAGCGGCTGGAGCTGCTCTCGCGCGATCCGGCGAAGGGATCGGAACGCGTCGAGACGCCGGACGGGGAGCCGCGCTCCTCGGTGTAGAGCCGCCGCGAACGACGCGGTGAGTGGCTTCCTCTCTACCTCCATCATCCCGGACTTGGTCCGGGATCCACCCTTTCGCGAGAGCAACCCTTTCTGAGTGCACGGAGCAGTGGATCCCGGACCAACTCCGGGATGACGGAAGGGTTTGTTGATGCGCCGCATTCCCTCGAAATGACGTTGGAGCTGGCAGCAGGCTCAGCATCGCAAGAAGCGCCTAGCCCGTCATCCCGCAGACCGCCTGAATTGGAAGGAATCGCGGTCGCCACGTTAGTGTATCGTCAGTCCATCCGCTCTATGGCTCGTCGCGGGGGAAAGGGCGCTCGCGCTCGGTTTGGGGATGGCGATGGTGCGGCGGCTGTATCGTTGGTACGCCGGGATCGGTGACGATCCGCGGCTGGCGATCGCCCAGGTCACCAACCTCTATCGCCAGGTGCCGCTGCTCTACGGGCTGCTACTGATCAACTCGCTCGCGGTCGCGGTGACTCACCGCGATAGCGCGCCGGCGCTGCTCACCGTGACCGTGCCCGCGCTGCTCTTCGCCGTCACGCTGATCCGGCTACTGCGCTGGGCGCGTGCCGGCCGCCGCGGCGTCGCGCCGTCCCCCGCCGCCGCTCGTCGCCAGCTGCGCACGATCACCACCGCGGCAGGGCCGATCGCGATCGCCTATATGGTCTGGTCGCTGCTGCTGATGCGCTACGGCGGCGCGGCGCAGCAGACGCACGCCGCGGTGTATCTCTCGACCACGGTGATGGGCTGCGTGTTCTGCCTGATGTCGCTGCCGCAGGCCGCGCTGCTTGTGGCGACGATGGTCGTCCCGCCCTTCATCGCCGCCTGCCTGGCGCATTACCAGATCATGTTCGCGGTAATCGCCACCAACGTGGCGCTGGTCGTCGCGGTGCTGCTGCGCGTGCTGTTCAACAGCTTCGACTATTTCCGCGACCAGGTCGCGGCGCGCGCCGCGCTGGAGCAGCAGCACGCCGAGCTGATGCGGCTCAACGCCGAGAACGGCCGGCTGGCGCTGACCGACAGCCTCACTGCGCTGCCCAATCGCCGCCAGTTCCACCACGATCTCGACCTGCTCGCGGACGCGCACGACGGCACACCCTTCGCGGTCGGTCTGCTCGACCTGGATCGCTTCAAGCCGGTCAACGACACCTATGGCCATCAGGTCGGCGACCTGCTGCTGGTCGAACTGGCCCGGCGGTTGCGCGCGATCGCGGGCGGCGCCACCACTGTCTACCGACTTGGCGGCGACGAGTTCGGCCTGCTCACCGTGGGCGAGCGCGACGAGTCGGTCGCCGCGGCCGAGCGTCTGTGCCAGAGCATCGCCGCTCCGTTCAGCGTCGGCGAGCTGCGCGTCGCGGTCGGCGGCTCGCTCGGGCTCGCGCTCTCGGGCGAGGTAGAGGCGTCGGGCGCCCTGGCGGGTGAGCTGTTCGATCGCGCCGACTATGCGCTCTACCATGCCAAGCGCGTCAACGGCGGCGGCACCTGCGTGTTCACGCCCGACATGGCGCGCGCGATCCGCACCGACCGCGCGATCGAGGCGGCGCTCCAGGCCAGCGCGCTGGACGAGGAGCTGCGCGTCGTCGCGCAACCGATCGTGGCCGCGGCGAGCGGCACGATCGTGGCGGTGGAGTGGCTCGCGCGCTGGCACAGCCCGCTCGTGGGCGAGGTGCCGCCGGCCGAGTTCATCGCCATCGCCGAGCGCTCCTCGCTGATCCACGACATCACGCTGGCGGTGTTCCGCAAGGGCTTCGCGGCGGCGCGCGCGCTGCCGGGCGAGCTGGCGCTGTCGTTCAACCTCTCGGCCTGCGACCTGCACTCGCCCGCGACGATGGCGGCGATCGAGCGCGAGATCACCGCCTCCGGGGTGGCGGCCGAGCGGATCTGGATCGAGGTGACGGAGACCGCGGTGATGCGCGACCCGCCGGCGGCGGCGCGCGCGCTGGCGCAGCTACGTGCGCGCGGCATCAAGGTGGCGCTCGACGATTTCGGCACCGGCCATTCCAGCCTCAGCAACCTGCACCAGCTGCCGCTCGACAAGGTCAAGATCGACCGCAGCTTCCTCGCCGACGACGAGGCCGCGCGCGGCTGGGCGGTGGTGGCGGCGGTGGTGGCGCTTTGCCGCTCGCTCGCGCTGGAGTGCGTGGCGGAGGGCGTGCAGACCGAGGCGCAGCTCGACGCGCTCCTGCGGATCGGCTGCGGCGCGGTGCAGGGTTATCTTTTCTCGCCCCCGGTCGAGGCCGAGGCGGCGGCGGCACTGGTGCGCGAGTGGGAGCGGCGGCGCGAGGCGGCGTGAGGAAGGACGGCGGACGCGCGCCGCCCTCAGCGATGTTCCGGGTATGATCGTACTCTGCCCAATAGGCGCCGTAACGTCAAAGGATTGCTATCGGAAGATCGCGTCGAGAAATCCCTCGCGGCAGAAAAGCTTGACCGCATCGCGAGCTTAGCGCAGCAGCGCGTCCGGATGAGTAATCTGGCCTCATTACTCCGTCCATCCGAGACAGTCTTAGTATATATAGAAGGACTGCTTCTTCAGGATGGAACCGTGTTATGAAGACATTGACCGGTTTTGCCGCCTTCACGCTGATAATCGCTCCCTCTGCCGCCGTTGCGAGACCGGTTTCCCTGACCGTTCAAAACCTTGGAAAGAGCAAGCTTAGCGTTCAAAAAATCAGCTTCTGCGGCACCCTAAAAGCCACATCTGATGAAATCGCGCCACGATCGACTTCGCCGGCTTATACCACCGACTGTGGAAAGGACGGATCAGTCGCGTACATCGACTAGCAGAACAAGGATCTCGACACCTGCCGCTTTCTTATAAGTGTTGTTATTACAAAAAAATATCTTATCTTGACGATTTTCCCGGATATTACGTCTCAAACGTCTCCGCAGAAAGAAAATATGGCAGCCTTGCCAAGTGCAAGGTTGTATCAAAAGATGCAACTAATTTTGCTACGGACGGATCTTTATCCGCGGTATTTTCAATGGAATAATGGTAGCAACTCGCATATAATTTCTTCGATGCTAGGAATCTATCATGTTGATGACGCCACCGGTTGATGATAGAGTAATTGCTTTCGATCGACACCAATCGAGAGAAATCGCCTCTGCCACACTCGCCTCCGTGCGCCATCAACGCCCCATCGACACAGCCGACGCGCCGAGAGAAGGCGACGACTTCACCAGCGTAGGCGTGCGCGCCCGCGAATTGCTCGACGCGAAATATGCGAATTCTCGGAAGGCGGGCACAAGGATCGTCTTCTCGTTGGACGTGTCGGGACAGTTGCTTAAGCTTCCAGATTTAACAGATCAGGAATTAGCAGCGATCGTCCTGAACCGTGATAAGACCTTCACGCCAGACGAGCAATCAACGGCGCGATGTGAATTCACCGAGCGTGAGCGGATCGCACTGGAGCCCTTCAACGATGCGGTGATGCATCATGGTGATCGGCGGGGCGACGCCATCGCCATCAACTACATCTACAGCTGCATGACACCCGAGGTCCGCGAGGCGACGCGGTGGACGCCGGAGATGATCAGCTCGAACAACGAGATGCTCGACGGCGACATCAAGCGCTTGGGACCGATCGAGGAGGACAGCGTCCTTCAGGCGCTGCTCGCCACCGCGCGGTCGGGGCGATCATTCAATCTCTCGCCGCTCCGCCAACGGCTTTTCACCTACGGTCCGAGCGCCGCCACGACGCGCCATCACTGATCCTTAGCCCCCGTGGTCGCCCCTCACACCCGCGGCGCCGCGGTCGAGGCGCGTACCTTGAGCTCGCCCGCGATCACCACCGGCGCGGCGGGGCGCGCGCGGCCGCCGAGCTGCGCGATGATCAGTTCCACCGCGCGCGCCGTCACCGCCGCGATCGGCTGCTCCATCGCGGTGAGCGGCGGGTGCGCGAAGCGCGCGATCGGCGTGTCGTCGAAGCTCACCACCGACAGGTCGTCGGGGACGCTCAGCCCGCGTTCGCGCGCCGCGGCGAGCACGCCCAGCGCCATCTGGTCGCTGCTCGCCAGGATCGCGCTGGGCGGCACCGCGGCACCGAGCAGCGCGTGCGCCGCCGCCTCGCCGCTGGGGAAATCGAAGTTGCCGACCGCGAGCAGCCCGTCGCAGCTCGCGCCGGCCTCGCGCATCGCGCCGCGCCAGCCGTCGGCGCGCTGCGCGCTGGTGGTATAATCCTCCGGCCCGGCGACGAAGCCGATGCGGCGGTGCCCGAGCGCGAGCAGGTGCTCGGTGGCGCGACGCGCCCCCGCCTCGTCCGCCATCGACAGCGCGATGCCGGCGCCGCCGCCCTGCGCGCCGATCCGCGCGAAGGCGATGTCGTGCCGGTCGAGCAGCTCGGCGATCAGCGGGTTGTCCGAGTGCGGCGGAGTCAGGATCACGCCGTCGGGCTGGAGCGCCGCGATTGTCGCGGCGAGCTCGCGCTCGATCCGGTCGCTGTGCGTGTCGACCAGCTCGAGCAGCAGGCGATAGCCGTGGCGCGCGCAGGTGAGCATGCCGCCGAGCAGCATCTGGTCGACCCAGTCGGTGCCCTGGCGCGCGCGCCAGTCGCTGATCGTGCGGTCGCGGTCGTTGAGCGCCAGGATCAGATAGCTGCGCGAGCCGCCCATGCGCTGCGCCGCCAGCGACGGGACATAGCCCAGCCGCGTGATCGCCTCACGCACGCGCTCCGCCATCGCCGGGCGAACGTTGGGCTCGTTGTTGATGACGCGACTGACGGTCTGCAGCGACACGCCGGCATCCGCCGCGACATGCTTGATCGTCACCGTCTGCCGCCGCCGTGCCATCCCCGCTCCCCCGATCGCCGCTGCCCGGCGGCGCCTGCCATAGCCAAGCGCACGGCGCCCCGCCATCGCGTTGAGGTCGAGGGTGGCGCGACGGTCGCGCGGCCCTATCATGCGCGCGTCCATGGCCCGTCCCGCTCTCCCCCGCCCCGCGCGTCCGGCGTGGTTCCTGCTCGCCTTCGCACTGGCCAACATGGGCGGGGTGATCGCCTATCTGCCGCTGCTCACGCTGCTGCTGCCGCTCAAGATCCACGCCATCGCGGGCGACGCGCGAATCCCGCTGCTGAGCCTCACCGCGATCCTCGGCGCGATCGCGGCCAGCGCGGCCAACATACTGTTCGGCTGGCTCAGCGACCGCTCGGTGGCGCGCGGCGGCGGGCGGCGGCGCTGGATCGCGGGCGGGCTGGTCGCCACCGCGGCGAGCTACGCGCTGGTCGCCGCGGCCTCCACCGCGGTGGCGATCGTGACGGCCGTGGTGCTGTTCCAGGTCGCGGTCAACGCGGTGCTCGCGCCGCTGCTGCCGATCATGGCCGACGAGGTGCCCGACGCGCGCAAGGGCCTCGCCGCGGGACTGATCGCGCTCGGTAACCCGGTCGCGGCGCTGCTCTCGGCGCTGCTGGTGGCGGACGAGGGATTGGCCGACACCACCCGCCTGGCGGTGGTGCCGCTGCTCGCCGCGCTGGCGCTGCTGCCGCTGCTGCTGCTGCGCGGCGACGGCGGCGCGGGCGAGACCGCCCCCGCGACCGCGCCGGTTCTGCCGCGCCGCGACCTGCTGATCGCCGCCGCGGCGCGGCTGCTGATGCAGCTCGCCACCGCGGCGCTGTCGCTCTACCTGCTCTACGTGTTCGAGAGCATCGCGCCGGGAGAGCGCCAGCTCGTGCTGGCGCGCCAGGTCGGCACGCTGCTGACGATCTGCTACGTCATCCCGCTGCCGCTCGCGCTGCTGGTCGGCCGCTGGTCCGACCGAGCCGGGCGGCGCCAGCCCTTCCTTGTCGGCGCCGGGCTGGTGGCGGTGGCCGGGCTGGGCGCGATGGCGCTGGCGGGCGGTACCACCGCCGCCGCGATCGGCTTCGCCACCTATTCGGTCGGCTCGGCGGTGTTCCTCGCACTCCACTCGGCGTTCTCCATGCAGCTGCTGCCCGATCCGCGGCGGCGCGGCCGCGATCTCGGCCTGCTCAACCTGACCAACACGCTGCCGGCGCTGCTCGGCCCGCTGCTGACTTGGACGCTGGCGACGCCGCGCGACTTCGCGGTGCTGCTGACGGTGCTGGCGGTGCTCACCGCGCTCGGCACCGGCGCGGTGACGCTGGTGCGCGCGCGGCGCTGAGGCGGTTGCCAGCGCGGCGGCGAGGTCGCACATCGGTGTCATGTCCACCGGCCGCGGCGACCTGCCCGATCTCAGCTACTTCCTCGTCATCGCGCGCCATCTGAGCTTCGCGCGCGCGGCGGTGGAGCTGCGCGTCACCGCCTCGGCGCTGAGCCACTCGATGAAGGCGCTGGAAGCGCGGCTGGGCGTGCGGCTGCTCCACCGCACCAACCGCAGCGTCACGCTCACCGCCGCGGGCGAGCAGCTGCGCGACTCGATCAGCGACCCGTTGCGCGCGATCGACGGCGCGATCGAGGCGCTCAACCGCTTCCGCGACGCGCCGGCGGGGCGGATCCGGCTCAACGTGGTGGTCGACGCGGCGCGGCTGCTGCTCGCGCCGGTGCTGCCCGGCTTCGTCGAGCTATACCCCGACATCGAGGTCGACGTGGTCGCGAGCAACCGGCTGGTCGATGTCGTCGGCGAGGGGTTCGACGCCGGGATCCGCTACGGCGGCACCGTGCCCGAGGACATGATCGCGCTGCGGCTCTCGCGTGACATCCGCTGGGTGGTGGCCGCCGCCCCGGCCTATCTCGAGCGCTTCGGCACGCCGGGGCACCCCCGTGAGCTGGCGCAGCACCGCTGCGTGCGGCTGCGCCAGGGCGCGGGGCGCATTTACCATTGGGAGTTCGAGCGCGGCGACGAGGAGCTGGCGATCGACGTGCCCGGCGCGCTGACGATCGACGACACCGACCTCGGTCTGACGCTGGCGCGCGGCGGCGCGGGCCTGATGTACGGGCCGGAGCCGGTCTTCGCGGGCGCGCTGGCAGAAGGGTCGTTGCGGCTGGTGCTGGAAGACTGGGCCGCGGTGGGCGGCGGGTACCACCTCTATTATTCGAGCCGCCGCCAGGTGCCGACCGCGCTGCGACTGCTCGCCGACCACATCCGGGAGCGGCGGCCGCTGGGGTGAGCGCCGTCTCGGTGCAGCCGATCCGTGCTCCTGCGTGCGCAGGAGCACACGGGAAGACAGCGCTGAGCGATCCTCATCACAGCGTTGAGCCGTCACCCGACTGCACCGACGCCGCCGCGGCCTTATCTGAGGCCCGCGCGTCGCCCGGCGCGCCCACTTCTGAAGGGGAACAATCATGGCCACCAAAGCCTATGGCGCGACCGCCGGCGACAAGCCGCTCGAGCCGATGGACATCACCCGGCGCGAGCCCGGCCCCCACGACGTCCAGATCGACATCGCTTACTGCGGCGTCTGCCACTCCGATCTCCACCAGGTGCGCGGCGAGTGGGGCGGTACGCTCTACCCCTGCGTGCCGGGCCACGAGATCGTCGGCCATGTCACTGCGGTCGGTGGCGAGGTGACGAAGTTCAAGGTCGGCGACACGGTCGGGGTCGGCTGCATGGTCGACAGCTGCCAGCATTGCGCCTCGTGCGACGAGGGGCTGGAGCAATATTGCACCGGCGGCGGCTTCGTCGGCACCTACAACGGCCCGACCGCCGACGCGCCCGGCCACACGCTCGGCGGCTATTCGCAGGCGATCACCGTCTCGGACAAGTTCGTGCTCAAGATCTCGCACCCCGAGGAGCAACTCGCCGCCGTCGCGCCGCTGCTGTGCGCGGGCATCACCACTTACTCGCCGCTGCGACACTGGGGCGTCGGACCGGGCAAGAAGGTGGGCATCGTCGGGATCGGCGGGCTCGGCCACATGGGGGTCAAGATCGCACACGCGATGGGCGCGCACGTGATCGCCTTCACCACCTCGGAGTCGAAGCGCGCGGACGCCACGGTGCTCGGCGCGGACGAGGTGATCAACTCGCGCAACGGCGAGGAGATGGCGGCGCATGCAGGCAGCTTCGACATGATCCTCAACACCGTCGCCGCGAGCCACGACCTCGACGCCTTCACCGGGCTGCTGAAGCGCGACGGCACCTTGGTGTTGGTCGGCGTGCCCGAGCATCCGCATCCGTCGCCCAGCGTCGGCACCTTGATCTTCGGCCGCCGCGCGATCGCGGGCTCGCTGATCGGCGGCATCGCCGAGACGCAGGAGATGCTCGACTTCTGCGCCGAGAAGGGCGTCACCGCCGACATCGAGATGATCCGCATCCAGCAGATCGACGAGGCGTATGACCGCATGCAGCGCAGCGACGTGAAATATCGCTTCGTGATCGACAACGCCACGCTCGTAGAGTCGTGAGCGCGTTACTCCTCCCCGCTCGCGGGGAGGAGGACCGCGACGCGGAGCGTCGTGGTGGAGGGGGCTCTCCTCACAGCGCAGCGCTCGCGGAGCGCCCCCTCCACCATGCTGCACGTGGTCCCTCTCCCGTGCCGGGGAGGATTGCTCATCCTTCGCAACGTTTTTCTCCACCCGCTTGCGACGATCCCGCGCCTCGAGAGTTACAGCCGCGGAAAACCGAGCAAAAAGGGACTGGGCATGTCGGACGATCGCGAGGGACGGATCCGCGAGCGCGCTTATCGCCTCTGGCAGGACGAGGGTGAGCCGCACGGCAAGCACGACGAGCACTGGCATCGCGCGCAGCAGGAGTTCCCCGGCGAGCAGCCCGCCGCCACGTCCGAGCCGCAGGACGGCAGCGACACGCCTGCCGCCACGTCCGGTGACGAGACCACCGGCGCCGAGCTGACCAAGCCGCTCGCCAACGAGCCGGCGGACTCGCCCGCCACCACCATCCCCTCTGGCAACGCCGACGCCGGCAGCACCGCGGCGAAAGCGCCGCGCGCGCGTGGCACCAAGGCCGCCGACTCCAAGGCACCCGGCGCGACCGCCGCACCCAAGCGCCCCGGGCCCCGCACCAAGCGCGCCTGAGGCGCGCCGCGGCGCCCCTCCCCGGCGCGAGACACCCTATTACACCGGCCGCCGCAGCGCGGCCCCTCTCCTGTCGGGAGCACGATGTTGCACGACCTGCCGGACCGGCTGCTGCCGGGATCGCCCTATCCGCTCGGCGCCACGTTCGACGGCGAGGGCGTCAATTTCGCGGTCTTCTCCGCCAACGCCGACGCGATCGAACTCTGCGTCTTCGATCCCGCGGGCAAGCGCGAACTGCGCAAGCTGGTGCTGCCCGAGTGCACCGACGAGGTGTGGCACGGCTACCTCCCCGACGTCGGACCGGGATTGGTCTACGGCTATCGCGCACACGGCCGGTACGCGCCTGAGGAAGGGCATCGCTTCAACCCCAACAAGCTGCTGCTCGATCCCTATGCGCGCCGGATCCAGGGCCAGATCAAATGGACCGACGCGCTCCACGGCTATCGCATCGGCCATCGCCGCGAGGACCTGTCGTTCGACAAGCGCGACAGCGCCCCCGCCATGCCCAAGGCGATGGTGGTCGACGATCACTGGGACTGGTCGCGCGACCGCCGGCCCAACACGCCCTGGTCCGAGACGGTGATCTACGAGGCGCACGTCAAGGGCCTCACCAAGCTGATGGAGCTGGTCCCGGCGCGCGAGCGCGGCACCTATGCCGCGCTGGGCCATCCCGCGGTGATCAAGCATCTCCAGCGCATCGGCGTCACCGCGATCGAGCTGCTGCCGATCCACAGCTTCACGCAAGACCGCTTTCTCCAGGAAAAGGGTCTGCGCAACTATTGGGGCTATAACTCGCTCGGCTTCTTCGCGCCCGAGCAGTCGTACATGGCCTCGGACCACCAGGACGAGCTGCGCCGCGCGGTCCACCGGCTCCACAAGGCCGGCATCGAGGTGATCCTCGACGTCGTCTACAACCACACCTGCGAGGGGTCGGAGCGCGGCCCGACGCTGTCGTGGCGCGGGCTCGACAACGCGAGTTACTATCGCCTGGTTCAGGACAATCCGCGCTACACGATCAACGACACCGGCACCGGCAACACGCTCAACATGAGCAAGGCGCGCGTGATCCAGATGGTCGCCGACTCGCTGCGCTACTGGGCGACGAGCTTCGGGATCGACGGCTTCCGCTTCGACCTCGGCCTCACGCTCGGGCGCGAGGACTATGGCTTCGATCCCGGCGCGGCCTTCTTCGACGTGCTGCGGCAGGACCCGGTGCTCGGCCGGCTCAAGCTGATCGCCGAGCCGTGGGACGTCGGCCCCGGCGGCTACCAGCTCGGCAACTTCCCGCCCGGCTTCGCCGAGTGGAACGACAAGTATCGCGACACCGTGCGCAAATATTGGCGCGGTGACCCGTCGCAGCGCGGCGATCTCGCGGCGCGGCTGTCGGGTTCGGGCGACCTGTTCGACCGGCGCGCGCGGCGCCCCTGGGCCACGGTCAACCTGCTCTCCGCGCACGACGGCTACACGCTCGCGGATACGGTGATGTACGAGGGTCGCCACAACGAGGCCAACGGCGAGGACAATCGCGATGGCCACTCCGAGAATTACTCGCGCAACTGGGGCGCCGAGGGGCCGACCGACGATCCCTCGATCAACGACGCGCGCGGCCGTGTGATGCGCTCGATGCTGACGACGTTGCTGGCCTCGCTCGGCACGCCGATGCTGGTCGCCGGCGACGAGTTCGGGCGCACGCAGGGCGGCAACAACAACGCCTACTGCCAGGACAATGAGATCAGCTGGCTCGACTGGGCCGCGGCGGCGAGCGAGGACGGCCAGCGCCAGATCGACTTCACCGCGCGCCTCGCCGAGCTGCGCCGGCGCTACCCGGTCCTGCGCGCCGCCACCTTCCTCTACGGCCAGGACTCGCCCGGCGAAGGCGTCAACGACGTCGAATGGTGGAACGAGCGCGGCGAGCGCATGACGCCCGAGGACTGGGACAATCCCGAGGGTCGCGCGCTGATGATGCGCCGCGCCACGCGCACCGAGGACGGCGAGGTCGAGGCGATCTCGCTGCTGCTCAACGCCAGCGCCGACCCAATTACCTTCCAGCTGCCCGCGCCGCAGGTGCAGCGCGTGGTACTGCTCGACAGCGCCAAGCCCGATCAGGGCGAGATCGAGGTCGACGACCACTATGAGGTCGCGCCGCAGGGTGCCGTGCTGCTGACGTGGCGGAGCGCGTTCCCGTCATGATGGCCTGGGGACCCGAGCCGCTCGAGGGCGGCGGCACGCGCTTCCGCCTGTGGGCGCCCGACGCCGCCGCGGTGACGCTCGAGCTCGCCGAGGGCGCGCCGATCGCGATGATCGCGGGCGAGGACGGCTGGTACGCCGCCGAGGCGCAGGCCGCACCAGGCGCGCGCTATCGCTTCCGCGTCGGCGACCAGGCGGTGCCCGACCCGGCGTCGCGCCGCCAGGACGGCGGCGTGCACGGCTGGAGCGTCGTCACCGACACCGCGTTCGACTGGCAGCACCCGCAGTGGCGCGGACGGCCGTGGCACGAGATGGTCATCGTCGAGCTCCACGCCGGCGCACTCGGCGGGTTCGCCGGGGTGACCGAGCGGCTCGCCGACATCGCCGCGAGCGGCGCCACCGCGATCGAGCTGATGCCGCTCGGCGCCTATGGCGGTGAGCGCGGCTGGGGCTATGACGGCGTGCTGCCCTATGCGCTGCACGAGGCCTATGGCACGCCCGACGCGCTGCGCACCCTGGTCGACTCCGCGCACGGGCTCGGGCTGAGCGTCTTCGTCGACGTGGTCTACAACCACTTCGGCCCCGACGGAAACTATCTCGGGCTCTACGCCAGGAGCTTCTTCGACGAGGCCGTCCATACGCCCTGGGGCGGCGCGGTGAACGTGTCGGCGCCGCCGGTGGCGCAGTATTTCGTCGACAACGCGCTAATGTGGCTGCGCGATTATCGCGTCGACGGGCTGCGCTTCGACGCCGTCCACGCCATCGCCGACGACGATTTCCTCGATGCCATGGCGGCCGAGCTGCGCGCCACGCTGCCGGGTCGCCACGTCCACCTCGTGCTCGAGAACGAGCGCAACGACGCCGCGCGGCTCCGCGACGGCGGCTATGACGCGCAGTGGAACGACGACTTCCACAACGTCCTCCACGTGCTGCTCACCGGCGAGACGAGCGCCTATTACGGCGACTTCGCCGACCGCCCCGCCGAGCGGCTGGCGCGCTGCCTCGCGGAGGGCTTCATCTACCAGGGCGATCCCTCGCCTAACCACGACGGAAAGCCGCGCGGCACGCCGAGCAAGGACCTGCCGCCGAAGCGCTTCGTCGCTTTCCTCCAGAACCACGATCAGGTCGGCAACCGCGCGATGGGCGAGCGGCTGACACTGCTGACCGCGCCCGAGAAGCTGCGCGCCGCCACCGCGCTGCTGCTGCTCTGCCCGCAGGTGCCGTTGCTGTTCATGGGCGACGCGGAGGGCAGCGAGACGCCGTTCCTGTTCTTCACCGACTTCCACGACGAGCTGGCGGACGCGGTGCGCGAGGGGAGGCGCAAGGAATTCGCCAAGTTCGACGCCTTCGCCGACGAGGCCGCGCGCGAACGCATCCCCGATCCCAACGCGGCGAGCACGTTCGAGCGCTCGCGCCCCCAACCGGGTCCGAACGCCGGGGCATGGCGCGCGCTCTACGCCGACCTGCTCGCGCTGCGTGCCGAGCGGATCACGCCCGGACTCGAGGGCGCGACCTCGCTCGGCGCGCGCGCCACCGGCGCGGCCGCGGTGGAGGCGCGCTGGCGGCTCGGCGACGGCACCACGCTGGCGATCGCGCTCGATCTGGGCGACGCGCCCGCGCCGCTGCCGACACCCGAGCGCGTGCTGTGGCGCGAGGGCGAGCGCTTCGTGGCGTGGGTGGAGGCGTGACCGACCTCGCGGCGCGCGCCACCGCCGCCGGCCTCGTCCGCGACTGGGAGGACGCCGACGGCAACGCCCAGCGCGTGCCCGACGACGTGCTCGCCGCGATCCTCGACCGGCTCGACCCGACGCCGCCCGACACCCCCTTCCTCTCCGCCGACGCGGGCGCCGCGATCGACCTGCCCGCGGGCGCGACCGGCGCGGTCGAGCTCCACTTCGAGGACGGCGGCCGCGCGTCCCCGAAGCGCGACGCCGGTGGCAGACTTCCGCCGATCGATCGGCCCGGCTACCACCGCCTGCTGGTCGGCGAGCGCGCGTACACGCTCGCGCTCGCGCCGCGGCGCTGCCCCGAGCCGCCGCCGCGCAGCTGGGGCGCCGCGGTGCAGATCCCCGCGCTCCAGTCGCGCGCGCCGCGCGCGTTCGGCGACGCCGGCGCCTTGGTCGAGGCGGCCGAGGCGTTCGGCCGCGCCGGCGCGCAGGCGCTCGCGATCAGCCCGACGCACGCGCTCTTCCCCGCCGACCCGACGCGCTTCAGCCCTTATGCGCCATCGACGCGGCTGTTCCACAACGTCCTGCTCGCCGACCCCGGCCTCATCGGGGTGCCGCTTCCCCCAGCCCCTGCCCCGGCGCTGATCGAGTGGGAGAGCGCGGCGCGCGAGCGGTTGCAGCAGCTGCGCGGCGCCTATGACCTCGCCGGCGAGGCGGCGCGCTCGGCCGCGCTCGCCTTCCGCCGCCAGCGCGGCGCCGCGCTCGAGGTGCACGCGCGCTTCGACGCGCTCCACGCGCAGCTCGGCGGGCACGGCTGGCAGGACTGGCCGAGCGCCTATCAGGACCCGAGCGCCGACGCGGTGATCCGCTTCGCCGCCGAGCACGCCGACGACGTCGCCTTCTACGCCTTCCTCCAGTGGCTCGCCGACCTCGGTCTCGCCACCGCGCAGCGCAGCGCGCGCGAGCGGATGCGCGTCGGGCTGATCGCCGACCTCGCGGTCGGGATGGACGGCGGCGGCAGCCACGCCTGGGGCGCGCGCGACGAGCTGCTCACCGGCCTCACCGTCGGCGCCCCGCCCGACCCGCTCGGCCCCGACGGGCAGAATTGGGGGATCACCGCGCTCGACCCGTTCGCGCTCGAGCGCACCGGCTTCCGCCCCTTCATCGAGACGCTGCGCGCGACGCTGGCGCACGCCGGCGGCATCCGCATCGACCACGCGCTCGGGCTCCAGCGGCTCTGGGTCATACCGGCGGGCGAGAGCGCCTGCCGCGGCGCCTATCTGACGATGCCCGGCGAGCACCTCCGCCGCATCGTCGCGATCGAGGCGCACCGTGCCGGCGCGCTGGTGATCGCGGAGGACCTCGGCACCGTGCCGCCCGGCTTCCGCGACGAGCTCGCGCGCCGCTGCATGCTCGGCATGCGCGTGCTGCCGTTCGAGCGCGATGCCGACGGCGGCTTCACCCGCCCCGCCGACTGGGACGAGATGGCGGTGGCGATGACCGGCACGCACGACACCCCCACCGTCGCTGGCTGGTGGAAGGGCCGCGACATCGACTGGGCGTGGAAGCTCGGCCGCCGCTCGCGCCACGTCAGCGCGGTCGAGGATAAGGCGCACCGCGGCGAGGAGCGCGCCGCCTTGTGGCAGGCGATGGGCGAGACCGGTGCGCCACCCGCTCAGCCGCCGCTCGACCGCGTGCTCGCGCACGTCGCCACCGCGCCCGCGCCGCTCGCGATCGTGCCGGTGGAGGACCTGCTCGGCGAGCAGGAGCAGCCCAACCTGCCCGGCACCGTCGACGAGCACCCCAATTGGCGCCGCCGCCTCCCCGCCCCCACCGAGCAGCTGCTCGCGCAGCGCGACGTCGCGCGCCGCACCGACCTGCTCACCGCCGAGAGACACGGATGACCCCGCGCGCCACCTATCGCTTCCAGTTCCACAAGGACTTCACCTTCGCCGACGCCGAGGCGCTGGTGCCGTACCTCGACCGGCTCGGGGTCAGCCACGTCTATGCCTCGCCGATCACGATGGCGACGCCGGGTTCGACCCACGGCTATGACGTCACCGACCCGACGCGGATCAATCCCGAGCTCGGCGGCGAGGAGGCGTTCCGCTCGCTCGTCGCCGCGCTGCGCGCGCGCGACATGGGCGTGATCATCGACATCGTCCCCAACCACATGGGCGTCGCGGGCGGCCACAACGCCTGGTGGACCGACGTCCTCCAGCGCGGCCCCGAGAGCCCGCACGCGCGGGTCTTCGACATCGACTGGCGCGAGCGGATCGTCCTGCCCGTGCTCGGCGCGCCCCTGTCGGAGGCGCTGGATAACGGCGACATCGCGGTGGAGCGCGACGGCGACCGCTGGGAAGTGGTGGCCTATGGCGAGCACCGCTTCCCCATCCGCGACGAGGACCAGGACGGCGCCGGGACCGACCCGCTCGCCCCGCTGCTCGAGCGCCAGCATTACCGGCTCGCTTATTGGCGCACCGCCAACGACCAGCTCAACTGGCGTCGCTTCTTCACCATCAACGAGCTCGCCGGTGTGCGCGCCGAGGACCCCGCGGTGTTCGAGGCGACGCACGCGCTCTACTTCCGCCTTCACGACGAGGGGCTGATCGACGGCGTCCGCGTCGACCATGTCGACGGGCTGACCGACCCGATCGGCTATTGTCACCGCCTGCGCGAGCGGCTCGGCGATGATGCCTGGATCATCGTCGAGAAGATCCTCGGCGCGGGCGAGCCGCAGCCGGAGGGTTGGGCGATCGACGGCACCAGCGGCTACGACTTCATGGAGCAGGTCACCGCGCTGCTCCACGATCCCGCCGGCGCGGAACCGCTCGGGGCGCTGTGGGAGGAGATCAGCGGGCGCAGCGCGACCTTCGAGCCCGAGGAGTTCCAGGCGCGGCAGGACCTGCTGTCGTGGCAGTTCGCGGGACAGCTCGACGGCTGCGTCGCCGCCTTCGCCGCGCTCGCCGCGAGCGCGCCCGGCGGCGACGGCGTCACCCCCGCCGCGCTGCGCCGCGCGATCGTGCGGCTGCTGTGGGCCTTCCCCGTCTATCGCACCTACGGCACCGGCGACGCCGCCCCCGCGAGCGACGAGACCGTGCGCGCGCAGGTCCGCGCCCGCGTCGCCGAGCTGATCCCGCCGGGCGAGGCGCCGATCACCGACCGCGTTCTCGCCTGGCTCGCCGGCGACGGCCCCGGCGACGCGGCGCTCGCCGCCGAGGCGGTGCGACGCTTTCAGCAGCTCTCCGCGCCGATCGCGGCCAAGGCGGTCGAGGACACCGCTTTCTACCGCTACGGTCGGCTGCTGTCGCGCAACGACGTCGGCTTCGACGCCGAGACCTTCGCGCTGCCCCCCGCCGCCTTCCACGCCGCGATGGAGGAGCGCGTCCGCACGGTGCCGCAGGCGATGCTCACCACCGCGACGCACGACCACAAGCGCGGCGAGGACGTGCGTGCGCGGCTCGCGGCGCTGAGCGCGCGGCCGGAGGCGTGGCGCACGTTCGCGCTGCGCTGGGTCGACGAGGACGAGGCGGTCGATCCCGCCGACGCCTACATGCTGCTCCAGACGCTGGTCGGCGCCTGGCCCGACGACGGCCCCGGCGGCGACTTCGCCGAGCGCGTGAAGGGTTGGCAGCAGAAGGCGCTGCGCGAGGCCAAGCTGCGCTCCTCGTGGGAGGCACCCGACGAGGCCTATGAGGCCGCCGCCGACGCGCTGCTCGACCGCTGGCTCGCCGACGCGGCGTTCGTGGCGGCGGTGGAGGCGCTGCTCGCCGAGCTGCGCCCGATCGCGGAGGCGAACACGCTGGCGCTGGTGCTGCTGCGCTACACCCTGCCGGGCGTGCCCGATCTCTACCAGGGGACCGAGCTGGCCGACCTGTCACTGGTCGACCCCGACAACCGCCGGCCGGTCGACTACGACCTGCGCGCGCGCCTGCTAGAGCGCGGGGCATCGCCGAAGCTGCGACTGATCGCCGAGCTGCTGGCACTGCGGCGTGCCCATCCGGCGCTGTTCCGCGACGGCGATTATGCCGCGGCCGAGGTGAGCGGCGCGGGTGCCGCGTACCTGCTCGCGTTCGAGCGACGCGGCGACGGTTGCACCCTGCGCTGCGCGGTGGCGCTGCACGGGACGAGCGACTGGGGCGACACGCGCGTGCGATTCGCCTCGGGCGAGGAGATGGCCGCGAGCATGCTGTTCGCCGCCGGGCCGGTGACGCTCGCGGTGGTGTGATGGGCCTGGCACCCGGCGCGACCTGCGTTGCGAGCGCGCACTATCGATCCTCCGCTGCAAGGGGAGGATTGCCGCAAAGCTAATCAGCGCGGGCAGTTAACTTAACCTACGACTTCACGGCGGAAGACCTTCAGTCTCACCACTGTCCTACGCCGCCTCAGTCTGCCACAAACGCACGGCTCTGTCTCATCGTCGCCGGCCGGGATTGCGTCGGCGATGCCCGTTAACCACGATCGCCGCGTGGCTCAGCCCGACTCAACATTCGCGCGAACCGCGCCAGCGACTCAACATTCGCAACATTCGCTCCCGGCCAGCGCACTGCCCGATACGGCGAAAGCACGAATTCGCCGCCACTTAGCCGAGCGCGCCGTCACCGCGCGAATGTTGAGTCCCGCTTGCCTCAGTGGCTCGCCGTCTCGCCCGCGGCGCGGCGCTCGACATATTTAAGCGTCAGCTCGGCATTGTGCCCGTCGACCCAGGCGGCCATCGCCAGCTCCTCGTTGAGCGACGCCGTCAGCAGCGACACCGGCTGCTGGAAGCCGCCGGCGTCCGCCAGCGTCAGCAGCGATTTGTAGCTCGCCGCCTCGAAATTCTCGAAGGCGAAGTTGGCGAAGCTGTTCTTGAGGATCTCGTCGGGCGCGAACACGTGCGCCAGCGCCGCCATGTTGCCGGTGAACGACAGCGCCGCGTCCTTGAGCACCGAGTGAGTCTCGCCGAAGCCGGCGAGGATCTCCTCCAGCCGCTGGATCTGCTCCTCGGTCTCGGCACGGTGCATGCGCAGCTGCGCGGCAACCTCCGGATAGTTGGCGAGATGGTCGAGCTGGCGGTCGATCAGCGCGAGCGCCTGATGCTCGACTCCGTGCGCGTTCTTCAACCCGGTCACGAACACCGACTGGACCACGTCGTTGGAATAGCTTGGCATGCGTCTCTCCTTGCTCCCCCGATCAAGCTGGTGCGCCGACGGTTGTTCCTTTAAAAACAATGGCTTTGATGCAGGTTATCGGTTTTCGGGACGAAACCGCCGATGGCGCTGCAACCCAAGTGTCACATGTCTCGGCCATGGCGCCGCTCGGTTTTGCTTGGCGCCGCGCGCAACTCGTGCTTCGGGCTATCGGGACGGGAAACACCTTCGGGTGGGGATGGGAGTTCGATGTTCGCTTGGTTCCAGCGTCTTCTGCCGAGGACGGGCAATTTCTTCGAGATGTTCGAGGCGCACGCCGTGACCGACCTGGCGGGCGCGCGCGCGCTCGCCAAGCTGGTCGGCGGCGAGTGCGATGCGGCGGCGATGATCGCCGAGATCATCGCCCACGAGCACCGCGCCGACGAGATCACCCGCGACGTGCTCAAGACGGTGCGTTCGACCTTCCTGACGCCGTTCGACCGCGGCGCGATCGCCACGCTGATCGGCGCGCTCGACGACACGGTCGACGAGATGCAGGCCGCCGCCGCCGCGATCGACCTCTACCAGGTGCGCGAGTTCGCCCCCGAGATGCGAGAGATGGCCGCCGCCGCGGTGGAGGCGGCCGAGCTCGCGGTCGCGGCGATGCCGCTGCTGCGCGACGTCAGCCGCAACGGGCAGAAGCTGCACGACTTCACCGAGCAGTTGATCCGCATCGAGGGTCGTGCCGACGAGATGCACGCCGCCGGGCTGAAGCGCTCGCTCGGTGAGTTCGGCCGCACCGACACGCTCCGCTTCGTGGTGGAGCGCGAGCTGTACAAGCATCTCGAGCGCGTGCTCGACGCCTTCGAGGACGTCGCCGACGAGATCGATGGCATCGTCATCGACCACGCCTGAGCCGCGGCCATGCACGAGCTCGCCTTTCCGCTGCTGGTCGGCCTCATCCTGGTCGCGCTGGCGTTCGATTATCTGAACGGGCTGCACGACGCCGCCAACTCGATCGCCACGGTGGTGGCGACCCGGCTGCTGTCGCCGGTGCAGGCGGTGGTGTTCGCCGCCTTCTTCAACTTCGCCGCCTATTTCCTGACGCTGGCGGTGCCGAGCCTCCACGCCGTCGCCGAGACGATCGGCAAGGGGCTGATCGCGCAGGAGGTGGTCACCCCGGCGGTGATCTTCGGCGCGCTCGGCGGGGCGATGACGTGGAACGTCATCACCTGGCTGAAGGGCATCCCCTCGTCGAGCAGCCACGCGCTGGTCGGCGGCCTGATCGGTGCGGGCGTGGCGCATGCCGGGCTCTCGGGCGTGAAATGGGCCGGACTCAACAAGACGCTGATCGCGATCGTGCTCTCGCCGACGATCGGGATGTTCCTGGCGATGCTGGTGATGCTGCTGTCGAGCTGGGCACTGCGGCGCCGCACCGCCAACCAGGCGGAGCGTTCGTTCCGCGTGCTGCACCTGATGTCGTCCGCCGCCTACTCGCTCAGCCACGGTCTCAACGACGCGCAGAAGACGATGGGGATCATCACCGTCCTGCTCTACTCGACCGGCTATCTGACGGGACCGTTCGAGGTGCCGCACTGGGTCGCGATCAGCTGCTACGTGGCGATCGGGCTCGGCACGATGACCGGCGGCTGGCGGATCATCGAGACGATGGGCTCGCGCATCACGCGGCTGTCGCAGCACCAGGGGTTCAGCGCCTCGCTGGCGGGCTCGATCGTACTGTTCGGCGCGTCGACCTTGGGGATCCCGGTCTCGACCACGCATACGATCACGGGCTCGATCATCGGCGCCGGCGTCGCGCGGCGCGCCTCGGCGGTGCGTTGGGGCGTGGCGAAGAACGTGGTGGTGGCATGGGTGATCACCATCCCCGCCTCGGCCGCGGTGGGCGCGCTGGTCTACTCGCTGACGCTGCTGTTCTGAACCGTTCGACAGGTCGCCACGCCATGTGCTTCGAGACGGCGCTTCGACGTGCTCAGCGCCTCCTCAGCACGAACGGTGTCTCCGTCCTCACCCGTTCGCGCTGAGGAGAGGCTGAGCCTGTCGACCCCTCGTCTCGAAGTGCCCCGTCACCCCGTCGTCAGCGTCTTCGCGACCGCCACCTGCCAGCCCGCCACGAGCCGCTCGCGGTCCGCCGCGGCCATGCGCGGCTCGAAACAGTCGCGCCGCGCCCAGGTGGCGCGCACCGCGTCGAGGTCGGCCCACACCCCCGTCGCCAGCCCGGCGAGGAAGGCGGCGCCGAGCGCGGTGGTCTCAAGATGCACCGGCCGCTCCACCGCCACTTCGAGCAGATCGGCGAGGAACTGGCACAGCCAGTCGTTCGCCGCCATGCCGCCGTCGACGCGGATCGTCGCGGGCGCGGCGCCCCCGTCCGCGATCATCGCCGCGGTGAGGTCCATCGTCTGATAGCCCACCGCCTCCAGCGCGGCGCGTGCGAGGTGCGCCTGCGTCGCGCCGAGTGTCAGCCCGAAGATCGCGCCGCGCGCGTCGGGGTCCCAGTGCGGCGCGCCGAGCCCGACGAAAGCGGGCACCATGTAGACGCCGTGGCTGTCGGGCACCTGCGTCGCCATGTCGTTGGTCTCGCGCGCGTGCGTGATCACGCCGATGCCGTCGCGCAGCCATTTCACCGCCGCGCCCGCGACGAAGATCGATCCCTCCAGCGCGTAGGTCATCGTCCCGTCGAGCCGATAGGCCGGCGTGGTGAGCAGCCGGTGCTCCGACTCGATCGCCTCGGTGCCGGTGTTGAGCAGCAGGAAGCAGCCGGTGCCATAGGTCGACTTGGCCATGCCGACATCGAAACACGCCTGGCCGATCAGCGCGGCCTGCTGGTCGCCGGCGATGCCCGCGATGGGGATCGCCTCGTCGAACAGCCCCGCGGCGGTGTGGCCGAAGATCCGGCTGTTGTCGTGCACCTCGGGCAGCAGCGCCATCGGCACGTCGAACAGGCGGCACAATTCCTCGTCCCAGCGCTGCGCACGGATGTCGTAGAGCAAGGTGCGGCCCGCGTTGGTGACGTCGGTGGCATGGACCTGCCCGCCGGTCAGCCGCCACAGCAGGAAGCTGTCGATCGTGCCGAACGCCAGCTCGCCGCGCTCCGCCCGCTCGCGCGCGCCCTCGACGTGATCGAGGATCCAGGCGAGCTTGGTGGCGGAGAAATAGGGGTCGATCAGCAGCCCCGTCTTGGCGCGCACCGCCGGCTCGTGCCCGGCCGCCTTGAGCTCGGCGCAGAGCTTGGCGGTGCGGCGGTCCTGCCAGACGATCGCGCGGTGGATCGGCTCGCCGCTGGCGCGGTCCCACACCACCACCGTCTCGCGCTGGTTGGTGATGCCGATCGCGGCGACGCCCGCCGCGCCGACGCCGCTTCGCGCGATCGCCTCGCGCGCGACCTGGAGCGTGTCGCGCCAGATGTCCTCGGGATCGTGCTCGACCCAGCCGCCCTCGGGATAATGCTGCGCGAACTCGGTCTGCGCGGTGGCGACCGGGCGCGCGTCGCGGTCGAAGACGATCGCGCGGGTGGAGGTGGTGCCCTGGTCGATCGCCAGCACGTGGTTCTTGGTATCGGCCATGATCCCTCTCCTCAGCGCCGCCGCGGCAGATACGGCTTGACCAGGAACTGATAGAGCCCCGCGCCGACGACGCCACCCACCAGCGGCCCCGCGATCGGCACCCACCAATAATGGTCCGGCCCGGGGAAGGCCGACTCGCCCCAGCCGAGCAGCCAGCAGAACAGTCGCGGCCCGAAGTCACGCGCTGGGTTGATCGGCCAGCCCTCAAGGAACCCCGCCGAGGCGCCGATGCACGCCACCAGCAGGCCGATGATCAGCGCGCTGGCATTGGCCATCGGTGCGGAGGTGTTGAACTCGTCGGTGATGGCGAAGATGCCGAGCAGCAGGATCGCGGTGAGCACCACCTCGTCCCAGAAGGCGTGGAGCGCGGTGATGTGCAGCCCCGGCGCGGTGAAGAACACGCCCGCCGCGCCGCCCTGCGCGCGGGTGAGCGCGTGGCTGGCGTTATAGGCGTCGATCACCGGGCCGAAGAGCTGATAGACCAGCGCCGCCCCGATCATCGCGCCCGCCACCTGCGCCACCACATAGGGCAGCACCTTGCGGCGCGGAAAGTCGCGGAACAATGTCAGCGCCAGCGTCACCGCCGGGTTGGCGTGCGTGCCCGAGACCGCGCCGGTGACGTAGATCGCGATCGTCACCGCGAGGCCCCAGGCGATGCAGACGCCCCAATAAGCGGTCGCGTAGGGGCTAGGGTCGTACAGCGTGATCATCGCCGCGGCCGAGTCGCCCAGCGTGATGATGATCGCCACCGCGAGCATCTCCGAGATCAGCTCGCCGCGCAGCGTGCTGACCGCCGGCGCCGCTTCCTCCGCCATGTCCCTCTCCCCGCGGCCGTCGTGACCGTCGCCGACTTTTGTCCGCCGGGTTCGAACGAACGTCAACATCTTCGTTTGAAGTCTCGGCGGGCGCGGCTCATATTCGCGCGATGGCGAGCGGGAACGAGACACGCGACGGGTTCGACACGGATCTGCTGGTGGTCGGGGGCGGGATCAACGGCGCCGGCATCGCGCGCGACGCCGCCGGGCGTGGCCTGCGCGTGACGCTGGTGGAGCAGGATGATCTCGCCGCGCACACCTCCTCGGCCTCGACCAAGCTGATCCACGGCGGGCTGCGCTACCTCGAATATGGCGAGGTGCGGCTGGTGCGCGAGGCGCTGATCGAACGCGAGCGGCTGTGGGCGATGGCGCCACATATCATCTGGCCGCTGCGCTTCGTGCTGCCGCAGACGAACTCGCCGCGTCCGGCCTGGATGGTGCGCGCCGGGCTGTTCCTCTACGACCATCTCGGCGGGCGCGAGCGCCTGCCCGCCACCGAGACGATCCGACTGGCGAACGATCCGCGCGGCGACGGGCTGCGCCAGCGCGGCCGCGCCTTTGTCTATTCCGACTGCTGGGTCCAGGACAGCCGATTGGTCGTGCTCAACGCGCGCGACGCCGCCGACCGCGGCGCCACCGTGCTCACGCGCACCCGCCTCGTCGACGCCGCGCGCGCGGGCGGCGGCTGGCGCGCGACGCTCGCCGACGACGGCGGCGAGCGCACCCTCACCGCGCGCGCGCTGGTCAACGCCGCCGGGCCGTGGGTCGCCGACATCCTGTCGCGCGTGCCGCACGCGCGCGACGACCGCGGGGTGCGGCTGGTCAAGGGCAGCCATATCGTCGTGCCGCGGCTCTACGCGGGCGACCACGCCTTCATGCTGCAGAACCCCGACCGACGCATCGTCTTCGCCATCCCCTACGAGGGCGCCTTCACCCTGGTCGGCACCACCGACGAGGCGTGGGAAGGCGCGCCCGGCCGCGCCGCGATCGCGCCGCACGAGACCGACTATCTGCTCGAGACGATCGCGCGCTACTTCGAGGCCCCGGTCACGCGCGAGCAGATCGTGTGGAGCTACGCCGGCATCCGCCCGCTGTACGACGACAAGGCCGCCAGCGCCTCGGCGGTGACGCGCGACTATGTGCTCGACCTCGACCGCGGCCCCGCCGGCGCCAACGAGAACGCGCCGATGCTGAGCATCTTCGGCGGCAAGATCACCACCTATCGCAAGCTCGCAGAGCACGCGATGGCGGAGCTGGCGGACACCTTCCCCGACGCCGGGGGCGCCTGGACCGCGGGTGCGACGCTGCCGGGGGGCGACTTCCCGGCGGAAGGGTTCGAGCCGCTCGTCGACTCACTGGCGCGCGACTATCCCGCGATCGACCGCGCGCTGCTGCGCCGGCTGGCGCGCGCCTATGGCACGAAGGCGCGCGTGCTGCTCGGGGAGGCGCACACCGCCGCCGACCTCGGCGAGGAGTTCGGCGCCGGGCTCACCGCGCGCGAGCTCGACTATCTCGCCGCGACCGAGTGGGCGCGCACCGCGGAGGACGTGCTCTATCGTCGCAGCAAGCTCGGGCTCCACGTCCCCCCGGGCACCGCCGAGCGGGTCGACGCCTATCTCGCGCGCGCGCCGGCGTGAGCGCGGCCGCGCCCGACGGCGGCGACCCCGCCGCCGAGCGCCATCGCCGCATCCTCGCGCTGGCGCGGGGCGCCGGGCGCGTCACGGTCGACGACCTCGCCGCGCGCTTCGAGGTCACCCCGCAGACGATCCGGCGCGACCTCAACGTGCTGGCACGGCGCGCGCTGCTGTCGCGGGTGCATGGCGGGGCGATCGTGACCTCCGGCGTCGACAATCTCGCTTATGCCAAGCGCCGCGGCGTCGCGACCGGTGCCAAGGCGGCGATCGGCGCCGCCGCGGCCGCGCTGATCCCGAACGGCGCCTCGCTGTTCATCAACATCGGCACCACCACCGAGGCGGTCGCCGGGCAGCTGGTGGCGCACCGCGACCTGCTGGTGATCTCGAACAACCTCAACGTCATCGATCTGCTGGACGGGCATGACGGGATCGAGCTGGTGGTGGTCGGCGGTCAGGTGCGGCGCGGCGACCGCGCGGTGGTGGGGGCGCTGGCGATGCGCTTCATCGAGAGCTTCAAGGTCGACGTCGCGCTGATCGGCGCCTCCGCGATCGACCCCGATGGCAGCCTGCTCGACTTCGCCGCCGACGAAGTGCAGGTCACCCAGACGATCGCGCGCAACGCGCGCCAGGTGATCCTGGTGGTCGATGCCTCCAAGGTGGGGCGCGCGGCGCCGGTGCGGGTCGGGCGGCTCGACATGGTGGACTATCTGGTCACCGACCAGCCGCTCCCGGAAGAGCTGCTGCGCGCCTGCCACGAGCATCGCGTGCAGGTGATCGAGGCGGGGTGAGCGGTTGGCACGTTGCGCCGTCGAGACGTTTGAACTCGTTGGCGTCATCCTGAGCTCGTCTCAGGATCCACGGCGCCGCGAACATCTCGGCCGCTGGACACGCGGCACGGTAGATCCTGAGACGAGTTCAGGATGACGCTGATCGGCAGATTAGCCCCTCACCGCCGCGCCGATCCCTTCACATAGGGCACGAACTCGCCCAGCCGCAGGATCGGCCGCGGCACGCGCGAGAAGCGGTCGACCACGCGGATCTGGTCGTTGCGGCACAACTGCCCGCCGAAGCGCTCGGTCACCAGCACGTCGTCCCAGCGCATGGTGTCGAGCCGACCGATCGGCACGTTGACCCAGATCCGGCGGCCATTGCCGTACACGATCCCCTTGCCCGAGATGATCCGCTGCGAGTCGTTGGTGGTCGGGGTGATGCAGCGTACCGCCGGCTCGGCGGTGCGGCCCTTGAGCAGCTCGGCCAGTTCCGCATCGGGCGACTTGCGCTTCGCCGCCGCGGGTGCGGCCGCGAGCAGCGCCACCATCGCCATCGCCACGCTCGCCCTCAGCATCGTACCACCTCGCGCCGCCTATCGCTGCTAGAGCAAGGGAACGCCGCCCCCTCCGGCTCGTTCCGCCCCCTAACTTCAGGGGTTTAGCCGAATGACCGAGACAGAGGCGGCAGCGCTCCCCGCGCTGACCGACCCGTTGCCGACGCCGCAGCTAGGCGTCGCCGAGAGCGCCGCCGCGCTGGCCGAGCTGCTCGGCGAACGCGATTTGTTCGTCGCCACCATAGACGAGGCGCGCGGTCTCTCCCTGGCGCACGCGCTCGCCGCGGCGATGCCAGCGGCCTGTGTGATCTTCTGTCCCGGCAGCGACGCGCTGCCCGGTGAGAAGGCCGCCGCCTCCCCCGCCAACGTCGGCCAGCGGGTCTCGGCGTTGCGCCGGCTGCGGCTGCTGACCAAGAAGAAGGGCAAGCGACCGCGCCTCGCCTGCGTCACCACCGGTGAGGCGCTGGCGCGCGCTTATCCGCCACCCGCCGCGTTCGAGGCCGAGCCACCGACGATCCGTCTCGGCGAGGCGCTCGATCTCGCCCAGCTCTACGACGAACTGATCGCGATCGGCTATATCGCCGACGAGCGCGTCGACGAGCCCGGCGAGGTGGCGCTGCGCGGCCAGGTGCTCGACGTCTTCCCCGCCGACGCACCGCAGCCGCTACGGATCGAGGTGGCCGAGGGCAGGGTCGTCGGCCTGCGCAGCTACGACCCGGCGGACCAGCGCACGACCGAGGAGCTGGACGAGCGCGAGCTGGGGCGCGTGTCGGAGCCGGAGGTGACCGCGTCTTCCGCACAGAAGTCCGGTACAACCACCACGCTGCTCGATCATCTACCCGGCGCGCTGGTCGTCATCGGCCCTGCGGCCGAGGAGCGGCGGCGCCGGTTCCTCGCGCTCGCCGCCGACACCGCCAAGAGATCGCCGCATCGTACGCTCGCCGACGTGGTCGACGAGGCGGGCTGGGCGAAGGCGCTCGCCGGGCGCGACCAAGCCAGCGTCGATCGCGCCGGTGACCCGCCGCCGCGCTTCGTCGAGCACAAGGCGCCGCTGCGCGCCTTCGCCAAGCTCGCCCGCGCCGCGCGTGACGGGGGCGACCGCGTGGCGCTGCTCGGCAGCGAGCGCGATCTACGCTTCCTACGCCGCCGCGTCGCCAAGGCGCTCAAGGACGAGATCGCAGCGGTTGGCTCCTGGACCGACGTCACGAAAGCGAAGAAGGGCGCGCTCGTCGCGCTCGCGCTGCCCGCCGACCGAGGTTTCCGACGCGACGGCGTGGTCGCGGTCGCCGCCGCTGACCTGCTCGGCAGCCGCGCCGAGCGCGAGAGCCTCGCCACCGCCCCCGCCGACCTCGCGTTGTTCGAGACCGGTGAGATCCGCGTCGGCGACGTCGTCGTCCACGAGGAACATGGCATCGGCGTGGTTTTCGGGCTCGAGCGCCTACCCGGTGAGGACGACGGCGACGCGATCAAGCTGGGCTATGCCGACGACGGCGTGCGGCTGGTGCCCGTAGCCGAGGCCGATCGCATCTGGCGCTACGGTGCCGACGCCGACGCGGTGACACTCGACCGGCTCGACGGGTCGAGCTGGCAGAAGCGCCGCGGAGAGATCGACGCGACCATCGCCGAGAGCGCGCGCCAGCTCACCGAGGTCGCGCGCGAGCGCGAGGCGCGCGAGGCACCGGTGCTCGAGCCAGACGCCGCCGCCTATGAGCGGTTCGCCGCCGGCTTCGCCTTCACCGAGACCGCCGACCAGGCGCGCGCGATCGAGGCGGTGCGTCACGATCTCGCCTCGGGCCGGCCGATGGACCGGCTGATCGTCGGGGACGTCGGCTATGGCAAGACCGAGGTCGCGCTGCGCGCCGCCGCGATCGTCGCGCTGGCGGGCCGGCAGGTCGCGGTCGCCGCGCCCACCACGGTGCTCGCGCGCCAGCACCTGGAGAGCTTCGCGCGCCGCTTCGAGCCGCTCGGGATCGAGGTGGCGGGCCTGTCGCGGCTGAGCAGCGCGGCGGAGAAGAAGCGCGTCAAGGCCGGGCTCGCCGACGGCTCGATCCGCGTCGTGATCGGCACCGGCGCGGTCGCTGGCAAGGGCGTCGACTATCACGACCTCGCCCTCGTGGTGATCGACGAGGAGCAGCGCTTCGGCGCTGCGGACAAGGAGAAGCTGCGCGCGCTCTCCGCGGGCCACGTGCTGACGCTGAGCGCCACGCCGATCCCGCGCACGCTGCAGAGCGCGCTGGTCGGGCTGCAGCAGCTCTCGATCATCGCCACCCCGCCCGCACGGCGCCAGCCGATCCGGACCGCCGTGGGCGTGTTCGATCCCGAGACGCTCCGCGCGGCGCTGCTGCGCGAGCGCACGCGCGGCGGACAGAGTTTCGTGGTGGTGCCCCGGATCGAGGACATGGCGGGGATCGCCGACAAGCTCGCGCGGCTCGTCCCCGAGCTGTCGCTGGTGCAGGCGCACGGCAAGATGCCCGCGGCCGAGATCGACGAGGCGATGGTGCGCTTCGCCGGCGGCGACGGCGAGGTGCTGCTCGCCACCAACATCATCGAGGCGGGATTGGATGTGCCGCGCGCCAACACGATGGTGATCTGGCGCGCCGACCGCTTCGGCCTGTCGCAGCTCCACCAGCTGCGCGGGCGCGTCGGGCGGGGGACGCGGCGCGGACACGTGCTGCTCGTCACCGATCCCGAGCACGAGATCGCGCCGCGCACCCTGAAGCGGCTGCGCACGCTGGAGGCGTTCGACCGGCTCGGCGCCGGCTTCGCGATCAGCGCGCGCGACCTCGACATGCGCGGCGCGGGCGACCTGCTCGGCGACACCCAGGCGGGGCATATGAAGCTGATCGGGATCGATCTCTACCAGCAGCTGCTCGAGGGCGCGCTGCGCCGCGCGCGCGGCGAGGAGGTGGAGCGCTGGACACCGGAGCTGCAGCTGGAGGTGGGTGGCCGGTTGCCCGAGAGCTGGATCCGCGACGAGGAGATCCGCGTCACGATCTACGCGCGGCTGGCTCGGATCGACGAGGGCGAGGCGCTCGACGCGCTGGAGGAGGAGTTGGAGGATCGCTTCGGCGCGCTGCCCGAGGAAGCGCGGACCTTGCTGGCGGTGGCACGGTTGCGGGTCGACGCGCGCGCGGCGGGGATCGCGGCGGTAGCGGCGGGTCCGGCGGCGATCGCGCTGACGCCGCGACCGGGCGTGGAGATCGACGCCGCCGCGCACGGGCTAGAGGGGAAGGAGCGCCGGCTGCTGCTGCGCGAACGGATCGACTCGCCGCACGACCAGTTGGATCGTGCGGGCGCGCTGCTGCGCGAGCTGGCGGGGGAGTGAGGGGGCGCTTTACGCCCGACCCCGCTTCGCGCGTGAGATCCACCGCGACCGGATCGTACTCCGGCGAACGCCGGACCCGAGGATCGCAGCGGGGAACACTCGCGGCTCTGGGCTCCTGCGTCCGCAGGAGCACCACACTCGTTCACACGAGATGAATCAGGCTACAGGGAGCCCCCGTTCGCGCTGAGGAGAGGCTGAGCCTGTCGAAGCCTCGTCTCGAAGCGCCGTCACCCAGAGCAGAACGGTGCTTCGAGACGGCACTTCGGCGAGCTCAGTGCCTCCTCAGCAGGAACGGTGAGGCAGCTCACCTATCTCAGAACCGCACACGCCCGCCCGCCGAGAACACCAAAGCGCGCGCGTCGGTTAGTGTGCCGTTGACCAGCACCGGAGTCTGCGCCGCGGTCCCGGCGTAGGCCGCGGTGGTGCGGTCGATCGTGGTGTCGGCGAAGTCGACGTAATTGCCCGCGAGGTCGAGCGAGAAGCTCGGCGTCACGTCGAAGGAGGCACCCAGCGCGTAGTTCCAGCGGTTGGCGTCGGGTACGCGCGCGTCGCGCTCGCCGTCGCGCGTCGGCGTCAGCGCGCGCTGCACGCCACCGCGCAGCGTCAGCCGCGGCGACACGGCATAGTCGAGGCCGCCGGCGTAGCTCCACGTGCTGCGATAATTCTCGGGCAGCGCGGCGTTGACCGGCGCGCCGAGCCGGATCGCGTCGAACTTCTCCCAGGTGTAGCGGATCGTCTGCGCGTTGAGCGTCAGCGCTGGCGTCACGCGGAAGCGGCCCCCGACGATCACCTGCGCGGGCGTGTAGAAGCTCGCGTCGACGCCGTTGATCTCGCGGTTATTCGCCGCGAGTGGGCCGAGCAGGCCGCTGACGGTCAGGTCACCCTTCAGGTTGTGCTTGATCGCCGACTTGTAGCTGACGCCGACCGTCGCCCAGTCGTTGTGCATCTGGAAACCGGCGCTCCAGCCCACGTCCCAGCCGCCGCCGGCGAGCTTCTGGCTGCCGTCGGGCAGCGCCGCGGACAGGTTGGGCAACGCGTTGGTGAGGCTCGCCTCGGCATGCTCGATGTTGGCGGCACCGCCGACGCGCAGCCAGTCGGTCACCGCGACGCCGACCGAGGGCTGGATGTCGAAGGTGCGCAGATAGGTGCGGTCGGCGCTGTAGCGCGCCCAGCTGTCGCCGTTATAGTCGGTGGTGAAGCTGTACGGCGAGGTCACCGCGAGGCCGACCGCGATCCGGTCGGTCAGCGGCACCGCGACGGCGCCCGAGGGCAGCACGCCGTTGTTGATCGGGTCCTCGGAGGTGGCGTCCCCACCGACGGGGGCGAAGGTGCCGCCGGGGCGGCGGATCAGCGAGTTGCGATCGTTCACCTTCCCCTTGGGCAGGATCACCGAGGCGCTAACGGTGGCCTCGGCGCGCTCCTGCCCGCCGATCGCCGCCGGGTTCCACCACAGCGAGGCCGCGCCGGTATCCGCCGCCTCCCCCGAGAAAGCGCGACCCGCGGCGCGCGCGGCCTGCTCCTGCAGGTAGAAGGCCTGGGCGTGCGCGGCCCCGGCGCTCGCCAGCGCGCCGGCGGCGGCGGTGAGCGACAGCGCGAGCTTCTTCGACGGGGACATGTGCGAACCTCTCTTTTGAACGTTTCTGTGATCTGCCTGCGGCCAGCGTGGCTGAACGCGCGGTGAAGGAAAGTGCGAGATGGCGGCGACCAACAATTGTTTTCAGTAACTTACATCGACTTTCCCCGTCATCCCGGGCGTGACCCGGGATCCATGGTGCCGCGCACACCACGCTTGTTGCATGCGCGGCACCATGGCCGGCCCGAGGCCGGGATGGCGAACGGAGCGTCCTAGTTCCGCAGCGGCTTGCCGGTCATCAGCATCGACTCCACCCGCGCGTGGGTGCGCTCGTCGCGCGCGCTCTCCAGAAAGGCCGCGCGTTCCAGCGCCAGAAGCTGCTCCTCGCTCACCACGTCGACGAGGTCGGCCTCGCCCCCGGTCAGCACCTCTGCGAGCCGGCCCGCGACCACCACGTCATAGTCCGTGGCGACGCGCTTGCGGTGGAAGTCGGCGACCGCGCCGGCGATGCCGACTCGCCCGCTCTCCCCGGGAAGTCGGTAGACCGGCGGCTCGGGCGGCTGGTAGCCGTCGACCAGCGCCAGCGCGCGCGCCTTGGCGTCGGCGAGCAGCCGGTCGCGGTTCATCGTCACGCCGTCGCTCGCGCGCAGGAAGCCCATCTCCTTGGCCTGTGCCGCGGACTTGGAGACCTGCGCGGTCGAGATCAGCTCGAACGCCTTCATCACCGCGGGCATCGGCCCCTTGGGCATCGTCGGCAGCTTGGCGAGCCGGTCGAGCAGCTCGCCGTGCCCGCCCCAGCCCGGCACCAGCCCGACGCCGCACTCGACCAGCCCGACATAGCTCTCGGCATGCGCCTGCACTGCGTCCGAGTGGAGCAGCACCTCGCAGCCGCCGCCCAGCGCCAGGCCGGAGGGCGCGCTCACCACCGGGAAGGGGGCGTATTTCAGCGCCTTGAACGCGCGTTGCCCGGCCGCGACCAGCTTCTCCACCTCGCCCCAGGCGCCCGCCTTCACCGCGAACAGCGCCAGCCCGAGATTGGCCCCGGCGGAGAAGTTGCTGCCCTCGTTGTAGATCACCAGCGCCTTGAAGCGGCCCGGCACCAGCGCCACCGCCTGCTCGATCAGCGCGGCGACCTCGCCGTCGAGCGCGTTCATCTTGGCGGTGAACTCGAGGCAGAGCACGCCGTCGCCGACGTCCCACAGCGCCGCCGAGGCGCTGGTCGCGACCGGCGCCGAGCGACGCTTGACGTCTTCGAGCAGCAGCACGCCCTCGGCGCGCGGCACGTTGTGGTACGCGCCGTCACGCCCGAGAAATTGCCGCACCCCGCCCTCGACGCGGTAGAACGACCGCTCGCCCGCGGTCTCGAGGATCGCGGGAACGGCGCGGCCCTCGGCGCGCAGCCGCTCGGCCAGCTTGCCCGGGCCGAGCCGGTCGATCAGCTCGAACGGGCCGAACTTCCAATTGTAGCCGAGCTTCATCGCGTCATCGATCGCGACCACGTCGTCGGCCGCCTCCCCGACCAGCATCGCGGCGTAGCTCAGCACCTGGCCGAGGATCGTCCAGGCATAGTCGCCGACCTTGCCCGGCACCGTCACCAGCGCGGCGAGGTCCTTCTCCGCCGCGGGCGGCAGCGCGGCGGGCTTCTGCTCGGGGCGATAGTCGCCGCTGGCGAGATCGATCGCCAGCTTGGCGCGGCTGCCGTCGGGGCGCTTGTCGAGCCGGTAGAAGCCGCCCTTGCCCTTGCGGCCGGTATAGCCTTCCGCGATCATGCGATCGACCAGCGGGAGGTCGCGCACCGTCGCGAAATAGGGATCGCCGGCGGGGAGCGTCGCGGAGAGGCTCTTGGACAGCAGCGGCATCAGGTCGATCCCGACGAGATCGATCAGCCCGAAGATGCCGGTCTTGGGCACGCCCATCGGCCGCCCGCCGATCTGATCCGCTTCCTCGACCGTCAGTCCCTGGTCGAGCGCGGCGTTGACCGCGACCGCGAGCCAATAGGTGCCGATGCGGTTGGCGATGAAGCCCGGCGTGTCCTTGGCGCGGACGATGCGCTTGCCCGTGAAGCGGTCGACGAAGGCCTCGACCTTCTCCGCCACGGCGACGTCGGTGTGCTCGCCGCGGACGATCTCGACCAGCCGCATGTAGCGCGGCGGGTTGAAGAAGTGCGTGATCAGGAAGTCGCGCCGGAACTGTTCCGAGCGACCCTCCACCAGATGGCCGAGCGGGATCGTCGAGGTGTTCGACGACACCGCGGTGCCGGGGCGCTTGAGCTGCTCAAGCCGTGCGTAGAGCGCCTGCTTGATGTCGAGCCGCTCGACGATCGCCTCGACGATCCAGTCGCACTCCGCGACGCGGTCGAGATGGTCGTCGATGTTGCCGGTCTCGACCAGCCGCGCCGCGGCGGCCGACATGAACGGTGCGGGCTCGGTCTTGAGCATCTTCGCCACAGCGCCCTTGGCGACCGCGTCGCGGTCGGTCGCGTCCTTGGGGACGATGTCGAGCAGCAGTACCGGCACGCCCGCGTTGGCGACCTGCGCGGCGATCCCAGCGCCCATCACGCCCGCGCCGATGACGCAGACCTTCTTCACAGCCTCGCTCATGTCACGCGCGCTCCAGCACCGTGGCGATGCCCTGCCCGCCGCCGATACATTGCGTCGCCAGTGCGTAGCGGCCGCCCTCGCGCTCCAGCAGCGCCGCCGCCTTGCCGACGATGCGTGCGCCGGTGGCGCCGAGCGGGTGGCCGATCGCGATCGCGCCGCCGTCCAGATTGATCGTCTCCTCCTTGAGCCCGAGATCGCGGATGCAGGCGATCGCCTGGCTGGCGAAGGCCTCGTTGATCTCGACCACGTCGAGGTCTCCCGCCGCGATACCGGCGCGCTCCAGCGCCTTCTTCGAGGCGCCGATCGGCCCCAGCCCCATCGTCTCGGGCGCGCAGCCGGCGACGCCGACCGACACGATCCTCGCCAGCACCTTGAGCCCGTGCTTGGCCGCGAATTCCTCCGAGGTGACCAGCACCGCGCTGGCGCCGTCGGTGAGCGGCGAGGAGGTGCCCGCGGTCACCGAGCCGTCCGCGCTGAACGCGGGCTTGAGCCCGGCGAGCACCTCGGCGGTGGTCTCGGGGCGGATGATGCCGTCCTGCGTCACCTCGCCCTTCTTGGTGCGGATCGGCACGATCTCCTCGGCGAGGCGGCCCTCGCCGCGCGCCGCGGCGGCCTTCTGCTGGCTCCTGATCGCGAACGCCTCCTGCTCGGCACGCGTGATCTGATATTGCTGCGCGACATTCTCGGCGGTCTGGCCCATCCCCATGTACGCGCCCGGGCTCTTGGCGGCGAGCTCGGGGCTGGGCAGCGGGTTGTAGCCGCCCATCGGGATGCGGCTCATCGACTCGAGCCCGGCGCAGATGAACGCCTCGCCCGCGCCGATCTGGATCTGCCCCACGGCGATATGGATCGCGCTCATCGACGAGCCGCAGAAGCGGTTCACCGTCATGCCGCCGACCGACAGCGGCAAATCGGCGAGCAGCCCGACGAGCCGCGCGACGTTGAGCCCCTGCTCGCCCTCGGGGAAGGCGCAGCCCAGGATGATGTCCTCGACCGCGGCAGGGTCGACCTTCGTCTTCTCCAGCAGCCCGCGGATCACCTGCGCGGCGAGGTCGTCGGGGCGCACGCGCGCCAGCTCGCCCTTGCCCGCGAGCTGGAAGGGCGACCGGGCATAGCCGGCGATCACGACGTTGCTCATCTCATTCCTCTCGAGTCCGAGTTCATTGGATGCCGCTTACGTCAACGTCAATGCGCGCTCAAGCTGCGATCGGCTCGCTTCACCGCGATGATAGAAGAACTGCTGCGATGCCAAGCGCATCTGGACTCGTCTCCGCGATCGGATAGCCTAGCCTGCCGACGCCGATCCTTGGGAGACGATCATGTTCGCCATCGCCGACTCGGGGCCGTTCGCCGTGCTCGCGATCAACGACTCGGCGCGACCGGTGCCGACCTGGAAGACGATGTTCGGCTGGCCCGCCGACGACCCGCGCGCGCTGCCGCTGTCGGTGCGATCGCGCGCCGACCGCAAGATCTGGGCGGCGAA
The DNA here is from genome assembly GCF_019429485.1 of Sphingomonas citri. Lineage (GTDB taxonomy): Bacteria > Pseudomonadota > Alphaproteobacteria > Sphingomonadales > Sphingomonadaceae > Sphingomonas > Sphingomonas citri. The sequence goes on along the minus strand of NZ_JAHXZN010000014.1, from coordinate 15,227 downwards.
GGTCGACCAGGCGGTATGCGCGACGCAGCGGCCGGTGCTGCTGATCGCCGACGGGCTGGGCTGCGCCGCGAGCGCCTGGTGGGGGCGGCTCTCGCCGGCCGATTATGTGTCGCGGATCGCGGGCGCGCTGCTCTTCGCCCCGCGCGGCGAGGAAACTGGCGTCGACGGCGACCCCGGCCTGTTCGCCTCGCCGGGCACGCCGCTGCCTTTCCCCTCCGTGGTGATCCAGCCGCAGCACGACGCGGCAGCGATCCGCTCGACGCTCGACGCCTGGGGCAGCCAGCTCATCGCCGGGCGGCGGGTGCGCAGCGTCGCGGACGAGCGCGGCGCGTGGCACCAGGCGCAGCGCTTATTCCTGCGCGTGACGAGCCAGGTCGCGGCGCATGAGGTCGCACGCGCCGAGGCGCTGATCGGGCGACGGTGACTCGCGTTCACGCTAGCCGCTCTGGCCTCCTGCAGGCGCAGGATCACGGTTAAGCCCTCAGGCTGCCTACCGCCGCACGTCCAACTCACCGCTGAGGAACGCGTCGAGGTCGCTCTCGCGGAACAGCCCCGCGTCGCCCGGGAGCGAGTGCTTGAGCGCCGCGAGCGCCAGCCCGCTTCGCGCCGCCGCCTCGGCGCCCTGGCCCCGCCGCAGCGCGTGGAGTACGCCGGCGGCGAAGGCGTCGCCGCCACCGATCCGGTCGACGATGCCGGCGAGCACCACTTCCTCGCTCTCGACCGCTCGCTCGCGTGTGTCGATGCGCGCCGAGAGACGGTTGAGATCGACATGCTCGACGTGCCGCGCGGTCGAGGCGATCGTCCGCAGCGTCGGGAAGGCGTCGAAGGCCGCCTCGGCCGCGCGGCGGGGGTCGCCGGCGAGATCGTCGCGGCCCAGCAGCAGCGCGACGTCGCGATGGTTGCCGAATATCAGGTCGGCGTGGCGGACGATCTCGCCGAGGATCGCGCGCGGGTCACCGTCCCAGCGCGCCCACAGCTTGCCGCGCCAATTGCCATCGAAGGAGACCGCCACGCCACGAGACGCCGCCGCTTGCGCCGCCGCGACCGCGCTGCGGGCCGGCACCGGACCGAGCGCGGGGGTGATGCCCGAGAGGTGGAGCCGGTCGACGCCGTCGAGCAACCGGTCCCAGTCCCACGACTCGGCCGGCGCCTCGGCGAAGGCGGAGTGAGCGCGGTCGTACACCACCTCGGTCGCGCGCAATCCCGCGCCGGTGGTGGCGAAATAGAGCCCGATCCGCTCGCCGCCGAGCGCGACATGGGAAACGTCGACACCGTGCGCGCGCAAGGTGCGCAGCGCGGCGCGGCCGAGATCATTGTCCGGCACGCGGCTGGCGAAAGCGACGTCATGGCCGAGGCAGGCGAGCTGGGTAACGACATTTGCCTCGGCGCCCGCGACCCACACATCGAGCCGCGGCGACTGGAGCAGCAGCTCGCGCCCCGGCGGCGACAATCGCAGCATCACCTCGCCGAACGCCAGCAGCCTGCCCATCGCTCTCCCCTACCCCGTTGCGCCGCCGTGTGTCGGGGCTGGGGACGGCGGCGTCAACCGCGCGCGGTACTGGGCTCGGCGACGAAGCGCGCGATCACGTCCTTGGCGAGCCGCGCCGGGCGCTGGGTCGCGGCGTCGAGACAGCACCACACGCTGCTCACCTCGGCGACGATCTCCTCGCCACGCTTGAACAAGGTGCTGAAGAAGGTACGCGCGCCCTGCGCCTTCTCCGCGATGACCTCGGCGACGATGCCGTCCTCCAGGAAGGTCGGTCGGCGATAGGTGATCTCGTGCTTGAGCGCGACCCAGAGATGCTGCGCCACCGCCTCGGGCGGCGCGACGCGCTCCCAATAGTCCATCACCGCGGCCTGGACCCACTTGAGATAGACCGCGTTGTTGACGTGGCCCATGAAGTCGATGTCCTCGTCCGCGACATGGACGGAATATTCGTGCGCGTGCGCGGTCATGAGTCGGTCTTCCGGTGGCGAGCGCCGAGCGTACGGGATCGCGCCGCGCCGCACAATGCGCGCACCGACCCGCGCTGCGCTGTTATGATGCGTCGGCCCGGGCGCTTCCGTGCTCCCGCGAGCGCGGGGGTCGGCGGCCTCTGATGCCGCGCTCGTAGCGATAGGCTCCTGCGTCCGCAGGAGCACGGCTCCTCACAGCCCCTCGCCGCCGACCCATTGCGCGTTGGCGAGACGGCGTGCGAGCGTCCAGTTCTGCTGCCGGATATCGGGTACCGCCACCACTTCCCACAGCTCGCCGCGCGTCATCGGCCCGATACAGTAGAGCCGGTCGCTGATCCCGCCGTCGGCGGCGACCACGCGCGACTGGCGGTCGACGTCGAGGCCGATCCGCAGCGCGTCGGGACGGATCATGCCCGCGGCGAGCAGCTGGCGGATCAGCGGCTCGCGCGAGCGCAGCAGGTCACCCTGCGGCCCGGTGCAGTTGACGATGCGGGCCGCGCGCGTCGTCGTCACCGCCTCGCCGCCGCGCCCGCGCCAGCGCAGCAGCGCGTGGGTGCCGTCCGCCTCCGCCCCGACCAGCTTGCCCGCGGCGAAGCGCAGCCGCCCCGCCTCCTCCAGCGCGTCGATCCGTCCCGCCACGGCGGGCGCGAGCCGGTGGCGGTGCACGTCCCAATAGGGCCGCAGGTGGCGGAGGAAGCGCGCGCGCGTCGCCGCGTCGGCGCTGCCCCACATCATCTGGGTCACCGGGCGCAGCTCGTCGACAGCGGCGCGCCAGCCGATCGCCTCGGCGCGATCGCGCACCGCGCGCACCAGCGCCGAGAGCGTTGCCGCGGGACGCTCGCTCAGCCCGGGCCGCGCCGCGCCGTCGGCGTGGCGGCGCGGCACCAACCCGCGTCGCGACAGCGCGAGGATGCGCCCGCGGAATCCCGAGGAGTCGAGCAGCAGCGCGGCGTCGATCGCGGTCAGCCCGGTGCCGACCAGCACCACCTCGTCCGCGTCGGTCAGCCCCTCGGCGATGTCGCCGGCCCAGGGATCGGCGCGGTAGCAGCCGTCGGGCAGCGTCGCCGGGTCGAGCCCGGGCGGGCTGTGCGGCGGCAGGTTGCCGAGCGCGAGCACCGCCACATCGGCCGCGACGCGCCCGCCCTCGGCCAGCGTCAGCGCGAAACCCCGGGAGTCGCAGTCGAGCGCGCAGACCTCGCCCGTCACCAGCGTCAGCCGCTCCGGGTTGGCCGCGGCGGCCTCCTCGAGCATCGCGCGGAGATAGCGGCCGTAGATTTTGCGCGGCACGAAGGTGGTGCGCTCGCCCAGCCCCTCGCGCTCGAGCCAGCGGACGAAATGGTCGGGGTCGTCGGGCAGCGCGCTCATGTTGCCGGCGCGGACATTGAGCAGATGCTCGTCGTGCGCCGCGCTATAGGCGACGCCGCGCGCGACCTGCGCGGGGCGCCGCTCGATCAGCGTCGCGCGCGGGCCGTCGTGGCGGACGAGGTTGATCGCGAGCAGCGTCCCTGAGAAGCCGCCGCCGACGATCGCGACATGGTCGCCGGGCTGGACGAGGCTCACAGCCCCAGCTCCTTCATCTCGACGACGCGGTGCTCGCGCGCGCTGATCTCGGCCGCGACCCCGATCGCGACCGCGCGCAGCCCGTCCTCCGCGCTCACCTGCACCGGCGCCTCGCCGCGCACTGCGGCGGCGAAGGCGAGATGCTGGTAGTAGGTCGCGCCCTCGTGGCTGCCGGCGGCATGCGCGACCGGGTCGATCGCGACGGTGGAGCGCTCCACCCGTTTCGGATTGCCGAAGCCAGTGCGTGGCGAGAACACCAGCTCGCCCGGTGGGATCAGTACGTCGAGCCGCGCGGCGTCGCCGGTGGCGCTCATCTCCTCCTGATGCTCGGCGCCGTCGGCGAACATGCAGAGGTCGAGCAGGGCGCGGACGCCGTTGCTGAAATCGACGGTGGTGAAGCTGTTGTCGATGATGTCGGGGCGCTCGCCGCCGTAGCGCTCGTCGAGATGGTTGACGTCCATCGCGCCCGAGCAGTGGACGCGCACCGGCTCGGCGCCGGTGATCACGCGCATCAGGTCGAAGAAGTGGCAGCATTTCTCCACCATCGTGCCGCCGGTGTTGCGCGCGAAGCGGTTCCAGTCGCCGACCTTCTCGAGGAAGGGGAAGCGGTGCTCGCGGATCGACAGCATGCGCAGCGCGCCGACGCGCCCGGCATGGACCTGTTCGATGAAGGCGGCGGCGGGCGGCATGAAGCGATATTCCATGCCGGTCCAGAACGGCGCCGCGCGCCTGGCTGCCCGATCGACGATCCAGCGCGCGTCGTCGAGCGTGGTGGCGAGCGGCTTCTCGCACAAAATCGCCGCGTCGGTGGCGAACAGCGGCTCCAGTACGGCGCGGTGGGTGTGATTGGGCGAGGCGATCACGATCGCGTCGACCTGCGCGTCGCGCGCCAGTCCCTCGGCCGAGTCATAGGCGGTCGCGCCGGCGGCGGCGTCGCCGAGCGCATCGCGCGCCCAGCCGAGCGAGGTCAGCACCGGGTCTGCGAGCGCGACGACGCGCGCGCCGGGCACCAACGCGATGTTGCGGAGGTGCTCGACCCCCATCATGCCCGTGCCGACCAATCCGTACCTGATCTCGGCTACCATCACGTCCAACCCTGTGCCATGCCGCCGCGGATGACGACGCTGCGCCTATCGAACCAACCGCGCCCGCTCGGCAAGAGCGGGCTGACCGTCTCACCGCTCGCCTGGGGCATGTGGCGCCTCGCCGGCGACGACATCGCGCCGGTGTGCGCGCTGATCGACGCCGCACTCGAGGCCGGGATCACGCTGTTCGACACCGCCGACATCTACGGTGCGGACGTGCCGGCGGGCTTCGGCTCGGCCGAGGAATTGTTCGGCCGCGCGCTCGCCGAGCAGCGGGCGCTGCGTGACCGTATGGTGATCGCGACCAAGGGCGGCATCCGGCCCGGCATTCCCTACAATTCGAGCGCCGACTATCTCGCCGGGGCGCTCGACGACTCGCTGCGCCGCCTCGGCGTCGACGTGATCGACCTCTACCAGGTCCATCGTCGCGACTTCCTCACGCACCCGCAGGAGGTCGCCGCAGCGCTGACCCGGATGGTGGAGACGGGCAAGGTACGCGCTCTCGGCGTCTCCAACCATTCGGTGCGCGAGCTGGAGGCGCTCCAGTCCTTCCTCGCGCAGCCGCTGGCGAGCACCCAGCCCGAATTCTCGCCGCTGCGCGCCGCGCCGCTGTTCGACGGCGTGCTCGACCAGGCGATGCGGCTCGACCTCGCGGTGCTCGCCTGGTCGCCGCTCGGCGGCGGTCGGCTGGCGGACCCGTCGCACCCGGCGGCGCGACTGCTCGCCGAGCAGGGCGCCGAGGTCGGCGTCGACGCGGCCACCGCGGCGCTGTCCTGGGTGATGGCGCATCCCGCGCGGGTTATCCCGATCATCGGCTCGCAGAACCCGGCACGCGTGCGCGCCGCGGCGGACGCTCACAAGGTCGAGTGGACCCGCGCGCGCTGGTACGCGGTGCTCGAGGCCGGCACCGGGGAGAAACTGCCATGACTCGCGCTCCCTGCGAGGTGAGCTGGTTCTCTGCGCTGTGCGACGACGACTATGAGTTCCTGGGCGTTCCGGACGAGCGGCTGCGCTCGTCGTGGGAGCATTGCCGCGACATCGCGCTCCAGGCGGAGAGCGGCGGGTTCGACAATATCCTGCTGCCCTCCGGCTACACGCTCGGGATCGACACCACCGCCTTCGCGGCCGGCATCGCGCCGCTGCTGCGCCGCTTGTGGCTGCTGATGGCAGTGCGCATCGGCGAGAGCTGGCCGCCGCAGCTCGCGCGCCAGATCGCGACGATCGACCGGATGCTCGGGGGCCGGCTCACCGTCAACATCATCTCGAGCGACCTGCCTGGCGAGACGCTGGAGAGCGCGCCGCGCTACCGCCGCACCGTCGAGGCGATGCAGATCCTGCGCACGCTGCTCGACGGCAAGTCGCTCGATCACCAGGGCGAGTTCTGGCAGCTGAAGCTCGCCCCCCCCGGCATCACCACCACGCTGGGGCGCTGCCCCCTGCTTTATTTCGGCGGGCTGTCGGAGGCGGCGCGCGATGCCGCCGCGGCGCAGGCGGACGTCTATCTGATGTGGCCCGACACGATCGAGGGCGTGCGCGCTATCGTCGCCGACCTGCGCGCGCGCGCGGCGGCGAAGGGGCGGACGCTGCGCTTCGGCTATCGCGTCCATGTCGTGGTGCGCGAGAGCGAGGCCGAGGCGCGCGACGCCGCGGACCGGCTGCTGTCGCGGCTCGACGATGCCACCGGCGCCGCGATCCGCGCGCGCTCGCTCGACTCGCAGTCGGCCGGCGTGCGCCGCCAGGCCGAGCTGCGCGAGGGCAGCGACGACGGTTACGCCGAGGCCAACCTGTGGACCGGGATCGGGCGCGCACGCTCGGGCTGCGGCGCCGCGATCGTCGGCGACCCCGACCAGGTGCTCGCCAAGCTCGAGGCGTATCGCGCCGAGGGGATCGACGCCTTCATCCTCTCGGGCTACCCGCACGCCGCCCAGGCCGATTTGTTCGCGCGGCACGTGCTGCCGCGGCTCGACCACGCGCCGCTGGCGCGGTGAAGGTGTTATGGCGAGGCGGCCGCGAGATGACCTTGGCGGAGCGTTCCCGATCGTCTGACTCGCACCCTTTTCCCCATCATGCCGGGCGTGACCTGGCATCCATCGCACCCCGCGCACATCTCTCGTGGCGTGCGCGGCACCATGGACTTTGGCTCGAGGCCGAGATGACGAAGAAGGTGCGGCTCACGCACATCTCTGCCGCATGAGCCGCAGCCTCGCCGACCTCGGCTCCGCCCGCCGCTCCCTCCTCTTCGCGCTCGTGATCACCGCGGGCGTGCTCAACCTCGTCGATCGCCAGATCATCGCGGTGCTCAAGCCGCAGATCGCCGCGGACCTCAGCTGGAGCGACGACGACTACGGCACGCTCGCCGCCTGGTTCCAGGCCGGCGCGGCGGGCGGCTTCCTCGTCACCGGCTGGATCGCGGACAAGCTCGGGGTGAAATGGGCCAACCCGGTCGGCGTCGCGGCGTGGAGCGTCGCCGCGCTGCTGCACGGCTGGGCGCGCACCACGATCGAGTTCGTGCTGGTCCGCGTCACGCTCGGCGCGACGGAGGCGATGGGCACGCCCACCGCGACCAAGACCGTCGCGGCGGTGCTGCCGCCGACGTGGCGCTCGGCCGGCTTCGGCGTCAGCAACGCGGCGAGCAGCCTGGGCGCGATCCTGGCGCCGCTCGCCATCCCGGCCGCGGCGCTGCTGCTCGGTTGGCGCGGCACCTTCGCCGCGGCCGGGGTGATCGGGCTCGGCTGGGCGCTGGCTTGGCTCGTCGCCACGCGTGGGCTGCGGCTCGACTCGCCCGCCATGGCGCTGGAACCGACAGCGCCGGCCGATTATGGCCCTATCCTGCGCGAGCGACGCACCTGGGCGGTCGCGGGCGCCAAGCTGCTGTCCGATGCGACCTGGTGGCTGCTGCTGTTCTGGTTGCCCGACTTCTTCCACCGCCGCTTCGGCCTCAGCGGAGTCGAGCTCGGCGTGCCGCTGGCGCTGGCCTATGGCGGCGCCGCGCTCGGCTCGCTGCTCGGCGGAGGCCTCGCGACTCGGCTGCTCGCCCTCGGGTATCGCGCCTGGACGGTGCGACGCGGCGCGATGCTGGCGGCGGCACTCTGCGTGCTCCCCGTCCCGCTCGCGCTAGCGACGGCGAGCTACCCCGCCGCGGTGGCGCTGATGGCCCTCGCGCTGGCGGGGCACCAGGCCTTCTCCACCAACCTCTTCGCGCTGATCGCCGACATCGTGCCGCAGCAGAAAGTCGGGCGAGTCACTGCCTTCGGCTCGTTCAGCGGCAACGTCGGGGGCGTGGTGATCTCCAAGGTGGCGGGCGTGGTGCTGGCGGCAGGGCTCGGCTATCTCCCGCTGCTGCTGTTCGCCGGCATGTCGTACCTGCTCGCGCTGGGCTGGATCGTCCTGCTTCTCGGCACGGTGCTGCCAACCGCACGCTTGCCATCCGGCGCTTGACCTAAGCTCGCCCGATCGCACGATCAAAGCTGTTGCGTATGTCGCATGGTAGCGCTAACTCTATCCTGGACGCGGGCGAAGATCCGCTGCGAACCGAGAGGAGTACGCCCGAATGCGCCGATCCCGATCCACTGCCCGCCGGCTGCTGCTCGCCGCGCTTGCGCCGCTGCCGCTGATCGCCTGCTCCTCGCAGGAGAGCACGTCGGCCGCCGCGGGCAACAACGCGACCGCTGACGCCTCCGGCTGGAACCAGGAGCGTGCGCCGGACGGCCGATCGTACATCTCGCAGCCACTGGTGCGCGACATCTACACCGCCGACCCCTCGGCGCACGTTTGGGGTGACGGCAAGCTCTACGTCTATCCCAGCCACGACATTCCGACCGAGACCAAGGACGACGATCTCGGCAACCAGTACGCGATGCGCGACTATCGCGTGCTGCGGCTCGACGAGCCCGGCGGCAAGGTCACGGTCGGCCCGGTCGCGCTCGACGTGAAGGACGTGCCCTGGGCGTCGCAGCAGATGTGGGCGCCCGACGCGGCCTACAAGAACGGTACGTATTACCTCTACTTCCCCGCCCGCGATCGCACCAAGGACCGCAACGGGCTGGGGGCGTTCCGCATCGGCGTCGCCACCTCGAACAACCCGATGGGGCCGTTCAAGGCCGAGCCCGAGGCGATCAAGGGCAGCTACTCGATGGACCCGGCGGTGTTCACCGACGCCGACGGCACCTCGTACATGTACTTCGGCGGCATCTGGGGCGGCCAGCTCCAGCGCTGGAAGGACGGCAAGTACGATCCCAACGGCAGCGACACCGACCTCAAGCAGGACGACCAGCCCGCGCTCTCGGGCAAGGTCGCCAAGCTCAACGCTGACATGAAGAGCTTCGCCGAGACCCCGCGCGACGCCGTGATCCTCGACGAGAAGGGCAAGCCCGTGCTCGGCGGCGACCATGAGAAGCGCTTCTTCGAGGCGTCCTGGGTCTTCAAGCGCGGCGGGCAATATTATTACACCTACTCGACCGGCGACACGCACTTCCTCAACTACGCGATCGGCAAGACGCCCTACGGCCCGTTCACCTACAAGGGCCATATCCTCAAGCCGGTGCAGGGCTGGACCACGCACCACTCGATCGTCGAGTGGAAGGGCAAGTGGTGGCTGTTCTACGCGGACACGCAGCTGTCGGGAAAGAACCACCTCCGCAACGTCAAGATGACCGAGCTCAAGTTCAACCCGGACGGCACGATCCCGACGATCGACCCGTTCGTGAAGTGAGGCGCGGGGCGGCGGACGGCTCGGTGCTCCCCGCGGAGCACCACCCCGGCGAACGTCGGGGTGCAGTTGGGAGACGACTCCGCATCTCGCGCCGGGTCCGTACCCGGCCCCCGGCGTTCGCCGGGGCGGTGGGTAGAACGGCTTAAGCCTTCCCTCTTCAGCGCTCCGACCTGGTAGAAAGCAAAACATGTTCCTCGGCATCGACATCGGCACCTCGGGGGTGAAGGCGGTGGTCATCGACCCCGCGGGCGCGATCGTCGCGCAGGGCACCGCCGCGCTCACCGTGCAGCGCCCGCACCCGCTCTGGTCCGAGCAGGATCCCGAGGCGTGGTGGCAGGCGACCGAGGCGGCGGTGCGCGCGCTGCCCGCCGAGGTGCGCCGCTCGGTGCGCGGCATCGGACTCGCCGGCCAGATGCACGGCGCGACCCTGCTCGGTGCCGACGACCGCCCCTTGCGCCCCGCGATCCTGTGGAACGACGGGCGCTCCTTCGCCGAATGTGCCGAGCTGGAGGCCAAGGCGCCCGAGCTGCACCAGGTCGCCGCCAACCTCGCCATGCCCGGCTTCACCGCGCCCAAGCTCCTCTGGGTCGCGCACCACGAGCCCGAGGTGTTCGCCGCGGTCCGCACCGTGCTGCTGCCCAAGGATCATGTCCGGCTGCGCATGACCGGCGAGAAGGCGAGCGACGTGTCCGACGCCGCCGGCACGCTGTGGCTCGACGTGGCGAAGCGCGACTGGAGCGACGACCTGCTCGCCGCGACCGGTCTCAGCCGCGAGCAGATGCCGCGTGCGGTCGAGGGCAGCGACATCGCGGGCACGCTGCGCGCCGACATCGCCGAGTGCTGGGGCATGGAGAAGGTGCCGGTCGCGGGCGGCGGCGGCGACAATGCCGCCGGCGCGGCGGGCGTCGGCGTGGTCAAGGACGGTGACGCCCTGCTGTCGCTCGGCACCTCGGGCGTGATCTTCGTCGCCACCGCCGAGCTGCGCGCCAACCCGGCGGCCGCGGTTCACGCCTTCTGCCACTGTCTGCCGAACCTGTGGCACCAGATGGCGGTGCATCTCTCCGCCGCGGTCTGCGTCGACTGGGCGGCGCGGCTGATCGGCGCCGCGGGCGCGGCCGAGCTGTTTGCGCGCGCCGAGTCGGCGGGCGTCGGCAACGGCCCCGAGCTGTTCCTCCCCTATCTCTCGGGCGAGCGCACGCCGCACAATGACGCGCAGGTCCGCGGCGGCTTCCTGCGGCTCGACCATGACACCACGCCCGAGCGGCTCGCCCAGGCGGTCCTCGAGGGCGTCGCCTTCGCGCTGGCCGACGGCGTGCGCGTGCTGCGCGAGTCGGGCACCGCGGTCGAGCGGCTGTCGGTGATCGGCGGCGGTGCGCGCTCGCGCTACTGGGGCGAGACGCTCGCCGCCGCGCTCGAGGTCGAGCTCGCCTATCTCAAGGGCGGTGAGGTCGGCCCGGCGATGGGCGCGGCGCGGCTGGCGCAGCTCGCGGTCGACGGCGGCACGCCCGCCGAGGTCTGCGTCGCCCCGCCGGTCAGCCACGTCGTCGCGCCCGACCGCGCGCTGGTCGAGCGGCTCGCTCCCAAGCGCGCCGCCTTCCGCGACGCCTATCCCCGCATCGCGCCGCACGCGGCCTGATCTTACCCACGAACCACCACGCCAAGGAGCGCCTGCATGGCCACCGACTTCTTCGCCGACATCCCCCAGATCAAGTATGAGGGGCCCGACAGCGACAACGAGCTCGCTTACCGCTTCTACGACAAGGACCGGGTCGTGCTCGGCAAGCGCATGGAGGACCACCTCCGCTTCGCCGCCTGCTTCTGGCACACCTTCTGCTGGCCGGGCTCGGACGTGTTCGGCGGCGGCACGTTCAACCGCCCGTGGCACGCCGGCGCCAACGACAGCGCCGCCGCGGCGCAGAAGCGTCAGGTGGCGTTCGACTTCTTCAGCAAGCTCGACGTGCCCTATTACTGCTTCCACGACGTCGACGTGATGGCGGACGCGCACGGCGTCGCCGAGCACCGCCGCTTCTTCGCCGAGGCGGTCGACCATCTCGAGAAGCTGCAGGCCGCGTCGGGCCGCAAGCTGCTGTGGGGCACCGCCAACCTGTTCAGCCACCCGCGCTTCGCCGCCGGTGGCGCGAGCAACCCCGATCCCGAGGTGTTCGCGTTCGGCGCGGTGCAGGTGCGCGACGCGCTCGAGGCGACGCATCGGCTCGGCGGCCAGAACTACGTGCTGTGGGGCGGTCGCGAGGGCTATGAGTCGCTCCACAACACCGATCTCAAGCGCGAGCTCGACAATCTCGGCCGCTTCCTGAGCCTGGTGGTCGAGCACAAGCACAAGATCGGCTTCCAGGGCACGATCCTGATCGAGCCGAAGCCGCACGAGCCGACCAAGCACCAGTACGACTTCGACACCGCCACGGTGTATGGCTTCCTCAAGCGCTACGGGCTCGAGAACGAGGTCAAGGTCAACATCGAGGCGAACCACGCCACGCTCGCCGGCCACACCTTCGAGCATGAGATCGCCACGGCCGCGGCGCTCGGCATCTTCGGCTCGATCGACGCGAATCGCGGCGACCCGCAGAATGGCTGGGACACCGACCAATTCCCCAACTCGGTCGAGGAACTGACGCTGGCGATGCTCGAGATCCTGCGCGCCGGCGGCTTCACCACGGGCGGGTTCAACTTCGACGCCAAGGTGCGCCGCCAGTCGGTCGACGCGGCCGACCTGTTCTACGGTCACGTCGGTGGCATCGACACGGTGGCGCGCGGGCTGCTCAACGCGGCGAAGCTGATCGAGGACGGCCGGCTCGACTCGATCAAGCGCGACCGCTACGCCGGCTGGGACGGCGCGTTCGGCCAGCAGGTGTCGAGCCTCGACCTCGCCGGGATCGCCGACCTCGCCGAGCGCGAGAACGTCGACCCCCGGCCGCGCTCGGGCCAGCAGGAGCGGATCGAGTATCTGCTCAACCGCTTCATCTGAGAGAACGGCGGGGTGGCGTGGGTCACGCCGCCTCACCGTGGTGGCGGGACGTTCGCCACAACCTACCTGTTCCCCGGCGAACGCCGGGGTCCAATTGGGAAGGCCGCGGTGGGACCCACAAGCGTCCCCCACCTGGGCCCCGGCGTTCGCCGGGGAACAGCGGAGGTGAAGCGCGTGCCGGCGACCCACCCCAGGGTTGCGCCCCCTCCCCCCGGCGCCTAAATATGTCCGACTAATTCCCCATATCCGAGGATACCCATGATCGACGGAGCGATGCTGATCGGTGCCGAGCTGCGCCAGGCCGAGGCGCGGTTCACCGCGGTCGACCCGGCCAAGGGCGCGCCTCTCACCCCGACCTTCTCCTCGGCCGGCCCCGATGCGGTCGCCGACGCGTGTGAGCTCGCCGCCGCCGCCTTCCCGGCCTATGCCGCGACCACGCCAGAGGATCGCGCCGCCTTCCTCGAGGCGATCGCCGACGAGATCGTCGCGCTCGGCGACCAGCTGATCGAGCGCGCGCAGCAGGAGAGCGGGCTGCCGCGCGCGCGGCTCGAGGGCGAGCGCGGCCGCACCGTCGGCCAGCTCAAGCTGTTCGCGCAGGTGGTGCGCCAAGGCGACTGGCTCGACGCCACGATCGATCCCGCGCTGCCCGATCGCCAGCCGCTGCCGCGCCCCGACCTGCGCCGCATGAACGTCGCGCTCGGCCCGGTGGCGGTGTTCGGCGCCTCCAACTTCCCGCTCGCTTTCTCGGTGGCAGGTGGCGACACCGCCTCGGCGCTCGCCGCGGGCTGCCCGGTCGTGGTCAAGGGCCACCCGGCGCACCCGGGCACGGGGGAGCTGGTCGCGCGCGCGATCCGCGCAGCGGTCGACAAGGCCGGGCTGCCCGCGGGCGTCTTCTCCTATTTGCCGGGCGAGACCAACCGCCTCGGCGAGGCGCTGGTCGCCGATCGCCGCATCAAGGCGGTGGGCTTCACCGGCTCCCGCGGCGGCGGGCTCGCGCTGGTGAAGATCGCGGCCAACCGCGCCGAGCCAATTCCGGTCTATGCCGAGATGTCGAGCATCAACCCGGTCGTCCTCATGCCGCACGCGCTCGAGACGCGGGGTGAAGCGCTGGCGCCGGCCTATGTCCAGTCGCTGACGATGGGCGCGGGGCAGTTCTGCACCAACCCCGGCCTGGTGCTCGCGATCGCCGGCGAGGCGCTCGACGCCTTCGTCGCCGCGGCGGGCCGTGCGCTGACCGAGAGCGCGCCCGCGACGATGCTGTCGCCGGGTATCCATGCCAGCTTCGAGCAGGGCGTCGAGGCGCTGGCGCGGCACAGCGCGGTGACGACGGTGGCGCGCGGCAAGGTCGGCGAGGGCGTCAACCAGGCGGTCGGCGCGCTGTTCCGCGCCGACGCGGCGAGCTTCCTCGCCGACCGCGCGCTGGGGCACGAGGTGTTCGGCTCGTCCTCGATCGTGGTGGCGTGCCGCGACATGGACGAGGTGCGCCAGGTGATCGCCAGCCTCGAGGGCCAGCTCACCGCGACGCTTCACCTTGACGCCGAGGACGAGGCCGAGGCCAAGACGCTGATCCCGGTGCTCGCCGACCGCGTCGGTCGCATCCTGGTCAACGGCTGGCCGACCGGGGTCGAGGTGAGCCACGCGATGGTGCACGGCGGCCCCTTCCCGGCGACGAGCGACGGGCGCACCACCTCGGTGGGGACAGCGGCGATCTACCGCTTCCTGCGCCCGGTGAGCTTGCAGAACCTGCCCGCGTCGCTGCTGCCCGAGGCGCTGGCGGACGCCAATCCCTGGGGCGTGGCACGGCGGCTCGACGGCAAGCGCGAGGCCTCGCCGCGGTAGGCCGCGCGTCGGGGTGGAAAGACGGGAGGGCGGCCTTGCGAGGCCGCCCTTTTCGTTGGTGGTGTATCGGCGCGGAGAAGGCCCGCGCCGCAGGCGCTCTCACCTCGTCACTGGCGACCACGCCGATCGCCCCACGCGCGCCCTCTCCGCGCCTCCGCGCGAGATCATCTCACGCGAAGACGCGAGGACGCGAAGGCGTTGCTCAGGCGGTGATCGTGCCGCGTCTCACTGCTTCGCGTCCTCGCGGCTTCGCGTGAGAAATTTGTTCGCGCAGAGGCGCGGAGGCGCAGAGAGGTCGCGCGGTGAGTGCACCTGCCCCGCGCGCTCGCCCCCGAGCGCCATCCCGTCACGTCAGTGCGCCATCCCGTCAGTGTGCCATCCCGTAAGTCGGCACGGCGCCCTCACCTTCTGGCGTCATCCTGAGCTCGTCTCAGGATCCACCGTGCCGCCTACCCAACCGCCGCGGCGCCTGCGGGACAGTGGATCCTGAGACAAGCTCAGGATGACGGCAGGGGTGGCGGTGCCGCCCGGCAATGCACGGCGCTGGCGGCCGAGCGCCGCCACGCGCTCCCCCGTCAGTGATTATCCCGCGGCAGGCCCATGGTCTGGGCGATGCGCTGGTATTTCTCCGCGCCCTCGAGGATCGCGCCGGTGTTCATCTGGCCCACCACCGCGCGCTGGATCTCCTGCCACGGCGTCTGCGAGGCGGGATAGGCATAGCCCCCCGCCGCCTCCAAAGCGCGGCGGCGCTCGGCCAGCTCGGCCTCCTCCACCAGCACGTCGACGCGCGCCCGGTTGAGGTCGACGCGCACGCGGTCGCCGGTGCGCAGCAAGGCCAGCGCCCCCATCGCCGCCGCCTCGGGCGAGGCGTTGAGGATCGACGGCGATCCGCTCGTCCCCGACTGGCGCCCGTCGCCGATGCACGGCAAGGCATGCACGCCCTCGGTGATCAGATACGCCGGCGGCCGCATGTTCACCACCTCGGCCGCGCCGGGATAGCCGACCGGCCCGGCGCCGCGCATGAACAGCAAGGTCTCGGGCGTGATCCCGGTCGCGGGATCGTCGATCCGCGCGTGATAGTCCTCGGGCCCGT
>NZ_JAHXZN010000013.1 GCF_019429485.1 Sphingomonas citri | reverse complement strand
CGCAGGCGGCGGCGGCGAGCCAGGCGCAGGCGGCCCAGGCCGCCGCCGCCGCGGCGGCGGCGCAGGCCGCGCAGGCACAGGCGCAGGCGGACAGCGCCGCCAAGGGCGCCGGCAACGCCGCCGCCGCGGCGCTGCAGGCAGCGATCGAGAAGGCCGCCCGCGACGCCGCCAAGGCCCTCTCCGATCTCGCCGCGCAGAAGGCGGCGCAGGATGCCGCCAAGGCCGCCGACCAGGCGCAGAAGGCCGCCGATCAGGCCGCCAAGGCGGCCGCCGACAAGGCCGCCAAGGACGCGGAGAAGGCGGCACGCGACGCCGACAAGGCTGCCAGGGACGCGGACAAGGCGGCGAAGGACGCTGCCGACAAGGCCGCCAAGGCCGCGGCCGACGCCGCCAGGGAGCAGGAGAAGGCGGCGCGCGACGCGCAGAAGGCCGCCGACGACGCGGCGAAGGCGGCGCAGAAGGCGGCGGACGATGCCGCCAAGAAGCCGCTTCCGGGTCTGCTCGACCCGCTCAAGCAGGTGGTCGACCTGCTGTTGCCGAAGAAGCCCTGACGCGCGACCATTGCGCCGCCGGTATGCGCGCGACATGAAGGCGCGTCGCACCGGGAGAGAGTGAATGCGCCTGAACGCCGCGCTGTTGTTGACGTCGACCCTCGCGCTGGTCGCCGCCGCGCCCGCGCCGCAGGCGGCCCCGCCCGCGGCGCCCGCGGGCGCGACCCAGGCGGCCGACCGCGCGCTGCTCGCCTTCCTCGACCAGAAGTTCGACGAGCAGCTCGCGCTCAGTCCGGAGAGTCAGACCCAGCTCGGCCTGAAGACCGACGAGGATCGGCTCGACGACTACACCGACGCCGCGCAGGTGCGCGCGCGCGACCTCGCCGAGCGCCAGCTCGCCGAGCTGCACCGCCGCTTCCGCCCCGAGCAGCTCGGCGAGTCGGCGCGGGTCAGCTATCGCCTGTTCGAGGAGCAGGTGGCGCGCGACCGCGCCGCGTTCCGCTTCCGCCAGCTGCGCTTCCCGGTCTCGACCAACGGCAGCCCGGCGGGCGCGCTCCCGGTGCTGCTGATCAACAACCACCGCGTCGACACCGTCGCCGACGCGCGTGCGTACATCGCGCGGTTGCGCGACACCGAGCGCGTGATGCGCGAGGTCGCCGCGACGATGCGCCTGCAGGCCGCCAAGGGGATCATTCCCAACCAGGTCAATTTCGCCCCGGCCCGCGCCGACGCGCTCAAGGTCGTCACCGGCGCGCCGTTCGATGCCGGCCCCGATTCGACGCTGCTGGCCGACTTCCGCAAGAAGGTCGCCGCGCTCGACGCGCCGGCCGCGACCAAGACGCAGCTGCTCGCCGACGCCACCGCCGCGCTCAAGGGCCCGTTCCGCCAGGGCTATACCGTGCTGATCGCGGCGCTCGACGAGATCGCGCCCAAGGCGACGGGCAATTACGGCGCGTGGCACCTGCCCGACGGCGCGGCCTATTACGCCGACCGGCTGCGCGACTCGACCACCACCGATCTCAGCGCCGAGCAGATCCACCAGCTCGGGCTCCGGCAGGTGGCGGCGATCCGCGGCGAGATGGAAGCGGTCAAGCGCCAGGTCGGCTTCACCGGCACGCTGGAACAGTTCTTCGACAAGGTCCGCACGGACCCGTCGCTCAAATATCCCAACACCGCCGCGGGCCGCGAACAGTATCTCGGCGACGCGCGCGCCGTGATCGCCGGCGTGATGGCGGCGGCGCCGCGCTATTTCCGCGTGCTGCCCAAGGCCCCGCTGGAGGTGCGCGCGGTCGAGAAGTGGCGCGAGGGCACCGCCTCCACCGCTTTCTACAACCCGCCCTCGGCGGACGGCACGCGGCCGGGCATCTACTACGTCAACCTGGTCGACATGAACCAGACGCAGAAGGTGCAGGTCGCGGGCATCGCCGCGCACGAGGGCGCGCCGGGGCACCATTTTCAGATCGCGCGCCAGCAGGAGCTGACCGACCTGCCCAAGTTCCGCAAGTTCGGCGGCTACGGCGCCTATATGGAGGGCTGGGGGCTCTATTCGGAGCGGCTGGCGGACGAGATGGGCGTGTACAAGACGCCCTACGATCGCTTCGGCATGCTGTCGCTGCAGGTATGGCGCGCGATCCGTCTGGTGCTCGACACCGGCATCCATGCCAAGCGGTGGACGCGCGACCAGGCGATCGCCTATTTCCGCACCAACAGCTCGGTGTCGGACACCGATACCGCGCGCGAGGTCGATCGCTATTTCAACTGGCCGGGGCAGGCGACCAGCTACATGGTCGGCCAGCTCAAGATCGCCGAACTGCGCGCGCGCGCCGAGCGCGAACTCGGGCCGAGGTTCGACATCCGCGACTTCCACGAGGCGGTGCTGAGCCAGGGCGCGCTGCCGCTCGGCGTGCTCGAGGAGCAGGTCGATCGCTACATCGCGGCGAAGAAGGGGTAAGCCACGCCACGACCCATTCGCGCTTGACTGCGCCGGCGCCGGGGGGCACCCGGCGAGGATCGCGGGCGATCGTCCGCCCGCGCCCGGAGGAGTGATCCCGTGCGAGTCGCCATCGCCACCGACCATGCCGGCTTCGCGCTCAAGCAGGAGCTCAAGGCCTGGCTCAACGAGCAGGGCCACGCCGTCACCGATCTCGGCACCGACGGCACCGCCAGCGTCGACTATCCCGACTATGGCCGCGTCCTCGCCGAGGCGCTCGCCTCGGGCCGGGTCGAGCGCGGCGTCGCGCTGTGCGGCTCGGGCATCGGCATCATGATCGCGGCCAACCGCAACCCGGCGGTGCGCTGCGCCCTGGTGTCGGAGCCCTATTCCGCCGCGCTCGCGCGCAGCCACAACGACGTCAACGCGATCGCGCTCGGCGCGCGACTGATCGGCCTCGACATGGCCAAGCAGTGCGTCGCCACCTTCCTGGCGACCGACTTCCTCGGCGGGCGCCACGCCGCCCGC
Source organism: Sphingomonas citri (assembly GCF_019429485.1). Taxonomy (GTDB): domain Bacteria; phylum Pseudomonadota; class Alphaproteobacteria; order Sphingomonadales; family Sphingomonadaceae; genus Sphingomonas; species Sphingomonas citri. Next base: position 62,586 of record NZ_JAHXZN010000013.1, on the reverse strand, counting down.
GTCGACATGCTCAAGGAGCCCGTATGAGCACCAACCCCGCCCACCAGCTCAGCACGGCGCCGAGCGGTTTCTTCGATCGCGGCCTCGCCGAGGCCGATCCCGCGGTGTTCGCCGGCGTGGAGCATGAGCTGACCCGCGAGCAGACCCAGATCGAGCTGATCGCGAGCGAGAATATCGTCAGCCGCGCGGTGCTCGAGGCGCAGGGCTCGGTCTTCACCAACAAATATGCGGAAGGGTACCCGGGCAAGCGCTATTACCAGGGCTGCCACCCGTCGGACGAGGTCGAGCAGCTCGCGATCGACCGCGCCAAGCAGCTGTTCGGCTGCGGCTTCGTCAACGTGCAGCCGCACTCCGGCGCGCAGGCCAACGGCGCGGTGATGCTCGCGCTGGCCAAGCCGGGCGACACGATCCTGGGGCTCAGCCTCGACGCCGGCGGCCACCTCACCCACGGCGCGCGCGCGGCGCTGAGCGGCAAGTGGTTCAACGCGGTGCAGTACGGCGTCGACGCCGAGACGCATCTGATCGACTATGACGCGGTCGAGCGGCTCGCCGCCGAGCACAAGCCGCGGGTGATCATCGCGGGCGGCTCGGCCTATCCGCGCCACATCGATTTCGCACGCTTCCGCGCCATCGCCGACCAGGTCGGTGCGACCTTCATGGTCGACATGGCGCATTTCGCCGGTCTGGTCGCGGGCGGTGTCCACCCGACCCCGTTCGGCCACGCGCACGTCGTCACCACCACCACGCACAAGACGCTGCGCGGCCCGCGCGGCGGCATGATCCTGACCGACGACGAGGCCATCGCCAAGAAGATCAACTCGGCGGTCTTCCCCGGGCTGCAGGGCGGCCCGCTGATGCACGTCATCGCCGCCAAGGCGGTGGCGTTCGGCGAGGCGCTGCGCCCCGAGTTCCGCGGCTATGCGGCCGCGGTGGTGGAGAATGCCAAGGTGCTCGCGGCGACGCTGAAGGAGCGCGGCGCCGACCTGGTCTCGGGCGGCACCGACACGCACCTGGCGCTGGTCGATCTCACCCCGCTGGGCGTCACCGGCCGCGACGCCGACGAGGCGCTGGAGCGCGCGGGCATCACCTGCAACAAGAACGGCATCCCCAACGATCCTTTGCCCCCGGTGAAGACCAGCGGCATCCGCGTCGGCTCGCCCGCGGGCACGACGCGCGGCTTCGGCACGGGCGAGTTCCGCGAGATCGGCAACATGGTGGCCGACGTGCTCGATGGGCTGGCGCAGAAGGGCGAGGCGGGGGACCCGCAGGTCGAGGCGAGCGTTCGGGACCGCGTGCGTGCGCTGTGCGCGCGTTTCCCGATCTACCAATAAGGAGGTTCGCCGATGGCGTCGATCGACGAGAAGGCCCGCGAGGTGCAGAGCAACGTGCAGGGCACGCCCGGGCTGGGCAAGAGCATGGCCAAATGGGGCGCGCTCGGCGCGGTGGTCGCCATCCCGGTGCCCTTCATCGGCCCGGTGTTCGGCGCGATCGCGGGCGCGGCCTATGCCTATCACAAGGGCACCAAGAAAAGCGGGCTGTGAGCGCCGCCTACCGGGACGGGTGAAGGACTGAGATGCGCTGCCCGTTCTGCGGCCATGACGCGAGCCAGGTGAAGGACAGCCGCCCCACCGACGACGGGGCGGCGATCCGGCGCCGGCGCCAGTGCGAGGGCTGCGCCGCGCGCTTCACCACCTTCGAGCGGATCCAGCTGCGCGAGCTGACCGTGGTGAAGAGCGAGCATCGCCGCGAGCCGTTCGACCGCGAGAAGCTGCTCCGCTCGGTGTCGATCGCGGCGCGCAAGCGCCCGGTGGAGCCGATCCAGCTCGAGAAACTGGTGAGCGGCATCCAGCGCCAGCTCGAGACCAGCGGCGACGCCGAGGTCTCGGCCAAGCGCATCGGCGAGATGGTGATGGACGGGCTCAAGGGGCTCGACTCGGTTGCCTATATCCGCTTCGCCAGCGTGTACCGCGACTTCAGCGAGGCGCGCGACTTCGAGGAGTTCGCCGGCAGCGTCGAGGAGGCCGGGCGGGAAGGGTGAGGGCGCTGCCATGAGCGGACTGCGCGGTGCTTCGAGACGCCGCTTCGACGAGCTCAGCGGCTGCTCAGCACGAACGGATCTCTTCCAAGGCCCGCGGCCCGAACCTACCGTTCGCGCTGAGGAGAGGCTGAGCTTGCCGAAGCCTCGTCTCGAAGCGCTCCCACCGCGAACGCCACCGCCCTTGCCTGAGCTCTACGAGGGCCACATAGCGCGGTGATGAGCTTCTTCGCCTACCTACTCCGCTGTGCCGACGGCAGCTATTACGTGGGCCACACCGACGACCTTGAGCGGCGCATCGACCAGCATCAGACGGGCGAGCTGCCGGGCTACACGCGTGAGCGACGCCCCGTCACACTGGTCTGGTCACAAGCCTTTCCGGGTCGCGACGATGCGCTCGCCGCCGAACAGCAGATCAAGGGTTGGTCGCGTGCCAAGAAGGAGGCGCTCGTTGCGGGGGACTGGGCGTCGATCAGTCGACTCGGACGGCGGTCAGCCCTTCGAGACGAGGCTTCGACAGGCTCAGCCTCTCCTCAGCGCGAACGGTGGCATGGCGCGTCGCCCGCCCCACCCCCCGTCATCGTCCTCGTCCGCCCGCAGCTGGGCGAGAACATCGGCAAGGCCGCGCGGGCGATGCTCAACTTCGGGCTGACCGAGCTGCGGCTCGTCGCACCACGCGACGGCTGGCCCAATCCGCAGGCCGGCCCCGCCGCCTCGGGCGCCGACGTCGTGCTCGAGCGCGCGCTCGTGTATGACAGCGTCGCCGAGGCGGTCGCCGACTGCGCCCATGTCTATGCCACCACGGTGCGCAAGCGCGGAGTCACCAAGCCCGTCGTCACCCCAGAGGTCGCCGCGCGCGCGATCCACGCCGACGCCGGCCGGTCGGCGATCCTGTTCGGCCCCGAACGATCGGGTCTCGAGACCGACGACGTCGCGGTGGCGCGGACGATCGTCACCGTGCCGATCAACCCCGAGTTCGGCAGCCTCAACCTCGCCCAGGCGGTGATCCTGGTCGCCTATGAGTGGTCGAAGGGGCAGGCGCTCGCCAGCCCGCCCGAGACCGAGCTCGCCCCGCCCGCGCCGCAGCAGGAGCTGGACGGCATGATCGCGCAGCTCGACGCGCTGCTCGACGAGGCGGGCTATTTCTTCCCGCTCGACCGCGCACCCGCGTCGCGTCGCACGCTGCGGACGATGCTGACCAAGCCCGGCTGGAACAGCCAGGAGGTCCGCACGATGCGCGGCGTGCTCTCTGCGCTGGCGCCGCGCCCGCCGCGCGGCTGAGCGCTCCGCTCAGTCGATCCGCGGGCTCTCCGGTCGTCCGCCCAGATAGGCCGAGGCGGGCGCGTGGAAGGGGAAGCCCGCCGCGGCGACGCGGTTGAGGATCAGCTGCATCGAGCCGTGACGGGCCTCGCACGCCATCGCGCTGGCGCGTTCGAGCCAGGCCGGATCGACCAGCGTGCCCGAGCGCGTGCGCATGAGCGGCCCGCTCGGCCCCGTCATCGCGGCGATGCGGCGGCGTACCGTGGTGTCGGGTAGGGACAGCGCGCGCGCGATCGCGGCGACGCGTACGGCATGGCTCTGGCGGAAGCTCGCGCCGCTCTCGCCACGCGCCGCCAGCGTGCCGCCCTCGGCGGCGAAGCGCTGCGTGTTGGCGTGGAGGATCGCGGAGAAGATCGCGGTATCGACCGCCTCGGGGAACAGGTTGCGGTTCTGATCGACCAGCGCCAGCATCAGGTCGAGCAGCCCGCACACCCCGTCGATCTCGGTGAAATGGCCGACCGAACGCATCGTCGGCAGCTCGATCGCGCCCGCGGCCGTCGCATCGGCCACGAAGCGGACGAAGCAATCGTGCGCGTAGCGCAGCTTGGCCTTGATGAAGCGGCTGCGCCAGAAGCGCGGCGACATGGTGACACCGGCGTCGATCCGATGGCAAAGCCCCGAGTCGATCAGTGCGGCGATGTGGCGGCGCACCGTCTCGAACGGCCGCCCCAGCGACAGCGCCGCCGAGTGGATCGAGATCGCGCCGTCGCGCTCGGGCTTGGTCAGCGCGGTGCGCATCAGCAGCGCCAGGACGAGCAGACGATCGACGTTGCCGCGCAGCGGCCGCAGCATGGCGACGTTGATGCCGGTATGCAGCTCGGCGATCAGCCGCACCTTCTGATGAATGGGCATCGAGAGACGAACGCTGGCATGAGCCGGGGGCATGTCAGTCTGACGTCGCGCGGCCGTCGCGTAATTCGGCACCGTGCTGGTCCTTTCACCTTCAGTAACCATCGCCGTCAAGACAATCATTCCCGGATAAAGACGGACGAGTGTCGGCGTTTCCCAATGGTTGCACGAGCTCCCTGCATAGCCCGTGCAACCCGCCGCCCCCGCAAAGCCTTTTTCAGCGGAATGAGTACATTATACGGTGAAGTGGGACTGTCGCACAGGTGCCTTTTACCCAATATGGTTGGTAGATGATCTTTTCGTCACCTAGAGTTCAGCTTAGCGGCATATGCCCAAAGCGGTAATCACATTGCGCCTTCTGCCTTCCCCGAGACAATATGTTGCTCCGCTGATGATGCAGATCAAATGAGATGGTTGGTAACCATTGATCGAAGCGATCATTCGGCGGCGAGCGGCGCCGTGTCCGACAGCGCCACGTCCCCGCGCAACGCTGAGTCGAGTCGCGCGCGGTCCAGCTTGTTCTCCCAGCGCGCCACCACGATCGCGGCCACCGCGTTGCCGACGAAATTGGTCAGGCTGCGACACTCGCTCATGAAGCGGTCGACCCCGAGGATCAGCGCCATGCCCGCAACCGGCACGGTCGGGACGATCGACAGTGTCGCCGCCAGCGTGATGAAGCCGGCGCCGGTCACCCCGGCCGCTCCCTTGGACGAGAGCATCGCCACCGCGAGCAGCAGCAGCTGCTGGCCGAGCGTGAGGTCGACGTTGCACGCCTGCGCGATGAACAGCGCCGCCAGCGTCATGTAGATGTTGGTGCCGTCGAGGTTGAACGAATAGCCCGTCGGCACCACCAGCCCGACCACGCCGCGATCGCACCCGGCCGCCTCCAGCTTGGTGAGCAGCCCCGGCAGCGCCGGCTCGGACGAGGAGGTGCCGAGCACCAGCAGCAGCTCGCCCTTTAGATAGGCGATCAGCCGCAGGATCGAGAAACCGTGCAGCCGCGCCACCACGCCCAGCACGCCCAGCACGAAGATCAGCGAGGTGGCGTAGAAGGTCAGCACCAGCCCGCCGAGGTTGACCAGGCTGCCTGCGCCATATTTTCCGACGGTGAAGGCGATCGCGCCGAACGCGCCGATCGGCGCCGCACGCATCAGGATGGCGACGACCTTGAAGACGACGAGGTTGAGCCGCTCGACGAGGTCGAGAACCGGCCGCGCCGGCGCGCCGACGAGGCTGATCGATACGCCGAACAGGATCGCCACCAGCAGCACCTGCAGGATATTGTCCTGTGCCAGCGCGGAGACGAGCGTGGTCGGGATGATCGCGAGCAGGAAGCCGATCAGCGAGGTCTCGTGCGCCTTGGCGGCATAGTCCTTCACCGCGCCGGTATCGAGCGTGGCGGGATCGACGTTCATGCCCGCGCCGGGCTGGACGACATTGGCGACGATCAGCCCGACCACCAGCGCCAGCGTCGAGAAGAAGAGGAAATAGCCGAACGCCTTGAGCGCGATCCGCCCGGCCGAGCGGAGCTCGCTCAGCCCCGCGATGCCGCTCACCAGGGTGAGGAAGATGACCGGTGCGATCACCATCTTCACCAGCTTGATGAAGGCATCGCCGAGCGGTTTGAGCGCGGCGCCGAGCGTCGGCTGGAAATGGCCGAGCAGCGCGCCCGCGACGATCGCGATCAGCACCTGGACGTAGAGATGCTGGTAGAAGGGGCGCGGCGCGGCGGGCGGCGCGGCGGCGGGGATGACGGTCATGGGCCTCTCCTGCGTCCGGCGGTCGGACGTCTCGTCATCCTAGGATAATCCCGTCGGGCGATCGCGCCAGCGTCGCAGTCGCTTCGCCTCAAACCCGCGGAAATGCTGGCGGATCGCGTTCTCGGCGGTGACATCGCGATGACCTGCCGTGCGGGTTTCCGCGGCGGCGCGAGGCCCCCCGTGCCGAAGTTCGCGCGCCGCAGCGGGTCGGTGCCGCTGACGTGTCGCGCAACGTCGCGGCCGCCGGCGAGTTGAGCCGGCATGACCGACGCCCCCACCGAATTCGCCGCCACGCGCACCGAGACCGACTCGATCGGCGCGATCGAGGTGCCCGCCGCCGCCTATTGGGGCGCGCAGACCGAGCGCAGTCTCGAGAATTTCCCGTTCGGCGCGCGCGAGCGGATGCCGATCGAGATCGTCCGCGCACTCGCGCTGGTGAAGCAGGCGGCGGCGCGGGTGAACCGCCGCCACGGGCTCGCCGCCGAGAAGGCGGACGCCATCGAGGCCGCGGCGCAGGAGATCGCGCAGGGGCTGCTCGACGACCAATTTCCGCTGGTAATCTGGCAGACCGGCAGCGGCACGCAGAGCAACATGAACGTCAACGAGGTGATCGCGGGCCGCGCCAACGAGATCCTCACCGGCCAGCGCGGCGGCAAGGCGCCGGTCCATCCCAACGACGACGTCAACCGCGGACAATCGTCCAACGACAGCTTCCCCACCGCGCTTCACGTCGCCTGCTCGCTCGCGGTGCGCCGGCGGCTGATCCCTGCGATCGAGAGACTGCACGGTTCGCTCGACGCGCGCGCACGCGAGTGGGCCGGGCTGGTGAAGATCGGCCGCACCCATCTCCAAGACGCGACGCCGCTGACGCTCGGCGATGAATTCTCCGGCTACGCGCACCAGCTGCACCGCTGCCTGCGGCGGATCGAGCCCGCGGTGGAGCAGGGCACCGACCGGCTCGCGCAGGGCGGCACCGCGGTCGGCACCGGGCTCAACGCGCCTGCCAAGTTCGCGCGCGACGTGGCCGCCGAGCTCGCCGCGATCACCGGCGTGGCGTTCGCGCCGGCGGAGAATCTCTTCGAGGCGCTGGCGAGCAACGACCCGCTCGTTCACCTCTCCGGCGCGCTCAACACGCTGGCGGTGGCGTGCACCAAGATCGCCAACGACATTCGCCTGCTCGGCTCGGGCCCGCGCAGTGGCCTCGGCGAGCTCGACCTGCCCGCCAACGAGCCGGGCAGCTCGATCATGCCGGGCAAGGTCAACCCGACCCAGTGCGAGATGCTGACGATGGTGGCGGCGCAGGTGATGGGCAACCACGTCGCGGTCACGGTCGGCGGCGCGCAGGGGCACCTCGAGCTCAACGTGTTCAAACCGATGATCGGCGCCGCGGTGCTGCGCTCGATCGATCTGCTGGCGACCGGATGCGAGAGCTTCGCGCTGCGCTGCGTCGACGGGCTCAGCGCCAACGAGGCGCGGATCGGCGAGCTGGTCGAGCGCTCGCTGATGCTGGTCACCGCGCTCGCGCCCGAGATCGGCTATGACAATGCCGCCAAGATCGCCAAGCACGCGCACGAGCGCGGGCTGACGCTGCGCGAGGCCGGGCTGGAACTTGGGCTGGTCGACGCGGAGACCTTCGACCGGGTGGTGCGGCCCGAGGCGATGCTGGGCGAGCGGTGAGGGCGCCGGGGTCGCGTTTGCTTGGCACGACGGGATAGGTGGTGGCTCAATGCGACCGCTTGTCACGCGCCGATGGCACCGCCTTCTTTGCGTCATCCTCGCGAAGGCGGGCCTCCATAAACGCTGACGTCGCGCCTCTATCGAGAAGTCCGCGCGTCTGGATCCCCGCCTCCGCGGGGATGACGGGGAGGCGGGAGGAGGGCGGCAGGGACGCGAGGCTGACGGCGAGAGAAGAGCGCCGCTCTCGACGATGAGTCGACCCGGCGCGAACTAGACGTCGGATCCTTCACAGCCGCGGGAAGGCGCGAGCAGCGACGCGGGAGGTTAGCCCCTCCCCCCGCACCTACCGGAAGTTGTCCGCGTAGCTCTGCAGCTTCAGCGTCTTGGTCGGGGTCGGGATCACGGTGTAGCGCAGCCCCTGCTGCTCGGCATAGGCCACCGCCGCCTCGCACGTCGGGAAGCCCAGCTTGACCTGGTCGCGCGTGTCGCCGCTGCCGGCCCAGCCGGTCAGCGCGTCGGGCTTCTTGGGCTCGCCCGGCTCGAACTCGAGCTGCCAGTGATCGGTGCGGGCCTTGCCCGACTGCATGGCGTTCTTCGGGCGCTGGTAGATGCGGGCGGTCTGCATGGTCGGGCCTCCCTACGTGACACGCGCGAGTCAGGCAATCGTTCCCGCCCGCGCCCCGCCACACCGGTGCCGCAATCTTGCGGGGCGCGACGCCGCACCTATATCGCGCTTCGTCATCGCGGTTGCGCTGCCGTAACGGGGCGCCGCCGCATCAATACACGTCAACGCAGGGGCTAGGCAAAGCACTCATGGCAAAAGTTATCGGGATCGACCTCGGCACCACCAATTCGTGCGTGGCCGTGATGGAAGGCGGCAAGGCCAAGGTCATCGAGAATGCGGAGGGCGCGCGCACCACGCCGTCGATCGTCGCCTTCGCCAAGGACGGCGAGCGGCTGATCGGCCAGCCCGCGAAGCGCCAGGCCGTCACCAACGGCGACAACACGATCTTCGCGGTGAAGCGCCTGATCGGCCGCCGCTTCGACGATCCCGTCACCAAGAAGGACACCGAGCTGGTCCCGTACAAGATCGTGCGCGGCGCCAATGGCGACGCGTGGGTCAACGCCGGCGGCAAGGATTACAGCCCGTCGCAGATCAGCGCCTACACGCTGCAGAAGATGAAGGAGACCGCCGAGTCCTACCTCGGCGAGACCGTCACCCAGGCGGTGATCACCGTCCCAGCCTACTTCAACGACGCGCAGCGCCAGGCGACCAAGGACGCCGGCCAGATCGCGGGCCTCGAGGTGCTGCGCATCATCAACGAGCCGACCGCGGCGGCGCTGGCCTATGGCCTCGACAAGCAGGACGGCAAGACGATCGCGGTCTATGACCTCGGCGGCGGCACGTTCGACGTGTCGGTGCTCGAGATCGGCGACGGCGTGTTCGAGGTGAAGGCCACCAACGGCGACACCTTCCTCGGCGGCGAGGACTTCGACAACAAGATCGTCGACTATCTCGCGCAGGGCTTCCAGAAGGACGAGGGCATCGACCTCACCAAGGACAAGCTCGCGCTGCAGCGCCTCAAGGAGGCTGCGGAGAAGGCGAAGATCGAGCTGTCGTCGGCGCAGTCGACCGAGGTCAACCTGCCCTTCATCACCGCCGACCAGAACGGCCCGAAGCACCTCGTCAAGACGATCACCCGCGCCGACCTGGAGCGGCTGGTCGAGGACCTGATCAAGCGCACGCTCGATCCGTGCAAGAAGGCGCTGGCCGACGCGGGCGTCTCCGCAGGTGACATCAGCGAGGTGGTGCTGGTAGGTGGCATGACGCGCATGCCGCGCGTGCGCGAGATCGTGAAGCAGTTCTTCGGCAAGGACCCGCACACCGGCGTGAACCCCGACGAGGTGGTCGCGATGGGCGCGGCGATCCAGGCGGGCGTGCTCCAGGGCGACGTCAAGGACGTGCTGCTGCTCGACGTCACCCCGCTGTCGCTCGGCATCGAGACGCTCGGCGGCGTGTTCACGCGCATGATCGATCGCAACACCACGATCCCGACCAAGAAGACCCAGGTCTATTCCACTGCCGACGACAATCAGCAGGCGGTGACGATCCGGGTGTTCCAGGGCGAGCGCGAGATGGCGGCGGATAACAAGCTGCTCGGCCAGTTCGACCTGGTCGGCATCCCGCCGGCGCCGCGCGGCGTGCCGCAGATCGAGGTGACGTTCGACATCGACGCCAACGGCATCGTCAACGTCTCGGCCAAGGACAAGGGCACCGGCAAGGAGACCCAGATCCGCATCCAGGCCTCGGGCGGTCTCTCCGACGCGGACATCGACCAGATGGTGCGCGACGCCGAATCGTTCGCCGAGGAGGACAAGAAGCGCCGCGCGGCGGCCGAGGCGAAGAACAACGCCGAGTCGCTGATCCACACCACCGAGCGCCAGCTCGCCGACAATGGCGACAAGGTCGACGAGTCGCTCCGCGGTGAGATCCAGGGCGCGATCGACGCCGCCAAGAAGGCGGTCGAGTCGAACGATCCCGATCAGATGAACGAGAAGAGCCAGGCGCTGGCGCAGGTCGCGATGAAGCTCGGCCAGGCGATCTACGAGAAGCAGCAGCAGAGCGAGGCCGCGCCGCAGGGCGAGACCGCGCAGGCCGATGCGCCGAAGGACGACGTGGTCGACGCCGAGTTCTCGGAAGTCGACGACCACAAGGCGTGATCCGCGCCGGAGTGAACTGACATGAACCTCTCCCGTCATACCGGCGCAGGCCGGTATCCAGCGCCGCAGACGAGACCGCGCGCGGCACTGGACCTCGGCCTTCGCCGGGGTGACGGCGATAGGCGCGGGGGCGTGGCATGACCGAGATCGACTATTACGAGCTGCTCGACTGCGAGCGGACCGCGGACGCGGCGACGATCAAATCGTCGTATCGCAAGCTTGCGATGAAATACCATCCGGACAAGAACGCCGGGTGCAAGGACAGCGAGGCCAAGTTCAAGGCGGTCAGCGAGGCCTATGACTGCCTCAAGGACCCGCAGAAGCGCGCGGCCTATGATCGTTTCGGCCATGCCGCCTTCAAGAACGGCGGCGGCGGTGCCGGCGGTGCGCAGGATTTCGCCGGCTTCTCCGACATCTTCGAGAGCGTGTTCGGCGAGTTCATGGGCGGCCAGCGCGGCGGCGGGCGGCAGGTGCGCCGCGGCGCCGACCTGCGCTACGACATGGAGATCACGCTGGAGGAGGCGTATCACGGCAAGGAGACGGAGATCACCGTCGACATCTCCGCCGCCTGTGACTCCTGCCACGGCACCGGCTCCAAGCCGGGTACCCACGCGCACACCTGTCAGCACTGCCACGGCCACGGCAAGGTGCGCGCGCAGCAGGGTTTCTTCGTGGTCGAGCGGGCGTGCCCGCTGTGCCACGGCTCGGGCGAGGTGATCACCGATCCGTGCGCCGACTGCCGCGGCGAAGGCCGCGTCGAGAAGACCAAGACTCTCGCGGTCAACGTGCCGCCGGGCGTCGACGAGGGCACGCGCGTGCGCCTCACCGGCGAGGGCGAGGCGGGGGCGCGCGGCGCACCGCCGGGCGACCTCTACATCTTCCTCCATGTGAAGCGCCACGCGATCTTCGAGCGCGAGGGCACCACCCTGTTCGCGCGCGCGCCGATCAGCTTCACCACCGCGGCGCTGGGCGGGACGATGTCGATCCCCGGGCTCGACGGCAAGCGCCACGAGGTCAAGATCCCCGCGGGCATCCAGTCGGGCAAGCAGCTGCGCCAGCGCGGTGCGGGCATGCCCGTGCTGCAAGGCCGCGGCACCGGCGACCTGGTGATCCAGGTCGAGGTGGAGACGCCGACCAAGCTAAGCACGCGCCAGCGCGCGCTGCTCGAGGAGTTCCGCGAGACCGAGACGGGTGACGAATGCCCGCAGAGCCAAGGCTTCTTCTCGCGGCTGAAGAACGCGTTCGCGGGCGAGTGAGCGGCGTGGACGGAAACGCGCCGGTGACTCAACATTCGCAACATTCGCCAGCGACACGCTGCGGGCTGGTCGCGGTGGTGGGCGCGCCCAATGCGGGAAAGTCGACCTTGGTCAATGCCCTGGTCGGCCAGAAGGTGGCGATCGTCAGCCCCAAGGCGCAGACCACGCGCGTGCGGCTGATGGGCGTGGCGCTCGAGGGCGAGACGCAGCTGCTACTGGTCGACACACCCGGCATCTTCGAGCCGCGCCGCCGGCTCGACCGCGCGATGGTGGCGGCGGCGTGGGGCGGCGCCGAGGGCGCCGACGTGATCGCCTTGGTGGTGGACGGCAAGGGCGGACTCGGCCCCAAGGTGACCGAGATCGTCGGGTCGCTCAAGGAGCGGCGCGAGCCGATCTACCTCGTGCTCAACAAGGTTGACCTCGCCGACAAGCCCAAGCTGCTGATCCACGCGGAGAAGCTCAACGCGATGCTGCCCTTCGCCGAGACCTTCTTCGTCTCGGCGCAGACCGGCGACGGCCTGCCCCAGCTCAAGCGCGCGCTGGCGGCGGCGATGCCTTCGGGGCCGTGGCACTACCCCGAGGACCAGGTGTCCGACGCGTCCGAGCGCGCGCTGGCGGCCGAGGTGACGCGCGAGCAGCTCTACCTCCAGCTGCACGCCGAGCTGCCCTACGCCAGCGTGGTCGAGACCGAGAAGTTCAGCGAGCGCGACGACGGCTCGGCCGAGATCCACCAGCAGATCCTGGTCGAGCGCGTGACCCAGCGCGCGATCGTGCTGGGCAAGGGCGGTGCGCGCATCCGCGAGATCGGCGCGCGCGCCCGGGCCGAGCTTGCGGTGCTGCTCGACCGGCCGGTCCACCTCTACCTTCACGTGAAGGTCAAGCCGGGCTGGGACGAGGACCGCGGCGTCTACCGCGACATCGGGCTCGACTGGGTGGAGTGACGGCGGGGCGTGCGGCGGCGCGGCGGTAGCGAAAGTGCGACCGGGACCGCGGTGGTCGGGTCGGCCCGCCTCTTCCCCCCTACCGTCATCCCGGCCTTTTTTCGGGATCCACCGTGCCGCGCGTTCGACGGCCGTGGTGCTCGCGGAACGGTGGATCTCGGAACTAGTCGGGGACGACGCACGGGAGGGGGATGGGTTGGTTGGCGCCCCTTCCGGATGAACTTGCCGCCGCCCGGTGCGTCCTACCCGTCATCGGCCGGTGACAGGCCGCGAAGGGGGTGCACGGGACGACGCCATGGCGGTGCTGACGCGGCTGCGCGACTTCGTGAGCGAGGAACGCTGGGAGTTCGCCCCGCACGAGCGCCCGGCGATGCCCGGCTCGCCCGGCTCGCCCGAGCACCCGCTGCGCCGCCGTCTCACCTATGCGCTGGTCGGCACGCTGGTGGGGCTCACCGGGGGGTTCGGCAACGCGCTGGTGGCGGCCAACACGACGACGCTGGCGGGGGCGCTGGGGCTCGATGCGTCCGAGATCGCCTGGCTGCCCACGGTCTACGTGATGACCAACGTCAGCATCAACCTGCTACTGATCAAGTTCCGACAGCAGTTCGGGTTGCGCCCGTTCGCGATGCTGTTCATCGGCATCTATGTCGCGGTGACCTTCGCGCATCTTTTCGTCCACGGCTTCGCCTCGGCGATCGCGGTACGCGCCGCGAGCGGGCTGGCCGCGGCGCCGCTCTCCACCTTCGCGCTCTATTATTTCATGCAGGCGGTGCCGGCGAAGTGGCGGCTCCGCGCGATCGTCCTCGGCATCGGCGCGCCGCAATGCGCGACGCCGCTGGCTCGGCTGTTCTCGCCCGAGCTGCTGGCGATGAGCCAGTGGCGCACGCTGTACCTGTTCGAGCTCGGGCTCGCCGCGCTCAGCCTCGCCGCGGTGACCGTCTTCCGCCTGCCGCCGACGACGCGCCAGCCCGCCTTCGAGAAGCTCGATTTCCTCACCTTCGCGCTCTACGCCGGGGCGATGGCGCTGTTCGCCGCGGTGCTCGGGCTGGGCCGCTACGTGTGGTGGACCGAGGCGCGCTGGATCGGCTGGGCGCTGCTCGCCGCGATCCCGATGCTCGCCGCCGCCTTGGTGATCGAGCACCACCGCGCCAACCCGCTGATCAACACGCGCTGGCTCGGCAGCGCCGACATATTGCGCTTCGCGGTGGTCACGCTGATGGCCCGGATCGTGTTGTCCGAACAGACCTATGGGGCGGTCGGGCTGCTCACCGTGCTGGGGCAGAACAACGACCAGCTGGGGCCGTTCTTCACGATCATCTTCCTCGCCACCGCGGGCGGCTTCATCGTCAGTGCGGTGACGCTCAACGTCGAGCGACTGGCGCACCCGGTGATGCTCGCGATCGGGCTGGTGGCGGTGGCCGCCTGGGTCGATTCCTCCTCGACCAGCCTGACGCGCGCGCCGCAGCTGTATCTCACCCAGGCGGTGATCGCCTTCGCGGGCGCCTTCTTCCTCGGCCCGTCGCTGCTGTTCGGCATGACCCGCGCGCTCAAGGAAGGGACGGGGCACGTGATCAGCTTCATCGCGCTGTTCGGCGTGCTCAACTCGATCGGCGGCCTGGCCGGAGCGGCGATCCTCGGCACTTATCAGATCGTCCGCGAGAAGGCGAACAGCGCCGCGCTGGTCCAGTTGGTCGACCCGACCGACCCGCAGGTTCAGGCGCGGCTCGCCGCCGGGGCAAAGGGGGTGGCACGCGTGGTCGGCGACACCGGGCTGCGCTCGGCGGAGGGCGGCGCGCTGCTGGCGCAGGCCGCGACGCGCGAGGCCAACGTCCTCGCCTATGACGACATGTTCCGGCTGATCGCGGTACTCGCCGCGCTGACCTTCCTGTACCTTCTCTTCCTCCTGCTGCGCCGCGAGTGGCGCGCGCGTCGCGTGAGTATCGCATGACCGACCCCCGCTCGCCCGTCGCTGCCGGCCCCGTCACGGAGGAGCGCGCCGCCGAGGAACCCGCCGCGGCCGTGCCGGCCGGCTCGGGTTGGCGCCCGCCGCGCCTGTCCACCACCGCGACGCTGCTGATCAGCCTGCTCGCGCTCGCGGGCGTGCTGGCGGTGCTGGCGGCGTGGCGCATGTGGCCGTTCACCAGCGACTATGAGTCGACCGACAACGCCTATGTCCGCGGCCGCACCACGGTGATCGCGCCGCAGGTGTCGGGCTATGTCACGCAGGTGCTGGTGCGCGACTTCGAGACGGTCCGCGCCGGACAGCCGCTGGTGGTGGTCGACCAGCGCATCTACGCGCAGCGCGTCGACCAGGCCGAGGCGCAGGTCGAGAACGCGCGGGCGACGCTGGCCAACAGCGTCCAGGCCGCGGCGAGCCGCGAGGCGAGCTTCGGCGGACAGGAAGCGGCGCTGGCCAACGCGCGCGCGCAGTTGCTCCGCGCCCAGGCCGACATGAATCGGGTCAACGACCTCGTCACAGACGGCTCGGTCTCCTTGCGCGAGCGCGACCAGACGCTCGCCACGCTGCGCCAGGCGCAGGCCCAGCTCCAGCAGGCGCAGGCCGCGCGCGAGATCGCGCGGCAGGACATCCGCACCGTCGCGGTCGGGCGCGGCGGGCAGGAGGCGGGCGTGTCGGGCGCGCAGGCGGCGCTGCGGCTGGCGCGGATCGATCTCGCCAACACCGTGATCCGCGCGCCCGAGGCGGGTCGGCTGAGCGAGGTGGGGGTGCGCGTCGGCCAATATGTCACCGCGGGCTCGCAGCTGATGTTCTTGGTGCCGGCCGAGACCTGGGTGATCGCCAACTACAAGGAGGCGCAGACGGCGCGGATCGCGGTGGGGCAGCGCGCCAGCTTCACCGTCGACGCGCTCGCCAACGCGCGGCTGTCGGGCCGGGTGGAGCGAATCTCGCCCGCGGCGGGGAGCGAGTTCGCGGTGCTCAAATCGGACAATGCCACCGGCAATTTCACCAAGGTGCCCCAGCGGATCGCGGTGCGGATCCGGATCGATCCGGGGCAGGCGCTGGCGGCGCGGCTGCGTCCGGGCATGTCGGTGCAGGCGCGCGTCGACACCGCCGGCACGCCGACGCCGCGATGAGCGAGGCTAGCGGTCAGGTGCTAGGCGGAAAGGGCGTTGGCGGCGCCGTCTTACCCTCACCTCCTAGAAGTTCGGAGAAGCGGATCGGACCCATCAGCGTAGCGTGTACGCGTCGCTCCGCCGCCCGCGCCGTCCGCGCGCTCCTCCTCCCGCTCCTCGTCGCCGGCTGCGCGCTGCCGGGCCCGCGCCGCGCCGCGCCGCCCGACGCCACCGTCACGCCGCCGCCGGCTTGGCGCAGCGCGCTGACCGCGCCCGACGCATCGCCGGTCAGCGCGGCTTGGTGGCAGGGCTTCGGCGACCCGGTGCTCACCGTTCTGGTCGAGCACGCGCTGGCGAACAACCTCGACGTGCTCGCCGCCGCCGCGCGGGTCGAGGAGGCGCGCGCCGCGGAGGCGCTGGCGCGCGCGCAGCTCACGCCGCAGCTCGGCGGCACCGTGCCAGAGACTCAGGGCCAGTCGATCAGCGCACTCGGCACCACCGCGCGCTCGGCCGCGGTGCAGCCCGGTGTGCAGCTCAGCTACGACCTCGACCTGTTCGGGCGGCTGCGCCAGGCGAGCCGCGCCGCGCGCGCGCAGCTGCTCGCCACCGCGGCGGCGCGCGACACGGTGCGGCTCGCCACCGCCACCACCGCCGCCTCGGGCTATGTCACGCTGCGCGCGCTCGACCAGCGGCTGGCGATAGCGCGCGCGACGCTGGCGGCGCGCGCCGAGGCGCTGCGGATCGCGCGGCGGCGCTACGAGACGGGTTACTCCTCGCGGCTCGAGTACCGCCAGGCGCAGGCGGAATATGCCGCCACGCAGCAGCTCGTCCCCGCCGCCGAGCTGGCGATCGCGCGGCAGGAGAATGCGCTGGCGCTGCTGACCGGCGACTCGCCGCGCGCGGTGGCACGCGGGCTGGCGCTCGACCGGCTGGCGACGCCGCCGCTGCCGGGTGGGCTACCCGCGCAGCTGCTGCGCCGTCGCCCCGATCTCTACCAGGCCGAGCAGACGCTGGTGGCGGCGGACCGCACGCTCGACAGTCAGCGCGCCGCGATGCTGCCCAACCTGTCGCTGACGGGCGCGGGCAACCTCGTCCTCTCGACCGCGCTGGCGCAGCCCGAGGTGATCTTCTCGCTGGGCGCGAGCGTGCTGGGGCCGATCTTCGACGGCGGGCGGCTGCGCGCGCAGGAGCAGGTCGCCACGGCGCGGCGCGACCAGGCGGCCTATGCCTATCGCCGCGCCGCGCTGGTAGCGTTCCGCGAGGTGGACGACGCGCTGGTCGGGGTGCGCCGCACGGGCGAGCAGGCCGACGCGCTGGCGTCCCAGGCGGCGGCGTCGCGCGGCGCGCTGGAGAATGCGACCAACCGCTATCGCGCGGGCTATTCGGCCTATCTCGAGCAGCTCGACGCGCAGCGCACCTTGCTCACCGCCGAGCTGTCGCTGGTGCAGGCGCGTGCCGACCGGCTGACGAGCTATGTCGCTCTGTACCAGGCGATGGGCGGCGGGTGGACACCGGCGGAGGTGGCCGCGGTGGTGCGATGACGACGGCATGGCCGCTGTCTGCCATGCAACTGACATCGCTTCTTGGCGACCAGTTGCCTCGCCGAAATGAGCTGCGTGACGATATTAATTAACGATATCGAGGCGAACCAGCCGCTCAAATCTATGGAAAGTATGTGGAACGTGGTCTTACAGCTAAGATCGCAACGATTTGCCCGCTCATGCCAAGGCAAGTACAACGTCAAGCCCTAGAGGAAAGGGCAAAACATGAGAAAATCCAGTGTAGCACTCGTTTATGCGGTTTTCGGTATTTTGGCGACACCAGCGATGGCGCTGTCGCTGAGTCATACTGGCTCTACGGAAAGCGGAAAGAGTTCCGGCTCACCACGTGGAGAAGGTTTTTTCTACGATACGTTTGACTTTGTCGTCGACAAGAACGGCCCGTATGATCTGCACCTTGTTGCCCTCGATCCGGGCAAGGACCTGTTCCTCTATCTGCTGGCGGGCGGGTCTGATCCGAGCGACGCAAGCCGGGCCGTCATCGGTGCGAACGATGATTCCGGTGGCAACCTTAACCCTTGGCTACAGCAAGAACTTGCGACTAACGTGAAGTACACCGCGGTCTTCACCTCTTACCGGTCTGGCGAAACGTCGCGCTACCTGTTCAACGTCAACGGCCCGGTTCCGGAACCCGCGACATGGGCAATGATGATCGTCGGCTTCGCGCTCGTGGGTGCGGCATTGCGCTATCGGCGCGGCACGTCGACGGTGCGCTTCGCAGCCTGAGGTCGGCGCGGCGCGACGACGGGGAGGGTGGCATATTACGGCGTGCTACCCTCTCGCCCACAGCGGCGTTGATCACGCCGCCTCGCTCCGCTCATCCTCCACCTCAGGCTGCTTCCACAACGCGGTGAGCAGGTAGAACGCCAGATTGCTCCCCTGCGTCAGCGCGCCGCCGGCGAGCAGCAGC
Source organism: Sphingomonas citri (assembly GCF_019429485.1). Classification (GTDB taxonomy): domain Bacteria; phylum Pseudomonadota; class Alphaproteobacteria; order Sphingomonadales; family Sphingomonadaceae; genus Sphingomonas; species Sphingomonas citri. The sequence continues at coordinate 44,486 of NZ_JAHXZN010000013.1, read as the reverse complement.
CCGGCCATCGCCTCACGCGGGCCGTTGATCGTGCCGCTCATCTCCAGTGCGGCGCTGAGGAACAGCAGGTCGCGGTTGGGAACGATCGGCAGCCGCGATATCACCATCTGCGCGGTGAGGAACACCAGCCACACGCTCCACGGCTCCTGCGGCAGCACCACGGCCCATTGCGTCGCCTGGAGCAGCACCACGCCCGCGATCCGCGCCACGTGGATGGCGAGCACGCGCGCCGCGAGCGGCAGCGGCATCGCGATCAGCTGACGCCGCAGCCGGAACAGCAGCGGCGCGAGAAACACCGCGCCGACGCCGCCGGCGATCAGCAGCGCCGGACCCGGATCGAGCCAGGCCGCGATGCGCCGCCCGTTGCCCGCCGCGGCGAAGCCGAGCAGCAGCAGCAGCGTCACCAGCCCCGACGACACCGCCGAGAGGATCGCATTGTCCTTGAGCCCGATCGCGATCGTCTTGCTGCGCAGCCCGATGACGCGGCGCAGCCACACGAACAGGTAGAGCTCGCCCGAATAGCCGACCAGCGCGCTGTTGAGGATGCGCTTGCGCACCAGCACCGGGAAGGCACCGGGCAGCGGGCGCGCGAAGATCGTGCGGAACACCGCGATCTCGGACGCCGGCAGCACCAGGAAGGTGACGACGAACAGCAGGTAGAAGAGCGGGTTCGTCGGCAGTGAGCGGGCGACCTGGCCCCAGCCGATCGCGTTCACCTTGAGCACCATCCAGGTGACCATCCCGGCGAAGAACAGCAGCCGCGCGGCCCAGCCGAGGCGGCGCACCCACGGCCGCTCGCCCCACGCCCGCCACCCGGTCGCGGGCGGCGCGTCCGTCTCGCTCAAAACAGCCCCAGCGCGCGCGACTGGGCGACATAAGCGTCGAACGCGGCGCGCTGTTCGGGGGTCAGCCGAAAGGCGGAATAGCCCGCGGTCGTGCCGGTCCATTGGCGCAATTTCCACTCGGCGATCTGCGCCGGGCGCAGCGCCAGCCGCCGCTCGAAATGGCCGCGGTCCCAGGTGTTGCTGCCGTGGAAGCAGCGGATCAGCAGATGCGCCTCGCGCTTCGGGATCAACGCGGTGCCGAGCCGCAGCCAGGCGTCGCGGAAGGTGCTGTCCTCGCCCTTGCGCTCCTTCGGGTAGCGGATGTCGTCGCGGCGGCGGTGGACGATCGTGCTGGGCGCGCCGCCCTTGAACCAGCTGAGATAGGGGCGATCGAGCCAGGCGGGATCGTCGAGGTGCATCAGCGTCGCCTCGGCCCAGACCGCGGCCTTGTCGCCCAGCGTCTCGACCGAGCGCGCCAGTCGCTGCGGCGCGAACCAATCGTCGTCGTCCCAATGCGCCATCAGCTCGCCGCGCGCGAGATCGAGCGAGAGGTTGCGCAGCTCGCCGAGCGTCGTCGCGGGGTTCTTGGGCAGGCGGTGGTGGATCAGCCGGTCGGCCGGGATGCGCGCGAGGATCGGCGCGTAATCCTCGCTGCCGTCGTCGACGATCACCAGCTCGCGGTTGGGATAGGTCTGCGCCAGGAAGCAGTCGACCGAACGCTCGGTGAGGCGGCGGCGGTCGGCGGTGACCATCAGGCACGAGACGCGCGGCCCGACGTCGTCGAACGATCGGACGGCGCGGTAGGGAGTGAGAAAGTCGTTCACGGGCCTCAACCTAGGCAGCGCGCGTCGGCGCTGGTACGGGCATGCGACCCGGGCCCATGACACGCATCATCTTCGTCCTCACCTATCCGACCTACCACGGCGTCGCCGATCCGGCGGAGTGGCTGCGATGGGACAATCGCGACCGTCGGATGCCCGCGCTGTTAGCCGCGATGGGGGCGGATGTCGAGTTGTGGGGCGTGGCCGAGGCGGCCGCCGAGCACCGCCCGGCGGCGCCGATCGGGCTGCCGTACACGGTGCGACTGTTCGCGCGCAGCGGCGGCGAGGCGAAGTCGCGCGATCACTATAGCGACGCGATGGTGGCGGCGGCACGCGCGGATCCGGCGGATCTGTTCGTGCTGATCGGCACCAACGGCGGCGCGGGCTATCGCCTCTTCGACCGTTGCCTACGCCCCGACCGGCGGCGCTTCGCGCTGATCATCGGCGGCGATTATTGGAGCCGGCTGGTGCCGCACGCCAGCCTGCTGCTCACCGAGAGCGCGGTGCAGGAGGAGGCGCTGGCCGCGGGCGGCTGGCTGCGCCGCGCGATCCCGCGCGAGCGGATGGAACGGCTGCCCAAGACGATCGACACCGAGCTGTTCCGGCCCCAGGCGGCCGAGCGCGCCTGGGATTTGCTCTCGGTCAGCCGGGTGACGCGATGGAAGAGCTTCGCCGAGGTGGGGGCGCTGTCGCGCCAGCATCGCGTCGCGGTCGCGGGCGGGGGGCCGCAGGAGACGGTGATGAAGCGGCGCCATCCTGCGATCGACTGGCTCGGCCACGTGCCGCACGCGCGCATTCCCGATCTGCTGGCGCAGACCGGACTCTTCTTCCACGCCGGGCGGCGCGACTATTTTCCACGCGCCATCCCCGAGGCGATGGCATGTGCGCGGCCGGTAGTGGCCTTCGCCGACCGGATCGGGGCCGACGTTCTGCCCGACGACTGCGGGCTGCGCATCACCGAGCGCGACTATCGCCCGCTGGTGGCGGCGCTGCTGCGCGACGAGCGGCGCATGGCGGAGATGGGCAGGGCGGCGCGCGCGCATGTGCTGGCGACGCACGGGCCGCGGTCGAGCGCCCCGTCGTGTCGTACGCTGCTGCGACTGGCGGAGGCGCGCTGATGCGCTGGACCTTCGTGATCGCCTATTACAACGAGGAAGCGTACCTCGCCGACACGCTCGCCAGCCTCGCCGCGCAGACGCTCCGGCCCTTCCGGCTGGTGCTGGTCGACAACGGCTCGACCGACGCCTCGGCCGCGATCGCGCGCGCCTTCGCGAGTGACGGCATCGAGCTCGTCCATCTCAGCGAGCCCCGCCCGGGCAAGATCGTCGCGCTGGAGCGCGCGATGGCGGCGATCAGCACCGAGTTCGTCGCGTTCGGCGACGCCGATACCTTCTACCCGGCGGGCTATCTCGCCACCGCGCAGGCGGCGCTCGACGCCGACCCGCGGGTGGCGGCGGCGATGGCGACGGACGTGCCGCTCGATCCGGCGAAGGCACGTCGCAAGCGGCGGCACAACCAGATCGTGAGCCGGTTGTGGCCCAAGCAGACCCACACGGGCGGCTTCGGCCAGACCTTCCGCACCCGGGCGCTGGTCGCCGCGGGCGGCTATGCCGAGCGGTACTGGCCGTACGTGCTGATGGACCACGAGATCATGCAGCGCGTGGTGCAGCAGGGGAGCGTGGTCTACCCTTACGATTTGTGGTGCATACCCTCGGATCGCCGCGGCGATCGCCGTCGCGTGCGCTGGACGCTGGCGGAGCGGCTACTCTACCATCTCACACCGGCTGCGGCGAAGAACTGGTATTTCTACCGCTTCTTGGGCCCGCGACTGGCGCAGCGGAAGCTGAGCCACCTCAACCTGCGCGAGAAGACATGGGAGGATAAGCCTCGATCCTCCCCGGCACGGGGAGGTGGCAGCGTGTAGCGCTGACGGAGGGAGCTATCCCCACGCGAGCCGGCGCGTGAGCGGAGAGCCCCCTCCATGACCGCGCTGACACGCGGCGGTCCTCCTCCCCGCGAGCGGGGAGGATCTGCGCGGGGAGAGGATCAGCGGCTCACGCCATCTCGAGCACCAGCTTGCCGTCGCCCTCGTCGATCCGCACCGTCGCCCCGTCCCTCACCTCGCCGCGCAGGATCGCCTCGGCGAGCGGGTCCTGGAGGTAGCGCTGCACCGCGCGCTTGAGCGGGCGCGCGCCATACACCGGGTCATAGCCGACCCGGCCGAGCCACGCCCGCGCCGCGTCCGTCAGCTCCAGCGACACCTTGCGCTCGGCCAGCAGCTTGCCGACGCGCGCGACCTGGATGTCGACGATCGGCCCCATGTGCGCCTGCCCCAGCCGGTGGAACAGGATCACCTCGTCGAGACGGTTGAGGAACTCGGGCCGGAAGTGCGCGCGCACCACCTCCATCACCTGCGGCTCGACCGCCTCCACCGGCTGGCCCTCGTCGAGGTTCGCCAGATACTGGCTGCCCAGGTTCGAGGTGAGGATGATCAGCGTGTTCGAGAAGTCGACCGTGCGCCCCTGGCCGTCGGTGAGCCGGCCGTCGTCGAGCACCTGGAGCAGCACGTTGAACACGTCGCCGTGCGCTTTCTCCACCTCGTCGAACAGCACGACCTGATAGGGCCGGCGCCGCACCGCCTCGGTGAGCACGCCGCCCTCCTCATAGCCGACATAGCCCGGGGGCGCGCCGATCAGCCGCGCGACCGCGTGCTTCTCCATGAACTCGCTCATGTCGATCCGCACCATCGCGCTGGGATCGTCGAACAGGAACTCGGCGAGCGCCTTGGTCAGCTCGGTCTTGCCGACACCCGTCGGCCCGAGAAACAGGAACGAGCCGAGCGGGCGGTTCGGGTCCTGCAGGCCCGCGCGCGCGCGCCGCACCGCGGTGGAGACCGCGCGCACCGCCTCTGCCTGGCCGATCACGCGTTTCCCGAGCACCTCCTCCATGCGCAGCAGCTTCTCGCGCTCGCCCTCGAGCATGCGGTCGACCGGCACGCCGGTCCAGCGGCTGACCACCCCGGCGATGTCGTCGGCGGTGACCTCCTCGCGCAGCATCGCGCCCTGCGTCTGGCCCTGCGCCTCGGCGAGCTGCTTCTCCAGCGCGGGGATGCGCCCGTAGGAGAGCTCGCCCGCCTTGGCGAGATCGCCCTGGCGCTGCGCCTGCTCCAGCTCGAGCCGCGCGGCGTCGAGCTGCTCCTTGAGCTTGGCCTCGCCCGCGATCTTGTCCTTCTCTGCCTGCCAGCGCGCGGTCAGCTCGGCGGACTGCTGCTCGAGGTTGGCGAGCTCGTCCTCCAGCGTCTCCAGCCGGTCGAGGCTGGCGGAGTCGGTCTCGCGCTTGAGCCCCTCGCGCTCGATCTTGAGCCGCAGGATGCGGCGATCGAGCGACTCGATCTCCTCGGGCTTGCTCTCCACCTCCATGCGGATGCGGCTGGCGGCCTCGTCCATCAGGTCGATCGCCTTGTCTGGCAGGAAGCGGTCGGTGATGTAGCGGTTCGACAAGGTCGCCGCCGAGACCAGAGCGCCGTCGGTGATGCGTACGCCGTGGTGCAGCTCGTATTTCTCCTTGAGCCCGCGCAGGATCGAGATCGTGTCCTCGACCGTGGGCTCGCCGACGAAGACGGGCTGGAAGCGCCGCTGCAACGCCGGATCCTTCTCGACGTGCTTGCGATATTCGTCGAGCGTGGTGGCGCCGACGCAGTGGAGCTCGCCGCGCGCCAGAGCGGGCTTGAGCAGATTGCCCGCGTCCATCGCGCCCTCGGACTTGCCCGCGCCGATCAGCGTGTGCATCTCGTCGATGAAGAGGATGATCGCGCCCTCGGCCGCCTTCACCTCGTCGATCACGCCCTTGAGGCGCTCCTCGAATTCGCCGCGATATTTCGCGCCCGCGATCAGCGAGCCCATGTCGAGCGCCATCAGCGTCTTGTCCTTGAGCCCGTCGGGCACGTCGCCGTTGGCGATGCGCAGCGCGAGCCCCTCGACGATCGCGGTCTTGCCGACGCCGGGCTCGCCGATCAGCACCGGGTTGTTCTTGGTGCGGCGCGCCAGCACCTGGATGGTGCGGCGGATCTCCTCGTCGCGGCCGATCACGGGGTCGAGCTTGCCCGCGCGCGCCGCCTCGGTGAGGTCGCGCGCGAACTTCTTGAGCGCGTCGTAACGGTCCTCGGCACCGGCGGTGTCGGCGGTGCGGCCGCCGCGCAGCTGGTTGATCGCCTGGTTGAGCGCCTCGGGCTTCGCCCCCGCGGCCTGGAGCGCCTTGCCCGCGGCGGTGTTGAGGCTCAGCGCCAGCGCGACGAGCAGCCGCTCGACGGTGACATAGCTGTCGCCCGCCTTCTGCGCGATCTGCTCGGCCTGGTCGAGCACGCGCACCGCATCGTTGGAGAGGCCGGGCGAGGATTGCGCGCCCGGGCCGGAGACCGACGGCAGCTTGGACAGCGCGAGGTCGGTCTCGCTCACCGCGCGGCGCGCGTCGCCGCCGGCGGCCTTGATCAGGCCGGCAGCCATGCCCTGCTCGTCCTCGAGCAGCGCCTTGAGGAGGTGTTCGGGCGCAATCTGCTGGTGGCTCATGCGGATCGCGACGGTCTGCGCCGACTGGAGGAAGCCCTTGGCGCGGTCAGTGAATTTCTCGAGGTTCATCGTGACGCCCTGTTGTTCTTTCCCGAGAGATGGTGTGGCTTTCAGGCAACACAAGGGGGTGGGTTGCAGGAGCTGGGCTGGGGTGGCACGGCCGCGCCACATCGCTGCCACCTCGGCGACGGCCGAGGTGGTGAACCGCAGCTCAGGAGACCATCGTGGCGCGCATCCTCATCACCGGCGGCTGCGGCTTCGTCGGCCGGCACCTGGTCGCGCGGCTCGCACGCGAGGGCGGACACGAGCTGTGGATCATCGACGATCTCTCCACCGGCAAGCCGCCGGCCCAGTGGGAGGTGCCGCGGCTGCGCCCACTCGGCGAGGAAGGTGGGGTACAGCGCCACGAGCTGGTCGGGCTCGACCAGCAGGTGCGGCTGATCCGCGCCGACTTCGTCGCGGTGGCGCAGGCCGAGCTGGGGATGACGCCGTCGCTCGGACTCGCGCCGCTGCCGCGCTTCGACGAGATCTACCATCTCGCCTCGGTGGTCGGCGGGCGCAACGTGATCGACAACGACCCGCTCGCGGTCGGCATCGACCTGGCGGTCGACAGCAGCTTCTTCCTCTGGGCCGCCAAGAAAGCGCGCCCCGAGCGGATCCTCTACGCCTCGTCGAGCGCGGCCTATCCGATCGACCTGCAGGAGGCCGGCGAGAGCCGCGCGCTGCGCGAGGACGACATCTCCTTCGACAAGCGGCTCGGCCTGCCCGATTACACCTATGGCTGGAGCAAGCTGACCGGCGAGTATCTCGGCCGCATCGCGCATGAGAAGTATGGCCTGAGCGTCGGCGTGGTCCGCCCCTTCTCGGGCTATGGCGAGGACCAGGACGTCGTCTATCCCTTCCCGGCGATCGCGCTGCGGGTGGCGGCGCGGCGCGACCCGGTCCGCGTCTGGGGCTCGGGCGAGCAGACGCGAGACTTCGTCCATATCGACGATGCCTGCGACGCCTGCGTCCTGGTATGCCGCGGGGTGAGGGACGCGCGCGCGTTCAACATCGGCACCGGCACGCCGACGCGCTTCCTCGATCTCGCCGGCCGCATGGTGGCGATCGAGGGATATGACGCTTCGGTGATCGGCACCGCGGGCAAGCCGGTCGGCGTGGCGGAGCGCTACAGCGACTCGTCGCGCATCCGCGACGAGCTCGGCTGGCGCCCGACGATCGCGCTCGACGACGGCATCGGGCGGGCGCTGGACTATGCGCGCGGTCGGCTGGAGCGGGGGATCGAGCCGGACATGTGAGAGAGACATGCTTCTCTCCTGCGCCCCGGCGCAGGCTGGGGCCAGCTGGGATAGCGGCGGTGGGACTCACTTGCTGCCCCCAACTGGGCCCCAGGCCTGCGCCGGGGTAAGACGGGAGGAAGCACCTCTCCTCGCCATCAGCACCACCCCGGCGAACGCCGGGGTCCAGTTAGGGAAGGTTGGTGGATCTCACGACCGCTGTCCCACCTCGACCCCGGCGTTGGTCGGGGTGGTTCGGGATGGTCGGCGCACCGCTCCCATCACCCCCGCCCGCTGATCTCCGCCCCCGCTTTCGGATCGAAGCGCAGGTTCACGAACAGCGCGCAGAACGAGATCGCGGTCACCGTCCAGAAGGCCGCGGTGAAGTCCGGGAAGTCGGGACGCATTCGCCCCGCCGCCGCCATCGATACGTGCAGCGCGGTCGCCCCCGCGCAGATGCCGAGCGACAGCATCAGCTGCTGGAAGGTCGAGTAGAAGCTGGTCGCCGCGCTCATCCGCTCCTTGGCGATCTCGTCATAGGCAATCGTATTGTAGGCGGTGAACTGGAACGACATCAGGAAGCCCGACACCAGCATCACCGCGAAGATCGCGGGCAGCGGCCAGTCCGGGCGAAATAGTCCGCACATCGCGTAGCTGGCGGTGGCGAGCAGCCCGAGGCAGACCAGGCTGGTGCGAAAGCCGAAGCGGCGCAGCAGCCGCGGCGCCACCCCCTTCATGCCGAACGAACCGATCGCGGTGGCGAGCGTCATCGAGCCGCTCTGCGCCGCGCTCAGCCCGAAGGCGAGCTGCAGCAGCAACGGCAGAAGGAACGGCTGCGCCCCCTGGGTGATCCGCGTCAGCGAGCCGCCCAGCACCGAGAGGCGGAAGGTCGGCACGCGCATCAGCGAGAGGTCGAGGATCGGATGGTCGGTGCGCCGCGCGTGACGCCAGTAGAGCCACGCCGCGCCCGTGCCGACCGTGATCAGCGTCGCGGCGAGCGTGCCTTCGCCCTGGCGGCTGGCCAGCTCGAAGCCGAACAATAGGCAGCCGAGCGCCACCGCGGAGAGCACGAACCCCGGCCAGTCGAAGCGGTGCACGGCCGGCTCGCGCACGTCGACGATGAAGCGCCCGACCAGCAGGATGCCGATCACGCCGATCGGCAGGTTGAGCCAGAAGATCCAGCGCCAGTCGAGATAGTCGACGATGAACCCGCCCAGCGGCGGCCCGATAATCGGGCCGATCAGCGCGGGCATGATGAGCCACGACATCGCCGACACCATGTCGCGCTTCGCCACCGAGCGCAGCAGCACCAGCCGGCCGACCGGCATCATCATCGCGCCGCCGATCCCCTGGGCGAAGCGCGCCAGCGCCATCGTCGTCAGCGTCGGCGCTAGCCCGCAGGCGAGAGAGCCGAGCACGAACACGCCGATCGCGGCGCGGAACACGTTCTTGGCGCCGTACCGGTCCGCCACCATGCCCGAGGCTGGGATGAACATCGCCAGTGCGACGAGGTAGGAGGTGAGCGCGACGCTCATCTCGGGCGCGCGCACCGCGAAGTCGCGCGCCATCGTCGGCAGCGCGGTGGCGAGCACCGTGGCGTCGAGATTCTCCATGAACATCGCGCAGGCGATGATCATCGCGACGGTGCGATAGCGCGGGTTGTGCGGCTCGCCGCCGTCGTGATCGGCGGTCGTCGCCACCGCGTCGCCGGCGGGGACGATGCCGTCGCGCACCTCCGAGTTGACCGAGGCGATGCCGCGGCGACGGGGGCGGAGCAGCGGTGGCAGGAGGTTCATCGCGGACGCTAGTGCGCCTCCCCGCCGCCGCGATCAACCGCATCGGCGGTGCTATTGTCGCATCGCACAAAATGCTTGATTGTCGTGACGATCGTCACTATTGTGCAGTGCAACAAGAGGAGCGATCCTGATGGTGGATGAGACCCTTTCCGCTTCGGAGCCTGCCGTGGCGGAGACATCGTCGGCCCGGCGCGCGCGCGCGCCCAAGCGCTCCCAGCCTGCCGCCGCGGCGGCCTCCTCGACAGCTGCACCGGCGCTCGCCGTGGCGGCGTCACCCGCGCCGGCGACCGTCGACGCGGCCACCCTGCCGGCGGACGACACCGCCGGTCAGCCCCAGCCGCCGGTAGAGCAGACCGCCGGCCCGACGCCGTCGGCAGAAGCCGCGGCCCCGATCGCAGCGAAGGAACGCGAGATGACCGACACGATGACGTCGTTCGCCGACAAGGCACAGGAAGAGACCCGCTCGGCGTTCGCCAAGACGGGCGAGCAGGCCCGCTCGACCTTCGAGAAGGGTCGCAAGGTGGCCGAGGACATGGCCGATTTCGGCAAGGGCAACGTCGAGGCGATGCTCGAGTCCGGCCGGATCGCGGCGCAGGGCTTCGAGGCGATGGGCCATGAGGCCGCGGCGTTCGTGCGCGAGCGCTTCGACAGCACCGCCACCACGGTCCAGTCGTTCGCTTCGGTGAAGTCGCCCACCGAGCTGATGCAGCTCCAGGCCGATTACTGGCGCGGCGCGTTCGACGCGATGGTCAAGGAGGCCTCGCGCTCGACCGAGGCGACGCTGAAGCTGGCGGGCGACGTCGCCAAGCCGCTGCAGAACCGCTTCGCGCTCGCGGCCGATAAGATCAAGTCGGTCGCCTGACACGGCACGATCCCGCGTTCAGCGGTACGGACGGGCGGTCGCGGCGACGCGGCCGCCCGCTCGCGTTCGGCTGCCACCGCCGCGGCGGCGATTCCCTGCGCCGCGGGCTTGCCCTCGCCCGAGTCGATGCCATATCCCGCCGCGTGGCGATGCAGCAGCACGATGTCTCGATGACGGTCGACCCGCGCATGGTGGGTGAGGACAATGACGCGGAGAACGGCGGGACCGGTCTCGGCGTCGCGACTCGCACGCGTGCGCGCACCAAGAAGCCGACGCCCTATCGCGTGCTGATGCTCAACGACGATTACACGCCGATGGAGTTCGTCGTCCTCTGCTTGCAGCGCTTCTTCCGCATGTCGACCGAGCAGGCCACCCAGGTGATGCTCCACGTCCACCAGAAGGGCGTCGGCGTCTGCGGCGTGTTCAGCTACGAGGTCGCCGAGACCAAGGTCAGCCAGGTGATCGACTTCGCCCGGCAGAACCAGCACCCGCTGCAGTGCACGCTCGAGAAGGCCTGAGCGTCTAGTTCCCCATCTCCCCCGCGCCGCGCTGTGTTCCCGCGGCCACGCTGACCCCCGCTCTGCCGCGAAGCGCCGGCATGGTAACCACTTCTCCACCGCTGCACGGTTAACCAGCGACCTCAGACATTAGCTGTCTTCGGGGAATCGCATGTTCGCGGGTATCGGCCTGGTTATCCTTCTCGGCATGGTGTTCGGCGGTTTCGCCATCACCGGCGGTGCGCTCGGCCCCGTGTTCGAGGCGATCCCGCACGAGATGCTGATCATCGGCGGCGCCGCCGCCGGCGCGCTGATCATCGGCAACTCGGGCAAGGAGCTCAAGGCCATGGGCGGCGGCATCGCCAAGGTCTTCAAGGGCCCCAAGTACAAGAAGCAGGACTATCTCGACGTCATCTTCCTGGTGTCGAAGCTGATGAAGATGCTGCGCATGGAAGGCCCGATCGCGCTCGAGCCGCACGTCGAGGACCCCAAGTCGTCCGCCGTCTTCGCCGAATACCCCAAGCTCCTCAAGGATCATACGCTGGTCAACCTGATCGCCGACACGCTGCGCCTGGTCGTGGTGTCGTCGGGCACGCTCGACGTTCACGCGGTCGAGGACGTGATGGACAACGCCATCAAGACCCACCATCACGAGGTCGAGGGACCGCATCACACGCTGCAGAGCCTCGCCGACGCGCTGCCGGCGCTGGGCATCGTCGCCGCGGTGCTCGGCATCGTGAAGACGATGGGCTCGATCGACAAGCCGCCCTCGGTGCTCGGCGGGATGATCGGCTCGGCGCTGGTCGGCACCTTCATGGGCGTGCTGCTGGCCTATGGCATCGTCAACCCGCTCGCCAGCAGGCTCCAGCAGGTGATCGCGGCGGACGGCGCGATCTACCATGTCGTCAAGCAGATCATCATCGCCTCGCTGCACGGCCACCCGCAGCCGCTGGTGATCGAGGCGGCGCGCTCGGGAATCGACCACAAGAACCAGCCCGGCTTCGCCGAGGTGTTCGACGGCCTGCGCGGCAAGTAAGGCGGGGAGCGACTGAGCCATGGCCAAAGCCCCGCACGGCGCGAACGTCCCGCCGAAGATCATCTACAAGAAGATCTACATCGAGGGCGGCGGCGGACACCACGGCGGCGCGTGGAAGGTCGCCTACGCCGATTTCGTCACCGCGATGATGGCCTTCTTCCTGCTGCTGTGGCTCCTCGGTGCCACCACCGAGAAGCAGCGCAAGGGCATCGCCGACTATTTCGCGCCGACGCTGATCGACAAGAAGCGCGTCGGCATCGGCGGCAACGGGCTGTTCGGCGGCGAGTCGCTCACCTCCAAGATGAAGATGGGCCCGAAGGCGGGCATGTCGGACATCCGCGCGGTGGCGATCGTCACCTCGACGCCGCAGAACGCCGAGGTGAAGGGCTTCGGCCCGAAGGGATCGCTGCGCAGCGCCGCGCAGGCGACGAAGGAGGATGCCAGGAACTTCGCCAAGCTCCGCGACGAGGTGATGAAGCGCATCGCCGAGACCAAGGAGCTGGCGCGGCTGGCCAAGCACATCCGCTTCACGATGACGCCGCAGGGGCTGCGAATCGATCTGGTCGACGACGCCGATTACTCGATGTTCGCGCTTGGCACGACCGCGCTCGAGCCCGAGGCGGCCGAGCTGATCGGGCTGGTGGCGCGCGGCATCAAGGACATGCCCAACCCGATCATGATCCGCGGGCATACGGATAGCCTCGCCTGGGGGGACCCGCGGGCGATGAACAACTGGATGCTGTCCTCGGGGCGCGCCGAGGCGACGCGTCGCCGGCTCGCGCTGGCGGGGCTGCCCGAGGCACGCTTCAACCGGATCGAGGGCGTGGCAGACCGCGAGCCGATGGTGGCGGACAACCCGCAGGACCCGCGCAACCGCCGCGTCGCGATCACCTTGCTGTACCGGGCCGGCACCTTCGGCGACTGAGGCGCGCGGGGGCGTTCCCCGTCGCCGCATAGCCGCGCGTTATAGGCCGAGCCGCGCACGTCACTGGCGGCGCGGCGCGGCGCCGCTAGGCTCGCTGCTCCCTTCCCGCGAGCAGGTGCGCGATGATCCCCGCCCCCTATCTGCTGTACCTCGGCCATTCCGACGATTCCGTCGGGATCAAGACCTCGCGCGGGCTCGCCGCCTTTCGCCGCGACGATTGCGTCGGCGAGTGGCGCCACGACGACAGTCCGCTGACGCTCGGGCTGCCGCGGCTCGACCCGGCGGCGGCCCGCGCGGCGGGTGCGCGCACGCTGGTGCTGGGCATCGCCAACGCCGGCGGCACGCTCGCGCCCGACCTGGTCGAGGACGCGCTGGCGGCGATCGCGGCGGGGCTCCACGTCGCCGCCGGACTCCACCAGCGGCTGCGCGACCACCCGCGGCTGGTCGCGGCGGCCGCGGCGGCGGGGGTCGAGCTCCACGACGTGCGCGATCCGCCGCGTGACCTCCGCGTCGGCGATGGCAAGCGCCGCGCCGGCAAGCGGCTGCTCACGGTCGGCACCGACTGCTCGGTCGGCAAGATGTACGCCACGCTCTGCCTGCGCGACGAGTTGCGCGCACGCGGTATCACGGCCGACTTCCGCGCCACCGGCCAGACCGGCATCCTGATCGCGGGTGAGGGCGTGCCGGTCGACGCGGTGGTGGCGGACTTCATCAGCGGCGCGATCGAGGCGTTGGCGCCCGCTCGCGCGGATGACGGCTGGGACCTGATCGAGGGGCAGGGCTCGCTGTTCCACCCCTCGTTCGCCGGCGTGTCGACCGGGCTGCTCCACGGCGCGCAGCCCGCCGCGCTGCTGCTGTGTCACGATCCGTCGCGCGCACATATGCGCGGCCTGCCCCATTACGAGCTGCCGACGCTCGAGGAGTGTCTCGCCGCCAACCTCGCCGTGGCGCGGCTGACCAGCCCCGACGTGCGCGCCGTCGGGGTCGCGCTCAACACCGCGGCGCTCGACGAGGCTGCGGCGCGGCGGTTGTGCGAGGAGACCGCGGCACGGCTGGCCTTGCCGTGCACCGACCCCTATCGTCTCGGCGCTTCGCCGATCGCCGACGAGATGCTCACATGTTTCGCACCCTGATCGCCCGCCACGACTCCTACCCGCTGCGCGCACCCTTCCGCATCGCGCGCGGCAGCAAGACCGCGGCCGACGTGGTGACGGTGACGGTGACGCAGGGCGCTCACGTGGGCCGTGGCGAGGGCGTCCCCTACGCGCGTTACGGCGAGACGAGCGCCGACTCGCTCGTCGCGCTGGCTCGGGCAGCGCCGCTGGTGGAAGGCGGCGCGAGCCGCGAGGAACTGGCGCGCGCGCTGCCGCCGGGCGCGGCGCGCAACGCGCTCGACGCCGCTCTGTGGGACTTGGAGGCGCGCGTCGCGGGCAGCAGCGTGGCGGCGCTTGCCGGGGTCGCGACGGCGGCGCCGGTCGCCTCGGCGATCACGATCGCGATCGACGAACCCGCCGCGATGGCGGCGGTGGCGGCGCGGCACGCGCGCGCGCCGCTGCTCAAGGTCAAGGTCGACCGCGCCGCGCCCGAGGCGCAGATCGCCGCGGTGCGCGCCGCCGCGCCCGACGCGCGGCTGATCGTCGACCCCAATGAGAGCTGGGGCGCCGCCGATCTCGCCGGGCTCGACGCTTTCCTGGTGGCGCAGCGGGTCGACCTGCTCGAGCAGCCGCTCCCCGCCGGCGAGGACGAGGTGCTGGCGGCGCGGCGGCCGAGCGTGCCGGTGTGCGCGGACGAGTCGCTCCACACGATCGACGACCTCGACCGGCTCGCCGGGCGCTACACCCATGTCAACGTCAAGCTCGACAAGGCGGGTGGGCTCACCGCCGCGCTGGCGCTGGCGCATGCGGCCGAGGCGCGCGGCTTCGGGCTGATGGTGGGATGCATGGTATGCTCGTCGCTGGGGATCGCGCCCGCGCTGCTGCTCGCCGGCGGCGCGGCCTTCGTCGACCTCGACGGGCCGCTGTGGCTGGCGGACGATTATCCCGGCGGAGTGAGCGACCGCGACGGCGTGCTGTCGCCGCCCGTGGCGGGGTTCTGGGGTGGCGCGTGAGGGGCGGCGGCCAGGATGAGAGCGCCCGCGCGCGTGAGCGTCGCACGCGCTTCCGATCAGCCTTGCGCATGACCGCGCGCTGGTTCGCCGTCCCGCTGTGGCAGCGCGTCCTCGGCGGCCTCGCGCTCGGCGTGCTGCTCGGCGCGCTCTGGCCCGAGGGCGCGGCCGCGATCCGGCTGGTCGGCGAGCTGTTCGTGCGGCTCATCCGCATGCTCGTCGTCCCCGTCGTGCTCGTCACCATCGCCGCGGGGATCGCCGCGCTCGGCGATCCGCGCCGGCTCGGGCCGATCGGCGGGCGCGCGCTCGGCTGGTTCGCCGCGACCACCTTGGCGGCGGTCGCGCTCGGCATGGCGTGCGGGCTCATCCTGCGCCCCGGCGCGGGCGTGCGCTTCGCCGGGGTCGCGCCGCACGCGCTCGGCACGCCGCCGACGCCGGCCGAGCAGCTGCTCGCGATCGTGCCGACCAACATCGTCGAGGCGCTGGCGCGCGGCGACATGCTCGCGATCATCCTCGTCGCGGTGCTGCTCGGCACCGGCAGCGTCGTCGCGGGCGAGGCGGGGCGGCCGGTGACCGCTTTGCTCCAAGGGTTAGCCGCGGTGCTGCTCCAGATCGTGCGCGGGGTGATGGAGCTGACCCCGTTCGGCGTCGCCGCGCTGGTCGCCAACGCGGTGGCGAGCGGGGGGGCGGCGGTGTTCGTCCATGTCGGCTGGCTCGCGCTCGCGGTGGTGCTCGGCGCGCTGGTGCAGATCGCCTTCCACGCCGCGCTGCTCCGCCTCGTGGTGCGGCGCGACGTGGCGCGTTTCTTCCGCGGCAGCGCCGACGCGCTGGTGGTGGCGTTCTCCACCGCCTCCTCGTCGGCCACGCTGCCGGTGGCGCTGCGCGTCGCCACCGACCGGCTCGGGATCGAGCGCGCGATCGCGGGCACGGTGCTGCCGCTCGGCGCGAGCGTCGGCAAGGACGGCACCGCGCTCTACGTCGGGCTGCTCGGCCAGTTCGCGCTCCAGTCGCTCGGCGTCGTGCCCGACATGACGATGCTGGTGGTGATGTGGCTGACCGGCGCGCTCGCCGCGTTCGGCACCGCGCCGGTGCCCTCCGCCTCGCTGTTCATGCTCGCCGCGATGCTCTCCGCGGTGGGCGTGAGTGCCGAACAGACCGCGCTGGTGGTCGGGCTGGTGCTGCCGTTCGACCGGCTCCTCGACATGACGCGCACCGTGCCCTCGGCCTCGGCCAATCTCACCGTCACCGCCTTGGTCGCGCGCGCCGAGGAACGCGCCGCGCTGGCCGCGCCGCCCCCCGCGGGCTAGACGCCATGTCGATGAATCTGCGGCATATCGAGATTTTCCACGCGGTCTATGTCAACGGCTCGGTCAGCGCGGCGGCGCGCGCGCTCGCGGTGTCGCAGCCCTCGGTGTCGAAGACGCTGCGTCACGCCGAGTCGCTGCTCGGCTTCGAGCTGTTCCAGCGGGTCAGCGGCCGGCTGGTGCCGACCGAGGACGCGCACGCGCTGTTCGGCGACGTGGCGGAGATCCAGGACCGCGTCCGCGCGCTGCGCGAGGCGGGACGCAACCTGCGCGCCGGCGCGGGGACGACGCTGCGCATCTCGGCGCTGCCGAGCCTCGCGTTGGGCGTGCTGCCGATCGCGGTGGCGCGCTTCCTGCGCCGCCACCCGCGCGCTCGCTTCGACCTTCAGACCGTCCATCACGACGACCTGCTGCGCAAGCTGTACGAGCGCGAATGCGATATCGCGATCGCCAACGAGGTGCCGCGCGGCGCACCGCTGGGGCAGAGCTGGCTCGGCGAGGGCGAGCTGGTGGTGCTGTACCGCGAGCACGATCTGCCCGCCGCGCCGCCGCGGATCGAGCTGGCGCGGATCGCGGGCCATCCCTTCATCACGCTGGCGGCGAGCGGGCCGATCGGGCGGCTGTTCACCGACGAGCTCGAGCGGCTCGGGCTCGAGCTCGACGACATCGCCTCGGCGCGCACCTTCTACATCGCCGCGGCGCTGGTGCGCGCGGGCGTGGGGCTGACCGTGGTCGACAATTTCACCGCCGACGCGGCGATGCAGCCGGGGCTGGCGACGCGCTCGCTCAAGCCGCCGCTGACCTTCGACGTCCATGCCATCCACCTGCTCGACCGCCCGCCGAGCGCGCTGGCGGGCGAGTTCCTCGCGCTGCTCTCCGACGTGATCGAGGGGCGATGAGGCGCGCGCTGCTCGCGCTGGCACTGCTCGCCGCCGCGCCCGGCGAACTGCCGCCGGGTACCCGGCTGGGGCTGCTGGTGGTCGACGCCGACGGGCGCGAGCTGGTCGCCGAGCGCGCCGACGAGCGCTTCGTCCCCGCCTCCAACGCCAAACTCTTCACCGCCGCGGCGGCCTTCGCCACGCTCGACCTCGCGGCACCCGACGCGGCCGGCGGCGCGACGGTGCGGCTCGAGGGGCGCGATGTCGTGCTGGCGGGGCACGGCGACGCGCGGCTGTCGAGCGCGCCCGACTGTCGCGTCGACTGCCTCGCCGAGCTGGCGCGCGCGGTCGCGGCGCGCACCCGCGTCGTGCGCGACGTGATCGGCGACGACACCGCCTTCCCCGACGAGCGCTGGCCAGCGGGGATGAGCTGGAACAACATGGCGGGGCGCTACGGCACCGCGATCTCGGCGCTGACGGTGGACGACAATGTCGTCGCGGTGACGGTGACGCCGGGCGCGCGCGACGGCGCCGCCGCGACGGTGCGCGGCGACGGTTACTACCGTCTCGACTCGCGAGTCGTCACCGGCGGTACGCGGGCGTCGCTCGGCGCGACGCGCCTTCCGGGCAGCGACCTGCTCCGGATTGTCGGCACCATCCCGGCGGGCGCGCCGACGACGCTGGCGGTCGCGGTCGACGATCCGGCGCATCGCGCGGCGTGGCGGCTCGCGGCGCTGCTGCGCGCGGCGGGGGTGCGCGTCACCGGGCGCGTGGCGGTGCGGCACCGATCGCTCAGCGACGCCGACGATCCGGCACGACGCGGCGGCGTGCCCGTCGCGCGAACGCCCGAACCCGCAGCGCTCGCGCGGCTGACGCCGCCGCCGCTCGCCGACGACCTGCGCGCGACGATGAAGGCGAGCCAGAACCTCCACGCCGAGCTGCTGCTGCGCCGCGTCGGCGCGGTGCGCGGCAGCGGATCGGTGGCGGACGGGCAGGCCGCGGTGCGCGCGATGCTCGACCGCGCCGGCGTGGCGCGCGCCGCGACCGAGTTCGCCGACGGCTCGGGCATGTCCAGCTACGACCGCATCACCCCGCGCGCCGCGGTGGCGCTGCTGCGCTGGACGCAGGCGCAACCCTGGGGCGCGGCGTTCCGCGACACGCTGCCGGTCGGCGCGGTCGACGGCACGCTCGCGCGACGCTTCGCGGGCACGCCGCTCGCGGGCAAGGTGTTCGCCAAGACGGGGTCGCTCAACGCCGCCAACGCGCTGTCCGGCTTCCTCGTCGCGGCGAGCGGGCGGACGCTGACCTTCTCCGCGCTGGCCAACGACATGGCGGACGACGCCTCGGCGACGCGCGCGATCGACCGCGCGCTGGTGGAGATCGCGGCGCGAAACTGAACGGAGCGGACGGCGGCGCGACAGTCGGTTACACTTTCGCTCGTTCGCTGGGACAGTTTCGCGAAGGACGCCGTCTATCTCTCTCATCACCGGGCCGCGCCGAAGCGGCCGAGTGAAAAGGAGCGTGACATGAACCGTCTCAAGACCGTGATCGCCGGGCTCGGGCTCGCCGCCGTCGTGGTGCCGGGGATCGCCAGCGCGGCGCCGTGGCAGTCGATCAACCAGCGCCAGGCGCGGCTCGACCAGCGCATCGACCAGGGCATCCGATCGGGCGCGCTCAACCGCAACGAGGCGCGCGGGCTGCGGCGCGAGTCGCGTCAGCTCGCCGCGCTGGAGGGGCGCTATCGCCGCGACGGCCTGTCGCAATGGGAGCGTCGCGATCTCGACCGCCGCTTCGACGCGCTGAGCGCGCGTGTACGCTACGACAAGCACGATCGGCGCCGCTATCGCTGACCACGCGAGGCCCGCTACCCAATGAGGCGGCGGGCCTTTCGGCTGGGGCCGCTCGCCCGTCATCCCGGCCTTAGCCCGGGATCCATCCTTCCGCGCACGCCTTCGTCGGCGCGTGTGCGGCGCCAGGGATCCCGGCTCAAGGCCGGGATGACGAAAGGCTGTTGTCGGCGCTTACAAGCGGCTTTCCACCCCCGTCCTGGCTTTCGCCGGGGAACACCGAGGAAGCAACGCCCCCCTACTTCCCCTTCAGCAGCGCGTCGTCGATGTCGTTGGCGCGCTGCCACGCCGGCCTCGCGCGAACGCGGTCGAGATAGGCCATGAAGGTCTCGCGCGGCTCCAGCAGGCCGAAGCCGGTGAAGAAGCCCACCGCGCTGCCCACGAACACGTCCGCCGCGGTGAAGCGGTCGCCCGCGACATAGTCGCGCCCCTCCAGCGCGCGCTCGAACGCGTCGACCGCGCGCGCGAAGCTGGCATAGCCCACCATTCCCTCGCGCTCGGGCGGCACCTGCACGCCCAGCGCCTTGTCGACCATCGCCGCCTCGAGCGGCCCCGAGGTGAAGAACAGCCAGCGATAGTAGGCCGCGCGCTCGTTCCCGCGCGGCGCCAGTCCCGCCTCGGGGAAGGCCTCGGCGAGATAGGCGCAGATCGCCGCCGCCTCGCTCACCACCTGCCCGTCATGGACGATCACCGGCACCTTGCCGAGCGGGTTGGCCTCGAGCAGCGCGGCCGGCTTCCTGTCGAAGTCGATAACCACCTGCTCGTACGGCGCGCCGATCTCCTCGAGCATCCAGCGCGCGCTGCGGCTGCGCGACCGCGGGTGGGTGAAGAAGGTGAGCGTCATCGATCAGGCGTCCAGATGCTGGTGGAGGAAGGTGATGGTACGCTGCCAGGCGAGATCGGCGGCGGCCTTGTCGTAGCGCTCTGCCGACGTGTCGTTGTTGAAGGCATGGTCGACCCCCGGGTACGTGAAGGCCTCGAACGGCTTGCCGGCAGCGCGCAGCGCGTCGACCCAGGGCTCGGCGGTCTGCGCCACGCGCGTGTCTTTGCCGGCGTAGTGGAGCAGCAGCGGCACCTGGAGCTTGACCGCCTCGGCCGGTTCCGGGGCAGGACCGTAGTAGCTTACCCCCGCGGCCAATGCCGGCCCGGCGGCGAGCGCGACCCGGTCGACCAGCGCGCCGCCCCAGCAGAAGCCGACGATGCCGACCTTGCCGTTGCCGTTGGCGCGCTGGCCGAGCCGCTTCACCACCGCCACCGCGGTGGCGATCGTCGCGTCATAGTCGAGCCGGCCGATCAGCTCGCGCGCCTTGTCCTCGTCCGCCGGCGTACCGCCCGCACTGGACAGGAAGTCGGGCGCGAGCGCGAAGAAGCCGGCGAGCGCCAGGCGACGCGCGACGTCCTCGATATGCGGCTGGAGCCCGCGGTTCTCGTGGATCACCATCACCGCGCCGAGCTTGCGCCCGGGCTTACGCGGCGCGGCGAAATAGCCGTTGACGCTGCCCCCACCGGCGAGCCCGAAGCCGCCCTTGCGCGTGATCAGCCGCTTGTCGGCGGGGTCCACCTGCGCCGCGGCGGCGGGACTGGCGGAGATGCCGAGGATCAGCGCCTCCGCCGCCGCGACCGAGCCCGCCAACGCGGTCATCTGGCGCAGCAGGGTGCGGCGATCGCGATGCTCGTGGGTGAAGTCGTCGTACAGCCGCACCGCGGCGTCGCGCAGCCCAGGGTCGTTCCGGTCCATCGCCCGCTCCAATGATTCGTCGCTTCTCGCGCGAGCCTAGCGAGGCGAGGGCGGCGGGGCCATGCGCGAGTGGCCCCGCGTCGCCTCAGCGCGTCTGCATCCGGATGCCGATACGGAAGGCGCGACCGAGCAGGTCACTGTAGGTGCTGTTCGCTGCCAGGCCCGTCTCGGGCAGCAGCAGCGGCCAGCGGTCGAAGACGTTGGTCACGTTGACGAAGAGCTGCGCCTCGGCGCCCGCCATCGGCACCTTGGCGGTCAGGTTGAGGTCGGCATAGAACAGCCCGGAGACGTGATTGTCATCATAGGTCGGGAACTGCGTCGTCGAGAGCGGACAGTTCGTCTGGCACTCGATCCCGTTGGCGGCGTAGCGGCCGGCGCTCACCCCGCGGCCGATCCCGGTGATCGAGAAGCCCGGCCCGTCATAGCCGGCGCTGACGCGATATAGCCAGGTCGGCGTGCTCGCCTGCCCGCCGTTCACCCCCACCGAGTTGAGCACCACCTGCCCCGGCACGCCGGTGTCGAGCAGATTGTCGATGTAGCGCGTCGCCACGCCGCGCAGCGTCAGCGCGCCCGGTGCGGAGATGCCGAGCGAATCGAGCGCGGTGCGATAGGACGCGTCGATGTCGACCCCGCGGACGAGCTGACGGGCGGCGTTGAACGGCTGCGTGCGGAACAGCAGGTACGGCTGGGTCGGGGTCGAACGCACCGGGTCCTGCGCGAAGGCGCCGCAGAACTGCTGCTGGCCCTGCTGGCACAGGTCGATGATGTTCTGCGCGCTGAAGCTGCTGATCGCGTCATCGACGTCGATGCGGAAATAATCGACCGACAGGTTGAGGCCCGGCACCCAGCGCGGCGTCAGCACCACCCCGGCGTTCCACGAATCGGCCTTCTCCGGTCGCAGGTCGAGGTTGCCGGTCGCGGTGGCGGAATAGCCGAAGCTGGCCGGGCCGTTGGCGCCGTCGGCGGTATAGGCCGGGTTGCGCACCGAGTCGCTGTTGGCCGCACCGGCCTGAAACAACTCGTTGAGGTTGGGCGCGCGGATATCGCGCGAGCGCGTGACGCGGAAGCGGATGTCCTCGATCGGTCGCCATGTCGCCCCCGCCTTCCAGGTCGTGACGTACCCGGCGGTAGAATAGCGCGTCGCGCGCGCCGCGCCGTTGAGCTCCAGTCCGAGCCCGAGCGGCACCACCGTCTCGAGATACGCCTCCTTCACGTCATAGCTGCCGTTGGTGGGAAGGTAGTTGCCGACCGACCAGGCGTTGGCGGTGCTGGTCTGGGTGATTACCGGCTGGAACTCGGCGGGGACGTAGCCGCTGATTTTCTCGCGGCGATATTCCGCGCCGAGCGCGAGGCTGACATCGCCCGCCCAGGTCGCGAACGGGTTGAACGCGACGTTGGCGCCGGTCACCCATTGTTCCACCACTTCGTCGCGATAGGGATCGCCGAGGACGTAGCGCACCGCGGCGGGATCGGCGACGCCGACGCCGAGCCGGTTGAGCGGGACGCAGCCGGGCGCGTCATTGGTAGGACTCGCGTCGGTGTTGACGCGGCAGGCGATCGTGCCGCCGGCGAAGACCGCGTCGGTCGCGGCGTTCATGCGCGCCAGGTTCATGACGTTGCGCAGCTGCTCGCGCAGGTCGGCGCGACCGTACTGGCCGTAGATGTTCCAGGTCGCAGGGCGGCCGAACGCCTCGGTCTTGCCCTCCGCCCCGATGACGTAGCGCTGCACCTCCCGGCGGTTGTCGACCGCGCGGAACGGCAGGTCGGCCGAGGAGGTCGCGACCGTGACGGTGTTGATCCCGTTCAGCAGCGCTGGGCCGAGCGTGTTCTGGAGGAAGGCGTTGTCGCGCTGGTAGGTGATGCCGGTCGAGAGGTTCGGGCCGGCGTTGAAAAAGACGCGCTGGCGGTTGTACGAACCCTCGGCGAACAGCTCCACGCCGTCCGCCACCTCGAAGCCGGCGCGCGCGAACACGCCGTGGCGGTCGTCCTCCGGGTCGAGCCCGATGCGGCGCCCAGTGTCGTTGACCTGCCAGTCGCCGCCCTGAGTCAGCGTCGGCGCAGCGCTGCCGCCGGGCGCTGGGAAGGTGAGCGCGCCGTAATTGTACCGCTGTACCGCGCCGCCGGCGCCGAAATAATAGCCGCGCAGCCGGTTGGCGGCGCCTCCCGAGGAGGCGGTGACGATCCCGCCCGGGGTCGAGTTGACCGCGCCGACCTGGCGGCGGATCAGGAACTGCGGGGTGGTGCTGGTCGCGGTCCAGTTCGGATCCTGGATGCGGACATAGCCGGTCGCGTTCCAGTCGCGGTCGACCTGGAAGATGCCGTCGCGATGCGCCAGCTCGGCATTGACGACGAGGTGCCCGCGCCCGCCCGCGAAGCTGAGCCCGCCGGTGACCGCGAGCGAGTAATTGTAGCCGTCGCCCTTGTCGGTCACGCCGCTGTCGGCGCTGACCTTGATGCCCTCATATTGCTTGTCGAGCACGAAGTTGACGACGCCCGCCACCGCGTCCGAGCCGTAAGCGGCGGAGGCGCCGCCGGTGACGACCTCGACGCTCTTCACCAGCGCCTGCGGGATGGTGTTGACGTCAACCAGCCCGGTGATGGTCGAGGCGACCGAGCGGCGGCCATCGAGCAGCACCAGGGTGCGCGTCTCGCCGAGGTTGCGCAGGTTGAGCGCATTGATCCCGGCCTGGCCGCTGCTGAGATTGAGCCGCGAGTTGGCCGGGCGGGTCGAGCCGGCGAGCGCGGGCAGCTGGTTGACGAAGTCGGCGATGTTGTTGCTCGGCGAGCCGTTCTGGATCTCCTCCTGGCTCAGCACGGTGAGCGGGGTGGGCGCCTCGAAGCCGCTGCGCAGCACGCGCGAGCCGGTGACGACCACGTCGGCGCCGCCCTCCAGCGCGGCGGCCTCGGTCTGCGCCGTGGCGAGCTCGCCCGCGGGCGGCGTCTGCTCCGCCGGCACGGTCTGCGCGGTGGCGGGGAACGCGAGCACCGCCAGCAGCGCGCCGCCGGCCCATCCCGCCAGGAGCGCGCCGCGCCCGATGTGCCGCTGTTCTGTCATCTCTGCCCCCTATGACCCGTCAGGGCCGCTGCGTTCGGCCGGGCCGCGCGGCCCGCCGTCGCCTCCTGCGCGACCCCCGCGGCCGCGGTCGTTCGAGCGCCGGGCGTGTCGGGTATCGGCGCCGAAGGTGAAGCGGCGCGGCGGGAAGCGTCAAGCGCTGCGTCGTTTCGCAGCGTTGTGAGCGGCATAGACGCGGGGCATGGGTCCCAGGTGGAACGCTCGGATGGGCGAGGCGCCGGCAGCGTTCCGCGCGTACCGTGTTCCCGCGGAAGCGGGAACCCAGGGCCGAGCAGAACAACCGCGCGTGGCGCGCGACGCCCTGAGCTCCCGCGTGCGCGGAAGCACAAACAGCCCCTCACGCGAACAGGACCCGCAGCACGCCGCGACCCACCATAGCCCTGACCTATGCCCCCGGCACCGATCTCGGCTCGCGCGCCCTCCCCGGCGCGTGTAGCGTCAGCCCGCTCGCCGCCGGCACGACAGGGAGATCCAATGCTCGACCGTCGCTCCTTCCTGCTCCGCAGCGCCGCGACGCTCGCACTCGCTCCGACATGGCGCGCACGCGCGCAGACCACGACCGCGTCGTTCCGCACCCTGGCCGCCGGTCTCACCGCACCGATCGAGATCGGCGACGACGTCTACGGCGTTCCGCATATCCGCGCCGAGACCATCCCCGACGCCTTCTTCGGCCAAGGCTATGTCGTCGCGCGCGACCGTCTCTTCCAGATCGACCTCGCTCATCGCCGCGAGCTCGGCCGGCTCGCCGAGGCGTTCGGCGGCGACTTCGCGCCGCACGACGCCACCGCGCGGCTGTTCCACTATCGCGGCGACCTCGCCGCCGAGCTGGCGCGGATCCCCCCCGCGATCCTTGCCTGCGCGCGCGCCTATGTCGCCGGGGTCAACGCCCGCGTCGCCGAGGTCACCGCCGATCCGACGCTGCTTCCGCCCGAATACCGCATCCTCGGCGTGGCGCCGCTGCGCTGGGACGTTCGCGACTTCGTGCTCGCACGCGGCGCCTCGGCGGGCAACACCGACGACGAGCTGCGCCGCGCCCAGCTCGCCGCGCTCGGGCTGATCGAGCTCGACGCGATCATGGCGCCGCTCCGCCCCGCGGGCGTGCTGCGCGTGCCCCAGGGGCTCGACGTCGCCGCGGTGAGCGACGACGATCTCAGCGCGCTCAACCTCGGCGGCCTGCCCTTCGGCCCCGAGACGCCGACGCGCGGCGAGCGGCTCGACGCCGCCAACGCGGGCAGCAACGCCTGGACGATCGCGCCCTCGCGCAGCGCCACCGGGCGCGCGATCCTCGCCAACGATCCGCATCTCGGGCTCGGCGGCTTCGGCCCGCGCCACGTCGCGCATCTCAGCGCGCCCGGCCTCGACGTGATCGGCGGCGGCGCGCCGGGCCTGCCCGGTATCATGCAGGGGCATACCGACCGGTTCGCGTTCGGCCGCACCAACTTCCACATCGACCAGGAGGATCTGTTCGTCCTCGAGCTCCACCCGAGCGACCCCGAGCGCTACCGCCACGCCGGCGGGTGGAAGGCGTTCGACACGCGCGCGGTGGCGATCCCAGTCAAGGGCGCAGCGCCGCACCGCGCGACGCTGCGCCACTCGGTCCACGGCCCGGTGGTGAGCCACGATCCGGCGAAGCACCGCGCCACCGCGCTCGGCTCGATCGCGATGCAGCCGGGTGCGAGCGGCGCCTTCGCGATGATCGCGATCAATCTCGCCGGCGACTGGCAGGGGCTCAAGAAGGCGTTCAAACTCCATCCCTCGCCGACCAATTTTCACTACGCGGACATTGCCGGCAATCACGGCTGGCAGGTGATCGGCTTCGTGCCGCAGCGCCGGCGCGGCGACGGGCTGCTGCCGGTGCCGGGGGACGGCCGCTACGACTGGACCGGCTATCGCGACTATCGCGCGCTGCCGAGCGTCTACAACCCGCCCGCGGGCTGGTTCGCCTCCGCCAACCAGGACAATCTGCCCGCCGGCTGGCCGCGCGACCGCATCCCGGCGCGCTCCTTCCGCGATCCCTATCGCTACGAGCGGATCGCCGCGGTGCTCGCCACGCAGCCGCGCCACACGCTCGCCGACAGCGTCGCGCTCCAGCACGACACGTTCTCCGCGCCCGCGCGGGAGCTGCTCACGCTGCTGCCGGCGGGGGGATCGCCCGCCGCGACGCTGCTGCGCGGCTGGGACGCGCGCGTCGAGGGCGACAGCGCCGCGGCCGCGCTGTTCGAGATTCTGTGGCGCGAGCTCGGCCAGCGCCTGCTCGCCGCGATCGTGCCCACGCGCGCGCGCCACCTCGTCACCGAGATCGCGCCGTCGGTGCTGCTCGACCTGCTCGCGCACCCCGACCAGCGGCTCGGCGCGAATCCAGCCGCCGCGCGCGATGCGCTGCTCGCCGCCGCGCTGGCGAGCGCCTGGGACCGCGCCGTCGTGCTGATGGGGCCGGACGCGCGGACGTGGCGCTGGGACCGGCTCCACCGCGTGACGATCCGCCACCCGCTGTCGCGCATCCCCGCGATCGCCGCCGCTTTTCCTCCGATCGAGGACGGCGGCTCGGGCGGGGACGGCTATACCGTGATGGCGCGCTGGCTCGGCGACGGGCCGGACTGGCGCACCCGCGGCGGGGCGAGCTATCTCCAGGTGATCGACGTGGGGGATTGGGACCGCTCGCTGATGCTCAATTTGCCCGGCCAGTCGAACGCGCCGGCCTCGCCGCACTATCGCGACCAATACGCGCCCTGGATCGCGGGGCGGATGCTGCCGATGCTATTCGGGCGCGCCGCGGTCGACGCGCAGCTCGCGACGCGGCGGACGCTGTTGCCCGCGGGGCCGCGGTGAGGCGCGCGCTGCTGGCACTGCTGCTGCTCGGCGCGGCTCCCGCGTCGGCGCTGCCCGACGTCGCGATCCGCGGCGGCACGATCTTCACCGGCGCCGATGCCCCGCCCTTCCGCGGTGACGTCGAGGTAACCGGTGACCGGATCAGCTATGTCGGCCCGCCGCGGCGCGGCGCGGCGAAGCGCGTGATCGACGCGCGTGGCAGGCTGGTAACCCCCGGGCTGATCGACGCGCACACGCACCCCGACACCTACCTCCGCTCGCCCGAGGCCAGCGTGCGGGCCAACGTCGCCTGGCTCGCGCAGGGCGTGACGACGATCGTCACCGGGGTCGACGGCTATGGCACGCCCGACGTCGCCTCCGACGCGCGCGCGCTCGCCGCCAAGGGGATCGGCACCAACACCGTGCCCTTCGTCGGCTTCGGCGCGGTGCGCCGCCGGGTGCTAGGCGCGTCGGCGCGTGCGCCCGACGCCGACGAGCTGGCCAAGATGCGCGGGCTGGTGGCGGACGCGATGTGCCAGGGCGCGACCGGCTTCTCGACCGGATTGTTCTACGCACCGCAGCGATACGCCAGCACCGAGGAGGTGATCGCGGTGGCGCGCGAGGCGGGATCGCGCGGCGGCGTGTACGACACGCACCAGCGCGACGAGTCGGACTATTCGATCGGCCTGATGAACTCGACCCGCGAGGCGCTGCGGATCGGGCGCGAGGCGGCCATGCCGGTGCATATCGCGCATCTCAAGGCGCTCGGGGTCGCGGTGCAGGGCCAGGCGCCCGCCCTGGTCGCGCTGATCGAGGCGGCGCGGCGCGCGGGGCAGGAAGTCACCGCGGATCAATATCCCTGGCTCGCCTCGGGCTCGGCGGTGGACGCCGCGCTGGTGCCGGGCTGGGCGCTCGACGGCGGCTACCGCGCCATGATCGCGCGCTTCGACGATCCCGCCGCGATGACGCGGCTCCGGCCCGAGATGCAGGCCAATCTCCGCCGGCGCGGCGGAGCGGCCTCGCTGCTGCTCACCAGCGCGGGCCAGCCCTGGACCGGGCGGACGCTCGCGCAGGTGGCGGCGGCGTGGCGGGTCGACCCGATCGACGCCGCGCTCCGCATCCTGCGCATGCCCAATGCCGCGCGGACCGACCCCGCGGGGGCGGCGGTGGCGAGCTTCAACATGGTCGACCGCGACGTCGACCTCATCATGCGCCAACCCTGGGTGGTGACCAGTTCGGACGGGTCGGACGGCCACCCGCGCCAGTTCGCCACCTTCCCGCGCAAATACCAGGTCTACGTCCGCCAGCGCCGCGTGATCACCCTGGCCGCCTTCGTGCGGCGCTCGACCGGCTCGACCGCCGATATCTACCGGTTGGCCGGGCGAGGCTACCTACGCGCCGGTTATGCCGCGGACATCGCGGTGATCGACCCGGCCCGCTACGCGCCGCGCGCGGATTACCTCCACCCCCGCGTGCCGAGCGCGGGCGTGGCCGCCGTGCTGGTCAACGGGCGCGTGGCGCTGGTGAACGGCAGGTCGACGGGTGCGCTCGCCGGGCGCGTGCTGCTGCGCGCGCCGCCGCGCGGCTGCTGAGCCGGCTCACACCAGCGCGGGGCGCGGATCGACATGGGTGCGGCGTGAGGCGTGGCGACGCAGCCCGATCAGCGGGCGCAGCGGGCCGATCGCGCGGCCGGTCAGGTAGAAGGCCCAGCAGCCCGCCACCGTCGCGGCCACCAGCAGCGCGAACTCGGCCCAGCCCGGCAGCGCCAGCGGGCGCAAGGAGTCGGCGGCGAGCACGATGATCGACTGGTGGACGATGTAGAAGGGGAACACCGCCTCGGTCAGCATCGGGCGCCAGCGCTGGTCGCGGTTCCAGTGCGAGTCGGCATAGCCGATCAGCGCCGTGACGGCACTCCACCCCTCGACCGCGCGCGCGATCGAGAAGATATTGCCCCAGGGCGCGGGCATGGTGTTGCCCGGCCAGCGGATCTCGATTCCGGCGACGAGCGCATAGGCGGCCAGCGCGAGCGCGGCCGCCGGCTTCCACTGGCGCACGAAGGCGGCCAGCGTGGCCGGGGCGCAGGCGAGCGCGTAGCCGAACAGGAACGCCGGGAAGTAGCTGGCATGCGCGACCCAATCGTCGACCAGCGCGTGGGTCTCGCGTGCGCCCGGGAACAGGACGAAGTTGACCAGCACCATCCAGGCGATCGGCAACGCCAGCAGCGCCGGCCCGCGCATCACCCAGGCGAAGCCGCGCTGCGCCGTCGCGGTGACGGTGGCGGGCAACAGTCCGGCGGCGAGTGCCAGCACGAGCGTGTAGACCCAGAGATAGCCGACGAACCACAGATGGTTCCAGGTCGGCAGCAGGAGCGGCCCGAGCATCCCGAAGCGCCAGTAATCGTGCCAGTAGAAGTACAGGAAGCCGTGCGGATAGCCGAACTTCTCGCCGAGCTCGACCCAGGGCTGTACCGGCACGATGACGGCCACCCCGAAGGCGAGCGGCACCAGCAGCCGCAGCGAGCGCTGCCGCGCGAACCGCCACGGTTTCTTGTTGCGGATCATCAGCGCGCGGCTGGCGTAGCCGGAGACGAGGAACAGCAGCGCGAGCCGCCACGGGTTGGACGCCATCATCGGCACCGCCACCCACCAGGCGCCCGGCAGCTTGGCGTGGAAGTCCCACGGCACGAACACCATCCCGACATGGTAGAGGATGAGGATCGCGAACGCCCCGATGCGGAGCCAGTCGAGGCCGTAATGCCGCTGCATCGCGGCGCGACTAGCATTAACGTGACGGTTACGCGAGGCGGGGTGGTTCGGCCGTCCCGCGGAGCGCCGGGCGAGCGCCCGCCTTCCAACCGTCACGCCGCGCATGTATATGGAGCGCCATGTCCATTCGTCCGTGGCGCGACATCGCGCGCCGAGAGAGCCGCCAGATCATGGTCGGCAACGTCCCCGTCGGCGGTGGCGCACCGGTCACCGTGCAGACGATGACCAACACGCCCACCGAGGACGTGCGCGCCACGGTCGACCAGATCCGCCGCTGCGAGGACGCCGGCGCCGACATCGTCCGCGTCAGCTGCCCCGACCTCGCCTCGACCGATGCGCTGCGCCAGATCGTGCGCGCCGCCAAGGTGCCGATCGTCGCGGACATCCACTTCCATTACAAGCGCGCGCTCGAGGCGGCGGACGCGGGCGCGGCGTGCCTGCGGATCAACCCGGGCAACATTGGCTCGTCCGAGCGGGTCGCCGAGGTGGTGCGCGCCGCCAAGGCCAATGGCTGCGCGATCCGCATCGGCGTGAACGCGGGCAGCCTCGAGAAGGACCTGCTGGAGAAATATGGCGAGCCCTGCCCCGAGGCGCTGGTCGAGAGCGCGCTCGACCATATCAAGCTGCTCCAGGACCACGACTTCCACGAATATAAGGTGGCGGTGAAGGCGTCCGACGTGTTCCTCGCGGTGGCGGCCTACCAGCAGCTGGCCGACGCCGTCGACTGCCCGCTCCACCTCGGCATCACCGAGGCGGGCGGGCTCATCGGCGGCACGGTGAAGTCGTCGATCGGCATGGGCTCGCTGCTGTGGTTCGGCATCGGCGACACGATCCGCGTCTCGCTCTCGGCCGAGCCCGAGGAGGAGGTGCGCGTCGGCTTCGAGATCCTCAAGGCGCTCGGCATTCGCAACCGCGGCGTGCGCGTGGTCAGCTGCCCGAGCTGCGCGCGGCAGGGCTTCGACGTTATTCGCACCGTCCAGACGCTGGAAGAGCGGCTCCAGCATATCCGCACGCCAATGTCGCTGAGCGTGCTCGGCTGCGTGGTGAACGGCCCCGGCGAGGCGCGCGAGACCGATATAGGCATCACCGGCGGCGGCAACGGGCGCCACATGGTGTATCTCTCCGGCGTGACCGACCATCACGTCCAGGACGCCGAGATGGTCGAGCATATCGTCCGGCTGGTCGAGGCCAAGGCGGCCGAGATCGAGGCGCGCGACGCGGCAGCCGCGCTCGCGGCGGAATAGGTCCGATGCTATAGGACAGGTCCTGGAGGGCCTGACATGACCTATCACGCGAAGGTGATCGCGGGCGGCAAGATCGTCATCCCGCCGGCCTGCGTCGAGAGTTCGGAATCGAGCACGGCGACACGCCGATCCTGGACAAGGACGAGTCGGTTCGCCTCTCGATCATGACGTTCGAGCAATCGGTGCGTGAGTCGCGGCGGCGCGCGCGGGCGATCTTCGGCGATGAGTACAGCGTCGAGCAATCCCTGCGAGAGCGTCGCGCCGACTGGGGCGCGGAATGAGAGTCGTCGTCGACGGGGCGGCCATCATGGCATTGATGCTCGGCGAACCCGGCGCAGAGATCGTTGTCGCGGTGGTCCGGCGAGCCTGGTGTCGGCGGTGAACGTATCGGAATGCTGCGCGCGCGGCGTCGAGCGTCAGGCGAGCGTGGAGCAGGTGCTGGAGATCATTCGCAGCCACGACGTCGAGGTGGTGTCGTTCGACCTGGACGACGCGTTCGCCGCGGGGTGGTCGCGGGCGTCGACCCGGTCGATCGGGGCGTCGTCAGGTGATCGCGCGTGCCCAGCGCTTGGGCAGCGACACCATGTTCCCGTGCTCACCGGCGACCGGCGCCTGGCCGCGATCGATTCCGCGCTCGGCCTCGACGTGCGTCTGATCCGTTGACCGCCGCGCGCGCTCTCTCGCCCGCGCTCGCCTTCGCGGTGGCCGCGGCGGGGATCGGACTGTTCTCGATCATGGACGCCTTCATGAAGGCGCTGACGCTCGCGCTCGGCGTCTACAACGCGCTGCTGTGGCGCGCGCTGGTCGCCGCGCTGATCGGCGGCGCGGTGTGGCGGCTCGGCGGCGGGCGGCGGCCGACCGCCCGCGCGCTGCGGCTGCATGTGCTGCGCGGCGCGATCACCACCGCGATGGCGCTGCTGTTCTTCTGGGGGCTGGCGCGGGTGCCGATGGCACAGGCGATAGCGCTCACCTATGTGGCACCGCTACTCGCGTTGCTGCTCGGCGCGCTGTTCCTGCACGAGCGCGTCGGCACGCGCGTGGTCGTGGCCTCGCTGGTGGCGCTCGCCGGCGTTGGCGTGATCCTGGCGGGACATGCACGGCTGGCGCTCGGACCCGACGGGCTGAGCGGCGCGGGTGCGATCCTGGCCTCGGCGGTGCTCTATGCCGGCAATCTGGTGGTCGCGCGGCTGCAGAGCCAGGTCGCCGACGCACGCGAGATCGCCTTCGTCCAGTCGGCGGTGCTCGCGACGCTGCTCGGGCTCGCCGCGCCCTGGCTGGCGACGGTGCCGCCGGTGACGCACTGGTGGCAGATCGTGGTCGCGGCGGCGCTGGCGACGGGCTCGCTGTTCCTGCTCGGCTGGGCCTATGCCCACGGGGAGACCGGCTTCCTCGCGACGACGGAGTACACGTCCTTCGTCTACGCCGCGCTGCTCGGCTGGGCGGTGTTCGGCGAGCGGGTCGCCACCACCACGCTGGCGGGCGCGGCGGTGATCGTCGGTGCCTGTCTCTACGCCGCGAGACGTCGCGCGGTGCCGCGCGGCGCGCTAGAGGGAGCGTCATGACCGTCTCGATCCGACCCGCCACGCCCGCCGACGTACCGACCATGCTGCGCTTCGTTCGCGAGCTCGCCACCTATGAGCGCGAGCCGGATGCGGTCTTGGCGACCGAGCCGATGATGGCGGAGGCGCTGTTCGGCAGCGATCCGGCGGCCGCGGCGCTGATCGCCGAGCGCGACGGCGAGGCCATCGGCTTCGCCTTGTACTTCTTCACCTACTCGACGTGGACCGGCCGGCGCGGGCTGTGGCTCGAGGATCTCTACGTCACCACCGAGGCGCGCGGCAGCGGGGCTGGCGCGGCGCTGCTGCGCGCGCTCGCGGGCGTGGCGCTCGATCGCGACTGCGCGCGCTTCGAGTGGACCGTGCTCGACTGGAATACACCGGCGATCGACTTCTACCGTGCCAAGGGTGCCGCGCCGCTCGATCAGTGGACGACGCAGCGGGTCGAGGGCGAGGCGCTGGTGAGGCTCGCGGGGCGCGGTTGAGATGGCCTGGATCTGGCTGGTCGCGGGCGGTCTCTTCGAGGTCGGCTTCACCACGTGCCTTCGCAACGTCGACGGCTTCCGCCATCTCGGCTGGACGCTCGGCTTCCTCGTATCGGTGTCGCTGTCGATGCTGCTGCTCGAAGGAGCGGTGCGGACGATCCCGATGGGCACCGCCTATGCGGTGTGGACCGGCATCGGCGCGCTCGGCACCGTGCTGATCGGCATCCTCTGGTACGGCGAAGCCGCTACCCCGCTGCGGCTGCTGCTGATCCTCGGCGCGGTGTCGTGCATCGCCGGGCTGAAGCTGCTCGGACCGGGGGCATGACGTTCGACCGCGGCCTGGTCGACTGGGTCGTGGAGGCGATGGCGCCGCTCGGTGAGGTGACGCACCGGCGGATGATGGGTGGGGCGGCGCTCTACCTCGACGGCGTGATCTTCGCGCTGGTCACGGGAGACGGCGCGCCGTGGTTCAAGGCCGACGCTGCGAGCGACGCAGCGTGGGACGCGGCAGGGTGCGAGCGCTTCCGCTATGCGCGTGCGGGCAGGAGCGCGTCGATCAACTATCGCCGCGCGCCCGAGGACGTCCATGACGACCCGGATGCGATGCGGCAGTGGGCGATGCTGGGTCTAGCGGCGGGGCGACGCGCCGCGGGGTAGGTCACCTTCGGGCGAAGCGGTCGTTGCGCGGGACGACGCCGTATGCTCGATACCTTCTCGCCTCGCACCCGAACCGTCATCCCCGCGAAGGCGGGGATGACGGTTCGGGTCTCCGATGGAGCCGCAGCGTCAGCGGCTATGAATCCCCGCCTTCGCGGGGATGACGGGAGGAGCAGCGAGCGGAAGAAAGAGAACCGACGAGAGCGGCACGGCCCTGAGCGACCGTTCGGCCGCCGTCCCCGCCTACTCCTCGCCGCCGCTCAGTCGCGGCCGGGCACGTCGTGGTCGTGCGGTTCCTCGCCCTCGGCCTTCGCCTCGTTGTAGCGGGCGATCGCCTCGAGCGTGATGCGACGCGCTTCCTCGCGGCCGCCCCACGTGCCGATGCGCACCCACTTCTTCTTCTCCAGGTCCTTGTAGTGGGTGAAGAAGTGCTCGATCTGCTGGAAGACGATCTCGGGCAGATCGTCCTTCTCGCCGACGTTGGCGTAATAAGGGAAGGTCGAGTCGACCGGCACGCAGACCAACTTCTCGTCGCCGCCGGCCTCGTCCTCCAGGTTGAGCACCGCGATCGGGCGCGCGCGCACGACACAGCCCGGGATGAACGGCGAGCGCGCCACGACCAGCGCGTCGAGCGGATCACCGTCGGGCGAGAGCGTGTGCGGCACAAAGCCGTAATTGGCGGGGTAGCGCATCGGGGTGTGCAGGATGCGATCGACGAACAGCGCGCCCGAGGCCTTGTCGAACTCGTACTTCACCGGCTCGCCGCCGGTGGGCACCTCGATCACGACGTTGAGATCGTCGGGCGGATCCTTGCCAACGGGAATGAGATCGATACGCATGCGCTTCCCCTTACTTGCGGCAACGCCCCGCGGGTCAGCGGGGCGTCAGGAGACGATCGAGGCCACCGTCGCCGGTGCCGATCTTCTGCAACCGGGGGTAGCGCAGCCCGCCGTGATAGTCGAGCGCTGCACTGCGGAATCTATCCGAGGCCTTAACCATCAGCTGGATCGGCGCCTTGCTGGTCTTGGCGGCGGTGATCGCGGCCTTGAGCTTGTCGGCCGAGTAAGCGTCGCCGTTCACCGCGACGACCTGATCGCCCACGGTGAGCCCCGCGTCGAAGGCGGCGCTGCCCCAGGTGACGCCGGTGAGATTGCCCGTGGCGTCGAGCGACAGCCCGCCCGAGTAGGTGAGGTTGGTGCTGTGCGCGCTCGTCTCGGCGGCCTTGAACGAGGGCGTCGGTGTCTCGCTATAGGTCAGTTGATAACCGTTTCGCGCGAATCCCTCGATCGGCGCGCCCTTGGCATGCTCGGTGAGGCGGCGCTGGAGATAGCCCGCCCAGTCCCACGGCACGATGCCGTTGAGCGTCTTGGCGACATCGTCGAACGTGTAGGTCAGCTCGCCCCAGTCGCCGTCGCGCACGCCGAAGAAGGCACGGGCGAAATCGTCGATCGACTTGGTGCCGCCGGACTTCTCGCGCAGCAGCGAGTCGACGTCCATCCAGACGAGCAGTCCCTCGTTGTAATAATCCTCGCTACGCTGCCAGCTGGTCCAGCCCTTGGGCCGGCGCGACGAGATGATCGGGTCGTTGGTGGTGTCGACCAGGTCGCGCCACTGTCGCGCCGGCTGGCTGTCGTACAGCGCCATGATCGCGGCATATTGGTCGAGCGTGTCCTGCTTGCTCACCAGCCCCGAGCGCGCCTGGAGGACATAGCCCCAGAATTGCGTCTGGCCCTCGTACACCCACAGCAGCGAGTCGCGCATCGGGGTGCGGAAGTCGGGCGTCCACAGGTCCGCGCCGCGGCGGAACTTGCCGTCCCAGCTGTGGGTGAACTCGTGCGGCAGCAGGTTGCGGCGACCGGGGCCGTCGTCCCACTTGGTGAAATAGCCCGGCAACACGCCGTTCTCGCTCGAGCGGTGGTGCTCCAGTCCGATGCCGCCGAGCTGGTCGGTGATCGAGAGCAGGAACTCGTAATGATCGTAATGCTGCGCGCCGAAGGTCTTCACCGCCTGGTCGACGAGCCGCTGGTGCCCCGCGATCTGCTCGGGCGTGGCGGCGAGCTCGGCGGGATCGTCGGCGAAGACGTTGAGGTTGACCTTGGACGAGAGCGGCCAGGTCTTGCCGTAGCGGCCGGCGAGCATCGGGCTGTCGACCAGCACCTCGTAGTTGGTCGTCTCATAGGCGTAGGTCGAGCCCGTCGTCTTCGCCCTGAGCGCACCCGCCGCGGTCCAGCCGTCCGGGTACTTCACCGTCATCTGGATCGGGATCTGCCGCGTGAACCAGCCCGCCGGATAGAGGCTCACGGAATTGGGCTGGAGCGAGATCATCGTCGGCGTCACCGCGATACGGCCCTGGTTGGCCGCGGTCGCGGAGATGAACTGGAACTTGGCCTCGACGCTGCGCGCCCCGGCAGGGACGTCGAGGTGGAAGGCGAAGACGTCGACCGGATCGCGCGTCCACTCGATCCTCTTGCCATTCGCGGTGACGATCAGCCCGGCGAGCTTCTCGATCTCGCCGCGCGGGCTGTGCGCGCCGGGCAGCCACTTGGGGAAGAGCAGGACGAGATGGCCCGGCTGCGCCACCGGGATCGTCTCCGTGACGCTGAGGATGCCGCGCGTGGTGTCGGTCGCGTCGACATTGAGCCGGATCGTGCCGGGATAGGGCGTATCGCGCGGCGCCGGGATCGTGTCCTCGAACGGCACTGGCTGCGGCGCGCTGTTGCCCGCGGGCACCTGCGCGGCGGCGCCGAGCGGCGCGAGGACGGTGGAGGCCAGCAGCGCGGCTGCGGCATAGCGACGGATCATGACGGCGTCCCGATGTGCTGTTGTCACATCGGGCGTAGCGAGCACGCGCGGCGCTCGTCCAGCCCCGAGGCAGAAAAAAGGTCAGCGAGGGTGACGGTTCGGGGCGGCGGAGCGCTGCGCGCCGCTGCCCCGCGCGGATCAGATCATCCCGGCCTTCATCTGCTTGACCGCATGGTCGGCGGCGCGCGCGGTCAGCGCCATGAAGGTGAGCGACGGGTTGACGCACGACACCGATGCCATCTGCGCGCCGTCGGTGACGAACAGATTGGGCGCATCATGCGCCTGGTTGAAGCCGTTGAGCACCGACGTACCCGGATCGCGCCCCATGCGCGCGCCGCCCATCTCGTGGATCGCCTCGCCGGGGACGTGCTTGCCGCGCCCGCCGGTGACGTTGGTCAGCCCGGCCTTTCGCAGCATCAGCTGACCCTGCTCGAGCGCGTCGTCCATCATCTTGATCTCATTGTCGCGGAACGTCACGTCGAAGCGCAGCAGCGGGGTGCCGAAGCGATCGGTCTTGCTGAAGTTGAGCATCACGCGATTGTCGTCGTACGGCAGGCACTCGCCGAACGCGCCCATCGAGAAGCGCCACGGGCCGTACTCGCGCATGCCGTGCTTCATCCCGGCGCCGAAGCCCTCGGGCGCGGCGGCCTGGCGGAACGCCTGGCCCTGATAGCCGTAGCCGCGCTTGAACGGCAGCTCCTCCGCGACGAGGTTGCGGAAGCGCGGGACATAGACGCCGCCCGGGCGCCGGCCGTACTCGATCAGGTCGGTCATGCCCGGGATCTCCCCCGAGACGCCGACGCGGAAGATATGGTCCATCACGCCGCTGCCGAGCGCGCCGTTGGAGTGGAACCAGCTGCGCTCGCTGTCCGCCGGGCGCGAGTTGAGCAGCACGTGCATCGAGCTCATCGCCGAGGCGCAGAGGAACACCATGCGCGCGTTCACCACCTCGGCGCGCCCGGTGTTGGCGTCGACCAGCCGCACGCCGGTCACCCGCTTGCGCTGCGGGTCATATTCGAGGTTGGTCGCCCAGGTGTCCGAGCGCAGCGTCAGCCGCCCGGTCGCGCGCGCCGCGGGGAGCGTCACCGCCTGGGTCGAGAAATAGGCGCCATAGCTGCAGCCGTGGCTGCACTGCGCGCGCTTCTGGCAGCGCGAGCGGTTCTGCTCGGGCTTGTCCTGGGTGATGTTGCTGAGCCGCGCGTTGATCAGCTTGCGCCCCGGGAACTCACGCTCGAGCCGCTCCTTGAGCCACACCTCCGCGACGTTCATCGGGAAGGGCGGCATGAACTCGCTGTCGGGCAGGTAGGGCAGGTTCTCCTTGCCGCCCGAGACGCCGATGTACTTCTCGACATATTCGTACCACGGCGCGACGTCGTCGTAGCGGATCGGCCAGTCGGTGCCGACGCCCTCGCGCTTGTTGGCGGTGAAGTCGGCGTCGCTCCAGCGGAAGCTCCACCGCCCCCAGGTCAGCGACTTGCCGCCCACCACCGAGGGGCGCACCCAGTTGAACTTGTTGGGCGCGTCATAGTCGTACGGGTTGAGCCGGTCGTTGATGAAGAAGGGCTGGGTCGCGGGCGAGACCCAGCCGTTGAGCGCGAAATAGTCGCGCTTGGCGAGTGCGGCCGGCATCTTGTCGCGCGCCGGCACCTCATAGGCGGGCTTGCCGTCGAACGGATAGTCCTCGCCGTGCTCGACCATGCGGCCGCGATCGACCATCAGGACGCGCAGTCCCTTCTCGGTGAGCTCCTTGGCGGCCCAGCCGCCGCTCACGCCGGAGCCGATGACGATGGCGTCGAAGCGATCAGTTGCTGCCATGATGTTCTAGTCCGCGGTATCGAGGGTCGGGTAGGCCGGGGCGGCACCTGCCGCCGCGCGGCTCAGGACGAGAAGATGCGCTTCACCTTGGCGTACGGATACGCGCCGTCATAGTCGCCGGGGACTGGCAGATAATGCCGCTCCTGCGTGATCCCGACCTCGGAGGTGTAATAGCCCGAGATCACGAGCTGCCGGAACGCGGTGAAGAAGGGCAGCCCGCCGGTCAGCTGGTCGTTCATCGCCAGCGTCAGCAGAGCGTCCTGCTGCGCAGCGGTCGCCTTGGCGGCGGGCACCTTATAGTCGGCCATGCTGCGCGCGTCGATCGCGGCGAGCCCGCCGAGGATCGTGGCGCGGTCGTCGTCGACCGCCCAGTCGCCCATCATATGCTCGATATATTCCGGCACGCCCGCGGCGATCGCGCCGGGCGTGTCGGTGGTGGGCAGCACGCGCTCGCTGAGCGCCGCGACCGTGGCGCGCTGCGCGGCGGTGAAGACCGGCGCGGGCGGGCCGGTGTTGATCACCGGGTTGGGTTGGTAGGCGGCGGCGCGGGCGAGCGGGGCGAACAGGTTCGCGCCGAAAACCGCGACCACGCCCGCGAGTGCCTGGCGACGATCGATCATGCGTGCGCTCCGCGCGCGCGGCGTCCGTGAGTGACGCGCATATCCTCTCCCACCCCATCAGGTTGTTGAGGCGGATGTTTCCACGTCAGGGCGGCGGCGTCAATGCGCTAACGGTAGCGGTACCACAAAGCATGGGGCGACTCAGCTCGAACCCAAGACGTTGATGCTGAAGGCGATCACTCCGAGGTTGAAGACGAAGCCGGCGAGGCACTGCCCCAGCACCACGCGTCGCACGTTGGCCGAGGCGACCGTCACGTCCGAGGTCTGGAAGGTCATCCCCAGCGTGTAGCTGAAGTAGAGGAAGTCCCAGTAATCGGGCGCGCTCGTCCCGGGAAAGTCGATCCCCTTCGAGTCGCCGCCCGCCTTGGCCGGCATGTAGAACAGGTGCGCATAATGCAGCGCGTAGACCATGTTCGAGAACAGCCACGCCAGCACGAGTGTGCCGATCACCAACAGCTTGCCCGCGCCGCTCTCATTGCCCTTCAGCTCCGACTCGACCGCGACCAGGATCGCCAGCGTCACCGCGCCCGTGACCGCGAGCAGCAGCGCGCGATTGGCATCGTTGGCGCGCGAGGCGCGGCGCATCTGCGCGGGCGTGTCGTGGCGGAACAGCGGCACCAGCGACACCAGGAAGGTGAGGGCGGCGATGTCGAAGGCCGCCATCACCCCGCGGCCCTTGCCCAGGTGCGGGATCGCCGCGGCGAGCGCGCCCGCGAAGACCAGCACGAACAGCACGAACCGCGGCGGCGCCAGCTTGCGGCCGATCCCCCACCAGCGTGGCGGCAGCGGGTGGGCGGCGGAGTCGCGCGACGGGTCGGTGCTCATGCGACGATTGGCTAGCGCTCGCGCGACCGCTCGCCTAGATACGCCGACCCATCATGAGCCGTATCCAGCCACCCGCCCGTGTCCGCGGCACCCAGGACATCTTTCGCGGCGAGCAGCGCCGCTTCGCGCACGTGCTCGACGCCTTCGACCGCGTCCGTCGCCTCTATTGCTTCGAGCGTGTCGAGGTGCCCGTGTTCGAGGACACGCAGGTGTTCGCGCGCTCGATCGGCGAGACCACCGACGTGGTGTCGAAGGAGATGTACAGCTTCCCCGACAAGGGGGGTGACATGCTCA
Source organism: Sphingomonas citri (assembly GCF_019429485.1). Lineage (GTDB taxonomy): Bacteria > Pseudomonadota > Alphaproteobacteria > Sphingomonadales > Sphingomonadaceae > Sphingomonas > Sphingomonas citri. Next base: position 5,068 of record NZ_JAHXZN010000013.1, on the reverse strand, counting down.
CGTTGCGCCCCGAGTTCACCGCCGGGATCGCGCGTGCCTATATCAGCAACGGCTGGCAGCAATATGCGCCGCTCAAGCTGGTCACCTCGGGGGCGGTGTTCCGCTACGAGCGGCCGCAGAAGGGCCGCTACCGCCAGTTCCACCAGATCGACGCCGAGATCCTCGGCGCGCCCGAGCCCGCCGCCGACGTCGAGCTGCTGACGCTCGCCGACCAGCTGCTCCACGAGCTCGGCATCGCCGAGGGCGTGACGCTCAAGCTCAACACGCTCGGCGACGCCGCGACGCGCGACGCGTGGCGCGCCGCGCTGGTGGCGCATTTCGCGGCACATCGCGGCGAGCTGAGTGAGGACAGCCTGACGCGGCTGGAGAAGAACCCGCTGCGGATCCTCGACTCGAAGGATCCGCGCGACCGCCCGGTCGCCGACAGCGCGCCGGACATCGACGCGTATCTGACGGAGGAGGCGCGCGCCTTCTTCGACGCGGTGACCGCGGGGCTCGACGCCGCCGGCGTGAAGTGGGAGCGCGACGCGCGGCTGGTGCGCGGGCTCGATTATTACCGCCACACCGCGTTCGAGTTCGTCACTGACCGGCTCGGCGCGCAGGGCACGGTGCTGGCGGGCGGGCGCTACGACGGGCTGGTCGAGAGCCTCGGCGGGCCGGCGACCGCGGGCGTGGGCTGGGCCGCGGGCGTGGAGCGGCTGGCGATGCTGCTGGACGAGCCCGCGGCGGAACCGTTGGCCGTTGTCGTGGTCGCGGAGGAGGCCGGGTTGGAGCCATTCGCGTCCAGTGCGACGGCGGCGCTCCGTAAGGCCGGCATCCGATCGGAGGCCGTGGTGACCGGTAGCGTGAAGAAGCGGTTCGATCGCGCGGTGAAGATGAGCCCCCGCCAGGTCGTCACGCTGAGGCGGAACGGCGATACCCTGAGCTTTCAGCAGCGAGGTTCCGGCGCTGAACACGACGAGATGGCCGCGGTGGCGGCGGTGTTGAACGCCGCCATAGACGCCGCATGACCGCGATCTCGCTCGACCGCATCCGGCAGATCGAGGCGCGGCGCGACGAGCTCGCCGCGATGATGGCGAGCGGCGCGCTCGACGGCGACCGCTTCGTCCAGGTATCGAAGGAATATGCGGAGCTCGAGCCGGTCGCGCTCGCCGCGGGCGAGGTGCGCCGCCTGCGCCAGGAGGCCGAGAGCCTCTCCTACATGACCGACGACGCCGACGCCGAGCTGCGCGCGATGGCGGAGGAGGAGTTGCGCGAGAACCGTGCCGCGCTCGCCGAGGCCGACCGCCGGCTCGCGCTCGCGCTGCTGCCGCGCGACGCCGCCGACCAGCGCTCGGCGATGCTCGAGGTGCGCGCCGGGACCGGGGGCGACGAGGCGGCGCTGTTCGCGGGCGACCTGTTCCGCATGTACCAGCGCTACGCCGAGCGGCAGGGCTGGCGCGTCGAGCTGATCTCGGCGTCGGACAGTGACGCGGGCGGCTACAAGGAGGTGGTCGCCAGCGTCACCGGCGCCGGCGTGTTCGCGCGGCTCAAATTCGAGAGTGGGGTCCACCGCGTCCAGCGCGTCCCCGTCACCGAGAGCGGCGGGCGGATCCACACCTCGGCGGCGACGGTGGCGGTGCTGCCTGAGGCGGAGGAGGTCGACGTACAGATCGACGAGGCAAAGGACCTGCGCATCGACGTCTATCGCTCGTCCGGACCGGGCGGCCAGTCGGTCAACACGACCGACAGCGCGGTGCGGATCACGCACCTGCCCACCGGGCTGGTGGTGATCCAGCAGGACGAGAAGTCGCAGCACAAGAACAAGGCCAAGGCGCTCAAGGTGCTGCGCACGCGGCTGTATGAGGCCGAGCGCGAGCGGCTGGCGAGCGAACGCTCGGGCACGCGCAGGGCGATGGTCGGCTCGGGCGACCGTTCCGAGCGCATCCGCACCTACAATTTCCCGCAGGGGCGCGTCACCGATCACCGCATCAACCTGACGCTCCACCGCCTGCCCGAGATCCTGCAGGGCGACATGGACGAGCTGATCGGCGCGCTGGTGGCGGAGGACGAGGCCGAGCGGCTGGCGACGCTCGATGCGGTGTAGCGGGCAGGGTCGCGGCGGAGCGATGCCACGGCGCGGCGGATGATCGCCGCCCGCCGCGCCCTGCGCGACGCCGCCGCGCGCTTCGCTTTCTCGGACACGGCGCGGCTCGACGCCGAGCTGCTGCTCGCGCACGCGCTCGGCATCACGCGCGAGCGGCTGCTGCTCACGCTCGATGACTGGACCGTTCCGCCGGACTTCGCCGCGCTGGTCGAGCGACGTGCGCGGCACGAGCCGGTCGCCTACATCACCGGCACGCGTGCCTTCTGGACGATCGAGCTCGCGGTCGCCCCCGGCGTGCTGATCCCGCGCCCTGACAGCGAGACGCTGCTCGAGGCCGCGCTGGCACACTTCGCGGATCGAGCCCCGGCCCGCGTGCTCGATCTCGGCACCGGTCCCGGCACGCTGTTGCTCGCCGCGCTCGCCGAGTGGCCGGGCGCGACCGGCCTCGGCGTCGACCGTTCCGATGCCGCGCTCGACCAGGCCCGTGGCAACGCCGCCGCGCTCGGGCTCGGGGATCGCGCGGCGTTCCGACACGGCGATTGGGGCGCCGGGATCGCCGAGCGCTTCGACCTCGTCCTCGCCAACCCGCCCTATGTCGCCGTCGGGGCGGATCTTCCCGATGGAGTGCGCGATTATGAGCCGGCGGGCGCGCTGTTCGCGGGAGCCGACGGGCTCGACGACTATCGTGCGATCGCACCGCAGCTGCCGCCGCTGCTCGCCGACGGCGGCGTCGCCTGCGTCGAGATCGGCGCCGATCAGGGCGAGAGCGCCGCCGCGCTGTTTCGTGCCGCCGGGCTGAGCGTGGCGTTGCGGCGCGACCTTGCCGGGCGCGACCGCTGCCTCGTCGTCACGGCTTGATTCGGGGCGTTGCCCTCCCATATTTCGCTTTGAGAACGCCTGCCGAGCCGTTACAGACTGCGTCGGGGCACGCGAACTCAACGACATTTGTTGTGTTGGATGGGCGCACGGCCCTCCCTTCGTCATCAGCCGCTGCAGTCCGGCGGCATGGCAGGCCTGCGGTGTCCGGCACGCGCGGCGCCGGGGAACGACTGCAACCCGTGTATCGGGAGCAAGTGCCGGTTTTGGTTCCAGGACGAGGACAGTGATTTGATCAACAACCGTCAGAACGGTCGCCGTCGCGGCCGTGGTGGTGGCCAGCAGCGTCAGGGTGGCGGCGGCCAGGGGCAGCGTGACAGCGGTAACCGGATCGACAGCCGCGCACGCGGCAACGCGGCCCAGTTGCTGGAGAAGTACCGCAACATGGCGCGCGACGCGCAGATGTCCGGCGACCGCGTCAACACTGAATATTACCTCCAGTTCGCGGACCATTATTTCCGGGTGCTCGCCGATCAGCGCGGCCGCTCCGACGACCAGCCGTATCAGCGGCGCCAGCGCGACGATTTCGACAGCTTCGACGACGGCGACGATTTCGGCGACGAGGGCGAGCCGGTGCGTGCCGACGAGCAGCAGCGCGTCAGCGAGGCGGAGCCGCGGCGCGAGCGCGACGGCAACCGCCGCGATGAACCGCGTCGCGAGGAAGGGCGCCGCGATGAGGGGCGCCGCGAGGCGCGCGACCAGGGTGAGCCGCGCCGCGAGGGCCGGCGCGACGAGCGTCGACCGCAGCGCGACATCCTGGATAGTGTCGATGCCGCGCCGCGCGAGACGGGGGCGCCGGCGAGCGACGTCGTCGCGAGCGAGGGCGAGGAGGGCGCACCGCGCCGACGCCGCGGGCGCAAGCCGCGTGACGAGGCCGCGGCCGAGGGCGCCGCGGTGAGCGGCGCCGCGACGCAGTCGGAACGCGAGCCCGAGCTCGGCATCGACCGACTGCCGCCGGCGCTGGGTGCCGCGGCCGAGCCGGTGGAGGGTGATGAGCCGGTTGCCAAGCCGCGCCGCCGACGCGTCCGCGCCGCGGCGGAGGCCTCGCCGGCCGAGTGACTGTCGCCCGATCGAGGTGAACGAAAGGGGCCGGTATCCGATGGGATGCCGGCCCCTTCTTCGTTGGCGCGGGGCGGGGTCTAGGTGCCGCTCATCGCTCGTCCGGGATCGCCTCCTTCACCCCAGCCGCTTGCATTGCCTCAGGAAGAGAGGATGATGCGGCGAGGAGCGGTCACCCGCGTCGGGGCCGCCCGACGGAGGAGAGGGTCATGACGATCGCAGCCATCCTGCGCGACAAAGGGGTCGCGCTCGTCGCGGTCAGCCCGGAGACCACGGTCGCGGGCGCCATCGCGCTGCTCGCTGAGCACCGCATCGGTGCGCTGCCGGTCGTCGCGGACAATGCGGTGCGCGGCATGTTCTCCGAGCGCGATGTCGTGCGGCTGCTCGCGGGTGGCGACAGCGGCGTGCTGCAGGCGCGCGTGGGTGAGGTGATGACCGCGCCCGCGGTCACCGCGGCGCCAGGTGACCCCGTGCTCGCGGCTCTGTCGCTCATGACGCAGCGACGCATCCGTCATCTGCCCGTGGTCGACGGCGCCGAGCTGCGCGGGATCGTCTCGATCGGCGACCTGGTCAAATATCGCATCGAGCGGATCGAGGCAGAGGCCGCAGCGATGCGCGATTACATTCAACAGGCCTGACTCGGGCAGCGGCATGGTCGGGCGGCGCTGTACCGAACGGTGATTCGGCGCGGATGCCGCTCGGTGCGGTGGCGGAGAACCGCAGTTTTCCGCCATTTGCGGTGCTTCGCGACATAAAATTGCAAAAAGTGTTTGACCGGTGGGAATGCCCTCCATATATGCCGCTTCACCGGACGGGGGTTGCTGCTGAGGCGGTGCTTCTGGGTCGGTCGCCAGATAGGAAGGACAGCGGTCTCCCCGATCGAAGGGTGGGGGAGGGTTGTTTGTCCGGTTTCTTCGTCGGCGGCTCTTTGACATTGTAGGTAAAGATGAAGGGACATGTGGACGGTGGTCTGCGGGGTCTGGGCATGCAAGGTGCTTGGACGTCGTTATCAGACAAGCTGTTCTATGTGTCCTTCACGTTATCCAT
>NZ_JAHXZN010000012.1 GCF_019429485.1 Sphingomonas citri | reverse complement strand
ATCCTCGTTGTCGGGCTGGCGGCTTGCACGGAAGGCAAGCCGCCAGCCCCGCCAACGGAGCAGCAAATCCATTCGTCCGACAGCGCCGTGGCGACCGGGGAAATGGGGCGCCATCCCTATCGCTGTTCCGACGGGGAACCGCTGTTCGTCGACTACAAGGACAACGGCCTGCAGATCGATTTGCGGCGCTCCAGCAGCGCCGTGCCCATAACGCTGACCGCGCCAGCGCAGGGCCTCCAATATGTCGGCGAGACAGCCACCGCGACCTTCAAGGGGTCGCAGCTCACCGTCGTGGAAGGCGAGGGCCGCACCCGAATCTGCGAACGGGAGGGCACCCGATGAACCGTCCTGTCTTCCGACATGTCGCACTGCAACGGGAGAGAAACGATGTCTGACACGTCGATCTCGAATGTGATGGCCATTCGCGCCGAAGTGATCGCGCGAAGCCGCGCTTTGCGTGAGGCGCAGCCGACGGCACCACCCGGCGTGACGCCGACCGCTCCGGTGTCGAACTTCGCCGACACCCTCAATGCCGTGGTCGCGAAGGTCAACGAGACCCAGGAGCAAGAGGATGTCGTCACCGAAGCATATGAGCGTGGCGAAACCACCGACATCGCAACCGTCGCGCTCATCCAGAGCCGCGCATCCATTACTTTCGAGGCGACCCTGCAAGTCCGGAACAAGCTGCTGTCCGCTTATCGGGACATCATGAACATGCCGATCGGATGACGATCGCTACGAGATTTAGGGCGTAATTGATATGATAGTCGGCGCGAGGCCTCGTTTTAAGCAGATCATTATCGAGGTTTGGAAGCCTCTCACGATCCTGTTCGTGTGGGACGTGGCGGTGACGGCATTCCACATGATGACCCCGATCAAGGAACCGCCTTTGCCGACGGCGCTGTTTGGCACTGCCATCGCGCTCTTCATGGGGTTTCGGACCAACGCTGCTTATGCTCGCTGGTGGGAAGCGCGAACCCTTTGGGGCGCGCTCATCAATGCGTCGCGCAGCCTGGCTAGGATCACACGCAGCCTGACCAAGGGAGAACCCGAGGGCAGCGAGATGCGGCACAACATCATCCTGCGGCAGATCGCCTTCGCGCACTCGATGCGCTGCCAGCTTCGCCGACAGTCGCCCTATGAAGAGATTGGCCGGATCGCTGGAACGGACGTCGCCGATATGGCGGTCGCTCGCCTGAACCCTGCGAACGCACTCTTGGAGGACATATCGGGCATCTACGCCGACGCGCTCGCGGAAGGTCGGATCACCGAAATCCAGCAGGCGACTGTAGAGCGCGTCCTGATCGACATCGCCAATGCGCAGGGCGGCATGGAGCGGATCAAGAACACGCCGCTGCCCAATGGCTTTCGGTTCTTTCCGAACCTCTTCACGCGCGTGTTCTGCGTGCTGCTCCCGATTGCGCTGGTCGAATCCCTGGGGCTCGCCACGCCGATCGGATCGACGCTGATCGGACTCGTCTTCCTTGCGGTGCTGAGCATCGGCGAGGATCTGACTGATCCGTTCGCCAATAGCGTCCACGATGTCCCGCTCACGGCCATGTGCCGCACGATCGAGATCGACCTTCTTCAGACGGCTGGACTGCCAGCCCCTGAGCCGGTGACGCCCGATCACGGCGTGCTGTGGTGAGGGCGATGCACGCCGTGCGGCACCTGCCTGGCCTGACAGCCGCGCGCATCGGCGCCGTTCTGTTCGCGGGTATGGTCGTAGGGGCGTGCAATCCCGCGCCGAGCGGACCGACTGAGCCGGCGCATGAAAAGCATCTGACACCTCGATTGATTGCGCAACGCATCATGTATTGCGACGACGGATCGCGCGCCGATGTCGACTTCATCGACGACGGCCTGAAAATGGCTGTCACCTGGCTGCCCAGGGGCAGAACTGAGATCCTGCGCGCGCAACGTACTGGCGAGGAATTTCGCGGCGACCGGTCGCGGGCAGTCGTGGCCGGCGGGTCGATCGCCTTCACGCAGCGCGGGAAGATCCGCGTCTGTCATCGAACCCCGGAGGAATCATAGGATATGCAGGCATTGCTGTACACGCTTGCGCCTGTGCTGGCGGTCGTGCTCGGCGCGATCATCGCGAGCCGGACCAAATTAAATCCTGGCGTCGTGGCGGGCCTCCAGCATCTCGCTGCCGGCGTCGTGTTTGCGGCGGCAGCGACTGAAATCCTGCCGCAGGTCAAGCATGAGGCTTCACCTAGCGCTACGTTGATCGGCGGGGCGGCGGGCGTTGCGACGATGCTGGGTCTCAAGGCTTTCGAGGCCCGCTTCAAGGGGCCAATGGCACTGCTCGCCGCGATCGGCATTGACATTCTGGTCGATGGTCTGGTGCTCGGCCTCGCGTTCGTCGCGGGTGAGAAGGCGGGATTTCTGCTGACGATCGCGCTGACGCTCGAAGTGCTCTTCCTTGGTCTGACACTGACCGACGAGCTGGCGGAAACCTATCGCTCGCGCCTGCGCATCATCGTGACTGTGTCGGCATTGGCGCTGCTGCTGCCGATCGGCGCACTCGCGGCTGTTCCTGTCGCCACGCTCTCACCGGTAATGGTCGCTGGCTTCCTGAGTTTTGGTCTGATGGCGCTGCTCTACCTCGTCACGGAAGAGCTGCTGGTCGAGGCGCACGAGAAGCCTGACACCCCACTCATCAGCTCGATGTTCTTCGTGGGATTCCTTGCCCTGCTGACGCTTGAGGAGATCATGGGATGATTTCGAGCAACGACAACAATGGCGGGCAAGAGCGTCGCACACTTTGGATCGTCCTGCTGCTGAACGCGGCGATCGCGGGGGGTTTCTTCGTCTCAGGATTTTTCGCGGACTCGAGCGCTCTGATCGCCAACGGCGTCGACAACCTGTCCGATACGGCCGTGTATGCGCTGAGCCTTGTGGCGCTCACCCGGGGCCAGACGTGGAAGACACGCGCCGCGGTCGCTTCGGGCGTCATGCTGCTGATCTTCGCGGGCGGCATCCTGATCGACGTTGGCCGGCGCTACCTTCAAGGCAGCGAACCGATCGGACCGACCATGATGGTCATGTCGGCGATCGCCGGCGTCGTGAACTACCTCTGCCTGCGGCTGCTCCAGCGGCTCAAGGATCCGGACGTCAACCTTCGGGCCGCCACCACCTTCAGCTTCAATGACTTCATTTCCAATGGCGGCATCCTGATTGCCGGCGTGCTGGTGCTGTGGCTGGGCACCAACTGGCCGGACCTTCTGGTCGGCTTCGCTACCGCCATCATCGCCATCAAGGGCGGTGTCGAAATCCTGCGCGACGCGCGCGCCGAAACCAAGAAAAGCGAAAGGAGGTCGTCATGAACGACAAGCTCGAACTCGATATTCCAGTATTGTTGCCGGACCTTCCTGACGCGGCCGACGCTTGCCTGGACCGTCTCGTATCGACCCTGTCGAAACGCGAAGGCGTCGAGCGAGCGCATGTGATCTGCCTCGAAGGCGACACGCCGGCGGCCCTGTGCATCCATTTCGACGCCGCCAAGCTGCCGTTGCCACGATTGCGCGAAATGGTGCGGGCCGCAGGCGCAGAAATCACCGAACGCTACGGCCATGCGATCTGGCAGGTGACAGGGATCAGTCACGAACGGCGGGCGCGCACGGTCAGCGATGCGCTATGCGCGTTGCCCGGGGTGGTACAGGCAAGCGCCAGCACCAGCGGGTCGGTCCGGGTCGAATATGATCGCCGAGAGACCACAGAAGAGGAAGTGCGCGCTGCTCTTCGCAAGCTGAAGGTGAGGGTTGGCAAGCGGGTCGCCGCCGATGACCATGCCGGCCACGACCACGGCCCCGGGGGCCACGACGCGGGCGAAGAGAAGCACGGCCCCGGCGATGGTCACGACCATAGCCACGCCGAATTTCTAGGCCCCAATACCGAGCTGATCTTCGCGCTTGCCTGCGGCGCGCTGCTGGGGATCGGCTATGCGATCGAGAGGCTGGTTGTTGGCGCACCGGAGTGGCTGCCCACGGCCTGCTATGTCGCAGCCTATTTCTTCGGCGGATTCTTCACGCTGCGCGAGGCGATCGACAACCTTCGGATGAAGAAGTTCGAGATCGACACGCTGATGTTGGTCGCTGCCGCCGGCGCCGCTGCGCTGGGCGCATGGGCCGAAGGCGCGCTGCTGCTATTCCTGTTCAGCCTTGGCCATGCGCTTGAGCATTACGCGATGGGACGCGCCAAGAAGGCGATCGAGGCGCTGGCGAAGCTCGCGCCCGAAACCGCGACCGTGCGACGCGACGGCCAGACCAGCGAAATCCCGGTCGAGCAAATGGTCGTTGGGGACATTGCCATTGTCCGCCCGAACGAGCGCCTGCCTGCTGACGGCTTCGTCACCAAGGGCACCAGCGCGATCAACCAGGCCCCGGTGACGGGTGAAAGCATCCCGGTCGACAAGGTGCCGGTCGCCGATGCCGCAGCGGCGCGGGCAAAGCCTGATGCAGTGGACGCGGAAAGCCGGGTTTTTGCCGGTACGATCAACGGTGGCGGCGCGATCGAGATCGAGGTGACACGCCGTTCCAATGAAAGCGCGCTCGCCAAGGTCGTGAAGATGGTGAGCGAAGCGGAGACGCAGAAGTCGCCGACGCAGCGCTTCACCGATCGGTTTGAGCGGATCTTCGTGCCTGCTGTCCTGATCCTGTCGGTGCTCCTGCTCTTCGCATGGGTGGTCGTCGACGAGCCGTTCCGCGACAGCTTCTATCGCGCGATGGCGGTGCTGGTGGCGGCAAGCCCGTGCGCGCTCGCCATTGCAACGCCGAGCGCTGTCCTGTCTGGCGTTGCCCGTGCAGCGCGGGGCGGCGTGCTCGTGAAGGGCGGTGCACCGCTCGAAAACCTCGGGTCGCTCAAGGCGATCGCTTTCGACAAGACGGGCACGCTGACCGAAGGTCGTCCGCGCATCACCGATGTCGTGCCCGTCGATGGCGCCGATGAAGGCGAGCTGCTGGTGCTGGCCGTCGCCGTCGAAGCGTTGAGCGACCATCCTCTGGCCCAAGCGATCGTCAAGGACGGCCGCGAACGACTGAACGATCGTGCCGTGCCGACTGCCGGCGACCTCAAGAGCCTGACCGGTCGGGGCGTCACCGCGAGCGTGGATGGCGAGACGGTCTGGATCGGCAAGGCCGAGATGTTCGGGAGTGAGGGCATTCCGGCGCTAGGGCAGGGAGCGCAGAACGCGATCGCGAAACTGCGCGAGAACGGTCGCACGACGATGGTGGTCCGCAAGGGGGACCGCGACCTGGGCGCGATCGGCCTGATGGACACGCCCCGCGAAGCGGCAAAGACCGCGCTGCGCCGGCTGCACGAGATGGGCGTGTCGCGGATGATAATGATCTCTGGCGACCACCAGAAAGTCGCCGAAGCGATCGCTAACGAAGTCGGGATCGACGAGGCGTGGGGCGACCTCATGCCCGAAGACAAGGTTGCCGCGATCAAGAAACTCGCCGGCGAAGACAAGGTCGCAATGGTGGGTGACGGCGTGAACGATGCCCCGGCGATGGCAAGCGCCACGGTCGGCATCGCGATGGGCGCGGCGGGGTCGGACGTTGCGCTGGAGACAGCCGACGTCGCCCTGATGGCTGACGATCTGGCGCACCTGCCATTCGCGGTGGGCCTAAGCCGGCATACGCGTGGAATCATCCGGCAGAACGTCTTCGTCAGCCTGGGTGTCGTCGCCTTTCTCGTTCCTGCCACCATCCTTGGCCTCGGTATTGGGCCAGCAGTGGCGGTTCATGAGGGATCAACGCTGCTTGTTGTCATCAATGCGCTCAGGCTGCTCGCCTACCGCGATCCGGCGGGGAAGGCGGCATGAAGTGGATGATCGCCTTCGACCTCGACGGCACACTTGCCGAGAGCAAGCGGCCGCTATCGGAGGATATGGCCGCAACCCTCGCCCGATTGCTCGCCGTCACGGATGTGGCGGTGATCTCGGGCGGGGACTGGCCGCAGTTCGAAAAGCAGGTCGCCTCGCGTCTTCCTGCCGGCGCCGCGCTTGACCGTCTCTGGTTGATGCCGACCACAGGCACAAAACTCTATCGGTTCATCAATGGCGCTTGGCGCGCGGTATATGCCGAGCTGTTCGACGACGCAGAGAAGGCGACGATCCGCACGGCCTTCGATCAAGCCCTGACCGATGCCGGCCTCGCCGACGAACGTATCTGGGGCGAACGGATCGAGGACCGGGGCAGCCAGATCACCTTTTCGGGGCTGGGGCAGGCAGCGCCGCTAAAGGAAAAGGAAGCGTGGGATCCCGACCGAAAGAAGAGGACCGCTTTGCAGGCCACGTTGCGCGCGACGCTGCCGGACCTCTCGATTAATCTGGGTGGCACGACATCGATCGACGTGACCAGGGCAGGGGTGGACAAGGGCTATGGCCTGAACCGCCTGAGTGCTGAAAGCGGCGTCCCGCTCGACGGGATGCTGTTCATCGGCGATGCGATCTTCCCCGGTGGGAATGACTATCCCGCCGCTGAAATTGGCCTCGATACGGTGAGAGTGCGCGACGTTGCGGAAACCACCGCCGTCGTGACCGCCATCATCGCATGTCTGCACCGGTAGGGATCTCCGGTGTTCACGATCCCCGCCTTGGGCCTGAACGTCTGTGGGACTCCCCGCCCGACCTTACCCCTTTACCTCCGATCTGGAGCAATCGCGTAGAACAGGCAGGCCGGCATGTTTCAAAGCTCGTGGTGGGAGATAACCACCCATATCATCAGTCTCGCCGTCGCCTACGCACTCGCCCTTCCTGTTGGCTGGGATCGCGAGAAGGACGCCCGCAGTGCAGGCATCCGTACATTCCCGTTGGTTGCAATCGCCAGTTGCGGCTTCGTGCTGGTGGGCATCGCGATCCTCGGCCGCACGTCTCCAGCGCAAGCCAGGTTGCTTGAAGGTCTGATTACGGGCGTCGGCTTCATCGGGGGCGGCGCGATTCTGAAGAAGGGCGACAAGGCGTCAGGCACGGCGACGGCGGCCAGTCTGTGGGCGACTGGGGCACTCGGCGCGGCCGTAGGCTACGGCCTATACGACATCGCTTTCATCCTGAGCGCCACCACCTTCCTCACCCTGCGCTGTTCTCGTCCGCTTAAGCGCGCCACCAATGGCGACGTCGGCACCTCGGCGAGCCCATGACGAGCCCTTGGGCGAGCCGATGGATGCGGCCTGTGCGATGCCTTACCCGGCGCTGGGCACCGGTGAGGACCATCGCGGCGCGGGACCGCCAACATCGCTTGCTGCGCTGGGCGACGCTGCTGGAGCGCAACCCCCACCAGATCATCGGCCTGCTGTCCCCCTCTTGGGCGGGCGGCGACGCGCGCGGCACGATGGTCGATCGGCCGAGCGCGATCGATGTCGCATGGAGCGACGTGGTGCTGCGGGTGATGGGGTTGGCGGGGCGATCGCGCGGTGAAGCAAAATCGTTCTTCGGGTTGTCGGATGCCGAGCTGGATCGGATTGCCGCAGGTTCGTGGCGGTGTCCGGTTCGACCCGCTTGGCAGCTCGCCGTGCGGATCAGGAACGTCGAATGTCCGCGCCTGGAAAATCGGATCGTTGGGTCCGTCGTCGCCCTCCTGCTCGTGATTTGCGCGATCTCCTATTGGATCTTCTGACGAGGCTGGTTTGTGTTCGACATTATAACATCGATCCTCGCGTCACTAGGCGGCCTTGGCGTCTTCCTGTTGATGCTGGCGGAGAACGTCTTTCCGCCGATCCCGTCGGAAGTGATCCTGCCACTTGCCGGCTACACCGCTGCGCAGGGGCGCGGCTCGCTGTGGGTAGTGGCAATCGCCGGCACCCTTGGATCGGCTGCAGGGGCAGTGCTGTGGTACTATGTCGGCCGCTGGATCGGCATCGATCGATTGAAGCGCTTTGCTTCCCGCCACGGCCGATGGCTGACGTTGACGCCCGGTGAGGTCGATCATGTCGACCGCTGGTTCGACCGCTACGGTCGTTGGGCGGTTCTGTTCGGGCGCATGGTCCCGGGAGTCCGGACCCTGATTTCGGTGCCCGCTGGGGTCAGCGGGATGCCCCTTGGTCCATTCTTGGTCTCGACGCTCGCCGGCTCGGCCATATGGACCGTGATCCTCGTGCTGGCGGGCTATGAGCTGGGCGAGCGCTATAGCCAGGTGGCGAGCGTCATCGAGCCGGTCAGCAACGCCGTGCTCGCGCTGGCCGTCATCTGGTATCTTTGGCGGGTCGCGACTTTCGGGCGATCAAGGGGTGGCCACTGATGGCTGGCCTGCTGCCCGTGCCTCCTGCCGGCCTTTGGCTCATAGCGGCTTCGATGCTTGTCCGCATCACACGCTTCGCACGTGCCTTTAGCCTGATCTCGCCAGCTAGCGCGATCGTTCTCATCAAGTGGGTTGCACGGCTTCACCGCAACGGATTTCACGCATGGCGTCGCAACGGAGGGAAGTGGCGTTGGGCCGTAACATGGAGAGGATCAACATAATGAGAAACAGTAAATAGCGGGTGCTCATCGCCGCTGGACCCTTCTCGCCTTTGCGGACGCAACCGCCCATCGCGAGCGCCTGTCTCGACACGAAGCGTCGCAGAAGAGCCCGGCCTAATCACCGGCTCCAGGAGATCCGGTGGCTCGCTACGCGACGTCGTTTGGATGGGGATACCTGACGCAAGGTGAAACCGCGCCCATATGTCGAACGAGCCCGAAACCCTGTGGGGATCAGCCGGTGTTCGCAGTTGCCGGGTTCTAGCAGCGCACAGAGGACGGCAACGGCTTCACGATGGTGACGTGTGCCCCCAACACGCTCGTTGCGCCGATCCATCCCAAGGCGATGATTACGATCCTGGAGCCTGAGGATGTCGATACTTGGCTGCGCGGCTTCTATGACGAGATCGTCGCCCTGCAGAAGCCCTATGACCCCGCCAGGATGACGGTACGCGGGCCGGTCTTTCCGACCCGACGCCCCGAACGCTAAGGCGAAGCCTAGCGGCTCCGATCCTTGCCACGATCCGGGGGCGGCGTGCTCCGGTCGGGCGGCGGGGCGGACGCCCCTTCGAGCGCGGCCCCGATCTTGATCCGGTCGGCGACAAGCTGGCGAGTGGATTCCCCGACCGTGTTGACCATGCGCGCGCTTTCGCCGCGCTCGCGCGCCTTCTGCATGGCGTCGTCGACGATCGTCTGGGCGGGCGCGAGACGTGGGTCGGCGTGGTTCTTCTCGGCCGTGTTCTTCAGGAACAGCTCGGCGAGCCGCTCCTGGCCTGGCGAAGCCCCAGGCGGCAGGATCGGTCGCTCCAGCGAGCGGACGGCGCGCTGGAGCTGCGCTGGCTGCTGCGAATTGATCTGGACGCCGAGAGCCGCGCCGATCTCGCGCACGCGCTCAAGCGGGGTCTGCTGGGGCGTGATGACGGCATCGACCTGACGCACGCCCAGATAGGTGAGAAGGTGCGATTGGTAGATCGGACCTTTGGCGTGGCGAACATAGGCCAGTTCGGTGCGTGCGTTGGCGATGACAGGGGATGGGGCGCCATCCCTAACGAGGCTGCGCAGCCGGTCGGCCGCCTGCTGGCGGGCGGCGGGAAGGTAGCGGTCCAGTTCCTCGCGTGCCTTAGTCAGCGTCACCCGGTAGCGCTGCCCTTCGGGCGGCGCGCGTTGAGGCAGCAAGGCGATCCCGGCAGGGCCGATCCGCGCCTCGGGCGCGAGGTCACGACGGATCGCCGCCTCGGCGAGCACGGCGGCCATAGGCCGATGATCGCCGGTGAGGAAGCCATGCCGGGACGCGTCCATCCACGCGGTCTTATCGATCGACGCGATCCGTATGGGATGGCCGGCATCGCGGGCGAGCTGCGCCGCATGGTGGCGCATCGTCCGCCCGTTCCCCTCGCGGAAAGGGTGAATTGCATTGATCTCGTTGATGTGGTTGCCGAGCCGGTCGAAAAACTCATCGCGGGCGAGGCCCTTCAGGGCGTCGCCCGCGCGCGCGTCGGCAAACCGCTTGTCGAGCTCGCGCGCGATGTAAGGCACGTGCGCGAAACTGGAGCCGCCCTTGGCGATGTTGACGGTGCGGTCCTGACCCGCCCAGTCGTAGAGGTCCTGGAAGAGGTGCCGATGCAGGGCGCGATAGCCGTCGGCCGTCGCTGGAAAGGTCAGGCGCGCGGCTTCTGCGCCGCGCGCCAAGGTCAATCTCCGCTCGGCCTCCATGAGGGTCTTGTCGTCCGTGATCCCAAGCCGGTTCCGGAGCGTGTCCGTACCGGGGTAGGTGTAGGGATCGTCTGCCAAGGTCAGGCTGCGATCTGGTGGGTTCCTGGCTTGTAGAGGCCGAGGATGATGGACGGCATGAGCGAAGGGGGAACACCCTCATCGAGCATCATGGCGAACATGGCATCTTCGTCACCGGTCGGCGTCATGTCCTCGATGACGAGGTTGGCGCGCGCCTCTGCTACGTCCTCGCGCCACAGCGCGATCTGCTCGGGGGTGCCGCGTTGGAAATCCATGGAGCGGATGCGCTCGCGCAGCGTGTCGAGATTGATCTGGGCCATCGCGTCATCCTTTCGCCGTTAACCCTACGCGCTCCCCCGCGATTTCTCAACAAATCACGTTGGCGCAGGTCCGTTTCGGCACGGTTGATCCGCGCGCAGTCGAGCGCGGATCGCTACGCCATAGGCGTTAGTATTCGCTGGCCAGCATGATCGTCAGCACCCGTTTAGTCTGCTCGGAATTCCACGGAGCGTCACTGCCGTAGGTGAGGCTCGTGTCGTAATAGTCGATCTTCCAGAACACCGTCTGCCCGACCGCCTTTGCATCGTCGGGGCGGTCCTGCGTCCACGCGCCGCTTGCGAGTTTATAGACCGCGCCGAAATCGTGCTCACCATAAGGGTCGTTATCGCCGTCAAACTTCGTGAACCGGGTGATCGCGACCAACGCGGCGAAACGGTCCAGCTCGGGGAGGGCCTGGAATCCCATCGTAACGTTGGCGAGGCTCGCGAGGCCAGGGTGGGTACGCGCCGCATCGTTGAGACGCCGGATGGTGTCGATCTGCTCGGGGGTCGGCATGGGTGATCCTCCTTGTTGGCATGGGCCGCAAGGCCGTTCGGCCTCACGGCCCTGCCTGTCCGGCGAGGACGGGATGGGGAGGGGAACGAGAATCTTGGTAAGCTGGCGCGGGCGAGCCGCCCTAGCGCGGCCGGCACCGACGGGGCCGGGCGCCGCGCTTGGCGGCTTACACGGGCGGCAAGATTGTCGTTCGGGAACGAAAGGGCGGCGCCCTTGGCGTTCCCCGGCGCGGGTCGCCCCGCGCCAGACAAACGGATAAGGTTCGGGAGGGGACTTCGGGGGGAAGCGCGAATGTCGAACTGGGCGGAGCGGGCGTCGGCGTCGTTGCTACCGCTCAGCCGCGCGAGCACCCTTGGCGCCGCGCTCAAGGAGTGGACCTATACGGGGCGCTTCTTCGACCTCGAAGCGGCGGACGGCACCTGCGAGCTGTGCGGGCAGCAGGAGCTTCGCTACCATTTCGAGATCGAGAACGACGGCACGTCCGCGTCGTTGCTGGTCGGCTCCGAGTGCATCAAGCGCTTCGAGATCGCCGGCATTGACGAGCAAGGGCGACGGCTCGATGCACGCGATACGGGAAAGCTGGTGGACCGTCACCGCCGCGGCCTGGTGGAGGACGCGCGCAAGCAACGCGTCATGACCGCGCTGCTCAAGCTCGGTCGCAAGGCACCCGACTTCGACGCGCAGAACTTCATCGCCTTCGTCGACGACAAAGGTGCGTTCACCCCCAACCAGGTGGCGATGATCTTCTGGCGGCTCGGCTCGGCCGGGGTGGAGTATCGCCCGGCCGACTGGAAGGTGCGGCTGCGCCGCGACAGCGATATCGGCCAGCTCCGAACGATGAAGCCGGCCGCTTTCAAGCGAGTCATGGCGGCGCTCACCGCGGCGCAGCGGCGCCGGATCGACGAAATCGAGGCTCGCTTAGCTCAGTATGGGCAGCGCTGGCGCGAGTGATGTGCCGCCCGCGGTGCGGACCGTGATTTTCTGCTTTCGTTCCGCTCGGCCCTGACTCATAGAATCGTCATGCCGATCATGCCGGAACATCGCTGGCTGTACCCGATCGACTGGCCCGAGCTGTCCAGGCTGATCCGGTTCGGCCGCGCTAAAGGCCGCTGCGAGCATTGCCGACGGCCGCACGGTGCGCGCGTCTTCCATCTTGGCGATGGTCGCTGGTGGGATGCCGATCGCCGACAGTGGCGCGACGGGCGGGGACGGCGCATCCGTGTCGTCGGGGCAGACGTCGCCGCGATCGTCCGGCTCACGCGGGTGTATATCGCCTGCGCGCACCTCAATCACGACCCGACCGACAATGCGCCGCGCAATCTCGCCGCGCTCTGCCAGCGCTGCCACATGATCCACGACGCGGCCGAGCATCGCCGGCGCCGGTGGTACAACGCCTATCGCAGGCGTGCGCTGGGCGATCTTTTGGCTCTGCTCGATGGGCTGCCGACGATCGGGGCGGGGCAGGGTGTGCCACGTGGCACACCTGCGCGTCACACCGCCTAAGCCCCCCATTCACTCGAACCGCGGTAAGGGAGAAGGCCTATCGCTCTATGATATATCTGCTATGCTGGATATATGGAAAACGAGTTAGCGATCGCGGCACTGGGGGCGTTGGCGCAGGGCACGCGCCTCGACGTGTTTCGTCTGCTGGTGCGGCACGAGCCTGACGGGTTGGCTGCAGGCGAGATCGCCCGCCGGCTGGATGTGCCGCAGAACACGATGTCGGCGCACCTTGGTATTCTGGCCCGTGCCGGCCTCGTTCGCTCCGAACGGCACAGCCGGTCGATCATCTACCGCGCCGACCTCGACGGGCTGCGCGCGCTAACGCTGTTCCTCGTCAAGGATTGCTGTGCCGGCAACGCCGAATTGTGCGGGCCGCTCATCGCCGAACTCGCTCCCTGCTGCTGAAAGGACGCCCCATGAGCCGGACTGACTCGGTCGTCGACATCGTCATCTACCACAATCCCGAGTGCGGCACGTCGCGCAACGCGCTCGCCATGATCCGCAATGCCGGCATCGAGCCGCACGTGGTCGAATATCTGAAGACCCCGCCGTCGCGCGCGCTGCTGGTCGAGCTGATTGAGCGGGCGGGCATCTCGCCGCGCGAGCTGCTGCGCGAGAAAGGCACGCCCTATGCGGAGCTGGGGCTCGGCGACACCACACTGTCCGACGAGGCGCTGGTGGACGCGATGATGGCGCACCCGATCCTCATCAACCGCCCGCTGGTCGTCTCACCCTTGGGCGTGAAGCTCTGCCGCCCGTCCGAAGCCGTCCTCGATCTGTTGCCGAGCGGGCAGCTCGGCGCGTTCGCCAAGGAGGACGGCGAACAGGTGGTGGACGCGTCCGGCGAGCGGGTCGGCTGAGCCCATGTCGACGATCGCCCCTGTCGCCGGACCTGCGCCGGCGCGCGCCGGCATCGGCACCTTCGAGCGCTACCTGACGCTCTGGGTGGCGCTCTGCATCGTTGCCGGCATCGGCTTGGGGCACCTTTTGCCCGGCCTGTTCGCGCGCGTTGCCTCGGCCGAGGTAGCGCGCGTCAACCTCATCGTCGCGGTGCTGATCTGGCTGATGATCGTACCGATGCTGCTCAAGATCGACTTCGGCGCGCTCGGGTCGGTCCGCCAGCATTGGAAGGGGGTGGGCGTCACACTGTTCATCAACTGGGCGGTGAAGCCCTTCTCGATGGCAGCGCTTGGCACATTGTTCATCGGTTGGCTGTTCGCGCCGCTTCTGCCCGCAGGGGAGGGGCCGTCCTACATCGCTGGCCTGATCCTGCTCGCTGCGGCACCGTGCACGGCCATGGTGTTCGTGTGGTCGAACCTGTGCGAGGGCGAGCCGACCTACACGCTGTCCCAGGTCGCGCTGAACGACGTCATCATGGTGTTCCTGTTCGCGCCGCTCGTCGGGCTGCTGCTCGGCGTCGCTTCGGTGACGGTGCCGTGGGACACGCTGCTGATCTCGGTGATGCTCTACATCGTCGTGCCGGTCATCGCCGCCCAGCTCGTGCGCCGTGTCGTGCTGACGAACGGCGGACAAGCCGCGCTCGACCGGCTGCTCGGTCGCTTGGGGCCGGTGTCGCTCGTCTCGCTGCTGGCGACGCTCGTCCTGCTGTTCGGCTTCCAGGGTGAGGCGATCGTGGCGCAGCCGTTGGTGATCGCACTGCTTGCGGTGCCGATCCTCATCCAAGTCTATTTCAATGCAGGTCTAGCCTACTGGCTCTCGCGCCGCTTCGGCGTTGCCTGGTGCGTGGCGGCGCCTGCGGCGCTGATCGGCGCATCCAACTTCTTCGAATTGGCCGTGGCGGCCGCGATCTCGCTGTTCGGGCTCAAGTCGGGCGCGGCGCTGGCCACGGTCGTCGGCGTGCTGGTCGAGGTGCCCGTGATGCTGTCGGTCGTCTCGATCGTGAAAGCATCCCGGGGCTGGTACGAGCGCGGGGCGCACGCATGACCGGCCTCCGCGTCACGTGTCTCGCGCCGGGCGAGCTGGATGATCTGGCCGGCGCGCTGGCAGCCGCCAAGCTGCCGACCGCCGATCTCGCCGAACCCGGCCGCGCCTTCGTCCGCTTCGACGACGACGCTGGGTTGGTCGGGTTCGGCGGGATCGAGGGCGAAGGGTCGGACCGCCTGCTCCGCTCGCTGGTGGTCTTGGCCGATCGCCGGGGCGCCGGCATCGGCGGTGCGATGCTGGCGCTGCTCGAGGGCGAGGCGCGCCGGCTCGGCGCCGAGCGGCTCCACCTTCTGACCGACACCGCGGCGCCATTTTTCCGGGTGAACGGCTATGCAGAGGCCGATCGCGCTGCGGCGCCGCCTGCGGTTGCCGCCTCGCGCGAGTTCACCGCGCTCTGCCCGGCGTCGGCCACCTTTCTCGTGAAAGCTCTTTGATGCCGCTTCGTACGCTCACCGATCCCGACCTCCTGCCGGCACTCGATCCAGCCTATATCCGCGCGCGGCCCGCCACAGGGCTCGGGCCGCTTGATCCGGCACCTCGGATACTCCTGCTCTACGGCAGCTTGCGTGAGCGCTCCTTCTCGCGGCTCGCCACGGAGGAAGCGGCACGCCTGCTGCAGTTATTCGGCGCGGAAACGCGGATCTTCGATCCCTCGACACTGCCGCTCCCCGACCAAGTGGCCGGAGACGATCACCCGGCCGTCCATGAGCTGCGCGAACTGGCGCTGTGGTCCGAGGGCCAAGTCTGGTGCAGCCCGGAACGTCACGGCCAGATCACCGGCATCATGAAAGCGCAGATCGATCACCTGCCGCTCGAGATGAAGGGCATGCGCCCGACCCAGGGCCGTACGCTCGCGGTGATGCAGGTGTCTGGCGGATCGCAGTCGTTCAACGCCGTCAACACGCTGCGGCTGCTCGGCCGCTGGATGCGGATGTTCACGATCCCGAACCAGTCGTCGGTCGCGATGGCCTACAAGGAGTTCGACGAGGCCGGACGCATGAAGCCGTCGAGCTATTATGACCGCATCGTCGACGTGATGGAGGAGCTGGTCCGCTTCACGGTCCTGCTACGGCCACACGCGACGCAGCTCGTAGAACGCTACTCGGAGCGCAAACAGGCCGGCGTGCCGGTCGACACGACGACGGACCTGTCGAGCATCGCGACCGCGCCACAAGGCCGCTGGCGGTGAGCCGCACCACCCGATCGGCAAGGAAGTCGCCACGGCGCCGCCCGACCTCGTGTCGGGCGGCGCGACGCGGACCTGAAAGGGCAGCCGGCGCGCCAGCCCGCCAGGGCTGGCGCGCCGGGGCGACGGGCCGCCTTGCGCTCGTCAGGAGAGGAAAGGGGGTCCGATTATCACCGGACCCCCAGCTTTGCTGTTCAGGCCGTTTCCTCGTCGATCATGCCCTCCTGCTCGCTGCCGTCCTCGTCCATGTCGGCGTCGCATTCCTCCGGCTCGCGCTCCGCTCGGTCAAAGGCACCGATCCGCAGCGGGGCGGGAAGCCAATGGGCGGGCAACCGCTCGGACACGTTCACGGCAAGGTCCGCCTTCTTCTTGATGGTGGCGCAATTCTCGGCACTCGACGCGCCCACTTCCTCGCGCAACAGGTCGATCATCGCAGCACGGCGCATCTTGTCGAACAGGCCGATGGGGGCGGTCCAGCGCGACGCGATGTTCACGCCGCTCGCGCGCACGATCTGCTCGAATTGGTGGTGGCGCTGGCCGGGGGAGCCGCCCGCGAACACCGTGCCGTCCACCGTCATCGCGACAAGCCCGGCCAGCAACGCCATCTTGTCGTCGCTGCCCATGGCACGGATCGCCTCGAACCGGCCTTCGGCGGGAATGGCGGCGAAGCGGGTCGCCATCATGTCCTCGACCGGACGTACGTCGCTGGTCGCCATCAACTCGTCCGGCACGGCGGTCGCCACGGCCTTGGCCTGAACCTCAATCGCCATCTGGTAGCTGTGCGCGCCGTGGAGCAATTGGCCCGCAAGGCTGTCGAGCACGATGTCGAGCGCCAGCGCCGGGTCGGCCGCAACCGCCTCCTGCACGATCCGCGTCTTGATGCGGGTGAGGTCGGCAAACAGGCTGTTGCTGTAAAGCGGGACGGGACCGTCGTGGTTCGCCTTCGGTTTCGGCTCGGCCTTGGCGCGGTAGAAGCTCTTGCCCAGTGATCCGTCATGCGACACCCAAAGGGCCACGCCGCCCACCGCAACCTGCTCGCGATTAAAGGCGCGCAAGCCTTCGGTGATCGCGTCGCGCTCGTCCGATAGCGGGTCGATCCGCTCGCTGTCCTCGCCCTCGGCCTCTGCGATGGCCTCGATCTCGGCGTCGATCGCGGTAAGCCTCGTCGCCTCGTCGTGGGTCGGCTCGCGCGTCGCCGGGTACATGCTGCCCTTCATATAGAGGTCGTAAGGGCGTTCGAGCGCCGCACGGACTTCGTGCCACCCGATAGCGCGATACTCGTCCGCGAGTGCGTCCAGCTTCTCTTCTGCCAGTTCTCGCACAAGCTCGGGATCGTCCGCAAAGCCTTCGGCCCCTTGGCTGAACAGGTCGACCGTGATCGTACCGCCTTTGGCCTCGTAAGCCTCCCGCCCGACGAACAGGAACGGGCCGCTGGTGGTGTCCACCTTCTCGGTGGTGAGCATCCGGCGGATAGTGTGCGCGTGGCCGTTCGCGGCCTTCCAGACCTTCATCTGCTGGCTGTGATCGTCGGTGAGGGTGAGCGCACGTGCGGCCTCAAGGCTCAACTGATCCTTGGCGATCAGGTCGATCAGCGCCGGGGCAAGCGCAGACAGGCGGAGCATCTTGTAGACGAAGCTGACCGCCTGACCGAACCGGGCCGCAATCTCCTCGGCGTCCATGCCCGTGTCGCGGAGCGCGGCGAAGGCGCGGATGCTGTCGGCAGGGTGCATGTCCTCGCGCTGGAAATTCTCGGCGAGCGACAGTTCGATGGCTTCTTCCTTGGTCCGCAACTCAACCGGGAAGGTGTCGCTGCTTTTGATCCGCTTGCGCTTCACCAAGATTTTGAGCGCGCGGTAACGCCGCCCTCCGGCAAAAACCCACAACAGCCCCTCGTCCTCATAGGCGACAAGGTTCTGCAACAGCCCGTGCGCTTCGATGTCGTCGGCCATCGCCTCGACGGCGGACGGCTTCACGCGGCGCTGGTTGAGCGGGGAAAGGCGAAGCTGGGCGAGCTTGGGATGGATGATAGCCATGATGATGCTCCGTGATCTGGATGGATTTGACTGGGAGGGGGTCAGCCTTCGAGGCTCGCGAGTTCGTCGAACTCGGCCGAGGCGCGCTTCGCGCTGCCGCCTGCGTAGGTGACGCCGGTGCGCGGATAGAAGAACACGCGCTCGCCCTTGCGGTACGGGGTGCCGTCGGCGCTGGTGCCGGGGGACTTCGCGCGCTTCCAATAGGGATCGCCGGTGTATCGGGTGTAAGCCATTGTCCTTTCTCCTTCTTTCGAGGCGCAGCCGGTTGCCGCTGCAACCGGGTCTGCCTCTCCGGCGAGGAGCGGGATGGGGAGGGAGGAGCGAAATCGATGGCCTGGCGCGGGCAGGCCGCCCTAGCGCGGCCGGCGCCCCACAAGGGCGCCGGGTGCCGCGCTCGGCGGACCACACGGGGCTGTCGATTTTGCTTCGGGAACGAAAGGGCAGCAGCCCTTGGTGTTCCCCGCGCCAGCGGGCCTCCGGGGGAGGGCCGCGGTGCCCTGCCAGCGACGTCCGCGCCGCTGGGCGCGGCCATAGGTGTGCCACGTGGTACACCTTACGCGAGGATCGTCACCCGCTCAGGGCCGAGACGCCGGCACGGTGGCTCGGTCGGCGCAACGCG
The DNA here is from genome assembly GCF_019429485.1 of Sphingomonas citri. GTDB lineage: Bacteria > Pseudomonadota > Alphaproteobacteria > Sphingomonadales > Sphingomonadaceae > Sphingomonas > Sphingomonas citri. Next base: position 58,439 of record NZ_JAHXZN010000012.1, on the reverse strand, counting down.
CCGATAGAGCCGTGCCCGGCAGGGTCGCGCCCGACCGGGATCGTTGCCCCGAAAAGCGCTTTGCACTGGGCAGGTTGCTCAGCAAAACAGCGCGCTGCCCTTGCGGGGGTGGGGACTGACCAGGCGAGAACGAATGACGCCGATCGAGAGGATCTATTTCACGTCGCGGATCATCCACGGCGATTTGAGTTCGGCAGATGGTGAACTGTCAGGTCAGCTCGGTTCTGCGGGCACGTGGGTTCCGTTCATCAAAACGGCCCTGATGGCGCTCGGGAACCTTGCCGATTTGGAAGGACCCATGCGCTTCTTATACCGGGACGCACCAGAACTCGCCGACCAGATGAAAGCGATCGACGCCGACCTTCAGTTTGCGAAATACCTCCGCAATGTCTTTGGGGGTCATCTCAACGAGACGCTGATCGCCAAAGCCTATGAGTGGCGGCCCGAGCTGCGGATGCTCCCCGATATTCGCGAGCTGAACGGCACCGTGATGCTCAACGTGTTTGTGCTCGAAACAGCGATCAACACCTATGTCGCGCAGGATGGCCAGCACGGCATGTTCTCATCCGAAACGGATCTCGTGTACCCGCCCGATATGGAGCGGTTCTGCATGTGGCTTTCCACCACGGTTCGGGCCGCCATTCGGATTTGCGACATGCTTGGCGAGATCACCCATGTCTCAGTAACGCCGCTGGGCGAGCGAGCCGATATGTTCGAGGCGTACAAGGCTGCCGGGCTGACCGCCTTCGCTCGGATCAGGAAGGGCCGGTAAGGCTCGCTCACCCTGTGCTGCGCGTCGCGAGACGACAAGAAAAGGCGCGCGCCGGTGCCGCGAAGCGAAGCCGGCGCGCGCGCATAGGAGCCTGGAGCGACCCTCGGGGTCGCTCCAGACCGTTCCTTAGTCGGCGTCACCATCGTTGATGGCATCGCACGCGGCTTGGCAGGCTTCGCGGCTGCCATAGGGGCCGATATGCGGGGTGTTGTTGTCGTCGACGCCCCACCAGCCCTTGTCGACATGCCGCCCGCTGTCCCGCATCAACGAGCGGGTCCCGCCACCAATGTGGATCGGATCGAGTGTACCTTTGATCGACATATGCTTCGTCCTTCTATGCCCGTGATTGGGCGCACAGAACCGCGCGAGACCCGCGAATTGGGCGTCGCTCTACCGACCAAAAGCATCTGGTCGGCGCGGTTCGATGATTGATTTACAAGTGTCGATTTCGCGCACGCCCGGGACGGTCCGGGGGAACAGGAACGCGGCCCGTTTCACGAAAGATCGGGGCCGCGTATCCATCACGCCGCGACCGACATCGCCGCGTTGCTCATCCGGCTGAGCAGCCAGTCCGCGGCGGCCTGTGCTTGCGTCGCGGCGGTGAAGATGCACCTTTTGTCGTTGCGGAGCGCCTGCAGCCAGCTCGCCAGATAGGCCGCGTGATCCTCCCGGTCGTGGAGCTTGATGCCGATCGCGCCGCTGACGAATGCCGCACCCAGCTCGGCCACCAGTTCCTCGCGGGCGTAATCCTCCCGCTTCGTGGAAAGGAGGGTGGGGCGGGCGAGCCGGTCCACGTGGCCGGTTGCGTGGCAAAGCTCATGGGCAAGCGTCGAATAATAGTCGTCCCCGGTGTGGAAGTCGGCGAACTCGGGCATGACGACGTGATCGCCGCTCGGCTGATAATAAGGCTGCGATCCGTGGTGCCGGACGGTGACGGGAACGCGGGCAAAGAGGGTGTCCAACTCCGCGTCGCGTTCGTGGGGATTGGTTGCGGTGAGGATCGGCGCGGGGGCCGGATACTTCGCCTCGATGCCGTCGATCTGCTCGGCATTGAAGACGGTGTAGCGCTTGAGGAATGCTACCTGCCGCTTGCCATCGTCGCTGGCTTCTCCGCCCCTGTCGGCGTCCACCTCGATCGTGTTGGCATAAACGACGGTTGAGCCCTTCTCGCCCTTGCGGACGCACCCGCCGAGCGCGAGCGCCTGCTTGAAGGTCAGCCAATGCGGCGAGGCATAGCCCTTCGTCATGGCCGCCACCCAAAGGGTCAGGACGTTGATGCCGCGATAGGGAACGCCGGTCGAGCGCAGCGGAATGTTGGGGGTGGTGCTGCCGTTCCACGATTTCGACCAAGGCCGGGTGCCCGCCTCGATCATGGCGATCATCTGGTCGGTGATCTCTTGGTAGATGTCAGCCCGGTTGTCGGTGATCCGTGCCATGGTCTCTTCCTTTCCTTCGAGGCTGAAAGCCGGTCGCAACAGCAACCGGCTCTGCCTTTCCGGCGAGGAACGGGATGGGGAGGGAGGGCGAGAATCTGGTCCCTGGCGCGGGCGAGCCGCCTAGCGCGGCCGACGCCCCAGAGGGCGTCGGGTGCCGCGCTTGGCGGATTACACGGGGGGCCTGATTGTCGTTCGGGAACGAAAGGGCAGCCGCCCTTGGTGTTCCCCGCACCGGCGGGCCTCCAGGGGAGGGCCGCGGTGCCAGCGAGCCTGTGCCGGGCCAACGGCCCGTCCTCGGACCCGTGACATGGCCTTGGCAGCGGACGTGCTTTGGGCGATCTGTTGATGGATGATCGGCACAACGCCGTGACGGAGCGACAGCGCGTGACCAGCATTCGGATCCTGCACCGCGACCCAACCGGCAAGGTCTTTGACGGGGGGCGTCGAGTATGGGGTGGAGCAGTTTGCCGGCCAGGTGCCCGCGATCGGCGACACGATCCTCGATCCCGGCGTGATCGCGGGCCAAGATCGGAATGATCCTCAGAACCGGTCCATCTGGGCAGTGGTCGGCCGCGTGTTCAATCCGCGCGACCGGGAAGACACGGTGGCGCTGATCGTGGAGAGTCGAGACGGCAACCTCGCCGATGAAGCCTTCGCTTGAAAACGAGGCCAAGGGGGAGGTCTTTGCGGCTCCCCCCTGCGGTTACTCGGTTGATACGCCATGAGTATGCCCTGAGCGATGTCTACATGGGCACTGGCTATACTTTGCAGGGCCGCTGCGGCTCCCGGCCGGAGCCTTGGAAGGCGCTCCCCGGGGTGCCCCTAGCGCCCTACGGGGGCGGCGCTGGGGGCTCCCCCCTAAACTTGAACCCCCTACGCGCGAGGGGCATATCCGTCGTGAGAAAGGAATAGCCTCATGGCGGCCAAGAAGCAAACTGACAGCAGCTCCGACCTGCGAACGAACGAGAAGAAGTGGACCAAGCCGCTCATGGATGCGGGTTGGACGGCGCTGCCGAGCGTCATCATCGAGAACCAGCGTCAGCTTGGCCTCGAACCGCTCGACCTCAACATCGTGCTGTATCTGGCGAGCAAATGGTGGACGGCGGAAGGAAAGCCTTACCCGTCCAAGAGCACCATGGCGCAGGCCATGAATGTCCACCCGCGCACGATCCAGAAGCACATCGCCAGTCTGGAGGCTGCCGGATACATCCGGCGCGAAGAGCGCCGGACCGACCAGGGAAGCCGGACGAACATCTACCATCTCGACGGATTGATCGAGGCGGCCAAACCCTTTGCGGATGAGAAGCTCGCGGAGATCAAGGAAAAGTCCGAGATCAAGAAGATCCGCCAGAACCGTAAAGGGGCTCCCAAGCTGCGCCTGGTCAAGGATGATGACGCGTGAATGCACACATCCAGGAAGCGCCACCTAGGGTGGCGCCGCGCCTGAAGGGTGCACCGAAGATCCGTCAGCTCTTCTGGTGCGATTTCCCTCAGGACGCGCAGCTACCGGAGTTCTGGAAGCGGCGGCCGGTGATCGTGATCTCGTATCGGAACACGCTGCATGGAGCGGTGACGGTGATCCCGTGTTCGACGCAGGCGCAGCCAGGTAATCAGTGGGCAGTCCCGCTCCAGACCACCATTGACGGACGCGCGGCGTTCGCGATCTGCGACAAGATGACCACGGTTGCGGTGAGCCGACTCGTGCCGGACAAGGGCGGCATAGCACGGATGACGGAAGCCGAGTTTGACGGCATCCTTCGTGTAGCACTCGCCTGGCTGCCCGTGCCCTCGATACCGGCGCCGGAGGCCTGACAGGCCTCCCTGGGGCGATTAGATATTAGTTGAATCTTCAGTCGCGGGTTCTATATCGGGAGGCATCTGCGGCCTCCCCCTCGGGGAGTGTCCGTTTCCCGCAAGGGAACTAAACGGTCGGGGCCGCCTCACAAGGGCGGCCCTTGGCTTATCTGGTCATCGCTGACAAATTACGCTGAAGGCTCGCCTTTCTGGCGGGCGACTGCATCTACGTTCCCGTTCGTCGGCGCCGCGTAGAGCGTGGGGCGGGGCGGATAGCATGACGAGGCAGCTTACCAAAGGGTCGGTGTGGAATCGGTGGGATCCTCATATCCACACACCCGGCACGATCCTGTCGGATCATTACCCTGCCGCTGACGGGTGGGAGCAATTCCTAAGCCGCATCGAGACTTCCGAACCGCGGGTTCGCGCACTCGGCATCACCGATTATTTCAGCACGGCCACTTACGAACAGGTGCGCGCACACAAGGCGGCGGGGCGGCTGCGCGACGTCGATCTGATCTTCCCGAATGTCGAGCTGCGACTTGGCGTCGGCACCGACAAGGGGTCGCCGGTCAACATCCATCTTCTCGTCTCGCCTGACGACAAGGATCATCTGGCCCGACTGCACGGCTTCCTCTCGGATTTGCGGTTCGAGGCCAAAGGCGAGCGCTATCGCTGCACGCCTGCGGACATTATGCGCTTGGGCCGCGCCCATGATGCCGATGCGACCAGCGACGAGCGCGCATTGGAAGTGGGCACCAACCAGTTCAAGGTCGACCTCGCCAATCTCCGGGAGGCGATGAAGGCGAGCGATTGGGCGCGCGCGAACATTCTGATCGCCGTCGCGGCCAGTAGCAAGGACGGCACCGCTGGCCTTCAAGGCGATGCGTCGCTCGAACGTCTGCGCCGTGAGATCGAGCGTGCGTCGCACATCATCTTTTCGGGAAGGCCGGCGGATCGCCAGTTCTGGCTCGGCCAAGGGCCGGTGACGCGAGACGTGTTGGTGTCCGAATATGGCGGCATCAAGCCGTGCCTGCATGGCAGCGACGCACACCGGCCCGAAAAGGTCGCGGCGCCGACGCAGGACCGACGGTGCTGGCTCAAAGGCCGGGTGACGTTCGAGACGTTGCGACAGGCGTGCCTCGAACCCGAGATGCGCGTGTTCGTGGGGACAGCCGCACCGCCGGCGGCGCAGCCGTCCCAAGTAATGACGGACGTCGAGGTCAGCGGCGCTCCGTTCATGCTAGACGCAAAGGTCCCGCTCAATCCCGGCCTGATCGGGATCATCGGCGCGCGTGGATCGGGCAAGACGGCCTTGGCCGATCTGATCGCGGCGGCGGGCGCGGCCTTGATGGTCAAGGGCAACAAACTTTCATTCGTGTATCGCGCCCGTGAGCATCTGGCCGGCGCGCGCGTCGATTTGAGCTGGGATGACGGCACGGGCTGCGGTGAGACCATCGCCAATCTCATGGAGATGGAAAGCGAGAGCGACGATCCGCAGGTGCGCTATCTTTCGCAGCAATTCGTAGACCGCCTGTGTTCGGCCGAGGGGCTGACCGATGAGTTGCTGGTGGAGATTCAACGCGTCATCTTCCTCGCGCATCCGACCGAGGAACGACTTGGTGCAACCGACTTTATGCAGCTCCTCGATCTGCGCGCCGAAAGCGCTCGCACCGCGCGCAGCCAAGCAGAAGGCGAGCTAAGCGACCTGTCGGCGGAGTTCGTTACCGAACGCGAGAAGGAAGCGAGCGTCGGGCCGCTGCGCAGCAGGCTGACCGCGCTGACCGGCGCGATAACGAAAGCGCAGTCTGATCGAACGAAGCTGGTCGGCAAGAGCGGTGGCGATCAGGCCAGGCTCGACAGCTACAGCGTCGTCGCCGGGGTGTTGCAGCAGCGGCGATCGGAGCATGAACAGCTCGAACGACGTCGCAATGCGCTCGATACGCTTACGCGCGAGGTCGCGTTGGCGCGGTCGCGGACGTTTCCCGACATGCTTCGGCAGATGCGCCAGCGCCATCAGGACGCGCAACTGCCCGACGCGCTATGGCCGCGCTTCGCCCTACAATTCACAGGCGACGTCGATGGCGCGATCGCGGGCGAACGCGCTGCTGTCACGGCGGCGCTAGCGACGCTCGCAGGCACGCCGGTTGTAACTCCTATCGGGGCGGCGCCTCCCGCAACCTCATACCTCCCACAAGGCACGCAGCTCGCCTCGCTGTCGATTGCGGTCCTGGCGGCGGAAGCGCGACGGCTAGAGGCGCTGATCGGGGTCGATCGCGAGGCTTCGAAGGCGTTGGCGACGCTGAACAGCAAGATCGCGGCCGATGAGGCGCAGGCGGCGAACCTGCGCCGCCAGATCGAGGCGGCCGAACAGGCGCCGGCACGGCTCGTCGCGATCCGGGGTGAGCGGCGCGATGCCTATACGCGCGTGTTCGATGCACTGGTCGCGGAACAAGCGGAACTGACCAGCCTCTATGCGCCGCTCGCGAGCCGGATCGAGGCGGAAAGCGGTTCGGCGCGGATGCTGTCGTTCGATGTTCGCCGGCGGGTCGACATCAGCGCATGGGCGCGGAAGGGCGAGACGCTGCTTGATCTTCGTTATGGCTCGACGCTTAAGAAGGGTTCGCTCGCTGAGATTGCTACGGCATCGCTCGCGCCCGCATGGGCCTCGGGCAGCGCCGAACAGGCATCGGCCGCTCTCCAGCAATTTCGCGAGACCTATGACGCCGCTATCGTCGAGTGCTGCCCCTATGACAGAAACGATCCGGCGGAAGCGGCGAAGCTGCGGCAATGGGCCGGCGATATCTCCGCTTGGCTCTACGGCACCAGCCATATCCAGATCGCCTATGGCATCCAGTATGACGGCACCGACGTCGAACGCCTGTCGCCGGGCACGCGCGGCATCGTTCTCCTGCTGCTGTATTTGGCGATCGACACCGACGACAACCGCCCCCTCATCATCGATCAGCCGGAAGAAAATCTCGATCCGCGCTCGATTTTTGTCGAGCTGGTCGAGCGCTTCCGATCGGCCAAGCAACGCCGCCAGATCATCATCGTGACGCACAACGCCAACCTCATCGTCAACACCGATGCCGATCAGGTGATCGTGGCGACGTGCGGCCCGCATCGTCCCGGCCAGCTTCCAGAAATCGGCTATCTCTCGGGTGGGCTGGAAGACCCGACCATCCGAGAGAGCGTGTGCAGCATCCTCGAAGGTGGCGAGGAGGCGTTTCGCGAGCGCGCCAAGCGACTGCGCGTTGCGTTATGATCGCGAGGGTGTGCCACGTGGCACACCCTCCACGCTCCGCTAGAACCATCGCCCCTGAAGGAGCGCGCCGAACTCGAGGGCGAGGCTTACGGTGCCGGCGACCAGCGCGGTGAGCGCGAACAGCGCAAGCCGCGCCGGGATGCCAGGGCGCTGTTTGCCGGTGTCGGTGATGGCGATGCCGGCCCCGATCGCGAACGCGAGTATCAGCGCCGGCCCCAGCTCGTAGAGGACCAGGCCGGGGAGGCGGTTGGGGAGCAGGTAGGGAAAATTGCGGATGACGCGACCGGCCAGGACGGCGCCGATAACAAGGGATAGCGCCAAGCCCCAGCGGCCGATCAGGACCGCGGCGGGAGAACCGCGCTCAAGCATTGGAGCGGCTTCTTGACCCAGCAACGCCCGCCCGCAAGGGCGATCCATTGCAGCCTAGCTGATCGTGACCGTATGGGCGGAAACCCGCTCGCAGGGTTCCGCGGAAACCCGCTCGCAGGGTTCCGCGGAGCGCCGCGATAGCGGCGCGGAGTAGAGCGCGGGCCGAAGGCTGGCCCGACTTACTTGATCGTCGCTACGCTGCATCCTTGCGGCACCTGTGCCCTGCGAACGGCAAGTCGACGCATCGCCTCATAGTCGACGCCCCAAAGTCCTGCCCTTCTCGCTGCGGCTTTCTGCATCAAATCGACATAGGCGCCGCCTGAAAACACCCGGTAGTCGACGGCATAGCCCTGAGCGACCATTGTTGCTCCGACACTCGCCTTGTTCGCGGGAAAGCGACATGCCAGATTCAAGCGGCCATAGCTTCTAGGATCGGTCCGGCACTGGTTCTCCCGACGAAGCGCGTAGTCGAACATCGACACGGAACAGTCCATCCCACCGTCTCGCGTCGCCAGCCTCCGCAACACGTCGGTCGAAATGGCCTTGAGCTGCGGCACGTCATCATCCGGCGCATCGATCCCGACGATACGCACCCGCCCGTTGGCAAAATCGACGGTATCTCCATCAATAATTCTCGGCATCGCGGACGAAAGCCGCGTTTTCGAAACATCGATCAACGACTGTCTGTTCTGCGAGATTGCGTAGCTCGCGACGATCAGGAACGTCGCGCCCATCGTCCATCGCTGGAACCGCGTCGCTCCCGGAAACAGCTTCATAGCGAACGGATTTCGCGCAGGAGGTCGTTCCAGTCGCCAGAATGGGGCGGCGACTTGACGACGAGCTGGCGGCCGTTGGCCGTCAGGTGCGGGATAGCGCGCTCGATAGCGCGCGCCGCCTCGTTCCCATGCTGGCTGTAGATGACGACGGTGTGGACGCTCTCCGGGATCGCTACTGCCTGATACCGCTCGATCCCGAGGACGGGCCACACGGAGCGTCCAGGCTCGAGCATGTTCATCACGCTCGCGGCGTCCTCGACGCCTTCGGCGAGGCGAAGGATGCCGTCGAGCGGGGTGCCGCCCCAGCGGACAGCGCCGACCCCGGGATTGCCGAGCATCCGCTTTGGCTCGTCCATGTCGGCCTTCCGGCGACCGTCCGGCGCCAGGAAGGTCCGATGGATGGCGACAACGCCGGCGTCCTCCTCGATCGGCACGATCAGCGCCGGCGCGAACGCCTTGGCGGCGCCGGCACCGCATTGGCAACGGGGATCAAAGCGCGCGTTGATGCCGTCAGGGATGATCGAGCGGCCCTCACGCAGATAGCGATCGGCGAGGGTGCCGGCGAAGGGTTCGGCGTGGCGCCAGACCGCGAGCGCGAGCTTGTTGAGGTCGGCCTTGCCCTCTTGGCGCAGGCCCGGATCGTGATCTGCGGGCGCGAGGATCTTGCCAGAGCGCAGCGCCGACATGATCGCATCGGCTGTGCAGCCTGCGAAGCAATGGAAGAGAACGGCGCGCTCGCCGACACGGATTGACAGGCTGGCCTTGCCATCGGCGTGCGCGGGGCAACGACACATGGCAGATGCCCCGTGCCATTTCCCGCCGAGCTGGCGGACGATGCGGTCTGCCTGTTCCTCGATCGTGGCAGTCTGACGTTGGGCCATCTATGACACCCCCGGTGCAGGACGCTTACAGGCTATCGGGGGAAGCCGCAAAGCACCAGCGAAAAGCGCATGAATCACGATGGGGGAACAGGGTGGAATTGGATCTGCTGCTTGAACGCGAATTGACGACGCTGCGTCCGCCCGGCGGCACGATTACCGACGTCCATGTATGTCAGCGTGACTGCGGCAGGTGGCATATCAACGTCCGCGTAAGCTGGCGTGGTACAGCGCTGTTTCACGTCGGCCTCTACGATAAGAAGCGGATTCGCCTGTATAAAAAGGCCGCATCGGCCATTCGGCATATTGTCTTGGGCTACGGATATGAGGACGTGATCCACGTCCACCCCTGGCCCGGGCTGAAGGACCAGACGACTTTTTAGCACGATAGAATGTTGCCCCCGAAGTGAACCGATTGTCACTTTCGGGCTAGGCAATCGCGCGAAGGCGATTTAGCTTGTTCTCACTCAAGGAGTGAAAACATGGCAAATCGCTTGTTTTCGTATCTGGCAGTTGCAGGTCTCGCCTCGGCCTCGATGGCGTCGGCTCCCGCTCGTGCCGCCGACTCAACTTGGGCCTGCGAAGTGCTGCTCTGCGCGAGCAATCCCGGCGGATGGATGCAGTTCGCGGAATGCGTACCGCCGATCCGCAAGCTCATCTCCCACCTCGCGGTGGGCGGAGGCTTCCCCACATGCAGCGCCGGCGGGGTCCGGAAAGCTGACCACACGAAGCCTAGGAACGGGCGCCAAGGCTACGTCGTGATGACAATGACCGATGGCACCCGAACCCGCTACACGGTGCCGACCAGCGCACAGGTCGCGCAGGCAGAGACCACGGCACAGCCGGGCTCGCCTCTCGGCTCAAGTAGTACGGAGCGGTAATGACGCTCCCCGCCGCGGTCATCATGGGTCTCGCGGCGCAATGCGCACCTAGTGTGGCACCCGCGACAATCGCGGCGATTGTGCAAACAGAAAGCCGGGGTTTCGAGCTGGCGGTCGGGGTCAACGGCATCGCCCGCCAGCCCGCGCCTGCGTCGAGCGTGGCGCAGGCGGTCCAGACCGCCCGTTACTATGTCGGCAAGGGCTATTCGGTCGATCTCGGGCTCGGGCAGATCAACTCCCGGAACATGAAGGCCCTCGGCCTCACCTGGGACAACGTCTTCGATCCCTGCACCAACATCGCTGCGGCAGGGGCGGTGCTGTCCGGCAATTACCGGAGCGTGCGCGCGGGGCTCCATCCCCAGCGCGCGCTCCGCATTGCCCTGTCCATGTATAACACCGGGTCGCAGTCGCGTGGCTTCTCCAACGGCTATGTCGGGAAGGTCGTCGGCAATGCCGGCGTCTCCGACGGCATCCGGCCCGTCGCCGTGCGAGTGAGCGCGTTCACCGGCGCAACAGATACCGGCGAGGGGACGAGCGCGGCTGCGCAGCTCGCCGCGCTGGTCGAGGAAAACACGTCCGCTGCGGGGCAGCGACAAGCTGCGCCATCCCCACCGCCGCCATCGTGGGACGTGTTCGCGAGGGCGGAATATGAGCGAGCGCGGCTCGCCGGAGAAGGAGAAAACCGATGAATCTCGCATCTTTCGGTGGGCCGGCGCTTGCCCTCCGAGCCCGTGTCACCAGCCATGTCGACGCGATGACTCCGCGTCAGCGCAAGGTTTCGCGGGTGCTGTCGATGTTCAGCCTGGTGGCATTGACGTCGCTGCTGTCGGCCGAACCGGCGTTCGCGCAAACCAATCTGGAGAGCTTCGGCAACGCGGTCCTCGGGCTGCTGAGCAACGGCCTCCTGCGCATCGTGGCTATCCTCGCGCTGATCGCAGCCGGCTTCGGGTGGCTGACGGGTCGGGTCAACACCGGCGCGCTCGTCACCGTCATCATCGGCATCGCGATCATCTTCTCGGCGCCGTGGATCGTCGATCAGCTCCAGGGCTGATCCTTATGGAAGCGGGGCGTCCCCCACGCTCCGCTTCCGCCTGTGTTTCGTGGAGTGCGTAGCGTGGACGAAGAACGGGAAGTGATGGCGCGCAACACGCTGTTCCTGGCGGTGACGCGGCCGGCGCTGTTCGCGGGCATCCCGATTGAAGCGGCCGTGGTGATCCTGCTGGCCTCGGTCATCACCCTGATCGGCACGACGAACCCCATCTATGGCCTGGTCGTCGCCGCGGTGATGTTCGGCATCTCGCGTCTGGTGGTGCGGCACGACGTCAACGCCTTCCGCCTGATTTTCCTGTGGGGCCGCACCAAGGCCGCCAACCGCAACCGCGTCTTCTGGGGTGGATCGAGTTACACGCCGCTCCCCCTGAAGGGCATCAAGCGAAAGGGGTTCGGCCGCAATGGCTAGGGTCAACCACCTCTCCGAACAGGTGCCGATGAAGGTCGCGCTCAAGGAGGTGATGCCGACCAGGTTCCTGCCGTATGCGCGGCACGTCACCGACGAAGTGGTGATGCTCGATTCCGGCGCGATCATGCTGACGTTCGAGCTGCAGGGCCGGGCTTTCGAGACAGCCGACGTGCGCGACCTGAACGACTGGCACGCGAAGCTCAACGGGATGCTGCGCAACCTGCACGACGATCGCCTGTCGATCTGGACGCACCTCGTCCGCGCGCGGGTCGAGCAATATCCGGGCGGCAACTTCCGTTCCCGCTTCGCGCGGGATCTCGATGCCGCCTACTTCGCGCGGATGAACAGGGAGCGGATGTTCATCAACCGCTTCTTCGTGACGCTGGTGCTGCGCCCGTCCGTCCACGGCGCCGACAAGCTCGTCCAGCTTTTTAAGAACAAGGCGAGGGCGGGAGCTGAGGCCGATGCGATCGACGCCGACCTGCTGGAGGCGCTGGAGGACAAAGCGCGCGATTTCGAAAAGCTGATGGATCGCTGCTCGCCGCGTCGGCTGGCGATCTACGGGCATAACGGCCTCAAGTTCTCGGAGACGATGGAGGTCGCAGAAATTGTGATGACGGGCCGGCACCGCCGCGTTCCGATCATCCGGGGGCACCTCGGCAGCGCCCTCTATCGCCAGCGCGTCGTGTTCGGCGGGGAGACGGTCGAGGTCCGCGACGCCGATCGCAGCTTCTTCGGCGGCATCTTCGGTATCCGGGAGTATCCGGCGACCACCACCCCGACGCAATTCCAATCGCTGCTGGCGGTCGATTTCGCGTTCGTGCTGACGCAATCCTTCACCTTCCTCGGCCGCGCTGCTGCATCGGAGCGGTTCCGGCTGCGGCAAAAGCAGATGGAGAACGCGGACGATCGGGCCGTCAGTCAGATGCTCGATCTCGTCGACGCGGCGGACGATCTCATGTCCAACCGCTTCGTCCTAGGCGATCATCATTTCACGCTCGCGGTCTATTCGGAAGGCCTCAAGGGGCTGCGCGACAATATGTCGATCGCGCGAGCTGCGCTCGCCGATACCGGCATGGTCGCGGCGCGTGAGGGCGCGGCGCTGGAAGCGGCCTATTGGAGCCAGCTCGTCGGCAATTTCGCATGGCGGGCAAGGCCGGCGCCGATCACGTCGCTCAATTTTGCGGCGTTCTCGCCTTTCCATACGTATCCCGCCGGCCTCGCTACCGGCAACCATTGGGGCGATGCGATCGCGCTGATGAAGACCAGCGCGCGCAGCCCCTATTTCTTCAGCTTTCACAAGCGCGACATAGGCCACACGCTGATCGTCGGCCCGACCGGGGGCGGCAAGACGGTCATCGTCAATTTCCTGATGGCGCAGGCCGAGAAGACGGGCGCGCGCCAGATATTCATCGACAAGGACCGCGGCGCGCAGATCTTCGTGCTGGCCTCGGGCGGCACCTACCTGACGCTCGAGAATGGCAAGCCGACCGGCTTTGCGCCGCTCAAGGCGCTGGAGAACAAGCCGGAGGATCGGGCCTGGCTGTCGCTGTGGGTCCGCCAGCTCGTCCGCACCGAAAGCCGCCCGATCACGGTCCAGGAAGAGCGGATGATCGATGAGGGGATCGCCGCGGTGATGCGGCTCCCGCGCGAGCATCGTTCGCTCGACGCGCTGCGCACGATGCTCGGGATGGCGGACGCAGGCGGCATCGGTGCCCGTCTCGAAAAGTGGACCTCGCGGGGGTCGATGGGCTGGGTGTTCGACAACGCGGCGGACGAGATGACGCTCGATGCCCGGTTCCTCGGGTTCGACATGACGGATTTCCTCGACAACGCCGACGTCCGCACGCCGTTGATGCTCTACCTGTTCCACCGGATCGACAAGCTGCTGACCGGCGAGCGGACGATCATCGCCGTCGACGAGTTCTGGAAGGCGCTCGGCGACGATGCGTTCCGGAGCTTCGCGCAGGACGGCTTGAAGACATACCGGAAGCGCAACGCGATGATGGTGTTCGCCACGCAGTCGCCGGCTGACGCGCTCAAGAGCGACATTGCGCACTCGATCCTCGAACAGGTCGCGACCCAGGTGATGCTTCCCAACCCCAAGGGATCACGCCGCGACTATGTGGAGGGCTTCTCCCTCACCGACGCGGAGTATCAGCTCATCCGCGAGGAATTGTCGCCGGAGTCGCGCAAGTTCCTCGTGAAGCAGGGCCATGACAGCGTCGTGGTCGAGCTGGACCTGACCGGCCTCGATAACGAGCTGGCGGTGCTGTCGGGTCGCGCCGAGACGACGCCGATCGCCGTCCAGGTCGCGGCCGAGTTCGGCCCCGATCCCGCCAACTGGCTCCCGGTATTCCACCAACGTCGTCGTCCAAGCTGAAGGAGAAGGGACATGCGTAGAATGAAGGCAATCGCACTCGCGCTGTCAGGATCAGCGCTCATGCTGGCCGGCTCGGCGCACGCACAGGGCATCCCGGTCCACGACGTCAGCTCGATCCTCCAGCAGATCGAGCAGGTGCGGCAGGGCGTTCAGGTGATCCAGCAGGGCGCCGCGCAGATTCAGGAAGCGCAGAAGCTCTACCAAGACCTCAACAAGATGACGGACATTGGCAACGTCGCCCAGCAGCTCAAGAACGACGTGCTGCGCACCAGCAACGTGTCGTCCAGCTCGCTGGACGGCTACACCAATGGCGATCTGAACGTCGTCGGCGGCCTGCGAGGCAAGGCGAACGACGTCTATCAAGACCTCATCGGGCGCGGCTCGCAAAACATGACTGCCGACCAGCGCGCCGCCTATGAGCAAGGCTCGCGCGAGGCGGCGGTAACGACGGGGCTCGCCAGCAACGTCGGCGACGCGGTGACGAGCCGGCGCCAGGGACTCGAAGAGCTGCGCAGCCGCCTCGCCAGCGCCAACTCGGCTGCGGAGCGCGCCGATATGTCGGCGCGGCTCCAGCTCGAACAGGCGCAGATGATGAACGATCAGATGGCCCTACAGGCGATCGAGCTTCAGCGCCGCGCGAAGGCCGAAGCTGACTACCAGCGATATGTCGCCATGCAGCAATCGGATCGCGCCAGCTTCAAAGCTGGAATGGGGATCGATTGATGCTGCGCACCACCCGAGCCGCAATCTTCAGCTTGGCGATCGTTGCGCTCGCTTCCTGCTCGCCATCGGAGCGCCAGCAAACCGGGGATGATCTCCGGTCTGACATGCCGCTCCGGGACGCCACCTATTACACGCAGCATGAACAAGATCGCGTGGGAATGGCCGGCGTCTGCGAGAAGTGGAAAGCGTCACAACGCCCGCCGTCAAGCTGGCCCTCTGTTGTCGTGAACAACTGCAACAACGTGGATACGGCCAATCAACTCATCCAATCGAAGAAGGATCGAGACGAGTTCAAGAAGGGCATGGGTATTTAAGTCTGCGGCTCCCCGCCAGTATTGGACTTAGAGGATAGGTAGAATGGGCAATCTTTTCCAGTCAATGTTCACCTACCTCAACGACGCCTTGGCCGCGATCATCGCTGTCTATGCCGGCGTCGTGGGCTGGATTTCCGGGCCGCTTCGCGTCGGGGTGACGATCTACATTATCCTCCTCGGCTTCGCGATCCTGCGCGGGGCGGTCGAGTATCCGTTCCGGGAGTTCGTCTATCGCGGGATGAAGCTGGCTGCGCTCGTGTTCGCCGTCACGACGCTCTATGGCGCCTCGGTCAGTCTGTTCGCGATGAACGGTCTGCCGCGAGACGTAGCGCAAGCCTTAGGCGGGTCGGACGTCACCGGCCTTGGCGATTTCTTCGATCAGATCGTGAGAGGCGCGTCCACGACTGTCGCGAAAATTACGGAGATACAGGACGCTAGGACTGCCGCGGCTGGCAAGAACCTTGTCGGGCTCCCGAACAACATCGTCGAGATATTCTTTACAGGCATCTACTGCCTCGTGCTGATGGTGATGGCGATCCTGTCGGCTGCCCTCGGCTTCACCATCTGCGCGTTTGCGTTGTTCGCCTTGGCCCTGCTCGCGGCCGTGGGGCCGATCTTTGTCGCTGCGCTCTTGTTCGATTCCACTCGCGCCTTCTTCTTCGCATGGCTGGGCTCCGCGATCAGCTACCTCATGCTTGTCGCGTTCGCGCTATTGTTGACGATCTTCATCCGGAACACGGGTGAAGACTTTATGAGCCAAGCCTTCGCTGGCGACACAAACATCGCCGTCATCGCGATCCGCGCTATCGCGTTTTACGTCTTGGGGTTCTTCTTCTTCCTCCAGATTCCGGGCCTTGCCGCTGGGCTGGGTGGTGGCGGTGCATCGCTCGCGACGCAGTTTGCGAACGCCTCCACCGGCAACGTCGTCCCCAACGCAGGTCGCGCCTTGTCCTCCGCTCCGGGGAGCATCGCCAGCTTGCCGATGAGGCTTGGGCGATCCTCCCGCGCGGCGCGAGGGGGTGGCGGCTCTCTCTACAACAACAGCTAATCGGAGACCCGGCATGAAGCTCGGCTCGGCCTTGGCCTTTCTCGCCCTCGCGGCCCTTACACCCCCGGTCCCGGCGCTCGCGGCGAAGGATGAAAGGCTGCCCCGCTGCAATGGCCGCCAGAAGCGGCTCGCCAATCCCTACGGGACGGTTTTGCCATCGATCCCGTCGCGGACCGCTCCGACCGCCGCTGTGACGCCTCCGGAGGTGGGTGTGCCACGTGGCACACCTCAATCCGCCCCGACGCCGGCGACGAACCTGTTTCCGCCCGAGGATGCGGCGCCAGGGCCGCAAGGGGCAAACACGTCGAGCAAGGTGCCGGCTATCGGCGCGCTCCATCCAAGCGCCGGCCCGACCGCGGCGCTCCCAACCACATATGCGAGCTGCTGAAATGGCTATCGGCGTGAAGGACAAAGACGAGGATCTGAAGGCATATTTCGCGGAAGCGGAAAGCTGGGATCGCGATCGCTTCGTCGCTGCCGTCCGGTCGCGGCGCATCGCCTGGATCGTCGCGGCCGTTGCGATTGTGTTCGCCGCCATCTGCGCAGCCGCGGTGCTGGCGCTCTCACCGCTCAAGACGGTCGTTCCCTACGTCGTAACAGTCGACCGCTCGACGGGCGCCACGGAAGTCACCCAGGAGCTGCGCGGCGATAAGACGATCACCTATGACGAGGCGATCCGTAAGTATTTCCTCGCCGACTACGTGCGCGCCCGCGAGGGGTGGATTCCTCAAGCGCGCGAGGAGTTCTTCCGCAAGGTGCTGGCCCTGTCGGCGCGGGAAGAACAGAACCGTTGGACGGCCTTCTACAAGAAGGACAATCCGGACTCCCCGCAAAACCAGTTCACCGCCAACGACGCGGTGTTCGTGGCGATCCGCTCCGTCGCCTTCATCTCGCCGAACGTGGCGCAAGTCCGCTTCATCAAGCGGCTCCAGCGCGATCAGCAGATAATCGAGACGCCGGCCATCGCCACCATCACTTTTGACGTGCTGTCGAAGCCGGAGACGGAATCCGGCCGATACGCCAATCCGCTCGGGTTTCAGGTGAAGACATACCGGGCCGACGTGGAGGTTCCGACACGATGAAGACGATCCTGCTCCTGGCTGCGGCGATCGGCGCCGTGTCGGCAGCGCCGGCCCTGGCGCAGACCCCCTCCGCACGCGGTCCCGATGCCCGTATCCGGGAGGTCAATTATACCGATGGCAACGTGATCCAGATCCGGAGCGCGTTCCGCACCGCGACGCAGATCGAGTTCGCCCCCGGCGAGGTCATCAAGTTCGTAGCGATGGGCGACACGGTGTCGTGGGAGGTCGCGCCAGCTGACAATTCGCTGTTCGTGAAGCCCCGCGAGCGTGCCGGCGCGACGAACCTGATCGTCGTGACGGATTTCCAAGGTACCAAGCGCAATTATACCTTCGAGCTGTCGACGGTTGCGACGGCACGCTCGCCGGGCACCTTCTTCAAGGTGCGGCTCCGCTATCCAGAATACGAGGCGGCGCAGGCGCGGTTGGCGCAGCAACGCGCGCAGCTCGCTGCGGCGCTGACCGCGCAGAACGGCGCGATCAAGGCGGCGCTGGATATTGGCGTTCTCGAAGGAACGCGGAACCTCAACTACAAGGTCCAAGGATCGACCGACCTGCAACCGTCCGAGGTCAGCGACAACGGGCAATTCACCGTCATGCGCTTCCCGAACCAGCGCGAGATACCTGCGGTCTTCACCGTCAATCCCGATGGTAGCGAGGCCACGGCCTCGTTCGACGTCCGCGACGAGTTCGTGGTCGTCCACGGCGTCTACAAGGAAATGCGCCTGCGCCGGGGGAAGGTGGTGCTGTGCATCTATAACGAGAGCCCGAGCTTCTACGGCCGCGATCCCAAGACGGACACGGCATCGGAAGCGGTCGAGCGCACGACGGAGAACTGACGTGTCCGACAAGAGATTCGACGTCGATGCGACGCCCGACGTGAACGAAATCGACCGCACCCCGGCGGCCGATCGCCCGAGCAGGATGCCGGCACTCAATGCCGTCCAGTGGGACAACAAGAAGATGATCGTGGTCGCGGCCCTGGCCGCCGCGATCCTGTTTGGTGTTCTGTCGCTGTTCGCGGGCTCGGGGAGCAACAACAAAGCCCTCGAAGCGAGGAAGGCGCCGCCTCCGGCTGTGGAAGCACCATACGATCCTAATTCGGTCATCGCGCCCACGCTCGCTACCGCACCTCGCGATCCCAACGCGCCTGTGCAGCTCACTGGCGAGCAAGTGCCGGCGATCGGCCCGGACGGTCAGCCGATTACGCCCTACGGGACAGCAGGAGGGCAGCAGCAAAGCCGCGGCGTCAGCGAGGCGGAGCGGCGTGCCAACGAAGCCCGCGAGCTGCGCGACAATGCGCGGCGATCGACGCTCATCGCCTATAATGGTGACCAGGGCGTCAGGCGCGCCCTCGGCGACGTCGCCGGCGCCGATGCCGGCGATGGTCAAGGCGACGGGCAAAGTGCCCCGACGCGGACAAACCTCGACAACCTGAAACAAACCTCGACGATCGGCACCGCCACGGCGCGCATGATCGGCGACCGCAACTACCTCGTCACCGCCGGCGCGATCCTCCCCTGTACGCTCCAGACCGCGATGGACAGCACCGTGCCGGGCTATGCGACCTGCATCATCCCTCGGGACGTGTATTCCGACAACGGCCGCGTCGTGCTGCTCGAGAAAGGCACCCGCGTCTTCGGTGAGTATCAGGGCGGGTTGCAGCGCGGGCAAAATCGCTTGTTCGCGATGTGGACGCGGGCCGTCACGCCCCGCGGCGTCGCGATCGATATTGGTTCGCCGGCCTCGGATCCGCTCGGCCGCGCCGGCGTCACCGGCAAGATCGATCGGTTCTTCTGGCAGCGTTTCGGCGCTGCGATGCTGTTCAGCGTCCTTGACGCAGGCGGTCAAATCGCGGGCCAGGCCGTGAGTCCGCAAGGGTCGACGGTGTTCCGCACCCCCGGCGATACCACGTCGCAAGTCCTGCAAGACACGCAAAACATCCGCCCGATCGTGCGCGTGAACCAAGGGACCGAGCTGGCGATCACCGTCGCCAAGGATTTCGATTTCTCGCAAGTCTATGGGCTGGGGCTCAAATGAATGCCCCGTTTCGCAACACCGCGATCCTCGATCACGCTGTTCGGCCGCTGCGCCAGTATCTCGATGACGACGGTGTAACCGAAGTCGTCATCAACGAACCGTGGATCGTCGGCGTCGAGCGGCATGGTGGTTGGACCTGGGAGCGCGAGGATGATCTGACGCTCGACGCACTCAACCAACTGGCGCGCGCTGCGGCCGCCTTCACGTCGCAGGACGTCACGCGCGAGAATCCGATCTGCTCGACGATCTTCCCGACCGGCGAGCGCGTCCAGCTCGTGCTTCCGCCCGTGGTGCCCGACGGCACCGTGTCGATCACGGTTCGCAAGCCGTCGACAAAGACGATGACGATGGCGGATTTCGAGGCGAGCGGGCTGTTCGCGGAAACGAAGGTCGCCACGAAGCGGGTCAGCCCGGTCGAGGAACGCCTGCTCGGCCTCCTCAATACCGGGAAGCACGTCGAGTTTTTCGAGCTGGCGGTGCGCAGCCGGCTCAACATCCTGATCTCCGGCGCCACGGGCTCGGGCAAGACGACGTTCTCGAAGGGGCTTATCAAGCTGATCCCGGAGAATGAGCGGCTGCTGACGATCGAGGACACGCGCGAGCTGGTGGTGCCTCACAAGAACGTCGTCCATATGATCTACAGCAAGGACGGCACCGGCACCGCCAAGGTGACGGCGAAGGAGCTGCTGGAAAGCGCGCTGCGCATGAGGCCCGATCGCATCCTGCTCCAGGAGCTGCGCGACGGCACGGCGTTCTTCTACCTGCGCAACGTCAACAGCGGCCATCCCGGATCGATCACCACGATACACGCGGACTCGGCCGAGCTGGCGTTTGAGCAACTAACGCTGCTGGTGAAGGAAAGCGAGGGCGGCGCGGACCTGGCCCGCGACGACATACGCGCGCTGCTCAAAATTCTCGTCGACGTCGTGGTTCAGATGAAGAAGGTCGACGGCAAGTTCCGGATGACCGAGATCTACTATGACCCGGCCGGGCGCCATGCCGCCTAAACGGGGCACCATCCTTGCGCTCGGCATCCCGGTCGGGATCGTCGTCGCGTTCCTCATCGCCTCGGTCGTCGCGTGGATTTACCTGGGCCTCCCCAGCGCGAAGTTCGACATTTTCAAGATGCCGGCGTTCTTCTGGTACTACCGGCATGATCCGGTGGTGCTGAAGGCGCTCGCCGGGGGTGCCCTGGTCGGCATCATCATCGCCAGCCTCATGCTGTGGTGGGTCGCCAAGCAGAAGCCGCCTCTCCACGGCGCTGCGCGCTTCGCGAAGGAAGGCGAAATCCGCCATGCCGGCTTTCGCGCCGACGACGGCATTGTTCTCGGGAAGAAGGGCGGCAAGTTCCTTACCTTCGGGGGAAGCGAACATTGCATTGTCGAGGCCCCTACCCGCTCGGGCAAGGGCGTCGGCATCGTCATTCCAAACCTCCTGTCATGGCAGGAATCGGTCGTCGTCCTCGATGTGAAGCGCGAGAATTGGGACACGACGGCGGGCTTTCGCAAAAAATACGGGCAGGCGGTTTACCTGTTCAACCCGACCGACCCGGAGGGGCGGACCGCCCGCTACAACCCGCTCGGCTATATCGATCGCACCGACCCCGATCAGGTGGTGATCGAGCTGCAAAAGATCGCAACGATGCTGTTCGTGCCTCCCGAACGTGGGGAGCCGTTCTGGACGGACTCAGCGCGGACCGCGTTCGTCGGCGTCGGCGCATATCTCGCGGTCGCCGATCATCCCTTCACCATCGGCTCGATCTATCGGCTGATGACGACGGGCGACACACGCGGGTTCTTCAAGCGCGTCCTCGACGATCGCTCGCTCGATCTGTCGCAAGGGTGCCGGAACGCGCTCGCGGATTTCACATCGGGCGCAGATAATACGTTCGCCGGCATCGTCCAGACCGTCACGTCGAAGCTGAGCCTGTGGCTTAACCCGCGCGTCGACGCGGCGACGGAAGAGTCCGACTTCGATCTGCGCGAGCTGCGCAGCAAGCGCATGTCGATCTATCTCGGTGTGTCGCCCGACGAGCTGGATCGGGTCGCGCCGCTCTACAACCTTCTGTTCCAGCAGCTCGTCGACCTGAATGTGCGCGATCTGCCCGACACGGCGACGCCGCTGAAGATCCTCGTCATCCTTGACGAGTTCGCGCGCATCGGGCGGGCGCAGGTGATCGCCAGCGCCTTCTCCTACGTCGCCGGCTACGGCATCCGCCTCCTGCCCGTCATTCAGTCCCGATCGCAGCTTCGGGCGGTCTATGGCGAGCACGTCGCCAACGAGATCGTTGCCAACTGCGGCGTCGAGGTCGCGTTCACGCCCAAGGAGCTGCGTGTGGCGAACGAGCTATCCGAGCGGATCGGCTACATCGGACAGGAGTCCGTCACCAAGTCTCTGACGATACACGGCGTCCTGGCGAACCGCTCCAAGTCCATGTCGGACCAGCGCCGCGCCCTCCTGCTCCCGCAAGAGCTGATGCAGTTTCCCGACAGCGAATTGCTACTCCTCCGGGGCGGCATCCCGCCGATCCACGGCGAGAAGATACGCTACTTTGCGGACGGGCTATTCCGTGCCCGCGTCGAGCCGGCGCCGGAAGTCCCCCCAATCCCGCGCACGTTGCGCGACGACGAAGACCTGCCCGACTGCGCGATGCCGACATTCGACCAGCTCACGGACCCTGACCCGTTCGCGTTCGCGATGGATTGCGTCGTCACCCAGGATCATCCCGACATGCTCATAGACGTGGCGGCCGAGCAACGCGGCAACGAGGTCGTTGGTGTAATCGAACAGGAGCGATGACATGGCTGAGAACGCCGAAGCTGCCGGCGCCGGCAAAGAGAGTGAGGGTCGGCGCCGGCGACCGATGGAAGTTCCCGCCGAGCTGGACTCCCGGTTTCTGCGGGTCGGCGACAAGCTCTATCGCAGCGCCCACGACAAGCAGCCCGTCGCGACCATCACGCCCGATCGCATCAAGGCGAAGGACCGGGAGTCCCTCCCAGACCTGATCCGGCTTGCGAAGGAAAATGGGTGGACCGCGATCAAGGTCAGTGGCGATTCCGAGTTCCAGCGAGCGGCCTACCTCGCCGCCTCCGCGCAGGGCATCAAGGTCGATGGCTATAAGCCCGACGACAAGACGAAGGCCGCGGCCGAGCGCGAGCAAGCGCGTCAGGGAGGCGTTCCCGACAACCAGGCGCGATCGACGCGGACCGCCAACCAGGCCCGGGACACGCGGGAACAGGCCGAGCCGCGCACCGATCTAGCCGAGCGGTTTCGCCGGCAATCGGACGTCCAGAACGCCAAAGACCCCGAGCTGCGCAAGGCGCAAAGCCACGTCGCGCTTGCGATGGCGGTCGCGGCCGAACGCTTCCCCAACGATCACGAGAAGCGGCGCGAGTTCGTGGCGGAACGCAAGGAAGACGTCGCAGCGCGGCTCGGCCGCGGCGAGGCCGTCGCCGGCATTGAGGTCAAGGCGAAGCAGGATCAGCGCGTGCGCGAGATGGCGCAGGATCAGATCTTGCAGAAGTCGCGCTCACGATAATCCGCCTCCGCTTGCCCCTTCCTGCCGGCGAGGCAAAGGTGTGCCACGTGGCACACCTTTGCCGTTTCCGCGGCTCAACCGGGCCGATTTGAGAATGAGCAATCGGGAACAAGTTTTGGAAAAACGGACCGTCAGACGACTGCCAATGCGATCGGCGTAGCCAAATTCCCATGATTGGTTCCCAATCGGGAACGAGGCTCAGATAAGCTCCCGCTGAGCAGCACGCTTGCGCGGTGAACAAGCCTATTTGAGGGGACCGAAACGGTTGAGAGGCACCTTGAGGAACGCCGTTCCGCACACCTCCGCATCCGGGAGCCGGCCGCCACGAATGTTCACCTGAAGCGCAGCGAGCATCAGGTCGGGTAGTGGCAGCGATGCGTCGCGCTTCTCGCGGGTTGCGACGAACTCCGCCTCGTCGATCCCATCGTGCACATGAATGTTGTCACGCCGCTGTTCGGCGACAGTCGAGCGGCCGATCACCTCGCGGTCGTCCTTGCCATAGTCATGCCCGACATAGGTGGCGGTTTCGGGCGAGAGGTCGAGGATCGCGCGGATCGAGCGCCAAAGTGCGTGCGCGTCACCGCCGGGGAAATCCGCCCGGCTCGTGCCGCTGTCGGGCACCATCAGCGTATCGTGAACGAACGCCGCGTCACCCACGACATAGGTGATCGAGGCGAGCGTGTGGCCAGGCGACAGCATGACGTGCGCGTCGAGTGAGCCGATCCTAAACTGCTCGCCATCGGCGAACAGGTGATCCCACTGGCTGCCATCGACGGGCAAATCGGGCAGGCAATAGATGTCCTGCCAGAGCTTCTGCACCTCCACGACCTTGGCACCGATCGCGGTTTTGCCACCCGTCTTCTCCGCAAGGTACGGGGCGGCCGAGAAGTGATCGGCATGGGGATGGGTATCGAGAACCCATTCCACCGTAAGCCCCTTCGCGCGGACATATTCGAGGATCAGATCGGCATTGTCGGTAGCAGTCGCACCGGCGCGCGGATCGAAGTCTAGGACCGGGTCGATGATCGCGGCGGCCTTCGTGGTGTCATCGACCACGACATACTGGAAGCTGCCGGTGCGCTCGTCGTGGAGCGACGCGACCGTCATGCCCTTGTGATTATACTCGATCATGTTTCGTATCCTCTCGCATCGTCAGCTTTCGGTCCGCGCACGCGCGAACAATCGTTCGAAGTCGGCGGTGTCGATCGCCCCCATCACCAGCATGCGTCCGGCAAGATAACCTGGGGTGCCGGCCAACCCGATCGAATAAGCTTCCTGTCCGTTCGCCCTCAGGCGTGCCGCGACAGCGTCAGCATTGGTGACAAGCCAGGTTGTCGCGCGCAGCCAGTCGCCGCCGGCGCGCATCACGACGTCGCGCAGCATGTCGTCATCGATCGTACGGCTGTCCGTCATCAATGCGCGGTGCACGGCCGGGTAAATCCCTTGCTCGGCGCACGCGATCGCAACGCTTGCGGCACGTTCGGAGGGCGGGCCGAAGATCGGCCAGTCCTTGTAGATGACGCGCACCTTGCCGTCGCGTTGCACAGCCTCTTCCAGAGCGGGAAACCCATGACGGCAGGCCGGACAACGATAGTCGGTGAACACGGCGAGCCGGAGCGTCGCATCGGCAGGCCCGTCCTCCGGCGAGCCATTGCCGGCCAGGATCAGGTCAGCGGTCGGACCGACGTCACGGCCGATCGGGGCAGTACGCCGCAGAACCTGCCCGACTGCCCAACCACCCACGACCACCGCGCCCAGTCCGGCAAGCTGTCTCCGATTGAGCGGCCCAGGCATGGTCAGCGCACCGCAGGCTTGTTGCGCGCTTCCGCGACGAGACGACGCAACGTCGGCAGATCGACGGCCCCGGCGACAACCTGTGAGCCGACGATCAGCGCTGGCGTACCGTTGAAACCAATTGCGCGGGCGATGCCATCGGTGCGCGCGAGCAGCGCGTCGATTTCAGCGCCGCGCGTTTTCAAATCCCGTTGCAGACGGGGCCAGTCGACCTTGGCCTTGGCAGCGGCTGCCTTGATGCCGGCGCTGTCGAGCCGCGCCGACGAGGCCAGCAGCGCTCCATGAAAGGTGGCATGCCTGCCCTGCCACTGGCTCGCGACGGCCGCGCGCGACGCCTCACGCGAGGCAGGTCCGAAAATCGGCCAATCCCGATATACGATCCGCACCTTCGGGTCGGAGCGAAGCAGGTAGTTCAGCACCGGCTCCATGCGACGGCAATAGGGGCAGTTATAGTCGAAGAACTCGACCACCGTGACATCGTAGGTCTTGCCCGCGCGCTTGGGGGCTACGGGATCATCGACGACTGCCTTGCGCGACAGATCGGGCTGCTGCGCGAAAACCGGCGTGATAGGCGCGGCGAAGGCAAGCGCAGCCAAGAGGCCACGCGACATCAGATTGCGGCGGTTCATCGGTGTTTCCTTGCTAGATCGATTCCATCGGCGAGAGCGGCGCGTGACAACTCGCCGAGCTGGAGCTGCACGATCGTGCCGTCCGCCGCGACGAAGGCAGTTGCGGGATAGCCGGCTACCTTCAGGGCTTGGGAAAGCCCGCGATCGGGGTCGAGCGCGACGTGCCCCGCACCGATACCTTCACGGTTGAGGAAGCCGCTGACGACCGCTGGAGCCTCACCCTGATCGGCGAGAAGGATCGGGACCTCGCCGGTCCGCGATGCAACTGCATCGAGCATCGGCAGCTCACGCCGGCACGGACCGCACCAGGTCGCCCACAGGTTGACCACGAAAGGACGGCCGCGGAAACGATCGAGCGGAAGCCGAGCGCCAGACGGGGTCGTCAGATTGAGATGATAGGGAAACGGGCCGTAGGTCACGGGCGGGATCAGCGCCTGAAGCGCAAACCAGAGGCCGCCCGCTACAGCCAATGCTCCCCAACCTGCCGCCAACGCGCGTGTGCGGCCAAGCCGGATCGCCAGCAGCGCCGCAGCGCCGAGAAGTCCTGCAACGGAGGAAAAGCCGCCCTGCCACACGGCGAAGATGGACAACGGAGCGTCGGCATAGCTCGACCAATGCGCTGCAACGTAACCGATCCGGGCCGTGACCAGCCCAGCGACAATGGCGCTGGTGGCAACTGCCGACACGCGAGGGAAGCGGAACCGCCCGGCCAGTGTCGTCAGCCCGAGGAAGACGACGATGCACAGCACGGCAAGCCCGCGATCGACGGCCAGCATCAGCGGCCCGATTGCGATTGCACTATCCATCAGAGAAAAGCGCTTGCGCTCTTCCAGAGCATATAGGCCGCTACCACGAAGATGAGGACGGCAAAGACCGTGGTGAGCGTACCGCCCGTGCCGAGGCGCTTCGCGATGCGCGTGCCGACCAGGCCACCGACAACCCCACCGCCGATGAATGCGAACGCGAGCGGCCAGTCCACCAGACCGGAAAATGCATAGTTGGCGGCCGTCGTCAGCCCGAACGCAGTGACGGAGATCAATGAGGTGCCGACAGCGTTCAAAATTGGCATGCCTGTCGACCCGATCAGGCCGGGGACGATCAGAAAGCCCCCGCCTATGCCGAAGAAGCCCGAGAACAGGCCGGTGCCGAGGCCGTAGCCCAGCACCTTCGGTGCCTTCTCGCGGTTGCACTCCGCCCCCGGGTTGCCCGTGTCACCGCGCCCGCGCAGCATCAGGACGCCGACGACGACCATGACCAGCGCGAACAGGAAGAGGAGCTTGCCGCCATCGACCGCCTTGCCCGCAGTGGAGCCGAACAGGGCACCGATGACGCCAGCGGTCGCGTACATGCCGCCGCAGCGCCATTTGACGGTATGCGCCTTCGCATGGCCGATCAGCCCTGTCGCGGCGTTCGCGGCGACCGCGAACGCGCTCGTGCCAATGGCAAGGTGCGCGTCCGGCACGCGCACCAGATAGACCATGAGCGGGACGGCGAGGATCGAGCCGCCCCCGCCGACAAGGCCGAGGGTGAAGCCCACCAAGCTACCGGACAGCGCACCCAACAGATACTGGATCGGTTCGAGGGTCATGCCGCCTTGCCGATCTCATGCGGGGCCGCCATCCACTCGTGGCCTTTCAGCATGCCCTGCCAATAGATCGGAGGCAGCATGCGCTCCTTCAGGAACCAGGCAGCCCGCGTCGGGCGTGTTCCGTCCAGCAGCCACGACGGAAAGCTGGGGAGCAGTTTCCCGCCATAGCCGAACTCGGCGAGGACGATCTTGCCGCGCTCCACGGTGAGCGGGCACGACCCGTAGCCGTCATAGTCGGCAACAGGGGGCTTACCTTCGAGCGCGGCGAGCGCGTTGACCGCTACCACGGGTGCCTGCTTGCGGGCTGCCGCAGCCGTCTTCGCATTACTGGTGCCAGCGGCATCGCCCAGGCCGAAGACATTGTCGTACCGCTTGTGCCGCAACGTCGCCTCATCGACCTCAACAAAGCCGTTTGTCGCCGCGAGCGGACTTTTGGCGATGACGTCGTGGGAAACCTGAGGCGGCACGACGTGGAGCATGTCGAACTCGCGCTCGATCCGCTCGCTGATGCCGTCCTGCTTGCGCTCGAACGTGGCGACACCCCGATCGGCGTCGACCGCGACAAGGTTGGACTCGAGTTTGAGGTCGATCCCGTACTTCTCGACATATTCCATCAGCGCCGGGACGTAGGTCGCGACGCCGAACAGCGCCGCGCCGGCGTTGTGAAACTCGACATTGATTGCGGGGAGGACACCGCGCTCGCGCCAGATATCGCAGGAGAGATACATCGCCTTTTGCGGCGCGCCGGCGCATTTGATCGGCATCGGCGGCTGCGAGAACAGCGCACGCCCCTGCTGCAATTCTTGGACAAGTCGGTAGGTGTAGGGCGCCAAATCGTAGCGATAATTGGACGTGACACCATTGCGGCCCAACGCCTCAGGAAGCCCGGCGATTTTCTCCCACGCTAGGCGCAGGCCGGGAGCGACGATCAGGACCCGGTAGGCGATCGTATCCCCGTCGCCCAAGGTAACAGCTTGTCGAACGGGATCGATGTTGATCGCAGGCAGCCGTATCCATTCGACGCCCTTCGGCATCACATCGGCTTCGGCCTTGCGGGTCTGTTCGGGGGTGAAAACGCCAGCCCCGACCAATGTCCAACCGGGCTGGTAATAATGGTCCCGGGCCGCATCGACGACAGCAATCGTCACCTTGGCGTTGCGCTTCAGGATGCTTGCAGCCGTAGCGATGCCAGCGGCTCCGCCTCCGATGATGACGATGTCGTAGGTCATTTGCCGGTCCTTTCGGACCGGCGGGTAATCGCTGGCTTCAGATCGGCGAGGTCGTATCCGGCTGCCTTCGCCTGACCGATGATCGTTGCGGGATTAGCCTGATCTGCTTCCGCCAGCGCCCATAGGGTAGCCGCCCGCGTACCGCTTCGACAGAAGCCGAGCGTCGGACCTGGCAGCGCAGACAGCGCTTCCTTCATCCGGTCCGCATCGGCATCGGTCGCCTTGCCCGGCTCGATCGGGACATGCGCGAATGCGAGGCCATGTTCCTCTGCCATCCGGGCCATATCCCGCGCGCTTGGCTGCCCCGGTTCCTCGCCGTCAGGTCGGCTCGAAACGATCGAGCGGTATCCCGCCTGTGCGGCAGCAGCGACGTCATCCCGGGTGAGCTGGGGAGCAGCCGAGAAGGACGATGTGATCTTCTTGAAGGCCATGTGACGTCTCCTGTCCCGTTCAGGCCGAACGGCGTGGGGTGAGTGCGAAGCGGTGGATGGCAGCGCCCAGCGCCATTGCGGCGATGAAGAGCAGCGCGGGTGCAGGCTGGATTGCCAGCGTGGCGATGGCGGGTCCCGGGCAGAGGCCGACAAGGCCCCAGCCTATGCCGAACAAGGCGGCACCGCCGATGAGGCGTGCGTCGATCGGCGAAGTGGCTGGCGTATGGAATTGCTCCGCGATGATCGGCGTGGAGCGCCGACGCACGATGAGCCAGGCTATCGCCATCGGCAGGATCGCCCCGGCCATGACGAAGGCAAGGGTCGGGTCCCAAGCACCGGCGACGTCGAGAAAGGCTCGGACCCGCGCAGGATCGATCATGCCGGAAACGGCGAGGCCCGCGCCAAACAGCGTACCGCTGACGAGCGAAAGGATACCTTGGCGCATCATAGTGCCACCCCCGCCAGACGCATGAGTGTGACGGTCAAGATACCGGTCGCCATGAACGTGCCTGTCGCGACGATAGACCGCGGCGACAGACGCGACAGGCCGCAGACGCCGTGGCCGCTGGTGCATCCCGCGCCGAGCCGCGTGCCGATCCCGACGATCAGACCGGCGACGGCGATCAGCCCAAGCGACGTCGGGAAGCGTGCCTCCACATCCAGATTTGCCGCCGCCAGGGCCGCGCCCAGGGGCAGCCCCGCCGTGAACAGAAGTGCAATCATCCACGGCGCGCCTCCTTCGGAAAGACCGAGGACACGCGCGAACATGCCGCTAACTCCGGCAATTCGACCGTTGCCCAGCAACATGATCGCAGCAGCGACACCGATCATCAGTCCGCCGATGAAGCCGGCAAGCGGCATGGCATGAGGAAATCCGGGCATCACAGCGCATCCAGTGGGATCTTGAGGTAGCGGGTGCCGTTCGCTTCCGGTTCCGGCAGATGGCCGCCGCGCATATTCACCTGAACCGATGGCAGGATGAGCTTGGGCATCGACAGGGTGGCGTCACGACTGGTGCGCATCGCGACGAAGTCGTCTTCGTCCACGCCCTCATGGACATGGACGTTGCCGACGCGCTGCGCGCCGACAGTCGTTTCCCAGACATACTGGTCGCGACCCGCCGCCTTGTAGTCGTGGCAAAGGAACAGCCGCGTCTCGTCTGGCAATTGCATCAGTCGGCGGATCGAGCGGTAGAGCTGGCGCGCATCACCGCCGGGGAAGTCCGCGCGCGCCGTGCCGTAATCCGGCATGAAGAGGGTATCGCCGGTGAAGACCGCGTCGCCGATGACATAGGCCAAGTCGGCCGGGGTATGCCCCGGCACATGTAGCGCGATGGCCTCGATATCGCCGATCGCAAAGCGGTCGCCGTCGTCGAACAGCCGGTCGAATTCGGAGCCGTCGCGTTCGAAGTCGGTGCCGGCGTTGAAAATCTTGCCGAAGACGTTCTGCACACGGATGATCTCGCGACCGATCGCGAGCTGACCGCCCAGCTCCTTTTGCAGGTAGGGTGCCGCAGACAGATGATCGGCATGGGCGTGGGTTTCGAGCAGCCAGTCAACCGTGAGGCCGTTGCCTCTTACATAAGCGATGACCGCGTCCGCCGATGCCGTCCTGGTGCGGCCTGCCGCAGCGTCGAAATCCAGGACGCTGTCGACGATCGCCGCTTTCCGAGTGGCTGCATCCCAGACGACGTAGGTCGCGGTGTTGGTCGGCTCATCAAAGAAGGAATGAACGATCGGCGACCCTGCCGCCTTCGCTCGTTCGATTTGCGCAATTGCGTCGTTCAAAGCCGATTCCATGACCGCCTCCGTTTATTGATTTCACACTTTATGTAGTAGTGTAATTCACTTGCGTCAACGGGCTGCCCGTGCCATCTGGAAGACATGGAAACGATGGATGCAGACGCGCCGCGCTCGTTGCGCATCGGGGACGCGGCCCCGAATTTCACTGCCCGCACGACGCAGGGCGAAATGTCGCTCGATCAATATCGTGGTCGCTGGGTCGTGTTCTTCTCGCATCCGGCCGATTTCACGCCGGTCTGCACCAGCGAATTCGTGGCGTTGGCAAAGGCTGCACCGCAGTTCGAAGAGCTGGATTGCGTCTTGCTCGGGTTGTCGGTCGACAGCCTGTATTCGCATGTCGCCTGGTTGCGCGCGATCAAGGACGTCTTCGGCGCAGAGGTGCCCTTCCCGGTCGTAGAAGACCCATCGATGGCTGTGGGATACGCCTATGGCATGCTCGACGAGCAGGCTGGCGATGCCTCAGCCGTCCGCGCAACCTACTTCATTAATCCCGAGGGCATCATTCGTGCGCTCAGCTGGTATCCCATGAACGTCGGGCGATCGGTCGACGAGATGCTCCGCACGGTGAGGGCATTGCAGCGGTCAGCCAATGGTGATGTCTATACGCCGGCCGACTGGCAGCCGGGTGACGATGTCCTGCTACCGCCTGCCTTGCCGGGCAGCGCTGGTGCCGACTGGTTTCATCAGCTGAAGGCCGATCGATGACGGCGATCCATCAATCCCGTGCGATCGCTGATGCGGCAGTCGAAAAGCTGCGCGTGTTTGCTCAACCCCAGCGCCTCATGATCCTGTCCTACCTGCTCGGCGGCGAGCGTCAGGTCGCAGATATCGAGGCTGCTACCGGCGTGACCCAACCGGCGCTCAGCCAGCAGCTTGCCGAGCTGCGTCGCGCCGAGCTGGTGAAGACAAGACGCGAGGCCAAGCAGGTCCATTACCGGCTTGCCGATGACGCGGCTGCGCTTTGCGTGCGCACGCTCGAAGCAATGTTCGGTGCCGACGATATAGCCGGGGAGCAAGCAGCGCCCGCTCCCCGTCCGGCGCGACCGCGTGGGGGGATGGCTGTTGCGCGGCCGCAAAACATTGGCGCGGCCGTGTTTGCGAGGATCGGGTAATCATTCCGGTTGTGGAAGGAAAAATTGGATGCGGCTTCCCACTTTCGCGATCGCAGGATGCTTGGCCGTCATGAGTAGCGCCGTGTCAGCGGACGTCACGACTCAACAACCGGTGATCGCCGGATATGGCAAGGTCACGCCGGTAGAAGGCGCGGCGGAGCGGCCGGACCGATCCCTGCGATATCGCGTGCTGTTCAACGTGACGAAGGCGGCGGCATCCCCTGACAAGGTCAATCCTTCGCTCGAGAAGGTCGCACGCTTCCTGAACTTGCTTGGCGCGGATGGCGTGCGGCCGGCACGGGGAGATGTGGTCGTGATCGTCCACGGTCCGGCAACGCTGATTGTCGCCGACGATGCGGCATATGCGACGAAGACCGGCGCTGCCGCGAACCCCAATCTTGCCCTGGTAGCGGCGCTGAAGCGCGCAGGCGTGTCCGTTCGAGTGTGCAGCCAGGCTCTGATCGGGAACGGCATCGCTCCGGCGACAGTCGATAAGACTGTCGAAATTGATGTGTCGGCTCTAACTACGATGGCGACATTGCAAATACGTGGTTGGGCGCTGATCCCAGACTGATCACCGTACATCGTCCCAAAAAATCACAATCGGAAAAAGGGTCCAGTCACTACCGCCTGCGGCTTGGCAGCGGGGGTGTGCCACGTGGCACACCCTGATCTGGCGACGGGCGGGTTTGGCTCCGCTCCTGCGCCTCTCGGACGCGGGTTTCCGCCTCGCGCAACATCCGATCGGGCACCGTCTCGATGCTCCCGCGCTCCTGTATGAATTGGCGCACGTCGCGAGCCAGCTTGCGGTCCTCGCGATCGGCGCTGCGATCGAGCCGTTCGGCCGCGGCCTTATAGCGCTGCTTGGTGTCCTGCCACCGCTGGCGCGTCTTTGACACGAAAGCGGGCTGCTGTGCCTTGCCAAGCGCCACCTGCATGGCCTCGCGCGCCTGCCGTAGATCGGCCTCGGTCGGCTGACGAGAAGCGCCGCTGCGTATCCGCGCGCGCAACTGCGTCAGTGCCATGCTGGTGCCAGCCCTCCCCTGACCCCGCGTGTAACGCGGCGTCGCCTCGGCCTCGACGCCGCGGCTGCGCAACGCCTCGGCGAACGCCTCGCGGAAGCGAAACAGATCCTCGCGCCTTGGATCGAACCGCTTGCGGTCGACTCCTTCGGCTTGGACCGTGAGGTGAACATGGGGTCGGGGCGTGTCGGTGTGGAGCGCCATCAGGTAATCGTGATTGTCGCCGATCATGCGTTCGGCCGCCTCGCGGACGGCTTGTTTCACCGTCTCGGGATCGGTTCCCGCCGGCATCGAGAATACCATTGCCACGGCCGAGACGGTCGTGCCCTGCCGCCAATAGAGCGGGTCCGACCATTCGTCGGCGATCCGCTGCGCGTCTTCCTTCGTCGCGACCTGCTCCCCGTCACGCGTCTTGAGAGGAATGTTACCGTGGCGGCCGATGTAATCGAGATGGGCGGCAAGATGCTTGGCACCCTTCTTTCGACCCGTCACCTTGACCAGCACCTCGGGTGTGCGCCGCACGACACGCGCGAGCGTAGCTCGGGCACCCCCTTCCCCATGCGACGTCGCCGGCGTCCGCGCAGCGAACGGTCCGGTGCCGCTGACGAGGTGCCGCGCGTATTTCAAATTGGGATCGCTGACGAGGCGTGGCTTGAAGCTGGGCTTCATCGCCTCCCAAAGCTCGTCCTCGCGGTCCCCGAACGGCATCAGTCGGCGACCTCCCAAAAGGCGGTTTCCCCGCGCAGCACGGTCGCCAGCGCCTCGATCTGCTCGTTGATCTCATCGCGCATGTCCGCGATGCGACGCAGCTCGCGATCGATCTGCAAGCCGCTGTCCGCCATCATTGCGGCGTTGCCGGCCTTCATCGCCTGATTGAGGTTCCGGCCGATGCGCTGGAGCTGCATCCGGATCGGCGCAACGGCGTCGCGAAGCCCATCGTCGACGCCGGCCTTCAAGGCGATGTGCCGGCGCACCAGCGCCTTGATCCATCCGGCTCGATCAATACCCCGCTCGGCCGCGCGATGATCGAGGACGGCTGTTTCGACGTCCGTGAAGGTCAGTGACACGCGATTGCCCGCGCTGTCGGCACGGGGTGCAATCCGGGGAGCGTCGGCCACGTGCTTCAACGATTGCTGGAGCACGGTGCGGAGGAGCGCGCTGCGCCCTCCCCTGCCCTCGGCCACGGCGTCGAAAGCGGCAAGCAGCTCGCGATCGACGCGCGCCGTCAACATCGCTGAATCTTTGGTGGGGGATGTAGGCTGCGACGCTAACGACATGGCCGTGGAAGGGTAATGTAATACAGAAAACGCAGCAACACCTATCCTGCCATAAAACATCCCCCACCAAAATCAGCCTTCAAGTGTGCCACATGGCACACCCAATCCACCTGCAGGAGAAGAGGTCGCGGAAGGAAGGATTGGCCCTGCGCGAGCGACGGTCGCTGCCGGCGCTCCCCGTTCAGACCTGGCGCGATCAGCGCCAGCTCACCATGCGCGGTTCTGCCTCATCCTCGAAGTGCAACCACGCTTCCACGATCATCGCGCGCTTGCCCTCGATCTCGATAGTCGGCCGCTCGACCTTCTGCTTTCCCGTCCTCGGCTTGGCCGGCGAGCGGGGCGCTGGGGCGGGGGCTCCAGACGGGGCACTGTCTGCCGGCGCCGTGCCTTCTGGCACGGGGGTCTCGTCCATCGCTCGATCGGCTTCCTCGTCCCGGATTGCGTCTGTCGTCTGCGTGGTCCCGTTCGGCTCGGCCGTCGCCGGATCATCCCCGGCGGGGGGTAGAGATGCCTCCGCTTGGCTCGATGGGGTGGGCTTGGGTGCCGATTTTTTCGCGCCGACCTCGCGCGCGAACCGCTCGCACGCCAGCACCGTCATATCCTCCGCCGCGGTATCGGCGACAAAGGCCCGGGTTGCCGCGTCGTCGGCCTTCGCAGCCTGAACAAGTGCGACCGCGCTCCGCATCGAAATGTCGGCGAACAGCGCGGCAATATAGTCGGGTGCCTTGGCGAGCCCCTGATAGCGGGTCAGCAACGTCCGGTTACGGCCCGTAGCGCGCGCCAGCTCGGCGAGCGAGCGCCCGTTCGCAACCTGCCCGGTGACGAACCGGATCATGTCAGCGGTCGATAGATCCTCGCGCTGATCGTTTTCGATGAATTGGTCGATCCGGACCTGCTCAACGTCATCCGTCTTGCTGACGATCGCGCGGACCTGCACGCCGAGTTTCTGGCACGCCCGCCAGCGCCGCTCGCCGAACATGATGCGATAGCGCCCATCGGCATCCTTGGGCGCCACGGTGATCGGCTGTAGCTGACCGCGCTCTTTGATTGTCTCGGCCATCTCGTCGATCTTGGCAGGATCGATCTCGCTCCTGACGTTCTCGGGATCGGGATAGACCAGCTCAGGGTCGAGAAGCTGAACGCGATCGGCGTCCGCCACCGCTGCCTTCTCGCTGAATACGTCGAAACCGGAGAAGTCGGTCATTTATGGCTCCCGATCCGGGTCATGGCTTCCTCGAGAAACGCACGCATTGGCGGAAGCGATGTCCGCACGTCCTTGTCGAACCGCCACACCGGTACATGCTCCTGGATGGCTTGGCTGTAGTGAGCCCGCTCGGGAAGGTAGTTGGTGAACAGGTTCCGCCCGATCTTTTCCTTGATCGCAGCGAGCATCTTCATCTGGTGAGTATCGTTCGCCCGAACCCGGTTCGGCACGAGCCCGACGACATGGATCGGCGTTTTCCGGCGTTGGTTGACCGTCTGGATCGAATCCGAAACCTGCTTGGTGGCTGCCGGCCCGAACGGTCCAAGCTCAACCGGGACGATCAGGTGGTTGCAGACCAAGAGCGCAGCGAAGTTGATCCAGGACCATGAGGGCGGCGTGTCGATGACGCAAAAGTCGAAGAAAGAGTCGAGTGTCGGGAAGTTGGCGTTCAAGGCAGAGAGAGCGCGGGGGTAATCGGCGTCGTACTCTCCTCCCATTCGATTGGAGTAGATCGCAAGGCGCGGAAAGGTGGCTGGCGGCACATAGTTCGGCTCGAACAGCGGCTTGCACGTCCCTAGGCTCTCGAAATCAGCGAGCGCATCGGTTGCGTTGCACTGTCGGTCGAGATCGAGAAACAGCACACGATGACCGGCGTCGGCGAGAACCCATGCCAGATGGCAGGCGATCATCGTCTTGCCGGCGCCGCCCTTCTCGACGTTGATGGCAATGGTTTTCACGCGCTACCAGCCCCGGTCGGAGTTGTTGGTCCAGTGGTCGTATCCGCGATAATTGGAGTCCGTCCGGGTATTGCGGCGAGCCTCTTCATCGGGGGTGTCTCCGCTCCAGATGCGCGGCTTCGATCCACCATCACTGCGGAGGACGGCCCAAGCGATCAGAACGAACAGTCCGATCGTCAGCAGATTATCCCACATGGCCTTCGCCTCCGACACTGCCTTGATGAAAGGCCCAACCTATAATATACGATACCGCTAATCTCGTCAATATGCGGTATCGGTAATTAGGGCATTGCATGACGTCTAGCAATATCCGGTCAGTCGGTCGCCCTCCGATGGAGGATAAGACGATGGGGCGCTTTCCCAAGGGCACGCTCGATCGCATCAAGACCGTCCTCCGCGACGGCGAGAGTCAGGCTGATTTCGTGCGCGAGGCGGTGGAGCTGGAGTTGCGCCGGCGAGAGGGGCCGTCGTTAGGCGGCCCCGGCAGCGCCTAGTCTCGGTCCTCCGATCCCTTGGCGAGAACCGCGAAGCCGTCGGCGATCAGCTCCACGGTGTAGCGCCGGCCTTCAGCAGTGTCGTAGGAGTTCTGGCGGACGCGGCCGGTGATGTGGACCAGGTCGCCCTTCTGCGCCTTGGCGGCGCGTTCGATCAGCTTGCCGAACAGCGTGATCTCGTTCCAGTGCGTGTCCGTCACCCACTCGCCATTCTCCTGGCGGTTGTAGTTGGCGGCGACGTTGACCTTCGTCACCTTGTCATGCTCCGTGATCTTCCCGACCCGGCCGATGATCCGAAACTCCGCGATGTTCTGCATGGTCCTGCCCTTTTCCAGCGATCAGGCTCTTTCCTGATGGGAATTGAAGGGGAGTGCAGACGCCGCGATCAAGCAAAAAAACGGAGGGTCCGCGTAGCGGAAACCGTAGGCGCAGCCGGTTATTTGCTTGATCGTAGAAGGCGGCCAGCGCCCACTTTTCCATCAATACAGGGATAGCCGGTCGGAAGGGCTCGGCCCTGAAACTCGCGCGGGGATCTCGCCGGGCTGAACGTGATCGCGGCGCCGCATGATGATGGTCGACCAGCTCGCCACGGCCGCAGGGAATTGGGATTGGTCAACGCTGGAAGGAAAGGGTGCCCGTGCCGATCGCGCACCCCCCAAGCGCCGGGGACTGGCGCCACGGTCTCGTTCGTCGACGAAAAACGGCTGCACCAGGCATGGCGGCGGCCATTTGAGCGCGACGGTAAACGCTTGCTCCTCTCGGGAGCATCGCGACGCGAAGCGGCGCGTCCGACTTTTTGGTTAGGCTATGTCGGTTGTCGTTGTCTTGTTCCGGTTGGGCTAGGGCTGTGTCCGCCGTCAGGCGTTAGGGTGTTGGCCGACTAGGCCAACTCCATCTGCCTCTAGAATATACGAATCTAGGA
Source organism: Sphingomonas citri (assembly GCF_019429485.1). Lineage (GTDB taxonomy): Bacteria > Pseudomonadota > Alphaproteobacteria > Sphingomonadales > Sphingomonadaceae > Sphingomonas > Sphingomonas citri. The sequence goes on along the minus strand of NZ_JAHXZN010000012.1, from coordinate 21,440 downwards.
GCGGTTGACCATTTTTTTGAGACTCTTGGATCTCGATCGCGAGGGCGAGGCTGTCCAGCACGCGACGCAGGCCCTCGTCCTCAATCTCTTCGGCAACAACCTGCCGGGGCGAGCGCCATAGCCGCATGGTCTCGATCTGCTCGATCCGATCGGCCTCGCGCTGCACCACATCATCCGGGAGAGGGACGGGCCGGAGAAAGCGCGGAAGGAAGCGCGCCAGCCGGTTGGGAAAGCTCATCCGATAGACGTTGGACGTCTGTGCGTTTCGAGCCTTCGGTCGATCGGCGGGAGGATCGATCGGCACGCACCGGCGCTGCTTGTCGAGCAAGCCCATCTTGGCAAGGATCGACAGGCCGCGTCCGACGCTCGCGCGGGAGAGGCCGGTGTGCGTCTCGATCCATTCCCATGTCGGGAACACCTTGCCGGCGCAGTTGCGGGCAAGATTGGTAAGCTGTTCGAACACGCGGACCGCTGCGGGCGTTATCAGCGTGACAAGCCGTTCGTCCTCGGTGAGCTGCCGCCCTTCGGCGCGTGCAAGGCGACGGATCGCGTTCTTGCGCTTCAGCAGCTCCACCGCCTTCTTGTAGAGCCGATCGGTCTCGCCCTTGGCGTAGCTGTAGAAGAAATCATCCTCGAACGTGCCGGCCTTTCGGCTGTTCGGGTGAACATGCGCGCGGGTCGGGTTTGCCGCCCCCGATCGCGATCTCGGCCGCGTCCGCTCGATGCGGTCGAGCGCCATGAAGCTCGCTTTCGCGAGGGTAACAGCTCCCATCTTCCGTCCCCTTTGTGGGGCCGGGACCAGGCAAAACTAGAGCGTGGCGCGAAGCGCGCTCCCTTGAACCAAGGTTCGGGAACAGGTATGAGAGGGGTGTCTTACGTCCCGATCGATGCCGCCAAGCATCGCTCATCACGTTCCAGGGTGCCCGGCCTTCGTGCCGGGCATTCGTTTATGTGGTCACGGCCGCTCCCTGACTGGCCAATCACGCGATGCGATCAGCTCAACAGTATTTGTGGCGAAATCAGCGGAGCCGGGAAACCGCTACTATTCGTGCTTTCGGCGACCACAGCCCGGAAAAGTTCGTGCTTTCGACGACCGTCATCACGGTCGTTCGTGCTTTTGGCGACCGGGATTCGTGCTTTTGGCGACCAGAGTTCGTGCTTTCGGCGACCGATCTGGAAAGGGACTGACCGCTTGATTCGCGGTCAGAAAAAAAGCCGCATCAGGCGCTCGGCAGAAGTGGTCGGGGAGTAATCTTGACGCGCCCTGCGCCGGCATTTCGCCGAGAACGGCCTTTCACGGTTGAAGTTGGTGTCTCGACCAAGTCGAATGTGAAGCCGGGGATGGTGCTGTCGTCGGCAATGCGCTTCAACTCATACCGGAAATGCTTGAGCGAGCTTTGATAACCGAGCTGCAATCGCAGCTCTTCAAGGTCGACGTCGATCGGCCCATCCGTGCAGGCCGATCGTGCGACCTCGTAAAGCCGGCGTTCGATCGGGCCGAGCTGGAAATAGCTCGGGGCATAATCCAGCACCCTCCGGTCGCGCTGGATCGCCCGGTAAAGCCAGTCACAAAGCCGGACCTTCACAGCTTTCAGCCGCTTATCGCCGGTCCTCGTCTTGGTGTAGGTGAGCTGGGCTTCTGACAGCCACGAGAAGAACCCGGCCTGGCCCTCACCTCCGGCCTCGATGTTCGTCTTGATCTGCGTGCCCTGTAGCCGCTCAAGCGCATCTGATAGGCGAGTGTAGGAGCGGGCCGAACCGTTGACGCCGGTAACGCGGAAAAGATCATGGGCTGTGAAATAGAAGTCTTGGGAAACCTCCATACCGGCGTCCAGCTTCGCTACCATCAGGCTCGCGATGTATAGCAGGATCTCCTTGTCGTAGATTGTCGCGACACCCTTAGCGGTGGCGACGATCTCGATCGAAACCGTTTCGGTCTTGTAGGCGAGTGGCTTGGTCCACTTGCCCTTGCTCAGTGCGAAGAACGGAAAGGCCATCAGCGACCGTTCGCCACGAACCCCGGTCAGCAATGGGCTGTCGAGGGCGAACAGGTCGCCTTGGTTGGAGGCCAGATCGGTCATGCGACGCCCGATCGCCGACCGTGACGCTCGGTCGCCGAAAGCACGAAGATGGGGCGGATTGTCGCTAGCGTCCTCCTGTGGAGCATCGATAGACCGTGAAAGTTCGTGCTTTTGGCGACCATTTGCCTCGAAGCCGGGAAGCGTTCGTGCTTTCGGCGACCGTTCACTGCCAGCCCGGCCGCGTGTCTCTCAAACGATCGATTTTGATCCGCAGCCATGTGAGAACGTCTAGCAGGCGTGGCGCGTGTATCAAAACACATTCTCGATTGCGATCGGTCGTGTTAGGCACGTGAGATGAGTTTTGAGAAGGTGCCATGCTGATCGGCTACGCGCGGGTGTCGACCCCCGAACAGGATCTGACGCCGCAGCTCGACGCCCTGCGTGAAGCGGGGTGTGAGCGGACCTTCAGCGACAAGGCGAGCGGTGCGAAGGCGAACCGGATCGGCTTGGCCGAAGCCCTGTCACACGCTCGCGCCGGCGACGTGCTGGTGGTCTGGAAGCTCGACCGGCTCGGCCGAACGATGAAAGGCCTGGTCGACCTTGCGGCGGAGTTGGCGGACCGGGGCATCGGTTTCCGGTCGCTGACGGATGGCATCGATACCGCCGGCACCGCCGGCAAGCTCGTCTTCCACATCATGGCGGCGATGGCGGAGATGGAGCGGGACCTGAACCGCGAGCGCACGACGGCCGCACTGATGGTGGCGAAGCGCGAGGGCAGGGTAGGCGGCCGCAAGACAGTGATGACGCCCAAGCGGCTCGAGGCGGCCCGTAAGCTCCTGGCCTCCGGAATGCCGATGCGCGAGATCGCGCCGGCGATCGGCGTCTCGGTCCCGACGCTCTACCGCCACCTTCCCGCGCCGGAACAAGAGGCGATCAGCGCGGAAGGGGTATAGCACCGACCGGATCAGTCGGCGTCGAACGCGGTTAGAATGGGGCAGGGGCCTTCCGAGCCCGACCCACATTCATGAGCAAGCCGCTGGAGTGATGCGCGGACGCGCTTCAGCTCCTGGATCTTTGCATCCAGCGCCGCGATCCGCTCGTTGGCAAGCTGGCGTGCCCGAGCGCGATCGTCGGTCGCGTCCAGCGCCACCAGTTCTCCGATCTGCTCCAACGTGAAGCCAGCGGCCTGCGCCGATCGGATGAACCGGAGCCGGCGAACATCGTCTGCTGTGTAGCGGCGAATACCGCCATTCGAGCCCGATCCTTCAGGCCTCTCCGGCGTCTCGAGCAACCCTCTGCGCTGATAATAGCGGACCGTTTCTACACCGACGCCGCCCTCGCGCGCGAGCCCCGCAATTGTCACGTCGGCCATGCCTTGACTCCGTACCATGGTACGGCCCCTATATAGGTGTCGCGAACATGGTGGAGAAGAACATGGCGACCGCGGCGCCCAAGAAGGCAACGATCTACCGCATGGTGATGCCGACGCACACCTGCCCCTACGGCTTGAAGGCAAAGGACCTGCTGCACCGACGCGGCTACGAGGTCGAGGACCATTGGCTGACGACGCGCGAGGAAACCGACGCATTCAAAGCCGAGCACGGGGTCAAAACGACACCCCAGACCTTCATCGGTGGCGAGCGGGTAGGCGGCTACGACGATCTGCGCCGGTTTTTCGGCAAGACCGTGGCCGACCCCAAGGCGGTGACCTACCGGCCGGTCGCGGTTGTGTTTGCGATGACGGCATTAATGGCGCTGGCGGCCAGCTATGCCGTGCTCGGCACACCCTTCACGGTACGCGCCGGTGAGTGGTTCATCGCCTTCTCCATGTGTGTGCTGGCGCTGTTGAAGCTCCAGAACGTCGAGAAGTTCGCGACCATGTTCCTCAACTACGACTTGCTCGCGAAGCGCTGGGTGCCATACTCCTATATCTACCCCTACGCGGAAGGCGCGGCGGGCGTGCTGATGGCGGCCGGCGTGTTGACCTGGTTGTCGGTGCCGATCGCGCTGGTGATCGGGACGATCGGGGCGGTCTCGGTCATCAAGGCCGTGTATGTCGACAAGCGCGAGCTGAAATGCGCGTGCGTGGGCGGTGACAGCAATGTGCCGCTGGGCTTCCTGTCGCTCACCGAGAACGTGATGATGGTCGCCATGGCTATCTGGATGGTGCTGGGCGTCGCGCACTGATCTGGTGCAGCGTCCCGGCGCAGCCTAGAAGGGCCGCATGAGCTTCGGCCGCCTCGCCCGCACACTCGCTCTGCTCCTGCTGGGCGCGATGCTGTTCGTGCGGATGGGCCCAATGTGCGAGGCCATCGCGCAGGCTGCTCCGCCTGCGGAGGCGCATGCCGGAATGGCCGATTGCGATCGAGCGCCGCCCACGCCCGTGAAAAAGGCCCCTTCGGTGGACTGCGTAGGAGCCTGCATCGCAACGGCCCTCGACGTTCACACGTCTCCCGCGCCGCAGCTCGCCGTGCGGACGGATCCGCCCGCACCCGAGCCTCATGCCCTTGTTGGTCGCTCGGGCGGTCCTGCACCGCCACCTCCTCGAACCGCCTGATCGACGTGGATTCCGATCAATCAGTGCGTTTGAGGAAAATTACACATGAAGACCATCAAGTTCATCGGCGCGGCTATCGCGCTCGCGCTCGTTCCCGCCACGGCCTTTGCCGCCGCTGACTGCTGCGCGGGGAAGGAGTGCTGCAAGGATGGCGCCGACTGCTGCAAGGACAAGGACGGCGCGAAGAAGGATTGCTGCGCCGACATGAAGGACATGAAGCACGGCGAGCACGCCGGTCACGACATGTCGGGCATGCAGAAGAAGTAAGCTGGGAGGGGAGGCGTTCGCGCCTCCCCTTTTCAATGGCGGGCGAACACCCTGCGGCCGCTCGGCCCGAACGCGATCACGTCATAGGCCTGGGCCTTCATGCCCGGCATTTCCATGCCCGGTGAGCCCATCGGCATCCCGGCGACCGCGAGGCCGGTGACGCCCTTCGGATGCGTGGCCAAGGCGCGCTTCATGTCGGCAATCGGAACGTGCCCTTCGAAGGTCATGCCGTCGATAATGGCAGTGTGACAGGAGGCGAGGTCTTGAGGCACGCCGCGTGCCTTCATGAACGCCGGCCGGTTCGCATCGTCGACGACGCGGACGGCGCGGCCGAACTGCTCCTTCACCTGCTGCGCCCATTTCTCGCAACAGGGGCAACCCGGGTCGCGATGCATCAGGACGGGACCCGCGGCGAGAGCCCCCGCAGGGGTAGCGCACGCCAGCGCGGCGGCGAGAAGGCGAAAGCGATCCATATCTGAGTTCCCGGGTGGCCATCCCCCCGCACGGTGACGGGGGGAGGGACGGTAGTCGATTACTGGGCGCTCTTGCCATGCGCCCGCAGCCAGGCGTTCAACTCGCCGATCTCGCGGGTCTGCTCTGCGATCGTCTTGGTGGCCATCTGGCGAACCTTGGGGTCCTTGGTCTCGCGAAGCACGATACGCGACATGGCGATGCCGCCACGGTGGTGCTCGACCATCTTGCGGACCCACGTCTCGGTGGCATCGGCACCCATCGCCGACATCATCTTCTGATGCATGTCCATCTCGGCCTGCGGGTACGGGTTCGCCGGCGTCGGCCGCATCATCTGCCCGTGGTTCATGCCGGAATGGTCCATGCCCTGCATCTGCGCGACCGCGGGAGCCGCGCCGAGGGCGGTCGCGACGGCCATAATCATCATCTTCTTCATCGTGTCGCTCCTGCGTCAAAACTCCCGCTCAACAGGGATACGGGCTCAAACCGATTAGCCCTCAAGCGATGTTGCTCAGCGGATCGGCTGAAGCGTGTTGACGCCGACGCTCTCGTCGGTTTCGGGGGGCGGGGGAGGCACCTGCTTGTCGCGATAGGAGGGGAGGTCGGGCGCATTGTCGGGCGTGGGGTGCGCCTCAAGCCGGGCGATGTAGCGCTTCATCTGCGCGATCTCGCGGACCTGAGCGTCGATGATCCCGTCCGCGAGTTTCCGCACCTCGGGGTCTTTGATGTGAGCGCGCTCGCTGGTCATGATCGCGATCGAGTGATGCGGGATCATCGCCTTCATATAAGCAACGTCTCCGACCGTCTCCTGGCTGCGGACAAGCCACAAGGCACCGGCGAACACCGCGATCGAGGCCGCCACGATGCCGAGATTGGCCCGTCGGTCGGGATACATGCCCCACATGAAGCCGATCATGATGAGCGCCATCACGGCGCCCATGACGATCGCCATCCACGTCCGGGTCTGACTGTATTCGACATGGGCGAGCGCGTAAGTGTTGAGGTACATGAGCCCGAACATCACGACCGTCGACGTCGCGATCATCGCGGCGAAGCGCCCGTAGCTCATCCCCATACCGCCCTGTTTGGAGCCGGGGTCGTCGTGGTTCATGATGCGCTCTCCTGTGCGGCCCCACCCACTGAAGGATACGCAGCTCTCTAGCGGACCCCTTGAGCTTTTCTGCGACGTCGACGGGGCCAGCGCATGAAGAGCAGGATCGCCCCGGCGACAGCGAACACGAGTCCGCCCGCTGCGAAAGCGTTGAGCCACGGCGTGTTGAACCGCTCGTGCTCGGTCCAATCCATGATGTGAAGCCCCCAGAAGAAGTCGTAGAGCCGCCACGTGCCGGTCCGGACCGATGTCAGCCGCCCCGTCTCGGCGCCCACGTAGATGCGGGTCCCGTCGTCATCGGCGAAGGAAGCACGCCAGGCGGGGAGGGCACCGCGGTACTCGGTGCTGAGGCGCTCGATCCGCTCGACGACGGGCGCCGAACCAGTTTCGCCGCGATACGCCTGCCTTGCGATCAGCGCTGCGGCCGGGCCGTCGACCGGGGGCAGCGGCTTTGCGGTGCGGGCGTCCAGCAAACGCACCTTGCCGTCGCCGAGCTGGGCTTCGACGATCGGCCGCCCCAGCAGCATCCGGTGCTGGAGCTGACGCACCGGCGCTCCGGCCGATGCGAGAAGGGCAGGGACGGGCGCGAAATCCTGAGTGGCGATCAGGGCCGGTTCGACGTTCCGGTCGATCCGGTGATCGCCATGCACGGTGTCGATCGGCAGCAGGCTCATGACGAGCCCGCTGGTGAACCAGACGATCGCCTGCGCCCCGATCAGGAGCGCAAGCCAGCGGTGAACCTTGCTTGCCCCGACATGGAGGCGGAGCCGCGGGCTCAGAACCAGGTCCTCACGCCCGCGACGAAGCTGAAGCCGCCCGTATTGTCACCGCGTGCGCGGGTGAAGCGCGCGGTGTCGCCGAACTGCCGCTCCCACGACACGCCGATGTAGGGCGCGAACTCGCGCCGGCCCTCGTAGCGAAGCCGAAGCCCGGCCTCGAGGTCCGTGAGCCCGGAGCCGGTGCCGGTTTCGGGCACGTCCTGCGCGGAGAAATTGGCCTCCACCCTAGGCTGGAGCACGAACCAGTTGGTGATGCGCTGGTCGTAATAGCCCTCCGCACGGCCAAGCACGTCGCCCTTGTCGGAGAGGAACAATGCGCCCTCCACCTCGAACCAACCGGGGGCCAGCCCCTCGATCCCTACCGTCGCGTAGGTGCGCGAGGGGTTGGGCTTGAAGTCGTAGCGAACGCCCGCCTGAAGGTTCCAGTATGGATCGAGCGCGCGGCTGTAGAGCGCCTGCACCTCGGCCTGTTCGAGCGGCTTGCCGAACGTGCCTTCGCCCTCGCTCTTTAGCGTAAAGCGATTGATGTCGCCCCCGATCCAGGCCTCGCCATCCCAGCGATAGCCGTCGCCACCCTTGCGAGCCTGATATTCGGCGAGATTGAAGAGGATCTGATAGACGGTCATTCCGCCATGCTCGCGGCGTAGATCGTTCTCGCGCGAGCTGGCCATGGCGTCCGCGCCCCAGAAACGATCGGCGAGGTGGTCCCCGGCTGGAGCGGGAGCGGGCTTGTTGCCGGGGGGAAGGTCGGTTCCGACCTTAGCAGCGGGCTGATCGCCGGGCATCGCCATGCCCGGCATCGTGCTCATGTCGTGGCCGGCATGCGGGTCCTGCCCCGCACCTGTCGATGCTGCCATGCCCGGCATAGCAGACATATCGTGCCCGGCGTGCGGGTTCTGGGTGGGCGCAGCCTGCTGCTGACCGCTCATATCCATTCCCTGCATCCCGCTCATGTCATGCCCGGCATGAGGGTCGGCAGCCTGCGTCTTCGCCGGTTGCGCGCGCCGCGGCGCGGTGCGTCGGACGGGAGCCTTACGCTTAGTCGCGGACTTGGCCGCGGCTTTCGCCTTCGGCTTGGCGGCCGGCTTTGCCGGCATCGTCATGCCCGGCATGTTGTGCATGGAATGGTCCATGGTCTGCCCGAATGCGGGTGTCGCAAGGCCGAGCGGCGCCATACCGGCGAGGAGGAGCGACCGGATCACGCCGCGGCCTCCCCGGCCTTGCGGACCTGGACAACGCGCATCATGCCCGCGTGCATGTGGTAGAGCATGTGGCAGTGGAAGGCCCAGTCGCCTTCCTCGCCGGTCACGTCCCAGCTCACCGTGCCTCCCGGCTGCACCAGCACCGTATGCTTTCGGGGGGCATAGGCGCCCTTGCCGGTCACCAGGTCGAAGAAGTGGCCGTGGATGTGGATCGGATGTCCCATCATCGTGTCGTTGATGAGCGTCACCCGTACCCGCTCGCCGTGAAGCAGCGTGATCGGGTCGGGGTTCTCCGACAGCTTCTCGCCGTCGAAGCCCCACATATAGCGCTCCATGTTGCCGGTGAGGTGGAGCTTGATCTCCCGCTCCGGTGCGCGTGTGTCCGGGTTGCGGTCGAGCGCCATCAGGTCGCGATAGGTGAGAACGCGATGCCCGACATTCTCCAGCCCCTGCCCGGGATCGCCGGTCCGATCGACCGGCATCGGCGAGATGGTCTGCACGCCCGGTCCCTTTTTAACCTCGGGGGCATTGCTGAAATCGCGCATGGAATGGCTCATGCCGCCCATGTCCATCCCGCCCATCTGATCGCCGTTCATCGCCGGCATCGTGCCGGAGCCATGGTCCATACCGGCCATGGCGCCGCCCTGAGCCTGGCCGTGGTCCATGCCTGCCATGCCGCCTGCCGCGGTGCCGGCCGCGCCGTGGTTCATTTGGGAATGATCCATACCCGCCATCGCGCCGGTGCCCGCGCCATGCCCCATCGCAGCATGGTCCATGCCGGACATCGAACCCGCAGCGCCGCCCATGGCGCCATGATTCATGCCGCCGTGGTCCATCGTGCCATGATCCATGCCGCCCATGCCCATGTCCTTCATGGTCGCGAGCGGGCGCTTGCGGAGCGGGGGCACCTCGGCCGCCATGCCCTCGCGCGGAGCGAGCGTCGCGCGGGCCATGCCGGAGCGATCGATGCTCTCACCGACCAGCGTATAGGCGCGCAGGTCGGGCGGGGTGACGATCGCGTCATAGGTCTCGGCCGGGCCGAACTGGAACTCGTCGATCTCGACCGGGCGCACGTTCAAGCCGTCGGCCGCGACGATCGTCATCGGCAGGCCCGGAATGCGGACGTTGAAGGTGGTCATCGACGAGGCGTTGATGAAGCGCAGCCGCACCCGCTCGCCGGGGCGGAATAGCGCGGTCCAATTGTCCTTGGGGCCGTAGCCGTTGACCAGGTAGGTGTAGACCGAGCCCGTGACGTCGGCGACGTCGGCGGGGTCCATCCGCATCTTGCCCCACTCCAACCGCTCTTTCAGCGACTGATCCTTGCCGGCGAGAAGCCCGGCCAGGGTCTGGCGCTGGCGGTTGAAGTAGCCCGACTCCTTCTTCAACCGATCGAAGAGGTAGTGCGGGTGGTGGAAGCTGTGGTCGGACAGCACGATCACGTGCTCCCGGTCGAACTTCACCGGATCGGGGTTCTTCGGGTCGATCAGGATCGGGCCGTAATGCCCCTCCTGCTCCTGAAGCCCCGAATGGCTATGGTACCAGTAGGTGCCGCTCTGGATGATCGGGAACTCGTAGGTGAACGTCGATCGCGCCGGAATGCCGGGGAAGGCGATCCCGGGAACCCCGTCCATCTGGAAGGGGAGAAGCAGCCCGTGCCAGTGGATCGAGGTTTCCTCGTCGAGCTCATTGACGACGTGGAGGCGGACGTTCTGCCCCTCGCGCAAGCGGATGAGCGGAGCGGGCACGGTGCCGTTGATGCCGATGGCGTGGCTCTGCCGCCCGTCGATCATCATCATCTGATGCGCGACCTTGAGCGTGATGTCCTCGCCCGACACCGTGGGCAACGGCTTGGCGATGCCGGCCGAGACGGGCTGTGCCCATGCCGGCATATAGGCCGACAAGGCGAGGCCGCCGCCTGCCAGACTGGCACCGCGCAGCACCTGGCGGCGGTCGAGAACGCGCGACATGCAAGCTCCTAAGAATGGGGCCGTGAAGGGCCGTCGACCCTTCTACGCGGCCGATCTGTCCAACCCTCAGCGGTTCCCTAGTTTTTCGAGCAGCCGCGCCCGCGCGCGATAAAGGCGAGTTTCCACCGCCTTCTGGCTGATCCCCAGCACCTCGGCCGTTTCGGCCTGGCTCAGCCCTTCGATCGTCCGAAGTACCAGAGGCTCCTTCAGGTTAGCCGGCAGGGTCGAGATGGCGCGCGTCACGCGGTCGAGTTCCTGCCGATCGCCGGCTGCGTCGTCGATCGGCACCTGTTCGTCGACGATGCTCTGGACCTGTTCGTCGTTCGGCAGCGCGAACGACAGAAACCGGCGCACGGCACGCTTACGCGCCCAATCGCGGCATTTGTTGACGGCGATGGTCGTTAGCCACGCCTGCATTGATCGGTTGGGGTCGTAGCGCGACAAGGCCTGATGCGCGGCCACAAACGCTTCCTGCGTCACGTCCAGCGCTTCGTCGGCATCGCCGAGGAAGGCGCGCGAAAGCCGGAACATCGGCTGCCGATAGCGTCGCACGATCTCGGCGAAAGCGGCTTGTCGGCCGGCGATGCTGAGCGTCGCCAGTTCGCCATCCGACAGCGCGGTCCAATCGAGGCTCACCCCTGGCCGTCGGTGAGCGCCTTCACCACCGCGTCATCGAATTGAGAGGTCTGATCGGGCCGGAGAAGCTGACGCATGGCGAAGATGTGCGCCAGCGTCGCCTTCTGCAGCTCGCCCATCGCGGCATGGCTCTGGTCGACCGCGGCGGCCACTCGCGGACCATTGCCGTGCTCGGCCTCGATCGCCTCGGCAAGGCGGGCATTGGCGGCACGCATCTCCAGCTCGAGGGCGCGGCGTTGCACCGCGAACCGGTCTTCGAGCACCTTCAATCGGGCCTGCTGGTCGCCATCGAGCGCGAGCTTGTGGTGCAGCACCTCGTGGAGCGCCGCACCGGGTTGCTTGGGCTGCGGCAGCAGCGCGCGCCCGATAAAGACACCACCAATCGCTGCCAGGAAGGCGAGCAAGGCGCACAGGACAACCCGCTTGGTCGAGGTCATGGCTTGCCGATCAGCAACGCGGAAGGAGCGAGGGGGGAGGCTCCGCCGAGCGGCGCGAGCGAGACGGCAGGGCTTGCCGTCGCGGGCAGCTCGGCACCGACGATCCCGACACCGAGCGCCGCGGCGGTTATCACACCGATCCCGAGCCCGGCTCCGCGCACGGCGGGGCGGCTGCCGATCCGTCTGAGGACTTGGTCCTCGATACCCTCCAAAGCGGCCGGGGCGGGTGCGCCCGCTAGTCGCGCCAATGCTCTGTCTAGATCGTCCATGCTTTCCACTCCACCCCTCTATCATCGGATACGCATCGCTGCCCATCATCCCTCAACCGCCGGTGAGGGGTCGGGCAGCGCGCCGCGTAGAAGGGTGCACGAACCTCGTCGGAGTACCCCATGCGTAGTCTCGCCCTTCCTGCCGCCCTCACTCTCCTGAGCCTCGCCAGTGCGGCGCAGGCTCACCCGAAGCTCGTTGTGGCCTCACCCGCGCCCAACGCGACCGTTGCCAAGCCCGCGCGTGTCGCTTTGCAGTTCAGCGAGAGGCTGATGCCGAAATTCTCCGGTGCGGACTTGATGATGACGGGCCATGGCGGCACCACGCACCCACCGATGAAGGTTGCAACCACCACCCAGGTTGCACCCGATGGCCGAACGCTGGTCGTGGTGCCCAAGTCGCCGCTCGGCGCGGGCCGCTACAGCGTCGCATGGCACGTCGTCTCGGCCGACACGCATCGGGTGTCGGGCAACTTCGCCTTCGCGGTGAAGTAAGGTGGATGCCGACTGGCCGTTGATCGGGGTCCGCTTCGCGCTTTATGCGACGTTGAGCGGGCTGTTCGGCCTGTCGGCGTTCAGCCTCTACGGGCTCAAGGCCGGGGAGCGCGCAGACGCACTCGCCTTGCGCCCTTGGCTGGTGGGGAGTGGCCTGCTCGGCCTTCTGTTTTCAGGCATTGCGCTCGTCCTGCTCGCCGCGGCAATGGCTGGAGCGCCGCCGTGGCCGATCGATCGGGAAGCGATCGGAATGCTGATCACCGGCTCCGCGACGGGCACGGCGTGGGAAGCGCGCATGGTCGCGCTGATTGTGGCCGTGATCGCCGCGCTGATCGCGGCAGGACGTACCGCGCCGCTCGGCATGGTGGCGCTCGCGGCGGGCATTGCGCTCGCGACGCTCGCCTGGACAGGCCATGGCGCGATGGATGAGGGCGCGACGGGCTGGGTCCATCTGCTGGCCGATATTCTGCATCTGTTGGCGGCCGGAGCCTGGGTCGGCGCACTGCTCGGGTTGACGCTGCTCGTGGTGCGACCGGCAGTTCGCGTCGACGTCGCGCATCTCAGACTGACCCACCGGGCGTTGCACGGCTTCGGTCTGGTCGGCACGCTCGTGGTCGGCACGATCGTTGTGACGGGCCTGGTCAATGGCTGGCTGCTGGTCGGTGCCGGCAATTTACCGAGACTTCTGACCACCCTTTACGGCCAGCTCCTCCTCGCCAAGCTGGTACTGTTCGGCGCGATGCTGGGGCTGGCCTCCCTCAATCGTTTCCGGCTGACGCCGGTTTTCGAGCGCTCGGTTGCCGCGGGCGATCATCGGGCCGCGCTTGGTGCTCTGTGGCGCAGCCTCGCGATCGAGACGAGCTGTGCGGTCACGATCCTCGCTCTGGTCGCCTGGCTGGGGATGCTCGAGCCCCCCGCAACGGCGATGTGAGGAGCGGGCGGCCGATCGCCACCCGCCCATCACCGATCAGGCGGCCATCTTCTCGCATGCATCAGCACAGCGCTCGCACGCGGCGACGCACTCTTCCATGCCGTCGAGCCCGCGGCAGGTCTCTGCGCAAGCTCGGCAGATCTGGGCGCAGATGCCGCATACGAGCTTATGCTGGTCGGACCCGCGCGCCATGAAATCGAGTGAGGTGGCGCAAATTTGCGCGCAATCGAGCATGATCTTGATGTGGTCGGGCGCGGCATGTGCGCCGCCCACCTGAAGGCAGTGCTGGGTGGTCATCGACAGGCAGGTGACGTGGCAGTGATGGCAGGCGTCCATGCAAGCCTGCATCTCGGCGCTCATATGATCGTGCATCGGTGATCTCCGCGTGAGCCCCCGCTCAAAGAGTAATACGCGGCTTGCTACTTGTACCCTCAAGCGTGCGAGAGGGCGTCTATGACGCGGCAATCAGCGATGATCGTGGCAGTGCAGGCGCCGCCCCACTGCGCGATCTCAGCACGGAGCGCAGCAAGGTCCGCTAGCTTGCGGTCAATCTCCTGAATGTGAACCGTAGCTATCGCGTCGGCCTCTGCGCAGGAACCGCGAGGATCGTCCGCCAAGCGAAGGAGGTCGCGCACCTGGTCGAGGGTGAAACCCAGATCACGCGAGCGTTTGATGAACGCGAGACGATCGAGATGCGATTGCCCGTAGAGCCGATAGTTTCCACCGCTGCGCTCCGGGGGCGCGATCAGACCCTCGGCCTCGTAGAATCGAACCGTCTCGACCTTCAGCCCGGTCCGCTGCGCGATCTCACCAATCTTCATCGCTTACCTCTTGACCCTCTAGTAGGATGAGGGTTCATATAGAGCGTCTGATCCACGAATCGAGCTTCGATAATGGCAGACGCTTGTTGCTCAGCGAAACGCGACACGATCGCGGAACTCGGTCGCAAGGCCGAGCAGCGCCGCGTGCTAATCATCGTGATGCTCATCAATCTCGCGATGTTCGTGGTCGAATTTGGCGGCGGCGTTGTCGCGCGTTCCTCCGCCTTGATGGCGGATTCGGTCGACATGTTCGGCGACGCGGTGGTCTATGCGCTCAGTCTCTATGCACTGCATCAGGGGGCGCGCTGGGGAGCGGGCGCGGCGCTGGCGAAGGGCGGCATCATCTTGGCTTTCGGCGTCGCGGTCATTTTCGAGATCGCGGACAAGATTGCGAACGGCGTTCCTCCGGCATCGGGCTTGATGCTCGGGGTTGGCAGCGCCGCGCTGGTTGCGAACCTCATCTGCCTGGCGCTGCTCTGGCGCTTCCGCCGCGAGAATGTGAATATGTCGAGCACGTTCGAGTGCTCGCGCAATGATGTCGCGTCGAACGTCGGGGTTCTCGCGGCTGCCGGATTGGTCGGCCTGACCGGCTCGGTTTGGCCGGACATCATTGTCGGCGGATTGATCGCCGCGATTTTCCTGCGCTCGGCATGGCGCGTGCTTCGCGAAGCCTGGCCGGCATGGCGTGCCGCGAAGGCACCGGCTCGCGAGTTATTGCAATGACATGGAAACCTCTCCGTGGTAAGGGCGGGTTCGTGCGAGCCTTTTTGCCTCTCCTGACATGCCTGATGCTGGTTCTCACCAGCTTCTCCGGCATGGCTCATGCCGCCGATTTGGCGGGGGGAAGCATCGCGGGCGTTGAGTTTACCGTTCATACCGCCGGTGACATCGACGAGGTTCCGTCGGATGCGGACAAGAACGTCCCGCACCATCACAATTACTGTCACGGGCATGATGTTGGTGCGCCTGCGCGCACGACGATCGAATATACCCACGTCCTCACGATGCCCAAGCCGACAATCTCCGCCTCTGCGTCGCTCGATGGCCGCACTGGCATGGTCCATTTGAGGCCTCCGCAAGCCTGACGTCCGATTTGGGCGCGCGTTGGGCGCGCCCCTGTCGATCATCGTCAGGAGTCCTATTTTCATGTATCGTATCCTCGCGGCCATGCTGGCCGCAGCGTCGTGCGTCACTATGGCGCAGGCGCAGGTCGGACCGTCCGCGGCTGTTACGCAGGACGTGCCGATCTACACTCTTGACCAAGCGGTCAGTGCAGCGGGTGGTTCGGCCCCTGCTGCCGAAGCGGCGACAGCCGCGATTGACGCGGCCCGTGCGGGCCGTACGGTCGCCGGATTGCGGCCCAACCCGGTTGTCCAGGGCCAGGTTGAGAACGTCATCGGCTCGGGGCCGTATCGGGGTGTCCGCAGCGCGGAATCTACGGTCGGCTTTGCGATCCCGATCGAGCTAGGCGGCAAGCGCGGCGCCCGCGTCGCGGTCGCCAATGCGCAATTGTCCCGGGCCGAGATCCAGGCCGCGATCATCGCAGCCGATGTCCGGCTTCAGGTGACGCAGCTCTATGTCGAAGCGGTCGCAGCCGACCGGCGGGTGGCGACGGCGCGGGATCAGGCCCGGATCGCCAGCGACGCGCTGCGCGCTGCGAGCGTCCGGGTGCAGGCGGGACGTGCGTCGCCGCTGGAGCAACAGCGCGCGGATGTCGCGCGCATCAATGCCGATGCCAATGTGGAGCGGCAGCTTCGCTTGGCAGAGGCCGCCCGCGCCAATCTGGCGCGTCGGATTGGCCGACCGATCGACGGCGCGCTCGATGACACGCTGCTCGATCGCCTGCCGGGGGCGAACGTCTATGGGCCGGTGGCACCGGTCAACACAACCGGCACGCTCGCGCTGGCGGCGGCGAACGCGGATTTCTCGATCGCGGAAGCCGGCGTGCGGCTCGCGCGCGCCAATCGCGTCCCTGACCTCAATGTCGGGCCTGCGATCCGCCGCCTGGAAGCGACCAACGATATGGCGGCGGTGTTCACCGTGTCGATCCCGATCCCGGTGTTCAACAATGGTCGCGCGGCGATCGCGCAGGCGACCGCGCAGCGGACACAGGCGGATGCACAGCGTCGCGTGACCGCGCTCGACATCGAACAGGCGATCACGGACGCGCAGGCGCAAGCGGCCAATGCCGCAACGACGGCTCGTGCGGCGTCTGGGCCGGCGCTGGCGGCTGCACAGGAGGCCGCCCGCATCGCGCGGATCGGTTATCGCGAGGGCAAGTTCGGCCAGCTCGAATTGCTCGATGCGGAACGCACTCTCGCTGAAACGCGGGTCGCCGCGATCGATGCGCTTGCCAACTACCAGAATGCCCGCGCGCAAGTGGAGCGACTGACCGCTCCTGCGCCCAATGGGGGAAATCAGTGATGAAGAGCTTCTATCTCGCGGGCGCGGCGTCACTCGCCCTGCTGTTGGCTGCCTGCGGTGGCAAAGACACCGGGAACGAGGCGGCCGCCAATGGAGCAGCCGGCAATGAAGCGGCTGCTGGTGCGGAAAAGGGCGGTGCTGAAGGCGGTCACGCTGATGAGGGCGTCGTCCTATTGGGTGCCGATCAGATCGCTGCGGCGGGCGTCCAGGTCGGACGGCCGATCATCGGCGGAGCCGGAACGATCGAGCTTCCCGCGATCATCGAGGGCGATCCCCAAGGCACGCAAGTCGTCTCGGCCGCGATCGCGGGACGGGTGGTCGCACTGACGCGCAACCTTGGTCAATCCGTGGGGCGCGGCCAGACTATTGCGGTAATCGAGAGCCGCGAGGCGGCGCAAATCAAGGGCGAGGTCGAAGCGGCACGGGCACGGCTTCAGCTCGCCAATTCGAACCTCGCACGCGAGCAACGGCTGTACGCGCAGAAGGTGTCTCCTGAGCAGGATCTGATTGCTGCCCGCACGGCGGCGACGGAAGCGCGGATCGCGCTGACGCAGGCGCGGAGCATGGTGTCGGCCGCCGGTGTCGGCGGCGGTGGTCTCAACCGGCTCGGCATCGCCGCGCCGATCTCGGGACAGATCATCGCGCGCCCCGTGACGCTGGGACAGACGGTTGCGGCGGACGCCGAACTCTATCGCATTGCCAACCTGAGCCAGGTGTCGATCGCGCTCAATCTGAAGGCTGAGGATGCGGGCCGGGTACGCCCCGGCAACACGGTACTGGTCAAGGCGGCGGGCCGTCAGGCGACCGCGCGCGTGACCTTCGTGTCGCCAGCACTCGATCCGCAGACGCGGCTCGTGCCCGCCCTTGCCACGCTCGACAATCGCGGTGGTGAATGGCGGGTCGGCGAGCCGGTGACGGCTGCCGTCCAGCTCACGGGCAGCGGCGGTAGCGGCGCAATCCGCGTGCCGACAACGGCGGTCCAGAGCTTCGAGGGCAAGTCGGTCGTGTTCGTTCGCACGCCTACGGGCTTCAAGGCGACTCCGGTCCAGCTCGGCGATGCATCGGGCGACACGGTGATCGTCCGCTCGGGCCTGACCGGCAACGAACAGATCGCCACCACCGGAAGCTTCACGCTCAAGGCCGAGATCGGCAAGGGCGAAGCGAGCCACGAGGATTAAGCCATGATCGCCCGCATCGTCACATGGGCGGTCGAGAAGCGCTGGCTTGTCCTGCTGCTCACCGTCATCGTCGCCGCCATCGGCGCGTTTTCCCTCTACCGGCTGCCGATCGACGCGGTGCCGGACATCACCAATAATCAGGTCCAGATTAACGTCCGCGCACCCGCGCTCTCGCCCGAGCTGGTCGAGAAGCAGGTGTCGTTCCCGATCGAAACCGCGCTCGCCGGCACTCCAGGCCTTGAATATACGCGCTCGCTGAGCCGCAACGGCTTCGCGCAGATCACCGCGGTCTTTTCGGACGCCACGGACATCTATTTCGCCCGTCAGCAGGTGGGTGAACGTCTGCAGGGCGTGCAGGAGAACCTGCCCGATGGCGTAAACCCCGAAATGGGTCCGATCGCGACCGGCTTGGGCGAGGTGTATATGTACACCGTTCGGCTCGAGCATCGCGCAGACGACAAGCACAAGCCCGGTGAACCGGGCCAACAGCCCGATGGCAGTTATATCACGCCAGAGGGCGAGCGACTGACGACCGAAGAGGACAAGGCGACCTACCTGCGCACTGCGCAGGACTGGATCGTCACGCCGCTTCTCAAGAACACTCCGGGCCTCGCCGGCGTCGACTCGATTGGCGGTTACGCCAAGCAGTTCCTCGTCGTGCCCGATGTGCAGAAGCTGGCCTCGCTCGGCATCACGCTGACCGACCTGGGCAATGCGCTGGAGCGCAACAACACCAGCGTCGGCGGCGGCTTCGTCAATCGCAATGGCGAAGGTCTGGCTGTCCGCTCGGATGCGCTGGTGCGCAATGCCGGCGAGTTGGCCAGGACCGTGATCGCGACACGTAACGGCGTGCCGATCACGGTCGAACAAGTCGCGACCGTGAAGACGGGTCAGGCGATCCGCATGGGTTCGGCCTCGGAGAATGGCACGGAAGTCGTCGTCGGCACCGCGATCATGCGGATCGGCGAGAACAGCCGCGTCGTGTCGACCGCGGTCGCGGAGAAGCTTAAGACGATCAACGCGTCGCTGCCCCCTGACGTCGTAATCCAGCCGGTGCTCAACCGCACCGAACTGGTCAACTCGACGATCAAAACGGTTGCCAAGAACCTGTCGGAAGGCGCGGTACTGGTCATCGTCGTGCTCTTCCTGCTGCTCGGAAACTTCCGTGCGGCGCTGATTGCGGCGCTGGTCATCCCGATTACCATGATGCTGACCGGCTTCGGGATGCTGCGTGCTGGCGTCTCGGCCAATCTGATGAGCCTCGGCGCCCTAGACTTCGGTCTGATCGTCGATGGCGCCGTCATCATCGTCGAAAACGCACTGCGCCGGCTTGCCGAGCAACAGCATCATGAAGGCCGATTGCTCAGCGTCAAGGAACGGCTCGCAACCGTGGCAGCCGCTGCGCGTGAGATGATCCGTCCCTCGGTGTACGGGCAGGCGATCATCATTCTTGTCTATGTGCCGCTGCTCACATTGACAGGCGTGGAGGGCAAGACGTTCGTGCCGATGGCGCTCACCGTCATCATCGCGCTCGCCTTCGCCTTCATCCTCTCTCTCACCTTCGTGCCGGCGATGATCGCGATCTGGCTATCGAAGAAGGTTGAGGAGAAGGACGGCCGCATCATCACGTGGCTGAAGAAGCGCTACGAACCTGGTCTTGATCGGGCCATGAAGCGTCCGACCGTGACGATCGGGGCGGGTGTCGCGAGCCTTGTGGTGGCGGCGCTGGCCTTCACCACGCTCGGCTCGGTGTTCCTGCCGCAGCTCGATGAAGGCGATTTGCTAATCCAGTCGCTCCGTATTCCGGCGACGTCGGTCCAGCAGAGCCAGGCGATGCAGGTGCCGATCGAGCGAATGATGTCGAAGCAGCCGGAGGTGCAGTTCGTCTATTCCAAGACGGGCACCGCCGAGCTGGCGGCCGACCCGATGCCGCCGAACGCAACCGACATGTTCGTTATCCTGAAGCCGCGCAAGGATTGGCCGGATCCTGAGCTTCCCAAGGAGGAGCTGGTCAGCCGGATCGAGGGTAAGCTCGCGAAGATCCCGGGCAATGCCTACGAGATCACCCAGCCCATCCAGATGCGCTTCAACGAGCTGATCGCCGGCGTGCGCGGTGACATCGCGGTGAAGGTGTTCGGGGACGACTTCAACCAGATGAACCGGACGGCCGAGCAAATCGCTGCGACGCTGCGTAAGACGCAGGGTGCCGCGGACGTGAAAGTCGAGCAAACGACAGGTCTTCCCATGCTCGACATTCGCGTCAATCGTGACGCGATGGCGCGCTTGGGCGTTACGGCGCAAGACGTGCAGGACACCGTGACTGCCACGATCGGCGGGCGAACCTCGGGCCAGATCTTCGAGGGCGATCGTCGCTTCCCGGTGGTGATCCGCCTGTCTGAGGCGCAGCGCGCCGACATCGGCCTGCTCCAGCAGGTGCAGGTGCCGGTCGCAGGCGGCGGCTATGTGCCGCTGTCCAGCGTCGCCGAGATCAAGGTGGTCGACGGTCCCAACCAGATCAGCCGCGAGAATGGCAAACGGCGCGTGGTGGTGCAAGCCAACGTGCGTGGCCGCGACGTCGGATCGGTGGTTGCGGATGCGCAGGCAGCGATCGCCAGCCAGGTTCGGCTGCCTGCCGGTACCTATCTCGAATGGGGCGGCCAATTCGAAAACCTGCAATCGGCAAGCGAGCGGCTGAAGCTGGTTATTCCGGCCTGCTTCATCCTGATCCTGTTGCTGCTCTATGGCGCATTGGGATCGGTCCGCGATGCCGCGATCGTCTTCACCGGCGTGCCCTTCGCGCTGGTGGGCGGTGTCCTGCTGCTCTTCTTGCGAGGCATGGACTTTTCGATTTCGGCGGCGGTGGGCTTCATCGCCCTGTCGGGCATCGCGGTCCTCAACGGCCTCGTGATGGTCAGCTCGATCCAGGATCTGATCCGGTCGGGGCTATCGCGCGAAGAGGCGGCCCATGTCGGCGCAATGCAGCGACTGCGGCCCGTGGTCATGACCGCGCTCGTCGCCAGCCTCGGCTTCGTGCCGATGGCGCTTGGCGAGGGCGCGGGTGCGGAGGTGCAGAAGCCCTTGGCGACAGTTGTCATCGGCGGCTTGATCTCGGCGACGCTGCTGACGCTGTTCGTGCTGCCGACCCTCTATGCCCGCTTCGGTCAGAAGGTGATCGAGAAATCCGAGCACTACAATGAGGAGCATGAAGGGGACGACCACGGTCAGACCTTCGTGAACAACTTGGCCTGATGGGTGAGCGGGGGCGATCCGCGATCGCCCCCGCTCATCTCTGGGAGATGAGGATATGCCTCGCACCATAACCAGCTCAATGCTTCACGGCGGGCCACTGCGGATCTGGTCGGCACTCACCGACCCGGATCATCGCCGAGCTTGGAGCCCGCTGGTACTCCTCGATAACCCGGGTCAGCTCGGCGACACGAGAGGAACCTTTGCGATCCAGGGCATCAACCGGCCGATTCGGACGCCGGCACGGATCGATCAATTCGATAAGCCGCGAGCCTTCGCTTGGTCCTGCGGCATCCCTTATCTGTTCACGCTCGAAGAGCGGTACGAGCTGGCAGGGGACGATGGTGGCACCAGGCTAACACATAGCTGCACGCTGCGCGGGGCGCTGTCTCTGCCGTTCGCGGCGATGATGTTGCGTCGCCTGCGGTCCCTGATGATCGAGGCTGACGATCGCCTCGCAACCTATCTGCGCTGGCGGGTGGGTCAGCCTGCCCTTGGGATCAATCGTCAGCGCGTCCCCTCCCGCTACAGGAGGAAGGCGCGATGATGCCGTCGAAGCGGGTACTGCCCGCCCTCATCCTCGTTGTCGGGCTGGCGGCGTGCACGGAAGGCAAGCCGCCAGCCCCCCCAA
>NZ_JAHXZN010000011.1 GCF_019429485.1 Sphingomonas citri | reverse complement strand
GACCGCGAACAGGAAGGAGGGATAGATCAGGTCAGCGAGCGTGAAGCCGATCCAGGGCGCGTGCTCCAGCTGCGTGTAGGGCGTACCCGCGCCCGCGGTGTTGACCACGATCATCAGGAAGATGGTCACGCCGCGGAACATGTCGAGCGAGATGAAGCGCTCTGGGCGCTCGGCGCGCGCGGGTCCGGTCATCGCTCCACCTCCGTCATCAGCGCGCGGCGCGCGGTCGCGACCACCTCCGCTACCGCGGTCCGAGCAATCGGCGGCTGAGCCAGCGCCGCACCGGCTCGTCGTAGAGCTTCAGGCTGGCATAGGCGATCGCCACCGTCGCGACCACGAGCGCGGCACCGACCGGGGCGCCGAGCCGCGCGGGCACCTTCCGGTCGACCACCCAGGCGGTGTAGACGTAGATCAGCGGATAATGCGTGATGTAGAGCGGGAACGACAGATCGCCGAAGAAGCGCGCGACGCGCACGCTCCGTCCCGTCGCGGCCTTGTTCCCGGCGCCGATCGCGACCACGAGCGGGAACAGCAGCAGCACGCAGCCGGCATCGTACAGGCCGTTCGTCCAGTGATGCGGCGTCTCTCCCATGCGCGGCAGGGCGAGCGCGACGATCAGCAGCACGGCGCTGATCGCGAAGGCGTGACGGTGGGGCAGTCGCCAGCCCGAGCGCATCAGCAGCATGCCGGCGAGGAACGGGTAGCACAGCCGCGCGAGGCCGACATGCACGCCCGCGGCGTCGAGCGACCAGCCGCCGATCAGGTCACGGCGTGGCCCGAGCAGTGCGACCTCCAGCAGCAGCGCCGCCGCGAGCGCCGCGAGCACGGTCAACGCACGCGACGACAGCCGGTGCAGCACCAGCGCATAGGCGAGGTTGGCGAGATACTCGTAGAACAGCGACCAGGCCGGGCCGTTGAGCGGGTGGATCTCGTCCCAGCCGCGGATGTCGAGTTGCTTGGGCAGCGGCAGCAGCGTGCAGCCGAGCAGCATCACCAGCAGCATCTGCCACACCGGCGTCGCCGCGATCCGGGGGAACAGCGCGCCCGCCTGGAGATAGAAGAGCGCCGCGCCCAACAGGCTGCCCAGCACCACCATCGGCTGGAGCCGGATCAGCCGGCGCAGGTAGAACTCTCGCCGCCCCATTCGCGCCCAGCGATCGTCATAGGCGTAGGCGATGACGAAGCCCGACAGCAGGAAGAAGAAGTCGACCGCGAGGTAGCCGTGGTTGATGATCTGCCGCGTCGGGTCACCGTCGGCATAGGCCTCGAACGTGTGGAACATGACCACCATCAGCGCCGCGACGCCGCGCAGCCCGTCGAGCACGACATAGTGGCTCTTGCCCGGCGCGGTCGCGTCTGTCGACGTCGCCGCCGCGCCGGACGTGATGCCCGGCGTCGCTGTCAGCGATGCGCCGCTCACGGTCGACGCACCAGCGCGACGATCCCCGCCGGCGGCACCGCGAGCGCGAAGCCGTCGAGCTCGCCCGTGACGGTCAGATCGAGCCCGGCCGAGGCGAGGCTGCGCCGCCTGTCGACCGACGCCGGCGCATTCGTCCGCTCAGATGGGGCCGCGGGCCATGAGCAGGCGGGGAACGCCGCCGCGGCTATCCATCGCGTCATCAACGCTCTCCTTCCGCGGTGATCGCTCCGCACGCGATCGCCCTACCGGGTGCCCTACACTATGCAAAAGAGTCCCGACGCGCGAGGTGTCTGGCCGCAGGTCATCACCGGCCTCACTATTCCCAGGCGCACAGCCTCGCTGAGCCGGTGTCGATAGTGGCCGCTCACCGCTTATACGTCCGATGACGTATCACGTCGGCCCCGCTTTTTCGTCACTATTGCCGGAGGTTGACGGCGCGAGGACGAGATGGACGGGGTTCGAGTCGGCAAAAGGGTGATCGGCGCGCAGTCGCCCGTGACGGTGGGGTGGGAGAACATTCCCAAGGTCCAGGGCGGGCCGCTGCGCCTCTTCTTCTTCACCTGGTTCCAGCCGACGATGCTCTTCGCGCTGATCGCCTTCTGGTATTACGCGCCCAACTCGATCGCCAAGGCCTCCACCGCGGTCGGCATCGGCATCGGCTTCAAGATCCTGCTGCTCGGACTCGAATGGCTCGCGCCGCGGCACGAGAGCTGGCGGCTGACGTGGAAGGAGCTGACGGTCGACCTCTTCTACGTGAGCCTGGGCTATACAGTGCTGCGCCTGATCGAGGGCTTCATCGGCAGCGACGCGGTGATCGAGGCGGTGCAGACCTCGTTCGACTGGCAGAAGCTCGCCTGGTTCATCGGCCTGCCGCTGCTGCTGCAGGCGTTCATTATCTCGTTCGTGTTCGACTTCGGCCAATATTGGATGCATCGCGGCATGCACAATTGGTACCCTTTGTGGGTAACGCACGCGCCGCATCACTATATCACCCAGCTCAACGTCAACAAGGGCGCTGTCGGCAACCCGGTCGAGCTCTTCCTCATCGGTCTGGGGATCGGCGGCCTGTTCGACTTCCTGCCGCGCGCCGCGCTGCTCGCCGGCAGCCTGGGTCTGGCGGTGGGCACGTACCAGCATATCAACGTGCGCTTCAACTCGCCGCGCTGGTGGCGTTTCCTCTTCAACACCACGGAACACCACAGCGTCCACCACTCGCGCGACTTCGAGGCGAGCCGCAGCAACTATGCCAGCACCTGGGTGGTCATCGACCGAATGTTCGGCACCTGCGTCGACGGCGAGGCCGAGCTGCTCGGCATGGAGGGTGGCCGACCGATGTCGATCCGCGAGACCATGGTCTATCCCTTCGCGGACGGCTGGCGGACGCTGAAGGAGCGGCTCGGGCGGCGTTCGGTGATGCCGGCGGAATGACGCCGACACCGCGCCCGCGATCGGAGAAATGGCGATGAACCACCGCCTCGTACAATGGATCTGGCACGTGAAGGGAAGCCTGGCGCTCGCCCCCGGGCAGACGAGCGACGAGGTCTTCGCCCGCCTCGACCCGCTGTTCCGCGAGACAGGCACGACGCGACAGCGCGACGGCAGCCGGCTCCGCTTCCGCAAGCGCGACCAGGCCGCGCAGGACCGCATGGCGGTGTTCGACGGCGGCGAGCTGCGGGTCGAGCGCGGCGCCGAGGCGCCTGTGCTGCGTTACCATCTGACCAGCCGTGCGCTGTTGTTCTGCTTCCTCGCACCGCTGATGTTCCTCGTCGTCGCGCGGCTCACCGTGATCGTCGGCGAGTATAACAAGCCCACCCCCGCCGAGATCGCGGCCAAGGAGAAGCGGGAAGAAGCGAAGGCGGCGCTGCCGATGAGCCCGATCGACACCTTCCTCGGTGCGCCCGCGCCCGAGAAACCGAAGAAGAAGGATCCGAAGAGCAAGGACGACGACGACAAACCCCGGCCGACGGCGGCCTATGTCTTCGCGGGCATCTTCTCGGTGCTCTACCTGGTCGGCCGGATCGGACAGGCGCGCCTCGTCAGGCGACTGTTCACGGCACGGCTGTCCACGCTCTAAGGTCTGCGCCACCGCGGCTGGACTGGCCGCCTGCTCCGACGAAGGCGAGACCGCTACCAGACCGACGCGTCATCCAGGGGCTCGACCCGGGGTACATGGCTCTTCATACGGTTGGTCGCAGGTGTCGCGAACGCGGAACCGGAAGCGATCGACGTCCTCGCCTGCCGCCCTGAGCTCCCGCGGGAGCACGGTTCGGCTCGGGTGGATCAGCCGCTCGCGCGCTCCGGGCGCGGTACCCGCTACCTCGGGCCTTGCTCACCGCGACCGCGTTGCGCCTCGATCGCTCGCTCGTAAGATAAAGCCGCGCGGACGAACGGGAGCAAGCTGTTGGTGGATCGTGGAGCGGTGCTGGACAAGCATTTCGCCAGCCGTGTCGATTGGAACCTGCTGCGCACCTTCGTCGAGATCGTCCGTGCCGGCGGCATCGGTGCCGCGGCGCGCAAGTTGCACAAGCAGCAGCCCAGCATCAGCGCCGCGCTGAAGCGTCTGGAGGAGCAGGTCGGCGTCCAGCTGCTGGAGCGTTCGCCGACGGGCATCAAGACCACCGCGGCGGGCACCGCGCTGCTCGGCCTGTGCGAGGAGATGCTCGAGACCGCGCGCATGGTGCCGCACCAGGTCGCGCAGGCGACGCGGCGGGTCGAGGGCGCGGTGCGGATCCAGCTGATCTCGGCGGTCACCTCGCCCGAGTTCGACGAGTCGATCGCCAGCTTCCACCGCCGCAACCCCCACATCCATATCGAGCTGCGCGTCTCACCGTGGCGCGCGGTGCTCGACGCGCTGGAGCAGGGCGAGGCCGAGATCGGCGTCGGCTATGACAGCAACGTGCGCGGCGGCCTGCTCTATGAGCCGCTCTTCGTGGAACGGCAGCAGCTCTATTGCGCGCGCAGCCATCCGCTGTTCGGCCACCGCGTCGAGCGGCTCGGCGAGCTCAAGGACGAGGGCTTCGTGCTCACCGGCGAGGATGAGCTCGACACGGTCACGCGACTGCGCCGGCGCTACCGGCTCGGCGCGCGCGCGACCGGCCGCGCCGAGGACATCAACGAGGCCAAGCGCCTGATCACGTTGGGGGTCGGCATCGGCTTCCTACCGGTGATGGCGGCGCGGCAGGCGGTCGAGCAGCGCCAGCTCTGGCCGCTGCTCCACCCGGACATGGAGCCCTTCTACGACATCTTCCTGCTCGCCCGCGCGGAGGGGACGCGCGACACGCCGACCCAGCTGTTCCTCGACGAGGTGCTGCGGCGCCGCCGCGCGCAACACAGGTCATAGATGGGATTGATGGCTTTCATCACCATTTTCGATCTTCATCGATGAGCAGCCGGCCGGCAACGTGCACCTGACGATGCCGCCGCGGGATCGCCGCCGCTCCTTCGTTCTCACGGGATCGACGGACGGGCGACGGCGGCGAGCGATGACGGGGGTTCGCGGATGGCAGCACGACGATGGTTCAGCGGCGCAGCGGCGGTCGCGCTCTCCCTCGCGCTGACCGCCTGCGGCAGCGGGCCCGCAGGATCGGGCGGCGATGCGGCAGCGGCGGCCAAGAAGGATTTCACCATCGGCTGGTCGATCTACACCGGCTGGATGCCCTGGCCCTACGCGCAGCAGGCCGGCATCGTGAAGAAATGGGCCGACAAATACGGCATCAACATCCGCCTGGTGCAGGTCAACGACTACGTCGAGTCGGTGAACCAATATGCCGCGGGCAAGCTCGACGGCGTGGTCTCGACCACGATGGACGCGCTGACCATCCCGGCCGCCGGCGGCCGCGACACCACGGTGCTGCTGATCGGTGACTATTCCGACGGCAACGACGGCGTCGTGCTCAAGAACGCACGGTCGTTGGCGGACATCAAGGGCCGCTCGGTCAAGCTGGTCGAGCTGTCGGTCTCGCACTTCCTGCTCGCGCGCGGGCTGGAGCAGAGCGGGATGACGCTCTCCGACGTGAAGACGGTGAACACCGGCGACGCCGACATCGTCGGCGCCTTCGCCTCGCCCAGCGTCGACGCCGTCGCCACTTGGAACCCGCAGCTCGCCACGATCCGCGCCACCAAGGGCGCCACCGAGGTGTTCGACAGCTCGAAGATACCCAACGAGATCCTCGACACGCTCAACGTCAGCACCGACACGCTGCGCGCCAACCCGAACCTGGGCAAGGCGCTGGCCGGCATCTGGTACGAGACGATGGCGATCATGACGCGCGACGACGCGGCGGGCCGCGCCGCGCGCGCCGCGATGGCCAAGGCGGCGGGCACCACGCCGCAGAGCTTCGACGACCAGCTCAAGACCACGCACCTCTACGCGCGCGCGCAGGACGCCGCGGCCTATGCCGCCAACCCTGACCTCGTGACCGTGACCGACCGCGTGCGTCAGTTCAGCTTCGCGCACGGGCTGTTCGGGCCGAGCGCGAAGTCCGTGGACGCGATCGGCATCAGCTTCGCCGGCGGCAAGTCTCTGGGTGATCCGAAGAACGTGAAGCTGCGGTTCGATCCCAGCTACATGAAGATGGCGGCGGACGGGAAGCTGTAGCCGCGCAGGCAGACGATCGAGCGACGGACGCCGGGCCAGAAGGTCGCGGCGGTCGAGGAACCATGCCCGCGCGTCACGCGCGCGCCACACCGGGAACGAGATGAGCGTAGGACGCGACCTTAGTGACAGATCGGCTGGTGGGCGGCAGACCGTCGCGTCCGAGGCGGGCCGCGCGTGACCCGTCTGGTCGACCTGCGCCCGCGCCGCGGCGCGCGCCTGCTGCTCGGGGCGGTGCCGATCGTGGCGCTGCTGCTTGTCTATCTGGTCGCCTCGCAGGCGCGCCACGCCGCCAACCCCGCGGACAAGCTGCTGCCCACCTTCTCCGCGATGGCGCAGGCGATCCACGGCTTCAGCACCGACCGCGACCCCGCTAGCGACCGCATCGTCATCGTCGCCGACACGCTGGCGAGCTTGTACCGGCTCGGCCTCGGGCTCGCCATCGCCACCGGCAGCGCATTGGTGCTGGGGCTGCTGCTCGGCGTCGTGCCGCTCGCGCGCGCGCTGCTCGGCCCGGTGATCGCGATCGTCGCGGTGATCCCGCCGGTGGCGGTGCTGCCGATCCTGTTCATCGTGCTGGGGCTGGACGAGGCGTCCAAGATCGCGCTGATCGCGATCGGCGTCGCCCCCTTCATGACGCGCGACCTCACCGGCTTCGTCACCGGGCTGCCGGCCGAGCAGATCGCCAAGGCGCAGACGCTCGGCGCCAACAGCTGGCAGCTCGCGCTGCGCGTGGCGCTGCCGCAGCTGATGCCGCGGCTGATCGAGGCGCTGCGGCTGTCGCTGGGGCCGGCCTGGGTGTTCCTGATCGCGGCCGAGGCGGTCGCCGCCGACGTCGGGCTCGGCTACCGCATCTTCCTGGTTCGCCGCTACTTCGCGATGGACATCATCCTCCCCTATGTCGCCTGGATCTCGCTGCTCGCGATCGCCGCCGACGCTTTGCTGCTGCTCGCGAGCCGCCGTGCCTTCCCCTGGGCGCACGGGGGTGGCCGGTGAGCGCGCTGGTCGAGCTCCGCGACGTCTGGGTCGAGTACGGCGACAAGATCGTGCTCGAGCGCGTCTCGCTCCAGCTCGCCGAGGGCGGCTTCGTCGCGGTGGTCGGTCCCTCCGGCGCGGGCAAGAGCACGTTCCTCCGTCTGATCCTCGGCCAGGAGGCGCCGACGCGCGGGAAGGTGCTGCTCGGTGGCACCCCGATGCGCGCCGAGTGCGGGCCAGACCGCGGTGTGGTGTTCCAGCGCTATTCGGTGTTCCCGCACCTCACCGCGCTGCAGAACGTGCTGTTCGGGATCGAGTGCGCCGGCGCGCCGCTGATCGCGCGGCTGTTCGGGGCACGTCGCCGAGAAGCGCGCGACACTGCCGCCGCGATGCTCGCCGCGGTCGGGCTCGAGCACAGCCTGCACGTCTATCCCGCGCAGATGTCGGGCGGCATGCAGCAGCGGCTGGCGATCGCGCAGGCGCTGGTGAAGCACCCGCGCGTGCTGCTGCTCGACGAGCCGTTCGGCGCGCTCGATCCCGGCATCCGGCTCGACATGCACGCGCTGATCACGCGGCTGTGGCAGGAGCATGGGCTGACCATCCTGATGGTCACGCACGACATCGGCGAGGCGTTCAAGCTCGGCACGCGCGTGCTCGCCTTCGACAAGCGCCGCCACGACCCGCACGCGCCGCACCGCTACGGCGCCACCGTCACCTACGACCTGTCGCTCGACCGCAAGACCCTGCCGCCGCCGGCGCTGGTCGAGGCGCTCGGCGGCACCGACCTTCCGCAGAGAGACCTCGCATGACGACCAGCACCGCCGATCCCGCCGGCGCCCGTGACCACGCCCGCGCCATGGCGGGCACCCGCGTCGAGGCGATGCCCACGCTCCCCGCCGCCGCCGCCGACGCACCCGAGGGCGTGGTGTGGGAGGAGACGATCGCCCCGGGCGGCTATGCGGCGCGGCGGCTGGCGCGCGGCACAAGGCTGCGGCTGGTCGACGTCGCGGGCGACGCCTGCGCCGCGATGCTGCTGTTCAACGCGGACATGCCGACCGAGCGGCTCAACGTCGCCGACACGCTCAAGGTACAGTGGAACGGCTATCTCGGCGCCGGCCGCCTGCTGCTCTCCGACCTGGGGCGGGTGATGATGACGATCCTGGAGGACGGGGCGGGCACGCACGACGCCTTCTGCGGCGCCTCCACCGCGGCGTCGAACGCGCGGCGTTATGGCGACGGCGCCAACTACGGCCCGCACCCCAGCGCGCGCGACCGCTTCATGCTCGCGGTTGCCAAGCATGGGCTGGGGCGCAAGGACGTCCACCCCTGCGTCACCTGGTTCAAGGGCGTCCGCGTCGCGGAAGACGGCACCACCGAGCCGCAGGTAGGCCCCTTCGCGCCCGGGCGGACGCTGCTGCTGCGCGCCGAGATGGAGCTGATCGTCGTGCTCGCCAACTGCCCGCACGTGCTCGACCCGCGCGCCGACTATACCGTCACGCCGCTGCGCGCGACCGCGTGGCGCGGCGCGCCCGCTGCCGCGGACGATCCGATGCGCCTCGCCACGCCCGAGGGCGAGCGCGCCTTTCTCAACACCGACGACCTCTACGCGCGCTGAAGGGAGCGACATGAGCCTTGACCTTCCCCGCCCCGGCACGCTCCGCCACGACGAGGTGGTGCCCGCGCGCGCGCCGTGGATGCACCGCGTCGACGCCGGCGAGACGCTGCGCATCATCGATCTCGAGGGCAACCAGGCGGTCGACTTCCTGATGTACGCCGCGGACGACGACGCCGAGCGCTACAGCGCGCAGGACACGATCGCCGCGCAGCGCAACATCTTCCTGCGCGAGGGCGCGGTGCTGCTGTCCAACGAGGGGCGCGCGATGATGACGATCACCGCCACCAGCGTCGCCTATCACGACACGATCGGCGGCGCCTGCTCGTGCGAGTCGAACTTGCTGCGCTACGGCCACCACACCAAGGCCCAGCACAGCTGCGTCGACAATTTCCTCGACGCCAACACTCGCGCCGGCCGCGGCAAGCGCGACATGGTGTCGAACATCAACTTCTTCATGAACGTGCCGGTCGAGGCCGACGGGACGCTGGGGATCGTCGACGGCATCTCCGCGCCGGGGCTCACGGTGGAGCTGCGCGCCGAGATGGACGTGATCGTCGTCGTCTCCAACTGCCCGCAGATCAACAATCCCTGCAACGGCTTCAATCCCACGCCGGTGCGCATGCAGGTGATCGGCTGATGTTCGCCAAGGTCCTGATCGCCAACCGCGGCGCGATCGCCTGCCGCATCATCCGCACGCTCAAGCAGATGGGTGTCGGCTCGGTCGCGGTGTTCAGCGACGCCGACGCCGGCTCGGCGCATGTCGCGCAGGCCGACGAGGCGGTCCGCATCGGCCCCGCCCCCGCGGCCGAGAGCTACCTCGACGTGGCGGCGATCCTCGCCGCGGCGGAGGCGACCGGCGCCGAGGCGATCCATCCCGGCTACGGCTTCCTCTCGGAGAACACCGCCTTCGCCGAGGCGTGCGCCGCGCGCGGGATCGTCTTCATCGGCCCGACCTCCGACAATATCCGCGCCTTCGGGCTCAAGCACACCGCGCGCGCCCTCGCCGCCGCGCAGGGCGTCCCGCTCGCCCCCGGCACAGACCTGCTGCGCGACGAGGCCGCCGCGCTCGCCGCGGCGGAGCGGATCGGTTACCCGGTGATCCTCAAGGCGACCGCGGGCGGTGGCGGGATCGGCATGAAGGTGTGCGCCGACGCCGCCGACGTGCGCGACGGCTTCGCCACCGTGGCGCGGCTCGGCGCGGGCAATTTCGGCGACGGCGGCGTCTTCCTCGAACGCTATGTCGCGCGCGCGCGCCACATCGAGGTGCAGGTGTTCGGCGACGGCGCGGGCCATGTCGTCGCGCTCGGCGAGCGCGACTGCTCGCTCCAGCGCCGCAACCAGAAGGTGGTGGAGGAGACCCCCGCCCCATTGCTCCCGCCCGCGACGCGGCAGGCGCTGATCGACGCCGCGGTGCGCCTCACCGCCGCCGCGTCGTACCGCTCGGCCGGCACGGTCGAGTTCCTCTACGACGCCGAGCGCGACGACTTCTTCTTCCTCGAGGTCAATACCCGGCTCCAGGTCGAGCACGGCGTCACCGAGCAGGTCACCGGGGTCGACTTGGTCGAGTGGATGGTGCGCGGCGCGGCGGGCGACTTCGGCTTCCTCGATGGCTTCGTCGCGGCGCCGCGGGGCGCCTCGATCCAGGTCCGCCTCTACGCCGAGGATCCCGCGCAGGATTATCGCCCGAGCTCGGGCCGGCTCGTCGGCGTCACCTTCCCGGAGGGGCCACGCGTCGACACCTGGGTCGCGGCGGGGACCGAGGTGTCCGCCTGGTACGACCCGATGCTTGCCAAGCTGATCGTCACCGCGCCGACGCGCGTCGCCGCGGTCGCGGCGATCCGGGACGCGCTCGACCGCACCAGCATCGCGGGGATCGAGACCAACCTCGACTGGCTGCGCACGGTGGTGCGCTCCGATGTCTTCACCAGCGGCGCGGTGTCGACGCGCGCGCTCGCCGACATCGCCTACGCGCCGCGCACGATCCGCGTGCTGGCGGGGGGCGCCTCGACCACGGTGCAGGACTATCCCGGCCGGCTCCACCTGTGGCACGTCGGGGTGCCTCCCTCAGGGCCGATGGACCCGCTCGCCCTCCGGCTCGGCAACCGGCTGGTCGGCAACGCCGAGGACGCCGCCGGGCTGGAGATGACCGCGGCCGGGCCGACGCTGTTGTTCAACGCGCCGGCGCGCATCTGCCTGACCGGCGCCGACTTCGGGGCGGCGCTCGATGACGTGCCGCTCGGCTGCTACGTGCCCGTCGACGTCGCCGCGGGCCAGACGCTGAAGATCGGCCGGGTCACCGGTGCGGGGATGCGCGGCTATATCCTGGTCGCGGGCGGGCTAGACGTGCCGCTGTATCTCGGTAGTCGCAGCGCCTTCACCTTGGGCGAGTTCGGCGGCCACGCCGGACGCGCAGTGACGACGGGCGACACACTCCACCTGTCGCGCATCCCGGCCCAGCTGCCCGACGCGGGCGCGCTCGCCCCCGCCGACCGCCCCGCGATCACGCGCGACTGGACGCTGCGCGTGCTCTACGGCCCGCACGGCGCGCCCGACTTCTTCACCGCCGGCGACATCGCGATGCTGCGCGAGACGGCGTGGAAGGTGCATTACAACTCCAACCGCACCGGCGTCCGCCTGCTCGGCCCCAAGCCCGAATGGGCGCGCACCGACGGCGGCGAGGCCGGGCTCCACCCGTCGAACATCCACGACAACGCCTATGCGATCGGCGCGGTGGACTTCACTGGCGACATGCCGATCATCCTCGGCCCGGACGGACCGTCGCTCGGCGGGTTCGTCTGCCCGTTCGTCGTCGCGCAGGCGGACCTGTGGAAGGTCGGCCAGCTCGCCCCCGGCGACAGCGTCCGCTTCGCGCCGATCGACGAGGCAAGCGCCGCCGCCGCCGAGCGCGCGCAGGACGCTCTGGTCGCCACGCTTGCCGGCGCGGCAAAGGAGCCGGTGCCGCGCGAAGACGCGCTCGGCTCGCCGGTGCTGCACCGGATCGCGGCGGAGGGCGTGCGTCCGGCGGTGACCTATCGCCAGCAGGGCGACCGCAACATGCTGGTCGAATACGGCCCGATCACGCTCGACCTCGAGCTGCGCCTGCGCGTCCACGCGCTGATGCTCGAGGTCGAGCGTGTCGGCCTGCCGGGCATCATCGACGTGACGCCGGGGATCCGCTCGCTCCAGCTCCACTATGACAGCCGGCAGCTGTCGCAGGCGGCGCTGCTCGACGCGCTGGTCGCCGCCGAGGAGCGGCTGGGCGGGCTCGACGATTTCGAGATCCCCTCGCGCGTGGTCCACCTGCCGCTGTCGTGGCAGGACCCGGCGATCTACCAGACAATCGACAAATACATGGAATCGGTGCGCGACGACGCGCCCTGGTGCCCCGACAACATCGAGTTCATTCGCCGCGTCAACGGGCTGAACAGTATCGACGAGGTCAAGCGGATCGTCTTCGACGCCGACTATCTCGTCATGGGGCTGGGCGACGTCTATCTCGGCGCGCCGGTGGCGACCCCGATCGATCCGCGCCACCGCCTCGTCACCACCAAATACAATCCGGCGCGGACCTGGACCCCGCCCAACGTGGTCGGCATCGGCGGCGCGTACATGTGCATCTACGGCATGGAGGGGCCGGGCGGCTACCAGCTGTTCGGCCGCACCATCCAGGTGTGGAACGCGTGGCGGCAGACCGACGCCTTCCGCGACGGCAAGCCCTGGCTGCTGCGCTTCTTCGACCGCGTCCGCTTCTTCCCGGTCAGCCACGACGAGCTGACCGAGTGGCGGCGCGACTTCCCGCTCGGCCGGCGCGCGATCCGGATCGAGGAGGAGGTGTTCCGCCTCGCCGACTATCGCGCCTTCCTCGCCGAGAACGCCGACACGATCGACGCCTTTCAGGCGCGGCGCCAGACCGCCTTCGACGCGGAGCGCGCTGCCTGGGAGCGCGACGGCGAGTTCGACCGCGTCGCCGCGCTGACCGAGGAGGCGGGCTCCGCCGCGAGCGACGCCGAGATCGTGCTGCCCGACGGCTGCGAGATGGTAGAGGCGCCGTTCGGCGGCAGCCTGTGGAAGCTGCTCGTCGCCGACGGCGCGCGCGTGAGCGCGGGCGACACGATCGCGATCATCGAGGCAATGAAGATGGAATCGGCGGTGATCAGCCCGGTCAGCGGGGTCGTGCGCGGCATCTACGTGCAGGAGAAACAGGCGCTCTCGCCCGGCCGCGCGATGCTGGCGGTGGAGGTGGCATGAGCGCGCCGCCTTTCCACGTCGCCCCGCTCGCCGCGGCGGTCAACGCGCGCGAGACCAGCGCGGTCGCGGTCGCGCACGAGGCGCTGGCGCGGATCGTCGCCTATGCCGAGGTGCAGCCCGCGGTCTGGATCACGCGGCTCGACGAGGAGGCGGTGCTGCGCGCCGCCGCCGCGGTCGACGCGCGCGTGGCGGCGGGCGAGACTCTGCCGCTCGCGGGCGTGCCCTTCGCGATCAAGGACAACATCGATCTCGCCGGGGCGCCGACCACCGCGGCCTGCCCCGAATTCGCCTATACGCCCGCGGTATCGGCCGAGGTGGTCGAGCGCCTGATCGCCGCGGGCGCGGTGCCGCTGGGCAAGACCAACCTCGACCAGTTCGCCACCGGGCTCAATGGCACGCGCAGCCCCTATGGCGCGCCCGCCTGCGTGTTCAACCGCGCCTATGTCAGCGGCGGGTCGAGCTCGGGCTCGGCGGTGGCGGTCGCGGCGGGGCTGGTCGCCTTCGCGCTTGGCACCGACACCGCCGGGTCGGGCCGCGTTCCCGCCGCCTTCAACGGGTTGATCGGTCTCAAGCCGACCAAGGGGCGGTGGAGCACGGCGGGGCTGGTGCCCGCCTGCCGCACGCTCGACTGTATCACTGTGCTCACCCACACGGTCGAAGACGCACGGATCGTCGACGCGGTGGTCGCCGGGTTCGACCCGGCCGACCCCTATTCGCGCCGCGGTGGCGAGCGCGCGCTCGCGCCGCGCCGCATCGGCGTGCCGCGGCCCGACCAGCGACTATTCCTCGGCGACGCCGCGTCGGAGCGCTTGTACGAGCGCGCGCTGGCGACGCTCGCCGCGCGGGGCGCCGAGCTGGTCGAGCTCGACGTGACGCCGCTGCGCGAGGCGGCGATGCTGCTCTACGGCGGCCCGTGGGTGGCGGAGCGGGTCGCCGCGGCGCGACCGCTGCTCGACGAGCGCCCCGAGGCGTTCGACCCGACCGTCCGGGCGATCCTGGAAGATGGGCGCGACACCAGCGGCGTGGACGTGTTCCGCGGCCAGTACCGCCTCGCCGAGCTGCAGCGCGCCGCGGAGGAGATGTGGCGGCGTGTCGACCTGCTCGCGCTGCCGACCGCGCCGACGATCTACCGCATCGCCGAGATGCGCGCCGCGCCGATCGCGCTCAACAGCAACCTCGGGCTCTACACCAATTTCGTGAACCTGCTCGACATGGCCGCGCTGGCCGTGCCGGCGGGCTGGCGCGACAACGACACCGGCTTCGGCGTCACGCTGATCGCGCCCGCGTGGAGCGACGCGGCCCTGCTCGACGCCGGGCAGGCCTATCTCGACGACGCCGCGCTGCCCCCTCCCCCTCCACTCCACATCGAGGATCGCATGGACACCGTGAAGCTCGCCGTCGTCGGCGCCCATCTCGAGGGCATGCCGCTGCACTGGCAACTCACCTCGCGCGACGCGCGGCTGGTCGCGGCCACCACCACCGCGCCCAGCTACCGCCTGTACGCGATCGCGAACAGCACCCCGCCCAAGCCGGCGCTGATCCATGCCGCCGGCGGCGCCGCGATCGCGGTCGAGGTGTACGAGCTCGACGTCGCCGCCTTCGGCAGCTTCGTGGTGGAGGTGCCCGCGCCGCTCGCGATCGGCTCGGTGACGCTGGCGGACGGGTCGGTCGTGAAAGGCTTCGTCGCCGAGCCGCGCGCGATAGAGGGCGCGCGCGACATCACCGCGCTGGGCGGCTGGCGCGCGTACATCGATGGCCTCTCCCGCCCGGCCGGGGCGTGACCGCCGCGGCCGACCCCATCGACGGCGCGCCGCTCGGCGCCGAGCCCGCCGCGCACGCGCGCGCGCTGGCCGAGCTGCGCCGCGCGCGGGAGTCGGCCGAGGCGGCCAACGAGGCCAAGACGCGCTACCTCGTCGCGGTCAGCCACGAGATCCGCTCCCCGCTCAACGTCATCTACGGCTATGCCCAGTTGCTCGAGCGCGACCATAATCTCTCGGGCGCGGAGGCGGGTTCGATCATCCGCCGCTCGGCCGAGCATGTCACCAACCTGGTCGAGGGCCTGCTCGAGATCTCGCGGATCGAGAGCGGCGTGCTGACGATCCGGCAGGACCTCGTCGATCTGCGCGCTTTGCTCCAGCACGTCGTCGACATGTTCCGCATGCAGGCGAGCGCCAAGGGACTGACGCTGACGCTCGAGGTGCGCGACCGGCTGCCCGATCAGGTCAAGGCTGACGAGAAGAGGCTGCGCCAGATCCTCATCAACCTCGTTTCCAACGCGATCAAATACACGCCCGCGGGTCACGTCACGCTCGCGGTCCGCTACCGCAGCGAGGTCGCCGACATCGAGGTGATCGACACCGGCATCGGCATCGCGCCCGAGGACCTGGATCGCATTTTCGAGCCGTTCGACCGCGGCAGCCTCGCGGCGGCGCAGCGCCAACCCGGCATCGGGCTCGGCCTCGCCATCACGCGCGTGCTCGCCCGCGTGCTCGGGGGCGACGTGGCGGTGACCAGCACGCCGGGGGTCGGCAGCGCGTTCCGCTTCCGTGCCATGCTGCCCTCGCTCGCCACGCCGGCGCGGAGCCGCGGCGCGCGCGGGCGGATCATCGGCTACGAGGGACCACGTCGCACCGTGCTGGTGATCGACGACGACCCGTCGCAGCGTCATATCCTGCGTGCGCTGCTCGGGGGGCTCGACTTCGTGGTCCACGTCGCCGCGGACGGTGCCGAGGGCATCGCGCTCGCCGCCGACGTCACACCCGACATCGTCCTGCTCGACATCCAGATGCCGGGGCTCAACGGCTGGCAGGTCGCCGAGCGGCTGCGCTCGGCGCACGGCGCGGTGCTGCGCATCGTGATGGTCTCGGCCGACGCGCACGCCTTCCGCGTCGGCGGCGACGGGCGCAGCAGCCACGACGCCTTCGTCACCAAGCCGGTCGAGCTGGACACGCTCGTCGCCGTGATCGGCGCGCAGCTCCGCCTGCGCTGGGAGGAGGCCGCGCCGACCGCGCCGATCGCTCCGCCGGACGCCCCCGCGCCCGAGAACGGCCTCCCGCCCGAGGCAGCGCCGCTGCTCGCGCGCGTGCGCGAACTCGCCGAGGTCGGCCATGTGCGCGGCGTCGAGCGCGCGATCGACGATTTCGCCGGCGCGATCCCCGCCGCCGACGCGCTCGCTGCGGTGCTGCGACGGCAGCTCGGCGACTTCGACCTGCGCGCGCTGCTCGGCACGATCGACGATGCGACGCGCTGACCCCGCCGACGCCCCGCGACCTGTCGTCCTGGTGGTGGACGACACGCCCGAGGCGCTGCGCTTCCTGACCAGCACGCTCGAGGACGCGGGCATGACGGTGCTGATCGCGATCGACGGGCGCGCCGCGCTCGATCTGCTGAAGCGCGTCACCCCCGACCTGATCCTGATGGACGCGGTGATGCCGCAGCTCGACGGATTCGAGACGACGCGGCAGATCAAGGCCAACCCCGCCTTCCAGCACCTCCCCATCATCTTCATGACCGGCCTGACCGAGACCGAGCATGTCGTGCGCGCGCTCGACGCCGGCGGGATCGACTTCGTCAGCAAGCCGATCGAGCTCGACGAGCTGCTCGCGCGCATCCGCGTCCATCTCGCCACCGCGCGGGTGGCGCACGGCAGCCAGCTCGCGCTCGACACCAGCGGGCGGCCGGCGCTTGCGGTCGATCGCGCGGGCGAGCCGCAGTGGCTGACCCCCGTGGCGGGCGCGATGCTCGAGCGGCTGTTCCCCGGCTGGTCGGCGGCGTCGGGCACCCTGCCCGCGCCCTTCGCCGCCGCGCTGCGCCAGCTCCAAGCGAGCGCGCCCGCGCCGGGCGCGCGCGTCACCGTGTCCGTCGGCGAGCGCACGCTGGAGGCCGGGCTGCTGCGCTGCACGCCGGCGGCACAATGGGTGTTCCGACTCTCGGAGCGGCACGAGGGCGAGGAGAAGACGATCCTCGCCGCGCAGCACGGCCTGACCTCGCGCGAGGCCGAGGTGCTGCTGTGGATCAGCCGCGGCAAGCCGAACCGCGAGGTCAGCGAGATCCTACAGATCAGCCCGCGCACCGTGAACAAGCATCTCGAGCAGATCTTCGAGAAGATGGGGGTGGAGAATCGCGCGTCGGCCACCGCGATCGCAGTCACCACGCTGACACGGTAGGTCGACGATGGCCCGCCCGCCCGACGCTACGGCCAGCGCGATCCGCGGCGCCCTCGCGCGCGGCGAGATCACGGCGGCGCTCGCCGCGGCCGACCGTTGGCGCCACGCCGCTCCCGCGGTGGCCGAGCCCTTCTTCCTCGCCGGCCTGGCGACCGCGATGCTGGGC
Organism: Sphingomonas citri; assembly: GCF_019429485.1. Taxonomy (GTDB): domain Bacteria; phylum Pseudomonadota; class Alphaproteobacteria; order Sphingomonadales; family Sphingomonadaceae; genus Sphingomonas; species Sphingomonas citri. Next base: position 68,625 of record NZ_JAHXZN010000011.1, on the reverse strand, counting down.
AAGGTGAGCGGCGGTATCGCGCTGATCGAGCAGGCGGTCGCGCGCGGGGGGCGCGGCGAATACCAGGCCCAGCTCGCGCGGCTATACACGCTGGTGCGGCGAGACGGTGACGCCGCGCGCGCGCTGGCGGCGGCCGAGGCCGCGCCGCCGCGCGACGCGCTGGGGCGTGACACGATGGGCTGCGTCTACGCGCGGCTCGGCGATCATGCCGCCTCGCTGCCGCACTTCGCCGCGGCGGTCCGGCTCGAGCCGGCGAACGCCGCCTTCCGCTACAATCTCGCCGCCGCGCTGAGCTTCGTCGGGCGGCAGGCGGAGGCCGAGGACGCACTGGAGGCACTGATCGCGCGCGCGCCGGGGGATGCGCGCGCCCATCACCTGCTCGCCGGACTGCGGCGGCAGACCCCCGAGCGCCACCACATCGACCGCCTCACCGCCGCGCACGCCGCCGCCACCGCGCCGCGCGACCGGCTGCTGCTCGGCTACGCGCTGGCCAAGGAGCTGGACGACCTCGCCGACCCGCACGCCGCCTTCGCGATGCTGGCGCAGGCCAACGCCGAGCACCGCGCCACCTTGCCCTATCGCTTCGCCGACGATGAAGCGGTCTTCGATGCGATCGAGGCGTGCTGGGCGGCTTTCGCTGCGCGAGCGACATCCGACCCGCCGGGCGTGGCGCCGATGTTCGTCGTCGGCATGCCGCGCACCGGCACCACTTTGGTCGACCGCATCCTGTCCTCGCACCCCGACGTGGAGAGCGCCGGGGAGCTGCAGGCACTGCCGCTCGCGATCAAGGCCGCCGCCGGCACGCGCGGCCGGCGGGTGCTCGACCCCGATACGATCCGCGCCGCGTCGCACGCCGACGCCGGCGCGATCGGTCGCGACTATCTCGCCCGCTCCGCGCCGCACGTGCCGGGCCGCCGACCCCGGTTCGTCGACAAATTTCCCGGCAACTTCCTCTACCTCGGTCCGATCGCGCGGGCGCTGCCGGGAGCGGCGATCGTGTGCCTGCGCCGCGACCCGCTCGACACCGTGCTCGCCAACTTCCGCAACCTGTTCGCGATCGGCTCGCGCTACTACGACTATAGCTACGACCTGCTCGACACCGCCGCTTACTACCATCGCTTCGACCGGCTGATGGCGATCTGGCGCGCCGCACTGCCGGGGCGCGTGCTCGAGCTCGGCTATGAGGCGCTGGTCGACGATCAGGCGGGACAGACGCGCCGGCTGCTGGACCATTGCGGGCTGAGCTGGTCCGACGCCTGCCTCGACTTTCAGGCGAACGCCGCGCCAGTGGCCACACCCAGCGCCGCGCAGGTGCGCCGACCGTTGTACCGCGATGCGGTCGGGCGCTGGCGCCGCCACGCCGAGGCGCTGGAACCGGCGCGCGCCTTCCTCCGCCGGCAGGGCATCCCGGTCGACTGACGCGACGGCTACGTCATTCGCCCACCTGCGATCCGCGCGGCGCTTGTTCTAGCCTACCAGGCATGACGCTGATGCGCTCGGGCAGGTGACGATGAAGCAGGCGATGATGAGCTACGTGCAGCCGGTGATGGTCGCGGCCGTGCTGCTGTTCTGGGCACTCGCGCCGGCGGCGTGGACGGGCAGCGCCTGGTCGATCGTGATCGCGACGCTCTCGACCACAGCGGCGATCCAGGCGCTGGAATGGGTGAACGAACGACACGCCAGCTGGCGACTCACCTGGCGCGAGTTCCTCACCGACGTCTTCTACGTGACGCTGAGCTACACGGTGATCGCCTGGGCGTCGAAGACGCTCGCCGACGAGCCGCTGACCGCGCTGAAGCACGGGCTCGGGATCACGACGCTCTGGGCAATGCATCTGCCGTTCGTGGCGCAGGTGGCGCTGGCGGTGTTCCTGGTCGAGTTCGGGCAATATTGGATGCACCGCCTGATGCACAACCAGGCGTTCTTCTGGTCGACCCATGCGCCGCACCACCACCTCACCCAGCTCAATGCGATGAAGGGCGCGGTCGGCAACCCGATCGAGCTGTTCCTGATCAGCCTCAGCGTGCTGGCGCTGTTCGATCTGCCGCAGCCGGCGATGTTCTGCGCGCTCAACGTGCTGGCGGTGGTCTCCACCTTCGCGCATGCCAACACGCGGTTCGACCCGCCGCGCTGGTACGCCTTCGTCTTTACAACGATCCGCCATCACAGCCTGCACCACTCGACCGGCTATGCGGAGACGCGGTGCAATTACGGCAACTCGCTGATCCTGCTGGATCGGATCTTCGGCACCTTCGGCGAGGGCGAGGCCGAGGTCGTCGGTCAGGGCGAGCGTCGGCGACTCTCGATCGGCGAGCAGTTCCTCTTCCCCGCGCGCCCGCTGATCGCGCGCTACCAGGCAACCGACGACCGGCGCGAGCGCGACGGCGCGGAGGCCGCCGCTTGACCTCGCGAGCGGCGGCGCACGCGGCGACGATGGGATTGTTCACGCTGCTGGCGGGCGCGGCGCCGGCCCGGACGACGACGCCGCGCGAGCAGGTGATCCAGGTCCCCGGCTTCGCGGACTTCCTCGCGGTCGACGGCGATTCGGTGTGGGCCACCAACAAAGGCCGCGTCGAGCGCTGGTCACGTCGCGGCAAGCTCGCCGAGGTGGCGATGGCGCGGCCGTGCGGCGCGATGACGGTCGCCTACGGGTCGCTCTGGGTGGCGGACTGCACCGCGCTCAACCTCCATCGGATCGACCTGCGCACCGCCCGGATCACCGCGACCATCCCCACGGGGATCGCCAACCCCAAGGGCGAGCTCAACGTCGTCGCGGGCGCGGGCTCGATCTGGTTGGCGAGCGACGCCGCGGGGGCGGTCGCACGGATCGATCCCGCCACCGATCGCGTGACCGCGTCGATCGCGGTCGATCCCGGCACCTTCTACCTGTCCTTCGGCATGGGCGCGCTGTGGGCGGTCAGCGCCGCGGGGCAGAGCCTGCAGAAGATCGATCCCGCCAGCAACACCGTCGTCCACCGCACCGCCCTGGGGCGCGAGCCCGGCTTCCTGGTCGCGGGCGAGGGCGCGGTGTGGGTGCAGGAGCAGGGCGACGGCACGGTCGCGCGCGTCGATCCGGCGAGCGGCGACGTGACGGGGCGGGTCAAGGTCGACGCGACGCTCGCCTATGGCGACATCGACGCGGGCGGCGGCAAGGTCTGGCTGCGCACCACCGCCGGGCAGACCTTCGTCGTCATCGATCCCGCCTCGCTCGCGATCACCGCGCGCGTCGGCGCGGCGGCGGGCAGCGGCGCGCTACGCTACACGCGCGCCGGGTTGTGGACCAGCGCGCACGACGCGCACACGCTGTCTTGGTGGAAGAAGCCCCTCCGCATGGGGGAGTGACGCGCTTGAGCGTCGCGCCTCTGCGGACACGGGGGTGCGGCGCCGCCGTGCCGGCATCGGTCGCTTGGGCTCCGGCGTTCGCCGGAGCACGTTCGACGCGGCCGCGGGAGCGATCGTGGAACGACCGCCCCGCGCCGCGGGTCAGCGCATCGCTAGCTGCGTCGCGCCGCCCGACTCGCGCGCCGCGCTCGCAGCCGCGGCGACGCGGCTGCGCATGTCGCTGAGCACGTCGGCGCGGCACTCCCGCGCCTGCGCGGCGAGCGCGAGATGGACGCTGCTCATCCCCTGCCCGCAGACGGTGTCGGCGACCCGGTCCATGCGGATGGCGAGACGCTGCTGCCCCTCGACGCTGGTGAGATCGATGCCGCGCAGGTTGAGCACGCTGCTCTCGGCCGAGAGCGGGTCCGCGCCGGGCGCGGCGAGCGCGGACGTGGCCATCAGGAATGCGGCACATGCGGCCAGACCGATCTTCATCCTCATCTCCTGCATCGCTGCCCATCGCTCTCCGGCGATTGGGTCGCATTCATGTAGGATCGCACCCGCGCGGGCACAAGCGAGGGGCGGAGAAGGTAGCGTCCCGCGCGGGGTCAGCGCGCGCTGACGATCAGCGACGCCAGTTGCACGCGCGCGCCGAGCGCGCCGGGCGGCAACGGCACCGCCAGCGTGCGCTCCGCCCCGCTCGCACGATCGACCAGCACGACCGGCACGGCATAGCCGCGGGTGAGCCGCCAGCCCCGCGCCACGGCGAGCGGCACCGTCGCCTGCCAGGAGCGCTCCCCGACGACGGGCAGGACGCGTCCGTCCACGCGGAGCTCCGTCGCCGCACCGTCGCGCCGGCCCGAGAGTCGCAGGCAGGTCGCCTCGCCGCAATGGACCAGCCGCGCGCTGGCCGCGCGCTCCGCTGCCGCCGGCGGCGCCGACAGTCCGGCCGAGAGGACGGCGCAGCCGGTCAGCGCGAGGGAGACGGATCGGACCATATGATCGGCATAGCCCGCGGCCCGACGCGTCCGACATGCGCCGTTTGACGTACGCGCGAGCGTCGGCGGGAGCGCTTACGTCAAACACCCCATATCGATTTGCCGCCGCTGCCAACAATCTCGCACCGCAGCGATCGGGCCCGCGCGAGGCGCCGACGCCGGCCGGCAGTCGCGGAGGGGCGGCTCGTTCAACGTATCGATTGGGGGCTTTGATGGCAGGACGTTTCTCCCGCGCAGGGTTGCTGTGCGCGACCGCGCTGATGGGCGTCGCCGGGGGACCGGCGCTGGCGCAGGAGGCCGCGACCGGCGTCGCCCCGGCGGCCACCGAACCCGGCGACACCGCCGCGGCATCGGTCGACGGCAATGAGATCGTCGTCACCGGCAGCCGGCGGCGCACGACGTTGCAGGATGCGCCGATCAACATCAGCGCGGTCTCGGCCGAGACGATCGCGTCGCAGCGGCTCGACGACATCCGCTCGCTCGCCTCGTTCACGCCCGGCGTCACCGTCGCGGACACCGGCCCGGGCTCGACCGGCGCGATCATCCTGCGCGGCATCTCCTCGGGGGACACCAGCGTCGGCGGCGCCGACAGCGGCAATGCGGTAGGAGTCTACCTCGGCGAGGTGCCGCTCTACCTCGACTTCAAGCTGATCGACATCAACCGTGTCGAGGTGCTCCAAGGCCCGCAGGGCACGCTCTACGGGCTCGGCACGCTCGCCGGCGCGGTGCGCTATCTGCCCAACCGGCCCGAGACCGATCGCTTCAGCCTCGACGTCCATGGCCGCGGTTACGCGCAGTCCTATTCGGATGATTTCGGCGCGGTCGGCGACATCGCGCTCAACGTGCCGATCGTGCGCGATCACGTCGCCTTCCGCACCGCGACCGGCTATTACGCCAATGCCGGCTTCATCGATTACAACTATCTGCTGCAACAGCCCGGCGTCTCCGACCCGCAGCCCGGCCGCGCCACCGAGACCTCGACCGGCTCGCTCGACACGGGCAATTACGGCGCCAACTTCAAGCGCAAGGAGGATGTGAACTATGAGCACACCTTCACCACGCGCAACCAATTGCTGCTGGAGTATAATCCCGACCTTAAGGCATATCTGACCTACGCGCACCAGAACACCAGGACCGGCGGGCGTCAGGCGAATGGCGCGGGCGTGCTCGGCACCGGCCGCTACGAGGGACCATGGCGCTACCTCGAGCCGGTCGAGCGCGACGCCGACCTGTTCGCGGCAGAGTTCGACATCAAGATCGGCGGGGTCGCGCAGCTGGTCAGCACCACGGCCTACACCAAGCAGCACATCACCTCGGTGGACGACAACACCGACCTGCTGCTCGATCTCGACTATGGCTACGAGGCTTTTCCGCAGTTCTCATCCTACGCGGACAACGAGCAGCATTATAAGCAGTTCAACCAGGAGGTCCGGCTCGTCTCGACACATGGTGGCCCGTTCAACTGGGTCATCGGCGGCTTCTACAACCGACTGAAATTCGACAGCAATCGGCAGGAGTACACCCCCGGTTTCGCCGAATATTTCGACATCCCGCGACCGGACAACCTGGAATATATCTCGCAGGTCAACAGCAAGACGGTGGAGAAGGCGGCATACGGCGAGGGCACGCTTCACCTCACCGAGGCATGGCAGGTGACCGGGGGGCTGCGCTATTTCAAATATGACGCCGAGGTCAGCGGCGGATCCGACCTGCCGCTGCTGAGCGGCGGACTGGCCCGCATGCCCTATCCCTCGTTCACGATCGACCCGAGCCGGATCCGCACCGGCGACACCTCCAAGGACGGCCTCGTGTGGAAGGCCAACACGTCCTACAAGTTCGGCGAGGGGCTGCTCGCCTATTTCACCTATTCGACCGGCTATCGCGTCGGCGGGGTCAATCGCGTCGTCCCGTGCCTCCAGCCGCTGCCCGCCGGGCAGAACCTCTGCGCGCTGCCGAACGAACTGGTCTACGGGCCCGACCGCACCCGCAACAAGGAGATCGGCCTTCGCGCCAGCCTCTTCGACCGGCGCCTCCAGCTCACCGTCGATGGCTATGAGATCAACTGGAGCGGGGTCCAGGTGCCGAGCCAGACCGTCAACGGCGCGATCGGCATCACGGTGAACGGCGCCGACGCGGTCTCGCGCGGCTTCGACGTGCAGGCCACATTGCGCCCTCTCCCCGAGCTGACCGTGATCGGCACCTATTCCTACGTCGACGCGCACCTCACCCAGGACGTCACCGGGCTCGTGGTCAGCCAGGGGGTCCGCTACGACGCCTTCGAGGGGGACCGCCTGCCGGGCTCGGCCAAGAACTCGGGCAGCGCGCAGGTCATCTACAGCCACCCGCTCGACCAGGACCGCAGGATCGAGGCGATCTGGGCGACGGTCTATCGCGGCGACATCTACTCGCGCGTCGGGCTGCGCGGCAACGGCGAGGCGATCCCGGGCTATGTCACCCACAGCGCCTCGCTCAACTATGTCAGCAAGCAGTTCGAGGTCGGCCTCTTCGCCGACAATCTCACCAACAAATATGCGGTGACCGCGATCAGCAACGACATCTCGTCGTTCAACCAGGTCCGCACCGACGTGGTGGAGCGCTATTACGCGCGCGGCGTGCTGACCCCGCGCCGGGTCGGGATCGACTTCCGCTTCCATTACTGATCGCCTGCCGTCCGGCCGCCGAGCGCGGCGGCCGGTCACTCCCTCACTCCCAGCTGGAACTACTTATGGCCTCTCTGATCGTGACCACCCGCGACGGCGCAACCCGCCCACTCCCCGCCGACGCCGGCCTGTCGGTGATGGAGGTGATCCGCGACAATGGTATCGACGAGCTGCTGGCGGCGTGCGGTGGCTCGCTCTCCTGCGGGACCTGTCACGTCATCGTCGATCCGGCGCAGGCGCTCGCCCTGCCGCCGCCCAGCGAGGCCGAGCGCGAGCTGCTCGACGGGCTCGACCAGGTCGCGCCGACGTCGCGGCTGGGCTGCCAGATCGCCTTCGACGGGCGGCTCGACGGCCTGCGCGTGACGATCGCCCCCGGATCGTGAGCGCGCGGCGGTGAGCGGGGCGACGGTGAGCGACTATGATGTCGTGATCGTGGGCGCGGGCCAGGCCGGCGCCCAGACCGCGATCGCGCTGCGCCAGCTCCGCTACCAGGGCACGGTCGCGCTGATCGGGGACGAGGCCGAGCTGCCCTATGAGCGACCGCCGCTGACCAAGGCGTACCTCGCCGGCGAGAAGAGCTTCGAGCGCCTGCTGATCCGGCCGGCCGCCTTCTGGCAGGAGAAGGCGGTCGATCTCCGTCCCGGCTGCCGGATCGACGCGGTGGACCCCGCGGCGCGGCGCGTCACCGCGGCGGACGGCACCAGCATTGGCTACCGCCGTCTCGTCTGGGCGACCGGCGGGGCGGCGCGCCGGCTCGATTGCCCGGGTGCCGCGCTCGCGGGGGTGCATTCGATGCGCTCGCGCGCCGACGCCGATCGGCTGGCGAGCGAGCTTCCTACGGCGCGCCAGGTCGTCGTGATCGGGGGCGGCTACATCGGCCTGGAGGCGGCGGCGGTGCTGGTCGGCGCCGGCAAGGCGGTGACGCTGATCGAGGCGCAGCAGCACGTCCTCGCGCGCATGTCGGGGACGATGCTGGCGCGCTTCCTCGAGGCCGAGCATCGAGCGCGGGGGGTGACGCTGCGGCTCGGCACCGCGGTGCACGGCATCGAGGGTCGGGACGGCACCGCGTGCGGCGTGCGCCTCGCCTCGGGCGAGCTGGTGCCCGCGGACCTGGTGATCGTCGGGGTCGGCATCGTACCGGCGGTGGCACCGCTCCTCGCCGCCGGCGCGCGCGGCAGCGACGGCGTGGAGGTCGACGCCGTGTGCCGGACCAGCCTGCCCGACGTCTACGCCATCGGTGATTGCGCCACGCACGCCAACGCCTTCGCCGACGGTGCGCGGATCCGCTTGGAGTCGGTGCAGAACGCCAACGATATGGCGGGCACGGTCGCGCGCTCGATCGCCGGGGTCGCGCACCCTTATTACGCGGTGCCGTGGTTCTGGTCGAACCAATATGATCTGCGGCTACAGACGGTGGGGCTCGCCGCGGGACACGATCTCGCCGTCTTGCGCGGAGCGATCGACGCTCGCTCCTTCTCGGTGATTTACCTTCGCAACGGCCGGGTCGTCGCGCTCGACTGCGTCAACGCCACCAAGGACTATATACAGGGACGCAAGCTGATCGAATCAGGGGCCGATGTACGAACCGACCTGATCGCCGACTCGACCGTCGCCCTGACGACGTGCCTTCAAAGCGAATGCCGTCCTCCGATGCGCTCGCGCATCTGAATGAAGAACGCGGGGCAAAGCTGCTTTTTGTATCGCCATCGCGATACTTTTCAGGATCACGATCAGGTTCGGCAGCGGCGCCGCCTCGGCCCCCACAGACCGACCTCATCGATCCGCTCGGTGGGACCATCACCGTGCTACTTCGCGAACGCCTCTGAGGATACAACCTCCGATCATCGAGTGACGACCCAATTACCGGTCGTCAGGGAAGCCTCGGAAAACACTCCAGCTCCGCCCGCGCGTTCATGTCGTTATCTCAAGCTTGCACAAACGGGAGCATCACTGCTCCGGCTGAAAGGGATCGCACCTGCCGTTCCAATGAAGCGATCGCGCCGTCGAACGAAGAAGAAGCTCGTGATCTGCAAGTAGCGCTCCGGTGCTCGATCCGTCACCATTCCCCTTTCCCGCGCGCGCTAATAGAGTGAGGGCATGAACCTTCGCCCCCTCGTCCCGATCGCGTTGGTCGCCGCTTCCTCGATTGGTGCGGCCTCGCCACCAGCCGCGATCCACCTCAACCAGCTCGGCTTCCTGCCCGATACCGCCAAGCGCGCGATCGTTGCGGCCGCGTCGACGACGCCGCTTCGCTGGACCGCGCGCGACGCTCGCGGCGGCGTCGCAGCGACTGGTCACACTCTGCTCATCGGCGACGACGCCGCGTCGGGCGATCACGTCCACCTCGTCGATCTCGCGCGCCTCACCGAGCCGGGCACCTATCGGCTGTCGGTCGCGGGACAGACCAGCCGGCCGTTCGTCGTCCGCGCCGACCTCTACGCGCCGCTCGCCGCGGCCGCGCTCCACTATTTCTACCACACGCGCGCGGGCATCGCGATCGAGCCGCGCTTCGCCGGCGATCCGCGCTGGGCACGCCCCGCCGGCCACGCCAAGGAGGTCGCACCGTGCTTCTCCGGCGCGGACGAGCGCGGCATGCGCTGGGCCGGGTGCGACTATCGCCTCGACGTCACCGGCGGCTGGTACGACGCGGGCGACCACGGCAAATATGTCGTGAACGGCGGCATCGCGTTGTGGACGTTGCAGGACCTGTACGAGCGCGAGGCGCGCACTGGCCGCTTCCCCTTCGCCGACGGCCGCGGCAACCTGCCCGAGAGCGGCAACGGCGTCGACGACCTGCTCGACGAGGCGCGCTGGGAGATGCGCTTCCTGCTGGCGATGCAGATCCCCGACGGCGCGCGCGCGACCGTGCCGGTCGGCGCCCTCGTCGGCGGGGGCGCGCCCGCCTTCCGCACGATCGACGCGGGCGGCATGGCACATCAGAAGGTCGCCGATCGCCGCTGGACCGCGCTGCCGACCCGCCCCGCCGACGACCGTGAGGACCGGCTGCTCTACCCGCCGACCACCGCGGCGACGCTCAACCTGGCGGCGACGGCGGCACAGTGCGCGCGCATCTGGCGCACCATCGATCCCGGCTTCAGCGCGACCTGCCTCACCGCCGCGCGCCGCGCCTATGCCGCCGCGCGGCGCCAGCCGCAGGTCTTCGCCACCAACAGCTTCACCGGCAGCGGCGGCTACGGCGACGACGACGTGAGCGACGAATTCTACTGGGCCGCGGCCGAACTGTACGCCACCACGCGCGAGCCGGCGTTCGCCGCGGCGCTGCGGGACTCGCCGTGGCACGCCGCGCCGGTGCGCGCGCCCGACTGGGGGCATGTCGCCGCGCTCGGCACGATCACGCTCGCCACCGCCGCGGGCGTGCCGGCGAGCGCGGCGACGCCCGCGCGCGCCGGGCTGATCGCCGCGGCCGACGGTTTCCTCGCCGAGAAAGCGCGCAGCGGCTATCGCATCCCTTATGCCACGCTCGATTATTCCTGGGGGTCGAACGCGGTGATCCTCAACCGCGCGATGATCCTCGGCGTGGCGCAGCGGCTCACCGGGGCGACGCGCTATCGCGACGGTATGGTCGACGCGATGGACTATGTGCTCGGCCGCAACCCGCTCGACCAGAGCTATGTCTCGGGTTTCGGCGCGCGACCGCTGACCAACCCGCACCACCGCTTCTGGGCGCACCAGCTCGACGCCACGCTGCCCGGCCCGCCGCCCGGCGTGGTCTCCGGCGGCCCCAACTCGACCGCGATGGTGGACCCGATCGCGGCCAAGATGAAGGGCAGCTGCGCGCCGCAGCGCTGCTGGACCGACGATATCCGCGCCTATGCGCTCAACGAGGTGGCGATCAACTGGAACGCGCCGCTGCTCTGGGTCGCTTCAGCGCTGGACGAACCGCGCGCGCGCGTTCCGCGCCGCCGCTGACGAAGGAGCCGCGCATGGGCTGGTCGCCGACACGACGCGAGGGACTGGCGGCGCTCACCGCCGCGCTGGGGACAAGGCCCGCCTTCGGCGCGAGCGGCCCGCCCGGGCTCGACGCGGTCGCACGCCCGATCGGCGCTCGCTTCGGCTCGGCATTGTCGAGCCGGCCGCAGGGCGCCTCGGCGGACAATCCGCGCTACGCCGCGCTACTGCGCGCCGACTGCGGCGTGCTGGTCGCCGAGAATGAGATGAAGTGGCAGCACCTGCGCCCGGCCCCCGATCGCTTCGACTTCGCCGCCTTCGACCGGATCGCCGACTTCGCGACCCGCGAGCACATGGCACTGCGCGGGCACAACCTGCTGTGGCAGAGGCGCAAGTGGATGCCGCGCTGGCTTGAGGCGCATGATTTCGGCGCGCGTCCCGCGACCGAGGCGGCGCGCCTCCTGCGCGAGCATATCGAGACCGTCACGCGCCGCTACGGCACGCGCATCACCAGCTACGACGTCGTCAACGAGGCGGTGACGCCCGAGACCGGCGCGCTGGAGGAGACCGCGCTCAGCCAGGCGCTCGGCGGGACCGAGGCCACGCTCGACCTCGCTTTCCGCACCGCGCGCGCCGCCGCCCCCCACGCCGAGCTGGTCTACAACGATTACATGAGCTGGGAGCCTGGCAACGCGGCGCACCGCGCCGGCGTCCTGCGGCTGCTGGAAGGCTTCCGCCGGCGCGGCACGCCGGTCGATGCACTCGGGCTGCAATCGCACATCGTCACCGCCGGCAGCGACACCGCGCCGAGTGCGCGCGCCTACGAGGGCGAGTGGCGGCGCTTCCTCGATGCGGTGACCGCGATGGGTTATCGCCTGCTGATCACCGAGTTCGACGTGCGCGACAACGGCCTGCCGGTCGAGGTCGCCGCGCGCGACCGCGGCGTGGCCGATTACGCGCGCCGCTACCTAGACGTGACGCTGAGCTACCCGGGGCTGCGCGACGTGCTCGCCTGGGGGCTGTGCGACCGCTTCAGCTGGATCGGGCCGTTCGAACCGCGCCCCGACAAGGCGCCGCGCCGACCCTGCCCGTATGACGTCGACTATTGCCCCAAGCCGCTGCACGCGGCGATCGCACGCGCGCTGGCGGAGGCGCCCGCGCGCGCGTGACGCGGCGATCGCCCGCCGGAGCGAGGTCCGGCGGGCGTGCTCCTCAATAATTGGCGCGCAGGATGATCGAGTAGCGCCGGTCGTTGGTGAAGTAGGAGCGCGGTGCGAGGTCGTCCGAGCCGCCCTTGTAGGCCTGGAGCAGCTTGGTCGTCGTGTTGGTCAGATTGACCCCCTGGACCCCGAGCTTGACCCACTTGTTGAGATTGATGAAGGCCGAGGCGTCGAGCTGCCCGGTCGCGTCGTTGAAGATCGACGTGTAGGGGAAGATCACGTCCGCCGCGGTGAGCAGGAAGCGGGAGCGCCAGTTGTACGCGGCGCGCAGCGAGACCGGCCCCTTCTCGTAGAAGGCGGTGGCGTTGATATTGTGCTTCGACAGTCCTTCCAGCGGCAGATTGCCCTTGGCGATCGTCGAGTCGGACGAAGGCGTGCCGCCGTTGAGGAAGGAGTTGGGCAGACCCGAGCTGTCGATATAGGTGTAGTTGCCGTTGAAGCCGAGGCCGCTCAGGAAGCCCGGCAGGAAGTCGAAGGTCTGCTGGTAGGCGACCTCGAAGCCCTTGATCTTGCCCTTGCCATCGTAATTGGCGGGGCCGCGCGCCTGGATGTTCTGGGTGATGCCATTGTTGGTGATCGAGCGGTTGACCAGCGACTGGTAGAAGAAGCCGTCGACCGTCTTGTAGAAGGCGTCGAGCGAGATCTGGCCGACGCGGCCGAAATACCATTCGACCGTCGCGTCGAACTGCCAGGCAGTAGCGGGCTTGAGGTACGGGTTGCCCGCGTTGATCGTCACCGTGCCTGAACCCGGCTCGAGCGCATAGGTCACGTACGGCCTTATGTTCGCGAAGTCCGGCCTGGTCAGCACCTTCGATGCGGCGACGCGAACGATCAGGTCGTTGGTGACGCCGAATTTGAGGTTCGCGCTCGGCAGCCAGTAATTGTAGCTGTTCGTGAAGTCCGCCGGCTGCGAGGCGTAGCCCGGCGTGGCGAAGGTGCGCAGCCGCTCATATTCGGTCTCGCCGAGGTTGCACACGCCGCCGGGCTGGGTGACCTGCGTGGTCCCGTCCGGCAGCTGTCGCGTCGTCGCCACGCAGCGAGTGGAGAAGGGATCGACCACACCGAGCTCGGTACGGTTGGGCACCGCGGTCTCGGTGCGCGACTGCACCGTGGTCCGGACATAGCGGACGCCGACGTTGCCGGAGAGGCGGATGCCGCCGAACACCGGCTCGTTGTTGCCGAACTGCACCATGGCATAGGCGGCGGTGTCCTGCTGGTTGACGGTCGACACCTCGGACGGGAGGAAGTCGGTCCCCGGGATCGCGCCGACGCGCTGGCCGGCGGCGAGGAACCTGTTGGTCGCGGTCGCACCGTTGGTGTTGCGCCAGACGTCGTTCTGCGACTGGAAGAAGCTGGTCGCGCCATTATAGTCGCCGATCAGGTCGCCGTTGTAGAAATAGGCGCTGGGCGGCGCCGCGGTCTTGCCGCGGAAGAAATTGTCGAAGGAGTAGAGCGACGAACGGCTGGTGTCACCCTGGTTGAAGGTGACCGGCGCACCCGACCAGACTTCGCTGATCGCACCCCAATTGTACGCCGTGTAACGGACGTCCTGCTGGCGCTCGGCGTAGCGCGCGCCGAACTTCACGCGTTGCAGGAAGTCACCGTCGTCGAACTTATAGGCGAAGTCGCCCTTGATCTGATATTCCGAGCCGACGCTGTGCTCGATATGGTCCATCGCCGCGCGCCAGAACTGGAAGTCGCGGCTCTGGAAATAGTCCGAGTCGCTCGCGGCCGCCATCGCCGGGTTGGGGCTCGCCCAATTGGCCGCGAGCGTCAGCGGCTTGTGCGGGATCACGACGGGGATCTTGCCGGAGAGGTCGAGCTCCTCGTCGGCGAAGGTCGAGCCGAACACGCTCAGGTCGGTGACGTCGTGCTTGGCGTAGGTATAGTCCGCGTCGAGATTGATCGACCAACGGTCATCGGGGTTGATCTTCAGGTTGAAGCCGGCATCCTTGACGAGGTTCTCGTCGTACACCTGGCGACGCGACAGCGACTGCTGCATGCCGCCCGACGGGACGGTCGTGGTCGCCGAACCGCTCGAGGCGGTGCGCCAGCCGTTGCCCGGCAGCGTGATGAAGCCGCTCTGGAACAGCCCGCTGTCGTCGTAGACGAAGTTCGGATAGGGCCCGCCGCCGGGATTGTAGCCGTTGCCACGCTGGTTCTCGCCGAACTGGAACTGGCCCGCGCCGTTGAGCTGGCACTCCGCGCGCGTGGTGCTGTTGCCTGCGCCGTTGAGCGGACCGTTGCCGTTCTGCTGGCAGCCGGCCGGATAGGTGTTGTACTCGGAGAGATCGGGCGCGGTCTCGAAGGTATGCTCGCCCCAGGCGCTGCTGGAGTGGGTGCGCAGGAACTGTGCGGTGAAGGTGGTGCGCTCGTCGGTGCTCTGCCACTGTACCGCCAGCGCCTGACCGTCGCGCTTGCGATCGTAATCCTGGCTGCGGAACTGGCCGCCGATCGGTGCATAGGCCAAGGCGGTCGGGTCGGCGTAGCCGTCCGCTCCAGCCGTGCCCTGCGCGCCGCAGACGTTGGCGGGATTCGGGAAGGACTGACCGCCGACACCATTGACCGTGCCGGGCAGCAGGGTGAAGCCGTCGGTGGTGCCGGGCAGCTGGTTGCGGCACGTCACCGTGGTGTTGGTGCCGGTGCCGGTGGCGGCCTGCACGCCGTCGCGCGTCTGGAAGTTGGTGACCTGGATGCCATCGGCGCGGCTCTTCAGCCGCGAGTAGGAGGCGTTGGCGAGGATGCCGAACCGACCGATCGGCGTCTCCCAGGTGTTCGAGACCAGCAGCGAACCCGTCGGCGCCCATTCCTTGGCGAAGTCGCCGTAATTGGCCTCGATCCCGCCTCCGATGTGGAAGCCCTTGTTGTCGAACGGCTTGCGGGTGTTGAGGTTGACCGTGCCGGCGAGCCCGCCCTCGATCAGGTCGGCGGTCGCGTTCTTGTACACCTCGACGGAGCCGAGCAGCTCCGACGGCACGTCGGCGAAGTTGATCGCCTGCCCGCCGATGCCGGCCGAGAAGGTGTCGCGCCCGTTGAATTCCGAGCGGACGAAATTGAGCCCGCGAACGTTCACACCAGAACCCTCGACCGAGAAATGGTCCGGGTCGTTGTTGCCGGCGAAGCGGTTGATCGACACGCCCGGCACGCGCTGCAATGCCTCGGTGACCGATCGGTCGGGCAGCGCGCCGATGTCCTGCGCCGTGATCGCGTCCACGACGGTGTCGGAGTTGCGCTTGATGTTCTGCGCGTTGGCGAGGCTCTGCCGGATACCGGTGACGACGATGTCGTCCGCACCCGCCGCATCGGTCGCCGGCGTGTCGCCGCCGCTCTGGGCGGCCGGATCCGATCCTGGCGTGTTCGGCGAGGTTGCCGCACCGGCGGTGTTCTGTCCGGTCGCCGGGCCGGTCTGCGCGAACGCCGGGGCAGCCAGCGCGACGACACACATCGCCGTCACGGAAGCCCCGGTCAGAACGACCCGGTTACGAAGTCGGGTATGGCCGCCGCGGGCAGGCTTGTCCTCGATGATCATCACACCCCCTCCTGAATAATCATACTACGATGTCTCTCCGCGGCGACCGCGTGGCATCTTCCATCGATGGGTACGACCGCCGCGGCCGCGCTGCAATGAAAATGTTTGCGCTATCATTTTTCCTTATTCTGTGTGGCTTTCCGGCATTCCCGCGGCCGCCGCTTGCGCTATGACAGAGTCGATCGCGACGCCGGTACGGACGTTCGCGACAGGAGTTGGAGGCGGATGGAGCGGGCGGAACGACAGCGCGTGGTGGTGGTCGGCGGGGGAACGTCCGGCTGGATGACCGCGGCCGCGCTCGCCAAGCTCCTGCCGGGGCGCTGCACAGTCGATCTGGTCGAATCGGAGGCGATCGGGATCATCGGCGTGGGCGAGGCGACGCTGCCGCACATCCGTGCCTTCAACGAGCGGCTGGGCATCGCCGAGGCCGAGTTCATGGCGGCGACCCGCGCTACCTTCAAGCTGGGGATCGAGTTCCGCGACTGGGCGCGGATCGGCGACAGCTATATCCACCCGTTCGGCACCTTCGGCCGCGGCAGCGGCGAGGTGCAGTTCCACCATTATTATATGCGACTGCTGCATGCGGGGGTGGTGCTGCCGCCGATCGAAGCCTTCTCCATGGCCTGCTCGCTCGCCCGCGCGAACCGGTTCGGCGCGCCGTCGGCCGACCCGCGCCAGATCGCCTCCACCTTCGGCTATGCCTATCAGTTCGACGCGGTGGCCTTCGCGCCCTATCTGCGCCGGCTCTCGGAAGGCCTGGGCGTACGCCGCACCGAGGGCCGGATCGTCGACGTCGCGCGCGACCCGCTCGGCGGCGACGTCACCGCGGTGGTGCTGGAGGACGGCCGCCGCGTCGAGGGCGACCTGTTCGTCGACTGCTCGGGGTTCGTCGCGCTCTTGATCGGCAAAGCGATGGGCGAGCCGTTCGACGATTGGTCGCGCTGGCTTCCCGCCGACCGCGCGGTGGCGATGCCGTGCCGCACCGCCACCGCGGTGACGCCCTATACCAGCGCGATCGCCATGCCCTCAGGGTGGCGCTGGCGCATCCCGCTCCAGCACCGCACCGGCAACGGCTATGTCTTCGCCAGCGACTTCCTCGACCAGGGCGCCGCCGCCGACGCGCTGGTGGCTGCGGTGGAGGGCACGCTGCTCGCCGAGCCGCGCGTGCTGCGCTTCAAGGCGGGACGGCGCGCGCGCAGCTGGGTCAACAATGTCGTCGCGATCGGGCTCGCCTCGGGCTTCCTCGAGCCGCTCGAGTCGACCAGCCTCTATCTCGTCCAGCAGGCGATCACCGCCCTGGTCGAGCTCTTTCCGGAACGGCACATCGGGGCGGCCGATCGCGACGAGTTCAACCGCCTCGTCAACATGGAATATGATCGCGTCCGAGACTTCCTGATCCTGCACTATCACGCGACCAAGCGCGACGACTCGCCCTTCTGGGCCTACGTCCGCAATATGGAGATTCCGGACAGTCTGGCCGAGAAGATGGCGCTGTTCCGGCGACGCGGCCGCGTGGTGAAGTACCGCGAGGGTGCCTTCCTCGATGCCAGCTGGGTGTCGGTGTACCTCGGCCAGCGAGTCCTGCCGGACGGCCACGACCCACGTGCGGACGGGCCGGAAGCGGAGATCCTCGCGGCAGGAATGCGGCGACTTCGCGGCGAGATCGAGGCAGCGATCAGCGGCATGGCCGACCACCGCGACTTCCTCGCGGGCTATTGCCCGATGTCGGCGGCGGCCTGACGATGCTGGACGCGCCGATCCGCAGCGTCGCCGTGGTGGGCGGTGGCATCGTCGGTTGGTCCGCCGCGGTGGCGCTGCGCCGCCGCGTGCCGGCGCTCGCGGTGACGGTCCTCGCTTCCCCGCCCACGCCCGACGCGCTCGCCGATCGCCTGCCGCACACCTTGCCGTCGACGATCGGCTTCCACGACGACCTCGGCCTGCGCGAGGAAGATGCGGTAGTACGCGCGGGCGGGGCGTGGCGGCTCGGCACCCTGTTCGAGGGCTGGGTCGACGGTCTGCCCCCCTATGTTCACGCTTATGGCAGCTACGGCCGGCCGTTCGGCACCGCCTCCTTCCACCATCACTGGGTTCGCGCCGCGCACGCGGGGGCCGTCGCGCCGTTCGACTCGCACGCTCCGGCCGCGGCGCTGGCGCGCGCAGACCGGGTGGCGCTTGGCGCGGACGATCCGCTGCTCGGCGACGTCCAGCCCGGGCTGGTGCTCGACGTCGAGCGCTACCGTGCCATGCTCGCCGCCTTCGCGCGCCATCTCGGCGTCGACGTGCGCGAGGGCACCGTGGCCGCGGTGCGGCTGGGCGGCGACGACGGCCTCGTCGAGCGGCTCGTGCTCGACGACGGCGCGTCGCTCGAGGCCGACCTCTACGTCGACGCCAGCGGGCCGCGGGCCATCGTCCGCGGCGCGATCGACCAGGAACGCGAGGACTGGTCGACGTGGCTGCGCTGCGACCGGCTCGTCACCGGCGAGGGCGCGCCCGAGCCGCTCTCGCCCCTCGATCGGGTCACCGCGGCGGACGGCGGCTGGCGCTGGCGCAGCGCGGCACCGGGGCGCACGCTGCACGGCCTCTGCTACGCCGCCGCCGCGCTCAGCGACGCGGCCGCCACCGACGCGCTCGCCGCGGCGGGCGCCACCACCGTCACCGCGCCGGTGTCGTTCCGCCAGGGCACACGCCACGAGCCCTGGGCGCGCAACTGCGTCGCGGTGGGGGACGCCGCGACGGTGATCGAGCCGCTCGACTTCACCAACCTCCACCTCGCGCAGAGCGCGATCGACCGGATCGTCGCGATGATGCCCGGGCGCGCCTGCCACCCGCTCGAGCTCGCCGACTACAACCGCCAGGCGAGCGCCGAGGTCGCGCGCGTGCGCGACTTCGTGCTGTGCCACTATGCCACGGCGCGGCGGCCCGGCGCCTTCTGGCAGCCGCCCGCGAGCCTGCCCGAGAGCCTCGAGCGCACGCTGCGGCTGTTCGCCGAGCGCGGCCGCCTTCCCTTCTTCGAGGAGGAGACGTTCGCGCGCGACGACTGGCTCGCGCTGCTGCTCGGCCAGGGCGTCCTGCCGCGGCGCGTGGACCCGCTGATCGATGTCACCGCCGCGGCGGACAGCGACCGCGCCATGGCGGCCTATCGCGCCGCGATCGCGCAGGCGGTGGCGCGCTGCCCCACCGCCGACGATTATCTCGCCACCGCACGGGGACGGCTCGCCCGATGAACGAACATACCATCCGCCACGTCGTCATCCTGGGCGGCGGCACCGCCGGCTGGATGGCCGCCGCGGCGCTGTCGCGCTTCCTCAACAACGGCGTGACACGGATCACCCTGGTCGAGTCCGAGGAGATCGGCACCGTCGGCGTCGGCGAGGCGACGATCCCGCCGCTGCTCACCTTCAATCGCATGCTCGGCATCGACGAGCAGGACTTCATCCGCGCCACCGGCGGCACCTTCAAGCTGGGCATCGAGTTCGTCGACTGGGGCGGGCTGGGCGAGCGCTACTTTCACCCGTTCGGCGCGCACGGCCACGATCTCGGCGGGGTCCACTTCCACCAGCTCTACCTGCGCGAGCGCCAGCGCCGGGTGATGCAGGACATCTCGGCCTGGTCGATGAGCGCGGTCGCGGCGCAGGCGGGCAAGTTCGCGCCGCCCTCGCCCACCGCGCAGTCGGCGGTGAAGGAGCTGCTCTACGCCTATCACTTCGACGCCGCCCGCTACGCCGACTTCCTGCGCGGCTACGCCGAGCGCAACGGCGTGCGCCGCGTCGAAGGCAAGGTGGCCGCGGTCGCGCAGCGACCCGAGGACGGCTACGTCACCGCGCTGCGGCTGGAGGACGGCCAGACCATCGCGGGCGAGCTGTTCGTCGACTGCTCGGGCTTCCGCGGGCTGCTGATCGAGGAGACGCTCGCCACCGGCTACGAGGACTGGCGCCGCTGGCTGCCGTGCGACCGCGCGGTGGCGGTGCCGAGCGCGCTCGCCGGCGATCCCGACCCCTATACCCGCGCCACCGCGCGCGGCGCCGGCTGGCAGTGGCGCATCCCGCTGCAGGAGCGGATGGGCAACGGCCTGGTCTATTGCAGCGACTATCAGTCGCGCGAGTCGGCGGAGCGCGAGCTGCTCCACCATCTCGAAGGCGCGCCGCTCGCCCAGCCGCGCCACCTCGCCTTCACCACCGGCCGGCGCGCTCTGGCGTGGAACCGCAACGTGGTCGCGCTGGGGCTCGCCTCGGGGTTCGTCGAGCCGCTCGAGTCGACCTCGATCCACCTCGTCCAGTCGGGCATCGCCAAGCTGATCGCGCTGTTCCCCGACCGTCGCTTCGCCGCGGTCGAGCGCGACGAGTATAACGCGCAGATGCACGAGCTGTATGAGGACGTGCGCGACTTCGTCATCCTGCACTACAAGGCGACACGGCGCGACGACACGCGCTTCTGGGAGCGCTGCCGCACGATGGACGTGCCCGCCAGCCTCCAGCGCAAGATCGACCTGTTCCGCGCCAAGGGACGCGTCTTCCGCGAGGGGCGCGAGCTGTTCGCCACGACGAGCTGGGTCGCGGTCTGCCTCGGCCAGCATATCGTGCCCGACGAGCACGAGCCCGCCGCCGACGCGCTCGACGAGGAGCGCGTCGCCGAGGCGATCGAGCAGATGCGGCGCGATTATCTCGCCGTGGCGGACAAGCTGCCGCGACACGGCGATTTCCTCCGCCACATCGGCGCCGCCACGGCACCGGCCGCCGCGCCCCCGCCAGCCGCGCCCGATCCGGGGCCGACCTTCTCCTTCGCCTCCGAGACGCCGTTCAACTTCTCGGCCGACCCGCTGTGAGGGCGGACTCGATCCGCCGCGTCGTGATCGTCGGGGGCGGCACCGCGGGATGGATGGCGGCCGCCGCGATCGCGCGCGTGCTCGGCGAGATCCCCGGCCTGTCGGTCGAGCTGGTCGAGTCCGAGGCGATCGGCACCGTCGGCGTCGGCGAGGCGACGATCCCGCAGATCGTGCTGTTCAACAAGATGCTCGGCATCGACGAGGCCGAGTTCCTGCGCGAGACCCGCGCCACCTACAAGCTCGGGATCGAGTTCGTCGACTGGCTCCGGCCCGGCCATCGCTACGTCCACCCGTTCGGCTTCTACGGGCTCGACATGAAGGGGATCGAGTTCCACCACTTCTGGCTCAAGGGCCGCGAGCTGGGTGACGACACCCCGCTCGACGCCTATTCGCTCGCGGTGGTGGCAGGGCTGCAGGGCCGCTTCGCCCACCCGCGCCCCGATCAGCCCGGCTCGCCTTTGTCCAAGCTGGGCTATGCCTTCCAGTTCGACGCCGGCCTGTACGCGCGCTTCCTGCGCCGGCTGGCCGAGGCGAACGGCGCGCGGCGCACCGAGGGGCGGATCGTCGCCGTCGAGCGCGACGGCGAGAGCGGCCATGTCGCCGCGGTGGTGCTCGAGTCGGGCGCGCGCGTGGAGGGCGACCTGTTCCTCGACTGTTCGGGGTTCCGCGGGCTGCTGATCGAGGAGACGCTAGGCGCCGGCTTCGAGGATTGGCGCCACTGGCTGCCGTGCGACCGTGCGGTCGCGGTCCCCTGCGCCAACGGCGGCGACCGCCAGCCGCTGACGCGCTCCACCGCGCGCGCGGCGGGTTGGCAGTGGCGCATCCCGCTCCAGCACCGCATCGGCAACGGCTATGTCTACGCCTCGCAGCACCTCTCGGACGACGAGGCGGCGGCGACCTTGCTCGCCAACCTCGACGGCGCGCCGCTGGGCGACCCGCGGCCGCTGCGCTTCACCGCGGGGCACCGCCGCCGCGCCTGGGTCGGCAACACGGTCGCGCTCGGCCTCGCCGGCGGGTTCCTCGAGCCGCTCGAGTCGACCAGCATCCACCTCGTCCAGTCCGCCATCGCGCGGCTGCTGACCTATTGGCCGACGCGCCGCTTCGACCAGCGCGAGATCGATCGCTTCAACGCCGCGCATGTCGCCGACTATCGCGACATCCGCGACTTCCTCGTGCTCCACTACAAGGCGACCGAGCGGCGCGACTCGCCCTTCTGGGACTATTGCCGCACGCTCGAGCCGCCCCCCGGGCTCGCCGACAAGCTCGCGATCTTCGCCGCCAACGGCCGCGTCTTTCGCGAGGGCGATGAATTGTTCACCGAGACGAGCTGGCTGTCGGTGATGGTGGGCCAGGGCGTCGCCGCCGGCGGCTATCACCCCGCCGCTGACCTGCTGAGCGATGCCGAGACGCTGGCGCGGCTCGATCATATCCGCCGCGTCGTGGCGGAGACCGCGGCGCTGCTGCCGCGGCAGGATGATCACCTGCGCGGGCTCGGCTGCGAGCTGGTGGGGCTGGCGGCGTGACCGCGCCGCTGCCCGAGCTGACCGGCGTCGACCGCCGCCGCTTCGAGGCGGAAGTGCGCCCCGCCGCGCGCCCGGTGGTGCTGCGCGGCATCGCGCGCGACTGGCCGGCGGTGGTCGCCGCGGGCGAGTCGGCCGAGGCGGGCGTAGGCTATCTCAAGCGCTTCAGCCGGCCCGCGCCGGTGCCCGCGATCCTCGGCGAGCCCGGGATCGCGGGGCGCTTCTTCTACACGCCCGATCTGAAGGCGCTCAACTTCGTGCGCGGGCAGACCCCGCTCGATCCCTTCCTCGATCGCCTGCTGCGCGATCGCGCCCACGCCGAACCCTATGCGATGGCGATCCAGTCGGTGCCGCTGCCCGAGCTGCTCCCCGGCTTCGCCGAGGCCAACGGCTGCGCGCTCGTGCCCGACGGCGTCGTCCCGCGCATGTGGCTGGGCAACGCGATCCGCGTCGCCACGCACTATGACCTGATGGAGAATGTCGGCGTTGTGGTGCTGGGGCGGCGGCGCTTCACCCTGTTCCCGCCCGAGCAGATCGCCAACCTCTACATGGGGCCGCTCGAGCTGACACCCGCGGGCACGCCGGTGAGCCTGGTCGATCCCGACGCACCGGACCTCGAGCGCTTCCCGCGCTTCGCCGCGGCCCTGCGGACGGCGCAGAGCGCCACGCTGGAACCGGGCGACGGCATCTACATCCCGTTCCACTGGTGGCACGCGGTGGAGTCGCTCGAGCCGGTCAACGCCTTCGTCAATTACTGGTGGAACCCGGCGCCGGTCGGGCTGGGCAACCCCTATGACGTGCTGCTCCACGCGCTGGTGGCGATCGCCGCGCTGCCGGCGGACCAGCGCGCGGCCTATCGCGCGGTGTTCGACCATCTCGTCTTCCGCCCCGATGGCGCGCCCGCGGCGCACCTGCCCGACGACGTCAAGGGCGTGCTCGGCCCGCTCGACCCCGGCACCGCCGCGCGCATCCGCGCGACCTTGGTGGACAGCCTGGGGCGGTAGGCTCCTCATAGATTCCGCCCCGAAAGGGGAGGATTCTCACACCCGCCCGCCGAGCAGCCTGATGAGAAAGCCGCGCAGCCGCTCGGTCCTTGCCGCACTTCCCGGGCCGAGAATGCCGCGCGCGGCGGGCGGCAGGTGCGCCGCGGCCTGGTCCGCGTCGGGCGAGAAGACATAATGGTCGAACCAGCCGCGCCACGCCGCTTTCTGCGCGGGCGGCAGGTCGCGCACGCTCATCAACGCGTGGATCAGCGCGCCGAAAGGCGAGGCGGTCGCTTCCTGCTCCCACCAGTAATTGACCAGGACGTTGAGCGGATCGAGCGCGCGCACGTGATGCCACCAGATCGCCGGTATGAAGAGCGCGTCCCCTGGCCCGAGCTCGGCGACCAGGGCGTGGCGTCTCGCCTCGGCGAAGCGCGGGTAGCGCGCCAGATCGGGCGAGTCCGGGTCGACCATGCTCGACGGCGGCCCCGCCATCGTGTGATCGAGCGGGCCGACGTACAGGTTCGCGATCTGATCGGGCGGAAAGAGCGTGAACCGCCGCCGGCCGTGCACCACGCAGGCTATGTTGTTCGACTGGTCGTAGTGGGTCGCGACCTGGGTGGCGTTGCCGATCCACAGCCGAGCGGGCGTGTCGCCCGTCGGCAAGCCGATCGCATTCTCCTCCTGCCAGCCGGGCAGATGGTCGGGCGCGGTGGCCGCATTGGCGTAGAGCGCGTGGGGCGCCGCTATCCCCTCCTCCGCGAACCGGACCAGCTCGCCGAGCAGCTGCCCCAGCGCCACGGTCTGGCGCGTGAAATTGAAGCCGGTCAGCGTCTCGTCGTAGAAGAAGCGGCCCTCGATCGCTGGCGCACCGATCATCACGTCCAGCGGCCGCCCGCCGCCGAAGCGCGCGAGATAGGACGCCATCGCGCGATCTCCCTGCGCACCGGCGCGCACCGCGGCCCAATGGCTCACCTGCCCGCGCAGCACGATCGGGGCATAGCTTCCCACGATCTCGCGCGCGAACGTGGCGGCGTCGACCGCCGGCGACTCGGTGACGAAGGTGATCGGAGCGGCGACGCTGGCCATGTTCACGCACTACCTTCGAAACACGCGGAAGACGAATCGACATGGCGCACGTTTGTTTTCGGACCAGCTACTCGCAGCAAGGTGGAGAACGCGAGTAGGTTGTCGCCTCCCGCCCGTCGCGGTGATGTCGACAACCCCCGGTAAGACGTTCCAATCGCCGGGCTCCACGTACGGCGGGCCTATCACGTCAGCTCGCGAGACCAGAGCGATGACTCAGAGACTGACAAACGAGCGATCGCGCACCCTCGGCCGAAGACCGCAACCATGTGGCGCCACGCTGATCAGTCGCGGTGCGGCCCCACACGCACTCTCACCGACACGATCCTGGTCCTGAAAGTATGACAAATGCGACATAAATACCGTTGCATTTTCGCGTCGGTCGCGTGAGACAGCCGTCAGAGGGTGTCGAAGAGCGCCTGGACGACGGATCCTGGGGAGGATGAATGATGGGGACGGTTCTGAGGGCCGGAGTGTCGTTGACCGCGTTGCTGATCGGCGCACCGCTCGCGCACGCGCAGGACGTGCGATCGCCGGTCGCTGGCGCGGGGGCGACCGAGGCCGGCACCTCCGATCCGGGTCAGCCGCAGCTGACCGACCCGGCGCAACCCGACGAGGGCGCGACCGGCGATGACATCGTCGTCTCCGGCCTGAGGCGCAGCCTCGAATCCGCTCAGGCCATCAAGCGCACCTCAGATGGGATCGTGGACGCGATCGTCGCGCAGGATATCGGCAAGCTCCCCGATACCTTCGCCTCGTCGGCGCTGCAGCGCGTCGCGGGCGTCGCGGTAACACGCGGCGGGGGCGAGTCGGCCGGCGTGACGGTGCGCGGACTGCCCGACCTGACCACGACCTACAACGGGCGCCAGATCTTCACCGCCGAGGGGCGATACGTGCAGATCCAGGACTTCCCCGCCGGCACCGTCGCCGCGCTGGAGGTCTACAAGTCCGGCCTGGCGGACCAAGTGGAGGGCGGCATCGCGGGCGCGATCAACGTGCGGGGTCGCCGCCCCTTCGATTTCGACGGCTTCGAACTCTCCGGCTCGCTCAACGGGGTGCTGTCGCAGCAGTCCGAGAAGATCGTGCCGAACGGCAATTTGCTGATCAGCGATCGGTGGGACACCGGCATCGGCGAGATGGGGCTGCTGCTGAATGCCTCGTACGTGGGCGTCAACTTCCTCGATTCGACGCGTGAGCAGTCGCTGGTGATCGCAACGACCGACGGCACCAACGCACCGGGCGCGCAGGCCGGCCTGCGCTACCCCGACGCGCAGGGCAATTTCCTCGGCTACGGCAATCGCTACCGTCCCTCCGTCAACGCCGCCTTCCAGTGGCGGCCCACGCCCGAGCTCGAGATCTACGCCGACGGCCTGTACCAGGGTTTCCGCTCGAAAGATTATAATCGGTGGATGTTCGTCCCGATCTTCGGTGATGGCGTGAGACTGTCCGACGTGACGACGATCTCCGGCACCGACAAGGTCGCGACGGCGACGGTCAGCGGCGCCGTGCGACCCGAGGGCTATACCGGCTCCTTCAACGGCAAGACCGACACCTACCAGGGCGGCATCGGTGCGACCTGGAAGAAGGATCGCCTGCAGGTCTCGGCGGACGTCGCTTACACCGACAGCACCTATACCGCGAACCTCGTGAACGTCGACTATGCCGCCACCCGCTCGCCGGTCCGCACCGTCGCGTTCGAGGCCTCGCGCGACGGTGGACCGACGCAGACCTTCGTCGATTTCGACATCACTGATCCGGCCAGTTTCATCAGCCGCGGCCTCTACCAGGAGCTCACCGTGGTGAGCGGCAAGGACTGGCAGGCGCGCACCGACCTCTCCTACGACCTTGACCTCGGCTTCTTGAAGCGGCTGCAGGTCGGCGTGCGCTACGCCGATCGCGACGCCGCGCGCGACTTCGGCAACCTGTACGTCAACAACGAGCCGGCCGGGATCCCGCTCACCGCCCTACCCGGCGCCGACGTGCGGACGAGCCTGCCCGGCTTCACCTACAACGACGTGCAGCGCAACAAGGCCTATGCCGCGCTCACGCGCGACAGCATCCGCGACAATCTGGTCGGGCTTCGCAGCTTCTACGGCCTGCCCGCCGGCACGCCCCCCTTCAACCCGCCCGACAACTTCCGCGCCAACGAGAAGTCGTACGCGGCCTACGGACAGATCAAATACGGGTTCGATCTCGGGAGCATGATCGTGGACGGCCTGGTCGGCCTGCGCGCGATCAAGACCAAGACGCGGATCAGCGGCTTTTCGCGTGTCGAGGATACCGGGGGTGCGGTCACCTTCCCGCCGATCGCCGCTAACAACGAATATACCGACTATTTGCCCAATGTGAGCGGTCGCTTCGCCTTCACGGACAAGTTGCAGCTGCGCCTGGCCTACACCCAGACGCGTACCCGCCCCAACTTCTTCGATCTGCGCCCGAACACCTCGCTGGGGCAGCCGGTGGTGCTCGCCCCGGGCGATCCGTGCCTGACCGATCCCACCACCGAGGTGTGCGTCGAGCGGCTTCGTCGCGGTGGCTCGGCGGGCAATCCGGACCTGAAGCCGCTCACGTCGAACAATTACGACGCGAGCTTGGAATATTACTTCTCGCGCACCGGCTCGTTCACCGCCGCGATCTTCCGCCATGATGCAGAGGGCTTCCTGGCGACGGTGGACGATCGGTCGGCGCCCGGGCTCCGGATCGCGCGTCCCGTCAACCTCGGCCAGACGCGCCTGCAAGGCGCCGAGGTGCAATTCACCACTTTCCTCGACATCGATGGGCTACCCGACTGGGCGAAAGCCTTCGGCGTCCAGGCGAACGGCACCTTCATCGACGCGAAGGGCGATCTGCAGCCTAATTTTGCGGCGACGCTGAACAACGAACAGCAGGCGTTTCCCGGTGTTTCCAAGTGGGCGTACAATGTCGTGGCGCTGTACGAGCGACCGCAATTCTCCGCCCGGCTCGCGTACAATTACCGCTCCAAGTTCGTGCAATTCTACAGCCTGGAAGCGCTCGATCCGACCGCGCATGCCGTGATCGAGAAAGGGCGCGGTCAACTCGATCTGTCGACGTCGGTGACCCCGCTGCCCAACGTCACGCTGGCATTCGACATCGTCAATCTGCTCGGCAACCCGCTGCAGCGCTATCGCCAGTTCGACACGGGTGACAGTTTCACGCGGCAGGTGCTGTACATCGAGCGCGCCTATTCGCTGGGGGTGCGGTTCCGCTTCTGAGATGACGCGCGCCGCACCGCATCGCCGCGGATCTCGGCGAGCGGCAGCGGCCTGCGCCGGGAGAGACGCTATGGTACGATCGCGGCGCCCGCTCGCGCTCCTGCACCTTACCTTGTCGGCGATCGCCGTCACGATTGCGCCGGCGTGGGCGCAATCGAGGCCGGTCCCTCCGGGCGCGCCCGAGACGCCCTATGTGGCGCCCGGTCGTGCCTATCTGTTCGCGCACATGACCAGGGAGCGCTACGGCGTGCTCCATTATTCCGTCAGCTTGGACGGACTGCACTGGCAACAACTCAATCGCGGCGCGCCGGTATCGAGCGACTATCACGGTCACGCCTCGATCGCGCGAGGCGGCGACGGGCGCTACTATCTCGTTGGCAATCAGAGCGACGATGACCCGCTGATCCGCTTCTGGGTTTCGGACGATCTGGTGCGCTGGACGCGGTTCGGCACCTACCGCCCCCGCCTCGACGGGATCGCTGGTCTGGCGCATGCGCTGCCGCGGATCGGGGCGCCGAAATTGTTCTACGACGCGCCGTCGCGCGGTTTCCTGCTCACCTGGCACACGCCGACCGTGGCCGGCACGCCCGACGATCCCGAGCGCTACTGGGGCAGCCAGCGAACGCTCTACGTGCGCTCGCCGGACCTGCGCCGGTTCAGCAGGGCGCCCCGGCGACTGTTCGGATGGGAGATGGCGACGATCGACGCCTTCGTCGTGCCGAACGACGGCGGGCCGGGATATTGCGCCGTGTTCAAGGACGAGCGCTACCCGTCCTATGACTGGACGACGGGCAAGACGGTGCGGATGAGCTGCGCTCCTACGCTCACCGGGCGCTATGCGCCGCCCGGTCCACCGCTCAGCCCCAATTTCCGCGAGGCGCCCACCCTGATCCGCTCGCCGGACGGGCATGACTGGCTGCTGTTTTACGAGCAATATGCCGGCACGAGCTACGGCCTCTCCAAGGCGCCGCGGCTCGCCGGTCCTTGGTATCAGGTCTCCGGCAACTCCGGAGTCCCCGCATGGGATCGCTACACCATGCCTGCCGGGCTTCGGCACGGCTCGATGATCGCGATTGATCGGCAGCGATATGACGCGCTGGTGGCCGCTTACCCGCCAACCTAGGCAGCCGCTTCGCCGTACGCATTCCAACGAGCACTCGCCGCACGCTCCGCAGCGCATGCTCAGGGCCCTCAGCCACGCATCGGTCCGGTTGCCGTAAGCGTACGTCTTCTGCTCGCTCGCGGCGTTGTTGACCGTCGCCGACTGCACCTTGCGATACTCGTCCGCGGCGAGGGCGGCAGCGTCGGCGGCGTGCCTCCGGGCAGCGGCGACCGGTCGCTGTCGTTGCGGGCCCGCGCCGTGATGCACTCGTCCGAGAGCTCGTAATCAGCGATGCTGGTGCCGGGCACGAAAGTCTCTTGAATCCCGTCGTCAGTTTATGGCCATTAAGAACGCCTTCACCGCTTCTCCAGATCGGTCGTCCAGTCAGCCTCGAGGTAGCAGGCCGAAGCTCAGGTCTATTCGGTCGCAAGGCATCCAGCGAACACGATCGCGGGGTTGAGTTACCGCCAACACCGACGAAGACCAGCGTCGACCATCATGACGACGGCGGTCGAAAGTCCAACCGCTCGCCCGCCACGTACGCGTCCCAATCAGCCCGCCGCCGAAAGCCGCCCTCGCCCCCCGTCCAGGCGGAGGCGGAAAAATAGACGAACGGGCGGCCGGCCGTGACCCGGAGCAGCACGAGATGATTGTCGGCCTCCGATCGCACCTCAGCGATCATGTCGGGCGCGACGCGCAACGCGATTGCCATTCGACCGTGGTCGCCGTCCTGCGGCCCCCACCATGACAGCAGGCCCTTCGCCCGGTCTACCGTCAGCTCGCCCGCGCCCTGCCCCGTGGTACGTTTGCCGATGCCGATCCCGACCAGCAGCGGCGCCTCCCGATCGGACGAGATGGTGGAGACCAACCGGGTGAAGTGGGTGCCGAGCGGCAAGGTGAAGCGCCGCGTCTCCCACACCTTGCGATCGACGTCGACGGGCCAGGGCGCGTAATCCACGGTGAAGTCCGCGACCCGGCCGCCGCTGGCGAGGATGCGGTGGCGCACCGCGTTGCGCGACGTCCACAGCTTGTTGTCGTACCATATCCCCAGGCCGCCTGCGCCGCGCGTGGTCCCGACATTGTAGAAGTCGAGCCCCTCGCCGTGATAGCCGTGCTGGTCGCCGGTGCGCAGCTGTCGGTCGGCGAACGGCCAGCGCACGTTCTTGCCCCAGGAGTCGATCCCCGATCCGGAGGGCGGCTCGGCCTGCTCGAGCCGCTTGCTGTAGATGCGGTGCGCGGTGCGATCGTTCTCCCACAGCAGATCGTCGTAGCGATAGCCCGCCTCGGTTACGACCGCAGCCGGCTCGCGCCGCTCGGGCGGAGCGAGCGCGCCACTGACCGGCGGCCGCTCCGCCGCAGATTCTTGTGGCGCGGTCGATGGCGCGGCGACCAGCAGGGCGGCGGCGCTGACGCAGCAAGCGCGCGTGACCGTGATCGTCGTCATCTCAGCTCTCCCACTCACCCTGCCACCATTTACATAGTTGTATGATGACCGATGACCCGATAGCAAGAGGATGTTGACCGTTCCCCGTGGAGTGGGACGGCGACGTGGAGGAGAGCAACGTGGCCGCATCACGCGCCGAGCCGGACGTGCCGATCGTGAGCCGTATGCGCTGGACGGTCTGCGGCCTGCTCTTCGCCGCCACAGCGATCAACTATGTCGACCGACAAATGATCGGCGTGCTCAAGCCCGTCCTCGAGCAGGAGTTCGGCTGGAGCGAGGCGCATTATGCCGACATCGTGCTGTGGTTCCAGGCGGCCTATGCGATCGGCTTCCTCGTCGCGGGCCGCTTCGTCGACGCGGTCGGCGCGCGACTCGGCTATGCGGTCGCCTTCACATTGTGGACCGCGGCGCATATCGCGCACGGCCTCGTCGGATCGGTCGCGCAGTTCGCCGCGGCGCGCTTCGCGCTGGGCCTCGGCGAAGCGGGGAATTTCCCCTCCGGGTTGAAGGCGGTGGCGGAATGGTTCCCGCAGCGCGAGCGCGCCTTCGCGATCGGCCTGTTCAACGCCGGCGCCAATGTCGGGGCGATCGCCACGCCCCTGATCGTGCCCGCCATCACGCTCGCCTATGGCTGGCGCATGGCCTTCATCGCGACGGGCGTGATCAGCCTCCTCTGGCTGGTCGCGTGGCTCGCCTTCTATCGCCGGCCGGAGCAGCACGCGAAAGTCGCGCCGGCCGAGCTCGCGCTGATCCGCAGCGACCCGGTCGAGGTCGCCGGCAAGGTGCCCTGGCTGCGCCTGTTCGCGGTCCGTGAGACCTGGGCCTATGTCGTGCCCAAGTTCCTGACCGATCCGATCTGGTGGATGTTCCTGTTCTGGCTGCCGGACTTCCTCGGCAAGCGCTACGGCCTCGATCTCACGTCCTTCGGCATCCCGCTGGTGGTGATCTACCTGCTCTCCGACGCGGGCAGCGTGGCGGGCGGCTGGGCCTCGTCACGGCTGCTCCAGCGCGGCTGGTCGGTCAACGCCGCGCGCAAGGCGACGATGCTGGCGTGCGCGCTCGCCGCCGTGCCGATCGTCACCGTTCAATATGTCGACCGGCTCTGGCTCGCCGTGCTGCTGATCGGGCTCGCCACCGCCGCGCACCAGGCCTTCTCCGCCAACCTGCTGACCCTGCCCTCCGACCTGTTCCCGCGCCACGCGATCGGATCGGTGGTCGGCATCGGCGGCACCGCGGGCGCGATCGGCGGCATGCTCATCGCCAAGTTCGTCGGCTATGTGCTCGACCTGTCGGATAGCTACGCGCCGATCTTCGCGGTGGCGGGTTCGGCCTATCTGCTCGCGCTGCTGGCGATCCACGTGATCAGCCCGCGGCTTCAGTCGGCCCGCTCGTTTGGGATGGTCATATGATGACCCATCTTGCCGGACGCACCGAAGCTTTGTACCGGAGGACGACCGATCACCGGCGTCGGCGCTCCAGCGCGCCGGCCGGCAGGGCATGGCGACCGCTTATGAACGATATGACGCCCAGCGATCCGCCCCGCGCACGACGCCGCCCCTCGCTCGTGGACGCGGCGTGCGAGCATATCCGCGCGAGCATCAGGGACGGGGAACATTGGCCCGGGTCGCAGCTGCCGACCGAGGCGGTGTACGTCGAGTCGCTCGGCGTGAGCCGCACGGTGGTGCGCGAGGCGGTCGCGCGGCTGGCGGCGGAGGGGCTCGTCGAGGCGCGTCAGGGCAAGGGCGTCTTCGTCAGCGAGACGGCGCGCTACCAGGCCTTCCAGGTGACCCGTGAGGAGCTCGAGAACCTCGATGACGTGATCCAGCTGCTCGAACTGCGCCTCGGCGTTGAGACCGAGATGGCGGGGCTGGCGGCGGAACGGCGCAGCGAGGTGGATCTGATGGACATGCGCCGTCAGCTCCGCATCCTCGGCCAGTCCGATGTCGGCATGGATCGCTCCGTCACCGCCGACGTCACCTTCCATCGCGCGATCGCCAAGGCGAGCGGCAACATCTATTACGGCAAGCTGATCGAGTTCCTCGGCGTGCGGCTGGTGCCGCCCCGCTCGGTCTACCTGCGCCAGAGCGACGCCTATATGGACGATGCCTATCGCGCGGTGATCGGGCAGGAGCACGAGGCCATTCTCGACGCCATCGCCGCGCGCGACGCCGAGCGCGCGCACGCCGCGGCGCGGACGCACATGAGCGAGAGCCTCAAGCGGCACCGCGAGATCAAGCGCCTGGCCAAGAAATAAGCGACGACGACCGGAATCGACGCCGGCGCTCGCGCGCGGGAAGCATAGTCATACTATGTCATATGGGAGAGGGAAATGAAGAAGGGCTATCGCTACGGCTCCGCCGCCCTGATCGCGTTGGTGATGAGCGACGGCGCGCGCGCGCAGACCGGCGCGCCGGTCGCTCCGCCCGAGGTGCCGGCGGGCAGCGTGCCCGATACCGCTCCCGTCGCCCCCGACGCCGCGCCGGCCGCGGGCGCGCAGGAGGACGCGGTCGCCGACATCGTCGTCACCGGTATCCGCCAGAGCCTCGCGCGCGCCGCCGAAATCAAGCGCCAGTCGGTCAACGTGGTCGACTCGATCGTCGCCGAGGACATCGGCAAGCTGCCCGACCTGACCACCGCCTCGGCGCTCCAGCGCGTGCCTGGCGTGCAGGTCGTGGTCGGCGGCAACAACGAGATCGTCGGCGCGCGCATCCGCGGCCTGGAAGACATCGTCACCACGCTCAACGGCCGCGAGATCTTCACCGGCGTCGGGCGCGGCTTCTCGTTCCAGGACCTTCCCGCCGAGGCCTTGGCCGGGGTCGACGTCTACAAGTCCAACTCGGCCGACCGGATCGAGGGCGGCGTCGCCGGCGGCGTCAACATGCGGCTACGTCGCGCGCTGGACTTCAAGGAGCTCACGCTCGCCGGCAGCGCGCGCGCCACCTATGCGAAGGAGGCCGGCTCCGACGACACGATCAACCCGGCGGTCAGCGCGCTGATCGCGGACCGCTGGACGACCGGGATCGGCGACGTCGCCGCGATGCTCGGCCTGTCGTACCAGCGCAACGAATATGCGCGGCCGATCGCATGGAACGACTGGACGCGCAGCACCAACGCTGCCCCCACCTCGACCACGCCCAATCTGCAAGCTCCCACCGGCTTCGCCGCGGGCACCGAGTTCGGCCATTATGAGCGGCCGCAGGCGAACGTCTCGCTCGAATGGGCGCCCGACACCGACACGACGTTGTATGTCGAGGGACTATTCGCGGGCTATCGCGGCAACGTCCTCCAGGCCCGCCCCACCTTCCGCGCCTTCACCGGCACGTCCTTCACGGCGACGGCGGGCGACCGGTGCGAGGACTTCGGGGTCGGGCCGGACGGCTATTATGCCGGCAACCTGCGCACGCCCGAGAACCCGCGCGGCACCGGCACGGTCCAGAACCTCTGCAACGCGACGGGCTATACCGTGCGCGGCGTGGAATATTACACCGCCACGGTGGCCAACCGCGCGCGCACCGACATCTTCGTTGCGGCGACCGGCTTCAACAAGACGATCGGCGCACTGACGTGGAACACCGACATCTCCTACGAGCTGTCCAAGAACCGCAACGACAGCTTCCGCGTCGACGTCGGCAAGCGGATCGCCGAGCTGATCCAGGAGCGCGACGTCGATCACGAGGTGCGCGCCATCACGCCGGGCAACCCGATGAACGACCCTGCCGGCCTCGCCTTCACCAACGGCATGACCGAGGACATCAACCGCAGCAAGGGGACGCTGTGGGCGGTGATGAGCGACGCCAAATACGACTTCGACGGCGTGCTCGACTATGTCCAGGCCGGCGTCCGCGTCGCCAAGCGGGTCGCCTCGTTCGAACAATATCTCGGTGGCCCGCCGGCGCCCGGGGGCTCGTTCGCCACGCCGGTGGCCGGTGCGGGCCTGCCGTCCGACCTGCTGATCTCGGCGCCGGGCGTGCCGCAGATGAACGACGGCGCCACCTATCTGCAGGTCGATCCCGACTATCTGCTCGACGAGGGCTTCAAGCGCCAGCTGCGCACCTTGTACCGGATCTCGCCCGATCGCCCCGGCTTCGATCCCACGCGCGACTATGACGCGCGCGAGAGAAACTATGCCGGCTTTCTCCAGGCGCGCTACGCGCTGTCGCTGTTCGGCGCGCTCTCGATCGACGGCCTGGTCGGCGCGCGGCTGACCCGGACCGACCGCCGCATCGTCGGCGCGGGTCGGGTCATCGATCCCGCGACCAGTACGTCGCGCGTGGTCGTGGTCGACCGCACCACCAGCGACACCGACCTGCTGCCCAATGCCAGCGCGCGCGTCGACTTCGGCGGCGGGCTCCAGTCCCGCTTCAACTATTCGCAGACGCTGTCGCGCCCGAGCTTCTCTCAGCTCAACCCGGGATTGAGCTACGTCGTCTCCTACGTCAACACGATCCAGAACTCGGGCTCGGGCGGCAACCCCGACCTGCGCCCGCAGAAGGCCGACAGCTTCGACGCCTCGCTCGAATATTACTTCGGCCGCAGCAACTATGTGTCGGCGGTCACCTTCTACCGCGACATCACCGACCGAGTCGTCACCGGCACCGAGGCGCGGACGATCGACGGGCTGCAATATGTCATCTCCACGCCGCGCAACCTCGGCTCCGCCACGATCAAGGGCGTGGAGGTCAGCGGCCAGCTCTTCCTCGACTTCCTGCCCGAGGGGCTGGACGGGATCGGCGTGCTGGGCAATTTCACCGTCATCGACAGCGAGGTGACGACGCCCGGCGACCGCCTCCAGGGTCTGTCGCTGCTGGGCGTGTCGAAATACAATTACAACGCCGGCTTCGTCTATGAGAAATACGGCGTCTCCGCCCGCGTGATCTACACCTATCGCTCGCAATATTACGACGCGGACATCACCAACGGCCTGTCGCTGCGCCCGATCGACATCCCCGTGGGCCTCAACGGCATCCGTGCCGCCGGGCGGCTCGACTTCGGCCTGAACTATGACCTGACCGACCACATCACGATCAACGTGGCGGGCACGAACGTCACGGGGCAGCGGACGCGCTCGTTCGAGTCGCGCCCCGACTTCGTGCGCGAGGTGCGCAACGACGACACGACCTACTCCGCTCGGCGTACGGTTCAACTTCTGAGATGGGGAGCAAGATGATGGCAAGCAGGCGCGCTCGAGGATGGATGGGGCTCGCGCTGGTCGCGGCCGCGGCATCGCTGCTCCCGCCCGCGGTCGCCGCGCAGGCGACCAGCGGCTTCCGCTCGTCCGGCAAGACGCTGGCGGGTGACGTCCGCGTCGCGCGGACCGCCGCGGCGGTGACCGTCGACTGGCCGTCGGACGCGCGCGGCGAGCGCACCACGCTGACGCTCTCGCTCGACCGCGCACGCCCGCTGATCGAGAGCGTCGCGGTCGGCGGCAAGGTGGTGATGGCGGGCGTGGATCCCGCCGGCGTGGTGACGGTCGGCACGCGCGACCTCAAACAGGGCTGGACGATCTTCTTCGACAATCCGCGCAAGAAGCCGTTCGAGGCGTTCCCGCTCACGCTCGGCCGCGAGGGTGTCGCGGTGGAGCGCGACGGCGCGCACACGCGCGTCGTCGTCGACGGCGCGCGCGCGGGGCCGTTCGCCGGCAGCTTCACCTTCACCGTCTATCCCGGCTCGCGGCTGATCCGTGCCGCCATGGTGATGTCGACCGAGCGCCCGGCCACCGCCTATACGTTCGACGCGGGGTTGAGCGTCGCCTCGGGCACTGCCCCGCCGTGGCAGTCGGTCGCCTACACCGACCTGTCGGATCGCATCGTCCGCCACCAGGGAGCCTCGGCGCGTGCTGCCGCCACCTCGCCGCAGGTGCGTGGGCGCATGATCGTGGCCGAGCAGGCAGGCGGCGGCGCGATCGGCATCGTCCCGCCGCCGCATCAATATTATTACCCGCTCGATTATGCCAACAACGACAATGCCGCCTGGTACGGCAGCGACTATCGCGTGCTCACCGGTCGTACCGGGCTGGGCGTGCGCCAGACGCTCGAGGGCGATCGCCGCTGGGTGCCCTGGGTCAACGCGCCCGAGAAGAGCGTGCAGGACATGGGCATCTTCTACCTGCCCGATCCCGGCGACGCTGCCAGCACCACCGCTGCGGCGATGACGCTGACTCGCGGCGACCGTTTCAAGTCGCTGCCCGGCCATCGCACCTTCTCGAGCCACTATCACGTCGAGCACGCCGCCGATTTCCTCAACCAGGCGCGCTTCCAGCAGAGCCGCGGCGTGCCGGCCGGGCTCGAGACGCCGGCGTTCGTCACGCGCTTCAAGGAGATGAACGTCGAGATCGTGCATCTCGCCGAGTTGCATCTGTCACGCGAGGACCTCGATCGCGCCGGCGACCGCCTGACGCTGCTGAAGACAATCCACGACGAGACCGCCCGGCTGTCCGACGATCGCCTCTTGCTGCTGCCGGGCGAGGAGCCCAACGTCCATCTCGGCGGGCACTGGCTCAGCCTCTTCCCCAAACCGGTCAACTGGACGCTCGACCGTCAGCCCGGCCAGCCCTTCGTCGAGGACGATCCGGTCCGCGGCAAGGTCTATCACGTCGGCTCGTCCGCCGACGTGCTCGCGCTGATGAAGGCCGAGAACGGGCTGATGTGGACCGCACATCCACGGATCAAGGGCTCGCTCGGCTTCCCCGACAAATATCGCGCCGAGCCCTTCTTTCGCAGCGACCGGTTCCTCGGCGGCGCCTGGAAGGCGATGCCGGCGGACTATGCGCAGCCCTATCTCGGCGCGCGGGTGCTGGGTCTGCTGGATGACATGAACAACTGGGCCGCCGATGCGAGCGAGCGCAAGTTCGCCCCCGGCGAGGTCGACGTGTTCCAGCTGACCCGCGACAGCGAGTTGTACGCCCACATGAACATCAACTACCTGCGCCTTCCCGGCGCGCTGCCGACGCACGCGGGCGGCTGGTCCGCGGTGACCGAGGCGCTGCGCGCGGGCCACTTCTTCACGACCACGGGCGAGGTGCTGGTGAGCGACTTCACGCTCGACGGCGCGCGCAGCGGCGACGAGGTCGCCTCACGTGGCCGCGCGACCTTGCGCGCCACGGTGGAGGGCACCTTCCCGCTCGCTTATGCGCTCATCGTCAGCGGCGACGGCGAGAAGGTCTTCCGCGAGCGCGTCGACCTGACCGACGCGGGCGGCTTCGCGCAGCGCACGATCGAGCGGCGGGTGAACGTCGCCGGTCGTCGCTGGGTGCGGCTGGAGGTGTGGGACGTCGCCGCGAACGGCGCGTACACGCAGCCGGTGTTCCTGCGCGCGCGCTGATCCCGGCTCGCCTTCTCTTCCCTCGTTCATCGGACGGCCGACCATGTTCGAACGCACCTATTACGCCACCCACCCCGACATGATGGAGGGCGCTACCAACGCGCAGCTGCGCGACCGCTACCTCGTGCCCGGGCTCTTCCGCGCGGGCGAGATCGTGCTCACCTACTCGCACGGGGAGCGCTTCGTCATCGGCGGTGCCGTGCCCGGCGAGACGCCGCTCGACCTGCCGGTGCAGACCGAGCCCGCCAGCGCGGCGGGCCACCCGCTGCTCGAACGGCGCGAGCTCGGCGTCGTCAATATCGGCCCACGACCGGGCTGGGTCACGGTCGACGGCGAGATCGTCGAACTCGACCGCTATGAGGCGCTGTACGTGCCCATGGGCACGCGCGCGGTCAGCTTCGCCGGCGAGGGCGCGCGCTTCTACCTGCTCAGCGTGCCCGCGCACGCGCCCTTCCCGCTGCGCAAGGTGACGCTGGCCGAGGCCAACCCGATGCAGCGCGGCAGCCTCGAAGGCTCGAACGACCGCACGATCTACCAACTGGTGCTGCCGCATCTGTGCGCCAGCGCCTCCCTGTGCCTCGGCCTCACCCAGCTGAAGCCGGGGTCGGTGTGGAATACGATGCCGCCGCACGTCCACGAGCGCCGCAGCGAGATCTACCTTTACTTCGACCTGGCCGAGGACCAGCGCGTGTTCCATTACATGGGCAAGCCCGACGACCTGCGTCACATCGTGGTCGGCGACGGCGAGGCGGTGATCAGCCCGCCCTGGTCGGTGCACATGGGCGCGGGCACCAGCAACTATACCTTCATCTGGGCGATGGCGGGCGAGAACCAGGATTACAACGACATGGACGTGTGCGACCTATGCCAGCTGCGATGAGCCACCCGTTCGATCTCACCGGCAAGGTGGCGGCGGTGACGGGCGCGAACACCGGGATCGGCCAGGCGATCGCGCTCGCTTTGGCGTCCGCCGGCGCCGACATCGCCTGTGTCTGTCGCGGCGAGTCCGCGGAGATCGTGGCGCAGGTCGCCGCGCGCGGGCGGCGCGGCGCCGCGATCGTCGCCGATCTGTCGAGCAGCGCGCCGGCCGAGCGCATCGTCGCCGAGACGGTCGAGCGGCTCGGCCAGCTCGACATTCTCGTCAACAACGCCGGCACCATTCGCCGCGGCGCAGCGGTGGAGCTGACAGAAGACGACTGGGACGCGGTGGTCGACACCAATCTCAGGACGGCCTTCTTCCTCTCCCAGGCCGCCGCGCGCCAGATGATCGCGGCGGGGTGCGGCGGCCGCATCATCAATGTCGCCTCGATGCTCAGCTTCCAGGGAGGCATCCGAGTGGCGAGCTACACTGCGTCGAAGAGCGGCCTCGCCGGCCTCACCAAGGCGCTGGCGAACGAGTGGGCACCGCTGGGGATCACCGTCAACGCGATCGCGCCCGGCTACATCGCCACCAACAACACCGCCGCGCTGCGGTCCGACGTGGAGCGCGAGCGCGGGATCCTCGATCGCATTCCTGCGGGGCGCTGGGGTGAGCCAGGCGACATCGGCGGCGCCGCCGTCTTCCTCGCGTCCGACGCCGCCGCCTACGTGCAGGGACATGTGCTCGCCGTGGATGGCGGCTGGCTGGCGCGCTGAGCGGACGATCTCACAGGTCGCCTGACACGAAATTCGGCAGCCAAACGACGTTCAGAAATGGATCATCAGCGTCGATCGCGGAAGGGCATCATTGAACCTGCTTTTCCCGCGCGCTCGATCGAGAACGCATGATCAGGCGCGGTTACTCGCGCCTGGCCGAGACCAGTCTGTCCTTACCGCATCCCCGCGGCGGCGAGCAGCAGCAGCAGGTTGAGACGCTTGACGCGTTGGGACGGGTCCCTTGCCGTCTCGATCCACTCGTCGGGCGAGTGGCCGCGATCCCCGGTTGCGGCGCGCGATAGCGTCACGGCTGGGATGCCAAGGCTCATCGGCACGTTCGCGTCGGTCGAGCTGCTGGTCAGCCGCGGCGCGATCTTCTCTTCGCGGTAAGCGGCGATGCCGAGCCGGACGAGCGGATCGGTCACCGGCGTGGCGCCCGCGGGCCGATCGCCGACCGGCACCTTCTCGACCGTCACCGCGCCCTGCTTGACCGAGCGCGCCGCGTTTTCCGCCGCTACCGAGCGATCGACCACCGCGAGGAAGTCGCGCTCGAGCCGGGCGAGCGCGGCGGCACTCTCCGAGCGCATGTCGACTTCCAGCGTGACCTCGCGCGGGATCGCATTCACCGATGTGCCCCCGCCCACGACGCTTGCGCTGTACGTCGTCTTCGGGTCGGTCGGCGTGGGCAACGCGTACAGGCCCGTGACGGTAGCCGCCATGGCCGCCATCGGATTGACCAGCCCGAACGCGCCGTAGCTGTGCCCGCCCGGCCCCTTGTAGACGAGCCGGTAGCGCTTGGAGCCCACGCCGCCGACGGTGAAACCGTCCTCGGCGGCGCCGTCGATCGAGAAGAAGGCGGCGGCACGGTCGCGATAGGCGGGTTGCGAGAAGAGGTGGCGTACCCCGCGCAGATCGCCCAGCCCCTCCTCGCCGACGTTGCCGACGAATAGGATGTCCAGCGGCGTCGCGATCTTCGCCGATGCCATCGCGCGGATCAGGCTAAGCTGGGTGGCCAGCCCGGTCGAATCGTCGCCGACCCCGGCGGCATGGAGCCGTGTGCCGTCGCGCCGCACCGTGACGGGCGTCCCGGAGGGGAAGACGGTGTCGAGGTGCGCCGCCATGATCACCATCTTGCCGCCGGGCGCGCCGGTACCGCGGCGCAGCCCGAGGACGTTGCCTACCTCGTCGATCCGGACGTCGCTGAGGCCCGCCTCCTTGAACATGGCGGCGTAGGCGCGCGCGCGTGCCGCCTCCTTGAACGGCGGCGCCGGTATCTCGGTGAGTTGCACTATCGTCTCGATCCATCGATCATGCTCTTGCTCCAAGGCCCGAACGGCGGCGCGATAATCGTCGCGCTCGCGCAACGCGTGCACGATCGCGGCGTCCGCGGCCTGCGTCGACGGCGCCGCGACCTGCGCGCGCGCAGCCGGGGCGCAGAGCATCGCGCCAATCAGCATCGCGCGCATCGTCCTGTCGCCCCGTCGCACTGCTCTCTTCTCCTCGCTGGTCCTAGTCACGACCGACCGATCCGTGCCGAGCGGTACGGCCGCGGAGCATAACGAAGGTCCGCCACCCAAGGGAAGGTGGGCACGCGGTGCCGGTTGGCGATGTGCGGGATGTCCTGGTCGATCGCCCCCGGCGACAACGCCATCAGGTGCGGATTGGCGAGCGGCTTCATGGTCGGGTTGAGATAGCCGCATTTGAGCACCACGATCTTGAACGCCGACGGCTCGAGGCCGAGCGCGCGGAATGCCTCGGCGGCGTGGTAGGCGCGCCGCTTCGAGGAAAGGGTGGTCGGGTCGCTCTAGGACGCCCCGTTCAGAAGTTGGCGCGCACGCCCAGCCGGAAGGTGCGGCCGAGCACGTCGTACAGCAGCGAGTTGACGCCGGGGCTCACCCCGGTGGACGGCGCCGCGACGGGGTCTTTGTCGAGAAGGTTGTCCACGCGGAAGAAGGCGCTGACCTCGCTGGTCAGGTTGTAGCTGCCGCCGAGATCGACGTAGAACGCCCCCGGCATGCTGTTGTCATCGACGGTCGGGTTGTTGTTGGTCGAGACCGGGCAGCTGCTGCGGCATTCGATCCACTCGTTGGAATAGACGCCGTCGCTGATGAAGCGCTCAGTCAGCGACAGGCTGAAGCGGTCGGTGTCCCAGCTCTGCGTCAGCAGCCCCTTCCAGTCTGGTGTGGTGCCGCTGTTGACCCCGGCGGTATCGATCGGGATCGAGCCGACCACGTTCGACGTCGTCACCAGGTCGATGACGTGGGTCGCCAGGCCGCGCAACGTGACGCGCCCGGGCAGGCCGATCCCCGACAGCGGAAAACGATAGGACGCCTCGATGTCGAAGCCCTTGGTGCGGATGCTCGCGGCGTTGAAAGCGGTGACCTGGACGTAGTTCGCGCCCGGCGTGGGGCTGTCGAGCAACGTGGCGGCGCACTGGTCCTGCGCGCCCTGCTCGCACAGGTCGACGATCTGTTGCGCGCCGAGCGAGATGATCGCGTCGCTGATCTTGATGTCGTAATAGTCGACCGACACCGCGAAGCCGGGCAGCCAGCTCGGCTCGGCATAGACGAACCCGATCTCGGTGCTGCGGCCGATCTCCGGCCGCAGGCCGGTGTTGCCCGCGACGCGGTTCTGAATGTTGATGACGTTGCCGCGGTACAGCACGGTCGAGTTGGTGACGATCTGCGCCGCGAACAGCTCGCTCAGGTTGGGCGCGCGCACGTCGCGCGAGGTCACAGCGCGCAGGCGGAAGCCGTCGAGCGGAGTCTTCCACACGCCGCCGATCTTCCACGCCTCGACCGTGCCCGAGGTGGTATAATCGGTGACGCGGATCGCCCCGTTGACGTTGGCTTGGCCGAGGACGTCCGAGTCGAGGATTGGGACGTTGATCTCAGCATACGCCTCCTTCACGCCGTATCGGCCCCGTCCGGCCTTGTAGTTGCCCGCGTACCAGTTGTTGCCGATCGCGGTGTTGAGCAGCGGGTCGGCAGGATACAGCGCGGAGTTCGGCGTCGCCGCGCTCGCACCGTTGCCATATGGGTCGGCAACGGTGCGGTAGATCTCCTCTCGGCCCTCGACGCCGAACGCGATCGCCACCGGCCCCGCCCAGGACGAGAAAGGCTCGCCGGTCAGGTTGAAGCTGGCAACGTTCTGCTCCTGGCGCGAGCGCTGCCGCGGGCCGTTCTCGGGCATCACATAGGCGTAGGCCGCGGTGGAGTTGGTGACGTCACCGAAGGCGTTGAACGGCACGCATCCCGCCGCGCGCGCGACCGCGCTCCGGCACACGATGCTGCCGTCGGACGCGGTCACCGCGTCGATCGCGGCGTTGAAGTGCGGTTGCAGCGAGATGTTGCTGACGTCGACCGCGATCGTGCTCACGCCGTGCGCGCCATAGGCGTTGACGCGCCACTCGGTGCCGGCGATCGCCACCTTGCCGTCGACGCCGAGCACGTAGCGCTGCTGGTCGCGGCGTGTGCGAACGGTGATCGGGTCCGCGAACTGAGCGGTGACCGTGCCGAACTGGAAGCTGGTGATCCCGTTGGCGGCGCAGCCGTCACGCACGGCCGCGGGGAGGAAGGCGTTGTCGCACTGGACGGTCAGCCCGATACGCTCGGCGCCGCGATTGGGAAAGTTGCGCGACAGCACGCGCGCCAGCGTGGCGGTGGCGAACACCTCCATGCCATCGCTGACGTCGAAGCCGACGCGGCCGTAGCCGACCCCTCGCTCGAGCCTGCTGGCGAGGCTGGGCGACTCGCCGATCTGCGCGCTGAGGTCCCCGCCGACGCAGAAGGGGTTGAAGCACCCGGTCACTTGACCGTTGCCGAGTGGGCGACCGCCCGAGCCATAGGCGAACTGATAGGGCACGCCGCCGGGTCCGAAGGCGGTCCCCTGCAGCGGACCGGACGTGATCAGGCCGAATTTGGCGTATTGGAACGGCTGCGCGCGGTTGATCAGCGTGTAGCGCGGCAGGCCGTCCACCGTCGCTGCGTTCGAGCGGCCGAGGAAGGCGGGCGCGTTGTACCAGTCGCGCCCGTTGACGCCGCCGGAGACGCCGAAGTCGCCCGCAGGCGTGCCGCCCTCGTAGCTATATTCGCCGCTCACCTGAACGTGCAGCCGCCCGTCCTTGGAGGAGCCGCCCCAGGCCACCTGCGCGGTCAGGTTCGGATCATCGCCGTAGGTGGTGATGCCGGTCTGCAGGTTCGCCCGCACGCCGGTGAACCGCTTGTTGGTGACGAAGTTGACCACGCCGCCGACCGCGTCCGATCCGTAGGACGCCGAGGCTCCGCCGGTGACCACGTCGACCCGCTCGACCAGCAGCTGCGGGAACTGGCTGATGTCGGGGACACCGATGAAGTTGGCGGGGGTGACTCGCTGACCGTCGAGCAGCGTGAGCGTGCGGAGCTCGCCGAGACCGCGCAGCGCGAAGGAACTCAGGCCCTGTTGGCCGCTGCTGGTGCTGTTGCCGCGCGTCTGTCGACCCGAACTGCCCTGCAACGCTGGCAACAGGCGGATCGCTTGGAACAGGTTGGGCTGCGACAGCTTCTCGATGTCGTCCCGATTCACTGTAGTCGTCGGCGTGGGCTGCGAATAGCCGCGTGAGGCGAGACGCGAGCCGGTCACCGTGATGTCGGCGATGGTGGCGTCGTCCTGAGCCGGCGCCGGATCAGTCACGGCGGCCGACGGCTCCCTGGCAGGCGCAGGAACGACGACGCTGCTAGCCTGTGCGAACGCGGCCCCCGGCGCGAGTAGCGCCGAAGCGGGCGCGAGCAGCAGCAATGTGGTCTTCAAAGCCCAGATCCCCCGTTTGGAATGAACCCACCCTGCAAACGATTAATTTTGTTATTTGGTAATCTGATCGGTGGGCTTGGTTATAATGTCAATATAACCAATCATGTATCTTTAAATTGCTGGCAGTGCTCGACACGGTGGCCGCACGCGTGTCAGAGCAGGCGAGTACCGGGCGATGTCGCGCTCGCCCGCGGAGTCCTGGTCATACGTCGCTTGTTCCTGCCCGCTCTCGCGCTTGTCGGCCCCCTGCTTGCGGCATCGGCGCCGCGGCCAGCCGAGGTCATTGCCCTCTGGGGCGGGTCGGCGCCCGGCTCCGAGCAGCGTTCGTCGGAGCCGGAGCAACTCGAACGCGGCGCGTACGTCCACAACGTCCACCGCCCGTCGTTGACTGTCCTGCGGCCGCGGCGCGAGCACGCGCAGGGCACGGCGATCATCATCGCACCGGGCGGGGGGCATCGCATGTTGGTGTTCCAGAACGAGGGCATGGCCCCGGCGAAGATCCTCAACCGATATGGCATCACCGTCTTCGTGCTTCGGTATCGGCTCGCTCGTGAGCCGGGCTCGACCTACACGATCGAGCGTGACGCGGCGGGCGACGCTCGGCGCGCAGTGCGCTGGGTGCGAGCGCATGCCGCTGAATTCGGCGTGAGCCCTCGCCGGATCGGCCTGATGGGCTTCTCAGCGGGCGGCGAGCTCGTCTCCTTGGTCGCTGACAATCCCGAGCCCGGCGATGAGGTGAGGAGCGACCGCCTGGCGCGGATCAGCGGGAGGCCGGACTTCCAGGTGCTCGTCTACCCGGGCCCGCTCGGCATCCCCGCGACCGACGTGGCGCACGCACCGCCCGCATTCATCGCGGCGGGCGCGCTCGACACGTGTTGCGCCGGCCCTGCGCTGACCCTCTTTCAACAGCTACAGGAGGCAGGGCGCGCGGCAGAGCTCCACGTCTTCTCCGGCGTAGGCCA
This sequence comes from Sphingomonas citri, assembly GCF_019429485.1. Lineage (GTDB taxonomy): Bacteria > Pseudomonadota > Alphaproteobacteria > Sphingomonadales > Sphingomonadaceae > Sphingomonas > Sphingomonas citri. The sequence continues at coordinate 24,093 of NZ_JAHXZN010000011.1, read as the reverse complement.
CGGCTTCAATGTCGGCGTGCACGACGAGAGGCTGTCGATCCAGCATTGGCCGGATCGGCTTGCCGACTGGATGAGCGACGAGGGCTTTCTCAATGTCCCGCATGATGAGGATGAGCCTCGGGATCCTTGATGCCGGGCGAGGCTCAGCCGCAACAGGATCGAAGACACGCTCGGATCAGGGCTGAGTCGGGAGACGCGGGCACCCAGAAGCAGTCACTCAGCAGGTTGCAGTCGCTACCCAAACTCCGCCGCTCGTTCATCTCTGAGACCGCCACGCATGAAGGGCTGCCGAGTCCGTCAGGGGTGCTCAAGCGCGGTGAGGGCCTCACCTTCTCGCCGGTTGCCGAAGGCGCATCATGCGACGGGCAGCTCGAGAACCGCACGCGTGCCGCCTCCCCTGGCGTCCGTCAGCGTAAAGCTACCGCGCTGACCGATCGCGAAATCGCGGACGATGCTCAACCCTAGCCCGGCGCCGCCTGTACTGCGGCTGCGTGAGCTCTCGCCTCGTTCGAAGGGTCGCAGTAGGCGGTCACGATCGACGGCAGGGATCCCCGGCCCACCATCCTCGACGCTGATGCGGACCACAGTCTCGGTTCGCTCAACCGACACCGTGCCGCCGCCCGCGTAATCGAGCGCGTTGCGCAGCAGGTTCTCGACCGCGCGGCGGAAGGCGGGCGCCGGCGCCGAGATCCACGCCGGCTCGCCGTCGCGAAGCAGCAGCGCGCCGTCGTGCGAGGGCATCCCCGCGACGATGTCGGCGAGGACCGGGCGAACGTCGAGCAGCTCCGGCGGTTGCGCCGCGGCGCGCGCGAAGCTCAGCACCTCACCGATCATAGCCTGCATCCGCTCGACGTCGGCGATCATCCGCGCGCGCTGTGGCTCAGGCGCTGTCTCGATCCGCAGCCGCAGCCCAGTAAGTGGAGTGCGCAGGTCGTGCGCGATCGCGGTCAGCATGCGCGCGCGCTCGCCCGCCTCGGCGGCAAGCCGATCGCGCATCGCCGCGATCGCCGCGGCGGCCTCGCGAAGTTCCCGCGGGCCACCTTGCGGCATCGCTACCGCACCACTTTCGAGCGCGCCGGCAAGCGCCCGAAAGGGGTCGGTCAGGCGTCGCGCGAAGAGCCAAGCCAGAGGCGCGAGCAGCAGTAACGTCACGATGAGCGACGCCAGGACGTTGCGCTGCCAGACCGTGAGCCAGGGCCGCACCGGCGCAACCCGCCACCAGCGGCCCTCCCCTCCGCGCACACTCAGCGCAAACGGCGCATGCGGCACGCCGAGTAGCATGGCGCGGTACGACGCCGCGTCCCGCGCCGCATCGAGTCGCTCGAAGAGGCCGTTACCGCGCTCACGGAAGATCATCGGCACGCCCTGGCGTGCGCCGGCCCGCGCCGCGGGCTGAGCGCGCTCGCGTTCCTCCCGCGATCCCGCCGCGTCCAGCCACGTCACGCGGACCGTAGATGGCGGGCGACGCAGGTGAGAGGCGATCAGGGCCTCCAGCGCGGGTGCTCTCGCCCCTGGCTGCGGTTCGACGGCGAGCTGGCGCGACAGCGCCGGGGTCGGGTGGCGCAGGGCGCCGATCGCCTCCGCGGCGCTCATTCGCGCCGCCGGGGGCGCCGGCGACACCAGCACGATCGTCGCGGTCGTAGCGACACTGAGCGCCGCCACGGCAACGCCGAAGCCGCCGATCGAGACCAGGGCGCTCGGCGCACGCCTCATGCTGGTCGCACCGGCGGCACGAGCCGATATCCTACCCCTCTCACGGTCTCGATGATCGTCGCCGGATCTGCCTCGGCCAGCTTGCGGCGCAGCCGGCTGACCGCGATGTCGATCGCTCGATCATAGGGCGCCGCGTCGAGGCCGCGCGCGAGGTCGAGCAGCACGTCACGTGTGAGGATTCGGCCCGGACGGCGGACGAAGGCTGCCAGCAGGGCGTGTTCGCCCTCGCTCAGCGCGACCGCGCGACCGGCGGGGTCGTGCAGCCGACGCCCATCCATGTCGAGCCACCAGCCTGCGAACGTGACACCCGCGCCGGCCGTGTCGCCACTGCTGGCTTTCGCGTGCCGACGCAGCAGCGCGCGCACGCGAGCGAGCAGCTCGCGCGGCTCGAATGGCTTGGTGAGGTAATCCCACGCGCCCACCTCGAGGCCGACGATCCGGTCGGTGACGTCGTCGAGCGCGCTGAGCATGAGGATCGGCACGCCGCCGGGCGAGAGCCGCCGACACAGTGACAGGCCGTCCTCGCCCGGCATCATCACGTCGAGGACGAGCAGGTCCGCGGGCGCCTTGCGCCACGCCTGCTCGCCCGCGGCCGCGTCCGCCGCGGTGTTCACCTCATAGCCGTGACCGCCGAGGAACTCAGCGATCGCGTCGCGGATGCTCGCGTCGTCGTCGATGACGAGGATCGTGCTGCGAACGATATTCCCTTGCTCCATGCCGGGTAGGTAGCCGCCTCGTGTAGCATTCTCGTATCGGCGCCCGCTACCGCACCGCCATCGCCGCGCTACCCGGCGCCGCTTCAACCACCCCCGACGAGGCGGACGCGGGGTGTGACGGTGAGAGCGAAGAACGGGTTGGCGGTCGGGCTATGGACGACGATCGCGGCGGGAGGCGCGATGGCGCAGGCGCCTTCCACGGCGCTCGAAGCTTCTGCCGCGGATACAGCCGGCAACGAGGACGAGATCGTCGTCGCGGGTGGGCGGGCGCGTGGGTCGATCGTCGCTGACGTTCGCCCCGAACGCGTCTTCCGCGCCGCCGACATCAGGGCGTTCGGAGCCGACGACGTCGAGGCGCTGCTCGGCGCCATCGGCGCGCAGACCGCCAGCAATGGCGGGCGCGGCGACGAGGGTCCGGTGACGCTCCTCAACGGGCGACGCGTCTCCAGCCTCGCCGAGATCGCGCGCATCCCCGCCGAGGCGATCCAGCGCATGGAGATCTTCCCCGAGGAGGTCGCGCGGCGATACGGCTATCGCGCCGACCAGAAGGTAGTGAACGTCGTGACGTTTCAGCGCTTCCGCTCGGTCGTCGGTCAGGCCGGTTACGCCGCGCCGACCGCGGGCGGACGGCAGCGCGGCGACGTCGACGCCGACGCACTGATGATCCGCCGCGACACTCGCTTCGGCCTGGGCGCAACCTACGCGCGCGCGGCGAACCTGCTTGAGCGCGATCGCGGGCTGACACAGCCATCCGGCGCAGCGGCGCTCGGCCGTGACCGTACGCTGCTGCCCGCGACCGAGCGCCTGCGGGTCGAGGGCGTCGCGAGCGGGCCCGTCCTGACTGCGGTCGCGGCGACGCTCAGCGCCAGCGTCGAGCGAAACCACTCACGCGACCTGCTGGGACGGTCGGCAGACCGAGTCCTGCGTCGCGACGATCGGCAGGACGCCGTGCACGTCGGCGTGACGCTCGGCGGCAGCGCGGGCGGGTGGCGCTGGACTGCGCTCGGCAACCTCGATCGGCGGTCGGGACGAACGCTGATCGATCAGGTGGTGGGTCGACGCGACACCGTGCGGACTGCCGACACGACCGCCGGCGCCGACCTGATCGTCGCCGGCCCGCTCACGACTGCGCCGGCGGGTGCGATCATCGCCACCCTCCACGGCTCAGCAGAGACACGTGATCTCGCCACCTCACCCGGCCAAGGCTCCAGCTTGCCGCAGGGCTCGCTCCACCGTGACAGCGCCGCACTGCAAGTGAACCTGGACGTGCCGCTGCTTGGGGTCGCGGCACTAGGCGGGTCCCCAGTCGGTCGGCTCTCGGCCAATCTCGACGCCAGGGTGGCGCGCCCCTCCGACGCCGGCACCACCTGGAGCTATGGCGCTGCGCTGAGCTGGTGGCCGACGCGCGCGCTCGGCGTCATCGTCTCCGGCACCAGCGAGCAAGCGGCGCCCGACCTCCTTTCGGTCGGCGGAGCGGCGCTGCTGAGCCCGAACGTACGCACGCTCGACGGCGCGCGCGGCGAGGTCGTGGACGTGACGCAGCTGTCAGGTGGCAACCCACTGCTACGATCCGACGAGCGCCATGTCACCCGGCTCGGTGTGAACCTTCGTCCGCTGGCGCATACCGATCTGACGCTGAGCCTCGACTATACCATCACGCAGGCCGACGATCCGGTCACCATCCTCCCGCTGGCAACGCCGCAGGTGGAGGCCGCCTTCCCCGAGCGCTTTCGCCGCGACAGCAGTGGTCGTCTGACCGGGGTCGACGTGAGACCACTCAACGCTGCGGCGTCGCGCCTGCGACAGCTTCGCTGGGGGATCAACCTGACCCGCCCGCTCGGCCCGACGCCGCCCGGCATGGCGGAGGGCATGATCCGTATTCCGGCAGGCCAGGCGGGCCAGATGACGCGGGAGCCGAACGGCTCCGTGACCTTCCGGCCGATGCCAGGGAGCGACCTGGCCCGCAACATGAGCCGCGCCTCCAGCCGTATCTTCCTTAGCCTCTACCATGAATGGACGCTCGAGGACTCGCTCCTGCTGCGCCGCGGCCTGCCGACGCTCGACCTGCTGTCGGGCGACGCGGTCGATGTCGCCGGCGGGCGACGGCGCCATCAGATCGAGGTCCAGGCGGGCGCGTTTCAGCGCGGCCTCGGCGCTCGCGTCGAGGCGACCTGGCGCAGTGGACTTACGCTGGATCAGGGCCAGACGACCGCAGGCGCGCTGCGTGTCGCCAGCCTGGCCACCGCCGATATGAGCTTCTTCATCGATCTGGCCGAGCGGCTCAGGGGACTGCCGGATTGGCTGACGGGGGCGCGTGTGAGTGTCGCCGTTGACAACGTTTTTGACCGGCGTGCCAACGTGCACGACCGGCTCGGCGCCACGCCGCTGGCCTACCAGCGCGGCTATCTCGACCCGCTTGGACGGGCGTTCACGATAAAGATCCGAAAGGTCCTTTGAGAGGAGCGACTGCACCGATGTCGAGAAGTGACGCATTCGACCCAGGAGCGGACGTTCCCGGCGCTCAGTCCGGCTCCCAACTTCGGACGCTCATTCATCTCCGCGGCCGCACGCGTGACGCACCGCAAAGCCGTTCACCTGGTGAGGTCTTGGCAGGGTCGCATGATAGAGCGGCGGCAACGGTGTTACCGAATGTTCTTCACGAAGGCACGAAGATCGGCCAGCAGCAGATCGGGCTGTTCGAGCGCCGCGAAATGGCCGCCACGTTCCATTTGCGTCCAGGACTCGATCCTGTAGCTGCGTTCGGCGAGCGAGCGCGGCGGGATCGGGAAGACCGGATCGGGGAACACCGCGAACCCTGTTGGAACGGAGACGCGCGAGCCGGCCGGGAAGACGTGAGAGCCTTCCAAGACGCGCCCACGATACAGCCAGGTGGACGTGACGAACGATCGTGGCGCCACGTAGAGCATGATGTTGGTGAGGAGTAGATCCTCGTCAAAGGCAGCCCAGAGGTCGGGACGACCGGCGTCGTCGCGAGGAACGTCCGCCCAGACGCCGAACTTCTCGAGGATCCAGGCAGCGACCCCAACCGGGCTGTCCGACATGGCGATCCCGAGCGTCTGAGGGCGGGTGCTTTGCTCGAGGAAGTAGCCGCGCTCCTCCTCGGCAAGCGCGCTGACGCGCCCCGCCCATGCCTTCTCTTCGGTGGTTTCGGGATCAACGCCGTCCGCCTGCGCCGTCATCATGTTGATGTGGAGCGCGGCGACTCGATCGGGATAGTCGTGAGCCAGCCAAGCGCCGATCGCGCTGCCCCAGTCGCCGCCCTGGACGAGATAGCGCGAACCCGGGAACAGTTCGCGCATCAGCCCGTCCATCAGCGCGGCCGTGCGTCGCGGCCCGATCGGCGCGTCCGGACGGCCCGAGAAAGCGCAGCCGGGCAGCGATGGGACGATGACGTCGTGCCCGTCTCCCGTCAGCGGATCGATCAGCGACTCGAACTCGAGAAACGACCCGGGCCAGCCATGAAGAAGCAGGACCGGCGGCCGCGAGCCGTCTCCGCTCTGCTTGACGAAGTGGAGCGTCTGCCCATCGATGTCGGCGAGGTGATGCTGCCGTCGATTGAGCTTCGATTCCTGAGAACGCCAGTCGAAAGTCGTGAGCCAATAGTCGACGAGGCGGCGAAGGTCGCCGAGACCGACGCCCGACCTCCACCCGCCGGCGTCGGGAAAATCCTGCCAGTCGAAGTCCTCGACCTGCTGCCGAATCCGGCTCAGGCGGTCATCTGAGATGGCGATCTTGAAGGGACGGATCATCATGTGCCTGTTCCTTTGAAGTTTCTTCGTCGCTGAGCTTTCCGGTCGTAGGCGCACTTCTGCTTGGCGACGGGGCCCCGGGCGGCGTTCCTTCGTCGGGCGGCCGGTCCGCACTGCCTCGGTTGACCCGCCAGAAACGTAAGTGTCGAGAAAGGTCGAGACTATCGCCGCAATCGTGCATGGTCCGGTAAGCATGGCTGGACAATGAAGCTCGATCTGAACGCCCTCACGACCCTCGCGGCGGTCGCTCGCGCCCGCAGCTTCAGCGGCGCGGCGGATCAGCTCGGAGTCACGCGGTCGGCGGTCAGCCAAGCCGTCCGCAAGGTGGAGGACGCGCTGGGCGTGGCGGTGCTGCGTCGGACAACGCGCAGTGTAGCGCTGACGGAGGCAGGCGAAGCCCTCCTGGATCGCGTCGCGCCGGCGCTCGCCGAGATCGACGCGGCCGCTGCGGCCGCGGCCGCCCATGAAGGCAAGCCTGCCGGCCTGCTGCGCCTCGCGGTGTCTTCCATCGCGGAGACCTTCCTGTCGGGAGACCTGCTGGCGTCCTTCCGAGCCGCCCACCCGCAGGTACGTCTCGATATCCTCGTGACCGATTCCAGGTTCGATATCGTGGCGGGCGGGTTCGATGCCGGCGTGCGGCTCGGCGAGGTGATCGAGCGCGACATGATCGCGGTGCCGGTCAGCGAGGAGCAGCGCCAGATCGTCGTTGCCTCCCCGGCCTATCTGGCAGCGGCCGGAATACCGCTTCATCCGCGAGAGCTGACACGACATCGCTGCATCGGCTGGCGTTCGTCCGACGGGACGGCACCCTATCGTTGGGAGTTCAGTGACATGGGGCGCGAGTTCGCCGTTGCAGTTGAACCCGAAGTGACGACCAATGACATGTCGTTGATGGTGAAGATGGCGCTCGCCGGAAGCGGCCTGACCATCGGCATGTCCGAGACTTTTGCGCCGTGGCTGCACAGCGGGAAGCTCAAAGAGGTGCTCGGCTCGTTCTGTCCACCACTTCCGGGTTTTTTCCTGTTCTATCCCGGTCGCCGCCACATGCCGCTCAAATTGCGCGCCTTAGTGGATCATGTGGCCGATTGGCGGAGCATGCGGAAGGGATCGATACGATATTGAGCTAAGATGGTCTGCCGCAGACGCATGAGAAGCACGGACAATCTCACCTGTGACGATCAAGCCTGAGCCGAGGGCCTGACGACCAGCTCCCCGATGTTGACCTCGGACGGCTGTTCGATCGCGTTTGCGATCGCAGCGGCGATCGCTTCGGGAGACATGGCAAAATCGCCTGCTGCGGTGATCTGCTCGCGAAGACGATCGTCGCGGATATGGTCGGCGAAATTCGTCGCGGTGTATCCGGGCAGCAGTGTCGTGACCCGCAGCTCTCCGGCAGTCTCCTGACGAAGCCCCTCGCAGATCGCCACGACCGCCGCTTTGGTGCCGGCGTACACCGCCATGTTGGGCACGATCTTCCTCGCCGCGGTGGAGGCGACGGCGATGAAATGGCCCGCCTTCTGCCGGCGAAAGATCGGCAGGGCGGCAGCGATGCCCCAGAGCACTCCCTTGACGTTGACGTCGACCATCATGTTCCAGTCGTCGACGCTCAGCGCATCCATCGGGCCGATCGGCATCGATCCGGCATTTGCAACGAAGACATCGAGGCGGCCGAAGGTGTCGACGGCATGGGCGGCCAGATCCTGATTGTCCTGGACGCTGACGACATCGGTCGCGCGGCAGGTGGCGTCGCCGCCGGCTGCCCGTATCTCCTTCACGATGGTGCGAAGCTTGCCGTCGTTCCGCGCGCCGAGAACAAGCTTGGCGCCTCTCGCGGCAAGGTAGCGCGCCGCGGCCTCGCCCATGCCGCTGCTGGCGCCGGTTATCACGATCACGGCATCTTCTATCATCATTTGAGGCTCCGGTCAGCCGATCTGAAAGACTGGCGAGAGAACGTCGCGGCGTGACGTGCGACCGACCGCACCACGTCGATTGAGCGTGTCGCCAACGGCCTCGACAGCAGGGCGGCTCCGAGGAGAAGTCCAGAGCCGAGCGTGATCAGCGTCGTATTGGAAGCTCCTGTCAGGCGCACCATCAAGAAGCCGAGCGACATGAACGTCATGTTCCAGACGGCGAGACCAGCAAGAACCGAGACGGCGAGCCTCTGGCGATCATGGACCATCGTGCCCGCGATCAAGGGCGCGAGGAGCCGCGCACCCGGGATGAGCTGGGCGGTGAAAGGAAGCGAGGTGCTGCTGCGACGAATCTTCCTGAAATACCGCCCCGCCGGATCGCGCCGATGAAGGACGCGCTGGATGCGACCGGTCCCACCGTCACGAGCGGCGACGCTCACGCCAAGGCTGTAGGTCGCGAATGCCCCGGCACTGCCGCCGATGACCGAGGCGAGCATGGCCGTCGGCAGGCACCACAAGCCATTCGCTGCGGCAACACCGATCGCCGCGAAAATCCCTTGGGACGGCAGGAGCGGAACCAGCCGCTCCAGAAGCGTCACCACGAAGATGCCAGCCAATCCGAGTGGCGCGATGATCAACAGGGCCTCGCCCAGCGGGTCGCCGCCCATCATGACGCAGAGCGCACGGACAAAGCCGGAAACATCGACACGAGATCGTTCCGGCTCCATCCTGCTCTGGCGGCATCCGTGATGAGATCGGCGCGGATGGTGTCGACTCCCCTTGAAAGTGCTGCGCTGATCGCCCGGATGACCTCGAGCCGCGGATCGGCGAGCGGGCCATGCCGCCTCCTGCCGAAGAGCAAGGCGAGCAGGAGAGGGCGCTGCCCGGCGCGCAGAACGACGGCAGGTTCACCCGGCATCCGGCCGATTGCGATGGCGGCTGCCACCAGCGATCTCAGGTGGTAGCCCGCTCCCGCGGCGAAGGCGACCTTTGAACGCTCGACCGGTAGAGCGAGCGGTGCAGGGACGACGGGTGGTCGGCGCATGATCTCACCTCAGAAGCGATAGGAGAGCGTGACCCCACCGAGCGGTTGCCACCGGCCGCCCTGATCGGTGACCGGGCTGTCGGCGACGTCGCCGATGAGGTAGGTGGCACCAGCCCGCGCGATCACGCCGAGATGGCGATTGAAGTAATGGCCGGCGCTGAGACCTGCCCCCACGTCGCGCATGCCCGCGCCCGGCCGGTAGGGCGTGAGGCCGCTTCTGACCGCGTCGGCCGCCGAGATGCCGAAATAGGTGCGCGAGTAATCCGCGTTCGCCCAGGTCGTCTGGACATCCACGGTGACGAAGGTGTCCGGCTTGCGGACGGCAGCGTAGCTGGCGCTGGCGGTCGCGAGCAGCCCGTTATGGGTCCGCGAGACGTCGTGGACGGCGGTAATATCGAGCTGGAGCGATCCCTGGCCAAACCGATCGCCGCCGAAGCGATAGCCGATGAAGGCGCCCGCCTCGATCGCGGTGTCGATCTCGGGAAGGAGGCCAACCGGGCCGTCGGCGTCGCTCCGTATAAGTCGTGCGCCGATCACGGGCCCGATCGCGAAGCGCGGATCAGAGGCGAGGTCCGCCCGGCCGCGTAGGCCGCGGAACTCGAAACTGATCCCCTGCCAGCGAACGTCGGCGAGCACGAAGGGGATCAGGCGCACGTCGCTGGCGCCGTCATATTCCGGCGCGACGCCTGCGCCGAGAGCAACCTGGCCATGAGGTGCATCGCTGGGCGGCGCTCCCTGGGCGACGACGATCGACGGCAGGCATGTCATGCCAATGCCGACGAACGGAAGAATGAAGCGCATCGGATAATCCCTTGTTCGGTTCCGTGACGCGCACCGAAGATGCACGCTGGGCGACCCAGCCAAATGCGCGTAGTGGACATGTCGCAAGATGAGCATGCAGCTGGCATCGCTCCCACCCCGAAAGGGCATGCGCCGCTTACTTCAGGATCTGGATCTTTGCTTGTATTTTATAGCCAATACCGAATTAGGTCTCTTGACCGCCTGTGTTTATCTGCCATAGCTGGGCCACCTGATCTTGATCTGACACCATCAAGCTACAGGAGCAGTTCCGTGAACCGAATGCCCGATACCGCGAAAATCTTGCCTTTTCCTGCGGACGAGCGCAGCCACGCGGCGATGAACGCCGCCCCGCCAGGACCGCACAGCAGCGGAGAAGGTCGCACGCCGCCGGCGCTTCTCGATGCTGCGCGGGAATTCCTGACATCGAGGGGCGGGGGCGAGGGGCATTTCCAGACGCCGATGACCGGCGTGCACGTCATGCGCGCCTTTCAAGAGATCCCGCCGATGCGCAGGATCTACCGGCCGTCGCTCTGCGTCGTGCTGAAGGGGGCCAAGCAGATCCTGTTCGGCGAAACGACGTTGATCTACAAAGAGATGGAATGTCTCGTCGTCAGTGTCGAGCTGCCAGCGAGCGGTCGCATGATCGGCGCAAGTTGCGAGACACCCTATCTGGGGTTGAGCATCGACTTCGACGTGGCGATGCTGAAGGAGGTCATGCAGCAGCTGGCGAACCCGCCGCGCCCCGCTCCCGCGTCAGGCCCCTGTGTGTTCGTCGGTCAGGTCGACGCCCCGCTGACCGAGTGCGTCCTGCGACTCATCAGGATGGCGATGACGCCTGACGCCGCCCACATCCTCTATCCGTCGGTCATGCGGGAGATCTGCTATTGGCTGCTGACCGGGCCCTATGGCGCCGAGATCGCCAAGCTGACGCTACCGGATTCCCATACCGATCGCGTCGCCAACGCCATCTACTACCTCCGCGATCATTTCGCCCAGACACTGCGGGTGGAGCAGCTGGCGGAGGTCGCTCGGATGAGCCTGTCATCGTTTCACCAGCACTTCCGGACGATGACATCGATGACGCCCGTGCAGTATCAGAAGCAGTTGCGTCTACTCGAAGCGCGACGGCTGATGGTCTCGGACGCTGCCAATGTGTCCGAGGCTGCCTATCAGGTCGGCTATGAAAGCGCCTCCCAGTTCAGCCGCGAGTATTCCCGCCACTTCGGTGTCGCGCCGAAGCAGGACGTGATGAACTACAAGGCATTGGTCGCCTACGGGGCGAGGTAGACTCCCAGCGGTCCTGTGGGGCGCATTTCGAATCTGCACGCGGAGGCGTCCGCAGGATCGGGCAAGTCTTTCGCGGCATCCGGCATGGAGGAGGAGCGGGATCAGCGTAACTTGTGAAGCAGGCGCCGACATCGGCTTCGTGAAAGGCAAGTTCCATGACCCGCTGGACAGTCTCCGACATCCCGCCGCAGAACGGTCGCTCCGCCGTCGTCACCGGCACCGGTGGCCTCGGCTTTGAGGATGCGCTTGCGCTGGCGCGCGCCGGCTGTGAGGTCGTCCTGGCCGGCCGCGATTCCTTGAAGGGGGCGAGCGCAGTGGACCGCATCCGGCGCGACATCCCCGGTGCCAAAATCCGATTCGAGCCGCTCGACCTCGCCGAGTTCGGGTCGATCGCCGCCTTCGCTGATCGCCTGGGCAGACAGCGGCAGAGCCTCGACATCCTGATCAACAACGCGGGCATCATGGTCCCGCCGCGGCGGCGGACCACGGCTGACGGCGTCGAGCTGCAGTTCGGCACCAATTATCTGGGACATTTTGCCCTCACCGCGCATCTGCTGCCGCTGCTGCGGGCCGGTGTACAATCTCGCGTCGTCTCCTTGTCGAGCGTCGCGGCTCCGGCTGGCGCGATCAACTTCGACGATCTCAACGCGGTGACGCGCTACAGGCCGATGCCGGTCTACAGTCAGTCGAAGCTCGCCTGTCTCATCTTCGCCTTCGAGTTGCAGCGGCGCAGCGACGCCGGTGCGTGGGGGATCACCAGCATCGCCTCGCACCCGGGGATCTCGCGGACCGATCTGCTGCACAACGGCCCGGGGCGCTGGAGTGTGCACGGCATGGCTCGCTCCTTCCTGCCGTTCCTCTTCCAGCCGGTGGCGCAAGGCGCCTTGCCGACGCTGTACGCCGCGACCTCACCGAACGCTCTGGCTGGCGGCTATTATGGACCTGATGGTCTGGGTGAATTGCGGGGTTCCCCGGCCGCGGTCAAGGTGCCACCCCAGGCATTGGACGAACGCGTCGCAGCTCGGCTGTGGGAGATGTCCGAAGTGATGGCGGACGTGCGCTTTCCTTCGACCTCGCTCGATCCGAGCCATTCCCTCTTCCAACTAGTCGCCCCGGCAGCGGCCGCCTGACCGCGCCCGCCGGCGACGACGCGCGGCCCCGCGCGCGCCGCATCGATCTCCCTTGTTTGTGGAACTCACTCATGAACCGTGCCCGGAGCTCGTTACTGTCGGCCCTGAGCCGGATATGCCCTGCCGGAACACCATCACGCCTGGAACTGCTGGCAACCGCAGGAGTCACCCGTGCCCGCGCGGATCGCCGCGCCGGCATGCCTTCCCGCCCGGAAGGCTCAGCATCCGGCGACCAACCGGCGTCCGGTTTCTGGTCCGATGCGGCGCGGTTCTTGGTCGAGTGGTCGCGCCACCCGTATGACATTGCCGCTATCGCCCCGTCGGGACGAGTGCTGGCTTCGTTGATCACCTGCGAGATCGATGGCGCCTCGGGGCCGGTGCTCGAGCTCGGCCCGGGCACTGGTGCCTTCACCCGAGCTCTCACCCGCCGGGGCGTAGCCGAGCGCGATCTGACTCTGGTCGAACGGAGCCCGTCCTTCGCCGGGCTGCTGAAGGACCGTTTTCCATCGTCGACGGTCCTCAACATCGATGCCGCCGACCTTCATCTGGGCAGGCGAGCGGCTGCGCAGCCGTTCGGTGCTGTGGTGTGCGGGCTCGGACTTCGCAACATGACGTCGCGCGAGGTCGAGGGCATTGTTCGGGCCAGCTTCACCGTCCTGCGCCCGGCGGGCTCCTTCTTCCTGTTCACCTACGGCGGCCGCTGCTCGGTGCCGAATGACGTTCTGAACCGGCTCGGCCTGGTCGCCGGGAAAGTGGGTTCGACGCTGCGCAACCTTCCGCCTGCGTCGGTCTACCGCCTGCAACGGGTGGGGATGACAGTATGAGCGACGAACCGGTCTGCGGCGCGTTCGGTTATAGCACGGCGCCGGAGGTCATAATGCGGTGCGTCGGCCATCTGATCGTCGTCGGCGCTCTGCCGTTCAGGCTCGGCCAGACCGGAGCGCCATGGTGGTGTCTGCCGATCTTCGCTGTCGTCGCGGGTGTGACGATGACGCTGGCCGAGGACCTCCGCTTCGCCCGGGCGATCTTCCTGCGTCGGGACGTGCGTGGCTACGCGCAGGTGCGTATCGCGTTCATCGCCCTCTTGGGTACGCCGCCCTTCGCCGCCGGGACGGGCTTCGTGGCGTGATCATGGGCTGCGGGCTGCACCCGGATCGGGCCAGAGGATCGGGCAAGTTTTCCGTGGGATCGGGTGTTCGCGGCGCGTGGTGCACGGCCTAGCATCGCGCCATGATCAACATCTTGACGGGCTAGGTCATGCCATATTCCCTTTCGGTCAACGGCACGACGCATCAGGTCGACGAGGACGGCCAGACCCCCTTGCTGTGGGTGCTTCGCGACACGCTGAAGCTGACCGGTACGAAATATGGCTGCGGCGTCGCGCAGTGCGGCGCGTGCACTGTGCATGTCGATGGCCAGCCGGTCCGCTCCTGCTCGTTTCCGCTCGAGGCAGCGTCGGCATCGCACATCGTCACCATCGAAGGCTGCGAGGGCGCCGAGGTCGAGGCGATCCGGAACGCCTGGGTGGCGCGGGACGTGCCGCAGTGCGGCTTCTGCCAGTCGGGGCAGATCATGAGCGCGGTGGCGCTCCTACGCGCCCTCCCCGCGCCAAGTGACGCCGACATCGACGTGGCGATGAGCGGCAACATCTGCCGCTGCGCGACCTACAACCGGGTTCGCGCCGGCATCCACGACGCCGCAGGACAGCTCAGGCATCGCGGATCATGAAAGGGCGACGTGCCAGCGGTGGGCGCCGACGTTTCGGCTGTCTCTCGATCCTGGCGTCGCTCGTCGCGCTCCTCGTGCTCGGCGTCGCCATCGCCTTCCGCCCGCACGCGCTGCCGTCATCGCAGCCGCTGGTCGCTGCGCCGGCGCGATCGCCCGGTTCGGCTCTGCGACCGGTGTCGACGTTCGCGTCGATCGCGGACCCGAGCATGCGATCGCTCGCGCTGTTCGAGGAGGCGGGACGCGTGATCGAGCACCCGCGCTGCATGAACTGTCATCCGCGAGGCGATCGGCCGACCCAGACGGCGGCGATGCGGCCCCACATGCCGTGGGTCACGCGCGGACCGGACGATGCCGGTGCGCCGACCATGCGGTGCGCGACCTGCCACCGCGCCACCAACTTCGAGGCCTCTGGCGTTCCCGGCAACCCCAAGTGGAAGCTCGCGCCGATCGAGATGGCCTGGCAGGGCAAGACGTTGGGGGAGATCTGCCGACAGCTCCTCGACCCGGCTCGATCGCACATGAACCGGGCCGAACTCCTGCACCATATGGCCGAGGACGAACTGGTTGGCTGGGCATGGCACCCCGGCGGCAACCGGGAGCCCGCTCCCGGCTCGCAGGCCGCGTTCGGCGCCCTCATCACGGCATGGTTGGAAACGGGAGCTAAATGTCCCGTCTGACCCCTTGCCGAGCAGGAGATTGCTCGTGACCGACGCCCCGGCATCCGGACACCGTTTCCCTATGACCCGCCGCAGGATGATCCTGGGGGGAACACTGGCGGGCGGGGCGCTCGTCCTCGGCTACACGGCCACCCATCCGATGCAGGCCGCAGGCGCGATCCTGTCGGGCGGTGGCCCCGCGCCCGAGGGAAGCGCCTTCGGATCCTTCATCCGGATCACTCCCGATGGCTGGGTGACGATCGTCAACAAGCAGCAGGAACTTGGCCAGGGCATTCATGCCGGCATGGCCGCGATGATCGCGGAGGAACTGGATGCCGACTGGGACCGGGTTCGGGTCGTCAGCGCCCATGCCAATTTCCGTGCTTACGGTCCGCAGA
Source organism: Sphingomonas citri (assembly GCF_019429485.1). GTDB lineage: Bacteria > Pseudomonadota > Alphaproteobacteria > Sphingomonadales > Sphingomonadaceae > Sphingomonas > Sphingomonas citri. The sequence goes on along the minus strand of NZ_JAHXZN010000011.1, from coordinate 8,939 downwards.
TAACGGCAGGCTCGAGATCGGTGGCGACGAACTGGGATCCGATGCGCAACGCCGGCGCCGCGGCGCGTGCCATGTTCGTCGCGGCAGCGGCGATGCGCTGGAGCGTGCCCCGGCGACTGATCGACGTGCGCAACGGGGTCGTTTTTCACGACGCATCGGGACGCTCGGCGACCTTTCCGGAGCTTCTCGCGGACGCCGCGCGCCAAATCGCGCCGCAACGCCCGACGCTAAAGGAGGTCAAGGATTACCGGCTGATCGGCACGGACCGCGTACGGCGCAAGGACAGCCTGCCGAAAAGCACCGGCGCGCAGGTCTATACGCAGGATGTCCATCTGCCCGACATGCTCGTCGCGATGGTCGCCCACAGCCCGCGCTTCGGTGGCCGTCTCGCGCGATACGATGCGACGGCGGCACGCAAGGTGAAGGGTGTCGTCGACGTCTTCGCGATCGAGACGGGTGTCGCCGTGGTGGCGACAAACACCTTTGCCGCGCGTCAGGGGCGGGATGCTCTCACCCTCGCGTGGGACGACAGCGCGGCCGAGCAGCGCTCCACGGCCGACCTCGTCCGCTACTTCCACGACATCGCCGCGGGCCGCACCGACGTCGATCCAGCCGACTTTCACAGCAAGGGCGACGATCCGCAGGAGCTATTCTCCGCACAGGCGGTCGAGTTCAGCTTCGACTTTCCGTATCTCGCGCACGCACCGATGGAGAGCCTCAACTGCGTCGCTCAGGTCGATGGTTGGGACGTGAAGATCATCTCCGGCTCCCACCTCGCGACCGTCGACCAGGTGCAAGCCGCCCGCGTCGCGCTTACCATCCCCGGTCGCGTCGACATCGACGTGGTACCCGCCGGCGGTTCCTTCGGCCGGCGCGGGATCATGGGCGCCGACTATCTCGTCGAGTGCGTGCGGATCGCGAAGCGGATGCCGCGGCGGCCCATCAAGCTGATCTGGACCCGAGAGGACGAGCTATCGTCCGGCTTCTTCCGGCCGATGAGCCACCACCGTGTGCTGGTAGACGTCGGAGAGGACGGTTTCCCGGCACGCTGGCGACACCGCACCGTCTCGCAACGCCTGCTGCCGCTCGGACCCAATGCCCAGGCAGTCGAAGGCCTCGCGCAGTCGCCGTATCTCGCCGCCGCCAGGGTCATCGACGGGAAGGTCTACTCTCCTACCTTCCCAGTACCGGTCGCCTTCTGGCGTTCTGTCGGCCACTCGCACAACGCCATGGTGATGGAGCATATCGTCGACCAGCTCGCGCGTCGGCTCGACCGCGATCCGGCAGAATATCGCAGGGCCCTCTACCGCCGCGCGCACGCCAAGCGACATCTCGCCGTGCTCGACGAGCTCTGCAGCAGAGGAGGCTGGGGCGCGGCGATCGAGTACGGCTGGGCTCGGGGTCTGGCCGTCCACGAGTGTTTCGGCACCGTGGTCGGGCAGCTCGCGGAGGTTCGCGTCGATGCGGGCAGGCCGGTGGTCCGGCGGGTTGTCGCGGTCGTCGACTGCGGGATCGCGATCTCGCCAGACCAGATCGTGGCGCAGATGGAAGGCGGTATCGGCTTCGGGCTCTCCGCCGCGCTCTATGGGGCGATGACGCTGAAGAACGGGATCGTCCAGGAGACCAACTTCGACAGCTATCCCGTCATTCGCATGAATGAGATGCCCGTGGTGGAGACGTACATCCTGCCATCGACCAATCGGCCGACGGGCATGGGGGAGCCCGGTGTCCCAACAATCGCTCCAGCCATCGCCAACGCGATGTTCGCGCTCACTGGCGTGCCAACCACGAGCCTCCCGATCCTGCGAAACGGAGCGGCAGCGAGCGCTGGCTTCTCCTTCCCGCGAGCCCTGGCGTGACATCCTTGCGGGCAGACTTGAGCGCCAGCGCCTATCGACACGGCGCCTTCGTTCCCAACGTGCGGATGAATGCTCAACCGCATGCCGAGCACCGGAGCCTCCCTGTCACGAGGCGGATGTATTGGCGCCGGGGCGGATTGACCGCCACGAGCTGGGCGCGTCTCATCTCGTTGGCGTTGTTCTGGCAACCCGTTGCGGCGGAAGCCTCGGAAGGACCGGTTCAGCGCCTGCCGGCTGCAGGCGTACCGAGCCCTATCGATCGCACCTTCGCGGGCACGATCGCGCTCTCGGTCGATGCCACCGACGTCGCGCACAAGCTCTATATGGTGGAGGTCGTCATTCCGGTCCAAGCGGCGGGCGCGATGACGCTGCTTTACCCGCGCTGGGAAGCCGCCAGCCATGGCCCCAGTCTCAGCGTTGCGAAGCTAACGGGGCTAACCGTCTTTGCCGGCAAGCGCCGGCTGGCGTGGCGCCGGGATCCGGTCGATCCGCACGCCTTCCACCTCGACGTGCCCTCCACCACGGCGAGCGTGACCGCGCGCTATCAGATCGTCGCCGCGCCGGGCGATCTCACACGCGACCTGATCCTCCTACCGTGGCAGCAGCTCATCCTCTACCCCGCCGGTTGGTACGCGCGGAACATCGCCGTAGCCGCGACGATAACGCTGCCTGACGATCTGACGAACCTCGCGCCCTCGCCCCTCGCACGCGGGGCCGATGGGCGGCTCGTTCTGTCTGCGCGATCGCTGGAGACACTGCTCGACTCACCTGTCTACGCCGCGCGTTCGGCGTTGCGCGTGTCGCTCGCGACGGGAGACATGCCCGTGACGCTCACTGCACTCGTCACCGGCGCCTCGCCGCTGCTCGTCCCACCTGAGCGGACCGCCGCGCTCCGGCGCATGGTGTCGCAGACTCGGTGGGTCTTCGGCGCCGCGCCATTCGCCCGGTACGACTTCATTGCGCGTTTAGGCGATGACCTTTCCACCGGAGGCACAGAACATCGCACCGCGAGCGAGATCACGCTACCCTCAGGCTATTTCGACGACTGGTCGCACCAGCTGCTCGATCACGACATCTTCCCGCACGAGTTCGTGCACGCTTGGAACGGCCTGTATCGTACGCCGGCCGATCTGTGGGCGCCGACGCCTAACGTCCCGCAGTCCGGCAGCCTGCTTTGGGTATATGAGGGACAGACCGAGTTCTGGGGACGCGTGCTCGCCGCGCGTGCTGGCCTGAGGACCACGCAGGAGACGTTGGACCGGCTGGCGCTCGATGCCGCGGAGGTATCACACCGGCCTGGACGTGCTTGGCGGCCACTCGCCGACGACGTCACCTATCCCACCTTCATGCTCCGCCAGCCCGTGCCCTGGCGCGACTGGCAGCGTCGGCGAGACTATTACGACGAGGGAGTCCTGCTCTGGCTCGCGGTCGAGGCGCGGTTACGCGAGCGTAGCGGCGGCCGAAGCGGGCTCGACGATTTCGCTCGCGCCTTCTTCGCGGGAGCGACGCCAGGTGCACCGACGCGGACCTACACGTTTGAAGCACTGTGTGCCGCGTTGGAGGCGGTCGTCCCGGCCGGATGGGCCGGCTTCCTGACCAAGTGGCTCGAGGCGCATGACGATCTCGATACCTTGGTCGGCCTCAGGACTCTAGGCTGGGATCTCGCCTACGCCGATGCACCAACTGAAATGTTTCGCCAGCATGAGACGGAGCTGGGCGGAGTGGATCTCAGCTACTCGCTCGGGATGGTGGTGACGGCTGAGGGGCGCGTCGGCGCGGTGTCGTGGCAAGGAGCCGCCTTTACCGCTGGGCTTGCTCCGCAAGTCAAGATTGTGGCTGTCGGCGCTGAGCCGTTCACGACCGAGCGCCTCCTGGACGCGGTGCGCATGTCGAATACCCTGCCCATCACGCTCACGGCCGAGCAAGATGGCCGCCGCGCCGAGTATCACCTCCACTATCGGGGGCCGTTACGGTACCCGCGACTGGCACGAGCGGCGGACCATCCCGATCGTCTCACCCAATTGCTAGCTCCACAGTGACCGGCGGAGGCTGGCTCCGCCTAGATGATCTGAATGGCAGTCACCCGCGAGCTTTGGGCAGCTCTGCAAGCCAACGGCTCAGACGTTGTAAGGCGGAGCACCAAGAAGCCTCTGCCATTGGGCGCTGGCCGTCCCCCCCTCGTGCCGAGGACCCATGACCGGGCGTCCGCAGCGGAAAGGAAGCTCCCCTGAAGCTGCCGCTCGTTCAGATTGCGCCAACCAAGGGCCGAGGCCAAACGGTGGCAACGGTGCGGCTATCGAGTTTCAGCGCCGTGAACAGCTAACCAAACCTCCTAGCAAGCGTGATGCTGTCCTGAACCAAATGCCGCGCCGCTTTGTCGCTGGTCCTTGCCGGTCAGCGACGCACGCATAGATGGCCGGTACGTTCTTGTTGATCGGGCGTGCTTTTTCCGCTTTCGCCCGCTAGCGGGGAAAGGGAGAGCGAACATGCACGCGGCGGCGCAGTTCGAGCTGATCATCGCCATGTTCCTGGTGATCGTCGGGCTCCATTACATCGCGCGGCGTCTGTCGCTCCCGCCCGCGGCGGCGCTCATCGTTGGCGGCGGGGCGGTCGCCTTCATACCCGGCCTGCCCGCGGTCGCGATCGATCCCGAGCTGGTGCTCGTCCTGTTCCTGCCGCCGCTGCTGATGGACGGCGCTTGGTTCACCGCGATTGCGCCATTCCGCCGCCATATGGCCGGCATCCTGTCGCTGGCGATCGGCGCAGTGTTCTTTACCACTGGGATCGTCGCGGTGGTCACCAAGATGCTGCTGCCGGCGCTGCCTTGGGCAGCTTGCGTCGCGCTCGGCGCGATCCTGTCGCCACCCGATGCGGTTTCGGCGCGAGCCGTGCTCCAACGGGTGCGCTTGCCTCGCCGCCTTTCGACCTTGCTGCAGGGCGAGAGCCTACTCAACGATGCCGCCGGGCTGGTGCTCTTCCGCTTCGCAGTGGCCGCGGTGCTCGCCGGGACCTTCAGCCTTGGCGCGGCAACCGGCACCTTCTTCCTGCTCGTGGTCGGCGGCATCGCGGTCGGCGCAGGCATCGGAGCACTCTGGGTGCTATTGCTGCGCCGGCTCGGCGACGACACGCTGATGATCGCCGTGACGATGCTGGTGTGCTGGAGCGCCTACATAACCGGCGAACTGCTCCATGTGTCCGGGGTGATCGCCGTCGTGACCGCCGGCCTGACCTGTGGCTGGTTCCAGCATGTCGTGTTCAGCGCCAGCGTGAGGATCCGTGCGCTCGCCTTCTGGCAGGTGCTCGTCTTCCTTCTCGAGGCGGCGGTGTTTACACTGATCGGGCTCTCGCTGCGCGGGATCCTGGACCGCATAGGTGATCCCACGCGCATCATCGACACAATGGCGATGCCGGTCGCGGCCATTGTCGCAGCGGTGATCGTCGCCCGCTTTCTGTGGATCTTCGCAGCCGACGCGGTCGTGGCACTCCTGCGTCGCATGGGTTGGGCTCCGGCGCGCCCATTGGGTGGACGCGCTGCGCTCGTCATGAGCTGGGCGGGTATGCGCGGCGTGGTGACGCTGGCTGTCGCCTTGTCGTTGCCGGAGGCGATGCCGGAGCGCGACCTGATGCTGGTCACGGCGTTCTCCGTGATCCTGGTTACGGTCTTGGTCCAGGGCACCTCGCTGGGCTGGGTCATCAAGCGCGCGGGTCCGAAGGAAGACCGGACGGCGCCGCCGCCGCTCGACCTTCAGGCCGCCGAGCACGCTATGTTCCGAGCGCAACTCTCGGCGGTCGAACGCGAAGCGCATGACGCTGGCGGAGAGGTCATCCATCCTCAGCTTCTCCGTCGCTATCGCACGCGCGCCACCGCGGGCGAGGCATTCGATGGCACCGCGGAAGAGCGCAACCAGGCAATCGCGAGTCATTTCGACGTCATCATTGCAGCGGTAGAAGCGGGCCGGGCCGAGCTGGTCCGGCTGCATCGCGCGGGCCAGATCGACGACGAGACGCTCCACGATCTCGAGCACGACCTCGACCTCGAGGAATTAGGAGCCGTCGCCGCCAAGGGTTGAGGCGGCGAGCTAAAGGCCGCCATAAGGCCGGTGCATCATGAACCAAGATGACCGTGAGTGTCCGCGATCAGACGCTCCCAAGCCCCTTCCGTCTCGTGCCGACGACCCAGAACGGTGCTGTCAGTCTAACGCGAACTCGTCTCTACACGATGCACCTCGGGCTCCGTAAGCGCGGCTGATTGATCTCGCGGCGCACATGGGCGTGTCCCAACCAACCGCGGCCAAGATCGTACAGCGCCTAAAAACCTTGAGTTTGGTTGAGAACCGACCCTACCGGGCCCTCTCCCTGACCGAAGACGGGCGATCGCTCGCCGCTCGATCGCGCGAACGGCACCAAGCAGTGGCGGATTGTTGTCAGCTTTGGGGATTGATGCAGACACCGTGGCGATCGACTCGGAAGGAATGGAGCATCACGTCGGCGATCCGACTATAGCCGCGATGAAGCGCTTCACCGCTCGCGGATCAGCTGAACCGGGACCGGACTTAAGCTGACCCAATAGCGGTCATTGAGGGCAACATAGCCGCCACCCAATTCCGTTCATTCGTTGATCTCGACCCACGCTGCTGGATCGTCAATCCCGAATAGCTCGCCTTATCGCTGCCTTCGCTGATCAGCGCCCGCGTCTTGGTTTTAAAAAATATTAAGCCGTGTGTGAGGCAACGTCACGTGATCTGCGGCAAATCTCGCAAGTGCTTGTCGAGTGTGATCGGATAGTCGCGGACGCGTACTCCGGTCGCGTTGTAGACCGCATTGGCGATCGCGGGGGCGACACCGGAGATACCGAGCTCGCCAACTCCCTTCGCCTTGAGCGGCGACATGGTCGGGTCGACCTCGTCCAGAAAGATGACGTCCTGGTGCGGTATGTCGGCATGCACCGGCACCTCGTATCCGGCGAGATCGTGATTGACGAAGAAGCCGAAGCGCTTGTCGACGGCGAGCTCCTCCATCAACGCGGCACCAGCGCCGCCGACCATGCCTCCGATCACCTGGCTGCGCGCGGTCACAGGGTTGAGGATGCGCCCCGCCGCGCAGACCGCGAGCATGCGGCGGATGCGGATCTCGCCCGTGTACGCATCGACCGCGACCTCGCAGAAGTGCGCGCCGAAGGTCTGCTGCTCGAAGCGCCGTGACAGGTCGCCGTACTCGATCTTGTCCTCGGCGGTGATCGGCCCGTCCTTGGCCGCCTCAGCAAGCCGCACGCGCCGGTTACCCGCGCGCACTTCGCCGTCGACGAACTCCGCGTCGGCCGAGTTGAAGCCGAGCTTGGCCGCGACCGCCTCGCGCAGCTTCACGCACGCGGCGTAGGCGCCAGCGGTCGCGGAGGCCGCGCCACCCTGTCCGCCGCCACCGAACGCCTCGGGGTAGTTCGAGTCGGCGAGCTTCACCACCACGCGGTCGAGCGGCAGACCCATCATCTCGGCGACGGTCTGGCCGATGATGGTGTAGCTGCCGGTGCCCATGTCAGTCATGTTGCTCTCGACGGTGACGCCCCCGTCACGAGCGAGCGTGACGCGGCCGCCGGCCGGGATAATTGGCGCGCCGCGGATAGCCGAGGCCATGCCCACGCCACTCAGCCAGCGACCATCCCGCCGCGCGCCCGGCGCAGCGCTTCGCTCCTTCCACCCGAAGCGTTCGGCGCCGGTGCGCAGGCATGTGACGAACTGCCGGATGGAGAACGGGCGTCCCGGCACGTCCTGAGGGCCCTGGTTGGGGCTCGCCGACTGCGGGTCGGTAGGCGATCCGCGGCCGGGATCATCGGGCACCGTCTGCGTGTCGTTGAGGATCCGCAGCTCGACGGGATCCATCCCGAGCTTCTCGGCGAGCTCGTCCATGGCGACCTCGAGCGCCATAAGGCCCGACGCCTCGCCGGGCGCCCGCATCGCGTTGCCCTCCGGCAGATCGAGCGTCGAGAGTCGGGTCAGGTTGAGCCGGTTGGCGCCGGCGTAGAGCAGCTGCGTCTGAGCCGCGGCGATCTCAGGGCCGCCCCCCGGGAGGTTGCCCGAGAGCGTCTCGTGCCCGACCGCGACCAGTCTGCCGTCGCGACCCGCCGCCAGGCGCACGCGCTGGATCGTCGCGGGCCGATGGGTCGTGTTGTTGGGCATGAGCGGACGTGGGAGCGCGACCTTTACCGCGCGGCCGACCGCGCGGGCGCCAAGCGCGGCAAGGATCGCGTCCGAGCAGATGCTGCCCTTCCCGCCGAAGCCGCCCCCGATGTACGTGGCGACGACGCGGATCTTGTCCTGCGGGATGCTGAGCTTGTTGCCGAGGTCACGCCGCGCCCACCCCACGATCTGCTGCGCCGACCAGATCGTGAGCTGGTCTCCGTCCCACCGCGCGATCGTGGCGTGCGGCTCCGACATCATGTGGCTTTGGTCCGGCGTCGTGAACGTCGCGTCCACCTTCACCGGGGCGGAGGCGAATGCCTTTTCGAAGTCGCCGGTGTGAACGTCGGGCTGGCGACGGTGAGGCTTCGCACCCTCGCGGGTGGCAGCCAGATCAAAGGCGCCCCGCGTGCGCACATAGTCGATGCGGATCCGAGCCGCGGCCGCGCGTGCCTGCTCGAAGGTCTCCGCCACGACCAGCGCGACGGCCTGGTGGTAGTGCTCGATCTCGGGCCCGGCGAGTGGCTTGGCGACGTAGAAGCCCTGCGTCTTGATCGGCCCGGCGTTGTCGGCCGTGATGATCGCTAGGACGCCGGGCGCGGCCTTCGCCTCGCTCACGTCCATCGCGGAGATGCGCCCCCTGGCGATGGCGGATCCCACAATGTAGCCATAGGCTGCATTCGGCGCAGCCTGGTGGTTCTCGTATGAGTAGACCGCCGTCCCGGTGGTCTTGAGCGGTCCCTCGATTCTAGCGTGGGGCTTGCCGATCACCGTCTCGCGGTCGATCGGGTTGGTGCCTGCGGGGGTGTCGAACTTCATGGCCTCAACCCTTCTTCTGCGCCGGCGTGCCCGCCTGGGCGAGCACCGCGGCGAGCGCGCGCGTCGCCAGCGGCAGCTTGAACGCATT
>NZ_JAHXZN010000010.1 GCF_019429485.1 Sphingomonas citri | reverse complement strand
CGGCCACCGCCTCGGCGATGTTCGAATAGGCACCGCAGCGGCAGATGTTGCCGCTCATCCGCTCGCGCAGCTCCATGTTGGTGAAGCGCGCCTTGGCGGTGAGGTCGTCCTGGACGTGGCTCGGCACATCGCGCTTGATCTCGTCGAGCACCGCCACCGCCGAGCATATCTGTCCCGGCGTGCAATAGCCGCACTGGTATCCGTCATGTTTCACGAACGCGGCCTGCATCGGGTGGAGCTTGTCGGGCGTGCCCAGCCCCTCGATCGTGGTGACCGCGTCACCGTCGTGCTGGAGCGCGAGGCTGAGGCACGCGTTGATCCGCCGCCCCTCGACGATCACCGTGCAGGCGCCGCACTGGCCGTGGTCGCAGCCCTTCTTGGTGCCGGTGAGATGGAGATGCTCGCGCAGCGCGTCGAGCAGCGTCGTGCGCGGGTCGAGCGCCAGCTCGCGCTTCTCCCCGTTGACGGTGAGACGCACCGGCATGGTCGGGGTGGCGTTCGCGGGTGTCCGCTGCGGCGCAGCGCCGGCGGGCGCTGCGGCGGCGACCGCGCTGGCGGCGCTGCCGGCGAGCACCCCGCGGCGCGAGAGCGCGAATTCTGCTGTGTCCGACATCGCCGGCCTCCCTCTTCCTGCCCTCCCGGGCGCAGCGTCCAAGTCCCTGTCGACTCAGCACGATCCTAACGCGCGTGGGGCCGATGTGGATCAGTCACATCGTTCAGGGAAATGATGAGCGGCGCTCAGCATCCGACGGCGCTCACAACTCGCGCAGCGACGCCGCGGGTCGCGCGCGCAGCACCGGCAGGCTTCCTGCCAGTCCGATCACCACCGTCGCCGACACGCCAACCAGCAGCGTCGCCGCCACCGCGCCCCAGTCGGGCAGCCACTCGAAGCCGAACAGCTGGGTCACGACATACCAGCCGCCCGCCACGCCGAGCAGCAGCGCCACCACCGCCGCCACCAGCGCCAGCAGCGCATATTCGAGCAGCTGCATCACCAGCACCTGCCGCCGCGTCGCGCCGAGCACCTTGAGCACCACCGCGTCATAGGTCCGCGTCGCGCGCGCCGCGGCGATCGCGCCGACCAGCACCGCGACACCGGCGAGCACCGCCACACCCGCCGCGGCGGCGATCGCGGTGGCCATCTGGCGCACCACGGTCTGCACTTGCGCGAGCACGCCGCCCACCTCGATCACCGACAGCGACGGGAAGCGCGGCAGCAGCGCGCGAGTCACCGCGCCGGTGCGCACCGCGGGCATGTCGATCGTGGCGGCGAGATTGTGCGGCACGTCGGCGAGCGCGCCGGGCGAGAACACCAGCACGAAGTTGAAGCCCAGCGTGTCCCAAGCGATGCGGCGGAACGAGGCGATCGTGGCGGTGCGCTCCAGCCCCAGCACCGAGATCGTCAGCGGGTCGCCGAGCTTGAGCCCGAGCGACTGCGCCAGCCGCTCGTCCACCGAGACCAACGGTCGCCGCGCTTCGGCCGCGCTCCACCAACGGCCGGCGCTGAGCGTGCTCCCCGCGGGCAGCGCCGCGGCGAAGGTCAGCCCGCGCTCGCCGCGCAGCGCCCAGGCGCCCTCGGGGATCTCGGCGAGATCGGCGACACGCGTCTTGGCATAGCCGGTGATCGTGCCGCGCATCAGCGGCACCGTCGCGATCACCGCGCCGGGCTCGGCCGCGACGACGGTCGCGCTAAAGTCGCGCTCGCGTTCGGGCGGCACGTCGAGCACGAACAGGGCGGGCGCGCGCTCGGGCACGCTGCGGGTGATATTACCGTCAAGGCTGGTGCGGATCGTCGCGAGCAGCACGAACAGCGTCAGACCGAGCCCCAGCGCCACGACCAGCGCGACCGTCCTCGCCCCCGGGCGGTGAAGCGCGGCGAGCGCCAGCCGCGGCAGCGGGCGGCGCGGCGGCGGCACGCGCGCCGCGAGCCAGCGCACCGCGTGACCGAGCGCGACGAGCAGCAGCAGCGTCGCCGCGGCAGCGCCGAGGAAGCCGGCGGCGAACAGCGGCCGCTCGCTCGTCGCCAGCACCAGCGCGACAAGCGCGGCGCCCGCCGCGACCATCCAGGCGGCGGCGACGCGCCCGCCGCGCACGCGCCGGTCGTGGACGCCGCGCAGCAGCGCCGCGGCGGGCACGCGTCCTGCCGCGACCAGCGCGGGCGCGCAGAAGGCGAGAGCGATCAGCAGCCCGTACAGCGCCGCCAGCGCGAGCGGCAGCGGCGCCACCACGAAGCCCGGCGCGACCGGCAGCACCGCGCCGGCGAGCGCGCCCACCAACGGTACCGCGACCAGACCGGCGACGAGCCCCGATGCGATTCCCACCCCCGCCACCGCGAGCACCTGGATCAGGTAGACGCGAGTCACCGTCGCCGAGGTCGCGCCGAGCACCTTGAGCATCGCCACGCTGGCACGCCGCTGCTCGAGATAGGAGGAGACGCCGTTGCCGACGCCGATCCCCGCGATCACCAGCGCGGCGAGCCCGACCAGCGTGAGGAACTCGCCCATGCGCGCGATGAAGCGGCTGGCACCGGGCGAGGCTCGGTCCCGCGTGCGCGTCTCCCATCCCGCCGCGGCGAAGCGCTTGCCGAAGCCCGCGACCGTCGCCGCGGGATCGCGTGCGCCGATCGCGATGCGATATTTGGTCTCGTACAGGCTGCCCGGCTGCACCAGCCCGGTGCGCGCCAGCCCGGCGCTCGACACCAGCACGACCGGACCGAAGCTGAAGCCTTCGCTGAGCCGGTCGGGCTCGTCCGCGATCACGCCGCCGACGCGGAACGTCGCGGCGCCGAGCCGCAGCGGGTCGCCGACGCGCAGGCCGAGCCGCTCGACCAGCGCGGGCGCGACATAGGCGTTGTCGGCGCCGGTGAGTCGCACCGCCCCTCCGCCCACGACCGTCAGGCGACCGTAGAGCGGATAGGCCGCGTCGACCGCCTTGAGCTGCACCGGCGCGGTGGCCCCGCCGCGCGCGACCGCCATCGACTGCATCCGCACCGTCTCGGACACGCGCCCGAGCCGCGCGATCGCGGCGCGCTCGTCGGGATCGGCCGCCCGCTGCGAGATCGCGACCTCGACGTCGCCGCCGAGCAGCACGCGGCCTCGCGCGGCCAGCTCGCCGGTGATCGCCTGGGTCAGGCTTCCGATCGCGGCGAGCGCGCCGACGCCGAGGAAGAGGCACAGCAGCAGCAGACGCAGGCCCTTGAATCGCAGCGACAGCTCGCGCCGGGCGAGCCGCCAGGCCAGCGCCCAGCCGCTCATCGCAGCCGCCCGTCGGCGAGCTCGACGATCCGGTCGCAGCGCCTTGCGAGTGCTGGGTCGTGCGTGATGATGACGAGGCTGGCATCGGTGGCGCGACGCCGCTCGAACAGCAGGTCGACGACGCGCGCGCCGGTCGCGGCGTCGAGGTTGCCGGTCGGTTCGTCGGCGAAGACGAGCGAGGGACGCGGCGCCAGCGCGCGCGCGATCGCGACGCGCTGCTGCTCGCCGCCCGAGAGCTGCGCGGGATAATGGTCGAGCCGGTGCCCCAGCCCGACCGCGGTCAGCTCGGCCTCGGCGCGGACGCGCGCGTCGTCGGCGCCCTGCAGCTCGAGTGGCACCATCACGTTCTCGCGCGCGGTCATCGTCGGCAACAGGTGGAAGGCCTGGAGCACGATGCCGATCCGGCCGCGCCGCGCCACCGCCAATGCGTCCTCGTCGAGCGCGGCGAAGTCGAGCCCGGTCACCTCGACGCTGCCCGAGGTCGCGCGCTCCAGTCCGGCGAGTACCGCCATCAGCGACGACTTGCCCGACCCCGACGCGCCGAGCAGCGCCACGCTCTCACCCGCGGCGACCGCGAGATCGACCCCGCGCAGGATCTCGACCGGCTCGGCGCCGCCGAGCGTGAGCCTTACATCGCGCGCGGCGATGACCATATGCGGCGGCGACATTCAGCGGAGCCGGGGCGAAAGTGACGCGATCATACCTGACATATGCGGCGCCGGCGGCGCTTCTCCAAGCCGCGCTGATGGTGTCGAGCTGCTCCCCGCGCGACGAGAGCGCTCCCGACGGGCCGCGCGTCAGCGGCAATGACGGCGAGGCCGCCGCGCCCGCGCCGGTCGCGACCGTGCCGGTGAGCGGGCCCGAGCGGACGGTGCTCGCCCTCGGCGACAGTCTCTACGCCGGCTACGGGCTGAGCCGCGGGCAGAGCCTGCCCGACGCGATTCAGGCGCGGCTGCGCGCCGCGGGGATCAACGCGCGGCTGGTCAACGCGGGCGTCTCGGGCGACACCAGCGGCGACGGGCGCCGCCGGCTCGGCTACACGCTCGACCGGCTGGGCAAGAAACCCGATTTGGTGCTACTGGGGCTCGGCGGCAACGACGTGCTGCGCCAGCTCGATCCCAAGGTAACGCGCGACAATCTCGCCGCGATGCTGGACGAGTTGCAGAAGCGGGGCATCCCGGTGGTGCTGACGGGCATGCTCGCGCCGCCCAATCTGGGGCCGGACTATGCGGGAACGTTCAACGCCATCTATCCGGAACTGGCGAGGCAGCACCATGCGCCGCTGTACCCGTTCATCCTCGACGGCGTGCTCGGCAACCGGACGCTGATGCTGCCCGACGGCGTTCACCCCAACGCGCGCGGCGTGGCGCGGATCGCCGATCGCGTGACGCCGGTGGTGCGGAAGGCGCTGGCGGAGACGTCCGAGGATTGAGGGAGGATTGAGCCGCCGACCCCTCCCGTTACGGCGGCTCTTATCGTCATCCTTCCCGTTCCATCAGTCGCCCCGACCCTCCATCCGCCGCGCTCCGTCAGCCTCCCCGATCCGCCAGCTTCCCGTCCCATCATCCTCCCTCTCTCCGTCACCCCGGGCCGGTGAGTATGCGGGACGGTGGATCCCGGCCTTCGCCGGGATGACGGAGAAGGATTTGAGAACGGCGCGCGACACCAGCCGAGTCGCCACCTCACCACCCCCCCTCTGTCACGCCTTCTTCAACTCCTCCGGCTTGTGCACCGCTTCCTTGCCCGACTTGTCGCTCTTGACGCGATATTGCGGGTCGTCCTTGCTCGCCTTGGCGGTGTGGCCGCCGGCCTTGGTGGTCTTGGTCTCCTTCTTGACCACCTTGCCGCTGGTCTGGCCCTGCGGCGTGTCCCACTTCACCTTGTCGCCGGCCTTGAGGGTCTTGGTCATGGCAGCTCTCCTGTGGCTCGGCGGACTCAAGTGGATCAGCCGCACGCTTGTTCCATCGCCTTGAGGATGCGGCGATTTCCTCGCTCGCGGGTTGGAGGACGCGGTTCCGAGGAGAGAACGATGAGCGAGAGCGAGAAGATCACCACCGGCGCCAACGACCGCGCCGTCGACGAGCCGCTCGCGAGCGGCGCGCCCGGCGTCCCAGACGACGCGCTGCTGCCGAGCGAAGATCTGCCCGAGCCGCCCAGCGACGAGGAGGTGGCGCGCGTCGCCCGCCAGCTCGGTGCGCCGCTGCCCGACGCCTGAGCAGCATACGGCGTCCTTACCGCTCGCAGACGCCTGCTAGAACCGCGCCCGCACTGCCCCAGCGAGCGTGCGCGGGTCGGCCGGCGCGTGGAGCCGCTGCGTGCCGTCGTACCAGACATATTCGTGTCGGTCGTTCGCGAGGTTGCGCAGCTGCACTGACAGCTCCACCGCGCGGGTGAGCTGATAGGCCGCCTCCGCGGTGAGCTGGACATAGCGGCCGTAGCGCCCCTGCGTGTTGGCGGGGGTGAGCTCGTAGGAGGACTGCCCATTGCCCCACAGCGACCCCCGCCAGCGGCCACCGCGCGGCGCCCATTCCAGCCCGGCGGTGTAGACGTCGCGCGGGACATGGTCGATCTCGTTGCCCGCCTGCGACGGCGTCGCCGGGTCAGGCAGGCGGATCACGGCTCGCTGGTGCGACCAGCTCGCCCAGGCCGACCAGCCACCGCCAGGCAGGACGCTCGCCTCGAGGTCGAAGCCGCGCCGCCGCGTCGCGCCGAGATTATCGAACTCGCCCGCGGGATCGTTGAGCCGGCGCCGAAGCTCGCCGCTCGCGGTCTGCTGCCACAGCGCCGCGCGCGCGGTGAGCCAGCGACCGCGCGACAGCCGCACGCCCGCTTCATAGCCCTCGTTGATCGAGGGTGCGACGTCGCGCACGCGCGGCGGCACGATGAACGCGCCGGTGCCGGCGCCGATCTGGAAGGTACGCCCGTAATTGCCATAAGCGGTCACTCCCGCGACCGGCTCGATCGCGACCGACAGCTTGGGCTGGCTGATCGTGCCATAACCGTTGACCGGATAAGCGCGGCCGTTGAGCCGGTTGACATAGTCGCCGCCCACCCGGTCGAGCCGCCACGCCGGCGTCACACGTAGCCAGCGCAGCGGCGTCAGCACCGCCTGGATGTAACCGCCGCCGACGGTCAGGTCGATGTCCTGGTCGCGCGTCGCGGCGACGATGCGACGATTGTCCGTCGTCCAGCGCTGGCTGACATTGTGCTGCCACTGCACGTCGCCGCCCGCCTCCGCCATCAGCCACGACGCGACGTGCCAATGGAGCGCGCTGATGACGCCATATTGCTGTTCCTCGGTGAGCCGCTGCTGCTGCGGCACGCCCGCCGAGAAGCGAACGTAGCGATTGTCGTCGATCGTGTTGGCATAACCGCTCAGCGACACCGCGACGTGCTCGCTGGGCGCGGCGTCGAGCGTCACCGCATATTGGCCGAGCTCGCGCGTGCCGCCGTCGCTCGCCGACACCGGATAGGAGCGCCGGCGGTCGGTATAGGCATCGGCGTTGGTGAGATAGCCCGGCTCGTCGGCGGCGGCGCGGCTGTGGCGCGCGATCACACCGAGCTGCGCGTCGCCGAGATCGAGCCGCCACTTGCCCGAGAGCGTCAGCCGGTCGAACCCGGCATGGTCGCGATAGCCGTCCGAGCGGCGGTAGCCGAGCGCGAGATTCTGGGTCAGCCGCCCGGTCTCGGCGCCGGCGGCGAGCTGCGCCTCGGCCGTGCCGAACCCGCCCGCGCTGACCCGCGTGTCGAGATAGGTGCCGCCGCTGCGCGTGACGATGTTGGCGCTGCCCGCGATGGCGTGCAGCCCCCAGCGCGGGTCGGAGGTGCCGCGCACCAGCTCGACCGAGCCGATCGCGAGCGGCGAGACCAGGTCGATGAAGTCCATCCGCCCCGCATTGTCGTTCGAGGGGATGCCGTCGATCAGCAGCTTGACCGCGTTGATCTCGCCCTCGCCGTTGAAGCCGCGGATCGAGAAGCGGCCCGAAGTGGTGCCCTGGCCGAAGTCGGTCAGCACGACGCCGGGCAGCCGCGCGAACAGCTCCCAGGCGTTGTCGACGGTCTGCCGCTGCGCGACGTCGCCGCCGAGTACGTCGACCGAGGTGAGCACCTCACTGGTGGCGCGCGTCATCGATCGCGCGGTGACGACCACCTCGCCGATGGTGACACCGGTCGTAGCGGCCGGGTCGGGCGCGTCCTGCGCGCGCGCCACGGCGGGAAGACAGGCGAGCGCGACCGCGCTCGCGGAGAGAAGATGACGAGACATATGGATTCCGATCGCTCGCGCGCCCGAGGCACGCCGCCGCTGACAGGCCAGCGCGTCACGTGGCGCCGGGCATGATGGTGTGACGATCAGGCGAGCGCGGGCGGCGCGTGAGCCGGCGGGCGGAGGCGATCGGTCGCAGCGAGTTGCAGCGCGCGGCCGAGCGTCGTCGCGACGAGAGAGACGGCGTCGGTGGGAGGCGACAGCGGCGGTAGCTCGCCCCCGGCGAGCGTGGGCAAGCCCAGGCCGGCGAAGGCGCAGGGCGGTTCGGCATGGCGATGGGGCTCACCGTGATCGGTGCGCTGGTGCGCCGCGTGATGCGCCGCCAGGGCCGGCGCCGCGCCCCACTCGGGACAGGCGACTAGCGTGATCCCGTGCGCCGATGCGGCCGGCATGAAGCCGGCGGGCACGATCAGCCGCAGCGCGAGGGCGAGCAGCAGCAGCCAAACCATCGCCGCCGATCGGCGCTCGATCACGTGCCGCAGGCGCGTCATCGCCGCTCAGCCTCGCGACGCGAGTGCGCCGCCGCCCTGACGGGGGCGGGTCGGTTCAGGTCGAGAGGCGCGCTTCACCATCGGCTAACCATCCTGCGCACCTAGTCGTAAATACCAGGTTTAAACAGCGATCCACGCTAAGAGATTAGAAACGCATCGGCCCTAAACCGGCCTCACTATCGTGAGGTCCGTTCCATGAAGAACATGAAGATCAGCGCCAAGCTGCTCACCGCTTTCGGCATCCTGGCTGCCGCGTTGATCGCCATGGCAGCGATGTCGATCAGCGCGCAGAGCAAGTTGAACGATGCCGCCGAGACGCTGGGTGGCAGCCGCCGCGCCAAGCTCATCGCGATCGCGACGATCAACACCGCCACCTCGGACTATCGGGTCGCCGAGGCGACCAGCATCCTGTCGGACGAGCCGAGCCAGATCCAGGAGGCCGAGCGGGAGGCCGCGGAACAGGTCGCCCTGCTCGACAAGAACGCGGCTTTCCTGGACCGCACCCTCCAAGCACCGAGCGCGATCGCGGCGTTCCGCACCTTCCGCAAGGATTGGGCCGACTTCATGACGCAATCGCGCGTCACGATGCAGCTGTCGCACCAGAACCTCAACAAAGAGGCGCTCGAGAGCTACCGCCGCAGCAAGCCGGTGTTCGACCGCGGTAACGACGATGCGGCGCAGATGCAGACGATCCAGACCAAGCTGATGGATCAGGACATGGCCGACGCGAGTGCGACGTATGTCTGGTCACGCAATGCCTCGATCGCCATCGCCGTCGCGGTGCTCGCGCTCACCGTCTTCATGCTGATCTCGCTGATCCGCGGCATCGCCACGCCGCTGACCGCGATGACGGCGACGATGCGCCGCCTCGGCGCGGGCGACCTCAACGCCGAGGTCGCGGTCGATCCGCGCCGCGACGAGGTGGGTGAGCTCGCCGGCTCGATGGTGGCGTTCCGCGACCAGCTTGTCGCCGCCGAGCGCGCGAAGCAGGAGCAGACGTGTCTGATCGTCGACAGCGTCGGCAGCGGGCTCGACTCGCTCGCGCGCGGCGACCTCACCGCCCGGATCGAGGCCGAGCTGACCGGTCCGTTCGCCAAGCTGAAGGACGATTTCAACAACGCGATGCAGTCGGTCGCGGGCACGCTCACCGCGGTCAACGCCAGCGCCGAGGGAATCACTAACGGCGCCAGCGACATCCGCCAGGCATCGGACGATCTGTCGCGCCGTACCGAGCAGCAGGCCGCCAGCCTGGAAGAGACCGCGGCGGCGATGCACGAGATCACCACCACGGTGCGCGACACCGCCGCCAACGCCACCAAGGTCAACGGCGTGGTGACCGAAACGCGTCGCGACGCCGAACAGTCGGGCGACGTGGTGCGCCGCGCGGTCGAGGCGATGAACGGGATCGAGCGCTCGTCCAACGAGATCAGCGAGATCATCGCGGTGATCGACGGGATCGCGTTCCAGACCAACCTGCTCGCGCTCAATGCCGGCGTCGAGGCGGCACGCGCGGGCGACGCAGGCAAGGGCTTCGCGGTGGTCGCCTCCGAGGTGCGCGCGCTGGCACAGCGCTCGGCCGACGCTGCCAAGGACGTGAAGAGCAAGATCACCGCCTCGACCGAGCAGGTCGATGCCGGCGTGACGCTGGTGGCGCAGGCGGGCGAGGCGCTCAGCCGCATCACCGGGCGCATCGGCGACATCAGCGCGCTGGTCTCGGACATCGCGTCGGCCGCCGAGCAGCAGGCGACCGGGCTCCAGCAGGTCAACACCGCGGTCAGCGAGATGGATGGCGTGACCCAGCAGAACGCCGCGATGGTCGAGGAGGCGACTGCCGCAGCGCGCAGCCTGGCCGAGGAGACGGAGAACATGGCGCGCCAAGTCAGCCGCTTCCGGCTGGGCGACCGGCCCGCTCAGGCGACCGCCGTGCGGCGGGAGGTGGCCACCTCGCCGGTGCACCAGCTCCAGTCTCGCGCCGCGAGCGCGGGCGCCCGCATCGCCGCCGGCGCCCGCGCGAACCGCGGCAGCGCCGCGGTCGCGGTGGCGCAGGACGACTGGTCGGAGTTCTGAGCGGCTCCCAATCTTGACGTAGCGGCGTCATCCTGAACCGAGTTCAGCATGACGCCGATCTCGCCCTGGTGTGCACGTCGTCGGCTCGGCCCGCGACGTTCCGCCCCACCGGCCCCGCTCCCAACCTCCGGAACACCGCCGCCCCCCGTTCGTCCACCAGCGGAGTGACGGGAGACAGCAGGTGGGCAAGCGCGAGCCGACACGGGTGGTCATCACCGGGGCGTCGAGTGGGATCGGTGCCGCCACCGCGATCGCCTTCGCCCGCCGCGGCGCGCGGCTGGTGCTCGCGGCGCGTGGCGAGGCCGGGCTCGCCGACATCGCCGAACGCTGCCGTGCGGCCGGCGGCCGAGCCGACACCCGCGTGGTCGACGTCACCGATGCCGTCGCGGTGCAGGCACTGGCCGAGGAGGCGCACACCTTGCTCGGCGCGATCGACCTTTGGTTCAGCTGTGTCGGCGTCGGCGTCGTCGGCCGCTACCATGAGGTGCCGCTGGCCGACCACGCGCGCGTGATCCAGGCCAACCTGCTTTCGCACATGAACGAGGCACACGCGGTGGTGCCGATCTTCCTCGCGCAGGATCGCGGCACCTGGGTCAACATGATCTCGGTCGGCGGGTTCGTAGCGACGCCCTATGCCGCCGCCTACGCCGCGAGCAAGTTCGGCCTGCGCGGCTTCAGCGAGGCGCTGCGCGGGGAGTTGTCGCGGCACCCCGACGTGCACGTCTGCGACGTCTATCCCACCTTCGTCGATACGCCGGGGATCGACCATGCCGGCAACTACTCGGGCGCGCGACTGACGCTGCCGCCCGGCGCGCTCGCCCCCGATACCGTGGCGAAGGCAGTGGTGCGGCTCGCCCGCCACCCGCGCGACACGACCGTCGTAGGCGCGCCCGCACTGTTGCTGAAGCTAGGCCAGTTCGCCGCGCCCAATCTGATCGCCGCAGTGATGAACGGCTTCATGGACAGCTGGTCGACGCGTGCGCCGCGCGGCGAGAATACGCCGGGCGCGATCCACGAACCGACCGCGGGCGCGAGCGGCCCCGACGGCCACCGCCGGGACCCGCATCGCGGGCGCAAGGCCGCTGCCGCCGGTGCGATCGCGCTCGCTGCGATGGCGGGTGTCGCGCTGTGGCGCGGACGCACCAAGTGAGGACGGTCCGGCTGCGCGACGGCGCCTCAGTCCCCGCGCTCGGTCAGGGCAGCTGGATGATGGGCGAGCGCGCCGAGAGTCGCGGCGAGGAGATCGCCGCGCTGCGTACCGGGCTCGACCTCGGCATGACGCTGATCGACACCGCCGAGATGTACGCCGACGGCGAGTCCGAACGGGTGGTCGGGACCGCGATCGCGGGGCGGCGCGACGACGTCTTCCTCGTCAGCAAGGCCTATCCGCAGAACGCCTCCCGCACGCGACTGACCCGCGCCTGCGAGGCGAGCCTCGAGCGGCTCGGCACCGACCGGCTCGACCTTTACCTGCTGCACTGGCGCGGCAGCGTGCCGCTCGGCGAGACGATCGAGGCGATGGCCGCGCTGGTCGCGGCGGGCAAGATCCTCCGCTGGGGCGTCAGCAACCTCGACCGCGACGACATGGAGGAACTCGTCGCCGCGGGTGGCACCGACTGCGCGACCGATCAGATCCTCTACAATCTGACCCGGCGCGGGCCCGAGCACGACCTGCTGCCGTGGCTGGCCGCACAGGACATGCTCGTGATGGCGTACAGTCCGGTCGAGCAGGGCCGCCTGCTCGGCCATCCCGCGCTCGCCCGCGTCGCCGCGGCACGCGGGGCCACCGCCGCGCAGGTGGCGCTGGCGTGGCTGCTCGCGCGCGAGGGCGTGATCGTCATCCCCAAGGCCGGGCGCGCCGAGCACGTCCGTGAGAATAGCGCGGCGGCGGACCTGATCCTCACGCCGGAGGAGCTGACCGAACTCGACCGCGCCTTCCCGCGCCCGAGAACAGCCGTGTCGCTCGAGATGCTGTGAGCGGAAGGCAGAGGCTCGCTTACTTCGGCGCCGGCGCGGTCACCCCCGCCTCGGTCTGCACCACGGGGCGCATGGTCCCATCCGGATTGTAGCGCAGATATTCCACGGTCACCGCGCGGCGCCCGATCGCGCCGTTGAGGTCGCCGATGGCGAGCGTCGCGTTGTGGAGGAACAGGTACCAGCGCTTCTTGAATTCGACGATCCCCGGGTGGATCGTGAAGCTGTACTTGCCCGAACCGGTCAGCTCCCCGCGATAGGTCCATGGCCCGCGGATCGTCGGCGCGGTGGCATAGGACACCTTCTCGTCACGGTGCTTGCTGCGGTCGAGTGAGGCGTAGGTGAGATAATAGAGCTTGCCGCGCTTGTGCAGCCACGGCCCCTCCTCGAAATGCGGCGGCGTGATCTCGGTGATCGGTCCGTCGAGCTCGATCATGTTGGGCTTCAGCTTAGCGATATAGCACTGCCGATTGCCCCAGGCGATCCAGGTGGTGCCGTCGTCGTCGGTCAGCACGGTCGGGTCGATGTCTTCCCAGCTGTGCGTGCCCTTGGGCGTCATCTCGTTGGTGATCAGCGCTGAGCCCTTGGCGTCGACGAACGGGCCGGTGGGCTTGTCCGACACCGCCACCGCGATCGCCTTGCCGGGGTGGGTCGAGTCATGCTCGACCGCGGCGTAGAACCAGTATCGACCGTTCTTGCGGATCGCCTGCGAGGCCCAGGCGTCCTGCTTGGCCCATTTAAAATCCTTCACGTTCATGATCGGACCGTGCGCGGTCCAGTGGCGCATGTCGGTAGTGGAATAGACCAGCCACTCCTTCATGTTGAACATCTCGTCGCGCTGCGCCTCGTCGTGCCCGACGTAGAGGTACAGTCGGTCGCCGACCACCAGCGGCGCCGGATCGGCCGTGAACCTGTCGTGGAAGAGGGGATTGGAGCCGGGCACCGGCGCGCTCGCCGCCATCGTACCGCTCGCCAGCAGCGCCAGCGCACCCAGGCCGATCCGTCGGCATCCCATCCCGCGTTCCCCTTTTACCTCGTTTGCAGAGCAGCTTAGCTCGCGCGCACCGAGCGGCAAGCCTGGTCTACGCCGAGGGCAGCGTCAGCCGCGCCGCCAGCCCACCGCCGCTCGCCTCCCCCAGCGCCAGCGCGCCGCCATACAGCGTGACCAGTTCAGACGCGATCGCCAGCCCGAAGCCGTGCCCATCGCCGCGCTCGTCGAGCCGCGTGCCCGGGCGGGCGACACGGTCGCGCTCGGCCGCGGGGATGCCCGGGCCATCGTCGCTCACCTCCACCGCGACCCAGCGCCCGTCGCGCGCGGCGCGCAGCACGACGTGGCCTTCGGCATGACGCGCGGCATTGTCGAGCAGATTGCCGAGCAGCTCGTCGAGGTCCTGCGGGTCGATCGCGACCACCAGATCGGCGGGCACGTCGAGCGTGATCCGCGCCTCCCGGTGCAGCGCGCCGACCGCGGCGACGAGCCCCACGGCCGCAGAGCGCAACGACGTGGCGGCGCGACGATCGATCGCGGCGGCGCGCGCGCGCGCGAGATGGTGGCGGATGGTGCGGTCGATCCGCTCGACCTGCGCCGCCTGCTCGGGCCGGTCGCGCAGGTCGAGCGCCAGCGCCGCCACCGGTGTCTTGAGCGCGTGCGCGAGGTTGGCCGCGGCACCGCGCGCCGCGGCGAGCGCGGCGGCATTGTCGGCGGCGAGCGCGTTCAGCTCGGCCGCGAGCGGGCGCAACTCGGAGGGCTGGTCCTCCTCGACCCGCGCGCGCGCGCCGCCGCGGATCGCCGCGACCTGGTCGCGCAGCCGGCGCAACGGCGCCAGCCCGACGCGCAGCTGCACCAGCAGCGCCGCGGTGAGCACCGCCGCCACCACGGCCAGCGCCCCGAGCAGCGGCCACAATGCCCCCTCGATCGGGCGCCGCACCACCGAGCGCGGCGCGGCCGCGCTGAGCGTGACGTCACCGCGGCTGGTCGCGATCACCAGCTCGCGCGCGTGAACCGCCGCCTCGTTTCCGGCTACGCCCTCGCGCGGGCGCGGTCCCTGCGGCGCGATCGGCCCCGCCGGTGGTGCCGGGTCGAGCGGCGGGAAGTCGGCCGAGCCGAGCACGCCGTCGGGACCAGCGATGCGCCACCGCCATTCGGGACCGGCGTCGAGCGCGCCGCGCACCCGCTCGAGCCGCGCGCGATCGACGCGCCCGTCACCGTCGATCGCGCTGGCGAGCAGCGTCAGCTCGGCGTCGAGCCGGCGGTCGAGCCCCTCCACCACGAAGCGCCCGAGCAGCCCCGCCATCGCCGCCCCGGCGAGCGCGAGCGCGAGCGCCGTGGCGAGCGCGGACACGATCAGCATGCGTGCCTGGATCGAGCGCGGCGCGCGCGCGCTCACGCGCCCACCAGCCGATAGCCGCGCCCGCGCACCGTCTCGATCAGCGCGGCGCCGATCTTCTTGCGCAGGCGGCCGACGATCACTTCCAGGCTGTTCGAGTCGGTGTCGGCGTCACCCTCATAGACCTTCTCGAGCAGGTCGAGCCGCTCGATCACCGCCCCCTTGCGCAGCATCAGCTGCGACAGCACGCGCCATTCCAGCGCGGTGAGCTTGAGCGGCAGCCCGTCGAGCTCGAAGGTGCCGGTCGGCGCGTCGAACGAGAGCGGGCCGGCGCGCAGCAGCGGCTGCGCATGCCCGGCGGCACGGCGCACCAGCGCGCGCAGCCGCATCACCAGTTCCTCGACGCGGAACGGCTTGACGAGATAGTCGTCGGCGCCGGCCTTGAACCCCGCCACCTTGTCGGACCAGCCGTCGCGCGCGGTGAGCACCAGCACCGGCAGGTCGCGCCCGGCCGCACGCCAGGCGCGCAGCACCGCGACGCCGTCCATGCCGGGCAGACCGAGATCGAGCACCGCTGCGTCATATTGTTCGGTCTCGCCGAGATGTGCGGCGTCGACTCCGTCGACGACGAGGTCGACCGCGCAGCGCTCCTCGCGCAGCGCGCGCGCGATACGGGGACCCAGGTCACGGTCGTCCTCGACGAGCAGGATACGCATGACCCGGCGCTATACACCCGGCTTAAACCGAAACTGAACCGCGCGGTTCAGCGCGGGTGACGGGCGGCGGCGGTAGAACGATGCATCGCAAGCAGAGGAGCTGATCGATGACCCTTCTACCCCATGTCACTGCCCAACGCCGCATCGCCCTGGCGGGCGGGGCGCTGCTGGCGCTCGGCGCCGCGGGTGGCGCCGGCGCGATGGCGCTGAGCCGCCCCGCGGTCGAGATGGCGCCGACGGTGCCCACCGCGGTCGCCAAGCTGCCGCAGTCGAGCGGCACCGTCACGGTGCGCGGCCGCGTCGCCGCGGTGTACGGCGACCGCTTCGTCGTCGAGGACTCGACCGGGCGCGCTCTGGTCGACGCCGGGCGCGACTCGGCGCCACGCGCGGGCGCACCCGTGCTGGTGCAGGGCCGCTACGACGAGGGGCAACTGCGCGCGCGCTTCCTGGTCGACAGCGCTGGTGCGCGCGAGGTCGGACCGCCGCCGCCGCCGCCCGGCGCGAAGGCACCGCCGCCACCGGGTGCTGGCGCGCCGCCGCCTCCCGTGCCGGGTGCAGGAGCGCCGCCGCCTCCCCAGCCGGGTGCGGGTGCTCCCCCGCCGCCGCCGCCGGGTGCCGGTGCTCCCCCGCCGCCGCCGGGTGCGGGCGCGCCGCCGCCTCCACCGCCGACCGCGGTCAGCGTGCCGGCGCCCACCGCAGACGCGGCGATGCCCGTGCCGCCCACGGGTTCCGCGACGACACCGCGCTGAGCGGCTGCGCGAGATGGCGAGACCTCGGAGCGATCCGGGGTCTCGCGACCTGTCCGTCCGGGGTCGCCGCGGTGATGCTGACCCGAGGGAGCCGCCGTCCCGCGTCTCCGACCACGCTGCGCCACGAAGGCGCCGGATCTCGCGGCGACGAAGGGTCGACTGGCTGGGGCGGCAGGATTCGAACCTGCGAATGCCGGTACCAAAAACCGGTGCCTTACCGCTTGGCGACGCCCCAACAGGCCCGCGCGCTTAGCCGCGCGCGGCGCACAACTCAACCGATACGTCGCAGCCAGCCGTGCGGGTCGGGCGCGCGCCCGCGCTGCACCGCGCTCAGCCGGTCGAGGAAGCGCGCGGTCAGCTGGCCGGTGGCGCCGCTGCCAATGGTGAACTCATAGTCCGGCCCGGCGGCGCGGCCGATCGGAGTCACCACCGCGGCGGTGCCGCAGGCGAAGCTCTCCACCAGCCGCCCGCTCGCCGCATCGGCGCGCCACTGCTCGATCGCATAGGGTTCCTCGCGCACCACCAGACCCTCGTCGCGCGCGAGCTGGAGGATCGAGTCGCGCGTGATCCCGGGCAGGATCGTGCCGGTCAGCGGCGGCGTCTGCAGCGAGCCGTCCTCGAACACGAAGAAAATGTTCATCCCGCCCAGTTCCTCGATCCAGCGCCGCTCGGCGGCGTCGAGGAACACCACCTGGTCGAAGCCGCGGCGGATCGCCTCCTGCTGCGCGACCAGGCTGGTGGCGTAGTTGCCGCCGCACTTGGCAGCGCCGGTGCCGCCGGGCGCGGCGCGCGTGTACTCGTGGCTGACCCACAGCGACACCGCGCGCGCGCCGCCCTTCCAATAGGCGCCGACCGACGAGGCCAACACCATGTAGAGATACTCGGCCGACGGCTTGACGCCGAGGAACGCTTCCGAGGCGATCATGAACGGGCGCAGGTACAGCGAGCCGCCCTCGACCGAGGGCATCCAGTCGCGCTCGGTCTGCACCAGCCGCTCGCACGATTCGAGGAACAACGCCTCGGGCAGCTCGGGCATCGCCATGCGCCGCGCCGAGGCATTGAAGCGGCGCGCGTTGGCCTCGGGGCGGAAAAGCGCCAGCCCACCGTCCTCAAGCCGATAGGCCTTGAGCCCCTCGAAGATCTCCTGCGCATAGTGGAGCACCGACGAGGCCGGGTCCATCGTCAGCGGCACGCGCTCGCCGATGCGCCCGTCGTGCCAGCCGCGTCCTTCCGAATAATGCAGGATCGCCATGTGATCGGTGAACACGCGGCCGAAGCCCGGGTCTACCAGCCGCGCGGCGCGCTCGTTGGCGGGGACGGGCGACGGATGCGGCTCGAACGCGAAGTTCACGGAAATCAGCTCCCAGGGACCAGGGTCGGCGATGGCCGGGCGCCGCGACAAGAGATCGCATTGCCGGGTTGCGGTGGCCTAGGGCCGATGGCAAAGCCGGTCAACATGGCTGCCTCAACCCAATCCGCCTCGCCGCTTTTCCTGCGCGAGACCGAGATCCGCCGCGGGATCGAGCTGCTCTATTTCGGCAACAGCCACATCACGCGCTCGATCGATCGCGGGCTCGCCAAACAGGGCCTCGGCCGCGCGCATCACCGCGCGCTTTATTTCATCGCGCGCAAGCCCGACATGCCGGTGAGCGAGCTGCTGGCGCTGCTCGCGATCACCAAACAGTCGCTCGGGCGCGTGCTCAACGAGCTGATCGAGCGCAACATGGTCGAGACCCGCCCGGGCGAGCGCGACCGCCGCCAGCGGCTGCTGCGGCTCACCGCGGAGGGCGTCGCGCTGGAGAGCGAGCTGTACGACTCGCTGCGCGAGAAACTGTCGGCGGCCTATTCGCGCGCCGGCCAGGGCGCGGTGACGGGCTTCTGGGCGGTGCTCGAGGGGCTGATCCCGCCCGAGGAGATGGGGCGGGTCGAGGCGCTGCGCGGCTGAGGATCGCGATGAGGCGCGGAGCGCCTGGTGCGCCGCGCCCGGAATAACGCGCCGCCGCTACGCCATGCCGGACTTGGTCCGGGACGACGGATGTGAGTGAGGGCCGCCGGCAGCATTGCAACGATACGCTCGCCGGCAGAATTCTCTCATTCGGCCCCGTTCCTCACCCCGCCCCGTACAGCCGCAGCGCGTCGGCCTTGAACGAGGCGCCGCTGTCGTTGCGCGAGTAGAACATGTGCCCGCCCGGGTAGACGCGCAGCTGCACGCGCTCGGCCGCGCCGAAGGCGGGCATCTGGTCGACGATCAGCCGCGACGCGAAGAACGGGCAGGACAGATCGTCCCAACCGTGCACGATCATCACCTTCATCTTGGGATCGTTGGCGATCGCCTTGCGCAGGTCGGTCACCGGCGTGTCCGCCGGCTTGCCCCGGTCCCACGCCTCATTCACCTTGTACGAAAGGGCGTTGTAGCGCGCGTCGGTCTTCCAGCCGACCTCGCGCGTGACGAAATCGACCATCGCGCTGGTGGTCGGCGCGATCAGCGCGTCGAGGATCGGATCATTCGACTGCTGCTGCGCCGACCAGGGGAAGGGATCGAAGGCGGTGACGTTGGAATCGTAGACGCTGCCGATCGTCCCCTCGGCGCGGTGGACCTCGCGCAGATAGGTGCGGCTGTCGACCCGCCCGCCGAGCTTCTGCACCAGCGCCGGGTCCAGCCCAGTTAGCTGGGTGACTCGGCCGACGATACGCCCCGTCGCCTCCGGGTCGGAGCGGCCGCGCAGCAGGTCGCGCGCGAAGTCGCCGCGGGTATAGGCCTCGACCTCGGCCATGGCGGCGGGGGTCAGCTTGCCCTGGCGCTCGAGGTTCGCCGCCGCCATCGAGGGTAGGTCGATCATCCAGGGCAGCGGTGACAGCGCGGTGGCGTCGTCGCCCGAGGCGGGATCGAGATAAGGCGAGACCATGATCAGCCCGTTGACCCCGACGCCGATCTGCGACTGGAGTTCATAGGCGATGCGCGGCGCGCGATAGCCGCCGTAGCTCTCGCCCATGACATATTTGGGCGAGCGCAGCCGCTCCTCCTTGACCAGCCAGTCGTAGACGACCTTGGACAGATAGCGGATGTCGGGATCGTTCGCGTAGAAGGCCTTCTTGGTGGCGTCGGCGTCGACCAGGCTGCGGCTGAAACCGGTGCCGATGGGATCGATGAAGACCAGGTCGGTGAAATCGAGCCAGCTGTTGGGATTGTCGCGCGCGAGCGGCGCGTCGGACGGTGAATCGCCCTGCGCGCCGAACTGGACCCGTTTGGGCCCGACCGCGCCCATGTTGAGGTACACCGAGGCCGCGCCCGGGCCGCCGTTGAAGGCGAAGGTCACCGGCCGCGACGGGTCGCGCCCCGGCACGACGTAGGCGGTGTAGACGACCTGCCCGATCTCCTTGCCGCTGTCGTCGCGCACCGCGATCGTGCCGACGGTCGCCTTGTAGCTGATCGAACGGCCGTTGATCCGCGCGCTCTGCGTGATCGTCTTGTCGGCCGGGAGCGGCGGCAGCTTGACCGCGTCGTCCTCCTTCTTGCTCTCGACCTTGGTGACGGTCTTGTCGGTCTTGTCCGACTGGGCGTGGGTGAGGCCGCTGGTGCCGAAGAGCAGGGTGGCGAGCAGCAGGCGAAAAGGTCTGGCCAAGATGTACGATCCCTGTGTGGCCGCGGTCGCGCCGCGGTTCTTGTCGTTGACGGTGTAGTCCCCCGCGGGCGGCTGGCAAGCCGCTCGCCGACACGAGGTGGCGCGTCGCGGTCGCGGCGGCAAGGCCACTCTCGTTCCTATATGTCGGCGCTATGCAATAGGCCGCTTTCGCCCTGGCAATACTATGCGGTCTTGGCCAGATCGTGCCGGTGCGCAGGCCTCCGAAGCAACCGCGTCGGGCGGCAAGGTCTCCCCTGCCCCTCGACGATCGCGCCGCGACGATCCTGCTCCCTCTCCCGCGCATTCTGGTCTATTCCAACGCGATGAACGAGGTCGCGCCGTCGTCATCCTTCCCGGCGCGCCGCGCTGGCACGTCCGCGAGGCGCGGCTGATGGCGCCGGGCAGCGATCGCCCCGACCCCGACGCGCTGCTGCGCCGCGCTGCGCAGGAGGGCCGTGGGCGGCTCAAGATCTTCCTCGGCGCCGCACCCGGGGTCGGCAAGACCTATGAGATGCTGTCCGAAGGCGCGGCGCGGCGGCGCGACGGCGTCGACGTCGTCGTCGCGGTGGTCGAGACCCACGGGCGCGTCGAGACCGAGGCGTTGGTGCGCGGGCAGGAGGTCGTGCCGCGCCGCGCCACCGCCTATGAGGGGCGCACGCTGCACGAGATGGACCTGGACGCGGTGCTCGCGCGCGCGCCGCGCCTCGCGCTGGTCGATGAGCTCGCGCACAGCAACGCACCCGGCAGCCGCCATCCCAAACGCTATCAGGACGTCGAGGAGCTGCTCGCCGCCGCGATCGACGTGTACAGCACCGTCAACATCCAGCACGTCGAGAGCCTCAACGACGTCGTGGCCAGCTTCACCCGCGTGCGGGTGCGCGAGACCGTGCCAGACCGCATCCTGGAGGCGGCCGAGATCGAGGTGGTCGATATCCCGCCCGACGAGCTGATCGAGCGGCTCAAGGCGGGCAAGGTCTACCTGCCACAGGAGGCGACGCGCGCGCTGTCGCATTTCTTCTCCAAGTCGAACCTGTCGGCGCTGCGCGAGCTGGCGCTGCGCCGCGCCGCGCAGGCGGTCGACGCGCAGATGCTCGACGACGTGCGCGCGCTGGGGCTCGGCGGTACCTGGGCGGGCGGCGAGCGGATCGTCGTGGCCATCAACGAGCTGCCCGGCGCCGACGGGCTGGTGCGCGCCGCCAAGCGGGTCGCCGACGGGCTGCGCGGGCCGTGGACCGCGCTGTTCATCGAGACGCCGCGCGCCGCCGGCTTCACCCCGGCGCAGCACCAGCGGCTCGCCGCGACCATGACGCTCGCGACGCAGCTGGGCGCGGCGGTAGCCACGGTACCCGCGCCCGACGTGGTCGACGGTATCCAGCGCTTCCTCGCCGACGCGCGCGCGACCCAGCTGGTGATGGGCAAGTCGCAGCGCTCGCGCTGGTTCGAGCTGCGTCACGGCTCGGTGGTCGATCGGCTCATCCGCGACACGCCCGGCGTTACGGTCCACGTCCTCCCCGTGCCCGCCGCCGCCGGGCGAGAGCCGCGGGCGCGCGCCGTACCGACCCCGGGAACCACCGCGGGCTACGCGAGCGCGGCGGCGATGGTCGCGGGCGTCACCGCGGCGGGCAGCGCGCTGGTGCATGTCATCGATTTCGGCAACATCGCGCTGCTCTACCTTCTGCCGGTGATGGCCGCGGCGAGCCTCTTCGGCCTGCGCTGCGGACTTTTCGCCGGCGTGGCCTCGACGTTGGCCTATAACTTCTTCTTCCTGCCGCCGGTCGGCACGCTGAGCATCAGCAACCCCGAGAACGTGATCTCGGCGATCGTGCTGCTCGGCGTCGCGGTGGCGACCAGCCATCTCGCTGCGCGCGTGCGCGCGCAGGCCGATCTCGCCGCGGCGAGCGCGCGCACCAACGCCACGCTTGCCGGCTTCCTGCGCGAGATCAGCGGCGTGACCGACCGTGACCGCGCCGCGCAGATGATCTGCGACGACGTACGCCGGCTGCTCGACGTCCAGGTGGTGCTGCTCACCCGCTCGCCCGCGGCGGGGCTCGACATCCTCGCCGCGAGCGATCCCGGCTACCGGCTGGAGACGATGGACAGCGCCGCCGCGGGCTGGGCGTTCGACACCGGCGCCACCGCCGGCAAGGGCTCGGGTACGCTGGCGGCGTCGGAATGGCTCTTCGTGCCGCTCAAGGCGGGCGAGCGCGTGCTGGCGGTGCTCGGGGTCGCGCGCGTCGCCGGCGGTGACCCGGTCCGCGCCGACCAGCTGCCGCTGCTCGCCAGCCTGGTCGACCAGGCCGCGCTGGTGCTCGAGCGGCTGCGGCTCGCCACCGAGATGCGCGACGTCGAGGAGGTGCGCACGCGCGACCGGCTGCGCGCGGCGCTGCTCTCCTCGGTCAGCCACGACCTGCGCACCCCGCTCACCGCGGTGATGGCCGCCGCCGCGCAGCTGCATCACGGCGCGACGCCCGAGCTGATCGGCACGATCGAGAGCGAGGCCGAGCGGCTCAACCGCTTCGTCGCCAATCTGCTCGACATGGCGCGGGTCGAGGCGGGCGCGCTGCGGCTGCGAGTCGACGCGGTCGACCTCAGCGACGCGGTGACCAGCGCGGCGCACGACGCGCGCCGCGCGCTGGAGGGGCATGCCGTCCGGCTCGACGTGCCACCCGATCTGCCCTTGGTGCGCGCCGACCCGCAGCTGCTCCATCACTGCCTGCTCAACCTGCTCGACAACGCCGGCCGCTACGGTGACCCGGGCAGCGCGGTGGTGATCGAGGGAAGACATCGGTTCGGCGAGCTGCGCCTCGCCGTGCTGGACGAGGGACCCGGGCTGCCTGCCGGGCGCGAGGCCGAGGTGTTCGAGACGTTCCGCCGGCTCGAGGGCTCCGACCGCGCCGCCGGGGGCACCGGCCTCGGGCTGGCGATCGTCAAGGCATTCGCCGAGGCGATGGGGATGACCGTCACCGCCGCCAACCGCGAGGACGTGCGTGGCGCCGCCTTCGCGTTGATTTTCCCGCCCGCACTGATCGTGCGCCAGCCGACCGGCGAGGCGGCGTGATGGCGCGCGTGCTGGTGATCGACGACGAGCCCGCGATCCGGCGGCTGTTACGCAACACGCTGACCCGCGCGGGCTATGACGTGGTCGAGGCGGGCAACGCGCGCGACGCCCTGCAGCAGCGCGCGACGACGCACCCCGACGCGATGCTGCTCGACCTGGGCCTGCCCGACCGCGATGGGCTGAGCCTGATCCCGCTGCTGCGCGATCGCAGCGACGCGGTAGTACTGGTCGTCTCGGCGCGCGACGCGGTGGAGGAGAAGGTCAGCGCGCTCGATCTCGGCGCGGACGATTATGTCACCAAGCCGTTCGACAGCGAGGAGCTGCTCGCCCGTCTTCGAGTCGCGCTGCGCCATCGCGCTGCCGGAGCGGCGGCACCGCGCGAGATCCGCCGCGGCGACCTCGCCATCGATCTCGACCGTCGCGAGGTACGGCGCGGCGACGCGGAGGTGCATCTCACCCGCAAGGAATATGACGTGCTGGCGGAGCTGGCGCGTCATCTGGGCAAGGTCGTCACCCACCAGCGCGTGCTCGCCGCTGCCTGGGGCGGCGATGAGGACGCGCGGATCGAGTACCTTCGCATCGTCATCCGCAACCTGCGACAGAAGCTGGAGGCGCCCGGCGAGGTGGGCAGCGTGATCGCCAACGAGCTCGGCGTCGGCTATCGCCTGCGCGGGGACGGCTGAGCGCTTATTCTTGAGCGTTATCAAGATCTTTCATTCAAGCGGCCGGGCATCCTTTTCTAACCTGCTTCGTATCTGAGGTCGGCGGTCGGAACGACGGGCGCCCGGCGCCTCGCTGATCATCGGGGCAGGAGAGAGATCTATGCCCGGGAGTGAGCATCTCATCGATGCCCTGGATGCGCGCGTCGAGCGTCGTCACCAGCGGCGCGACTTCTTCAAGACCGCGATCGCTGGCGTCGCGATGGGCACCGCCGGGCTCGCGCTCGCCGGCCGGGCGGAGGCGCAGACCGCGCCGAGCGACACCGATATCCTCAACTTCGCGCTCAATCTCGAATATCTCGAGGCGCAGTTCTACAGCTACGCGTACAGCGGCCAAGGCCTGCCCGCGGCGCAGCTCACCGGCACGCAGACGCAGGGCGCGGTGACCGGCGCGCGCAAGGCCAACCTGACCGACCGCGCCGTGATCCAATACGCGCGCGAGATCGCCGCCGACGAGGTGGCGCACGTCGCCTCGCTGCGCCAGGCGCTGACATCGGCGGCGGTCGCCCAGCCGGCGATCGACCTGTCGGCGACGGTCTTCACCGCCGCGGCGGTCGCCGCCGGGGTCGATCTCAGCGCCAGCGGCGGCGTCTTCGACCCTTACGCCAATGACGACAACTTCCTGATCGCCGCCTATATCTTCGAGGACGTCGGCGTCACCGCCTACAAGGGCGGGTCGCCATTGCTCAGCAATCCCGATATCGTCGACGCCGCCGCCGGCATCCTCGCCGCCGAGGCGTTCCACGCCGGCATCATCCGCGGCGCACTCTATCGCCGCGGCGTCGACGTGCCGGCCGTCTGGACCATCACCGAGCAGATCTCGGGCGCGCGCGACCTGCTCGACGGCACCGCCGTCTCGGCCGGTCCGCCGCAACGCGTCGCCGACGACGACCAGGGCGTCACGCCGGTGCAGAACCAGTTCGGCCTCGCCGCCAACATCGTGCCGACGGACGAGAACGGCATCGTGTTCAGCCGCACTTCCGAGCAGGTCCACAACATCGCCTATCTCACCCGCCAGGCCGCCACGGCGGGCGGTTTCTTCCCCAACGGCACCAACAACCCCAACGCGGCGCTGCGGCGCTCCGGCGCGAACTGAGGAGGCGGCGATGAGCGACCAGACCGAGTTTCTCGACCTCATGGAGCGCGCCGAGCATCAGCGCCGTGCGCGTCGCAACTTCATCCGGCTGTGCGGCGGCGCGGCGGCGATGACCGGCGGCCTTGCCCTGCTGTCCGGCTGCGACGACGACGATGACAACGAGCCCGCGCCGACCGCCTCACCCACCCCGGCGCCGACCGTGAGCGACGCCGATGTGCTCAATTTCGCGCTTCAGCTGGAATATCTCGAGGGCAATTACTATTCGTACGCGGTCTCGGGCCAGGGCATCGCGGCGAGTCTGCAGACCGGCGCCGGCGCGCAGGGCGCGGTGGTGACGGGCAGCGGCGACGGCGCCGCGCGCGCGGTGACCTTCACCGATCCGGTGGTGCAGCAATATGCGCGCGAGATCGCGTTCGACGAGCTCGGCCATATCGGCTTCCTGCGGACCAATCTCGGCAGCGCCGCGGTGGCGCAGCCGGCGATCAACCTGTCGGGCAGCGCGAGCGTGACGATCGCGGGCGCGACCGCGGTCGGCGCCTTCACTGCCGCCGCGCGAGCCGCCGGGGCGATCGGCGCGACCGACATCTTCGATCCCTTCCTCAACGACGAGAACTTCCTGATCGGCTCCTACCTGCTCACCGACGTCGGCGTGACGGCCTATCGCGGCGCAGCGCGGCTGATCAGCAACAAGACCTTCCTGGAAGCATCGGCGGGGATTCTCGCCACCGAATGCTATCACGACGGCATGATCCGCTCGGAACTGTGGCGCCGCGGCCTGACGGTGCCGAGCATCTATACCCGTATCACGCAGATCTCGAACACGCGCGACGGCCTCGACGGCTCCACCGAGAACGACCAGGACATCGGTGACGCCACCACCGCCAACCTCGTGCCGACCAACGATGGAGGGCTGGTGCTCGGCCGCAACGCCGCACAGGTGCTGAACGTCGTCTACCAGAACAAGGCGGCGGTCTCGTCGGGGGGCTTCTTCCCCGCCGGACTGAACGGCACGATCAAGACCAGTCAGGCCAACCCCTGACATGCCTGCTCACCGCATTCTCGCGCGAGCGAGGGTGCGGTGAGCGGCGAGGCGCTCGGTCAGGCGGGCCAGAGCCCACTCGGCCAGGGCTCGAGATCAAAGCGCTCCTCGATCGACCAGGCCTCGTCGGAGAGGCGCTCGCCACGCATCCAGTGGCGGTCCTGGTCGTCGCCGGGCGGCAGGCCGCGCGCGAGCGCTTTCTCTCGCTCCTCCTCGGCGTGTAGCGCCCTCACCTTCTGCTCGGCAGCTTCGCGATTGATCATGGTGACACTCCTCGGCAGAGGTAGAACGAACCAGGCTCGATTTCCGCCGCGCCGAATCAACCTGATCTCGGTCAGTCGGCACGCGCGAGCCGATGCGACGAGGCGAGACTAGGAGGTTGCGCCCGGACGCGTTACCAACGGCGCGGATGCGAACCGCATTGTGACCGGGAGTATCGAAGAGGATGCGAGCTATGAAGGGTATCGTGCTGGGCGTCGGGCTGTCGCTCGCCTCGTCCGCGGTGATGGCGCAGGGCCAGCAGGGTGATCCCAAGGCGACCGAGCAATGGTCACCTGCGGTGCCGGTAGTGGCACCGGGTGCCTTCGCCGGCTGGACCGCGCCCGCCGACGCGGTGGTGCTGTTCGACGGCAAGGGGCTGGACCGCTGGGCCTCGGTGAAGACGGGCGGCGCCGCCGGCTGGACCGTCGCGGACGGCGCCGTGACGGTGAAGAAGGGCACCGGCAACATCCAGACCAAGCAGTCGTTCGGAAGCTACCAGCTGCACCTCGAATACCGCATCCCCGCCAACATCACCGGCGAGGGACAGGCGCGCGGCAACAGCGGGCTGTTCCTGGCCTCCACCGGGCCGGGCGACGACGGCTACGAGTTCCAGATCATGGACAGCTACAACAACCCGACCTACGTCAACGGGCAGCTCGGCGCGATCTACAAGCAGACCCCTCCGCTCGCCAATCCGGCGCGCCGGCCGGGCGAGTGGCAGACGATCGACATCACCTGGGAGGCGCCACGCTTCGGCGCCGACGGCGCGGTGACCCGCCCCGCCTTCGTCACCGGCTACGTCAACGGCGTGCTGGTGCAGGATCATACCGAGGTGCGCGGCGGCACGGTCTATATCGGCAAGCCCAGCTACAAGCCGCACGGCAAGGCGCCGATCAAGCTGCAGGACCACGGCGATCCCAGCCAGCCGATCAGCTTCCGCAACATCTGGGTGCGCGAGTTGCCTGAGCGGGGTTGAGGCCGCGCGGTCTCGGGGGTGGAAGCGCGTCGTATCCCTCCCCTTCATGGGACCGTCGCGTCATCGTGTTTGCGCCCCCCAACCCTCTCATCCCGGCCTTGGGCCGTGATCCATGATCCGCAGGAGCAACGACATCGTCGTGCGCGGCGCGATGCATTCGGATCAAGTCCGGGATGACGGGGACGTCGCCACGATCCTTCTCAGGGCGAGGGTCTCCGCGCCGATCGGGCCGACATCACCGCTCGCGGCGGTTCCGGATCAAGTCCGGAGTGTCGCGAAGCGGCATGGGGGGGCTGAGCCACGCCGGGACCAGACGCCAATGTGGCGCGGCCGACCTCAGCGCGCGTCGTCACTCGCCCGGGCGGGCGTCAGCACCAGCAGCGACACCCCC
The DNA here is from genome assembly GCF_019429485.1 of Sphingomonas citri. GTDB lineage: Bacteria > Pseudomonadota > Alphaproteobacteria > Sphingomonadales > Sphingomonadaceae > Sphingomonas > Sphingomonas citri. The sequence goes on along the minus strand of NZ_JAHXZN010000010.1, from coordinate 86,275 downwards.
TGCCGCGGCAGCGTGAAGGCGATCTCGCCCGCACCCCGCCGCACAGCCAGGCGCTCCGCCGGCGCGATCGGGTCGAGCGCCGCCGCTCGCTTCAGCGCGCTGCGCTGCGCGTCGCTCGGCGCCAGCGGCGAGCCCATCTTCTGCCACGCGGCGAAGCTGTTGGCGTGACCCTCGTCGATCCGATACTGCGTCAGCGTCGCGCCGCCGGCATAAGCGCGCGGCAGGTCGCGCAGCCGGAGGCGCACCGCCGCCGCGGGACCGGCGACGTCGTCGTCGTGATAATGCCATACCATCACCGCCACGCGGGTGCCGTCGCGGGTCGCGACGGTACCGACGTCCGCGCCACCGCGCACCCCGTCGTTCAGCGCGGAGTCCAGCGGCACCTGATGATCCGACCGGGCGCTCACGTAGCGCCCGCCCATCTTGGCGAAGAGCTTGAAGGTGTTGATCACCGGCAGGTCGATCCCGCCCGAGGTGAGCTGGCGGAAGCCGGCGAACGGCGCCTGATCCTCGAACTCGAACGCCCAGGTCAGCACGCCTTCCAACGTGAGCCCGCGCCGCTGCGCCAGTGCGCGCAGCCGCGGGAAAGAGGCGGCGGTGTAGCTCGAATACATCGTGCCGTTGCGGTAAGCGTTCGCCGGCCCCTGACAGGCGGCGCAGCCCTCCGGATCCGACTCGCCGATCACGATCGGCTTGGTGCGGAAGACGGGGTCGGCAGCGATCGCGGCGAACTCGTCATCGGCGGCTTTCAGGTGCGTGTTGAGCCCCATGCGGACGTGACTGCCACCCGCACCCTCGATCACCTTGGGCTGGCCCTTGGCGTGAAACGACAGGAAGTCGGTCGGCGTGCCCGCGGCACGCGCGTGCGCCATGAAGGCGGCGAGGAAATCGTCGCCCGCGCCCGCGCTGTCCGGCCCGCCGACGCGTGCCTCTGGTAAAGCGCGTCGCACCCCGCGCACCGCAGCGTCGTGGAGGCGGAAGAACTCCTCGCGCGTGCCGCCCCAGTAATATTGCGGCAGGTTGGCCTCGTTCCACGTCTCGAAATACCAGCTCGCCACCTCGGATCGGCCGTAGCGCTCCACGCAGTGACGCACCCACTGGTGGATCAGCTCCTCCCAGCGCGCATAGTCGCGCGGCGGATAGGCCCAGCCGGTGCGCAGCTCGCCGCTGCCCGGTCGCCAGTCATGCTGGTAGGGTCGTGGCTTGGTCGACATTGCCTCGGGCATGAAGCCGAGCTCGACGTAGGGCTTCACCCCGCGCGCCCGATAGGTGTCGAAGATGCGGTCGACGATCGTCCAGTCATAGACCGGTCGGCCCTGCGCATCCTCGCGATAGACGCCGGTCGAGCCCCATTTGAGCGCCGGTGTGCCATCGCCCGAGGTGAGCAGGTTGTGCGCGCGAAAATAGACCCGGTCCGGCGCGAGCGCGCCGAGTGTCGCCAGCGTGGTGCGACCGTCCTTCATCGTCGCATAGTTGGGCTCGTCGGCGCCGAAGAAGCGCCATTCCTGCGCCACCGGCCCCTCGTCGTGCCCGACATCGACGTCGATCGTGACCGCGAAGGGCGCGTCGTGGGGCGCCGCCCCGGCGGGCGCGGCGCCGGCCAGTGCCACGATCACCAGGCCCTGTCTCCACACGCGCATCGCTTTCCTCCCCTTTTTTAGGATGATGCGAGCGCAGGCGCCACCGCGCAAGCGCGCCGGACGCGCTGGTGCCCCCGGCGAGATTCGAACTCACGACCTGCGGTTTAGGAAACCGTCGCTCTATCCTGCTGAGCTACGGGGGCGCCATTCGCCCCCGTAGGTTCTCGCGCGGAGAGGGTCAATCGCTCACCAGCTCAGCCCGGCACGGACGTAGAGGTAGCGCCCGTTGAAGCCGAACGGCGAGTAATAAGGGAAGCCGATCACCCCGGTCGCGTTGTTCGCCGGGATGGTGCGATCGGGATAGACGTCGAACAGGTTGCTCACGCCGAGCGCGACCTGGCCGCCGGGCAGCGCCTGGTAGCGCAGCTCGAGGTCGGTCACGGCGTGCCGGCCCGTGCGCACGTCGGCGGCGGGGGTAGTCCCTGGCTCGTTGACGTCGCCGTAATAGGTCACGCGGGCGAGCGCGCCGACCTGGTCGAGCGACCAGTCGATCGTGCCCGTCACCTTCTCGCCGGGCGTGCCCTGCTCCACCGTCAGCACGCGGCTGCGCGCGAACAAGGTCGGCGCCGGGTCGAGCACCGCGGTCGAGGTCGGCACGTCGGTCACCTCCACCTTGTTGACGTTGCCCGCCACGGTGAGGTCGAACGCGCCCGCGCGCTCGGTGCGCAGGCGATAATGCGCGACCGCGTCGATCCCCTTGGTGGTCGAGCGCACGCCGTTGATGAAGAAGCGCGCCGCGGTCACGCCATAGGGCGACAGCAGCGAAGCGACCGCGGGACTGAACGAGGCGTTGATGTTCTCGGACAAGGCCAGCTGGTCGCGCAGCTTGATGTAATAGCCGTCGACCGAGAGGTCGAAGCCGCCGAAGCGGACCACCGTGCCCGCCGAGAAGTTGGTCGACTTCTCCGGGTCGAGCGGGACGCCGCCGAGCGCGGTGCCGAGCCCACTGGTCGAGGGCGTCGTCGCGGTGAGGAAGGGCACCCCGTTCTGCACCACCGAGGCGGTCGAGGTGAAATATTGCTGCTGCAGCGACGGCGCGCGGAAGCCGGTCGAGACCGTGCCACGCAGCGCCAGCCACTCGGCGATGTCGTAGCGCAGCGAAGCCTTGCCGTTGGCGGTCGAGCCGAAGTCCGAATAATCCTCGAAGCGCCCGGCGAGACCGAGCAGCAGCGCGTCGGTCAGCTGCGCCTCGACGTCGAGATAGGCGCTGCCGTTGCGGCGCGAGCGCTCGAGCGCGTTGGCCTGGGTCAGCGCCGGGAAGCCCTGCGCGCCCGCGGACACGCCCGACACCGGCTGGCCCGCCGCCTCGCCCGCCTCGATCTTGTAACCCTCGCGCCGGCCCTCGAGCCCGAAGGCGACGTTGAGCGACTGGAAGACGTCGAACTTGCGCGTGACGTCGAGCCCAGCGACCCACTGGTCGTAGATCAGCCGCCCGTCGTAGAACGCCGTCGGCGAGGCGTTGCCCGCGGCGAAATTGGCGGTGTCCAGCGTACGGAACGACAGCCGGTTGCGACCATAGCTGACGTTCAGATCGACGTTCCATCCCGCTACCTGGCCACGCACGCCCAGCGCCGAGTTGAGGTCGGTCGACTTGGTGTTGATGATCGGCAGGAAGCCGTTCGGATACAGCTCGTTGACGTTGTAGCCGCTGGTCACACCCGGCAGACGCGGGAAAGCGGCGCCGCGCACGTCGCGGTCCTGATAGCCAACCCAGCCGTACAGGCTCCAATTGTCGGTGAGCGACGTGCCCGCGTTGGCGAACACCGTATATTGCTCCAGCGCCGGATCGCCGAAGCGCCCGGTGACCCGGCTGGGCGAGACGCGCGGGTCAAAGTCGGCGCGATTGGTTGGCTCGCGGCGGTTATACTCGCCCGAGAGCGTCAGGAAGCCGTCGCTGCCGAAGCCGATCCCCTGCCACGCGGAGGCGGTGACGTTGTTCTCGCCGGTGACGTGGCGGCTGCCGCGTGCGGTGTCGACCTGGGTGTCGTAGAAGCCGTAGGTCACGGTCGCGCCGCCGCCGGAGCGGGCCTCGCGCAGCCGCAGGTTGACCACGCCCGCGATCGCGTCGGAACCATATTGTGCGGCGGCACCGTCACGCAGCACCTCGACGCGGTCGAGCGCCGCTACCGGGATGGTGTTGAGATCGACCGCCGACGAGCCGCGTCCGACCGAGCCGTTGGTGTTGAGCTGCGCCGAGGCGTGGCCACGCACGCCGTTGATCAGCACCAAAGTCTGATCGGGCGAGAGGCCGCGCAGCGTCGCGGGGCGCACCGCGTCGGTGGCGTCGGTCGCGGCGGCACGCGGGAAGTTGACCGAGGGCGCGACATTGGCAAGCGCCGCCGCCACCTCGGTGGTGCCCTGGCGCTGGAGGCTGGCGCCGCTCAGCACGTCGACGGGAGAAGGGCTGTCGAGCCGCGTGCGCCCGGCGGCGCGCGTGCCGGTGACGACGATGTCGTCGCTCTCCGCGGGCGGCGCTGCGCTGTCCTGCGTCGGCGCGGCCTGCGCCTCGGTCGCCGGCTGCGCCTGCGGCAGTTCGCCCTGCGGCTGCGGCTCCTGCGCGCGCGCGGCGGGCGCGACCATGGTCAGCGCGCTGGTGACGAGAAGGCTGGCGGCGAGACGATGCATGGCGAGGATCCCTGTTCTACCCGCGTCCGCACGCTGGCGCGCGGCGCGTTCGTTGGGATCGCTTTACGCCGGTTCAGCGCGCCGCGGCTCAAATCTGCGTTGTGAACGGCCAAGCATTTCTACCGAAGATCCTCCAGGCCGATGGAGATTACGGCGTGCGCGGACGGGGACGGGCGCGGCGCCCGCCCCCGTGAGGCTCAGTGCTTCACCTCGCGCCAGACGTTCTGGTACGCGCCCCAGGTCAGGTAGATGAAGATCATCAGGAAGATCACCACCGCCAGCCCGGCGGCGTGACGCGCCTCAAGGTTGGGCTCGGCCGTCCAGGTCAGGAAGGCCGCCACGTCGCGCGCCATCTGGTCGCGGGTCGCCTTGGTGCCGTCCGAATAGGTCACCTGCCCGTCCGACGTCAGCGGCGGCGGCATCGCGATGTTGAGGTTCGCGAAATAGGGGTTGTAGTGCAGACCCTCGGGCGTCTTGGCGTCGGGGAACTTCTTGAGCAGCTCGGCCGGCTGGTCGCGATAGCCGGTGATCAGCGCGTGAATGTAATTGCTGCCGTCCTCGCGGGCCTTGGCCATCAGCGACAGATCGGGCGGCAGCGCGTTGGCGTTGGCGGCACGCGCCGCGACCTCGTTGGCGAAGGGCGACGGGAAATGATCCGACGGCAGGTTCTTGCGCGTCGCCGCCTCGCCCGTCTCCGGGTTCACGCTGGGCTGCTCGATCACCCACTGGTTGGCGATCGCCTTCACCTCGGCCTCGGAATAGCCGATCTTCTGCAGGTCGCGGAACGCGACATACTTCAGCGAGTGGCAGGCGGCGCAGACCTCCTTGTACACCTGGAAGCCGCGCTGCACCTGCTGGCGGTCGAACTTGCCGAACCAGCCCGCGGAGGACAGGTGGATGTCCTCCGGATGCAGGTGGAACTCATGCTCGGCGGTGTGCGGCGCCGGATTCTGGATCGCGTCCTTGGCGGTGAAGAACAGCGCCAGTGCGAGCACGAAGACGAACCCCGCACCGATCACCAGTGATATGAGACGAACCATTGCCTGTCAGATCCCCTCTTCGTCTCGTTCTCAACCCGCCAGCGCGGTCTTGGTGGGCGCGGTGCCGCCGTGCTTCGCCAGCACCGCCTCGGTGATCGAGTTGGGCAGCGGCCGCGGCCGCTCCGCCGCCGACACCAGCGGCAGGATGATCAGGAAGTGCGCGAAATAATAAGCCGCGGCGATCTGCCCCATCATCACGTTGCGTGCGGTCGCCTCCGCGCCGCCGACATAACCGAGCACCAGCACGTCGAACACCAGCACGATCAGGAACCAGCGGTAGGTCGGCCGATAATTGGCCGAGCGCACCGGCGAGCTGTCCAGCCAGGGCAGGAAGAACAGCAGCAGGATCGATCCGAACATCGCCAGCACGCCCCACAGCTTCGCCGGCAGGATGAAGTCCGCGGTGAAGCTCTTCAGGATCGCGTAGAACGGCAGGAAGTACCATTCGGGCACGATGTGCGCCGGCGTCGAGAGCGGGTTGGCCTCGATGTAATTGTCCGGATGCCCCAGCAGGTTGGGCGAGAAGAACACGAAGGTGGCGAAGATCAGGAAGAAGACCGCCACGCCCACGCCGTCCTTGGCGGTGTAATAGGGGTGGAACGGCACCGTGTCCTGCTCGCCCTTCACGTCCACGCCGGTGGGGTTGTTCGACCCCGGGATGTGCAGCGCCCAGATGTGCAGGATGATCACGCCCGCGATCACGAACGGCAGCAGATAGTGGAGCGAGAAGAAGCGGTTCAGCGCGGCGTTGTCGGGCGCGAAGCCGCCCAGCAGCCAGATGCGGATGGTGTCGCCCACCAGCGGGATCGCCGAGAAGAAGCCGGTGATCACCTGCGCGCCCCAGAAGCTCATCTGCCCCCAGGGAAGCACATAGCCCATGAAGGCGGTGGCCATCATCAGCAGGAAGATGACCACGCCGAGCAGCCACACCATCTCGCGCGGCGCCTTGTACGAGCCGTAATACAGCCCGCGGCCGATGTGGATGTACACCACGGCGAGGAACATCGAGGCGCCGTTCGCGTGCGCGTAGCGAAGGAACCAGCCCGCGTTGACGTCGCGCATGATGCTCTCGACCGAGCCGAACGCGACCGTCCCGTTGGCGGCATAATGCATCGCCAGCACCACGCCGGTGACGATCTGGATCACCAGCGCCGCCCCGGCGAGCACGCCGAAGTTCCAAAAGTAGTTGAGGTTGCGCGGCACCGGATAGCCCGCGCCGATGGCGTTGTAGACGAGGCGCGGCAGCGGCAGCTTCTCGTCCAGCCAGCGCATCAGCGGCTGCTTCGGCTCGTAATGCTTGGCCCAGGGAAAGCTCATCTCTCGTTCTCCCTCAGCCGACCGTCACGACGGTGTCGGACGTGAAAGTGTAATCGGGCACGTGCAGGTTCTGCGGTGCCGGCCCCTGGCGGATCCGCCCGGCGGTATCATAGGCCGAGCCGTGGCAGGGGCAGAAATAGCCGCCGAACGGGCCCTTGTTCTCGCCCTCGCCCGCGCCCAGCGGCACGCAGCCTAGGTGGGTGCAGACGCCCAGCGTGATCAGCCAGTTCTCCTTGCCCGGCTTGGTGCGCTCGGCGAGCGTCTGCGGGTCGCGCAGCGAGCCGACGTCGACGTCGTTGGCCTCGCCGATCTCCTTGGGCGTGAGATTGCGCACGAACAAAGGCTGCTTGCGGAACGACGACTTGATCGCCTGACCGGGCGCGATCTTGGAGATGTCGATCTCGGTGGTCGACAGCGCGAGCACGTCGGCCGAGGGGTTCATCTGGTTGATCAGCGGCAGCACGATCGCGACCGCGCCGACGCCCGCGAAGGACACGGCGGCGATGTTGATGAAGTCGCGGCGACGCGGATCGTGGGCAGGCTCGTGATAGGGTGCGGGGTCCTCGCCCGGCGGGATATTGTTCTCGACCGTCGCCATTCGCGTCAAACCTCTACCCGTTCATTCTCCCGCCGGGTCGATCCGATGCCGTCGCGACATGCCGCCTCCCCGCGCGACCTGCCTGTCCCCGAGGCGGTCTGGCGGGGTGATAGCCGCGGGCCCCGCGCTTTGCCAATCCCATTTTGCGGTCGCGCAACAACCTGCGTAGAGCGGCGGCGATGCGGATCGCGCTGTTCCAACCCGATATCGCCGGCAATGTCGGCACGCTGCTGCGGCTCGGCGCCTGCCTCGACCTCGCGGTCGACCTGATCGAGCCGATGGGCTTTCCCTGGGGCGAGCGCGCGATGGCGCGCGCCGCGATGGACTATGCCGCGCACGTGCAGGTCCGGCGTCATGCCGACTGGGACGCTTTCCTCGCCACGGTCGAGGGCCGCGTCGTGCTCGCCACCACGGCGGGCGCGGTGCCGCTGCCGCAGGCGCGCTTCGAAGCGGAGGACGCGCTGCTGCTCGGCAGCGAGAGCGTCGGGGTGCCGGCGCACGTCCATGACCGCGCCGACCTGCGCGTCCGCGTGCCGATGCGCGCCGGGCTGCGCTCGCTCAACGTGGCGATGGCGGGCGCGCTGATCCTCGGCGAGGCGCTGCGCCAGACCGGCGGGTGGGACAGATTGACCGATTGACCGCACGCGCTTCGCCGGGCGAGAGCATCCCCATGATATTGGACGAACAGCAGACCGCCGCCCGGACCTGGTTCGAGCAGCTGCGCGACCTGATCTGCGCCGAGTTCGAGGCGATCGAGCGCGAGGCCGGCTCCGACGCGCGCTTCGACTATCTCGCCTGGGACCGCGCCGACCCGAGCGGTGAACCCGGCGGCGGCGGCGTGCGCGGCGTGATGAAGGGCCGCGTGTTCGAGAAGGTCGGGGTCAACGTCTCCACCGTCGGGGGCACGTTCGAGGGTGATTTCGCGCGCACGATCCACGGCGCGGGCGAGGACCCGCGCTTCTTCGCCACGGGCATCAGCCTGGTCGCGCACATGGCCAACCCGCACGTTCCCGCGGTGCACATGAACACGCGGTTCCTCGCCACCACGAAGCGCTGGTTCGGCGGCGGCGCCGATCTCAACCCGCCGCTGCCCATCGCGGAGGATACCGAAGACTTTCACGCCACGCTGCGCGATGCCTGCGACCGCCACGATCCGGCGCATTACCCGCGCTTCAAGCAATGGGCGGACGACTATTTCTACATCCCGCACCGCGGCGTCCACCGCGGCGTCGGCGGCATCTTCTACGACCATCTGGAGGGGGACTTCGCCGCCGACCTCGCGTTCACCCAGGACGTCGGCCGCGCCTTCCTCGACGTGTACCCGCGGATCGTGCGGCGGCGGATGCACCTGCCCTTCGCCGAGGCGGACGTCGCGCAGCAGCGCGAATGGCGCGGGCGCTACGCCGAGTTCAACCTCGTCTACGATCGCGGCACGCTGTTCGGGCTGAAGACCGGCGGCAACGTCGACGCGATCCTGATGAGCCTGCCGCCGGTGGCGACATGGGGCTGACCCACCTCCCCGCCGACCAGATCGCCGCGGTGGTCACCTCGCTGGAGATGCGCCGCCGCCCGCCGCTGCGCCCCGTGCCCGACTCGCCGCTGCGGCTGGTGCGCTGGGCACGGCCCGAGCCGGAGAAATATCGCGCGCTATTCCGCCGCGTCGGCGCGGGCTGGCTGTGGTTCTCGCGGCTCGTCATGGACGATGCCGCGCTCACCGCGATCGTTCACGACACGCAGGTGCAGGTGTTCGCCGCGGTCGACCGCGCCGGCGTCGAGGTCGGCATGGTCGAGCTCGACTTCCGCTCCGCCGGCACCTGCGAGATCGGCTATTTCGCTCTGGTGCCCGAGCTGACCGGCCAGGGTCACGGTCGCTGGCTGATGGCGGAGACGCTCGCGCGCGCCTGGGTCGCGGGCGTCAACCGCGTGTGGCTCCACACCTGCACGCTCGACCATCCCTCGGCGCTCAACTTCTACCGCGCGCAGGGCTTCACCCCGGTGCGTCGCACGATCGAGACCTTCACCGACCCGCGCGTGACCGGCGCCCTGCCCGCCGACGTCGCACCTCAGCTGCCCCTGCTCGCCCCGACGCGATAGACCACTACGCCCATCAGCAGCACCGCGATCGCATAGGCCGCGGGTACCGCGGCGAGCAGCGCATCCACCAGCCCGAGCAGCACCGGGTCGCCGCTGCCGGGCGCGCGCAGCGCCTCGTCCGCGCTCAGCAGCGGCGACACGACGACCCATTGCGCCAGGAACAGCGTGACGAGCGCGCCGGTGATCGCCCAATCCTGCCCCTTGGTCAGCCTCCAGCTCAGCCGCAGCGCCGGCCCCGCGCGCAGCGCCGGGTGCCGCGCCAGGGCGGGCACCGCCGCGATCAGCCGCGCCTGGACGTACAGCCCGGGCAGCACGAGCAGCCACAGGCCGAGCCCGACCGGCACCGCCACCGCGACGCTGACCAGCACGAACGACCACAGCCGCGCCAGTGCTTGGCCGAGCGCCTGCCCCACCGTCAGCCGGTCGGGATCGAGCAGCAGCAGCGCGATCGCGGCCACGCCGTAGGAGGCGAGCAGGTCCGCGAGCAGGTAGAACAAGGCGTTGCCTTGCCCCCACTCGCCCACCGCGGCGAGCCAGGCGCGCATCATCAGCTCGTCGCGCGGCGCCGGCGGCAGCGGTGGCAGCGGGTCGCACAGCAGCAGCGCGGCGAAGGCGGGCAGGAAGACGAACAGCGCGGCGAGCCGCAGCACCAGGGCGCGGTCGCGCCGGAACAGCCGCCACGCGACCGAGAGCAGTCCGGCGAAGGTCAGGCTCATGCGGACGGCGCCGCCTCTTCGCGCTCGCGCGCAGCGGCGTAATATTGCGCGTAGAAGGCGTTCTGCACCACCGTGGCGCCCGCGCTGACGATCGCCAGCGCCACCGAGGTGCCGAACAGCACGGCAGCGTCGCTGTCGAGCAGCAGCCGCAGCACGACTCCGACGACCGAGCGCACCGCGACGCTGAGTACCATCACCAGCACGGCGTAGAGGATCAGCACCCCGATCAGCCGCGCCGCGGCACCGCGCGTCAGCGCGAAGGCACGGCGGATCGCGCCGAGCCCGAGGCGCTCGTTGACCACCACCGCGAACAGCGGTGCCAGCCGCGCGCCCAGCCACAGCAGCAGCGCGGCGGCGACGAGGATCAGCCCGGCCGAGAGCGCGAGCGGACCGGCCGCGGCGCGCTGCATCTCGACCATGCCCGTCGCGGTGACGGTCGCGCCCGCCGCGATCAGCGCGAGCGTGCCCGGCACGAAGGTGAGCGACAGCGCGATGACCAGCACCAGCGTGACGCCGATGGCGGCGGGAAGCCGGTTCGCGGCAAGCCGATAGGCCGCGCCGCGATCGACGCGCGGGTCGCTCGCCACGGCGGTGATCGCGAGCATGCCGAACAGCATCAGCACCGCCGAGACCAGGCTCGCCAGCAGTCGCGCCGCCTGGACGTCACCGACGAAGCTCGTCACCGCCGCGCTCGACACCGTCGGCAGGAACAGCGTGACGAAGGCGATGCCGGCGAGGATCGCGGCGCGCCCGCGCAGCACGTCGACCGTGCGCTCCCACACCGTGGCCATCCTGATCATCGCGTCGTCCCCTTCCCGCGCCGGCCTAGGGTCTGTACTCGATCGCAGCAAGGTCGTGACGGAGCGGATTTTGCCGCCAGGCTAGGAGCAAGGAGGGAGCTTTGCTCATGCATCGTGACCGACGCACGACGCCGCATGGCGCCAAAATCCGCCCGCCGTGAAGCGGTTGCCGGTGGAAGGCCGCCCAGCATCGTCGTTTGCTTGCGGGTAGCGCAGCTACCCGGCTGCGCTGCGCTCCTCGTGGGCGGCCTTCCACCGGCAATCACGATCCTTGCTGCGATTGAGTACAGACCCTAGCGCTCCGCCGGCGGCTTGCCAACCGCGCCGAGGGAGCACATCTGGCCGGGATGCAGCAGCGCACGACGATGATCGAGGACGTGGAGTGGCGCGTGTCGCCGGGGCTCACCGACTATGCCGCCGCGCTGCAGGCGATGGAAGCGCGCGCCGCCGCGATCGCCGCCGGCGAGGCGCGCGAGCTGGTGTGGCTGCTCGAGCACCCGCCGGTCTACACCGCCGGCACCAGCGCCGACCCGCGCGAGCTGGTCGACCCGCGCTTCCCGGTCGTGCCGGCGGGGCGCGGCGGGCGCTATACCTATCACGGCCCGGGGCAACGCGTCGGCTACCTCATGCTCGACCTCAACCGCCGCGGCCGCGACGTACGGTGCTTCGTCCACGCGCTGGAGGGCTGGCTGATCGCGGCGCTGGCCGAACTGGGCATCGCCGCCTTTCGCGCGCCCGGCCGGATCGGCATCTGGACGCGCGATCGCGCCGGCGCCGAGGCCAAGATCGGCGCGATCGGCATCCGCGTGCGCCGCTGGGTGACGCTGCACGGCTTCTCGATCAATCTCGCGCCCGACCTGGCGCATTTCGGCGGCATCGTGCCGTGCGGTCTCGCCGACTATCCGGTCACCAGCGCCGCCGCGCTCGGTTCACCGCACGAATTTGCAACTTTCGACGCCGCGTTGACGTTAACCGCCGACGCCTTTCTGCAAAGCCTGACTTGCGTCGGTGAAAACGAGGCTTGAGAGGGCGGTCATCTGCGATTAATGTCTACGCCGGTTTGGGATAAAAAACGGCCGGGTGGTCGCCAAATCCACAGTCTAGGGAGCAAATTCATGCGTGCAGTCATCACCAAGATCCTCGGCGGTTCGGCGCTCGCGGCAGCCGCTCTCGCCGTCTCGGCGTGCGGTTCGAAGACCGAGACCAGCGAGAACACCATGATCACCGACATGAACGCCACCGAGGGCATGGACACCATGACCGACAACATGACCGCCGTCGACGGCGCGATGAACGGCGGCATGATGGCGAACGACACCATGGGCAACGACATGATGATGTCGAACATGTCGAACGCGATGTAATCTGCCGCACAACGGCGATTGTGTTGACGGGGCCGCGCGGGAAACCGGGCGGCCTCTTCTTTTGTCTTGCGAAGGCGCCTGTCGTTACGCGACGCCAACAAGCAACACCGTGGCAGCGACGCCACGCGCCGGAATGAATCATTTGCGCGACAGAATGTTCTTGGGCCATTTACCCGGTTTGACGTAAAAGGACGGCGCGGCCGTAGCCGTGACGAGGAGTGTTGGGGAATGCTGAAGGTGGGGATCGTCGGAGCCTGGGTGGCGCTGGCGGCTGGGGTGCTGGCGACGACGCCGGCTTCTGCGCAGTTCTTCTTCAAATCGAAGGATTTGCGTGGCGAACCGATCATCGGGAATGAGGACGGCATGGGGCATCCGCTGCCCGGTGCCACGCCCGCCGAGTTGCGCGCCGGCGTGGTGTGGAACATGCGCGCCGCGCTCAACGTCGCCGCGCTGCAATGCCAGTTCGAGCCGACACTGCTGACGGTCCAGAATTATAACGCCATCCTGGCCGACCATCGCGTCGAGCTGCAGAATTCGTTCGACACGCTGGGTAAGTACTTCACCCGCGTCGCCAAGACCAAGAAGGACGGCCAGACCGCGCTCGACCAGTTCGGCACGCGCACCTATTCCGGCTTCGCCACGGTCGCGGCGCAGTTCAACTTCTGCGCCACCGCGGCCAGCATCGGCCGCGACGCACTCTACGCGCCGCGCGGCGGCTTCGGCGACGTCGCGATGGCGCGCATGCGCGAGTTGCGCAGCAGCCTCAAGCCGTACGGCGAGCAGCAATTCCCCTCGCTCCAGGTGCTGCCCGCGACGCTGCCGCGCTTCGACGAGGCATGCTGGAAGAAGGGATTGTTCGTCGAGCAGAAATGCGGCGCGCCGCTGACCCCGGTGGTCTACGCCGCGCGCTGATCCGCGACGGCGCCGCTCCGGCGCCCTCCTCTGCCCGGAGCTTATCTCGAGAGGCTGGGCCAGGCTCAGCCTCTCGACGAGCGGATGATCGACTGCGGTCGAAGCGCTAGCGCGCTTCTGCGGATGCCGGCGCATGCTTCGACGTCGACGGATCAAACGTTGACAGCGCGCGCCGCATCGAGGCTGGACTGCCATCCGCGCCATCTCTGTTGACGGAGCGGCTTCCATCGGCCGACATCCGGCAGCTTACCGGGTCTTGCCGTACCTCCATCGTGATGTCAGCAGCCTTCAAAAAGACGTGCTCGCCGGCTAACAAGAAAAGCTATTCCGAAGATGCTGCCGCGCGGCGACACGGCGGCTGGCCGCCACTGCTCACATGTCTCGCCGCAACATCTTGCCGCTTCAAGGCTTTTCCAAACACCCTCACATGCTGGTGACGTTCACATCCGAAAAGGATGCGATCAAGGAATCGAGCACATCAATTACGGCCCCTTTCCAAGTGCCGAGATTCAAACGCCTATTTAACCAGCAAGATACTCGTTTTCCTCGTCCTGTCTCGGTCCAGGACTCGCTTGAGCCTTACCGTTAACGAAGCATTATAGTTATTTCGTCCTCGACGCTCCGCTCAACACTCACCGGATCGTCGCGCAACCCTTGGGTTCAGGAGGAAAAGGCATGCGAAATCTTGTACTTGCTATCGCGCTCACGGTGACGTCGACCGCCACCGCCGCGCCGGCGCTCGCCGCCGCCGATCCGGTGTCCGGCACGGTCAATGCGAGCTTCAGCGATCCGCAGCCGGGAACGGGCGTCTCCACCGGCATCGGCAGCGACCATGTTACCTGGGGCACGCCCCTGACCGGCTACAAGGCGAATGAGCTGAGCTTCCAGTCGAACACGCCCTTCTCCGCGCTGCTCGGCGAGCAGTTCAAGGTCGGCTCGATCTCTTACTATAACGGCACGATCCTCGACGGCACCGAGCTGACCGGACTGACGCTCAACCTCGGGCTCAACTTCACCAATCCCGCGATCGGGCTGCTGGCGAAGAGCTTCGCGCTCGGCCTGTACAGCACCCCCAACACTGGCAGCGCGGACGCCAACGCGGATTACGTCTATCTGCCCTCGCTGCAGAGCATCAACAACTTCGTGGTCGACGGGCAGGCCTATCAGTTCGAGCTGCGCGGTTTCGACAATGTTCGCGGCGACGGCTACCTCAACTCCTCGGCGAGCGAGTTCCACGTCCGCGAGGGCCAGAGCGCGACCGCCGACGTGTTCGGCGTGCTCAGTGCGGTGCCCGAGCCCGGCACCTGGGCGATGATGCTGATCGGCTTCGCGATGATCGGCGTCGCGATGCGCTCGCGCCGGCGCGACATGCCGGCGGCCCTGGTCTGATCCACGGTTAGTGGCGCGCGGGTCGTCGGCGACACCGGCGGCTCGCACGCACGCGCGCTATCGCCAGCGTGGCACTTCGGTGACGACCTAGCAGCGCCCGCAGGAGCACCGATCGATCAGGCTCTACCGCAGCCCCAGCAATTTGTGCGTCTGAAGCGACAGGCGCCAGCGCGGCCGCTCCATCACCAGCGCCATCGCCGCCGCGACGTTCGCCTCCCCCGCGGCATCGTCGAGCGGCTGGAGCAGGAAGTGGCGGAAGTCCCAGCCCTCCACCGTGTCGAGGTCCGTCCCGGCCTGCGGCCACACCAGCTTGAGTTCGTCGCCCGAGCGCTGCACGGTCTCGCTGCCGGCCTTGGGGCTGATGCACACCCAGTCGATTCCGGGATGGACCGGCAGCGTGCCGTTGCTCTCGATCGCGATCTCGAACCCGGCTCCGTGGAGCGCGTCGACGAGGTCGTCGTCGACCTGGAGCATCGGCTCGCCCCCGGTCAGCACCACGAAGCGCCGCTCGCGCTCCGGACCCCAGAAGCCCTCCGCCGCCGCTACCAGCGCCGCGGCGTCGGCGAACCGCCCGCCGCCCGCGCCGTCGACGCCGACGAAATCGGTGTCGCAGAAGCGGCACACCGCGGTAGCGCGGTCCTGCTCGCGCCCGCTCCACAGGTTGCAGCCGGCGAAGCGCACGAACACCGCGCGCCGGCCCGCCTGCACGCCCTCACCCTGGAGCGTCAGGAACATCTCCTTGACCGCGTAGCTCATCTCAATCGACCGGCGGGGTCACCGCATAGCCGGTCGGGTCGGGCACGCCGGCCTCGACGAAGCCCTTGTGGCGCAGCCGGCAGCTGTCGCAGCGTCCGCAGTGCAGCCCGCCCGGCGCGGGATCGTAGCACGACCAGCTCATCCCCATGTCGAGCCCAAGCCGCGCGCCCTCGCGCACGATATCGGCCTTGGTCATGTGCTGGAGCGGCGCCTGGAAGCGGAACGGCTGGCCTTCGACGCCCGCCTTGGTGGCGAGCTCGGCGAGCCGCTCGTACGCCGCGATGAACTCGGGGCGGCAGTCGGGATAGCCCGAATAATCGAGCGCGTTGACGCCGAGATAGATGTCGCGCGCGCCCGCCGCCTCGGCCCAGCCGAGCGCCAGGCTGAGGAAGATCGTGTTGCGCGCGGGCACGTAGGTGACCGGGATGGTGCCGTCGACACCGTCCTTGGGCACGTCGATGTCGCGATCGGTCAGCGCCGAGCCGCCGAAGGCCGAGAGGTCGATCGGCAGCACGACGTGGCGTGCCGCGCCGAGCGCGTGAGCGATGCGCCGCGCCGCGGCGAGCTCGACCTGATGGCGTTGGTTATAGTCGATCGAGAGCGCGAGCAGCGGGTGCCCCGCCTCGCGCGCGAGCGCGGCGGACACCAGCGAGTCGAGCCCGCCCGAGACGAGCGCGACGGCGGGGGTCAATTGGGTCATGATGCGGCGCCAGCTAGGCCCTCGCGCGCGCGAGCGCAAGAAAAAGGGCCGCCCGAGGGCGGCCCGTGAGGAGCTTGAGCGGTCAAGCTAGGGAGAGAGCGTGCCGCATGAACGGCACGAGGTCGCTTATGGGGGAAGAAGGTTAAAATCGGACTAACGGTAATGGGAGCCGAAGTGCATCGATGTCGCGCCACCGACCGTCCGTGCGGCGCCACGCCCAAGCTCGGTCTCGAACGATGGTCATTCTCGTGGCAGCGACGCTTCGACAAGCTCAGCCTCTGCTCAGCGCGAACGAAATAAAGAAGGAAGCCGCGTTCGTGCTGAACTCGGCGCTTCCTGAGCACGGACGAAGTGGGACACCAGCCCCGTTCGTGCTGAGGAGGCACTGAGCTTGTCGAAAGGCCGTCTCGAAGCATGCGCCGCGCCACGAGGCTCACGCACACCGCCCCCCTCACCCCACCAGTTCGTCCGCGCGCACCGGGAAGCTGGTCGAGCAGAAGGCGCAGTCGACCGCGATCACGCCGCGCTCGTCCGCCATCGCCAGCCGCTCCTCCAGCGGGAAGCGCGCCAGCACCGAGCGGATATATTCCACGTCGCAGCGGCAGCCCTTCACCAGCGCCTGTCCCGCGAGCACGCGCACCTCGGCCTCCTCGTTGAACAGCCGCCACACCAAGGTCTCGAGCGGCACGGTCGGGTCGGCGAGCTCGTCGCCCTCCATGGTCTGGCCGAGCGCCTCGACATGCTCCCACTCGGGATGGTCGAGCTTGGTGTGGAGCCGCTCGCGGCCTTCCTCGCCCTCGGGAAGGTGCTGGAGCAGCAGACCGCCCGCGACGCACCGCCCGTCGGCGCCCTTGCGCAGGCCGACGCGCACCAGCGTCGGGATCTGCTCGGACTGGTAGAAATAGCTCTGCGCCGCCTCGCTCAGCGTGTCGCCGTCGAGCGGGACGATCCCCTGATAGCGCTCGCCGGTGGTGGCGAGATCGAAGGTGATCGCGAGATACCCCTTGCCGAAGAGCGCGAACAGCGACGGCTCGGCGGGCGCGTCGGTGAGCCGTTCGGCGTCATACTGGATGTAGCCGCGCACCTCGCCGCCGCGATAGTCGCACACCAGCAAGGTGACGACGCCCGCCTCGGTCTGCGTCTGCATGGTGAGCTGGCCCTGCGGGTCCTTAAGCGTGCTGCCGATCAGCGCGGTGAGCGTCAGCGCCTCTGCGAGCAGCTTCTCGATCGCGGGTGGATAAGCGTGCGCGGCGAGGATCGCGTCGAGCGTCGGCCCCAGCCGCACCACGCGCCCGCGCGCGTGCTGCGCGGGAATGGTGAAGCCGAGTGCGCGGTCGAGGTCGGGGGCGTGCGGATCGGTCAAGGCTGCCTCGTGCTGGCGGGGTCAAAGAGCCACCAGCTGCCCTCTCTGTCACCCCGGACCTGTTCCGGGGTCCATCGTTCCGCGAACGCTCCGGCTGGTAGCGTGCGCGTCACCATGGATGCCGGGTCGAGCCCGGCATGACGAGGAAGGACAAGCAGTTGGTGGATCTTGCTCTATCTGGGAAGCCGTGCCGCCCCGATCAACCGATCTGGCCGAAGCACCAGCGCAGCACCGACTTCTGCGCGTGGAGGCGGTTCTCCGCCTCCTGCCAGATCAGCGACTGCGGCCCGTCGATCACCTCGGGCGTGACCTCCTCGCCGCGATGCGCGGGGAGGCAGTGGAGGAAGGCGGCGCCCGGCTTGGCCGCCGCCATCAGCGCGGCGTCGACCTGATAGGGCATCATCGCGCGCAGCTTGGTCTCGGCCTGCGCCTGGCCCATCGAGATCCAGGTGTCGGTGACGACCACGTCGGCGTCGGCCACCGCCTCGCGCGGATCGGCGACGACGCGCGCGCGGCCCGAGGCGCGGACGATCGCCTCCTCCTCGGGCTGGAACCCCTGCGGGCACGCCGCAACCACGTCGAAGTGGAGCAGCGCCGCCGCCTCGACGATCGAGGCGAGCACGTTGTTGCCGTCGCCCAGCCACGCGACCTTGAGCCCCGGCAGCTGGCGCCCGCTCTCCACGATGGTGAGCAGGTCGGCCATGATCTGGCAGGGGTGCGACTCATCGGTGAGGCCGTTGATCACGGGCACGCTGGCGTGTGCCGCCATCTCCTCGAGCTTGGCGTGATCGTCGGTACGGATCATGATCGCGTCGACATAGCCCGACAGCACGCGCGCGGTGTCCGCCACCGTCTCGCCGCGGCCGAGCTGCATCTGCCCCGCCTCCATCACGATCGACTGGCCGCCGAGCTGGCGGATCGCCATGTCGAAGCTGACGCGGGTACGCGTCGAGTTCTTCTCGAAAATCATGGCCAGCACGCGGCCGGCGAGCGGCGCGTCGGCGTCGGCGCGGCCCTTGGGCCAGCCCGCGCGCGCCTGTTTGCGCTCGAGCGCGTCGGCGAGCATGGCGGCGATCGCGTCGCCACCGGCGTCGCTGAGGCTCAGGAAATGGCGCATGTCACTTCTCCGCGGTATGGGAGAGGCCGCTCGATCGGCGACAGATGGAGGAACCTCCACCAGCGCTTTCGTTCGCGGAACCCCCCTCCACCACCACGCTGGCGCGTGGCGGTCCCCCTCCCCGCGAGCGGGGAGGAGCTTACATCACTCGTCGGCCACGGGCACGTAGACCCGCGCGGCCTCGCTCAGCTTCTCGACGCACTCGGCGATATGGCTCTCGTCGATCACCAGCGGCGGCAGCACGCGGACGACGTTCTCGCCCGCTGCGACCAGCAGCAGCCCATGATGGTCGCGGCAGTGCGCGACGAAGCGGCGGCTGTCACTCTTCAGCTTGATACCCAGCATCAGCCCGTGGCCGCGGACGTGATCGAACAGATGATCGTGGTTGGGGATCAGCTGCTCTAGCGAGGCACGCAACCGCTCGCCCATCCGCGCCACCTGATCGAGGAAGCCTTCCTCCAGGATCACGTCGAGCACCGCCTCGCCCGCCGCCATCGCCAGCGGGTTCCCGCCATAGGTCGATCCGTGCGTGCCGAACACCATGCCCTTGGCCGCCTCGGCGGTGGCGAGACAGGCGCCGAGTGGGAAGCCGCCGCCGATCCCCTTGGCCACCGCCATGATGTCGGGCGTGATGCCGTACAGCTCGTGCGCGAAGAACTTGCCGGTGCGGCCATAACCCGCCTGCACCTCGTCGAGCACCAGCAGCAGCCCGTGCTCGTCGCACGCCGCGCGCAGACCGCGCAGAAACTCCTCCGACGCCGGGCGGATGCCGCCCTCGCCCTGGATCGGCTCGACTAGGAAACCCGCGGTATGCTCGTCGATCAGCGCGAGCGCGCCCGCCAGGTCGTTGAACGTCGCGTATTTGAAGCCGGGCAGCAGCGGCTCGAAGCCGTCGCGCATCTTGGCCTGGTTGGTCGCCGAGATCGCGCCGAGCGTGCGGCCGTGGAAGGCGGTGTCGAAGGTGATCAGGTCGTGCCGCTGCGGGTTGCCGTTGGCATAGTGATAGCGCCGCGCGGTCTTGATCGCGCACTCCACCGCCTCGGCGCCCGAGTTGGTGAAGAACACCGTGTCGGCGAAGGTGTGGTCGACCAGCCGCTGCGCGAGATGCTCGCCCTGCGGGCTGCCGTAGAGGTTGCTGGTGTGCATCAGCGTCGCGGCCTGATCCGCGATCGCCTTGACCAGCTTGGGATGGCCGTGGCCGAGCGCGTTGACCGCGATGCCGCTGGCGAAGTCGAGATACTGCTCCCCGTCCTCGCCGTAGAGATAGACGCCCTCGCCTCGCACCGGGCGCACGCCGCACCGCGGGTAGACGGGCATCAGCGCAGGGGTGGACGACACGGGGCCTTCTCCTCGGAAAGAACAAGGGCGGCCCGACCGGACCGCCCCGGCCCGTCTTCTACGGTGGCCCGCCGCGGCGGGTCAACACCGCGCGCGAGGGCGCTTGCGCCGACGCGGCGATTGCGCTCGTGCCGCGACTATCCCACATAGGGGAGTAACACACCATTTGGGGAATCCATGGCCGATCCATATGCGACGCTGGGCGTGGCGCGCGGCGCCAGCGAGGCGGACATCAAGAAAGCCTATCGCAAGCTCGCCAAGGAGCTGCATCCCGACCGCAACCAGGGCAATCCCAAGGCGGCGGAGCGGTTCGGCCAGGTGACCTCGGCCTATGACCTGCTGACCGACAAGGACGAGCGCGCGCGCTACGACCGCGGCGAGATCGACGGCGACGGCAACCCCACCGCTCCCTTCGGCTATGGCGCCGGCGGCACGCGGCCCGGCGGCGCGGGCGGCTTCCGCTCGCAGCAGTTCGACATGGGCGGCGGCGACGCGCCCGACATGTCCGATATCTTCGAGGGTCTGTTCGGCGGGCGGGGCGGCGGCGGCGGCGGCTTCGCCAGCGGCTTTGGCCGGCGCAGCGCCGGTCCGCCCCCCAAGGGCGGCAACGTCGCCTATCGCCTCCAGGTGCCCTTCGCCGACGCCGCCGCGCTCGCGCCGCAGCGCGTCACCCTGGCCGACGGCAGGACGATCGACCTCAAGCTGCCCGCCGGGGTCGAGACCGGCACGCAGATGCGTCTCTCCGGCAAGGGCGATCCCGGTGCCGGCGGCCCCGGCGACGCGATCGTCACGATCGAGATCCAGCCGCACCGCTTCTTCACGCGCGAGGGCGATGACGTCCGGCTCGACCTGCCCGTCTCGCTCAAGGAGGCGGTGGAGGGCGGCGCGGTCAAGGTGCCGACTGTCGACAAGCCGGTGATGCTCACGGTGCCGCCCGGCTCGACTTCGGGCAAGACGCTACGCCTGAAGGGAAAGGGCTTTCACCGCAAGGCCGGCGGTCGGGGCGACCAGCTCGTTCGCCTCGTGATCGACGTGCCCGCGGACGACGCCGCGCTGAAGTCGTTCGTGGCGGGCTGGACCGGCGGGGGGAACCCGCGCGCGAACATGGGAGTCTGATGTGGGTGAAGGACGCCCCTCCCACGCTCACGCCTGAGGATCGCGCGCGCCATCACGGTGCCGCGCGGCGGCGCCTCGACCGCCAGCTCGCGCACGTCCGGCCCGGCAGCTACAGCTGGGCGGTGGTGAAGCGCGCCGCCGTCGGCGTCTACACCGACGGCTT
This sequence comes from Sphingomonas citri, assembly GCF_019429485.1. Taxonomy (GTDB): domain Bacteria; phylum Pseudomonadota; class Alphaproteobacteria; order Sphingomonadales; family Sphingomonadaceae; genus Sphingomonas; species Sphingomonas citri. Next base: position 65,227 of record NZ_JAHXZN010000010.1, on the reverse strand, counting down.
CATCCACGCCGGCAACCTCGCCTACCTGGCGCTGATGACGGTATTCCCCTTCTTCATCGTCGCCGCTGCGGTCGCCTCGCTGTTCGGCCAGACCGACGAGGTGCAGCGCGGGGTCGCCAGCTTCCTGTCGGTGCTGCCGCGCGACGTCGGCGCGATCCTGCGCGAGCCGATCCGCAACGTGCTCCAGGCGCGGACCGGCTCGCTGCTGTGGTTCGGCGCGTTGGTAGGATTGTGGACGGTCGGCAGCTTCGCCGAGACGATCCGCGACATCTTCCGCCGCGCCTATGGCACGCGCTCGTCGCAGTCGCTGTGGCGCGCGCGGCTGGGGCTGAGCCTCGCGATCGTCGGCTCGATCGTGATCGCGCTCTTCTCCTTCTTGGTGCAGGGTCTGCTGATCGCGGCCGAGCAGTTCATCTACCGACTGCTGCCGGTCGCGCAGCATGTCGCCGAGTGGCTTAACCTCGCGCGGCTGGTGCCCGCGGCGGTGATGTTCGGCGCGCTGTACATGCTGTTCTACTCGGTCACCCCCGGCCGCTATCGCCGCAGCGAGAGCAAGAAATGGCCCGGCGCGCTGTTCACGACATTGTGGTGGGTGAGCATGACCGCCGGCCTGCCCTGGGTGCTGTCGCAGCTCGGCGGCTATGATCTCACCTATGGCAGCCTCGCCGGGGTGGTGGTGATGCTGCTGTTCTTCTATCTGATCGGCCTTGGCCTAGTGTTCGGCGCTCACCTGAACGCGGCACTGGCGGAGCCGCCCGCAGCGGTTGTAGAGGGGGCCGACGATAATGATGAACAATGATGGTGGCTTCGTGAACGGACTGATGGGGGGCAAGCGCGGGCTGATCATGGGGCTCGCCAACGACAAGTCGCTGGCCTGGGGGATCGCCAAGCAGCTGAGTGAGGCCGGCGCCGAGCTGGCCTTCTCCTACCAGGGCGCGGCGATGGAGAAGCGCGTGCGCCCGCTCGCCGAGCAGCTCGGCGTCGCGCGGCTGTTCGACTGCGACGTCTCCGACATGGCCGCGCTGGACGACACCTTCGCCGCGCTGGCGCAGGAATGGCCGACGATCGACTTCGTCGTCCACGCCATCGGCTTCTCCGACAAGTCGCAGCTGCGCGGGCGCTATTACGATACCACGCTCGACAATTTCCTGATGACGATGAACGTCTCGGCCTATTCGCTGGTCGCGGTGGCGCAGCGTGCGCGCCGAATGATGCCCAGCGGCGGCGCGATCCTAACGCTGACCTATTACGGCGCCGAGAAGGTGATCCCTCATTATAACGTGATGGGTGTCGCCAAGGCCGCGCTGGAGACGAGCGTCAAATATCTCGCGGTCGATCTCGGGCCCGAGAACATCCGCATCAACGCCATCTCGGCGGGGCCGATCCAGACGCTGGCCGCGCGCGGCATCGGCGACTTCAACTACATCCTCAAGTGGAACGAGCTCAACGCACCGCTGCGCCGCACCGTCTCGATCGACGAGGTCGGGGGCGCGGGCCTGTACCTGCTGAGCTCGCTCGCCAGCGGCGTCACCGGTGAGATCCACCATGTCGACGCCGGCTACAACGTCATCGGCATGAAGGCGGAGGACGCGCCGGACATCGCGCTTGCCTGAGACGGGCGCCCCGGCCGAGCTGATCGTCCGCCCCGCGCGCGGCGAGGACGTGGCGGGGATCGACTCGCTGCTGCGCACCTGTTTCGCGCGCCCCGACGAGGCCGATCTGGTGCGGCGGCTGTGCGTCGACGGCGCCATGGTGCTGATGATGGCGGCGGTCGATGGCGCTACCGGCGCGATCGTCGGCGCGGTGGCGTTCAGCCGCATGGCGGTGACGGTGAACGATCGCGCTGTGCCCGCGGTGGCGCTGGCGCCGCTCGCGGTGGCGCCCGCCTATCGCCGCCGCGGCGTCGGCGAGGCGCTGGTCCAGGCCGGGCTCGAGCGGCTCGAGGCCGAGCGCGTGGTGCTGTGCTTCGTGCTGGGCGACGCCGCTTACTATCGGCGCTTCGGCTTCCACGAGGATTATGCGGCCAACTTCGTCTCGCCCTATGCCGGCGAGCATCTGCTGGCGCTGCCGCTGCAGGGTGGGCTGATGCCCTGCGGCGTCCGCGGCGACGCGCGTCACGCCGACGCCTTCGCGGTGCTCGGCGGAGAGTGAGCGGCCGTAGGCTGGGAGTGCGCTCTCTTCTATCGCCACCGCCCCGGCGAATGCCCGGGTCCCGGTGGGAAGGCTGACGTGAGACTTACCAACGCTCCCCAACTGGATCCCGGCGTTCGCCGGGGTGGGTGCGAAAAGAGGGTGAGCCGCCGAGAGCCGCCCCCTGTCCTAAACCGCGTGCTTCTGGCACAGCGCGCACCGTACCCTATCCTGGTCGCCCGCGAACGTTGAGTCCGGACGCGCCAGCGACTCAACATTCGCAACATTCGGACCCTCCCGCATGAGCTACAACACCTTCGGCCGCGTGTTCCGCTTCACCACCTGGGGCGAGAGCCACGGTCCGGCGCTGGGCGCGGTGGTGGACGGCTGCCCGCCGGGGATCGCGCTGGCCGAGGCCGACATCCAGCCTTGGCTCGACCGCCGCCGCCCCGGCCAGTCGCGCTTCACCACGCAGCGGCGCGAGCCCGACCAGGTCCGCATCCTCTCGGGCGTGTTCGAGGGACGCACTACCGGGACGCCGATCAGCCTGATGATCGAGAACGTCGACCAGCGCTCCAAGGATTATTCCGACGTCGCGCTCGCCTATCGACCCGGCCACGCCGATTACGCCTATGACGCCAAATACGGCTTCCGCGACTATCGCGGCGGCGGTCGATCGTCCGCGCGCGAGACCGCCGCGCGCGTCGCCGCCGGCGCGGTGGCGCGGCTGGTGGTGCCGCAGGTGCGCGTGCGCGCCTGGGTCGAGGCGATCGGCGGCGACGCGATCGATCCGGCGACGTTCGACGGCGCTGCGATCGGCGCCAATCCCTTCTTCTGTCCCGATCCCGCCGCCGCCGCGCGCTGGGAAGAGAAGGTCGACGCCGCGCGCAAGGCCGGTTCCTCGCTCGGCGCGGTGGTGGTGTGCGAGGCGACCGGCGTGCCCGCGGGCTGGGGCGCGCCGCTCTACGCCAAGCTCGACAGCGAGCTCGCCGCGGCGTGCATGTCGATCAACGCGGTGAAGGGTGTGGAGATCGGTGACGGCTTCGCCGCCGCGGCGCTCTCGGGCGAGCAGAATGCCGACGCGATGCGCCCCGGCGCGGACGGCCCCGCCTTCCTCGCCAATCACGCCGGCGGGATCGCGGGCGGGATCGCCACCGGCCAGCCGATCCGCGTGCGCGTCGCTTTCAAGCCGACCAGCTCGATCCTCACCCCGGTCGCGACCGTCACGCGCGAGGGCGACGCGACCGAGATCGCCACCAAGGGCCGGCACGACCCCTGTGTCGGAATCCGCGGCGTGCCCGTGGTGGAGGCAATGGTCGCGCTGGTGCTCGCCGACCAGGCCTTGCTTCACCGCGCCCAATGCGGATAAGTTGGTTAATTTAGGCGAGAAATGACTGGAACACCTGCTTCGTGCGCTTCGTTCGGACCGCACACACAAGGAGAGGTTCTCATGCGCATTCTCGTGATCGCGGCCGCGGCCGCACTCGCTTTGCCCGCCGTCGCTTCGGCACAGACCACCGGCGGTACGGGCGGCAGCACCGGCGGCGGCATGGGCACCGGTATGGGCCAGTCGGGCACCGGTATGGGCCAGTCGGGCACCGGTATGGACCAAGGCACGATGGGCACGACGCAGCAGCCCGGTTCGACCGGTACCACCACCCAGAGCACGCAGTCGGACACGATGTCGACGACCTCGCCGCGCTCCACGCGCGAGTCGCGCCGCTCGTCGCGCAATCGCTCGACGATGGATCGGCCGGGCGGCAGCGCCACCCCGGATCCGACGACGCAGACGATGAACCCGGATCCGACGGTCAACCCGACGTCACAGAACAACCCGCGCACGACGGGCACCGATCCGATGGCGACGACGCCCCAGTCGCCGCAATAACCTCGCCGATCTTCCCCCCCGCGCCACGGCGCGGGGGCGTGTCGCGATCAGTCGGCGAACGGGTCGCGCACCAGGATGGTGTCCTCGCGCTCCGGGCTGGTCGACACGAGTGAAACGGGGCAGCGGATCAGCTCCTCGACGCGGCGAATGTATTTGATCGCCTGCGCCGGCAGGTCCGCCCAGCTCCGCGCGCCCGCGGTTGACTCTCGCCAGCCTTCGATCGTCTCGTAGACCGGCTCGACCAGCGCCTGGTCCGCCGCGTGCGCCGGGAAATAGTCGATCACCTCGTCGCGCAGACGGTAGCCGGTGCAGATTCGCACCTCGTCCAGGCCGTCGAGCACGTCGATCTTGGTCAGCGCGATGCCGGTGATCCCGCCCACCGCCGCCGACTGGCGCACCAGCACCGCGTCGAACCAGCCGCAGCGCCGCTTGCGCCCCGTCACTGTGCCGAACTCGTGCCCGCGCGTGCCGAGCCGCTCGCCGGTGGCGTCGTCCAGCTCTGTCGGAAACGGCCCGGAGCCGACGCGCGTGGTATAGGCCTTGGCGATCCCCAGCACGAAGCCCACCGCCGCCGGCCCCAGCCCAGAGCCGCCCGCAGCGGTGCCCGCGATCGTGTTCGACGAGGTGACGAACGGGTAGGTACCGTGGTCGATGTCGAGCAGCACGCCCTGCGCGCCCTCGAACAGGATGCGCTTGCCCGCCTCCTTCGCGGCGTTGAGGTCGCGCCACACCGGCTTGGCAAAGGGAAGTACGAAGTCGGCGATGGCGCGCAGCTCGGCGACGAGCGCGTCGCGGTCGATCGGCGCCTCGCCGAAGCCGGCGCGCAGCGCGTCGTGGTGAGCGGTGAGCCGGTCGAGCTGCGGCCCGAGTTCGTCGAGGTGCGCGAGGTCGCAGACGCGCAGCGCGCGGCGCCCGATCTTGTCCTCATAGGCCGGGCCGATGCCGCGCCGCGTCGTGCCGATCTTGCCTGCGCCGCTGGCATCCTCGCGCAGGGCGTCGAGGTCGCGGTGGAAGGGCAGGATCAGCGCGCAGTTGTCCGCGATCCGCAGCGTCTCGGGGGTGGCGACCACGCCCTGCCCCATTAGCCGCTCGATCTCGGCCTTGAGCGCCCAGGGATCGAGCACCACGCCGTTGCCGATCACCGAGGGCGTGCCGCGCACGATCCCCGAGGGCAGCAGCGAGAGCTTGTAGACCGACTCACCGACCACCAGCGTGTGCCCGGCGTTGTGTCCGCCCTGGAAGCGCACGACGACGTCGGCGCGCTCGGCGAGCCAGTCGACGATCTTGCCCTTGCCCTCGTCGCCCCATTGCGCGCCGATGACTGCTACGTTGGCCATGGATACAGGTCTCCGCCTGCCGGGCGAACCCGCGCGCCCTTCGACAGGACTCGGCGCGCGAGTGGTTCAGCGATGTCGGTGGCGCGGGTAGCCGCGAGGGGGCGGCAGGTCAACCGGCACAGCCCCGCGGCGTCGATCGCGCCACGACGGGCCAGTCTCCCGCTTGACCGCCACCGCGGCGCCGCATCAATCTTCGCTCAGGGGATAATAGAACGGCAATGCGACACCTCGCCTCATACGCACTCGCGAGCGCGCTGATCGCGGCGCCCGCGGCGGCGCGCGAGCTCAAGGTCGGGCAGCCGGCACCGCCGATCGAGCTCACGCTGGTCGATGGCAGCAAGACCACGCTGGCCGAGCATCGCGGCGAGGTGGTGCTGCTCAACTTCTGGGCGACCTGGTGCGTGCCCTGTCGTGCCGAGCTTCCGCTGCTCGACGGCTATTTCCGCCGCGCCAGGCAGCACGGGCTCAGCGTCTTCGCGGTGGCGACGGATGGGTCCGCGCCGCTCCACCAGCTCAAGCCGCTGTTCGCCGCCATGGCGATCCCAGCGGTGCGTCGGATCAAGGGCATGAGCGCCGAGATGCCGGCCGTGCCGACCAACTACATCATCGATCGCGCCGGCGTGGTTCGCTATGCCAAGGCCGCCGCGCTGGATCTCGAAGACCTCAACCGCGAGTTGATCCCGCTGCTCAACGAGCCCGCGCCGAGAGGCTGAACCGCGCCGCGCCGGAACGGTGCGGCGTCGCGCGAGTTGAGCGGGGATGAAGACCGTCGCGCTCACCACCGCCGTTCTGCTGCTGCTTTCCGGTTGCGGCGACCGGACGCGGGAGCCCGAAGGTGGAGACGCCACCGGGGCTGCGGCCAACGCAACCGCCGCCCCGGTTGTTGACACGGCCAGCCCCTCCCGTGCCAGCCCCTCCCCCACGGCCAGCGCCGCTGCCTCGGCCGATCGCGCGCATTATCTCGGGCGCTGGCGCGGGGTGGAAGGGCTCAACCTCGTCGTCTCTCCGCGCGCGGGCGCCGACACCGCGGTGTCGCTGGCGATGCAGTGGAGCCTCGATGACAAGGGCACGTACGACGGCGAGGTCACCGCGGACGGCATCGCCTTCCAGCGCGAGGGCGCACGCGAACTGCTGCGCCCGACCGATGGCGCCGCGACGGGGCTCAAGTACCTCGACGGCAAGAGGGATTGCCTCACCGTCAAGTCCGGCGAAGGTTACTGCCGCGACTGAACCGCGCGGTCGAGCGCGATGAGCCGCTCCGCCTCGGCGAGGTGAAGCCGCTCCACCATCTCACCCTCCACCCGGATCGCCCCCCGCGCCTCATGCTCCGGTAGGGCGAAGGCGGCGACGATCCGCTCGGCGCGCGCGACCGCCTCCGCCGACGGCGCGAAGGCGCCGTTGGCGGCCTCGATCTGGGCCGGGTGGATCAGCGTCTTGCCGTCGAACCCCCAGCGCGCGCCCTGCGCACAGGCACGCTCGATCGCGGCCGCATCGTCGATCACGTTGGTGACGCCGTCGAGCGCGACGATGCCAGCGAGCCGCGCCGAGAGCACCACCTCGGTGAGGATCGGCCACAGCGGCGCGCGATCCTCCCCCGAGGTGCAACGTAGCTCGCGCGCGAGGTCGTTCGGCCCGAGTACCAGCGCGGCGAGCCCGGTCTCGCGCGCCGCCGCCGCGATCGAGCGCAGCGCCGCGACCCCGGCGCAGGTCTCGATCATCGCCCAGAGCGCCGGCCCCTCGCCCAGCACATCGCGCGCGGCGCGGAGTGTGTCGGGACCGTCGACCTTCGGGAGCAGCACCGCGTCGAGCGGCGCACCGCGCAGCGCGGCGAGATCGTCGGCGCCCCAGGCCGTGTCGGCGCTGTTGACGCGCACGACGCGTTCGAAGACGTTCAGCTCGCCGGTCGCTAGTACGGCGAGTGCCGCGCCGCGTGCGGCCAGCTTTGCCTCGGACGCGACCGAGTCCTCGAGATCGAGGATCACCGAGTCACAATTCAAAGAAGGCGCTCTGGCGATCGCGCGTCCGTTCGACGCTGGCATGAACAGCACGCTGCGGCGGGGGCGCTCCAAGTGAAGCATTGGCCTCATCCAACTTTCATCGATCTAAACATACTGAGTGACTCGCAGGCAAATCAAACCACGGCGGATCGGTGCGAAAATTTCTCTTAAACAAGAAAGCCTAAGACATTCACATAAGATTTGCCACCATGATGAGTTACACTGCATTTGGCTAGTTACCTCTCGCATGACAAGTCTATGTCCTCAACAATGGGGACGATTGATGTCGATCAAACGTATTATCTCTGCGCTCGCTCTTATGCTGATCAGCGAGCCGAGCTATGCCGCTAAGGTACTGATCATTAACGGATCTGGTAAAGCTAGCGAGGCGCAAACAACGTCGTCGATCACCGACCACCTTTCCAGACTTCATCAGCGTGCCGGCAACAAGGTCACCGTCGTCGACGATATCCCGATCAGTCTGTCCGATTATAGCGAGGTGTGGGACATTCGCTATGACAACAGCGGCGCGCTGACGGATGATGTGCGGAAAAGCTATCTCGGCTTTCTCGCGGGCGGCGGCGGCATGTTCGTCATGGGCGAGAACGACAGCTTCGGCGATCGCGACGACAGCATCCTCTCGCTCGTGTCCGACGCTGGCGGCGGCACGCTCAGCCGTGCCTCGGGCTCCTCGCAGCAGACCATCTATTCGCCGTTCGACAAACCCAACGAGGTGACGAGCATCAACTACCAGGCCCCGGGCTTTCTGAACGGATTCGGTACTGGCCAGTGGATCAGCGCCAGCGGTGACACGGGCAGCGGCGTCGCCTGGGGCAAGGGCAAGCTGGCCAACGCACGAGCCGGTGCGCTGACGACGATCTTCGACGTCAACTTCATGATGAACGAGGCGAGCGATGACGAACATTCGCTGACCGCCAACCTCATCCGCTTCGTCGACCAGGTCAATCCGGTCAGCAGCGTCGGCGCCGTGCCCGAGCCGGCGACCTGGGCGATGATGATCGTCGGCTTCGGACTCGTGGGCGGCGCGTTGCGACGGCGTCGACCGCAGCTCAGCGCTGCGCTCGCCAGCTGATCTATGGAGTGCGGCAGGGTCGCCGAGACCCCGCCGCGCTCACTTGCCCGCGAACCCCGTCGGCGCGGGCGATACCGCCACCGCGCCGCCGGCGCGAAGTTCCTTCACCTCGAGCGCGCGCTCGGCGACGCCGTCGCGGCCGAAGCGGAACGCGCCGTCGATGCCGGCGAAGCCGTCCGCGTCGCGCAGCCGCGGTTCCGGGAAGGTCGTTCCCGGCTTCCAGTCGCGCGCGATCCGCACCACCAGCAGCACCGAATCATAGCCGAGGCTCGACAGGCGGTACGGCGCGGCGTTGAAGCGGGTGCGGTAGTTGCGCGCATATTGGCGATACAGATCGTCGGGCACGCTGGCGAACCATGAGCCGCTCAGCGCCGGCGCACTCGCGCCCTTGTCGGCGTTCCACAATTCGGTGCCGAGGATCTGCGCCGAGGGGCTGTTGCGGCGGAGCAGCGGCACCGCCGCGGTGGCCGAGCCGGCGCTGTCCGCGATCAGGATCGCGTCGAACGGCGCGTCCTTGGCCATGCGCTGCACCGCCGAGCTCAGAGCGCCGGAGCCGCGATCATAGGTCTGGAGCGAGACCACGCGCCCGCCGGCCTGCTCGACCGCGCGCAGGAAGGCGGTGGAGGCGCGGCTGCCGTACAGCGCGTTCGGCACCAGCCCGCCGAAGTTGTTCATGCCGCGCGCGCGCGCGAAGCCGACGACTCGCTCGATCGACTGCGCCGGCGCATAACCCAGCACGTATGTGCCGTTGCCGGCGACGCCGGTGTCGTTGGAGAAGGACAGGACCGGCACCTTGGCGGCGTGCGCGATCGGAGCCACCGCGCGCACGTCCTCGGCCAGCAGCGGCCCGAGGATCAGTTGCGCGCCGTCGGCGATCGCGCGCGAGGCGGCCTGCGCCGCGCCGGTGGCAGTGTCGTAGCTGGTGATTCGCACCTGCGCGTTACGCGTGTCGAGCAGCGCGAGCTGGGTGGCGTTGGCAAGGCTGCGGCCGACGCCGGCATTGCTGCCCGACAGCGGCACCAGCAGCGCGACGCGGTGCCGCTCGGTGTCACGCGGCAGGCCGCTGACCACCTCGGGCGCGGTATCGCGCGGCGGCGGCGCTTGGGTCTGCGCGCGCGGCGCCTCGACGGGAGCGCGCGGCACCACCGTCGAGCAGGCCGCGAGCAGCAGCGCGCCGGTGACCGCGACCAATCGGCCCCATGCGTTGGACCATTGCGGCCGCCCGATCGCCTCTGCCATGACAACTCCCGTGAACTCTCTACCGCCTGGGCTCTACATCGTCGCCACCCCGATCGGCAATCTCGGCGATCTCTCGCCGCGCGCGGCGGAGGTGCTCGCCGCCGCCGACGTCATCGCGGTGGAGGATTCGCGGGTCACCGCCGGGCTGCTCCGCCACATCGGCACCAAGCGGCCGATGACCCCCTACCACGACCACAATGCCGCCGAGGTGCGCCCGCGCCTGATCGAGCGGATGGCGAGCGAGGTGGTCGCACTCGTCTCCGACGCGGGCACGCCGCTGATCTCCGATCCGGGCTATAAGCTGGTGCGCGAGGCGCGCGCGGCCGGGCGCCACGTCGTCACCGTCCCGGGTGCCTGCGCCGCCGTCGCCGCGTTGACGCTGGCCGGGCTGCCGACCGACCGCTTCCTCTTCCTCGGCTTCCTGCCCCCCAAGGAGCAGGCGCGCGCCGAGGCGATCCGCGAGGTCGCCGCGGTGCGCGCCACGCTGGTGCTGTACGAGTCGGGGCCGCGGCTGGGCGCCTGCCTCGCCGCGCTGGCGCAGATGCTGGGCGAGCGCGAGGCGGCGGTGTGCCGCGAGATCACGAAGAAGTTCGAGGAAGCGGTGACCGGCACGCTCGGCGAGCTCGCGACGCGCTACGCCGAGGCGCCGCCGAAGGGCGAGATCGTCGTCGTGGTCGCGCCCCCCGCCCCGCCCGCCCCGGCGAGCGCCGACGACGCCGACGCGGCGCTTACCGAGGCGCTCACCCGCCTGCCCGCGTCGAAGGCGGCGGGCGAGGTGGCTAAGGCGCTCGGGCTCGACCGCCGCGAACTGTACGCGCGCGCGCTGGCGCTCAAGGGGTAGCGGGCGCGCTGGGCTCGTTCTCGCGCGCGATCGCCCCGGCCATTCGACCGCGCTGGGTGTAGGCGAAGGCGTTGGCCCCGCCCGTGTACAGGCCGCGCAGATAGCCTCGGTCGAACGCGGTGAGCTGCGCGGGCGGGGCGGCCTTGCCGCCGAACAGCGCCAGCATCGTATCGAGCCCTCCGCCGGGCAGCTCGCGCGCGCCGGCAAAGAGGCGGAGCGCGGCGTAGTCGGCGAGCTGACGCGAGGTCTTGCCCACAACCGCCTTGCGTTCGACGATCAGCACCGCGGTGACCACGTCCTGCCGCACCGGCTGGACGACCCGCGAGGCGACCGCGACGTGGAAGGTCGGCGGCCCGTCCCCGGGCAGGCTCGTCTCGCCGTCGCGCGTGCGTACCTCCGTGAGCCGCCACGCGAACGCTGGCCCCTCGCTCTTGAGCAGGGCGCGCCGCGCGTTGAAGCCGACGCCCAGCAGCGCGCGATGGTTGGACTTCGCCATCTTCGCCACCTCGGCGTGCGCGTCGTCGACGAACAGCACCATCGTGTTGGGCCGACAGTGATCGCCGGCGAGCGTGATGCCGGCCAGATCGGCGTCATCGAGCATGCGCTGCGCGATCTCACTCGCCACCTTGCTCGACAGCCCCCCGACGGCGACGCAGACGGGATCCTGGAAACGCGCGATCGGCACGTTCTGCGAGACCGGGCCGGTCGCCGCGCGCACCTGATTCCCGATGACCTTGCGGGTGGGCGCAGCGACGATGATGTCGCCGTTGTCGCCGACGCGCTGTTCCGCGGCGGGTACGGGCGCGGACTCGGTGACGCTCGCTGCCGTGCCCTCCGGCGCCGACTGGGCAGTCGCCGCGCTCGGCACCGGGCCGGGAAGCTGCGACGCGGCGATGACCAACGCTGCCAGATTGGGGACGACCATCGCCTACTCTCCCATCGTACCGCCTGCAGTCTAGGCGTACCAACTACTTGTGCCCACGCCCTTTCTCATCCGGATCGAGCGAGGAGTGACGTTCGCAGGGCGGCGGGTGGGACGATCTGTCCCATCGAACCCGCGCGCCGGCGCGCCTACATCGCCGCGCATGGAAACGACGCCTCCCACCCCCGCCCCTGCTACCGTCGCGCCGAGCGGCCGCGACCGCTTCTGGTGGATCATTCGCTCCGGCTGGCGCGGCCGCTGTCCGCGCTGCGGCGAAGGCAAGATGTTCGCCTCCTGGCTCAAGGTGGTGTCGCGCTGTGATCATTGCGGGCTCGACTATCGCTTCGCCGCACCCGACGACGGCCCCGCCTTCTTCTCGCTGTGCATCATCGCGCTGCCGCTGACCGCCTTCGTCGTGTGGCTTCAGGTCGCGTTCGACCCGCCTGCCTGGGTCCATATCGTCACCTCGGTGCCGGTGATGGCGCTCGGCACGCTGCTGCCGCTGCGGCCGATCAAGGGCTGGCTCGTCGCGTCGCAATACGTCAACCGCGCGCAGGAGGCGGGCACGCGCGGTCTCTGGTCCGACCTGCACGGGACCTCCGGCGCGAGCGACTTCGACCAGTGAGCGCACGGCGCGTCACGCTCGCCCTCGCGACGCTGACGCTGCTCGCCGCGTGCGGGGACGGCGACGTGGCGGCCCGGCGCAGGGCGCTGGGCGCGAACCCGACGCTGGCGGCTCGGCTCGCCGTCGCCGACGCGGGCCGCGGCGCGCGGCTGTTCGGCCAGTGCGCCGCCTGCCACACGATCGGCGCGGGCGCGGGCGACCGCAATGGGCCGAACCTGCGCGGGGTGATGGGCGCGCCCGTCGCCGGGGTGAGCCCACGCTTCGGCTACACCGCCGTCCTGCGCGGACACGGAGGCAGGTGGACCGACGCGGCGATGGACGCCTGGCTGGCCGACCCGGCCGCGGTCGCGCCCGGCACCGCGATGCGCTTCCCCGGCGTACGCGACCCGCTCGATCGCGCGGACCTGATCGCCTATCTGCACCGGCAGGGCGACGCGGCTCGCTGAGCCGGGCCAGCGCGTGCTTGCCGCATGATCGCGGCTCGGACAACCTCACGGTCATGCGTCGTCCCCGCTCCCTGCTCGATCGCCGCGACGCCGAGGCGGCGGGGCGCCGCGGCGAGCGGCTCGCCGCCTGGTGGCTGCGGCTGCAGGGCTGGCAGATCCTCGATCGGCGTGTGCGCACCCCCGCGGGCGAGGTCGATCTGGTGGTGCGGCGAGGTGCGCTGGTCGCCTTCGTCGAGGTGAAGGCGCGGCGGACCGCCGCCGGGCTCGACGTCGCGATCGACGAGCGCCGGCTCGCGCGCGTGGCCGCCGCGGCCGAGCTGCTGATGCCCCGCTACACGCTGCCTGGCGACGACATCCGCGTCGACGTGCTGTTGCTCGCGCCCGGTACGCGCCCGCGCCATATCGAAAACGCCTGGATCGGCTAAGCCTCGGCGTCGGCCCGCCCGAGCCGGCGCGACCGTGCGTGACATTGGCTCTGTGCCATCCTACCTGCCGCCGCATCGCTCTGCCGGAAAGGGACAGTCCATGGCGCTCACCGTCGCGGTCCAGATGGACCCGCTTGACCAGATCAACATCGCCGGTGACTCGACCTTCGCGCTGATGCTGTCGGCGCAGCAGCGCGGGCATCGCCTGTTCCACTACACCGCCGACCAGCTCAACTGGTCGGACGGCAGGCTATGGACCAGCGCGCACCCGGTGACGGTGCAGCGCGTGGCGGGCGAACACTTCCGCTTCGGGGAGCCGGTCGCGCTCGACCTCGGCGACCAGGCCGACGTGGTGCTGATGCGCCAGGACCCGCCGTTCGATCTCGGTTATATCACCGCCACCCACCTGCTCGAGCGGGTCGCCGATCGCACTCTTGTGGTCAACGATCCCGCCAGCGTGCGCAACGCACCCGAGAAGGTGTTCGTGCTCGATTATGCGCGCTTCATGCCGCCCACGCTGGTCACCCGCTCGCTCGAGGAAACGCGCGCCTTCCTCCGCCAGCACGGCGCGATCGTGGTCAAGCCGCTCCACGGCAACGGCGGCAAGGCGATCTTCCGCGTCGGTCCGGAGGGCGAGAACCTCTCCGCGCTGATCGAGGTCTTCAACCAGACCTGGCGCGAGCCGCACATGGTCCAGGCTTTTCTCCCCGACGTCGCCAAGGGCGACAAGCGCATCGTGCTGGTCGACGGCGAGGTGGCGGGCGCGATCAACCGTCTGCCCGGCGCGGGCGAGATCCGAAGCAACCTCGCGGTCGGCGGATCGGCCGAGAAGACCGAGCTTACCCCGCGCGAGCGCGAGATCTGCGCCGCGCTCGGGCCGGAGCTGAAGCGGCGCGGGCTGATCTTCGTCGGCATCGACGTGATCGGCGGAGAGTGGCTGACCGAGATCAACGTCACCTCGCCCACCGGCATCGTCGCAATCGAACGTTTCGACGGCGTCGATGTCGCCGGTCTCATCTGGGACGCGATCGAGCGCCGCCACGCGGAACGCGGGCGCTGACCGCACCGTTGGCGTAGGCGTGACCGAGTTCATCGTCAGCTGGATCGTCAAAGGCGGGTATCTCGGGATCTTCCTGCTGATGGCGCTGGAGAATGTCGTCCCGCCCATCCCGTCCGAGGTGATCATGGGTCTGGGCGGGATCGCGGTGGCGCGCGGGCAGATGGAGCCGGTGCCGCTGCTGCTCTGGGGCACCGCCGGCACCACCGCGGGCAACGTCTTCTGGTACGTCATCGGGCGCCGCGTCGGCTACGCCCGCTTCCGCCCCTTCGTCGAGCGCCACGGCCGCTGGCTGACGATGGAGTGGAGCGACGTCGAGCGCGTGCAGCATTTCTTCCATCACCACGGCGGCTGGGTCATCTTCGTGTTCCGCTTCATGCCCACCTTCCGCACGATGATCTCGCTGCCCGCCGGCATGGCGGCGATGCCGCTATGGCGCTTCCTGGTAATGACCTTCCTGGGCAGCATCATCTGGAACGCGGTGCTGGCGGGTGCGGGCTATTATCTGGGCAGCCGCTTCAGCGAGCTCGATCGCTACGTCGGACCGGTCGGGATCGTGCTGACGGTGGTCGCGCTGGGCTACTACGTCTACCGCGTCGTCACCTGGTCACCGCGCGCCGAGTAGCGGACATATTCTCCGCGGCACGAGGAGGAACTAGCCTTACCCCCGCGGGTGCGCTGCGCGATAGACGTCGAGCAGGTGCGCCGCGTCGACCGCGGTATAGACCTGCGTCGAGCTCAGGCTGGCATGGCCGAGCAGTTCCTGCAGCGCGCGCAGGTCGGCGCCGCGGCCGAGCAGATGGGTCGCGAAGCTGTGGCGCAGCGCGTGCGGCGTGGTGCGCTCGCCCAGCCCCAGCCGCGCGCGCGCGCCGCGCACCTTGAGCCGCACCACGCCGGGCGAGAGCGCGCCGCCTTTCACCCCGCGAAACAGCGGTTCGCCCGACGCGAGCGGCCACGGGCATAAAGCGGCATAGCGCTCGATCGCGGCGCGTACCTCGGCGAGCAGCGGCACGACGCGCGTCTTGGCGCGCTTACCGGTGACGCGCAGCGTCTCGCCGAGCGGCAGTACCGCGCCCGGCAGCGTCACCGCCTCCCCGATGCGCAGCCCGGTGCCGTACAGCAGCAGCAACACCGCCCAGTCGCGGGCGGCCACCCACGGTTCGTCGCTGTCCTCCGCCACGTCGGTGGCGAGCGCGACCGCCTCGTGCGGCGCGATCGGCCGCGGGACGCCCTTGCGCACGCGCGGTCCGCGCAGCCGCGGCGCCGCGCCGGTGCCGCCCGCCCAGTCGAGGAAGCCGCGAATAGCCGAGAGCTCGCGTGCCGCCGAGGCGTTGGCCAGGCCGGCGCCGCCGCTTGATCCGGCGCCGCGCCGGTGCGCGAGATAGGCGCGCAGGTCGGCCGCGTCGATCCGCGCCAGCCGTGCGCGATCGGCCTCTTCGCCCCAGTGCGCGGACAGGAAGGTCAGTAGTCGCGACGCGGTGGCGCGATAGGCGCGCACGGTGTGCTCGGAGCGCCGGCGGTCGCGCGCGAGATGGATCGCATAATGGTCGGCGAGCGTCAGCGGCACGTCCAGCATCGCGGTCGAACTTCTCCTTTCGTCGCATTTTGCGTGCTTACGCGCGGGTGGAAAAGGTAAATTAACGAGAGGCAACCATAAGGTCGGCGATGGCACCCTCCTCTTCTCTCATGGCCCCCGCGGTCGAGTCGAGCCGGCTCGCCGCGCTGAACGCACTCGCGCTGCTCGACAGCGAGCCCGAGAAGGAATTCGACGCGCTGGTGGCGCTCGCGGCACAGTTGCTCGGCTGCCCCACCGCGCTGCTCAACCTCGTCGACCGCGACCGGCTGTGGATCAAGGCCAGCGCCCGACCGACCGAGACGCGCGAGCTCCAGCGCGACATCGCCTTCTGCGACCGCACCGTCTCCGAGCGCGACATGGTGGTGATCGAGGACCTCGCCGCCGATCCGCGCTTCGGCACCAGCCCGCTGGTGGTGGAGAACGGCCTGCGCTTCTACGCCGGCGCGCCGGTCAACGTGCTCGGCCAGGACGGCGCGCGGCACACCGTCGGGACGATCTGCGCGGTCGACATCGCACCGCGGACGCTCGACGGGGCGGCGCGCGCCGCGCTGCGCCATCTCGCCGCGCTCGCCGAGGCGCTGCTCGAGGCGCGCCGCACCGCTCTGAAGGCGATCCATATCGCCACCACCGGCGAGCTGCTGGTCACGAGGCTCGCGCGACAGGATCATATCTTCCGCCAGGCCGAGCAGATCGCGATGATCGGCTCGTGGCGGCTGTCGATCGCGGACCAGTCGCTGGAATGGTCGGACAACGTCTACCGCATCCACGGCCTGCCGCTGGGAGAGAAGCCCGATCTATCGCGCGCGCTCACCTTCTACCCTGCCGCCGTGCGTGAGGGCGTCGCCGCCACGATCGAGGCTGCGATCCGTGAGGGCCGGCCCTTCGATTTCGAGAGCGACTTCGTCACCGCCGACGGCCGCACGCTACGGGTGCGCTCGATGGGCGATCCCGAGATCGTCGACGGCCGGGTCGTCGGCATGGTCGGCGTGTTCCAGGACATCACCGAGCGCCACGCGCTCGAAGTGCAGTTGCGCCATGCGGCCGATACCGACGTGCTCACCGGCCTGGCCAACCGCGCCGCTTTCGACCGCGCGCTCGACTATGCGATGGCGCGCGCGCGGCGCGACCGCTCGCCCCTTCACCTCGTGCTGATCGACCTCGACGGCTTCAAGGCGATCAACGACACGCTGGGCCACGGTGCCGGCGACGACGTGCTGAGGCTGACCGGCGCGGCGCTGTCCGAGCCGTGGCTGAGCGGCGCCCTCGCGGCGCGGATTGGCGGCGACGAGTTCGCGCTGATCGTCGAGGACCCGGCGCTGATCGCCGACCTCGATTCGCTGCGCGAAGGGATCGAGGCGGCGCTGCGGGTCGCGGTCGAGGTCAATGGCGTGACGATGACGAGCGCGGGTTCCGTCGGCATCGCCGCCTTCGACGACGACTGCCACTCGCTGCGCGACCTGGCCCGCCGCGCCGACGTGCTGCTGTACCAGGCCAAGCGCGCGCGGGTCGGCCAGCGCCGCTTCGCGCCGCCGCGCCGGGTGGCGTAGCGGCGCTCGCGACGGCGATCAGCCGCTGCGGGCCACCTGGAAACCGGCGAAGGACTGGCTCACCGGCATGAGCTCGAGCCGGTTGACGTTGAGATGCGGCGGCAGCGTCGCGATCCACAGCACCGTCGCGGCGATGTCCTCGGCGGTCATCGGCTCGGCGCCGGCGTAGAGCGTGTCGGAAGCGGCCTGGTTACCCCCGGTGCGCACGAGAGTGAACTCGGTCTCGACCATGCCGGGATCGATCGCGCTGACCCGAACGCCGGTACCGTGCAGGTCCGACCGCAGCATCAGTGTGAGCTGCTGCACGAAGGCCTTGGTGCCGCCGTACACGTTGCCGCCCGGATAGGGGTAGCTTCCTGCGACGGAGCCGAGATTGATGATCGCGCCCTTGCGCTCGATCAGGCCCGGCAACAGCCGGTGCGTGATTGCCACCAGCGCGGTGACGTTGGTGTCGATCATCGTCTTCCACTGCGCCAGATCGGCGTGCTGCGCGGGGCCGGTTCCCAGTGCGAGCCCGGCATTGTTGACGAGCAGGTCGATGCCGCGGAAGCGCTCGGGCAGCGCGTCCAGCGCCGAAGCGACCGCGCCCTCGTCGCGCACGTCGAACACCGTGGGGAGCAGCACGTCGCCGAGCTCGGCCCGAAGCGCGTCGAGCCGGTCGCCGCGGCGCCCGGTCGCGATCACCTGCCAGCCCGCGCCCACCAGTGCGCGCGCGGTGGCGGCGCCGATACCCGAGGTAGCCCCCGTCACGATCGCGGTCTTCCCTGTCATTCCGATCTCCTATGGCGGTCGAGCGCGACGAATGCCCTTCGCGCAGATAGTCCTATCGCTCGGACGGTCCAGGGGCGGTAGGACCGTCGCCTCACGCGCTCTGTCCCGGCCCGCCTCCTAACGCGACGCGACTCACGACGGCACCTCAGTCGTCGCTCGTGACGCGCGCGTCACCGTCGCTGTCACGCATCGCCCAGGGCTTGAGCCGCCGCGCCAGGGCGGGGCGGACCAGCCACGTCATCAGCGCGACGAGGAAGCAGGATTGTAGCAGCGCGCGCAGGTACCAGGGCGGCTGCAGCGGCAGCAGCTGGATCAAGCCGTTGAACAGCAGAACCAGCGGCAGCACGCCGAGCCAGCTCATCAGGAAGAGCTTCCACTTGGGCCCGTCGCCGTCGCTCGGCAGCCGTGCCACAGCGGGAGCGCCTGCCACCTCCTGGATACGCGGCGTGGAGAAGCGGTCACCCTCGCGCATCAGCCGCGCATAGTCACTCGAGCGCCGCCAAGCCTCCAGCGACTCATGCGAGGTGAACCGCTGGAGCGTGTGGAAGAGCCCGCCGGTCTGCTCCAGTCGCAGTCCACCACGATGCCCCCGTGCCGCCGCGGCGCTGCGATCGACCCGCTCGGACCAGGCGCGAAAATCGTCCTCCGCTCCCTTGGCGAGCACGCGCGTGACGATCAGCGCGACACCGGTTTCCGCTCCCCCTTCGTGATCGTCGCGCGCCATGCTGGCCTAAGCTCCGCCCGCGGGCGGCGGTTCCACCCGTCGCACACCGCTCTTCCCGCCGACTCCGCCCTGCCCCATATGGCGCGCATGTCCTCCCGCGCGCGCGTCCTCGTCCTCAACTCCGCGCTCGGTCCGCTCGACTATCGCGTGCCGCGCGAGCTGGCGGTCGAGCCGGGCTCGATCGTGGTCGCGCCGCTCGGGCCGCGCCAGCTGCTCGGCGTGGTGTGGGAGCCCGAGCGGATGCCGTCCGACGCCGAGGTCGGCGACAATCGCCTGCGCAACCTGCTCGCGGTGGCGGACGTGCCGCCGCTGCGCGCGCCGCTGCGCCGGCTGATCGAGTGGACCGCGGACTATTATCTCGCGCCACCGGCGGCGGTGGCGCGGATGACGCTGTCGTCGAGCGCGGCGCTGGACGGCGCGCGCTCCGCGGTCGAATATCGCGCCACCGGCGCGGTGCCCGACCGGCTCACCCCGCAGCGCGCACAGGCGCTGGAGCGGATCGGCGAGCGCCAGGGATTGATCCGCGAGCTGGCGACGATCGCCGAGGTGAGCGACGCGGTGATCCGCGGGCTGGTCAAGAGCGGCGCGATCGAGCCGATCGAGGTCGGGATCGACAGCCCCTACCCTGTCCCCGACGCCGACCACGCACCGCCCGCACTCTCGCCGGAGCAGAGCGAGGCGGCGGGGACCTTGGTCGGCGCGGTCGCGGCCGCCGCGTTCCAGCCGATCCTGCTCGACGGCGTCACCGGGTCGGGCAAGACCGAGGTCTATTTCGAGGCGGTCGCGGCGGCGCTGCGCGTGGGCCGGCAAGTGCTGGTGCTGCTCCCCGAGATTGCCCTTACCGAGCCCTTCCTCAAGCGCTTCCACGACCGCTTCGGCTGCGAGCCGGTGGCGTGGCACTCGGGGCTGCGCGCGACCCAGCGGCGGCGCGCCTGGCGCGCGGTGGCGAGCGGCGAGGCCAAGGTGACGGTGGGGGCGCGCTCGGCCCTGTTCCTACCCTATGCCGAGCTCGGGCTGATCGTGGTCGACGAGGCGCACGAGACCAGCTTCAAGCAGGAGGACGGCGTCCATTACCACGCGCGCGACGTGGCGGTGATGCGCGGGCTGTTCGAACGCTGTCCGGTGATCCTCGCCTCCGCCACGCCCGCGATCGAGACGCGCCATCAGGTCGCGCTCGGCACCTATGCCGAAGTCAAGCTGCCGGGCCGCTACGGCGTCGCCGAGATGCCCGCGATCGACGCGATCGACCTGATCGAGGAGCCGCCCGAGCGCGGCCGCTGGCTCAGCCCGCGGCTGGTGGAGGCGCTCCGAGACACGCTCGCACGCGGCGAACAGTCGCTGCTGTTCCTCAACCGGCGCGGCTACGCGCCGCTGACCTTGTGCCGCACCTGCGGGCACCGCTTCCAATGCCCGAACTGCACCGCCTGGATGGTCGAGCACCGGCTGACGCGCCGGCTCGCCTGTCACCATTGCGGTCATGTCGAGCCGGTGCCGCGGCTCTGCCCCGAGTGCGGCAACGAGGACACGTTGGTCGCCTGCGGCCCCGGGGTAGAGCGGATCGCGGACGAGGTCGCGGCGCTGTTCCCCGAGGCGCGCGCCGCGGTGGTGACGTCGGACACGATCTGGTCACCCGCCAAGGCCGCCGAGTTCGTCGCGCGGATGGAGGAAGGCGCGATCGACATCGTCGTCGGCACACAGCTGGTGACCAAGGGCTATCATTTCCCCAACCTGACGTTGGTCGGGGTGGTCGACGCCGACCTCGGGCTCGACGGCGGCGACCTGCGCGCGGCCGAACGCACCTTCCAGCAGATCCGCCAGGTCTCCGGACGCGCCGGTCGCGGTGCCAAGAAGGGGCAGGTGTTCATCCAGACGCACAGCCCCAAGGCGCAGGTGATGCAGGCACTTGTGACGGGCGACGCCGACGCCTTCTACGCCGCCGAGACCGAGGCGCGGCAGGACGCGGGGGCGCCGCCGTACGGCCGCTATGCCGCGATCATCGTGTCGAGCGAGGAACAGGCCGCCGCGCATGAGGTGGCGCGGCTGATCGGGCGGCACGCGCCCGAGGTGGAGGGGATGGCGGTGTACGGCCCCGCCCCGGCGCCGCTGGCGATGCTGCGCGGGCGCCACCGCTTCCGCCTGCTGGTCCATGCGCGGCGCGCGCTCGACGTGCAGGACGTGATCCGCGACTGGCTCGGCGCGCTCGACTGGCCGGTGAAGGTGCGGGTCGCGGTCGATGTCGACCCGTACAGCTTCCTCTGATGCGCGAGCTCGAGCGGCCTCAGCCGGCGTGTTCGGCCAGCACTGTCAGCCCCTTGGCGTTGACCTCGGCGAAGCCGCCGCGGATCGCGATCGACTCGGGCGCGGCGCCGGGCGCCTTCTGCACCAGCACCTCGCCGTCGCGGATCGTCGACATGAAGGGCGCGTGCCCCTCGAGCACGGCGAAGTCGCCGTCGGTGCCGGGCACCGTGACCATATGCACCTCGTCGGAGCGGACGAGGCGTTCGGGAGTGACGAGTTCGAAGTGCAGCATGGGTCCGATATCCTGAACGGCGTGGAAGGATTGAGGCCGAGGCGTGCGCGCGACATCGCACGGGCGCCGACGCGGGACTAGTCGATCACAGCTTCAGTACCGCGATCAGCACGCCGGTGGCGGTGAAGATCGCGCCGACGAGCCAGGTCAGCAGCTGCGTCTTCGCCGCTTCGATCCGGGCAGACATACGCTCCTCGACCAGACGGAGATCGGTGGCGAACTGAGCGAAGCGGGCGTCGACCTTGACGTCTGCCTCTTCGAGTCGCGCCTCGATCTGATCGAAGCGAGCATCGACCTGAACGAACCGCGCGTCGACCCTGGCCGCCTTTCGATCGAACCGGGCGTCGATCCTGGCGGCCTCCTGCTCGAATCGCGCGTCGATCCGCTCACCCAGACGATCCAGATCACTCTTCGTCGCCGCGCCCTCGCTCGTCGCACGGCCAATCGCGGCGGCGATGGCCTCGGCCTGGTCCTGCGGCAGCGCCGCCGCGCGCAGATCCTTCGCGATCGAGAGCGTGTCGATGCCCATACCACCCTAGAGTAGCCGGGCACCGACCCCGAGTCGATCAGGCGTCCTGCGCCAGCTTCTCCGCTTTGGCGACCGCCTCGTCGATGCCGCCCACCATGTAGAAGGCGGCCTCGGGCAAGTGGTCATACTCGCCGTTAACGACCGCCTTGAACGAGCGGATCGTGTCGTCCAGCTGGACGAACTTGCCCGGGATGTTGGTGAACACCTCGGCGACGTGGAACGGCTGCGACAGGAAGCGCTGGATCTTGCGCGCGCGGCTGACCGTCAGCTTGTCCTCCTCGGACAGCTCGTCCATCCCGAGGATGGCGATGATGTCCTGCAACGACTTGTACTTCTGCAGGATCGACTGGACCGCGCGTGCGGTCTCGTAGTGATCCTGGCCGACGGTACGCGGCTCCAGCACGCGGCTGGTCGAGTCGAGCGGGTCCACCGCCGGGTAGATGCCCAGCTCCGAGATCGCGCGGCTCAGCACGGTGGTGGCGTCGAGGTGCGCGAACGAGGTCGCCGGCGCCGGGTCGGTGAGGTCGTCCGCGGGGACGTACACCGCCTGCACCGAGGTGATCGAGCCCTTGTTGGTCGAGGTTATGCGCTCCTGCAGCGCGCCCATATCGGTCGACAGCGTCGGCTGATAGCCCACCGCCGAGGGGATGCGGCCGAGCAACGCCGACACTTCAGCGCCCGCCTGGGTGAAGCGGAAGATGTTGTCGACGAAGAACAGCACGTCCTGCCCTTCCTGGTCACGGAAATATTCCGCGATGGCGAGCCCCGACAGCGCGACGCGCGCGCGCGCGCCCGGCGGCTCGTTCATCTGGCCGTAGACCAGCGCGACTTTCGAGCCCTCGCTGATCGCATTGCCCTCGGCGTCCTTGGCGATCACGCCCGCGTCGAGGAATTCGTGGTACAGGTCGTTGCCCTCGCGGGTGCGCTCGCCGACGCCCGCGAACACCGAGGTGCCGCCATGGCCCTTGGCGATGTTGTTGATCAGCTCCTGGATCAGCACGGTCTTGCCGACGCCGGCGCCGCCGAACAGGCCAATCTTGCCGCCCTTGGCGTAGGGCGCGAGCAGGTCGATCACCTTGATGCCGGTGACAAGGATCGCGCTCTCGGTCGACTGGTCGACGAACTCGGGGGCCTTGGCGTGGATCGGCGCGCGCAGCTCGGTCTGCACCGGGCCGCGCTCGTCGATCGGCTCGCCGACCACGTTCATGATGCGGCCGAGCGTCGCCGGGCCGACCGGCACCTGGATCTGGCTGCCGGTGTCGGTCACAGTCTGGCCGCGGGTCAGCCCCTCGGTCGAGTCCATCGCGATCGTGCGAACGGTGTTCTCGCCGAGATGCTGCGCGACCTCGAGCACCAGCCGCTGGCCGTTGTTGCTCGTCTCCAGCGCCGACAGGATCGCGGGCAGGTTGTTGTCGAAATGGACGTCGACCACCGCGCCGATCACCTGGCTGACGCGGCCGACGTTGTTGCTGCCCGATCCGGTGCTCCCGCTGGTCGGGCGAATGTCTTCGGCGAGGGTTGCCATCACATCTTTCCTTGGTTCGTCTGCCCCGATGTAGGCGCGGAGCGGGTGAAGGTCACGGCCAACAGCCGCTCCTTGAAGGTGGTATTGCGGGTCACCCGCCGGGTCACAACGCCTCCGCGCCCGAGATGATCTCCACCAGCTCGGTGGTGATCGCCGCCTGCCGCGCGCGGTTGTACTGGATGCTGAGCCGCTTGATCATGTCGCCCGCGTTGCGCGTGGCATTGTCCATCGCGGTCATGCGGCTGCCCTGCTCGGACGCGGCGTTCTCCAGCATGGCGCGGAAGATCTGGATCGCGACGTTGCGCGGTAGCAGGTCGGCGAGGATCGCTTCCTCGCTCGGCTCATATTCCACCGTCGCGTCGCCGGCGTTGGCCAGCTTCGGCTCCCCGCGGTCGGGGATGGCGACCGGGATGATCTGCTGGCCGGTCGGCAGCTGCACCAGCGCCGACTGGAACTTGGCGTAGAACAGATGCGCGACGTCGAACTCGCCCGCGATGTAGCGCGCGATCAGGTCGTCAGCGATCGCCTTGGCGTCGTCGAACGCCACGGTCTTCACCGTCGAGAGATCATGGTCGACCTTGA
Organism: Sphingomonas citri; assembly: GCF_019429485.1. Taxonomy (GTDB): domain Bacteria; phylum Pseudomonadota; class Alphaproteobacteria; order Sphingomonadales; family Sphingomonadaceae; genus Sphingomonas; species Sphingomonas citri. The sequence continues at coordinate 41,443 of NZ_JAHXZN010000010.1, read as the reverse complement.
TCGCCTGCGGGTAGAAGCGGCGCAGCACGCGCCCCTTCTTGCCGGCGAGATAGAAGATCACGGTCTTGCCCGCGGCCTCCAGCTCCTCGGCCTTGCGGCGCGCCGCGCGGACGATGTTGGTGTTGAACGCGCCCGCGAGGCCACGCTCGGAGGTGGCGACCACCAGCAGATGCACCTGGTCCTTGCCCGTCCCCGCCAGCAGCGGCGAGGCGCCGACGCCGACGTTGCGCGCCAGGCTGGCGACGACGCCCTCGAGCCGCTCGGCATAGGGGCGGCCGGCGATCGCCGCCTCCTGCGCGCGGCGCAGCTTGGCGGCGGCGACCATCTTCATCGCCTTGGTGATCTTCTGCGTCGACTTGACCGAGCCGATGCGGATCTTGAGGGCCTTGAGTGACGCCATTCTATCCTCTTGCCGTCATCCCGGCGAAGGCCGGGATCCAGTTTCCACCGTCGGACTGGACCCCGGCCTGCGCCGGGGTGACGGTCATGCGTGTGTCAGCGATCAGGCGAAGGTCTTCGCGAACTGGTCGAGCGCGCCCTTGAGCTTGCCCTCGGTATCCTTGCCCAGCTCGCGCGAGTCGCGGATCGCGCTCAGCACGTCGGCGTGATCGTTGCGCAGGAAGGCCAGCATCGCCGCCTCGTAGCGGGTCACGTCGGCGACCGGCACCTGGTCGAGATAGCCGTTGGTGCCGGCGTAGATCGACGCGGTCTGCTCCTCGAACGGCATCGGCGAGAATTGCGGCTGCTTGAGCAGCTCGGTCAGCCGCGCGCCGCGGTTGAGCAGCTTCTGCGTCGAGGCGTCGAGGTCCGAGCCGAACTGCGCGAACGCGGCCATCTCGCGATACTGCGCCAGCTCCAGCTTGATCGAGCCCGACACCTTCTTCATCGCCTTGGTCTGCGCGGCGCCGCCGACGCGGCTGACCGACAGGCCAACGTTGATCGCGGGGCGGATGCCCGCGAAGAACAGGTCGGTCTCAAGGAAGATCTGGCCGTCGGTGATCGAGATCACGTTGGTCGGGATGTACGCCGACACGTCGCCCGCCTGGGTCTCGATGATCGGCAGCGCGGTGAGCGAGCCGTTGCCGTTGGCGTCGTTCATCTTCGCCGCGCGCTCGAGCAGGCGCGAGTGGAGATAGAAGACGTCGCCCGGATAGGCCTCGCGGCCCGGCGGACGGCGCAGCAGCAGCGACATCTGGCGATAGGCCACCGCCTGCTTCGACAGGTCGTCGAACACGATCACCGCGTGCATCCCGTTGTCACGGAAATACTCGCCCATCGCGGTGCCGGTGTAGGGCGCGAGGAACTGCAGCGGCGCGGGGTCCGAGGCGGTCGCGGCGACGACGATGGAATAGTCCATCGCGCCGTTCTCCTCCAGCGTGCGGACAAGCTGCGCCACCGTCGAGCGCTTCTGGCCGACCGCGACGTAGACGCAGTACAGCTTCTTCGACTCGTCAGTGCCCGCGTTGGCGGTCTTCTGGTTGATGAACGTGTCGATCGCGATCGCCGACTTGCCGGTCTGGCGGTCGCCGATGATCAGCTCGCGCTGGCCGCGGCCGACCGGTACCAGCGCGTCGATCGCCTTGAGCCCGGTCTGCACCGGCTCGTGCACTGACTTGCGCGGAATGATGCCGGGCGCCTTGACCTCGACGCGGCTGCGCTGCTCGGCGACGATCGGGCCCTTGCCGTCGATCGGGTTGCCGAGACCGTCGACCACGCGGCCGAGCAGGCCCTTGCCCACCGGCACGTCGACGATGGTGCCGGTGCGGCGGACGACGTCGCCCTCCTTGATCTCCGCGTCCGAGCCGAAGATCACGACGCCGACGTTGTCGGCCTCGAGGTTGAGCGCCATGCCCTGCACGCCGTTCGAGAACTCGACCATCTCGCCGGCCTGGACGTTGTCGAGCCCGTAGATGCGCGCGATGCCGTCACCGACGCTGAGCACCTGGCCGGTCTCGGACACCTGGGCCTCGGTGCCGAAATTGGCGATCTGGTCCTTGATGACCTTCGAGATTTCTGCGGCGCGGATATCCATGTGGTTAGCCCTTCATCGCGCTGGCGAGCGCATTCAAACGGGTACGGATCGAGGAATCGATCATCTGGGAGCCGATGCGGACGACGAGCCCGCCGAGGATCGCCGGATCGACCTCGAGGTCGACCGACACCTCGCGGCCGACGCGACGGCGCAGCTGCTGCTTGAGCTCGTCGACCTGCTCGGGGGTGAGCGGGTGCGCGCTGGTCACCTCGGCGGTGGTCTCGCCGCGGTGGCGCGCCGCGAAGGTGCGGAAGGCGCGGATGATCTGCGGCAGCTGCGACAGCCGGCGATTCTCCGCGAGCACGCCGAGGAAACTTCGCGTGGTGGCGTCGACGCCGATCGCGTCGGCCGCGGCGACCACCGCGCGCACCGCGTCGCGCCGCGCCACCACGGGCGAGGCGATCAGCGCGCGGAACTCGGCCGATTCGGCCAGCGCATCACGCACCGCGGCGAGGCTGCGCTCGACCTGGTCGACCGCCTTGGCCTCCACCGCCAGATCGAACAGCGCGCTCGCGTAGCGCCCGCCGAGGCTGGCCTGGATGCTGCTGCCCTGATTACCGCTGGAACTCTCCACGCGATCCACTTTCCTCGCATAAACCCAAGGGTGTCGAACCCATGCGACCGGGTGGCGCGCGGCGGCGCCTTCGCTTGGGTAGCGGCGCGCGTAGCAAAGGGTTGCCGGGGATGCAACCGGAGCGCTCGGGCGCGGTGTTGAACGTGATCAACGGTGTGCGCGGCGGCGGGAAGGTTCGGGCGCAAGCCGTGGGATGCGGTGAGGGAGGCGGTGGCGTATAGGCGATGGATGATGGTCGCGAGCCGATACGTACAGAGGCCGCCGCGACGCCGAGGCAAGCGAGATGGCCGATGACTGACACGGCGCCCCTCCCTCACGCCCTTCCGTCATCCCGGACTGGGTCCGGGATCCACGCATCCGCGCACCCCGCCGCCGACGCGTATGCGGCACGGTGGATCCCGGACAAAGTCCGGTATGACGGGGGATGGGTGGCGCATGGCGTCGACCACGCGGATCCCGTTGCCATCTCAGGCACCATACTCGCCCCCTCCGCCCCCATCGACCCCGACGCCGCCTGGGCCGCCTTCGTCAGCCGCGACCGAGCCTATGACGGCCGCTTCGTCGTCACCGTCAGCTCGACCCGCATCTATTGCCGGCCGAGCTGCGCGGCGCGGCGGCCGCGACGCGAGCACGTCGGCTTCCTGGCCGACGGTGCCGCCGCGCGCGCGGCAGGGTATCGCGCCTGCCGCCGCTGCCTGCCCGACGACGTCACGCGCGACGCGACCGCGGTGAGGCGTGCGCTCACGTTGCTCGACGATGACGAAGGTTCCCTGTCGCTCGCGGCCCTCGCCGCGTCGGTCGGCTACGCGCCGCATCACTTTCAGCGCTTGTTCACGCGCGCTACCGGCCTCTCCCCCGCCGCCTACGCCCGTGACCGTCGCGCGGCGCGCGCCGCCGCGGCGCTTCGCGCCGAGCGCAACGTCACCGCCGCGATCTACGCCGCTGGCTATGCCGCGCCGAGCCGCTTCTACGCCGACGCCGCCGCACTCGGCATGACGCCTGCCGCGTGGGCGAGCGGGGGTGCGGGCGAGCGAGTCGCCTGGTGTGAGGTGCCGACGCCGCTCGGCGCGCTGCTGGTGGCGCTGACCGGGCGCGGGCTGTGTCTTGTCTCGCTCGATGAGGGGGTGGAGGCCCTCGCGGCGCTGCTGCCGGCGGCGACGCTGGTGGAGGCCGACGCCGGCGAGCGGTCGCGCATGCTGCGCTGGGTCGGAGCAGCAGCGGTGCCGCTCGACGCCGCGCTGCCGGAGACACAGCGGCGGGCGTTGTTCCTCGCGGCGGTGCGGGCGGCGGCGCGGGCGGACGCCTGACCCATCCTCGTACTCCTGCGAGCAGGACCTCCAGCTAGGTTGTCTGCCGCGCCGCTCCCTCCTCCTCATCCCGGCCTCGAGCCGGGATCCATGGGTACGCGAACGCAGTGGCTCGTGCGTGAACGGCGGCACGGCCTGCCAGGTACGCTCAGTAGCGCGGAACGAGCCTCGCGCTTGGCAGTAGCGCGACGTGAGGAGCCGCATGCTTCCATATCGGACCGTCACGCGCCGGGATGGTATTTCTGACTGGGCCCCGGCCTGCGCCGGGATACGGCCACGCTCGGCCGGCGCCGGTCGTGGCCGTGGTTAGGCGATTATAAAGGCTTGTCGCTTAGCTCGATCCCCGGACTTTCGAGGATGACCGGGTCGATGAACGCGTTCGGACGCCGCAACGGCGGGATGGGAACGACAGGCGCACGCGGCGGCTTCGGCGTGGCGCGCCCGATGCAGGCCAACCCGCTCGCGCGCCCCGAGCCCGAGCCGTTCCCCGCCACCGAGGCGCTGGCACTGCCCGGCGAGGGCGATCCGTCGCTGGTACCGCAGGGCACCGTCGACGCGATGCAGCGACTCGCCGACCGGCAGAACGCCAGCGGCGACGCCGGCGCGAGCCGGATGGAGGGCTTCGAGGCCTCGATCCACCGCATCAAGGAACAGGTGCTGCCGCGCCTGCTCGAGCGAGTCGACCCGGAGGCCGCCGCGACGCTCGGCAAGGACGAGCTGGCCGAGGAATTCCGGCCGATCATCGGCGAGGTGCTCGCCGAGCTCAAGCTGACGCTCAACCGCCGCGAGCAGTTCGCGCTGGAGAAGGTGCTGGTCGACGAGCTGCTCGGTCTCGGGCCGCTCGAGGAGCTGCTCGCCGACGCCGACATCAGCGACATCATGGTCAACGGTCCCGACCAGACCTTCGTCGAGCGCAAGGGCAAGCTCGAGCTGGCCAACATCCAGTTCCGCGACGAGGAGCATCTGTTTCAGATCGCGCAGCGCATCTGCAACTCGGTGGGCCGCCGCGTCGACCAGACCACGCCGCTCGCCGACGCGCGCCTCAAGGACGGCAGCCGCGTCAACGTGATCGTGCCGCCGCTCTCGCTGCGCGGCACCGCCATCTCGATCCGCAAGTTCTCCGCCAAGCCGATCACGCTCGACATGATGGCTGGCTTCGGCAGCATGTCGCAGAAGATGGCGACCGCGCTCAAGATCGCCGGCGCGTGCCGCTTCAACGTCGTGATCTCGGGCGGCACCGGCTCGGGCAAGACGACGATGCTCAATGCCTTGTCGAAGATGATCGACCCGGGCGAGCGCGTGCTGACGATCGAGGACGCCGCCGAGCTGCGGCTCCAGCAGCCCCACTGGCTGCCGCTCGAGACGCGCCCCGCCAACCTCGAGGGCCAGGGCGAGATCTCGATCCGCGACCTCGTCAAGAACGCGCTGCGCATGCGCCCCGACCGCATCATCCTGGGCGAGATCCGCGGCAGCGAGTGTTTCGACATGCTCGCCGCGATGAACACCGGCCACGACGGGTCGATGTGCACGCTCCACTCCAACAGCCCGCGCGAGGCGCTGGCGCGCATGGAGAACATGGTGATGATGTCGGACATCAAGGTGCCCAAGGAGGCGATCAGCCGCCAGATCGCCGACTCGGTCGACATGATCATCCAGGTCAAGCGCCTGCGCGACGGCTCGCGCCGCGTCACCAACATCACCGAGGTGATCGGGATGGAGGGCCCGGTGATAGTGACGCAGGAGCTCTTCAAGTTCGAGTATCTCGACGAGAGCGCCGACGGCAAGATCATCGGCGAGTATCGCTCGATGGGGCTGCGGCCCTACACGTTCGACAAGGCCAAGCAGTTCGGCTTCGACCAGGCGTATCTGGAGGCGTGTCTGTGACGGCGCTGTGCTAGGCTATTGACGCGGTGCGCCTCGCGGCTTTGGCCCGAGATCAGGACGAGAGAAGGCTTTCGAACCCATCAGCGAAAAGGCGGGTCACCGAACCATGCGTTCCGTCCAGATCGGCCCACTGGCCTGATGGATTGCACTCGAAGAAGACCGTCTTGCCGTCAGGCGTCACCGCGAAATCGAACACTCCGCTGTGCAGATGAGACCTGCGCAGGAAGGCGCCGGTGAAGTCTTGCATCTCCGGCGGGAGCGGGACAGGCTCACGGCCGACAATCCCGGGCAGCCTCTCGGCACGCCGCCAGTCGATCGCAGACCGAGGCGACGCTTGCGAGTCAATCCGAAAGCCGAGGCACGCGTCGCCGAACGCAACGACCCTCAGCTCGTACGATTTCTCGACATACGCTTGGTAGATCGCCGGGAAGGTTGCCACTTGTTCATCACTGGCGGCGGAGATCTCCGCGACCGTCACCAGATTGGCCATGATGCTGATGAGCGTCGCGTCGTCGCTACCATAAGCCGGGGCGAAGCTGATACTCAAGGGTTTCACGATCGTTCGACCGAAAGCCTGGATGAACGCGATGATCTCAGCCTTGTCACACGATATGAGCGTGTCCGGGATTGCGCAACCGAGCGAGCGCGCGACATCGAGCTGGGTCAGCTTGTCAGGCAACCCGCGCTGCTCATTGTTGAAACAGCGGCAACCGCGGGCGGCGATCAACGACAATGCGACATCGCGCCGCGTCGTGGCTTCGAAGCTGCGGCGCTGATCGTCCGCTGAGCTGTAGCGGATCGTCCGATGTTTGCTCCTGAGCCACCACCAGTCCTCGTGCTGAACCGAGGCCGACAAGCCACGTCTATCGACTAGGCGGGCTGATGGCAGACGCTCCCCCTCCTGGTCCGACACCGGTGAGTAGACCAGGCACGTCGCGCCTCGGTGTTGCAACTCAGCAGCGACCCGTACGATGTGAGGATCACGCGGCGAGCCTAGAATATGGAGCCGGGGGCGGCGTCCCACTATCGGGCGCCCACCGTCTCAATCGCCGGCGCAGAGGCTGTCAGGCTGGTCCCCACGGAGAAGACGCCGTTGAAGCCATCGGTGATCGTCGGCAGGACTCGAATATACGCCGGCTTATGCGTGCCTTTACCTGCGAGTGGATGAGGCGCGCAGCCGTCTTGCTGACAATTCCAGGCGCTACCGGTCGCCGGCTCTGACTGGAGGGACACGACGTCTGTTGGTAGAAGATGACTCGCGGCGGGGGCGAACATCATGCCTGGCTGGCGTACGAGGCGCGCGTGTAGGCTTCCGACGAGGATCAGCACGACACTGTTTGGGTGAGTGTCTGCCAGCGACGCCCAGCGATCGGCCATCGCCAGCTCATAATAATGTTGGTCGAGGCGGCCGCTGACACGTGGCTGGGTGCCATGGACCTCGACCACCCGGCCAGCAGCGCGCCAATCGCGCAAGCGGCGCAGCAACGTCAACATCGCGATGCTCGATCGCCCGTCCGCCATGTCGCGCGCCCAGATGTCCGATCGCAGCAGTCGAGAGACAGCGGCATCGTCGCCCGGCGAGGCGAGGAAATGCGCCACGTCCTCGTCGCTCCGTTCATCGAATTCGAGCGCCACAATCACGGAGCGCCGCCTCGCGACGACGCAGGCGATGTCGCCGAAAAGGCGTGGAACTTGGTCAGTGCCATGGATCTCACCGACGATCACAAATCGAGGCGCGCTCTCCGCCAGCGCCTCGGTGCCGGGGAGAGAGGAACAGACCTGCGGGCTATCGGCGGGTTCGATGGGAGGTGCGAGCGGTCGCGCTGCTCCGCTGGTCACGAGCATGAAAAGGATAGCGGCAGATGGTAGCAGTGCCATAAGGTACCCTATTACTATGGGCGGCCCGCAAGCGAGCCGCCAAAGGGATATCAGGGGTCGTCGCTGTGGATCCCACGTCCTCCGGCACTGGGGGTGTACCAAGTCCCAGTATTTCCGGTCGGCGTTGAGTAGATCGTACCGTCGGGATCCCCTCCCGCCACCATAGCCTTTTCTTCTTCGCTTAGCTCCTGAAGAACTGGCTCATTTTTACTAAAAAGAAATGACTCTACCATAATGTTCTCCTACACCACTCCGACTCGAAGTCGGCACATACATGCTGACTTGGACGGATCAAGTTTTCTAGCGCAAGAATGGCTCAAATTGGCCACTTCCTCCGCTAATATTACTTGCGTAATTGACAATCCATATATCGGCTTGTTGTGGGGCGTTCGATCGGGGCGGCCATCGCAGTCAAAGCTCCACGATGGCCGTACCCGGTTGACCCCGCGCCTGCCGCGACGCAGCATCGCGCGATGGCCACACTCCCTCCGATCACCAACAATCCCGACGTCCGCTATCTCGGCCGCGTGCTGGGCGACGTCATCCGCGCTTATGGGGGCGAGACGCTCTACGAGCGCACCGAGGCGATCCGCTCCGCCTCGGTCGAGCGCCACCGCGGCAACGGCCAGGGCTCGCCCGACGTCGGGCTCGGCGCGCTCGACCTCGACGAGACGCTCGACTTCGTGCGCGGCTTCATGCTGTTTTCGATGCTCGCCAATCTCGCCGAGGACCGCCAGGGGATCGCCGCCGAGGAGGGCGCCGACGTCGCCGCCGCGCTTCAGCGCCTCGCCGGGGCCGGCGTCGACCGCGACGCGGTGCTCGCCCTGCTCGATCGCGCGCTGATCGCGCCGGTGCTCACCGCGCACCCCACCGAGGTGCGACGCAAGAGCATGATCGACCACCGCAACCGCATCGCGCAGCTGATGGCGCTGCGCGACCGCGGGGTCGACACCACGCCCGAGGGGGACCAGGTCGACGAGGCGATCGTGCGTCAGGTCGCGCTGCTGTGGCAGACGCGCGTGCTGCGGCGCGAAAGGCTGTACGTCACCGACGAGGTCGAGACCGCGCTGAGCTACCTGCGCGACGTCTTTCTCCCCGTGATCCCCGCGCTCTATCAGCGCTGGGATCGCGCGCTGGGTGCGCGCGTGCCCGCCTTCCTGCGCCCGGGCAGCTGGATCGGCGGAGACCGCGACGGCAATCCCTTCGTCACCGCGGACAGCCTGCGCGCCGCGCTCGCGCGTGCGTCGCGGGCAGTACTGGGCTATTATCTCGACCAGCTCCACGCGATGGGTGCCGAGCTGTCGATTTCCTCCGACCACGGCGCGGTCGACGAGGGCGTGCTCGCGCTCGCCGAGGCGAGCGGCGACACCTCGGAGACGCGTAGCGACGAACCCTATCGCCGCGCCATCAGCGGCATCTACGCGCGGACGGCGGCCACCTATCAGAAGCTCACCGGCGAGCCGGCGCCGCGCCCCGGCACGCTGCGCGGCGAGCCCTATCCCGACCCCGCCGCGCTGCGTGCCGACCTCAAGACGATCGCGCGCCCGCTCTCGGCCGAGGGCGCCGGGCTGCTCGGCACCGGCGGCGCGATCGGGCGGCTGATCCGCGCAGTCGAGGTGTTCGGCCTCCATCTCGCCACGCTCGACCTGCGCCAGAACAGCGCGGTGCACGAGAAGGTCGTCGCCGAGATGCTGCGCGGCGCAGGGGTCTGCGCCGACTACACCGCGCTCGACGAGGACGCGCGCGTGATGCTGTTGCGCCAGGAGCTGGCCACGCCGCGCCCGCTGACCAGCCGCTTCACGACGTTCTCGGACGAGACCGCGTCCGAGCTGGCGATCGTCCAGGCTGCCGCCGACGCGCACGCCACCTACGGTGCGGCGTGCATCCGCCAGTATATCGTCTCTATGACCAAATCGGTGTCCGACCTGCTCGAGGTCCACCTGCTGCTCAAGGAGGTCGGGCTGTACCGCCCCGCCAGCGACGACGCGCCCGCCAGCGCCGCGGTGATGGCGGTGCCGTTGTTCGAGACGATCGAGGATCTCGAGGCCGCGCCCTCGATCATGACCGAGTGGTTCGCCATCCCCGAGGTGCGCGACATCGCGCGCGCGCGCGGTCACCAGGAAGTGATGATCGGCTATTCGGACAGCAACAAGGACGGCGGCTATCTCACCTCGACCTGGCAGCTATCGCGCGCCTCGACCGCGCTGAAGCCGGTGTTCGACGCCGCCGGCGTCGGCATGCAGCTCTTCCACGGCCGCGGCGGCGCGGTCGGGCGCGGCGGCGGCTCCAGCTTCGCCGCGATCCGCGCGCAGCCCGCGGGCACGGTACAGGGCCGCATCCGCATCACTGAGCAGGGCGAGGTGATCGCGGGCAAATACGGGACGCGCGAGAGCGCCACGACCAACCTGGAGGCGATGGCCTCGGCGACGCTTCTCGCCAGCCTCGAGCCCGAGCAGCTGTCGAACAGCGACAACGCCAGCTTCGCCGCGGCGATGGACCGGCTCTCCGACGCCGCCTTTCGCGCCTATCGCGGGCTGGTCTACGAGACCGAGGGCTTCCGCACCTTCTTCCGCCAGATGACGCCCATCGCCGAGATCGCCGGCCTGAAGATCGGCAGCCGCCCCGCCAGCCGCAAGCAGTCGGACGCGATCGAGGACCTGCGCGCCATCCCCTGGGTGTTCAGCTGGGCGCAGGCGCGTGTGATGCTGCCGGGGTGGTACGGCGTCGGCCAGGCGATCGCCGGCTTCGAGGACCGCGCGCTGCTGCGCGAGATGGCGCAGGGCTGGCCGCTGTTCGCCGCGACGCTGGCCAACATGGAGATGGTGCTCGCCAAGTCGGACATGGGGATCGCCGAGCGCTACGCCGGGCTGGTCGAGGATGCGGCCCTGCGCGACCGCGTGTTCGGGCGCATCCGCGACGGCTGGCAGCAGACCCACGACGGGCTGCTCGACGTCACCGCGCAGTTGCACCTGCTCGAGAAGCATCCGGCGCTCGACGCCTCGATCCGGCTGCGGCTGCCCTATATCGAGCCGCTTAATCTGTTGCAGATCGAGCTGATGAAGCGCCATCGCGCGGGTGAGGCCGACGAGCGCGTGCGCCAGGGCATCCTGCTGTCGATCAACGCGATCGCGACGGCGCTGCGCAATTCAGGCTGAGGGGTCCGAGCTGTTCTTCCTGTCTCGTCCCTCGCCTGAGTCGTTTTCTCCCACCTACGTCATCCCCGCGTAGGCGGGGATTCATACACGCTGTCGTCGCGGCTCCTTCGAGGGCCTGCGTGTCTGAACCCCTGCCTCCGCAGGGATGACGGTGGTGGACGAGAGGTCGGTGCGTGATCCGGCTCACATCGTACATGCGCCGGCGCTCCGAGCGGTCGACGCCGCTCCTATCCCTCCAGGCTCTTCGACGCCTGTTCGAACAAGTCCTTGCTGATCCCCGGCGTCGCGACGATCCGCTCCAGTTCGGCGCGCATCAGCGCCGCGCGCGCCGGGTCGAAGCGGCGCCAGCGGCCGAGCGGGGGCAGCAGCCGCGCCGATGTCTGCGGGTTGAGCGGATCGAGCGCGAGCAGCTGGTCGGCGAGCCAGCGATAGCCTGCCCCTCCCGCCACGTGGAAGGCGCGCTGGTTGACCGCGAAGGCGCCGATCAGCGCGCGCGCGCGGTTGGGGTTGGCGAGCGAGAAATCGGGATGGCGCGCCAGCTCGGCGACCAGCGCTGGCGTGTCATCGCGCGACGCCAGCGCCTGCGTCTGGAACCATTTGTCGAGCACCAGCGGATTGTCGGCATAGCGCGCGTAGAAGGCCGCCAGCGCGGCGTCGCGCTCGTCGGAATGGCCGCTCGCCAGCGCGGTGAGCGCGCCCTGTCGATCGGTCATGTTGTCCGCCGCCTCGAACTGCGCCCAGGCCAGCGCCGGCGCGTCGGCCGCGCCACCCGCCTGGAGATAGTGGAGCGCGACGTTGCGCAGGCGCCGCGCGCCCTTGGCCGCCGGGGTATAAGTGTAAGGCACGCGCTCGCCGAGGTCGCAGGCGGCGCGCCAGCGCTGGTCGAGCGCGCGCGCGAGCGCACGCCGCAGCGCCTCACGCGCGGTGAAGACCGCCTCGGGGTCGACCGTAGCGAGCTGGTCGCCGATGAAATTCTCCGACGGCAGCAGCACCGCCTCGGCGACGAAAGCGCGGTCGAGCGCCGGATCGTCGAGCGTGTCCGCCACCGCCTCGACCACGGCGCGATGATCGGCCTCGCCCTCGACCGTCGCCGCGACCAAGGTATCGAGCATCAGCTGCTGCATCGCCTCGTAGCGCGCGAAGGGATCATCATCGTGGCGCGCGAGGAAGGCGAGGTCGGCGGCGGTGCGATCGCTCTCGATGATCACCGGCGCGGAGAAGCCGCGGTTGAGCGAGACCACGGGCCGCTCGGTGACGTCCTCGAAGGCGATGCTCTCCGCCGCGTCGCGCAGCACCACCAGCCGCTCGACACCGAGCGGCGCGCCGGTGGCGCTGCCGAACAGCCGCACCCGCAGCGGAAGGACCTGCGGCGCCTTGCCGCTCTGCCCCGGCGTATCGGGCACTTTCTGTGCTAGGTGGAGCAGCGCGCGGCCGCTGCCGGGCTCGTGCTCGACGCTGGCCGACACGCGCGGCGTGCCCGCCTGGCTGTACCACAGGCGGAACTGCGCGAGGTCGACGCCGCTCGCCTCCTCCATGCAGCGGACGAAATCCTCACAGGTCGCGGCGGTGCCGTCGTGGCGGTCGAAGTAGAGGTCGGCGCCGGCGCGGAAGGCGGCGTCGCCCAGCATCGTCGCCATCATGCGGATCAGCTCGGCGCCCTTGTTGTAGATGGTCGCGGTGTAGAAGTTGCTGATCTCGATGTAGCTCTCGGGGCGCACCGGATGCGCGAGCGGGCCGGCGTCCTCGGGAAACTGCGCCGCGCGCAGTCCGCGCACGTCCTCGATCCGCTTCACCGCGGCGGAGCCCTGGTCGGCGCTGAACGACTGGTCGCGATAGACGGTGAAGCCTTCCTTGAGGCTCAGCTGAAACCAGTCGCGGCAGGTTACGCGATTGCCCGACCAATTGTGGAAATATTCGTGCGCCACCACCGCGGCGATCGCGTCATAATCGTAATCGGTCGCGGTGTCGGGGTCCGCGAGGATATAGCGGCTGTTGAAGATGTTCAGCCCCTTGTTCTCCATAGCGCCGAAGTTGAAGTCGTCGACTGCGACGATGTTGAAGACGTCGAGGTCGTACTCGCGGCCGTACACTCGCTCGTCCCACGCCATCGAGAGCTTGAGCGCGTCGAGCGCGTGCGCGGTCTTGGGCAGATCCGCGGCACGCACCCAGATACCCAGCGCCACCTCGCGCCCCGAGCGCGTGGTGAACGTGTCGCGGTTCACCGCCAGGTCGCCCGCCACCAGCGCGAAGAGATAGGAGGGCTTGGGATAAGGATCGTGCCACTCGGCCCAGTGCGTCCCGTCGGCGTTCTCCCCCTGCGCGACGGGGTCGCCGTTGGCGAGCAAGACGGGAAAGCGGCGCCGATCGGCGCTCATCCGCACTCGATAGGTGGCGAGCACGTCGGGCCGATCGGGAAAATAGGTAATGCGGCGGAAGCCCTCGGCCTCGCACTGCGTGCACAGGATCCCGCCCGAGGCGTAGAGCCCCATCAGCTGGGTGTTGCGATCGGGCGCAACCTCCACCTCGGTCTCGATCACGTGGCGGTCACCCGTGAGCGGTACGACGAGCTGCTCGTCCTCGATCGTCCAGCCCTCGGCCGGCGCGCCGTCCACCGTGACCGAGAGCGGCACCTGCCCTGCGCCGTCGAGCCGCAGCGGCAGGTCGTGCGTGCCGTTGCGCTCCACGCTGAGCCGCGTGCGGACGCGCGTGAGCGTCGGGTCGAGCGCGAAGTCGAGCGCGACCTCGGGCACGAGCCAGGCGGGCGCCTGATGATCGCGGCGATAGGTGACGACGGGTGCGGCGGCGGTGAGGCGTGCGTCCATGGCCTTGACTATAATCGGGCGCCGCGCTGGTTCCATTGGAAAGCGCCTGATACCCTCGCCGCACCGGGCCATTCGGCAGGTGCACGACGTGGAAAGCTAAGCTACGGCGATTCCTTCCAATTGCCGAAGGTCGCCGATGTACCGTCGTATCGTCACTCCGCTGCTGCTCGCCTCTGCCACCATCGCCACGGCGCAGGTTCCCGCCCCCGCCCCGACGATCGCCGCGCGCAACGCCGCGCTCACCGCGCCGCTGCCCGCTGATCAGGCGGCGATGAAGGGACACGTTATGTTCCTCGCCTCGGACGCGATGCGCGGGCGCGAGGCGGGCAGCGGCGAATATGACATCGCCGCGCAATATGTCGCCTCGCAATTCTACGCCGCCGGGCTCAAGCCCATGGGCGATGACGGCGGCTATCTTCAGAAGGTGCCGCTGACCGGCTATAAGATCGTCGACCAAGGCGCGTTCAGCTGGGCGCCGGCGGCCGGCGAGCCGCAGAAGCTGGCCTTCGGCACCGACTATGTGCCCGCCGCGAACCCCGCCGCGAAGCAGACGCGCGTCACGGCGCCCGTCGTGTATGTCGGCTACGGTTTGTCGGCGAGCGCCTATGGCATCGACGATTACGCCGGCGCGGACGTGCGCGGCAAGATCGTCGCCTATGTCGGCGGTGTGCCGACCGGGTTGCCCAGCGAGATCGCGGCGACGCTGAGCGGCGCGCCCGCGCGGCTCGCCGCCGCCGCGGCGCACGGCGCGGTGGGAGCGGTCGCGATCGCCGACCTGCGCGCGCCGGGGCGCGGCACGCCCGGCTTCGACACGGTGAAGAAGGGCTATGACTCGGAGCGGGTGACCTGGGCGCTGCCCGACGGTACGGGCAGCACGGCCACCCCCTCGGTACCGCTGCTCGGCACGCTCTCCACTGCTGGCGCAGCGAAGCTTTTCGCGCGCGACTGGGCGACGATGGCGCGCACGGCCAAGAAGAAGATGCTGCGCGCGCGCCCTGTCACGGCCGCCGGCACGCTCACCGTGGAGAGCGCCACCACGTACCGCGCGCTGCCCAGTAGCAACGTCATCGGCATGATCCCCGGCACCGACCCGAGCGTCGGACGCGAGACCGTGGTGCTGTCGGCGCACCTCGATCACGTCGGCGTCGGCAAGGCGGTGAAGGGTGACACGATCTACAACGGCGCGCTCGACGACGCGATCGGCATCGCCAGCCTGATCGAGGCGGCCAGGCGCTTCAAGCAGGCGCCGCCGCCGAAGCGGTCGGTGCTGTTCCTGGCCGTCACCGCAGAGGAGAAGGGACTCGTCGGCAGCGACTATTTCACCAACCACCCGACCGTACCGATCGCCGACATCGTCGCCGACGTGAACCTCGACATGCCGATCCTCACCTACAGGTTCGAGGACATGGTGGCGTTCGGCGGCGACCGCTCGTCGCTCGGGCCGATCATCGCGCGCGCGGTCGGCGCGATCGGCGTCGGCCTCTCGCCCGATCCGATGCCGGAGGAGGCGATTTTCGTCCGCTCGGACCATTTCCGCTTCGTGCAGAAGGGCGTGCCCTCGGTCTTCCTGTGGCCTGGGCAGAAGGGGCCGGGCAAGGCCGCGGTCGCCGACTTCATGGGCAATTGCTACCACAAGCCGTGCGACGATCTGTCGCAGCCGATCCTGTGGGACCAGGGCGTCCGCTTCGTCGACGCCAATTATCGCATCGCGCGCGAGATCGCCGGCGCGGCCGACCGGCCGCGCTGGAACAAGGGTGATTATTTCGGCCTGCTGTTCAAGGGACCGATGGCGGCCGAGTGAGCCGCCGCGGCGGCGGATGGCGCGCTCAACCGAGCGGGCGCGGCTCGCCCTCGGCGTACAGGTGCGTGCACAGCTGCGCCTCGGGCGTGTCGCCCGGTTCCAGCGCCGCGACGGTGACCCAGCCCTGTGCGCGCATCGCGGCGGCGGCCGCCGCCGGCGTGCCGAACGGCAGGAACAGCCGGCGGCGCTCGCCCGCGGGCTCGTCGCCGATCAGCCGGTCAGCGAACAGGGAGAAGCCGGTCGCCGCCTCCTCCGCACCGCCCTCGTGCACGACGGTGTAAGTGCCGCCGCGGCCGACCTCCGCGGACGAGCTGCCCGCGAACAGCGAGAAGCCGAGCCAGGTCTGATATTCGAAGCCGTGGCGCTCGGTCGGGTCGAGCGTCAGCTCCGCGCGCCCGTCCAGCGCGCGCGCGATCGCGGCGAGTGCGTCCAGCCGCGATGCGAGCGCGCCGTCGCGATCGAAGTCGCGCAGCCGCGCCAGCGCCTGATCGAACGGCCCCGCCGCCGCGACCAGCGGGAGGTAATCGGGTGCGAGCTCGGCGACCGCGCCCGCGTCCTTGGCGTCGAGCCGCTGGCGCAGCGAATCGAGCTTCTCGGGCGCGACCGGCAGCGCGCCCGCCGCGAGCGTGTCGACCAGATCGGGCAAGGTGAAGTCGAGCGAAGGACGCGCCACGCCCGCGGCCGCGACCGCCTCGATCGCGACGGTGACCACCTCCTGCGCCGCCGCCACGGTGTCGAGCCCGAACAGCTCGGCGCCGATCTGACGCGTCTCGCGCGCGGGGGCGAGCTGGCTGGCGCGCAGCTTGAGCACCGCGCCGGCGTAGCTCAGCCGCACCGGGCGCGGGTGATGCCCCATCCTCGTTGCCGCGATTCGCGCCACCTGCGCGGTCAGGTCCGGCCGGATCGCGAGGGTGCGCTGCGACACCGGGTCGACGAAGCGCACCGCGTCCTGCAGCGCGCCGGCCTTGAGCCGCGAGCCCAGCCCCTCGGCGAACTCGGCGAGCGGCGGGTCGACTCGCTCATAGCCGTGCGCGTGGATCGCACCGAGCACGCGCGCCTCCAACGCAGCGGCCGCGTCAGCGACGGGCGGCAGGCGATCGCGCAGCCCTTCCGGCAGCAGCGCGGTCACGCGCGACGCTCCCGCTCGTCCGCCACGAGGAGGCAGGGGTGAGGCGTCATCGTCATCGTCCCGTTCGCGTTGCGGCGGCGCACCCGACGGCCGCGCGCCTCGGGCCCTGCTGTCCGCCGGTCGCCGCCCGATTGGTCGCAACGGGCGGCGCCGTCAACCTCGCCGACGCTGGCGCTCCGTCCTGAGCGGCAAGTGATGGAGAAGGCTTGGCACCCCCGCGCGCCTCGCGGCGTTACCCCACCATGCCCACGCCTCCTGATCACCCGCTCCGCCTCGGCTTTCCGGTCAAGGTGATGGGCAAGCCCGGCCTCAAGAGCGGCGACACCCGCCGCTGGCAGGCCAACCCGCATCTGAAGTGCTCGCTCGAACAGGTCGACAAGGTGCTCGACTATCTCGCCAGCGAGCGGCTCGACATGTACCGCCTCTCCTCCGATCTGGCCCCCTACGCCACGCACCCGGACATGCCGCAGTTCCACGACATGGTGCGCGAGAGCGACGCCGAGCTCGCCGCCTTCGGTGCCAAGGCGCGCGCGCTCGGCATCCGCCTGTCGTTCCACCCGTCACAATATGTGCTGCTCAACAGCCCCGACGACGCCCTCACCGCCAAGTCGATCTGGGACCTGTCGTCGCAGGCCGAGATGCTCGACCGCATGGGGCTGGACGAGGAGGCGGTGATGGTGACGCACGTCGGCGGAGTCTACGACGACCATCACGCCAGCCGCGAGCGCTGGCTGCGCGGCTGGGAACGCTGCCCGGAGCACGTGCGCCAGCGCCTCGTGCTCGAGAACGACGACCTGCGCTTCTCCGCCGCCGACGCTCTGTGGATCCACGAGCGCTGCGGCGTGCGGCTGATCTTCGACTATCAGCATTTCTGGTGTCTCAACCCCGAGGGGCTCGACCTGCGCGAGACGCTGGAGCGCTTCCTGAGGACCTGGCCGACCGGCGTGCGCCCCAAGATCCACTTCTCCTCGCCGCGTACCGAGATGCGCGAGGTGAAGCAGAAGATCACCGCCAAGCAGCGCGCCAGCGGCAAGACGGTGCGCAAGGGCGAGCTGGTCAAGGCACCGGTGAAGGCGGGCGCGCGCATCAAGACGGTGCTGCGTCCACCGGTGTGGACCGGGCACGCCGACTTCACCAACCCGTTCGAGTTCGCCACCTTCATGCGCACCGCGGAGGGGCTGGTGTTCGACGTGATGATGGAGGGCAAGGCCAAGGACGTCAGCCTTCTCAAGCTGCGCCCCGACCTGCTGCGCTACGCTCCGGATGTGGCGGCGCGCTTCGGCATCACCGCGGCCGACGCCGACGCGCTCGCCGCCGACGAGGCGGCGCTGGAGAGCGGCGGCGCGGCGGCGGACGAGGCGCCCGACGTGGACGAGGGAGAGGTGTGAGGAAGCCGCTTCCTCACTAACCACCCCGGCGGACGCCGGGGTCCAGCTGGGAGACGCGAGTGGGTCTCACCATGGTCTTCCCACCTGGACCCCGGCTTTCGCCGGGGGGTCGCTTGCGGCTCAGGCGGCTACTCACGGTACCCCGGGCTCAGGCGATCGAGCTTGCGCAGCAGCGCGGGCCAGGCGAGCGCCTGCGCCACCATCCCCATTCCCGCGGGGCTGGCCTGATGCGCGACCTTCTCCTCGACCCCGTCGGGCGGCGGGTTGAGCCCGTCGCGCCCCGCGGCGAGCATATGCACCTGCGCCTGGCACGCGCGCTCGAGGAAATAGAGCCGCAGGAAACAGGCCGCGACCGAGTTGCCCACCGCCAGCGTGCCGTGGTTGCGCAGGATCATCGCGTTCTTGGCACCGAGGTCGGCGACCAGCCGCTCGCGCTCGTCGAGGTCGGTCGCGATGCCCTCATAGTCGTGATAGGCGACGTCGTGGCTCGCGATCATCGCGGTCTGGGTGTGCGGCAGCAGCCCGCACGCCATCGCCGACACCGCCTGGCCGTGCGGGGTGTGGAGGTGCATCACCGCGTGCGCGTCGTCGCGCGCCATATGGATCGCCGAGTGGATGGTGAAGCCCGCCGGGTTGACCGGATGGTCCGAGCGGCCGACCGGCTGGCCGTCGACGTCGATCTTGACCAGCGTCGAGGCGGTGATCTCCTCGAACATCATGTCATACGGGTTGATGAGGAAATGATGATCCGGCCCGGGCACGCGCGCGGACAGATGGGTGAAGATCAGATCGTCCCAGCCGTATAGCGCGACCAGCCGGTAGGCGGCGGCGAGATCGACCCGAGCCTCCCACTCGCCGGGCGCATAGGCCGAAGTGTCCACCGACGCGAGCGTCGCCATCGCCTCTCTCCTCCATTTTCGGACGAGCCTAGAGGATGCGCGGCGGAGTCGCCAGCGTGCGGTGGGGGGTGGCAGGCGGACGGCTGGCCGGCCGCTCCAGACGCCGGCCCTTCCTCCTCTTGCCGTCAGCCCGGCGAAGGCCGGGGTCCACTCGTCCGCGCCCCCATGGGCGGGCGATCCGCGGCACGGTGGATCCCGGACCAAGTCCGGGATGACGGAACGAGGGGACGTTCGCGTCCTGAGACCCGGCCGCCCCGCGCTCAGTCGACGAAGGCGCGCTCGATCACGAACTGGCCGGGGTTGGCGTTGGAGCCCTCGACCAGCCCACGCTGCTCGAGCATGCCCGCCACCTCGCGGATCATCGCGGTGGAGCCGCACAGCATCACGCGATCGTTCTCCGGATCGAACTTGGCCTCGCCGCCGAGCCCGTCGAAGAGCCGCCCGTCCTCGATCAGCGCGGGAATGCGCGCCTGCACGGGGAAGTCCTCGCGGGTGACGGTCGGCAGGTAGCGGAACTGCGTCGCCGCCTGCTCCGACACCAGCGGATCCTCCGCCAGCTTCGCCTCGAGCATCTCGCGCCAGGCGAGGTCGTCGACGCGGCGGACGCCGTGGACCACCACCACCTCGTCGAAGCGCTCGTACACGTCGGGGTCGCGCGCCACGCTGAGGAACGGCGCCAGCCCGGTGCCGGTCGACAGCAGGAACAGCCGCCGCCCGCCGAGCAGCGCGTCGAGCACCAGCGTCCCGGTCGGCTTCTTGCCGAGATAGACCTGGTCGCCCGTCTCGATCTGCTGCAGCCGCCCGGTCAGCGGCCCCTCGGGTACCTTGATCGAGAGGAATTCCAGTTCCTCGGCCCAGGCCGGGCTGGCGATCGAATAGGCGCGCATCACCGGCTTGGCGGCTTTGCCGTCCTCGCCCTCGACGCCGGGCAGGCCGATCATCACGAACTCGCCCGAGCGGAAACGGAACGAGGCGGGACGCTCGACCGCGAAGCTGAACAGATGCTCGTTCCAGTGACGCACCCAGGTGACCGCCACGCTGTGGAAAGCGGTGGAGTCGGGGATGAGTACTGGCGCGCGGAGGTCGGTCATCGGCGATCCGGTCTGAGAACGGGGAATGTCGTGCGAATGGGGCGCATTATGACCCGTGGCGCGCAGGGTCAACCATAGGTCGGCTTGGGGCGCGCGCGTTCAGGCTTGTCGCGGCGCGCCGTCCCGCTGCGCCAGCGGCGCCTGGAGAAATCGCAGCGCCACCCACTCCATCGCGGTGACGGTACGCGCCAGCGCGGGCTCGGTCACGAGCGTCGCCGCGATCCGCCGCGCCGCGGCGCGCTCGCCGCGCATCGCCGCGTCGATCAGCGCGAGCAGCACCGCCTCGTCGTCGCTCACCGTGCGCGCGGTCGCGGCGCCGAAGCGGAGCCAGCGCTTCCCCTCGCGATCGAACGCGGTCATCGCCGCGGCGAAATCCGGCAGCGCGGCATTGACCCCGCGCCAGGCGAACGCCGGGGCGAGCGCGCGGCAGGCGCATCGGCCCGCGCGCGTGACCAGCGTCCAGTGACGCATCGCACTGACGAGGAAGTGGAGATGCTCGTCGAGCTGGTCGAGCGGCCGGTCGAGGAAGCGGTACATCGGCACCTCTCTGATTTGCGACTGACTTGCAGTAGCGTGACGCCGACGTGTGAGCAAGAGGTAGCAGACTCCTCCCTGTGCAGCGGGCAGGATCCAGACTCCCGCCCTTCCCCCCGCCCCCTCCCGCGCCCATATCAGCGGCATGGCGATCCAGATCCGCACGTCCCTTGCCGAGCCGGAGACCGGCACCGACTTCGTCCCGCACCGTCCCAACCGCCCGCAGAAGGTCGAGGGCGGCCGCCGCTTCACCCTCGTCAGCGAGTATCAGCCCTCCGGCGACCAGCCGACCGCGATCCGCGAGCTGGTCGATGCCGCCAAGGCGGGCGAGCGCGACCAGGTGCTGCTCGGCGTCACCGGGTCCGGCAAGACCTTCACCATGGCCAAGGTGATCGAGGAGATGCAGCGTCCCGCGCTGATCCTCGCCCCCAACAAGATCCTCGCCGCGCAGCTCTACGGCGAGTTCAAGAGCTTCTTCCCCGACAATGCGGTCGAATATTTCGTCAGCTATTACGATTATTACCAGCCCGAGGCGTACGTCCCGCGCTCCGACACGTACATCGAGAAAGAGAGCTCGGTGAACGAGTCGATAGACCGGATGCGCCACTCGGCGACCCGATCGCTGCTCGAACGCGACGACGTGATCATCGTGGCCTCGGTCTCGTGCCTCTACGGCATCGGCTCGGTCGAGACGTATTCCGCGATGATCTTCGACCTCAAGAAGGGCCAGAGCGTCGACCAGCGCGAGATCGTGCGCAAGCTGGTCGCGCTGCAGTACAAGCGCAATGACGCCGCCTTCCAGCGCGGCAACTTCCGAGTCAAGGGTGACACGCTCGAGATCTTCCCGTCGCACTATGAGGACAGCGCCTGGCGCGTGTCCTTCTTCGGCGACGAGATCGAGGAGATCGTCGAGTTCGATCCGCTGACCGGCAAGAAGAGCGCGTCGCTCAACACGGTGCGCATCTACGCCAACTCGCACTATGTCACGCCCGGGCCGACGATGAAGCAGGCGGCGGAGGCGATCCGGCATGAGCTGAGCGAGCGGCTCAAGGAGCTGGAGATCGAGGGCAAGCTGCTCGAGCGCCAGCGGCTGGAGCAGCGCACCAACTTCGACCTTGAGATGATCGCGGCGACGGGCAGCTGCAACGGCATCGAGAATTACAGCCGCTTCCTCACCGGCCGCCTGCCCGGCGAGCCGCCCCCCACGTTGTTCGAATATCTGCCCGAGAATGCCCTGCTCTTCGTCGACGAGAGCCACCAGACGATCGGCCAGATCAACGGCATGTCGCGCGGCGACCATCGCCGCAAGATCACGCTGGCCGAGTACGGCTTCCGCCTGCCCTCGGCGATCGACAACCGCCCGCTTCGCTTCAACGAGTGGGATGCGATGCGCCCGCAGACGGTGTGCGTCTCGGCGACGCCGGGCAGCTGGGAGATGGAACAGTCCAGCGGCGTCTTCGCCGAGCAGGTGATCCGCCCGACCGGGCTGATCGACCCGCCGGTCGAGATCAGGCCGGTCGAGGAGCAGGTGCAGGACCTGATCGTCGAGTGCCGCGCCACCACCGAGAAGGGCTATCGCACGCTCGTCACCACGCTGACCAAGCGGATGGCGGAAGACCTCACCGAGTACATGCACGAGGCGGGAATCAAGGTCCGCTACATGCACTCGGATGTCGAGACGCTGGAGCGCATCGAGCTGATCCGCGACCTGCGGCTGGGCGTGTATGACGTGCTGATCGGCATCAACCTGCTGCGCGAGGGGCTCGACATCCCCGAGTGCGGGCTGGTCGCGATCCTCGACGCCGACAAGGAGGGCTTCCTGCGCTCCGAGACCTCGCTGATCCAGACGATCGGGCGCGCCGCGCGCAACGTCGACGGGCGCGTGATCCTCTACGCCGACCGGATCACCGGCAGCATGGAGCGCGCGATGAACGAGACCGCGCGCCGTCGCGAGAAGCAGGAGGCGTACAACCGCGAGCACGGCATCACGCCGACGACGATCCGCCGCAACATCGGCGACATCATCGCGCACGTCGCCTCGAAGGATCAGGTCACGGTCGAGATCGACGACGAGCGGCCGCACATGGTCGGCCACAATCTGCGCGCGTATATCGAGGAGCTCGAGAAGAAGATGCGCAAGGCCGCGTCGGACCTCGAGTTCGAGGAAGCGGGCCGGCTGCGCGACGAGATCCGCCAGCTGGAGCAGGAGGAGCTCGGCCTGCCGGTGGA
Source organism: Sphingomonas citri (assembly GCF_019429485.1). Lineage (GTDB taxonomy): Bacteria > Pseudomonadota > Alphaproteobacteria > Sphingomonadales > Sphingomonadaceae > Sphingomonas > Sphingomonas citri. The sequence goes on along the minus strand of NZ_JAHXZN010000010.1, from coordinate 18,720 downwards.
GCAGCACAAGGCGCCGCTGATGGGTCGATCGAACGAGGGCAAGCCGGGGACGCGCAAGACACGCTTCGGCAAGACGCAGCGCAAGTTCGGGAAGAGGTGAAACCTGCCTCGATCGGCCTGCGATGATCGGAACGTCCTCCGGCTGATGCCGGCCAGGATGGTCACCTAAACTTAGCGCGAGGTTCTACCAAGAAACCTTCCGTCATCCGGACTTGGTCGAGGATACACTTTCCCGCGAGAGCAACGCTTCCACGATATGCGGTCCGGGGGATTCCGGACCAAGTCCGCGATGACGGAGAAGGTGAGGGCCAGTCCGCGCATCTCGCACGACAGCCTGCTGAAGATCGGCTGGCCGACCTTCCCCACCTCAGGCCCCGCAGCGCTGCTTTTCACCCCGTGACGAAACAGGCCTCGCCCGCGACCTTGAGGCGGCCGCAAAGGTTCGCCGCGTTGCCCGCACTACCGGCGTTGACCCGCAATCGGTAGACGTTGCGCCCGTTCACCGTCGCCGGCTGCACCACCTTGCCCAGAGCGGCGACATAGCCGAAGCGCTTGGCGATCGCGCTCCAGGCGACGTTCGCCGCTGCCTCGGTCGGGAAGGCGCCGAGCTGGACCAGCGCGCCACCCGTCCCCGCGCCCGGCACGCGCGGCACAGGCGCGGCGACGGGTCGGGCCGCGCGCAGCGGCGCCGCGGCCTGCGGCACCGCCGCGCTGACCGAGGGTGCGCCACCGGCCGGCGTCGGCGTCGCGCTGGGCGCCGGGCTCGGGCGGGCGATCGGCGCCTCGGGCACCGCGGAGAGATCGATCGCGGCCGCGCTGTTACTGCCCGCACTCGCCGCGATCGCCGAGTCGCCCTCGCCCTCGACCTTGAGCCCGCCGGGCTCGTCGGGACGGACCTTATAGTCGCCCGAGGGCGCGACGATCAGCGCGCCCTCGCCGCCCGCGCCGCGCTGATAATGGTAGAGGCCGAACAGCACCGCGCCGAGCACCACCAGTCCGAGCAGCACGAGCAGCACCACACGGCCCACCGGGGCGCCCTCGGGCTCGTCCGGCTCGACCGTCTCGAGCCAGGGCAGCCGGTCCTCGTCGCCGGGCGCGAACGACCCAGACCTCGACATCAGTGCATCTCCGTGACCGCCTCCACGCCCATGATGGCGAGGCCGTTGCGGATAATCTGGCCGATCGCGGCGGCCAAGGACAAGCGCGCGGCGGTGACCTGAGCATCCTCCGGGACGAGGAAGCGGCGCTCCGGCCGATCGTTGCCGACGTTCCACAGCGCGTGGAACTCCGCTGCCAGATCATAGAGATAAAAGGCGATGCGGTGCGGCTCGCGCGCCGTCGCCGCGGTCTCGACCACGCGCGGGAACTGTGCCGCGCGCTTCACCAGCGCCAGCTCCTCCGTATCAAGCCGGGACAGATCGGCCGCCTCCGCGCTGATCCCCGCCTCGGCCGCGCGGCGATGGAGCGAGTGCACCCGCGCGTGCGCATATTGCACGTAGAACACGGGATTCTCCTTCGACGCCTCGACCACCTTGGCGAAGTCGAAGTCCATCTGCGCGTCGGAACGGCGGGTCAGCATGGTGAACCGCACCACGTCCTTGCCGACCTCGCGCACCACATCGGCGAGCGTGACGAAGTTGCCCGCGCGCTTCGACATCTTGACCGGCTCGCCGCCGCGTAGCAGCCGCACCATCTGCACCAGCTTGACGTCGAAGCGCGTCTTCCCCTCGGTCAGCGCCGCGACCGCGGCCTGGATGCGCTTGACCGTGCCGGCATGGTCGGCGCCCCAAATGTCGATCAGCTGATCCGCGCCCTGCGCCTTCTGGAAATGATAGGCGAGGTCCGCGCCAAAATAGGTCCAGCTGCCGTTCGACTTCTTGATCGGCCGGTCCTGGTCGTCCCCGAACCGGCTCGAGCGGAACAGCGGCAGCTCGACCGGCTCCCAGTCGTCGGGCGTCTCGCCCTTAGGCGCCTCGAGCACGCCGTCGTAGACGAGGTCGCGCGCGCGCAGCCACGCCTCGGCCGCCTCGGGCTTGCCCGCCGCCTGCAGCTCCGCCTCCGACGAGAACAGGTCGTGGTGGATGCCGAGCAGCGCGAGGTCGTCGCGGATCAGCACCAGCATCGCCGCCACCGCGCGCGTGCGAAACAGCGCGAGCCACTCGCCCTCGGGCGCGGCGGCGAAACGGTCGCCGAACTCCTCGGCGAGCGCGCGCCCGACCGGGATGAGATAGTCGCCGGGATACAGCCCCTCGGGCACCGCGCCGACGTCCTCGCCCAGCGCCTCGCGGTAGCGCAGGTGCGCCGAGCGCGCGAGCACGTCGACCTGCCCGCCCGCGTCGTTGACATAGTACTCGCGCACCACCTTGTTGCCGGCGAACTCGAGCAGGCTGGCCAGCGCGTCACCCACCACGGCGCCGCGGCAATGCCCCATGTGCATCGGACCGGTCGGGTTGGCCGAAACGTATTCGATGTTGACCGTGACGCCCTCGCCGCCGGAGGAGCGACCGTAGTCCGCCCCGGCCGCATGGATCGCACCGATCTCGCCGCGCCACACGTCGTCGTGCAGCCGCAGGTTGATGAAGCCCGGGCCGGCGACGCTCACCTCGGCCACCTCGGGCAGCTGGCGCAGCTCGCCCGCCAGGGCCTCGGCGAGCGCGCGCGGGTTGGTCGCGGCCGGCTTGGCGAGCACCATCGCGGCGTTGGTGGCCAGGTCGCCGTGGCTGGGGTCGCGCGGCGGCTCGACGGTGACGTTGCGGCGGTCGAGCCCCGCCGGCAGCGTGCCGGTGGCGGTGAGCGCGTCGAGCGCAGCGTCGAGGTGAGCGGCGAAGCGAGTGAAGAGCGTCATAGGCGCGGCGCCTTAGCCGATGCGCGTGGGTGACGCAAAAGCGCGTGCGGCGATGCGGCAATGACGGGTGCATTAGCTGCAATCACGTTTGCGAACCACTCAATTGCGCATGTTGCGGTGCACCATCCATGCTGCGACGCATCAATCGGGCACTCGCCCCCTATGCTGGAGCAACGTTCATGCGCACTGCCACGATCCTCGCCGCTGCTGCCGCCGCGCTGACCGCTACCGCCGCGACCGCCGCGCCGGTCGAGCGCAGCTTCACCCGCGACGGCCACACCTATGTGTACACGGCCAGCGCGCTCGACTCGCAGCGCACCGTGATCGAGGGCCGCGAGGTCGGCCGCGGCGGTCGCTTCCGCCTCGTCGTGAACGGCGATCGTGTCTCGGGCCAGGCGAACGGCGTGCCGGTCTCGTTCCGCGCCGCGCAGCCGCTGCCGACCAACGTCGCCGGCGCCGCCAATTGAGCCACGGCGCCGCTCGCCCTCCCGGGCTGAGCGGCCGTCGAGCCGTCGATCTCGACACCGGCGCGGCGTGCTCTCCGCTGAGCGCGCCGCGTCCGCTCACACGGTCCGCTCACACGGTCCGTTCGTCGGCCAGCCCGCACGGCGCGCCGGTCTCCACCTGCAGCGTCGCGTGGCCGATCCCGAACCGCGCGTGCAGCATCTCCTGCGCGGACTGGAGGAAGCCGTCGCCCGGATGACCGCCGGGCATGCAGAGATGCGCGGTGAGGCTCGGCTCGGTCGTCGACATCGGCCAGATATGCAGATCGTGGATCGCGGCCACGCCGGGCAGCCCGGCCAGAGCGGCGCTGACGCCGTCATAGTCGATCCCGCGCGGCACCGCGGCCAGCGCCATCTCCACCGTCTCGCGCAGCAGCCCCCAGGTCTGCCAGAAGATCACCGCGGCGATGACGAGGCTCACCGCCGGGTCGATCCAGCCGAAGCCCGTGAAGTAGAGCGCGATGCCGGCCGCGACCACGCCCGCCGACACCACCGCGTCGGCGAGCATGTGGAGATAGGCACCGCGGATGTTGACGTCGCCCTCGCGTCCGCGCGCGAACAGCCAGGCGGTGACCGCGTTGACCGCTATCCCAGCGCCGGCGACGATTGAGACGGTGAGCCCCGGCACCGGCTGCGGTTCGCCGAAGCGATGCACCGCCTCCAGCGCGATCGCGCCGATCGCCACCAGCAGCAGCAGCGCGTTGGCGAGCGCGGCGAGGATGGTCGACCCCTTCAGCCCGTAGGTGAAGCGCTTGGAGGGCGCGGCGCGGGCCAGTGTCGCGCCGCCCCAGGCCACCGCGAGGCCGAGCACGTCGGACAGATTGTGTCCCGCGTCGGCGAGGAGCGCCATCGACCCCAGGATCAGCCCGACGGCTCCCTCGGCGACGACATAGGCCAAGTTGAGCCCGATCCCGATCCCGAAGGCGCGGTCCCAGCGCTCCGGCGGGGCGTGGTGATGGTGGCCGTGCGACTCGTGATCGTGGTGGTGATGCGCGTGCGCGTGATGGTGACCGTGGCCCATGCGAGGCGTCTACCATCACGTGGGCGGCGCACGCCAGCGGCGCGGTGAGGCTCGGGGGCGAGGCGTGATCAGAACTACCGAACGTGGCTCAGCGACCAGATCCTTCCCGCTCGCCGGGAGGATCAGCTTACCTCGCACGCCCCCTCTCACCCCGCCTCGAGCAGCCGCTCCGCCTGGGCGCGTGCCTCGTCGGTGACCGTCGCGCCCGACAGCATGCGCGCGATCTCCTCGCGACGCTCGGCAGCGTCGAGCGGGCGCACGCCGGTGCGAGTCACCACCCCGTCGCTCGACTTGGCGATGAGCCAGTGCGTCGCGCCGCGTGCCGCCACCTGCGGGCTATGCGTCACCACGAGCAGCTGGGTCGCCTGCGCCAGCCGCGCCAGCCGCTCGCCGATCGCGCTCGCCACCGCGCCGCCGACCCCGCGATCGATCTCGTCGAAGATCATCGTGGTCGCGCCGCCCTCCTGCGCCAGCGCCACCTTGAGTGCGAGGATGAAGCGCGACAGCTCGCCGCCGGAAGCGATCTTGGCGAGCGCGGCGAAGGGCGCGCCCGGGTTCGTCGCGATCTCGAACTCGACCCGATCGCGTCCCGCCGCCGACCAGTCGGCCTCCGCGAGCGGCGCAACCACGGTGCGGAAGCGCGCGGCGTCGAGCTTCAATGGCGCCAATTCGTCGGCCACCGCGGCATCGAGCCGGGTCGCCGCCGCGGTACGCATCGCGGTCAGCTCGGCGGCGGCGGCCTCGTAGCGCGTTCGCGCTGTCGCCACCGCGCGCTCTAGACCGCTCAGTCCTTCCTCCCCGGCATTGAGCCGCTCGAGCTGCGCGGCCAGGTCGCCCGCCAGCGCGGCGAGCTCGTCGGGCTGGACGCGATGCTTGCGCGCCATCGCGCGGAGCTCGAACAGCCGCGCCTCGTCGTCCTCGAGCTGGCGCGGGTCGTACAGAAGCGCTGCGGCGGCCTCGCGCAGCCGCTCCTCGGCCGCGCCGCCCTCGATCAGCGCGCGATCGACCGCCGCCAGCGCGTCGCCCAGCGCAGGATGGTCCTCCGCGATCCGCTCCAGCACGCGCGCGGCCTGGCGCAGATGCGTCAGCGCGCCGTCACCGCCGTCGAGATGGTCGGTCACCGCGCCCAGGTCGTCCGCCACCTTCTCGGCGCGCTGCATCGCGCGGCGGCGCTCGGCCAGCGTCTCCTCCTCCCCCGGCTCGGGCGCGAGCGAGACGAGCTCGGCGACCGAATGTTCGAGCCACTCGCGGTCGCGCTGGGCCGCGGCGATGCCGTCGCGCGCCTCGTCCAGGGCGCGCTCGGCGGCGCGCCACGCCGCGTGCGCCTCGGCCACCGCACGGGTGTTGCCCCGCGCGTAGGCGTCGAGCAGGGCGCGATGACCCGCTGCGGCGAGCAGCCCGCGGTCGTCGTGCTGCCCGTGGATCTCGACGAGCAGCGCGCCGAGCTCGCGCAGCAGCGCCGCCGACGCGGGCTGGTCGTTGACGAAGGCGCGACTGCCGCCGTCCGCCTTGACGATGCGGCGGATGATCAGCGGCTCGCCCGATTCGAGCTCCAGCCCGTTGTCGGCGAGCAGCGCCGCCACCGCGGGCGGCGCGTCGAAGCTGGCGGTCACCACTGCCTGAGTCGCGCCGCTGCGCACCAATCCGCTCTCGCCGCGGCGACCGAGCGCCAGCCCCAGCGCGTCGAGCAGGATCGACTTGCCCGCGCCGGTCTCGCCGGTGAGCACGCCGAGGCCGGCGCCGAACTCCAGCTCGAGCGCCTCGATCAGCACGACATCACGGATGGATAGCGCGGTCAGCATCGGCCTGCGCTCCTTAGCGGCGAATCGTGCGCCTGTTTACCCCTTCTGTTCCGCAATTACCGCTTATTGCGGCGCGCTCGGCGTCGTCGCGGGCGTGTCGGTGACCGCGCCGGGGGCGGTGCTGCCGGAGGGATTGTCGCCGCCGGTGGTGGTCGGCGTCGTCGGCGCGGGTGCCTCGGCGCTGGGCGGCGCGGCCGTCGCCTCGCCCGGCACGCCCGACCGGGTCGCTACCGGCACGACCAGTTCGCCCGGCGCGAGCGGCGTCAGCGGCTTGGCAGGATACTCGCGCATCAGCTTGTAGGCGCGCTGATACCATTCGCTGCCCGGGTAATTGGCGCCGAGCACCGCGGCGGCCTTCTCCGCCTCGGGGCGAACGCCGAGCGCGAGATAGGTCTCGGTCAGCCGCATCAGCGCCTCGGGCGCGTGCGTCGTGGTCTGATATTCGTCGACGACGCGGCGGAAGCGCAGCGTGGCGGAGAGCCACTGCCGGCGCCGCTCGTAGAAGCGGCCGATCTCCATCTCCTTGCCGGCGAGATGGTCACGCACCAGGTCGATCTTCAGCCGCGCGTCGGCGGCGTAGCGCGTGTTGGGATAGCGCCGCGTCAGCTCGCCGAGCGCGTCCTGCGCCTGCGAGGTGATCTTCTGATCACGCGTGACGTCGTTGATCTGCTCGTAATAGCTCATCGCGACGAGGTAATAAGCGTAGGGAGCATCGCGGTTGCCGGGGTGCACGGAGAGGAAGCGCTGCGCGCCCTGGATCGCCGGCGTGTAGTCGCGGTTGAGATAGTAACTGAACGCGCCCATCAGCTGCGCGCGGCGCGCCCAGACGGAATAGGGGTGCTGGCGCTCGACCTCGTCGAACAGCGCCGCCGCCTCCTTGTATCGCCCCTGGTCGAGCCGCTGCTTGGCGGCCGAGTAGAGCGTGCCGACGTCGCGCGCGACATAGGGCAGATCGGCGCGGTTGGATTTGCCCGCGCAGCCGGCGACCGGTAGCGCCAGCGCGGCGACGAGCCCGAGCGCGAGCGGCCGGACGGAGGGGGAGCGGAAAAGGGGGGTACGCATCGACCCGGCTCTTAGCTTAAGGAGGTCGCGACGAACAACGGCTTTCACGCGGACGCAACGCGCCGCGCGCACGGCACGTTGTCGCCGCTCGATCCGCTCGCACCCAAGGAGTCCGCATGCCCGCCACCCTGCTCGCCACCAAGCGCGTCGAGAAGCCCTGGGGGCGGCATCACCTGTTCCCCGGCTTCCCCGATCCCGCCCCCGACGCCGAGCCGATCGGCGAGATCTGGTTCCAGTCGCCCCACCCGGAACAGTCGGAGCTGCTGATCAAATACCTGTTCACCAGCGAGAAATTGTCGGTGCAGGATCACCCTTCCGACGAGGAGGCGCAGAAGCGTGGCCTGCCGCGCGGCAAGGACGAGTGCTGGACGATCCTGGCGGCCGAGCCCGACTCGACGATCGCGCTCGGCCCGCTCCAGCCGATCACGCGCGAGGAACTGCGCGCCAGCGCCGAGGACGGCAGCCTCGAGCACAAGCTCGACTGGAAGCTGGTCAAGGCGGGCGACTTCTTCTACTCGCACTCGGGCGTGATCCACGCCATCGGCGCGGGCCTGACGCTGATCGAAGTGCAGCAGAACTCCGACACCACCTATCGCCTGTTCGATTATGGGCGGCCGCGCGAACTGCACCTCGACGACGGCGTCGCGGTCGCCGACCTCGAGCCTTATGTCGATTATCCGTCACCGGGCGAGGTCGCGCCAGGGCGCACCATCCTCGTCGAGGGGCCCAAGTTCGTGCTGGAGCGCTGGACCGGCGGCGCGCGCGAGATCGCGTTGCCCGAGGGCACGACCGGCTGGCTCGTTCCCATCCGCGGCGAGGGCGTGGTCGCCGGTGTCGAATGGAAGGCGGGCGAGTGCGTCACCGTTACGGGGCACGAGCAGCTGCACGCGTCGAACGACGCCGACCTGCTGTTCGCCTACCCCGGGCAGCGACGGCTATGAGCCCCTCGCGGGAGCGCCGCTAACATAAGCTAAGCTCCTGAATTTGATCCATAGTAAATCTTCTTCGCTCCATTCCCGCATCATTCATGTTAGCGATGTGCATCAGACCGCGATCGCGGCACGAACACGGGGATGGACGCGATGGATCGCGCGGCGTCGCGGAGCCTGATGAGTTGCCTGGTCGACGAGCACATGCGAGTCGTCGACGCCGACGACGATTATGTCGCCATGCTCGGTTACGGGCGCGACCTCCTGGTCGGTCGCAGTGTCCTGGAATTCACGCACCAGGACGATCGGACCGTCAACCGCCAGCGCTCGGACGCGCTGCTCGCCGGCGGCGACCCCTATTCGATCACGAAGCGGTACATCGCCGCCGACGGTAGCGCTATCTGGGTGACCAACCACGTCAGCCTGTTCCACACCGGTACCAAGCGGCGCCAGCTCGCCACGGTCGAGGTGCTGGAGACGCCGCGGGTCGAGGATCAGCGCCGGCTGCTCCGCGTCGCGGCCGAGCGGATCCTCGCCAAGCGGCGGCTGCGCTCGCATTTTTTCCAGGGCGAGATGTTCGGCGAGCCCGCCTTCGATCTGATGCTCGACCTGTTCGTCCAGGAGTTGTCCAACCGCCAGACCTATACCACCAGCGCGGCGGTCGCGTCGGGGGCGCCCCTCACCACCGCGCTGCGCCAGATCACCATGCTGGTCGAACGCGGGCTGGTGTGCCGCGAGGCCGACCCGGTCGACCGCCGCCGCGTGCTGCTGCGGCTGACGAGCGAGGGCAGCAAGCAGATGTGGGACTATCTCGCCGCGGCCGAGAAGATCTAAGCGCCGCGCCCGGCTCGGCTCGTCGCCGGGTCGGCGCGCTTCACCGCAGCACCGCCGGCGGCGACATTGCCGGTTCAGCCGCCACCCGGTCTAGACGGCGGCCCGGCCCGGCGACGGGCCTTAGCCATTCCGCCCGTCGCATCGCGGGCGGGGAGAACAGTTCGCATGACCGACGTCCCTCGCCCGCGACCGGGACGCACGCTCGCCGCCGCGCTCGCGCCGCTGGCGCTCGCCGCCGCGCTCACCGCCGTGCCCGCGACGAACGCGCGCGCGCAGGCGATCATGCCCGCCGCCAACCCCGAGGCCGACCGGCTCGCCGAGCTGGTGCGGCGCATCGGAGCGTCGCCGCGCGACCTCTCCGCACTGGTCGAGGCGGGCGAGCTTTCGTTCAAGCTCGGTGACGCCACCGCCGCCGCCGCGCTGTACAAGCGCGCCGAGGCGATCGATCCGCGCAACGCGCGCGTGAAGGGCGGGATCGCCCGCATCCTGGTCAACGGCGAGCGCCCCGGCGAGGCGCTGCGCTATTTCGACGAGGCGCAACGCTACGGCGCGGTGATGGCGCGCTACGCCGACGATCGCGGGCTCGCCTATGACCTGATCGGCGAGCAGGAGCGCGCACAGCGCGACTATCGGCTGGCGCTGGTGCAGGGTGGGGCACAGGGCGACGAGCTCGACGAGATACGCCGCCGCTACGCGCTGTCGCTCGGCATCTCGGGGCGGCAGCAGGAGGCACTGGCGGAAATCGACGCACTGCTGCGCCGCTCCGACCGCGGCGCGTGGCGCGCGCGCGCCTTCATCCTCGCCATGGGCGGCGACGTCTCGGGCGCGAACCGCATCGCCACCGGGATGATGCCGCCCGGCATGGCGCAGGGGCTCGCCGCCTTCTTCCAGCGGCTGCCGACGCTGAACGCCGCCGATCGCGCCTTCGCGGTGCATTTCGGCGAGGTGGCGCCCACGGCGGCGCGGCTCGCCGACGCGCGCATGGTGCCGGCGCTGCCCGTGCTCGCCGCCGATCCGTACGCGCCGCGGCGGGTCGAGGTCGCCGCCGTGACGCCGACACCCGTCGCGGAGAAGCCGCTGTCGCGCGGCGAGCAACGTCGCCGCTTGAAAGAAGCCGAGCGCCAGCGCCAGCTCGCCGCACGCGCCGTGCCCGCCGGCCGGCAGTTCGCCGCGCGTCCTGTGGTACCCGCGACGCCGACGCCGACGCCACCGCCGCAGGTCGCCGCCGCGTCCCTGCCCGCGACACCGTCGACCGCGGCCGCGCGCACGACGCCGCCGGCCTCCGCCGCGCCCGCCAGCGTCGCGCGCGCACCGACCACGTCCGCGCCGGTGGCGTCGCTCACCAGTGTCAGCGCGGCGCCGACCACGCGCACGCCTGCCGCGCCCGCGCCGAGCGGCACAGCCGCCGCGACGCCGACGCCGAGCGCCCCGACTTCTACTTCGCTCCCGACCGCCGCCGTGCAGGTCGCGGCTGCGACATCTCCGCGACCGACGCCGACGCCGCCGCCCTCATCCGTCACGCCCCGCCCTGTCACCCCGGCGCCCGCGATCGCCGCCGCGCGACCGACGCCCCCGCGTCTGGGCGAGGACTCGATCCTCGCGCGCATCGTCGCGGGCATCTCGGTGCCCGGCGCCGAGCTCGGCGTGTCGCCCATGCCGGGCACGCAGCGCGTCGTCGCGGTCGCCGCGCCGCCCGCCCCGACCGGTGCCTCGCTCGACGAGGCGGCGGCGGCGGCCGAGCGCAACGCGGCCGCCGACGAGCAGAAGCGCCAGCGGCTCGCCGCGGCGAAGCGCGTCACCACGCGCGACGTGACCGCCGAGGAACCGGTCGAGCCGACGCGGGCGCGCGGCCGGCGGCTCGCCGCCGCGGACAAGCGCACGTCGCGCGCCGCCGAGGAGGAAGATGCGCCCGTCGGCAAGAAGGGCGCGCGTGGGCGTGCCGCGACCGACGACGAGCCGCCCGCCAAGGGCACCGCCGCCAAGGTAGCCGCCAAGAAAGGGGCGGGCGACAGGAAGGTGGCCGCCAAGAAGGACAGCGACGCGGAGGACGCGCCGGCCGGCAAGACCCGCAAGACCGGCTCCAAGGTCTCGGCGAAGGGGGCCAAGGCAGAGCGCGAGGAGCCCGCGCGCATCTGGGTGCAGGTCGCCGGCGGCGCGAACCCCGGCGATCTCGGCAAGGCGTGGAAGTCGGCGCAGGGCAAGGCGCCGGCGCTGGCGGGCAAGCGCGCCTACACGACGCCGCTGCGCGCCACCAACCGCGTCGTCACCGGTCCGTTCAAGACCCAGGCCGAGGCGCGCGCGATGGTCAACACGCTCGCCAAACAAGGACTCTCCGCCTTCACCTTCACCAGCGAGGCGGGCCAGAAAGTATCCCGGCTCGACGACCAGTGAGCGGAGTCCAGCACCGTGCGCCCTGGGCGTCGGACCCGGCGCGCAGCCGCGGTCGGCTGCACCGCGAGGACGCGGGCGACCGCGGTCCGCGCGACGCCTTCCAGCGCGACCGCGATCGCATCATCCACTCGATCAGCTTTCGCCGACTGCGTCACAAGACCCAGGTCTTTCTCGCGCCCGACGGCGACCATTTCCGCGTGCGGCTGACGCATAGCCTCGAAGTGGCGCAGATCGGCCGCACGATCGCGCGGACACTCGGGCTCAACGAGGATCTCACCGAGGCGTTGTGCCTCGCGCACGACATCGGCCACCCGCCCTTCGGCCACGCCGGCGAGGACGCGTTGCGCGCTGCCACTCGCGCGCACGGCGGCTTCGACCATAACGGCCACACGCTGCGGACGCTGATGCGGATCGAGCGCCCCTATCCGCGCTGGCCCGGCCTCAATCTCACCTGGGAGACGCTCGAAGGACTGGCCAAGCACAACGGCCCGGTGCGCCGCCCCGGCTGGGCGCTGGCCGAGGCGGACGCCGAGGCCGCGCTCGCGCTCGACACATATGCCTCGCTCGAGGCGCAGGTCGCCGCGCTCGCGGACGACATCGCCTATGACAATCACGACATCGACGACGGGCTGCGCGCCGGCCTGCTGACGCTCGAGCAGATCATGGCGGTGCCGCTGGTCGCCGAGGGGTGGAACCGCGTTGCCGGGCGCTTCGCCGATGTCCCGCGCGCGCGCCTCGCCGGCGAGCTGATCCGCAGCCAGATCGGCGCGATGGTCAACGATCTGATCGCCGAGTCGCGACGCCGCATCGACGCTGCCGGCGTGACGGACGTGGAGGAGGTACGCGCCGCGGGCCAGCCGCTGATCGCCTTCTCGCCGGCGATGGCGAGCGCCGAGCGCGAGCTGAAGCGCTTCATGTACGCCAATCTCTACCATCACCCGCGGCAGCTCGCCGCGGCGGGCGCCGCCGCGCAGGTCGTGGCGGGGCTGTTCGCCGCCTATCGCGACGACCCGGCGCGGCTGCCCGACGAGTGGCGCGCGCGGCTTCCCGAGGACGAGCCCGGGATCACGCGCCACGTCGCGGACTTCATCGCCGGCATGACCGATCGCTACGCGATCGCGCGCTACCGCGAGGTGGTCGGCGCGATCGACCTGCCCGAGGGCTTCTGAGCCAGCGCGATCCGACGCGAAATCAACGCTGCGTCGCCTCGCGCCGCGATCAGTTCAGATGCAGCGTCGTCGCCGCGCTGGCCGCGATCCGGCGCGCGCCGCCGCTGACGCGACGCCAGCCTCGCCGCGGCATCGCGCGGTCGTAGTAGCTCGACGAGCGGGCGACGTGGTGGATCATGTCGCCGTAGCGCCGCCCCGCGTGCGCCGCGACGTCGACCATGTTGATCACCGCGCCGGTGATCGAGCGGCCGAACACCTGAACCGCGACCCGCGCCGCCTCGGGATCGGTCTTGCCCCAGCGCAGCACCAGCAGCGTCGAGTCGGCCACGTCGGCGAGCATCTTGGCGTCGCGCACCGGCAGGATCGGCGGGGCGTTCAGGATGACGAGGCTGTAATGCTCGCGCAGCTGCGCGATCAGGCGCGGCAGCCGCGGCGAGCTCAGCAGCGCGCCGGGGTCGAGCGGCGCCTGCCCCGCCCCGAGCGAGGCGAACGGCTGCCCCTCGTGCGACACGCTGAGCTGGTCGAACGAGGCGTCGCCCGCGAGATACGCGACCACGCCGGTCTGCGGCACCTCGCCGGGTGCGGCGCTGCCGAGCGCGAGCTCGGGACGACGCAGGTCGAAGTCGACCACCACGACGCGCTGGTCGACCCGCGTGGCGGTGGCAGCCAGGCTCTTGGCGATCGTGTTCTTGCCCTCCGCCTCCAGCGGCGAGGTGATCACCACCACGTGCGACTGGCTGGTGCGGCGCCCCTCCAGCTCGATCAGCAGGTTGCGCATCGCCTCGGCGAAGCGCGAGCGCGGCCGCTGGTTGACCAGATCGTGGCTGGCAGCGCCCGACCCATCCTCCAGCCGCGTGTCGGGCACCATCGCCAGTGTCCGCACGCCGAGCAGCCGCTCGACCTGCTCGGCGGTGCGCAGCTTGATGTCCATCATCTCGACCACCAATGCGAGCACCGCGCCGAGCGCCGCCGAGGCGAGCAGCGCGATGCCGAGCGCCTGCTTGGGCAGCGGCGAGCTCGGCGAGTCGGGGATCGGCGCGCGCGACACCACCGCGATGTCCGCTTTAGTCTGCGGGTCGAGGCTGAGCTTGCCGTTCAGCAGCGCCGCGACCGAGCTGTACAGCGCATTGGCGGTCTCCGCGCGGCGCTCCAGCTCGCGCAGCTGCACCGCGGCGGCGCCCTGCGCCAGCGCGGCGCCGCGGATGCCGGACGCGCTCGCCGCCATCGCCGCGGCGCGCGCCTGGCTCGCCCCCGCCTGCGCGGCGAGATCGGTGCGGATCCTGGCGCTCTCCTGGTCGATCCGGGTGCGCAGAGCGGCGATCTCGGCGTTGACCTTGGCAACCTCGGGATAGCCCGGGCCATAGAAGCCGGTCAGCTCGCTCTGCCGCCGCGCCAGCGTCGCCTCCTGCTCGCGCAGGCCGGCGAGCAGCGGCGAGGTGGCGGAGCCGCCCGCCTGGGCGCGGCGCGCCTCCGCGATGCCGTCCGCACGCGTTTGGCCGACCAGCCCGGCGAGCTGCGACGCGCTCGCCGCGGCGCCGATCTCGGGCTGCGACACGAGCAGGCCGTGCGACGTGCGGAAGGCGGCGACCGCGCGATCCGCCGCGACCGCGGCGTCGCGCGACTGCGCCAGTCGCGCGCTGAGATCGTCGATCGTGGCGACGCGCGAGTCGGTCGACTCGGCCATCTGCGACTTGATGTAGGTGTCCGCGACCCGGTTGGCGATCAGCGCTGCCTTGCGCGGGTCGGCCGAGGAGGCGGTGATGTTGATCATGCTCGACCGTGCGACGCGGCTGACGTCGAGCCGCTCGATCAGCCGATCGACCACCGCCTCATTGCGCGCGCGCTCGATCGTCTTGGGCGTAACCGCGGCGGTCACCGTCGGCGGATTGATCCAGCCGAGCAGCCGGTCGAGCAGGCCCGGCCGGGCGTCACGCGGCGGTGCGAACTCGGGATCATCCGCCAGGCGCAGCGTCGCGGCGACCTCGCGCGCCAGGTTGCGCGACTGCAGCAGTTCGACCTTGGTCTCGATCGCGGTCTCCTGGCTGGGACTCACGATCGCGGTCGGCAGCGCGGCGACGTTGCTGCTGGCGTCATCGGGCTTGACGATGATCGTCGCGGTCGCGCTGTACACTGGCGTGGTCCGCAGAACGACGAACAGCGCCGCCGCCACGCCGAGCAGCACCACCAGCGCGATCAGCGCGGCGCGCCGATAGAGTATGCGCACCACCGAGGCGAGATTGAGATACCCCGATCGAGTCCCTGGGTGGGCCGAGCGGGGGTCCGCCCAGTCGCGCTCGCCCCAGTGCGGCTCGCCGCCGTTTCTCGCGCCCCCGTTTCTCTCGCCAGAGTCGATCTCGCCGTGACGCATCGCCGCCGGCGGCGCGCCGGGCGTGCTGAGTTCGCGCATCGGAGCCCCCTTCGGCTATTTAGAGCTGCATCTCGTGTGTCGGCGCCCGATCGCGCGTGCGCGGTTCCGCCGCCGCGGCGACGCGCGGCGACACAGCGCCGTCGCTCGGCTGCGCCAGCCCGCGGCTGAGCGCCCAGACCGCAGCCTGGGTGCGATTGAGCACGTGCAGCTTGCGCAGGATCGATTTGACATGGACCTTGACGGTCGCCTCGGTGATCGAGAGCCGCCGCGAGATCACCTTGTTGGGCTCGCCCTGGATGAGCCCCTGCAGGATCTCGAGCTCGCGCTCGGACACGTTGACGTCGCCCAGGTCGATCTCCGGCTCCACCGTAGCGGCTTCGAGGCGCAGCGAGGCGAGCTCGTTGACCACCTGCGAGGGCACCAGCTTCTCGCCCAGCACGATCAGCTTGAGCATCTCAGTCAACCCCGCGACCGAGGTCTCGATGCTGAGATAGCCGTCCGCTCCCGCCTGGATCGCCTCCGCCACCGCGGCGCTCTCGCAGGCCCGCGCCATCACCGCGAGGCGGACCTGCGGCCAGCGCGCGCGCGCGTCGCGGCACATCCCCGTGGCCTCGCCCGGCGGTGCGCGCAGAAGCACCAGATCGGGTACGGCGGCATCGCATGCTGCCGCGCAGCTGCGTGCCACACCGATCACGTCGAACCGCTCTCCCCCGAGCAACCGACGCAGTCCTTCGCCCTCGATCTCATTCGGCGATACAATCAACAGGCCGATCCGTCCGCTCATCTGCTCCCCCCACGAGCCGATCGTCCGGTGTCTGCCGCACCGCCCCCACGATCGTTGTATGTAATGCCGCGCCCTGGTCGACGTAATATAATTTGATCGCAGCCAAGTGAACGACGGCAAAGTTACAATTGACCCGTTTCAGGACAGGCGGAGTAATCCCGAGATCGTGACGCATCCGATATGGATAAGCGTTTGTTACCGACGCACGTTAGTTCTTCGGCGTGACAAGTCTCTTCCTAGATGATCTGGCCCACTACTTTGGTTAAGGGTGGTACTCCGGAAGTGGTAGACCGCCAGCGCGAGCGCGCTAATGCAGCGCGCGCACTCCATTGCCGGTCGAGCTGGAGGATGGGGTGGCCTGCCCCCTCAGCAGCGATCGACCGGATTGCGCGAGTCGACAGATGAACCAGCATCTCGCGTGGAATAAGGTGGCGAAGGCGAGTCCCTCGTCGCCGGCGAGATAGCCGAAGGCCTCGGCGATCACCCATCGCGCCGCGCGCCGATCGGGCAGCGACTCGCGTCGCACGATCGCGATCGTCCACTCGCCGGCGCGGACGATCATCGTCCGGGGTGCGCCCGGGGCAACGCCGCGAGACGGATCGAAGCGGATGATCACCCGCCGCGCCCTGCGTCGGGCCTGGCGCAGAGGGCGGCGTTCCGCCGTGCCGCAGCGGGAAGCGGTCGCGCCTGTAGACGCGGCTCGGTCTGTCGTTGAAAGCGTGGCGCGCGCATGTCCCGTCGCGATGTGGTGAGACGAAGGCGAAGGCTGCGCCGCACGTCGGCGAGCGTCAACGGCTACGAGCGATTAATCCTTCGGAACGCGCGAACGCGTCAGGCGAGGATGTCGGCGAGCCCGCCGAGCGAATAGGGCTTGCGCAACAGGGCGAAGCCGTGGTCCTGCTCGGCGACCAGAGCGTGGCTGTAGCCGGTGGTCAGCACCACCGGCAGCGCGGGCCAGTGCGAGCGGATCGCGCGCGCCAGCTCGAGCCCGTCGATGCCCGGCATGATCACGTCGCTGAACACGAGGTCGAACTCGTCGTGGGCGCGCTCGAGCAGCTCGAGTGCCGCCTCCCCGTTCGAGACCCAGGTGACGGTCTGGCCGAGCTCCTCGAGCAGCCCGCGCGCGAACTGCCCGACTGCCTCATTGTCCTCCACCAGCAAGACCCGACGCGACGGTAGCGGGCGGGTCGGGGCGCGCCGCGGTGGTGCGACGACCGGCCCGGCACCCCGGACCAGCGGCAGATAGAGCGTGAAGGCGGTCCCGATCCCAGGCTCGCTGCGGACGTCGATCTCGCCCCCGCTCTGCTTGGCGAAACCGTGAACCTGGCTGAGCCCCAGTCCGGTCCCTTGGTTCGCGGCCTTGGTCGTGAAAAAGGGCTCGAAGATGTTCTCGAGCACCTCGGGCGCGATGCCGCTGCCGGTGTCGCTGACGCGCAATGCGAGGAAGCGGCCGGCGGCACCTCCGTGGCCGCGCACCGCGGGTAGGCCGTCGACGATCGTCGGCACCAGCGAGAGCGTCCCACCCGCGGGCATGGCGTCGCGCGCGTTGATGACGAGGTTGAGCACGGCGCTCTCGAATTGGTTACGGTCAGCGTTTACGATCGCGCCCGCGAGGCTGGCGACGCTGAGGGTAACGGTTCCGCCGACGCTGGTCTGCATCAGTTGCCGCATCTCGGCGAGCCGCTCGCTGACGTCGAAGAGTTCGGGCTTGAGCGGCTGTCGGCGCGAGAAAGCGAGCAGCTGCGAGGTGAGCGCGGCGGCACGCTCGGCCGTCTGCGCGATCGCCTCGACGTACCGCTCGCGCTTCTCCGGGGCGAGTGTCGGCAGCTTGAGCAGGTCGGCGGAGGAGCGGATGATCGTGAGCAGGTTGTTGAAATCGTGCGCGACGCCGCCGGTGAGCCGGCCGACCGCCTCCATCTTCTGCGCCTGCGCCATCGCCTCGCGGGCGCGCTCCAGCTCCTGCTGCACCTGCCAGCGTTCGGTGAGATCGCGCGTGATCTTGGCGAAGCCGATCAGCGTGCCGCTCTCGTCGCGGATCGGGTCGATCAGCACGCCGGCGCGGAACCGCTCGCCGCTCTTGCGCACGCGCCACGCCTCGACCTCATATTTTCCCGTCTCCAGCGCGGTGCGCAGCGCGCGCGCGGGCTCGCCGCGCGCGCGATCCTCCGCGGTGTAGAAGGTGGAGAAATGCTGCCCGACGATCTCCTCGGCGTTATAGCCCTTGATCGCCTGTGCGCCGCGGTTCCAGTTGGTGACGTGTCCCGCGGGGTCGAGCAGGTAGATGGCATAGTCCCGTACGCCCTGGACGAGCAGGCGGAAGCGTTGCTCGCTCTCCAGCAGCGCGCGCTCGGCGGCGCGGCGTTCCGTGATGTCGCGGGTCACCTTGGCGAAGCCGATCAGCGCGCCGCTCTCGTCGAGCACCGGGTCGATCACCGCACTGGTCCAGAAGCGCGTGCCGTCCTTGCGCACGCGCCAGCCCTCGGCCTCGTACGTGCCCTGCGTCGCGGCCGCCTCGAGCGCGCGGCGCGGGAGCTCCGCTGCCTGGTCCTCGGGCGTGTAGAAGCGCGAGAAATGCTGGCCGATGATCTCGGCCGCGGCATAGCCCTTGAAGCGCTCGGCGCCCGCGTTCCAGCTCGCGACATGGCCGTCGCGGTCGAGCAGATAGATCGCATAATCCCGCACCGAGTTGACCAATCGCTCGAAGCGACCGGCCCCACTCAGCGCCTCCGGCACCCGCCATTCCCTCACGTCACACCCGCTCGTCGCTGCCAAGGATCGGTCCCACGGGACAGGCCGCGGGTCGAGCGATGTCGTCCCAAGCGCGTGGGTGGGTCAATGGCCCTGTCATAGCTCTGGATCATAGCGCAGTTCGCAGCGCCGCCTTGCCGGCGCGGCGCTCACACGAGCGCCGCCGCCGGCGTTTGAGCTGCGGGGGAGTGTTGGTATGGGGAAGGTTGGTTGCGGGGACAGGATTTGAACCTGTGACCTTCAGGTTATGAGCCTGACGAGCTA